>OY970157.1:0-3853943 GCA_963706235.1 uncultured Solirubrobacteraceae bacterium | reverse complement strand
ACTCAGGGGCCGTGTGCCCGTCAGCGTTGCGCCCCGCACGCATGGGCACGCCTCGTCCTACGCGACGTTGAGTCGTCTTGGGCGTCACCCGGTGCGTCAGATGCGCGACCTCGCGCACGCCTGACTTGCCGGGCAAGCACCTGAGTTAGTGCAGCGTTCCCGAAGTGGCTCGTCGATGCGCGGCGCCGGTAACGATGGCTTGCACACTGCTTTTCGTCCTGTGCAGTAGTGAGGTGGACGCCTCCGGAGACGCTTGCATCCCGCGCGCCTCGACGGATGGAGCTGTACCCCTGCTAGGGGCATGGCGATGGGATCATTTTCAACGCTACGCCTCCAGCGCCGGGACGTCGTGGTAGCCCTCGGGGCATCATCGCCAACGCCGGCCTTCGTACCGGGCTACAGCGACGGGATCGCGGCCCTTGGGCTGCAGGATCACGTCGTAGCCCGAACGTATATTCCGAAGGTATGCCGCGTCGTTTGGTATAACGGTGGCATGGCCAATGCGAACCTGGTGTTGCCCGACGGGACCACAGTCTCGATTGAAGGAACAGCCGAGGAGGTGGCTCTGCTTCTCGGCCGCTTTTCCGGGGATAGCGCCCAAACCCAGACGGACCCGCCCCGTGGCCCGAGCAACAAAGCGCGTCGCCGGCGCGCAGCCAGTCGCTCGGGTCAAACGGCGCCGAAAGAGGCAAGAGGCGCCACGGGCTACGTCCGCGAGTTGATTAACGAGGACTACTTCAAGACCAAGCGCAGCCTCGGCGATGTGAAGGCAACGCTCGAGGAGCGAGCACACATTTATCCTGTGACCAGCCTATCTCCAGTCCTATTCAAGCTGACGAAGTCGCGTGAGCTGAGACGCCTTAAGGAGGACGGAAAATGGGTCTATGTCAATCTGTAGACCCTGAGTAGGGAATGCCATGGAGCTGACGAAGGTACTCTCCGCAAACGAAGTGCTGGCCGACCTGCCGGCCGAGCTGCGCTCCGAATTGGTCGACGCCTTCAGTAGGATCGTCCAGAACTATTCCGAGCGTCGCTGGGAGCCAGCGGAGCTAAACGGCGGCAAGCTGTCCGAGATGGTGTACACGATCGTCCGTGGTCAGGTCGATGGAAAGCTTCCCAGACGCGCATCAAAGCCGCGCAACATGGTTGATGCATGTCGCAAGATCGAAGAAACAACAGGGATATCTCGGTCGCTAAAAGTCCAGATTCCGCGCATGCTGCTCGCGCTGTACGAGGTCCGAAACAACCGGAACGTAGGTCATGTTGGCGGCGAAGTTGATCCAAACCATATGGATGCAGTATGCGTCCTTCAGATGTCTAAGTGGCTGGTCGCCGAGCTGGTGCGCATCTTCCATCGTTGCTCTGTAGACGAGGCAGCGGAGATCGTTGACGCGTTGGTCGAACGCGACGCGCCACTGATCTGGAAGGTGGGCGACAAGATGCGCGTACTCGACCCCGATCTGAGCGCGAAAGATAAGTCACTCCTGCTGCTCCACGCCTCGGCTGGGCCGCTGACCGACAAGGAACTACTCGACTCCGTGGAGTACTCCAGCATGAGCACATTCCGGCGGGACGTGCTTCGGCCGGGCCACAAAAAGAGACTTATCGAGTACGACCAAGGACTCGGGGTGGTCACGATGTCACCCAAAGGCGTCGAACAGGTGGAGCAGCTCTTGGCCGCGAGGAGCGTCGGCGCCTAGTCCCGCGGGGTCAACTCAAACCGGGATCCACAGCTCGGGCCGAGCACAACAATTGGTCGCTTGGCCCAGACCCGGCAGGCGTCGATGCGGATAGCCCCACACCTGGAACGCCATCGAAGCTGGAGCGTGCATGAGTGCCGCAACGGACGAAGAGGAGGCGTGCGAGCGATCGTTCCCACGGCCGCGACTTGCCCGAGCTTGGTAGCAATTTTGGTAGCAATTTGAGCGAACCTGAGCTGATCTGAGAGGACCGTAGGCCAGTAAAACCAGGCAATCTGGCCTTACCTGAGTGCCAGAGGCGATTTCGAGCCCAGTATCGCCCATCACAGAAGTGCCTGGAAATCCCAGGGTTTTGGGGTCAGAAACGGTCGCCGTAGTTCCGATATGGTTCCGTTTGTGGTCGCGGGCCGTCTGTCTAGACTGGTGATAAGCGCTCCGCACAGTCGGCTTGATTCGGGCGCTTGTGTGGAGTTGATGCGACCGCTGGGCCGGTGGCCCAGGCTCGACCGTGACCACCGTGGGTGCGGAGAAGCAAACCATCCAAACCAACGTTGCCACGGCGACCGCGAGTAGCAGCAGCGACACCACAAGCGTCAGTAGCGGCGCCCACTCGTTGACGGTCGTCAACAAGCCTCGCTTTGCGCGGCTCTCGTGACGCTCTGGGGCGTACGCTCCTCTTGCCCGATTTCGGCGGGCAATCTGGGTGTCGGTATGCGACGGAGGTCGAGGATGGCCTCCGCGATTTTCGCGGGGCGCTCCCATCATTGCCTCCAACTTCCATAGCGCGCTGTTCTGAACCGGAGTGGTTCGGGCTATCGAGCCGGCTTGGTTTGGACCCAAGCCCGGTGGTGCGATGCCTGCCGGGTCAGCTCAGGTCAGAGTAAACCCCGCATCGAGTCGCCGCACGCACGGATCGTCGGAGAGATGGGATATGTCGTTGCGCCTATCGCATGCTTATAGCGTAGAACCAGCTACAGGCAGATTCAAGGCGAACAGCGTGCGCCCGTTAGCGCGGGTACGGAACGTCGCCATCGACCTGGAATCTGTGCAAGGTGATCGACCTATCCACCGCCAGCACAAGCGAGGAGCGTGCGCGGTCAGCGTCGTGACCCTCACCGAGGTGCTAATCGCCCCCTCCGCAAACATCGCGAAGCTAGCCGCCGCCCGGGAGGCGATCGCCGCTCTCGGCGTCGCCGTACACCAGCTGAACGAGGCCATAGGGGTAGAAGCAGCTCGCCTGCGACGACGGCACCCGATCGGCCTCCCTGACGCATACTGTCTCGCGACGGCGAAGCACACAAGCTCGGCCGTCTCGTCATTCGATCAAAGATTTTGAAGGCCGCTGTGCGTGAGGGGATCAGGGCCTCCTAATGCCGGCAGGCACGAATGGGACGGCCCCGGATCACTTGCCCGCCAGGTAGGTCTTCTCCTCGGCTTCAACGGTGCCCACGAGGTTGCCGAGGGCCTCGTTGACATCCTCTCGGTGCAGACCCCAATCTTCGCCACCGTACTCTTCTTCTACAGGTAGTTCGTTGTCCGCCTTGCGTTCCGATTCGACGGACGTGCTCATGCTCGCAAGCTTGACCTGCAGCCATGTGGCCCAGTCATAGCGCCTGCATTGGGCGGTCGCGAGGCCCGGCTCCGCGATCCACGGGGTCGAGGCTTTAGGGGCGGGTTGGCCGCTTTCTGCCTCGCCTTTCATCGTCGTGGTGGGCACGTAGGGATACAGAGGACCCTTGGACGTTTTCTCCTGCTGCGCAAGCGTCGGATTCACACATAGGACTTCTCGACCTGGCCAGATCGTGCGCGTGAAGATCGAGCTGGGGGCTGGTTCAGGCGGGGATTCGGTGTAGTAGGAGGAGTAGGCGGTTACGCATCCGTCCTCGGCTTCGGTGCCGCAGGCTGGAACTTCGTCGAAGGAGCCATCGGCCGGCTCCCCGGCTTCGACTTCCACCGCGCCCCCGAGAACGATCGCCGAGACGAGCTGGTGCAGCCATTCCTTGTGTTCTTCTTCGATCAGTTTGTGGATGATCGCCTTCAGTATGGCCGCGCCCTGCGAGTGCCCGATCAGCACAAAGCCGCGTCCGTCGTTGTAGTCGGCCATGTATTCTTCGAACGAGGCCTTCACCCCGTCGTAGGCAACCTCTGCGTCGTGCAGCGTGGGTTCTTTCGCCCCCAGCGTGACCTGCGCATAGATCGGGGCGTACACCTTGCACACCTGCGAGAAGCGCGATGCCTGCTCGCGAGCGACGAGTTCTTCTTCAGGACCGTCTACATGAGGGTTGGCGTTCGGACCTTCACCCTTGTTGACGGTCGGGTAGACGTAGAAGCAGTCCACGGGCGTGCCATTCGACGGCGCTTCCGGTTCGACGGTTTCCTTGCGGGTGTTGCCCGAGTAGCTCACGACGGTCGCGGCGCGGGATTCCAGGCACGGGTCGTTGCTGGCCGATTGCTTCTGCGGGTTACACAGCCAGGTGGTAGCGGATTTGTTCGGCCCGTTGACTTCTTCTGCGGACGCGACAGCCGGCGCTACTGCAAACGACGCAGCCACCACCACCATGGCGAGCGCTCGGGTCGGCGCTCCGCTGTAAAAGGGTCGGACCATCCTGTGCGACGCCATGCTTCCTCCTTGCCGAGGTGACACCCCCCGTCGGCGATCGTAACCCGCTGCGCCGCCCCGCACAATCCGATGGCAGCGGTAGACAACCGTGTGTGCCTGCTGCGTCTCTGGCCTCACGCACTCCGTGCCATGCGCCGTCGCGTCGAGCGATCTGCCTCGAGCGCTTTCGGTTCAGTGCTGGAGATGAACTCGCCCAGCACCTTGACGAAACGTTTGGGCTCGTCCAGGTGAGGGAAGTGACCCGAGTCCTCAAAGACCTCTAGACGACTCGTCGGGACACGGGCGTGCGCGCTGTGACCGTGGGAGACGGGGATCAGCGTGTCGCGCTGACCCCAGACGAAGAGCATCGGCGCGCGTTCGGCGAGGTAGAGGCGATCGGTGGCGTCTACCCGCTGGCCGCTGGGCTCGACGACCGAGCGCACCGTACGCAGGAACGCTTCCCTGGTGACCCTGTCGGCGAGCGTGGCGTGGCCGTGTGCGCTTTCGCGCAGATCTGTGCCTGGTCCTAGACCGACCGCTCCCATCACTCTTCCCACGATCCGTCCGGCATCGAGCAGCCGACCATTGGTGAGGATCGGCAGGACGTACTCGGCACCGGGAAGCGTGGCCGCGCGGAGCAGCAGGCTGACCTCCCGTCCCAGGCCGCCGCTATCAACGAGGATCAGCCGTTCGCAGCGCTCGGGGAACTGGTAGGCGATCTGCATTGCGACGCCGCCGCCGAGCGAGTGCCCTACGAACGTGGCCCGGTCATATTCGAGCTCCTGCAGGATGTCGCGCACGAGGCTCGCGTGGGCGCCCAGTGAATAGTCGCCCGTTGGCTTTGCCGAGCCGCCGTGGCCGAGCAGGTCGGGTGCAATGACCGTGAAGTGCTTGGCCAGGCCGGGCATAACCTGGGCCCAGGTCGTTGAGTCTGACGTGATGCCGTGAATCAGCACCACCACTGGGCCGGAACCGGCCTGGCGATAGGCGTAGTCGTTACCGTGCAGGCTGACACTGCGAAGTGGGTACGCCTTCATGGCAGTCAACGCTCCTGTGCTGTTCTGGGCCTGGTCAAACGGTACCCGGTGCGCCTGACAATGCAACTCGACGCCACTATCGTCCGGCTCACGCGGGCTCTACGCCGTCGTCGGGCGCGCGGGGACGAGGCCGGCCCAGCAGGATCGCGCCCGTCACAACCGCGGCGAACGACACCACACGCAGTACACCCTGGGCTCCGTGTGGCGGCGTCTCGTGCAATAGCACCGAGCCGGCGGCGATCGGCAGGGCGGCCGTGAGCAATGTCGCCACGCCCGCGATGCTGAGCGCCGTGCCGCGCTGGTAGCCGAGCTGGAGCAGCGAGCTGCCCAGCGCGTACCCGAAGATCGCCGCGAGCGCGAACAGCACTCTGGCGCCGCCCTCAGTGGCGATCTTCGTCGAGATGTCTCCACACGAGAACAGCAGCCCGCCGGCGATCGCGTCGGCGCGCGCCGCGCCGAAAAGCGGACGCCCGATGCTGAGGACGAGCAAAGCGGCTGCGCTCGTGCAACCGAGCCACAGCCCGATATCGATGAGATCGCCGCGCGTGCTCTGCTGTACACCTCCGGCGAGCGACAGCGAGAGGAGCAGCAGTCCTGCGACCGATACGCCAGCCCCGACGCGCTCGGTCGGCGTGAGCGCGCGGTGACCCAGGCGCGCGGTCGCGATCGCCAGAACGCCGATCCCACCCGCGGTGATGCTCTGCACAAGCGCCAACGGCGCCAGCCTCAACGCGATCACATACAGGATGAATCCGCCGGACTCCATTGCGAACGCCGTGAGCCAGCCGCGACTCGCCAGCAGTAGCTGTAGGGAGCGCACCGGTCTTGACAGCGACAGCGGCGGAAGCTCGCGTACGGCGTCGTGCTCGCGCACGTAAGCGAGGTTTACGAGCGTCGTCGAGACGAGCGCCAGTGCAAGCCCTACAGCGGCCTCGACGTCTGTGTAGCTGACGTCTGCACTGGGCTGCATGCCCATACTGAACCGCTTTTCTGCGCTCCTCGCCCCCGAGCCCGGCTTCGCAACACCGCAGGGCGATCATCCCGAGCTTCTGAGCGCTCTATCGCAATAGGGGAAGCGCACGAGGTCGTGCGTGAGGTTCTGGCCGGGGCCGGCGTGACCCGCCTCGCCGCGGCGGGCGCAGGTAATTGCCGAGCCAAGCCCGTGAGCGCCACCGCCAGCAACCAGAGCCGAGCACGTCAGAGCACCAGCCGCTCAAACAGCCGCTCGAGTGTGGCCTGTGGCTCATCGGTGATTCCGGTATGCACCTCTCCGGCGACGAGCATCGTCGATGTCGGTGCGACCAGCCAGTGAAAGCGCTCTGAGATCGGCAGGGCGGCCACCGCGCCCCCCTGCGCCTCGCCGGCGGCGATCTGCTCGAGCGTTTGCAGCTGTGCCGAGATCGCATCCAGGTCGAGCGGGTCACCAAACGCGCTCAGGCGCTGCGAGGGAACCGTCCAGCGCAGCGCGAGGAAGTCGCGTCGCCGGCAGAAGAGCACGACGCCCACGTTGACGCGCTCGCCGCGCTCAATGCTGGGGATGACCTGCAGCAACGCATAGGCGAACGGGTCATCGGCTGCCATCACGCGCCTCCTCGAGCTCCGCGCTGAGCTGATCGGCGAGCTCCAGGCGGGCGCGTATGAACTCGACGTACTGGCCGGAGTCGCCCCACGCCTCGGGCACAGACGCCGCTAGCGCCTCCAGTGTGGGCTGATCGACTCGTGCCCGGATGCGCTCGCCAGCCTGCTCGAGTGACCCCGCATCGGCGAGTAGCACGTGCTCTGCGATCTGGGGAAACGGTCTGTGCGCTGCGGCCGTGACATCCCACGCGGGGTCATCGGCCTCGTGGTGGCGGTAGAACGCTGCGCCGTGATCGATCAGCCACAGCTGCTCGTGCCAGCGGAGCAGGTTGGGGTTGCGCGGCGTACGGTCGACGTTGACAGTGAGCGCATCGAACCACACGATCTCCGCCGCCAGCTCGGCGTCGATCCGCTCGCGCGGGTTGTACGCGAGCGCACCTGGCAGGAAGTCCATGCCCACGTTGAGACCCTCGGACGCCTTCAGGAGATCCTGTATCTCCTGATCTGGCTCTGCTGTCGCGATGCGCGGGTCGAGCTCCACGAGCACCAGCTCCGGCATCGGCAGCCCGATCGCGCGCGCCAACTCCCCCGCCACGATCTCCGCCACGAGTGCGCGCGGCCCCTGGCCGGCGCCGCGAAACTTGACCACGTACAGGCCGTCGTCATCCGCCTCGACCAGGCCCGGCAGGGAGCCGCCCTCGCGAAGCGGGGTTACATAGCGGGTTGCGGTGACGGTGCGCACCGCGCCGCATCCTAGGCGCCGCGGCTCCTAGAGAAGCTCCAGATCAGCTCACAGACGTGCACGACCATGCCGTCGCCACGGAGGCGGAAGATCGCGATCCCCGCACATCCCTCGGAGCCGATCCGGACCGCGCGATACCGATCGAAGCTGCCATAGCGCCAGCGCAGGTAGGGGAGATCCTTGACCGTCGACAGGCGCCCGTCGCGGGTTTTCGCCGCGTCGAGCAACGAGTGCGAACGCGAAGACTTCGTCGAAGCGGGCTGCAGCGCGAATCGCCATCGAGACGCCCCGACCCCTGTGCGCGTGATCGACGGCGAGATCTGCCCCGCGGAGCGCATGTACCTCAACCTGCCCGTCGCGGAAGCGCCACGGCATGTACGCGGCAACGCCGGCCACGTCACCATCGACCTCGGCGACACGCAGCATCGCCTGCCCGAAGGGGCACCTCCTGAACTTCCATTGGAAGAAGTCTGTCGCGCTAACCGTCTCGATCTCGGGCCAGCGGCCGAACGCTTTCTGCAGTAGCGCGAGCACAGCCGCTTCGTCTGCCTCCTCGAACTCGCGCACCTGTATCACGTCGCTGGTGGCAACACCGCCAAACCCCATGGGAGCATGCTACGGCCCGCAGCTCACGATCTGCGTATCCGCTCAGACGCTCAGCTGACGAGCACAGGCCGTTCGAACGACGCCGCTTCGGGGATCACCAGCCCGGCTTCGGTCTGGAACCATTCCTCGAGCAACGAGCAGTACATGCCGCGGTAGTCGGAGGTCCTGATCACGTTTTCGTTTTCATCAAGCTTGCTCAGGCCGGGGAATTCACCCACCATTTTGCCTGCCGCTCGCGAGCCGATCAGGAACGCGAGACCGCCCGCGCCGTGGTCTGTGCCGGAGCCGTTTTCCTTCGGGCGCCGTCCGAACTCCGACCACAGCTGGATCATCACGCGCTGGTCTAGACCGCGCGCTTCCAGATCGCGCTGGAAGGCCACCAGCGCCGGAATCGTCTGTTCGAGGTTGGTCGTGAGCGTGTCCACCTCGCTGGCGTGCGTGTCGTAGGAGCCGACCGCGTTCAGCGAGACGCATTTGATCGGCATACCGGTGTGCAACATCGCTGCGAGCACCGCCAGCCGTTCGCCGAATTCACCGGAGGGATAGGTAACCGTTGATTTATCGCCGGTTTCCTTCTCCGATTTCACGAACGCAGCCATCTCTTCCAGGACGAGACCGGTGTCGTATGAGGCGTCGCGCGCCTCCGCGTAGGCGGGGGAGGGGGAGGGCAGCGCGCCCAAGGCACCGAACGTCTCGAGCGCCGGCGCCATCACCGGTTCGCCCAGGCCATACGCCCACATCGTGTAATCCGCGGGCGAGGAGACCGCCGCTACGGGCATGCTCGCGGTGGCCAGCGCCGGCGCCAGGGAGTAGTCCAAGGAGAGGCCCTGCAGCGGGTTGTGCGATTCGCCCACGAGATCCAGGTATCGCCCCATCCACCCCGTGCGCGCGTCCGCGTCCAGCTGGCCGACCTCCCAGTAGTGGCGGCTGGTGAAGTGACTCTCTTCCGAAGGCTCGTAGCCGATCGCAGGAAAGACTGTGACCTTGCCTTCTTCATGCAGTTCCGCAAGACCGCCCGCGGCCGGGTGCCACATCAGCATGTCGTCCTCGGTGAAGACCTTGCCCGCCCCTTCCTGCAGTCCGAGCACGGGTCGCAGTTCTTTGTACTTGGCTTCACGCACCGGCGCCAGCACCGACAGCGCGTCCCAGCCGCCTTCCATGTAGATCGAGACCAGGACAGGGTCGCTCGGGCCGCTGGCCGCGGAGGCCTGAGCGATTCCCTCTTCGAAGTGGCGCGGGCCGAGCATCGAAGCGCCATACACGGATATGGCGGCGCCGGCGGTACGCAACAGGAACGTGCGGCGGTCCATGCCCGTGCCTGCCGGCAACGGCATCCCCGGCTCGATCTGCGGCAGGCCCTTGCCGGCGATTGCGACTCCCCGACGTAGAAGCTGGGAGCGGGTGAAGTCCTGGCAGGAGCAGCTCTTGGCCATCGTTAGGCCTCCGTGTCCGTGGGTGGATTACGTCGCCGCATCTCAGCTGACCTGCATGTCCGGGGAGGTGGCGATCAGCATCCGCAGCGCGTTCTGGCGCATCGCCCGGTAGGGGCTGCGCTCCCATTTCGCCAGCGGTTCCTGGAAGCAGTTTTTTGCGAACGCGGCGATGCACTGTTCGGATTCTGCGGAGAGGGTCGGGCCGGCCCAGTAGGCGAGCGCGCTCGCGAGTGCCTCTTCGGGGTCCTCGGTCGGGCTGTACACGGGTTCGCCAGCCGAGGGCCACGGGTTGGGATAGCTCTTTGCCGTGACGTAGCTCGCGATTTCCCAGCGCGCCCGTGCGGTGGAGGTGTCTAGCCAGCGGGTGAAGTCCCAGCCTGAGACGTTCGGCGGGTAGAACAGCTGCTGCCCGGCGTTCGCCGACAGCCACGCCCAGGCGGTCGTGTCGATCGGACGCGAGATCGAGCGCAGCAAGCCCGCGTTGTACACGACCGGAGGCACCACCAGCTCCGGGCCTTCGTAGAAGTCGGGGTGCTGCAGGATCGCCTCCACGACCGCGCGGATGCTGTATTCGGAGCTCGTGTAGACGCCCTGCAGCGAGGCGAGCGTCGCTTCAGACGGTTCGCTCGCGACGAAGTAGCCCCACAGCTTGGTGACGAAGAACGAGGGGTGCAGTGGATGCGTCACGCACAGGCGCACGGCGTCTTCGTAGCTCCACTTGCCGGCCTGCCCGAACACGGTCTTCTTGCCCGTGTCGTGATAGCTCGGGTCATAGCGGAAGTCGTAGTTCCCGCGGCTTTCCGACCATTCGTTGCGCCAGCCGGTGAGCGTGCGCGCCATTTCTTTGACGTCCTCCTCCGTGTAGGCGCCGCGATCGGCGCCCAGCGAGAACAGCTCCATCATCTCGCGCGCGTAGTTCTCGTTCGGATCCCACTTGTTGTTGGAGGTCCCGTTCAGGAACAGCAGCATCGCCGGGTTGGTCGTGACCGCCAGGAACAGATCGTCGAATTTCCCCAGCGCCATCGAGCGCAGCAGTTCGTTCTGTTCGAGCATCAACGGCTGGCTGTTCACCTGCGCGTTGGAGGTCGCGAACCAGTCGTGCAGGATGAACGTCATGCGCTCGACGAGCTGCTGGTCGGAGCGCACCATGCGGTCGAGCCACCAGCAGTGATCGTCACCCCAGGCGGTGTCGGGTTCCAGCGGCTTGCCTTCTTCGTTGACAGGTTCGGGGCCGCTCAGCGTCGCTGCACCCGATGGTCGGGTGAGCGCGAAGACGACCTGTTCCAGCGGCTGGCCGACGAGCGCCTCGGCCTGTCCTGGCGCCGGCCCGAAGCCCGCGCGCCAGAGCAGGCGGCGGGCCTGCGCGAGCGTGATCGGCTGTGAGCCTGCGGAGGGCACGGGCGCGGGGGAGGGCGCGGGAGGGGAGACCGGGGCGAGCGGGAGCGTCACCCCGAGCGTCCCGTTCGGCTGGACGACCTTCGCCGGCGCGTGCTTGTGGTGCTTGCGCCTGCGCTTGTGGTGCTTGTCGTGCTTCTTGTGCTCGTCCTCGTGCTTGCGCTGCGCCTCGCGCCCGGCGTGCAGTCGAGTCGTCGCTGCCGTACGTCTCTTCGTCGTCACGAAGCCCCCATCGTCGAGTCGTTCCCGGTGACGGCGCCTGCGCGCGGTCACGATTGAGCACTGCGGCTACCTCGACCAGCCTGATGGGCCATGACCTACGCGCGGGCGATCTTCGACGGATGTCCTAGCGGCGCCTCGTTATCGTGAGCGCCTGCATGGCCGACGGTGACCCCTACGCAGGACTCGAGCCGGCTGAGCTATGGCGCCACTTCGCCGCGCTCAATGCCATCCCCCGGCCGCCCGGGCACGAGGCGGCTGCACGCGAGTACGTGAGCAAGATCGCGGACGCCCACGGTGCGCAGCTCCTACAGGACGCGCATGGCAACGTGCTCGTGCGGGTCGCCGGCCGCGACGCCTTGGCGGGCGCCAGGCCGGTCGCGGTGCAGGCGCACCTGGACATGGTCTGTGACAGCGCCCCGGGCGTGCAGCACGATTTCACCCGCGACCCGATTCTCGCGCGGAGAGACGGCGATCAGATCTCCGCGCGCGACTCCACGCTGGGAGCGGACAACGGCATCGGCGTCGCGGCGGCGCTCGCGTTGCTCACGGAGCCGGGTGTGCATTGCGGCCCACTCGAGCTTCTGTTCACGGTCGAAGAGGAGATCGGCCTATATGGAGCGCTCGCGCTGGACGCCTCGATGCTCCGCGCACGCTCGCTGATCAACCTCGATAGCGAGGACGATGACGCCCTCACCGTCGGCTGCGCCGGCGGCGCTGACGTGAAGATCCGCCTCGTTCTGGAGAAGGAGCCGCTCGACGCGGGGTGGCAGGCGGTCGAGCTGAGCGTCTCGGGACTCACGGGCGGTCACAGCGGCGTGCAGATCCACGAACACCGCGCCAACGCGATCAAGCAACTGGTCAGCGTGATCGACCGTCTGCGAGCGGGTGGGGTGGACCTGCGCCTGTTCTCGTTGACCGCGGGCACCGCGCACAACGCGATCCCGCTGGCAGGTGTCGCCCGCCTGTCGATCCCTGGCGACGCGATCGAGCGCACGCGGGCGATCCTCACCAAAACGGCGTCGGCGCTCACAGGAGAGTGGAGCGTGGATGAGCCTGGCCTTACGCTCGCGCTGCGCGAGCTCGACGCTCCCATGGCGGATGCCGCGAGCGCGGCTGCCTCGGAGAGGCTCCTGCGCCTGCTGCGCGAGCTGCCGCACGGCGTGCTCGCGATGAGCGAGGACTTCCCCGGCACCGTCGCGACCTCGATCAACCTCGCGATCGTGGTCAGCGATGGCGCGCATGTCGAGGTGCAGACGAGCGCTCGCAGCGTCAGCGCGGAGGTGCTGGCGGGGGTCGTCGCGCGCGTCGAGCAGGTGGCGCGCGAGAACGGCGCGAGCGCGCAGCTCGAGGGCGGCTACCCAGGCTGGGAGCCGCGGCCGGACTCGCCGCTGCTCGCCGCCGCCGCCCGCGCATACGAGCGTGTGCACGGGACGCAGCCGAAGATCGAGGTCGTGCACGGTGGCCTGGAGTGTGGCGCGCTCATCGCGAAGCTGCCCGACCTCGACGCGGTGTCCTTCGGCCCCCGCATCCGCGAGGCGCACACGCCGCGCGAGCACGTGTACGCCTCAACGGTCACAGGCACATGGCGGGTGCTCCTGACGCTACTCGAGGAGCTCTCACTTTCAGCTGGATAGTGGGTAGTAGGTCGCCTTGACAAGACAGTCGATGGGTTTGCCGTTTTTCGCGTGACGCGCGCCACACGTACAAGGGTCTTGACAGCCTGTCGAGAAGGATGGACAGCGTGTTGACGCGCCGACGGCGGGGTGTATGATCGGCGCTGTGAGCGGCACGAGCGAGGAGACATTCGACGTCAGGGGGCGCACGGTCTTCATCACCGGTGCCGCCCGCGGAATTGGCGCCGCAACGGCCGAGCGCCTGCACACGAAGGGCGCGAACGTGGTGCTCGTGGGGCTCGAGCCGGAACGCCTGGCCACGCTTGCTGAGCGCCTCGGCGAGTCGCGCGCGCTGTGGGTGGAGGCCGACGTCACAGACCTGGAGGCATTGCAGGGTGCGGTCGGCACCGCCGTCGAGCGCTTCGGCGGGCTCGACGTGGCGATCGCGAACGCGGGCCTCGCCTTCAGCGGCACGCTCGCCGGCGCGCCCGTCGAGGAGGTTGAGCGCACGCTCGCCGTTAACTTCCTTGGCGTTTGGCGCACCAATCGTGCGGTGATTGAGCAGATTTCCGCTCGCCGCGGCTACCTGCTGAACATCGCCTCGCTGAGCGCCGTCGCGCACGCGCCGTTGATGGGCCCCTACACGGCGACGAAGGCGGGCGTGGAGGCGCTCACGGATGCGCTACGGATGGAGACTGCCCCGAGCGGCGCCCGCGTCGGCTGCGCGTACTTCGGCTTCATCGACACCGACCTCGTCAAAGCGAGCTACGCGCAACCAGCGGCTCAGCGTCTGAACTCGCGCACGCCCGCCTTCCTGCGTGACCCGATCCCCGTCTCCAAGGCGGTCGACGCGATCGAGCGTGGCATCCAGCGGCGCTCCGCACGCGTATGGGCGCCGCGCTGGGTGGGACCGATGATCGTTTTGCGCGGACTCGTGCAGCCGCTGGTCGAAAAGCGCACGCTGAAGGAGCAGGCGAACCTGGTCGAGAGCATGCGCCTCGCGAACGAGCCCGACGGTCCCGTCGCGCACGACCTCACGCTCGGCGTGGCGGCGGAGGTTCTCCAGCAGCGCCAGACCTCCAGCGCTTCCAGCTGAGCGCACCCCGGATCGCGACCGGCTACGGGCGCCGACTGTAGGGTCTGCGCGTGCGCCTGCCTCGGCTTCGCCCGCGTCCGTGCTTGATTGCGCTCGCTGGCGCCCTGCTGCTCGCGGGCTGCTCCGACACCAGCCCCCAGACCAGCGCGGCGGGCTTCCTCGAGGAACACTCGCGCGCAGCCGTCCACCTCGCGCAGATGACACGCGCCGTTGCCGCCGAAGTGGGGGGGCTCGACGGCGCCGGCAGCCCCTCGCAGCTGACGAGGCTCGCACGCGCGGCGAGCGAAACGCACGCGTATGCCGTCGCGGCCAGCGAATGGAACATCCCCGGGGGCGGGGAAGAAGGGGCCGAAGAAGAAGACGTCCCACGCGCCAGCTCGCAGGTCGCCGAAGGTGCCGGTGAAGTGGCCAAGGCGATGGCGTATCTGAAGACGTATGCGCGCACGCCGCGGACGCTCGCGCTGCGCCACTACAAAGGCAGCCTCGCCAACGCCCGCATCGATTGGAACGAAGGCATCGCACATCTGTACTTCCTCGCGCACCGCGCACACGCGCCGACCCTCTGACGGGCGTACGCTGCACAGCGAGCCGCCTCGCGGCGGGGACGGGTGAGCCCGCTCAGGATGCCTGGGCGTCGTGCCTGGTGAACACGAGCATCTGCTGAGAGCGGGGGTGTCCCCACTCGCCGCGGTACTCGCATGTCAGATCTGAGCCCTCGCACAGCCACGAGAACAGGTCAGGGTCGTAATAGAAGGGATCGCGGTCGACGTGCACCGTGAGATCGTGGTCTGTCTCGATCGGCATCGGCTCCAGACCCAGACGCGCGCCGGGGTTCGCAAAGAACGTCGCGTAGAAGCGTCCGCCCGGCGCCAGCACGCGCCCGACCTCCGACACACAGCGCACGATGCTGTTGAACGGCAGGTGCGTGAACAGCGACTGCGCGATCGCGAAGTCGAAGCGCTGCCCCAGCTCTTCGGCGCGAAAGTCGTTTCGCACGACCAGCGTGGGGTCCTTGCCCATCACACCCGCGCGCTCGAGCTCCGTTTCGCCCGCGGCCAGCAACCTCGGGTTGCGGTCGATGCCGAAGTAGTGACCCGGCTGCAGGTGTCCGATGAAGTGAAGGCCGCCGCGGAGGCTGCCGCAGCCCATGTCGAGCAGGTAGCTCTCCGGCGTCAGTCCCTCGCTCACGAGGAACTCGAACTGCAGCTGGCCGACCTCATCCCACATCCCGCCCACGGCGTGACGGTGCTGAGCGGCGTCGCCTGTCGAGCGTCGGGATCTCAGCCTGCGAGCCATGCGCGATAGAGGGCTTGGCGTGCTCATATCTCAGCGGTCGCCTAAAGTCAGACGGCGAAGGGACTGTAGCCGATGAAGCGCTCTCAGCATGTGTCCAAATTGAACCGCCGCGATCCTGGCCACTAGTCCCTCGCACGCATCGGGCGGAGGAGCAAATCTGATGTCATGGCTGGCGATCTAGAGATAATTGGTGGTCCGACGCCGATCCCGATCCCTCGAGACGGGGACATGTACCGGTTCAAGGTTCTCAACGACCGCGCCGAGCAGCACGTCTACGTGCAGATAGCGAGCTCGCTGCGCGCCGAGGCATTCGACGAGCCGCTGCGGTCGGGCATCGAGTCCAAGGGCGAGTCGGTGCTGCGCAAGCTGCTCGAACGCGGCAACGTTCCCACCAGGATCAAGATCACCTCCGCGGGGATCACCGAAGTCGGGATCGACCGCCGCTCGCGGCCCTGCTCGGTCTGACCCTCAGCTCGCGTGCACGCGAGCTGCAGCGCGCGCAAACTCGACTCCCGCGGTGCGGGCGAGCACCACAGTCGTGTCGCCGGCGATGATCTGCTCCGCCTCTGCAGCTGGCACAGGCCGGCTGAAGAGGTAACCCTGGGCGAGGTCGCAGCCGAGGCCTTGGGCAGCGGACAACTGTGCGGGCTCCTCGATGCCCTCGGCGACCGTGGTCAGCGACAGCACCTGTCCGATGTTCACGATCGCCTCCAGCAGCTCACCTCCGTGCGCACTGTCCGTGCACGCCGCAAGGAAGCTTTTATCGACCTTCAAGATATCCACCGGCATGCTCTTGAGGTTTGAGATCGACGCGTAGCCTGTCCCGAAATCGTCGATCGCGAGGCGCACGCCGAGCGCCTTCAGCGCATGCAGCGTGTCCACGATCTCCGCGGAGCTGTCTATGAACGAGCTCTCCGTGACCTCGAGCACCACGCGCGCCGGGTCGATGCCGGACTCCTCGAGCGCCTCGCGCACATCCGCGACAATCCCCCGCGTCTTCAGTTGCACGGCGGACACGTTCACCGAGATGATCAGCGGGCGGGCGCGAGCGTGATCCTCACCCCAGCGCACAGCTTGGCGAAGAGCCTGGTGCAACACCCAGCGGCCCAACGGCACGACCAGCCCCGTTTCCTCGGCCAGCGGGATGAAGGCGTCGGGCGCGAGGAGACCCCGCTTCGGGTGCATCCAGCGCACGAGCGCCTCGAAGCCGTCCAGCGTGCCCGTGTCCGCGTCGCACTCGGCTTGGTAGTACACGCACAGCTCGCCGTTGTCGAGCGCGCGACGCAGGTCCGCTTGCAGCTCGAAGCGCTCACGCGCGTTGACGTTCATGCTTGCCTGAAACACCTGCACGGAGCTCTTGCCCGACTGCTTGACGCAGTACACCGCTACGTTGGCATCGCCAAGCAGCTGCTCGAAGTTCGTCCGCGGCGCTCTGCCCAATGCGACGCCGATGCTCGCGGCCGGCCGATGAGCCGTGGCATCGATCTCATGCTCCACCAGCAAAGCCTCCTGGATGCGTTCGGCGAGCTCGAGCGCCGTGGCCTCATCCGGGGCAGGGTCCATCAGCACGACGAACTCATCGCCACCCAGACGTGCCACCGTGTCCTGCGGGCGGACCACGCCCTGCACGCGACGCGCGACCTCGCACAGCAACCCGTCGCCGGTGGCGTGGCCGAACCCGTCGTTGACCAGTTTGAACGCGTCCAGGTCGATCGAGACCAGAGCCACCGCTTCTCCAGAGCGCTGCGAGCGGGTAAGCGCCTGGGAGGCCCTGTCCTCCAGTAGGGCGCGATTCGCGAGGCCGGTCAGCGGGTCGTGGAACGCCTGGTTTCGTAGCTGCTCGGCAAGCGCCGTGCGATCGGTGTCGTCGCGCGTGTTGAGCACGAACCCACCAACGCTCGGGTCGGCCAGCAGGTTAGTGATCGTCGTCTCGGCCCTCAGCGCGCGACCGGCGCCGTCGCTCAGCGCCCACTCGACGCGCGCAAGCTGATCCTGGCCCGGGACGGCCCGTGCCATTGCGTCGGCGAGCGTTTGTGCCGCCTGTGCGCCAAAGACGTCCAAGCCATGGCCGGTCAGCTCCCCTGGACTGAAGCCGAAGACGCTCTGCGCCGAGTCGCTCACGTAGCCAATCGTGAGGTCGGCGCCGACGACCATCACGAGGTCAGAGGAGTGCTGTACCAGTGCTCGGTAGTAGCGCTCGGTCTCCTCCAGCGCCGCGGTGCGCTCCGCCACCCGATGCTCGAGGTGGCTCGTCAGCGCGTGATTCTCATACGTCACGATCAGGAGCAGCATCAGCCCGAGCAGCACGTCGACGCCCATGATCCCGAGCAGCACCGCCGGCGATTGCACATAGCCCCGCGATAGCCAGTTCGAGAGCACGATCAGCATGCCTCCAAGCGCCGGAAGCGACGGAAGCGCAAGCGCGAAGCCACTCTCGACAGCCCGGCTGGGGCCAGCCAGCCTCGAGCCGCTGCCACGCCAAGCCGCGAAGGCGATCATCAGCAGGCCCGCCACCCAACCTGTCTCAAATGGCGTCACGGTCGGCGCGTTGCTACTGGTTTCGGCGAGATACCACCACGAGGAGTCCGATACAGCCACCAGCGCGATCCCAAGCGCGAGCAGCCCGAGCCCCGCCGGTGGGTTGTATCGCCGGCGCAACGCCACGAAGAACACTGCCGCCAGCGACACAGCGTCGAGCAATGGGTAGGAGAGGTTCACGATCCCACCGAGCGTGAGCTTGCCGCCGTGCCCGTACACCGAGCCAATCACCAGGCTCCAGCTGCAGAGCACGAACCCACACGCCATGTAAACGCCCTCGACCGCCCCGCGCACGCGCGAGAGCACGCCCGCGGGCGTACGTACAAACGCCAAAAGTCCGGAGATGATGAAGGCGTAGCTGGCGAGGAAGCCGATGTCTGCGACCGACGGTTCGGGGACGTGAACCCCGAGACCCACTTCATACACGCAGTCACACAGCTCACCCAACATCCAGCAGCCGACCCCGATCGTCAGCAGCGACCACGCGATCCGCTTCGTCCTGCCGAGGCTGGAGACATCGGCGGCGCTCGTGCCCGCTGATCTTGCGGGTCGATCCCGCGATGGTGCGAAGCCCGAGCGCACGCGACGCGCACGACTCGCGCAGGCGATCGTGGCAATCGCTGCGGCAATCAGCTGGCCGAGGTCCCCGAAAACGATCCAGCCATGCGTTTCGCCTTCGTGCACGCCCATGAGCGCGCCATAGAGCGCCACCGCCGACGCCGCGATGAGCATCGGCCAACGTCGCAGGCCCCCACCACTCAGTGCCGAGTGTCGGTCGTGTTCTATTTCTTTGTCATTGGACATGCCCGCGCGTGTCTATCGTCACGAGTCGCCCTGTACACGACCGTCGATCGTCGTCGGTAGCGAAAGTCGCGTATTTTTCCGCAGCTGCGTAACTCCCCGAATCTGCGCGTGCCCGGTCTGGAAATGGGTACTGTGATAGAGCGATGAGCGTGAGCGGGTGGCATCTGCTTCCTCGTGCCGGATCGGGCGGATGGATGGGGGACGCGTGAGCCGCGCGCACGCCGTGTTGCTGCTCGCCAGCGGCGTCCAGGGTGGGGACGCCAGAGCCCCGGGATACGAAACGCTTGTGATCGGCCTGCTCGTGGTCGCGATGGTGCTCGCGGCGGTGTGGATCGTGCGCTACCTGCGCCGGCGCAACCGTCGTCCCAAGCCCGTCAGCGACCAGTGGCAAGCGCTCGCAGTGATGGGTGAGCTGTGCCCAACGGGTTGGCAGGCGCAGATCACCGTCTACGGCTGGGGTGCGCCGGTGCCGCCAGACGCACCGCCCTCGCGCGTACCGCTGATCGAGCTCGAATGGAAGCAGTTCGAGGAGGAATCAGGGCGGATCGCCGTCGCCAGGCGAGTGTGGGCGCCGACGATCGGTCAGGCGCTGCAGACGATGGTCGAGGACCGACGCACCGACCTCACGCTCGAGCAGATCGAGCAGGCCGCCGCCGAGCAGGACGACATCTGGTGGAACGAGTGAGCCGCGCGCGCCGAAGCTAGCGCTCGGGCCGAAGCTAGCGCTCGGCGGTGGGCGAGCCGCCGCGCACGAAGTTCTCGGTGACCGCGAACGCGCGCTCGATCGTGCCCCAGTCGAGGTTCTCCGGAGAGTCGCTGGGCCAGTGATAGTTGGAGGGGAACTTGGTCGCGTCGATCGAGGCCAGCGTGACCGCCGCGTAGCCGCGTCTCAGGGCCACCAGCGCGTCGGTAGCGAGCACCGTGCGCAGACCGCGCACGAGCTCGATGCCGGACGCCTCGGCCGCGTCGGCGACCCGCGCCTTGGCGGAGTCGCTGTAGGGGCGCATACGCAGCATGCCCTCCGCCTCGATCAGGGTCAGCATCGGCCCGCCCACGCACTCCAGGCAGAGAACCGTCGTGTGCTCAGGGTCGAGCGTCTCGCCGTGGCGGCGCATGAAGCCCTGCATGCCCTCCATGAAGGACTCCTCAGAGCCGGTGGAGAGGAACAGCACGCGCACGCCCGGCTGCGGGCGCTCGCCCAACGAACGTGCCAGCGCCAGCAAAACGGCGACCGCGCTGAGGTTGTCGTTGGCGCCCGGGACCACCGCGCTACGTGCGATGTCGGCCATCGTCACCGTCGTCGCGCCCGCGAGGAAGGCGCCGGCGCGCAAAAGGCCACGACGGCCGAGGAACGAGCCGAGCGCCACGAACACGGGCCCAAGCCACGTCGCGAACATGATCGGGACCGTCTGCTCGGAGCGCTCGAGCAGCTCGGGGAAGCGCTCCGCGAACAGCTTCGGCAGGCCAGGGTGGAAGATCAACCCGCTGTGCGCAGCGTCGTGGTGGGAGACGATCACAAGCGTCTCCCGCGCGTCGGCATCACCCGTCTGCGCAATCACATTGAACGTCTCGCGGTGGGGGAGGCTCGCGCGACGAAACCACAGGCGCCCGCCACCCAGTTCGTCCCAGATCGCCGCGGCCGCGCCGGCCCCGATGAGGCCCGTGAGCAGACGTGTGCGGCGCGAGCGCGTCCGCCCAGCGGCCAAGCCCGAGATCGTCACCGCCGCATTCAACAGGCCCAGCGGCCACCAGAAGCCTCCGTGCGCTCGCTCAACCTCGACAGCCGCCTCGTGCCCGTGCATGCGCAGGCGCTCAGCGATCCACTCCGCTGCACGGCGCTCGCCCTCCGATGCAGACGGACGCTCATAGGAGGCCAGCTCCTCGACGACCGTGCGGAGCTCCTGCTGCAGCCAGGCGTGGCTCACGGTATGCGCGTCGTCGGGTCGGTCGCCGAAAGCTGGTCAGGCAGGTTTATTTCCACACCCGACGGCGGGTCCACGTAGCCCGCGAGCAGCGGATCATCGGTCTCGCGCATCCACGCATCCAAGCGCGCACGCAGGTCGGCGGCGACGCTCACATAGCCCGGGTCGTCGATCACGTTGTTCGCCTCGTTCGGGTCGAACACGAGGTCGTACAGCTGTTCTTTGGCGATCTCGCGCTCCGCCCAGCCGTTGGCCAGCAGCAGATCCTTGCTGGGGCCGTCGTCTGTGTTCGCCAGCACCGGCGTCGTACGATCACCCCAGCGGCGGATGTACTTATGGCGGGTGGTGCGGATCGCGCGCTGTGGCTCATAGGCGGCGTGCCAAGTCGAGCCGGCGAAGATCTCATCGCGCACGCTCTTCGACTGCGCGCGCAGCAGCGGCAGCAGCGAGACACCTTCCAGGAACGGGGGGCGCTCGATCCCCAGGTACTCGCACACGGTCGGGTAGATGTCGATGTGCGACACCAGTGAGTCCATCACGCGCCCGCCATGGAACGGCTCAGGCCCACGCAGGATCAGCATCACACCCAGACCGCGGTCATACAGCGTCGCCTTGGCGCCCGGGAACGGCATGCCGTGATCGGTGGTGAAGATGATCAGCGTGTTCTCCGAGAGCCCGGATGCGTCGAGCTGGTTGAGCACCATGCCCACGCCGTGATCCAGGGAGCGAGCGCTCGCCTTGAACGCCGCCACGTCCGCGCGCACCTCCGGCGCATCGGGCAGGTTGTTCGGCGGCTTTGAGTAGTGCACGTCGCGCAGCGAGCCCGGCCCGAGGAATTCGCGGTGGGTCTCAAAGAAGCCGACCGACACGAACAGCGGGCGATCACGCTTGCGACGGAGCACCTCCATCGCCAGCGGCGCCACCGTCTCCACGCGCGTCGTCGGGATCTTCATCACCTCGTCGTAGCCGATCACCTCCGGCTCCTTGGAGATGTGCTGCTCGCCGATCAACGTCGAGGTGTACCCCGCATCGCGCAGCACGTTGACGATGTGGTGGCGGTAGTCCCGCAGCGACCAGCCCCGGTGAGCCAACCCGAGCATGCCGTTCGTCTGGCCGTACTGGCCGGTCAGCAGGCACGCGCGGCTGGCCGAGCAGGTCGGTGCTGCGCAGAACGCGTTTCGGAAGAGCACGCCCTGGTCTGCCAGCGCCTGCACGTTAGGCATTGGCACCGGCTCGCCATAGGGCTGCACGAAGCGACCCGTGTCGTGGGAATGCAGATAGAGAATGTTGGGAAGGTCCGTCACTGGGTATTGTTCACCAAGCCTATGAGCATGATTGGATCTCTGCGATGACGCCGATGCTGTCCTATCTCGTGTGTGCAACGCCGCGAAGCGGCAGCACTCTACTCTGCCGCACGCTCGACCAGACCGGCGTGGCCGGGCACCCCGAGGAGTACTTCGAGGCGCTCAGCCGCTCGGGGCTGCCGCGACGCCCCCACGAGTACTTCGACGCCGAGCGCCACGCCAACATCGTCGAACGCCTCGCCTTCCGGGAGATGCCAGATGGGATCGCCGAACCCAACCCGCTGTGGCACCCCGACACCTATGACCAGTACCTCGCGTGGGCGCTCGAGCAGGGGACGACCCCAAACGGCGTCTTCGGAGCGAAGCTCATGTGGGGCTACCTCGGCGACTTCGCGCAGCTCTTGCGAGGGATCGACGGGATGGCCGAGCGCCCGCTGCCAGAAGTGCTCGCACGCGCATTCCCTGGGCTGCGCTACATCCAGATCACCCGCGAGAACAAGGTCAGGCAGGCCGTCTCGCTGTGGAAGGCCGTGCAGACGCAGTCTTGGAAGCGTGAGCCGGGCGAGGCGCAGCGCCCGGTCGAGCTCGTCTTCTCCTTCCGCGCGATCAACTACCTCGTGCGCCTGCTCACCGCCCACGATGCCTCCTGGGACGCCTACTTCCTGGGACTCGGCTATGAGCCGCTGAAGGTCACCTACGAGGAGTTGGCCGAGAGCACCGAGGCCGTCATCCGCAGAGTGCTCGCGCATCTCGGCATCCCCGCGCCCGCCGAATTCGCGATCGAGTCACCACAGCTCTCCGTCCAGGCCGATGAGATCTCAGAGGAATGGGTGCGCCGCGTGGACGAGCATCTGCGTGCGCTGGAGACGCCTGAGCCCGCCTGAGACACACCTGTTCGCGTAACGCGCGCGCTCATCGCTGGCGCATAATGGGGCGGTGTCCTCATGGACGGGGGTAGGGAGGTGGTGACGCTGATGCGCGGGCGGGGGCTCGACGCGCGCCTTGCGCTGCGCGCGGCGCTCACCGCGCTTGCGATAACCGTCATGCTGGCCTGCTGGCACGCGGCGTCGGCCTGTGCTGAAACCGTCACGCTCGGTCTCAACGGCTGGCAGGTGCAGAGCAGCGCGCTCGCCCCTCAGTCGGGGAACCTGATCTCCGAACCCAGCTTCGCGACGAGCTCGTGGCTTGCCGTGTCGCCCGATGATGCCGGCGCGGTCGGTACCGAGGTCAACGCGCTGCTCCAGAACGGCGCCTGCCCGGACGTCTTTTTTGCGGAAGAGATGCGGAGCTGCTTCGGCTACATGAACGCGATCGGCCCGGTCACCGTCGCGCAGTTCGCCGTGCCGTGGTGGTTTCGCACGAACTTCTCCGAGAGCCTGCAGCCCGGCGAGCACGAGCAGCTGGTCGTCAACGGCATCGTCGGACAGGCCGACCTGTGGGTCAACGGTCACGAGCTCGCGGGCACACAGACCGAAGGGCTGGGACAGCCGACGCTGCAGGGCGCCTACGCGCGCTACACCTTCAACGTCACCGGCGCGCTGCGCTCCGGGGAGAACGCGCTCGCGCTCGAGCTCTACCCGAACGACCCGGCAAGCATGTTGACACTGGACGACGTCGACTGGAACCAGATCCCGCCGGACAACAACACCGGTATCCAGTTCCCGATCCAGCTGCACACCTCCGGCGCGCTGGCGATCAGCGATGTGCACGCGCTGCAGAACGACGCCGCCGACCTCTCCAGTGCAGCGCTTACGCTCGAGGGGGAAGTCACGAACGCCAGCGAGGAAGCGCAAAGCGCGACCGTGACCGCCACCGTCACGCCGCCCGGCGCAGGCGTTCCGATCGTGGTCGAAAAGGCGCTGCGCGTACCGGGCGAGTCCAGCGAGACGGTCTCCTTCACGCCCGGTGAAGATGCGCCGCTCACGATCGCGCATCCGCAGGTCTGGTGGCCCTACCAGATGGGCGCGCAGCCGCTCTACGGCCTGTCGATGAGCGTCTCTTCGTCAGGCTCACCGAGCGACTCTCAAGCGGAGACTTTCGGCATCCGCACGATCAGCACGTACCTGACCGGCGCTTCGCCGATCGCGCCGAAGGGCGTGCGCGGGTTCGCCGTCAACGGTCAGCCGCTGCTGCTGCGGGCGGGAGGCTGGGCCGAGGACGAGTTCCTGCGCTACTCCGCCGCCAACACCGCCCAGCAGATCGCGCTCATCAAGAACCTCGGCCTCAACGCGATCCGCACGGAGGGCAAGCAGATGCCCGAAGACTTCTACGAGCAGATGGACCGCGCAGGGATCCTGATCGACGCGGGTTTTCAGTGCTGTGACGCATGGCAGCCCGAACGTGCGCGGCTCTCCAAGCAGCAGTACGCGGTGATGTATCGCTCGGCGCTCTCGATCGGTGAGCAGCTACGCAACCACCCCAGCGTGCTCGACTTCAGCTGGAGCGATGCCGCGCCGACCGCCAAGCAGGAGAAGCTCTCCCTGCAGGGATTTACGCAGGCCGGCTTCCAGGAGCCGCTGATCGCATCCGCGGAGTACCGCAACAACCGCAAGCTCGGGCCCTCCGGAGAGAAGGAGGGACCGTATGACTGGGTGCCACCGAGCTACTGGTACGACAGCACGCACTACGACAAGGGCGACGCGACGCGCACGAACGTCGGTGGCGCGTGGGGCTTTGACAGCGAGGCCTCGGCAGGCGACACCGTGCCAACGCTCGACTCGATCGAACGCTTCATGTCGCCCTACGAACAGGAACAGCTCTGGCGCGACCCGACATATAACCAGTACCACGCCAACTACGAGCCCGAACCGCCCGGTCCGGCTAACGATGGCTATTCGTTCGGCACGCTCGAGGAGCTCGACAAGGCGATCGCGGCGCGTTTTGGCCCCTGGTCGGGGCTCGATGAATACGTCGAGGACGCGCAGGTGCAGAACTACGAAACGCAACGTGCTCAGTTCGAGGCCTACATCGATCACTCCGACGCCACCCCAACACCATCGACGGGCGTCGTCTACTGGCAGCTGAACAAGGGCTCCCCGACGCTCCTGTGGGACCTCTACAACGAGGAATTCGACGAGGCCGGGAGCTACTTCGGCGCCCAGCAGGCCAACCAGCCACTGCACGCGCTTTTCGCCTATGACAACGACACAGTCACGCTCGACAACCTCAGCGACCAGGCTCGGTCAGGCCTCACCGTCCAGGCCAAGGTCTACGCGCTCGACGGAGCGCTGCTCGACGACCAGCGCGCCTCCAACCTGACGCTCGGCGCCCGCAGCGTGCGCAACGCTCTCATCACGCCCAAACTCCCCGTCGAAACGACGCCGCCGCAGCCCGCGCAGGCTTATTTCGTGGAGCTCCTGCTCGAGCAGTACGGGAGCGTCGTGGACCGCAACGTCTACTGGCTCTCGACGCAGCGCGACCTCATCAACTGGAAGGCAACCGTCGGCGAAACGCACGCGAGCATGTCCCAATACGCCGATCTGCAGGGACTGCACGCTCTCCCCGCGGCTCACGTCCAGGTCACCGCCACGAGCACGCCAGACCCGTCCCCACCAACTCCCGCCGGCGCCTACACGCTGACGAAAGTCACGATTACAAACGTCTCATCGACACCCACCGTCGCCTTCTTCCTCCGCGCCGATGTGCGTCGTGGGGAGGCCGACGGAACGCCCGCGTCTGGCGATGACGAGGTGCTGCCGACCTTCTGGAGCGAAAACGACACGACCCTCTGGCCGGGGGAATCGGAGACGCTCACCGCCGCCTACAGCTCCGCCATGCTCGACGGGGAAACACCCGTCGTCAGCGTCTCTGGATGGAACGTACAGGCACTCGACGCGCCCGCGCCCTTGGCGCCGTAAGCTGCAATCAGCGCTGCGCTGAGGGGGTGACGGGCGCTCAGCGGCGCGGCTTCGTGCGTTCCACAGCCTCTGCCAACGTCGCCAGGCTGACGCCCAGCGCGACGGCGATTCGCCTGACCGTCGTCCACGTCGGATTCGCGTTACCGCGCTCGATTCGAGCAAACGCGGCCACGGTCAGACCTGCCCGGTGGGCGAGGTCCTCCTGCGTCTCGCCGCGCTCGATGCGCATGCGTCGCAAGGTCGCCGCGAGGGCCTGATCTGCCTGGGTTGGAGCGGACACAATCAGAAACATCGCATCTCTTCGGATGCAATAGCCAGACAGCGGGCTGCTGGTATCTTGCTGCCGTCAGCCCATTCCAGAGCGGATTATGGCCTGGCGGACACCGCTCCTACCCCCCGCGGCACCGCCCCAACCCTCTTTTCAGCAGTTGGTCAGGTACCCGGCAGGCGGTATTTTCGCGACTTCGGGCAGCGCTCCAAAAGACCCAGCTCCACGAGCGTGGATGCGTATCGATGGGTCGTGCTAGGGCTCATCTCTAGATCGCGTGCGAGCTCGAGGATCCCGCGTGCCTCTCCGTCGGCGCCAAAGCACGCGAGGATCGACAGACCGCGCTGCAACGAACGCGACAAACGCGGGTCGACGGTATCGACGGGCACGAAACCTCCCAGCAGCTTGGAGACGCTGGGCGCCCGGCTCTGGGTGGCCGCGCGCACGACGTCGTCGATCTGCGCGGGGGAGAGGGTAATTGCGATGGACTGTGGCTGGTCTTTGCTCATGTTCAGCATGTTCGCAGATTCAGACGCTTGTCTGCAGCCCGAGTTTCTGACCCACCCCGCGAAGGCGTGGACTCCTTCGAAATCCGGAAAAGAGTCCGGATCAACTGCTTGCGCGTGCAATCATTGCTTCATGAGCAAGATCACCGTCACGCACTTCACCGACCCGGGCTGTCCCTTCGCCTACTCCGCCAGCCCAGCGCTCGCGGTCCTGCGCTGGCGCTACAGCGATCAGCTCGATTGGCGTCTCGTGACGATTGGACTCGCCGAGGACCCGCAGCGCTACCTCGACGCCGGCTACACGCCCACCCGCTCCACGATCGGACAGCAAAGCTACTTCAGGCGCTTCGGCATGCCGCTGTTGATGGAGCCCCGCGCTCGCGTGACCGCCACCTCACGTGCCTGTCGCGCGATCGTCGCCACGCGCATGCACCATCCCGGACGCGAGGAAGAGGTGCTGCGCGCCCTGCAACTCGCGTGGTTCACCACGCCGCTGTTGCTCGACGAGGACGACGACATCGCCCAGGCGCTGGCCCGCGTCGACGGCCTCGACGCAGGAGAGATCGTGGCGGCGATCGACACGCCCGAGACAATCGCCGCCTATGAGGACGACAAGCAGCAGACCCGCAGCGCCGAGGGCGGCCCCACGCATTTCCAGGGCAAGGCGCGCCAAACCGATGGCCCCGTGCGCTACTCCGCGCCCTCGCTCGTCTTCCAGAGCCCCGACGGACGGCGCCTGGAGGCCGGCGGCTTTCAGACAATCGAGGCCTACGACGTGCTGATCGCGAACCTCGACCCGACACTCGAGCGCGCCGAGCCTCCCGAGGCCCCGCTCGAGGCGCTGACGCGCTTCCCCGACGGGCTCGTCACCGCGGAGGTCGCCGCGATCATGGCCCAGAACAACCAGCTGCCCGATCGCGACAGCGCCGAGCGGGCACTGATCGAGCTGCTCGGAGACGGCGCCGTCAGACGCGAGGCGCTCGCCGACGACGCGCTGTGGTCGCTCGCACCCGTCCCCGCGCAGGCGCCCGGCGCCGGGCGTGAGGCGCTCGCCGCCCACGGCTGACGGCGCCCGCGGCACGCCGCCGAGGGCGCCCGAGGAAAGTCTCGCCGCCGGCGGGTAGCCTCCAGCGCCTGATGTCTGTCAACGTCACCCTCCCCGATGGCAACTCGCTCGAGCTGCCCGACGGCGCCACCGGCGCCGACGCCGCTGCCGCGATCGGCCCCGGCCTCGCGCGCGCCGCGCTCGCCGTCGAGCTGACGGGCTCAGACGACGGCGAAGGCCCGCAGGTACGCGACCTGTCCCGCCCACTGCCCGACGGTGCCCACCTCGCTGTCCTCACCACTAAAAGCGGGCCGAAGGCCCTAGAGCTGATCCGCCACGACGCCGCGCACGTGCTCGCCGCCGCGGTCATGGAGCTCTACGAGGGCGTCAAGATCTCGATTGGGCCGCCGATCGAGAACGGCTTTTACTACGACTTCGAGTTCCCTGACGGCGTCGCGCTCTCCGAGGCCGACTTCCCCGCGATCGAAGAGCGCATGCACGCCCACATCAAGGCCGCCGAGAGCTTTCAGCGCCAGGACGTGTCCGTGGGAGAGGCGCGCGAGCGCTTCCTCGCCGAGCAGCAGGACTACAAGGTCGAGCTGATCGACGACCTCGTCACCGCCGCGCGCGAGAGCCTGCACCGCCGGCCGCTGCAGACCGTCTCGCTCTACACCAACGGGCCCTTCACCGATCTCTGCCGCGGACCGCACGCGCCCACCACCAAGACGATTGGCGCGGTCAAGCTGACCTCGCTCGCCGGCGCCTACTGGCGCGGGGACTCCAGTCGCACGATGCTCACGCGCATCTACGGCACCGCCTTCTTCACCAAAGCGGAGCTCGAGGAGCACCTCGAGCGCATCGAGCAGGCCAAGGCGCGCGATCACCGCAAGCTCGGCCGCGAGCTGGGGCTCTTCAGCTTCTCCGACGTCTCGCCCGGCGCTGCCTTCTGGACCGGCGCGGGAACGACGATCTTCAACTCGCTCGTCGCGCTCTCGCGCGAGATGGGCCTACAGCGCGGCTACACCGAGGTCAAGACCCCGCAGATCTTCGACGCCGAGCTGTGGCGCATCTCCGGGCACTGGGACAAGTACCGCGAGCACATGTTCACGCTCGAGGCGGAGGGTCACGAGCTGGCCGTCAAGCCGATGAACTGCCCCGGGCACTGCCACCTCTTCGGCCACACGCGCCACTCCTACCGCGACCTGCCCGTGCGCTACTCAGAGCCTGGGCTGCTGCACCGCAACGAGGCATCCGGCGTGCTGCACGGGCTCTTGCGGGTGAGGCACTTCACCCAGGACGACGGGCACATCTTCTGCACCGAGGAGCAGGTCGAGGACGAGGTCAGAGGCGCGCTGGAGATGGCCTTCGCCACCTATGAGAAGTTCGACCTGCAGGTCAGCCTCGAGCTCTCCACGCGCCCTGAGCAGCGGATCGGCGATGACGAGCTATGGGATCGCGCCGAGGAGAAGCTCACGCGCGCCCTGGAGGATCTCGGGCTCGCCTACGAGTTGAACCCCGGCGACGGCGCGTTCTACGGGCCCAAGATCGACATGCATATGACCGACTCGCTCGGTCGCTCCTGGCAGCTGGGAACCGTGCAGCTCGACTACTCGATGCCCGCGCGCTTCGGGCTGACCTACACCGGCGCGGACAATCAGGAGCACACGCCCGTCATGATCCATCGCGCGATGCTCGGCTCCTACGAGCGCTTCATCGGGATCATGATCGAGCACTACGCCGGCGAGCTGCCGCTGTGGCTCGCGCCCGTGCAGGCGATCGTGCTGGCCGTATCAGAGCGCTTCGGCGACTATGCGCAGGAGGTCAGAGACGCGCTGCGCGCGAAGGGCCTACGGGTGGAGGTGGACGACCGCAACGAGTCGATCGGGCGCAAGATCCGCGACGCGGAGCTGCGCAAGATCCCTTACATGCTGGTCGTCGGCGAGCGCGAGCAGGGGGACGGGGCGGTCTCCGTGCGTGAGCATCACGGCGGCGACCTCGGCAGCGAGTCCACAGAAGAGTTCGCACAGCGGCTGCTGGGACAGCTATAATCCCGTTCATTGCAGCCCGGCAAATCCTCAGAACGCCAAGCGTGATGTTCGCTTGACGCGCGGTCACTACAGCTAGTGCCCGTCCCACGCCGCTTTGACCGGCGCCCGCCCGAGCGGGACACCACCAGGATCAACGAGCGCATCCGTGTGCCCGAGGTGCGTCTGATCGACGACGAGGGGCAGCAGATCGGCGTCATGAAGACGCCCGACGCGCTCGTCTTCGCCCAGGAACGCGACCTGGACCTCGTGGAGGTCGCCCCCGAGGCGCGCCCGCCCGTCTGCCGCGTGCTCGACTACTCCAAGTACAAGTACGAGCAGGCGCAGAAGGTCAAGCAGGCGCGCAAGCACCAGCAGCAGATCACCGTGCGTGAGATCAAGTTCCGCCCGAAGATCGCCGAGCACGACTACGACACCAAGAAGCACCATGTCGAGCGCTTCCTGCGCCACAAGGACAAGGTCAAGGTCACGATCATGTTCCGCGGACGCGAGGTCACCCACCCCGAGCGCGGCACCGCGATCCTCGACCGCCTCGCCGAAGAGCTCTCAGAGCTCGGCGTCGTCGAGCAGCGCCCGATGCAGGAAGGGCGCAACATGACGATGATGATGGCCCCCTCCAAAGCCGTGCTCGCCGGCAAGGCCGACAGCACCGAGGCCGCCGACGAGGTGTTCCCCGCAGACGCCCAGGGCGATGTCGCCGAGGAGGCGCTCGAGTCGGCACTGGAGTCCGGCGCCCGCGCGTCAGAGCCGGTCTCCGAATCACCCATGAATGCGCCCGAGGAAGCTGGCGAGCCCCCCGCCGAGGAGCCTGTCCAGGTCCCCAACGCACCGCTCGCCGACAGCGGAACCGCTGCCGCGGGCAGCACCGTGTCATAATCCTCGGCCGAGAAGCCATGCCCAAGATGAAGACCCACTCAGGCGCGAAGAAGCGCTTCAAAGTCACCGGCACCGGGAAGGTGCGCGGCCGGCACGCCTTCACGAGCCACATCCTCGAGAAGAAGTCGCCCAAACACAAGCGCCAGCTCGGTGAGCCCGCGATCCTCTCCAAGGACGATGCGCCGCGCGTGAAGCGGCTGCTGGGGGTGGGCAAGTGACCCGCGTCAAGCGCTCCGTGCACGCCCGCAAGAAGCGGCGCGCGGTCCTCGAGCAGACGAAGGGCTTCCGCGGCGAGGCGCACTCGAACTACCGCAGGGCCAAGGAGGCGCTGCTGAAGGCAGACGCCTACGCCTACCGCGACCGCCGTAACCGCAAGCGTGACTTCCGGCGCCTGTGGATCACCCGCATCAACGCCGCCGCGCGCCTGAACGGCATGAGCTACTCGCAGCTGATGCACGGCCTGAAGCTGGCCGGCGTCGAGCTGGATCGCAAGGTGCTCGCCGACATCGCCGTGCGCGACGCCGACACCTTCCGACGTTTCGCCGAGGTCGCCCGCGAGGCGTCGGCTGCCTGACCCCGGATCCGCCGGGGACCCGGCAAACGACAGACAGCCTCCCGGGCGTCGCTCCTGAAAAGGACGGCGCCCTTTTTGTTGGTACGAGCAAGGACACACCCGAGCAAACATCGAGCGCATGAGCCAGATCGCCTCCCCCCAGAACCCACGCCTGAAGGCTGTGCGTCGCCTGCACACCAAGCGCGAGCGCGCGCGCAGCGCCACGTTCCTGGCCGAAGGCGAGGACCTGATCGCCGCTGCCCAGCGCGCCGGACGACCGGCGCTCGAGGGTTACCGGCTCGCCGGCTCAGGCCTCGGTGAGGATCGGTTCCACGACGTCGAGCGCGCAGCGCTGGCGAGCGTCTCCGCGCTCGGCTCCGGCACCCGCGTGCTCGCCGTCTACGAGCAGCAATGGGCCCCCGCGAACGGGCCGCTGTGCGTGTACCTGCACCGCGTCGGGGACCCCGGCAACGTCGGCACCGTGCTGCGCTCCGCGCAGGCGTTCGGCGCCTCCTGCGTCGCGCTGGGGCCCGGCTGCGCCGACCCGCATGGGCCCAAGGCGGTACGCGCGAGCATGGGCGCGATCTTCAGCGTCAAGCTTGCCCACGTCAACGACCTCTCCGAGCTGCCCGGAGAGCTGATCGCGCTCGCCGCCGACGCCCCCGAGGTGCTGCGCGGGCCTCGCGCCGTCGGCCCCGATGCGGGCATCGAAGAGGCGAGCGCAGACGGCGTCACGCTGCTCGTGGGCTCAGAGCGCGAGGGGCTGCCCGACACCGTCACCGCCGCCTGCGACCGCGTCGCGCGCATCCCCATCGCCTCGGACTCGCTCAACGCCGCCATGGCCGCGACCGTGGCGCTCTACGAGATGACCCGCCCACCGGGTCGCGTTCCCGCCCGCACCAACGATACGGTCCCCGCGTCATGATCGATCGCATCCAAGAGCTCGAGGGCGAGGCGCGCGGCGCGATCGCCGCCGCGAGCAGCAGTGCTGAGCTCGAGGAGCTGCGCGTGCGCTACCTCGGGCGCAAGGCCGAGCTGCCGCAGATCCTGCGCGGCGTCGCCTCGCTCGCGCCCGAGGAGCGCGGCGCTGTCGGCAAGGCCGCAAACCAGGCACGCCAGGGGCTGGAGGCGCTCATCCAGGCTCGCACGAACGAGCTCGCCGCGGGGGAGCTCGAGCAGCGCCTGCGCGCCGATCGCGTCGATATCACGCTCCAGGGCACCCCGCCGCAGCCGATCGGGCGGCTGCATGTCCTCAGCGCCACCCGTCGCGAGCTCGAAGACATCTTTCTCGGTCTCGGCTTCACGGTCATGGAGGGGCCGGAGATTGAGACCGTGCACTACAACTTCGACGCGCTCAACCACAGCGCCACGCACCCTGCGCGAGCGCGCACCGACACGTTCTACGTCGCGCAGGACGATGCGCGCGAGGTCCTCCCGCAGGATGAGCTGGTACTGCGCACGCACACCTCGCCGATGCAGGTGCGCGCAATGGAAGCGCATCCACCGCCGCTCTACGTGGTGATCCCCGGCCGTGTCTACAGGCGCGACCTCGACGCCACGCACACGCCCCAGTTCCACCAGATCGAGGGCCTCGCCGTCGACGAGGACATCACCCTGGCTGACCTGAAGGGCACGCTGCTGTCGTTCGCCAAGGCGATCTTCGGCGACGAGCGCAACGTGCGGTTGCGCCCGCACTTCTTCCCCTTCACCGAGCCCTCCGTCGAGGTCGACGTCTCCTGCTTTCACTGCGGCGGCAAGGGCTTTCTCAAGGACGGCTCGCGCTGCTACCTGTGCAAGGGCGAGGGCTGGCTGGAGATCCTCGGCGCCGGCGAGGTCGACCCCAACGTCTACGCCCACGTGCCCACCACCGAGGCCAACGCGCCCGGCTATGACCCCGAGAAGGTCCAGGGCTTCGCCTGGGGTCTCGGCGTCGAGCGCATCGCAATGCTCAAGCACGGCATCCCCGACCTGCGCCTGCCGTACGAGAACGACATCAGGTTCCTGGAGCAATTCCAATGAGGGTGCCGCTGCCATGGCTGCGCGAATACTGCGATCCGCCGCTCGACGTGGGGGCGATCGAGGAGCGCCTGACGATGACGGGCACGAAGGTCGAGGCGATCCACCATCACGGCGTCTCCTCGCCGGAGGGGTTCGTCGTTGGTCGCGTGCTCAGCGCCGAGCAGCACCCCGACGCCGACCGGCTGAAGGTGTGCACCGTCGACATCGGCTCCGAGGACGGGGAGCCCGCGACGATCGTCTGCGGCGCACCCAACGTCGCCACCGGTCAGACCGTCGCGGTCGCGCGGCCAGGTGCTGTGATGCCCGACGGCACGAAGCTGAAGCAGGCGAAGCTGCGCGGCGTCGTCTCCGAAGGCATGATCCTCTCCGAGTCAGAGCTCGAGATCAGTGCGAGCTCCGAGGGCATCCTCGTACTCGACGGGCAGATGCTCGACGCGGAGCTCGCGCCTGGCACGCCGCTGGATGAGCTGCTCGCGATCTCAGCGGATGTGCTCGAGCTCGAGATCACGCCCAACCGGCCCGACTGCCTCGGCGTCTACGGCGTCGCGCGCGAGCTGCACGCGGCCACCGGCGCGCCACTCGCCGACGCCCCCTGGAGCGAGGACCTCGGAACCAGCGGCCCCGTCGCCGGAGTGCAGGTGCTCGTCGAGTGCCCCGACCTCTGCCCGCGCTTCACCGCGCGCGTGTTCGAGAACGTCACGATCGCACCGTCACCGCCGTGGCTGAAGGCGCGGCTGATGGCCGCAGGGCAGCGACCGATCAACAACGTCGTCGACATCACCAACTACGCGATGCTGCTAAGCGGCCAGCCGCTGCACGCATTCGACCTCGACCGCATCGTGGGCGCGCGGCTGACGGTCCGCCGCGCACACGAGGGCGAGCAGGTGCAGACGCTCGACGGTCAGACGCGCACGCTCGACGCCGAGATGGTCCTGATCGAGGACGCTGAGGGCCCCACGTCGATCGCCGGGCTGATGGGCGGCGCGCGCTCGGAGGTCGCGCCGGACACGACGCGTGTGCTCATGGAGGTCGCCACCTGGAACGGCCCCAACATCCACCGCAGCTCGTGGGCGCTGGCGCTGCGCAGCGAGGCCTCGACGCGCTTTGAGAAGGGGCTGCAGCCGGAGCAGTGCCTGCACGCCCAGGCACTCGCCACCCAGCTGATGATCGACCTCTGTGGCGCCACCGTTGCTCCCGGCACGATCGACGTCGGCCTGGAGAACGCCGACTGGGTCGCGGGCGGGCTTCAACTTGGTCTGCGTGAGGCACGCGTGCACGCGATCCTCGGCATCGACGTAGCGGTCGAGCGACAGGCGGAGATCCTGGGCGCGCTCGACTTCGAGACCGAAGCGCGCGCGGGCGGGCTGGAGGTGACCGTGCCCGCGCTCAGGCGCGATGACGTCACGCGGGAGATCGACCTGATCGAGGAGGTCGCGCGCATCGACGGGCTCGAGCGCCTGCCGGCGACGCTTCCTGCGCGCCGCGGCGCCGCCGGGAAGCTCACGCACGCCCAGCGCGTGCGGCGCGCCGCCGAGGACGCGCTCGTCGGCCGGGGCCTGTATGAGATCGTCGGCTGGAGCTTCACCGACCCCGGATTGCTCGACCGCCTGCTCGTCCCCGATGGGCACCCGCTGCGCCGCGTGGTCACGCTCGAGAACCCGCTCTCCGAGGCACAGTCGGTGATGCGCCCCACGCTGCTCGGGTCGCTGCTGGACGCGGCGCGACACAACGTCTCCCGCAACGGCCCAGACCTCGCGATCTTCGAGTCCGGCACCGTCTACCGGGCGTCCACGCCAGGGGAGCCAGGTGTATTCCCCGCTGATGAGCACCACGCCCTCGGGGTGCTGCTCAGCGGCGAGCTCACAACACGCTCGTGGCGCGGTGAGCGTCAGGAGGCCGACTTCTTCGCGGCCAAGGCGCTGCTGGAAGGACTGCTCGATCGCTTCGGGCTGCGCTGGTCGGTGCAGGCCACCGAGACGTGGCCGTTCCTGCACCCAGGCCGCAGCGCCACCGTGCTCGCGACGCCCAGCCGAGGCTCAGCACTCGCCGGCATCGACGACTCTGAGCCGGTGCGCCTGGGCTTCCTCGGCGAGGTGCACCCGCTCGTCGCCGGCGCCTGGGACCTGCCGCGCGCGGCCACCTTCGCGATCGATCTCGGCAAGCTCGCCGACCTCAGTTCTCCCGTAGTCGAGTTCACGGCGTTCGGCTCGTTCCCGGCGCTGCGCCAGGACCTCGCGCTGACGCTGCCCGACTCCGTCACTGCGCAGACGGCGCTCGAGCTCGTGCGCGCGGCGGCGGGCCCTGTGCTCGAGGAGGTAGATGTGTTCGACGTCTACAGCGGCGAGCAGGTGGGGGAGGGACGTCGATCGCTCGCGCTCGCGCTCTCCTTCCGCGCGATCGAGCGCACGCTCACCGACGAGGACATCGAGCCGGTGCGCGCGAAGATCGTCGCCGCGCTGGGAGAGCTAGGCGGTGAGCTGCGTGGCTAGCGTGCCCGTGCAGGCGATCGCGCCGGACGCGCCACGGATGATCGTCGCCGGCGCCACGGGGTTCACGGGCGCGCTCGCTGCGTACCTGCTCTGGCGCCACCCCGATTTCGAGCTCGTCGCCGTCACCGGGCGCTCCGAGGTCGGCCGCGAGCTGCGCGAGGTCTACCCGCGCTACCGCGTGCCGCTCAGCTTTCAGGAGCTGGACATCGACAGCCTCGAGGGTATCGACGGCGCCGTCGTCGCCTATCCGCACGCAGCTGCCGCACCCACCGTGGCGGCGCTGCGCGCGCGCGGCATCCGCGTGGTCGACCTCAGCGCCGACTTCCGCCTGCGCTCGCTGGCGAGCTATGAACGCTGGTATGGCGAGCACCCGCGTCCGCAGCTGATCGAGGAAGCGGTCTACGGGCTGACCGAGCTGCACCGCGCGCAGATCGCGGGCGCCGGGCTCGTCGCCAACCCCGGCTGCTATCCGACCGCATCCCTACTCGCGCTCGCCCCGCTCGCGCGCGCCGGGCTGATTGCCGATGTGGTGATCGACGCCAAGCAGGGGATCTCTGGGGCGGGACGGGTCTTCGACGAGACCACGCACATGTCGATCGCCGGCGAGAACATCGTCCCCTACAAGGTCGCCGCGCATCGACACACGCCCGAGATCGAGGAGCAGCTGAACGCGCTCGCATCGCCGGCATGCGCGCAGGAGGGCTCAGATCCCCCGGATCTGAAGGTCCAGTTCCAGGCGCACCTGGTGCCGCTCGATCAGGGCGAGATGGCGAGCTGCTACGTCACCACCACCCGTCCCGTGGTCGCCGAGGAGCTGCGCGTGATCTATCTCGAGGCATACCACAACGAGCCGTTCGTCGAACTCCTGCTGGACGGGCCGCCGGGTGTGCTGGAGGTGCGCGAGACGAACTACTGCCGCGTGTTTGCCGCCGCCGACGAGCACACCGGAAAGGTGATCGCCTTCGGCGCGATCGACAACCTCTGGAAGGGCACCTCCTCCCAGGCCGTGCAGAACCTCAACCTGATGTTCGGCCTGCCCGAGACCGCGGGGCTGACGTGAGCGCGCAGCCGTTCTTCCGCTCGCGCTGGGTGCCCGCGCCCGCGCACGTGCGCGAGCTGGCGCTCGACTCCGGGCTACCCGCCGGCTTTCGCGCCGCCGGCGTCACCTGCGGGATCAAGCCGAGCGGCAACCCCGACCTCGCGCTGCTCGTGTGCGACGCCGAGAACCCGGTGAGCGCAGCGCGCTTTACGGCCACAGCCGTGCCCGCCGCGCCCGTGCTGCTTAGCAAGGAGCGCTGCAAGCTAGACGGGCTGCGCGTGATCCTCGCCAACTCCGGATGCGCCAATGCCGCCACGGGCAAGCGAGGCCTCGAAGACGCTGCCAAGACGCAGGGCGCCGCCGCCGGCGCGCTCGGGCTAGACCCAGCCACCGTGGCCGTCGCCTCCACCGGAGGCATCAGCGACTACCTCCCGGTGGAGCCGATCATCAAAGGGATCCTTGCCGCACACCGGGAGCTGCGCCGCGACGGCGACGCGGACCTGCAGAAGGCGATCCAGACGACCGACGCTTTCGAGAAGCGCGCCTGCCTGGAGGTGCAGCTGCCGTCCGGCACGGTGCGGCTCACCGCCCAGTGCAAGGGAGCAGGCATGATCTCCCCGCGCTTCGCCACGATGTTCTGCTTCGTGCAGACCGACGCTGCGCTCGAGCCCGAGACCGCAGACCTGCTGCTGGGCGTGTGCGTCAAGCGCTCGTTCGACCGCGCCTCGGTCGACGGGCAGCTCTCCACGAACGACACCGCGATCCTCATGTGCTCCGGCGCCAGCGGCGTCAGCATCGTCCCCGAGAGCGAGGACGAGCTGCGCTTCGGCGAGGCACTCGACGCGCTGCTGCGCCAGCTCGCGATCATGATGGTCGCCGACGGTGAGGGCGCCGCACGAATCGCGCGGGTGATCGTGCGCGGCGGCGAGGAGGACGGCGCCGAGGCGGCCGCGCGCGCCGTCGCCAACTCGCCGCTCGTGAAGACCGCACTGCACAGCGGCGATCCCAACTGGGGGCGCATCATCCAGGCGATCGGCGGCGAGCTAGGAGGGCGGCCCGGCTTCGACGCCCCGCTCGCCGTTGACCTCACGCTCGAGGGCATCCACGTGTGCTCAGCCGGTGCTGCGATCAGCTACGACGAGGACGCGCTCGCCGCCGCGCTACAGGCCAGGGAGGTCGAGTATGAGGTCGTGCTGGGTGGGGGGGACTCGATCGAAGCGGAGACCGAGGTGTTCTTCTCTGATCTCTCCCATGAGTACGTCACCTTCAACGCCGACTACCGCACATGAACACGCATGGCTGCGCTGGATCGGCGTCCTCAGTCGCTCGCGTGCAAAGCACGCCACGCTCCCTGCGTCCTTGCCCAGCTTGCCCTGCGTGCCCATGTGTACGCGAACCAATCGCGAAGTGGAGTTTGCAATGCGCGACGTAGGCACGCTGCTGGAGGCGCTCCCTTACATCAGAGAGTTCCACGGCAGGACGGTGGTGATCAAGTACGGCGGCGCTGCGATGGAGGACGCGCAGCTGCGCGAGGAGTTCGCACGCGATGTCGTGCTGCTGAAGTACGTCGGGCTGAACCCGATCGTGGTGCACGGCGGCGGCCCGGAGATCACCGGATACATGGAGCGCCTCGGTCTTCCCGTGCAGTTCGTGGGCGGGCTGCGCGTCTCTGACGAGGACACCGTCGAGGTCGCGAAGATGGTGCTTGTCGGCAAGGTAAACAAGGAGATCGTGCTGCGCCTGAACCGCCACGGCCAGCCGGCTGTCGGGTTGTGCGGCGACGATGGCTCCCTCTTTCGCGTCACGCGCCGGAGCGCTCCCGGGGGGGAGGACATCGGCTTCGTGGGGCGCATCGAGCGTGTCAACATCGGCGTGATCGAGCACATCGCAAGCGACTACATCCCGGTGATCGCCTCCGTCGGCGCCGACCGCGACGGGCACTCCTACAACGTCAACGCCGACGAGGCCGCAGGCGCCGTCGCCGGTGCGCTCGGCGCGTACAAGGTCGTCTTCCTGACCGACGTACCCGGCTGGTTGCGTGACCCCGCCGATCCGAAGAGCCTGATCGGACACGCCAGCGCCGCTGAGGTGCGTGGGGCACTGGCGCGCCTGGACGGCGGTATGCGCCCGAAGCTAGAGGCCTGCGTGGACGCGATCGACGCGGGGGTGAGCGCTGCGCACATCCTCGACGGGCGCGTCGCGCACTCGCTGCTGCTCGAGCTCTTTACCGACGCCGGCGTGGGCACGAAGATAGAGGCGGCTGCGTGAGCCTCGCGGAGCTGCAGGAGCTCGAGCGCACGAGCGTCGTGCACTCCTACGCGCGTATGCCGGTGGAGTTCGTGCGCGGGGAAGGCGCGCGACTGTGGGATGTGGACGGCAACGAGTACCTCGACTTCCTCTGCGGGATCTCCGTCACGAACCTCGGTCACTGCCACCCGCGCGTGGTCGCGGCCGTGCGCGCGCAGGTGGGCACGCTCATGCACGTGAGCAACCTCTTCTACACCGAGCCCGCGATGCGTCTGGCGCGACGCCTGTCGCAGTCGAGCCTCGGCGGCAAGGTGTTCTTCTGTAACTCCGGCGCAGAGGCCAACGAGGCAGCGATCAAGCTCGCCCGCAAGGCACGCGCCGGCGGCGATGTCGTGGTCGTCAACGGAGGCTTTCACGGACGCACCTACGGGGCGCTGTCCGCGACCCCGCAGGAGGCAAAGCAGGCGCCCTTCGCGCCGCTCGTGCCCGGCTTTCGCCCCGTTGCCGCCGACCCGCAGGCGCTGCGCGCAGCGGTCGACGAGCGTACAGCCGCGGTGCTGCTCGAGCCGATCCAGGGCGAGAGCGGCGTGCACGTCCTCTCCGACGAGTTGCTTCTGGCCGCGCGCGAGGCGTGCGACGCGCACGGCGCCGCGCTGATCTTCGACGAAGTGCAGTGCGGCATGGGCCGCACCGGCTCACTTTGGGCATATCAGCAGCTGGGCGTCGAGCCCGACGCGATGACCGTCGCCAAGGCGCTCGGCGGCGGGCTTCCGATCGGCGCGCTCGTGACCGGCGAGCGACTCGCCGACGTGCTCGTACCAGGAGACCACGGCTCGACCTTCGCCGGTGGGCCCGTCGTTGCCGCGGCAGCGCTCGCCGCACTCGAGCTGACCGACGATGCGCAGCTGCTCGAGCGCGTGCGCGTGCTCGGCCAGACGCTCGCTGATCGCGCTGCGCAGCTGCCGCACGTGACCGGCGTACGCGGGCGTGGGTTGATGCTCGCCTGCGAGCTCGACGTACCGGCGCCTGCGGTCGTTCAGCGCGCCCTACTCGAGCAGCGACTCGTGCTGAACGCCACCGGCCCGAGCACGCTGCGGCTACTGCCGCCGTTGACGATCGATCAGGACGACGTCGAGGACGCGTTCGCGCGTCTGGCGCGCGCGCTGGAGGGCTGAGCGCTGCGCCATGCGCTTCCCGGCGGGTTCGAGCTCGATGATGATCGCCGCCGCATCGACGTGGACGCCGTGCACGCGTTCATCAGCCGCGAATCGTATTGGGGCCGTGGGCGCCCGCGCGAGCGTGTCCAGCGCACCGTCGACGGCTCCACGCGCGTCGTCGGGCTCTACGACGGCGATCATCAGATCGGCTTCGCGCGCGCGGTCTCCGACGGCGTGACGGTCGCCTACCTCGCTGATGTGTACGTGCTCCCCGCCTACCGCGGTCGTGGGCTCGGTCTCGAGCTCGTACGAGAGATCGTCGAAGGGGGCGAGGGAGACTGGTCGGAGGTGCGCTGGCTGCTGCATACGGCGGACGCCCAGGGCCTCTACCGCAAGATCGGTTTCGCGGAAGGCTTGCCCACGTACCCGCTGATGGAACGCGGGCGCGGATACGATGGCCGCCGATGAGTAGCGCAGCGCAGATCCCCAACACCCGCACCGCCTCCTACGAGGCGGACCCTGAGCAGGTCCACCGTGTGCTGCTGCTGTACTCCGGTGGCCTGGACACGAGCGTGATGCTCAAGTGGATCCAGGACTCCTACGGCGCTGAGGTCGTGTGCTTGACTGTCAACCTCGGTCAGCCCGGCGAGGACTACGCGGTAATCGAAGGCAAGGCACTCCAGCTGGGTGCCCTGGAGTGCCACGTTGTGGACGCAAGGGAGCAGTTCGCGCAGGAGTACCTGGTGCCGGCGATCAAGGCCAACGCCGTTTACGGTGACGGCTATCCGCTGTTCACCTCCCTCGGACGCCCGCTGATCGCAAAGCTGGCCGTCGAGTACGCCCGCAAAGCCAGCTGCGACACGATCGCCCACGGCTGCACAGGCAAGGGCAACGACCAGGTGCGCATCGAGGCGACGATCGCCACGCTCGCCCCCGAGCTAAAGGTGATCGCGCCCGTGCGCTCGTGGCAGATGGGGCGCGAGGAGGAGATCGCCTACGCGCGCGAGCACGGCATTCCGATCAAGGGCGGAGCGGAGGCAACGCCCTACTCGATCGACGACAACCTCTGGGGGCGCTCCTCGGAGGGCCGCTGGATCGAGGATCTCGAGCACGCGCCCGACGACGACGTCTTCCAGCTCGTCACCCGGCCGGAGCTCGCGCCGGATGAGCCGCAGACGATCACGATCGGCTTCGAGAGAGGAGTTCCCGTGGCGCTCGATGGCATGCGTCTCGGCCTGGTCGAGCTGATTGAAGTGGCCGCGGAGATCGGTGCCCGCCACGGCGTCGGGATCCTCGACCACATCGAGGACCGCATCGTCGGGCTGAAGGTGCGCGACATCTACGAGGCGCCGGCGGCGGCGCTGATCCTGCCCGCCCACAAGGAGCTCGAGCGGCTCGTGTGCACGATCCACCAGAACCAGTTCAAGGGAGACCTCGACCGGCAGTGGGGCTACCTCGTCTACGCCGGTCTTTGGTGGGAGCCGCTGCGCAGCGATCTGGACGCGTACATGAACGAGGTCAACGAGCGCGTCACCGGCACGATTGGCCTGAAGCTCTACAAGGGCCACGTGCGCGTCGTCACGCGCTCCTCGCCAAACGCGGTCTACGACGCGAGCCTCGCGTCCTTCTCGGAGTCGGGGGGCCTCTTCTCGCAGACCGCCTCCCCGGGCTTTATCGAGCTGTGGTCGCTGCAGTCGCGCATGGCGTGGCGCCTGCGTAACGAGTAGCGCCCGCGGGTAGCATGGCGATATGAACGGCGACCGCTACAAGCTTCTCGGCTTCGTCGTGTGGCAGGGCGGCAAGTGGTACCTGCGCAAACGCGTGCGCGGCGCGCGCAAGCTCGCGCTTGGCGGCCTTGCCGCTGCCGGTACGCTCACGGCCGCTGCGCTCGCGGCCAAACGCCTCGCCTCCTGAGCATCCGTGCGGGAGTGCGATGGCCGTCCGGCGCTCCCCTTAGTTTCCAGGCCATCGTGATGGCAGAGGGAAGTGAGACGCCCAACGGCGAAGGCCTCGGGCCGGAGGGACGCGCACGCCGCGAGGGTGACCTCTTCGCCGAACGCCGTGCGCGCCGGGAGGCCGAGAGCGGGGAGGCTGTGCTTACCCGACGCGCCGAGGCCGCCGAAGCGACCGTGCAGACGCTCGAGCGCCACGTCGCAATCCTGCAGCAGCGCCTGAACGACGCCGAGGATGAGCGCAGCAGGGTCGCAGAGCTAGTCGAGGCCGAGCGCGCCGAGGCGGTCGAGCGCGAAAACGAGCTACGCCGCGTCAAGCAGCGCGAGTACGCTGAGCAGCAGCTGCGCGTGGAGGCCGAGGATCGGTTGCTGATGGCTGACCGCGAGAGTCGCCTGGAGATCGAGCGCCTCGGCGAGCGTCTGGGAGACAGCGAGCATGACGCGCGCGAGCTCGCCCTGCGCCTGGACGCCGTGCAGCGCCAGCTCGCCGAGGCCGAGCACGCTGCCAAAGCCGAGCACGCGGCAATGCGTGCCGACATGCGATCGGTCGCAGAGCTCAACCTTCAGGAGCGGATCCTCGAGCTGGAGCGCAGGGCACTCGATATCCAGCAAGGTCTCGAAGCCGAGCGCGCGGCGCGTGAGCAGTCCGAGCGCCAGCTGGAGATCATGCGCGAGGGCCACCGGCGCATGGAGTCGCTTCTGGGCGAGATGCGCGGCATCGTCGGTCGCGTCAGTGCCGCGCTGAGCACACAGGCGCAACCCGCCGAGACCCCGCCCCAGCCGACCGCGCTACCGTCCGCGCAGGAGCGTGGCACAGAGATGGCAGACGCGCTCGCGGCCGCAGTCGAGCGTCTGCGCGCGCGGGCTGAGGCCTCACCGCCACTGGCAGACGGGGTCGCCCCTTCCGCCGCGCCCGAAGAACCGACCGCCCCAGGCCCCCGGGCGGAGTCGACCGCAGCCGTGCAGGAGCCGCGTGCGCCTGAGCCCCGCGCCGAGCGCGCGGCGTCCGTTGTGCAAGATCGCGGGCCGCGTGCCCCGCAGCCGCCCGCCGAACCCTCGACGCCGGTCATGCAACGCCCCAGCGACGCCGACTTCACGCGAGCTCCGCACAGGCACAGCATGTCGTGGTTCGCGTGGCAAAAGATGAAGCGCAAACTGCGACGCGAACGGCGCGCACAGTGACCCTCTCCGCCTCCCGGACGCCTAGCATCCAGTGGCAGTGAGCAGCAACTCCTGCGCCCATCTCCACGTTCACTCCGAGTACTCGTTGCTCGACGGTGCGTGCAAGATCGACGCGCTCGCAGAGCGCGCCGCGAGCTTTGGGCAGCCTGCGCTGGGGCTCACCGACCACGGCGTCATGAACGGTGCGGTCGAGCTGTACAAGGCGTGCAAGAAGCACGGCGTGAAGCCAATCGTCGGCTGTGAGATCTACTTCGTCGACGACCACACAGCCAAAGGCAAGACCGAGCGCAACCACCTGACGCTGCTGGCCTCGAGCGACGCGGGCTACCGCAACCTCGTCAAGCTCTCCTCCGCGGGCTTTTTGGAGGGGTTGCAGCGGGGCAAGCCGACCGTCGACCTGGAGCAGATCGAGCGCCACTCCGAGGGCGTGATCGCACTTACCGGCTGCCTGGCCTCGCGCTTCTGCCAGCGCCTGCTGGAGGACCGCGAGCAGGAGGCGCGTGCGCACGTGGACGACCTGCTGCGCGTGTTCGGCTCGGAGAACGTGTACTTCGAGGTGCAGAAGAACGGCCTCGCACCGCAAGACAAGTGCAACGAGGGCATCGTGCGCATCGCCAGGGAGGTGGGGGGAAGCCTCGTGGGAACAGGCGACGTCCACTACCTACGCCGCGAGGACTACGACCACCACACGGCGCTCTTGTGCGTGCAGACCAAGAGCACGATTGCTGCGCCGAAGATGACGTTTGAAACGAACGAGTTCTACCTGCGTGACAGCGAGGAGATGGCGCGCTCCTTCGCAGAGTGGCCGGAGGCGATCGCGAGCACCCTGGAGATCGCAGAGCGCTGCTCGGTCGAGATCGAGCTGGGCAAGCAGCTGATCCCCAGCTACCAGACTCCGGACGGCAGCGGCGAGCGCGAGTACCTGCGCGCCCAGGTGCAGGAGGGATTGAGCCGGCGCTACGGCGACCCGCCACCGGCGGAGGCGATACAGCGGATGGAGATGGAGCTCGACGTGATCGACAGGATGGGCTTCAACGCCTACTTCCTGATCGTCTGGGACTTCGTCAAGTACGCCAAGGAGAACGGGATTGCGGTCGGCCCGGGCCGTGGCTCGGCGGCCGGCTCGATCGTCTCCTACTGCCTGGCGATCACCGATGTCGACCCGTTGAAGTACGACCTCCTGTTCGAGCGCTTCCTGAACCCGGAGCGGGTGTCGATGCCGGACATCGACATCGACTTCTCCGTGCGCGGACGCGAGCGAGTGATGAAATATGTGACCGAGAAGTACGGGCGCGAGTCGGTCGCGCAGATCGTGACCTTCGGCAAGATGTTCCCGCGCGCGGCGACGCGCGACGCGGCGCGCGTGCTTGGCTTCGACTACGGCACGGGCGACCGCCTGGCGAAGCTGATCCCCGACCCGATCATGGGTCGCGCGCCCTCGTTCGAGGACTGCCTGAAGTCCGGCCAGCCGCTGCGCAAGGCATACGACGAGGAGCCGGCGGCCAAGCAGATCGTGGACGTAGCCCAGGGCCTCGAGGGGATCGTGCGCAACTCCTCGATCCACGCGGCGGCGGTGGTGATCGCCGATCGGCCGCTGACCGACATCGTGCCGCTGCAGCTCGCCGATGCCGGCACCGACGAGAACGGCGAGCGGATCTTCCGCACCGTCACCCAGTTCTCGATGAAGCCAATCGAGGAGATCGGCATCCTCAAGATGGACTTCCTCGGCCTGCGCAACCTCGACGTGATCGAGGACGCCCTGGACATCATCGAGCGCTCCACGGGCGCGCGCCCCGACTGGACGCAGGTGCCACTCGATGACCAGCACACGTATGAGATGCTCGCGCGAGGGGACTCGATCGGCGTCTTCCAGTTCGAGTCCGAGGGCATGCGCGAGGCGCTGAAGAAGGTGCGCCCGGACGAATTCAACGATCTCGTCGCGCTCAACGCGCTCTACCGCCCCGGCGCGATGGATCAGATTCCGGTGTACGCGAAGGGCAAGCACAACCCGCAGGCGATCTCCTACCCCGATGAGCGCCTGCGCTCGATCCTCGAGTCCTCCAACGGCGTGATCCTCTACCAGGAGCAGGCGATGCAGATCTCCAAGGAGCTCGCCGGCTTCTCAGGCGCGAAGGCCGATGATCTGCGCAAGGCGATCGGCAAGAAGAACCGCGCCGCGATGGCCGCGCTGAAGCCGGAGTTCGTCGCGGGCTGCCAGGCCTCGGGCACCAAACCGGACGTGATCGAGTTCCTCTGGCAGACCAACGAAAAGTCAGCCGACTACTCCTTCAACAAGTCTCACGCCGCCTGCTACGGGCTGATCGCCTACCGCACCGCATGGCTGAAGGCCAACTACACGGCCGAGTACATGGCGGCGCTGATCTCCTCGGTGATGTCCACCAAGGACAAGGTCCCGTTCTTCGTCGCCCGCTGCGAGGAGATGGGCATCGAGATCCTGCCACCCGACGTCAACCTCTCAGACCACGAGTTCACGGTCGATCACGGCGAGGGCGCACGCACGGGAGCAGGTGTAGGGACGATCCGTTTCGGCTTGGACGCCGTCAAGGGCGTCGGCTACCAGGCGGTCGAGGCAATCAAACGCGCCCGCACAGAGGGTGGTGCCTTCAGCTCGCTGTGGGACTTCTGCGAGCGCGTGGACGGACGCACCGTCAACAAGAAGTCGATCGAGGCGCTGATCAAGTGCGGCGCGCTCGGCTCCACCGGGGCGACCCGCAAGGGGATGCTCGAAGTGCTCGAGCAGGCCCAGGCCAAAGGTCAGAAACTCCAGCAGGACGCGCTCATCGGGCAGGGCTCGATCTTCGATCTGGAAGAGTCCGCCGCCCCATCCGCGCCCGGCGCCCAGCCGGGCGCCTCGCTCGGCCTCGGTCAGCCGGTGCACCCGCCGATCCCAACGGTGGAGTTCGACCAGCCCGAGCTGCTGGCGGCGGAGAAGGAAGCGATCGGGCTGTTCGTCTCTGCGCACCCGCTGAAGCCGTTGCGCGACGCCCTGCGCGCACGCGTGGACTGCGCGATCCCTTCGCTCGAGGAGCGTCGCGACAAGGACTGGGTGACGGTCGGCGGCATCATCACCGAGGCCAAGCGCATCCGCACCCGCAACGGCGACCCGATGATGTTCGCGACGCTCGACGACCTCACGGGCTCGGTGGAGATGCTCGTGTTCGGCAAGGCGCTCACCGAGCACGAGGCGGCGCTGGCGGTCGACGAGGTCGTGATCGTGAAGGGGCGCGTCGACCACAAGGAAGCGGGCAAGACCTGCCTCGTGGTGCAGACGGTCGAGACGTTCGCGCCCTCGGCCGAGGAGATCGAGCGCGCGCACAGCCAGGCACGCTCGGCTGCTCGCACCGCAACCGCGCTGGCGGAGCCCGTCGAGCTGCGCATCGCCGCGAGCGATCTCTGCGAGGGCACGATCGACGAGCTCAGGCACATGATCGAGGAGTGTCGCGGCAGCGCCGAGGTGATCGTCGCGATCGACGCCAGCGACGGCAGCACTCGGCGAATGCGCCTCGGTGAGGAGTACCGCGTGCGCCACACGCCCACGCTTCGCGCGGAGCTGGAAAGCGCGATCGCGCCTCGGCCCGCAGCCTCCGCGCTCGCAGGCTAAGGCGGCCTACCCGCCAGCTCAGCCGCTCAGCCGTGTGTGCGAGCCCGCTGCGCGGGCTCCCAGGCGCCGAAGACGCTCACGCCGGCGAAGCGTAGGAGCTTCAACTGGCTGCGGGTGAGCAGCAGCGGCCTGCTGTACAGGCGGCGCGCAGACTTGCCCAGGCGATAGTAGATCGCCCGCAGATCCCTGCGCGAGCCCGCTCGCAGCGTCACCAGATAGCGGCGCCCGTGACGCTTAACGCTGGCACTGATGCGAGGTGCCGACCCCGCCTTGGCAGGGCGTACGCTCTTGGACCCCTTGAGGATCTTGGCGCCGTCGATCGTGATCGTGCCGCTCACCGGGCCGTAGAAGCGGGCTGGGCTCTCGCCCGTGCTGCTCAGCGACTTCACGCGCATCGTCAGGTCGTGGCCGGAGAGCTTCAACGTGACGGGCTGCGCGCCGCTTGTGACAAGGATCGTCTGGCCGTTGTGTTCGAAGACCTGCACGGCGCCCGCCGCCACCGCCTGTTCGATCGTCATCGGCGAGCCCGCGGGTGCGACCGCCGCGGCCGAGCCACCCCCGTGACCGACGATGCCTGTTTTGTAGATGATGACTTCCGTGCCGGTGAACAGGCAGGGGCTGCTGAGTTCGGGGATGCTCGCGCCGCTTTCCACGAATTCCTTGATGTCGCCCTGGACACCAGGATCCTCCGTCTCATCAGCGTGGGAGATGTCGCACACGTAGTGGATCCCGACGGGCGAGCTCGTGCCCGGGTAGGCGCCCTGGGTCTGTGAGATCGCGGGGACCGTGGCGTCGCCGTTGCCGTAGGTGACGCTCACGAGCTGTTCGGGTTCCACCGGGTTCAGCGCGAACTTCATGCCGGTGATCGTGGGCAGGCCCGTGCCGACGATGATCTGGTAGTTGACGCCGTGGGGCTTGAAGCCGTCCAGCGTCGCGTGCCCCGCCTGCGCGAGCGCCATCAGGATCGCGTTACCGCCCAGCGAGGTGACCCACGGGCCGATCGCGCTGCCCGCCAGCGGCGTGTTGGTGAAGCCGGCGCCTTCGACCTGCAGCCACGGCCCGTACGCCGCCGAGGGATAGAGCCAGAACAGGCCCAGGTAGTTGCGCACGGCTTGCTGCAGTGCCGCTTCGCCAAACATCAGGTCCAGTTTTTCGGTCGCGAATTCGTTTGAGCGTCCGTTGAGCAGGGCGATCAGCGACTTCGGCGCGCCCCAGTAAGGCGTCCCGATCGTGACCGCCCGGCTGACCTTTTCTGCGTTTTCACCCGTGTTGATGTAGTCCTGTGTGACGAGCCCGCCCATCGAGTGGGCGACGAGCACGACGTGCTTGGCGCCGGTTTCCTTGAGCACTTCGTTGACCAGCTTTTCGAGCCCGACCTCAGCGGCGGGTACCGAGCGGCGCCAGTCATACGGGTATGCATACACGCCGTTCGTGCCGATGCTCTTGAGGAACTTGAACATCCCCCCGTAGACGTCCTGGGGCCCGACGCTCGTGAGCAGGCCCGCTTCGCCGGACGGCGTTTCGGCCTTTTCGTTGCAGGGCGTCTCGTTCTGGTCGGTTTCGCCGTCGATCTTCAGCAGCATTTCGCCGAACTTGACTCTGGGAAGCGCGAAGTAGAGTTCTTCTCCCGTGCAATCGATCCGCGAGCCGAGGATGCCGGGGATGAAGATCACGGGGCAGCCGGTCGGCTCTTTGCCTTTCGTTTCGCGCGCGGACGCGGCGCACTGCGTGTAGGTGAAGCTCGCTTTGCCTTCTTCGCCCTTGGCGAGGTGGTTGAGGGTGCACGTGGCTTCCTTGGCAGTTCCGGTGCATTCGGGGTTGCCGGCGCTGAGCGCGACGGCGAGTTCGCCGCCGGCCTGCTTGTTCGGGTCGCCGCTGGCCGTGACGGAGTAGGTGCCCGCGGGGACTTCGACGCTGTAGGCGCCCGCGATGTTGGTCATCGTCGTCTTGTTGACAGCTTCCGATTCGTCGCTGGTGCCGCTCACCGTGACGGTGACGCCTTCCTGCGGTTCGTGCTTCTGGTTGAAGATCTGCCCCAGGACGCTCGTGCTGCCGCCGCCTTCGCGTTCGGCGGTGTAGGGCTGTTTGGTGCCGTTGGTGTCTTCGAATTCCCCTGTGAGTTTGTTGCCTTCGAGCGTGCCGTGGTTGAACGAGCTGTAGCCAGGCTCTTCGACCGTGAATTCGTACGCGTTGCCGTTGACATGGCAGCCGGTCAGGGTGAAGGAGGAGATCGCGCTCGTGCCGGTGCAGCTTCCGTCGGCTTCTTGGGATTCGATCGTCCAGGCCACACCCGTGTTGGGGTTCCAGGTCCCGAGGAAGCTGCCGTTTGCGAGCGCCGCGGCGGGCGCTGAGAGCGCCAGGGCGAGGCCCAGCAGCACGAGTAGCACGACCGGGCGCCGGTGCGCGCACAGTCCTCCGATAGCCGTCCTTGGGGTCATGCCGGACGACCCTACATGCCAGACATCGCGACCGGCCCGCGGATCCGCGATGTCATACGCAGCAGCTACGTAGTGCGCCGCTCCGCGAGGCCGCGCTCCCTGAGCTGTGAGGCGTACGCCACTTCCTCCGCGGACGGCCCCTTCTTGTCCTTTCCCGGAGTCTCGAGCACACACGGCAGCCGCTGAACTCCCGGCGCCGAGAGGAACGCCGCGCATCCGGCCTCGCCGAGCTCGCCATCGCCAAGGTTCGCGTGACGGTCACGGTTGGATCCGAGCGGGGTCTGGGAGTCGTTGAGGTGAAGCGAGCGCACACGCCCGCGGCCCAGCTTGCGCCCCGCCTCGCGCAGCATGCTCGCCATCCCGGCGGGCGTGCGGATGTCATAGCCGGAGGCGAGCAGGTGACAGGAGTCCAGGCAGACGCCGAGCCGCTCGCCGGCGCCGGCGCCCTCGACGAGGCTCGCGAGCTCGTCGATCGAGCGCCCGAGCGTGCCGCCCGCGCCCGCGGTGTTCTCCAGGTGAAGCTCGCATCCCTCGCTCTCCGCCAGCGCCTCGCGGATCGTCGTCGCCGCGCGCTGCACCGCCTCGCCCACGTGGCCCTGCTTGGCCGATCCGGGATGCAGCACGACGCCGCTCGCGCCGATCGCGTGCCCCACCCTGAGCGAGTTCGTCAGCGATGCGAGCGATTTCTCGCGAATGTCGGGGTCCTCGCTGGCGCAGTTCAGCAGGTACACGGCGTGGATCAGCACCGCGTCGATGGGACTGGCGGCCATCGCCTCGCGAAACGCCGCGACATCCTCGTCGCGATAGACGCTCGCCTTCCACATCCGCGGCGACTGGTTGAAGATCTGGATCGAGCGGCAGCCCCGCTCGATGCCGCGCTCGATCGCCCGCGGCAGCCCGCCCGCGGGCGAGACATGCGCCCCGATCAGCACGACGGGTGGCGCGTGGCGGCTGCGACTAGCATGCGCCGCATCCTATGAGGGTTCGCTTCGCACCATCGCCCACAGGGGCGCTGCACATCGGTGGCGCACGCACGGCGCTGTTCAACTGGCTCCTGGCCCGTCATAGCGGCGGGGAGATGGTGCTGCGCATCGAGGACACCGACCGCGAGCGCTCAACACCCGAGAACATCGAGCAGATCCTCGACGCACTGAGATGGCTGGAACTTGATTGGGACGAGGGCCCAATCCTGCAGACCGACCGCACAGAACGTCACCAGCAGGCGCTCCAGGCACTGCTTGCCGCGGACCTGGCGTATCGCTCGAACGCCACGGCGGAGGATGTGAAGGCATACAAGGCCGCGCACGGAGCCGAGCAGGGCTTCCGTGGCCAGGCGGAAGCGGACGGAGCCGTGCGCCTGCGTGTGCCGGCGCAGGGCGCGACGATCGTGCATGACGCGATCCGTGGGGACACGCGCTTCGAGCACGTGCACATGGACGACCCGGTGATCGCGCGCGCGGACGGGTCGGTGCTCTACAACTTCGCGGTCGCGATCGACGACCTCGACGCGGGCATCACGCACGTCGTACGCGGCGAGGATCACCTCTCCAACACTCCCAAGCAACTGCTCGTGCTCGAGGCCGCCAGCGCAGCCGGCCTGGACCGCGCAGCGGACGGGGAGCCGGCAGCGCTCCCGATCTACGCGCACCTGCCGCTGCTGCACGGACCAGACGGCAAGAAGCTCTCAAAGCGCCACGGCGCCGCGTCCGTGCAGGAGCTGCGTGACGCCGGCTACCTGCCGGAGGCGGTGCGCAATTACCTTGCGTTGCTCGGCTGGGGAGCTGGCGACGACGAGACGGTGCTCTCCACCGACGAGCTGATCACGCGCTTCACGCTCGAGCGCGTGAGTCGTAACCCAGCGCGATTTGATGAGACCAAGCTGCGCTGGCTAAACGGGCAGTACATCCGCAAACTGTCGCTTCCCGAGCTAACGAGGCGCCTCGAAGAGTTCACCGGACGCGAGGGCCTGGAACGCGTGGTGCGCATCAGTCAGGAGAAGATCTCCACGCTCGCCGACTTCCTGGTGCTATCGGGCGCGCTGCTCGACGGACCGCGTGAGGATGCCGCGGCCAAAGAGCGCTGGCTGGGGCAGGAGGGGCGCGCGGCGCTCGGCGACGCGCGCGCGGCGCTGGCGGGGCTTTCGAGCTTCGATGAGGCGACTGTCGGTGAGGCGCTGGAAGCCGTGGTCGAACGTCGCGGGGTCAAGCCGCGCGAGGTCTATCAGCCGCTGAGGGTGGCGCTCACCGGCGGCACGGTCTCACCAGGGATCTTCGAGAGCGTCGCATTGCTGGGTCGCGAGGAGACGCTGCGGCGCATCGATGCAGCGCTCGCCTGACGCAGCTTGCAAATCACCCCTTAATTTTTGCGCCCGGATGCCGATAGGGACCCATCGCTGGAATCACCGGCCGGGATGGCCGGCGAACCCAAGGAAGGGGCAAGCAAGGTATGCAGGCAACAGCCGGAGCAAAGAAGCTGGCCGTAGCGAAGAAGCCAATCACGGCAAAGTCGTTGACCGCGGCTGGAAAGTCGTCGGTTGCAGCTGCAGCGAACGAGCACAAGAAGCCGACCGTGGCCGCCGGCGGGCGCCGCACGCTGGACCCCCAGCGCCGCCAGAGCGCCGCAACCACTCCCTCCGGTGAGCGCCACCAGAACGAGGGCCACGGCCGTCGTCTGACGATGGCCTTCGAAGCGCTCGAGGCGTTCCCCGCGCTGGCCGAGTCGCGCAACCGCCTACTTTCGGTCATCTCCAGGGACCACGTCGCCACCGCGGACGTCGTCTCCGCGGTCGAGTCCGACGTGGCGCTGATCATCGCCGTGCTGCGCCTCGCCAACCGCGCACAGCAGGGCCGCACGCGTGTCGACACCGCTGTCACGGCGGTCGAGGTGCTCAACCCGCAGACAGTTCAGGCACTGGCCAACCGGGTGCGCACGTTTGACTTCTTCGAACGCGCGAGCGTGTGGGACAGCGCGCCTGAGCGCTTCCGTCTGCACGCGCTCGCGACCCAGCACGCAGCCGACAGGATCGCCTCGGAGCTCGGCTATGAGAACCGCGACCGCCTGACGGTCACGAGCCTCCTGCACGACGTCGGCAAGCTCGTCCTGCTGCACGCCTACCCGGGGTACCCCTCGCAGGTGCATCGTGGTGCGCGTACCCCCGAGGAACGCATCCACCAGGAGCGCCGCGAGCTCGGCGTCGACCACGCGCTCGTCGGAGGCGTGCTGATCCGACGCTGGGGCCTGCCGGGCACGCTGGCGACGCCGATCGAGCGCCACCACAACCCGGACGCCGAAGGCGAGGCTGCGTTCATCCGCCTCGCGGACATGCTCGCCCACTACGAGCAGGGCGGCCGCGTCTCACCGTCGGAGATGCTCCACACCGCTCGCAGCCTCGGCCTCGGGCCGGAGGAGCTCAGGCGCGTGATGTACGAACTGCCGAGCCCCGCCAGCCAGCGCCAGCGTCACGTCGACCCGTGTCCGCTGTCCGGGCGCGAGCTGGGGGTCCTGCAGCGCCTGGCCGAGGGCAAGGTCTACAAGCAGATCGCCCACGAGCTGACCCTCTCGACGAGCACCGTGCGCACGCACCTGCACAACATCTACGGCAAGCTCGGCGCCGTCGACCGCGCGCAGGCGGTCTTGATCGCCACCGAGCGCGGCTGGCTCTAAGGTTCTGAGACGCTCCGAGCAGGGATGTGCGTGATCCCGCAGAAACGGGGGTAGATGGCGCACATGCACCAGACGGAGGACGAGGACAGGCTGCACCAAATCCTCGTCGAGCGTGGTCCTCGCAGCAAACGCTGGATCAGCGCCTGCGTAGTCGTCTCGCTCCTGGGGTTCGCGCTGTTGGTCGTGTGCGGCCTCACCGCCACCGGGAGCCCGTTGGATGAGATCGGGCTCGTGATGTTCCTGCCCTTCGGGGCGATGGCCGTGAACGGCGCCCTCTGGAGTGCCGGTCGCCGGCGGTAGACGCGCCGCGGTCCCGGGCCAATACGATCAGTGTCAGCCGCGCGCGCCGTCCGGGCGCGGGCAGCGGCCAAGACAAGATGCTGTCCATCACGAGCAAGTCCCCGTACGCAGTGCTCGCCCTGGCCGAGCTCGCTCGCAGCCCTGGGGACCAGCCCGTGCCGATCGGGGAGCTGGCGCGCAAGCGCGACGTGCCCGTGCAGTTCCTCGAGCAGCTGTTCGCGGTGCTGCGACGCGGCGGCGTGATCAGCTCACAGCGCGGCGTGAAGGGCGGCTACCGCTTCGCCCGCGAGCCCTCCACGATCACCGTGCTCGAGGTCGTGGAGCTGCTCGACGGGCCGCTCGGGCGCGACTCGGAGGGGATCTTCGAGGACGCCGCCGGCGCCGCGCGCAAGGTCCTCGCCGAGACGACGATCGCGGACGTGCTCGAGCGCGAGATGCGCGAGGCCGGCGCGAGCATGTACCACATCTAGGTACGCGTCATCGCTCGGGCGGCGCGACGGCCTGACGCACGATCCGCTCGAGCGCACCCACGTCGCGCAGCAGACGGACGAGCTCGTGACCACCCGCTCCGAAGCGATACACCTGGAGCCCCTCGACCCCGATGAGGCGCTCGGCGTGCAGCCGGTCTTTCGCGTGGGTCGTGTCGAAATACACCTTGTAGCGAGTCTCTGCGTCGCGCCTGGCGCGCAGGGCGCGACCCAGGTCGGTCCAGCGCGTATCGAGATCGTCGGCGGCAGCGAGCGCGTCGATGTCATCGCGACGCTCACCCATGACCTCGAGGATCTGCGGGTCGAGAACGGTCCTCGGCGCGAACGCAAGCACGAGATCGGCGCGAAGCAGGGTCCCGTAGACGAGCGCGGCATAGCCTCCACCGGAATTTCCCGCGACCACCAGCCGCTCCACTCCCAGATGATCTATCTCACCGCGCAACGAGTCGGCTACGTCCGTCAACGTGTCTCCTCGTCCGGGCAGCCCCCGGTGGTACCACGATCGTCGCGGATCGCGCAGGAAGATACGTTTCACCTGTAGATCGCCGGTGAGCGCAAGGAACTCGAACGGCGGCATGCCGATGCGCCTGTCGAGACCGCCGAACGCGAGTAGCAGGGTTCTGGAAGGGCTACGCATCCCGCGCTTCAGTACCGGCGTGTTGTTCTCGCGCTGCGCTTTGAGGCGCTCGAAGCGGCGCCGCGCTCTGCCTAGCTGCATGCGAGTGGTGAACCGTAACGTCTCCCGCGGCGGCCGGCGGCTCACGCGCCGGCGTCCGCCGTCGCGCACACGAGCTGTTGCCCCCGGCGCACTGACCGACGAAGCGTCCACCAGCGAGCGGAGACCCGCCGAGCCCACTATTGTCGGTATATGTCTGCAATTCCGATCAACATTGCGGAGCTGGTCGGAGAGACGCCGCTGGTGAGGCTGCCGCGGATGCTCGAGGGGACGCGGGCGGGCGAGAACGGCGTGGAGCTGTTCGCGAAGCTGGAGGCGTTCAACCCAGGCGGCAGCGTGAAGGATCGCATCGGCGTGGCGATGATCGAGGCTGCGGAGGCCGAAGGCAGGATCGAGCCGGGCCGCACGACGGTCGTGGAGGCGACCAGCGGCAACACGGGCATCGCGCTGGCGTTCGTGTGCGCCGCCAAGGGCTATGAGATCGTGCTGACGCTGCCCCAGGGAATGAGCCGCGAGCGCGAGAGCCTGTTGCGCCTGTACGGCGCGCGCGTGGACATCACGGAGTCGATGGGCGGGATGGCCGAGGCGGTGGCCGCGGCGCAGGCGATGGCGCGCGACGAGGACGTCTTCCTGCCCGACCAGTTCTCCAACCCCGCCAATCCCGAGGCGCATAGGCGCACGACCGGGCCGGAGATCGAGCGCGCGCTCGAGGGCCGCGTAGATGTGCTCGTTGCCGGTGTGGGCACGGGAGGGACGATCACGGGCGTCGGCGAGTACCTGCGCGAGCACGCCAACCCGAAGCTGCGCGTGGTGGCCGTCGAGCCGCGTGGCTCGGCGGTGCTCTCGGGAGGCAAGCCCGGTCCGCACCGTATCCAGGGCATCGGCGCCGGCTTCGTGCCGCCCGTCCTCAACCGCGAGCTGATCGACGAGGTGATCTCCGTCAGCGACGACGATGCGATCCACACGGCGTGGACGTGCGCCAAACGCGTCGGCCTACTCGCCGGGATCTCCTGCGGCGCCGCGCTGTGGGCCGCGCTCCAGGTGGCCGAGCGCCCCGAGTCCAAGGGGCAAAGGATTGTCGTGATCATGCCCGACTCCGGCGAGCGCTACGTCTCCCAAGCCTTTTTTGCTCCGTAGAGATATTTAGGGCGCCCCTCCGGGGCGCGGGTGCGTGCGCTGTGAAGATCACGCGGTTGCGCGGTCAACATTCGCTTTTTCGCCGCTACGCTGTTCGCATGCCCGGATTCGAGGGGTTTGCACGGGTGGCGAAAGAGGTGCGCCGCGACGTGCTGGCCGCGCGCGACCGCGATCCCGCCGCACGGGGTGTCGCGCCTGCGGAGATCCTCGCCACGTGGCCGGGCATCCACGCGCTGCTCGCGTACCGCGTCGCGCACGCGATGTGCCATGCGGGCGTGCCCGTGGTGCCGCGACTGATCTCGATGGTGACCCGCGCGATCACCGGGATCGAGATCCACCCCTCCGCGAACATCGGCCAGGGCCTGTTCATCGATCACGGCGCCGGTGTGGTGATCGGGGAGACTGCCGACATCGGCAACGACGTCACCCTCTACCAGGGCGTCACGCTCGGCGGCACGGGCTTCGCCACCGGCAAGCGCCACCCGACGGTGGAGGACAACGTCACGATCGGCTCGGGCGCGAAGCTCCTGGGCCCGATCACGATCGGCCACGGCGCGAAGATCGGCGCCAACAGCGTCGTCATCACCGACGTTCCCGCCAACTCGACCGTCGTGGGCAACCCGGGACACCCCGTGCGTGTCGACGGTCGCCGCGTGGAGGGGCCGGACGCCGACTGGATCCACCTGCCGGACCCGATCGCCGAGGCGATCCAGGCGCTCTCCAGCCGCATCGCCACACTGGAACGGCTGATCGCCGAGCTCTCAGACAGGGACGGTGAGGACGAGCCCGCAACCGTCACACCGCTGCGCACGGTAAAGGGCCCCAACCCAGCGGGCGGCTGACCGGCGGGGTCTCGTCGCCCCTGGCTGCGTCCTCGATCGCTCGCCTACGCAGTACGCCACGCTCTCTGCGTCCTTGCCAGGAACGACGATCCCTCCGCCGGGGGCCGTGGTGCCTGGCCGGGCGCGCATCTATCCTCAGAGGTGATGCTCGAGAACCCGCATGCCGCGCACCTCCAGGAGCTGCTGGAGGGCCTGAACGAGCCTCAGCGCGAGGCCGTCACGCATGGCGAGGGGCCGCTGCTGATCCTCGCCGGGGCCGGCAGCGGCAAGACACGGGTGCTCACGCACAGGATTGCATTCCTGATCTACACCGACCAGGCGCAGGCGGGCGAGATCCTCGCGATCACGTTCACGAACAAGGCAGCGCGCGAGATGCGCGAGCGCGTCGAGCGGCTGCTCGGTCACGGCACGCGCGGCATGTGGCTGCTCACATTCCACGCGGCCTGCGCGCGGATTCTGCGCGCCGAGGCGGCCCGACTGGGCTACACGCGCCAGTTCACGATCTATGACCAGGCCGACGCGCGCCGCCTGACCAAGCGTTCCGCCGACGCGGTGGGCGTCGATCCCAAGCGCTTCACCCCGTCTGCGATCCACAACCAGATATCCGCGGCCAAGAACCGCCTGATCGACGCCGCCTCTTACCGCCAGGGCGTGGGCTCGCAGTTCGAAGAGATGATCGCCGACGTGTACGACATCTACGAGCGTGATCTGCACCGCATGAACGCGATGGACTTCGATGACCTGCTGTTTCGCACGGTGAACCTGCTGGAGCTGTTCGAGGACGTGCGCGAGCGCTACACCAGCACCTTCCGTCACGTGCTCGTGGACGAGTACCAGGACACCAACCACGCGCAGTATCGGCTGCTGCAGCTGCTCGTCGGCGGCGGGCGGCCGCCGGCCGGTGGAGGCTCGCAACCTGGGGATCGGCCGACGTACGCCGGTCCGGTGGGGCATCGCAACCTGGCGGTCGTGGGCGACGATGCGCAGTCGATCTACAGCTTCCGCCAGGCAGACATTCGCAACATCCTCGATTTTCAGGAGGACTTCCCCGACGCGCGTGTTGTGAAGCTCGAGCAGAACTACCGCTCCACCGAGACGATCCTGTCAGCGGCCAACGCGGTGATCGCCAACAACCGCGGCGGCATCTCCAAGCGACTGTGGAGCGACCTCGGCCAGGGGGATCAGATCCAGCTGCGCGGCCTCGACGACGAGCACGCGGAGGCGCGCTTCGTGGTCGGCGAGATCGAGCGCTTGGTCGACGAGGGAGCCTCGCGCGCAGAGATCGCCGTGCTGTATCGCACGAACGCGATGTCGCGGGTGATCGAGGACACGCTCGTGCGCCGCGAGATCGCCTACCAGGTGATCGGCGGCACCAAGTTCTACGAGCGCGCGGAGATCAAGGACGCGGTCGCATACCTGTCGCTGTTGGCCAACCCGTTTGACGTGGTCAGCTTCACACGCGTGGCCAACTCGCCGCGGCGTGGCATCGGCCAGACCTCGCTGCAGCGCGTGCTCGCGTACGCGGCCGCCACGGACATCTCCGTCTGGGAGGCGGCGGCCGCGCCCGATCAGGTTCCCGGCCTGGGCGCGGCGGCGATCAAGGCGCTGCGCAGGTTCATGGACACGATGGAAGAGCTGCGCGTGATGGCGGGCCTCTCCGCCGATGCGCGCGGCGGGGATCAGGCCGCGGAGGAGGAGGCGGCCGGCTCCGGCGTCCCCGTCGGCGACCTGCTCGAGGCGATGCTCTCCCAGAGTGGCTACCTCGAGGCGCTAGAGGCCGAGCGCACGATCGAGGCACAGGGACGCGTCGAGAACCTGGAGCAGCTCGTGGAGGTCGCGCGCGAGTTCGACGCCGCCGCAGCCGAGGACGCCGACACGCTGGACGTGTTCCTGCAGGAGGTCGCGCTCGTCGCTGACGCGGACACACGCAGCGACGACGAGGGCCTCGTCACGCTGATGACGCTGCACAACGCCAAGGGCCTGGAGTACCCGATTGTGTTCATCGTCGGGCTCGAGGACGGCGTCTTCCCGCACTCGCGCGCGATCGACGAGGGCAGCCTCGAGGAGGAGCGTCGCCTGTTCTACGTGGGGATCACGCGCGCGATGCGCCAGCTGTACCTCACGTACGCGCGCCGGCGCGCGGTGTTCGGGGCGCAGACGTTCGGCATGAGCAGCCGCTTCCTCGACGAGATCCCCGCCGACCTGCTGGAGGAGCCGCAACAGGCGGTGTTCCGCGCCGCCGCGCTCTCGGGCGGCCTCGGTGGGATGGCGGGATCGGCCGGCCGCGCCTCCGCGCGCGCCGGCAACGGCAGGGGCTGGTATGACCGCGGAACGGCTGAGCGGCCCGCGTCGGGGATGCGGGTCCGCGAGCCCGCGAGCACGGGCGTGCAGTTCCGATTGGGCGAGGATGTCGTACATGCTGCTTTCGGCGACGGGGTCGTCACCGGGGTGGAGCCGGGTGGCGTGATCGTCGTGCGCTTCGCCGACGACGGCTCCGAGCGCAAGCTGATGGCCGAGTACGCACCCGTCAGCAGACGCTGAAGCGCACTTTCTCCGGGTGCCCGAACGCATAGCATCTTGCGCATGAGCGCAACGATCATCGACGGCAAGTCGGTCGCTGCGCGCGTGCGCGGCGAGGTTGCGCAGGAGGTGGAGCCGTTCACGCGCGAGCACGGCAGGCCACCGGGCCTCGCGACCGTGCTCGTCGGTGAGGACCCCGCGTCCGCGGTCTACGTAGGCGGCAAGCAGCGTGCCTGCGTCGAGGTCGGGATGGTGCCGTTCGACCGGCGACTGCCCGCCGCGTCCTCGTTCGAGCAGGTCGCGGAGGAGCTCGAGCGCCTGAACGCCGACCGTGCGGTCGACGGCGTGCTCTTGCAGCTGCCCCTCCCCGAGCATCTCGACGGCACCTCCCTCACGGGCATGATCAGTGCGGACAAGGACGTGGACGGCCTTACGCCCGTTAACGCCGGGCTGCTCTCACTAGGGCGGCCAGGGCTGCGGCCGTGCACGCCCGCCGGCGTGATGGAGCTGTTGGCCGACACAGGCGTGGAGCTCGAAGGCGCGGAAGCGGTCGTCGTCGGGCGCTCCAACCTGTTCGGCAAGCCGATGGCGCAGCTCCTGCTCGCCCACAACGCCACCGTGACGATGTCTCACTCGCGCACGCGCGACCTGCGCGAGGTGTGCGCGCGTGCGGAGGTGCTGATCGTGGCCGTCGGCCGTGCCCGCCTCGTCAAGGGCGACTTCGTCAAACACGGCGCCGTCGTGATCGACGTTGGCATGAACCGTCTCACCCCCGAGGAGGCCGGCAACAAGAGCGGCCTCGTCGGCGATGTCGACTTTGCTGCGGCCTGCGAGGTCGCCTCCGCGATCACGCCCGTGCCGGGCGGCGTCGGGCCGATGACGATCGCGATGCTGCTGCGCAATACGCTGCAGGCCGCGCGCTACCACGTGCAACTCGAGTCGCTGCTCGGCGAAGTGGATGAGGAGATCTGATGGGCGCCACACCGATGCCCGGGAGGGTGCAGACATGAACTTCAGACAGCTGCGCGCCGGCGAGACGCTGGCGCTCGCGGGCGCGATCCTCGTGATCGTGTCGCTGTTCGTGCGCTCCTATCAGGCGCCCAGCGGCAACCTGACCGCGTGGAACACGTTTGGGCCGGGCGTCGCGCTGCTGCTCGCCGCAGCTTGCGCGGCGCTTGCGATGGTCATCAGCGCGCTCACTGAGCGCAGCACCGCGTTGCCGGTCTCGATCGCTGTGTGGACGGTGCTCTTGGGGCTGATCGGCGTGATCGCCGCCCTCATCCGCGCGCTCGAGCGCCCCGACCACGCGAGCATGGCGTGCGTTGGTGTCTGGCTCGCGCTCGCCGGCGCCGTCGCGATCCTCCTCGGCGCCTGGCTGGCGCTGCGAGACGAACGAACATCGCTCTACACGCCCGCCACACCCGAGCCGCGCCCGCGGCCCTAGCGCGCGGCGCTCATGCATACGCCCGTCGCCGGGCGCCCCGCCGGCCACCCGTAGAATGCGCGATCGTGATCTCACGTGAAGAGGTGCTCCACGTCGCACAGCTCGCCCGTCTCGCCCTCAGCGAGGAGGAGATCGAGCCGATGGCGCGCGAGCTCTCCGCCGTGCTCGACCACGTGGCCAAAATCGCCGAGCTCGATCTCGACGACGTCGCGCCGACCTCGCACGTGGTCGAGATGAGCGGCGCCCTGCGCCCTGACGAGCCGCGCCCCTGTCTGCCGCGCGAGGTCGCGCTCGCGCAGGCGCCGGCGACCAGCTCCGATGGCTTCCTAGTCCCCAGCCCGCAGGCATGAGTGACCTGCTCGAGCTGACTGCCGCGCAGGCCGCGGAGGCGATCGCTGCCGGGTCGCTGTCTCCCGGCGAGCTGTTCGACTTCTATCGTGCCCGCGCCACCGCCGAGCGCGAGGCGGGGGGAGAGGGGTTGAACTGCTTCACCTGGGTTGCCGGCGCAGAGGAGAGCGAGGGCGCGGCCGGGATTGGTGCTGAGACGCCGCTCGGCGGTGTGCCTCTGGCCGTCAAGGACCTGTTCTGTACGGAGGGCGTGCCCAGCCAGTCGGGCTCGCGCATCCTCGAGGGCTATCAACCGCCCTACACCGCCACCGTCGTCGCACAGCTCGGCACCGCGGGGACAACGCTTCTCGCGAAGACCAACCAGGACGAGTTCGCGATGGGCTCCTCCAACGAGAACTCCGCGTTCGGCGCTGTGCGCAACCCCTGGGACCGCGAGCGCGTGCCGGGAGGCTCCTCCGGCGGCAGCGCCGCGGCCGTCGCAGCCGGCCTGGCGCCGTGGGCGCTCGGCACAGACACGGGCGGCTCGATCCGTCAGCCCGCCGCGCTGTGCGGGATCGTCGGGCTCAAACCCACCTACGGCTCGGTCTCGCGCTACGGCATGATCGCCTTCGCGTCCTCGCTCGACCAGGCCGGCCCGCTCACGCGCGACGTGCGCGACGCCGCGCTGATGTTCCGCCACATGGTCGGACGCGATGAGGCCGACGCCACCTCGCTGCAGTTCCCGCACGAGGTCTCGCTGCCCAGCGCCGAGCGCCTGGACGGTGTGCGCCTCGGCGTCCCAGAGGAGCTGAGCGGCGAGGGCATCGAAGCGGGTGTCCTCGACGCGTTCCGCGCCGCGCTCGCCAAGGCCGAAGAGCTGGGCGCGCAGATCAGCCAGGTGCGCTTGGCGCACGCGCCACACGCGCTCTCCGCCTACTACGTGATCGCGCCCGCCGAGGCGTCCTCCAACCTCGCGCGCTTCGACGGCGTGCGCTACGGCCTGCGTGCGCCGGACGCCACGGACCTGCTGGACATGTACACACGCACGCGCCACGACGGCTTCGGAGCGGAGGTCAAGCGCCGCATCATGCTCGGTACCTACGCGCTCTCCTCCGGCTACTACGACGCCTACTACGCCCGCGCGCAGCGCGTGCGTACGAAGATCGCACAGGACTTCCGCGAGGCGTTCGCGCAGGTCGACGTGATCGTCACGCCCACCGCTCCCACCGTCGCCTTCAAGCTCGGCGAGAAGACCTCCGACCCGCTCTCCATGTACCTCAACGACTTCTGCACCGTGCCCATGTCGCTCGCCGGCATCCCTGCCATCTCGATCCCCTGCGGGCTCTCCGCCGGCCTGCCCGTGGGGCTGCAGCTGGCCGGCCCCGCCTTCAGCGAGAACCGTCTGCTCGACGCCGCGCACGCGCTCGAGCGGAGCCTCGGCTTCGATGGAGCGCCCGCCCGTGTCTGAGCCACCACGCACGCCGCAGCCGCCGCCAGGCGGCCCCATAAAAGACGATCTCTACGAGCCCGTGATCGGCCTCGAGATCCACGTGCAGCTCGCCACGGCCACGAAGATGTTCTGCGGCTGCGAGCTGTCCTTCGGCGATCCGCCGAACACGCACACCTGCCCCGTCTGCCTGGGGCTGCCCGGAAGCCTGCCCGTCGCCAACGCGCGCGCCGTGCACTTCGGGCTGATGATCGGCATGGCGCTCGGCTCGCAGCTCGCACCGCGCTCGATCTTTCACCGCAAGAACTACTTCTATCCCGACCTGCCCAAGGGCTACCAGATCTCCCAGTACGACGAGCCCCTCTGCCGCGGCGGGCGCCTCGGGGAGATTCGCATCCACCGCGTGCACCTGGAGGAGGACGCCGCCAAGCTCATCCATGTCGGCGCCAGCGGGCGCATCCACGGCTCGGACACCTCCATCGTTGACTTCAACCGCGGCGGCACGCCGCTCGCGGAGATCGTCACCGAGCCGGACCTGCGCACGTCGGAGCAGGCGGGCGACTGGTTGAAGCTGCTGCGCACGACGCTGCGCCAGCTCGGCGTGTCAGACGTGAACATGGAGGAGGGCTCGCTACGTTGCGACGCCAACATCTCGCTGCGTCCTGCCGGCAGCCAGGAGCTTGGCGTGAAGACTGAGCTGAAGAACATGAACTCCTTCCGCTTCATCGAACGGGGGATCCGAGCCGAGATCGCGCGTCAGCGGGAGATCCTCGAGGAAGGCGGCGCCGTCGTTCAGGAGACGCTGCACTTCGACCCGGGCTCCAGCGCGATCACCTCGCTGCGCTCCAAGGAGGAAGCACACGACTACCGCTACTTCCCCGAGCCCGACCTGCTGCCCGTCGCAATCGACCAGCAGATGATCGACGCCGCGCGCGCGGACATGACCGAGCTGCCCGCCGATCGTGCGGAGCGCCTGCAGCGCGAGCTTCAGCTGAGCCCCGAAAGCGCGCAGATGCTCGCCTTCCGCGGAGAGCTTGGAAACTACTTCGACGCCGCGTTCGCCGCCGACGCCCAACCCGCGCCGCCAGCGCAGGCGCTCGCCAACTGGGTCACAGGTGAGCTTGTGCCACGGCTTGGCGACACCGCGGGAGAGACCGGCGAAGAGGCAACCGACACAGGCTTGGGCGGAGATCCCTACTCCTCGCGCGTGGAGCCCGCTGCTTTGGCGCGTCTCGTGGGGCTGCTCGACGCCAAGCGCCTCAGCGTCGGCGCCGCGCGCCAGGTACTCGACACGCTCGTCGCCCACGGCGGCGACCCGCAGGCGATCATCGATGCACAGGGGCTTGCCGCGATGGATCAAGCAGATGAGCTCGCCGGCATCGTCGCCGCTGCGCTCGCTGCCAATGCCGACGCCGCACAGCGGGTGCGCGAAGGCAATGCCAAGGCGATCGGCCCGATCGTGGGACACGTCATGCGTGAGACCAAAGGCCGCGCCGACGGCACCGAGGTTGCCCGGCTCGTCAACGAGCAGCTCGGCGTCTGAGCCAGCGCCGCGGCAGCGCTCACCACCTCAGTAGAGGGCCGCGCTCGACATTTTGGACTTTCGGCCAAAGGCAAAGGGCGCTCACCGCGCCAATATGCTGACCATGAACCGTTCAGCAGCCAACCAAAACGTTTCATCTCCTCGGCGGTTCATCCTGCTGCCCGAGGAGGCGGCGGACGGCTCCGGTCACGGGCCGCGGATCCGCCGTTACAGCCTCACAAGTGTCGGGCAGGGTGCGGGACGCCGGGGTGCCGGCGTCAGCAGCGACGATCTCAATCGGGCACGGACTGCTCGCGAGATCTGTCGACTGGGTCGTACATAGCGATTCCTCCCACATCGACAGTGCCGGCTTCCCTCGGCCGGCGCCATGGGGGTGCGGCCGGACAGGGGTAGATCTTCCTGTCCGGCCGCGCTTCCGAGCGCTAACATCCGAGATGATCTCAATATGAACGAGTCATCTTCATCAAAGTCGTTTGGCCGCACCGCAGTCGCCGCGCTGGTGTTCCTGGTGGCGGGCTGGCTGCTGCTGAGCGTCATCGGCCACATCCTGTCGTTCCTCTTTGGCACCCTGCTCCTCGTCCTGGCCGTCGTGGCCGTCGTGTGGGCGTTGCGCATCCTGCTGTAGCGGCCGATGGCCTACGTCGTAATCGCCACCTGCTTCGGCCTGGCGGGAGGGATCGTGGGCAAGATCAAGGGCAGCTCCTTCTGGATCTGGTTCCTGATCTCTGGCGCTGTGCCGTTCTTCGGGCTGCTCGCCGCGATCGCCTACCGCTCCGAGCGTGACGAGCTGCGTCGGCAGTGCCCCAACTGTGGGAAGGTGACCAAGCTCTACGACGCACTGTGTACCCGCTGCGGCACCGAGTTCGACTTCCCCGACGTGGCCGTCGCACCGGAATCGTGGGAGCGTACGCCCGCCGCGCCTCCCTCTCAAGGCTGAGCCTCAATGTCTGCCGCTGCCCCGCAGCGCCTGCGCGCAGGGTTCGGCTGCCCTAAGCAGATTTAGTCCACCCTAAGTAGTTTCTTCGCCTACCCTGTCGCTGCCATGAGCGCAGAAGTAGACACCGCCAACCCCGTTCACGAGTCGCTTCTCGCACGCTGGATCCACCGCGCGGGCTTCGCCGACGAGCGCGACTTCGTGCTGCGCGTCGTGCAGCCGGCGCTCGTGGGCATGATCGACGGCACCGTCTCCTCGCTCGCGCCGATCTTCGCCGCTGCGATCGCCTCCGACTCACACACCGCGCTGCTGGTCGGGTTCTCGGTGGCGCTCGGCGCGGGCGTAAGCATGGGCTGGTCGGAGGCGCTGTCGGACACAGGCGAGGAGACCGGTCGGGGCTCGGCGCTCGTGCGCGGCGCGATCACCGGCGGTATGACCACGCTCGGCGGGATCTTCCACACGCTTCCGTTCCTGATCTCAGACGTCCACAAAGCGCTGCTCGTGGCGGGCTGCGTCGTCGCCTTCGAGCTGTTCGCGATCGCCTGGGTCAGAAAACGCTTCCTCGATGTGTCGATGCGCTCCTCGCTGCTCGTCGTCACCGTCGGCGGCGCGATCGTTTTGGCGATTGGCATCGGCATAGGCTCGTCCTGAGGGGCCAGGGCCACAAACCCGCTGGTACACTGGCTTTGTTCGGAACCCGCTGGTACACTGGTTTTCCAGGCCAGCTAGACAAAGGAAGGGAGGCGACGACATGCGCGCAGTTGATGCGTTGATGGAATGTTTGAAGGCGGAGGGCGTGGACGTCGTCTTCGGCCTACCTGGGGGAGCGAACCTCCCGACGTACGACGCGTTCGTGAACGGCGGCATTCGTCACATCCTCGTGCGCCACGAGGCGGGCGGCGGGCACGCGGCGGAGGGCTACGCCAAGGCGACGGGCAAAGTGGGCGTGGCGTTCGCCACCAGCGGCCCGGGCGCGACGAACCTGCTGACGCCGATCACCGACGCGATGATGGACTCGGTGCCAGTGGTGTTCATCACCGGCCAGGTGCGCACCGAGCTGCTGGGTACGGACGGCTTCCAGGAGGCAGACACGCTGGGCTTCACGATGCCGGTGGTGAAGCACTCGTTCATGATCCAGAACCCGCAGGAGCTGCCGCGGGCGATCCACGAGGCGTTCTACATTGCGCGCAGCGGGCGTCCGGGGCCGGTGCTGATCGACATTCCCCAGGACCTCTCCCGCGCGGAAATCGACTACGAGCCGGTCACGGACGTGCGCCTGCCCGGATACCAGCCAAAGGTGGAGGGCAACCAGAAGCAGATCCGCCAGGCGGCGAAGGCGCTGGCGGCGGCGCAGCGCCCGGTGATCTACGCGGGCGGCGGTGTGGTCAACGCGGAAGCGTCGGCGGAGCTCACCGAGTTCGCCACCTCCGACCGCTTCCCGGTGACGTGCACGCTGATGGGCCTTGGAGCGTTTCCTGCACCACACCCCCAGTGGCTGGGGATGCTGGGCATGCACGGCACGCGCACAGCCAACTACGCGATGGACGAGGCGGACCTGATCTGCGCGGTGGGCGCGCGCTTCGATGACCGCATCACGGGCAAGCTCTCGGAGTTCGCGCCGCGGGCGAAGTTCATCCACATCGACGTGGACCCGGCGGAGATCTCAAAGAACGTGCCCGCGCACATCCCGATTGTGGGCGACGCCAAGCACGTGCTGGCGAAGCTCGTGATCGAGTACCGCGCGCTGGGCGCAGACCCTGCACGCTTGGAGGCCTGGTGGCACAGGATCTCCGGCTGGCAGGCGAAGTACCCGCTCTCCTACGAGGACTCCACCGACTCGGAGATCAAGCCGCAGTACATGGTCCGCGCGCTGTACGAGGCGACGGGCGGTGAGGCGATCGTCACGAGCGACGTCGGCCAGCACCAGATGTGGGCGGCGCAGTACTACGACTTCCCGGCGCCCAGGCGCTGGATCAACTCGGGCGGTCTCGGCACGATGGGCTTCGGGCTGCCGGCGGCGATGGGCGCGGCCGTGGGCGCCCCCGATCAGCTCGTGTGCTGCATCGCGGGAGACGGCTCCGTGCAGATGAACGCGCAGGAGCTGGCCACGTGCGCGCAGAACAACATCCCCATCAAGGTGTTCATCATGAACAACGGCTACCTGGGCATGGTCCGCCAGTGGCAGGAGCTGTTCTGGGACGGCAAATACAGCCACGTGGACATGGGCGAGTTCCCGGACTTCGTGAAGCTGGCGGAGGCGTACGGCGTCACGGGCATGCGCCTCACCGACAAGAGCACGTTGGTGGAGGACATGAAGCGCGCGATCGCGATCGAGGGCCCGGTGCTCGTGGACGTGCGTGTCACCCGCGAGGAGAACACCTACCCGATGATCCCCGCAGGTATGGCCGCTCGCGAGATGGTGGGGTGAGCGTCGCCATGGGAGAGCCCGGAACGAAGGAGCCACTCAGCCTCGAGGAGTTGGAAGCATCGACGAACATGCGCACGGGTCGCAAGCACGTGCTGTCGATCCTCGTGGAAAACAAGTCGGGTGTCCTCACCCGCATCGCGGGCCTGTTCGCAAGGCGCGGCTTCAACATCGACACGCTCACGGTCGGCCCGACCGAGGACGAACAGGTCTCGCGCGTGACGCTCACGGTCGACGGCGCGCTGCACCCGATCGACCAGGTGACAAAGCAGCTGCACAAGCTGATCAACGTGCTGAAGATCCGCGACCTCGAGCCCGCGGACACGGTCTCGCGCGAGCTGGCGCTGTTCAAGGTCACCGCGGACGGCGTGCAGCGCGGCGAGCTGATGCAGATCGCGGAGATCTTCCGCGGCAAGGTCGTGGACGTGACCAAGCGCGCGATCATTCTCGAGGTGACAGGCACCACGGAGAAGATCGAGGCGTTCGAGACGATGGTCCGCCCGTTCGGGCTGATCGAGATGATGCGCACGGGCGAGATCGCGATCTCGCGGGGGCGCAGCGAGACATAGGGTGAGCGTGGGCGCCGACGGGGAGATCTCGGGAGGCACGCTCGCGCGCCCCGCACCCAACCTCACCTCCGCCGGCCACCACAGCTTCCGTCTCAGCGATCGGGATCGCGAGCGTCTGTCCGCACGGCTGGCGCTAGCTGTACGGCGGGCGCGACGCAGCGGCGGGGAGGTGCTGGCGAGCATCTCGCTGCCGCAGGCGGCGGATGTGGACCCGACGGCGGTGGTGTGCGCCTCGCGCCTGCCAGGGGAGCGCTGGTTCGTCTTCGAGCAGCCCGACCGCGGCCACGCAGCATTGGCGGCGCTGGGGGAGGCGACAAGCCTGCAGGCGGCGGGCGCGGAGCGCTTTGCCACGGTGGCCGACCGCTGGCGTTCGCTCTCGGCAGCTGCGGTCTGTGACCCCTCAGACGATCCCGCAGGGGCGGGGCCGGTGGCGGTCGGGGGCTTCGCGTTCGCGCCCGACGGCGGTTCCTCCCCCCACTGGCAGGGCTTCTCGCCGGCGTCGCTGACGGTGCCGGAGGTGGCGCTCGTGCGCAGCGAGCGCCAGGGCGAGCTGAGGGTGCGCATGACGCTGGCGGCGCTGGCGCGTCCCGACGATGTTCCCGAGCAGCTGCTCACCCGCCTGGAAAGCCGTCTCGCGCAGCTGCGCTCGCGCCCGCTGCCACTGCTGGACCCCGCGCCCACAGGTCGCTTTCAGGTGGCGAGCGCGATGCCGCCGCAGCACTACGAGGGCGCGGTGACGCGCGCCGTGGAGATGATCGGCGCGGGCATGATGCAGAAGATCGTGCTCGCGCGCGAAGTGCAGGTGCACGCGCCGAGTGCATATGACCCGGCGGCGGTGCTGGGCGTGCTGCGTGAGGAGTTCCCGTCGTGCTTCGTCTTCTGCGTCGGACGCGGCGAGGCTGCGTTTGTGGCCGCGAGCCCTGAGCTGCTCGTGCGCCGCGAGGGGCACCGCGTGAGCACGCTCGCGCTCGCCGGCTCCACGCGGCGCAGCGCTGATCCCGCGGTGGACGCACACCTGGGGGAGCAGCTGCTACGCGACCAGAGCTATCGCGAGGAGCACGCGATCGTGGCGCGGCGCATCGAGCGCACGCTGCGCCCGCACGCGATCTGGGTGGCCGCGGCGCCAGAGCCGGAGCTGGTGCGCATCGCCAACATCCAGCACCTGGCCACGCCGATCCGCGCGCAGCTGGCCGCACCGATGGAGGCATTGGAGCTCGCCGGCCTGATGCACCCCACGCCGGCCGTCGGCGGTGAGCCGCTGGCGAGCGCCGCGCCGCTGATCCCGACGCTGGAGGGCCTTGACCGCGGCTGGTATGCAGGCCCCGTCGGCTGGACCGACGCGACCGGCGACGGCGAATTCTGCGTGGCCCTGCGCTGCGCGCTGCTACGTGGGGAGGTCGCCCGCTGCTATGCCGGCAACGGCATCGTGCGCAACTCCGACCCTGCCAGCGAGCTCGCCGAGACCGAGATCAAGCTGCAGGCGCTCTTGCCGTTGTTGGCCGGCTGAGCCGCAGTGGCCCGCGGCCAGCAACGCGCCGGACCCGACGCACCACGTCGAGTCCTACCTGGGGCGAGCCGACATACCTGCAGCTGCAGTATTCCCAGTCGGTGATCCTGGTCTTCAACGAAGTCCTCTGGCCGACATCACGGTGGGGACGCTGACGCTCAGCGCCGGGTAGCCGCGAAGGCCTACGCGACGCCGGATATAGACGAGGACACGGCGCCCCACACGCGGCGGTGCAGATCGACGTTGCTCGAGCGCACGGTCTGCACGTGCACGATCGTCGAGCCCGCTGCGGGTGAGAGCGTGGCCTCGAGCGCCGCCCGCAGCTCGAATGCAGTCCTCACGGGTTGGTGCGCGAGCCCGTACAGGGCGGCCGCCGCCGCGAAGTCCAGGCCCGTGGGGGTTGCTATGTGGCGCGTGTAAACGTCCTCGTCGCCGTCCACGCCGGGCGCGTCGCGCGGCTCTGGCTGATCGGGATCTCCCGCGGGCACGCGTCCAATGCCGGCGGAGGCGACCGGCAGGAAGTCGAAGATGCCGCCGCCGCCGTTGTCGATCAGCACGATCGTCAGCTTCAGCCCCAGGCGCGTGGCCGCCAGCAGGCCACCGATGTCGTATGCGAGGGCTACGTCGCCGATCAGCAGCACGACCGGACCGGTGCCGTCTGCGGCCGCCCCGAAGGCTGAGGAGACGGTGCCGTCGATGCCGTTGGCGCCGCGGTTGCACAGCACGCGCGGCGGGTCGGAGCGGACCGGCCAGAACGTCTCGATGTCACGCACGGGCATCGAGGAGGCCACGAACAGCGTCGCCTCGGGCGGGAGCAGCACACCCAGCTCGGCGGCCACACGTGGCTCCGAGAGATCGCGTGCGCCGCCGATCACCCCGTCGATCCCCTCTGCCGCGCGCTCGTCGGCGCTGCGCCAGCGCTCGAGCCAGTCCTCCGGCGCCGCCGGGAAGTCTCCCCACGAGGCCACCAGCTGCTCGAGTGCCGCCGCCGGCTCGAGCGCAAGCGAGTCCGACACGACTGACGCGGGGTCCTGCCAGGCGCCCTCGGGGTCGAGTGAGACCTGTCGGACGCCGGCCAGACCGGCGAGCCAGCCGCGCAGCAGCTTGGACACGGGCAGGTCGCCAACGCGGAGGACCAGGTCGGGGCTCAGCCCGCTTGCCACCTCGGGGTCCCGCAGCAGCGCGTCGTAGTGCGCGATCGCGGCGCCACCTCGCCGCGCCCCCGACAACGGATCGGCAAGCAGCGGCCAGCCCAGCGCCTCGGCGCACGCGGCGACGGCCGTGCCGAGCGGGGTGAGGCGCTCGTGGCGGCCAGCAACAATGACCCCGCGCCGCGCGTGGGAGACGATCTCGCGCAGCTGGGCGGCACCCGAGCCGACCTCGAGCGGCGCGGCGGCGCGACGGACCATCGGCCGACCGTCCTCGCGACCGCTGCGATCCTCGGGCAGCGGGCTCTCCTCGACGAGCGGCTCGCGCAACGGGAAGTTCAGGTGGACCGCCCCCGGACGACCTTCCAGCGCGGTCCAGTAGGCGCGGCAGGCGAGCGTGCGCATCCAGCGCAGCTGCTCCTCGCCGGCGTCGTGCACGCTGACCTCGACGAACCACTTGGCGGCGGCGCCGAACAGCTTCAGCTGATCGATCGCCTGCCCGGCGCCGTTCTCGCGCAGCTCGGCGGGCCGATCCGCGGTGAGCACCAGCAGCGGCACCCGCGCCTCGTGCGCCTCGATCACGGCGGGCAGCAGCTCCGCGGCGGCGGTGCCCGAGGTGCAGGCGACCGCCACGGGCAGGCCCGACGCCTTCGCCAGGCCGAGCGCGAAGAACCCCGCGCAGCGCTCGTCGATATGCGAGTAGCAGCGCAGGCGGCGCTCGTGCGCGAGCGTCAGCGCCAGCGGCGCGCTGCGCGATCCGGGCGAGGTGCACGCCGCCTGCATCCCGCAGCGCGCCAGCTCATCCGCGAAGGCGCGCAGCAGCGTGTACATGTCGGTGGTGGGGGTCATAGGATCCTCAGGTGCCCGAGAGCCTCGTCCTGCTGCACGGATTCAGCGGCACGCACCGCGCCTGGGATCAGGTGGTGGCGCTGCTTGACCCCGAACGCTATCGACCGCTCGCGCTTGACCTCCCGGGGCACGGCGCCGCTGCCGACAGCGAGCGTCCGATCTCCTTCTCCTCCTGCGTGACGGCCGTGCTCGGCGCGGCGCCCGAGCGCTTCGTGCTCGCCGGTTACTCGATGGGCGGGCGTATCGCGATGCACGTCGCTCTGGCGGCACCCGAGAGGATCGAGCGCCTCGTGCTCATCGCATGCAACCCCGGCATCGAGGACGCCGCCGAGCGGGCGGGGAGGCGTGCGTCGGACGAGGCGCTGGCGAGCGAACTCGAACGGATCCCGTTCGAGGAGTTCATCGAGCGCTGGCGCAGGCAGCCGCTGTTCGCCGCGGACCCGCCGGAGGTGGGCGTGCTCGCGCGCGCCGACCAGCGACGCAATCGCCCCGACGCGCTGGCCGCGGTATTGCGTGGGCTGGGGACGGGGGAGATGCGCTCGCAGTGGGAGAGCCTCGGCGAGCTGCGCATGCGTGTGACGGTGCTCGTGGGCGATCGCGACGCGAAGTTCATGGCGATCGGACGGCGGATCGTCGAGCGCCTCCCCAACGGCGAGCTGATCGTGGCGGCCGGTGGCCACGGGCTTCCGCTGGAGAGCCCCGCGGCGGTGGTGCGCGCGATCGACGCCGGCCCCTAGGACAGATCCTCAGCCGGGCCGCGAGGCCGTCTCCGGCGCCCTTTCTGGCTCTGGCTCGAGCTCCACGGCGGGCAGGCCGTCGAGGCTCGTGGCGTTCTTCTCACGTTGGTAGTCGCGTAGCGCGCGGCTACCACCGACCCGCTGCTTCTTCTTTGCCCAGGCATCCGCGTGCGGGCGCAGCCCGTCGAGGCTCATCAGCGGCACGCCGTAGCCGCAGGAGTCCGCGACGCGCGTGACGTCCAGGCGCACGATCGCGCGCCGCGCGGCGCTGACGTCGGGCTCCTCGAACGCGCACTGTGCGGCGAGCGCCTCGAAGCGCTCGTCCTCGGCGAGGATCACCTCTCCGCGTCCGTGTAGCCGCACGATCCTTGGCGGCCCGGAGAACGCGCAGAACATGATCACCAGGCGGCCGTTCTCGCGCAGGTGAGCGATCGTCTCCGCGCCGCTTCCGACCAGGTCCAGATAGGCGACGGTGTGCTCATCAAGGATCCGCAGCGTCCCGATCGGTCCCTTCGGCGAGACGTTGACGTGCCCGTCACGGTCCAGCGGCGCACTTGCGACAAAGAACAGGGGCTGGGCCGTGATCCACGCCGACAGCCGCTCATCGATCCCGTCAAAGATCGTGCCCATACATCGAGGATACCGGTGGGTGAAACTTGCGCCGGGGCCTCCACGGTGCTGACTGACGCTAGAAAGGTCCAACTCCGAGCCCGGGGGTGTTCGGCAGCTCGATCGCGCCGTTGCGTGCAGGTAGCGGGTTCTCGAGCTCGGCGAACATCCCCAGAGTCGCGAGGCCGCAATGGGGCACGGGTCCGCGTGATGCGAGCGCTGCAGCCGCGTGCAGCGCGGCCGCCACACCCAGCGGACCGTCCAGCGTGGAGGCGAGGTACACCTCGGCGCCGGTGGCGCGCACGAGCGCGGCCGCAGCGAGCAGCCCCGCGATCCCGCCGCATCTGGAGATCTTCAGGCAGACCGCATCGGCGACACCGGCCGTAAGCGCGCCGAGTTCGCCCGCCGTCTCGTCGATCGAGACTCGTACAGCCACACGGTCACGCACTTCGCGCATCCCCTGCAGGCCGTGTGTGGGCTCCTCGACGAGCTCGAGCCCCGCAGGGGAGAGCGCATCGATCGCCGCGACGGCCTGCTCAACGTCCCAAGCCCCGTTGGCGTCCAGGCGCAGCTGCACCTGCGGCCCGCCGGCGGCGCGCGTAGCCGCGACGCGGCCTGCGTCATCGCCCACACCGACCTTCAACTTTAGGCACTGAAAGCCTTCCTGTACCGCCGCCGCCGCCTCCTCGGCAGCGCCCGCGCGGTCGAGTGATGAGAGCGTCGCGTTGACGGGGACGTGGCTGGCCGCATCGTCGCTGAGCAGCGCCGCGACCGGCAGCTGCGCACGCCGTCCCGCACGATCCCATAGCGCCATATCAACGGCGGCGAGCGCGGCGGGCAGATCGTCCACCGCGCGACACGCTTCCAGCAGCTGTGCGCCGTTGAGCGTCGCCGCGTCTGCGAGCACCGGCCGATAGCCCTCGAGCGCACGCCGGACGCGAGCGATGCTGACGCCATCGTAGGGCTCTAGCGGTGCTGCTTCACCGTAGCCGGGCACGCCGTCCTCACCGCACAGCGTGACGAGGATCAGCTCACGCTCGTGCACGGCGCCGTAAGAGCTCTGCAGCGGCCGCGAGAGCCGCAGGCTGCGCCTCTGGACCTCGAGCTTCACGTGCCGATGCCGCCGCTCGCGAGGATGCCCGCCGCGAACAGCAGGCAGAACGCGAGCTGCAGCATCCCCGTCTTTGCGAGCGCACCATTCAACGCGGGGCCATCGGTATGCGTGCGCACGACCTCGACCACACTCGCGGCCAGGGGGATCACGGCCCAAGGCAGCAGCAGCCATGCCTGCATCGAGCCGAACGCCCACGGCAGTGGCGCCGTGATGAAGGCGCCGGCGACCATCGCCGCGTACAGAGCCCGTGTGCGCCCGCGTCCAAGACGCACCGCGAGCGTACGCTTACCCGCGCGGCGGTCGGTCTCCAGGTCGCGCACGTTATTGACGACGAGGATCGCGCTGGCGAGCAGCCCGACGGGGACCGCGCACACGAACGCCTGCCACGGCAGCTGCTGCACCTGCACGAAGTAGGAACCCGCGACCGCGACGATCCCGAAGAACAGGAACACGAACAGCTCGCCCAGACCCTCATAGCCGTAGGGACGGGGGCCGCCGGTGTAGAGGACGCCCGCGAGGATCGACGCGGCGCCGACTGCCAGCAGCTCAGGACCCGCAACCGCGACGAGGTACGCGCCGCACGCGACCGCCAGGCCGAACGTGACGTAGGTCGCGAGCAGCACCTGGCTGGGGGGCACGAGACCGCCCGCGGTCACGCGCACAGGGCCGAGGCGATCCTCTGTGTCCGCGCCCCGGCGGGCGTCGGAGTAGTCGTTTGACAGGTTCGTACCAACCTGGATGAAGACCGCCCCGAGCAGCGCCGCCACGAACGCCAGCGGATGAAAATGCCCGGCGCCCAGCGCCAGCGACGTGCCCACGAGCACCGGCGCAACGGCCGCAGGCAGCGTGCGCACGCGAGCCGCCATCACCCAGATCCGCACGGCGCTCACGCTAGGCCCGCTTGGGAAAGCGCGAGAAGTCAGGCTTGCGCTTCTCGCGGTATGCGTCTCGGCCCTCCTGGGCCTCTTCGCTGCCGTAGAACAGGAGGTTCGCGTCGTGCGCGAGCTGCTGGATCCCCGACAGCCCGTCCTCGGCTGCGTTGAAGCTCGCCTTCAACAGCCGCAGCGAGAATGGGGAGAGCGCGAGCATCTCCTTGCACCACTGCACCGTTTCATCCTCGAGGCGCTCGAGCGGCACGACTGTGTTGACCATCCCCATCTCGCGCGCTTCCTCAGCTGAGTACTGACGGCAGAGGAACCAGATCTCCTTGGCCTTCTTCGGGCCGACCAGGTTCGCCAAGAGGCCCGCCCCAAAGCCGCCGTCGAAGGAGCCCACCTTCGGGCCCACCTGACCGAAGCGCGCGTTCTCAGCCGCGATCGTGAGGTCACAGACGAGGTGCAGCACGTGCCCGCCGCCGATCGCATAGCCGGCGACCATCGCCACGACCGGCTTGGGCAGGCGGCGGATCTGGATGTGCAGGTCGGTGACATGGAAGCGGCCGACGCCTGCTTTTCCGGCCTCGTCATCGTTCAAATAGCCCGAGTCGCCGCGTACGCGCTGATCACCGCCCGAGCAGAACGCGTCTGGACCCTCGCCGGTGAGCACGATTACGCCCACCTCGATGTCCTCGCGCGCGTCCTCCAGCGCCTGGGAGATCTCGATGATCGTGCGCGGGCGAAAGGCGTTGCGGACCTCCGGGCGCGCGATCGTGATCTTCGCGATGCCGCTGTCGGCACCGCCCGACTTCTCGTAGTGGATGTCCGTCAGCTCGCGCCCGCCGAGCTCGGGAATCGATGTCCAGGTGACGCTCATCGCGCGAAGGCTAGCCTGTGAGGCATGTTGGTCGAGGGATGGCTGAGCCGCGCTGCCTGCGCGCGCCCTAACGCGCCGGCCCTGGAGACCCCCCAGGGCGCCTGGTCCTACGCGCAGCTGCATAGCGCCGCACGCAGCGGCGCGGAGCAACTCGAGAAAGCCGGAGTCAGACGCGCCACCCGCGTGGCGATCGCCCTACCGGCGGGGCTGGAGTTCGCGCAGGCGCTGCACGCGTGCCTGCTGCTGGGCGCCGTCGCGGTGCCCGTCGACCTGCGCCTGTCGGCGCCCGAGCGCGAGCGGATCGCCGCCGATTGCGCACTGCTCGTACAGGAGCCGCTCGACAGCGACCGCGAGCCCGAGCAGGCGACGGCCACGAGCCGGCACGAGCTGGATGCGACCGCCGTGGTGATCCACACCTCCGGCACGACCGCGCAGCCGCGCCCGATCGAGCTGACCTACGAGAACTTCCTGTGGAGCGCGCTCGGCTCCGCCGTCGCGCTGGGACTCGACCCGGACGAGCGCTGGCTGTGCGCGCTGCCGCTCTCGCACGTAGGGGGTCTCTCGATCCTGCTGCGCTCGGCGATCTACACCACGACCGCCGTCGTGCACGAGCGCTTCGAGGAGGATCGTGTCCTCAGCGCACTGCGCAGCGAGGGCGTCACGCTAGTGAGCCTCGTGGCCACGACCCTCGCGCGGCTGCTGGACGCCGGCCTGGAGCGCCCGCCCGCGCTGCGCAGTGCGCTTACGGGCGGCGGCCCCGTGCCAGCGGCGCTCCTCGAGCGCGCGCACGCCGCCGGCGTTCCGGTGAGCCTCACATATGGCCTCACTGAGAGCTGCTCGCAGGCGACGACCACGCCGGTCGCAGAAATCGGTGAAGCGCCCACGAGCGCCGGTCCGCCTCTGTTCTGCACGCGCGTGCAGGTCGTGGACGGCGAGATCCTGGTCTCCGGCCCCACCGTGGCTCCCGGCTCGCTCGCGGCGGACGGCTGGCTGCACACCGGCGACCTCGGTGAGCTCGACGAGCGTGGCCGGCTGCGCGTCACCGGGCGTGTGTCCGACACGATCGTCAGCGGCGGCGAGAATGTCGCTCCAGCGGAGGTCGAGGCGGTGCTCGAGGCCCACCCGCTGGTGCTGGAGGCGGCGGTGCTGGGCCGCGCGGACCCGCAATGGGGCGAGGCGGTGAGCGCGATCGTCGTGGCGCGCGCCGGCGCGGAGCTCGACGTGGAGGAGCTGCGTGCGCATTGTGCCGTGGCGCTCGCGCCGTACAAGGTGCCCAAGCAGCTCGCGCTGAGCAGCTCGCCGCTGCCGCGCACGCGCTCGGGCAAGCTCCTGCGCAGGGAGCTGCGATGAGCTTCGACGCCGCCGAGTTCCGCGACCGTAGCCTCGAGGGCTGGGAAGCCTCAGCGCCGGGGTGGGTGCGCCGCCAGGAGCAGATCAGCCGCTGGGCGGCGCCCGTCGCGCACTGGATGGTCCAGGCGATCGATCCACAGCCCGGCCAGCGCGTCCTCGAGCTGGCCGCAGGGCTGGGGGAGACGGGGATGCTCGCGGCCGAGCTGGTCGCCCCGGTGGGCAGCGTGCTGATCACCGATCAGACCGAGCAGATGCTCGAGGGGGCGCGCGGGCGCGCCGCCCGGCTTGGATTGCGCAACGTCGAGTTCAAGGTGCTCAACGCAGAATGGATCGACCTTCCGCTCGCGAGCGTCGACGCGGTGCTGTGTCGCTGGGGCTACATGCTGATGGCCGACGTTGGTGCGGCACTCGGCGAGACGCGGCGCGTGCTTCGCTCCGGCGGGCGCCTCGCGCTGGCGGTGTGGGACTCGATCGAGGTGAACCCGTGGGCGCTCCTGCCCGCGCAGACGCTGATCGATCTCGGCTACTCGAGCGCGACTGGTACAGACGGGCGTCCCGGTCCGTTCGCGCTCGGCGACCGTGAGCGTCTCGCTGAGACGCTCGAGCAGGCCGGATTCGTCGATCCGCAGATCGACGCACTCGACATCGTGCGCCGTCACGAGAGCTTCGAGGACCTTTGGGACTTCCAGCTCGACGTGTCACAGAGCTTCCACGAGGCGGTGATGTCGTTGCCCGAGAGCGAGATCGAGGCGGTGCGCAGCTCGCTCCAAGAGCGCCTGGCACCGTTCGCGAGGGACTCCGGCGCGCTCGAAGTCCCCGGACGCACGCTGGTCGCGGCGGCTGAGGCCTGACGGCAGGCGGACTTCGGATAGCCTGCGGTCAATGATCTACGACGACGATGCAGACCTCACGCTTCTCGACGGCAAGACCGTCGCCATCATCGGATACGGCTCGCAGGGCCACGCCCACGCGCTGAACCTCAAGGACTCCGGCGTCGACGTCGTGGTCGGCCTACGCGAGGACTCGGCCTCCGTCGCCAAGGCCCGCGAACAGGGCCTGGAGGTGCTGCCGGTCGTCGAGGCCGCCAGCCGCGGCGACCTCGTGATGATCCTGCTGCCCGACGAGCTCCACCGTCAGGTGTGGGAGTCGGAGATCCGCGACGGTATCGCCGAGGGCAACATGCTGCTCTTCGGCCACGGCTTCTCGATCCACTACGACGAGATCGAGCCGCCCCCCGGCGTGGACGTGGGCATGATCGCGCCCAAGGGGCCCGGCCACCTCGTGCGCCGCCAGTTCACCGAAGGCAGCGGCGTGCCCGGCCTGATCGCGATCGAGCAGGACGCCACCGGCAACGCCCGCGCGCTGGCGCTGGCCTACGCCAAGGGCATCGGTTGCACCCGCGGCGGGGTGATCGAGACGAGCTTCAAGGACGAGACCGAGACAGACCTGTTCGGTGAGCAGGCGGTTCTTTGCGGCGGTGCCTCGGAGCTGGTGCAGGCGGGCTTCGAGACGCTCGTGAACGCGGGCTATGACCCGGAGATGGCGTACTTCGAGTGTCTGCACGAGCTCAAGCTGATTGCCGATCTGATGTACGAGAAGGGCCTCGCGGGCATGCGCTACTCGATTTCCAACACTGCCGAGTACGGCGATTACACGCGCGGAAAGCGCGTGATCACCGAGCAGACGCGGGAGAGCATGAAGCAGATCCTCCAGGAGATCCAGTCAGGCGACTTCGCGCGCGAGTGGATCGCACAGAACCGCGCCGGGCAGGAGAACTTCAAGCGGATGCGAGCCGAACAGGCCGACACACAGGTCGAGCATGTCGGCGCGGAGCTGCGCTCGCACATGGACTGGATCAAGCCCGCCTTCTGAGTAGGCGAGAGGCCCGTCTGCCCGTGCTGGCCTACCTCTTCTGGCACCGCCCACTCGAGCCGGCAGCCGCGCAGGCATACGAGCAGGCGCAGCTGAGCTTCCACCGTTCGCTCGCGCACAACCGCCCCATGGGGATGTGCGGCTCGGCGAGCTTCCGCATGCCCTCGATCCCGTGGCTCTCGGGGGCACCGGGTTATGAGGACTGGTACCTGCTCGAGGACTACACCGCGCTGGGCGTGCTCAACGAGGCCGCCGTCGGCCACGGTCACCGCACGCTCCACGACGATGCTGCGCGCCGCTACGGCGGCGGCTCCGGCGCCCTCTACACGCTGGTAGAGGGCGATCGCGCGGACGCCCTCGCCGCCACTGGGGCGCTGGCCGTGTGGGTCACGCGCCCGGCGGGATCCCAACGTCGACCGCTAGAGGATCTGCTCGGCGACGGCATGGATCCGCAGCGGGCGAGCCTCTGGCGCCGCCAGCTCGTCCTCGGCCCGGCGCCGGAGTTCTGCCTGCTGGCAGGCGAGGCCTCAGCGGGGGTCGCGGCGACACGGCTACCGGAGGGGTGGAGCGCCACCACGCTGGAGCGCGAGGTGCTCTGGAGTGGTTGACGTGGTTATGGATGCGGAGCTCTCGGGAGGCGAGTTCGCCCGTCAGGAGAGCCGCTTTCGCGATTGGGTCGGTCCGCATCCGGACACCGGCGCTCCAGGCGAGCATCCACCCGAGGCCGGTCGCTACCACCTGTACGTCTCGCTCGCCTGCCCGTGGTGTCACCGCACCGCGATCGTGCGCGAGCTCGCGGGCATCCAGGAGGCCGTGCCGATCAACTACCTGGCGCCGTTTCGCGATGAGCGCGGGTGGGCGTTCACAGGCGAGCGCTTCGAGGATGGGCCCGGTGGCGAGTACACCGACTCCCTCAACGGCTGGTCGTTCATGAGCGAGGCCTACAGTGCGAGCGACCCGGACTTCCACGGCCGGATCACGGTGCCCGTGCTCTGGGACGCGCACAGCGGCACGATTGTCAACAACGAGTCTGCCGACCTCATCCGCATGATGGGCGACGGCGACTCGCTCGGAGGTCTCGGCAGCGGCGCCGCGCTCGAGCTCTACCCGCAGGCGCTTCGTGGCGAGATCGACGCGATCAACGAGCGTGTCTATGAGACCGTCAACAACGGCGTCTACCGCGCCGGCTTCGCCCGCCGCCAGCACGCCTACGAGCACGCCTTCCACCAGCTGTTCGACAGCCTGGAGTGGCTCGAGGGGCTCTTGGGTGAGCGCCGCTACCTGCTCGGGGAGCACGTGACGGAGGCAGATTGGCGCCTGTTCCCGACGCTGGCGCGCTTCGACGAGGTCTACAACCTCCACTTCCGCTGCAACCGCCGGCGGCTCGTCGACTACCAGAACCTGTGGGGGTACGCGCGTGAGCTCCATCAATGGCCAGGCGTCGCACAGACCGTCGCAATGGACCAGATCAAGCGCCACTACTACACGACACACGACGAGCTGAACCCCAAGCGCATCATCCCGGTCGGGCCCGGGTATGACTGGTCTGAGCCGCACGGGCGCACCGGTTAGTGGTTCGCTACACTCGCCTTCGTCGTCGCGACTGGCGCTCGGGTGGAGTCCACCACCGGGGAGTGACGATCTAGCACCGCCGCGCGCCTGGGCACCCTCAGGATCCGACCACTACCTCGAGGTCCGAAAGAGCGAGGAGCCCGATATGACGAGCACCCCCCTGACAGAGCAGACGCAGCTGAGCATCCCCGATGAGTTGAAGCCCGCCGACGGGCGCTTCGGATGTGGCCCCTCGAAGGTGCGCCCGGACGCGCTCGCGCGCCTGGCCACCGAGGGCGCGGCCGTGATGGGTACCTCGCACCGCCAGAAGCCCGTGAAGGGTCTCGTGGCGGAGATCCGCTCGGGGCTGCGCGAGCTCTTCTCCGCCCCTGACGGCTACGAGGTGGCGCTCGGCAACGGCGGCGCGACCGCCTTCTGGGACGCCGCCGCGTTCGGTCTCGTGGAGCGCCGCTCCGCGCACCTCGCCTTCGGCGAGTTCTCCCAGAAGTTCGCGAGCGTGACCAAGGGCGCGCCCTTCCTCGAGGACCCGGTCGTCGTCTCCGCGGATCCCGGTGACGCCCCCGATCCAGCAGCGCTCGGGACGGCAGTCGGAGACGCCGGCGCGGATCTGCTGGCTTGGGCGCACAACGAGACCTCCACCGGCGTGATGGCGCCCGTGACACGGGTAGGTGGGGATCCCGTCAACAGCGAGGGAGCACTCGTTGCGATCGATGCGACCTCCGGCGCGGGCGGCCTCCCGGTCGACCTCACACAGGTAGACGCGTACTACTTCGCGCCACAGAAGTGCTTCGCCGCCGACGGCGGCCTGTGGATCGCACTGCTGAGCCCAGCCGCGCAGGAGCGGATCGCCGCGCTGCACGCATCCGAGCGCTGGATCCCTGAGTTCCTGTCGCTGCACACGGCTCTCGAGAACTCCGTCAAGGATCAGACGTACAACACGCCCGCCGTGGCGACGCTGTTCCTGCTCGCCGATCAGATCAGCTGGATGCTCGAGCACGGCGGCTTGGACTGGTGCGTCTCGCGCAGCCGAGCCTCTTCCGAGCAGCTGTACGGCTGGGCTGAGAGCACCTCCTACACGACGCCGTTCGTCGCCGATCCGGCCAAGCGTTCCCTCGTCGTGGGCACGATCGACTTCGACGCGGAAATTGACGCAGCGGCCGTGGCCGCCACGCTCCGCGCCAACGGCATCGTCGACGTGGAGCCTTACCGCAAGCTCGGTCGCAACCAGCTGCGCGTGGGCATGTTCCCCGCCGTCGAGACCACCGACGTGCAGGCGCTCACAGCTTGCATCGACTGGGTCGTGGAGAGGCTCGCATGAGCACGTATGGCGGCGCTGGCCGTCGTCCTCGGTCGCTCGCGTGCACAGCACGCCACGCTCCCTGCGTCCTAGCCCAGCTTGCCCTACGTACTCATGCGCGAGGCACTGCCAAGAGGAGTGATGTCAATGACTGATCGCGCCAAGGTCCTCGTGAAGGAGAAGATCGGCGACTCCGGCATCGCGCTGCTACGCGAGCACTTCGACGTGGAGCTTGGGATCGACTGGAGCGACGAGCAGCTCGCCGAGCGCATCGGCGACTACGACGGGATCGTGATCCGCTCGGCGACGAAGATGACCGCCGATCTGATCGAGCGCGCCACGCGCCTGCGAGCGATCGGCCGCGCGGGCGTCGGCGTCGACAACGTCGACGTCGAGGCAGCGACCAAACGCGGGATCGTCGTCGCCAACGCTCCCGAGTCCAACGTCGTGACGGCAGCCGAGCACACGATGGCGCTGCTGCTGGCGCTCGCGCGCAATGTGCCGCAGGCGTACGCGTCGCTGATGGAAGGCAAATGGGACCGCTCGAAATACTCCGGTGTGGAGCTGTATGAAAAGACGCTCGGCATCGTCGGCTTTGGTCGCATCGGGCAGCTCGTCGCACAGCGGGCTCGGGGCTTCAACATGCGCGTACTCGGCTTCGACCCGTTCGTCAGCGCCGAGCGCTACCGCGAGCTGGGCGTGGAGAAGGCCGACAGCGTCGAGGACGTCTACGCCCAGGCCGACTTCATCACGATCCACCTGCCAAAGACACCTGAGACCGAAGGCTTCATCGACGCGGCCGCGTTCGCATCGATGAGGGACGGCGTGCGGCTGTTGAACGTCGCGCGCGGCGGGCTGATCGACGAGGACGCGCTAAAGGACGCGCTCGACTCGGGCAAGGTCGCGGGCGTGGCGCTGGACGTGTTCAAGAGCGAGCCGATGACCGAGCACCCGCTGTTCGGCTACGCCAACGTGATCGCCACGCCGCATCTCGGCGCCTCCACCGCGGAGGCGACCGACCGCGCCGGCTACCAGAGCGCCGAGCAGGTCGTTGCCGCGCTGACAGGCGGGGTCGTCTCGACCGCGGTGAACATCCCCGCGGTCGGCGCGGAGGACATGGAGATGCTCGGGCCGCTGTTGCCGCTCGCAACGAAGCTCGGCAAGCTCGCGATGGAGCTCGCGGAAGGCAGCTCCGTGGAGCGCATCGAGGCGGCGTTCATGGGTCGCATCGCGGACTTCGATACGCGTCTGCTCGGGCTGGCGGTGATCGTCGGCGCGCTGCAGGGGCGCACTGAGGAGGACGTCAACCTCGTCAACGCGCCGACCATGGCCCAGCAGCGGGGAATCGTCTTTGAGGAGAAGGCGGTATCCGAGGCGCAGGACTTCAACGAGCTGATCCGCGTGACCGTCGTCGCCGGCACCCAGCGCGTGGCCGTCGCCGGGACGGGCATTGGACCCAATGGCGTGCCACACCTGGTCGAGGTGCAGGGACGGCGGCTGACGATCGAGCTCGAGCGCTATGTGACCGTGTTTCGTTATGAGGATCTGCCGGGCATGATCGGCCGCGTGGGCACGATCTTCGGCACGCACGGGATCAACATCTCCTCCGCTGCCGTCGGGCACACACCTGACGGCAGCGCCGACGGCGAGGACCGTCGCCTCGCGGCGATGGTCGTCACGACAGACGCGCCGGTGCCCCGCGAGGTCGTCCAGGAGATCATCGCCGTGGATGGCTTCGTCAACGGCTGGTCCGTAGACCTCGGCTGAGGCGGCCGATGGCCTTCGCGATGCTGCGTCCTCGATCGCTCGCGTGCTAGCGCACGCCACGCTCACTGCGTCCTTGCCTCGCTCGACCCTCGACCGCCTCGGCGACGCGGCTGTTGTCCAACAGCGATCGCGCTGATCCTCTAGCCTCGTCGCGACCGGCGAACGAGCAGGATTGGGGGCATAGATGAGGGCAGTCGTCATCACCAAGCACGGCGGGCCGGGGGTGCTTCAGGTCCAGGAGCAGCCGGACCCGAGACCCGGTCCCGGGCAGGTGCGCATCGACGTCGCCGCGGCAGGGGTCAACTTCGCAGACGTGATGGCCCGCATGGGCCTCTACCCCGACGCGCCCGACACGCCATGCGTCGTCGGCTACGAGGTTGCCGGGACGGTCGTCGAGGTGGGGGAGGGTGTCGAGAGCTTGACCCCCGGCCAGCGCGTGTTCGCGAGCACGCAGTTCGGAGGCTACGTCTCCCAGGTGGTCGCGATGGCGAGCGACGTCGTGGCGCTCCCGGAGGGACTGAGCTTCGAGCAGGGCGCGGCGATCCCCGTCAACTACGGCACCGCGTGGGCGGGCCTGATCGGCTACGGCAACCTGCAGCCCGGCGAACGCGTCTTGATTCACTCCGCGGGCGGCGGCGTCGGCATCGCCGCCACGCAGATCGCCAACCGCGCGGGCGCCGAGGTGTACGGCACCGCCTCGCCCGCCAAGCACGCCCGCTGCCTCGAGCTGGGCCTCGAACACGCGATCGACTACACCAAGCCAGGCTGGGAGCGCGGCCTGCCGAAGTTCGACGTGATCATGGACGCCGTCGGCGGTGCGAGCTTCCGCCGTAGCTACAACCTGCTGCGTCCGGGCGGCCGCCTCGTGGCGTTCGGCGCCTCCGCCGTGGTCTCCGGCGAGCGCAAAAACGTCGTCACCGCGCTGCGTGCCGTCGCGCGTATGCCGCGCTTCAACCTGATCAAGCAGATGTCTGAATCGAAGGCCGTGATCGGTCTGAACATGCTCAGCCTGTGGAAGGACCGCGGCACGCTCGAGCCGTGGATCGCGCCCCTGCGCGAGATGCTTGACGACGGCACGATCAAACCGGTCGTGGCCGAGGCGTTCAGCTTCGAGGACGCGGGCGCCGCGCAGAACATGATCACCGAGCGCAGGAACGTCGGAAAGGTTGTACTGACGCCCTGAGCGACCGGTGCTACCCTGCCAAGAGATGTCGTTTCACTACTCGCTTCTGCAGCTTCTTCTCCTCCCCCCTCGGGGGGAATAGTGCGTGGCGGCCGCGTAGCCGCATACCCAGCAGAGAGGAACCGCAAGCGAGATAGAGAAGGAGCACGAACGACATGAGCAACAACGAGGCACGTAACGACGCGGACCGCGTCCTGATCTTCGACACGACGCTGCGCGACGGCGAGCAGTCGCCGGGGATATCCCTGAACAAGCAGGAAAAGCTGGAGATCGCCCACCAACTCTCGCGTCTGGGGGTTGACGTGATCGAGGCCGGCTTCCCGATCACCTCTCCCGGCGATTTCGAGTCCGTACAGGCAATCGCACGCGAAGTGGAAGGCCCCGTGATCTGCGGGCTGGCGCGGACGAGCAAGCAGGACATCGATGCGGCGTGGCAGGCGGTGAAGGACTCTGAGCGCCCGCGCATTCACATGTTCCTGGCGACCAGCGATATTCACATCGAGCGCAAGCTGCAGACCACGCGCGAGGACGTCAAGGGTCAGGTGCGCGCAGCGGTGGCGCAGGCGCGCGAATACACCGACGACGTCGAGTTCTCACCGGAGGACGGCTCACGCTCTGACGTGGAGTACATGGCCGAAGTGATCCAGATCGCGTTGGACGAGGGCGCCACGACGATCAACGTCCCCGACACGGTGGGCTACACGATGCCCAACGAGTACGCCGCCATGTTCACGGAGCTCTACCGGCTCGTGCCGGGGCTGCGCGACGTGGTCCTCTCCGTGCACTGTCACGACGACCTTGGCCTGGCTGTCGCCAACTCGCTGGCCGGCCTGCAGGCGGGCTGTCGCCAGGTGGAGTGTGCGATCAACGGCATCGGCGAGCGTGCGGGCAACGCGTCGCTGGAGGAGATCGTGATGCTGCTGCACACGCGCGAGCCCAGCCTCGGGCTGTGGACCGGTGTGGATACGAAAGAGATCGCGCGCACCAGCCGCCTCGTCTCACGACTGACCGGCTATCAGGTGCAACCCAACAAGGCGATCGTGGGGCGCAACGCGTTCGCGCACGAGGCCGGTATCCACCAGGACGGCGTGCTGAAGGAGCGTACGACGTACGAGATCATGGATGCGACCACGGTGGGGCTGCGCAGCAACGCGATCGTGTTGGGTAAGCACTCCGGACGCCATGCGCTCAGCAAAGCTCTCGAGGAGATGGGCTTCGAGATCGACGGGGCGGCGCTGAACACTGCGTTCAAGCGCTTCAAGGAGATCGCCGACCGCAAGAAGCAGGTCACCGCGATGGACCTCGAGGCGCTGGTCACGGACGAGCTGCGCGAGGAGATCCAGGGCTACGCCCTGGAGTCCTTCGAGGTCGACGCTTCATCGCTGCGTCCGCCACACGCGCGCGTATCGGTGAGTCTGCCCGATGGCTCCTCCGCCACCGGGTCATTCACCGGCGACGGCCCGATCGACGCGGTTTTTCAGGCGATCAACGTCGCCACGGGGATCGCCCCTGTGCTCAGCGACTTCACGATCGGCGCCGTTACCGAGGGGCAGGACGCCCTCGGTGAGGTCTCCGTCGTGCTGGAGATCGGGGGCTTCACCGGCGCCGGGCAGGGGGTCTCGACGGACATCATCGACGCGGCCGCGCGCGCATACGTGCGGGCGCTGTCGGTCGCCGTCGCCCACGCGAACGCCGGTGAGGCGATCGGGTTGCCGGAGGCCGCCGGAAGCTGATCCTCAGCGCGCGCGGGGCGGTTGCAGACACACGCCTGCCACGTGCTCCGCGCGCCTGAACCCGAGAGATTCGTAGAGGCCAAGGGCATGGTAGTCAGGGTCTGCGCAGATCACGAGGCGCTCGGCGCCGCTCATCTGCGCGGCCTGCACGACCAGGCGCGAACAGATCCCTCGACGCCTGTGCGCCTGCGCGGTGTCGACTGCCTGAAAACGCCCGCGCGCGCCGGTGACGACCACGCCACAGCTTCCCACGACCTCGCCGCGATCCTCGCCCCCCAGCGCCACGTACCAGGCGCCGCGACCGTCCAGGAACAGCGCACGCAGCTCGCGCGCGCGAGCAAGCAGGAAGGCGCGGTGCGCGTCCTCCGCGAAGCGCGCGTGGCGCGAGGCCATCTGCAGCTCAATCACCTGGCTCCAGAGATCCGCATCGGCCCCTGGCGCCGGGTCCAGCGCGCGGACGCGCACCGCACGGTTCTCACGCGCGTGCGCATGCAGCTCCTGCGCTCCCGCCACCAGGCCGACCGTCTCCTCGAGGTCGTAGCCCGTGGCAACGAACTCCTCGCGCGCGCTGCCGAGCGCACCGTCGGTCCGGTCCCAGGCGAACGTTCGGTGGCGCACGCGCGGCTCGTCCGCAAACGCCGCGGCGAAGGCTGCGCTCCAGCGCGCCCGGTCGCCCTCGAGAGGCGGCTCGTCGAAAATGAGCATGTTGCCCCAGTAGTGGTCGGGGTTGGCCGGCGAGCGCACCACGAGGTGGTCTTCGACGCGCCGTACCTCGCGGTCCAGGGGCAGCACATCCAGGTCGGTTGCCCACGCCAGCGCGCGCGGTGTGATTTTGTCTGGCTGATCTGTCCGCACCGCGTCTCGTATACCAGCCGACCTGACGTTACGTCCAATCTTGTCCGTGATAACGTACACACGTATGGCATCGACACATCCCCCTAAGGCGGCCTCAGCGGCCCCCTCAGCGCGTGGTGCGGGCATCCCGGCGGGCGCTGACATGCTCGATCCCGCCGTGATCGGCGCACGCGTGAAGGCGTTGCGCGAGTCCTCCTCGCTGTCACTGCGCGAGCTCGCGCTGCGCAGCGGCGTCAGCGCGCCGATGCTCTCTCAGGTCGAGCGCGGGGACACAAGCCCGACGTTGACGGTGGCCGCCAAGATCGCTGCGGGGCTCGATCTGCGGCTCTCCCAGCTGCTGCGCCTCGACGAGGGCGGCGCCGTCACGGTCGCCCGCGCGAGCGAGCGCCAGCGCGGCGGCAACAAGCGCCGCGGCCACAGCTTCGAGGTGCTCACCTCATCCCAGCCCGGACAGCGAGCCGAGCTCTCGCGACACACGCTCGCGGCGGGCGGTGCCACGGGCGCGGTCGACGACCCGCCGATGCACGAGCCAGGCAGCCGCGAGACCGCACTCGTCGAGAAGGGATCGATCGTGCTCGTCTGCGATGGCCAGCGCTACGAGCTCAGCGATGGCGACTGCGTGACCTTCGACGCCGACCTTCCACACCACTTCGAGAACCCCACCAAGCAGGAGGCGGCCTTTCTGGCGGTCGTCTCCGCCGGACTCAGGAGGAGCTAGATGCCCAAGTCACTGTTCGAGAAGATCTGGGAGTCCCACGAGGTGGGGGACGGCCTCATCTACATAGACCTGCACCTCGTGCACGAGGTCACGAGCCCCCAGGCGTTCGACGGACTGCGCCTCGCCGGGCGCACCGTGCGCCGGCCCGATCGCACGCTCGCGACCGCCGACCACAACACGCCCACCGACGGCACCCCTGTCGCCGCGCGGATCAAGGACGAGCTCTCGCGCGTGCAGGTGGAAACGCTCGAGCGCAACTGCGCCGAGTTCGGCGTGCCCGTCTACTCGCTCGGCTCCGAGCGCCAGGGGATCGTGCACGTGATCGGCCCCGAGCTCGGCGTCACCCAGCCCGGCATGACGATCGTGTGCGGCGACTCGCACACCTCCACGCACGGCGCCTTCGGCGCGCTCGCCTTCGGCATCGGCACCTCCGAGGTCGAGCACGTGCTCGCCACGCAGTGCATGGTGCAGTCGAAGCCCCGCTCCATGCGCATCCGCTACGAGGGCGAGCTCGGCTTCGGCGTCACCGCCAAGGACCTGATCCTCGGAACGCTCGGTCAGCTGGGCGTCGGCGGCCTCACCGGCCACGCCGTCGAGTACGCCGGGCCCGCGATCGAGGCATTGTCGATGGAGGGACGCATGACCGTCTGCAACATGACGATCGAGGGCGGCGGGCGCGCCGGCATGATCGCCCCCGACGAGACCACGTTTGCGTGGTTCCGCGATGCTGAGCAGGCTGGCAAGGCGCGCCCCGGCGCTCCGAAGGGCGCGGAGCTCGATGAGGCGATCGAGCGCTGGCGCGAGCTGGCCACCGAGGACGGCGCCGCGTTCGACAAGGAGGTCGTGATCGACGCCTCCGCCATCTCCCCGCAGGTCACCTGGGGAACAAACCCCGGCATGGTGCGCGCCGTCACCGAGAAGGTGCCCGCGCCCGAGGACTTCGACAGCCCCGCCGACCGCGAGGCAACCGAACGCGCCCTGCACTACATGGCGCTCGAGGCAGGCACGCCGATCGAGCAGATCGCCGTCGACCGCGTGTTCATCGGCTCGTGCACCAACTCGCGCATCGGCGACCTGCGCGCCGCCGCCGCCGTCGTCGCCGGCAAGAAAGTCGCGCCGAGCGTCTCCGCGATGGTCGTGCCCGGCTCCCAGCAGGTCAAGGCACAGGCCGAGGCCGAGGGACTGGACCAGGTGTTCCGCGACGCCGGCTTCGACTGGCGCGTGGCCGGCTGCTCCATGTGCCTCGGCATGAACCCCGACATCCTCGCCCCGGGGGAGCGCTGCGCCTCCACGTCCAACCGCAACTTCGAGGGCCGCCAGGGACGGGGCGGGCGCACGCACCTCGTCTCGCCGCAGATGGCCGCCGCCGCCGCGATCGAGGGGCGCTTCGTGGACATCCGGGAGTGGTCGTGAGCGCGCATGCCGCGGGCCGCGAGGCGCCCACGCCGTGGCAGCAGGATCACACGGCGGCCAGCTTCCTCGAGCAACGTCGCACGCTGCTGCCGCTGCTCGACATCCAGGAGCAGACGATCGGACACCTCCTCACCCGCGACGCGCACCACGTGCACAGGCTGCTGGACCTTGGCGGCGGCGATGGTGCGATGACCCGGCTCGCCCTGCAGTACGCACCGCAGGCGCAAGCGGTGCTGGTCGACTTCTCAGAGCCAATGCTCGCACGGGCGACGGAGCGCGCCGCGACCGGCGGCTACCGCTGCACGGTCGTGCGCGGCGACATGCGCGAGCCGGGCTGGCGCAGCGAGCTGGAGCCGCACGCCGGCTTTGACCTGGCGATCTCCGGCCTGTCCATCCATCACCTCACCTCCCAGCGCAAGCGCGAGCTGTTCGCCGAGGTCCTCCCGCTGCTCGCGCCCGGCGGCATGTTCCTGAACATGGACATCGTCGCCGTCCAGGGGCCGCTGGACGGTCTCTTCGAGGAGCAGATGCGCGCCAACGCCAAGCACGCCGCACACGCGCACGGCCGGCCCGAGCAGGAGATCGACTTCGACGGGGACGAGGACCGGCCCGACAGCGTTGAGGACCAGCTGCGCTGGCTGCGCGACGCAGGCTTCGCACAGGCCGAAGTTCATTTCAAGTGGGCCGAGGCGGCGATCTTCGGTGGGGTCCGGCCGCAGGGGCCGCAGTCATGAGCGCGCGAGGACGAAGCGCCAGAGGAAGGAAGGGCGAAGCCCGACCGTCACGGACGACACGGAGGTCGGACGTTCACATCGACTGTGAGCCCGGAGGGCTCGCATAGCAACCTAGGAGAAAGCCGTGGAACCAATAGAGACCATTTCAGGCCAGGTCAGCTTCTTGGACCGAAGCGACGTGGACACCGACCAGATCATGCCCAAGCAGTTCCTCAAGCGCGTCGAGCGCACCGGCTTTGGTGAGTTCCTGTTCTACGACTGGGCCAAGGAGCCCGACTGGGACCTGCCACCCAACCCGATCCTCGTCGCCGGGGAGAACTTCGGCTGCGGCTCATCGCGCGAGCACGCTCCCTGGGGCCTGCAGGACTACGGCTTCCAGGCGATCGTCGCGCCGTCCTTCGCCGACATCTTCTACTCCAACTGCACCAAGATCGGCCTGCTCCCGATCGTGCTCTCCGACGAGGACTGCAAAGCCCTTGCTCACGCCGGCCACGGTCAAGTGGACCTGCGCGAGCAGGAGGTCCGCTTCGCCGGGCGTCAGGTCCCGTTCGAGATCGACCACGAGATCCGCCACCGCCTGCTCGGCGGCCTCGACGACATCGCGCTCACGCTGCAGCAGGACGACACGATCACCTCCTATGAGAGCGCGAGGCAGGAGCGCGTGCCGGCGGTGCCGGTTACGACCGCTCTGTGAGCGGGGCCTGCTAGCGTCGCGCGCCGATGGCACACCACATCGTCACCCTTCCCGGCGACGGGATCGGCCCGGAGATCATGGCGCCCACGCTGGCGCTGCTTACGACGCTGGGCGACTTCGAGTTCGAGGAGCACCTGTTCGGCGGCGCCTCGATCGACGCGCACGGTCTCGCGTTGACCGACGAGGTGCTGGAGGCGTGCAGGTCTGCCGACGCGGTACTGCTGGCTGCGGTGGGCGGACCCAAGTGGGACACAACCGACCCCAGCAAGCCGCGGCCCGAGCAGGGCCTGTTGGGTCTGCGCAAGGGCCTCGGGCTGTACGCGAACCTGCGTCCGGTAAAGCCGCTGCCCGCGCTCTATGACGCCTCGCCGCTGCGCCGCGAGCGCATCGAGGGCACCGACCTGCTCGTCGTGCGCGAGCTCACCGGCGGCATCTACTTCGGCGAGAAGACGCGCACCGCGAACTCCGCCTCAGACGTATGCGCCTACAGCACGGAGGAGATCGACCGCATCGCGCGCAGCGCGTTCCTCGCCGCCGAGCGCCGCTCGGCCACGCCGAAGGTGACGAGCGTCGACAAGGCCAACGTGCTCGAGACCTCCAGGCTGTGGCGCCAGGTCGTCAGCGAGCTGCACGCGGCGGAGTTCTCCCACATCGAGCTCGAGCATGTGCTCGTCGACAACGCGGCCATGCAGCTCGTCTCCGCGCCCACGCACTTCGACGTGATCGTCACGGAGAACATGTTCGGAGACATCCTCTCCGACGAGGCGGCGATGCTCACGGGCTCGATCGGCATGCTCCCCAGCGCCTCCCTGGGCGCGGACGGGCCTGGCCTGTTCGAGCCGGTGCACGGCTCAGCGCCTGATATTGCCGGTCAGGGCGTGGCCAACCCCCTCGCGATGTTCCTCTCGGCGGCGATGATGCTGCGCCACGGTCTGGGCTTGGCAAGTGAGGCGGCGGCTGTAGAATCGGGGGTCGAAGGGGCACTGGCCGGGGGTCTGCGCACGCCCGACCTGGGCGGCGCGGCCGGGACGGTCGAGGCCACCAGGGCAGTGCTCGAGAACGTCGAATAGGAGCGGTGTGAACGTGGAGCCGACCGACCTCATCTGGATGAACGGAGATTTCGTCGCCTGGGAGGACGCCAACGTCCACGTCTTGACGCACGGCCTGCATTACGGCACCGGGGTCTTCGAGGGCGTGCGCTGCTACGACACGGTGCTCGGCCCCGCAGTGTTCCGGAACACCGACCACGTTGAGCGTCTGCGCCGCTCGGCGGAGCTGTTCTACATGGAGCTCCCGTACTCCAACGAGGAGCTGCGTCAGGCGACCGTGGAGCTGGTCGCCCGCAACGGGCTGCGCTCCTGCTACATCCGCCCGATCGTCTACCGCGGCTACGGATCGATGGGATTGAACCCGCTGGAGGCCCCCGTCGATGTCACGATCGCCTGCTGGGAGTGGGCCACCTACCTCGGCGAGGAGGGCATGCGCAACGGCGTGCGCGCGATGACCTCATCGTGGCGGCGGATCAGCCCCGACTCGCTGATCCCCCACGCGAAGGCCACCGGGCAGTACCTCAACAGCGTGCTCGCGAAGGTCGAGTCCGTGAAGGCCGGCTACGAGGAGGCGATCCTGCTCGACGACCACGGCCACGTCTGCGAGGGCACCGGCGAGAACGTGTACATCGTGCGCGACGGTGAGATCTCAACGCCCGGACAGCACAACTCGATCCTCGATGGCATCACGCGCCGCTCTGTGATGCAGATCGCACAGGATCTCGGCTACAAGGTGGTGGAGCGCAACGTCGCCCGCGCCGAGATGTATCTCGCCGACGAGGTGTTCCTGTCGGGCACCGCCGCCGAGATCGTGCCCGTGCGCGAGGTCGACAACCACAAGGTCGGCACCGGCAACCCCGGCGAGGTCACGCGCGTGCTGCAGGCGGCCTTCGACGACGCCATCCACGGGCGCTCGGAGCGCTACCGCGAGTGGCTGGACGTGGTCGACGCGGTCGATCTGGAGACCCCCGCCGGCGAGGCTCCCGCACAGCCGGCCTCCGCGGGCTAGGCGGATGGCCGACATACAGCTCTACGACGCCACCCTGCGCGACGGTATGGGGGGCGGCGGCATGACGCTCACCGCGGAGGAGAAGCTACGCGTGGTGCACGCACTGGACGAGCTCGGTGTGCACATGATCGAGGCCGGCTTTCCTTCCTCGAACCCCAAGGAGCTCGAGCTGTTCTCGCTGCTGGCGGCAGAGACGCTGCAGCACGCGGAGATCGTTGCGTTCGGCATGACCCGCCGCCGCGACGCCACGGCAGAGCAGGACGAGGGCCTGCGCGTGCTCGCCGAGTCCTTCGCACCCGCCTGCACGATCGTCGGCAAGGCGTCGGTGCTGCACGTCGAGAAGGTCGTGCGTGTCTCGCGTGAGGAGAACCTCGCGATGATCGCCGATTCGGTGGCGTTCCTCGTGCGCGCCGGCAAGCGCGTGCTGCTCGACGCCGAGCACTTCTTCGACGGCTTCGCGCTCGACCCGGCGTACTCGCTGGACTGCCTACGCGTCGCCGCCGAGGCGGGGGCCGAGAGGCTGGTCCTCTGCGACACCAACGGAGGCTCGCTTCCTCCCCATATGAGAACCGCGTTCGCCGTCGTCAGAGAAGCGCTGCCGGGCACACCGCTCGGCATCCACACCCACGATGATTCGGGCTGCGCGGTGGCCAACACCCTCACTGCGGTCGAATGCGGCGCCACACAGGTGCAGGGGACGGTCAACGGGATCGGCGAGCGCACGGGCAACGCGAACCTGATCACGATCATCGCCGACCTGCAGCTGAAGATGGGCGCGCAGCTGCTCGCGCCCGAGCAGCTCGCGAGGCTGACAGAGACCGCTCATTTCGTGGATGAGCTGCTGAACCGCACGCCCAACCCGGCGCAGCCGTATGTGGGCAAGCACGCCTTCGCGCACAAGGCGGGTCTGCACGCCGCCGGCGTGCGCGCCGAGCCGCAGACGTTCGAGCACGTCGACCCCGCGGTCGTGGGCAACGGCCGTGACGTGCTCATCTCCGAGCTTTCCGGCCGCGGCACCGTCGTGGAGAAGGCGCAGCAGGCGGGGATCGCCGTCGACGACGCGCTCGCGCAGCGTGTCGTGGAGCGCGTTAAGGCGCTCGAGCACGAGGGCTTTCAGTTCGAGGCCGCGGACGGCTCCTTCGAGCTGTTGCTGCGCAAGGAGGCTGGCGAGTACGACCCGCTGTTCCGCCTGGAGTCCTGGCGCGTGATCGTCGAGAAGCGCGCCGACGGGCGCGCCACCACCGAGGCCACGGTGCGCATCTGGTTGGGCGGAGAGCGCTACGTGCGCACCGCCGAGGGCAACGGGCCGGTGAACGCGCTCGACCGCGCCCTGCGCGACGCGATCGGCGAGATCCACCCGCACCTGAAGGACATCGACCTCGTCAACTACAAGGTGCGAATCCTCGATGAGACGAAGGGCACCGGCGCGGTCACGCGCGTGCTGATCGACGCCTCGGACGGGCGCAGCGTGTGGGGCTCGATCGGCGTCGCAGAGAACCTGATCGCCGCATCGTGGGACGCTCTGGTCGACTCGCTCGAGTACGGCATGCAGGGCGATCGGCGCGCCGCCGCCGAGGCGGCGCTGGGATCCCCATTCGTGGACGACGCGAGCGGACGGCCTTAGTGGCGCACGCGCCGGATGCGCGCGATGGTGCTCGGGAGCCGATCCCGCTGGCCCGCCCGGTGCTCGGCAGGCTAGAGGAGCAGGCAGTGCTCGCTGTGCTGCGCTCCGGCCAGCTATCACTGGGGCCGCGTCTTGAGGAGTTTGAGCGCGCGTTCGCCGAGCGCATCGGCGCGCCGCTTGCCAGCGCCGTCAGCAGCGGAACAGCCGGCCTGCACCTAGCGCTCAGAGCCATCGGTGTGGGGGAGGGCGATGAGGTCATCACCAGCCCCTTCTCGTTCGTGGCCTCAGCCAACGCCGCGCTTTACGAGCGCGCGCGCCCTGTGTTCGCGGACATCGACCCGGTGACCCTGAACCTCGACCCGGAGGCGGCTGCGGCTGCGGTCAGCGAGCGCACGCGGGCACTTCTGCCGGTGCATATCTTCGGGTATCCAGCCGCGATGACCGCTTTCGAGCAGCTCGCGCAACGATACGACCTCGCGATCGTCGAGGATGCCTGCGAGGCACTCGGCGCGGTGCACGCCGACGGCCTCGCTGTCGGCGCGCGCGGCCATCCCGCGGCGTTCGGCTTTTACGCCAACAAGCAGCTGACGACCGGCGAGGGCGGCATGCTCACGCTGTCGGACCCAGCGCTGAAGGAGCGCATCGACTCCGAGCGAAACCAGGGTCGGGCACCGGACATGGGGTGGCTCGACCACGACCGCCTCGGCTTCAACTACCGGCTCTCGGACATCGCCTGCGCGCTCGGCATCGCCCAGCTGGGCCGTCTAGAGGAGATGCTCGCCCAGCGGGCGCGCGCCGCCGGCCTCTACCGCGACGCCCTCGCGGAGATCGACGCGCTCGAGCTCCCATGTCCGGATTCCGGCGGCGACCGCCGCGGCTGGTTCGTGTTCGTCGTGCAGGTTCCACGCGGCGTGGATCGCGACGAGACGGTACGCGCACTCGCGGCTGTCGGAATCCAGAGCAAGCCCTACCTGCCGGCGATCCACCTGATGAGCTTCTACCGCGATCGCTTCGGCCACCGCGAGGGAGAGTTCCCAGTTTGCGAGGACGTCGCCGCGCGCTCCCTGGCGCTGCCGTTCTTCCCGGAGATCACCGAGGGGCAGATCACGCGGGTGGCGCAGGAGCTGGCCGCGGTGCTGGCCGCCACGCCGGCCGCCGTAGACTGAGCGCCCGTGTCGCGCTTCCACGAGCCCCAGGACCCAGTCTTCCAGCGGTTGAACACGTCGGTCGCGTTCGATCGACGGCTGTGGCCGCAGGACGTCGAGCAGTCGCGCGCGCACGCGAAGATGCTCGCCGCGCGGAGCATCATCTCCGACGAGGATCGCGACGCGCTGCTGGCTGGGCTCGATCAGGTCGCGCGGGAGCTCGAGCCGGACGGCGGGTTTCGCATCGAGCGCGACGACGAAGACATCCACATGGCGATCGAGCGGCGCCTGACGGAGATCGTCGGACCGGTCGGAGGACGGCTGCATACGGCGCGCTCGCGCAACGACCAGGTGGTCACCGATCTGGCGATGTACACGCGCGAGCAGTGCGTCGAGACCCGAAACGCGATCAGCGCGCTGATGGCGACCCTGCTCGAGCGCGCCGAGGAGCACATCGACTGGGCGATGCCCGGCTACACCCACCTTCAGCGCGCCCAGCCCGTGTACCTGGGCCACCACCTGCTTGCGTACTTCTGGATGCTCCAGCGCGACCGCGAGCGCTTCGGGTTCACCGAGACGCAAACCTCCTCGCTGCCACTCGGAGCTGGTGCCCTAGCCGGCGTCAACTTCGACACCGACCGGGCCATGGTCGCGCGGGAGCTCGGCTTCTCGAGCGTTACCCCGAACTCGATCGACGCGGTCTCGGGGCGGGACTTCGTGCTGGACTACCTAGGCGCGGCGGCGACGTGCTCGACGCATCTCTCGCGCCTGGGCGCGGAGCTCGTGCTTTGGTGCAGCGCCGAGTTCGGCTTCTGTGTGCTGCCCGACTCATGGAGCGCGACGTCTTCGATCATGCCGCAGAAGAAGAACCCCGACGCGGCGGAGCTGCTGCGCGCGAAGGCGCCGCGCGTGGTGGGCCACCTGGCTGCGTTCCACGGCGTCATGCACGCGCTGCCGCTGACCTACAACAAGGACCTGCAGGAGGACAAGGAGCACCTTTTTGACGCCGTCGACACGCTGCAGATGACGCTCGCGGCGGCGCGCGGGATGCTCGCCGGCGTCAGCTTCAATCGTGAGCGCATGCGCGATGCGGCGGCCGACGAGCTGATCGCCGCGACGGACGTCGCCGACCTGCTCGTGCGCCTGGGCATGCCCTTCCGTGAGGCCCACGGGGTCGTCGCCGGGCTCGTGCGCAGCGCGCTGGACGCGGGCAAGCCGCTATCGCAGCTGAGCGCGCAGGAGCTGGCCGCACACAGCGACACGCTCGCGGCACACAAAGACGACTTCGAGCGCGTGCTCACGCAGAGTGCGTGGCTGGAGTCGAAGGTGTCCGAGGGCGGCACCTCGCTGGCGCGCGTGCGCGAGCAGCTTGCGAGCGCGCGAAGCACGCTCGCATCGTCCTGGGACGGGGATGCGAGTCCTGCCCGCTGATTTCTACGATCGACCGGTGCTGGAGGTCGCGCGGGGGCTGATCGGCTGCGTCGTCGAGCACGAAGACGTGTCGGGCGTGATCGTGGAGACAGAGGCCTACCACGAGAGCGAGCCGGCGTGTCACGCGTTCGTGGGCCTCACGCCGCGTACGCGCGTGATCTTCGGGCCCCCAGGACAGGCATACGTGTACCGCTCCTACGGCGTGCATGCGATGCTGAACGCCGTCTGCGAGCGGGAGGGCGTGGGGGCGGCGGTGCTGATCCGCGCGCTCGAGCCGCTTTCGGGCATCGAGCTGATGCGCGCCCGTCGCCGTAGGCCGGGCGATGAGCGCCGGCCGATCGGCGATCACGACCTGTGCTCTGGGCCGGGGAAGCTGACGCAGGCGCTGGACGTCTCGCTGGCGCAGAACGACACCAGCCTGTCCAGCGGACCCGTACGCTTTGGGCACCCGCCCACCGGTTGGCATGAGCCCGTGATCTTGGATGGCATCCGGGTCGGCATCACCCGCGCGGTTGAGCTGCGCTGGCGCTTTGCCGTCGCCGGGAACCCGAACGTCTCACGCCCACGTCTGCAACTCGCCGCGGGCTAGCGTGTCCTACGGGCTGGCGCTAACCCCACCCGTCTGAGACGGGGAGGGCGTCGGTGTGGCGGGTGCGCCCGGCGTGGCCGGGGTGGAGGTCGCGGGCGCGCTGGGCGTTTCGTGGGCCGGTTCGGCGGCGGCTTTTTCGGGAGTGGCCGCGCCCGTGCCTTCGCCCGCTTCGTTGCCCGTCGCGCCTGGTGTCGTCGCCTTGCCGTTGGTCTTGCCTGGGGCGGAGGGGGATGTGGCCGGCGTGCTCGCAGGGGCGGGTGTGGAGCTGACTTCGGAGGCGCCCGCGCCGGTCACGGCCCCAGTGTGGCCGTGGGCGGCTGCCCGTTCGGAGCGTTCCTTTTCTATCTGCAGGGCGCCCATCTGGAATTCGTGCCAGATCAGCGCCGGGAAGGTGCCTCCCAGGACGGGCGTGCCGTCGAAGTCCGTCGTCATGGGGATCAGCTTGTTGGGATAGCCGACCCACACGGCGACCGTGTACTTGGAGTCCCAGCCGACGAACCACGCGTCGCCATAGTTGGAGGTCGTGCCGGTCTTCCCAGCCGCGAACTCGCCGATCGCCGCCGCTTTGCCGGTGCCGTACTCGAGCACCGTCTCGAGCATCGAGGTCTCGGTGGCGGCGACGCTCGAGGGCAGCACGCGCCTCGTGCGGACATGGTTGACGTCGTGGCGCGAGCCGTCCGGCAGCGGTTGGCTGCCGGCGTCCACTTCCTGGATCCCCACGGGCTCTTCCCCTTCGGCCAGGGTGCCCGTGACACGTTCGCCTCCGTGGGCGATCGTCTCGTAGGCGTGTGCCATGTCCAACGGCGTCACGCCGATTGTGAGCCCGCCGATCGTCATCGCGGGGTTGGTCGAAAGCGGCGTCGTGATGCCCATTTCGTGTGCGAGTTTGGCGATGCGCTTGGTACCCACCTTCAGGCCGACTTCGGCGAAGATCGAGTTGTCGGAGTACGCGATCGCGCCGGTCAGGGTGTTCTCGCCTGTGTAGGCACCTTCGTCGTTGTGCACGACGAATTTTTCGATCCCCCCCGGCCCGCGTACGTAGAAGGTCTTTTCCTTCGACGGCCACACCGATTCGGGCGAGATGCCCTGCTCCAGCGCAGCGGCGAGATCGAACGCCTTGAATGAGGAACCGGGCTGGCGCTCGCCCTCGGTGGCGAGGTTGAACGGGCTTTCTTCGTAGTTGCGCCCGCCCACCATCGCGCGCACCTCGCCGGTGGAGTTTTCGATCGCTACGAGCGCCGCGGACGGGCCTTCGGGATTGGCGAGGTAGTCGCCGACGGCGCGTTCGGCCGCCCGCTGCAGTTGGAGGTTGAGCGTCGTCTTGATCTTCAGGCCGCCGTCGAATGCGCGCCTGGCGCCGTAGCGTTCGATCACTTGTTGCTGCACCCAACTCGTGAAGTAGCCCGCGTCGACCCCTTCCACCGTCTGCTCCTGCGGGGCCTGGATCTCCGCTGCTGCCGGCAGCGCCTGTCTTATGCTTTCTCGGTAAACGGCGCCGCTGATGTAGCCCTGCTCGCGCATCTGTTCCAGGACCACGTCACGGCGTTCCCTGGCGGCCATGGGGTGTGTCGCCGGGTCGTACTCCGTGGGCGACTGGATGATGCCTGCCAGGAGCGCCGCCTCCCACGGTTTGAGCTGCTCCACGCATAGTTCGTGCGCTGGCGGAGCCCCGCAGCCGAGATGGTTGACTTCTCGGCCGAAGTACGTCTGCGCGGCGGCCTCGATCCCGTATGCGCCGCTGCCGAAGTAGATCGTGTTGAGGTAGGCGGTGATGATCTTTTCCTTCGACCACTTGTGGGAGAGCTGATATGCGAGCGCCGCCTCGCGCATCTTCTCGAAGATCGTTCGATGCGACTGGGCCTGCAGGGCGTTCTTGATGAACTGCTCCTCGATCGTGGAGGCGCCCTGGACGGCGCCTTTGTGCTCGATGTCGTCGAGGAATGCGCGCGCGATGCCGCGCAGGTCGACGCCGCTGTTGCTCCAGAAGCGCTTGTCCTCGATCGAAACCACCGCGTCCTCGACGAGCCGCGGGATCTGCCGGGAGGCAACGATCACGCGATTCTCCTGGCTGAGAACGCCGATCGGATGGCCGAGGTCGTCCGTCAGGATCGAGCTCTGCTCGTTCTTGTACTGGGAGAATTCCTTGGTGAGCGACGGGAGATCCGAGGCGACCGCGACGAACATCCCGAAGGCGAAGGAGATGACGCCCAGTACGAGCACGGCGAACAGGATCGCCGTGAACCGCAGCCGCTTCAGGCGGCGCCTGGTGGTGAACGGTATGTCGGGGCGATCGTCATCGCTCATGGGCAGCTGCGGGGCGGCACTCCGCGGTACTTGAAGGACCCGGTCTAAACGGCGCGAGGCGCTGAGCGCGGCCCGCGGTGAGCCCCTCCAGGGGGCGAGAGTCTAGCATTGGCCGTGATGTCAAACGCCCACGACGCGGCCGCCGACGACGCCGCGCGGCTCGCCGCCAACGCCGTCGACAGCCTCCCGGAGGGCGCGCTGGCGGAGAAGCTCCGCAAGGCTCGCGCGGAGGCGCGCCCGCTGCGCGTGAAGCTCGGCATCGACCCGACCGCGCCGGACATCCACCTCGGGCACGCGGTGGTGCTGGGCAAGCTGCGCGAGTTTCAGGACGCGGGGCACAGGGTGGTGCTGATCGTGGGCGACTACACGGCGCGTGTGGGCGACCCGTCGGGGCGCTCGACGCTACGCCCGATGCTCTCCGCCGAGGAGATCGAAGCCAACGCGGCGACCTTCCAGGAGCAGGCACTGAAGATCCTCGACGCGGACCCCGAGCGTCTGGAGGTCCGGCGCAACAGCGAATGGCTCGATATGCCGATGACGGACCTGTTGACGCTCGTGGGCACGGCCACGGCAGCGCAGCTGCTCGAGCGAGACGACTTCGCCAAACGCTGGAGCGCGGGCGAGCCGATCTCCATGCTCGAGCTCATGTATCCGCTGCTACAGGGCTATGACTCTGTGGCGATCGACGCCGACGTGGAGCTCGGGGGCACAGACCAGAAGTTCAACCTGCTGCTCGGGCGGGACATCCAGCGCGCGTACGGCAAGCCCCAGCAGGCGATCCTGACGATGCCGATCCTCGTCGGAGTGGACGGACATCAGAAGATGTCTAAGTCCCTGGGCAACCAGATCGGGGTGACCGACGCACCCGAGGACATGTACGGCAAGACGATGAGCATCCCCGACGAGGCGCTCGGTGAGTACTACAGGCTGCTGATCGATGCGGACGCGCAGGCCGCCGGCGCGCGCACCGGCGAGGACGTGGGCGATCTCTCCGCGCGCGACGCGAAGCGCGGGCTCGCGCGGCGCCTTGTCTCCTGGCTGCACTCCGAGCAGGCCGCATCGGAGGCGGAGAGCCACTTCGACCGCGTCTTCGTACAGCGCGGCATCCCTGACGAGGTCCAGGACGCGCGCTTCGAGTGCGCCGAGGGCGTCGTGCATCTGCCCGGCCTGATCGCGCGGGAGTTCGGGGTCTCGCGCTCGGAGGCACGCCGAATGATCGACCAGGGGGGCGTGACGCTCGGTGAGCAGCCAATCGAGGCGGGGCGCCACGACGTGCCCTGCGAGCAGGCGGACGGCCAGATCCTGAAGGTGGGCAAGCGCCGTTTCCGTCGTCTACGCGCGAGTTAGCGCTACCCGCCCGCGGAGCGCTATACTCCCCGGTCGGCCCGCAGGTGCCCCTGGGCGCTGGGTCGGATCGGTCTTCTCCAGAAGGAAGCCCTTTCGGTGAGGCTAGGCGGTCTTTGAAAACTCAACAGCATGCGCATCTACGATCCGCTTCGGATCGTGGTGTGCGTCCAGGTTCGACCCGCCGGCGGGCGCGCCGTCGATCGCAAGATCGGCGAACGCATCCGGGTGGCGGTCAAAGAGTCAAGTAGAGAAGTACCCCGTCATGGTGTGGGACCACGGTGTATAGGTCCCGCGTGCCGTAGCCGTGAGCACGCTTGCGCGCGACCGGCAAAAGCAAACCGATGACAGCTTTTCGTGAAGTTCTTCACGGAGAGTTTGATCCTGGCTCAGGACGAACGCTGGCGGCGTGCTTAACACATGCAAGTGGAGCGACGAACCAGGGCTTGCCCTGGGGCAGAGCCGCGAACGGGTGAGTAACACGTGGGTTACCTGCCTCGATGACCGGGACAACCCGAGGAAACTCGGGCTAATACCGGATGTGCCCGCAAGGGGAAAGGAAGCTTCGGCCTCCGCATCGAGATGGGCCCGCGGCCCATTAGCTTGTTGGTGAGGTAACGGCTCACCAAGGCTTCGATGGGTAGCTGGTCTGAGAGGACGATCAGCCACACTGGGACTGAGACACGGCCCAGACTCCTACGGGAGGCAGCAGTGGGGAATCTTGCGCAATGCGCGAAAGCGTGACGCAGCAACGCCGCGTGGGGGAGAAGGCTTTCGGGTTGTAAACCCCTTTCAGTTGGGACGAAGCTTCTCCGGTGAATAGCCGGACGGAGTGACGGTACCTTCACAAGAAGCACCGGCTAACTACGTGCCAGCAGCCGCGGTAATACGTAGGGTGCAAGCGTTGTCCGGAATTATTGGGCGTAAAGAGCGTGTAGGCGGCCCGATTAGTCCGCTGTGAAAGTCCAGGGCTCAACCCTGGAATGCCGGTGGATACTGTCGGGCTAGAGTCCGGAAGGGGCGAGTGGAATTCCTGGTGTAGCGGTGAAATGCGCAGATATCAGGAGGAACACCAATGGCGAAGGCAGCTCGCTGGGACGTGACTGACGCTGAGACGCGAAAGCGTGGGGAGCAAACAGGATTAGATACCCTGGTAGTCCACGCTGTAAACGATGGCAACTAGATGTGGGGGGTGTCGACTCCCCCCGTGTCGAAGCTAACGCATTAAGTTGCCCGCCTGGGGAGTACGGCCGCAAGGCTAAAACTCAAAGGAATTGACGGGGGCCCGCACAAGCAGCGGAGCATGTGGTTTAATTCGACGCGACGCGAAGAACCTTACCTGGGCTTGACATGTGAGTGACCGGCGTGGAAACACGTCTTCCCTTCGGGGCACTTTCACAGGTGGTGCATGGCTGTCGTCAGCTCGTGTCGTGAGATGTTGGGTTAAGTCCCGCAACGAGCGCAACCCCCGTCGCATGTTGCCAGCATTTAGTTGGGGACTCATGCGAGACTGCCGGTGACAAACCGGAGGAAGGTGGGGATGACGTCAAGTCCTCATGCCCCTTATGTCCAGGGCTACACACGTGCTACATTGGCGCATACAGAGGGCTGCGATACCGCGAGGTGGAGCGAATCCCTTAAAGTGCGTCTCGGTTCGGATTGCAGGCTGAAATTCGCCTGCATGAAGGCGGAGTTGCTAGTAATCGCGGATCAGCATTGCCGCGGTGAATACGTTCCCGGGCCTTGTACACACCGCCCGTCACACCACGGGAGTGAGCAACACCCGAAGCCGGTGGCCTAACCCGCAAGGGAGGGAGCCGTCGAAGGTGGGGCTCGTGACTGGGGTGAAGTCGTAACAAGGTAGCCGTAGCGGAAGCTGCGGCTGGATCACCTCCTTTCTAGGGAGCACCTAGCGGTGCCCCGATCCAGGGACTGCCTGTGCCCCGCAAGGGGCGCGTAAGGCAGACCCGCGCGGTCGCCACGTCCGTCAATACTCAAGCATTGGGTATGTGACATGGTGATGACTAAGCGGATCGGGCCTAGCATGTCGACCGAACCTGGCTGGATGGCCGCACGCAACTCGACTCCCGCACTACTTCGGGAGCCCGTGGAGCGCCGGCCGCAAACTACCCCAGCATGCTGTTGAGTTTTGAGAGACCGGCGTCCGCCGGAATCGCGTTGGACACGCCAGAGAGCGTGACCGCAGTACGCGACGTCGGCCGGCGTTATACGCCTCTCCACGGTCCTTGAAAACTGCACAGAAGCCACATCAGCCGCCATCGATAAGCGGCGGCTGAATAAACGGGTATCACCGGGCCCTACAAGGTCGAAGCGTTCCGTAAGGGACGTGAGATCTCGTTGGGCCAGATCACCGTCAAGATAGTAAGGGCACACGGTGGATGCCTTGGCACCAAGAGTCGACGAAGGGCGTGAACGGCTGCGATAAGCCACGGTTAGGCGCTGAATAGCCATTGACCCGTGGATTCCCGAATGGGGAAACCCAACGCTGGTAATGCGGCGTTATCCCCGGCTGAACACATAGGCCGGCGGAAGACAAGCGGGGGAAGTGAAACATCTCAGTACCCCGAGGAAAGTAAATCAACAGAGACTCCCTGAGTAGTGGCGAGCGAAAGGGGATCAGCCCAAACCTGGCAGATGTAAGCGGACACGCGTTGTCTGTCAGGGGTTGTAGGGCGCCTGTTCCGAGCTGTGTCTGGCTCGGCAGGAGTTACAAAATCGTGTGGTAGTCGAAGCGCGTGGAACCGCGCACCATAGAGGGCAATCGTCCCGTAGACGAAACTGCACGATCTCCTGTCAGGCGTTCCTGAGTAAGTCCGCACCCGTGAAACGCGGACTGAACCTGGGGGGACCACCCTCCAAGGCTAAGTACTCCTTGGTGACCGATAGCGGACAAGTACCGTGAGGGAAAGGTGAAAAGTACCCCGGAAGGGGAGTGAAATAGTACCTGAAACCGCGTGCCTACAAGCGGTGGGAGCAGGCTTGTCCTGTGACCGCGTGCTTTTTGCATAACGAGCCGGCGAGTTACTCGTCTGCGGCAAGGTTAAGCGATGAGCGGAGCCGTAGCGAAAGCGAGTCCTAATAGGGCGACATAGTCGTAGGCGGTAGACCCGAAACTGGGCGAGCTACCCATGGGCAGGCTGAAGCGGGGGTAAGACCTCGTGGAGGGCCGAACCGACCTAGGTTGAAAACTGGGCGGATGACCTGTGGGTCGGAGTGAAAGGCTAATCAAGCTCAGTGATATCTGGTTCTCTCCGAAATATATTTAGGTATAGCCTCGGATAAATTGCGTATTGGCCGTAGAGCACTGTTTGGATTAGGGGCCCTACCAGGTTACCGACTTCAGGCAAACTCCGAAGACCAATTACGTTTACTCCGGGAGTCAGTTGCTGGGGGATAAACTTCAGCGTCAAAAGGGAAACAGCCCAGACCGCCAGCTAAGGTCCCTAAGTACTAGCTAAGTGGGAAACGATGTTCGAGTGCATAGACAACCAGGAGGTTGGCTTAGAGGCAGCCACCCTTGAAAGAGTGCGTAACAGCTCACTGGTCAAGTGTTCGAGCGCGGACAATGTAACGGGGCTCAAGCTAGTCACCGAAGCTGCGGGTGCGTGAGACCTTCGGGTCGATCGCGCGGTAGGAGAGCGTTCCTACGCCAGTAAAGCGGCGGCGTAAGCCAGCCGTGGAGGCGTGGGAAGTGAGAATGCCGGCATAAGTAACGAAAGAGGGGTGAGAATCCTCTCCACCGATTGCCCAAGGATTCCTGAGTAAAGTTCGTCTGCTCAGGGTTAGTCGGGACCTAAGGCGAGGCCGAAAGGCGTAGTCGATGGCCAACAGGTTGATATTCCTGTACCACGTCGCTTCCGTTTGACCGATGGGGGGACGAGGAAGGCTAGGGAAACCCAGGCGATGGTTGTCCTGGGGTAAGCATGTAGGGGTGGCCCTTGTTAAATGCGGGGCCGCATAACCTGAGGTGCGATGCCAGCTGGCGTTAAGCCGGCGAGTTCCTGACGCCATGCCTCCAAGAAAATCCTCTAGGGAGGAAGCGCGTGCCCGTACCAAAACCGACACAGGTGGGCAAGTAGAGAATACTAAGGTGATCGAGATAACCCTCGTTAAGGAACTCGGCAAAATCGCCCCGTAACTTCGGGATAAGGGGCGCCCCAGTAAGGTGAAACTCCTCGCGAGTGGAGCCTGAGAGGGCCGCAGTGAATTGGCTGAAGCGACTGTTTACCAAAAACACAGGTCTCTGCTAAGTCGAAAGACGACGTATAGGGGCTGACGCCTGCCCGGTGCCGGAAGGTTACGTGGAGTTGTTAGGGCTTGACCCGAAGCAGCGAAGCTAAGCCCCGGTAAACGGCGGCCGTAACTATAACGGTCCTAAGGTGAATACAAGCTGCCTTAGTAAAACCTGGCTGTATGCTGGAAACTCCGAGCATCCGGCGCTACTGGCCTTCGGGACAGTGACAATGCGTCCGGTGCGGACAATCAGCAGGGAAGTCGCCCGCGCGCGGGTTGACCCCTCAGAGACCACACGCCAGGGCCCAGTTTGGTGGGCAAGATATGGTCCGTCCTGCATGGCGACATGCAGAGGTCGGCAGAAATGATCGACCCGCTGAGACTTCGGTTTCAGTCCACTCAGGTTGTGCAAGTGGAAGCCTGAGGAGTAACAGTGTCAAAGCGAAATTCCTTGTCGGGTAAGTTCCGACCTGCACGAATGGCGTAACGACTTCAGCGCTGTCTCAACGAGGAGCTCGGTGAAATTGCAGTCTCGGTGAAGATGCCGAGTACCCGCGGCTAGACGGAAAGACCCCGTGAACCTTTACTACAACCTGGTATTGGAGTTCGGTGCATTTCGCTCAGGATAGGTGGGAGGCTTTGAAGCGCTGGTTGCGGCTAGCGTGGAGCCAACCTTGAGATACCACCCTTGGTGTATTGGATTTCTAACAGCATTCCGTGAATCCGGGTGCTGGACAGTTCCAGGCGGGTAGTTTGACTGGGGCGGTCGCCTCCCAAAATGTAACGGAGGCGCACAAAGGTTCCCTCATCACGGTTGGAAATCGTGTGTAGAGCGTAAAGGTAGTAAGGGAGCTTGACTGCGAGACTGACAAGTCGAGCAGGTGCGAAAGCAGGTCTTAGTGATCCGGCGGTAGCAAGTGGAAGTGCCGTCGCTCAACGGATAAAAGGTACTCCGGGGATAACAGGCTTATCGGGCCCAAGAGTCCACATCGACGGCCCGGTTTGGCACCTCGATGTCGGCTCGTCGCATCCTGGGGGTGGAGTTGCTCCCAAGGGTTGGGCTGTTCGCCCATTAAAGCGGTACGCGAGCTGGGTTCAGAACGTCGTGAGACAGTAAGTTAACCGTTGCTGTCTATAAATTCGGCTATATGCTGGAAAACCCGTGTATCCCGCACTACGAGTTCCGTCCTAAGTGGGCGGTACCGTGACAATGTGTCGGGTGCGGACAATCAGCAGGAAAGGCTGGATAGCTACATCTCGGGCTTCGTAGATGGCGAGGGCTGCTTTGCAGTCGCCGTCAACCGGAATCCTTCGTGTCGTAGCGGCTACCAACTTGTGCCTGAGTTCCATGTCAGCCAGAACGGTGACAGGAGCCAGGTGCTTAGGTTGATTCGTGAGAGATTCGGAGGAACCGGCTACATCAAGCCCAACGGAAGAAGGGACCGTGCTCTGGTCTACGTCGTTCGACGACGTGAGGACCTTTTGACGCACGTCATCCCATTCTTTGAGCGGTCGCCTCTCTTGTCCTCGAAGCAAGGGGACTTTGAGAAGTTTGCGGCGATCGTGAGAGCGATGGCCGAAGGTATCCATCGCACGTCTGGAGGATTCTCCAGACTCTTGGACGACGCGCTTTCGATGAATGGCGCGGGTCGTTACAGGAACGTGCGGTGGACGGAGATCATCGGTAGCGATTCAGAATCCTCAGAGACTATACGCCGAACACGGGGAGTGATGCCCTCGTGAAGATATAGTCCGAGCTGCATGGCGACATGCAGAGCCAGGCAGAAATGACCTGGCCCGCGGGCTCCACATGGGAGCCCGTGGTAACAAAACTGTCGGTCCCTATCTGCCGTGGGCGTTGGAGAGTTGAGAGGATTTGTCCCTAGTACGAGAGGACCGGGATGAACGCACCTCTGGTGTATCTGTTGTCCTGCCAAGGGCATAGCAGGCTAGCTACGTGTGGATCGGATAACCGCTGAAAGCATCTAAGCGGGAAGCCGGCCTCAAGATGAACTCTCCCATCCCCTAGAGGGAGTAAGACCCCTGGTAGACCACCAGGTTGATAGGCCGGATCTGGAAGTACGGTAACGTGCGAAGGAGACCGGTACTAATGGGTCGAGGGCTTGACGGATTACTTTTACCCTTCGGGGTAGAAGGCCCGGAAGGGCGTGTGTTACCCGCAGTGGCTACTGTGCAGTTTTGAGGGACCGTGAGGGCGTGGTCTTTCGCCTTTTTCCGGTGGCCTTGGCGAGGGGGAAACACCTCTTCCCATTCCGAACAGAGCAGTTAAGCCCCTCAGCGCCGATGGTACTTGGCCCGCAAGGGCCTGGGAGAGTAGGACGCCGCCGGTTTTTCAGTCACGCGGGCCACCTTGGGGTGGCCCGTCGTCGTTCTCACTAATACCCGCGCATGCGTCGCAATTTTTGGCGACTTGGCCCTCCGCTCCGTGTGCCCCGCGAGAGCTAGCGAGCGATGCGCGCTTTGCAGCTGGATGTGGGCTCGAGCTGCCCGCGCTCGTTCGACCGCTCAGCCCGGTGCGAACGTGCCCCGTTGGGGGCCGCGTCCTTGCACGCCACCGGCGAGAGACACGCCTGCGGCCGCGCCGGCACGAGGCCGGCGCGACGCTGGGCGCACCCTCCGCGCAGCGGCGCTCGGTGCGGATGCGGTACGGCGGTGCGCTCGTCCTGGCCGACCTCCCAGTCGACCTCGTAGTCGTCCTCGAGCAACAGGAACGAGCGGGCCACACGTAGAGCACCGAGCGCGCGCTGCGCAAGCTTGTTCTTTGGCGTGGGGGGGAACATGTGTTCGTAAGATAGGAAGCCCGTCGGACGGCAACGAAGCGAACGTGTGTGCGTGCGACCCGTTGACGGAAGATTTGGCTTCAGGACTAGGATCCAGGCATCATCCGCTGCAATGGAACTTGCATCGGGGACGGCTGACGTCGCGGACGCGGCTCCTCGGCCGGCGATGCAGGTGCATAGCCTTGGGGCCCGAACTCCGTGTCCGATGGCTGTTACGCTTGCCAGGCGTTCGACCGGTGCGGCGGGTGGATCCCCGGCGACGAGCGGAGGGCGCCCAAAGCTCATGGAGAAGTTCGTCATCGAAGGCGGCGTCCCGCTGTCGGGCACGATGGTGCCGGCCGGGAACAAGAACGCGGCGCTGCCGATCCTCGCCGCCAGCGTCCTCACCGAGGACGAGGTGGTCGTGGGCAATGTCCCGCGCATCCGCGACGTGGATGCGATGCTCGAGATTCTCGAGGCGATCGGCGTTCAGGTCAGCTGGCGCCAGCCCAACGAACTTGTGCTTTGCGGCGCCAACGTGCACGAGGTAGAGATCGAGGCCGAGCTGGCTGAGTCGATTAGGGCGTCCTTCCTGCTTGCCGGGCCGCTGCTGGCGCGCTTCGGGCGCGCGGTCATGCCGCCGCCCGGCGGTGACGTGATCGGTCGGCGACGCCTGGACCCACACCTGGATGCGTTCCGCGCAATGGGCGCGCTCACGGACTGCGACGGCGAGATCGTGCTCAACGCCCCGCGCGGCCTGCGACCCACGGACGTGTTCATGGACGAGCCTTCGGTGATGGCGACCGAGAACGCGCTCATGGCGGCAGCGCTCACGCCGGGGACGACCGTGATCGGCAACGCCGCCTGCGAGCCGCACGTGCAGGACCTCGCGCGCATGCTCGTGAAGATGGGCGCTGACATCCACGGCATCGGCTCCAACGTAATCACCGTCGAGGGCATCGAGCGACTGCACGGCTGCACACACGACATCGCCCCCGACCACATCGAGATCGGCAGCTTCATGGCGCTCGCCGGCGTGACCGGCGGGGAACTGCGCATCAAGGACACCGTTCCCGGCGACCTGCGCATGATCCGCCTCGTTTTCGAACGCGTCGGCCTGCGCTCGGAGCTACATGGCAACGACGTCGTCGTGCCCGGCGGACAGAAGCTCGTCGTGCAGGCGGACGTGGGGGAGTACAAGAGCAAGATCCAGGACGGTCCCTGGCCCGCGTTCCCCGCTGATCTGACCTCGATCGCCGTTGCCCTCGCCACGCAGGCGGAGGGCTCGATCCTCGTGCACGAGTGGATGTTCGAGAACCGCCTGATCTTCACCGACAAGCTGATCCTGATGGGCGCGGACATCGTCATGTGCGACCCGCACCGCGCGATCATCACCGGGCCGCGGCGGCTGCGCGGCGCACGCGTCGAGTCGCCCGACATCCGTGCCGGCATGGCGATGCTGCTCGCCGCCCTGTGCGCCGACGGTCCCAGCGAGATCGGGAACATCCGCCAGATAGACCGAGGCTACGAGCGCATCGACGAGCGCCTGCGCGACCTTGGCGCACGCATCGAGCGTGTGGCCACGGAGCCCGTGCACGCATAATCACGGGGGTCACATGATCCACCCGATTCCGAGCGGCACGCGCGACGTGCTCCCAGACGAGACGCGCGAGGTGCGCGCGATCACCGACGTCCTGCGCGGCGTGTTCGAGCGCCACGGCTACGGCGAGGTGTACACGCCCGCGCTCGAGTACGAGTCGGTGCTCGCGCGTGCGGACATGGCCGAAGCGCGCCCCGCCTACCGGGTGTTCGACGAGACCGGCGCCGTGCTCGCGCTGCGCTCGGACATGACCGTGCCGATCGCGCGCGTCGTCGCCACGCGCTATGCCTCGAGCGAGCCGCCGCTGCGCTTCTGCTACTTCGCCCACTGCTATCGCGGCGTGCGCCCCCAGCGCGGGCAGCCGCGTGAGCTGCTGCAGGCGGGCATCGAGCTCGTCGGCGCGCCCGCGCCGCAGGGCACCGCGGAGGCGCTCACCGTGCTCTGCCACGCGCTGGATGCGACCGGCCTGAAGGACTACCGCATCGGCCTCGGCGACGCCTCGCTGTTCCCTGCGCTGATGGCGAGCCTGGAGGTACACGAGCCGGTCCGCCAGGGGCTCCTGGAGGCGCTCGTGCTGCGTGACTTCGTCGGCTTGCAGGAGCTGCTCGCCGAGTCGGGGCTCAGCGATGCGGCCGCCGAGCTGCTGCTCGAGGTACCCCAGCGCCGCGGCGGGCCCGAGCTGCTCGCCGATGCGCCCGCGCCGGCCGAGGCCGCCGTGAAAGGCCTGCGCGACGTGCTCGAGCTGCTCGAGCCGGACGTCGCCGAGCGGATCATTTTCGACCTCGGCCTGGTGCGCAACATCGGCTACTACACGGGCGCCGTGTTCGACGTGTATGACCCCGCGCTCGGCGCCCCCATCGGCGGCGGCGGGCGCTACGACGAGCTGCTGGGCCGCTTCGGGCGCAAACTGCCCGCAGTCGGCTTCGCCCTCGGCGTCGACCGTCTGCACATCGCGCTCGCCGGCGAGGAGCGCGGCACCGGTGCGCTGGCGCTCGCCGGACCGTCCGGCCCAGGCGACGCCGCCGAGCGCGCGGAGCCGCCACGATGAGCTCGCTGCACGGCCTCACGATCGCCGTCCCCCGAGGGGCGCTGTTCGGCGGCACCGTCGATCTGCTGGAGGCGCTCGGCCTGGACACCGACGAGCTGCGCTCCAACGACCGCAAGCTGCTGTTCGAGGACATCGGCGTGATCACCATGCGGCCCACCGACGTACCCACCTACGTCGAGGCGGGCGCCGCTGACCTGGGCGTGACCGGCAAGGACGTGCTGCTCGAGCAGGCAGCGCAGCGATCCGCCGAGGGCGGGCGCGACGTGTACGAGCTGCTCGACCTCGGCTACGGCCGCTGCACGATGGTGCTCGCCAGCAAGGCCGGGCCCGACCCCGCGCACGAGGCGCTCAGGCGGCTGGGGGTGATGCGCGTGGCCACCAAGTATCCGCGGATCGCCGCGCGCCACCTCGAAGAAACGGGCCGCCAGTCAGAGATCGTCGAGGTCAAAGGCTCCGTCGAGCTCGCGCCGCTGACCGGCATGGTCGAGGCGATCGTCGACCTCACCGCCACCGGCACCACGCTGCGCGAGAACAACCTGATCGTGCGCGAGGAGATCGTCGTGTGCACCGCCCGGCTGATCGCCAACCCCGTGGCGCACAAGTTGAAGGCTGCTGCGATCGACGCGCTGCTCGAGCAGCTGCGTGAGCTCCCCGCCGCCCAGCGCGGACGCGGCGCACCCGAGCTCGCCTGAGATGCAGATCGAGCGCCTTAGCGTGCAGGACGTCGAGCGCCTGGGCGGCCCCGCGGGCGCCGCCGCGCGCGTGCGTGCGTTGATCCCCGACGGCGCATCCGTGGCGGAGGACGTGCGCCAGATCATCGCGCGGGTTCGCGAGGAGGGCGACGCCGCCGTGCTGGACTACACACGTCGCTTCGACACGGCCGGCGGCGAGCCACGGCCGCTGCTCGTCTCCCCCCAGGAGCTCGACGACGCGATCACGCGGCTTTCGCGCGAGCTGATCGCGGGCCTGCAGGTGGCGATCGTGAACGTCGCACGCGTCGCCGAGGCCGGCGTCGGACGCGACGCCAGCGTCGATCTCGTGCAGGGCCAGCGCGTGAGCCTGCGAGAGGTGCCGGTGGGCTCCGCCGCCGTGTACGTGCCCGGCGGCCGGGCGCCCTATCCGAGCACCGTCGTCATGGGTGTCGTCACTGCGCGCTCCGCCGGCGTGCTGGAGGTGGTCGTCTGCGCGCCTCCCGGCCCCGACGGCCAGATCGACCCGGTGATCCTCGGCACATGCCGCCTGTGCGGGGTGCAGACCGTGTACCGCATGGGCGGCGCCCAGGCGATCGCCGCGCTCGCGCACGGCACCGACACCGTCGCACGCGTGGACGTGATCGTCGGCCCCGGCAACCTGTACGTGCAGGAGGCCAAGCACCAGCTCTCCGCACAGGTGGGAATCGACGGCTTCGCCGGCCCCAGCGACCTGCTCATCGCGCTCGGCGCTGACGCCGGCGAGCACGAGCTGGGCCTCGCGGCGCTGGACATGCTCGCGCAGGCGGAGCACGGCGCAGGCAGCCTCGTCGCCGCCGTCTCGCCCTCCGCGCAGGCGTGCGATGCGCTCGCCGCAACACTAGAAAAAATGGTCGTGGAGCGCCCAACGGTTGGCGACGCCGCGTTTGCGATCGTGCACGTGGCCGACGCCCGATCCGCGTTGGCCTTCGCCAACGCGTTCGCGCCCGAGCACCTGGAGCTGATCGGCGCCGACGTGGAGGCGCTCGCGCCGATCGTCAGCTGCGCCGGCTGCGTGTTCGTGGGGGCCGCCAGCGCCACCGCGTTCGGCGACTACGTCGCCGGCTCAAACCACGTGCTGCCCACCGGCGGGGCCGCGCGCTTCGCCTCCATGCTCGCGCCGCGGCACTTCCGCCGCACGATGGGCGAGGTGCGAGTTCGAGACGCCGTCAACAAGCTCGCCGCCGCCGGAGCGCCGATCGCGCGGGCCGAGGGCTTTGACGTGCACGCCGAGTCGATGGAGGCCCGCGTGCGCGACAATCAGACGACATGAGCCGCACAGCCACGATCCAGCGTGCCACCGCCGAGACGGATGTTCGCCTGACGCTGACCCTGGATGGGGCCGGCGCAGGCACGCGCACCACGGGCGTGGGCTTCCTCGACCACATGCTCGACCTGCTCGCGCGTCACGGCCGCCTCGACCTGGAGACGACCGTCAGCGGCGATCTGCAGACGGGCGCACACCACACCGCCGAGGACACCGCGATCGTGTTCGGCCAGGCGCTCGATCAGGCGCTCGGCGACCGCACGGGCATCACCCGCTACGGCTCGGCCACCGTGCCCATGGATGAGGCGCGCGCGAGCTGTGCGATCGACATCTCCGGGCGACCGTTCACGCTGTTCGAAGCCGACCTGCCCGCAGGCGCCACCGGCGGCTTCGACCACGAGCTAACCGAGGAGTTCTTCCGCGCGCTCGCAAACGCAGCCAAGCTGACGCTGCACCTGCGCGTGGAAACAGGCACGAACGCCCACCACATGATCGAGGCCGCGTTCAAGGCGTTCGCGCGTGCGCTGCGCCAGGCGGTGGCAATCGATCCAACCGAGACGGGCGTGCCCAGCACAAAGGGCACGCTGACATGAGCGTGGAGATCGGGATCGTCGACTACGGCATGGGCAACCGCCGCTCGGTGGAGAAGGCGCTCGAGCACGTGGGCGCGCGCGCGAGCATCACCGGCGATCACGAGCGTCTGCGCGCCGCCGCAGGCCTGATCGTCCCCGGCGTGGGCGCGTTCCCTCGCGCGATGGAGAACCTCCGAGACCTCGGCCTTGACGAGCTGCTGCGCGAGCGCATCGCGCAGGGCACGCCCGTGCTGGGCGTGTGCCTGGGCATGCAGCTGGCGTTCGACTCATCCAGCGAGCTGGGCGGTGCGGAGGGCCTGGGCATCGTCCCCGGCGAGGTGCGCCCGCTTGATGCTGTTGGACTGAAGCTGCCGCATATCGGCTGGAACGAGGTCAGGTTCACCACATCGTCCCCGCGTCGTCCCGGTACGGGGAAGGGGGGACCGGACTCGCCGCTGGTCGTCGAGCTGCCGGCGAGCTGCGCCTTCTACCACGTGCACTCGCTCGCGCCGGTTCCCGCCGACGAGGACGACATCCTTGGCGTCGCGGAGTACGGCGGGCCGTTTGTGAGCGCCGTTCAGCATGGCTCCTTCTACGGCGTGCAGTTTCACCCGGAGAAGTCATCCGCTGCGGGCCTACGGCTTCTGGGGAACTTCGCGCGCATCTGCGTCGCACACGAGAGCGTCGATTTGCCGTCCGTCGCGCGGTGAGGCTCTACCCGGCGATCGACATCCTCGGCGGCAACGCCGTGCGCCTGGTGAAGGGCGACTTCGACGCGAAGAAGGTCTATGACGAGGATCCGCTGTCGGCGGCCCAGGGCTGGGTGGACGCGGGCGCGGAGTACCTGCACGTGGTGGACCTCGACGGCGCGAAGCTGGGCGAGCCGGTGAACGTCGCGCAGCTGCAGCGCATCGCCTCCGATGCGGGAGTGCCTGTGCAGTACGGCGGCGGGCTGCGCAGCGTCGAGGCGGTCGACCGGGCGCTGGCTGCGGGCGCTGCGCGCGTGATCCTCGGCACCGTCGCTTTCACCGACCCCGACGCGCTCAGTGAGGCCCTCGAAGCTCACGGACCGGACCGGATACTCGTGGGGGTGGATGTGCGGGGGGGCTACGTGGCCACGCACGGCTGGTTGCAGAACACCGACGTGCCCGCGCGCGAGGCGTTTGCCGCGTTGCGCGAGCGCGGCGTGCGCCACTTCGTCTTCACCAACATCGACCACGACGGGATGCTCGACGGCGCCAACCGCGATGAGGTCGCATGGGTAGCGGGCGAGGCAGGGCAGGGCAGCGTGATCTTCTCCGGCGGGATCGGCACCCGCGAGGACTTGGAGCGACTTGCGAGCTTGCGTGCGGAGCTGGGACTGGTCGCCCTCGACGGCGTGATCGTGGGCACCGCCCTTTACGAGCACCGCTTCACGGTCGCGGAAGCGCAGGCTGCACTGGCAAGCTGATCGCTACGGTGATCAGGTGCACTTCAAGCGCGTGATCCCCTGTCTGGACGTCGACGCCGGGCGCGTCGTGAAGGGCGTTGAATTCGTGGACATCCGCGACGCGGGCGACCCCGTAGAGCTGGCCTCCTACTACGACCGCGAGGGCGCGGACGAGGTCGTGTTCCTGGACATCACCGCCACGCACGAGAAGCGCGACACGATCGCCAAGCTCGCGCGCAGCACCGCCGACGAGGTGTTCGTTCCGTTCACGATCGGCGGCGGCATCCGCTCGGTCGCCGACGCGCAGGCGGTGCTGGACGCGGGGGCGGACAAGATCTCGATCAACTCCGCCGCGCTCCAGCGCCCCGATCTGATCGACGAGCTCGCAGACGTGTTCGGCGCGCAGTGCGTGGTGCTGGCGATCGACGCCAAGAGAACTCCGTATGACAATGGTGAGACAGAGCTCTTAAACGGACAGAGCAACGATGCAGCCGGATCGTGGGAGGCCTATCTCGCGGGCGGGCGCACGGCGACGGGCCGCGACGTGGTGGAGTGGGCGCGCGAGGCGACCGAGCGCGGCGCGGGGGAGATCCTTCTGACGAGCATGGATCGAGACGGCACGAGCGACGGATATGACCTGGCGCTGACGAGTGCCGTCAGCGGCGCCGTGGGCGTGCCGGTGATCGCCTCGGGCGGCGCGGGCGAGCTCGAGCACCTGGCGCAGGCGCTCCGCGCAGGCGCGGATGCCGTCCTGTGCGCGTCGATCTTCCACTACGGCCGCTACACGGTGGCCCAGGCGAAGGCGCACCTGGCTGCCACGGGCATACCCGTGCGTGAGGTGTAGCGATGAGGCTTGCGCGTGGGTGACGCGTCATCGCCGGGCACGCGGGAGAGGGGCGGCAACGAGGTCGTGCGCGCGCTTGGCGGCCAACCAGGCGGGCGCCAGCTGACCGTGCTGGCGGGCGAGCGCGATGACGTCGCGCTGGTGGGCGGCGCTGTTCGTGACCTGCTGCTGGGACGCTCCCCGCGGGAGCTCGACGTCGTGGTGGCAGGCGATGCTGCAGCGTTCGCAGCCGCGTTGGCCGAGATTCTGGGCGCGACGACGACGCTGCACGGGCGCTTTGGCACGGCGGTGGTCGAGTGGGAGGCGGGACGCATCGACGTGGCGGCCCGCCGCGCCGAGTCCTATGCCTCTCCGGGGGCGTTGCCGCAGGTGCGTCCGGGGAGCACCGCGGAGGATCTCCAGCGCAGGGACTTCACGGTCAACGCGATCGCGGTGGCGCTGGGTGGCCCGGACAGAGGCAGCATGGACGCGGCCGAGCATGCGCTGGAGGATCTGCAGGAGGGACGCCTGCGCGTGCTGCACGACGGGAGCTTCCGCGATGACCCCACACGGCTGCTGCGCCTAGCCCGCTACAGCGCGCGCTTGGGACTGCAGGTGGAGCCTCATACTGCGCAGCTCGCCGCGCAGGCGCTGGAGGAGAACGCGTTGGCGAGCGTGTCGCGTGCGCGGGTGGGTGCGGAGCTCCGCCTGGCGCTCCGGGAAGCGGACGCGCCGGCGGCGCTGGAGGCGATGCAGTCCCTCGGCGTGCTGCGCGCGATCGACCCGGAGCTGACGTTCGACGGGCGGCTCGCGCGCCTCGCCCTGACGCTGCTGCCGAGCGACGGCCGGCCGGACGTGCTGTTGATGGCATGCCTGCTCTTGGAGCTGGCGGGACGCGAGGAGAACCCCGAGTTCGAGCTGTTTGAGCTGCTCGACGGCCTCGAGTTCGCGGCGGGTGAGCGCGAGCGGGTGATGTTGAGCGCACTGGACGCACGCTCGCTGGTGGAGCAGCTGACGCACGCGGGCCGGCCCTCGGAGCTGCACGGCGTGCTGCGAAGCGGGCCGCTCGAGGCGGTAGCGTTGGCGGGTGCGCTCGGCGGGCAGGGCTCGCACGCCGCGGAGATGGCGACGGCGTGGCTGGGCGGCCTGCGTAACGTGCGCTTGTCGATCACCGGCGACGACCTGTTGGCGGCGGGGGTGGCGAGCGGGCCGGAGCTCGGCAGGCGGTTGGAGGCGGCGCTCAGGCGCAAGCTCGATGGCGAGCTGGCGGCGGGAGCGCAGGCGGAGCTCGACGCGGCGCTGGAGGCGTCGATATGAGCAGTCCGGAGGCGATAGCGGCGAGCGTGGAAGTGGCGCTCGAGCTCCCGGGGGGCGGACGCGCGCTGTTCACCGACCGCAGCGCCGGCAACCTCTCGACGGGTGCAGGAGAGCGTCACGAGCAGGGCTTCACGCGCCGCCAGCAGCTGTGCGAGCGACTGGGTCTGCAGTGGCTGTGCTCCAGCCGCCAGACGCACGGCACCGCCGTCAACACGATCGCGCGTGTGTCCGGCCGCGCGGGCGAGGCGCTGGCGCTCGACGCGGACGGCCACGCGACGGCGCTACATGGTGTAGGAGCGACGGTGATGGCGGCGGACTGCCTGCCGGTGGCCCTTGGAAGTACGGGCGCGGTGGCGATCGTGCACGCGGGCTGGCGCGGACTGGCCGCGGGCGTGCTGGAGGTCGGGGTAACGGCGCTGCGCAAGCTCGCCGATGATGCGCCGATCGAGGCGATTGTCGGTCCGTGTGCGGGTGTGTGTTGCTATGAGGTCGGAGCCGAGGTGCACGCTGCGTTTGGCGGCGCACACCGCGTTGGCCGTCACATCGACCTGAGGGCGATCGCGCACGAACGCCTGGCGACAGCGGGGGTCGGCCGCGTACGCGACGTGCAGGCGTGCACGATCTGCGACGAGCGCTTCTTCTCATACAGGCGCGAAGGCGCACGCGCCGGACGCCAGGCGGGGGTGGCATGGTTGAGTTGATCACTGGCCTGCACGTGGAGACGGTGCGGGCGAACCTCGGGCGCATCCGCGCGGAGATCTCGGCCGCCGTCGAGCGGGCGCCGCGGCCGCAGGGCTCCCGAGCACGCCCGAACGAGGTGGAGATTCTGGCGGCGATCAAGTACGTCGCCGCGGCGGAGCTGCCCGTGCTGGCACAGGCGGGCGTGCGCCTCGTGGGGGAGAACCGCGCGCAGGACCTGCAGGAGAAGGTGGCGGCGCACGGGGAGCTGTTCGAGTGGGACTTCATCGGCCAGCTGCAGAGCAGGCGCGTGCGCGCGATCGTGCCGCACGTGCGTCTGATCCACTCGGTGGCATCGGAATCCGCGTTGCGCGAGCTCGAGCGCCACCTCGATAGCGCGCGCCCGGGGCTGAGGATCCTGCTGGAGGTGAACGTGGCGGGCGAGGAGGGCAAGGCAGGCATCGCGCCGGGGGAGATCGCGCCCTACATTGCGCGTTCACCAGTGCCCGTGGCGGGTCTGATGACGATGCCGCCCCTGTCTGAGACCCCCGAGGCGAACCGTCGCTGGTTCGCGGCGCTCCGCGATCTCGCTGACGAGCACAGCCTCGAGCACCTCTCCATGGGTACCTCCCAGGACTACGTCGTGGCCGTCGAGGAGGGTGCGACAATCGTGCGTATAGGCACGAACCTCTACGATTGACGCGTGCAAGGGTGCTGGCCATGACGCCTGCAAATCACTAGCATCTGCAGGGAAATCGGCTCCCCGGCCGAAGACGCACCTATAGAGATGGCATTCCGCGACTCATGGCATAGCGCGCTCGTCTACTTCGGCCTCGCCGAGGAGTACCACGACGACTACGAGGAGGAGCAGGCGCCCGAGGCGGAGATCGAGGACCGCTACCGCGAGCGCCCGAACGTGCGCCGTCTGCGCCGTCGCCGCGACGAGTTCGACGATATTTTCTCCGACGAGGATGACGCCACGGAAGTCGGGCGCGGCGGGCGCGGCCGCACGACAACGGTGCTCAAACCCGTAGCCAACCGCACGAACGGCGACGTGCGCGTGCACCTGGTGGTGCCCAAGTCGTTCAACGACGCGCAGCAGATTGCGGACAAGTTCAAGGACTCAATCCCCGTGATCCTCAACCTGCAGAGCTCCGACACCGACCTCTCCAAGCGCCTGATCGACTTCGCCTCAGGACTCACGTACGCGCTTGACGGCGGCATGCAGAGGATCGCCGACAAGGTCTTCATGCTCACGCCGCGCAACGTCGAGATCTCCGCAGAGGAGCGGGCGAGGCTAATCGAGAAGGGCTTCTTCAACCAATCCTGACGCACGACAGCCTGCGTCTGGCGGCGTCCTCGGTCGCTCGCGTGCACAGCACGCCACGCTCCCTGCGTCCTTGCCAGACTTGACTCTCGTGCGTCAGGGGCGCGGTTCAATCGCCATAGTCTGGAGCCCTGATGCAAATTGGTCTCATAGGTTGCGGGAACATGGCTCGCGCTTTGGCGCGGGGGTGGGGGAGCCCGTGCTGTGCGCCGACCCTGTTCCGGGTCGCGCGGATGAACTGGTGGCCGAGCTCGGCGGTGAGGCGCTCGCCTCGATGCTGAGGTTGCAGCGCGTGCGGAGCTGGTGATCCTGTGCCACAAGCCTGCCCAGCTGGCGGCGGTGGCGGAGGAAGTCGGTGCGGGGGAGACACCGATCGCCTCGATCCTTGCGGTGACGCCGCTGGCGGTACTGCGGGAGGCTTATCCAGGTCGGCCTGTGTATCGCTTCATCCCGTCGCTGCCTGTGGAGGTGCGCCAGGGCGCGGTCGTACAGGCCGCCGGTCCTGGCATCCTCGCCGGCGATGGCCCCGACAGCGCAGGTACGGACGCAAGCGTCTCTGAGCTGTTCGCGCAGCTGGGCACGCTGGTGGTGCTGGACGACGCGCTCGTGGATGTGGCGATGGGCCTGATGTCGTGCGCGCCCGCGTACGTGGCGATGGTGGCGGAGGCGCAGGTGGACGCGGGCGTGCGCCGCGGCATACCGGCCGCGCAGGGCGCGGAGCTGGTCGTGCAGACGCTGGCGGGCACCGCGGAGCTGTTGCGCCGTCGCGACTACAACACGCTGGCGGTGCGCCGCGAGGTCTCCTCGCCGGGCGGGCTGACCGCACGTGGCGTGGACGCGCTCGAGCGCGCGGGCCTGCGCCGAGCCTTCAGCGACGCTCTGGACGCGGTGCTCGAGCCGAGCCAGAAAGTGCCACGATGAGCGTCGCCGGCGCGCTGGTGATCGCGAGCGCGCGCACGCAGATCGCGGGCTACCTGTCGGCGCTGATCTACATCTACATCCTCACGATCTTCCTGTACATCGTGATTCAGCTGCTGTTCTCGGTGGGCGTGCGCCCGCCATACTCGCGCGCTACGGACGTGGTGCTGGGCTTCCTGCACGATGTGTGCGAGCCGTTCCTGCGCATCTTCAGGCGCTTCTCGCCGCGCATCGGCGCGCTCGACCTGACCCCGACGCTGGCGATCATCTCCCTGTACATCTTCAACATCGTCATCGTGCAGGGCATCATCAGCTAGCGCTTGATCGAGACCCCGCCCAACCCGCCGATCCGATTGCTGCTCCCCTGGCTGCGCGCCGCGCTGGTGCTCGTGCTGGTGATCGTGCTCGATCAGCTGACCAAGCACGAGGTCGAACACTCGATCGTGCCTGGTGAAGAAAAGAAGTTCCTGCCCGGCATCGAGCTCGTGAACACGCGCAACCACGGCGTCGCGTTCGGCTTCCTGCCGGGAAACCACATCGCGGTCACGATCCTCGTCTCCCTGGCTCTGCTGGCGCTGGTGGTGTACTTCGCACTGCACGCCACGCAACACCTGATGTGGCTGCCTACGGGCATGCTGATCGGCGGGGCGCTGGGCAACATCCTGGACCGCGTGCGTCATGGCTCGGTCACGGATTTCATCAAGCTGCCGCTGGGTTGGCCACCGTTCAACCTCGCCGACAGCTCGATCACGATCGGGATCGTGATCCTCTTCCTGCTGGTCGACCGCGCGCGCCACGCAGAGCGCTCCACGCAGAGCCGGTGAGCGCGCAGAACCCAGCGGGGGAGCCGTTCTCGATCGCCTACGAGGACGAGCACCTGCTCGTGGTGGACAAGGGCCCTGGCTTGGTTGTGCACCCCTCGCGCGGGCACCGCGAGCACACGCTCTCGCAGCTGCTCGCGCCAATGCTCGGCGGGGGTGAGCAGGAGCGCGCGGGCGTTGTGCACCGCCTGGACCGCGACACCTCCGGGCTGCTCGTGCTGGCGCGCTCGGAGGAGGCCCTCAAACGCCTGCAGGCGGCGCTCGCCGCGCGCGAGATCGAACGTGAGTACCTGGCGCTCGTGGAGGGTCGCCCGCCGGCGCGCACGGGCACGATCGAGGCGCCGATCGGGCGGGACCCGCGGGTGCGCACGCGCATGGCCGTGGGCGGCGCGGGTCAGCGCGAGGCGCGTACGCACTTCACGCTCGAGCGCTCGTTCGCCGACACCTCGCTGCTGCGCCTGCGGCTGGAGACAGGGCGTACGCATCAGATCCGCGTACACCTGCAGGCGATTGGGCACCCGGTAGCTGGGGATCCTGAGTATGGGACGGCGGGGTTGCTAAGCCTGGAGCGCCAGTTCCTGCACGCTACGCGCCTGGCGTTCGCGCACCCGATGACGGGAGCGCCCATCGAGGTCCACTCGTCGCTGCCGCAGGACCTGCAATCCGCGCTGGAGCGCGCGGAACGGGTATCCTGAGCGTTCAAATCCGAACTTCTACCCGTGCGGAGACCGGATCGCGGCCCTGCCCGGAGCGACGGCGTAACGCCAGCAGCCCCGGGTCCGCTCCACCCGCACGGAAATCAACTCACATAACAAGGGAGTAGCCCGTGGCTGACGTAGGCATCGCGGAGCTGCTGGAGGCCGGCGTTCACTTCGGCCATCAGACGCGCCGCTGGAACCCCAAGATGCGCCGCTTCATTCATGGCGAGCGTGGCGGCATCTACATCATCGATCTGCTCAAGACGCAGGCGCTGTTGGCGCAGGCGCAGGAGTTCGCAGGCACGCTCGCCCACCGCGGCGGCACGGTCCTGTTCGTCGGCACCAAGAAGCAGGCACGAGACACGATCAAGGAGGTCGCGGAGAGCTCCGGCATGCCCTACGTCAACCACCGTTGGCTTGGCGGCCTGCTGACGAACTTCCAGACGATCAACCAGCGCATTCGGCGCCTGCACGACCTCGAACGCTACGAGTCCGAGGGCCAGCTTGAGCTGCTGCCAACACGCGAGCGCATGGCCGCGCAGGCCGATCTGGCGAAGCTGCGCGCGAACCTGGGCGGTGTGAAGAACATGCAGCGCGTCCCCGACGCGATGTTCGTGATCGACCTGAAAACGGAGGAGATCGCGGTCAAAGAGGCCCGCCGCCTGCGCATCCCGATCATCGGTTTGGTGGACACCAACTGCGACCCCGACGGGATCGACTTCGTGATCCCCGGCAACGACGACGCGATCCGTTCGTGCGCGCTGATCACGCAGGCGATCGGCCAGGTCGTATCGGAGGGCCACAACGTGTTCCGCGCGCAGGAGGAGCTGGCGCGCAAGGAAGCTGAGGAGCGCGCACGCCTGGAGGCCGAGGCGCGCGCCAAGCGCGAGGCGGAAGAGCAGGCAAAGCGCGAGGCCGAGGAACAGGCCAAGAAAGAGGCCGAGGAGGCAGCCGCACGCGAGGCCGCGGCACGTGCCGCAGCCGCGGCACAGGCGGCGGCTGCGACCCCGCCGGCCGAGACCCCAGCACCCGCCGCGCCGGCCCCAGCCGCACCCGTGCCCGCGGCACAGGCACCACCGGCCCCAAGCGAGCCATCCGCGGCGCCCGAGCCGGCGCCGACGCCGGAGGCACCCGCTCCGGCGGCGCAGGCAGCGCCGGCCCCAGAGACACAGGCTCCGAGCGAGCCTGCCAAAGGCGAGGACGCGGTACACGCCGAGGCGGAGGCGCAGGCTGACGCGGAGCTGCATCCGCCCACGCCGGCACCCGACCCAGACGCGCAGGGCGAGGACGCGGTACACGCCGAAGTGGTGGCCCAGGCGCCCGTCCAGGAGCTGGATGGCGCCGATGACAGCCAGGAGACGAATGCGGAGACGAGCGCATCATGAACACGGTTGAGATCACAGCAACGGACGTGAAGGCCCTGCGCGAGCGCACGGGCGCGGGCATGATGGATTGCAAGAAGGCCCTGACCGAGGCGCAGGGTGATATCGACAAGGCGATCGAGATCCTGCGCGTCAAGCAGGGCAAGAAAATCCAGGACCTGGGGGAGCGCGCGGCCACCGAGGGCACGATCCAGTCCTACGTGCACGCCGGCTCGAAGGTGGGCGTGCTGATCGAGGTCGACTGCAACACCGACTTCGTCGCCAAGAACGACGACTTCGTGACATTCGCCCGCGAGGTCGCGATGCAGATTGCCGCCACTCCCACGGTCAAATACGTCAGTCGCGAGGACGTGCCGCAGGAGCAGCGCGACGCGGAGTCGAAAATCTACGAGCAGGAAGCAGCGGACAAGCCCGAGAACGTGCGCGAGAAAATCGTCTCCGGCAAGCTCGACTCGTGGCTAGCCACGATCGTGTTGCTAGAGCAGGAGATGCACAACCCCAAGTTCGACGGCAAGACGGTCCAGCAGCTACGCGACGAGCTCACCGCCACCACCGGCGAGAACGTCGTCATACGTCGCTTCGCCCGTTTCGCGATCGGTCAGTAGGCGGTGGACACGAAGCGCGGATAGGCTGCCCGGCGATGGCCCCTGCGTTCAAACGGATCCTGCTGAAGCTCTCGGGCGAGGCGCTGATGGGCGAGCTGGACTACGGCACCGACCCCCAGCGCGTCGTGGACGTGGCGCGCCAGGTGACCGCCGTGCGCGACCAGGGCGTGGAGGTCGCGATCGTCGTGGGCGGGGGGAACATCTACCGAGGCATGCAGGGCGCGGCCGCGGGGATGGACCGCGCGACCGCCGACTACATGGGCATGCTCGCGACCGTGCTGAACGCGCTGCCGCTGCAGGACGCGCTGGAGAAGATGGGCACGAACACGCGCGTGCAGTCGGCGCTGAGCATCTCCGAGGTTGCCGAGCCGTACATTCGCAGGCGCGCGATGCGCCACCTGGAGAAGGGTCGCGTGGTGATCTTCGCCGCCGGCACCGGCAACCCGTTCTTCACGACCGACACCGCGGCCGCGCTGCGCGCGGCGGAGATGCACGCGGAGATCATCCTCATGGCCAAGAACGGCGTGGAAGGCGTGTACACGGCCGATCCGGCGATCGACCCGGCGGCAGAATTCATCCCAGAGATCACGCACATGGAGGCGCTCGAGCGTCGGCTGCGGGTGATGGACTCGACCGCGCTTGCGCTGTGCATGGAGAACGGCATGCCAATCAACGTCTTCAACATGGATGACGACACCGTCCTCGCGCGGATAATCTCAGGCGAGCGTGTGGGCACGCTCGTATCCACGGCCGGAGGAGAGGGAAATGGCGAGTGAGAACCTGATCGACGAACTGCTCGAGGACGCGGAGGAGCGCATGGGCAAATCCGTGGAGTCGGCCACACACGAGTTCTCCACGGTGCGCACGGGGCGTGCCAGCCCGATGCTGCTCGACCGCGTGATGGTCGACTACTACGGCGCGATGACGCCCCTGAATCAGCTCTCCACGATCTCCGCACCGGAAGCCAGACTGCTCTCCGTACAGCCCTACGACAAGTCCTCGATCAAGGCGATCGAGAAGGCGATCAACGAGTCCGACATCGGCCTGACGCCCTCCAACGACGGAAACGTCGTGCGCCTGGTCGTGCCGGAACTGACCGAAGAGCGCCGGCGCGAGCTGGTGAAGGTCGTGCGCAACCTCGCCGAGGAGGGCCGCGTCGCGGTGCGAAACGTGCGTCGCGACACGATGCAGCACCTGCGCGAGCTGAAGGCCGAGGGGGAAGTCTCCTCGGACGACGAGCACCGCGCGGAGGTCGAGCTGCAGAAGCTCACCGATGGGCGCATCAGCGACCTCGACACGGTCCTGAAGGCCAAGGAAGAGGAGATCCTCGCAGTCTGATGGCCGCCGCGCGGGAACCCGCGTCGGGTGGGCGGGTTCGATACCTCGCGATCATCACCGACGGCAACGGACGCTGGGCGCGCGCCCGTGGCAAGCCCGTCAACGATGGCCACAGCGCCGGTGCTGACACGGTCAAGGCGCGCCTGCGCGACGCGGCGGAGCTCGAAATCGAGGAGTTCACGGTGTACTCGTTCTCCACTGAGAACTGGACGCGACCACCGTCAGAGGTCCAGGGCCTGATGGAGATGTTCTCGCAGCGGATCGTGGGCGAGACGCCGGAGCTGCACGAGGAAGGCGTGCGCATGCGCTTTATCGGGCGGCGCACAGGCGTCAGCGAGAGCCTGATCGAGCAAATGCAGTGGGCGGAAGAGCTGACCGGCGCCAATACCCGGATCACGATGTATGTCGCCTTCAACTACGGCGGACGCGCGGAGATCCTCGACGCGGCACGACGTTTTCAGGGCACCACCGAGGAGGAGTTCCGCGCGTGCCTGTATGCCCCAGAGATGCACGACCCCGACCTGATCATCCGCACCAGCGGCGAGCGACGCCTGTCCAACTACCTGCTGTGGCAGTCCGCCTACTCCGAGCTCGTGTTCCGCGACGAGCTGTGGCCCGACTTTACGCGCGAGGCGCTGGAAGATTCGCTGGCCGAGTACGCCGAGCGCCGACGCCGGTTCGGCGGACGCTGACAGGCCGCTGATGGCCAGCGGCCCCCACACACCGGCAGGCGCCAGTTCCCGCCGGCCGGGCTCGCGCCGAGCGCGCCGCGCGCCGCGCCGCGCCGCGGCGATCCCGGCGCCGACGTCCTCGCCGCGAGCCGCGCTCGGACCTGAGCCGGCGCATCCTCGCGGCGATCCCCGCGATCGCGGTGGCGCTGTTCCTGGTGATCGAGGGCGGCGCGGTCTTCGCACTGGGGCTGCTGATCCTGGGCGCAGTCTGTATGCACGAGCTCTACGGCATGTACGAGCGCGCGCACCCCGCGCGGCTGGCGGGCTTCATCGCGCTGGCCGCGCTGCTTGCTGCGGCGCTCTACGGGGATCAGTTCCAGGTGCTGCTCGTCGCCGTGGCGGCGCTGCCGCTGGTGTTCTCGCTGATCCTCGCCGCACCGCGCCCGTCCGTCGGCGGCCTCGCGCTGACGCTGCTCGGGATCTACTGGATCGGCTTCGCGCTCGCGCACGCGGTGATGCTGCGCGGGCTCCCCCACGGGGAGGCGATCGTGATCGACGTGCTCGTCGGCACGTTCCTCGGCGACACCGGCGCGTTCCTCGGCGGGCGCATGTTCGGCAGGCGCCCACTCGCGCCGTCGATCTCCCCCAACAAGACCGTCGAGGGTCTGCTGATCGGCATGGTCTGCGCCGTGATCGGCGTTTGGATCGCCGGACGCTATGAGGAATGGCTACCGGGCACGCATGCCCTTGTAATCGGCGTGGGCGTCGCGCTGGCAGCCCCCGTCGGCGACCTGTTCGAGTCCTTCATCAAGCGCGAGGCCGGCACCAAGGACTCCGGCGGGTTGTTCGGCGCGCACGGCGGCGCCCTGGACCGTCTCGATGCCTTGCTGTTCACAGCCGTCGTCAGCTATTACGTCTGGTTCGCCTACGTCCACTAGCGCGGTGCTGTAGCGTCAGGTCGCATGAACGCAGATGACGACCAGCGCGCGGACGATCTCGAGCGCGTGCTCGACGAGGGTGCGCTCGCCCGTGCGACGAAGATGGCAGGGAAGTGGTCCAAGGCGCGCGCCGAGACCGCTGTCGCCGAGGTCCAGGCACGCAACGACGGCCACCGCCGGAACGCTCTCGCAGGCGCCGGCGCGGACGGCGCTGCGGCGATCGACCTGTCTGCCTTCACGCGACGCGATGAAGAGCTCACGTCCCTGCGCCAGACGCTTGCAGGCTAGGGCCGCGCCAGCGCCACCGCAATCGACTGCAGGCGCGGCGGATGTCCACGGCTAAGCGCCTGCTGATCCTGGGCTCAACCGGCTCGATCGGCACACAGGCACTCGACGTATGTTCGCGCAGCGAGGAGCTCGAGCTGGTGGGCATATCCGCCGGTCGCTCCTGGGAGCAGCTGATCGAGCAGGCCCGCGTCCACGGCGTCACGCGCATCGCGCTCGGCGACGAGCACGCGGCCGCGCGCGCCTCTGAGGCATGGACGGACGGAGAAGTGCTGGCCGGCGCCGAGGGTCTCGTACGCCTCGTGGTGGAGTCGGGCGCCGATCTCGTGCTGAACGCGCTCGTCGGCTCAGTCGGGCTGGGCCCGACCGTGGCGACGCTGGGGGAGGGCATCGACCTGGCGCTGGCCAACAAGGAGTCGCTGGTCGTCGGCGGCGAGCTCGTGACCGCGCTCGCGGAGGCCACCGGCGCGCGCATCGTCCCGGTCGACTCCGAGCACACAGCGCTTCATCAGCTGCTCGCCGGACAGCCCCCCGGCTCGGTGGAGCGCATGACGATCACCGCCAGCGGCGGGCCCTTTCGCGGACGGGGGCGCGCGGAGCTCGAGGATGTGACCGTGAAGGAGGCGCTCGCCCACCCGACGTGGGCGATGGGCGGCAAGATCACGATCGACTCCGCCACGCTGATGAACAAGGGCCTCGAGCTGATGGAGGCCCATCATCTCTTCGGCACGCCGTATGACCGCATCGACGTGGTCGTGCACCCGCAGTCGCTCGTCCACGGGATCGTGCAGCTCGCCGACGGCGCGATGCTCGCGCACCTCGGCCCGCCGGATATGCGCATCGCGATCTCCTACGCGCTGCATGGGGGAGAGCGTGCACCTGCCGATCGCGCCGCTGGACCTGGCCGCGATCGGCGAGCTGTGCTTCGAGGCGGTCGACCTGGAGGCGTTCCCGTGCCTGCGGCTCGCCGGTGAAGCTGCGCGCGAGGGCGGCACCGCGCCGTGCGTGCTGAATGCCGCCAACGAGATTGCCGTGCACGCCTTCCTGGAGGGGCGGCTGCGCTTCGTCGAGATCCCCCAGGTGATCGCGCGCACGCTCGCCGAGCTCGGCAGCGAACCGGTGCTCTCCTTCGAGTCCCTGTATGAGGCCGACCGTGAGGCCAGGGCGCTCGCCGGAGAGACGGTCGCCGAGCTCACGTGAGCCTCCGCCGGCGCCGGGCGCGGAGAACGCACAGCTAAATTTCAGCGTCCTGGACGCTTAAGCGCGCCTGCCAAAATGAGCGCGTGAGCTGGGTACTGACGATCCTCGGGATCATGGTCTTGATCGTGCTGCACGAGCTCGGGCACTTCACCGTGGCCAAGGCCGTGGGCATGCGCGTCGAGCGCTTCTCGCTGTTCTTCCCGCCGATCCTCTTCCGCGTCAAACGCGGCGAGACCGAGTATGCGCTCGGGTCGATCCCCTTCGGCGGCTACGTGAAGATCACCGGCATGAGCCCGGAAGAGCTCGACGGGCTCGAGCCGGAGGTCGCCCGGCGCGCCTACTACTCGCAGGCCCCCTGGAAGCGCATCGTCGTGATCCTCGCCGGACCCGGCGTCAACATCGTGATCGCGTTCCTTCTCTTCTGGGCGGTGCTGCTCAGCGGCAACCTAAGCGGCGCCAACACGCTCGGGAACCTCGATCCGTCCGTACAGACTCTCGCCGTGTCCCCGTCCGTCGGCGAAGTGCTGCCCGGCGAGCCCGCCGACGGCGTGCTGCACCGCGGCGATCGCATCCTCGCCGTCGAAGGCAAGCCCGCGACGGTCAACTCAGCGGTTAAGAGATCAGCTCCCACCGCTGCGCGGGTGCGCTGGTGCAAGGGTGTACGGCAACGACGCCCGTGCGACTGACCGTGCGCCGCGCGGGGCGCAAGCTCACGCTGTCGGTTTATCCCCGCTACAGCGCCAAGGAACACCGCATGCTCGTCGGCTTCGGCTTCGGGATCGCGGCCAAATCGTTCGGCGTATTCTCCGCAGCCGGCGCCGCCCTGAGCGAGATGTGGCACACGACCACGCAGACGCTCACAGGCTTCGTGCACGCCCTCACCAGCTCCAAGGCGCGCAAACAGATCTCGAGCATCGTCGGCATCACCAAGGACGCACACGAAACGGTTGTCGCCGGTCCTGGCGTCGCGCTTGTGTTCCTGGGCTTCCTTTCGCTGATCCTCGCCGTGATCAACCTGTTCCCGTTCCTGCCGCTCGACGGCGGACACATCCTCTGGTCGCTCGCGGAGAAGGTCCGTGGGAAGCGCATCTCGCTGCTCGCCATGTACCGCTACAGCTCCGTGGGGATCATCCTTCTGCTGTTCCTCGTCGCCAACGGCATCGGCAACGACATCGGCCGCCTCGGCGGCTGACGGTCACCCGCGCCCGGCATCGTAGAATCAGGACATGGCCTCCAAGCGACAGATCCACGTAGGCGCGGTTCCCATCGGCGGCGGCGCACCGGTCGCCGTGCAGACGATGACCAAGACGGAGACCGCCAACCTGACCGCCACGATGGACCAGATCCGCACCGTGGCCGAGGCGGGCGCGGACATCGTGCGCGTAGCCGTGCCGCGCGAGCAGGACGCTGAGGCGCTGAAGACGATCGTCGCTCAGTCCCCGATCCCGATCATTGCCGACATCCACTTCAACCACACGCTCGCGCTGAAGGCGATCGAAGCCGGCGCCCACTGCGTGCGCCTGAACCCCGGAAACATCGGCGGGCCCGAGAAGGTCGCCGAGGTGATCGCCCTTGCCAAGCAGCGCGGCACGCCGCTGCGCGTGGGCGTGAACTCCGGCTCGCTGCCCAAGCACCTGCGCCAGCTCGAGTACGACAACCCCGTGGAGGCGCTCGTCACCGCCGCGATCGAAACCGTGCAGCTGATGGAGAGCCTGGACTTCCAGAACTTCAAGGTCTCCATGAAGTCCACCTCCGTGCCCAACACGATCGCCTCCAACCGCATGCTCTCCGAGAAAATCCCCTACCCGCTGCACCTGGGGGTCACCGAGGCCGGCACCAAGTGGTCGGGCTCGCTGAAGTCCGCCGTCGGGCTCGGCACGCTGCTCGCCGACGGCATCGGCGACACGATCCGCATCTCCCTGTCCACCTTCCACGCCGAGGAAGAGGTGAAGGTCGCCTGGGAGATCCTCAAGGCGCTGAAGCTGCGCGAGCGCGGCCCCGACCTGATCGCCTGCCCCACCTGCGGGCGCCTGCAGTTCGACATGGACTCGGTCGTCGCCGAGGTCGAGCGCCGGCTTGAAAGCTATGAGGACCCGATCGAGGTCTCCGTGCTCGGATGTGCCGTCAACGGCATCGGCGAGGCGCGCCACGCCGACTTCGGCATCACCGGCGCCAAAGACATGGGCATGATCTACTCCAAGGGCGAGCCGCTGAAGAAGGTCCCCACCGAGCAGCTCGTCGATGAGCTCTTCAAGGAGATCGACCGCTACTACGCCGCCGGCAAGACCGTCCAGCGCGACGAGGCCGCCGCCGCCGACGCCCGCCGCTGGCTCGCCGAGAACGAGGACGCCACCGCGATGACACCCGAGCGCATCGCCATGCTCGAAGCGGCCGCCGCGCAGGAGGACGCCAGCGCCGGCGCCGTGCTCGAGTCGATGCTGGAGCCTGCAGGCGCGATCGCGGGTGCCGGTGAGCCTTCGAGCGCCGAGCCGGTGGTGCTCGACGAGGCCGTCTCGCCGGTCGCCGGTCGCCGCTTCAACAGGGCTTAGCGCCGCACAGCACGGCCCATCCAAGGGTGAAGCGTCAGCCAGGCCGCGGGGTCTCGGTGTAGCGACGCACCGCAATCACCGTCCAGATCGCCTCCACGATTCCGAACGGCCACGCCCCCGACAGGAACCCGTACGTGCTCGACAGCGCGCAGCCGACCGCGAAGGCGAGGATGAAGCGCCGCCCGCGCTGCTCCAGCGCGTACATCAGAATCATGAACGTCAGGACGACTACGCCGAAGGCGGTGAGCATCTAACCGAGTGTGACGCTCATGAGGCCATTCCGCCCGGAGGCGCCCCGCGCACGCATCACGCGGAGCGCGCCCCCGCGCGGAGCGCTCTTAGATCTTCTGATCGCAGGTGTGTCAGCCGGCTGCGCTGAAGCGCTCCGCGATCTTGCCCCAGTCAACGACGTTCCACCATGCCTCGATGTAATCCGGGCGGCGGTTCTGGTACTTCAGGTAGTAGGCGTGCTCCCAAACGTCCACGCCGAGCAGCGGCGTCTTGCCATCTGACAGGGGCGTGTCCTGGTTGGCGCTGCCAACGATTGCCAGGCCCGACCCGTCGTGCACCAGCCATGACCAACCAGAGCCGAACTGGTTGACGCCGGTTTCCTTCAGCTTCGCCTGGAAGTCAGCGAAGGAGCCAAACGTCGAGGCGATCGCGTCACCCAGTGCACCGCTGGGCTCGCCGCCGCCGTCCGGGCTCATGCTCTCCCAGAACAGGCTGTGGTTGTAGTGCCCGCCACCGTTGTTTTTGACCGCGCCGAGCTTGTCCGAGGGGACCTGGCTGAGGTCCTTCAGCACATCCTCGATCGGCGTGTCCGCCAGCGACGTGCCCTCCAGCGCGGCGTTGACTTTGTCCACGTAAGCCTGATGGTGCTTGTCGTGGTGGAATTCCATCGTCGCCTTGTCGATGTGCGGCTCCAGCGCGTCATACGCGTAGGGGAGCGGCGGGACGGTGTAGGCCATGGTCGGGACTCCTTTTTGGGGTATACGTCGAAGTTCGTGCGGTTCTCGCTGTTCTATCAAAGGCGACGCTCAACGCTTGGCGGGGCAACCGCCGGTTAGGCTTGCGCAATGTCCTCCATTGCCACAGGCCGGCCCGGCCGGCCCGCAGCCTGCACGCGCGAGACCGCACTCGCGCTGGCCAGCGAGCGCTTCCTCGCCGGTGAGCGCGTGGACGTGCAGGCGATCGCACGCGAGCTGGGTCTTGCGCGCGCCACCATGCACCGCTGGTTTCAGACGCGTGAGCTGCTGCTGGGAGAGGTGCTGGCGACGCTGGCCGAACAGCGCCTTCTGGCGATCCGCGCCGGCGTCGATGAGACCGGAGCGCCAGCCCTCCTCGAGACCGTCGACCGCTTCAACCACGAGATCGCCGCCACCCGCGGCATGCGCGCGCTGTTCGCGCAGGAGCAGGAGCGCGCATTGCGCATCCTCACATCCAGCGCCGGCGTCGTTGAGCCGCGCGTCGTCGCCTGCGTCGAGCGGCTGATCGATGCCGAGGTGCAACGCGGCGACTTCGATCCGCCGATGCCCGCCGCTGTGCTTGCCTACGCGATGGTGCGCCTCGGGGAGGCGTTCCTCTACAACGACGCGCTCGCCGGCATCCGCGACGACACCGAGCGCCTGCGCCAGGTGCAGGCCGCGCTCCTGGGGATCCGCACACGACCATGACTCGCCTCTCCAGCTACCTGCTTCCCACCGAGAAGGACGCGCCCGCCGACGCGGAGGCGCTATCGCACAAGCTCATGGTCAGGGCCGGCCTGATCCGTCAGATGGGCGCGGGGATGTGGACATGGCTGCCCGCCGGCTGGCGCGTGCACCAGCGCGTCGAGGCGATCATCCGCGAGGAGATGGACGCGATCGGCGGGCAGGAGATGCTGATGCCCGTGCTGCAGCCCGCTGACGTCTGGCGCAAGACCGGGCGCCTGGACATCGAGGCGCTGTTCAAGCTCACCGACCGCAAGGGCTCCGAGCTCGTGCTCGCGATGACCCACGAGGAGGCCGTCACCTTCCACATCGCACAGATCGTGCGCTCCTACCGCGACCTGCCTCTGATCGTCTACCACTTCCAGGTCAAGGAGCGCGACGAGGCACGCCCGCGCGCGGGCGTGCTCCGCACGCGGGAGTTCATCATGAAGGACGCCTACAGCTTCGACCGAGACCTGGAGGGACTGGAGCAGAGCTACGAGCTGCACGTAGGTGCATACGACCGCATGATGGAGCGCACGGGGCTGCGCTTCTACAAAGTCGAGGGCGACGTGGGGATGATGGGCGGCGTGGGCGCGCACGAGTACATGGCGCCGTGCGCCGCCGGTGAGGACGAGATCGTGATGGGGCGCGACTACGCCGCCAACGTCGAGGTCGCGCTGAAGAGCCCCGACGTGCAGAAGCTCGGGGATGAGTACTTCCGTGGCGGCGAGCTGCTGACGCTCGAGCCGGCGATCGAGATCGGCAACATCTTCAAGCTCGGCACGCGCTACTCCGAGCCGCTGGGCGCCCGCTACATCGACGAGACCGGCGCCGAGCACCCGATCTGGATGGCCTCCTACGGGATCGGCCCCGCACGCATCGTCGCAGCCGCCGTAGAGCAGTTCAGCGACGAGCACGGCATCTCCTGGCCCAAAGCGCTCGCTCCGTTCGCCGTGCACCTCGTGAGCCTGGGCAAGCCCGGGACTCCCGAGCGCGACGCCGCTGACTCCGTGTATGAGGCGCTCGTGCACGGCGGCGTGGAGGTCCTCTATGACGACCGCGACCTCGGGCCCGGTGAGAAGTTTGCCGACGCGGAGCTGCTCGGCTGCCCGCTGCGCCTGACGATCGGACGCCGCTCGCTGGAGTCCGGCGAGATCGAGGTGCAGCTGCGGCGCGGCCGCCAGCAGGCGCCGGGACTGCCGCTGGTCGGCGAGCCCGAGGAGCTCCTGCGCGCCGTGGACGAGCTGTGGCGAAACGCCGCCTAAGAACGCTCGGACTCGATCGCTCCGGGCCGCCGCCGCCCGAGACACAGGCCGGAGCGCCGCTGCGGCCGTGGACGATCCCCAACGCGATCGGCTTCGTGCGCCTGGCGTTGATCCCCGTGTTCCTGATCGTGGCGCTCTCCAGCGCCGCCGGCACGGGCGCCGCCGAGGCCACAATCTTCGGCGTGATCGGCTGGGGAGACTATGCCGACGGCATCAGCGCCCGCATCACCGGCCAGTACAGCCGCCTCGGGGCGCTCATGGACCCCGTCACCGACCGCCTGCTGGTGATCGCCGGCGTGATCGTCACCTGGCACTTCCACCTGCTGCCGCGCTGGGCGCTAGCCGTGCTGGCCGTGCGCGAGCTGTTGATGCTGGTGGTAGGGCGCTACATGCTCTCGCGCGGCGTCGAGTTGCGCATCAACTGGCCCGGACGCCTGGCCGTGGCGCCAGTGATGGGCTCCTTCTTCTTCGCCATGACCGCGCTCGGCAAATTCGCCGAAGTGCTGCTCTATGTCGGCCTCGCGTTGGCGCTGCTCGCCACTGTCCTCTACGCGCAGACGGGTGTGCGCCAGCTGCGCGCCCGGGCCGACCCGTAGCCTCAAGCTCAGCTTGACCTTTTGGTCTATACTCGGCGCGTGGCCGGCTCACGCTGGCGTGTTTCCAAGCCGCTTAGGCGCCGGAGAGGAGAAGTGCCCACGATGGACGAGACGTTCCCCGATCTTGGCTCGCTGACCGACGCCGAACTCAAAGACGTGATCTCGCAGCTGGCCGAGGAGGAGACAGAGATCTCCTACAAGCGGCGCATCCTGCACGGCAAGATCGACATCCTGCGCGCCGAGCTCGTCAACCGTCTGCGCCACAAACACGAGGACGGCGACATCGCCATCACCGGCGACGACGTCCAGCGCCTCACCGACATCCTCACCAACCGCCAGGAGTAAATGCGGCCATGGCCCTGCACTGCACCGAGTGCGGCTTTGTCAACGGCGAGGGAGCCAACTACTGCCAGCGCTGCGGGTCGCTGCTTCCCCGCGACGAAGCCTCCGCCGGAGGGGCGGGCGGGGGGATGGGTGGAGATCCGGTCACAGCTACCTACCGCATCGATGAGAGCGGCGAGCTCGTACCCGTGGAGATCGAGCAGGTCACCGCGCACGGCCCCGCCCTCATCATCCGTGCCGGCGGCGGTCGTGTCGGTGAGAGCTTCGCGGTGGAGGGCGAGCGCATGAGCATCGGGCGGCGTCCCGACAGCGAGGTATTCCTCGACGACATCACCGTCTCGCGCGATCATGCGCTGCTGATCCACCGCGGCGAGGACTGGTACCTCGACGACTGCGGGTCGCTCAACGGCACCTACGTGAACCGCTCGCGGATCGATTCCCATCGCCTGGAGGAGGGCGACGAGGTGCAGGTCGGCAAGTACAAGCTCACCTTCCACGCGCGCTGATGAGCACCCAGGCGACACCCGCGGAAATCGAGCAGATCGAGCTCGAACTCGCCGAGCAGGAGCACGTTGGGCAGACCGAGCCAGGCAAACGCCAGAAGTCCCTCACGATCGGCGCCGTCTGCAAGGCGCTCGCGCAGGAGTTCCCCGACATTTCCATTTCCAAGATCCGCTACCTGGAGGATCAGAAGCTATTGACGCCGCGGCGCACGCCCGGCGGCTACCGCCTGTACACGCAGGGGGACGTCGCGCGGCTGCGCACGATCCTGCGCATGCAGCGTGATGAGTTCCTGCCGCTGCGCGTGATCCGTCAGGAGCTCGCCGCCGGTCGCGGAGGGGCAGGAGCAGCAGGGACCGAGATGCCGCCCGCTCCCGGCCGTGTTGGGCGCGAGAGCGCACGCGGATGGCGTCCCAGCGTGAGCGTGCGCGACTCCAGCGGTGCGCTTTACTCGATCGATGACGTGCTCGAGGAGACCAAGGCCGAGGCCAAGCTCGTGCGCGAGCTCGAAGAGTTCGGGGTCGTCAAGGGCGAGATGCGCGGCGGCGTGCGCTACTTCGACGAGACCGAGCGCGAGATCATCGCCGCCGTCGCCGAGCTCGCCCGCTACGGGGTAGGCGGGCGCAACCTGCGCGTGTTCCGCTCCTCCGCCGACCGCGAGGCCAACCTGCTCCAGCAGATCCTCGCGCCCGCGCTGCGCTCGCGAAACCCCGAGCGCCGCAAAGAGGCCGTGGACGCCCTGGAGAACCTCGCCGCCGTCGCCACGCACCTCAAGCACCTGCTGTTGATTCGCGACCTGCGCAAGATCGTCCGCTGACGCCCGATGACCTGCGCATCTCTGCGTCCTCGGTCGCTCGCGTGCACAGCACGCCACGCTCTCTGCGTCCTTGATCTGCTTGGTCCTCGGGCGTCAGGGCGCTGTGGCGCTCTCTTGTGCGCCGAGGACCGATGACCCAGGCATCGACGGACCTGCGCTCGCTGATCCGCGAGATCCCTGACTTCCCCACGGCGGGCATCAGCTTCAAGGACATCACGCCGCTGATGGCCGATGCGCAGGCGCTCAGCGAGTGCGTGCGTCAGCTCGCGGACTTTGCGCGGCCGCTCGGCGTGGACTGCGTCGTCGCTGCGGAGGCGCGCGGGTTTCTGCTCGGGCCCGCGCTCGCGATCGAGCTCGGCACGGGCTTCGCGCTCGCGCGCAAGCCCGGCAAGCTGCCCTACGAGACGGTCAGCGCCGAGTACCTACTCGAGTACGGCTCGAACCAGCTCGAGCTGCACACCGATGCCATCACCGAAGGCAAGCGCGTGCTCGTGCACGACGACCTGCTCGCGACCGGCGGGACGGCGGCCGCGCTGTGCGAGCTGGTCGAGCAGCTCGGCGGCGAGGTCGTCGGCTGTGGCTTTCTGATCGAGCTCGCTTTCCTCGACGGGCGCGAGCATCTGGCGGGGCGCGACGTCCACGCCCTGCTCTCCTACGAGTCCTAAGCTTCGCCGCGTGCCCACCGCGCGTGCCAGCCGTACCATCCAAGCGCCCGCGCAGCAGCTGTGGGAGCTCGTGCGCGACCCGCATCACCTGCCACGCTGGTGGCCGCGTGTGACGCGCGTGGAGGACGTCCACGACGACGCGTTCACCGAGGTGATGAAAACGCGCAAGGGCAAAGTCGTGCGCGCGGACTTCGACGTGGTGCGCGTGGACGACGGCGAGCGCCTGGTGACATGGGCCCAGCGTGTCGAGGGCACGCCCTTTGAGCGGGTGCTGAGCTCAGCCGAGACCGACGTCAGGCTTATTGCGGTAGAGGACGCCACGGAGGTCGAGCTCGAGCTGCGCCAGACGCTCGCCAGAGTCTCCACGCGCCGCGGCGGCGTGCTGTCTGCGATCGCGCCGCGCATCGGCGGGCGCATGGTGCGCCGCGCCGCCGAGGGCACGCTCGAGGAAGCGCTCGAGGGACTCGAGCGGATCAGTGGCTGACGCGCCCACAGCTCCAACAATGCGCTGGTGGGGCTGGGGCGACCCGTCGCACCCGTCCGCGCTCCCCGCGCACGCGCTGGACTTCCTGCGCGACACCGTCGGGCTTCCTGCGCGACCGCGCCCGCCCGTCGCGCTCAGCCGCGTGCAGCTGCCAGACACGGCGCTCGCACCGGATGCGCTGGCACGGTTGCGCGAGATCCTCGGCGCAAACAACGTGCGCGATGACCACAGCGAGCGGGTGCTGCACGCCGCGGGCAAGGGCTACCCAGACCTCGTGCGCATACGCGCGGGCGAGCCCGAGGGCGCACCCGACGCTGTGCTCTACCCGGAGAGCCACGAGCAGCTGCGCGCTGTGCTCGAGATGTGCGCGCGCTCCTCGCTGGCGGTCGTACCGTTCGGCGGCGGTACGAGCGTCGTTGGGGGCGTCGCGCCGCTGCGCGGCCAGCATCAGAGCTTGCTCGCGCTCGACATGAGCCGTATGGGGGCGGTACTCGACCTGGACGTAGAGTCCGCCACGGTCGCCGTGCAGGGGGGGATGCGCGCGCCCGCGCTCGAGCGCTATCTCACGGCCCGCGGGCTCACGCTGGGGCACTTCCCCCAGTCCTACGAGTACGTCTCGCTGGGCGGCTGCGCCGCGACGCGATCCGCCGGGCAGGCGTCCACAGGCTACGGCGCGATCGACAAGCTCGTACTCGGGCTGCGCCTCGCCGCGCCCGCCAGCGAGATCCAGCTGCCCGCGCTGCCCGCAAGCGCTGCCGGGCCAAGCCTGCGCCAGCTGCTCGTCGGCTCGGAGGGGACGTTGGGCGTGATCAGCGAGCTCTCGCTGCGCGTGCGCCCCACGCCGCAGGAGCGCGTTTACGAAGGTGTGTTCTTCGAGGACTTCGCCGCCGGCGAGCAGGCGCTGCGTACGCTCGCGCGCGATCACGTGCTGCCGGACGTGGCGCGCGTCTCAGACGAGGCCGAGACGCGCATGTCGCTGGCGCTCGCCGGCAGCCGTGGGCTCAAGGCCCGCCTCGGACGCGCCTACGTCGGCGCGCGCGGCTACGGCCAGGGGTGCCTCGCGATCCTCGGCTTCGAGGGCAGCACCGCGGACGTCGCCTACCGGCGTCGGCGCGCGCTGGAGCTCGTATGCGGGGGCGGCGGGCTCGCCGTCGGGCGCTCGCCCGGCGAGGCCTGGAGTAAGGCCCGCTTCTCCGCGCCCTACCTGCGCGATGAGCTGCTCACGCTGGGCGTCATGGTCGAGACGCTGGAGACGGCCACGCAGTGGTCGAAGCTACGTCCGCTGCATCGCAGCGTGGGGGAGGCGATCTCCCAGGCCCTCAGCGACGCCGGCACGCCAGGGCTTGTCATGTGCCACATCTCCCATGTATATGAGACCGGCGCATCGCTGTACTTCACCTTCATCGCCCGCCAGCGCGAGGGCGATGAGATCGCGCAGTGGCAGGCGGTGAAGCAGGCCGCGGGCGACGCGATCATCGCCGGTGGCGGGACGATCACGCACCATCACGCCGTCGGGCGCGATCACGTGCCTTGGATGGAGCGCGAGGTGGGGGCTGGGGGAATTGCTGCACTGCGGGCGCTCAAGGCGGAGTTCGATCCCAGCGGGATCATGAACCCTGGGAAGTTGTTGGCGGGGGGTTAGCGTTCTGCGGGGGCACAAATTGCGGCGCGGCGCTGGGCTGTCGGTGCGTCGGGCTACCTCGTTCAGCCGACGTCCCGGCGCGCGACCAACGGTAGGCCTATCACCGCAAGCAAGACCACCCATGCAACCAGCACGACCCCGCCGGCGGCAGGCGAAAGCAGGTGTTCGGTCTTCAGCCCGATCAGCGCGTCCTGTGCGCGAGTCGGGGTGAAGCGACCGACCGACGGGACGAGGCCGAACAGCAGGTTGTCAACGATGAAGCCCCAAGCGAGCAGGCCGATCACCGCACCGACCTGATTGCGCACGATCGCGCCGAAGCCCACGCCAAGCGCTGCCCGCAGGGCGGTTGCAGCGAGCGTCCCCAGCAGCAACAGCGCGACTTCGCCGCTGCTCAAAACAAACGTGATGCCGCGCGCGTCGATGATCAGATAGCCGATCGCAAAGCCTACGCCCTCGCCGACGACGCCGAACACGAGACCCGCAAGTAGGCCCGCGATCAGCTTCGCGCCGAGCACGCGCGAGCGCACAGGCGTGAACAGGAACGTCGGGCGGATCGTGCCAAAGCGAAACTCACTGGTCACCAGCAGCACACCCGCAAGCGCCGAGAAGATCCCCGCAAGGCTGCCCAAGCTGAGCGTCGTGCGCTGGTCTTCTGTCGTGGAGAGGCCGCTGAGTTTGCTGAGCAGCCCCGTCAGCAGAGCAAACAGAAGGATCAGCGCGATCATCCCCAACACCAAGCCAAGCGTGGTGCGCGTCGAGCGCACCTTCAAGAGCTCTGCTTTCACCTGTGCGATCACGGCTTCGTCTCGGGGGTGACGGCGGCGCTCGACGTCGCACCGCTGACAGCGCTGCCGTCCGCACCGGTCAGCTCGAGGAAGATCTGCTCCAGCGAGGAGCCTTCGGTGACGAGCTCATGTACCGGCACCCCTACCGCAAGCGCGACGTCGCCGACATGCTCGCTGGTGGTGCCATTCACGAGCAGCACATGCTCGCCACTCGCCGTCGTCTGCAGCTGCTCGCGCTCGAGCGCGTGGCGCAGCTGCTCGACGCCCGGCGTGCGCACGCGCACCGCGCCGCCCACCTGCGCTGTCAACTGCTCGAGCGAGGACTCCACAACGAGCCGCCCTCGGTTGATGATCAGCACCTGATCGACCGTCTGCGCGACCTCCGCGAGCACATGGCTCGAGATCAGCACGGTACGCCCCCCAGAGGCAAACGCGCGCAGGAAGTCGCGCAGCCAGCGCACGCCCTCGGGGTCAAGGCCGTTGGCCGGCTCGTCGAGCACCAGCAGCTCGGGATCGCCAAGCAGTGCCGCTGCAAGCCCCAGCCGCTGGCGCATGCCCAGCGAATAGCCCTTCACGCGGCGCTTGGCACCATCCTTCAGTTCCACCAGCGCCAGCACCTCATCGGCGCGCGAGTCGGGCAAGCCCGCAGCGAGGCCCAGCGTGCGCAGATGGTCGCGGCCTGAGCGGCCGGGGTGAAAATCAGTCGCCTCGAGCACCGCGCCGATCCGCAGTGCCGGCTGTTGCAACTGTGCGTAGAGCTGGCCGAATACGAGCGCGCGGCCACTCGTCGGCACCGCCAAGCCGAGCAGCATCCGCAGCGTCGTCGTCTTGCCCGCGCCGTTGGGCCCCAGAAAGCCAGTGATCGTGCCTTCGGCGAGCTCGAATGACAGGTCCTCGACCGCGGACAGCCTGCCAAAGCGCTTCGACAGCGACTCCGCGCGAACGATTGCAGTCACGCGATCATCGCTTCGTCGGGCTCAGCGCACGCGCAGATCGCCTGGCCCCGCGCCAGCCACACGCGGATCGCTTCGCCCGTAGGCAGCAATCGTTCACGCTGGCAGAGTAGTTCACGCATCGGCATCATCAGCACGATCGCGATCAGCCACGCGCGCGAGAGCCACGCATCATCTCTACGACGGTCTCCGGCTCGACACACTCGTGATCAGCCCTACGAGTGCGGCGAGAGACGAATCGACGCGCGGTCGCGCGGGCCGGCGGTGAGCTTGTAGAGCACGTCGCCCCACATCCAGCCGAGGTTGTCGACGCCGCCCGTATAGAAGGACACGACGCGGTAGCCGAGCGGCGCGAGGAACGCGTGCAGGGCCTGGAATTGCGCATGCGGTTCGTCGAGCCGCGGCGTGAACTCGCACTCACACACGACGAACTCGATCGCGCCGGCCTGCAGGCGCCCGCGCGCGCCACGCAGGACCGCCTCCTCGTGGCCCTCGGTGTCGATCTTCAGCAGACCGAGGCGATCGATGCCTTGGGCGTCGGCGTACTCATCCACGGTCACGCTGGAGACCTCGATGCGCTCGCCGCCGGCGTGTACACCAGATTGGTAGCTGGCGTCGCCGCGAGCGATCTCCAGGGCACCGGAGCTGTCGGACACGGCCGCGTTGACCACCTGCGCAGTGGTCGAAGCGGTCACCTGGCGCAGGATGGCGAAGTTCTCGGGTAGCGGCTCGAAGCTGTGGACGCGGGCGTCGGGGAACGCATCGAGCAGCTTCAGCGTGGTCTCGCCGCGATGGGCGCCGACGTCGAATGCGACGCCGAGCGGACGGCCCTGCAGGTAGTGCGTGATGTCCGTGCCCCAGCGCACACCAAAGGGCGCGTTGTGCAGCCTGCGCACGTCGAGGTTGGCGCGTGCCAAGAAGCTGCGGACGGCCCCCTTTGCGCTTGCCATTGGCGGCGATCATAGTTCGCCTCGTGTGCGACCGGTCCTTCAAGTCCGCGTGGTGACGCGCCGATAGACCAAGGTAGGCGTACACACAGCTCCTCTATGGCTTCCTCTCCCGCGATTGACCTGAATCTCGCCGGGATCGACCACTCCCGCACGGCGCGGCTGCTGCTGCTCAGAGCACGTGGCCTGTATTACGAGGATCCAGCCGGTTCTCTTGCGGACGCGGTCCGCTGCTGCGAGGTGGGCCGCTCGCTCGGCGATGATGAGCTGTGCGCGCGTGCATTTGCTCTGCAGGGCATGGTCTCGCTGCACCGTGGTGATCTGCGCGGCGGTCTCGCGCTGGCGATGGAGGCAGAGCGCCATGCGGAGTCGGGCCACGACCACGTGACCCGCGCAGAGGTCGCGGCCCTGAAGGCACAGATCAGCTTCTTCACGGGCTCCTACGCTGAGGCGCTGCGCCATGCCCAGCTCGCGATCGATCACGCAGACGCGGCGCAGGATCTCGAGCTGCGGGTCTACGTACGGCGCGCGACGTGTCCGATCTTCGGCAACGCCGACGTGCCAGACCTGCGCGAGCGGATCGAGGAGCTGCTGGAGCTCGCGATCGAGAACGGCAACCCCTGGGAGGAGGCGATCTCCCGCAACGACCTCGCCTGCTATTTCCAGCAGCGCGGTGAGCTGGCCGACGCCGCGATCGAGCTGGAGCGCGCGCTCACCGTGGCACGCCGTGTCAACGGCGCCAACAGCTTCGCTTTGGGGGTGATCTACTCGACGCGAGCGGACATCCGCCTGCTGGCGGAAAGGAACGAGGACGCGCTCGCGGACGCGGAGCGTTCGATCGAACTGCTGTGCGTGGCGGACGATCCAAACCCGTATGTGCTCGGAGCGACCGTACGCGCGGATGTGCAGGCACGGATGGCGATGGGACAGCTGGAGGACGCCCTACAGGCGGGCGAGGGCGCCCTCAGCTGGCTTGGGGACCGCGTGCCGCAGACGCGCAGCGTGATCCTTTCAACGCTCGCCTCGACGCTGCGTGAGGCGGGGAGGCTCGAGGAGGCGTATGACACGCTCGCACGGGCGGCGGAGCTCGAACGCCAGGCATTCCGCGAGCTCTCGGAGCTGCAGCTGAAGCTCGAACGTACGACGCTCGAGGTGAGCGCCGCCCGTCAGACGAGCAACGCTCTGGCGGCGAAGAACAGGCAACTCGCCGAGGCGCATACAGAGCTCGAGCGTCGCGCCGCGGAGCTGGAAGCGCTTCGCGACCAGCTGCGCGAGCAGGCTGAGCGCGATTGGCTCACGGGCCTGCACAACCGGCGTTACTTCGCCGGAGAGCTCGAGCGCCTCCTAACCGAGCAGCGCGGCGGCTGGTTCAGCTTGGCGGTCGTTGACCTGGACCACTTCAAGTCGATCAACGACCGCTTCGGGCACGAGATCGGCGATCACGTGCTCGTACGCGTGGCGGCGCTGCTGTGCGAGGTGCTGCGCCAGCCGGACATCGTCGTGCGCAGCGGCGGCGAGGAGTTCCTCGTGCTGATGCCGGCGACGGAGGTGCGGGCCGCCAACGCCTGCTGCGAACGCATCCGCGAAACGATCCGCGACGAGCCCTGGGAGGCGATCGCCACCGGTTTGGCGGTCACGGCGAGCGTAGGCGTCGCCTCGACGGATGACCCGGATAAGCTCGCCGCGCTTGCGCGTTCGGCCGACCAGCGGCTCTACGAGGCCAAGCGCCTGGGACGCGACCGCGTCGTCGGCGCGAGCCGCTAGAGCACCCGCCGGGGCGTCAGCGCTCAACCGGTGAGGCTGAACGGCCCGCGCAGTATCACGCGCCCCGGTTGCTTGGGGTGTGCACTGGTCTCCTTGGTGAGCAGAATTTCGCGGTAGTCGGCGGCTGCTGCGGGGAGCAGCGAGCCGCCGGCGAGACGGTGCGTGGAGCCGACGGCGGGGCTCTTGCTCAGGGCGAGCGCGTTGTGCGGGGAGTTGTATAGCCAGATCGCGTAGTAGAAGCCTTTGGAGACAGGTATGTGCTGCGCTTCGATGAAGAACGCGCGCTTGCCGTCTTCGGCGAGCACATCGACCACGCCGACGCTCGCGCTCTTCGCGCCGGCTGGGGGCTTCAGCGAGATCTGGTTCTCGACGGTCGGCCCGCTCTTGGCAGAGGTGCTGGACGTGCTGGAGGTGGTGCTTGATTTTTTGCCGCCGGAGCCACCGCTGAGGAGTACCACGGCGACGATGACAGCGGCGACGAGCACCCCCAGCACGATCGCTCCACCGAGCCTTGAGCTGCGCACCTGGCGCGTGGGCGCCGGGCCGGCAGGGGGCGCAGCGCCTGCGCCGGAGCTTGCAGCGGCGCTGGCGGCGGAGAGATCCTGAAGCGTCTGTGGCCCGCCCGCCCCTGGCGCGACGGGCGGGATGTCGGGCAGGTTCGCGCCGGCGAGCGGTTCGAGCTGGGAGGCCACCGCGCTTGCCCATGCGTGCGCGGGCTCGGAGCTCGAGAGCAGGGTGCGGGTGCGCAGGCGTTCGGCGACGCCGGGCTGCTGGCCGAGCAGGTAGTCGCCGATCTCCTTGCGCCGCTCGGGGGTGAGATCGCGCGCCTGGCGCGTGGCGAGCACGGTCAGGGCGACCTGCGCGCGGTCGGCGACGGCGTGCTCGGGGATGCCCAGCAGCGTGGCCACCTCGGCATAGCTCTTGCTTTGGCGCAGCAGCAGTGACAGCGCGGCGCGCTGGTCGGGTGGAAGCTCGTCCAATCTGCTCATGGTGTGTGTACGTCCGCCACCGCAGGTGGAGATCCTCACAAGGACCGTAACGAACGACGGTAGGCTATCGTGGCGCCGAGATGGCCACAGCAACCGTCGCGCAGATCAACGAGGCTCCGTTTGGCTTCGATCGCCTGTACGGCCTGGAGCTGGTGTCGCTTTCGGACACGGAGGTCAGCGCGCGGGTGCCGGTGCGCGAGGAGCTCAAGCAGCCGGCGGGCCTCGTGCACGGCGGCGTGTACGCGTCGATCGCGGAGTCGATGGCGTCGATCGCGACGGCGCTTTCGGTCGCGCACGGCGGCGAGCAGGCGATGGGCCTGTCGAACAACACGAGCTTCATGCGCCCGATCACCGAGGGCACGATCCACGCGCAGGCGACGCGGCTGCACCGTGGGCGCACGACATGGGTGTGGGACGTACGCTTCAGCGACGATCAGGACCGCACGTGTGCGCTTACGCGGATGACGATCGCGGTGCGCCCGGGACGCGCACCGGGCGAGCCAGCTTCTCCGGCCAGTTGAGCGGACGCAGCGGCGGGAGCACCTGGCGCGGCAGTGGTGTTTCCGCGAAGCCACTGTTGGGCAGGGCACCCGGTAGCGGGGCTTCTGGCGCGCTGGCTTCGTTGATCGCCACCATTGTGTGCGCTGCCGCTTCGGCGGTGCGGGGGTTGGTGGCGTAGACATCGACGACGACGGCGCCGGTGGCGAGCGCGATCGTGGCGCCCGACTGGGAGAGCACCGCGGGCACGCCCCTGATGCGCGTACGTCTGGAGGGGATGGAGCCGCCGGGTAGGAAGCTGTTGTCGGGCGAGGTGACGACGCGCAGCGGCGGCAGGCAGCTGCCCTCGCCGCCCTGCACGCAGTTGCCGTACTGCACGCTGTAGGCGCCGCCGGGGTCGTGGGTGGCTTCTGTGACTTCCATGCCCTGGAAGGAGCGTCCGAGCCAGTAGACGGGGAACGGCGAGACGATCAAACCCTCGAGGATGTTGTGAGGAATCGGCTGGGTCTGCAGCGTGTTACCGCAGGCGCAAAGCCCGAGCGCACACAGCGCAGCCAGCGAAGACGCAGCGAGGCGGCGCACGGCGTCTAGCCCCGATAGCGGTTGGTGATGGGCATGCGCCGGTCGCGGCCGAACGCGCGCGGGGTGATCTTGATGCCGGGAGGGGCCTGACGGCGCTTGTACTCGGCGAGGTCGACGAGCTGGATCGTGCGCTTTACGTCCTCGGCGGGCAGCCCCTGCGCGACCAGCTGCTCGGCGCTCTGGTCGAGCTCGACGTAGCCCTCGAGGATGCGGTCGAGCACGGCGTAGGGGGGCAGCGAGTCCTCGTCGCGCTGGTCGTGGCGCAGCTCGGCAGAGGGCGCGCGCTCGATGATCGTGATCGGGATCGGTTGGCGGGCAGCGACGCCCAGCGCATCGTCGACGCCGTCCGCCGGCCCGCCGGCTTGGCTGGCGATCGCGTCCGCGGCGAGTGCGCCGGCGTCGCTGTTGCGCCACGTACAAAGGCGGTAGACGAGCGTCTTTGGCACGTCCTTGATCAGCGCGAAGCCACCGGCGAGGTCGCCGTAGAGGGTCGTGTACCCCACGGACATCTCCGACTTGTTCCCGGTGGCGAGCACCAGCCAGCCGAACTTGTTGGAGAGCGCCATGAGCAGGTTGCCGCGAATGCGGGCCTGGAGGTTCTCCTCGGTGAGATCCTGCTCGCGACCCGCGAACTCGTCCTGCAGGGCGATCTCGTAGGAGCCCATCACCGGCGCGATCTGGAACTCGTGCACGTGCGTGCCGAGCGCAGCTGCCAGCGCGCGGGCATCGTCCTGGGTGGCGGAGGAGGAGTAGGGGGAGGGCATGATCGCGGTGTTGACGCACTGCGGACCGAGCGCGTCGGCGGCGAGGCAGGCGACGAGCGCGGAATCGATGCCGCCGGAGAGGCCGAAGACGACATGCTGAAAGCCGTTCTTGTGCACGTAATCGCGCAGCCCGAGCGCGAGCGCGGTGTAGATCTCAGCCTCCTCGGGCGCCAGCAGCGGCGCGAGCGACCCGCTGGGAGCTTCGGGCGTGCGCTCGGTGGGGGCGGCGATCGCGCCCAGCACGAGCGCGCTCTGCTGCGAGCGCCGCGCGGCGGGACGCTGGCTTGGGTCGCGCAGGCGCGCAGCAGCTGCGGCCTGAAGATCCACGTCACAGACGAGCAACTGCTCGCGGAACTGGGCGGCGCGGGCGACGGTCGCGCCGTTGTGGTCGATCACGCAGGAGTGCCCGTCGAAGACGAGCTCGTCCTGGCCGCCGACGAGCGCGCAGAAGGCGACACAGGCGACGTTGTCGCGGGCGCGCTGGGCGAACATGCGCTCGCGCTGGGCGCCCTTGCCCGCGTGGTAGGGCGAGGCGGAGATGTTGAGGATCAGCGTGGCGCCCGCGTGCGCCTCGTCGCTGGCGGGCGGGCCGGGCTCCCACATGTCCTCGCACACGGTCAGTCCCACGCGCTCGGCGCCGACGTCGATCACCGCGCCGGCGGGGCCGGCCTGGAAGTAGCGCTGCTCGTCGAAGACCCCGTAGTTGGGCAGGTAGACCTTGCGATAGACGGCGTGCACGGCCCCGTCAGCGAGCACGGCGGCGGAGTTGAAGACGTCCTCGGCGCGCTCGGGGAAGCCGACGACGGCGATGATCCCGTGTGCCTGAGAGGCGAGCCCGGCGAGCGCGGCGGCGGCGTCGGCGAGGAAGTGCTCCTTCAGCAGCAGGTCCTCGGGCGGGTAGCCGGTGAGCGCGAGCTCGGGGAACAGCACGAGCTCGGCGCCCTGCTCGGCGGCAGCGTGCATGCCCGCGCCGATGCGCTCGGCGTTGCCGGATATGTCGCCGACGGTGGCGTTCAGCTGGCAGAGGGCAAGACGCACCTCAGATGGTTGATTCAACCATCAGGCGCCGGCTGGCTTCTTCGCCGAGCCGCTGGAGCCGGCGGCGCGCTTGGCCGCTGCAGTCGTGCCGTTCGGGCTCGAGCTCTTGGGTTTGCGCGCGGCGCGTGCGGTCCCGGGTTTGGTGCTGGGCTGACGCACACCGGCGGCGCGCGCGAGGCTTGCGACGGCGGAGCGCAGGTCGAGCGCGATCCCGTCGAGGTCGGGCAGCGCGTCGTAATCGCCGAGCAGGCCGAAGCCGAGGTGACCGTCGTAGCTCATGACGGCGATCCCCAGTGCCTGGCGCTGGGCGAGCGGCACCACCGGATAGAGCACCTGCAGCCGGCGGCCGAGAAGGTAGAGCGGAAACTGCGGACCGGGAACGTTGGTGACGACGAGGTTGAAGAAGGGCTGGCGCGCCTGCAGGCGCGCGGCCTGGCTGAGGATCGTGGGCGGTGCGAAGCCGGCGAGGTTGGTCAGTACCTGCGCGCCGACAGCCTGACCGGACTTCTTCAGGTCCTCCATCGCAGTGGAGATCTTGTGTAGGCATTCAGCCGGGTTCTCGACACCGACGGGCAGCGGCGCCCACATCGCGGCAACCTGGTTGCCGAGCGTGCCGCGCTGCTCCTTCGAGCGCACGGAGACAGGAACCATCGCCTTGAGCACGAGATCCTTTGTGTCGTGCCCGTGGCTGCGCAGGAAGCGGCCCAGAGCGAGAGCGACGGCTGTGAGGACGACGTCGTTCAGCGTGCCGCCGAGAGAGTCCTTGATCGCCTTGAACGTATCGAGCTCGGTGTCGAGGAAGGTGTAGCGACGGTGCGGGCCAATGTCGACGTTGAAAGGACTGGGCGGCGCGGGTGCATTGATCCCGGCGAGCGTGGTCGCGCCGATGCTGGCGAGACCGTCCTTCATCTGCACAGCGGCCTTGCGCGGCGCGCGCAGCAGGGCACGCGCTCCACGCGCCATCTCGGCGGGGACGGTGGAGCGTTCGATCAGTGCCTCGCCGAGCAACTTGGCGGGACCGGGGAGCGGCTTGGCGCTCCAGGGCGGGGACGGCGTGGGCGCGGGCTCGGGCGCGGTGTCGAACAGCACGGTGGTGATGTCCACGCCGGAGACGCCGTCGACGAGCGCGTGGTGGGTCTTTGCAATCAGCGCGAAGCGCCCGCCGGACATGCTCTGCACGAGCCAGATCTCCCACAGCGGCTTGGAGCGATCAAGACGCTGGGAGAACAGCCGGCCGGCGAGCCGCTTGAGCGCGGCGTCGTCCGCGGGCCGCGGCAGCGCGGTGTGGCGGATGTGGTAGTAGGGGTTGAAGTGCGGGTCGTCCGCCCACACCGGGCGGCCCTGTCCGAGCGGCACGTAGGCGAGGCGCTGGCGGTAGCGCGGCACCAGGTGAAGCCTGCTCTGGATGTGGTCGATCAGCTCACGCAGCGTGGGGGCGGCGCCTTCGAAGACCATCACGGAGGCGACGTGCATGTGCGCGTCGGAATGGTCCTCGAGATGCAGGAACGTGGAGTCCAGTGCTGTCAGGCGGTCGGGGTTGGCCACGACTGCGATTGTCGCGGTTGCAAGCCCCCGCGTCAACGACCTTCGCAAAAGAGCAGTCCCCTGCCAGCGCGGCTCATCACTCCTCCTCGGCCGACTCGCCGTGGATGTCCATGAGCGCGATGCGCTCGGCCATCCGCAGGAGCCCGATAAGCCCGTGCGGGCGCACGTCGGCTCCGGGTCGCACGGCGACGGAGGACCCGTGGGGCCCGAGCACCTCGACGATCGTGCACACGTCGCCGATCTGGCAGTCATCGCCAAAGCGGCCTTCCAGCGCCTCCATCTGTTCTGCCACGACCTGCCCGATCTTGGTTGCGTCCAGCGACATGTGCTGAGCTCCTATGCGTAGGGATCCACGGTGCAGGGATCATCGCCGAGGACCGCGTTCGAGGAGCTGTGCCCGGCGGCTGGCTTCCAGCGCGAGTGCGCTCGCGACCTGCTCGCGCAGTGCGCTCAGCTCGCGCCGTCGGTAGAGCACCAGCAGACCGAGCAGCGCCACCACGGCGAGACCGAGGAAGCCGAGTAGCGCGCCGAGCTTCGCGACAAGGCTCACGGGCGCCGTTTCGTGCGGCGGCAGCCTTACGGCCTGGGGGGTGGGGATATGCGCGCCTTCCCCGGCTACGCTCGCGCTCGCGCTCGGGCTTACGACCGGCTGCGTCTGCTCGGCGATGGCGAGCATTTCGCGGGGCTGGACGGTGTTGGTGAGCGTGTTCTGGATCCAGTAAGTGGCTCCGTCTTCCCGCCAGGAGATCGTGCGTATCTGTTCGCCGGCGTAATACAGGCTGTAGGCGCGACGCCCGATCGTGACGGTCTCGCCGGGATCGTTCAGCAGCGGTGGATCGTTCCAGTTGCTGCCCTGCACGTCGTAGTATTCGCCCAGCCCTCCGCGGTCGATCACGATCGTGTAGATCGGGTGGGGATGCCCGTGACGGTCGTTGATCCGGTACAGCCGCAGCACGTCGGGTTCGGCTTCGGCGGTGGTGTCGCGCACGAGCGGGTACTCGAGCGGGAACGGCAGGTTGGGGGCCGCCTTGCGCGCCTGCAGGATGTCTTCGCTTGAAGTTGGTGTCAGCGAGAGACCTGCCACACGGCGATTGTGGTTGCGATGAGGGCGGGCACCGCGAACGGCTTGGTCGACTTTCCTAGCGGAGATCGCAGCCGTGCCGGTGAGGAACGCGTGGACTGCTTCATCGATCTGTTCGGGCGTGGCAGTATCGACAGTGGGCAGCAACGTGACTTGGAAGTGCACCTGGCGCACGGGCTTGCCGGCCGATTCGATCAGCAGCTCCAGCAGCTGCAGCACCTGTTCTTCTCCATGGAGGTCGGTTTCGACCGCCTTGCCAAGGATATGCTCGAACTTTTCACGGTCTTCGAACAGCGACGCGCCGTACTCGGCCTTGACTTCCAGGAGAAAACGCTGGTCCCGGGCATCACGAATGAGAGAGGTGCTTTCGTGGCGGTTGGCGACGAATTCGAGCGCCTGTTTTCCGCACAACCGCTGGTAGCCGGGCTGCAGGTTGATTTCGAAATACTGTTCGCCTTCGGGTTCGTTGACGTGGTAATAACGCTTGTCGACGGTCATGTACACACAGCCCATTTCATCCACAGCGCGCTTGAATTTCTTGAAGTTGGTGACGAACACGTGGTTGACGGTCAGCCCGAAGACGTTTTTGATCGTTTCGAGCATCAGCTTCACTCCACCGGAGGTACCGCCGCCGTCCTCGTAGCCGTAGGTGTAGGCGGAGTTGATGCGGTTGGTGATGACTTCGCCGCCCGGCGCGGTGAACGTGACCTGCAGCTCACGCGGGATTGAGAGCATCGAGATCGTGGGCTTGCTGGGATCGATGCGCACGAGCAGCATCTCGTTGGAGTGGGGCAGGACAGCGCCTTCGGGGTTGTCCTTGGGCGGTGGACGTTCATCGTTGCCGACGAGCAGCAGCGTCTCCGGGGCGCCTTTGCTGGTGGGAGCGAGCGTCTTTGGCGCAACTTTGACCGGTCGGCTCTGGTCGAGCGCTTCAACCACTTTGCTGACCTCATTGCGCGCGATCGCATACGTTGCACCACCGGCGACGAGCACGATCGCGACGGCGCCGGCGAGCACGCGCGCGGCGAGCCGCCACAGCCGCCGCGGCGGCTCAGCCGCCGCTTGGACGCCGGGGACGGACGAAGGGCGCGGAGAGATCGGTGGTGGGGGAGGTGCGGGGCCGGTGCTCAAGCGCCTGCACATGATCGCGTCCGCCCGCGGGCTTGTCATCGGTCAGCGGAGGTATCCGCGCCTACCACGCGCGGCGTATCTGCCCGCCGCGCGCAGAACCGACTACGGCTCGCCGACGAGCACGAGCCCCGTGCGATAGGCGATCACGACGAGCTGCGCGCGGTCGCGTGCGCCGAGCTTGACCATCGCCCGACTGACGTGGGTCTTCGCGGTGGCGGGGCTGATCGTCAGCACCTCAGCGATCTCTTCGTTGCTCAGACCGCGGGCGACGAGCGCCATGATCTCCCGCTCGCGCTCGGTCAGCACGTCGAGTCGCTGCAGCGGCAGGGGATCTGCCTGAGGAGCCTCGAGGTAGCGTGTGATCAGCCTGCGCGTGATGCTCGGTGAGAGCAGCGCCTCGCCGCCGGCGACGACGCGCACGGCCTGCAGCAGCTCGCTGGGCTCGGCATCCTTGAGCAGAAAGCCACTGGCGCCGCCACGCAATGCCTCGAAGACGTACTCGTCGCTCTCAAACGTGGTCACGATCAGCACCCTGACCGCGCCGAGCTGGTCATCTGCGGCGATCTGGCGCGTGGCCTGTAGGCCGTCGAGCACGGGCATGCGGATGTCCATCAGCACGACGTCGGGAAGCGAGTGGCGCACCAGGCTGAGGGCTTCCTCGCCGTTGGCTGCCTCACCACAGACGGCGATATCCGACTCCCCCTCGAAGAGCACCCTCAGGCCGGCGCGCACGAGCGGCTGATCATCGGCGATTAGAACGCGGATCATGATCCAGCGCTGATCGGCAGGCGCGCGCGGACGCGAAAGCCGCCGCTCGTGAGCGGCCCGGCCTCGAGCTCGCCTCCCAGCGCGTGGGCGCGCTCGCGCATGCCGAGGATCCCGTGTCCACGCGCGCCGGGACCAGAGGTTTGGCTGGATTTGGGCACCTCGGCGCTGCCGCGGTCATCCACACTGATCGTCATCTGATCGGCGGCGTAGGAGATTGCAACGACGGCGTTCGTGGGTCCGGCGTGACGCAAGACATTGGTCAGTGACTCCTGCACGATGCGGTAGGCCGCGAGGTCGACTGTCGCCGGCAGGTGACCGCGACTTCCAGAGACGGTCAGGTCCGTGGGCACGCCCGCGTGCCGAGTGGCGTCGATCAGGCGGTCGAGCTGGCCGAGGCCTGGGGTGGGCTCGCGCGGCTCCTCCTCGCCGGGTTCGCGCAGGACTCCAAGGATGCCGCGCAGCTCCTGCAGCGCGGCTCTGCTCGTAGCCTTGATCGTGCGCAGCGCCGCGATCGCGTGCTCGGGGCGCTCATCGATCACGTGCACGGCGACCCCAGCCTGCACGTTGATCGTGGCGATACCGTGCGCGAGCACGTCGTGCAGCTCACGGGCGATGCGCAGTCGCTCGGCATCGACCCGGCGACGGGCCTCTTCCTCGCGCGTGCGTTCGGCCTGCGCGGCTCGGGCTTCGATCTCGCAGACGTAGGCCCGATGGCTGGCGAGCGCCCACCCGAGGAACAGCGCCGCGAGTGCAAGCGCGGGCTCGACGGCGGTCCTCGCGTCAGACCAACCGCGGTATTGCAAAAGGCCGCGTGCGAGCGCGAGCGCGACGCCTGCGAGCAGCGCGAGCGCCGTCGCGCGCCGCCGCGGCTGCACCTGTGCAAGCGTGTACACGGCGATCATCACCGGCAGCGAGATCGCACCGGTGGGGGAGGCGAGGCCGATCGCGATGACGGCGATGGCGAGGGTGGCGGCGAAGACCAAGAGCGGCCAGCGACTCCGGCCGGCGAGAAGCAGCGCGGCGAGTGCGGTAAGCGGGTAACCGAGCCGGACGGCGTGATGCAGCCCGTGATCCTCGAGCACGCGCACAGCCACGAGCACGACCGCCAGCCCGAGCGCGAGCAGCACATCGTTCCGCCAAGCGGGCTGTGCGGGTCCCCAGAAAAGCAGCGATCGGTTGCGCATGCATAAAAGGTAAGCGACTGCGCGCGCTGCGCCATCCACCTACAGCGGTATCTCCCATACTGCCCCCGGAGTAGCCTGCCCGTGTCCAAACACGTCCAGTGGCGCTAGCGCGGCTCGCTGAAATCTCCCCGCCAAGGGCGGCACCTCAGCCACCCACGATTGGAGAGACCATGCCCGACGGCGCGTGACGCCGTTGTCCAATGCGCGCCTTCGGCGCCGGCGAGAACCCTTACCTAGGAGCCACGAGATGCCCAAGCAGAACCCGTTGACGCGACTAGATGCTGTGGCCGCCGGCCTCGGTCGAATGGCTGGCGAGCTGCAGGCGATCTACGGAGAGCCAACCCCAAACCTCCTGCACTGGCGCAATGAGATCGTCGAGGTCGTTGAAGAACTCTCGGCGAGCGCACAGGCGAGCGCGACCGCCGAGCAAGGGAAGGAGTAGCGCCGAGGCGAGACCGGTAGAGACGAAGCAGTCCGATCAGACGCCGACGACGGTTCCTACTCGCCCAGGATCCGATAAACCGTGCCTACGGGTCGATCGCGCCGCCGCGCGCGCGTCCATCGGGCAGGCATGAATATCCCCCGTTTGGCCGATTGATGGATGGCGCTGTCGTCGCTTAGGTGTGTGGGCGGGCTGCCGGCATTTCCGGTGAAATCCCGGAGGCACGAACCCCCCTGTGCCGTTCGGCAGCCCGTTTGCTCACCGCTTCGACGTGACGGCTCTGTGAGAATAAGGGGATCTCGACGGGCGTGATCCTCATTGTCGTCCTCGTGCTCCTGGTGTTCGGAGACATCGCGGTCGTGCACGCGTGGACGCACAGGAAGCGGACAAGCGATCCCGTCAAGCCAAATGAGACAGGTGACCAGGACCCACCGGTCTAAATAACTGTATTAGTCGATTCAGACACGCGGATTGCTCCGTTGCGTTCCTTTGTTTCCAGCCTAATGACAAGTTTTATGTCGCCATCAGATCCGTCGAAAACCCTATTGGCGAGCCAAATCTCGAGGGAAAGACTGAAGTCGTAGTTCCGCTTGTGTGACGACGCTCACATAAGAAAGGGGTTGACCTTCTATCCTCACGACGATTGTTTGAATCGCCGAGTCGTCTCCGTCCATGGAGGCGAGCGGGGGAACCATTGCCGGCTCACCTGAAAACGAGCCGGATGGGGCGAATCGGTCGCTAGTGCTTTGCGCCCGTAACGCTCGGTCGACACGCGCCCATGCGCGTGAACGACTGGCGTGAGCCCGACAGCTAACCCCGTAGGCGTTGACAAGGAGGTTCGTCACTTAATGTACGTACCCGCGACGCCGCAGACTGCGGCGCCTCTGGCACCGGTTGGGATCGAGGCATCTGATCCGACCATCATCACTCCGTCGCCCACGGCGCTTCACGTGCACAGCTACACGCTCGATGTCCTTGACGACCATCGCACGAGCGTCACGGGCACGCTCACCGAAGGCCGCCACACGGCACTCGCAGACGAGCTTGTGGCACTGGAAGCATTGGGTCGCGGCGGCTGGAGGCGGATCGCTCGCACGCACACGGGCGCCCGCGGACGCTTCCGCCTCAGCTATCTGCCGCGCAAGCTCGGTAGCCGCTGGCTGCGCCTGCGCTATGCGGGCGACGCCGCGGATCGACCGGCGCGGCGACGCCTGGGGCGGCTGAACGTCTTTCGTCTCGCCGAGGCCTCCTGGTATGGGGGCGGCGGCAGCCTCGCGTGCGGCGGTTCGTTGACCAGCGCGACGATGGGGGTGGCCAACAAGACACTGCCCTGCGGCACGCTGATCACGCTCCGCTATGACGGACGCACCGTCCGTGTTCCCGTCGTGGACCGCGGCCCGTATGTCGCCGGACGTGAATTCGACCTCACCGAAGCGACCAAGAACGCGCTTGGTTTCGCGGGCGTGGGGGAGGTCTGGAGCACGAGCTGAAGATCTGCACGCGCTCGTGCAGCATGGGCGCGCTCGTGCAGAGGTTGGATTTCCGGCTCGCGGTTCATTGAATCCGGTCGATGTCTGTAGCTATGAGAGCCTCGCGAGGCCAGGTATGGCTCGATAGCCTCGATTGGAGCTGGCCCGGACAGGGAGGGGCGGCGGTCGAAGTCCTGCCGCCCCCCTGGGTTCCGGCGTTCCCGCCGCGGCGCGCGCCTGCCGCTGCGCGCCCGGCCGGACCTCCGGCCTGGCGCGCGCCGCGCACCCGCGGACAGCGGCTCGCGATCGGGGTCCTGTTCAGCGTGCTGGCGTCACTGTGCCTGGTGCTTACCCGGGGCGAACAGACGTCGCTGGCGAGCATCATCGGGCTGCCGGGCGCCGGCACGGTCGAACAGGAAGCACCGGCGATCAGTTCCGCACCCGCGGTATCGACGCTGCCCACGCTCGAACCCGTCAGTGAAGACGCCGCCGGCAGCGCGATCCTCGAAGCTAACTACCCCTCGCCAACCGTGCACGGGACCGGCTCGTTCCTGGTCTACCTGCCGCCGGGATACGCGAGCAGCACCGCGCGCTACCCCGTCTTCTACTTGCTCACGGGCGATGATCAGTCCGACAGCGCGTTCCTACAGATCGGCATCCAAAGCCAGCTCGATCGACTGATCTCCAAACACGAGATCCCGCCGGTGATCGCGGTGATGATCCAGGGTGGACCGGGATCGAACAACTGGCGCAACGCGGGTGCACTGCGCTACGAACGCTACATCCTTGAAGTCCAGGAAATGGTCGATCGCATGCTCCCGACCGTCCCCGCGCGTGCCGCACGCGCCGTGATGGGCGACTCGATGGGCGCGTACGGCGCGATGAACGTGGTGCTCTCCAACCCTTACCGCTTCTCGGTCGTGGAGAGCTGGCTCGGCTTCTTCAACGGCCTGGAAGGCGACCTGCGCGCCGACCGGCCGGTGATCAAGCGGCTCGGATTGCACGCCTTCGTCTACGGCGGCGAACAGGACCACATCGCCAACCCGGACGAGGACCTGCCCTTCGCCGCTGCGCTGCGCGGCGCCGGCGCGGCTGCGCACGGAGCGATCTACCCAGGCGAACACAACCTTGGAACGGTCGAAGCGCACCTGACGAGCATGCTCGTGTTCGCAGGACGTTCGCTCGGCACCGCCACGTCACATGGCGCGAGCTAAGCGCAGCTGGTTGCGCGCGGGCGCGCTTGGCGCGCTCGGCGCGAGCTCTGTCGGCGCGGCCGCTGCGGGAGCGCTGGCGGGCGGCGCGGTCGCCGTGGGAGCGATGGCAATTGGAAAGCTCGTAGTCAAGCGCGCCGCATTCGAGCACCTGCGAGTGGGGGAGCTGGAGATCGATCGCCTTACCGTCGGCGAGCTGGTCGTACGCGACGCACCTTGGCCAGCCGGCCAGTAGCATGTGTGCGTCCTGTGAGAGCAATCGCGGAGGGCCCCAATGGCTGCGTTGCGTAGCGACCTCGAGAGCGTCGAACTGACCTCGCGCGAGCACTGGCTCGACGGACCGCCGCACGAGCTCTTCAAGCAGCTGCGCGGCGGCTGCCCGATCCACTGGACCGAGGGCTTCGAAGACTTCCCCGGTGAGCCGGGCTTTTGGTCGGTGACGAGGGCCGAGGACATTCATACGGTCAGCCGCGACTGGCAGACCTACTCCTCCGAACAGGGCATCACCGCGGCCGGGGTGCTGCCGTTGGAGCTAACGCAGGCGATGTTCATCGGCCTGGACCCGCCCAAGCACGACCGCCTGAAGGCGCTGTTCCAGGCCGGCTTCACGCCGAAGCGGATCGCCGCGCACGAGCAGGCGATACGCGAGATCGTCCTGAAGGTGCTCGACCGTTTGCAGGGCCCGCCTGCCCGCGAGAGCTGCGACCTCGTCGGTGAGCTCGCCCAGCCAGTGGTGGCGCGCGTGATCGGCAGCTTCATGGGGATCGCCGAGGAGGACGACGAGATCTGGGCGCGGCTGATGAACTCAACGCTCGGAGCAGGCGACCCGGACGTCAACCCCAACGGCATCGAGGGGGCCCTCCAGCAGGACATACCGGAGATCTTCGAGCGCTGCCGCCAGCTGATCGCCGAGCGCCGGGAGCGCCCGACCGACGACCTGACGAGCGTGCTCGTGCACGCAGAGGTGGACGGCGAGAAGCTCGAGGAACACGAGATCGTGATGGGCTTCTTCCTGCTCATGGCCGCAGGCAACGACTCGACCAAGGCCACGTTCTGCTCGGCGATGCGGGCGTTGATGGAGGACCCCGAGCAGATGCAGCTCCTGCTCGATGACGCAAGCCTGATCCCGGCCGCAGTCGAGGAGGCGCTGCGTATGTTTCCCGCGTTCGCGCACTTCCGCCGCACGGCCACATGCGACACCGAGCTGCACGGTCAGAAGATCCGCGCGGGGGAGAAGGTCGTGCTCTGGTACGCCTCCTCAAACCGCGACGAGACTCTCTACGAGGACCCCGACCGCTTCGATGTGCGCCGCGACCCCGACCACCAGGCCTTCGGCGCCGGCGGCAGGCACTTCTGCCTGGGCACCGCGCTGGCGCGCCTGGAGCTGCGGATCATGCTGGAGGAGACGCTCCGGCGCTTCCCGCGCATCGCGCCCGCAGGTGACGCGAGCTACGTCGAATCGCCCTTCATCAATCAGCTCAAGCTGTTCCCCGTCCGGCTCGCGGCCTAGGTCGCGAGCCGGACGGCCCTCTACCCGCGCCAGCGCCACACGGGCGCCAACCTAGGATTGCCGTATGCGGCAGCTGGTAACGGAGCGATTGCTGCTGCGCTCGTGGCGCGAGGAGGACCGCGAGCCGTTTGCGGCTATGAACGCTGACCCCGCCGTGATGGAGTACTTCCCGGCGACGCTCAGCCGTGAGAAAAGCGATGCGCTCGCGCAGCGCATCGACAGTGACATCCAGCGCTTGGGCTACGGCTTCTGGGCCGCGGAGCTCCCCGGCGAGGCATCTTTCATCGGCTTCGTGGGAATCGTGGCAGCCAACGGCAACATGCCCTTCGCGCCCGCCATCGAGATCGGCTGGCGCCTGGCCAAGGAGCACTGGGGGAGGGGCCTCGCCAGCGAGGGGGCCAGGGCGGCTGCGGACTTCGGCTTCGCAGAGCTCGGCCTCGAGCAAATCGTGGCGCTGACCGCCGCCGCGAACACGCGCTCGCGGCGGGTGATGGAGCGTCTCGGCATGCACCGCGACCCTGCCGAGGACTTCCTCTATCCGACCCTGGCGGCCGACGATCCGATCGCGCCGCACGTGCTGTACCGACTCACCGCTCAGATGCTGCCGTGACGGGCACAGATCGATGCGATCGTCTCCAACCCCCGGTCTGGATCGACCGGGAGCTCGGCCAGACCAGCCGCCAACTCGACCGCGTCGTCGATGCTCGCGCGGCCGCGTAGATCGCCGCACCAGCGCTCCAGCCAGCGCAGCGTCCACTCATCGAACGCGTCCGGTCGCTGCACCGCCACCAGGGGCAGGAAGCGCAGCGTCAGAGCCAGATCCAGCGGTCGTCCGCGCTCGTGGGCGAGCACCCTGGCGAGCGAGATCGCGAAGTCGAGCTCGCCGCGGTCGAGGTGCGCTTCAAGCTCTCTGGCTGTGCGGTAGGGCCTGGACATACGAACACATGTTCGCACGCTGGGGTCATGTCCACAAGCTCGCCGGAGATCCTGCGCCTATGCTCGTGACGTGTGCGGGCGCTACACCAATACCGCGGGTCCTGAAGAACTGAACGACCGTTTCAAAGTCCCGATCTCGCAGGCCACGGGCACACGGCGCTTCAACATCGCGCCCACAGAAGAGGTGCTGGCGATCGTCGCACCCAAGGGCGAGGCGCAGGCACGCACGCTGCGCTGGGGGCTCGTGCCGCCGTGGGCTAAGGATCTCAAGGGCTCCGCCAGGATGATCAATGCACGCATGGAGACCGTGGCCAGCAAGCCCGCCTACCGCAACCTGATCCCCAAGTCCTCGCGGCGCGCGCTACAGATCGCGGACGGCTACTTCGAGTGGCTGAAGCCCGAGAAGCGCGACACGCCGCGCCAGCCGTTCTACTTCCAGGTCGACGGTGGCGTGCCGTTCGCGTTCGCAGCCGTGTGGACGCCCGCCAAGATCGACGGCCAGTGGATCGAGAGCGTGGCGCTGCTCACCTGCGACTCAAAGCCCAACCCCGTGGCGGGTGCGATCCACGACCGCATGCCCGTGATCCTCGCCGACCCGGACGCCCAGCACGCATGGCTCGACCCCGCGCTCGACGCGGCCGACGCGCTGGCCCTGTGCGGGGCGCTCCCGGCGGAGCGCCTATCGGCACACCCAGCGAACCCCGCTGTGAACAAGGCCGGGAACCTCGAGGCTGAGGGGCCCGAGCTACTGGTCGCACCAGGCGCAGGAATAGGATGAAACGATGATGAGGCGCTTGGCGATCGTTCTTGCTGTGGCCGCGGCGCTGGCGGCGACCCCCGGGGCGGGCGCCTCCGACGGCTCGCACACGGTCACGAGCTGCGGCTACATCCACGCCAGCGTGCCGTACTCGCTGAGCGGGCACGCCAACCGCTGGCGCGTGTACATCGACGGCTCCACCTCCTGCGCGAGCGCCACCGCGATCCTTGACGCCGTCATGCACACACACGGCAAACAGCACCTTGGCGGCAGCGAAGCCGACTCCTACACGACCTTCTCAGGCTGGATCTGTCCCTTTGGGCTGATGGGCGAGCAGAGCTGCGAGCTCCCGACACGGCTGCCCGACCACCCGCCGATCCGCGCGCACGCACTCGCGCTCGACTGCGCGCGAGCTGGAGGCGGCTGCCCCGCGCGCGTGCCCTCGGGCGACCTCTGAGGCGAGCAACCTCGGAGGCGAGTCAGCCGTCAGGCTGTCAGCCAGCGGCGTGGGTTCTCCGTGAAGATCGTCTGAAAGACGGCATCGTCCATCACGCCGAGCTCCCGTAGCGCCGGCACGACCTCGTCGAAGACGAGCGTCATCGACCAGTTGCGGATCGCGCCGGCGTTTTCGAATACCTCGGCGGCCTCAGGCGGGAACCAGTCGATCGTCGCGCAGAAGTCCTGGGAGATCATCAGCCGCTCGGCATGGCCGCGACGCAAGAGCTCAGCCGCGGTGGCGTTGCGCTTCTCCATCGAGAGGTACATCTCCAGGCCATAGCGGTCCAGGCCGACGTAGACGCCGCTGTCGATCAGGCCCTCGATGTAGGAGACGTCATCGCTGTCGCCGCAGTGCGCGATCTGCACGCGCGACATGTCCACGCCCTCCTCCCTGAAGATCTCCACCTGGCGCGGCCCGGTGCCGACGGCCGGCATCGAGTGAGCCATGATCGGCGCGCCCGTCTGCACGCTCGCGCGCGCGACCGCACGGTGGATCTTCTCGACGTTCTCGGTCACGCCGGCGGCGTCCGCTGCACACTTCAGGAACGCGGCCTTGATCTCCGTGCCCTGGATCCCGCGTTCGATGTCCTCGACGAAGTGGTCGGCCATCACGTCCACGTCGCGGTTGGCGAAGTAGTGGGGGAGATAGTCGTAGCTGTAGATGCCCGTGCACGCGACGATGCGCACGCCCGTCTCATCGGCGACGCGCTTCATGAAGCGCACGTCGCGCCCACCGAACATCGCCGTCGGGTCGGCGATCGTCTGCACCCCGCGCTCCTTGGCGGCGTTGACCGCCACCAGCGCCGCGTCGTGCTCGAGCTGCTCGTCGTAGCGGCTGGGCCACTCGTTCGCGACCGCCTCGTCGCGGAAGCGCACGTGCTCGTGCACGAGCGTCATCCCCAGATCCTGTGCATCAACTGCTCCCTGCACCGTCTCTACGCTCGGCATCGGCTCTCCCTCGATTCGATCGGCGAAGCGAGCGGCCCGTGTGCCAGCGGCGTGACCGTCCGAACGCCCTTTCATCCCCCCGGCGGAGCCTACTTGGCAGGCTGCCTACTCGGCGCAGTGCTTGGCCGCGATCAGCTCGATCGTGCCCTTCGTGCGCATCGTGCTCGGGCCGAGCAGGCGGTCGATTCCGCGCAGGTCGAGCGATGACTCGAGGGTGCCGCCGCTCGGCAGCCAGTAGAGCTCACGCTCGCCGAACGTCAGCGCGTCCTCCTCACCAGCAAGCGACAGCACCTCCGCGCGAACTTCGGGGGCGGGGGAGCTGCCAAGCAGCGACACCTGCAGCTTGCCGCCCGCCGCACGCACCTGCTCGGCGGCGAACGGCTCGTGCGCTGCGATCGCGCGCACCTCGCCGTCCGAGCGCACGAACGTCGGCACCGCGTAGCCGAGCAGCGATGCGAGCTCAAGCTCGACGTGCTCGGCGACCTCCTGCGGTGAGCGCTCGTCCGCGGCGAACACGACGTTGCCGCTCGCGCGAAAGGTCGCGACCTGTGTGAAGCCGATTGCCTCGAAGTGCGCGCGCAGCTCGTCGTTGGTCAGGCGGTGGCCGCCGACGTTCATGCCGCGCAGAAAGGCCACGTAACGGGACATCGTGGCTCAGCCTAGCCGTCCGATGCCGCAGGGTTTATCGTCGGTGTCCGCTCCACCGAACTACAGGGGGTTCCAGATGCCGGACAAGCTCACCCTATACGTCTGCCACCACGACGACAGCCCGCCGTCCTTCCATGCATGCAGGCTCGCGCAGCGCGCGCTGAGCGACGCCGGCCACGACTTCGAGAAGATCATCTACGGCAAGGGCAAACCGTTTGGCCTGTTCACCGGTGGCACGCGGCCCGAGCTGAAGCAGATGAGCGGCCAGGAGAAGCTGCCCGTGCTGAAGCTCCACGACGGCTCGACGGTCAACGGCGGCGCGAACATCGTCGCGTGGGCAAAGGCCAACGCCCCCGCGCCTGCCGCGGAGACGAGCGCCTAAGCCGAGCCGGCAGGTTTGCGCAGGTTGTCCTGCGCGCGGAACATCGCCACGACGCCCTCGTCGCCGCCCTCGGGGACCGGCGCGAACGGGTTTCGCGTGACCACCCCGATCGTGTCCTGCTCGGGATACACCGCCACATCAGGCGAGTTCGCCGTGGAGATCGCCAGCACAAGCGCCGGCTCCTGCGAGCGGTTGGCGATTGCGTGGATGCCCTCGCGCCCGCGCGGGCAGGCCACGACCTCGCCGGGGTTCAGCTGCTCCTCGCCGTCGGTGCTGCGCAGCGTCGGCGTGCCACGCAGCACGATGAACATCTCCTCGTTGCCGTAGTGGCCGTGGAGGTTGAAGCCGCTGGCGCCGGGCTCCAGTTCGTAGACCGTCCCGCCGAGCTCGCGCGCTCCGGCCGGCCTCGCAAAGGGACGCCCGCGGATCCCCATCTCCTCGCGGTGCATCGGAAACTCGCCCTCGTACACGTTCGGTCGGCTCACGTTGCCTCTCCCTTGCTGATCTCGGGTTGCGCTCGCGCAAAGGCTAGCGAGCACCTGCGGCCGGAGAGGCTCGGGGAGTGAGACGCTCAGGCGGTTGCCGATGCGGCGATCTTCTCGGCGAGGATCGCCGAGACGCGCGCGCGGTGCCGGCCTGCTCCGCCGAGGAGCACCGCATCGATCTGTGCACGCTTGAACAGCCAGTGCACGTCCGCCTCCCACGTGAAGCCGATGCCGCCGTGCATCTGGATCGCCCCGGCGGTAACTTCGCGACCGGCCTGCGACGCCGACGCCTTCGCCATCGCCGCGGCCTCCGCGAGCGAGTCCGGGTCGGCATCGGCGGTCCACGCGGCGAAGGCCGCCAGCGAGCGAGCCTGCTCAGTTTCCAGGAGCATCTGCGCGCAGCGGTGGGAGACGGCCTGGTAGGCGCCCACGGGCACGCCGAACTGCTTACGGTCCTTGACGTAGGAGACCGTCATCTCAAGCGCCCGCTCACAAACGCCCACGAGCTCTGAGCTGACCGCCACGAGCGCGCGTCCGAGGCCCGGACAGCCGTCCTCCAGCGGCTCGCCCGCGCCGTCCGAAGCACTCACGCGAGCCGCCGAGCGTGTCGGGTCGATCGCGGCGAGCTTGCTCACCTCGGCATCCTGCGGGGTGAGCAGCCGGCCGCTGCCGTCCTCTTCCACGAGCACGATCACGTCGGCCTCGGCGCCGCTCACGACCAGCTCCGCCGTGCCGTCCACGGCGCCTGCGAGTGCACCGATCGTCTCCCCGGAGGCGAGGCCCGGCAGCCAGCGCTGGCGCTGCTCATTCGAGCCGGCCTGCTCGATCACGCACGCGGCTATCGCGCTCGCCAGGAAGGGAACCGGCGCGAGCACGCGCCCGAGCTCCTCGCACAAGATCGAAAGCTCGATCGTGCCCAGGCCCTGGCCGCCGTACTCCTCGGAGATCGCGATCCCCGGCCAGCCCAGCTCGCGCAGCTCCTTCCACAGGGCCTCGTCGGTGGTGCCCGCCTCAGCGTGCTCACGCACCCGTGCGAACGTCGCGCGCTCGGCCAGCAGATCGCGTGCCGTGCGCTGGATGTCGCGCTGATCGTCGGTCAGGCCGAAGTCCATGACTATGCAGCGACCTTGAGACGGGGGAGACCGAGCACACGCTCGGCGACGATGTTCTTCAGGACCTCGGTGGTGCCTCCCTCGATCGTGTTGCCGCGCGCGCGCAGGAGCTCATAGCTCCAGCTCGTGCCGCTGATCAGCGCTTCGGGGCCGATCACGTCCACCGCCAGCTGCGTCGCGCGCTGGTTGGTGTCAGACCACAGCCACTTCACCAGCGAACCCTCGGGGCCCGGCTGGCCGTAGCGCTCGGCGTCCGTGAGGCCCTTCCATGCCAGCAGGCGGATCGACTCGCAGCGCACGTGCAGCTCCGCGATCGCGTCCGCATAGAGCGGGTTCTCGAGCAGGCCCTTCTCCGCGGCGGCGGCGATGATGTCGTCCAGCAGCTGACGCAGGCGGATCTGCAGCGCGAAGCCGAGGCCCGCGCGCTCGTTCATGAGCGTCGTCAGCGCCACCTTCCAGCCGTTGCCCACGCCGCCCACCAGGTTCGCGTCGGGGATCCGCGCCTCCTCGATGAACAGCTCGTTGAACTCCGCCTCGCCCGTGATCTGGCGCAGGGGGCGCACCTGCACCGCCTCTTGCTCCATGTCCATCAGGAAATACGAAAGGCCCTTGTGCTTCGCCGCCTCGCCGTCCGTTCTGGCGACGAGCATGCACCACTTCGAGTACTGCGCGCCGCTCGTCCACACCTTCTGGCCCGTCACCACCCATTCGTCGCCGTCCTTCACCGCGCGCGTTTTCAGCGACGCGAGGTCCGAGCCCGCGTCCGGCTCGGAGAAGCCCTGGCACCAGATCTCCTCGCCTGAGAGGATCGGCGGCAGGTAGCGCTCCTTCTGCTCGGGCGTGCCCCACACCATCAGCGTCGGGCCGCCCAGCAGCAGGCCCAGCGTGTTCGCCGCGAACGGCACCCGCGCGCGTCCCAGCTCTTCGTAGTAGATCGCCGACTCCGACTGCGACGCGCCGCGCCCGCCGTACTCCGTCGGCCACGCCGGCGCCGCCCAGCCCGCGTCGTACAGGCGTCGCTGCCAGTCGCGGCGGTAGGCGAACTGCGCGTCGTCGCCCGCCTCCGCAGGCGGTTTCTCGCCCGGCTGGTTATCCGCCAGCCACGTGCGCAGCTCGTCGCGGAAGGCAATCTCTCTGTCGCTGAACGTCAGGTCCATGTCCTCGCCACGGAGCCTACTGCAACACCGCTTGATACGTGTCTCATACGCTGGACGAGCCGGTCAAGCGCCGGGAACGTCCTTTTTCTTGCTCGACCGTGCGCTCAAGTGATCTCGATCGGGGTCCCCACCGCGATCATCTTCCACAGGCGCGTGATGTCCGCGTTGCGCATGCGCACGCACCCGTGCGACGGGCGTCCGGGGATCAGCTGCGGTTCGTCGGTGCCGTGGATGCCCACCACGCCGCCGCCCGGCCATTCGCTCAGCGTCGGCGCGTACGCGCTCGTGCCCAGCGCATACGGACCGTACTCAGGATCGTTCAGCGTGATCAGCTTCTCCATCACGTAGAACTCGCCCGGCGGCGTGATCGTGCTCGCCTTGCCCACGCCGATCGGCGCGGTGAAGATCGCCCGCCCGTCGCGGAACAGCGTCGCGCGCAGGCTTGTGCGATCGACCAGCAGGTAGCCGTCGACGGTGTGGAAGGACTCGAGCGCCCCCCGCGGGACCCAACCCTTCTGGCCGTTGGGGCGTGCGGGAAGCTCGATCTCAATCCAAGTCGCACCGGATCGCAAGCGCAGGGACGCGAGCGCCACATACAGCTCCGCCTGTTCGTCGCCCGTCAGCAGGTGCAGGCGCCCAATCGTGCGCGAGCGCACCGAAGGCGATGCGTGAACCTGAGCCTCAGAGTTGGGGTAGGCCCAGCGCGTGAGCGTGTGGAGGTTCGACAGAGGCGCCAGGACCGCGCCGTTAGGCAGCGCCGCCGTCGCTGCTGCCGGCAGCGCCGCGAGCGAGACCAGCACGACCGCGGCCAGCGCGACGAGCGGTCGACTGCGCCTGTGCGTGCGCCCCCGCCTCATCGCGTGGACCGCTCAGCCGGTGAACTTGGGCGTGAGCACCGCGGTGCGACAGCGCAGCACCGTCACCGAGCGCGACACAACCGTGGCCTTCGTCGTGGACGTCGCCGCCATCGTGATCTTCGCCAGCAGCTTGTGCGGCCCTACCGTGAGCTTCGACGGATCGACCTTCAGCCGCAGCAGTCCTTTGACAGCGTTCTTGGCCGTCAGCGTTCTCAGCTTGTGCTTGTCCAGGTAGAACGTGACCCTCGCCACGCCCTTGGCCTTGAGGCTTACGTAGAAGTCCTGGCGTACGCAGCCCTGTGGCCCCCTCAGCTTCGGCGCGCCCGAGGAGAACGCAAGCACGCCGGACTTCCCTGGTTCGCTGAACGTCGAGGACAGCACGCCCGAGGAGCCGCCACCCGTAGTGCCCGACGCGGGCGTCGGGGAGTTGGGAGCCTGCGGAACTTCGACGATCACCTTGTTGGATTCCTGGGTGATGGGCAGGACACCACCATTGGGAGGTGTGCCCGTGACGCTGACGACGTTCGCGTAGGAGCCGGCGGTGGCGTCCTGCGCGTCGATGATGTGCGTGCAGGTGTAGGTCGTCGAACCACCAACCGGAAGCGCCGCGCCTTCAGGGCCGCCCGTGATCGTGCCTTCATCGCAGCGCGGGTCGCTGAACGCCGACAGCGTCAGCGGCACGTTGCCGGTGTTCTTGATGATGATCTCGTACTGGACGATCTGCCCGATCTGGCCGGTGATCGGCGCGGTCGTGTAGGAGCCCGAGCCGACGATCTCCTGAAGCTTTTCCACCGACATGCCGGGTTCGGGCGTCAGCGAGGGTTCGGGAACTTCCGTCACCACCGTGTTCGACGTGCTCGTCACCGGCAGGCCCGGGTGTCCTTCATATTCGGGCGGGATGCCCGAGACTTCCGCTTTGTTCGTGTACGAGCCCGCTTCCGTGAGCACGTGCGTGCAGCGGTAGGTCGTGCTCGCACCAACTTCCAGCGCTTCTCCAGCGCCGGGGCCCCCGGTGATGCCGGTGCAGTTGTGATCGATGAAGTCCTGGCTACCGATCGTCAGCGGCACGTTGCCAGTGTTCTTGACCACGATTTCATAGTCCACCGTGTCGCCGACCTGGCCGGTCACCGGCGCCGTCGTGTACGACCCCGTGGTTCCCGCGATCTTCTGCAGCTTCTGTACCGACAGCGCCGGCGCGGGGGAGCACGAGAGTTTGCCGAGGATGTCGAACGAGCCTTTCAGGCCGTTGCCTTTCCATTTTGCCCACGCATCGATCTTGTAGAAGCCCGGCGGGGCCTGGAATTCCGTACGCGTTTCGCCGCTGGGACCTTCGAACGTGAAGCTTCCGGGGATCGTGCTCGTGGGGACCGTGCCGCTTTCACCCGCGTAGATCCGCACGACCTGCACGACGGTGTTGCTGCCCGCCGGGAAGTTCGTGAAGTTCCATGTCACGCCCGTGCACGAGAACTGCACGTCCCCATGGACCCTCGGACGCGATTCGTTCTGCACGCGTTTTGAGCTCTGCTGCTGGGCACGCGCAGCGCGGTTGGCTTCGCGCTGTTCGCGCGCTGCCTGCTTGGCCGCTTCGCGTTCGGCTCTCCTGGCCGCGATCTGTTCCTCGCGTGCCGTGTGCTTGGCCTGCAGTGCACTGGACGGTGGCGCTTCTTCTTCAGCGCCAGCTTCGCTCGAGCTCTGCGCCTGTCCAGGCCCGACGAACACCGCCACAAGCGCGAGCAGCGCGAGCGGCACCACCACCGCCCACCGTGCCCTGGCGCCCATCCGCCCGCGAGCGCGTGCCCACCCGTGCCCGGATCCCGGGCTCGACGGCTCTGAGTTGTGGCGAGTCGACATTCGTCTCCCGTTCCTTGGGATCGCATCGCGCCGCTGCAGCGACACGCTCCATGGCCTCCGTCCCCGGCCTCCACGGTCCAGGAATCCCTTCACAACACACAGTCGCAGACATGTTGGCGCGCGGGGCCCGTATGGGCATCACCCGGGGAGGTGATCTTCGGGTGTCTATATGCGGTAGTAAGGGGTGATTGTTGATTCACCCTTCGACGATCGTTTGACGATAGGATGCGTGCGGTTGCTAATGAGCGAAGCAAGCGTGACAACCGTTGTATTGGGGCGTTTCGAGGACCTGCTCGCCCGCGGGCTGCGCGGCGTGGTCGAAGACGACCGCAGCCTCGAGCTGCTGGCTGAGGACGTGCGGCCGGCCCAGTTGGAGACAGTTCTGCGGGCGCGCCGCCCGCGTGTGGCAATCCTCGAGGTCGGTTCATTGCGCAGCCCCGCCCAGGTGCGCGAGCTGAGCGCCAGGCACCCAGCCACCCATCTCGTCCTGCTCTCCGATCGCCCGTCAAGCGTCGAGTCCGCGCAGTTCGTCAGCTTCGGCGCCTCCGCATGCCTGGCCAAGGACACCCAGACACGTGACGTGCGCAACGCCATCCACCTCGCCTCGCGCGGAATGCAGCTAACGCCGCGAGACGCTTACGCCAGCACCGGCTCCGGCTTGCTGACCGCGCGCGAGCTGGAAGTCCTCGCGCGCCTGCAGCAACGCCGCTCCAACTCGCAGATCGCGCGAGAGCTGCACGTGAGCATCGAGACGGTCCGCACCCACGCACGCCACATCTACCGAAAGCTCGGCGTGAACTCTCGACGCGAGCTCCTCTCGCCGGGGATGCCCGCCGGGCGGCTCGCCGGTGGCTGAGCCGCACACCGTCACGCTCGAGCACAGGGTCAGGTTCGAGCAGGCTCAGGGCCCCCGCCGAGGGCGGCGCTAGATTCCAGCGGTGTCCGGTGACAACAGCCTGCGCGTCGCGCACCTGGACGCCGACGCGTTCTACGTATCGATCGAGCTGCGCCGTCATCCGGAGCTTCGCGGCAAGCCGGTGGTGGTCGCGGGCAGTGGCCCGCGCGCAGTCGTCACGACCGCCAGCTACGAGGCGCGCCGCTACGGCGTGGGTTCCGCGATCCCCGCCTCCAGAGCCCGGCGCCTGTGCCCGCAGGCCGTGTTCCTCCCGCCCGACTTCGCCACCTACCGCGAGATCTCCGCGCGCATGATGGCGATCGTGCGCGCGCACGTGGAGCAGATCGAAGTCGTCGGCCTCGACGAGGCGTACCTGGACATCGAGGGCCTGTTCTCGCCGCGCACGGCCATGCGCAGGCTGCTCGCCGAGATCAGCCACGAGCTGCAGCTCACCTGCTCAGTGGGCATCGGCCCCAACAAGCTCGTCGCCAAGGTCGCATCCGACGCGGAGAAGCCCGCCGGCTTCGTCGTGCTCACGCGCGAACAGGCGTGCGCGCGCTTCGCCTCCGCGCCGCCCGGCCTGATACCCGGCATCGGCCCGAAGACCGCGGCAAGGCTCGACGCGCTCGGGCTGAAGACGCTCGCTGACCTCGCCCGCGCCCCTGAGCAGCTGCTGGTGGAGCGCTTCGGCCCCAACCTCGGCCGCGAGCTCGCCAAGCGCGCGCGTTTCGAGCACGACGGCCGCATCGGGGAGCCGCGCAAGGTCGTCTCGGAGTCACGCGAGCGCACCTTCGATAAAGACCTCTCGGACCCCGAGGAGATGCGCGCGCTCATCGCCAAGATGGCCCGCGAGCTGTGCTCGAGTCTCGCCGAACGCGGGCGCGGGGGGCGCACGATCGGGATCAAGGTGCGCCTCGATGACTTCACCACCGTCACGCGTGCCCACAGCGTGCCCGAGCCCACCTGCGACGAGCAGGTCGTGTGCGCGCACGCGCTGAGGCTGCTGGGCGAGTACGCACCCCAGCGCCCGGTGCGGCTGCTCGGCGTACGCGTCGCAGGACTGACTGCCTTGGGCGGCCCGTCCCGCGGGAGCGGCGCCGATGAGGGCATGGCGTCACAGGCGCGCGCCCAGCTCGCGCTGCCGCTCTGATGCTGTCCCGGCGAGCGGCACGTTAGGATCGCACGATGCCGCTCGCGCCCGTGGGGGAGATCGAGATCGACTACGAGCGCAGCGGCTCCGGGCCACCGCTGCTGGCGATTATGGGGATGAGCGGAACCTCGCTGCACTGGGGCGAGCCGTTCCTCGATCCGCTGCGCGAGCACTTCGAGGTGATCGTCTATGACCATCGCGGCGTCGGCGCCAGCAGCCGGCTCGACGACACGCCGCTGAGCATCGTGCAGATGGCCGAGGATGCCGCCGGCCTGCTCGAGGCGCTCGAGCTCGAGTCCGCGCACGTGCTGGGAATCTCAATGGGCGGCATGGTCGCCCAGGAGCTCGCGCTCGCGCACCCCGAGCGGATCCGCACGCTCACGCTTGGCTGCACTTACTGCGGTGGTGAGGGCAGCGCGCTCGCCGCGCCCGAGGTGCTGCAGCGCCTGAGCGAGGCGATGATGTCCGGGGACCGCGCGCTCGCGCTGCGCGCCTCGTGGGAGATCAACGTCTCCGCGGAGATGGCCGGCGACGAGGACGCCTACGCGCGCTTCCTCGCGATCGGCGCCCAGCGCGCGGTCGCGCTACCGGTGATCATGGCCCAGATGCAGGCATGCGCCGCGCACGACACCAACGCGCGCCTGGCGCAGCTGAAGATGCCGACGCTCGTGATCCACGGCAGCGCCGACCAACTCCTGCCCGTGCAGAACGGGCATCTAATCGCCTCGCGCATAGCCGGATCGCAACTGGAGATCCTCGACGGGATCGGCCATATGTTCTTCTGGGAGCGCCCCGAGCGCTCGGTCGAGCTGATCCACGCGCACGCGGCATGCCTGCCGACGCCAGCCCCCTGACGGTCACCGCCGGCGGCGTGACGCTGTCCGGCGAGCAGAGTGGGGGAAGCCCCGGCAGCGGCGCCGCAGCCGGCCCGGTCGGCGGCGCCAACCCGGTTGTGCTGCTGCACGGGCTGACCGCAACGCGCCGCTACGTGGTGATGGGCTCGCGCGCGCTTCAGCGCACCGGCCACCGGGTCATCGCCTACGACGCGCGCGGGCACGGATATTCCACTCCCGCGCCAAGGCGCGCCTACGGCTACGAGCACCTCGCCGACGACCTCCTTGCCGTGCTCGACTCCGCTGGGATCGAGCGCGCTGTGCTGGCGGGCGCCTCGATGGGGGCTCACACGGCGATCCGTTTCGCGCTCGAGCACCCCGAGCGCATCGCCGCGCTGGCGCTGATCACGCCCTCGTTCGACCCAGCCGTCTCCTCCCGCGAGGAGCAGGAGCTCGCACGCTGGGACGCGCTCGCGCGCGGGCTGCGCGACGGCGGCGTGGACGGCTTCGTGGATGCCTACGATCTTGCCGCTGTGCCCGAAGTCTGGCGGGCCACCGTCGAGACGGTTCTGCGCCAGCGCCTGGGCGCACACGCGTACCCACAGGCCGTCGCCGACGCACTGGAAGTCGTGCCCCGCTCGCGACCGTTCGAGGAGCTCGCGAGCCTCGCGGCGATCGCTGCGCCAACGCTGGTCGTGGCCAGCCGAGACGAGGCCGACCCAGGGCATCCGCTCGTCGTCGCTGAGCTATACGCGCAAACGATTCCAAGCGCGAGGCTGGTGGTCGAGCAGGCCGGCGTCGACGGGCGTCCCGCTACCTCCCCGATTGCCTGGCAGGGCGGCCAGCTCTCCAAGCTGCTGATCGAGCTCGCCGGCGCGGCCGCCTAGGGCCACGCGCGTCGGCTACGCGCCGGTCGCCGTCGTGGAGGCGGGCTCCTCATCGGCCACGACCGCGCCGCTAAGCAGCGCCGCGTAGCGCCCGCCCGCCGGCAAGAGCTCATCGTGCGTCCCGCGTTCCACGATCTGCCCGTGGTCGAGCACGAGGATCTGGTCCGCGTCACGAATCGTCGAGAGGCGGTGGGCGATCGCGATCGTCGTGCGCCCTCGCGAGAGCTCATCCAGCGCCTGCTGCACGGCGCGCTCGGTCTCGGTGTCCAGTGCCGAGGTGGCCTCGTCGAGGACCAGCACGGGCGGGTTTCGCAGCACTGTGCGCGCGATCGCGATCCTCTGCTTCTCACCGCCCGAGAATCGATATCCGCGCTCGCCAACGGGCGTGTCATAACCATCCGGCAGCGACGCGATCAGCTCATGGATCTGCGCTGCGCGCGCCGCATCTTCGATCTCCTCATCGCTCGCCTGTGGACAGGCGAAACGCAGGTTCTCGCGGATCGATGCATGAAACAGGTAGGTCTCCTGTGAGACGAGGCCGACCGTTGCCGCCAGCGAGTCGAGCGTCATGTCGCGCACGTCCACGCCGTCGATGCTCACGCTTCCCCGCTCGGGCTCATAAAGGCGCGCGACCAGGTAGGCGAGCGTCGTCTTGCCCGAGCCCGTCTCCCCGACCAGCGCCGTGCGCGTGCCCGCCGGCACCTCCGCGCTGATCTCCTGAAGCGTCCACGGCGCATCCGGCTCGTAGCGAAACCACACGTCGTTCAGCGCCACGTCGCCGCGCGCATTGCTCAGCGTGCGCGCGTCCGGGCGCTCGACGATGTCCACGGGCAGGTCCAGGTACTCGAAGATGCGCCCGAACAGCGCCAGCGAGGTCTGTACTTCAAGGCCCACCGACAGCAGCTGCTGCATCGGGAACAGCAGCCGCGTCTGCAGCGTCGTGAACGCCACCACCGTGCCGATCGAGATCAGGTCGTGGTGGTGGGCGATGCTGTAGCCCGCGAACCAGTACACGGCCGCGGGCATGATCGCAAAGGCCATCTGCACCGACGCCATGCGCCAGCGCCCGGCCATACGTGCGCGAACCTCCAGGTCCGCAAGCTCGCTCGACTCGCCGGAAAAGCGCTCCACCAGCTCGTGCGAGCGACCCATCGTCTTGCCCAGCAGGATCCCCGACACCGACAGGGACTCCTCAACCAGCGTCGACATGTCCGCAAGGCGCCCCTGGCGCACCGACTGGATGCGCCTGCGCTCGTTGCCCACGCGCCGCGTCAGCCACACGAAGAAGGGCAGAAGAATCAGCGAGAACACCGTCAGCTGCCAGCTCAGCGCGAACATCGCCACGATCGTCGCAAGCACGGTGGCGACCGTCGAGACGGTCGAGGTGGCAGTGCTCGTGACGACGTCGTCGATGCCGCCGATGTCATACGCGATCCGTGCCTGTACCTCACCCGAGCGCGTGCGCGTGAAGAACGCCAGCGACATGCGCTGCAGGTGCGCGAACACCGCCGCGCGCAGGTCGTGCATCACGCGCTGGCCGACCTGGTTGGAGATCCACGTCTGCGCGACGCCGATCACGCCGTTGATGATCGCCAGCGCGATCATGCCGCCCACCAGCCACGACAGCAGCGTCAGCTCATGTTTGAGGATGCCCTTGTTGATCGCTTCGCGCAGCAAAAACGGCGAGGCCACGCTGAGGATCGAGCCGAGGACGATCAGCCCCAGCAACAAACCCAGGCGCAGCCGGTATGGGATGAACAGACGCCCCACACGGCGCAGCGGGACGTGTTTGTCGGGGATGTCCTCCGGTCTGGGTTCGCCCCCGCGCGAGCGACGGGACGAACCGCCGCCCATGCCGCCGTGCCCGGGGCTGAAGGGCTGGGCACTCACCGCGCTGACTTTACCGTCGCCGTCGTAGGGTTAACGACCGTGAACCTGTCCGCCTCGGAGATCCGCGTGCTGGGCTGCCTCATGGAGAAGCAGCGCACGACACCGGATGCGTATCCGCTTTCGCTGAATTCGCTGCGCCTCGCCTGCAACCAGTCGACCAACCGCGACCCCGTTGTCGAGTACGACGAGGCGACGATCCGTGACGCCCTGCATCGCCTCGAGCGTCGCGGGATCGTGCGCCTCGCGGGGGCCTCTCGCGCCGCCAAGTACCGCCACCTGCTGGCGGAAGCGCTGCCGATGGACGACGGCGAGCAGGCGATCATGTGTGTGCTGATGCTGCGCGGCGCACAGACCCCCGGCGAGCTCAAGCAGCGCACCGAGCGCATGCACGCCTTCGGCGAGCTCGCCGCCGTCCACACGACGCTCGAGGCGCTGATCGGGCGCGAGCTCGTCGCCCGCCTGGAGCGACGTCCGGGGCACAAGGAGGAGCGCTACGTCCAGCTGCTCCAGGACGAGGATGAGGGCCGGTCAGAAACCGCGCCTACACCCGGCGTCGCGCCTGCCTCGACGCCCGCGCCCGCGCCGGTGCTCGCGAGCGACGCCTCTCAGGGCCCGGGTCAGGCCAACGACACACAGGAGCTCGAGCTCTTGCGTGAGCGCGTCGAGCGCCTGGAGCACGAGATCGCACAGCTGCGCGCCGCGATGCGCAATCCTGTCTACGAGCACCAGCCATGATCCATCTGCTGCCCTCGATCCTCGCCACATCCGACACCGCCACCGGGGTCGGCATCCCGATCGCGCTAGCGGCGGGGCTCGTCTCCTTCCTCTCACCGTGCGTGCTGCCGCTCGTGCCCGGCTACCTGTCCACCGTGATCGGGGTCACGCCCGCGGATCTCAAGGACGGGGTGGGGGCGCGCCGCGTGCTCGTCCCCAGCCTGCTGTTCATCGCGAGCTTCTCCACGATCTTCATCCTGCTGGGCCTGAGCGCCACGGTGGTCGGCTCGACGCTCAACACGCACAAACACGCGCTCCAGCAGATCGGCGGCGTGCTGATCATCCTCATGGGGCTCGCCTTCCTCTCGACGCCGTTCATCAACCTGTTCAATCGCGAGTGGCACTCGGAGTCGCTGCTGCGTCTCGCCGGCCGCGGCGGACCGCTCGTCGCCGGCGCGGCGTTTGCGATCGCGTGGACGCCCTGCACCAGCATCACGCTCGGGGCGATCCTCACCCAGGCCGCGATCTCGAGCTCCGCTGCGCACGCGGCACTCCTGCTCGCGTTCTACTCCGCCGGCCTGGCGATCCCGTTCCTGCTGATCGCGCTCGCGTTCGAGCGCATGACGAACGCGCTTACGGTCGTAAAGCGCCACTTCCCTCTAATCATCGCCATCGGCGGCACCGTGATGATCCTGCTCGGTGTGCTGATCGTGACCGGCGAGTTCACGATCCTAAACGCGAAGGCAAACACCCTCCTGCAGGGCACCGGCCTGAACGTGTCGAGCATCTAGTACCTGCTCAGAGTTTGATCTCCGTCTCGGAGGCTGCGGTGTTCGTCGCAACGCCGGCCTCGCTGGTGGCCGCCGGACCGACCCAGCTTTCGCCCGCGGATTCTGAGAGTTCGGTGTAGAGCTTCTGTTCACCACCGCCCAGCGAGAACGTCGTCGTGCTGGTGAAGCTCTCCACGCCTATGTTCCCCGTCTGCACGCCCGCCAGCGAGCCCGAGACCCTCAGCAGCGTGCCTTCGCAGTTGGCTTCGAACACGTACGGTTCGTGCTGCGCACTCACGAGCGTGATCCAGACTTCGTTCGGGATCGCTTCGCTGATGGTCGTGTCGAGCAGGTTCGTGACGATCGTGCCCGCTGCCCCCGACGGCGTGCTGTCAGGACCTTCGCTCTGGCACGCTTTGCCGGCCGCTTCGCAGCCGGTGAACGTGAACCGCTCAACGCCGGTCCGCACGCCGGTCACTTCGCCCGTGGCGTGGCCGGCCGTGCAGAGAAGGACCAGGCTGCTCAGTCCGGGTGTTTCGACCCTCAGCGTCCCAAGCGTTGAGGAGTAGCCGGCACCGGGCTCCTTTTCATAGGTGCCCTTGGGCGCTCCCTTCTTTTCGTCACGCGTCGTGCATGTCTTGGTGGAGTAGAAGCCCCGTTTCACGTGCGCACACGTCGGAGCGGGCCCGGGCTCCCACTCGTACTTCCTGCGCTTGACCTTTTCCGCTCGTTCCACGCAGTCCGATTCAGCGTAATAGCCCGCCTCGCCCTTCTTCTGGGCGACACATATGCCATAGCTCAATTCGACCTGCGTTTCCAGGTGCCAGGTCGCGCCCACAGCCCGACCGCCCGCGGTGCTCGCGTCCACACGGAAGATGTACCTGGTGTCTACGCTCAAGCCCAGCACCTGCTGCGAGACGGCCACGTCGCGTTCCACCGCCGGAGGAACCGTCGAGCAGGGCACGCTTTTCGTGAACGTCGTGGTGCCGTATTCGAACTCACATTCGGTGATTTCCGAGCCACGCGGGTCGACGAAGCCGTTCAGCGTCGCCGCGTCCTGGGTGACGCCCGACGCGCGCTGGGTGGACACGCTTGGCGGCAGCGTTTCCGCCTTCACGCCGGTAGCGGACGCACCCAACGCGCACAGCACGAGCAATGGCGCGACCGCACGACGTCTGCCCCACAACCCGCCGGCGCTCGCGCGCGACATCCTCGCGATCGACACACATCCCTCCCGGCTCGTGGTGATCGGAAACCAGCGACGTCACGACACTACCCCCGGCTGTCTCTACTGTCAACCGCTCTCCGCTGCGAATTACAGCTTCGTCACAGCATTTCCGCTGGGCTCGAACGAGTGGCGCCAACGCCGCTGGGAGTCGCCTCCTCGAGGCGTTTACGCTGGCCCCGTTCCCAGGCTTCCTGGTTGCGCTTGGCATCGAGCACGAACGGCGAGAGGCCGATCACCTTCACGATCAGCCAGTTGATCAGCGACTCGGGGGAGGGGAGGGGGCGCATGATGTCCACGAACAGCACCACGCGCGTCTCGTCGGTGTCGTTCCACACCTCGTGGTTGAAGGTGTCATCGAAGATCATGCTCTTGCCCTCTTCCCAGTGACGGATGTCATCGCCGACGCGGATTCGGCAGGACTCCGCGTCCTCGGGCACGATCAGGCCGAGGTGGTAGCGCAGCACGCCCTTGTAAGGACCGCGGTGATCGAGAATGTGCTTGCCTGGAGAGAGGATCGAGATCATCGCCGTCGTCATTCCTGGGATTTCGCGCATCAGCGCGGCGGTCCGAGGGCACATCTCCACACCGAGCTTGGCGGTGAAGCCGTAGCCGTAGAGGAAGAACGTCTTCCAGCGATCGTCCGTGGTGATCTCGATCTGGTCCTTGGAGATGTCCTGGAAGTTGGGCAGCGCGTCGCGGTCCTCGAGCAGGCGCTCAACCTCCTCTCGAATCACGCCCGCGTTTTGCTCGATGTGCTCGACCCACGGGAAACGCTCCAGCGGGAAGAACGTCGCGTCACCCACGAGTGAGCGCCTACCGATGAAGCGCTCCACCGGCGCCAGGGCGCGTTCGCCGACGCTGATCGTCAGCTGCACTACCCTCTCCCACAGCGACTTCTGTGACCCACCCGTCACGGTTGACAGTTTATTACGCGGGCACATTCAGCCGGAAAAACAAAAGCCCCGGCGGGAAATCCCAGCCGGGGCTTTGCCAATCAGGGTTTTCAACTGGAGCTATGCAGCCTCGCGCAGAGCAGCAAGCTCCGGCGACTCCGCAAGCTTCTTCAGCGCACGCTGCTCGAGCTGGGAGGCGCGCTCTGCGGAGAATCCGAGCCGCTTGCCAATCGCGGTCAGCGTCTGCGGGTCCTCGCGGCCCGTGCCGAAACGCAGGGTGAGCACCTTGCGCTCTGTTTCGGGCAGCTGCTCGATCGCGCGGTGCACGATCCGCTCGCGCTCGTTCTCCCAAGCGGTCTCCTCGGGAACCTCCGCGTCGGAGGGGAGCAGGTCGCCCAGAGCCGTGTCGCCGTCCTCACCGATCTGCTGATCGAGGCTGACGAGCGCCGCACGCTGGTGGCGCACCTCTTCGACCTGGTCGATCGGCAGTCCGGTCTCCGTCGCCAGCTCCTCGAGCGTTGGCTCGCGGCCGAGGCGGACCGACAGCTCGCGCTCGACGCGCCCGACCTTACGAGAGCGCTGGGCGACGTGGACGGGCAGGCGGATCGTGCGGCCCGAGTTCTCCAGACCGCGCTGAATCGCCTGACGGATCCACAGCGTGGCGTACGTCGAGAAACGAAAGCCCTTGCGCCAATCGAACTTCTCGCTCGCCCGGATCAGGCCGAGCATGCCCTCCTGGACGAGATCGCCAAGGGGCAGGCCCTGGTTCTGGTAGCGCCGCGCGTTGGATGCGACGAGTCGTAGGTTGGAGTTGACGAGCAGTTCCTTCGCCTGAAGGTCACCGCGCTCGATCCGCTTTGCCAGGTCGATCTCTTCGGCCGGCGTGAGCAGCGGGTAGCGGCGAGAGTGGGCGAGCAGCTGGTCGACCGCCTCGGGGATGAACGTGTCCGGGGTGCTGACATCGAGCTTCTCGATCGGGCTGTCGAGTCGCTCCGCGGCAACGCTCACGGGCTCCGTGTCGGCGACTACATCGTCGTTCTCAACCTCGGGCTCCAGTGTGAGAGTGGTATCTGTGGGGGAGTCAGTCATGTGCGTCCTTCTAATCCGATGCTTGGAGTCGGAATTATAGGCGACGATAGTTGCGTTGTCAACCATTCCTACTAGAACCGCCTACCTATAGGGTCGTTCGACGCCCAGTGGGCCCTTACCTTCCCGGCACATCAGAAAGTAAAGTGCCCGTATTGACGCTGCCTAAAACCCGCTGGCGGGCGAAAAGAAGCGCAAGAAGAAGATCCGTCGATCCCTGAGATATATCGGCAGCCGAGCACAGCAATTGAGCCCAGCCGGATAAGCTCGGCATATGAGCATAGACCTTTCCGGCCAGGTGGTGGCTGTAACGGGCGCCTCCTCCGGCATCGGGGAGGCGACGGCGATCGCATGTGCGCGCGCCGGCGCCGCGGTTGCGCTCGCAGCACGGCGCTCTGAACGCATCGAAATCCTCGCTCAGCGGATCGCAGACGAAGGCGGCACGGCGATCTCCCTGACGACGGATGTCGGCGAGGAGGAGCAGGCGCGCGCGTTCGTTGAGCGCACGCACGCCGAGCTCGGCCGGCTCGACGTGCTCGTCAACAACGCCGGCGTGATGCTGCTCGGGCCGATCGAGAACGCCCCCACGCAGGAGTGGCGGCGGATGATCCACGCGAACGTGCTCGGCGTCCTCTACTGCACGCACGCGGCGCTGCCGGTGATGCGAGAGCAGGGCGGTGGGCACATCGTCAACGTCAGCTCCGTCGCCGGGCGCGTCGCGCGCGCAGGGTCAGGCGTCTACAACCTGACCAAGTTCGGCATCGGCGCGTTCTCGGAGTCGCTACGTCAGGAGGGCGTGGCGATCGGCGTGCGCGTAACCCTGATCGAGCCCGGCGCCGTCGCCACCGAGCTCCCCGGCCACAACCGCGAGGAGGTCCTCGAGCAGATGGCCAAGCGCTTCGCAGGCGTCACCCCGCTCGCCTCCGAGGACATCGCCGAGGCGGTCCTCTACGCGATCGGCCAGCCCGAGAACGTAGCCGTGAACGAGATCCTCGTGCGCCCGCGCGCGCAGGCCGGCTGACGCGCCGCGCCAGTCACTCCACGGTCAACGATGGGTTCGCCTCGATCGCCAGCAGGCGGCTAGAGACGTGATCGACCTGCAGCGTCGTGTGCTCGATCCCGAAGCGCTCGCCTAGCATCCCTGCCATCTGCCGTCGCGCGTCGTGACAGTCGCGCTCGACGTCCACGAGCACGTGCGCGGAGAGCGCGGGAAAGCCGCTGCTGATTTCCCACACGTGTAGGTCGTGGACCTCGACCACGCCTGCCTGTGCCACGAGCGCCTCGCCGATCGCGCGCGGATCCAGGCCCTCGGGCGCAGCCTCGAGGAAGATCCGCCCAGACGCTTTCACCAGCGAGTAGCCAGAGCGCACCATCAACGCGGCGATCAGCAGCGAAACGATCGGGTCGGCGCGTTGAAAGCCGGCGATCAGGATCACGCCTGCGGCGAGCGCAGTGCCGATGAAGCCGTACGCGTCTGTGAGCACGTGCTGGAAGCTGCCCTCGACGTTGAGGCTCCTGCGGTCGGTGCCAGCAAGCAGCCACACAGCGGCGAGGTTGACGAGGACACCCACGAGGGCGACGATCAGCATTGCCAGCGCGTGCACGTGCGGCGGCGCGAACAGACGGAGCACGGCCTCGTAGGCGATGAAGGCGGCGAGGATCAAAAGCGTCACGCCGTTGGCCTGCGCGGAGAGAATCTCAGCGCGGCGAAAGCCAAACGTCATCGCTCCCTCGGGCGGGCGCGCGGCGAGCCGCAACGCAAGCAGCGAGAAGCCGATCGCGCCCGCGTCGGTAAGCATGTGTCCCGCGTCGGAGAGCAGCGCGAGCGAGTGCGCGATCACCCCCACCGCGATCTCCACCGCCATGAACGCCACGATCAGAGCCAGCGCGCCCGCCAAGCGCCGTGTGTCGGCGCCTGCGCCGCTGACATGGGAATGCGAGGCGTGTGAGTGCGCCATCGACCGCTCACCATAATCTCTGGCGATGGCGCACGGGGGCGAGAGCGAGCCGAGGCTCACGCAGCGGGCAACCACGTTGGTCTCGATCGCGCTAGCGGGGGTGCTTCTCACCCTGAAGCTAGGCGTGGGGCTCGCGACGGGCAGCCTCGGCCTCGTTTCTAGCGGTATCGAGTCCAGCGGCGACGTGGTCGCCGCGGTGCTGACCTTCTTCGCCGTGGGCCTCGGCGGCCGCCCGGCCGACTTCGATCACCCCTACGGCCACCGCCGCGCTGAGAACTTGGGCGCCCTCGGGGAGGCGGCGCTACTCGTGGGAGGCGGGGTGCTGGTGAGCTTCGAGGCGATCACGCGCCTGAGCAACGGCAGCGGGCCGCCCTCGATCCACTGGTACGAGTACGCGGTCATCGGCGTGGCGCTCCTGCTCGAAGTGAGCCGCATGGTCCTCGCGTTGGCCGGCGCGCAGCGCTACGAGAGCGCGGCGCTGCGCGCCAACGCGCTGCATTTCGCCAGCGACATCGCCGGCTCACTGGCGGTGCTGGCGGGCCTTTTGGCAGTGCGCGCAGGGATGCACTCCGGCGATTCACTGGCCGCTCTGGTGGTCGCAGTGATCATCTTCGCCGCTGCGACGCGCTTGATCGTGAGTAACACCAACGCGCTCATGGATCACGTGCCCGCCCAGACCCGTGCGGCGGCCGAAAGGGCGATCGCTGAGCTCGGCGAGGACGTCGAGCTCGACCGCCTGCGACTGCGCGAGTCCGCGGGGCGCTACTTCGCGGACGTCGTCGTGAGCGTGCCGGCGGGACAGGCCGTGGTCGAGGGCCACCAGGCGGCCGACCTCGTGGAGAGCGCACTCGAGCGGGCGCTGCCGGGCAGCGATGTCGTAGTGCACGTCGAGCCACGCAACTGGGGCCTCGACCTGCGCGACCGGATACTCGCGGTCGCATTGGCGGAGCCCCTCGTCAAGGAGGCGCACGACATCACGATCTTCGAGCAGCAAGGATCGAGAAGCGTCTCGCTGCACCTGAAGTTCCCGGCAGACCTCGACCTGCGCACAGCTCATGAGACCGCCGAGCGCGTCGAGCAGGCGATCCGCGCGCGGCCGGGCGTGACCGACGTGCAAACGCACCTGGAGCCACTCGAGCGCCCGCTCGCGGCGGGGCGCCGGGACGAGCGCCCGGACCCCGAGACGCTGAGCGCGATCGAGCAGCTCGTGCGCGCCCACACGGGCAGCGACCCGGAGCGGGTGAGGCTGCTCTCAACCGATGCTGGCCTGATCCTGTTCCTGACGCTCACCGTCGCCGCCGAGGAGTCGCTGACCGACGCGCACCGCCTCGCGGGCGAGCTGGAGGAGGACCTGCGCCAGCACATCCCCGGCCTCGCCGACGTGGTCGTCCACACCGAGCCGTGAGAGGAGGCCGGCCGGGCGCGCCCAGGCTAACCGTCGTGAGGGCCCTCGCGGCCGACCGCCGCGAGCTGGGCGGGGGCGACGGCGAGGAAGCCGAGTGCGATGAACGCCAGCAGAGCGATCACCCCGATCGCGTGCGCCCAGCCGGCTTCGGCGAGCGTCAGGAAGCCGAAGCCCGCGAGCAGGCACGCACCGGCGGCGCGCGCGAGCAGGCCCGGCGCGGAATTGGACAGCAGCGAGCCGACCGACCGTCTCGGGGACGGCGGGCTCTCGCCCGGGTCGAACTGGCCGGCAAGGGTGAGCCTGAAGAGCAACGCAAGCGAGGGGAACAGGATCAGCCCGCCACCGAGCACGGCGACGATCACGAGTACGAGCGTTTCATGCGGCGCCGCGGCCTGGCGGACGGTGAGGTTGCTCAGCAGCACCGGGTTCTGCGCGATCGCCCAGCCAACGATCACGGCGGCTACGGCGAGCGCGGCGCCGTAGCGAGCTGCCTCGAATCTACGGCTCACGACGAGTGCAAGCGTCGCGAGACCGGCGATGATCGAGACGACCAGCGCAGCGAGGGCGTCGCTGTGGAACAGACGGTGATAAAGCGCATGCTCGTCGCCGTGCAAAACGACCAGACCCGCGATGGCAAGTCCCCCGGCGAGGATCCCGGAGCCCAGGGCGCGCCTGAAGAAGCCGGCTTCCATCTCGCTGTCGCGTGTGCGCGCGGCGTCCGCGGCCAGGAACACGGCCGCCAGGTAGGCGGAGGTGCTGACGGCGAGCACGCCGACGAGGATCGAGATCGGCCCCGTCCAGCTGGAGAGCATGCGCCCGGCGGCGTTCCCGGCGGGCACGCGTCGGGCGGCGAGCGCGCCGATCACGGTACCGAGCGCGAACGGGGTGAGCACGGAGGAGAGCGAGAAGACGGTGTCGATCGCGCGTTGCTCGCGCCCTTCGGCGGCGCCGGCCCTCAGTGCGTAGGCGGCGCCGCGCAGGACGATCCCGACGGCGGCGATGAACAGCGGGATCGAGAGCGTCGAAGCGATCGCGCCGAAGGCGGGCGGGTAGGCGGTCCATGTGACCGTCAGAACGAAGATCAGCCACACGTGGTTGGCCTCCCACACGGGAGCGATCGACTTGTGCGCGTGCTCACGCACACGTGCGCCGACGGCGCCGCGCCCGGCGAACAGCTGCCAGAAGCCGGCGCCGAAGTCCGCGCCCGCAAGCGCGACATAGAAGACGAGGCCTACGAGCACGAAGATCAGAGGGATCTCGTAGAGGTGCACGCTCACACCGCCGGCCTGGGGCTCTCGGGCGCGCGCCCGCCGTGCCGGTCGGCAGCACCGCCCGGGGGATCCATCGGCATGCGTGCGAGGCGACGCAGTACCCATGCGACGCCGAGCCCGACGCATACGTAGGCGACGACGAGCGTGGCGTAGCCAACGGGAATACCGCCGGCGCCCGTGACCGCTTCGTTGGTGAGCATCACTTTGTAGACCACCCACGGCTGGCGTCCGACCTCGGTGGTGACCCAGCCGGCGATCAGCGCCACCACCGAGGCCGGCCCGGCGAGCGCGAGCGCGCGGTAGAACCACACCGACTCGGGCAGACGCCCGCGCCGGATGCGCACGAGCAGGTAGACGGCGGCCAGCAGCGCCAGCAACGTTCCGATGGCGACCATCAGCTGGAAGGACACGCGTACGACGTTCACCGGGGGTTGGCGGTTGGCGGGCACCGTGTCGAGCCCCCTGACGACGGCGTTGGGATTGTGAAACGCCAGCAGCGAGAGGAGCTTGGGGATCGCAATGCCGTACTTGACCTGGCCCTGCGTATACCAGCCGAGCAGATGCTCGGAGGCGCCGGCGGTCGTCTTGGCCAGACCCTCGATCGCGGCCAGCTTGATCGGCTGAGCACCGGCCACGACGCGTGAGATCCAATCGCCGATCAACAGCTGCACGGGCGACGCGAGCGCGGCGACCGTCAGCGGGACCGCGAGCGCGGTCTGCTGGTAGCGAGTTGGTGGGAGCGGATGTCTCCTGAGGCGTTCCACGGCGTAGGCGCCGGCGAGCAGGAAGCCACAGACGATGTATCCGGCGATGTACATGTGCACGAGCTCGGGCCAGATGAAGCTGTTCGTGAACAGGGCGCGCAACGGGTGCACGTCGACGGCCCTGCCGTGCGCCAGGCGAAAGCCGATCGGGTCGTTCATCCAGGCGTTGACAGAGATCACCATCAGCGAACCGGCCACGCCGGCGATCGCGATCGGGATGCCGCTGATGAAATGCATCCTCGGCGAGAGGCGATCCCACCCGTAGATGTAGATGCCGATGAAGATCGCCTCCAGGAAGAAGGAGAAGCCCTCGATCGCGAAGCCGAGCCCGAAGACGCTGCCGAAGGTGGACGTGAAGGCGGGCCAGAGCAGGCCCATCTCGAAGCTCAGGATCGTCCCGGTGATCACACCGACGGCGAACAGCGCCGCCATCACCCGTGTCCAGCGCCGCGCGAGCGTCCGGTAGAGCTCATCGCCCGAGCGCAGGTACAACCACTCGACGAACAGGATCATCGCGGGGAACGCGATGCCGAAGCAGACGAGGGGAATGTGCACCGAGAACGACAGCGCCTGCATCTGACGCGCTTGCAGCAGATATGCCTGATGTACAGGCGTCATGCCACCCGTTGGTATACCGGTTGCGCTACGACGGCGCCAAGAGCCCGCGGGTGCTGGCTGCCCTCAGTCTTCGGCGAGGCGGCGCAGCAGCGTGACGGCCTGCTCGAGGACCGTGCGCTCCTGCGCGGTGAGGTCCTCGGAGATCGCGCGCGCGAGCCATCCCTCGCGTTGGCGCCGATCGGCTTCGAGCGTCTGGCGGCCCTGGTCGGTGAGCTCGACGAGGATCCGCCTGCGATCGTTCGGATCGGCGCAACGAGCGATCAGACCGTCGGCCTCCAGATCGCTGACGGTCTGCGTCATAGACTGTGGGCGCACGCGCTCGGCGACCGCGAGATCGCCGATCGACATCGTGCCCTCGCGGTCGATGCGTCCGAGCACGGCGCCCTGGGAGAGCGAGAAGCGGTGCTCCGCGCGGAGCCTTCGCATGAGGTGACCGAGCACCATGCGCAGCTCGCTGGCAAGGCGTGATGTGTCGAGGGCCGAGGCCACGGCCCGCAGACTATATACCGAGATCAGAAGGAAAACTACACAGTTTCCCTGTATAATTGTAGGAGTGGCGCTTGGCATGAGCAGACCGACAGTTACGAGGGCAAGCGCACGCGCGCAGGGGGCATCTGACCCCGACACATCCGGACGCTACAAGTGGATCGCCCTGTCGAACGTGACGCTTGGGGTGCTGCTGGCGACCCTCGACGGCTCGATCACGCTGATCGCGATGCCGGACATCTTCCGCGGCATCCACCTCGACCCGCTGGTGGCGGCCAACAGCTTCTACCTGCTGTGGATGATCCTTGGCTTCCTGGTGGTCACGAGCGTGCTGATCGTGAGCCTCGGCCGGCTCGGTGACATGTATGGGCGCGTGAAGATGTACAACCTCGGCTTCGTCATCTACACGATTGCCTCGCTGCTGCTGACCGTGGACTGGTTGGACGGGCGGGCGGGCGCGATGTACCTGATCGGCTTTCGCATCGTCCAGGGCATCGGCGCAGCGTTCCTGCTGGCCAACTCCGCGGCGATCATCACCGACGCCTTTCCAGCCACGCAGCGGGGCATGGCACTCGGCATCAACAACATCGTGGGCGTCAGCGGCATGTTCGTGGGCCTCGTGCTGGGAGGTCTGTTGGCGCCGATCGACTGGCGGCTGGTGTTCCTGATCTCTGTGCCGGTGGGCCTTCTCGGCACGGTGTGGGCGTATCTGAAGCTCGAGGAGCGCAGCACCCCCAAACCCGGGAAGGTCGACTGGTGGGGCAACGTCGCGTTCGCGCTCGGGCTGATCCTGATCATGGTCTCGGTCACCTACGGGATCCGCCCGTACGGCAGCTCAGCGACCGGGTGGGGCAGCCCGCGGGTGCTCGGGTTGCTCGGAGCGGGCCTGGCCTCGCTGGCTGCGTTCGCGGTGATCGAGAGTCGCGTCGCGGAGCCGATGTTTCGCCTGTCACTGTTCCGCATCCGCGCGTTTACGTTCGGCACGCTCTCGACGTTCCTCTCGGCGGTCTCACGCGGCGGGCTGATGTTCATGCTGATCATCTGGCTGCAGGGCATCTGGCTGCCCCAGCACGGCTATGACTTCACCAAGACGCCGCTGTGGGCCGGCATCTACATGCTGCCGCTGACGATCGGCATGCTGGTCGCGGGACCAACGTCGGGCTACCTCTCCGACCGCTTCGGCGCGCGCTGGTTCGCGACGGGGGGGATGATCGGCACCGCGGTGAGCTTCTTCCTGCTGACGTTGTTGCCGATCAACTTCCCGTTCGTGGCATTCGCCCTCGTGCTGTTGATGATGGGCCTGTCATTTGGCATGTTCGCTTCACCCAACCGCGCGGCGGTGATGAACAGCCTGCCGCCGCAGCACCGCGGCGCCGGCGGCGGCATGAACCAGACCTTCCAGAACTCCGCGCAGGTGCTCTCGATCGGGATCTTCTTCACGCTGATGATCCTGGGGCTGGCCTCTGACCTACCGCACACCCTGGCAGCGGGTCTCGAGGCGCATGGCGTCGGCGCCGCAGCAGCCAACAGCGCCTCGCATACGCCGCCGGTATCGGTGCTGTTCGCGGCGTTCCTCGGCTACAACCCCGTCGAACACCTGCTCGGCCCACATGTGCTCTCGACGCTGTCGGCGTCGAGCCGGGCAACGCTGACCGGTCGCTCGTTCTTCCCGCACCTGATCTCATCGCCCTTCAGCACGGGTCTACACGAGGCTTTCCTGTTCGCGATCATCGCCTGCCTGGTCGCGGCGGGCGCTTCGCTCTTGCGTGGCGGCAAGTTCCACTACGTCGAGCCGGCGCCTTCAGCGCCACATGCCAACGGCACCGGCAACGGCAAGATCGATCCCGGCGTGAGCGAGCTCGCGCAAATCACAACAGCAGAGGAGCAGCATGCGCGTTGAGTGGTACGGCCAGTCCGCGTTTCACCTGAGCGCGGACGGGAAATCGGTGGCAATCGACCCGTTCGCGGACATGTCGGCGATGGCGGCGAGTCGGGGGATGCAGTTCGACTACCCGCCGATCTCTGATGTCGAGGCGGACCTATTGCTCGTCACGCACGAGCACATGGACCACAACGGCGTCGAGGCGGTCATCGGCGAACCGGCGACGCTGCGCTCGACGGCGGGCACGCACGAGTCGCCGCTGGGCGAGGTCGTGGGTATCGCCTCCGAGCACGACGAGCAGGCGGGCACCGCGCGCGGACCCAACACGATCTTCGTGTTCGAGCTCGATGGGATACGCGTCGCGCATTTCGGCGACTTCGGACAGAAAGGCCTGCGCGAGGAGCAACAGGCCGCGATCGGCAAGGTCGATCTGCTGATCATCCCCGTGGGTGACGGGCCTACGATCGGCGCCGAGCAGGCGGAGCTGATCGTCGAGCGCCTGGCGCCGCGATGGGTGGTGCCGATGCATTACCGCACCCCGCGGATCGGCTTCCTGGAGACCGCTGAGGACTTCCTCGGGCGCTATGAGAACGTTGAGCGGCTCGAGAGTCCGGTGTTCGAGATCGAGGCGCTGCCAAGCGTCGAGGGCCCGCTGATCGTTGTCCCGGCTGCCCCCTAGCGCGAGGGATATAACGAGCTGAAACGAGAAAGGACTGCGAGATGAAGATCGGACGATTGCTGCTGCGTCTATCGGTGGGTGGATTCTTCTTCGGGCACGGCACGCAGAAGCTCTTCGGCTGGTTCGGCGGTCACGGCCTGGAGGCCACGGCCGGAGGCTTCGAGCAGATGGGCCTGCGCCCCGGAAAGGCCAACGCGATCGCGGCCGGCGCGGCCGAGGCGGCCGGCGGCGCTGCATTCGCAGCGGGCTTGGCCACTCCGCTGGCAGCCTCAGCTCTGACGGCGACGATGCTCACGGCGATCAAAACCGTGCACGGCAAGAACGGGCCGTGGCTGACAAACGGCGGCTACGAGTACAACGTGGTGCTGATTGCCGCCGCTTTGCTGCTCGTGGAGGCTGGACCGGGCAACCTCTCGCTCGACGCGGCGCTCGGACGTGAGCGCTCGGGCCCCGGCTGGGCGATTGCAGCGCTGGCGGCGGGCGTGGCCGGCGCGGCGGGCGCGCACCTGGTTGCCGCGTCCTCTCCCGCCTCTGTGGAGAGCACGCCGACGGCGCCCGCACCCGAGCAGACGACCGACACGGATGCTGCCGGGCAGGAGGTGCACAGCAGTTAGAGTTGGCGGGCCCACCGGGAAGGATCCGCGCCGGGCGACGTCATTGAAGGCCAAATGGCCCCAATCGACGGAGGATCTCCACTTGTGAGCTCGCCAACGCAGCACCCAGCAAAGACGCCCTCGTTCTCACGCCTCTCGGCGCTCGCGCTGGCTGTCGGGATGCTCGCGTTGGGCGGCTGCGGCAGCTCCTCGAACACCACGAGCTCCGGCTACTCGACACCTGGCACGACCAGCTCGTCCGCCTCGAGCCCAGGCTATGGGGCCGGGGCCCCTGCTGGGGCTACCGCCAACAGCACCGGCACGGGAGGCTCAGCGGCGATCTCCACGCGGAATGTCTCTGGCCTGGGCACCGTCCTGGTGAACGCGCAGGGCCACACGCTGTACATATTCACGTCTGACAAGCGCGCAAAGGTCACGTGCGTGAAGGGCTGTGCGGGGCTGTGGCCGCCCGCCAAGCTCGCCGCCGGGCAGAAGCCGCTCGCGAGCGGCGGGGCCAAGTCGTCGCTGCTCGGAGCCGACCCGGACCCAGAAGGGGGAGAGGTGATCACCTACGCCGGATGGCCGCTCTACACCTACGCGGCAGACTCGCAAGCTGGCAGCGCGGACGGTCAAGGGGTCAACGCAGACGGTGGCCTATGGTACGTGCTCTCCCCGTCCGGATCGAAGATCACAAAGGCGCCGATCACATGAATGCTCCTCGAAACGCACGCCCACCGCAGCGTAAGCTCGCAACCCTCGCGCTGGCTCTCGGCGTGCTGGCCCTCGCGGGATGTGGCAGCTCATCCGGCGGTACGACCGCCTCAACCGCCTCCACGGCGAGCTCTCCCGCGACAAGCACCCCCGCCGCGAGCACTCCCGCCTCGAGCACAGCGCCAAGCGGCGCCCTGTCGCTTGCCGCCAATCCCGAAGGGCAACTGGCTTACAACAAGAAGTCGCTGACCGCCAGCGCGGGCAAGGTCACGATCGACTTCACCAACATGTCGCCGCTCGACCACAACATGACGATCGAATCATCCGCGCACAAGATCGTAGGCGCCACGCCGACCTTTCAGGGCGCGACGAAGCCGCTCACGCTCGATCTGAAGCCGGGCACCTACAAGTTCTTCTGCTCGGTTCCCGGCCACCGCATGGCCGGCATGGAAGGCACGCTCACCGTGAAGTGAGTCGCCAGTCGCGGCGAGGTGTGTCGGGCTCAGCCGTTGATCTCGACGATGTCGCCGATGGCGAGCATTCCAAAGACGGTGTGAGCAGCTTCGATCGGCAGCTCAACGCAGCCGTTGGACTGCGGGAATCCATAGGATTCGCGAGGGTAGCCGTGCACGGCGTCGCCGCCGTTGAAGTAGTTGACCCATGGCACGTCGGGCACGTCGTATTTGGTGCCATCTACGTCTTCACCGGCCATCGTCGTGGACACGAAGCGTGAGTAGATGGGGAAGATCCCCTGTTCCGTTTCCGCTCCCGGCACGCCGGTGTTGGCGGGGGTGCGGAAGACGACGCGGCTACCTCGGTGCACCTCGAGCGTCTCGGGCAGAGACTCAGAGACAGTCACCCACGTGTAAGGGGAACCGATGCGTTTGTTGACGGTCTCGTCGTAGAGCAGCGAAGCCCATGTCGCCGCGTTCGCTTCGCCAGTAGCTTCCATGCCGTTGTCCTCCTGGTAGACCTCGAGCGCGCCCTTGGTCGTGGCGTCGAGCTCGCCCATCTTCGCCGGCGGGGCATCGGCGGGATGCGGTGCAAGCGCGCCACGCGGCGGGTGAAAGGCGTGTTCTGCCGCTGCGCGGCGCGTCTCGGCGCCGGGGGCGTAGTGCACGTCGTAGAGCGGGCGCAGCTTCGCGGGCAGATAACCCAGGCGCGCGAGCGCCTGCTGCAGCCCGGCGGTCGATGGGCAGCCGACTTTCAGCGCGATCGACTTTTTGCGCCCGAGCTGCGAGTGGCCGGTGGAGCTCGTACGCGCCCACACGGTCAACGCGTAGCTCGAGCAGGGCTGCAGCGTGGATGCTGGCGTGAACACGTCTGAGTCCCCGACGATCGTCCATTTGCCCGCCACGTTGGGGACGAGCATCGGCGTGGGGGAGGTTGGCGACACCGGCGCGGTCAATGTCACCGCGATCGGGTCGGTGCCGTTGGCGATATCGCGGCTGGGAAGCGCCGCGAGCTGCGTGCGCGGCAGCGGAGCGGCAGACGCCGTGTCGCCATCGGCGTGCGTGCTTACAAGGCTCGTGACGCTGTGACCCTGAGCAGAGAGGGCGACGGTCGCGACGACGGCAATGACGATTACCGTCAGCACAAGGATCAGCCCGCGCTTCATAGGCGATAGAGGCTAACGCATGAAGTCCCGACTATCTGCAGCTATTTCGCCAAGTTTTCACCCGTGTTGGCGTCGCTCTCAGGGGACGGTCAGGGAGCGTCCCACGGGGCTGGAGCCCGCGAGAGCAGATGTACGGCAAGGCTGATGGTCAGCACGAGCCCGGCAGCCAGCGCGAGCGCCGAGGCGACCGAGACATGCAGAACGAGCAGCCCGCCCGCGAGCGCGCCAAGCAGCATCGCCGCGACGGACACGAGCCGGCGCACGAAGGTCGGTCCGATTCCGCCGGGACGACCCAGGCGACCAAGTTCTGTGGCGATGCCTGTGAGCGTGCGTGTCAAGACGGTCGTGGTGAGCTCCGGTACGGCCAGGAGCTGAGCGACGGCGTTCTGGATCCCCATCGCAAGGGCCATCGGCACGAGCAGCGCATAGCTCTCGGGGGTTTGTAGCGGTCTCGTCACGGTCACGGCAATCACGAGGGCGATCGCCAGCAGCAGCGCTTGCGCGAAGCTCGCAACCCTGAGCACATGCCCGCGATGCTTGGGGTGAAGCGCGCCGAAGCGCCCGCCGGCCCACGCGCCGATCACAAACGCGCCAAGCGCGATCAGCGAGGAGCTCGCCGACAGTCCGCGCGCGCCGGCGAGCGCAAAGCCGATGAACACGACGTTGCCGGTCATGTTGGCGACGAACACGTGACCTAGCTTCAGGTAGCTGGTGGCGTCGACCACACCGGTGACGATCGTGAGCGCGATCAGCATCGGCACGAGCGGGCCGTGGCGATCGCCGGACGGCGGCCAAATGCTGCGCAGAGCCGCGTGTGGCGCCGTGGCTAGCGGGCCGGAGGAGGACGACACGACGTGACATTAGCGTGCGAACCACAGCGCGCGCGCGTTAGTCGAGGTAGCTCACGAGCTCCTGCACGGGCGCGCGCTCGGGCACCCGCTGTTCCTGCACAGGGTGCCCAAGATAGAGCAGGCCGATCGGCGCCTCGCGCTCGTCGAGGCCGAGGATCTCACGCCCCCGCGGATCGTCGAGCAGCGGGACCGTGCGCCAGTAGCCGGCGAAGCCGCGGGCATGCGCGCCCAACAGAACCAGGTAGGCGGCAACACCAGTGGCCAGCTCGTCCTCGCGCTCCTGCTCCCGATCGCCGCTGCGCTGCGTGGTGACCGCGACGAGCGTGGGGGCGCGCTGGAGCTTGACGGCCGAGCCGGGCTGCTCGGACTCGGCGAGCTGCATCAACCGCTCGCGGCTGAGCGGGCCGAGCACGTGAAAGCGCCAGGGGTTGGTGAGGTGGTGGTTGGGCGCCCAGCGTGCGAGCTCGAACAGCTCCTCGAGCACGGCAGCGTCTAGCGGCTGCGGCGTGAAAGCCTTATGAGTGCGACGGCTGCGGATAGCCTTCTCGACGTCCATGGCGCATAACGGTAGAGCCATCGAGACGCTTACCCGGCGTCCACCTGGATGAGCCTCGCGGAAATCGCGGCGATCGCCGCTGCAGGGCTGGCGGCAGGCGCGATCAACACCCTGGTGGGCAGCGGCACCTTGATCACCTTCCCAGTGCTGCTGGCGTTTGGCTACGCGCCTGTGACGGCGAACGTCTCGAACACGATCGGCCTGGTGCTCGGCAACGTCTCCGGCGCCGTGGGCTACCGCCGCGAGCTCGCCGGCCAGCGCGAGCGCGCGCTGCGCCTGGGCGCGATGTCGCTGCTTGGCGGCATCACCGGTGCGGTGCTGCTGCTGGTGTTGCCAGCCTCGGCATTCAAGGCAATCGTGCCGGCGTTCATCGCGCTCGCGCTGGTACTGACGGTCCTACAACCGCGCCTGGCGCGGCTGCTAGTCAGGCGCGAGATCAACCTGGAGCGCCGCGGCGCGCCGCTGGTGGCAGGCGCGGTCTACCTCACCGGCGTGTACGGCGGCTACTTCGGCGCCGCGCAGGGCATCCTGCTGCTGGGGATTCTTGGCGTGGCGCTCGCGCAGGACCTACAGCGCACGAACGCGCTGAAGAACGTGCTCGTAGGGCTCGTCAACGGAGTGGCGGCGGTGTACTTTGCGTTCGCGGCACACGTCGACTGGGGTCCGGCCGCGATCATCGCGTGCACGTCGATCCTGGGCGCGCAGCTCGGCGCGCGCTTCGGGCGTCGTCTGCCGCCGAACGCACTACGCGCGATCATCGTGGCGGTTGGTGTGTTCGCGATCGTGCGCCTGATCGTGGGCTGAGCGCCCGGGCCCGTAAGCGCTCAGTGCAGCTGATCGAGGAACGTGTAGATGACCATCAAGCTGACGAGCACGACGAAGATGCGCAGCGCCCACAGGCCCGCCACGACGCGAGAGCTGAGCTCGGCCGGCGCCACGGGCTTGGAGGTCTCCGCGACGGTCTGGTCGCGCTCCAGGTGCACGATCAGCTCCTCCTCGGGCTGCTGTTGCGTCTGTACGCTCACGAGCCGACCACGTGGATCGCCTGCAGGAACGAGTCGATGCCGTATGCGGCTCCGCAGACGCCGACGAACGTGATCACCGCGATGCCGATGACGTTGGTGGAGCGCTTGTTCACCCACGAGCCCATCAGCCCCTTGTCGTTGGCCAGCATCACCATCAACACCAGGCTCACCGGGAGCAGCACCGTAGCGAGCACGTTGGCGTTGAGCGCGATCGACAGCAGCGGGGCGCCCGGGATCAAAATCACGACCGCTGCGAGCAGCGCCACGGCGATGTTGGCGGCGTAGAAGATGCCGGCGCTGCGCGGTGAGCTGTTGAAACTGTGCGCTGCGCCCACGCATTCGCCTGCTGCATAGGCGGTGCTGGCGGAGATCGTGAGGATCGCGACCGCACCCGCCTCGATCAACCCGAGCGCGAACACCGTTCCGGCCGCGCCGCCGGCGACGCGCTTGAGCGCCTCGGGGAAGCCTGCACCGGAGAAGCCCTGGATTCCGGACCCTCCATGGGTGAGCAGCGCGGCTCCGGCGATCAGCGCGCCGATGCCAAACACGGCAGCGAGCACCGCGCCGACGGCGGTGTCATAGCGCCCGTGCTGCACATCGCCGGGTGTCATGCCCTTGTCGGCAGACGCGCTCTGCTGGAAGAAGATCATCCACGGCGTCACCGTCGCGCCGATCGTGGAGGCGAGCAGCAACAGCAGCGTGTTCAGACCACCGCCGGGAAACGGCGTGAAGTCGAAGGCGCCGACGACGGAGCCGAGATGCGGTTTGACGAGGATCGCCGCCACGAGGAACAGCCCGTTGAACAGTGCCAAGCCGAGCACGATGCGCTCCCAGCGCCAGTAGCGCCCACCGCTGAGGGTGAAGAGAACGAGCGCGAGGCCGAGTGCGACGGCGACTCCGGCGCCGAGGTGGAAATAGGAGAGCCCGACGCGGATCGAGACGAACTCGGCGATCAGCGTGACGAGGTTGGTGAGCGTGAGATCGCCGGCGCCGAACCAGCCCCAGACCTTGCCGTAGCGCTGGAGCACGAGCTCGCCGTAGCCGCGGTGGGTGACCGCGCCGACGCGCATGCACATCTCCTGGCACACATACGCCATGGCAAACAAGATGGGGATGAAAGGGACGAAGAAACCGAGCCCATACTGGGCCCCGTCGGAGGCGTAGGCGATCATGCTCGGCCCGTCGTTCTCGCCGAGCATCGCAAGGATTCCCGGGCCGACTAGCAGCCACAGCAGGTACCAGCGCTTGTGGCGTTTACGCGCGTCGTAGACGCGTGAGCGGTCGCGTGAGCGCGCGGTGTCCTCATCGGTCAGCACGGGCTGGCCGAGAGGGGGAGAGGTTGCGAGCTCGGGCGGTGTCATCCGGCGGCCCTTGCCCGCTTACCCCTCGCGACCGGCTCGAGGACGGCGCTGTCGATCTCGACGCGCATGGCGCCCGCCAGCTGGCCACCGATTGCGTGCTCGCGACCCTCGAAGGACACGAACAGCGGTCCGCCGAACGGCTGGCGCTCGCGCACGATGAAGCGGTCGCCGGGTGCGATTCCTCGCTCGGCGAGATAGCGCAGCATCTCGGGGTCGGAGTCTGAGACGCGCACGAATAGACCTTCATCTCCGGGCTGCAGGCTCTCCATACGCTCGGTGGGGCGCTCCTCGAGCTCGAGCTCCGCTGTGGGGATCGGATCACCGTGGGGATCGACCGTCGGGTGCCCGAGCTTGGCGGCGATCAGCTGCTCCAGGTCATCGGAGAGGACGTGCTCAAGCACCTCCGCCTCAGCGTGAACGCGATCCCAGGACATGCCGAGCGCCTCCGCGAGGTAGCTCTCGAGTAGGCGGTGATGACGCATCACCTCAAGCGCGATGCGCCGACCATCGTCTGTGAGGCGCACGCCGCGATAGGGCACATGCGTGGTCACACCGAACTCGTCGAGGCGCTTGAGCATCGCCGAGACGGACCCGGGCGTGATACCAAGACGCTCCGCGAGGGCGTTCGTGGAGACAGGCTCATCCTTGCGCGATTCGAGCGCGAAGATCGCCTTGGAGTAGTCCTCGATCGCTGGAGTTCGGAGCAGTTCCTTGGAGGCCATGAAAATAGATTATGGCATGCCACAACATTATTCAAGGCGATGCCGTCACAGGTATCATCGAACCGAACCAGCCAGAGCTTGAGGTGGGCGACGCCAAGCGCATGCAAGGCCCGGGAGGCCGGGAGTTAGCTATCTAGGAGACGCCGGGGCGCGTGGGCAAAAGCTCGCCCAACGAGCGATGTTGCAGGCCGTCGGCATCGAAATTCTCCGACGCCAGCCACGACTCGTAGCCGCGCCGGAGCGAGGGCCAGTCGTCATCTGTGATCGCAAACCACGCAGTGTCGCGGTTGCGGCCCTTCACAATCATGTGCTTGCGAAATACGCCCTCGAAGGCGAACCCGAACCGCTCAGCCGCTCGTCTGGAGGCCGCGTTCAGGGCGTTGCACTTCCACTCCACAGCCGCTCGCCGGCAGGAACCACCGCGAAGTAGAGCGGGTCCTCCGAGCCTTGGGCCCACCGCAGTGTCTCGCTTAGCTGCTCGACGCTCTCGTAAGGGCCATCGGGTAGGTACGTCCAGATCGATGGATCACCTTGGGGAGCGTGCGAGACCGCATAGAGAGGCTCCACATCTGCGGCGGCGTCTAGAGGGCGCAGCAGCACGTGCGTGCCGGCAAGCGGTGTGTGCGTAGGCCGTCGGGTCGAGGTCCATTCGACTCGAGGGCCAAGAGGGAGCTCGATTGACACAACCAACTGGAGATTTCACCAGACGCGACGGCGGGTAGCGCTACGCCATGCGCCCCTAGTGAGGTTCGAGCGCAAGCAGCGCGCCGACCTCTGCCTCGCCGCGCACACCGGAGCGGGCTCGCATTACGAGCGTGAGGAGCGGTTGGGTCATGAGCGTCGTGACGACTGCCATGAGCACGAGCTCGCTAAACAGGCGCTCGTCGAGGATGCCGGCCGACAGACCCACCTGGAGCACCACGAGCTCGACCAGGCCGCGGGTATTCATGAGCACGCCCATGACCGAGGACTGCCTCGTTGAGAGCCCGCTGAGGCGACCCGACAAGAAGGCGCCGCCGATCTTGCCGACGCAGGCCGCGAGCAAGATCAAGCCGATCTCGATGATGTCTCGAGTGTCCAGCATGCGCAGGTTGACGCTCAATCCGGGAACGATGAAATAGATGGGAAGCAGCGTGCTCCTCGTGATCGGCGTGACGCGGGCGACAAGTCGCGCCCGCGACGCGGCGGGGACATAGCGACGCATGACGATTCCGAACACGAACGCGCCGAACACAGCGTGCAAACCAACCGCTTCGGTCGCGCCGGCGGATGCGAGCAGGCAGATGATCGCGGCGGGGAGGAGGAAGCCATCCTCCGTCCCGCCCGGGCCCCTTGCACCAAGGCGGTGATCGACGATCCCGATAAGGCGCGCCAGGACGAAGATCCCGGCGACGCAGCCCACCGATTCGAGCGCGATCTGCCCGACGTCACTGGCGTTACCGTGAGCTGATGCGATGACCAGAATGACGGCGAGCATGCACCAGCCCGCCACATCCTGAACAGCTGCGCAGGCAGTGGCGATCGCGCCCAACTCGGTGTCCTGCATGCGCCGTTCCTCGAGGATCCGTGCCAGCACCGGGAAGGCTGTGATCGAGAGTGATGTCCCGACGAACAGCACGAACGCCGTCGTGTCGACGGTCCGCCCATCGGCGATGCGGTGGTGTGTCAGGAGGAACGCTGCTAGCGGCAGCGCAAGCGCGAACGGGACGGCGATCGATGCAAGCGAGATCAGCGACACCATCCTCGGGTTGGCACGCGCCGTTCGGACGTTCAGCCGCAGGCCAACGGTGAACATGTAGAGCGCGAGACCGAGCTGGCCAACGACGGAAAGCGAGGGGCGGATATCGGCCGGGAACAGGGAATGTCCGAGTGCCGACCCAGCAACCGTAGGGCCGAGGATAATGCCCCCGACGATCTCACCGATCACCTCCGGTTGGCCGACACGTTTGAAGACCAGCCCGACGCATCTCGCGACGAGCACGATCACCACCATGGCGAAGAAGGTGTGCTGCAGCATCGTCCGTGACCCCCTTCGCACGATCATACCTGTGGACGCATGAGGCGCCAAACCTAGATTTGGGCGTCCCCAGCTTGAGCTGTCCTGTACCTTTGACCGTCTCTGCAAAAAGGGAAAGGCACGGATGATGACCCAGGCTGTGGATTTCGACGTAGTCGTGATCGGCGGCGGACCCGGGGGGGCCGCTGTCGCTTGTTACCTCGCGAAGGCGGGGCTGACGGTGAAGGTGATGGAGCGCGAGGTCTTCCCGCGCCCACATGTCGGCGAGTCACTCGTACCGTCCTCGACACGCGTCTTTCGCGAGTTGGATTTCCTGCCGAAGATGGAGCAGGCTGGGTTTCCCCACAAGTACGGCGCGGCCTGGACCACCGCCGACCAGGCGGCGGTCTACCAGATGGACTGGAAGGGCCTCTCGCCCGACAACTACGCCGCTGTGCGCTTCGCCGAGCGCGAGCAGGAGGGCGTAGCGCAGAACTACACCTTCCACGTAGACCGCGCGAAGTTCGATCAACTGCTGCTCGAGCACGCGAGGGAGGCCGGCGTCGAGGTGGAGTTCGAGGCGACCGTCACCGATGTGGATTTCTCCGATCCGGAGATCGTGCGCGTCACATCGACCGGCCGCGAGGGTGGCTCTGTGACGAGCGCAAGGATGGTCGTCGACGCGAGCGGGCGACGCACCTTCCTCGGCAACAGGCTCGATCTGCGGGTCCGCGACAGTTACTTCGACCAGTACGCCCTGCACACCTGGTTTGGTGACTACGACCGATCGGTGATGGCCTCCGGCCCCGACCAGGACAACTACATTTTCATTCACTTCCTGCCGATCTCGAACACCTGGGTGTGGCAGATCCCGATCACAGATGAGATCACCAGCGTCGGCGTGGTGACACAGAAGGCGAACTTCCTGAAGTCCAAGGCCGAGCGCCAGCAGTTCTTCTGGGATGCCCTGGAGAGCAGACCGGCGCTCGCCGCCGCGTTGCGAGAGGCCGAGCAGCTGCGCCCGCTAAAGGACGAGGGCGACTACAGCTACGCGATGAAGCAGATCTGCGGAGACCGGTTCGTGCTCGTGGGCGACGCCGCTCGCTTCGTCGACCCGATCTTCTCAACCGGTGTCAGCATCGCGCTCAACAGTGCGCGGTTCGCCGCGCGGGACATCATCGCCGGGGCCGCGGCCAACGACTTCAGCCGTGAGCGCTTCAAGACCTTCGAGGAGACGATGACGCGCGGTGTGCGCAATTGGTACCGCTTCATCGCGCTCTACTACCGCCTAAACGTGCTGTTCACGGCGTTCGTGATCGACGAGCGTTACCGGCTCGATGTCCTGAAGCTGCTCCAAGGCGACGTGTACGACGAGGAGGAGCCCGCCGTGCTGCACCGCATGCGGGAGATCGTCAGCGAGGTCGAGAGCAACCCGCGCCACCTGTGGCACCCGTTTCTCGGAGACCTGCGCGCCGACGACCTTGCGCTGACGCTGTAGCAGTCCGCTGCACGCCTGGTGCAGTTCGACCCGAACTCCTTCGATGACCTACGAGTTCGAGGTGATGAGCTCGGTGCAGATCCGGTCTGCGTGAGCGTCAGCCGATCTGCTCCGCCAGCTCGACGATGATCCCAGCGGGGCCGCGGATGTAGCAGAGCCGGTAGCGGTCCTTGTAGCGCCCCAGCTCACCGACAAGCTCGGCGCCGCGCGCTTGCAGTCGGGCAAGAACCGCGTCGATGTCCTCAACGGCGAACGCGATGTGGCGAATACCCGAAGCGTTAGCGGGGGCGCGCTGAGCGCCAGCGTCGGTCGAAGGCGTGTGGAACTCGGTCAGCTCCAGTCGGCTGTGACCGTCTGGAGTCTGCAGCATCGCGATCTGCGCCCGGACATCCTCGAGCCCAACGATGAGGTCCACCCACTCGCCCTCGACCGACGCTTCGCCATGGAGCTCGAGGCCGAGCTCGAGGAAAAACGCCACGGCGTCTGCGAGGTTCTCCACGACCACACCCACGTGATCCATCCGCTGGACGGTCATGCGCTCGATGGTAGGCGGGCGGGCGAGCTCTGTATTCGCCGCTGTTCGAGAGCCGCGAGCAGCCGCCCAACAGCGCACGGTTCACCTTCCTCGATCCGGCTGCCCAGGAGTTCTTCATCGACTGAGAGAAAGCAGCGAAAGACCTCGTGGCAACACTGCGCTCGACGGCTGGTCGCAACCCCTACGACCGCGCACTATCTGACCTCGTGGGCGAGCTATCGACCCGCAGCGACCCATTTCGCACCTGGTGGGCCGCCCACAACGTCCGCTACCACGAAACCGGCAGCAAGCGGCTGCGCCATCCCGTGGTTGGAGACCTCGATCTCAGCTACGAGGTCATGGAGCTCTCAGCTCCGGACTTCGGCTTGCGATCTTCACCGCCGAGCCCGCCAGCCGCTCTGATGAGGCGCTCAAACTGCTTGGGAGCTGGAGTGCCACGGCCGACCAACCGGCGGGTGAGCGCGAAACTTAGGACGCGCGCGGTCAGCGATAAGCGCTGGGGAGGAACGGAGCTCAGTGGGTCGTTAATATGGATCCGACAGCGATCCAGAGGGCGGCCATGGACAGTAGCGAGAGGTCAATAGGCACCAGGATCGCGGTGATTCGCGAGGGTATCGGCCCGGAGGTCCTGCTCGTACACGGCGGCGCAAGTCCCGCGAGGACATGGTCTGGGCTGGAGCACCTGAGCGAGCGCTGGACGCTGGTTTACGCGTACCGCCGCGGCTTTGACCCAAGTCCGCCGCCGCCCGGCGGACGCCAGGACTTCGAGTTGGACGCTGCCGACGTTCTCGGGCTGCTGGAGAATCGCCCACACATCGTCGCCCACTCCTACGGCGCCGTTGGGGCCCTGATCGCCGCCACCCGGGGGCCGGCGCAGGTGCGGTCGCTGACGCTGCTCGAGCCGGCGCTCTTCCTGCCGGTCGAGGATCCGGAGGTGGCACGCTTTCGGCGCATGGGAGACGCCGTGCTCGCCCACGGGCTCGAGACTGAACCAGCCACGCTACGCGAGTTTCTGAAGATCGCAGGGGCACCGGTGCACGATCATGGACCGCTCTCCGATGCGGTGCAACGAGGTGTGCGGCGCGCTCAAGGTAGCCGCTCTCCGGGTGAGGCGCGCCCTGCGCTGGAGGTTCTGCGCGATGCCAAGATCCCCGTGCTCGTCGCCTCAGGCATACACAGCGACGCCGTGGAGCGGATGTGCGACGCGGTCACGAGCGCTCTCAACGCCCAGCGCACGAAGACACCTGGAGCGGGCCACTTCGTCGCCGCTGCGCCAGGGTTCGCCGAGCGACTCGAGCAATTCCTGATGTCGAACGGCTGAAACATCGACGACGGTCCTTGAATACGGTTCGGCCAGGCGGCTGCAAAACGACAAGCGGAAGGGGCCCCGTGCTGAGGCAGATCGCGGAGGGCGTGCTGTTCCACGAGAGCGCGTTCATGCACAGCAAGACGCTCAATCGCGCCACTCGACCTCGAAATGCCCGATCGGCTCGTCGAAGCCCTTTACGGCGATGGGGCCGCCGTCGGAAAACCGGATGCCCTTGCCGCGACAGAGGTCCTGCACCCCGGAGGAGACCACGATGCAATCCGGCTCAGCCCGCGCGCACAATCGTGCGGCCTGCTGCACAGCCGCACCAAAGAGGTCGTTCTGCTCGGTGACGGGCTCCCCGGCTGCCACCCCGACGCGCACATGCAGGTGCCCCAGCTCCGGTTCGTCGCGCTCCTGCAGCGCCCTCTGGATTTGCATCGCCGCGGAGACCGCCTGGAATGCCGAGGTGAACGCAGCCATGATCCCGTCACCGGTGTGCTTTACCTCACTGCCGCCAAAGCGTGCCAGCACCGCGCGCACGACGGAGTCGTGCGCCCGTAGAAACCTCATCGCCGCACGGTCTCCGAATTGCTGGGTAAGACGAGTGGAGTCGACGATGTCGGTGAAGAGGATCGCGCGGAAAGCGCTCTCGATGTACGGCTCGCCAGGAGGATGGGTGTTGAGTCGACCGAAGAAGCCGCGCACAACCGCCTGGTCGACCTCGATGACGTTCGACGGAAGCAGCCCATGCGCTGCCCGGTGGGCTGCCTCAACGGCCTCCTCGTCGGGAGCCTCGACCAGGCAAAAGCCGCTTTCCGCGCCCTCTTCGAACCAATAGGTGACGAAGCGCACGCCGAATCCGTCCTGAACCTCGAGATCGCGCATGTGGGCTGCAGCGATGTCGGCAGCCGTCACGTCCTGGAGATCGTGGCGGTCCATGTGGAGGGGCATGGTGGTCGCCGTGCGCCGAGCGTCAGCTCGCGGGACGGATGTTCTGGTTCACCCGGAAGCGGTTGTCCGGGTCGTAGGTGGCCTTGATCTGAGCCAGCCGGTCGTAGTTCTCGCCGTAGCTCGCCCGCACCCGCTCCTCGCCCTCGTCCATCATCATGTTCACGTAGGCACCTCCGGCGGAGTACGGGTGAAGCGCCTCGAAGTAGTCAACGCACCAGCGGCGGATGACATCGGCGTTGGCGGGGTCGGGATCGACACCGGCGAAGACCGAGCCCCAAACCGCGTCGCGATAGCTCCACGGGGTGTCGGACGGCCCGATGTCGTGGGCCGCCCCATCGATCGGGTACAGGTGCATCGTCGACTGCCATGTCGGCATCGCAGCGCCGAACTTGGCGTGCGCCTCGACGGCAGCGTCGGGGATCTCCTTGACGAAATCGGCACGCCAGTACCATTGGTCCCCGGCGGGATAAACCGGGTCGAAGGCGCCCTGGAGGGCGGGCAGGGGCATCGGCTGAACCGCGTGCAGCAACGGCTCCGGCACGGCGTCGAGCAGCGGGGCCATCGCCTCGGCGGCGTCAGTGGGAGCGCCGACATAACACCAGACGACCCCACAGACCTTGCGGAGATGCAGCTCCTCGGGGAACGGCGGCGCCGGCGGGACCGATGCGAATGCGAAGAAGCCGTTGAGCTCGCGAGGCGCGTTCGGCAGGAAGTCCCTGTAGGCGGCCAGCACCTCGGCGCCCTGCTCGACCGGCCAGAAGGTCGGGCCGCCGACGATCGTCGAGACCTCGTGCAGCCGGAAGAGGAACGAAGTGACGACGCCGAAGTTGCCGCCACCGCCCCGGATCGCCCAGTAGAGGTCGGAGTGCTCGTCCGCGGCGGCACGGACCTTCTCGCCGCTCGCGAGCACGACGTCGGCCTCGAGCAGGTTGTCGATCGTGAGGCCGCACTTGCGCGTCAGGTGCCCGAGACCACCACCCAGTGTGAGCCCACCGACGCCAGTGGTGGAGATGATCCCGCTCGGTGTCGCCAGGCCGTGCTCGTTGGTCGCGGCATCCACTTCGCCCCAGGTGCAGCCACCGCCGACTCTGGCCGTGCGAGCGCCGGGATCGACTGCGATCGCCTTCAGGCCCGACAGGTCGAGAACCACGCCGTCGTCGCACGTTCCCAACCCGCCGCCGTTGTGGGCGCCGCCGCGCACGGCCAGCAAGAGGTCGTGGTCGACCGCGAACGAGACGACCTTGGCGACGTCGTCGGAGTCAGTGCAGCTCGCGATCAACGCAGGGTGTCGGTCGATCATCGCGTTGTATACCTTGCGCGCCTCGTCGTAGCCAGGATCCGTGGGGGCTGTGAGCCGTCCCTGGAATCCGGGCATTCCACTGCGGGCCGTCTGTATCAAAGCGTCGGTGGTGCTCATGCGTTCCCCCTGTCGAAGTCTCTGAGTTGTTGCGGGCGAGCCTACGGCGCTCGAATGTGGCTGTCATGACCCGAGCTGACCCAATTCGAACGCTCGGGTCTCGGCCGATCCCCGGTGGGCATGGTCAAGACTGACTATCGTCCTGTTATGGAGGCGGAAATCCTGGACGTTCCGGAGCCGCTGCGCCCGAGCTCGATGTCCCCGTTCGTCGGCCGCACGGCCGAGCTCGAGAAGCTCCGAACCCTGATGCCGCGGGCAGAAGGGGAGAGGCGCCGCGTGGCGCTGGTCGCGGGCGAGCCGGGTGCCGGGAAGAGCCGTCTGGCGCGTGAGTTCGCCGCCCAGGTCGCGACTGAGGGCGTGCTCGTCCTCTACGGCGCCTGTGACGCGGTGGTGCGGACGCCATACGGGCCTTTCGTCGAGGCGCTCGAACGCCTGGTGCGGGTGACCGACGAGGCGCAAATACGCAGCGCGCTCGGCGCCGGCGGCGGCGAGCTGACGCGGCTGTTGCCCGACCTGTCCCTCCAGGTCGGCGGGCTGGCGCAACCGGTGAAGGCTGACGCTGATACCGAGCGCCATCGTCTGCACACGGCGGTCGCCGAGCTGCTTGCGAACGTGAGCCGCACACAGCCGATACTGCTCGTGATCGAGGACGGGCATTGGGCGGACCCGACGACGCTTCTGCTCCTCAGGCACCTGGCACGCTCCACCTGGAGCGCGCGGCTGCTGATCCTCGCGACCTTCCGTGACAGCGAGGCCGATATGCCCGCGGAGCTCTCGGAGACGCTTGCCGACCTGAGGCGCTCCGATGACGTCGTGCGGATGCGCCTGGAGGGACTCTCGGGGGCGGATGTCTCTGCCCTCGTCAGCCGTGCCTCCGGGAGCGACCCCGACCCCGACGACCCGGAGCTGCACGAGCTCGCGCGCACGATTCACGGCCTCACCGCCGGCAACGCCTTCCTCGTCTGCGAGCTCTGGCTCACGGCGGTGGAGACGGGGATCGTCGAGGTCGCTGGTGGGCAGGTGAGGGTAACCCGGCCGCTCAGCGAGTTCGGCACGCCCGAAAGCGTCCGCGAGGTGGTCAGCCAGCGGCTCTCGCGTCTGGGGCCGAGAACCATCGAGCTGCTCGAGCTCGCGGCAACTGCCGGGCCGGAGTTCGAGCTCGAGCCGGTCCGGCGCGCCGCCGGCATCGCCGAGCCCGAGCTGCTCGCCGCGCTCGAGGAGGCAATCGGGAGCGGAATGATCGAGGAGCTTCACACCACGCGACTGGCATGCCGCTTCACCCACGAGATCGTGCGCCGGGCGCTGTATGACCGACTCTCGCGGCTGCGGCGAGCCGAACTGCATCTCCGCGTGGGGGAGGCGCTCGAGAGCGCCGCCGCCGGCTCCGACCGCGCGCTGGCAGACCTCGCCCACCACTTCGGCGCGGCCGCTCCGTTCGGCGGCACCGAGCGGGCGGTCGACTACAACCTGCGCGCCGCGCGGGCGGCCAGCGCCGCGCTTGCCTTCGACGACGCCGCCATGCGACTGCGGACCGCAATCGAGATCGGGATCCAGGGCGAGCCTGAGCGCGCCTGCGCCCTGCTCGAGCTCGGCGGCGCCAGCCATCGTGCGGGCAAAGCGACCGATGCGCTGGACGCCTTCACATCCGCTGCGGAGATCGCGCGGGCGCTGGATAGCGCGGAGCTGCTTGCCCGCGCGGCGATCGGCTACGAGGATGCGTGCTGGCGCCCCGGGGTCATACGACGCGATGCGATCGAGCTCCTCGAGGAGGCGCTCACGGCGGTTGACGACAGCAACGACGAGCTGCGGATAGGCCTTCTGGCAGGACTTTCACGCGCGCTCGACTTCGTGGCGGAGCGCGAGCGTGGCGCGCTCGTGCGCGATAACGCGATCGCGCTGGCAAGGCGATACGAGGATCGCGCTGGGCTCGCGAGGGTGTTGGTCGGCTCCTACTGGGCGCGCGGCACGACGCCGCTGGAGGAGATCCTTTCGATGCTCACCGAGGCCAGGGACATCGCACAAGAGCTGGGGGACGTCGAGATCCACACGGACGCGATGGCGTGGCGCGTGCCGACGTTCGTCGCTCTGGGCGACCTCGATTCAGCTCGAGCGGAGGTGGTTGTCCTACGTGAGCTGTCCGAGCACACCGCGCAACCGTTCATGCACCACGTGGCCGAGCACTACGGGTCGGCGATCGCTCTCTGCGACGGGAACCTCGCGGATGCAGAGGCGATGGCGGGGCGCTCGCACGATTGGGCACGGCTCCTGACAGGTCGCGATGCGTCGGGTACTCACGGCATCCAGATGTTCGGCGTTCGCCGCGAGCAGGGGCGTCTGGCAGAGCTCGCGCCCGTAATCAGGATCCTTGCCGGCGAGGGCGAGCGGGACGGCCCATGGCGTCCCGGGCTCGCCGCGGTGCTGGCCGAGCTGGGCATGGAGCGCGAGGCCAAGCGTGAGCTCTCGAGGCTCGCGGCCGAGGGTATCGACGGCTACCAAGCATCGCTGTGGCTGGCGACGCTCACCTACCTGACCGACGCCTGTGCCGCGGTCGCCGACAAGGAGATGGCGGCGATCGTGTACCCCGAGCTGGAGCCGCTGGCGGGAACCAACGTGATGATCGGTCACCTGGTCGCCTGCTACGGAGCCGCCGATCGCTATCTGGGCATGCTCGCCGCGCTGCTGGGAGAGACGGGACGAGCCGAGGAGCATTTCGAGCAGGCGATGGAGCAGAACAAGCGGATGGGGGCGTCTACATGGGTGGCTCACACGGCGTATGAGTACGGGCGCTTCCTGCTCGGTCGCGGGCACGCGGCTCGCGACCATGCGCAGGCTCTGATCGGAGAGGCCGCGGGCTTGGCCGAGCGGATCGGCATGGAAGGACTCCTCGGCAAGATCCGCACGCTCGGCGTGCCCACCTCGGACGTTCTTCCAGGCGGGCTCTCCCCACGTGAGGCGCAGATCCTGGAGCTGGTCGCAAGAGGGCTAAGCAACCGCGAGATCGGCCGGGAGCTGACGATCAGCGAGCACACCGCCGCCAACCACATCCGAAACATCCTGCGCAAGACCGATTGCGCGAACCGCACTGAGGCAGCGTCCTACGCGCACCGGCAGGGCCTTGTCTCCGGGTGAACGGTGACCTCGCTACGATCAGCCGATGGCCCTGTACGTAATCGAGCGTACCTTCGCGGATCAGCTTGACCTCACGGATGCCGATGTCGAGCTGATCGAGGAGGTCAACAGCGACGAGGGAGTCCGCTGGCTGTTCTCGTTTCTGAGCGCCGACCGACGACGTACGTACTGCCTCTACGAGGCGCCCTCGCCCGACGCGATTTTGGCTGCCGCGCAGAGGGCGAACGTCCCGGCCGATGCGGTTGTCGAGGTGAGCGCTGCCACGCCGCAGTTCTCAGACCGCTTGCGCGACTGGGCGGACGCCGTCCGCTGAGCCGACCGGACTCGCGAATACGGGGTCGTTGCGCTCTTTCGGGGCCCGCCCCAGCTACAGAGTGAGGGGTAGGCCGAACGACTGAAAAAGGTCGGGAAGCCAGAAGACCACGTTGCGGTGAATCTCCGACTTGCTGACGCTGAACACCTGCAGCGTATGGGCGTGGAAGACGCCGTCCGAGCCGCGGGCGTATGCCCCGACTGCAGCTTGGCCATTGGCAGCTGTGGGGATCATGCGCCAGTGAGAGCCCAGTAGCCGAAAGACGCGGGCGATGAATTGGCTGTAGTGCTCGGCCCCGACGAACCAAAGCGGGACCGGTGGCATCTCCATGACCACGTCTTGGGCGAGTAGTCGAGCGATCGCGGGAACGGCGAGGACCTCAACGTGGCGGGCCGCGATACGACGACATGCGAGGACGCTCGCTGCGCTTCCGACCGAGCGGCGCTCCCTTATGCGAGCGATTCGAGCGTGAGGTCGGGTACGGCCTCGAAGATGGTGTCGTTGGAGACGAGTGGGATCCCGAGGCGGAGCGCGGTCGCGGCGATCCACCGGTCGGCGTTGTGCTCGCGCTGCGCGAGAGCGTGGCCGATCGCGGCGCAGTCGGCGCGCAGCTGGGCGCATATCGCCACGAGCTCGGGGCCGGTGTGAACGACCTCCGCGCGCTGGTTCTTGCTGTCGAGCTTCAACATCCGCGCCTCGCCCCAGCCGCGGCGGATCGCCCCGTAGCGCAGCTCCGTGGCAGTCTGGAAGGAGATGAACGCTGGCCGGCCGGTGATGAGCGGCGCGTAGCGTTGAGCGAGCCGTGAGGTCGGGACCAGGTCGGCGCTGAAAACGTCGGTGTCGATCACGATCGCGCCGCGCGATCCCGGCGCGGTCACGACTGGACGGCTACGAGAAAGGCCTCGCCCTCCGCTTCGCTGAGACCCTCGATCACCATCTCATCGTGGTCAGGCAGCGGACGCGCCCGACGCAACAGCTCCTCGACCGGGAGCTCCAAGTGCTCGGGTTCGCTCTGGCTCGCAGGATGCGTCGACATGGCCCTTGAAGTGTAGGGGCATCGCCTGCGGCGTCGTTCCAGTGCAGCGTCGCACCGCCACCACGGTCGTAGCAGCCGCTCTACAGCAGAGGCTTACTGTCGCCAGCCGATCGAATCCAGGGCGGCACCCATCGTCTCCAGGAACCGGCGCTGCTGGCCGCTGCCAGGGAATGGGACGCGTCGATCCACGACGCGCAAGCCGGCAGCACCTAGCGGTAACTGGGTGAGTTCGCACACGTTGGTCTTGATCGTGATCACGTGGCGTGGCCGAACCTCCACCGCCCGGGTGACGAGGTCGGCAACCTACAGCTCGAGCGTTTCGTCCGGCAGCTTCGGCTCGGGCTTCAGGTCGATCAAGCACACGCCGCGATCGGCCAGCCGCCACAGCTGGTCTGGCTTCTCGGAACGGGATGGGTCAAGGGCGAGGACAGCCCGGACAACGTGGCGGAAAAGGCGGTCCTGGTCGGGAACGTCCTCGAAGTAGAAGTATCGATCCAGGGCGGCGGCTACTGGCCGAACTAACACTGCTCGGCGGCACCTCCAGATAGCCCAGTCCCAGGCCCGGCTGTCTCACATGAGCGGGATTACGCCGTCTCAGATGAACGGGATTCCCGTCTCACATGAGCGGGACGCCGCACCTTCCGGTCAAACTGACCCACTACCCCTCCACGGGTAGTGCATCAGTTTGGTCTGGCGCTGGATTCGGCGTGTGTGAGCGCTTAGGGTCGGCGCACTAACCAAGCGGCCCCGGCGCGAGCGCTAACTCGACGCCGGGACCTAGACACGGAGGTACTAGCTCCATGCCTGATGAGAACCCTAACGAGCAGATGCGCAAGTGGGACGCTCTCGAACGTGAGGCCGTCTACGTGATGACCGAGCCGGAGCGGTACCCCCCGATCTGGTCTGTCGAGGACCTCAGCCGCGAGCTTGAAATACGCGACCCGGATGCGGTCCTGCGCCCGCTCGTCAACGCGGGCCTTGTCCACCGGATTGGCGAGGACGTTGTATTCGCATCAGCGAGCGCCTTCAAGATGGTGGCGCTCGTCGGCCAAGTGGTCTAGCCATGCCTGCCAAAAAGTCGGCGGCAGTCCAGGCGCTCGGCGAAGCGATCCGCTCTGCCCGCCGAGAACAAGGGTACGGCCAGAAGGGCTTCGCCGCTCGTGTCGGGCTGGACCCCAGCTACTTCGGTGCGGTCGAGCGTGGCGAGTTCAACGTCACGCTCTCCACCGTGTTGAAGATCACGGACGGCCTCGGGATGCGTGCAAGCACGCTCTTTCGCCGCGCGCGACTCTGAGCATGAGCGCCACGCTGCTCGGTCGGGGCGTGGCGCTCAATCAAGCAGCTCGGCGATGTCGGTCATCGTCCATAGCTGATCGGCGACGCCAGCAGCCATCGCCGGGGTACGTGGATACGGGTTCGCGAGCGTCTTGTGCGGGCGCACGAAGTTGTAGGCCATGAAGTGCAGCGCCACCGCTGCCGCGTGGCTCTCCAGTTTCTTCGAGAACGCATTGGTCAGCCGTGTGTACCGGCGCATGTGCATCCTCATCGTGAGGTTTTGACGCTCGATGTAGCTGGTGCTGGCCTTGGCGAGATCGGGGTCCCCGAGCTGGGCCTTGACGCGGACACCCGTGCATGCTGGCGGGCTGTAGCGGCCCGGAGCGATGTTCGTGGACTTGTATTCCTTGATGATCTGCGCCCAATCGACGTCGCCACCGAACACGAGCCCCACAGACCCCTTGTAGCTCGCGTGCGCGTCCGTGGAGAGCTGGATGCGATAGCGCAGCCGGTCGCGTAGATCGTCCAGGAACGCTATGCAGTCGGCGGTCTTGCGTTCGCCCAGCAGCCATGATGGGACCAGCTTGGAGTCTGCGTCAATGGCGACCCAGCACCACACGTCCCCGACGCCAAACTCGTCCCTGCGGTCGTCTGGCACGTTCCTGGCCTTGGACCCGACGAAGCTCCATATCTCGTCGCACTGCATCGTCGTGCAGTGCAGATCGCGTAGCGCCTCGTCCTGGAACGTTGTGCAGACCGCGCCAACGTCAAGCAGCAGCTTGGAAACGGTGTTGAACGAACAGCCAGCCATCCGGGCCGTGGCGCGCATGCTGTTCCCCTCCGTGAGCATCGCGAGGGTCTGCGCGCGCCGCCCGATGCTCAGCCTGTTCATAACTGAACATTATGCGTGAGCGGTCGGACAGAACATTCAGTTACGGTCTACAAGCTGGGCTCAGGGCCGCTGATCGGTCGTCGCTCATATGGCGAGTCGATGTTGTACGACTTCTGGGGGTGCCCTTCTCGGCGACGCCCTTTGATAAACGACCGAACCTCGCGGATCTGGTCGGCATCAACATCCGGGTTCTGCTCAAGGAGCTTGTCCAAATCCAAGACCACCGCGGGGTCTGGGAACTCAGTATCCGACATGGCGCCCCTTTGTGTGGAGGACGAAGAACTCGTGACCTCGCCGCATCCGGTAGTCCGAAAGCAGGCGAAAATAGTCATGCACCGGCTGTACCAGAGCGGGATCAGAGCCAAAATCGTTGACCAAGAGCTTGAGATTGCGGCGCAGCACCTCCATCGGAATACCCCGGCTATGGGAGTGCCACACCTCGGTGTCGTTGAGCTTCTCGCCGATTTCAGTTGCGCGCTGGATGCGCATTTTCCTCGTCACCGGCGTTTTGCTTGTCTCTGTGACACGCCAGTTCTTGAACTTGTACTTCACGAGCCACTGCTCCAAAAGAGCGACCGTGAGCTTCCGCTCGTGCTCGAATTGATACAGCTCGGCCTGATCGAAGTTTTCTATGAGGATCGCCATCTCGGCGGCCGTCAGCGTGCCATTCGCCGACTTGTTGACCAGGCGCTTGTATTGCTCTAGGTATCCCAGCGCCGGCACAAACCGTCCTTGCCTCCTGATCTGAGGATCGATTGGGCCAAGGGTCGATGCGTAGTCCATGTAGATGTCGTCGCCAGCCATCACGAGCACGGTGCCCGCCGACATGGCGAAGGTCGGCACCAGAAAATCAACGCGCCGATAGTGGTGACGAAATATCCGGGCCATGCGCTCCGCGACGGATATGAGACCGCCGTCGGTCTCAAGCACAACCATCAGGGCGTCCTGTTTGCGGCGACGGCCGCCAGACATTTCCTCGACGGCGTCCTTGACCTCGTCGTCGGCGGGCGGATACATAGGCCCCAGATAGCCGAGGACGTGCGAACCGGTAGCAACTTCGAGCGCTGCAGCTCGCCCGGCCAGCTCGCTCTCGATCAGACGATTGGAGTCGCGCTCGGCGGCGGTCGTTTCGGCAGACATACCTAGCTCCCCCAACGCTTGCGTGCCGCCCGCCGAGCCGACTCGCTCCGTTCCTCCGCCGTCATACGCGCCGCCCTGGCCTTCCCGCCCTTCAGGCCACCCTTACGTCCTAGTGCGACCGCCGCTGGGTCCTTCCCCGAGTTGTCGAGGGCCGTGTCCTCGATCTCGCCTGTGGCGATGTCCACGATCAGCTTGCCGAGCTGACTCGGGTCGCGGGGGCGCTTGCGTGAGCGGTCGGGCATAGCTTGATGGTAGCGATCGTCTAACGCGGAATCTCTAGAGGGCGAGCCGGGGTGGCCGCCAACGGACGGCGTCCCCTATGCCCGGTGACGCGTAGTACGCGAACCCGCGATCTCCGAACATTCGATGGCTTTTCGTGTTGTGCTGCGACACATACGCCCAGACCGTTGGCATCGGTCGTCCGCGCTCGTCCGCGTTGATCTGGCGCAAAGTGCTGTCGAGCAAGACGTTGCCGAGCCTCGTACCGTCTGGCAACCACGTTTTTCGATAGGCCGCATTCAGCCCGATCAGGTGCACGTAGATTTCGTTGAGCGGGTCTTTGACGCGCGGGACGGGGCAGGTCTGCAGGCGCCAGCCCGAGACGCCCATCGAGCGCGGCGTATCTCCCGTGATGTCCTCCAGAACCCACATGACCGGGTGAAACTGTGCGACACCGAGATATTGGTTCATCAGGAGGCCGTTGACTTCCTGAGCGTACTTCCCGTCGCCACACGAGAAGCACAGCGCCGCATCCCCCTTGGGCTTGTCGATCTTTCGGAACCGGCAGCGGCCCCGAAACTCAGGCACTAAAGGCGCTTGCCGGACCGACAGGCCTCGGCGTACGCCTCGGGGTCACGTGTTGCGAGGTCCTGCACCCGGCTCTGCCATGCCGCGAAGTCCGCCGCTTGCTCGCCGGTAACGTTGAGCTTCGCTGCGGATTCGGAAAATGCGACCAGCGATCCCGTAACGCGCTTCACGGGCGACACCCCCGTGATCCTGACGGCTGGCTCTATCTCAGGCTTCCCCTTCGCCTTCGGCTGGCGTCTCCCGACAGGCTGCAGCGCGCCGTCCGCGTTTCTGCCCACGTTTGCCCCCTTCTGTTTGGCCGCCTTGGGCGGTCGCCGTCTACGTTGGGGGGGCATGGTACTCCTAATTCCGGTTGGCAGGACGCACTAGATGAATCCTGTGATAGATCTTCCACGAACCAGCACAATCGAAACGTCGGAATGCCCCGCCGAGCCATCGAGGCACTAGGCGCGGGCGCTTTCGATCGTCTCGCCGTTTCTTTCGTGGGGCATGAGTGCCGCGTCAGACCGCGATCAGGCCCAGCTCATCCAAGCGGTGCGTGGCCGGGGAGGCCCACAGCAGCTCGCCATGACGGACAACGACGCCATCGGAGGCGAGCACCTTGACCGCATCTACAGCACCCGAGCCGAGAAGCCGCTCAAGACCCGCAAGCTCGCGCTCGCGTTCGAGCACCAGCCGCACAACAGCACGTTGCGTCGCACGGTTCTCGTCGGTTCGCAGCATCGCCGCTGACCGCAGCCCGGGAAGCCCGTCGTTTGCACGCGATTCTCAAACTGATGCACTACCCCTCCACGCTCGATAATCTATGTTATGTAAACCAAAGACAGAACCGCCCTCTTGCACCAGGCGTCGAGCGGATCAAACGACAGCGGCCTGCGAGTTCACGACACACTCGGCCCCTCTCCGCGGCAAGCAACCGCACGCGAGAGCAAGAGCTCGCGTTCGCGCGCGTTCTCGCATAGCTCCGCTGCGCGCTCGAACTCCTCGCTCGCTTCAGCCAGCCGTCCCAAGCGCACGAGGACGTCGCCGCGCACGCCAGGCAGCAGATGGTAGGCACGCAGCGCGGGCACGTCGGCGAGCGAATCGATCAGCTCGAGCCCGGCGTCGGGGCCGAAGGCCATCGTCACCGCCACGGCGCGATTGAGCTCCACGACAGGAGAGCTGGTGAGGGCCGCCAGGGCGTCGTAGAGCGCGACGATCCGCTGCCAGTCGGTCTCCTCGACGCTCCGCGCCCGCGCGTGGCAAGCGGCAATCGCGCCTTGCAGCGTGTATGGCCCCAGCGTGCCGCTGACCTCCTCAGCTCGCTGCAACCCCGCAAGCCCGCGCTGTACGAGCAGATGGTCCCAGCGCGCGCGGTCCTGGTCGGCGAGCAGCACTGGCTCCCCGCGGGGCCCGACCCGCGCCCGCAAGCGCGAGGCCTGAAGCTCCATCAGCGCCAGCAGACCGTGGACCTCGGGCTCGCGCGGCGCCAGCGCCGCGAGGATCCTGCCCAGCCGTAGGGCATCTGCACACAGAGCCGGACGGATCCAGTGCTCGCCCGCGCTGGCCGCGTAGCCCTCGTTGAACACGAGATAGAGCACCTCGAGGACCGCCGACAGTCGCTCGTTCAGCTCCTCGCGACCGGGTAGCTCAAACGGCACGTGCGCCTCGGCGAGCGTGCGCTTGGCGCGCACGATCCGCTGTGCGACCGTGCCCTCGGAAACGAGAAACGCACGGGCGATCTCTGGTGTTGACAGACCGCCCAGCAGACGCAGCGTGAGCGCCACGCGTGCCTCTCGTGACAACACCGGGTGGCAGGTCATGAAGATCAGGCGCAGCACATCGTCCTGCACGTCCTCGACCTGCGCCGCGAGGTCAGGCTGATCGAGCTGCTGGAGGATCTCCAGCTCGCGCCCGATGAGCTCGCGCCTGCGCTCGAGCGCGACGCGCCTGCGCAGCTCATCGATGCCACGGCGCTTGGCCGTCACCATCAGCCAAGCGCCCGGCTTCTCCGGAATGCCCGACGCAGGCCACTGCTCGAGCGCGGCGACGAGCGCATCCTGAGCCAGGTCCTCCGCCACCGACACGTCACGCACGATCCGCGTCAGCCCAGCTATCAAGCGCGCCGACTCAATCCGCCACACGGCGTCGATCGCATGCTGCGTAGCCGACGGTCTCATTGGTCTAGTTCTGGGCGGCCTGCTCTCGCAGCCGCTCGTTGGCCTCGCGCAGCTCCGGCGTGAGCTGCTCGGCGAAGTCCTCCGGGTCGAAGATCTGGCGCAGCTCGATCTCCACACCGCCGCCGAACGGCGCTCGCTTGAGCCACTCGATCGCCTCATCTCGCGACGCGCACTCCCAGATCCAATAGCCCGCGACGATCTCCTTCGACTCCGTGAACGGACCATCGGTGACGCTCCGTTCGTTGCCCTCGAAGCGGACCCGCGCGCCCCTCGAGGTCGGGTGCAAGCCCTCCCCCGCCAGCATCACGCCCGAGCGGACGAGCTCCTCGTTGTACTTCGTCATCTCCCCCAAAAGCTCCGTGCTGGGCATCTCGCCCGCCTCGGACTCCGGGCTCCCGGGAACCAGAACCATGAAACGCATTGCCCTCTCCTTTGATCGATGTCGTGGTTGCTATCCACACGTCGAACAACCTCGCACGAAATCGACACCTCCCACGACTTTTTTCCGCTGACGTGCGGTCGTGCGCTTTCAGCTGTACGTCGCGTCAAGCGTGGCAGTCGTTTCGCCACCAGGCCTCGCCAGCTAGCTATCGGTGAGCACTGCCTTGATCCCGCCCCCCAGGAAGTGCCCGCGCAGGGCCGCGGGAGCGTCATCGAGGGAGTCCACGCTCGTGACCACCGCCTCCGGCTGGATCTGACCCTCACGCATCAGCTCCAGCACCTTCGGGATCAGGGCTCGCGCGTGCGTGCGCCCTACGTGCAGCGTCATGTTGCGCACGTACATCTTCAGGATCGGCACCGGCGCCCGACGATGCAGGCCGCCCGCGCTCGAGCACACGCCATCGGCAGCCGTCTGCGCCAGCGCTACGTGAAGGTCGGTGACGGTGGCGTCGATCACAAGCGGCGCTGGCGGACGCCGGCGAAGCGCGCGCGGCTCGAGCGCTCTCAGACCTAGACGCTCAGCGTGCGCGCGCACGTCCGCCCGCGCGTCTACCACCACCACGTTGCGCGCGCCGAGAGCCTTTGCGATCAGCCCTGTGTAAAGCGGCATGCTCGCAGCGAACTTCGCCTTCTTCGTCAGGGCAACGATGATCAGGACCTCGGCGTCCTGATCTGCTTCCAACAGCTTCGGCACATGTGGCGCGACGTGGCGGTACGCATCACAGACGTTGTCCGCGACGCTGCACGCCGCCACCGGATCGATCTCCTCAGGTAGCGGCACAAGCATCGCATCCGCATAGGGCACCGCAAGTAGATCGGAGAACGCACCTCCCCAATGCCCCGTCGTGACACCCATGCCGTAGCCCGCCGCCGGCGGAACGCTCGTGCAGCTCCCCGTCAGCCCGGCACGACAGGGAGCACACGTTCCGCAGTTGATCTCAAACGGGACGAGCACGCGGTCGCCCGGCTCCACCGCGCGCACCTGCTCGCCGACGGCCACAACCTCCGCCACGCATTCGTGACCGAGGTGCAGCGGCAGTGGAAACGACGTCGCGCCGAGCGCGAGCGCACAGTCGAGATCGCACGTGGAGCCCGCGATCGGGTGCACAACCGCCCCCATCGGCCCCGGCGGCGGCGGCGCGGGTACCTCGCGCCAGCGCAGCCGCATCCCCGGCGCGACCTCGAGCGCACGCATCCGCGGTCGCGCTGGCCGGACTCGCTGCGTGGCGCGGTCTGCAATCGCTCCACCCAGTCGTTGCACGCGCTGACCCGCGTTGCGTTCCAAGAGCACGGGCATCCCTGCCGCGGCGCTCGGCGTGAGAAGGCCCGCGTAGTGGCGCAGCCGACCGTAGGGCCGCTTACGACGCGCTGGCGGGATCCCGCCAGCCTCCGTGGGCTGCACTGGGGAAGGCAACCGCTGCACCATATCGCGCATGATCGAACCAGTCGATTGGTCAGGAGCCGTCTCGCGCGGAGCGAGTGGCCTCGATCTGCAGCCGTACGTAGTCGATCGTCGGCTCGGGCAGGCGATCGCATACGGAGCTCACGAAGCCCGCACGCTCCTCGGCGGGCATCTCGCGCAGCGCCGCCGCAAGCATCACCGTCGCCACGAACGCCTCCAGCTGGGCGCGATCCTCGAGGCGCGCCTCGTCTGCGACCAAGCGCAGGCTGACGTCCTCGAAGCCGGCCTCGCGCAGTCTGGTGCGCGTCTGCGGGATGTCCGCGAAATTCCACACGCGCGCGCTCTCCTGCGCGCCTGCGTCGACCGCCTCCAGGAAGTCCGCGATGTTCCCGTGACCGCCCGCATCGATCGAGATCCGCCCCCCGGGCCGCACGACCCGCGCAAGTTCCGCGAACACGTGCCCGTGGTCGGGCAGCCAGTGCAGTGTCGCGACGCTCATCACCGCGTCGAAACGCTCTTTGAGCGCGAACGGCTCGCGCAGGTCGCGGTAGAGCACCTCCAGGCGTCCATCGCCGTCGCCCAGACGCTCGCGCAGCTTCGCGATCATCTGGCGCGAGCCGTCCACCGCCACGACACGACCGTTGGGCAGCGCCTGAAGCAACCGCTCGGTGTCGCGTCCGCTTCCGCAGCCAAGCTCCAACACCGTCTCCTCGCCGCGCAGATGCAAGCGCTCGAGCGCATCTCTCCCCCACCGCTTGTGCGGTAGATCCAGCGAGTCATACGTCCGCGCGTCCCACTCCAGCAGCTCCATTGCGACCTCCGTTCATACCGTGATCGAATACTTGCGTACGTCATAGCATACACGCAGTTCTGCGACTGAAACGAGTCGCGACCCATTGCTCTCCCCCACTCAGATTGCACCTGGCGCTCGACCGCCCGGACGGCTACTCTCCGCTGGCAATGACAGCGGGCGGGCCACATCTGCGCTTTGCGTCCAGCCCGACGCACCGTGTAGGGGTGCCGTGAACAGCCTGCCTCCCGGGGTCTCTGCCAACAACCTTCCGTGGGGCAGTTTCTCTGCGCCCTGGTGGGAAACGCTGATCGTGATGATCGTGATCGCGCTGATGCTCGTGGGCTGTGTTGCGATCGTCAAACACGTGCGCAAGCGCAATCGCGAACCCAAGCCGGTGGCCGATCAGTGGGAGGCGTTCGTAGCCATGGAGGAGCTCTGCCCCGATGGATGGCAGGCGCAGATCACCGTGTACGGACGAGACGCACCGATTCCCGAGGATGCACCCGCCGCGCGCGATCCGCTGATCGAGCTCGAATGGAAGCAATTCGAGGGCGAGCAGCGTCGCGTCGCGGTCGCCCGTCGCGCTTGGGCGCGCACGATCGGCGGAGCGCTGCAGATGATGGTCGACGCGCGCCGGACAGACGCTGCGCTCGAACGCGACGAGCACTCAGGTGCTCAGCCCAGCGACGTGTGGGAAGCGTTCTAAACCGGCGTCGCTGCTTGGATCGGCTCGTCCTCGCTCGTCGTCACGGGCTCCAGGTCGCGCAGGCGGTCCACGCCGGCGAGCGCCGGGAACAACCGACTCCAGCCAAGCGCGATCACGATCGTCACCGCGCCGCCCGCGATCACTGCCGGGACCGCGCCCAGCAGGAACGCCGCGAAGCCCGACTCGAATGCACCCAGCTGGTTGGAGGCGCTGATGAACACCATCTCAACCGCCAGCACGCGACCGCGCAGGCGATCGGGTGTGGCCAGCGCGACGGTGGTCGAGCGGATGTACATGCTGAACATGTCCACGAACCCGCTCACTCCCAGAGCCAGCAATGAGAGCACGAATGAGCGCGAGATGCCGAACACGACCATGCTCGCGCCAAAGGCAGCCACGACACCGAGCAACGTCCGGCCCGCGCGGGCGCCCACAGGTTTGCGCGTCAGCACCGCCGCCGCGATCAACGCCCCGACGGCAGGGGCACTGCGCAGCACCCCTAGCCCTGCCGGACCGACGTGCAGGATCGAGCGCGCGAACAGAGGCAGCAGGGCCACCGCGCCACCGAACAGCACAGCCAGCAGATCGAGCAGGATCGCGCCCAGCAGGATCTGCGTGTGGCGCACGAAGCGGATGCCCGCGAGCACGCTCGCAAGACCCGGCGCCGAGCCCGTGCTCGGCACGGCGTCTGCCGCCGGGGTGTGGCGCATCGCCGCCACGCAGCCTGCCGCCGCCAGGCACATGCAGCCGGCCACCACGTACACGATCCCCGCCGAGAAGGGGTACAGCAGGCCGCCCAGCGCCGGCCCCACCACCTGCGCGCCCTGCACTGCGATCGAGCGCAGCGTCATCGCACTCTCGAGCAGCTCGCCCGGGACGAGCGTCGGCGGGAGCGCCCGCGCGGCGGGCGTGCCGATCGACGACGCCGTGCCTGCCCCCATCGCCAGGGCCAGGAACGGCCACACGCCCGTGACCCCCGAGGAGCTCACCACCGCAAGCCCCGCCGCCACGCCCGCGCTCAACAACAGCGACACGCCAAGCACGAGGCGTCGCGGCACATGGTCGGCCAGCTGGCCCGCAGGCAGCGCCAGCAGGAACATCGGAATGAACTCCGCCAGGCCGATCAACCCCAGGTCCAGCGCGCTGCGCTGGTTGGTGTAGACCTCCCAGCCGATCGCCACCTCCAGCATCTGCACGCTCACACCCATCGCCACGAGCGCAAGCCACAGAAGCGCGAAGTCGCGCTCCCCGAGCGCCGGTCCCAGTCGTCTCACCGGTCGTGGTCTAGCATCTCAGGGGACCCGAACCGCAAAGGAAAGGCACGCATGGCCAACACGCTCTACACAGCAAAGGCGCACGTAACCGGCGGACGCGCCGAGGGGCACGGCCGCACGCAGGACGGCGAGCTCGAGGTCGACCTGCGCCTGCCGACCGAGATGGGCGGCGCCGGTGGCGGCACGAATCCCGAGGAGCTCTTCGCCGTTGGCTACGCCGCCTGCTTCGAGGGCGCGCTTGGAGTCGCCGCGCGCCGCGCGAAGGCCGAGGTCGGCGATGTGGCGATCGACTCCGAGGTGTCCCTGTCCCCCAACGGCGAGGGCGGATTCCTGCTCTCGGTCGCGCTGGACGTGACGCTGCCCAGCGTCGAGGACACCGACACGGCAATCGAGCTCGTACGCGCCGCACACCAGGTCTGCCCCTACTCCAATGCCACACGCGGCAATATCGACGTGGTGCTCACCGCCAACGGCGCTCCTGTCGAGTAGCTGCGGGAGAACCGCTCGCGCGGGCAAGCGGGAGGGTCAGCGACCGAACGTGCGCAGGATCTCGTGCGCACGGGTGCTCAGGTGGTCCAGCAGCGAGCGCACCTGCTCGAGTTCCGCGCGCAGCTCCGCGTCGCCAACCTCCACCGGGAGCATCGAGTCCTGCAGCGTCGCCAGCAGCTGGTCCGCCTGACCAATCGACTGCACTGCCGCCTCCAGGAAGCCCTTGACACCGTGCGATGGCGCACCTGCCACAGCCTGCTCGAAGGTACGACCAGGTAGGTCATGACGCTCGGCAAAACCGGCATGAGCGCGCCTCGCCCTGCCGTACGCCACCTGCACCGGGCGAAATAGCTGCTCCTCGACCGTGTCCGCCGTGTGCTCGTCGAGCTGCTCGTATGCCTCGCTCAGCGACGCAAGCGCCGCGCCCAGCGCATCAGCGGCCTCGGCGACGCTGTCGAGGAGCTGCTGTCTTGCATCGGCGGTCGTGTAGGGCACTGGAGCTAGGTTAGACGCCAGCTCAGCTCGGCCGTGCAGGTGTCCCTGCAGCCCACTCTCGAACCTCAGGTGATCGCGTAAACGAGCGTCACGTCCGTGCTCAGCGTGCAGGTCGTGGCGGTCGCCGCTTTCGCCGCCGGCTTCTTCTTTTTCTTCTTCTTGTGCTTGACCGCCGGCTTGTGCACGGTGGGTGCCGTGGCAGAGCCCTCCGCGCGAGGGGCCACGTCCGGCGACACGGACACCGACGGAGTGCCGAAGTCCGGCTGTTCACCTTCGAATTCGACGTAGCCCGATTCCCCGCCGGTCGTGCATTCGATCGAGCCCCCGCCTTCCACGACGCTCTGCACTTCGCCCAACGTCGCGCCGGTCTTGCTCGCCAGGAATTCCGCCTTGCTCTGGCCGTCGGTAACCGCGCCAGCCATGCCTTCGCGATACGCCGTGGTCGCGACCGCGCGGTTGGCGCCCTGCGCCACCGGCACGATTGCCACACCGTCCACGCTGATCGTGCGCAGAGGCGGGGTCGTCGGCGCTTCAGCGGACGCCACGCCGAGCATGTTCGCGAGCACTAGGCCCGCTGCCACCACCAAAGTGGCTGCTATTGCGCTCCTCATCCTGTGTTCGATGCTAGCGCGTGTCGCCGGCCAGCCCGCGGGCACGTTCCAGCACGGCGTCGATCATCGGCTCTGTGAGCTTGCCCGTGAACGTGTTCTGCTGGCTCGGGTGGTAGCAGCCGAGCAGCGAGTAGCGCTCGCCTGCCAGCTCCACGCCGTGTCCGAAGCGTGGTCGCGGGCGCGGGCGCACGAAGTCGGGCCCCGCGAGCGCCTCGCTCAGCCGCAGCGCCGCGTCCCATGCAAACGCGCCCAGGCAGACCACGACGCGCACCTCGCTCAACAGCCGCACCTCCTGCACGCTCCATGGCAGGCACCGGTCACGCTCCTGCGGCGTCGGGCGGTTGGCCGGCGGCGCGCAGCGCACCGCCGCCGTGATCCACGCACCCTTCAGCTGCAGGCCGTCATCGCGCCGACGCGACTGCGGCTGGTTGGCAAATCCGGTGCGCCACAGCGCCGCGAAAAGGAAGTCCCCGGAGCGGTCGCCCGTGAACACCCGACCGGTGCGGTTCGCGCCGTGGGCGGCGGGCGCGAGACCCAACAGCAGGACCCGCGCCGCGGGATCCCCGAAGCCCGGCAGCGGGCGCCCCCAGTAGTGCTCGTGCGCGAACGCCGCCCGACGCTCACGCGCAACCTGCTCGCGCCAGGCAACCAGCCGCGGGCAGCGCCGGCAGTCGCAAATCTGCGTCTCCAGCTTGCTCAGGCGCGCGACGCTTTGCGATTGCACACAGCAGTAGTACCATCGGCCGGGAGATGCCGCTGTGGCTCTGGATCCTGTTGTTCGCCGGGCTGGTCAAAATCCCGCTCGCAGCCTTGATGCTCTGGATTCCCTTCCGCTACGACAACACGCTCGCGGCTGCCGACATCCCCGACTCCTCCGAAGAGGACGGCGGTTCCAAGGCCCTGCCGGGCGGACCTCTTGACCCGCACCCACGGATGCCGTTGCCACGAGGCCCGCGGCGGGGACCCCACGGTTCGCCCTCCCCTCCCGCGCCATCGCGCGTGCGCACCAATGTGCACAGCCGCCTGCCTGTGCGCAGCCACTGAGCCTCAGCGGTTGCGCTTGCGCTGTCTGCGCGCCGCCTTCGCTTTTTCCCTGCGCTTGCGCAGTCGCGCCGCCGTTTCGCTCGCCGAGCTGCCCTGAATCATCTCCTGATCGGTCGCCGGTGCCACCCTGCGCGCGTCGCGCACGATCGCGAACGCGATCCCCGACAGCAGCACGATTGCCGCCGCCACCACGAGCAGGATCACCGTATGCGAGTTCGTCGGTTCACTCGTCGACGTGCTCGTCGTCGAGGTGGTGGACGTTTTCGTTTCTTCCGGCGCGCCTTCGGTCAGTTCGCTCAGCGCACCGCCACCACCGATGTTCGCGGCGACGCTCGCCGCCGGGGTAACCGCTGCAAAGCCGAGCAGCGCGGTTAGACACAGCGCGCACAGCCGCACGCGAAGAATCGAGAACCTCGGGTGAGCCCGTCGCAGCACGGTCGCGAGCATACCGGCTGTGTAGCCGCAGATCGAGCGGATCGGCCCGCGCATGCGCGCGGGCACGCGGCCGTAGCCACACCCCATAGAATGGCGAGCCCATGCCCCCCAAGCAACGTCAGATCCGGATGGAACAGCGTGGCGGCATCGAGGCCATCCAGGCACTCGAGCAGCGCACGGACGAGGAGCTCGAAGCCGAGACCAAATACAAGGCCGCCGCCCTCGCGATCCTCGGTGCACGGGCTTCCGAGCGCTTCGACGCGGAGGCTGCGCGCGGCTTCTTCCAGCGCGCCATCGCAGCCGCACGCCCACAGGAGCGCATGCAGATCAGGCGCATGGCAGACGCATCGCTCGCACTGGCCGAACGTCGCGCGGGTGACCTCAAGACCGCCGTCGAGCGCCTGGGCCAGACCCCGCCGAGCGGTCGCCAGATGTTCGCGCTGCGAGCGATGGGCTTGCTGATTCCCCCTTCTTCCGCCGGCATCCTCGCGCGTATACGCGGCGTCCTTTTGATCATCCTGCTGATCATTGCGCTGCTCGCGATCGGCCTAGGGCTCGTCGAGCTCATCTCCCTGCCCTTCGGGGGTCTCGGGCTCGCGCCCGGCATCCTGCTCGGGCTGTTCCTCGTGATCGCCGTGCTCGCGATCATCGCAGCCATCGGCCGGCGCCGGCGCAACCGCGCCAAAGCGGCCGCAGCAGGCTAAGTCTCCGGGCCCCTGCAAGGCCCGCCCGCAGCTCCAGCCGCACTACGCTTGCCCGCATGCCCGCGCCCATCTGCCTGATCGTGAACCCCGCCGCCGGCGGAGGCAAGGCCGGACGCGCGGCGCCGTCCGTCGAGCGGGCGTTGCGCGAGCAAGGGCTGACGGTGCGCCGCGCCGACACCCGCGATCTCCCACACGCGCGTGAGCTCGCCCTCGCGGCCGCCGCACAGGGCGAGACTGTCGTCGCGCTGAGCGGTGACGGCATGCTCGGCGCGATCTCCGATGTATTGCGCGACGTGCCCGGCGCCGTTCTCGGTGTGCTGCCGGGCGGGCGCGGCAACGACCTCGCGCGCGTGCTCGGCATCCCCGAGGACCCGGTCGCCGCCTGCGCCACAATCGCCAACGGAGTGGCGCGAGCGGTCGACCTGGGGTTGGTCAGCCCGCTCGATTCCCCCGGCGCGGGCCACGCGTTCGTCGGGATCGCCTCCGTTGGCTTCGACAGTGACGCCAACCGCATCGCCAACGAGGCGCCCGCGTGGCTCGGCGGTCTCGTCTACGCCTATGGCGCGCTGCGCGCCCTGGCCGCGTGGAAGCCTGCACGCTTCGAAATCGAGCTCGACCCGCCGGGCGAGCGCATCGCCGTTACCGGCTACTCCGTCGGCGCGTGCAACTCCAAGGCCTACGGTGGCGGCATGCTGGCTGCGCCCGACGCACTGCTCGACGACGGCCTACTCGAGGTGCTGCTCGTCGAGGACGTCGGCAAGCTCGGATTCCTCACCGGGATTCTGCCGAAGGTCTTCAGCGGCGAGCACGTGCGCCACCCCGGTGTGCACGTGCACCGCGCGAAAGAGATCACGATCAGCTGCGATCGGCCGTTTGCGATGTACGCCGACGGCGATCCCATCGGCCAGCTGCCCGTGCGCGTGCGCGCGCTGCCTGGAGCGATCACGATGCTCACGCCCGAGCGCGCACCGACGAGCTCACCCTTCGCGCATGCTCCGGCGCCCGCCACCGCACCGACTTCGCCATCGGGCGACCAGGCCAAGGCAGGCTGATGGCGGACATACTGCCCGTCAAGCTCGCGCTCGCGCGGGCCGTGGGCGCGCTCTCGCGCCGGCGCGGCGGTGGCGCCACGAGCGCCCCCGGCAAGGTGCTCCTGCGCATGCAGCCGGACGCGATCACGACGCTCGCCGCACGCCTGCGTCGCGGCAGCGTGTTGATCTCTGCCACCAACGGAAAGACGACCACCGCTGCGCTTGCCGCCGCGATCCTCGAGCGCGACGGCGTCCGGCTCGTGCACAACCAAAGTGGCGCGAACATGGCCGGCGGCATCGCCGCCACGCTGCTCGCAGCCGCGCGTCCGGGCGGCGCGATCGACGGTGAGCTCGGGCTCTTCGAGGTCGACGAGCTCTGGCTGGGCCCGCTCGCCACGCAACTTCGGCCACGGGCGATCCTGCTCGCTAACCTCTTCCGCGATCAACTCGACCGCTATGGCGAGCTCGAGACGATCACCGAGCGCTGGGAGGAGGCGTTGCACGACGGGGATGCGCGCTTGGTGCTCAACGCGGACGACCCCTCGATCGCGGACCTGGGTCGCGATCGGGTGGGCGTCGTCTACTTCGGCGTCGAGGACGACTCCCTCGCGCTGGCCGGGATGGCGCATGCCGCCGACGCCAAGCACTGCCGCAGCTGCGGCGCACCCTACGTGTTCGACGCAATCTACCTCGGGCACCTCGGTCACTACCACTGCCCTGGCTGCGGACGCGCACGTCCCACCCCGCTTTTGACCGCAACCGACGTCCGCCTGGAAGGGGTGCGCGCCGCCGCGTTCACACTGCGGACGCCTGACGGCGAGGCCCGCGTCGAGCTCGCGCTACCCGGCCTCTACAACGTCTACAACGCACTCGGCGCCGCCGCGCTGGCCACCGTCCTGGGCGTGGGCCTGCAAACGATCGCGGACGGGCTCGCCGCCACCACGCCCGCGTTCGGGCGCGCTGAGACGGTCACGCTCGCGGTGCCCAGCGCCCACAGCGGCTCGCCCGCGAGTGCGGGCGCGCACAGGGAGCTGCGCATCCTGCTCGTCAAGAACCCCGCCGGCGCCAACGAGGTCCTGCGCACGCTCGCGCTCGAGCCCGGTGAGCACGACCTGCTCGGCGTGCTCAACGACCACATCGCCGACGGCCACGACGTCTCCTGGATCTGGGACGCCGACTTCGAGCAGCTCGCCGGACGCGTACGCCTGGCGACCTGCAGCGGCACGCGCGCCGCTGACCTCGCCACACGGTTGAAGTACGCCGGTGTCGACCCCGAGCGGATCCGCGTGCAGGAGGATCTCGCGCTCGCGCTGGCGCAGGCGGCAGCGGATCGTGGCCCGGAATCCGCGCCGCCAACGCCGCTGTACGCACTGCCCACCTACACCGCGATGCTGGCGCTGCGCGAGCTGCTCGTCGCTCGCGGGGAGGCGAGCAGCGCATGGGCGTGAGCACGTCTGTAGCCGGGCGAGCGGCGGCGCAAGCCGCGAGCGCCGAGGCCACATCAAGCACCGTCGTGTGGCACGAGCTCGAGTGCGGCTCCTACCGCGCCGACCTCGCTCTCTGGCGAGAGCTGGCAGCCGAGGCAGGCGTCGGCGCCGACGCCCAGCCCCTGCTCGACGTCGGCGCCGGCAGCGGGCGGGTCACGCTCGATCTCGCCTCACGCGGGCACCGCGTCACAGCGCTCGACCGCGACCCTGAGCTCCTCGCGGCGCTCCGCCAGCGTGCAGGAACGACGCTCGTGGAGACGGTGTGCGCCGACGCGCGGACGTTCGCGCTCGAGCGGCGCGACTTCGCCGTATGCCTCGTGCCGATGCAGACGATCCAGCTGCTCTGCGGCGCGGATGGACGCCTCGCCTTCCTGCGCGCAGCTCGGGAGCACATACGGCCAGGCGGCCTGTTCGCGTGCGCGATCGTCACCGACATCCAGCCCTTCGATTGCGCCGCCGGAGACTTCGGCCCAGAACCCGACGTGATCTACCGCGACGGCCTCGACTACGTCAGCCGCCCCACCGCCCTGCGCGTCTCTGCCACGAGCATTCGCATCGAGCGCGAGCGTCAAATCCTCTCCAGAGCGCACCGACCGCAAGAGCGCCAAGCGCCCCGGCAACAAGGGCCGGAGCTAGACGCGATCGAGCTCGACCGGCTCACCGTGGCGCAACTGCACGCTGAGGGCGAGCGGGCCGGGCTCAGGCGCGAGGGCAGCCGCTCGATACCACCGACGCTCGAGCACGTCGGCAGCGAGGTGGTGCTGCTCCGTGCCTGAGCACTTCCCCTCCACCTCACAGCCGCGCGCGCTACGCGTGTGCGCGCTCTACCCCGACCTCATGAACATCTACGCCGACCGGGGCAACCTGATCGTGCTCGGGCGACGCTGCGCCTGGCGCGGGATCGACTTCCAGCTTTCCAGCAGCGGCCTCGGCGAGCCGCTCGACGGCGAGCAGCACGACCTCTTCTACATCGGTGGCGGACAGGACCGTGACCAGCGACTGTGTGCCGAGGACCTGATCGAGACCAAGCGCGAAGCTCTGCACGCCGCCGCCGCGCGCGAGGCCGTCGTGCTCGGCGTCTGCGGCGGCTATCAGCTGCTCGGCCACTCCTACACGCTCGGCGAAGAGGAGATCCCCGGCGTGGGACTGCTCGACGTGCGTACCGTGCGCGAGGACGGCCCGCGACTGATCGGCAACGTCGCGATCGAGGTCACGCTCGAGGGTGGCTCCGATCGCGTGCTCGCGGGCTTTGAGAACCACGGCGGGCGCACCTACCTCGGGCCTGGGCAACAGCCGCTCGGGCGGGTGCTCGCGGGCCGCGGCAACGACGGGCGCAGCGGCTTCGAGGGCGCGCGCACTCAGAACACGATCGGCACCTACCTGCACGGGCCGCTGCTGCCCAAGAACGTGTGGTTTGCCGACTGGTTGATCGCACGCGCACTCGCGATCGACCCCCCCGCCGCGCTCGCGCCCTTGCCCGACGAGCTCGAGCGCCGCACACACCTAAGCGCGCGCCACGCCGCCGGCGTGTAGCGGCTCGAGCCCCTCCATCTGCCCATCCGGCGTCTGCCGGTCCGGCGTCTCAGCGGTGCCGGCGCCGGGGTGTGCCTGGCGCTCGGGGTGCACCGCCGGTCGCACGAGCGCCAGCACCGCCGCCCCGCCCACGAGCGCCGTCACACCCGCGACCAGATAGATGCTGTTCTGGCTGCTCGCGTACGCAGCGCGTACCGCGTGCGCCACGATCGCGCGCGCGTGCGGCGCGCTCGTCGCGATCAGCCGCTGCGCCTCCCCTTGGCTCGCTTGCGCTGCCGCCGCGTGCGCATCGCGCAACACACCGCCGTGAGCGAACGAGGCCTCGATGCGGCTCGTGAAGAGCGTGCCCAGCGCCGCAATGCCCAGCGCGTAGCCGAGCTGGCGGAACGTGTTGACGATGCCGCTCGCCATGCCCGCTCGCGTCGGGTGCACAGCGCTGAGGGTGGCCGAGATCAGCACCGGCGAGGCGATGCCCACGCCGAGACCCGTGAGCACCAACCCCGGGATCATCACGCCCCAACCCGAGCCCGAGGAGAAGTCCGTACGCAGCAGCGAGCCGGCGCCGATCAGCAGCAGACCCCCGCCGAGCGGGAACTGCGGAGGGGTGCGGTGCATGAAGCGCCCGATGCCGGCCGATGCGGCAAACGCCACCGCCGCAAGCGGCGCCACGACCAGACCCGCGTCGATCGCCGACATGCTCAACACCGACTGCAGCCACAGCTGTGTGTAAAGGAGCGCCGCGAACGCACCCGCCGCAAGCGCGACCGCCGCGAGCATCAACGCCGCGAACGAACGGTTGCGCAACAACGAGAGATCCATCAGTGGGCTGGCCCGGCGTGGCTCCACCGCGAGGAACACGACCAGCGCCACCGCGGACACGGCGAAGGCCACGATCGTTGTGCTCGCGCCCCAGCCGGCCTCGCCGCCGTGGATCAGCGCGAACGTCAGGCCGCCTGCGCACAGGGTGAACCAGAACGCTCCCAGCCAGTCCAGCTTGCCGCTGTGGCCGTGGGACTCCGAGAGCACGCGCTGGGTCATTACGACCGCCACCGCCGCGATCGGCAGGTTCACGAGGAAGATCGCGCGCCAGTCGAAGGCGTCGATCAGCACGCCGCCGAGGATCGGTGCGAGCGCGGCGGCCGCGCCGGTGACCGCGCCCCACACGCCGAACGCGATGCCGCGATCCTGCCCCTGGTAGGTGGCGTTCAGCAGCGCGGCGTTTGTCGCGAACATCGCCGCCGCCCCCACGCCCTGAACGGCGCGCGCGGCGATCAGCAGGCCGGCCGTCGGCGCCAACGCGCAGCACAGCGACGCGCTCGCGAACAGAATCAGACCCGCCTGAAAGATGCGACGCCTGCCGAAGCGATCCGCGAGCGAGCCGCCCAGCAAAAGCAGCGCAGCAAGCGACAGGGCGTACGCGTCGACCACCCACTGAAGCGATGACAGGCTTGCGTGCAGGTCGCCGGCCATCGACGGAAGCGCGACGCTCACGATCGTGACATCGACCAGCAGCATGAAGGTGCCGAGACAGATGGCAACGAGCGGCCACCAGCGGCCTCGATTCGGTACAGCGTTGGCGTCCATGGCACCTCCTGTGTCGGGCGCCGGGCCATCATGTGCGGCACCGGCAGTCTGTATTCGCCGTCATCTTTGACGAGAGCGCGGCGTTGTTCCGGGTACCCGCTCGGAAAGAGCGGACTTCGACTCCTGGATGTAGATTTACGGCGATATCCGATGCCCGACCTGCTCGACACCCAGCTCCTGCACGCGCTTCAGCTAGACGGGAGGGCGCCGTTCAGCACGATCGCCGAGGTCCTCGGCGTCTCCGACCAGACGATCGCCAGGCGCTACAGCCGCCTGCACGACGCGCGCAAGCTGCGCGTGCGCGGCCTCAGCGACGCCCAGCGCCTACGAGACACTCGCTGGATCGTGCGCGTGCAGTGCACGCCCAACGCTGCCGCAGCCGCCGCCGACGCCCTCGCCCGCCGACCGGACACCTCCTGGATCAGCCTCACCTCGGGCGGCACCGAGATCGTCTGCGTGGTGCGAACCGCCAGCGGCGAGCAAGACAATCGTCTGCTGCTGCAGACGCTGCCGCGCAACCGCTTCGTCGTGGCGATGACCGCCCACTGCGTTCTGCACACGTTCTTCGGAGACCCCGCCGGCCTGATCAACAAGCTGGGGACGCTGAACAAGGCACAGGTCGCACGACTGCGTCGCCCACCCATCGCCGCCACCAACGAGCCGGTCTCGCTCTCCACGGTCGACCGCAAGCTGCTCACGCTGCTCGAGCATGACGGCCGCGCCACCTTCGCCGAGCTCGCAGCCGCGACCGACGCCTCCCAGACGACCGTCCGGCGCCGGATCGCCGAGCTGCGCGCCAACGGCACGCTCTACTTCGACGTCGACTTCGACCAGGCACTGCTCGACCTGCATGTGCGGGCGATGGTGTGGCTGTCGGTCGCCCCCAGCCAGCTCGCGGCCGTTGGCGAGGCGCTCTCCGGCCACCCCGAGACCGCCTACGTCGCCGCCACGACCGGCGCGAGCAACCTCTACGCATCTGTCGTCTGCGCGGACACCGCCGCTCTGTACACCTACCTCACTACCCGCATCGCGCGCCTGACAGGGATCGAGCGCATCGAGACCGTCCCGATCGTGCGCTCGGTGAAGCGCAGCGGCCTGCTCGGACCGACCTGATCGCGGACGACCGCGCGAGCAGGACGGTCAGGCGTCCGCAAACTCGGGATTTGCGCTGCGCGAGCGGACGGCCGGCACCCTAGGATCGCCTCGTGGACCTCGCTGAGTACCAACGGCTCGCTCGTCGCACCGCCGAGTACCCGCGCGAGGCATGGCTGACATACCCCGCCCTCGGCCTCGCGGGCGAGGCCGGCGAGGTTGCCGAGCACGCCAAGAAGGCGATCCGCGACGACGCCGGCCAGGTCACCGACGAGCGACGCGCAGCGATGGCCAAGGAGCTCGGCGACGTGCTGTGGTACGTCTCACAGCTGGCAACTGAGCTCGGGCTCGAGCTCGAGGAGATCGCCCAGGGAAACCTAGACAAGCTTCTCTCGCGCCAACGCCGGGGCGTGCTCTCTGGCAGTGGCGACGAGCGCTGAGCGCTCAACGCCAGACGTCCCGCGATCGACGCGACGCGGGTCTATAGAAAAACGACCCGGGAATCCTCGCCGCGAGTGCGAGGATGGATATGTGCTGCGCGATCCGGAAGATGTCGCTGATGTCCACTCCGAAGACCTGAACGTCCCTGAAGGGCTGAGCCGCCGCAAGCTGCGCTCGCGCCTGCTGATCGCGCTTGGACTGCTCGTCGTGGTCGTCGCCGTCGTCACGCTCGTGCCCGGCCTCAGCGGGCTGCGCACGCGCCTGGAGCACGCGAACCCAGGGTGGCTGGCCGCGGGCGCCGTGCTGAAGCTGATCTCCGGCTTCGGCTACGTGGCCGTCTTTCGCATGACCTTCTGCCGTCGCATGAGCTGGCGCGTGAGTACCCAGATCGGGATGTCCGAGTTCGGCGCAAACGCACTGCTGCCCACGGGCGGCGCCGGGGGCCTGGCGCTCGGTGCATGGGCGCTCAAACGCGGCGGCATGCCCGGCGAGGAGATCGCCAAGCGCACCGTCGCCTTCTTTCTGCTCACGAGCCTGCCCAACGTCCTCGGTGTGATCCTGCTCGGTCTCGCGCTCGCCGTAGGTGTGCTCGGCGGCGAGTCCAACCTGCTGCTCACGACGCTGCCCGCCGCGATCGCCGCCGCCGCCGTGGCGGCCACGATCGCCGGGGGACGGCTCGCGCGGCGCTACGAACAGCGCAAACGCGACTCCGGCACACACCTGCGCTCCAAACGAGCGCTCGCCGCCGTGAAGGGGCTCGCCGCGCTCGCCGACGGCGTCGACGAGTCGCTCGCGCTGCTGCGCGAGGGCAACGCGATCCTGATCGCCGGCCTGCTCGCCTACCTCGTCTTCGACGTTCTGATCCTCTGGGCCGGCTTTCACGCGCTCGGCTCGAGCCCGCCGCTCGGGATCCTCGCGATGGCCTACCTGATCGGCGAGCTAGGCGGCCTGATCCCCGTCCCCGGCGGCCTCGGCGGCGTCGATGCAGGACTGCTGGGCACGCTCGTGCTCTACCACGTCTCCATCACCTCCGCCGCCGGCGCCGTGCTCGCGTACCGCGCGATCGCCCTCAGCGTCCCCGCTGTCGTCGGCGCGATCGCGTTCGTCGCGCTGCGGCGCACATTGAACAACGAGGTGGAGCAGGTCTCCGTCTGCGCACACGAGGCCGAGATGCACGTGATCGGCGTCGGCCGCGCGCGCATCCAGCACAAGCCGCGCGAGCGCGCCGGAAGCTAGAGATCACTGAGCTACTTCCGCCCACGGGAAGGGCCGGGGCTCGTGTCCCGAGCGACGCCGGCTACGCTTCGCTGCTTGTCAGGGATCAGTGGAGGCAGTCGGGGTGTGCCCGGGCATACGGCACGAAGTGCCTTCGAGATCGATCTGCGCAAGCGCCGCTCGGTTTGGGCCATTCTCACCGCGACACTCTCGCTGTACGGCCGCTACCCATTGCTGTTTCTGCTTCTGGCGCTTGTCGTCGTAGCCCCGTTTGACCTAGCGCTGCTCCTGATCACCGGCTACGGACCGCTCGCGCGCCTTGCACACCACAGTCAAGAGGCGTACTGGCTGGAGCTGCTGCTGCGCACCACCCTCGTCGGACCGCTTGTCTCAGCGCTTCATATCTACGCAGTCAAGACGGCAGGTGAAGGTCGACGGCCGCGGCTGGCGCCCGTCGCAGCCCAGGGCGTGGCCGTACTACCCAGTGTGAGTGCCACCGCGCTGCTGACCGGACTCGCCGAGGCTGTCGGATTCCTCGCGCTATTGGTGCCGGGCATTCTTCTCATTGCCCGCTGGGCGGTCGCCTCCCAGGCTGCAGCGCTGCACGGAGGAGGGCCAGTTGCTGCCATCCGTTCCAGCGACCGCCTGACGAGCGGTCGTCGCCGGCTCGTTCTCGTACTGCTCCTTATTCTGGCCCTGCTCTTCATCGCGGTCGATGAGGCTGCCCGTCGACTTCCGCTGGGAAGCACCTCCGCGCCCCCTTCGGTCGTAGCCGGGATCGCCGTCCAGACGTTCGCCGCGAGTGTCGGCGCGCTCACGCTTGCTCTCCTCTACTTCACCTTGAGTGCGCCGGAGAACCGTCGTCGTAAGCCACGTCCCCTCTAACGATCTAATCGTGGCGCTGCCGCTTCCGGCAACCATGACACGCGGCACGGAACTACGTCGCGACCGCGAAGCGGGCGAAGCGCTCCGCTAGCCGCGCCGGTACGAGGGCGTGCACGCGCACGCCCTCCGCGGTGTCCTCACGCGTGACCTCACCCGCGAGCTTGTGTAGCTCCGCGAGGCTGCCGCCGTCCGCGTACGGGACGAGCAGATCCAGCGGGCGCAGCGTGTGCGCGAGCTCGTGCTCGATGCGCTCGCCCAGCTGCTCGAGGCCCTCGCCGGTCACGCCGCTGACGAGCACCGCGTCCGGGTAGCGCAGACGCAGCTCGTCGCGGGCCTCCGCGTCGAGCAGGTCCACCTTGTTCAGGACGAGTAGCCGCGGCGTCTCGCCCGCGCCGATCTCCTCCAGGGTCTCCTCCACCGAGCGCTGCATGATCTCGCGCTGGGGCTCCGGCGCGGAGGCGTCCAGCACGTGCGCGAGCAGCTCCGCGCGGCTCGTCTCCTCGAGCGTCGCCGCAAACGCGTCCACCAGCTGGTGGGGCAGCTTCGAAATGAAGCCCACCGTGTCTGTCAGGAGGTAGGAGCGGCCCGCCAGCTTCAGCGTGCGCGTCGTTGGGTCGAGCGTGTGGAAGAGACGGTCGCGGACCCCCACCTCCGAGCCGGTCATCGCGTTCAAGAGCGTCGACTTGCCCGCGTTCGTGTAACCCACCAGCGCGATCGTCGGCAAAGCCGCGCGCTCGCGCTCCGCGCGCTGCACCGCGCGCGTGCCCTTCACGTGCTCCAGGCGTTTGCGCAACACCGAGATGCGGTTGCGAGCCAGCCTTCGATCGGTCTCGATCTGCGTCTCGCCAGGGCCCCTCGTGCCGATGCCGCCACCCAGACGCTCCAGGTGCGTCCACAGGCCGCGCATGCGCGCCAGGTTGTACTCCAGCTGCGCCAGCTCCACCTGCAGCTTCCCGTCCGCGCTGTTCGCGTGCGCGGCGAAGATGTCCAGGATCACCGTCGTGCGGTCCACCACCGGCAGGCCCAGCGCCTCCTCCAGGTTGCGCTCCTGGCGCGCGCTCAGCTCGTCGTCGCAGGCGATCACGTTCGCGTCAGCAGCAGCCGCCGCCGCCTTCGCCTCCGCCACCTTCCCCGGCCCCAGGTACGTGTTCGCGTGCGGCTGCTCGCGGCGCTGCACCATCTCGCCCACGACCGCCACGCCCGCCGTGCGCAGCAGCTCCTCGAGCTCCGAGAGATCCTCGCCCTCCGGCAGCGCCGCGATGCAGAACGCGCGCTGGCGCGCGCGCTGCGCCGGCTCTGAGCCATTGCCGGCCCACTCTGAAGGTCCTGGTGTTACGGCGCTACGGCCGTTGCGGCTCCTATCCATCCACCTCTCAGTCTAGGACCATCGATACGACGCAAAGTGTTATGACCGGTGAAGCTTCGGCTGTGCGCAGCACGCGCAACCGCGTCTCCCACAAACGTCAACCCCCGAGCGTGCCCAGGCGCCTGACCGCCTCCAGCAGACGATCGTCCGGCGTCGTCAGCGAGATCCGAAACCAGCCCTCGCCCGCCGGCCCGTACACCGAGCCCGGAACCAGCACCACGTCCGTACGCTCGAGCACGTGCTCGCAGTAGGCCTCAGAGCTCGCAAAGCCCTCCGGCACCGGCGCCCAAACGTAGATCGTGCTGTGCGGCGGGCGCACCCGCACGCCGATCTCGTGCAGCGCGTCGCACACGAGATCGCGACGGCGACGGTACAGCTCGTTCATCGAGGCAACCTCCGCGTCCGCCTCCGGCGAGAGCGCCGCGATGCCCGCCAGCTGCACCGCCTCGAACAGCCCCGAGTCGATGTTCGTCTTCAGCTGCCAATACGTGTGCAGCGCCTGCGCGTTTCCCACCACCACCGCGCAGCGCCAGCCGGTCATGTTGTAGCCCTTCGACAGCGAGAACACCTCGATGCCCACATCCTTCGCCCCCGGCGTCTGCAGGAACGACGGCGCGTGGTAGCCGTCGAACACGATCTCCGAGTACGCGTTGTCGTGCACCACCAGGATGTCGTAGGCGCGCGCGAAGTCCACCACGCGCTCGAAGAAGCCATCCGGCACGACCGCGCCCGTCGGGTTGTTCGGGTAGTTCAGGAACATCAGCTTCGCGCGGCGCGCCACGTCCTCGTCGATCGCCCCCAGGTCCGGCACGAAGCCGTGCTCGGGCTCCAGCGCCATCAGCACCGGCTCGCCGCCCGCCAGCCACGGGCCGCCCGTATAGACGGGATATCCCGGGTCCGCCGCCAGCGCGTAGTCGCCGGGATCCAGGAACGCAAGGTTCAGGTTGAAGATCGCCTCCTTCGCGCCGATCGCCGGGATCACCTCGCTCTCCGGGTCGAGCTTCACGTCGAAGCGGCGCTCGTAGAAGTCGCGCACCGCGCCCCTGAAGTCCGCGCGGCCGCGGTTGCTCGGGTAGCGGTGCGTCTCGGGCTCCGTCACCGCCTCCTGCATCGCCTCCACGATCAGCGCCGGCGTCGGGCGATCCGGGTCGCCGATGCCCAGGCTGATCACGTCCACCCCAGCCGCGCGCTTGTCCGCGATCTTGCGCTCCAGCTGGGCGAACGCGTACGGCGGGATGCGCTCCAGGCGCTTACTCGGTTTCATGCAGCTCCTTTTCGAACTCCTCGCTGATGCGCCCCTCGAACACAGGTCGCGCCCAGCCTGTCAGGTTAATTTGCAGATCCTCGCCGACCTCCACCTCGAGCTCGCCGCCGTCGAGCAGCACCGTCACAGTGCTCGGGTTCATCGGCGGCTCGTATGCGCGGGTGTGGGCTACTGCCGCCCCTGTCGCGCCCGTGCCCGAGGAGAGCGTCTCCCCGACACCGCGCTCGAAGATCCGCGCGCGGATGCGGGTGGGCAAGCGTCCGTCACCAGACTCGCCCGCCCCCAGGTCGGGGAGCTCTGTGAACCACGACACGTTTGTGCGATTGGGAAACTGCGCGGCCCCTTCAATCGCCGGGCCGATCGTCGGTAGGTCGAGCGCCTCCAGCTGGTCTAGCGTCTCCACATGGATCGCGCACTGGGGGTTGCCGATCGAGACGTGCTGGAAGGACCAGTCGCGCCCGGCGGAGAACACCGTCCCGCGACCGTCCGGCGGTCCCTCGGGAAAGTCCGCCGAGCTGAGGCTCGCGTGACCCATATCAACCGTGCACGTGTCCTGCCCCGTGATCCGCGGACGGATCTCCCCAGCGACCGTTTGGATCGTGAACGAGTCCTCCTCTGTCCACCCTCGCGTGCGTAGATACAGGATCGCCTCGCGCGCACCGTTGCCAGATAGCTCCGCCTCCGAGCCGTCGGGGTTAAAGATGCGCAGGTCCGCCACGTGCGCGGGATCACCCGGCGCGGAGAGCAGCAGCACGCCGTCCGCATAGACGCCAAAGTGCCCCTCGCACAGCTTGCGCACACGCGCGGGCGTCAGCTCGAACGGGAGCTCGTCGCGCTCCACGATCAGGTAGTCGTTGCCCAGGGCCTGCCACTTCTCGAATCTCATCGGCGCCATCGCGCGCCGGAGTCTAATCAGGAGGCTCGGCGCGATCCCCGAGCAGCCGCACGATCTCATCGGCGACCGTGCCCGCATCGCGCCCCGTCACGTCAAGCACGCGCACCCCCGCCAGCTTGCGCATCCACGTGAGCTGGCGCTTGGCGTAGTTGCGCGTGCGGCGCTTCATCGCCTCCACGTCGCCGCTCAGGAGCTCCTCGAATCCCAGCGCCTTGCGCGCCGTCTCAGAGGCACCGGCCGCATGCGCGCGGCGGACCTCCTCCAGTACCCCCGCGGCCACCATCGCCTCCACGCGCGCGTCGATCAGCTCGTACAGCGCCTCGCGCTCCATCGTCAGCCCGACGAGCAGCGTGGGATGGCGCATTTCCTCGCTCCACAGCTGCGACGGGCCGTCCGGCGGCTCTAGCTCGCCCAGGTCTGAGAGCTCCAGCGCGCGCACAATCCGCTGGCGATCGTTCGGATCGATCCCCTCGGCAGCCCAGCTCGCGCGCGCGGCCAGCTGCGCGTGAAGCGCCGGCGCACCGTCGCGTTCGAGCTCCGCCGTCCAGCGCTCGCGCACGCCCTCAGGTGGCGGCGGACGCAGGCTCAGCTCGGTCAGCGCGGCGCGCAGGTACAGGCCCGTACCGCCCACCACGATTGGACGCCTACCCGCCTTCAGCAGTCCGTCGATCTCCGCATGGGCGAGCTGTGCGTAATGCCCTGCGCTGAACGTCGCGTCCACCGGAAGGAACGACACGAGGCGATGCTCGAGCACCGCCCGCTCCTGAGCGCCCGCCACCCCCGTGAGCGTCTCCAGGCCCGCGTATACCTGCAGCGCGTCCGCCGAGATCGCCACCGGCTGCTCGCCACGCGCGGTCAGCCCTTCTGCCAGCGCGACCGCGACCGCCGTCTTACCGACGCCCGTGGGCCCGAAGAGCGCGGTCAGTGCGCCGACCGGCCCTGACTTCTCCAAACGTTGGCCGCTCTCCACGGCTGCGAACGCTAGCCCGCGGAGGATCGCAGCGCAGGTGAGGACGTTGCACCCGAGGTGCCGATCAGCACTTCCGAGCGGGCCACGAGTTCGCCCGCCGCCGCCTCACGCCTCTCGAGATCCTCGCAGGCGAGCGCCTCCTTCGCGCTCACAATGCCCACGAGGGCGCCCACCACCAGCGGATCGAAGTGCGACCCGCGCAGCGCTCCAGCTCAGCAACGGCCAGCGACACGCTCATCGCCTGGCGGTAGGAGCGGTCCGTCGTCATCGCGCTAAACGCGTCGCAGGCAGAGACGATCCTCGCCTCCAACGGAATCTCCTCGCCGCGCAGTGCGTCCGGGTAGCCGTCACCGTCCCAGCGCTCATGCGACGCGCGCACGATCCGACCGATCTCGCGCATAACCCCGCCGATCCGCTCCAGCAGACGCTGACCCTCGATCGTGTGTGTCCTCATGATCGCCCACTCCTGCTCGTCCAGCGGGCCCGGCTTGTTGATGATCTCCTTCGGCACGGCGATCTTGCCCACGTCATGAAGTAGCGCGCTGAACTGCACGTTGCGCCTGCGATCCGCGTCCAGGCCCAGCTCCCCTGCCACCTCGAGGGCAAGGCGCACGACGCTCTTGGAATGCTCACCCGTGTAAGTGTCATCGGCCTCCACCACGTCGCCCAGCAGCAGCGCAGTGCCCTGGTAGGCGTCCTGCAGCTCCACGAGCTGCTCTAGGCGCTCCTGGCGCTCTTTGGAGAACGCCTGCAGCACGCCGAACAGCGGCACGATCAACAACACCGTCCAATAGTCGTGGTCCACAGACGCCGCCATCGCAACCGCAAGACCGAGCGTCGAGAGCGCGAAGTCGATCGCATAGATCGGCCTCACCTCGCTGATCAGCTCGCGCACCGTGCAGCGGGCCACCAGGCGCTCGCGCGTGCTGCACGCCGCGAAGTCGCACGCGAACTGCGCGCCCAGCGCCAGCAGCAACACCCACCAGTCGTGGTCGGGACTGTGGTCGGCGAACACCAGCAGGACAAACGCTGGGCCCAGCGCAAACCAGCTGTTGCTGAGCGCCGTGAGCAGCCAATCCGAGGACTGCGCTCCGCGGAGCACCGACGGCATCATCCCCAGAGCGAGCGCGAGCGCTACGAGCGCGGGCACGATCGCCACGGGAAGCGCGAAAAGCATCGGCACGAACACCGCCTGAACCGGGACCGTGAAGCCAGCGCCGACGTCGAAGCGCACGTTGCCCGCTACAGCTATCCCAAGCACGAACAGGGTCGCCGTCGGCAGCGAGAAGCCGCCATCGCCACCGAGCGCCGCGAGCGCGGCGGCGCCGGCGAGAAAGCCTGCGGCCACGAGCAGCTCGCAGCGCAGCACGCGACCGCTCATCGGCTGTCCGCGTTGGGCACGCGAAGCGCGCGTGCGCTCCGCTTCTCTGATCGCATGGACGGACATCGGTCTTACGCGTCCTATCGCCACTACGTGCCAGCCTGTTGAGCAAACCAGGGCTGACCCGGCAAATCGCGTCAGAAACACCGATGGAGAACAAACGTCCAGCGTCCTTCAGGCTGGGAGCGAGCGCTCCGATACTGCCCGAGAAGGACTACAGCCAACAACACTGCAAGGGCAAACCCGTCGCGAGGCGGGGACGCAAAGCCAGAGGTCTCTTCGAGACGGCTCAGCCGCCAGTGGAACGTCACGGAGGACACATGCTCGCTTCGTCTCGCCCCACGGCCCACAAGTTCACGCGCCATTTGCGATTCGCCGTGGTCGTGTGCCTCGCATCGTTCGGCCTGTCCGCGCAGGCCGCGCTCGCCGACTCAACCACCTCGAGCTCAACCTTCGCCACGTGCGAAGGGCAGAAGTTTGCGCCGGTATTCGAAGCGCTCGGAGACGCCAACTTCTACACGCTCGTCCCCGGTGGGGAATTCAACAGCGCCTCCGAAGGCTGGACGCTCCTGGGCGGCGCGCGCATCGTCGAAGCCAGCCGGCCCGAAGGCGCGAGCGGCGGCGTACTTGAACTGCCCGGCGGGTCGGTGGCGATCAGCCCACCCACGTGCGTGACGCTTCAGTACCCGACTGCGCGGGTGTGGCTCCAGGACGTCAAAGGCAACGACGCTGTCACCGTCGCCGTCGCTTACCCCGGCACCAGCCTCACCGTCACCAGCCCGCAGGACGTCGGGCAGGTACACGGGCAGCCAGACGGCTGGACACTCTCGAGCCCGATCAACGTGCAGCCGCAGATCGGGGGTGCAGCCGAATCGACCCGCGAAGCCCGCTTCGTGTTCACCTCCGCGAACAGAGGCACCAGCTACAGGCTCTATGGGCTTTATGTGGATCCGCGCATGAGCTAAACCAGCCGCGCACGAGCTAAAACAACGTCTGCTGGCGCGCCACAGGCAGTGGCGCGCCGAAGTCCAGATCCGGCTGCTCACGCTCCTCGTCGCGCTCGATTTGGGCGCGCACGCTGCGCCTGAAGGCGCCCGGCCCCTCGCCGCGGCGCACCATCCGCGCAAGTCGCGCGCGTTCCTCAGGCGGCGCGTAGGCGCCGCGGCGGTACAGCTGCTCGTAGCGGCCCACCAGGTCCGGTCGCTGAGAGCGCAGCCAGTCCATGAAGACGCCTCGCACCTCACCGCGCAGATGCAGGGCGATGCCGCCGATGCTCGTCGCGCCTGCTTGCGCCGCAAGGTCCATCAGCGGCTCCACCTGGTGCGGCGCGTCGTTGATTCCGGGCATCAGCGGCGCGATCAACACCCCCGTCGGGATCCCCGCGCGGTTGAGCTCCGCCACCGCCTCCAGGCGCGCCCGCGGGCTCGGCGTGTGCGGCTCTGTCGCCCGCCACGCCTTCTCATCCAGCGTCGGTATCGAAAGACACGCGCTGAAGCTCGCGCGCTCGGCGATCTCCAGCATCAGCGGCAGATCGCGCAGCAGCAGCGGTGACTTCGTCAACACCGAGCACGGGTTGCCCGCGTCCCTGAGCGCCTCCCAGATGCCCTGCATCAGCTTGTAGCGACCCTCCACCCACTGATACGGATCCGTGTTCGTTCCCAGAGCCACATGTTCGCGCTTCCACGAGGGCTTGGCCAGCTCCACGCGCAGGACCTCCGGCGCGTTGACCTTCACCACGATCTCGCGCTCGAAGTCGCGACCCGCGTTGAAGTCGAGGTAGGTGTGGGTTGGGCGAGCGAAGCAGTTGTGGCTCACCACGCCGTTGGCGATGAAGTCGCCCGTGCCCGTGGTGATGTCGTAAAGGCGCATCGTAGAGCCGCTTGGCTGGATCGAGGTGACCCCGAGGCCGAGATCGCTGTTCGCGACGGCGTCCAGCTCCGGGGGCGAGTCGCCGAGTCCGAGCAGGCGGGAGCCGACCGTCAGATACGCCCTCACCACCGCACCGCCCTGCGCTCCCTTCACGTGCTTCCAGCCCTGTTGCGTGAGGAAGCGATGGTCGCCACTGGCGATCAACTCCGTCCCGTTCTCCAAGGCGAGCACGTAGCTGGGCTTGATGCTCGACCACTTGTCGAGGACCTGGGTCGCTACCAGCCGCCTGTAGGCGCCGCGTATCTCGGTGCCATAGATCGTCTCGCCCACTTCGAGGTCGGCGATCCGCTTCGTGGCACCGTCTGCCATCAGCACGAGCGTGTCCGCCCCCAGGCAGTAGGCGCACGCGTGACTGCAGCCCCGGTAGGGATTGATCGTCCAGCGGAACGGCATCTGCGAGCGCTCTGGGACACGGTTGAGCACCGACTTCGCGTGAACCTCGTAGAAGCGCATGTCCAGCGCCTCCGGAGCGTCGAAGCGTCGTACGGCGGCGGGATCGCGGTAGCCAGGGAGTTGGCGCTGCTCGTCGCTGTCGATCGTGAGGTTGCTCCAGCGCACGAACATATGTTCGCATAGATCGCCCGCGGCTGCGCGCCTTGCCCCTTACGCAACCCCTACGGAGCACCCGCCCAACCACTTAGCGAGGCGGCGCACCATGACCTCACACCCCAGCAATCGACCCAGGAGGTTCAGTCTCATGACAATCTCGAAAATGCTCGGTGCGACGATGGTCGCGGGGGCTCTCGCCACCGGCGGCGCCGCAGCCGGAATCGCCAATGCCGCGTCTTCGACGAGCGCCGCAACAACACCCGCGGCGTCCTCGAGCAGCTCGTCATCCACAACGCCGCCGAGCGGCGCCACGGCGCCCGCCCAGAAGTCGGGGACCTCGAAATCGGGCTCCACGCCGTGCCCGAACATGGGCTCCAGCGGCTCGAGCTCTGGCGAAAGCTCGAAATCCGGAGCTAGCTACGTGCCAAGCCCGGCGGGTGCGAGCGCTCAGTAGCTCTCCGTAGGTCTCGCGGCGCGGCGATGGCGCCCGCCGCGAGGCCGTTGGAGACAGGATTTTCCACCGATGTCAACGTGTCCAGAGAGGGCACCGAGCGTAATCGTGCGGATCGCCACAGCCGAGCGACTACACATGGATCGCGAGCACACACCGCATCCGCACCGTAGGACGACCAGCACAACCTGGCTGTGCCGCGAGGACTTCGACCGCGAGCGCATGCTCGACATGGACGACCGTGTGCGCTCGGTGCGGCGCAAGACGCTCGCGATCCTCGCCGTCGCGATCGCGGTCGGCGCGCCGTGGCTCGGCTGGTGGCCGCTGCTGTTCCTGATTCCCGCCGCGCTGTTCTTCGCGGCCGCGGACGCGCTCACACCACGCATGAAGCGGCCCGAGTACCTGATGTTCGCGGCTTGGATCGGCAGTGAGCTCACGATCGCGGGCGCTGTCTCGCTCGAGGGTCGTCCGGGGGATACCGCGCTGTCGTGGCTTGCGATCCCGGTGATCACGCTCGGCTCACGGTTTCCCATGCGTGGGGTGATCGCCGGCGTCGCAATCGCCGTCCTGGCCACACTTGGCGTCGCCTTCGGCGTGGACGCCCACGCCGTCACCAGTACCCCGCAGATCCTGATCGCTCCGATCGCCCTGATCCTGTCTGTTGCGGTCCTCTCCACAGCCCTGATGGAGTCCGACATCCAGCACCGCAGCGACGCCGTCATCGACCAGCTCACGGGGATGCTCAACCGCAAGGCGCTGGCGGTGCGCGTACAGGAGCTCGCGCAGCAGTCGAGCGTCACCGGCGAGCCCGTCGGCGTGATCGTCGCCGACTTGGATCGCTTCAAGCAGGTCAACGACACGCGCGGGCACGCCGCCGGCGATGCCGTGCTCAAGGATGTCGCCTACGCCCTCCGTAAGCAGCTGCGTGCCTTCGACCTCGCCTACAGGCTCGGCGGCGAGGAGTTCCTGATCCTCGTGCCCGGCTCGGACCTCGAGCAGACGGCGGAACTCGCCGAGCGCCTGCGCGAGCGAGTGGCCGACTCCCCCGTGGGCGAAGACGTGCACGTCACCATGAGCCTCGGCGTGGGCGCTTCAGAGCACGGAGAGCGCTTCAACTACGCGGGCGTCTTCTCGATCGCCGACGCGGCGCTATACAGCGCCAAGAACCACGGCCGCAACCGTGTCTGCGTCGCCGCAAACCCGGGCTCAGAGCTCGATGACGCTACGGATGCCCTCCTGGGCCTGCATCAACTCAAAGCCCCGATTGACCTCATCCAGGGTCAGCCTGTGTGAGATGAACGGGTCGACGTCGATCTCGCCGTCGAGGTAGCGACGCACAAGCGCAGGCACGTCTTCACGCCCCTTCAGACCACCGAATGACGAGCCACAGACCCGCCGACCGGTGATCAACAGACGCGGCACGATCTCGAGCGTCTCGCCCCGCCCCGCCACGCCGCAGACCGTGCAAAGGCCCCAGCCCATCCGCGCCGCCTCCACGGCTTGGCGCATGACCGCGACGTTGCCCGTGGCCTCGAACGTGTAGTCCGCGCCGAAGCCACCCGTCATCTCGAGGATCCGCGCGACGCTGTCGGGCCCACCCAGCATCAGGTCGGTTGCGCCTTGACCTTGCGCGAGCTCCAGGCGCTCCGGTGAAAGGTCGACGCACACGATCCGCTCGGCGCGCTGCAGGCGACACCCCGCCACCGCCCCGAGACCGACCATGCCGGCGCCGAACACAACGCACGTCGAGCCCTCGGTGACCGCCGCAGTCTTCAGCGCCGCGCCAAGGCCCGTGGAGAGGCCACACGCGAACAGGCAAGCGCGGTCGAGCGGTGCCTCGGGGTCGATCCGCGCGAGCGCGATCTGCGGCATCACGGTGTACTCAGCGAAGGTCGAGGTCCCCATGAAGTGGCGAAGTGGCTCGCCACCAAGCGAAAGCCGCGTGCTGCCGTCGGGCAGGTATCCGAGGTTCTGCTGCTCACGGATCGCAAGGCACAGGTTCGTCGCCGGGTTCACGCAGTGCACGCACTCGCCGCACTGGGGCGAGAACAGCGTCACCACGTGGTCGCCCTCACGCAGCAGCGAGACATCCTCGCCGCAGCGCTCCACGACGCCGGCGCCCTCATGACCGAGCACCGTCGGGGCGTAACCCGAGGGGTCGACACCGGAGGCGGTGTACATGTCGGTATGACAGACACCGCACGCGTGCAGGCGTACGAGCACCTCGCCGGGCCCAGGATCGGCGAGCTCGACCTCCTGCACGACGAGCGGCTTGGCGAACTCCTCGAGTACTGCGGCGCGCATCCTCACGTCTGGTGTGCTCCTCCTCTGGCTTGAAGCGATCCTACGCGCCGGCCGAACGTCTGTCCACATGCTTTGCCGCCCGGTCATCGACGTGCTAGCGAGCGCCGAGTCAGAGCTGATGGACTTCGCCCCAAAGGCGGGTGGAACGACGCCGGTCTCGTGGCTCTGTCACGACGACTTCGACCGCCAGCGCATGCTTGAAATGGAGGAGCGCATCCGGCCCGTACGACGCCGCGCCGCGATGATCATGGCGCTCGCGATCCTCGCCGCAGGGCCGTGGCTCGGCTGGTGGCCGCTCGCGTTCGTGCTCGCGATCATGGGCGGCTTCGCCGCCGCTGACCTGCTCATGCCGAAGCTGGCTCGCCCCGAGCTGCTGATGTTCGGCGCGTGGGTGGGGTCCGTGCTCACGATCGCGATCGCGGTCGCGCTCAGCGGCCCGCGTGGAGCCGGCGCGCTGCCGTTGCTGGCGATCCCGGTCTTGACGCTCAGCAGCCGCTTCTCCAAACGCGGCGTGATCGTCGGCGTGTCCATCAGCCTCGCGCTCGCGTTCGCGGTCGGCTTCGGCAGGGACAGCCACACCCTGCTGGCGGACCCGGTGCTGCTGATCATCGCCGTCGCGCTCATCCTCTGCGCAGCGGTCCTCTCCACGCCGCTCATGGAGTCCGACATCCAGCACCGCAGCGACGCCGTCATCGACCAACTCACGGGCATGCTGAACCGCCACGCCCTGACGCTGCGCGTCCAGGAGCTGACCGAGCAGGCCAGTGCCACGGGCGAGCCGATCGGACTAATCGTGGGCGACATCGACCGCTTCAAGCACGTCAACGACACCCACGGGCACCCGGCGGGCGACGCGGTGCTCAGGGACGTCGCCTACGTGCTGCGCAAGCAGCTGCGCGCCTTCGACCTCGCCTATCGCATCGGCGGCGAGGAGTTTCTCGTGCTGCTGCCTGGAGCCGAGCTGCAGGGCGCCGAAGAGCTCGCTGAGCGCCTGCGCGAAGCCGTCTGCGCCGGGCCTCTCGGTCCCGGTGTGTCGCTATCGATGAGCTTCGGGGTCTCGCTCTCTCCCAGACATGCACCGTTCGACTATGCCTCCGAGCTCGCACGCGCTGACGCGGCGCTCTACGAAGCCAAGCGCAACGGTCGCGACCGCGTCTGTGTGGCCGCCGGCGCACGTGCGGCTGTGCCCGCCTGAGGCGATCTAGACCGTCAAGGACCGATCGCCGACAGGCAGCCACTGCTCACCGGCGAGCGTCTGGCTGGTAGCGCGCACGATCTCCACTTCAGCGAGCTCGCCGGGAGCTGACAGCCCCGCGAAGTTGACGGCCTTGTTGTGGCGCGTGCGCCCGCGCAGAAGCTCTGGGTCGGTACGGGATGGACCTTCCACGAGCACCTCTAGGGTGCGCCCCACGAAGCGCTGCGCGCGCTCGCGGGCCTTGCGCTGCACGAGATCGACGAGCTCCTGCATGCGCTCGACCTTCAGCGGGTGGGCGACCACGCCCTCGCTGATGTCCGCCGCCGCGGTGCCGCGGCGCGGCGAGAAGATGAACGTGAAGGCGCTGTCGTAGCCGACCTCCTCGACCACTTCCAGCGTCTCGCGGAAGTCCGCGTCGGTCTCGCCGGGGAAGCCGACGATGATGTCCGTCGTGAGCGCAGCGTCGGGGACGTGCTCACGGATCAGCGCCACGCGATCCATGTAGCGGGCGCGGTCATACGTGCGCCGCATCGCCTTCAGGATGCGACTCGAGCCCGACTGCAGCGGCAGGTGGATGTGCTCGCACACGCTCGCCAGCTCCGCGTGCGCGCGGATCACGTCCTCGCGCATGTCCTTCGGGTGCGGGCTCGTGTAGCGGATGCGCTCGATGCCGTCGATCGCGTCCAGCATCCCCAAGAGCTCCGCGAAGCTCGCTGGGCGCTCGCCGCGTGCGCGCAGGTCACGACCGTAGGAGTTGACGTTCTGCCCCAGCAGCGTGACCTCCCTGACGCCGTCCGCCGCCATCGCGCACACCTCTGCCACCAACTCCCCGGCGGGGCGGCTGACCTCCCGCCCGCGCGTAGAGGGCACGATGCAGTAGGAGCAAGCGCAGTTGCAGCCAACGCTGATCTGCACCCATCCCTGAAACGGGCGCTCGCGGTGCGCCGGCAGATGACCGGTGAAGCCCTCGAACTCGAAGTAGCCCTGCGCACTCAGCGACTCGCTCGTCAGGAACTCCGCGAGCTTGTGTACCTGGCCGGGGCCGAACGCCACATCCACGAACGGGAAGCGCTGGAAGACCTCCTCCTTGACCGACTGCGCCCAGCAGCCGCCGACGCCCACGACCCGCTCGGGACGCTCGCGCTTCAAGCGCTTGGCCTCCCCCAGGTGCGCGAGAAAGCGGCTGTCTGCCGTCTCGCGGATCGAACACGTGTTGAAGAGGATCAAGTCGGCCTGCGCGCGCTCCTGTGCCTGTTCGTAGCCGAGCGACTCGAGCATCCCCTTCATGCGCTCGGAGTCGTGCTCGTTCATCTGGCAGCCGAACGTCGTCAGGTGGTAGCGCAATTTCCGGGCCGTTTCAGAGATCGGGGTCGGGTGTCCTGCTCCTAAACAGAGTAGCCCCCGCTCTTGTTTGCGTCCAAGCAGCCGATTACGTGGACGACGTGTGCGCCACGCCAGCATCAACTAAAGACGCGCACGGTCGGCGAAAAGCCCGAATGTAGAGCCCCTCGAGCGCGCGTTCACGCACCCGCGAATGCCACCTGAGCGATTGCAACCGATGCCACAGACCTAAAGCTCCAGTAAGAGCGCGTCGATCTGCCCCGCGAGGACACGCCTGTGTCCATGAAAACCAAGCAAGGGGGCTCGAAGTGTCTATGCGTATTGGCAAGCGAACCTTCGCTAGCCGTAAGCGAAAGATAGCCGGCCTGTGCGCATTCGTGCTCGCGGGCGTCATCGGCGTGGGCGCGTTCGCGTTCACGGCCAGCAACACCATTCCGGCGCAGGCAGCCGGTGGTGGCACCAACGCGGTCAGCGGTTACACGGAGACCGGCGTCAGCTACACGTGGTCGCTGAGCGGTGAATACATCACAGAAGCACACGTCATTCTCACGAACGCGAGCAAACTCGCACCGAGTGACGTCGCGGTCGCGCTGAGCAAGGAAGAAACGCCGGGTGCCGAAGAATGGATTGACTGCCCGGCCCCGTACACGACCATCAGCGCAACTGAAACCGAAGTCGTCTGCAAATTCAAGGGCGGCGAAGGCGCGTGGAAGAACGCAACCGAACACGCGACCAACAAGTTCGCCGCCACCGGTGTGGCCAACAACGAAGGCAAAACGGTTGTCGAAGAAGGTAACGAGCTCACCGTCTCCGCAGTAAGCGAAGGCAAGGCGATCATCGAACCGTAAACGCAGCAGGACGCAAGGTACAGAGGGCGGCCGGTCCGCCGGCCGCCCTCTTACCCACTACCCCACGGACGGGTGACGGCCAACTCCAAGCCATGCGACGCCACCCACTGAAAAGACTTCTCGCCACCACCCTAGGAGTCATCGTCCTGGGGTGTCTCTGGTACTACTTCGCCCCTGCCCCACTCGGTGGCTCGACGACCTACGTCGTCACACACGGGGTCAGCATGGAGCCTCGCTTTCACACGGGCGACCTTGCGATCGTGCGTAGCCAGAGCAGCTACCACGTCGGCGAAATCGTCGCCTACCACAACAAAGAGCTCCACACGATCGTGCTGCACCGGATCATCGGACGCGCAGGCAACCGCTACATCTTCAAGGGTGACAACAACGACTTCATCGATTTCGAACACCCTGCCGCCAGCCAGTTGATCGGCGCGCTGTGGCTGCACGTCGCCGGCGCTGGTGCGACGATTCAGTCGATCCGCTCACCGGCGCTGGTGGGCATCCTCGTGGGTGGCGGTCTGCTGCTCTTGATGGGTGGGGTGTTCGCACGGCGCCGGCGCGTCAGGCGCAGGCAAAGGCGTGGTGGGGAAAGCTCTGAGCGCGGTCCCATCCACACCCCGATCCCTGCAGCGGATTCCGCCACGATGATCCTCGCGTTGGGACTGATCGCGCTGCTGCCGTTCGTAATGCTTGCCATGCTCGCGTTCACGCGTCCCGCAGCGAAGCTGCACAGCGTCCCGGTGCCCTACAAGCAGAGCGGGAAGTTCTCCTATTCCGCCAACGCCACCCCGGGTCCCGCCTACCCCTCCAACATCGCCGTGACCGGAGACCCCCTCTTCACGCGCGTCCTCAACGAACTCAACGTCCGCTTTGGCTACCGGTTCGCGAGCGCCGTCAAGAGCTCGCTGAGTGGCAAGGCGTCAATGACTGCAACCCTCACCTCCACGAGCGGCTGGGGCACGACGTTCCCACTCGGGCCGCCCACATACTTCCGCGGCGACCACGGCGGCGTCTCCGCGACACTCGACCTGTCCTCGCTGCATGCGCTGATCGAGAGCGTGGAAAGAACGACGAAAGTGGGCGGCAGCTACACGCTGGCAATCATCCCGCACGTGAGCGTGAAGGGAAAGCTCGAACATCTGCCCGTGAGCACGACCTTCTCGCCCGCTCTCGAATTCTCGGTGAACGAACTCGAGCTCAAGCCGACCCTCGGCGGGAGCACTATCTCTGCCACGTCCAGCCCGTCCACCGCGCGTGTCTTCACCCCATCGGCGAGCAGCTCGTTGCCGTCCAAGGGCTACCAGCCGTTGTTCCTGTCTTTCAAGGTCGCGCGGCTCTCGGTCTCCACCGCACGCTCGCTCGCTCTGATCGTGATCGCGATCGTGATCGCGGGCCTGATCGCGATGCTCGCGCTCCTGCGTCTGCGCGTGCGTCCCCAGGACGAGGCAAGCAGCATCCGCGCACGCTACGGCCACATGATCGTCCCCGTCGGTCACATCGCACAGACGGTCGGGACGTCGGTGATTGACGTCACCGACATGGAGGCACTCGTGCGGATCGCCGAACACTACGATCGCTCAATCCTGCATGAGACGACCGCTGGCGGTGAGGCGTTCTGGGTGACCGACGAGAGCGGTCAGTTCCGCTATGCGGTTGGCGCCACCACGCTCGCGCCCGCGCCATCGGCACAGAACAGCCCGCAGCCCAGCCCGCTGGATTCGCTCGCGGGCGACGTTTACGCCGGCGCGCCCGACCTGAGCGGTGAGATAGCCGCCCTCGACACACAGGTGACCCAGGAATTCCCGGCCGTTGTGCCCGCCGCCACCCCCGAAGCCCAGGGCGGCGGCTGGGGCGCGAGCGACCTGGCGGAGGCGCTCACGCAGGAAAGCCGCAGTTGGCGCGTCGCCGGCGCACCGGCCGAAGCAAGCGCCGCTCCGGCCGTCGCGCTCACGCGCTTCGCTGAGATGGACTGAGCCCCCAGCGCCCGGCCGATCGCGGGCGGCTACGCAGCCGCGACGGCCGGTTCGCTCACGATCGGCGGTGGCGTCGCATCCTTCTCGCGGTCGATCGGCGTGACCAGATCTTTTCCGAGGCCGAGCGCCGCGTAGATCTTGTCTTCGATCTCCTTCGCCAGCGCCGGGTTCTCGTCGAGATGGATCTTTGCGTTGTTGCGTCCCTGGCCGAGACGGTCGCTGCCATAGGAGAAGAACGAGCCGGACTTGGAGACGATGTTGTGCTCCAAGCCGAGGTCGATCAGGCACCCGGCCGTCGAGATGCCCCGGCCAAACTCAATGTCGAACTCAGCCTGGCGGAAGGGAGCGGCCACCTTGTTCTTGACGACCTTCACGCGCACGCGGTTACCGACCGCCTCGGTGCCGTCCTTGAGCGTCTCGATGCGCCGGATGTCCAGGCGCTGGGATGCGTAGAACTTCAGCGCACGCCCGCCCGGCTGGGTCTCCGGCGAGCCAAACATCACGCCCACCTTTTCGCGGATCTGGTTGGTGAGGATGCAGAGCGTCTGCGTGCGGTTCAAGTTGCCGGCGAGCTTGCGCATCGCCTGGGACATCATGCGCGCCTGCGCACCCACCGTCTGATCGCCCATCTGGCCCTCGAGCTCCACGCGCGGGGTCAGCGCCGCGACTGAGTCGATCGCGACCACGTCGACGGCACCCGAGCGAACGAGCATGTCCGCGATCTCGAGCGCCTGCTCGCCGTAGTCGGGCTGGGATACCAGCAGCTCGTCGATGTCGACGCCGATCTCTTTCGCGTACAGCGGGTCCATCGCGTGCTCGGCGTCGATGAACGCGCACACGCCGCCGAGTTTCTGCGCCTGGGCGAGCACGTGGTAGATCAGCGTGGTCTTACCCGAGGACTCCGGGCCGAAGACCTCGACGATGCGCCCTCGCGGTACGCCACCGATTCCGAGCGCCAGGTCGAGGGATAGCGCTCCCGTCGGGATCGCGTCACAGCGCACCTGTGCGCCCTCATCGCCCATGCGCATGACCGAGCCCTTGCCGAACTCGCGCTCGATCTGCGTGAGCGCACCCTGAAGCGCGGCATCGCGCGCCTTGGCGGCCTTCTCCTGGTCGGTCACAGGCATCGTCTTACTCCTCGGGTCGAGATGGAGTGGAGAAGGTAGACGGCGCTGCGGACGGAACAACTGTTCGTATGCGCGGCGCTTGGCGTCCAGGGACCCTGGACGGGCTCGCGCCCGGAGCTCACGTTGCCGATGAGTTACTGATCACCGCAGCGCGATCGTCCCCGCCCACTCCTTTGCCCACCCTTACATCTACCCGGCGCCTCACCTCGACGCTGACGCTCCTCGCACTCGCGATCGCGCTCGTGTCCGCGCTGCTCGGACCCGCACAGACGCTCGCGCAGACGAGAACCGCGAGATGTCCGAGCTCGACGGGCCATGTGAAGGCCAGACGCGCACACGCCTGCGCGCGCTCAACCCACAAGGGCAAGGCTCACGGGCGCAAACATCGCTCCAAGCATGCGCTCGCCAAAGAGCCCCAGCAGGGTGTCCCGGCATCGTTGCCGGCGGCCTACTGCGAAGACGGCAGCTCCCCGGTGCAGGCGAGCGATGGTTCCTTCTCCTGTGCCGACGGCTCCGCGCCGGAATGCGAAGACGGAGCGGAACCGACGCGCTCGAGCAACGGCAGGAGCCTCGTTTGCGCGATCCCTGGCGGCGAAGGCGAAGAAGAAGCCGAATCGGGGGAATCGGAATGCGAAGAAGCCGGGACATCCTGCCCTCAGATCCCGGCCCCCAGCTCCGACGAACACAGCTGCGAAGTACGGGCGGGCGAAAGCTCGAGCTTCCTCTGCGAATAGACAGGCCGCGAGGCGCCGCAGTGCCTCTCAGCGTCCCGCCGGCATGAGCTCGTTGCGCGCGAGCGGTTCGTAGCTGGCGCCGTCCGCGCCCAGCCACGAGCGATAGAGCACGATCGCCTCGGGCACAAAGTCCAGACTCGGTGTGGCGGGTAGTGGCGGCGATACAACAGGCATGTGATCCCCGCGGGCGCGGCGGGGCGCATACGCACCTCGACCGACGCGCACGAGCGTGATGTGCGGCCTGAATCGACGGCGCTCCGGTTCCCACGCGCCGGCCCGTGTCATTGCCTCGCTGAGATCCGACTGCACACGAGCCAGCTCGCCCCCGCGATCGTGGACCTCAACGGCAAGCGCGCGCGGTCGCTGCGATGGCAGCCACAGCGGCGCTCCAAGCGACAGCTCACACGCAGGTCCCTCGTAGTCGCCCACAGCGGAAGCGAGGGCAGCGATCTCACCGACCGGGCGGCTGCCGAGGAAGCACAGCGTCAGGTGCAGCGAGTGCACCGGCAGCACCCGCATCCCACCTCGCCGGCCGGGCGAGACGTCTGCCACCCGGCGAGCCCACTCGGTGAGCCACTCACGCACCCACAGTGGCAGCTCGACCGCCACGAACAACCTGGCTGTGACACCCCGGGACATCGCCACGAGCGATGCTAGCGCCCGTCTGGATGCTGCGAGCGGACGCGCCCGCGGCGGCGAGCGAGACGCCCCTCAAACGACGTCGAGGTCGGTGAGCGCGCGGCGTATGAGATGCATCGCGATCGTCGTGGCGCGCTCGCGTATGTCGGCGCGTCCGCCGGGCAGGTTGATCGAGCGGGTCAGCTCCACGACCGACGAAAGGTCCTCGGAGGCGACGAGCGTGGCGCTCACCCAAACGAGCCCGACGGGCTTCTGCTCAGTGCCACCGCCGGGACCAGCGACGCCGGTGATCCCGACGCCTACGTCCGCGTCGAGTGCGGCCCGCGCTCCGTCGGCAAGTGCTCTTGCCACCTCGGCCGAGACGGCGCCGTGGCGTTCGATCATCTCCGCAGGCACACCCGCCAGCGAAACCTTCGCCTCGTTCGCATAGGTAACAATCGCGCCGTTGAAGTACTCCGATGCTCCCGGGAGCTCGGTCAGCCGCGCCGCCAGCAGCCCGCCGGTGCAAGACTCGGCGGTGGCGATCCGCATCGGTGAAGCCGGCCGACCAGGGCGCCCGGCGAGCAGCAGCGCGGCCACCTGCTGATCGACCGTGCTGCCGTCGCGCGAGAACAGTGTGTCCGCGTGGCGCGTGGCGATTACCGCTTCGAGCGCGTCGTAGGCGTCGCGGGCATCCGGCGCGAAGCGCGTTACGACCTCGACCTCACCGCGTTTCAGGCACGTCGTCACCTCCAGGCGCTCGAGCTCCACCCCCTCGCGCTCGGCCGCGCGCAGCGTCTCTGCGATCTCCGACTCAGGGATCCCGAACAGGCGCATCGTGCGCTGCACAAGCTCGCTCGCGCCCGCGAGCGCTGCCTGCAGCGCCTCGGTCTCCAGCGCCTGGCGCCACATCGGCTGAAGCTCCCGCGGCGGCCCCGGCAGGACGACGATCGTCGGCGCGTGCGTGCCGTCGCCGTCGGTCTCACCGGGAGGGACGACCAGCCCGGGAGCCGTTCCGACCGGCTCGAGCACGGTTGCACCGCGCGGGACGGTCGCCTGCTTGCGGTTGGCCAGCGCGATCGCCTCGGGGTCAATGTTCGGCCAGCGTTTCATTAGCGGCGCCACAATCTCGGCAATGCGCCCCGACAGCGCCTCGTCGAGGACCATCTCCCGGCCCTGGAAGCGCCCCACAACCTCCGCCGTCATGTCATCGGCGGTCGGGCCCAGACCGCCGCTTGTGAGGACTAGGTCAAGACCTTGCTCGGCCATGAACGCCAGCGCCGCACGCATGTCCTGCGGCCGATCGCCGACGATCGTCGTGTATGCGATGTCCACACCTAGCTCACGTAGCCGCTCGGCGAGCCATGGCCCGTTGCGGTCGCTGACGCGGCCGGTCAGCACCTCGGTGCCGGTAACGACGATGCCGGCGCGCGCGCTCACGTGCACGTCGGACGGTGAGCGGCCGCCAGCGGCTGTCGACCGTCGGCCTTGGTGATCGTGTAGCCGATCGCTTCGCTCGAAGGCGCGACCGTCCGCGGAATCCCGTCCACGATCATCGTCACCGCGCTGTTGCCGAGCGTGAGCTCGAAGCGCTTGGCGTGGTAGGTCGCGGTCGTTTCGCCCGCCTGCAAGTTGACACCTGGGATCAGCTTGCGCCCGTCATCACCGATCAGGCACACGTACACGGCGCCGGTGGGCTTCAGCGCAAGTGCGACGAGCGCGCCCGGCGAGACGTGCCGGCGCGCGGACGAGCCGCCGGCTTTGTGTTTGGAGCGCACGGACGGTGCGTGTGTGGTGGCCACGGTTGAGGTCGTTTTCTTGTTGTTCGATTTCCCGCCCGCGATCAGCAACGCGATCAGTACCACGATTACCACGCCGATCACGCCCACGGCGAGCATGTAGGCGCGCGAGGGGCCTTCGGAGCCGCCTGAGCGCCCCCGCTTGGGCGCGCGCCGGCTCTGCGGTGTGGAGACGATCGGCTCGAGCATCGACTCGCTGGGGCGCTCATGCTGCAGGCGGTATTCCTCCACCAGCGCCTTGCCGTCGAGGTCCAGCGCCTGCGCATAGGTGCGCAGGAAACTCTTCACGAATGTGGGCCCCGGGAGTAGTCCCCACTCTTCGTTCTCCAGGGCGCGCAGATACTTCGCGCGGATCTTGGTCTTGGCCTCGATCTCCGACACGTCGATGCGTGCGCGCATACGCGCCTCGCGTAGCGTGGGTCCAATCTCCGGCATCAGGCCAAGAGGCTAGTCGTTGACGGCGCTTGCAGACTTTGCGGCGGGCGCTTCCAAGGCCGCGAGCACACGCGGCAGGTCGGCCTCGGTGACCAACACCTGACGGGGCTTTGAGCCCTCGTAGCCGGAAATCACGCCGCGGCGCTCGAGCATGTCGATCATGCGGCCCGCGCGCGTGTAGCCCAGGCGCAGGCGTCGCTGGAGCATCGAGGTCGAGGCGGTCTGCATTTCGGCGACCAGGCGGATCGCGTCGGTGAGCAGCGGATCCTCGTCGGGGTCGAACTCGTCTGGCCCCCTGTCGGAGTCGCCGGCCTCGGGCTCCACCTCCTCGAGCAGCTCTTCGCGCAGTTCAGGCTCGCCCTGGCGGCGCCACATCTCCGTGAGCTTTGCGATCTGCGCCTCGTCGATGTAGGCACCCTGGATGCGCTGCAAGCGCGAGGAGCCGACCGGGCTGAAGAGCATGTCGCCCTGCCCCAGCAGCGACTCGGCGCCGTTCTGGTCGAGGATCACGCGCGAGTCGGTCTGCGAGGAGACGGCGAAGGCGATGCGCGAGGGAACGTTCGCCTTGATCATCCCCGTGATCACATCGACGCGTGGGCTCTGCGTGGCCAGCACGAGGTGGATACCCACCGCACGCGCCTTTTGCGCGAGACGGATGATCGAATCCTCCACGTCTGCGGGCGCGACCATCATCAAGTCGGCGAGCTCGTCGATCACGCAGAGGATGTAGGGCAGCGGTGCTTCGTCGCGCTTGGCGCGCGCCTTGTTGAGCTCGATCAGGCTGCGCGTCCGAGCCAGCGACATGATCCCGTAGCGCTGCTCCATCTCCTTGACGAGGTTCTGCAGCGCGTTCGCAGCCATGCGCGGGCTCGTGATCACCGGCGTGAGTAGATGCGGGATCGACTCGTAGTGGTTGAGCTCCACCTGCTTGGGGTCGACCAGCACGAGGCGCACCTCGTGAGGCGTCGCGCGCAGCAGCACGCTAGAGAGCATCGCGTTGATCGCACCCGACTTGCCGGCGCCGGTCGTACCGGCGACGAGGATATGCGGCATCTTCGCGAGGTCAGCGCCGATCGCCTTGCCGGCGACGTCCTTGCCGAGCCACACGGTAAGCGGCGACCAGTCCTTCGGCGGCGCCTGGAAGACATCGCCCAACTTGACGATCCGGCGGTGGGCGTTGGGAACCTCCACGCCGACCGCCTGCTTACCGGGAATCGGCGCCAGGATGCGGATGTCCGTGGCGGCCAGCGCGTAGGCGAGGTCATCCTTCAATTGGGCGACCTTGGCGACCTTCGTACCCGGCGCCAGACGCAGCTCATAACGGGTGATGTGCGGACCGGCGACCGTACCGATCACCTTCGCCTCGACGCCGAAGTGCCCAAGCGCCTCCACCAGGTGCGTTGCGATGCGCTCCTGCCCGGCCGTATCGGGACGTAGGTGCTCGGCGCTCGAGCGGCTCAGCAGCTTCGACGCGTCCGGCAGCTCCCACACATAGTCCGGGTCATCGGTGACCGACCCGCGCAACCTGCCCTGCGGGGTCAGGTGCTCGGCTCCGACGCCATCGGTGTCGGCGTGCGCGACACCCGCGATGTGCTCGTCCTCATCGGCGCTGTCGTGCTCGGGTTCCGGCTGGTCGACAACTACCTCCTCAGCGGGCTCGACGGAGTCCTCCTCACGCCAGTCGCGCGGCGGCGCCTCCACGTGTGTGGCGCGCACGATCAACTCCTCGGGCGAGGGATCCGGAAGCTGCATCGGCTCGATTGGCTGATCCTCATCGAACGCTCGTGCCGCCGCCGCGCGCGCACGCGGCTTCGGGCGCTCCTCGCCGCGGCGCTCGCCGATCGCCCGCACCATCCGTGTGGAGTCGATGAGCCCATTTCCGGTGGCGCGGATCACGCTCGCGATCGATGCGCCCGTGAGCAGGATCACACCGGTGATCAGCAGGAAGATCGCGAGGATGTCTACACCGACGCTCTGCACGAGTCGGTGCGTGACCTCGTACAAGGCCTGGCCGGCGATGCCCCCGTGCGACTGCAGGTGCGCCGAGCTCCACACGCGCTGCTGGGAGGAGGAGCCCGAGCTCAGCCCCAGCATCCCCGCCGCTAGCGCGAGCGTTACCGCCGCAAAGACGCAAATTGCGCCCGTACGCAGCGGGCGTAGCGCGGGCAGCACCGGGCGCAGCAGCAGCGCGCCGCCGCCGACCACGAGCGCTACAGGCGTGAGCACACGCGCGCGCCCAAGCATCCAGCCAAGCGCGACCGCCAGGCCGTGTCCGGCGCGGCCTCCGTTCCAGCCGCCGTAAAGGACGAACGCCATGAACACGCCGCACGCCACGAGGGCGAGCCCAAGCACGTCGCGCTCGCGCTGGTCCAGCACCGGCAGGCGCGGGAGACCGCTGGGCAGCAGCGTGGAGAGTGGGCGCGCGCCGCGCTTGCGCGCGCGCGAGCGTTTCGCCGGGGCACGCCGGGCGCTCGAGCTGCGCGCCGGTGGGCGCTTTCGGGCAGGAGGCATCCCGCGCAACTTCGACACCGGCAGCCCGGAACCTGCCTCGGAGCCTTACCATCGCTTTACACGAGGCGACTTACATAAAGACGATGAACGACTTCTCACGCGCGCCACGCGTCCTGGTTGTCGAGGACGACGAGGACATCGCCCAAGCACTACAGCGCTCCCTGCGTATGGAGGGCTACGAGGTTCGTACGGCTCCCGACGGTCACGCAGCGCTCGAGCAGGGCCACGCATTCGCACCAGATCTCGTGATCCTCGATCTCGGCCTGCCGGGAATCGACGGTCTCGACGTTGCACGCGAACTGCGTGCCGGCGATGACATACCGATCCTGATCCTGACAGCGCGTGACGCGCTGGAGTCGCGTGTGGAAGGCCTGGACGCGGGCGCCGACGACTACCTCGTCAAGCCGTTCGAGCGCCAGGAGCTGCTGGCGCGCCTGCGTGCGCTCTTGCGGCGCCGGCCCCCCCGCGGCTCCGCGCCGCTACGCGTCGGCGATCTGACGCTGAACGCCGACACGCACGAGGTGCTACGCGGCGAGCGCTCGATCGAGCTCACGCAGCGCGAGTTCGAGCTGCTCGAGTACCTGATGCGCAACGAGCGGATCGTGATCTCGCGCCAGCGCCTGCTCGACGAGGTGTGGGGTTATGACCCCTTCTCCACGACGAACACGATCGAGGTGTTCGTGTCGAACCTGCGGCGCAAGCTGGAGGCCGAGGGTGAGCCACGACTCCTGCATACGATCAGGGGAGCCGGCTACGTCCTTCGCGCCTAGGCTCCCCGCGTTACTGCGCCAGGCGGGCGCGCGGCTTTCCGCCAGCTTCGACCGCCTGCCGATCCGCGTACGCCTGGCAGGCGTCTCTGCATTGCTGACGTTCGTGATCCTGTGCGCGTTTGCGCTCGCGATCGGCTCGCTCACCGTCGAGCGCATCCGCTCGGACTTCAACCGCGAGGTGCTCGAGACGGCCGAAGGCTTGCCGTCACAGCTGCGGATCAGCGTCGACCCACTGAGAATCGCAAGCCCGCTGGAAGACTTCGCCTCGCACAGCGATCACGCCGAGATCAGGATTCTCTCCAAGGGAGGCAACCTCCTCGCCCAGGAGCCGGCGAACGCACCCTCGCTCGGACCAGCAGAGTCCAAACCCGTGACTGTCAACGGCTACCGTGTGCTCAGCCGCGAAGCCGAGGTGACGCTGAGCGCTACGGGCGAACCGATCGGCCACGTGATCGTCCAATACGGGCGCCAGGTCGCCGCGACCGAGGCGACGTGCAAGCGCGTTGAGCTGTTCCTCGTGCTCGGCGTGCTCGCCGGCAGCCTGTTCGCGCTGGTCGCCGGGATGGCGATCGCACGCCGTGCGATGGCGCCGATCGCGACGCTCACGAGCACGGCGGCGGAGATTGCACGCACCCGCGACCCCTCCCTCCAGATCCCGGAGTCCCAGGCCGACGATGAGGTCGCCGAACTCGCGCGCACGCTGGAGGGGATGTTGCGCGAGCTCGACGCCGCGCGTGGAGAGACGGAATCGATGCTCGCGCGCCAGCGCCAGTTCGTGGCGGACGCCTCACACGAGCTGCGCACGCCGCTGACGAGCGTGCTGGCCAATCTCGAGCTACTTGCCGAATCGCTACACGGCGACCAGGGCGAGGCCGCGCGCTCGGCGCTGCGCTCCTCCCAGAGGATGCGCCGCCTGGTGGCCGACCTGCTGCTGCTGGCGCGCACCGACGCGGCGCGCGTCGTCGCGCGCGCCCCCTGCGACCTCGCCCAGATCGTCGTGGAGGCGGCCAGCGAGCTCGGCCCGGTGAGCTCCAGTCACGAGATCTCGCTCGACATCGGGCGGGCGGGACCGATTCTTGTGATGGGCTCGCGTGACGAGCTGCACCGGCTGACGATCAACCTGCTGGAGAACGCGCTGCGCCACACCCCACCCGGCACCGCGATCCGCGTCTCGACCGCGACCCACACCGACGGCAACGTCGAGCTGGTGGTGGAAGACGACGGACCGGGGGTGCCGCCGGAGTTGGCCGGCGACCTCTTCGAGCGCTTCGTGCGTGGCGCCGGCGACCGCGGCGGCTCCTTCGGCCTGGGCCTCGCGATCGTGCAGGCCGTGGCCGTCTCCCACGGTGGCAGCGTCACGCTGGATACAGGCTCGCCCGAACGTCCCGCGAGCACAAGGGGCGCACGCTTCGTTGTGCGGATGCCGGGGCTGGTGGAAGCGCCCGCGACGCAACAAGCCGATCGGTCAGTCGCCCTCGGCGCGGGCGCACCGTCTAGAGCGTCATAGGCCAAGCGATACAAGGACGCAGCCGGCGCCGCGTGCTACGCACGCAAGCCGGCGAGGACGCCGTAGGGCGCAGGCATATGGCGCTCTAGACCTCAACGACGACCGGGAGGACCATCGGCCGTCGCTTCAGGCGGTCATAGACTAGCTTCGCCATGTCGTCGTGAAGGACCTGCTGGAGCAGGTCGACCTCGCGAATTTCCTCCTTGGCGGCACGTCGCAGCGTGCTCTCGACGGTCGAGCGGATCTCCTCGACGAGCTCGTCGGCCTGATCGAGGAAGGGCACGCCGCGGAAGATCACCTCGGGGTCGGCGACTGAGCTGCCGTCCTGCTCGGCGATCGTGACGACGACGATGAAGATCCCGTCAGCGGAAAGCATGCGCCGGTCGCGCAGGGCCACGTCGGCCATCTCGCCGATCTCGACGCCGTCGACGAAGATCATCCCTGCCTGCTCGCGCGAACCGAAGCGCGCCCCACGCTCGTCGATGTCCAGCGGCAGGCCGTTGTCACCCTGGAAGATGTCCCCCGGGGGCACACCGACCGCCTCGGCCAGCTGGGCGTGTAGGCGCAGGCGCTTGAAGTCGCCGTGGAAGGGCATCACGTAGCGCGGCTTGACGAGGTTGAGCATCAGCTTGATCTCCTCCGCGTAGCCATGTCCGGATGCGTGCACTGGCGCCTCACGCGGCGTGATCACGTCACATCCGATGTGGTAGAGGCGGTCGATCGTCTCGTTGACCGCGCGCTCGTTGCCAGGCACGGGAGTGGCGGAGAAGACGACCGTGTCGCCGGCCTTCAGCTCGACCTGCGGGTGGTCGCGATAGGCCATCCGGCGCAGCGCCGAAAGCGGCTCACCCTGGGACCCGGTGGAGATGATCACGACACGCTCGTCGGGGAAGTCGCCGATCTCGCGTACCCCCACGAGCATTCCGTCGGGTACCTCAATGTGTCCGAGCTGACGTCCGATGCCCACGTTCTTGCGCATCGAGCGCCCGACGAGCGCGACCTTGCGGTCCAACGCATAGGCCGCGTCGACGACTTGTTGGACGCGATGGATGTTCGAGGCGAAGCTCGTTACGACGATCCGGCCCTCGCAGCGCGCGAACACCTCCTCCAGGTGTGGGCCGACGACCGACTCAGACGGCGAGAAGCCGTCGCGGTCGACGTTCGTGGAGTCCCCGCACAGCAGCAGCACGCCTTCACGCCCCAGCTCAGCCAGGCGCGAGACGTCCGCGGGCGGGCCATCGACAGGAGTCTGGTCGAACTTGTAGTCGCCGGTGATGAGCACCGTGCCGAGCTCCGTGCCGAGCGCGACGGCGCTCGAGTCGGGGATCGAGTGGGTCATGTGCACGAGCTCGAGCGAGAACGGTCCCAGCTCGAGGCTTTCCCCGGGCTCGACCTCGTTGAGCTCGACGTCGCGCAGTTTGTGCTCGTCGAGCTTGGAACGCGCCATCGCGACGGTCAGCGCGCCGCCGTAGACGGGTGGCAGCTCTCTGGGGTTCTCCTTCATCAGCTCGCGCAGCACCCAGGGCAGCGCCCCGAGGTGATCCTCGTGGCCGTGCGTGACGACGATCGCCTCGATCTCATCCGCGCGTTCACGCACGTAAGAGAAATCCGGCAGCACGAGGTCGATCCCAACCATCTCCGGCGTTGGGAAGCGCAGGCCCACGTCGACGACGATGATGCGCCCGTCGTACTCGACGACGGTCATGTTCTTTCCGATCTCCCCCAACCCTCCGAGGGGCAGGACGCGCAGCGAGGAGCTCACGCGTGCATGCGCGCGGCTTCGACCGACAGCAGGCCGTGGCGCTCGAGCATCTCGCGGACGGCCGCGGTCTCCTCGGCGGTCGCGGGGACGAGAGGAAGGCGCAGGCCGCCAACGTCGTGGCCGAGAAGGTTCAGCGCCGCCTTCGTGCACGTTGGGTTGGAAGTCAGGAACAGCGTCTCATAAACGTCGCGCAGCGACCCGTCAATCTCTGCGCGATGCTCGGGGTCCTCGACCATCCGCCGCATCTCGCTTCCGACGATATGGCTGGCAACGGAGATCACGCCGGCAGCGCCGATATCGAGGGCGCGCGCGAAATCGCCGTCATCGCCTGTGTATACGGTGAGCCCATCGATCAGCTGCAACTCGTCGGGATTCGACTGCTTCACGCCGTCGATCCCGTCGATCTGCGCGAGCTCGGCAAGGAGCTCAGGCGGCATGTTCGTGCCGGTCCGCGAGGGGATGTTGTAAACCAGCACCGGCTTGTCGGTGGCTGCCGCGACCGCTTCGTAGTGGCGCTTGAGACCGAGTGGGCTGGGCCGGTTGTAGTAGGGCGTCACAGACAGCGTGGCGTCTACGCCCAGCTCGGTCGCCCGCTCTGTCAGGTGTACGGCCTGGCGAGTGTCGTTGGTGCCCGTGCCCGCCACGATCGTCAGGCCGGCGGGGCGCTCGGCCACGGCGAGAGCGATCAGGCCGAGCTGCTCATCCTCGGTCATCGTCGATGCCTCGCCGGTCGTGCCGGCAACCACGAGGCCATCAGAGCCATTCTCGGCAAGGTGGTTCATGAGCGCGACGAAGGACTCGTCGTCGACCCGGCCCTCCGCGTCGAAGGGCGTGACGGTCGCAGTGAGGATCGTGCCGAGGTTCATGCGTTGCAGTATTCCACGCCCGCGCGGGCTCAGAACAGAAGGTTCTCCAACCCCACCATCGGGGAGCGCTCGAGCGCACCAACGCGACGCACGGCAAGCAATACGCCGGGCATGAAGGACTCACGGTTGATCGTGTCGTGGCGAATCGTCAGCGTCTGGCCCAGATCGCCCAGGATCACCTCCTGGTTGGCGACGATCCCTGGGAGGCGTACCGAGTGGATCGGCGGCTCCTCGCCGCCGCTTGCATGCGCCATCAGCTCGGCGGTGCGCTTGGCCGTGCCGCTGGGGGCATCTAGCTTGCCGTCGTGGTGGAGCTCGATGATCTCCGCCTTGGCCATGTGCGGCGCGGCGAGCGCGGCGAAGCGCATCATCAGCACCGCCCCAATCGCGAAGTTCGGCGCGATCAGGACGTTCGCGCAGGGAGGCGTCTGCTCGGAGAACTCAGCTTGCAACGGCGCGGGGTCGAACCCGGTGGTGCCGATCACAACGTGCACGCCGGCCCGCACGCACGCGAGGGCGTTCTGTAGGGCAGTGTGAGGCGTCGTGAAGTCAACGACAACCTCCGCTTGATCAAGGACGTCCGCGAGAGAAGTGCCCAAGAGTGGGTCCGCCCGTCCGACAAGCTCCATGTCGGGCGCGCCCTCGACGGCATTGCAGACGGTCTCGCCCATGCGCCCCGCCGCCCCGGCGACGGCAACGTTGATCATCGCGGCGTCCCGGTGGCAACCCCGAGCGGCTCGATCGCGGCCAGGAACTCAGCCTCGCTCGGCCCGACGCCGGCCGCTGAGAGCCCACTCGGCGCGAACAGCTCGCGGGCGAGCCCGCGGACCTGGTCGATCTCCACAGAGTCGACCCGCTCGATCATCTCGTTGACGGACAGGATCGGCAGCTCGTTCAGCACCGAGGAGCCCAGGCGACTCATGCGCGCGCCGGTTGACTCCATGCCAAGCACGACACGGCCCTTGAGGTTCTCGCGCGAACGTACGAGCTCCTCGTCGCTGGCTGGATCCTGGACGCAGCGCTCGAGCTCGGCCGCGACGACCGCCATCGCCTCTCGGATGTTGTCTGGGCGTGTTCCCACGTAGAGGCCGACGTCGCCGGTGCGGGCGTAGAGGCTCGAGAAGCAGAAGACCGAGTACGCGAGGCCCCGCCGCTCGCGTACCTCCTGGAACAGGCGCGAGGAGGAGGTGCCGCCCAGCACTCCCTCGAGCACCCGCAGTGCGAAGCGTCGCTCGTCCTCGCGGGCGATGCCCGCGCCGCCGAGGCACACGTGGTACTGCTCGGTGTCTTTCTGCAGGAAGCGCGCGCGTCGCGCGAAGTCCGGCACAGCGGCGACCTCGAGCGACGGCTCACCCGAAGCACGGCCGTTGAGCTGTGTGGCGCTCGCGTCGCCGGCGAGCATCGCGCGCATGCTCTCGGCCGCGCGCGCCATCTGCACGAGCGTCTCGTGGTCGATCGACCCGGCGGCGGCGATCACGACGCTGCCCGGCTGGTAGCGCTCGGCATGGAACTCGACGAGCTGCTCGCGCGTGACCGCACCAACGACCTCCGCCGAGCCGATCACCGCACGCCCAAGCGGGTGCGCACCGAAGACGGCCTTGCCGAGAAGGTCGAAGACCCGATCCTGGGGATCGTCTTCATACATCGCGATCTCCTCGAGCACGACCTCACGCTCTGCCTCCAGCTCGCCAAAGCGCGGCTGCCAGACCATGTCGCTCATCACCTCGAAGGCGTGCTCGAGGTGACGGTCGAGCACGCGCGTATACAGCGACGTTGCTTCCTTGTCGGTGCCGGCGTTGATCTCCGCGCCCATCGAGTCGAAGATCTGATCGATCTCCTGCGAGCCGTAGTGCTCGGTGCCGCGGAAGAGCATGTGCTCGAGCAGGTGCGAGATCCCCGCCTGGTCCTCGTGCTCATCGACCGAGCCGGTGGCGATCCAGAAGCCGAGCGCCACCGAACGCACGCTTGGTATGCGTTCGGTGACGACCCGCACGCCCGAATCGAGCGTGGTTATCTGGTGCTCGTCGCTCACCAGCGCGGCACGAGGATTAGTCGCGCTCGCGCCCGTGGCGCGGACGACCGGAGCCGCGCTCACTGGACCCGCGCTCGCCCTCACGACGGCGTCCGCGGTCGGAGCGCTCGCGGCCGTTGCTCGACGGCCGACCGCCCTCACGCGGGCCGCGTCCGCCGCCGCCACCACCGCCACCGGTGCCGACGCCGGCGAGCTCCTCGACGGACTTGCCGGCGATGTCCGGGTCCTCGGTCAGGCGCAGGCCGATGCGGCCGCGCTCGCGGTCGACCTCGACCACGCGCACGTTGACCTCGTCGCCCTTGTTGAGCACGTCCTCGACGCTGTCCACGCGTTTGCCGGGCGAGACGTTGGAGATGTGCAGCAGGCCATCGGTGCCCTTGGCGAGCTCTATGAAAGCGCCGAACGTGGTCGTCTTGACGACCTTGCCGACGTATTCGTCGCCGACCTCGACCTCCTTCATCATCATCCTGATGCGCTCCACGAGCGCGTCGCCCAGCTCGCCGTTGGCCGAGTAGATCAACACCTGACCGTCATCATTGACGTCGATCTGCGATTCAAACTCGTCCGCGAGCCCGCGGATCGTTTCGCCACCCTTGCCGATCAACAGGCCGATCTGCGACGGGTCGATCTGGATCGTCTGGATGCGCGGCGCGAACTGCGAGAGCTGCTCGCGCGGCGTGCCGATCACGTCGGCCATCTTGCCGAGGATGAACGTACGCGCCTCTTTGGCCTGCGAGAGCGCGTCGCGCAGGATGTCGAACGTGACGCCCGTGATCTTGATGTCCATCTGTAGCGCGGTGATCCCACGCTCGGTGCCGGCGACCTTGAAGTCCATGTCGCCGAGGTGATCCTCGACGCCGGCGATGTCGGTGAGCACGATGTAGTCATCGCCCTCTTTGATCAGGCCCATGGCGATCCCGGCGACCGGTCGCTTGATCGGCACTCCAGCATCCATCAGCGACAGCGAGGAGCCACATACCGAGGCCATCGAGGAGGAGCCGTTTGACTCGAGGATGTCCGAGACCACACGGATCGTGTAGGGGAAGTCCTCGATCGAGGGCACCATCGGCGCGAGCGCGCGCTCGGCGAGCGCGCCGTGACCGATGTCGCGGCGCTTGACGCCACCCATGCGGCCCGCCTCCCCGACCGAGAACGGCGGGAAGTTGTAGTGGTGCCAGTAGTACTTTTTCGTCTCCAGGCCGAGCGTGTCCAGGCGCATCTCCTCCTTGAGCGTGCCAAGTGCAGCGACGCTCAGGGCCTGCGTCTGACCGCGCGTGAACAAGGCAGAGCCGTGCGTGCGCGGGGTCACGCCCACCTCGATGGAGATGTCGCGGATCTCGTTCTCCGAACGCCCGTCGGGGCGCTTCTTGTGCACGGCGATGCGCTCGCGGATGATCGACTTCTCGAGCTTGTCGAACGCCAGCTGCACCGCGGCGCGGCGCTGCTTGGCGGCGAGCAGCTGCTCCTCGGAGGCTCCCTCGGGAGCGCTCGGGGCGTGCTGCTCGAGGATCGCCTGCTCGACCGCCTTGGTGTCCTCCTGGCGCTGGAGCTTGTCCTCTACCTGGGTGGCGGCGTCGAGCGCGGCCCCGTGCGAGGCGCGGATCTCATCGAGCACAGCCGGGTCGACCTTGATCGGATCGAATACTTTCTTCTCCTTGCCGACTTTGGCGGCGAGGTCGCGCTGCAGGGCGCAGAGCTTCTTGATCGCCGCGTGCGCGATGTCCAGCGCGTCGAGGATCTCCGCCTCGGGGATCTCGTTGGCGCCGGCCTCGACCATCAGGATCGCGTCCTCGGTGCCGGCGACGATCAGATCAAGGTCGGAGCTGTTCTCTTTATCGTCCCCCACCCCCACCAGCAGGTCCGCCTCGGGCAGGTTGACGACGAAGTTGCCGTCGATCTTGCCGATCCTGACCGCACCGACAGGCGTCGGCAGCGGGATGTCGGAGATCATCAGCGCAGCGGAGGCACCATTCATCGCAAGGATGTCGTACGGGTGCACATGGTCGATCGAGAGCGGGATCGCCACTAGCTGTGTGTCATAGCGCCAGTCCTTGGGGAACAAAGGACGGATCGGGCGGTCGATCATGCGCGCGGTGAGCGTGCCCTTCTCGCCGGGTCGGCCCTCGCGCTTGAAGAAGGAGCCGGGGATTTTGCCCGCGGCGTACATGCGCTCCTCGACGTCAACCGTGAGCGGCATGAAGTCTGTGTCGCGGATTCCTCCCGCGACGGCGGTGCAGAGCACCATCGTGTCGCCCTGGCGGACGACAACTGCACCGGAGGCCTGCTTGGCCATCCTGCCGGTCTCAAACGAGATCTCGCTACCAGCGATCTCCACGGAGACCCGTGTAACGGCGTCACTACTCATATTCACTGCCTTCCTGTTCCGCCCGTCGGTCGGCGGTCCGTTTCTCTTTTTCTCTTTTCCCGAACGGACCGAGCTTAGCGGACTGACGTTGCGGGTAACGCTAGGCGCCGGCTGCGGCTAGGTGCCGGCTGCAGCGAGGCCTTCGCGAAGCAGCTCCACGCTCGGCAGCTCCCCCGGCGAGTCCGCCTGGAAGCTCCAGCGCACGACCCCGTCGGGTCCTGTGATCACGAGCGCCCGCTGCGGGAAGCCGCCAGGGTGAAGGACGCCAAAGGCAGCACACGCCGCGCCCTTGGGCTCGAAGTCCGAGAGCTGCTCGCTGCCTACACCCAGCTTCTCCTTGAACGCGCTCTGTGACCAGCTGGAGTCGCAGGAGACGCCATACAGCGCGTCTCCCCCGGCCTCGAGCTCGCTACGCAGCTCGTCGTAGAGCTGCAGCTGGTCGGTGCACACCGGGCTGAAAGCGAACGGATAGAAGACGAGCACGCTCGTGCGGCCCTGCAGGTCCTGCTCGGTGAAGCTCTCGCCGTCTGCGCGCGCGAGCGTGAAGCTCGGTGCCGGCGTGCCGGGAGCGATCACTGCCATCGAGCTATCTGCGGAGACCCAGCTCTTTGATGAGCGCGCGGTAGCCCTCGAGGTCGCGCCGCTGCAGGTATGCGAGGAAGCGGCGACGGCGCCCGACGAGCATCAGCAAGCCGCGGCGGGAGCTGTGGTCCTTGTCCTGGGCGCGCAGGTGTTCGGTGAGGTGGTTGATGCGCTCGGTCAGCAGCGCGATCTGTACCTTGGTGTTACCCATGTCGCTCTCGCCGGAGCCGAACTTGGCGGCGAGCTCGCGCTTGCGCTCTGTCGTGATTGCTGGCATAGCGCTGGCACGGTAGCAGACACCGGGCGCGCGACCGGCGCCCGCGGACCGTCACTCCCCCGCCTCAGCGCCCAAAGCAGGAGGCAGTCTGGGCGCGCTATCCGACGATTTCGCGCGTGCGCTGCACGTCGCGATGCATCTGCTCGACAAGCGCCTCGGCGCTGTTGAAGCGACGCTCACCGCGCAGTCGCTCGAGGAAGTGAAGGCGCAGTTCGCCGCCATAGAGGTCGCCCTGGAAGTCCAGGATGTAAGCCTCGATCAGCTCACCACGGCCGGTGTTGAACGTGGGGCGCACGCCGATGCTGACGGCGGCCGGACGGGGGCCGAAGGACTCGGTCTGCGCGACGCACGCGTAAACGCCGTGGCCGGGGCAGGCGAGCGCCTCGTCGGGCACGAGGTTGGCCGTGGGGAAGCCCAGCTCGCGCCCGCGCTCGTCGCCGTGCACGACCGTCCCGCTGAGCTCGAAGCTCGCCCCAAGCAGCCGCCCCGCCTCGGCGACCTCGCCGGCGAGCAATAGGCCCCGGATGTGGCTCGAGGAGACGACCTCGCCGTCCACCTCCAGCAGCGGGTGCACGACCGTGCGGAAGCGCTCGTCCGCGCAGAGGAGCGCTGAGTCGCCTTGCGCCTTGTGGCCGAAGCGGAAGTTTTCGCCGATCGCAACCTCCGTGGCGCCAAGCGCGCCGACGAGCACGTCGTCGATGAATTCCGCAGCCGAGCAGGCGGCGAACCCTTCGTCGAACGGGATCACGATCAGCTCGCGCACGCCGAGCTCGGAGACCAGCTCGGCCTTGCGCGTGAGCGTCGTGAGCAGCTTGGGCGTGTGCTGCGGGGAGACAACGGAGACCGGGTGCGGGTCGAACGTGAGCACGCTGTCCGAGCCCTTGATCACCTCGCGATGGCCGAGGTGCACGCCGTCGAAGGTGCCCACCGCCACCGTGCGCTCGATTCCGCGCTCCACGTCGGGCAGGCGAGTGATCTTCACGGCCACAGAGCCTATTGAGCGCCGGCACTGGGTGGGCGTGCGGCGCCCGCCAGCTCGAGCGCGCGGTCCAGCGCGATCAGCGGCGGCTGCTCCCAGGCGCTGCCGCGAGGCGGCAATCCGACGGCGTCCTCGACCGCAAATGGGCCGATCGCCGTGCGCCTGAGCGCGAGGCAGTACGCGTCACCGAGCTCTGCGATCAGCGAGCGCACGTACGTGCCGGAGCTGCACTCGATTGCAAAGGCGGCGCGCGGCGGCGCGCCCGGAGGCTCGACGCCGGCGGGCACGTGCGGGTCGCGCCAGAGCTGCTCGAAGCGGCTGACGGTCACGACGCGCTCGGGCATCTGGAAGCTCTCGCCGCGGCGCGCGCGCTTGTAGGCGCGCTCGCCGTCGATCTTCACCGCTGAGTAGATCGGGGGGCGCTGTCGCACCTCGCCCGTAGGGAGCTCAGGAGGGTCGGGCGGCAGGCGTCCACTGAGCGTGATCTCCCCCTCCGTGTCCCCGGTGCTTGAGATCGCACCGAGCTGCGCAATCGTCTCGTAGCGCTTTGGCAGCGCCATGATCGCGTTCTGGGCTTTGGTCGCCTTGCCCACGAGCACCAGCAAAAGGCCGGTGGCGAACGGGTCGAGTGTGCCCGCGTGCCCCACGCGCGGCACCCGCTCCCCGGGCGCGCGTGGCAGTGAGCGACGCACGGCGGCGACGACGTCGTGGGAGCTCATCCCCGCGGGCTTGTCGATCAACAGGACGCCGTCCACGGCCATCTAGACGCCCTCCGCCTCGGCGACCGGCGCTCAGGCGAGCGTGGCGGCCGCGTGCCCGTCTGATGAGGGGTGCAGCTGCTCAGCGAGCGCCTCGCGCAGAAACGCGATTAGCTCGGGGCCCTCGAGCGTGGTGGAGAAGCCGGCGGCGCGACGGTGCCCGCCGCCGCCCTGGGCGCGCGCGATCACCGACACGTCCACGTCATCGCCGGTGGCACGCAGCGAGACTTTGTGCTGCCCCTTGCGCTCGCCGCTCGAGAGCTCGCGCACGAGCACCGCCACCTTTGCGCCCTGCAACGCGCGGAGCTGGTCGATGATGCCCTCCGAGTAGCTCTCCTCCGCGTCTGAGCGCTCGAAGTCGTCGGCGCTGAGCGCGACGATCGCCAGCTCGCCGGCGTCGAAGCGCTGGATCTGAGCGAGCGCGACGCCGAGCAGCGCGAGCTTGCCGGCGGGCACGTCCTCGTAGAGCTTGCGGTAGACGCCGGGTACATCGACGCCCGCTTCGATCAGCTCGGCAGCCATCACGTGCGCCAGCGGACCCGTGTTCTCGTACATGAAGCGACCGGTGTCGGTAATCAGACCGATGTAGAGCGCCTCGGCAACACTGGGTGTGGGGCTCACGCCGAGCCCGTGCATCAGGTCCCACACGATCTCAGCGGTGCACGAGGCGTCGGGCACGACGTAGTTGAGGGTGCCGAAGCGGGTGTTGTCGTGATGGTGGTCGATGTTGAGCAGGTGCGCACCGTCGCGCAGCACGCTCGCGGAGTTGCGATCGATGTTGCCGCAGTCGAGGAACACGACGGTACGCTCGGCGACATCGGCGAGCGGCAGCTGGATCAGACCGTCGAGCGACAGGAAGCGATACTCGCGCGGCAGCGGTAGATCGTGCGGCGAGATGAACATCGCGGAGTCCTTGCCGAGCGCGGTGAGCAGACCCTGCATCGCAAGCAGCGAGCCGAGCGCGTCACCGTCGGGGTTCTCGTGGGTGGCAAGGACGAAGCGCGCGTCGTCGCGCAGGTGCGCGATCACCTGCTCGCGTGTGTCCTCGGCGGCGGCGAGCTCGCTCATCGCTCCTCCTTCTCCTCCCCCTCCGGGGAGGATGCGATCAGCTCCTCCACGCGCATCGCGCGGTCGGTGGTGTCGTCGTAGGCGAACTCGAGCGTAGGCGTGCGCTTCAGGTGCAGCTGGCCGGCGACACGCGCCTGCAGGAAACCGTGCGCGCTGTTCAGGCCGTCCAGCGTCATCTCGCGCTCCTCGGCCCGGGAGCTCCCGCCGTCGGCGCCGAGGACGCTCACGTACACGCGTGCGTGGCTTAGGTCTGGGCTGGTCCTGACATCGGTCACGGTTACGAATCCCACCCTAGGGTCCTTGAGATCACCTGCAACGGCATCGCCGAGCACCTGCCGGATCGCCTCATCGACGCGCCGCATCCTTCCCGAGGCCATCCTACCCCTCCCATTCCGCGCCGAGCACCAGGTACCTGCTCAGATCTCCTGAGACTCGAGGATCAAGCGAGGCAAGGACGCAGTGAGCGAAATGTGCTCCGCACATGAGCGATCGAGGACGCAGGATCGCGCCGATCATCGAGCCTCAGGAGGAGAGCTCGCGCTCCACCTGGCGTGTCTCGTAGGTCTCGAGCACGTCACCCTCGCGCAGATCTTGGAAGTTGGTCAGCACGATGCCGCACTCGAAGCCGCTGGCGACCTCGCGCACGTCCTCGTTGAAGCGGCGCAGGCTCTCGATCGTGGTGTCGTAGATCACGGTGCCATCGCGCACGATGCGCACCCGCGCGCCTCGCGTGACTTTGCCCTCGGTGACGAACGACCCGGCGATCGTGCCGATGCGAGACGCTTTGAACAGCTGGCGCACCTCGGCCTGGCCGAGCGGTGTCTCGACCTCTTCGGGCGCGAGCATGCCCTGCATCGCTGCGCGCAGCTCATCGATCGCGCGGTAGATGACCGAGTAGGAGCGGATCTCCACGCCCTCGCGCTCGGCCACATGGCGCGCGTCGCCGACCGGGCGCACGTTGAACGCGAGGATCACGCCGTCGGAGGCTGCAGCGAGCATCACGTCGGACTCGTTGATCCCACCGACGGCTCGGTGGATGATGTTGACCTTGACCTCCTGCTGGGGCAGCTTCGCGATCTCGTCCTCGATCGCCTCCAGCGAGCCGGCCACGTCAGCCTTGATGAGCAGGCCGAGCTCCTTGACGGTGCCCTCCTGCGCGAGCTTGAAGACGTCCTCGAGGGAGACCTTGCGGCCAGAGCGTCGCGCGAGCGCCTCAGTCTTCAGTCGGTTCGCGCGCTCGCCCGCGAGCTGGCGTGCGCGTCGCTCGTTCTCGACCACACGCACATGCTCTCCGGCCTCGGGCACGCCGTCGAAGCCGAGCACCTCGACGGGCTGGCCGGGCATCGCACGCTTGAGTTTGCCGCCGGTGAAGTCGTGCATCGCCCGCACGCGGCCGAAATGCGCTCCCGCGACGAGCGCGTCGCCGACACGCAGGGTGCCGCGCTGGATCAGAATCGTGACCACGGGGCCGCGCCCGGGGTCGAGCTTGGACTCGATCACCGCACCGGATGCCTCCGCGTCGGCGTTGGCCTTCAGCTCCTCGAGGTCGGTGACGACCTGAATCGTCTCCAGCAGAGTGTCCAGGCCGACGTGCGTCTTGGCGCTGACGTCGACGAACTCGATGTCGCCCCCCCACTCCGATGGCTGCAGACCGCGCTGGGTCATCTCCGTGCGCACACGCTCCGGCTGTGCGCCCTCCTTGTCGATCTTGTTGACCGCCACGATGATCGGCACTTCCGCCGCCTTCGCGTGGTCGATCGCCTCCTCGGTCTGTGGCTTCACGCCGTCGTCGGCGGCGACCACGATCACAGCCAGATCGGTGACTTTCGCACCGCGGGCACGCATCGCTGTGAACGCCTCGTGGCCGGGGGTATCGAGGAAGGTGATCTCTTTGCCGGCGTGGCGCACCTGGTAGGCGCCGATGTGCTGCGTGATGCCGCCCGCCTCACCGGCGACGACCTCGGTCTCGCGGATCGCATCGAGCAGCGAGGTCTTGCCGTGGTCGACGTGGCCCATGATCGTGACGACGGGCGGGCGCTCGATCAGGTCCTCTTCGGCGTCCTCATAGACGGGCTCGACCTCGACGTCGTCGGCGGCGTGGACGATCTCGATCTGCTTGTCGAACTCGTCGGCGATCACCTGAATCGCGTCGTCGGAGAGCGTCTGCGTGAGCGTCGCCATCTCGCCGAGTGACATCAGCTTCTTGATCACCTCGGGCACCGCGACCCCGAGGTACTCCGCCACGTCCTTGACGGTCGAGCCGGAGTTGACGCGGATCAGGTCGGTGGCCTCCATCGCGGCGGTGTCGATCGGGGCGATCGTCTCGTCGTAGGTGCCGCGCCTGCGCCGTCCGCGCCGGGGGCGACGCTGGGGCTGGTTGGAGGGGCCGCCCTGCTGGCGGCGGGAGGCCTGGGAGTCGATCACGACGCGCCTGCGACCGCCGGGGCCGATGTCACCGGGGGTGCGCTCGCCGGTGCGGGAGTCACGCGTTGGCCTGACGCGCTCGGCGGCGGCTGCTGCCGCGGCGGCGGCGGCTGGCGTAGTCGCCGCGGGAGCGGCTTGAGACGGCGACGCTGTGCTTGCTGCGGGCGCGGCGGAAGCAGGGGTCGGAGGGGCGGGCTTGGGCGCCGTGGCGGTGGCGACGGGCGCCGCCGCGGGGGCGCCCGGCGTCGCGGTCGTCGCTGGCTTTGGCGCTGTAGCTACGGCAGGCGTTGGCTTCACAGCCGTAGGCGCAGCCGACGCGGCGAGGGGCTGGGAGGCGGGCGGCGCACCGTTGCTGCTGGCGGGTGCGGGCGCGCCGGAACCGGCGATCGCCTTCAGCGCGGCGGCCTCATCGACAGAGGACGCGGCGGCCTTGGCATCGATGCCGGCAGCCTTGAGCTTCTCGAGCAGCTCCTTGCTCGAGAGCCCGTGCTCCTTGGCCAGTTCGTGTACGCGCTTTTTGCTCATCAGCTCACCAATTCTACGAGCTTGGGGTCCACTGTTACCGAGCAGCGCAGCGCCCGCGCGATGCCGCCGCGGCGCGTGGCGCTCGCGAGGCACTCACCTGCCGGCACGCCAGGCTGCTCGCCGATGCACAGATACGCGCCGCGGCCGGGCATCCTCGCCTCACGGTCGGCGACGGCACGCCGCGGCCGGGCGCGCGCGGCCGCGTCGGCAGGCGCGGCCGCGATGCGCAGCAGCTCCGACTTCGGCGCGATTCGCCCGCAGCCGACACACCGGCGCCGGGGCACGTGACGCTCTATGTCGCCTGCTCCTCGACCGCGTCGACCTGCTCAATTGCGGCCTCGGGCGCCTCCTGCGCAGGTTGCTCAACGGCTGTCTGCTCCTCGGGCTCCACGGCAACGTCGACTTCGGCGCCGCCGGACGCGAGGTCAGCGACGTTGTCGCTGTCGATATGGGCGAGCGCCTGGTGACTTTCCAGGCCGCAGTAGCGTGAGTTGGGAAGCGACGCGTTGGGACAGCGTCGGCCGTTGGAGAGAACCGCGGCGCAGCGACCCTGCACCTCCTCCTCCTCATAGCCGTGCTCGGCCTCCTCGGCAGCGAACTCGGTCTCCGAGCGGATGTCCACGCGCCAGCCGGTCAGGCGCGCGGCGAGTCGCGCGTTCTGGCCTTCGCGTCCGATCGCCAGCGAGAGCTGGTCGTCGGGCACGATCACGGTCGCCTGCTTGGCGTCGTCGTCGACGAGCACCTCGCGCACGCGGGCGGGCGAGAGGGCCTTGGCGACGAAGCGCGCGGGCTCGTCGTTGAAGGGGATGATGTCGATCTTCTCGCCGCGCAGCTCGGAGACGACCATGCGCACGCGTGAGCCGCGCGGGCCGACGCACGCGCCGACGGGGTCGACGCCGTCGGTGTGGGAGATGACGGCGATCTTCGAGCGGTAGCCGGGCTCGCGCGCGACGTTGGCGATCTCGACGAGACCGTCGGCGATCTCGGGGACCTCCAGCTCGAACAGCTTCTTGATCAGCTCGGGGTCGCGCCGGGAGACGATGATCGCGGGTCCCTTGGTGGACGGCGAGACCTCCTTGATCACGGCCTTGATGCGCTGTGAGTGGTCGTAGCGCTCGCCCTCGACCTGCTCTGACTTGGGCAGCAGAGCCTCGACGCGTTCGCGCAGCTGCACGAGCGTGTAGCGGGAGTCGGACTGCTGCACGATCCCGGTGATCAGCTCGCCGACACGGTCGCGGTACTCCTCGTACATCATGTCGCGCTCGGCCTCGCGGATGCGCTGCAGGATCACCTGCTTGGCGGTTTGCGCGGCGATCCGGCCGAAGTCGTCGGGGGTGACGTCTTCCTCCTCGATCTGATCGCGGTATTCGGCAAACTTCTTCGGGTCGATTTCCGGTTCCTCGGGTTCGCGCATCTCCCCCGTCTCGGGATCGATCGTGGTTTCCTCGTCGATCGTCTCGACGATTAGGTGCGCCTCCAGGCGCTCCGGGATTTTCAGTTCGATGACGCGGAAGTCGGCCGTCTCGCGGTCCATTTCCACGCGCGCGTACTTGGCGGAGCCGGGCTGCTTCTTGTAGGCGGAGAGCAGCGCGTCCTCAAGCGCGATCATCAGCTTCTCGGGCTCGATGCCCTTCTCCCGCGCGAGCGCGTGCATTGCCTCAAGGATTTCGCGTGACATGGCTGCTCTACTCCCCGATCAGGTTGGAACGACGGATCTCCGAGTAGGGGATCGCGATGACGCCCCCGTCGGCCGCCAGCGTGATCTCATCCTCTGATGCCCCCACCAGCTCCCCCGTGAAGCTTTGCACCGCGCGTGCAGGTCCCGTACGTTCGCCATCGCCAAGCGGGGCGAGCGGTCGCGGATGGCGCGTACGCACGCGCGCCCGACGTCCGACGAAACGACGGAAGTGCGCCGGCTTGGTGAGCGGACGCTCGCTGCCGGGTGAGGAGACCTCGAGCGAGTAGCGCTCCCGCAGATCGTTCAACAGCATCGTCACACGCTCACACATCTCGAGCGTTACACCGTCTGGGTGATCGATGAACACGCGCAGGCAGCGACCGCCGGAGATCTCGGCCAGGAGGACCTCGATGTCTGGCTCGGTCTCGGCCAGACGCCTCTCTATATCTGTCTGCAGCGGGGTCATCAACTCACTCCTTACGCAAAAAAAGCGGGCGGGCGCCCACTCTCGGTACGACTACCGGCGCCTGCGCGACGGTACGAAAGCTCTAGGTTCGAGGATAGCAGTGGTGCCCTACCGCGGGGCGGGCTCAGGCGCGCTCGGCGTCGCGCCTCGCACGTTCGCGGTAGAGCCGGTAATCGGCCCGCTCGGGTGCCAGCGAGCACGCCAGCGCGAGCGGCTTGCAGGCCTCGCGATGGCGGCCCAGCAGCTGCATCGCACGGCCTAGGCAGAACAACGCGTAGTCGTTCGTGGGCGTGCGCGCGGCGACCGCCTGGAACTCCTCGGCGGCGCCTTCGTAGCGCTGCGCGTGAAACAGCGCGCGCCCGAGCGCCTCGCGGATCGAGGCCTTGTCCGGCTCCAGGTCGCGGGCCTTGCTGAGCGGCACGATCGCGGCCTGGTGATCGCCGTGGTCGAGCAGCGCGCATCCCCGCTGATAGAGGTCGTACACGCTGTCCATCGCCGGCATTTTAACGACTGGCTCGGAGGCTCCCGACCGCATCGAGGATCGCGTCGGCGACCTCTGCCTTGCTCGCGCGCGGCACGTGGCGCTCCTGGATCGGCTGTCCGTTACCCGATCCTGCGGCAGTCAGGATCGTGACCTCGTTTGCGTCCACGTCGAAGCCGATGTCATCGCGTGAGATGTCGTTGACGACGAGCGCGTCGAGACCCTTTGCGGTGAGCTTGGCGCGTGCGATCTCCACCGCGCGCTCACCGTGCTCGGCGGCGAACCCGACGAGCGTCTGGCCGTCGCGGCGATGGGCGGAGAGGCCCGCGAGCACATCGGCGGTTGGCTCGAGCACGAGCTCCAGGCGCTCACGGTCTGACTTCTTGAGCTTGCCCGGCGCCGGCTGCGCAGGTGTGAAGTCGGCGACCGCCGCGCTCATCAGGAGCACGTCGCAGTCGGGGAACTCCTGCCGGCAGGCGGCGTCGAGTTCGGCCGCCGTGACGACCTCGCGACGGACGACGCCCGGCGGCGTGCCGAGCGCGACGTTGGCAGCCACGAGCGTTACCTGCGCGCCGCGTTCGCTTGCGGCCTGTGCGAGCGCGAAGCCCATGCGCCCGGATGAGCTGTTGCCGACATAGCGCACGCTGTCAATCGGCTCGCGCGTGCCGCCCGCGGTGACGAGCACCTTCAGCCCGCGCATGCTCTGCGCGCGGCCGTTCGACCCGTTGGCCGCGACGGCGGTGGCGGTCACGGACGCGGCCCCGGCGATCGCCTGCGCGCACGCAGCGAGGATCCGCGAGGGCTCGGCGAGACGACCCACGCCCTCCTCCCCGAGCGACGCGAGCCGCCCGACGTCGGGCTCGACGACGAGCACGCCGCGCTCAGTCAGCGTGCGCAGGTTCGCCTGCGTCGCCGGATGCTCGTACATGCGGTTGTTCATCGCGGGCGCGATCACGAGCGGGCAGCTCGCGGCGAGCGCACAGCTGCTGAGCAGGTTGTCCGCGAGGCCGGCGGCGAGCTTGGCAACCGTGTTGGCCGACGCGGGCGCAACCACGTACACGTCCGCGTTGGCCACGAGCTCGAGGTGGCTGAGCGGGTCGTGATCGGGCTGTGCCTGGTCGGGGAAAGCCCCCCGCGCGGGGTCGCGCTCGAACTCGCTGGTGAGCACGGGCGCCCCGGTGAGCACCGCGAACGAAGCCTTCCCGACAAACCGCTCGCTCGCGGGAGTCTGCACAACGCGCACGGAGTGCCCCGCGCCAGTGGCAAGACGCACCAGCTCGAGCGCCTTGTAAGCAGCGATCCCACCGCTCACGCCAAGCAATATCCGCGACATGACTAGAGGTTGTAGAGCCAGCGGCCCGTACTAGCAACCCATGGCGCACCCTTTGCGCGTGACCGGGCACCCTTTCGCGCCGCGTCGAAGCGCCGCGCCTACAGGGAGTCGTGGGCCAAGCGATTCAAGGACGCAGAGAGCGTGGCGTGCTTCGCACGCGAGCGAACGAGGACGCCGAAGCGCGCCGCGCCCACGGCTACCTGTAGTCGCCCACGGCTACCTGTAGTGGTACTTCATCTTTCCGGCTGCTACCTCCTCGAGGGCGATCGTGAGGTAGTTTTTGGAGACGGTTTCGACCATCGGGGGCGGAAACTCGTCGAAGGTCCCCTCGCCGAGGTTGTGGTAGTAGCTGTTGATCTGGCGGGCGCGCTTGGCGGCCACGATCACGCCGGCGTAGTTGGAGTCGACCTGCTCGAGCAGGCGGTCGATGCGGGGAGAGATCACAGGTGTCTTGCCTTTCCTTGTTGGCCTTGCAGTGTAGTGCGCCGCGTCAGTCGAGCTCGCCGGCGACGACGGAGGTGAGTCGCTCGAGCGCCTCGTCGAGCCGGTCGTTGACGACGACGTGCGCGAACTCGGGCTGCGCGGTGAGCTCCTCCTCGGCGACGCGCAGGCGCCGCTCGACCTCCTCGCTGTCGTCGGTGCCGCGCCCGATCAGGCGCGTGCGCAGCGCGGCGAGCGAGGGTGGCGCGATGAACACCTGCACGGCCTCGGGCATCGCGGCGCGCACCTGGCGGGCGCCCTGAACCTCGATCTCGAGCACGACGGGCACCCCTTCGCGCACGCGATCCTCCAGCTCGGAGCGCAGCGTGCCGTAGCTGCGACCGGCATAGTCGGCGTGCTCGACGAAGTCCTGCTCACCGACCTTGCGGTCGAACTCCTCGCGGCTGAGGAAGTGGTAGTCGATGCCGTCTCGCTCGCCGGGTCGCGGCGCGCGGGTGGTGGCGGAGACGGACAGCTCGAGCTTGGGCAGCCGCTCCATCAGCCCTCTGATGAGCGTCCCCTTGCCGACCCCCGAGGGTCCCGTTATGACGAACACGCGCGCCACCGTCGTGACCCTAGTGTCGCCCGCGGCGGGAATCTCAGAGACCCTCAAGCTCCTGGGCGGGATGCGACGCTAGTGATGCAACAGGGAGATGAGCTCGCTGCGCTGGCGCTCTGAGAGGCCCCCGATGGTCTTGCTGGGGGCGATGCGGCAGTGGGCGAGGATCTTGTTGACCTTCACGCGCCCGTACTTGGGGACGGCGAGCAACATGTCGAAGACCTTGGCCGTCTCAACGAACTCGGGCGGGTCCAGCAGCAGCGAGTGGATCGAGCGCCGACCGGCCTTCAGGTCGCGCTTGAGCTGCGCACGCTGGATGCGAATCTGGTTGGCTCGTGCAAGCGCATCCATCCTCTGATTGAGGGAGCGCTCGGGAGCAGTGGAGGTGTTTGCGGACGTCGTTCCGGTCGCCGGCGCCATGGGCGGCGAGTCTACACGCCCGCGATCACCGCGCAAGCCCAAAGCCATGAATTCACCTGTACCTCAGGTTTAGGTATAGACACATCGAGGCTGGTGGATGGTATCCCGCGGAGTTTGCAGGGGTTTTGTCTATGTCACACCCTCCGATCAATGCGATGGCGCAGCGTGCGCTGGAGGCTGGTGTGTAGGGCTGGGAAGCGAGGCCGCACGGGGGCGCAAACCGCACCATTCCTCACAATCCCTGCGCAATCCTCACACCTGCTGCGGGGTCGCGAAAGCTCTCCGTTCCGACCGCGACGAGGGTTGCGCCAACGTCCAGAAGATCACGCGCGTGTGCGGCGCTCTGCACACCCCCCATGCCGATCACTGGGAGCGCAACCTGCGCGGCCACGGCGGCGACCTGGGCGAGCGCGACGGCGCGGATCGCGGGTCCGGACTGTCCGCCTGCCCCTCCCCCAAGCCACCTCGCGCCGCGCGCGCCGGTGGGAGCGAGCGCGGTGGCGCGCAGCGTGTTGATCAGCGACACGGCATCGGCGCCGCCTTGTTCGGCACCGTGCGCACAGGCGGGCACGTCGGCGGTGTTGGGCGTGAGCTTCACGATCAGCGGCTTGGCGGTGCGCCCGCGCACGGCGCTGAGCACCTGCTCGAGCTGGCCGGGGTCGGCGCCGATGTCAAGGCCCGTCTTGACGTTGGGACAGGACACGTTGAGCTCGATCGCTGCGATCTCCGGCCGTGCGTCGCACGCCTCGACGAGCAGGGCCAGCTCGTCGGCGTTGGCGCCCATGACGTTCGTGATCAGCGGCACGGGCGCCGCCGCGCCGACGGGCGTGCGCGCGGCGGTGGTGAGCTGGGCGAGCTGCGGGAGGTCCTCGCGCAGATAGCCCTCGAGGCCCTTGTTGGGCAGGCCGATCGAGTTGATCAGCCCGGCTGCGGTCTCCCACAGCCGCGGCGGTGGGTTGCCGGCGCGCGGCTCGAGCGTGATCGTCTTGGACACGTACGCTGAGAACGGGAACCGCTCGAGCAGCTCCTCTCCGAACACGCGCCGCGCGGCGATCGCGTCGAACGTGCCGGAGCCGTTGATGATCGGGTGCGCGAGCGTGAGCCCGCAGAACTCGACGCTCACGCAGGCGCCCCGGCGTGGTGATCGACATGCTCGAGCTCAGCGGCGTCGATCACGGGCCCGTCGACGCACACGCGCAGGTAACCGCCGCCGCGTCGCGGAACCACGCAGCCGAAGCAGGCACCGTAGCCGCAGGCCATGCCTGCCTCCAGCGCGAGCTGTGCAGGTGTGTCGGTCTCGGCGCAAAGAGCGCGCACGCCCTCGAGCATGCCGGCGGGCCCGCATGCGTAGACGACGGCGTGCGGGTCGCGCTCGATCTCGGCGGCGAGCAGCTCGGTGACGAGGCCGTGGTGGCCGATGGAGCCGTCGTCGGTGGCGACGTGCGCGCCGTTCAGGAGCGCCGCCCCCTCTGCTCGCTGGCGGTCGCGAAAGCCGAGCAGCACCGTCACGTCAGCGCCCTGCGCCCCACCTGCGCCGACCCCGCCGGCGAGCGTGTCCTGCAGGATGGCGAGCGGCGCGATGCCCACGCCACCGCCGACGAGCAGCGCGCGACGGTTTTCGTTGGGGATGACGAAGCCTTTGCCGAGCGGGCCTAGCGCCCAAAGTCCATCCCCGGCGCTCAGCTCGCAGAGCCTGTTCGTGCCGGGCCCGACGTCCTCGAGCAGGAACTGCGACTCGCCGTCGGCGATCCGCGCGACGGAGAAGGCCCTTGGCAGGTATGGCCGCTCGCCTTCCCCCCCGCCCCAACGCTCCACGGCGGCGAGCATCGCGAACTGCCCGGGCGCGGGATCCCACACGTCCGTCTCACCGCCGGCCGAGCGCTCAGCGTCGACAGCCCGCAGCACGCGGTAGGCGCCCAGCTCGTCGATCCCCGTGACCGTCATTAGGCGACGGCCGAAGCGCGCCTGACTCACGCCACCCCGGCCCCGTCGGGGCTCCCCTGGCGCACGCCGCCGGGTGAGCGCGTGCCACCGTGCAGCTCCTGCAGGCAGAGGACCTCAGGCGCGCCGTTGCGGTGGGCGCTGGCGATCGCGCGCGCGGCGGAGATGCCGGCGGCGAGCGTGGTCAGGCAGGGGATGCCGTGCGCGACGGCGGCGCGACGGATCTCATAGCCATCGGTGCGCGCGCCGACGCCGGTGGGCGTGTTCACGACGAGGTCCACGTCGCCGCGCTCGATCCAGTCGAGCACGTGCGGGGAGCCCTCTGCGATCTTGTTGATCGCCTGCGCGGGCACACCCATGCGTGAGATCGCCTCGGCGGTGCCGCGCGTGGCGACGATCTGAAAGCCGCATTCGTGCAGGCTCTGGGCGATGGAGAAGGCGCCGGACTTGTCGGCGTCGGTGACGGTGATGAAGACGGTGCCCTTGCTGGGCAGTGGCACGCCGGCGGCGGCCTGCGCCTTGGCGAACGCGGTGGGGAAATCGCGCGCGATGCCCATGACCTCGCCGGTGGAGCGCATCTCGGGCCCGAGCAGCGCGTCGGATCCCTCGAAGCGGTCGAACGGCAGCACGGCCTCCTTCACGGAGACGTGCTCGCCGAAGCCGATGCCCTGGCGCTCGTGCGGGAGGTCGAGGTCGGCGATCGCCTCGCCGAGCATCACGCGGCAGGCGAGCTTCGCCAGCGGCAGGCCGATCGCCTTGGAGACGAACGGGACGGTCCGCGACGCGCGCGGGTTGGCCTCGATCACATACAGCTCGCCGCCGGCGATCGCGTACTGCACGTTGATCAGCCCGACGACGCCGATCGCAAGCGCGATCTCGCGCGTGGCGGTGCGGATCTGCTCGAGCATCTCCTCGCCGAGCGAGTGCGGCGGCAGCACGCAGGCGCTGTCGCCGGAGTGCACGCCGGCCTCCTCGACGTGCTGCATGATCCCGGCGATCCACACCTCGTGGCCGTCGCACAGCGCGTCGACGTCGACCTCGGTGGCATCCTCCAAGAAGCGGTCGAGGAAGATTGAAGGGGAGCCCTCCGGGCTCTCGCGTGCAGCGTCGTTGCCGGACCCTGCGCCTGCGACCTCGCGGCGCAGGTAGTCGGCGAGGCCGTCGTGGGCGTAGACGATCTCCATCGCGCGCCCGCCGAGCACGTAGGAGGGGCGCACGATCAGCGGGAAGCCGACGAGGTCGGCGCACTTCAGCGCCTGCTGCAGCGAGCCGGCGGTGGCGTAGGGCGGCGCCTTGTAGCCGAGGCGGTCGAGCAGCGCGCCGAAGCGGGCGCGGTCCTCGGCGAGGTCGATCGCATCGACGCTCGTGCCGAGCACGGGCACACCTGCCTCGAGCAGTCCGGCGGCGAGCTTCAAAGGTGTCTGCCCGCCGAACTGGACGATCACGCCGAGTGGTTTCTCGATCTCCACGACGGCGAGCACGTCTTTGAGCGTGAGCGGCTCGAAGTACAGGCGATCGGAGGTGTCGTAGTCGGTGGAGACGGTCTCGGGGTTGCAGTTGATCATCACGGCGTCGCGCCCTGACTCGCGCACGGTCATGGCGGCGTGCACGCAGCAGTAGTCGAACTCGATCCCCTGGCCGATGCGGTTGGGCCCGGAGCCGAGGATCACGACGGACTCGCGCTCGCCCCTGCGCACCTCATGGGCGGCGGCGCCCTCCCAGCCCGAGTAGTAGTAGGGCGTGCGCGCGGGGAACTCGGCGGCGCAGGTGTCCACAGAGCGGAAGGAGCGGTGTCCGGCGAAGGGCGCTTCGGGTTCGAGCGCGAGCGCCTGCAGCTCGCTGAGGAACCAGCGGTCGATGCGTGTCTGCTCGTGCACGGCGTCGATGCTGGTGCCTCTGCGCAGCAGCTCGAGCACGGTCTCGTAGCGGTCGGCTGCGGGCGTGGCGAGGCTCTGCAGCAGGCGCTCGTCGGATAGGGAGGTGAGTGCGGGCGTCTTGTCGAGCTCGCGCGAGCGCAGCGCCTTGGCGAACGCCTGCTGGAAGGTGGAGCCGATCGCCATCGCCTCGCCGACGGACTTCATGTGCGTGGTGAGCGTGGCGTCGGTGCTGGGGAACTTCTCGAAGGCGAAGCGCGGCCACTTCACGACGACGTAGTCGATCGTGGGCTCGAAGCAGGCGGGCGTGGCGCCGGTGATGTCGTTGTCGATCTCATCGAGGCGGTAGCCGACGGCCAGGCGCGCGGCGATCTTGGCGATGGGGAAGCCGGTGGCCTTGGAGGCGAGCGCGCTGGATCGCGAGACGCGCGGGTTCATCTCGATCACGAGGATCTCTTCGGTGTCGGGGTTGACGGCGAACTGGACGTTGGAGCCGCCGGTCTCAACGCCGACCGCGCGGATCACCTTGATCGCCTGGTCGCGCAGCTGCTGGTAGAGGTGGTCGGTGAGCGTCTGCTGCGGGGCGACGGTGACGGAGTCGCCGGTGTGCACGCCCATCGGGTCGACGTTCTCGATCGAGCAGACGATCACGACGTTGTCGGCGCCGTCGCGCATCACCTCGAGCTCGAACTCGCCCCAGCCGATCACGGACTCGTCGAGCAGCACCTGGCCGATCGGCGAGGCCTCGATGCCCTTGGCGACGATCCGCTCGAACTCCTCCTCGGTGCGCGCGATGCCGCCGCCGCGCCCGCCGAGGGTGAAGGCGGGGCGTACGATGCACGGCAGCCCGAGCGAGCCCTTCCCGCCGTTCGCCCCGACCATCGCCGCGCGCGCTTCCTCGATGCTGGTGACGATCTCGCTGTTGGGCATGCGCAGCCCGGCCTTGGCCATCGCCTCGCGGAACAGATCGCGGTCCTCGGCGCAGGCGATCGCGTCGTAGTTGGCGCCGATCAGCTCCACGCCGAAGCGCTCGAGCGTGCCGTCGTCGTGCAGCGCCTTTGACAGGTTCAATGCGGTCTGCCCGCCGAGCGTGCCGAGCAGCGCGTCGGGGCGCTCGCGCTCGATCACCTGCGCCACGGGCCCCGGCAAGAGCGGCTCGATGTAGGTGGCGTCGGCGAACTCGGGGTCGGTCATGATCGTGGCGGGGTTGGAGTTGACGAGCACGACCTCGTAGCCCTCCTCGCGCAGCACCTTGCACGCCTGCACGCCGGAGTAGTCGAACTCGGCGGCCTGCCCGATCACGATCGGCCCGGAGCCGAGGATCAGGATCTTGTGGATGTCGTCTCTTCTAGGCATCCGCACCGCCGGTGGGTGTGGTGACCGGCGCCGCTGCGGCCGGCGAGAACACGCGCGAACGTGTCTCCCGAAAATGGTGAGCCGCCATCACGCGGCCTCCGCGATCCTCTGCAGGAAGCGGTCGAACAGGTAGAGGCTGTCGTGCGGGCCGGGACCGGCCTCGGGGTGGTACTGGACGGTGCCGCCTGGCACGTCGAGCAGCTCGAGACCCTCGACGGTGCGGTCGTAGAGGTTCACGTGCGAGAGCGCTGCGGCGCCGAAGTCGGTCTCCCAGCGCACGGGCTCGTCGCTGTCGATCGTGCGCGCGCCACCGGGGCCGAGCGCGGCGAAGCCGTGATTCTGGGAGGTGATCTCCACGCGCCCGGTCTGCAGGTCGCGGACAGGGTGGTTGGCGCCGTGGTGGCCGAAGGGCAGCTTGTAGGTATCCAGGCCGACCGCCCGGCACAGAAGCTGGTGGCCGAGACAGATCCCCCAGACGGGCTTCTTGCCGACGATCGCGCGCACGGTGTCGACTATGTATCCGAGCGCGGCGGGATCGCCGGGGCCGTTTGAGAGGAAGACCGCGTCGGGGTCCTCGGCGAGCAGCTCCTCGGCGCCGCTCGTGCACGGGTGCAGCGTGACGCGCGCGCCGCGCGCGACGAGCTCGCGCACCATGGAGGCCTTGATGCCGGAGTCGATCACGGAGATGCGCGGCCCGTCGCCGGCCTGCCCGTGGCAGGTGACGCGTTCGGGTGTGACTGTGCGGGCGAGATCCTGGCCGGCCATCGCCGGCTCTGCGGCGATAAGCTCGCGTGCCTGCGCCTCGGGCATGGACGCGGGGAACACCCCCCCGCGCATGGCGCCGGCCTTGCGGATGTGCATGACGAGCGTGCGCACGTCGACGCCGCTGATCGCGTGCACACCGCAGTCCTCGAGCCAGTCCAGCCAGCCGCGCTCGGCGCTGGGCGCGTCCTCGCGGTTACACGCCTCGCGCATGATCGCCGCGCGCGCCCACGCGCGCTCTGACTCCATCGCCTGCCCGCTCGCGCCGTAGTTGCCGATGTGCGGGTAGGTGTAGGCGATCAGCTGCCCGGCGAACGAGGGATCGGTCATCGACTCCTGGTAGCCGGACATGCCGGTCGTGAACACGACCTCGCCGACGGCGTGGCCCTCGCTCGGCGAGGAACCGGTCGCGCCGCAGCCCTGGCCGTCGAAGCGCGTGCCGTCCTCGAGGAGGACGTATGCCGTCGCGTCGCTCACAGAATCAGCTTCTGGACGGCTTTGAACTCGGGGGTGCCGGCGCACTCGAGCAGCTCGAAGAGCGCCGTCTCGACGGTGCTGAGCACGGCACCGGCCCCGATCATGCGCTCGAGGCCACACTCGTAGTCGATCTGATGGCGCGAGCCGACGGCGTCGGCGGGCACGTGCACTTCGATCCCGTCGGCGAGCAGGTCGTGCACGGTCTGGCTGACGCACACGTGGGTCTCGATGCCGCACACGATCGCATGCTTGGCGCCACCGAGATCGAAGCCCTCAGCGCGCGCAGCGGAGAACACGCTCTTCTCGATCAACGGCTCATCGGTCAGCCGCAGCTCAGGCGCGGAGTGACCGAGCCCTTTGGGGTACTGCTCGCTGACGAGCGTGTGCAGGCCGAGGATGCGCGCGGCCTCCAGCAGCGTGGCGCAGGCGCGGGCGACGCCCTCGAAGGACGCGTATGGGCGAAAGCCCTGCTGCACGTCCACGACGATCAGAGCGGTGCGCTCGCGTGTGAGCAGGGCCATCAGGCGCCCACCATCGCCAGTGCTCGGTCGCGATGCGCGATCGCGCCGGCGGCGAGCGTCATCAGCGCGCGGCCCTGCAGCGCGCGTCCGGCGAAGCAGCAGTTCTCCGAGCGGCTCTCCCACCCGTGCTCGCCGGCGACCCACTCGGCGTCGAGGTCAACGAGCGTGAGGTTGGCGCTCTCCCCCACGGCGATGGTCGGCGTGGGCAGTTCGAACATCGCGGCGCCAGCGGTCATGCGCTCGACGAGCAATGGCAGGTCGATCAGCCCCTGCAGTACCAGGCCGGTGTGAAGCGCTGCGAACGCGGTCTCAAGACCTGTGCTGCCCATCGGCGCCTGCTCGAAGGGGACCTCCTTCTCGTGGCGGGCGTGTGGAGCGTGGTCGGTGGCGACGCAATCGATCGTCCCCGTTCGCAGGCCCTCGATCAGTGCCAGGCGGTCGGCCTCGGTGGCGAGCGGCGGGTGCATCTTCATGCTCGTGTTCATGCTGCGCACGTCCTCCTCGGTGAGCAGCAGGTGGTGCGGGCAGACCTCCGCGCTGACGCGCCAGCCGCGTGCCTTGGCGTCGGCGACGGCCTCGACGGAGGCGAGACAGGAGAGGTGCTGGAAGTGCACGCGCCCGTCCTCGTAGCCTGCGAGCGCGGCGTCGCGCGCGACCATCGTGGACTCGGCGACGGTTGGGATGCCAGCGATCCCCAACGCTGCGCTGACCGTGCCCTCGTGCATGGATCCCCCGCGCGAGAGCGTGGTGTCCTCCTCGTGCAGGGCGAGGACGCCGCCGCACAGCCGCTGGTACTGCAGCGCCTTGCGCAGCATGCCGGCGCTGTGCACGGGCTTGCCGTCGTCGGTGAAGCCGAGCGCGCCCTCCTGGCGGAGCTCTGCCATCTCGGTGAGCTGGTCGCCGGCGAGCCCGCGGGTGATCGCGGGCAGTAAGCCGACGGGCACGCGCGCCTCACGCTGAGCGGCGTCGCGCAGCGAGCGCAGCAGCGGCGCGGAGTCGAGCACGGGGTCGGTGTTGGGCATCGCGATGACCGCACAGAAGCCGCCGGCGGCAGCGGCGCGCGTGCCGCTTGAGATGTCCTCCTTGTGCTCCTGCCCGGGCGTACGCAGGTGCACGTGCGGGTCGAAGAACGCGGGCAGCAGCCGCAGCCGCCCTGCACCATCGATCAGCTCCTCTGCGCCCTCGCCGCCGGACTCCGGCTCGAGCGTGCCCGGCTCGGCGATCTCGACGATGCGCCCGTCTCGTACTCGCAGGTCCCGGCGCGCGTCGATCCCCGCCCGCGGGTCGAGCACGTGCACGTCGCGCAGCAGCAGATCGGCGGGCAGTTGCAGCCCGCCCACGAGTGGCTTGATGGCGCTCACGCCGCCCGGCCCCCGCCCACCGGTTCCGGCATCGACGCGTGCTGCTCAACCCCGGCGCCGAGGCTCGGCGCGGGGGCCTGCCGAGCCTGGTGTGCACCTGCGAGCAGCTCGTAGAGCACGGCCATGCGCACGACCACGCCGGCTTCGACCTGCGCCGTGATGACGGCCTGCGGCGAGTCGACGACCTCGCCGGAGAGCTCCACGCCGCGGTTGACAGGACCGGGGTGCATGAGGATCTGGCGTGGCGAAAGGCGCTTGCCGTTGATCTGGTACCAGGCGGCGTACTCGCGGATGGAGGGCACCCAGGTGTCGTTCATGCGCTCGTTCTGCATGCGCAGCGCGTAGACGACGTCGGCGCTGTCGAGCTCGTCGAGCGTGTAGCGCACGCCGCAGCCGAGCGCCTCCACTCCGCGCGGGATCAGCGTGGGTGGCCCAGCGACGGTGACCTTGGCGCCCATGCGCTGGAAGGCAAGCACGTTGGAGCGCGCGACGCGCGAGTGCATGACGTCGCCGACGATCCAGATGGAGGCGCCGTCGATCGCGCCCAGACGCTGGCGCAGCGTGTAGACGTCGAGCAGCGCCTGCGTGGGGTGCTCGCGCTTGCCGTCACCGGCGTTGACGATCGCGGCGCTGCACCAGCGCGAGACGAGCTCAGCGGCACCGGCCCAGGGGGTGCGCAGCACGATCGCGTCGGGCTTGTGGGCGCTGAGCGTGAGCACAGTGTCCTTCAAGGACTCGCCCTTCTCGACGCTGGAGCCGCTGGCGGCGAAGTTGACGACGTCCGCGGAAAGGCGCTTGGCGGCCAGCTCGAAGGAGCTGCGCGTCCTGGTGGAAGACTCGTAGAAGAGGTTGAGCACCATCCGCCCGCGCAGCGTGGGCAGCGTCTTGATCTCGCGGTCGGAGACCTCGGCGAAACGCTCCGCCTGGCTGACGATCCGTTCGATGTCCGTACGCTGCAGATCCTCGATCGAGATCAGGTGGTTCATGCTCCTACCTCCATCGCGTGGGGTTGCATCGGGTTGGAGTTGGGCGCTATGGCGACCTCGTCGACGCCGTCCAGCTCGCGCAGGCGCACGTATACGCGCTCGTCGCCGGAGGTGGGCAGGTTCTTGCCCACGTAATCGGGGCGGATCGGAAGCTCGCGGTGGCCGCGGTCGGCGAGCACGGCGAGCTGCACGCGCTGCGGGCGCCCGTAGGCGAACAGCGCCTCGATCGCAGCGCGCACGGTGCGCCCGGTGTAGAGCACGTCGTCGACGATCACCACGGTGAGGCCGTTGACGTCGAAGTCGATGTGCGAGGCATGCAGCACCGGCGCGTCAGGCCGCGTGGCGACGTCGTCGCGGTAGAAGCCGATGTCCAGGTCGCCGAGGTGAACCTCACCGCCGATCAGGCCCTCGAGCAGACCGTGCAGCCGCTGTGCGAGGAAGGCACCGCGACGATGGATACCGACGAGCGCGGGCGCGTCATCGCCGGAGTTGCGCTCGAGGATCTCGTGGGCGATGCGCGTGAGCGCCCGCCCGATCTCGTCCTCGTGGAGGACGACCTTCTCGTCTGCCTGCATCGTTTCCTTCCTGGCCTCACGGGACCGGGTTAAAGGAGCCGTTGGAATGTATCAGGGGGAAGCGACGGCCTCCGATGGCTGCTCGCGCGACTGGCCGTCGGGCGCGCGTTGCGTCGACTCGCCGGCGTCGGGGCGCTGCAGCGCGCGTTCACGCGCGAGCCGCTCGGACCAGCGCTCGATGCTCGCACGGCCTCGCTCGGGAAACGGGACGTGGATCGTGTCGAAGTCACGCGCGGCCTCGGCGTCGGGAAATACGGCGCGCGCCTCGTCGCGGACCTCACCGCCGGCGTAGCGGCTGGATACGTGCGTGAGCACCAGCAGCCGCACGTCGGCCTCGCGCGCCAGCTCGGCTGCCTGGCGGGCGGTGCTGTGCGACGTCTGGCGCGCGCGCTCGAGCTCCTCCTCGATGAACGTCGCCTCGTGCACGAGCACGTCCGCCTGGTGGGCGGCGATCCTCAGCGCCTCACAGGGCGAGGTGTCGCCCGAGATCACGACCTTGCGACCCTCGCGTGTGGGGCCGAGCACCTGCTCGGGTTTCACCCCCGCGACCGTCTCACCGCGCTGCAGCCGCCCGAAGTCCGGCCCGGGACGCACCCCCAGCTCCTCGGCCAGACGCGGGTCGAGGTGGCCGGGCCGCGAGTCCTCGACGAGGGCATAGCCGAACGAAGCGGGGCCCTTGTGGTTAACGGGGATCGCGGCGATCACATAGCCGTCGCGCTCGACCGTCTCCGCGGGCGCGAGCTCGACGATGCCGAGCTCATATGGGAGCCGTCCGTAGACGGTTCGCATGACGCCCATGAGCTCGTTCAACCCCGGCGGTCCGTAGACGGTGAGCGGCTCGCTGCGCTCGCGCAAGGCAAAGGACTTGAGCATTCCCGGTAGCCCCAGCCAGTGGTCGGCATGGAAGTGCGTGATGAACACACTGTCCATGTCGGCCAGCCCCACCGAGCGCAGCAACTGGCGCTGCGTTCCTTCTCCGCAGTCGAACAGCAGCCTGTCGCCGCCGCGCCTGATCACGACGGCGGGCAGCCCACGCCGCGCACTCGGTACAGAGCCGGCGGTACCGGCCAGGAAGACAGACAGATCCATGCTGGCTACGGTAGCGGCGGCCGTCCTCGCGCGGTCAGCCGGCGCACGCCGTCGGCGCTAAGCTCCGGGGTCGGTGGTGGCGTCAGTGAGGCGTCGTCTGCGCCCGTAGCTCAGTGGATAGAGCGCTCGCCTCCGGAGCGAGAGGTCGGCCGTTCGAATCGGCCCGGGCGCGCTTGAGATTTTCGACCTTGCATAAAGGTCCATCCCGTGACTGCTGCCTTTTCGCTGCCTTTTCAGATGCCACCCGACCAGCTCAACCCGAGCGTTACGGCGCGTGACCTCCCGCCGCAAATCGCACGCAACCGAGACGAGCAGGCCGCGCGAGACGCTGCTGACCGGCCCCGCCTTGAACAGCCGATCGCAGCGCACCTGACAGCGCGGCGACTAGCCCTCGACGCTCTCGCTCACGCGCACCAGGCACTCGCCGACGGCTCTGATCTCGACCTCACCGGGCGCTCCCGTCCCGCCGCCGTGTGGCAGATGACAGGCCGCTGCATCGGGATCGCCCGAGCACTCATCAGCCTCATCGAGCAAGGGTTCACCGCGGAGGTGCTCCATCTCGGCCGGGCGCTGCACGAGGCAAGCCGGCTGCTCTCCGCCCTCGGAGACCCCAACGAGGACGAGCTGCTTTGCAAGTGGCTCGACGGCGACTACGTCAGCCCCGGCGTTGTCCGTGCCGCCGAACAGCGCTACGAGGAGCGACTAGTTGACGTGCCCACGTAGGTTGTGAACGGCTGAGGAGGCATCCGGGCCTCATCCGAGGCTGTGGGTCTGCGAAGGCTCACGACCTAGGAGGACCCGGATGCAGATCCACGGTAGAGCGAAGCTCGGACCGGCCGGTCGGCTGGCGTTGACGCAGGCGGTGATCGATGGGATGACGTTGAGGCAGGCCGCTGAACGCTTTGGTGTCTCGGTGGCAACGGCTCATCGCTGGTGGCGCCGGCGGCTGGATGCCACCTCGGATGAGCTCGTCTCAGGCGTCTGGCTGTTTGACCGTTCCAGCCGCCCTCGGCACAGCCCTCGGTTGCTTGACGCGATCGAGCAGGAGCGCATCTGTGAGGCCAGGCGACACACCGGATGGGGACCACGACTCGTCGCTGGCAGAACCGGGCACCCTCACTCGACGGTGTGGAAGGTGCTGCATCGCCATGGCCTCTCTCGGATCAAGCGCTCACCGCGTGAGCCCGCCAGACGCTATGAGTGGCCGTGCCCTGGAGATCTGTTGCACATGGACACTGCACGCCATGCGCGCTTTGAGCGGCCAGGGCACGCCGTGACTGGGGTCCGCAACCAGACGGGTGCTGAGAAGCGCGCGGCCGAGAAGCGCGCGGGCCGGGGCTATGACTTCGCTCACGCGGTCATCGACGATCATTCCCGCCTGGCCTACGTCGAGCTGCTCGACGACGAACGAGCAGCAACGGTCACCGCGTTCACCACCCGCGCACTCGACTGGTTCGCCGCGCGTGGCATCCACGCCAAGCGCCTCATGACGGACAACGCCTGGGTCTACATCAAGAACCAGTCCCTACGCGAACTGCTTACCGCCCGAGAGATCAAGCACCTACGCACCAAGCCCTACCGGCCCCAGACAAACGGGAAGGTTGAGCGCTTCCACCAGAGCATGGCAAGAGAGTGGGCCTACGGCCTCAGCTACCGCTCACACCACCACCGCAACCAAGCCCTGCCACACTGGCTCGAGCACTACAACACGCGCAGACCACACTCAGGGATCGAGAACCGGCCGCCCATCAGCCGCGTTCACAACCTCCGTGGGCAGGACAACTAGCCGCCGTGATGATCGCCGAGGTAAAGCCAGAACTCGCACGCACCGGCCCCGTCACCAAACACATCTACACGAAGATGTCCGAGGCCGCACATCACCAGCGCGCAGCCGTAGAGGGCGAGGTTGCTCCTCTACTGCGAACGATGGCCCGCGGTCCCGACCCGACGTGGGAACGCCGGGCCGTAGCCGCGTCGGTGATGCTCTCCGTCGTGGGCGAGGGGATCGACGCCGCCGGCGAGGCCATCGCCCTATTCCACGGGGCCGCGTGGTACGACGAGCACGTGGCGCCGTACTGGGCGGCCTTCGACGTGCTGGCGCGCGAGCAGCCGCTTCATTGACGCCGGGAGCACGTTGGACGGCTCATCCGAGCGCCGCCGTCACCGGGGCCTCGCTCACCGGGACCGGCGCCGCCCCGCCCGCGCCCACGAGGCGAGCAAGCAGGCCCTTCGACGTGACATCGCGCCTCATACCGTGGCGGTAGACACGCAGCGTAAACGTCGGGTCGGTGTGGCCGAGCTGATCCATCACGGCACCTGGATCGGTCCCGAGCGCCACGAGTACCGAGGCGAACGTGTGCCTCAGCTTGTGAGGCGTCAGACCGGCAGGCAGCGGTGTTCCGCCCGCCTGCTCCAGACGTTCCCTCGCCAGCTTCGCAGCGGGCGTCAGGATGCGATTGCGGACGTTCGAGGGGTTCATCGGGCCGCCCGCCTGCGTCGGGAATCCACGCGCGTTCGCCGGCGCGTTCGTGTGCGCCTTGAGCGCCAGCAGCTCGTCGCGCAACGCCGGCAGCAGGTCCACCGTTCGCACGCCTGCGTCGGTCTTGCTCTCGCGGACGGTCATGCGCCCATCAGCGAGGTTCACGTCACGCCAGCGAAGGTCGATCAGCTCGCCGATCCGCAGACCGGCGAACGTCAGCGTGGCGAGGATCGCACGGCGCTTCACGTGCCGTTTGTCCTTCGGCGCCTTGCGGTCCAGCTCACCAGCGGCATCGAGGAGCGCTGCGATCTGCTCGGCCGAGTCCAGCCAGACTGGCGACGGCCTGCTCGGCTTGAGGCGACGGCGCCGACCACGCGCGGGGTTGCGCTCGATCAGCCGGTACTCGACCGCAACCTCGAGAATCTGCCCGAGCCGCGTGATCGTCTTATTGATCGACGCGGGCGATAGCTTGACCTCCTCGAGGACCTTCTTGCACCCCCGAACAGGGACTCGACCGGCTCGCCGAGCACGCGGCCGATGGCGAGGGCGATCCTCACTCGACCCGACCTATGTGATGGTCTGAGTCGATCGCTCCGAGGTGCCTACGCGCTAAACGGCTGCGAGCGCTGGCGCCAGTTGCTCCGCGCTCGTCTCAACGGTGCCCGGAACCGTGACCGCAAGAAGCCCGTCACGCTCCAACACGCGCCGTGCCCCAAGCACCGTCAGCCCCACGATCCGACTAGTCCCGGGCGCGTAGCGGACGACGTGGCCCTCCGGCGTCTCCTCGCCCTCGCCCGCCTGCGGCTCGCCGACATGCAGATACAGCACGTCGTTGTCGGCGTCGTAGTCGGCGTGATCGAAGCTCAGCGGCCCGATCGTGATGTTCACGCGCTCCATGATCTTGGGTCCTTCCGGTTGGCGAACGCGGAGACTATCCGCGCCGGCACCTGCTCATAGCTTACGACGACAAGCAGCCATCGACTTGGACCGACGCCCCGCACGTAGTAGCGACTGCGCGCGTCGAAGATCGGGTCGGCAGCAACATGATCGGGGCTGGTCACAGCCCGCAGAACATCGGACATATGCGTGACGATCTCCGGATGGTCTCGGACGATCTTCTCGCGCCAGACCGCATCCGCCAAGACGACCCGCCTGCCCTCGGGGTCGGTCGTCTCAGCGGTGGTTGGCTGGTCTTCCACGATCAACCAGGATGGCCGTTCGCCCGGATGCGCTCCGGCCTTTCAACGTCCGAGCCGCGAGAGCACGACACCCGCGACCCAATTCGGCGCGAGCGTTCCGTCCTCAAGCCGCTGCCACTCCAATGGCAACGGCAATCGGATAGATCGAGTTGCACACCACATCAAGATCGGCAGAGCCGATCAGGCGTTCGTCCCGCTCCATGACCACCGGCAGACGACCCTCGCGAATCCAGCGACGGATAGTGCCAGGGCTGCGGCCGACTCTCTCTGCCGCCTCCGCGATCGTGAGCATCCGTCGATCCTACGTGTGCGTCCCGATGGCGCAGACCAGGCGGCCCGTCCAGGCCATCTACGCAGCCGACCGAGGTCCGGGGACATGGCAGCCCTGCCACTATCGCCCCGAATCGTCCGCAAGTCGGTGGCATTCGCCGAAAGGTACGCCAGCCCGACCCATGCCGCAATACAGCATTCGGCGTGGTTTTCGCGCCGCAGCCGCCCTCCCGCAAGACGCATCCGGAACGGGAAACCTCAGACTCTGAACTTTGCTGGACCGGCAAGTTGCACACATTCAGGCATGTAGTATCTTGCGCGCCCGCGTGGTCGTGCGCGGCCCAAGTTACGGACAAGCGGGGGGAACCGTGTTGAGCAAGAGGCCACTCGGAGCAGGGAGCGCAAAAAGGGTACGCCGCATGCTGGAGAGCGTGCTCGTGATCCTTCCTTTGGTCCTGCTGCTGTTGGCGAGCGCAGCCCAGGCGAGCCACCTCCATGCTGGCCGATCGGCGTTGCGATGGGGTGGGTTCACGCCGCGCGCGCTGCGCACCCACAAATCCCGACTCAGCCCCCTCGCGACAGTTAGGCCCGCGGCCGCCGGCACCGCCTCGATCGAAGGGACGGTCACCGACGCGGCCAAAGCCACCGGGATCGAAGGCATCGAGGTCTGCGCCTACGCATCTGGCCCCTTCGAAGAACCAGAAGAAGAAGGAGAAGAAGTAGCAGAAGAAGACGGCGCCGCCCCGCCTTGCTCACTCAGCGCGGCCAACGGGGAATACTCGATCACTGGCCTTGCCGCTGGTGAATACATCGTCGAATTCTCGACTCCATTCGGTGCGACGCTCGATTACATCACGCAGTACTACAAGGAAGCGGAAACGTTCGAAGCGGGCTCGCCGGTCAAGGTCGCAACGGGGCAAGACCTCAGCGAAATCAACGCAGCGTTGAGCAAGGGCGGCGAAGTCGAAGGTCACGTAACAGAGGCCTCGGGCGGTGCGCCGCTCGCCGGTATCGAAGTCTGCGCCTGGGGCGTGAACAGCCAAGCCATTGGCTGCGCGGAAACCGAACCCGGCGGCGCGTATCTGATCACCGGCCTGCCCACCGGGTCCTTCAAGGTCGGCTTCCGCGCGACGCCGGACAGCGGCCTGAACTACCTCACCCAGTACTACGAAAACGAGACTTCCTTCGAAGCCGCCGACCAGATCGCTGTAGAAGCTGAAGAGAAGCAGGAAAACATCAACGCGGCGATGGCCGTCGGCGCCGAGATCGAGGGCACGGTGACCAGCGGCGAAACCGGCGCGCCCTCAGCCAACACGCTGGTCTGTGCGTTTGGCGAAGGAGAAGAAGTCATCTCCTGCGCGGTGACGGATTCCTCGGGCAACTACACGATTACCGGGCTGCCGACCGGCTCCTATACCGTCGCCTTCCTCGCAGAAGGCCCCGCCGAGTATTACGACCAAGCCTTCTCCGAATCCGACGCGACGCCGGTGAAAGTAACGGCGCCCGGAGGCGACGCGTTCAACGTGGACACGGTGCTGCCATCGCTGCCGAGAAAGATCGTGGCACCGCGGGTCACGGGCAATGCCACAGTCGGCGGGACCCTCACCTGCGAAGAGGGCTCCTACAGCGGCGTTCCGGCACCCACCCTCTCTGTCGAATGGTTGAGGGAAGGTGAAGCGATCGCCGGCGCAACGTCCGCCACCTATACCGTTCAGAGTGCCGATGCTGGCCACCAGCTGCAGTGCAAGGTGACGGCGACCAACCTGGTCGGATGGCGGTGGGTGACGACGGCCGGCATCCGGATTCCCGTGCCGCCGCCTGTGGCGCCGTCCACAACTCCGCCTGCTCCGCCACCATCCCCCACCGGCGGCGTCCTCCCCAGCATCACCGTTGTCCCCCGCGTCAGCGCCGCCTCGCGCGTCCTCACCTCCCACCATCGGACCACCGTCCGGTTGAATTGCTCCGGAGGTCCGTGCAAGGGGACACTACAACTGCTCTTGCGTGTCGTCAGCCATCACCGTGTGAAGACGCTCGTGCTTGCCGAGGGGAGCTTCTCGCTCCAGGCCGGGAAGGGCTCGAGCGTGGTCATGCACCTCACCGCCGCCGGACGCTCGCACCTCGCGGGCAATTCCCATCGAACATTGGCGGCGAAGCTGAAGGTACGCCTAAACGGCGGCACGACAACGATGCGCGCCGTCTCGGCGGCCTGATCACACCGCGCCAAGCCGCTCGCCGGCGCTCGGGCCGGTCAGCTCAGCCATAGAGATAGCTCCTCCAGGGCATCCGGGATCACGTAGTAGAACGCCCATAGGCCCTTACGCTCGGAATCCACGATTCCAGCCGCACGCAGCTTGCCCAGATGGTGGGAAAGCGTGGGCTGTGAGATGTCGAACAGCGGCACCAGCTCACAGACACAGACCTTGCCGGCGTGCTTGCGCAGCACGTCCACGAGCTGCAGCCGGATCGGGTCGCCGAGCGCCTTGGCGACTTCCGCCATCCGCACTGCCTGATCACGCCGCACATCGGGATAGACGACAGGCTCACAGCACGGCGAGCCGTTGGCTCGCTTCTGCTTGGGCGATAGCTCCAGATCGACCGGCATCGATCTACTTATATCAATAAGGATCACATCTGTCGATGTAATACGATCCGCGGCGATGAGCACGCCTCCGCTTGCGCGCCGGCTGCTGGCCGAGTTGCTGGGCTCCGCGTTCCTCGCAGCGCTCGTGATCGGCTCGGGCATCGCAGCGCAGACACTCTCCCCAAACGACACCGGCCTTGAGCTGTTCGAGAACGCCGCCGCCACGGCCACGGGCCTGTTCGCGATCATCCTCATGTTCGGACCCGTCTCAGGGGGGCACTTCAATCCCGTCGTCTCGCTCGCCGACGCCGCGTTCGGTGGGCTCTCTTGGCGCGACGCCCTCGCCTACATCCCGGTGCAGAGCGCCGGCTGTGTACTCGGTGCCGTGACTGCCAACGGCATGTTCGCTCTCGGCGCCGTGACGATCGCCACACACCACCGCGCCTCATCCGCGCACCTGCTTTCCGAGACGATCGCCACAGCGGGCCTCGTGCTCGTGATCTTCTCCCTCGCGCGCACGCGGCGCTCAAACGCGACGCCCGCTGCCGTCGGCGCGTACATCGGCGCGGCCTACTTCTTCACCAGCTCCGCAAGCTTTGCCAATCCCGCCATCAGCATCGGGCGCATCTTCTCCAACACCTTCGCCGGGATCGCGCCTACCTCCGTTCCCGCCTTCATCCTCGCGCAACTCGCCGGTGGCGCGCTCGCCGTGCTCACGATCAAAGTCCTCTACCCCGGCGTAACCGCGGCGGACGCCGCGGACGTGTTGCTGCCCCATACAGAGCGTCCAGCAACGACGAGCCAAGCCGCCACGAGCCAGTAGATGGCAACCGTTCTGTTCGTGTGCCTCCACAACGCCGGGCGCTCACAGATGAGCCAAGCACTGTTCGAACGTGCCGCCGACGAGCGACACACCGCGATCTCCGCCGGCACGACTCCCGCCGAGCACGTGCACCCTGAGGTCGTGGAGGTTATGCGCGAGCTAGGCATCGACATCGCCGAGCGCAAACCACAACTCCTCACACGCAAGCTCGCAGAACGAGCCGACGTGGTCGTCACGATGGGTTGCGGCGACGCCTGCCCCTACATCCCCGGCAAGCAGTACTTCGACTGGGACCTGCCGGACCCGAAGGGCCAACCGGTCGCCGACGTTCGCGCTACGCGCGAGGAGATCGGCCGGCGAGTAACGGCTCTGCTCGCCCAGCTCGAGTCGCCACGACGCGGCTAAAAGAGAGCGCGCGACGCGGTGGGCCGAGAGTGGCGGCCTGGAGACCGCAACGCAACGGTCATAGCCGAATCCGATATAAACATCGGCAGTTCTGAATATCAGATTGATGCTGCTCACGACAATTCCGAGCCGATCGCTCAAAAGTCCACATGCTCGTCACGTGCCCGGGGGGTTGCGGTTGGAGGCCGCACGCCGCGGGCCTATTGCTGATCACGGAATGGAGATGAAATGCGTCAACTAAGGATTAGGACGGGACGACTGCTCACGGCCTTTGTCGTGGTGCTGTGCGTTGCTGGAATCGGGGCCGGTGCTGCAAGCGCTCACTCGGAAATATTCAACTTCTCCTACAACGACACGAACGGCTCCGCATGGGGCAATGTGTCCTGTCACGGTCGGATCTTGTACAGCCCCAAGTACCCGTCGGACGGGCCCAACGAGGGCGGCAAGGAAACCGAGCTCTGCAGAAGCACCGAACCGGGCGGGAAGCTCACCGGCTACTTCGAACCGGGCGAGATCTACCACGGCTACTGGGAATCCGACTACTACCACTTCGGCGCGCTTGAAAACACGCAGAAATTCCCCAGCTCGCTGACGATCAAGGTCGCCGCGAACTTCAAGTCCTACAAGGTCTTCGCGATTTACCCCCCAGCAGGTAACCCCGAAAGCTGAGCCGTCGCCGAGCCAGCATCCTTCGCCCTGGGCCGGCTCGCACCTGCGGGTCGGCCCAGATCGGGCGCGCGATCAGGCGCCCGCTGCGCTCGCTAAAACTGGAGCGGCTACTCCCCGTGTGCGTGCGCGCCGTGCGCGTCGACGCCGTCCTCCACCGGCTCGGCGGCCAGACGCATCACGAATGTGAGGGTCCCCGCCCCCACGGCGAACATCGCCAGCACCGCCAGGATCAGAACGACCACGCTTTCGGTGACGCACGCGAGCGCCACCAGCGATACCGGGACGGCAATGCCGAGGATGCCGACAATCAGCGGCCCCGTCTCGATCGTACCCGAGGGTCCGTAGCGATTGTCACTAGCGCTGTTCACTGTCGGCCTCCTGGGCGGCTGAGACGTTGGCGGAACGCTGGATCTTACTAGCCGCACCGGCAAATCGCCCGGCGCGTGACCAGGGCAAAGACAAAAGACCGACTCCTCACCACTCGACGGCCCGTCGGCGTGACTGCTAGCGACGAGTGAGGATTACCACGGGAATCTCGCGCTCGGTCTTCGTCTGATAGTCGGCGTAGGCCGGCCACACCTCGCACATCGACTCCCACAGGCGGCTTCGCTCATCCCCCGCCGCAACGCTCGCCACGACAGGTATGCGCTCGTCCTTCACCTCGATCGTCGCATCTGGGTCTGCCTGCAGGTTCTCGAACCACCCCGGGTTCGCCGGCGCACCGCCCTTGGACGCCACGACCACCCAGCGATCGCCGTCCGTGCGGTGGATTAGCGGCGTCGTCCTCTCCTCGCCAGACTTCCGCCCGCGCGTGGTGAGCAGGAGGATCGTCGTCCCCCGCCAGTGATAGCCGCGCTCGCCGCCTGTCTCGCGATAGACGCGGACGTGCTCCTCGCCAAAGAGATCATCGTCGGAACCAGGCATGCGTCGAGTCTAGCGTCGGCCGGGCCCCGCTTTTCCCGCCGGCGCAAGGGTGGGCGTCTGCTGCTACTGATCTGGCGGTGGAAAACGAAACGGACTGGTTGATCGCTCCAGATGCGTTCAAGGGCACGTACTCCTCCAAGGACGTCGCCCTGGCCCTCGCTGCTGGGATCCGCGGCGTGGACGCGTCGGCGGTGATCGAGCTCTGTCCAGCAGCAGACGGCGGCGAGGGCACGCTCGAGGTGCTCGTCGAGGGACTCGGCGGGCGGACTATGGAAGCTGACGCGCACGACCCGCTCGGCAGACCGATCACCGCGCCATTCGGCTGGGTGCGCGACGGTGCGAGCGCGATCGTGGCCGTGGCCGACGCCAGCGGACTCGCACTGATCGCCCCGACCGAGCGCGACGCGGAGCGAGCCTCCACGATCGGAACCGGCGAGCTGATCGCCGCTGCGATCAGCACAGGCGCCGCGCACGTCGCTGTTGCCGCTGGTGGCTCTGCGACAACCGACGGTGGGGAGGGCGCGATTCAGGCGATCGAGGCGCGCGGCGGTCTACGCGGAGCGCAGCTCACCGTGCTCGCGGATGTGACCACCAGCTTCGAGCGTGCCGCCGAGGTGTTCGCGGCGCAGAAGGGGGCAGACGCGCAGGCTGTGAGACGCTTGACCGCGCGCTTGCACGAGCGCGCGCAGACCCTTCCCCGCGACCCACGCGGGCTGCCTATGACCGGCGCCGCCGGCGGTCTCGCCGGCGGGCTGTGGGCGCGCTACGGCGCCACGCTCGTTCCCGGTGGCGCATGGGTACTCGATGCCCTCGACTTCGATCAGCGGATCGCGCGTGCTCGTGCGGTGATCACAGGCGAGGGACGTCTGGATGCCCAGACGCTCGAAGGCAAGCTCGTCAGCGAGGTCGCGAGGCGTGGCCACAGCGCGGGCGTGCCCGTCCACGCCGTCGTCGGGCGCTCTGTGCTGACGAACGCCGAGGAGTCCGCGCTGGCGCTAGCAACCGTCTCCGAGGCGCGCGACCGGCTCGAGCTGGAACGCGCGGGCGGCGCGCTTGCAAGATCGGCGCTCGCACGATGAGCGACGAGGGTCCTCCTGATGCAGCGGCTCGTCCGAGCGCCCGCCCCGCGAGCTCGTTTGGGCTCGTCGCCGAGGAGTACGAGCGCGGCCGCCCGGGCTATCCGCGCGCGGCGATCCACTGGCTGCTGGGACCCGACCCGCTCGACGTGCTCGATCTTGGCGCGGGCACCGGCAAGCTGACCGCCGCGCTACTGGAGGCCGGTCATCGCGTCGTTGCCGTGGAGCCTCTGGCGGAGATGCGCGCGATCCTCACCGCCACGCTGCCACAGGTGCGGGCGCTCGATGGAACCGCCGAGCGCCTGCCGCTCGACGACGCGAGCGTCGATGCGGTCGCGGTAGGTGCCGCGTTTCACTGGTTCGATCACGAGGCCGCCCAGGCTGAGATCGCGCGCGTCCTGCGAGCGCCCGGCGTGCTCGGGCTGCTCGGCAACGGGTTCGACATCTCCACGCCATGGGTCGCGCGCGTGCGCGAGATCCTTGGTCCGCCAGCGCTCGAGCGGCCAGGCCATTGGCCTTCCGGGGAAGAGCTCGGCCGGCGCTTCGCCGAGGTCGAGGAGCGCGAGTTCCCGCACGAGCAGCGCATCGACCGCGCTGGCCTGCGTGACCTCGCCGTGTCTCGCAGCCGCATTGCGATGATGTCGCCATCCGAGCGCGAGGGCGTCTTCTCAGAGATCAACCGCCTGTAGGAGTCAGAGCCTGAGCTCACCGGACACGGCGAGGCGATGCTCCCGTGGCGCACGCGCGTTCGGCGCTGCCGGCGCCTGCGCGCTGCGCGCCGCTGACTCATCCGCGGCGTCTCGGGACGCGTGCGCATGATTAGTAGCCTGCGCCGTCATGGCCGACACGAGCACGATCGCTTCGCTCGCCACAGCCGCCGGCACGCTCGTGTTGGCCGTAGCCACGTTCTCCTCGACGCGCTCTGCCAACCGCGCCGCGCGCGTCTCCGAGCAGGCGCTGCAGGTCGGCCTGCGACCGGTGCTGTTCAACGCCCGTCCGCAGGACCCATCGCAGAAGGTCGGCTTCATCGACGACCACTGGCTCGTGCTACGCAACGGGCTCGCCGCCGTCCAGCAGGTAGATGGCAACCTGTATCTCGCGATTCCGCTGCGCAACGTCGCCTCTGGGATCGCAGTGCTTCACGGCTGGCACCTGTGGACGGGTGGTGAGCGCGGCGAGATCCCGCCTCCCCTGCCCGCCGACAGCGAGGAGTTTCGCCGCCTGCAGCGCGACCTGTATGTGCCCGCCGGCGATGTCAGCTTCTGGCAGGCCGCCCTGCGCGATCCTGCTGATCGCCTGTACGCGCCGCTGCGTCAGGCGATCGACGCGCGCGAGCCGATCAGCATCGATGTCCTCTACGGTGACCACGAGGGCGGCCAGCGCACGATCACCCGCTTTCGCCTCACCCCGCGCACGCACGATGAGGAGGAGCCCTGGCTTTGGATGTGCTCCACCTCCAGGCACTGGAACCTCGACCGCGCCGACCCGCGTTAGGCCGGCTGGGGCAAGCGCGTTGCCCTCAAGTGTGGTTGTAGCCGAGCAGCGCGAAGTTGCGCAGCGCCGCATCGACGCGCGCCTCAGCCGCTTGCACATTCCGTTCTGCTTCGCCATACGCGGAGGAGTCTTCAGCGGCGGCAGCGGCTGAGAGCGCGCCATAGCCGCGCTTGGCGTCCTGCATCGCGCTCACCAGCGAGGCTTGGGCCGCGCTCGCGGCCTGCGGTGGTTCGACGAGCGCCAGCGAGTTGGCAGCGGTCGCGAAGCGACGCGCCAGAGCGCTTGACAGCGCGCTCAATCGCGCGGGCGCGGTGCTCGCGCGGATCTTCCTGCGCAGCGTCAGCCGCGCGGCATCCAGAGCTTCGATCAAGCTCGCCAGCTTGCTCGCGTAGGCTTCATTCGGACTCAGATCAAACGGCGTCAGCCCCACCAGCGCGACCGTCGCCACGATCCCCTCGCATTGCTTCAGATAAGCGATCGCGCCAGTCGCCGCGTAGCAGACCAGCGCCGTTTGAATGCCTCCCACGGCCGGGATCTCATACACGTCCAGCGTCCGTTCATAGCCACGCACGTGAGCGAACCTGTAGGCCTGCGCGTGCGTCAGGTTCACCACTTCGACCTGTGGCGGACCGTGCACGAGCGCAAGGAACGCGGTCGGCAGAGGGCTCGCTTCATTCGCTGGGAAGCGCCCGCTGATCAGCCCCGCAAGCGAGGCATTGCCGTCAGGGGCCAGTGCGCGCGCGCCTGTGATCTTTAACCCAGCCAGGTCGGGGGCGGAGACGACCGGCTGCCAGCCGGCGGGGTATTCCAGCAGCAGGTTGGTGCCAGAGAGGACCTCGTAGGTGCCCGACGCCTTCGTCGAGGGCGAGGATCCACCACGACTGCCGAGGAGATAGCCGCAAATCGCGATCACAGCGAGCGCCGGGAAGAGGCCCTGGCGCAGTCTTGCTCTGGATGGCCTCACGACTCAGTCGGAGCTGTCAAATGAGTGACTGGCGTGCGATTCGGTCTTCTTTGCGGGCGCATGTCGTACAGGCGCATTACCCGCGTCGGGGGTATGTGTGGTCGTGCCAAGATCCTTACCGGAGCTGACAGGCCCCGCCACTTCTGGGGCGCTCGCAACCTGCGTGCCGGTGGAAGCGCTGAGTGTGCCCGAAGTCGTGCTCCCCGCCGCTTGCGCGAACGGAGACGTCCTCGCTGCCCGAGCACCGCGTCTGGTCGTTGAGCGGTTGATGAGCGTGATGTCGCGCATGTCGATTGGCGGCGCGTCTGTGAGCGAGAGCGGAATCGAGGCGCCCACAGACGCGGTCGGTTGGCTCGACGATAGTCCGTTGCCCGTCGCGGACCTGGGGCGCTCGGCTCGTCCGATCGCAAAGCAGCCCCCGAACGTTGCAACACACAGGACCAACACCACTAGCGAGGTGCGCAGGCCGCGAATCATGCGCCTCCCCGTCGGTCCGGGCACCGGTGCTCTGCGAGACACATGCTCATGATGCCGGGCACGTCAGCGGCGTCGTGCCCGCGGGGTTCAAGCAGAGATCCGTCCGCGTCGGCGGCTTGTCGCGGCGGATCACAAGGCGGGTGAACTTGCCGATCTCACCGGCGTCTGAGATCCAGACGTCCAGAACCGCGCCTGTCCGCAGGGAGCGCTCGAAGCGACGAAACGTGATTAGCACGCTCGTCGCTTTGCTCTTTGCGCCGGCGACCGCCCGCACACGTTGGCCTTTGGACGGGCAGCCGCGACCTTTGCATGTCACCCGCACTGTGGCGCCAACCGGCGCGAGTACCGTCAGCACGCCGATCTTCGCGCCAGAGGAGCTGAAGGTGCCGGCGACATGCACGACTGGGAAGGGCTGCATGAGTGGGATCGCCGGCGCACCGACCGGGATCGTCTCAGAGACCGTGCTCGACTGACCATTTGCATCGCTGACGTGCAACTGCACGATGTGCGGACCCGGCGTCGAGAACGCTGTGCTCAGGGTCGAGCCGCCGAGGGTGAACGTGCCGTTTCCGGCCAGCGCCCAGCCGTAGCTGGTGATCGCGCTGCTCGCGTCTGTGGACGTCGAGACCAGCGAGACCGATTCGCCCGTGCGCGGCGCGGCGGGGAACCAGCTGAAAGACGCGACCGGCGATGAGGGAATCGCTGCAGCTGGCGGCGCAAGCACGTTGAATGTGACGGCTTCGCTGTAGCCGACGTTGCCGACGTCGTCTTCCTGTTCGGCCCTTGCTGTGTAAATCCCCGGTTCCAGACCTGCGAACGCAGTCGTCCATGTCTGGCCGCTCGCTTCGGAGTCGATCGTCTGCAGTAGAGCGCCACTCGCAGAAGATCCCGAATAGAGGTGGATCGTAATCCTGGCGATGTCGCCTTCTTCGCTGCCCGCGGCGCCGCTAACGGCCTGCGAACTGCTGTCGCTCGAGCTGCCGTCGGCTGGCGATGTCAGCGTTACGTGCGGCGCCGTGGCGTCGACCGTGAACTGGAATTCACCCGTCGTTTCAGGTTCATGGCGGGCATTCTGCTGTTCGACCTGCACCGCGTAGTCGCCGCTTTCGAGAGCTTCCACCGGGCCCGTCGACCACCTCGCCGCGTTGCGTTCGACGGTGACTTCGCGCTCCACGCTCAGGGTTCCGGCGACGTCGCGGTAGACCTTGACCACGACCGTCTGGCTATCTGCGCCCCCACTCAGAGCCTCTCCCTCAAAGCTCGGGGTGGGACCGGAGACAGGGCCGGAGCGGTCGGGCTTCTGGAATGGGGCCGTTTCCAGCGTCAGCCCGCTCGTAATCGCAAATGTAATCGGGCTGCTCTTGCCCACATTGCCCGCGGGATCGACCTCTTCTGCCTGCACGGTGTAAGAGCCGTTGGCAAGTTCCCTCAGCGCCGTTGCCGTCCATGCACCGTTTTCAACCGGCGTCGAAAGGGTTTCCTCGAGCGCGCCCAGCGTCGTCGAGCCCGCGTAGATCCTCACGGTCACCGGGGTCGACCCGCTCGCAGTGCCGCTCATCGTTGGCTCGGTCGCATGCTGGATCGATTTCCCGCTCGGCGAGCCGATCGCGACCTCGGGCGGGGGTGTATCGATCGTGAACGTAACCGGCGTGCTCTTCCCCACGTTGTGCAGGTGGTCTTCCTGGCTTGCCTGGGCCGTGTACGTGCCGTCCTTCAGCGGCGGCGGAGCGTAAGACCAGCTCGACGCCAGGACGCCGGGCGTGCCCGACGCGGCGAGCCTCCCCGAGATCGAGGAGCCTTCGTAGACGTTCACCGAGACCGTGGAGTCGTCCAGGGCGCCCGACCCGGCACTCCCCGCCAGCAGCGGCGTGGAGTCCGTCGTCGGAGACGCGACCGGATCGATCGAGACTGTCGGCCCTTTCGTCACGACCGCGAAGGTCACTTCCGCGCTCTCGCCCACATTTCCCGCATCGTCGCGCTGGTATGCCACAGCCGTATATGTCCCTTCCGCGAGCGGCGACGTAAGCGTGTATGACCACGTCGCGCCCTCAGCGGGCACCGCCGTTTTCACGACGGGCGTCCCGCCGGCGACGCTGCCCGCGTAGATGAACACCGCCACGCTTGCTTCATCTCCTGCGGCCACGCCCGCGCCACCGGTGAGCATCGGCTCGCTGACCGTCGGCGAGCTCACCGGTTCCATCGAGACCTTCGGCGCGGTCGTGTCCACCGTGAAGCTCATCGGCGCGCTTTCGCCAACTTCGCCCGCTTCATCTTCCTCGGTCACAAGCACCGTGTACTCGCCTTCGGCGAGCGACACGGGCGTGTATTCCCAGCTCGAGCCCGTGCGCGAGACTACCCCCGACGCCGCCACGGTCCCGCCCGTCGATGCGCCCACATACAGGGTGACCGACACCGTCGAGTCGTCGCCCGTGCCGTTGGAGGCCGAGCCGCCGAGCGTCGGCGAGGGGTTGTTTGTGGGACTGGAGAGGGTGTTGATCGAAACGACCGGCGCTGTGTCGATCGTGAAGGTCACGGGCGAGCTCTCGCCCGTTTCCAAGAAGACATTGGTCTGTTCGGCGACCGCTGTGTACTCGCCCGGCGCCAGCGCAGACGCCGGGGTGACTTCCCAGCTGGCCGATTCAGGGCCGAGTTCGACAGGCGTTGTTACTGTTGCCGTCTGGACCAGCGGGCCGGAGGAGTTTGCCCCAGCGTGGATCTGCAGCTGCACCGGGTCGGACGGATCGTCGCTCGCGCCCTGAAAGAGCGGCTGCTGCTGGCCCGTCGAGGTGCCTGTTTCGGGATGCGTGATCGACAGCACGGGCGTCGCCGCAAACGCATTGCCCACGCATCCGAGCAGGAGCGCGATGATCGCGAGCAGCACTGTCGCGGCCGACCGCGCGGCACCCCCCTCGGCCCTCTTTGAGCCGCCGTTCCACATAGTCCGATCTTCTGTCCGATCTCTCGCCCGGTCGGGCCGCCTCTACTGAGCCCGGCCTGGGTCCACTGCTCGGCGGGATCATACGGAGCTTTGACCGGAGATTGGTCGGTTTTCGGCTACTCGACGGATATCAACGGGTGCGAGACCATGATTTCGACGCCGCAGAAGACCACGATCGTCCGCAAGCGGCCCGATTACGCTTGCGGGCGCTGGCCGCGGTGCTCAACTTCCAGAGAGCTAGAGCTCGAGGTAGCGCAGCACGACACGACCGAGCACGATCACGTCGCCGTTTCTCAGATCCACTTGCTGCACGCGTCTGCCGTTCACGAACGTGCCGTTGGAGCTGCGGTCATCGAGGATCCTCGCGCCTGACGGGCGTGGGACGAGGATCGCGTGCCTGCGCGAGACGGAGGTCTCGTCAAGTCGGAGCTCCGCGCTCAGACCTCGACCGATGTGCATCACCTCACTCGTCACAGGGATCACCAGCGTGCGCTCAGGTCCTTGGACTTCGATGTAGCGCCCGGGATCGAGGTGATCGAGCGGCACAGCTCGGTGGCGGATCGTCTCATCGACGCACGCCGTCGGGTCAAAGCGCTCCGTGATCCCGTCTGTTGCGGGGCGCATGAGGGTCTCGGAAGTCATGCGACCATCAAATCGCACGCTACTCACGCGAACCTCAACCTTCGTGAAGAAATAGCGAAAGACAGCTAGATGCAGGTGTTACTAGACGGCGCTCGCCCTGCGCAGGCCTAGTGCCCGGGCTGGGCTCCCCCGCCGCCCGCCCGTCCTTCTGCCTTGCGGCGCGCCATGCGCTTCGTGCTGAGCCAGCCCCAGCCACCAACGCCCACGACCGGGACGACGTACATCATCGAGATGTACCAGTGCATCAGGCAGGCAAGCGGTGCCACGCAGGAAATCTAGCACCGCCTGCTGAGGGCTCGCGGCGGCGTGCCGATCCCCCTACCAGGCCTGCTCCGTGGCGCCCCCTATAGCCCCCGTGCCGGCTCCTGGACCGCCAATCGCCTGGCGAGCGCGGCGCCTGCGTACGTAGAGCACGAATGCGAGGCCCGCGAGGACGATCACGACGCCGAGGATGATGATCGCGACCGGCGCCTTGGAGTTCTCGGGGGTCCAGAACAGCTGTCCGGCGATCGCGCCCTTTGAGCTGCCCACTTCGATCGGCACCTTCCAGTCGAAGATCAGCGCGCGCGTCGTCTTGTTCTTCACGCTCGCCGGCGGGATCGGCGACATCCAGTGGATGCGGTGGTCGTGCCATTCGAACTCACCAGTGCGATCGACCACTTCCCACCTCGGCGGCGCGCTCGAGCTGGCGATCGGCGGGACCGTCACCTGTGCGTAGAAGTTCGTGTTCAGGTATGTGGCCGGCGCGCGCACGTTCTGCTCCGCGGTGCCGTTGGCGAGCACGCGCGCGTACGGTTCGCCTTCGTATCCGTAGATCGTGACCGTCTTGCCCGTGTGGTTGCGCAGCAGCAGGCGATCCGCGAACTCGAGCACTTCCACGCTCAACCCGGGGACGCTCGGCGAGACGCCGGTGATGTTCGAGCGGTAGTCGTAGCTCGAGCCCTGGTCGTTGATCGGGTTGGAGCTCTCCTTGGAGAGCGTCGAGCTCGTGCCGGCCGATGCCTGGCCCGCGAGCAGCCCCCAGAGGAGCGTTGCCGTGAGCAGCGAGCCGATGATCAGACGCCAGCGGGCCATCCGCGCGAAACCGTAGCGCAGGCGCTCTGCGCACCTCCCCACCTCACGTCCCCACCGCGGAGAGCAGCCACAGCCCGAAGCTCGTGAACGCGACCATCACCGCGAGCATCCAATACTGGCTGCGCACGGCCTCTTCCGGGTCCTTGTAGAGCACCAGCGCACGGTCGTGCGCGAGCGCCAGGCCGCCAACGTGGCCGCTGACGAGCGCGATCACCTGCACGTACCAGATCGCCGCATAGGAGATCAGGTGGTAGTCGATCTGGAAGTTGCTCGTGCCGAAGATGTTTGCGCCGTTGCCCAGCGGGTCTGAGGCGAGATACACGATCGCCTGGCTCTGCCACAGAAGCAGCGAGAAGTAGTGGGCGAGCACGTATGCGAAGGCGATCGGCACGAGCGTGTGCACGAACGTGCGCGTCAGCGTGTGCGTGTCGTAGCGATCGGTGACTTTGCGCACGCCCAGGATTCCCACGCGGTAGACGGCGCTGATCAACAGGATGCAGAACACCAGCCCCACCGAGTAGGCGAGCTCCTGCGCCGGTGTCGGGTGCAAGCCGAGCGTTTCGAAGACGCTCTGCAGGTTCGGCTCGTTGTTGCGCCAGATGCCACCGTTTGAGAAGCCGTCGAACGTCGTCGTGCCGATCTGCGCACAGATGAAGGCGACCGTGGCGGTCTGGATCTTCAGATCTGTGACCCCGCTGAGCGGGCGGCGCAGATAGACGACGCCGTCGTCGCGGCGCACCACCGCGGAGAGCTTCGAGATGAGGTTGAAGTAGACCGAGAACCCGTCCGCCTGCGAGGTCCACTGCTCGATCCCGAACAGCGCCATCCCCGCAAGCATCACCACGAAGTACCCCACAGATAGCGCCGCCAGCGTCGAGGGATTGTCTTTTTCCACGTAGATCAGCTCGAGCCACGCGAAGCCCACGATCCCCGCGACCGCCGGCCACAGGCCCAGCCACTGCGGATAGGCAAGCGGCGGCTTGCGCTCGCGCCCACCGCGCAACAGCCGCAGCAGCACGCCGAGAACGCGCGCACATGCCCGCCACGGGTTCAGCGCATGAAAGACGTCACCGAAGAGCACACTCGCGACGGGGATCGCGACCCAGAAGATCACGTAGATGAAGGTCACCGAGAAGTTCGCCTCGGTGACCTGCGCGCCCGCGAAGCCGCTGTAAACCACGAGTGCGAACAGGGCCACGCCGATGAGGCCCGCCAGCCATTCCACGATCGCAGGCAGGCGAAACAGCCTGCGCAGGCGCGGATCCTGGAGCTGCGGTCGCGTCCACATCGTCGAGAGCGCCACGAAGGACACGACCAGCACGATCGCCGCCGTCCAGCTGAACAGCCACACTGGGATCGGCAGGTCGGCCTTGCCGACGATCCCGTGCGCCAGCGCGTCCGTCGGCAGCGCGAGGGCCACGACGGCCAGGCCAGCAAGCAGTAATGGCAGCAGGCGACGGGCCGGTGCTCTCATGCCAGCGGGAGTCTATGCAAGCACCTGGTTGCGGCTCGCTGATTCTGGCGCGCTCGCGTACCCTGACGCGGATGCTCACCCCTCCCCTCGCTATCTCCACCGAGACTTCCGCCGCCGCGCAGATCGCCGTGCTGGCGATCGTGGGCCTGCTCTACGCCCGCCGCGCACACACGCTATCCAGGGGATGCGAGCGCGTGCCCAGCGCTCGCCAGGGCTCCTTCTACGTCGGCCTCGCGCTCGCGGCTGGCGCACTTGCCGGCCTCGGGCCAACCGCTCAGCATCTGCTCTGGGTCCACATGCTGCAGACGATCCTGCTCGGCGACCTCGCCGCGCTGTTGATCGTGCTCGGCCTGACCGGCGCGCTGCTGGAGCCGCTCCTGCGCCTGCCGGCGATCGGGCGCCTCTCGGCGCTGGCGCACCCGGCCGCGGCCTTTCCGCTGTGGCTGCTCGACCTCTATGCGTGGCATTTGCGCGTCCTCTTTCAGGCTGCCATGCACCACACGAGCCTGCAGGTGCTCGAGCACGCGATGTTCCTCACGCTGGGGATCAACATGTGGATGTGCCTCTTCGGCCCGTTGCACGTGCCGCGCTGGTTCGGTAACGGCGCCAAGCTCGGCTATCTGCTCGCGGTCCGCCTCGCGGGTGCAACCCTCGCGAACATCTTCCTGTGGTCGGGAATGATCTTCTACCCCTACTACCTGACGGGCGAGGCACGCTTTCATATCTCTCCGATCGCCGACCAGAACATCGCCGGAGCGATCATGCTCGGCGAGGAGGCGATCGTGACCGTGTGCCTGCTCTACTGGCTCTTCAAGCACGCGGCCGGCGAGGCCCGGGTGCCGGGCGAGGAGTCGGCCCTCACGGGCTCACACGGCCACGGGCCGGACGAGGTTCGCTCCGCGCGGACTCACTCAGCCGGACGCGCCGGCCTCACCGCAGAAAGCGCCGAGACACCCGAGCCGGTGCAGGCGCGGGCATCCGAACGGGAATAGCGCCCGGGTAGGTTCAGCCGCCCGCGACCGCGGGCAAAATCGTCAGCTCAGCGCCGTCGAGCACGGGGGTCGCGAGGCCGTCGAGGAAGCGGATGTCTTCGCCCGCGAGATACACGTTGACGAAGCGACGCAGCGACCCGTCGTCATCGGCGATGCGCCCGCGGAGCTCCTCGTGCAGCGCGAAGAGGCCATCGAGCACCTCCTGCACGGTGGCGCCGTCCACCTGTGCCTGGGCCTCGCCGCCGGCCGCCGCGCGCAGCTGCGTCGGGATCTTCACGACGACGGACATCAGACAGCCACCGCAGACGGCACGCCGGCTTCGAACGCCTCGACCGTCGGCTCGATCGTCGAGGTCTCGAACGTACCGCGCACCGCGTCCAGCGTCTTCAGGCCCTCTCCCGTGATCACGAGCACGACGCGCTCGTCCGGGTCGATCTCGCCGCGCTCCGCGAGCTTCGCGAGCACCGCGGTCGTGACGCCACCGGCGGTCTCCGTGAAGACTCCCGTCGTCTCCGCCAGCAGCTTGATGCCGGCGCGGATCTCATCGTCGCTGACCGCGTCCACGCCGCCACCTGTGGAGCGCGCCAGATCCAGCGCGTAGGGGCCGTCCGCGGGGTTGCCGATCGCGAGCGACTTGGCGATCGTGTTCGGCTTCACCGGCCGGCAGACGTCGTGACCCGCCGAGAACGCGCTCGCCACCGGCGAGCAGCCCTCCGCCTGCGCGCCGTTCATGCGCGGCAGCTCGCCCTCCAAAAGACCCAGCTCGCGCCACTCCTGGAAGCCACGCGCGATTTTCGTGAACAGCGAGCCGGAGGCGATCGGCACCACGCACCGGTCGGGAAGCTCCCAGCCGAGCTGCTCGGCGATCTCGAACGCGAGCGTCTTGGAGCCCTCGGCGTAGTACGGGCGCAGGTTGATGTTCACGAACGCCCAGTCACGCTCGGCACTCAGCTGGGTGCACAGGCGGTTGACGTCGTCGTAGTTGCCGTTCACGCCCACCAGCCGCGTGCCGTACACGCCCGTGGCGAGGACCTTCTGCTCCTCGAGGTTGGAGGGGATGAAGACGTAGGAGTCAAGGCCCAGCGCCGCTGCGTGGGCGGCCACCGAGTTCGCGAGGTTGCCCGTCGAGGCGCACGCGATCGTCTCAAAGCCCAGCTCGCGCGCACGTGTCACGGCCACCGAGACGACGCGGTCCTTGAAGGAATGAGTGGGGTTGGCGGCGTCGTTCTTGACCCACACCTCGCGCAGGCCCAGGCGCTCTGCCAGCCGGTCGGCGCGGATCAGCGGCGTGCAGCCCGCCGGCAGGCCCACGCGCGATGCCAGGCGGCCAGATGGGCCTGGAGGACCGCCCGCCAAGGGCAGGAAGTCGGCGTAGCGCCAGATGTTCTGGGGTCCGCCCTGGATACGCCGACGCAGCTCGGCTACGTCGAGCGTGGCGCGATCGTGCTCGTAGGCAACCTCGAGCGGCCCGAAGCACTTGTCGCAGACGTAGAGCGCCTCCAGCGGATACTCCGCCTTGCACTCCTTGCACTGAAGATGACTGACAGCCATTTGGGCTCCTTCGCGTTAACCTTCGCCTTGTCACGTGTGGCGAAGAGCGCGAAGCCCGGCCACACATCACCTGGAATTGGCACCTTCCCGCCTGTGACATTGGCGGTGGTTGCCGGGGTTTCGCAGGGCCAGGCCCTCCACCCCTCTCGATGTGTCCATCTGTGCTGGGAAGTCTAGCAATCGTATCGGCGAACGCAAGCCCGAGCGTGAGCCGTGCTGGACGCCCGTCCAAGAGCGAAGCCCGCGGGTAACGCGCGAGGATCAGCGGTGTACGCCTAGCGGTGAGCGCCTCCACGTCCGAGCACGATCAGCTGCCGAGCGGTAGCCAGGGTACCGTCGAGGACGAGCGCAGCGCGGCGAATGCAGAGGCGCCCTTCCGCTTTGCCAACCCGACGCACAAGCGGCGCATGCTGATCATCGTCAACCCGTACGCGACGACCGTCTCCGACCGCCTGCGCAACCTCGTCGTGTACGCGCTTCAGGGGCGCTTCGAGGTTGACGCGGTCGATACCGAGGCACGCGGGCACGCGACCGAGCTCTGCCGGGAGGCCGCGCACGAGGGCTATGACGTCGTCGTCGCGTTCGGTGGCGACGGGACGGTCAACGAAGCCGCCAACGGCCTGCTCGATTCCCCCACCCCGCTCTGCTGCCTGCCGGGCGGCTCGGCGAACGTGTTCGCGAAGATGCTCGGGATCCCGGGCGACGTCGTCGACGCCACCGAGCACCTGCTGGCGATGGCCGATGACTGGCGTCCGCGCAAGGTCGACCTGGGCGTCGTCAACGGCCGCTGCTTCACGTTCAACTCCGGCCTCGGGCTCGATGCGAGCGTCGTCGAGCGCGTCGACGCGAACCCGCGCATGAAGGCGCGTTTCGGCCCCTATTTCTTCACGTGGGTCGCCATCCGCACCCTCTTTCGCCGCTACCTGCTGCGCCCCCCGCGCCTGCAGGTGCAGGCGGGCGACAGCGAGCAGACGATCGACGGGGTCACCGCGATCATCCAGAACGGCTCACCGTTCACCTACTTTCAGAACCGTCCGATCGAGATCGCCGAGAACGCCGCGCTGGACTCCGGCGTGCTCGTCGGCGGCGTGTTGCACAGCGCGTCGCTCCTCGCGATGCCCTCGATCGCCTGGCGCGCTGTATCCCCGCGCGCGCGGGTCCCCGGCAACCGCCAAGTGACCGGGCTTCAGGATCTGAGCGAGCTGGTCGTGAGCAGCGCCGACGGGCGCCCGCTGCCGCTGCAGGTCGACGGCGACTACCTCGGCGAGGTCACCGAGGCCCACTACTCGATCATGCCGCGGGCGCTCAACGTCGTCGCCTGAGCGCTTCTAAATCGGCGCTGGGCCATCCGGCTCGCGCGGCGGCGGCCAGGACGCCAGCCCCGCGCCGTCCTCCTCGAGCGTGATGCGGAAACCAGGTCCCTGCCGGTGCGGGAAAGACCGGTAGAAGTCCTCGCTGCCCTCAGCGGCCAACAGGTCCGCGCGCAGAGCGCCCGACGCGGCGAGCGAGCGCGCCACGAGGAGCCGGCCGACGCCGCAGCGACGTGCGTCCTCCGCCACGATCAGGCGCGCCAGGTAGGCCTGGACCGCGCCGTCTGTGAGCGTCTGCGCGAAGCCGACGACCTCCTCGTCGTCGTCAAGCGCCACCAGCGTCACCACGCCGGGAGCCGTGAACGCCCGCAGCGCGCGAGCGGGATCCTCGGTGAGGGTCGTCCAGCCCTCTGCCTCGCACAGCTCGATCACTTCGTCCAGCTGCTCGGGCATGAACGGCGCGGTCCTCATATATATGACGTTCCTCGCGCTCGGCGCCCGGCGCGCCGTCTACGCTGCCGCGGCGCCCGGCGTCACACGGTAGGCGTCGAACACGGACTCGGTGTTGCGCAGTCGCGTGATCGCGCTGCGCAGCGAGTGCGTGTCTGCCACCTCGACCACGAACCGGTTCTTGACCATCGGCGGCATCGACAGGCAACGCGCTTCCAGGATGTTCGCTCCGGACTCCGAGAACGCCCGCGAGAGGTCCGCCAGCAGGTGGTGGCGGTCCCACGCGTCGATCTGGATTTCGACGACGAAGCCCGTCGACTGGTCTCCTTCCCAAGCGACGCTCGTGAAGCGCTCGGGGCTCTTGCGCAGCAGCGTCGCGTTGGGGCAGTCTTCGCGGTGGATCGTGATTCCACGGCCGAGCGATATGTAGCCGACGATCTCATCGCCGGGCACCGGACGGCAGCACTTGGCCAGGCGCAGCATCACGTCCTCAACGCCTTCCACCCTGATCCCGTACTGGTTCGAGGACTTCGTCGGGCGCCTGCGCGCGCGTCCCACTCGCAGCAGGTCCGCGGCGCTGTCCTCCCCGTCGGCGGCCTCGCCCTGCTTGAGGCGCTGCATCACCTTGTTTACGACGAGCTTCGGGGAGATCTTTGCCGCGCCGAGCGCGATGTAGAAGTCGTCCGCCTTGCGGTAGCCGACCTCGCGGATCACGTCCGCCAAGAGCGCCGAGCCGGTGATCTTCTGCGCCGGCAGGCCCTGTTTGCGCAGGTGCTCCTGCAAGAGCTCACGCCCGGTGTGCTCGGTGTCCTGGCGGGACTCCGCCTTGAACCAGGCCTTGATCTTGTTGCGTGCGCGTGTCGTCTTCACCATCGCCAGCCAGTCGCGCGAAGGGCCGCGCTCACGCTTGGCGGTGAGGATCTCCACGATGTCGCCCGACTGCAGCTCGTAGTGCAGCGGCACGATTTTCCCGTTCACGCGCGCGCCCACGCAGCGGTGGCCGATCTCCGTGTGCACCTCGTAGGCGAAGTCCAGCGGCGTGGCGCCGGAAGCCAGCGACTTCACTTCGCCCTTGGGCGTGAAGACGTAGACCTCCTCCTCGAAGAGGTCCGTGCGCAGCGTCTCCATGAACTCGCGCGGGTCTGAGAGCTCCTTCTGCCAGTCGAGCATCGAGCGCAGCCACTTCAGCTTCGCGTCCTCGCCGCCACCGGGCCAGCCGGAGCGCTCCTGAGCGCCACCGGGCCCCGGCTGCTTGTAGACCCAGTGTGCCGCCACCCCGAACTCCGCCATCTCGTGCATCTCCTGGGTGCGGATCTGGATCTCCAGCGGCCGCCCCTCGGGCCCAATCACCGTGGTGTGCAGCGACTGATACATGTTGAACTTGGGCATCGCGATGAAGTCCTTGAAGCGCCCCGGCAGCGGCTTCCACAGCGAGTGGATCACCCCGACGGTGCCGTAGCAGTCCTTCACCGAGTCGACGATCACGCGCATCGCCGTGAGGTCGTAGATCTCGTTGAACTCGCGGCCCTTCTTCGTCATCTTCGAGTAGATCGAGTAGAAGTGCTTGGCGCGCCCGGCGATCTGCGCCTCGATGCCCATCTCCGCCAGCTCGCTGCGCAGGTACTCGCCGGCCTCCTCGACGTAGTGCTCGCGCTCGTCGCGCTGCTGGGCCACCAGGCCCTTGATCTCCTGGTACTTGCGGGGGTGCAGCGTCGCGAACGCGAGATCCTCGAGCTCCCACTTGATCGCGTGGATGCCGAGACGGTGCGCCAGCGGCGCATAGATGTCCAGCGTCTCGCGCGCCTTCTCCATCTGCTTCTGCTTGGGCATCGCCTCGATCGTGCGCATGTTGTGCAGGCGGTCGGCGAGCTTGATCAGGATGACCCGCACGTCGGTGGCCATCGCGACCATCATCTTGCGGTAGTTGTTCGCCTGGGCCTCGTCGTGGGACTTGAACGTGATGTCCGTGAGCTTCGTCACGCCATCCACGACGTTTGAGATCTCCTCGCCGAAGCGCTCGCGCACTTCCTCGATCGATGCCGTCGTGTCCTCGACGGTGTCATGCAGCAGCGCCGCGCACAATGTCTCCGTGTCCAGGCGCATGCCCGCGCAGATGCGCGCCACGCCGACCGGGTGCACGATGAAGTCCTCGCCCGACTTGCGCCTCTGCTCGGCGTGGTGCTCGCACGCGAACACGAACGCCTCGCGGACGCGGTCGCGGTCGATCTCGACCCCGGAGTCCGCTGCGTGCTCGGAAACGACCGCGAACAGATCACCGAGCAGCTGGCGCTCGGATTGACTCATCGCAGGCCGTCAGCTACCTGCGTTCGCCCGTGGGATCTTCAGCGATGGCCATGACCAAAGGTTAGGGGACCGCCGCCACGGATTGAAGTGCGCTGTCCGCTCATGGCAGCGCGAACAGCACGAGCCCACTCGGTCTGACTCTGCTCGACGCGCGCCCTCGAGGCGCTCGACGGCCCGCGCTGGCTGCTCGCGTCCGCTGCCTCCGCTGGCGCCGGCGCCTCGCGACAGCGCCACCGCACGGCGCAGCACGAGGCGCGGCTCGCTGACGCCGTTCCACTCGTTGACCTCAAGCGCGAACGTCGCCTGCGTCGGCTCACCCGTCGGGACGGGCAGCCGCGCCGCCATAGCCGAATGCGACCGCGCGCGCGCGTGCGCCCTGGGATTCGACGCTGAAGCGCGCGTGCTTGCCGTCGCCCATGGGCCGCGAGTCGGTGAACACCGCGTCCGCGACCATCAGCGAGACGGCGGGGTTTCCTCGGCCGAACGGGGCGAGCCGGCGAGCTCCTCGGCCAGCTGCATGCCCAGCTCCGCGCCGCCGACGATCGCGTCCACGCGCTCGACCGGCACCACGTCCTCGCCTTCGAGAACATGGCCCGCGTGCGCGCTCAGGGCGGCCGCGAACTCGCCCACGCGGCCGCGCTCGATCTGCAAGCCCGCGGCGGCGCGATGCCCGCCGTAGCCGAGCAGGCTCCCGCCGCATGCGGTCAGCCCCGCGAGCAGGTCGAAGGACTCGACGCTCCGCCCGGACCCCCGGCCTGTCTCCGCGTCCATCGCGATCATCACCACCGGGCGCCCGCTGAGCTCGACCATGCGCGAGGCGACAATCCCGATCACTCCCGGGTGCCAGTCCTCACCGGCCAGCACGTACGCGGGCCGCTCGCCGAGCTCAGCCATCTGCGCTTCGGCCTCGAAGCGGATGCGGCGCTCGATCTGGCGGCGCTCGTGGTTGGCGCTGTCGAGCTCCTGCGCGATGCGCTCGGCGCGCTGCGGGTCGGAGGTGAGGATCAGCTCGAGGCCCGCGTCCGCCCTGTAGAGGCGCCCGGCCGCGTTCAGGCGCGGTGCGAGCGCGAAGCCGAGCGCCCGCTCGCGCCACAGTCGAGGGATCCACTCCCGCGACCGCCATCAGCGCGCGCAGACCTGGCTTCGCGGTGGCCGCGAGGGCGCGCAGCCCGCGGCGCACGAGCGTCCGGTTCTCGCCGGTCAGCGGCACGACGTCGGCGACCGTCGCAAGCGCGACCAGGTCGAGGTCTCCCCGCAGGGGGCGCGTATCGCGCCCGAGCGCCAGATACAGCGCCCCGGCCAGCTTGTAGGCAACCGCCGTGGCGCACAGGTCGGCACAGGGGTAGCCGCACAGCCGCGGATGCACGATCGGAGCCTGTGGCAGCACGCCGTCAGCGCGCGGCGAGTGATGGTCGGTAACGACGACCTCCAGGCCCAGTGCCTGTGCGGCCGCGACCTCCTGGACGGCCGTGACAGCGCAGTCGACCGTGACGAGCAGTCGCGTTCCGCGCGCGGCGAGGCGGCGCACGGTTTCCAGGTTCAGCCCGTATCCGTCGCTGGCCCGGTCGGGCAGGTAGAAGTCCACATCGCCACCCAGCTCCCTCAGTGCGCGCACGAGCACCGCCGTCGAGCACACGCCGTCCACGTCGTAGTCGCCATGGACGGTAATCCGTGTGCCCTCGCGGACGTGGCGGAGGATCGCCTCTACCGCCTCGCCAATGCCCGTGAACAGCTCCGGTGAGTGCTCCTCGCTGCAGTCAAGGAACGCGCGAGCGAGCGAGGGCTCGGCCATGCCTCTACGCACCAGCACCTGCGCGACGGGGCCGCTCACCCCCAGCTCGCGCTGCAGGAGCGCGACGTCCTGCTCGGGGCAGTCGGGTATCTCAAAGCGGCAGGGCTGCACCCCGGCGAGGTTACGGCCAGGGTGGGACGGAACGCACGGAGCAGCGATCGGCCGGGCCCAGCCGCCGCGCGAGGCGGCGACGAGGCCCGGCATTCCAGTGCGACCGTCTGACTACTGCTTGGCCAGAACCTGCAGGACCGGCTGATAGCCCGCCCAGCCGCCTTCTGCCAGTTCTCCACGCACGAAGGCGTCTTCGGGGAGCGGATCGGTGCCAACTGAGGGGACGCCGCCGTCGGCCGGGCCTTCAGCGACGTATTCGCCGTCCCATTCCTTGTAGGACGTCTGCATGCCGACGTTCACCACATCGCTCGGCCGGTCGGTGATCGTGTTCGTGATCACGATGATCGCTCGTTCAGGAAGCACCGCGCCGGCAGGTGAGAACGCCTTGAATTTCACGGTCGCCAAGTAGCCGCCCACGTCGCAGTTGACGCCGAAGCCCTTACCTTCGCCGGTCAAGGGGCACGCTACGTTCGTGGTGGGACGGAAGGGGATCTTGAATTTGCCGGTCGAGGAGGCCACTAGTTCACCCTCTTTGTCGCCTTCCTTGACTTCGTAGATGCTCGCCTTCAGTTCGTAGGAGAACTTCTTGTTCGGGTTCGCCGTATAGCAGTTTTCGAGGTTGTAGGTACCGTGTTCGCAGGTGAAGCTGTCCACCTGAGCGGACATGCTCTTGAGCGTGCCGGGCCGGTGAGAGAATTCCACGATCCCGCCGAACGGAAATTCGAACGGGGCCGCCGAGTAGGTGTCTTGGTTGGCATGACCGTTTACAAACGGCTGCACCGTATTGAGGTTGCTGTAGACGACCTTCACCGACGCGCTCGCAGGCGCGGCGTTGATCGCCACCGCCGCGAATGCGACAGCAACCGCCGCGAGCCGTACACGGCTCGATGGAATCTTTCCAATCATTTATTCTCCACTCCTTAGCGTTTGCGTCCGCAGCCCCTGTAACCCGCCGCGCACGCGTGTAAACGTCTCCGATCGCGGGCATCCTCGAACCCGCGCGCCGTTTTGGCACGCGCGACTCTACGCGAAAACAGTCCCCTGCGCCGCCCGCCAGTACTATTTCAGTACTCGGGCAATTCGAATGATCCGATGACTACTCGGGTAGCGGGTGGTGAATCGCGCCGGCGCGTTCGCGGCGCATGCCCTCGAGGTAGATCACGGCGATGCCGATCAGCGCGCCGGGAACGGCGTAGAGCACCACCCCGACGTCGGTCGCCTTTTCACCAGGGATCTTCAGCGAGGAGACTTTCACCCCGTAGATGATCAGCCCGAAGATCACAGAGCCGACGAGCGAGCCGATGAACGCGCCGACGATCCCGCCCCAGAAGCGGTCTGGCATGAAGATCGTGAAGTGCCAGATCGCGAGCCCCATGATCACCCAGCCGAGCAGCCCCATCAGCGCGACCTGCCATGGCGTTTGTTGCGGCGCGTGCTAGCCCTGCGGGGTTTCTGCCGTTGCTTGGGGTCTTCCTTGAGCACCAGGTCCTCCGGGGTTAGATCGGCCGCCGGGTCGCGCTCCCCCTCCGGGGACGATGCGGACGGACTCGAGGGTGCCGAGGGCGCCACCGGTGCGGCCGCGGTCGCACTGGAGTCCGCCGTGCTCGAGCGCCTGCCGCGCGTGCGCCCGCCCGTAGGAGCGCCGCCGTTCTCCTCCTCCACGCCGAGGTCACGCACTAGTTCCTGGAACTCGTCTCGCGATATCTGCTGCCCAGGTTCCTCCGGAGCGACGAGGCTTCCGCTGCGTGTGCGACGCCGCTTCTGCGTAGGTTCGACATCCTCGGGCGCGCCTGTTGCGGTCGTCGCGTAGGCGGGAACAGCCCCCAGTTCACGAACGATCCGCGCGCGGCGCGTGCGGTAGCCCGTCTCGCGCTCCTTCCAGTGGGTGAGCACCGGCGAGGCGATGAAAATCGATGAGTAAGCGCCGGAGGCGATGCCGATCATCAGCGCGAAGGCGAAGTCCTTCAGCGTTTCACCGCCGAAGAGCAGCAGCGCGAGGACGGGCAGCAGCGTGCAGAAGCTCGTCGCCAACGATCGCGTCACGACCTCGGACATCGAGCGGTTGACGATCTGCGAGAACGCGGCGCGCGGCATGCGTGGCACGTTCTCTCGTATTCGGTCGAAGACGATGATCGTGTCGTAAAGCGAGTACCCCAGGATCGTCAGCAGAGCGGCGACCGTCGCCGTCGTGACTTCCCTCCCCGTGAGCGAGTAGACGCCTGCCGTGATCAGCAGATCGTGCATCAGCGCGATCAGCACGGGGATCGCATACTTCCACTCGAAGCGCAGTGCTATGTAGGCGGAGATCACCAGCAGCGAGGCGATGATCGCGATCACCGCGGCGTTGGCGACCGTTTTCCCGAACGTCGGGCCGATCGAGGTCGAGGAGAAGTCCTTGATGCCCGGGGTGAAGCCTTTTGTGCCCGGAGTGCCCCTGCCGAACTTCGTTTCGAGCGCACGCTCGATCGCGTCGACCTTTTCCGGATGGAGCGTCTTCGTGGAGATCTGGTAGCCCGAGCCGCCGACGCTCTTGTTCGTGAATTTCTGGACCTCGGCGGTCCCATATCCCTCCGAGCTCAGGACTTTCGTAACTTCCGCCGCCGAGACCTGCTTGATGAACGCCGTCTGGATGCGCGTGCCCGACTTGAAGTCGATCCCGAAGTTGAGGCCTTTGCCGCCGATCGCGAGCGCCCCGATCAAAAGGATCGTGCCGGACATCGAGAAGAACCACTTGGACGCGCCCATGAAGTCGAACGTCCAGCCTTTGTGATTGCCGCTGGCACCGAGCGCCGCCGGATGGCTGATCAGGCGCGAGCGGCTCATCACGCCGAGCGCCGCCTGCGTGGCGAGCACCGCGGTGAACAGCGACACCAGCACCCCGATGCCGAGCGTGAAGGCGAAGCCCTTGACTTCGGCGGTCGCCAGCGCGAACAGGATGAACGCCGTCATGAACGTGACGACGTTGGCGTCGACGATCGCGGCGAAGCCGTGCTTGTAGCCGGTGGCGATCCCGGAGACGATCGATCTCCCGCCTCGAATCTCCTCCTTGACGCGCTCGAAGATCACGATGTTCGCGTCGGCGCACACCCCGATCGTGAGGATCAGTCCGGCGATCCCGGGCAGCGTCAGCGTGACCGGGATCAGCTTCACCAGCGCGAAGAAGTAAGCGCCGTAGATGATGAGACCGCCGACGGCGATCATGCCGAGGAAGCGGTAGAAGAACAGCAGGAACAGACACACCACCGCGAAGCCCGCGATCAGCGCGAGCACACCCTGGCTGAGCGCCTGTTTGCCCAGGCTGGCCGAGACCTGAGAGCGTGAGATCAGCGACAGCCTGATCGGCAGCGCACCGGACTGCAGCTCGTTGGCGAGGCTCTGCGCGGAGGTGATCGTGAAGCCGCCCGAGATCTCAGAGCCCGTCGACGCGTCGATCCCTTCGGGGTACTTTTCGAAGTCGATCGAGGGGACCGTGATCAGCTGCCCGTCGAGGACGACGGCGAAGTGCTGCAGCGCCTCTTCCTTGGTTACGCCCGGGAGCTTGGCTTCCTGGCCGCGATGGGCGATTTCCTTCGTGACCTTTTCGAAGATGCCCTTGCCGTGCGAGGTGAAGCCGAACGTCACGTTCGGCTGGCCGGTCGATTCGTCGTTGCTCTGCGTCGGGTTGGTGATGTCCGAGCCGCTGAGCACGGGATCGTCCTTCAGGACGTACCAGCTGTTCGGCGAGGCGTCTGTGATCTTGCCGTCGCTTGTTTCCACCGGGTGGGCCTGCACGAGCACCGTGCCCGGGTTCACGCGCACAGCCTTCAGCTTCGCGCCCTTCGGCGCCTTCAGCCCCGTGTACAGGCTCTGTTCGTTTTCTTCCGGGCCGCGCAGCACCTTTTCGTGCGCTGTGTCGAGCAGATACCAGGTGCCGTAGATACAGCCGCCCTTCTGTTCGGCCGTGCAGCCTTTCTGCCACGTCGTGTCCGTGTCGCGCAGTTCGGGTTTGCGTTTCTGCGCACGCAGGACGGCCTGGTACTCCGGTAGACCCGCCGTCACGCCACCGGGGCCGTCGCTCGTCGTGTCCCCTGTCACGGTTCCTTCGGTGGGCGCCGGTTCCCCGCTGGGGCCGATCACGTTCGTCTCCCAGTCGTAGAACTGCAGCTGGGCTGTCTTACCGACCTCCTGTTCGGCCTGGTGGACGTTTTTGACTTCGGGCAGCGCGACGTCGATTTCCTTTTCGCCGGAACGGTTGATTTCCGGCTGGGCGACGCCCAGCTGGTCGACGCGGGTGCGCATGATGTTGATCGCACGTTCGAGCGATTCGGTGGTCACCTTGGACTGCGCGGTCGGCTTCGCCTCGTAGACGAGCTCGACGCCGCCCTTCAGTTCGAGGCCGAGCCGCGTTTTCTTCGCGGTGATCGCCACCAGCGACCCTGCGACGAGGCCAGCGACGATCAAAAGGATCAACATGTTGCGGCGGCGGTCGGTCATCGTCCAATGAGACTACTTGTCGGGGGTCAGCACCAGCAACAGCCCGCCGTCGTCGTCGTAGGCGGGGAACATGTCCGCTTTGGCGCTCGCCGCCACGTCGCGTTCGCCTGAGACCTCGACCTGGACCTCCAGCGCACGCACTCCCCACTCGAGCACGGTCGCCACCGGATCATCGCCGTTTGCGAAGCTCAAACCGAGCACCTGCTCGACGCGCTGGCCGATCACCTCTTCCTCCTCGACGCCCGTGAAGGCGAAGGAGTTCTTGCCACAGCCGATGATCCGTCCCTCGCCGTCACAGACGAAGAACGCCGCGTCCGGAGCCGGGTAGTAGTCGTCGAGAAGTTCGAACAGGAACGCGAAGCCGCACTTCTCGCAGCCCTTGCGCTGGCGCGTGAAGCCGAGGTTGCGATCCAGCTCGGAGGTGCGGTGGCCGCAGTTTGGGCAGATGAACGGATGCGCCATGGTGTCCCTAACAGACTACGCAAGCAGCGCGGCGGAGGCGCCCGGAGGGCTAACCATCTTCACAAGCGCAGCCGGCGTCGCTCAGAACAGCGATGCCCCCACCGGCGCCGGCGCCTCGCCCGTCCCCGGTTGCGGGAGCCCCAGATGCTCATACGCCGCCGGGGTCGCGGTCCTGCCGCGCGGCGTGCGCTTGATCAGGCCCTCCTGCAGCAGATACGGCTCGTACACGTCCTCGATCGTGTCCTGCTCCTCCCCCACGGCCACGGCGAGCGTCGAGAGGCCCACAGGGCCACCGGCGAACTTCGCGCAGATCGCGCTCAGGATCTCGCGATCGAGACGGTCCAGGCCGCGCGCGTCGACCTCGAGCATCTCAAGTGCCGCGTGCGCGGCCGCCGCGGTGACCACGCCCGACATGCGCACCTCGGCGTAGTCGCGCACGCGCTTGAGCAGCCGGTTGGCCACGCGCGGCGTTCCCCTGCTGCGCGCGGCGATCGCGATCGCTCCATCCTCCTCGAGCTCGATGTCGAGGATCCCGGCGGAGCGGCGCACGATGATCGCGAGCTCTCCCACCGCATACGGTTCCAGACGCGCCTGGATGCCGAAGCGGTCGCGTAGCGGCGTCGTCAGCAGGCCGGTCCGCGTCGTCGCGCCGACAAGTGTGAACGGCGGCAGCTCGAGCGTCACCACACGCGCGCCCGCCCCCTGGCCGACGGTGATCGGCAGCCTGTGGTCCTCCATCGCCGGATAGAAGGTCTCCTCCAGCGTGCGCGCAAGGCGGTGGATCTCATCGACGAAGAACACGCTGCGCGGCTCCAAGGCCGTGAGAAATGCCGCAATGTCTCCCTTGCGCTCGAGCGCTGGACCAGCGGTCTGTACGAACGGCACTTCCAGCTCCGCCGCCACGATCTGCGCCAGCGACGTCTTGCCAAGGCCTGGAGGCCCCGCCAAGAGGACGTGATCGAGCGCCTCACCGCGGGCGCTGCACGCCTCGATCGCGACCGCCAACTGCTCCCGCAGCGTCTCCTGGCCGACGAACTCCTCCAGGCGCCGCGGGCGTAGCGAACGGTCGAGCTCGTCCTCAGCGACGAGGTAGGGCGTCTGAATGCGGGCGACGGTCTCGGTCATCTCGCTCATGATGGCGCCCGCGCCAAGCGCAGGGCCGCTCCGATCAGCTCCTCCGCGCTCTCACCCTCGGCCCCCTCGAGCAGCTCCTCGGCCTCGAGCGGCGCATAGCCGAGCTCGAGCAGGCCCTCGCGCGCAAGCATGCGCGGGTCCTGCGGCGCTCCGCGCCTTGCCACGATCGGCACACGCGCGGAAGCGGCGGACTCGCTGTCGACACCGACCTTCTCGCGCAGCTCGACGATGATCCGTTCGGCGGTGCGCTTGCCGATCCCCGGCACCGCCTGAAAGCGCGCCGCGTCCCCTGCGGCCAACGCGGCCACGAGCGCGCGGGGCGGGCCGGCTGAGAGCACCGCCAGAGCCACCTTCGGGCCGACGGCCTGAACCGAGAGCAGCATCAGGAACAGGTCGCGCTCCTGCTCGGATGCGAAGCCGTACAGGGCGAGCGCGTCGTCGCGAACGATCAGATGCGTGTGCAGCGTCGCCTGCTCGCCGACCGCGGGCACGTGTGCGAGCGTCTGCGCGGAGACCGCCGCGCGATAGCCCACGCCGCCGGTCAGGATCACGACGTGGTCGCCACGGCGCAGCGCCACCTCGCCACGCAACAGGGCAATCACGCCAGGGCTCCTTCAAGCGCGCTAGCCATCGGTGCGCAGTTGGCATGACAGATCGCCACTGCGAGCGCGTCGGCGGCGTGGTCGGGTCGCGGCTCCTCGGTTAGTCCCAACAGGACCATCACCATCCTCGCGACCTGGTCCTTCTGCGCGCGGCCGGAGCCGCAGACCGCGCCCTTGACCTGCTGGGGCGTGTAACCGCTGCAGGGAATTGCCTGCTGCCCAGCGGCGAGCATCACGACCCCGCGCGCCTGCCCGACAGCGAATGCGGTGCGCACGTTCTGGCCGAAATAGAGCTCCTCGAGGGCCATCGCCTGCGGCTGGTGCTCCTCGATCAGAGCGCTGACGGCGGCGTGGATCTGCGCGAGCCGGCGCTCGGCGCTGAGCTCAGCCGGTGTCTGAATCACGCCGCCGTCGAGCGCAAGCAGGCGCCCGCCTGTACGCGCGACGACGCCATAGCCGGTATTTGCCAAGCCGGGATCTATGCCGAGGACGACCACGGTCTGTGATTCTGCGCCCGCCATCGGACGCCTGCCTGCCTTACGCTGCGCGGCGATGGAGCCCGCGCCGATCGACTTCGCCGCCGAGGGACTGCTCGACGGGCTCGACGGAGAGGCACGCGATGAGCGCCTCGCGCTGCTCGAGCAGCTGAGCGCTGAAGGCGTGGCGCTGTCCGAGCTCAAGCGCACGACGGCCACCGGCACCGTCATCTTCCTACCGGCCGATCGTGTGATCGTCGGCCCCGAGCGCTACACCGCAGCCGAGGTCTCCGCGCGCAGCGGCGTGGACATGGAGTTCCTCGTCGCAGCGCGCCGCGCGATGGGCCTGCCGATCCCCGAGCCGGGTGAGCCTGTGTACACGGAGGCCGAGCTCGAGTCGGCCAGGCGCGTGCTCGTCGCGCGTGAAGCGGGCATCTCCGACGATGAGATCCTCGAGCTGCTGCGCGTGCTCGGCCGCGGCCTCTCCCAGGCCGCGGAGGCGCTGCGGGCGCTGCCGCTGAAGCTCGTGCTCGAGCCCGGGATGAGCGAACGCGAGCTCGCCATGCGCTACGGCGAGGCGGCGGCGCAGCTCTACCCGATGGTCGACCCGCTGATCAGCAACGTGCTCGCGCTGCACCTGCGCCACACCGCCCAGAGCGAGGTGATCAGCGCGATGGAGCGCAGCGGCGGGCGGCTGCCAGGCTCGCGCGAGGTCGCCGTGTGCTTCGCCGACCTCGTCGGCTTCACCCGGCTCGGCGAGGAGGTCCCGCCCGAGGAGCTCGGGCAGCTCGCCGCGCGCCTGGAGACGCTCGCCACCGAGGTCGCGGCGCCGCCGGTGCGGCTCGTGAAGACGATCGGGGACGCCGCGATGCTCGCCTCGCCCGACCCAGACCCGCTGCTGAAGGCGGCGCTGGATCTCATCGACGCCGCGGACGCCGAGGGCGCGGACTTTCCGCAACTGCGCGCGGGCGCAGCGCTCGGGCTCGCGCTGCCGCGCGCCGGCGATTGGTTCGGGCGGCCGGTGAACCTCGCCAGCCGCATCACCGCGATCGCCCGTCCCGGCAGCGTCCTCGTCGAGCGCGAGGTACGCGAGTCGGCGCTCGGCGATTTCGCATGGTCGTTCGCGGGTGAGCGCAAGCTCAAAGGCATTCGCGGGCCGGTGCGGCTGTTCAGGGCGCGGCACGCCTCGATCTGAGGGCGCCGTCCGGTCTCGATGTATTGACTTTTGCCAGCATCCGGAAGAAGATTCACGCGTGAGCCTGAGCAACAGCGCGTTCTACATCGCCTGGGCGTGTTTCGTCATCGGAGCGCTGGTGTTCCTCGCCGGCGTCGCGCTCGGCTTGCTCTTGAGCCTGCGGGAAACGAACGCGGGAGTGAGCGCCAAAGACGCTCAGGCGAAGATCAAAGCCGCGACAGCCACGGTCAATACGCTGACCGCCAACGCGGTCCAGGCTGCACGTACGGTGGGGGCCGACGACTCCACCGCCACGAAGGTCGGTAGCGAAGGCGGGACCGCCGCCAGCACACTGAAAGAGGTCGAAGGAATCATCGGCGCGCTCCCCGAACGCATACGATTCTCAGCGGTGCTGATCCTGATCGGGGCGCTGCTGATGAGCGTTGCGACCGTTCAGTTTGGCGGCCACGCGATCTTCTAGGGCCGAGCCGCACTTCGTGTGAGCTCACCGTCACAAGCGGGGAGCGCCGCAATCGAATCGCCTCTCGCAGGCACCCGCCACGGCGGCGCGCCGGAGGCCCACAGGTCGTTGAGCGCGACGGCATCCTTGTATGTGTCCATGCACTCCCAGAAGCCCTCGTGCCGGCGCGCGCGCAGCTCGCCCGCTCCCGCAAGACGCTCCAGCGGCTCGCGCTCGAGCACGCTGTCGGAGTCGAGGTAGTCGAGAACCCCGGCGGCGAAGCAGAAGAAGCCGCCGTTGATCCAGTGATCGGAGGTGGGCTTCTCGCGAAAGCCGGTTACGCGCCCGTCCCCGTCAAGCTCGGTAACCCCGAACTGCAGCTGCGGCCTCACGACGGTCATGCTCGCGAGCGCGCCGTGCCCGGCGTGGAACTCCAACAGCCCCGGGAGGTCGATGTCCGCCAAGCCGTCGGCGTAGGTCGCGCAGAACAGCTCCTCGCCCGCCATACGCTCCTCCAGGCGCTTGATGCGCCCACCCGTCTGGGTCTCCAGTCCGGTGTCGATGCACTCCACGCTCACGCCGGCGGGCCATTCGTGCGTGGCGACGAAGCGCTCGATCAGCTCGCCGCGGTAGCCGGTCGCGAGCAGGAAGCGGCGAAAGCCCTGCACGGCGTAGAGCTGGATCACGTGCCAGACGATCGGCATGCCGCCGATCTCCACGAGCGGCTTGGGAATCGCCTGCGTGTGCTCCTGCAGACGCGTGCCGCGTCCACCACACAGGATCACCACCGGCGGGCGCACCGGCGCTCCGGGCGCACCGCGCCCGTCAGCCTGCAACACGCTCGAGCACGTCCGCGGAGACGTCGAAGTTGGCGTGCACTGCACTCACGTCGTCGTTGTCTTCCAGCGCGTCGATCAGGCGCATGAGGCTGCCCGCGTGGCCCTCGTCAAGCGGCACGAGGCTCGATGGACGGTAGGCGACCTCGGCGCTCTCCATCTGTACCCCCGCGTCTTCCAGGGCCTGTCGCACGCGCGCAAAGTCCGTCGGCGCGGTGATCAGCTCGAAGACGTCTTCATCGGTGCCGATGTCCTCGGCGCCCGCGTCGACGGCGACCATCAGATCGTCTTCGGAGTAGCGCTCCCCATCGATCACGATCACGCCCTTCTTGTCGAACAGGTAGGCCACCGAGCCGGGCTCGCCCAGGCTGCCGCCGTTCTTGGAGAAGGCGTGCCTTACGTCCGCGCCGGTGCGATTGCGATTGTCGGTGAGCGCCTCGACGAGCACCGCTACGCCACCAGGGCCATAGCCCTCGTAGAGCACGCTCTCGATCGCGTCCGCCTCGCCGCCCTCGCCCGTACCTTTGGCGATCGCGCGCTCGATGTTCTCCTTGGGCATCGACGCTTCTTTGGCCTTGCGCACGGCGTTCTCGAGTACGACGTTTGTTTCCGGGTCGCCACCCCCGTCGCGCGCCGCAACCATGATCGCGCGCGAGAGCTTGGAGAACTGCGCTCCCCTGCGGGAGTCCACCACGGCCTTCTTGTGCTTGATGCTTGACCACTTGGAGTGTCCTGACATACCTCCAAGTCTACGATCCGGCGCGCACCGACACGGTCCGGGCGTGCTCAGAGCCGCGCGAGCCCGGGCTGGGGCTTACCAGCAAATAGGATGGGCGCGCACATGACCGCCACCCCTGCAGAGATCTTCAAGGCCTACGACATTCGCGGCCTCTACGGCGAGCAGATCGACGGGGACGTCGCCGAGCGCATCGGACGCGCGTTCGCGCACGTGCTTGGCAGGCTCGCCGGCAAGCCCGTCGAGGATCTGCGCGTGGGCCTCGGGCGCGACATGCGCCTGTCGGCGCCGGAGCTCGCGACGCGATATCGCGAGGGTCTCGTGGGCGAGGGCGCACACGTGATCGACGCCGGTCAGGTTGGCAGCGAGATGCTCTACTTCCTGGTCGGATCGCGCGAGCTCGACGGCGGGCTGATGTGCACCGCCTCACACAACCCCAAGGCCTACACCGGCGCGAAGCTCGTGCGCGAGGGCGCGATCGCGCTGTCGGGAGACTCGGGCATCCAGGACATCCGCAGGGAGATCGAAGACGAGTCCGGCGCGAGCGGCACACACGCGCCGGCGTCGCCAGGGACAGTAGAGGAGGTGGACCTGTACGAGGAGTTCCAGGCAGCGGCGCTGCAGTTCATCGACGCTGACGCCGTGCGCTCCGCCGCGCGGCCGCTGAAGGTCGTCGTGGACGGCGGCAACGGCATGGCGGGCCCGATGGTGGGGCCGCTGCTGGAGAGCCTCGATCTGGAGCTGATCGAGACCTACTGGACGCCCGACGGCAACTTCCCCGATCACGAGCCCAACCCGTTGCTGCCCGAGAACCGCAAGCTGATCATGGAGAAGGTCCGCGACACCGGCGCCGACCTCGGCATCGCCTGGGACGGCGACGCCGATCGCTGCTTCTTCATCGACGACACGGGCGAGTTCGTGGCCGGCGACTTCCTCACGGCACTGCTCGCGCAGACGCTGCTCGGCAAGCACCCCCACGAGGCGATCCTCTACGACGTGCGCGCCTCGCGCGCGGTGCCCGACACGGTCACGAGGGCGGGCGGAACCGCGTACCGCAACCGCGTTGGGCACGCGTTCTTCAAGACGCGCATGCGCAAGGAGGGATCGCTGTTCGGAGGCGAGGTCTCCGGCCACTACTACTTCCGCGACTTCTACTGCGCGGACTCGGGCACGATCCCGGCGCTGCTCGTGCTCGAGCTGCTGAGCAGCACCGGCAAGCGCATGTCGGAGCTGCTCGAGCCCTACCGCTCCAAGTACTTCATCTCCGGCGAGGTCAACTCCGAAGTCTCAGACCCCGACACGAAGATGCAGGAGATCGCCGCGCGCTACTCCGACGCGCGGCAGGACCGTCTGGATGGGATCTCGATCGACTACGAGGACTGGCACTTCAACGTGCGCTCGTCGAACACTGAGCCGCTGCTGCGCCTGTGCCTCGAGTCGCTCGTCTCACCGCAGGACATGGAGCGCCGTCGCGATGAGGTCCTCGCGCTGATCCGCGCACCGGCGTCGTGACGCCGGCAGAGGACGCCCGCGAGCGCCAGGAGCGCGAGGCGCAGCAGGAGCGTGAGGCGCTCGCGCTCGCCGCCGAGGCGGGCATCCACCGCCTCGCAATTCCGACGCCGTTCATGGTCGGGCGCATCAACGCCTACCTAATCGAGGACTCGCCGCTGACGCTCGTGGACTCCGGCCCCAACTCCGCCAAGGCGCTGGACGAGCTCGAGCAAGCGCTGGCTGCCCGAGGGCACGCGGTGGAGGACATCGAGCTGTTGGTGATCACCCACCAGCACATGGACCACTTCGGCCTGGCCTCGATCCTCGCACGTCGTTCGGGGGCGGAGGTGGCGGCACTCTCAGAGCTAGCTCCGTTCCTGGCCAGCTATGGCCACCAGACCGACCTGGAAGACCAGTTCGCCGAGCGCATGATGCTGCGCCACGGCATTCCCCCAGAAATCGTTACCGCCCTGCGCGCCGTCTCGGCGGGCTTTCGCGCTTGGGGCGAGGCGGTCGAGGTGACGCGACCGCTGGATGCCGACACCGACCTGCAGCTGCGCGACCGCACGCTGCGGGTGCTGCACCGTCCTGGCCACAGCCCCTCCGACACGGTGTTCCTGGACGACCGCTCCGCGAGCGGAGGAGGCTCAATCCTGATCGCCGCCGACCACCTGATCGCACACATCTCCTCGAACCCGCTGCTGGCGAGGCCGCTGAACGCCGAGGAGGAGTACTCCGTGCCACCGGATCCCCGTCCGCGGGCGCTGATCACCTACATGGACTCGCTGGAAAAGACGCGGGCGATGGATCTCTCGCTCGTGCTCCCCGGCCACGGGCGGCCGATCACCGAGCACGCCGCGCTGATCGACGAGCGCTTCCGCCTGCACGAGCGCCGCGCGGAGCGGATCCGCAGGCTGATCGCCTCAGAGCCGCGCACGGCACACGAGATCGCCCAGGAGATGTGGGGCAACGTGGCGGTGACGCAAGCGTTCCTGACGCTCTCGGAGGTCCTCGGACACGTCGATCTGCTGCTGCGAGACGGGCTCGTCGTCGAAGAGGAGCACGAGGGCGTCGTGCGCTTCCGCGCGGCCTGATCAGAGACAGCGCCGCTGTCGTTGGGTCTCCCAACGCGAACCCCCACGCCGGTGAGCAGCAGTCGAACCCGGCCCTACAGGAATTTCTTATATTGTCGATGTTCTCAGTGCAGAAATGGCGGCGCGCGCGTTTCTCGCGCGTTCGGCGTATACCCAGGTAGAGCAACCAATGCCCACGACAGCCCGCCAGACATCCGCAGCCACGAGCGCCGCCTACGAGCATCGCGAGGGCCTGTTCTCGTTCCCCGACCCGGTCAACGAGGTCTCCGCGCGTCTGGTCGCCGGCGGCGTCGTGCTGATGAGCGCGCTGACGATCGCCCTGGATGTGCCGTGGTTGACGTTGGTGATCGCCTATGGGTTTCTCGCGCGCGTGGCGAGCGGTCCGACGCTGAGCCCGCTGGGACAGCTGGTGACGCGCGTGATCGTGCCGCGCTTGCCGCTCGCCGCAAGGCCCGTTCCCGGCCCTCCCAAGCGCTTTGCGCAGGCGATCGGCGCGACGCTCTCGGTTGCCGCGGCAGTGCTCGCGGTCGCATCGGGCCTTACCACGGCGGCGTACGTGCTCCTGGGCATGCTGATCGCGGCGGCGACGCTCGAGTCGGTGTTCGGCCTGTGCCTGGGCTGCAGGATGTTCGCACTGCTGATGCGCCTCGGGGCGATCCCGCCGGAGGTCTGCGAGCGCTGCGCCGACATCACGCGTGAGCTTCCCGGGAGCGCGTGATGCTCTTCAAGCAGATCACCCACGACGATCTCGGCTGCGCCTCCTACCTGATTGGCGACGAGAAGGCAGGCGTGGCGGTGGTCGTAGACCCGCGCTTTGAGATCGACGAGTACCTCGAGTGGGCTCGCTACCGCGCGGTCAACATCGCGCACGTGCTGGAGACGCACAACCACGCCGACCACGTCTCCGGGCACGGACGGCTGGTAGCGGCGACCGGAGCACGCATCCACGTGCACCGCGCCGCGCAGCCCGCCTACGATCACGAGCCGTTCGACGACGGCTGGGAGCTGACGCTGGGAACGCTTCGCATCCGCGCCCTGCACACGCCGGGTCACCGCCCGGAGCACACCGCGTTCCTGCTGATCGACGACTCGCGCGGATCGGACCCGTGGGCGGTGCTGAGCGGCGACAGCCTGTTCGTGGGAGACGTCGCGCGCACCGACCTCGCGATCGAGAAGAGCGAGGGCGCGCATCAGATCTTCGCCTCGGTACACGAGAAGCTCCTGAGCCTGCCCGACGACTGCGAGCTGTGGCCTGCCCACCTCGGCGGCTCGATGTGCGGGGGCGCGGGCATGAACGCCAAGATCTGCTCCACGATCGGCTTCGAGCGCCGGCACAACGCCACGCTCGCGATCCTCGACGAGGAGGAGTTCGTGGCCCAGGCTGTGGCCAACCTCGGCCCTCAGCCCCCGAACTTCGAGAGGATCGTGGAGCTCAACCGCGGCGCGTTGGTCACCACCGGCGTCGAGGTGCCGGCGCTCTATCCACACCAGGTCCTGCTCAAGCGCGAAGAGGGAGCGCTGCTGGTGGATGTGCGCACCGACCTGCAGTTCGACGACGTGCACATCCACGGCTCGATCTGCATCCCCTCCTTCACTTCGGGCTTCGGCTCAAAGCTCGCGTGGCTGGCTGATCACGACCAGGAGATCGTGTTCATCGGCCGCGACGACGCCGACGGACGGCGCGCGGCGAAGCTCGCCCTCGCGGTGGGCGTGCGCAACATCGCTGGCCTGCTCGCGGGAGGGATGACCAACTGGCGCCAGGAACGCCACCCCGCCGATCACACCGACCGTGTGGCCGCTGCCGACCTACACGGCTGGCTGGCCAAGGAACCGGAGCTGCAGCTGCTGGACGTGCGCGAGCGCCACGAGTGGGGCGCCGGCCACGTACCCGGGTCGATCTTCACCGCGTGGCACGACATCGTGGGCATCCCCGACGGGCTGGACCCAAACCGCCCGGTAGCTGTGATCTGCGCGGGCGGCGTGCGCGCGGGAACCGCCGCGAGCCTACTCAAGCACCACGGAGCCCACGACGTGATCCACGTCGTCGACGGCGGTGTGCCCGCCCTGGCGAAGACCGGCGTGCAGCTCGAGGTGAGCAGTCCGCCATCCGTCGGCGCCGTAGCCTGAACGGCTACCGGTTCAGCCTCCAGCCTCTGCGCCGGCACTGGTGCCGGCATCGGGCCGCGGCGGCCACGACACGAGCGGCCGCCCGACCTCCCAGTGGTGACCGAAGGGATCCTCGATCCTGCCCAGCCGCCAGCCATGTTCGTTGGAAACAGCGCGGACCTCGCTCGCGCCTGCAGCGAGCGCTCGAGCGACCGTCTCGTCCGGGTCATCGACGACCAGCAGCATGCGAACACTCCCGCCTCCCAGCGACGCAGGGCTGAAGTTCAGGTGCTCGGGCGACTCGTCGGCGACCCAGAACGAGCTCGCTCCCACCGTCAGCTGCGAGACAAGCGCCTCGTGCTCATCGGTCCCGCCGACGCGGTAGACCTCGACAGCTCCAAACGCCTGCTTGTAGAAGTCCACCGCCGCACGGCCTCCCCTGACCGACAGCTGCGCAAGCGCTCCGGGCCTGCTCGCCGCACCGATCGCGTCCACGTGCGCGACGTTTGCGCGGTCCTCGTCCTCCGTGCTGGTCTCGCCGGCGAACCACGCGTCGAGGATCTCCGAGAGCTCCGCCTCGGAGGTGGCGCGCAGGCTGAGGGCGAGCACGTTGGCGTCGTTCCAGCGGCGCGCTCCGGCAGCCGTGGGCGCGTCGAGGCACAGCGCAGCGCGAACGCCGTCCACCTTGTTGGCCGCAATCGACGCGCCCGTGCCTGTCCAGCAGCACACGATCCCCTGCTGCGCGCGCCCGTCCGCCACGTCGCGGGCGACCGCCTCTGACGCCCACGCCCAGTCCTCGCGCTCCCCGTCGGCCAACGCACCGTGCACGAGCGCCTCGTGACCGCGGCGCTCGATCTCGCCGAGCAGCAGCCCCGCCACCCCCGTCAGCTCGTCCGCTGACACGGAGACCCGCATCAACGACCCTCCGCTGCTCCCGAGGCGGCCGCACTCTGCTCCCTGCGCGCGGATGCCGCCCGCACCCAGTCCAGGAAGAGCCGGTGCAGACGATCGTCGTTCCCGAGCTCCGCGTGGAACGCGACCGCGAGAATGCCGCCCTGGCGCGCCGCCACAGGATGGCCGTCGACCTCACCGAGGATCTCCACCCCGGGGCCATGCTCGGCGATCCAGGGTGCGCGGATGAAGATCCCGCGCAGCGGCGCTCCGTCGATCCCGCGAAGCTCGACGTCCGCCTCGAAGGAGCGGATCTGGCGCCCGAACGCGTTGCGCTCGGCGCGCATGTCCATCACGCCCAGGTGGTCGCGGTCGAGCATGATCAGCCCCGCGCACGAGCCGAGAACGGGAATCCCACCCACCGCACCGCCCGCTGCCAGCTCGCGCAGCGGCTCCGCGAGACCCTCGCGCTCGATCCCAAGCGTCATCGTGGTCGACTCGCCTCCCGGGATCACCAGCCCGTCCAGTCCCTCGAGATCATCCGCTACGCGGACCTCCCGCGTGCGCGCGTCGATCCCCTCCAGCATCCGCGCGTGCGCCTCGAACCCACCCTGCAGCGCGAGCACGCCGATCAGCGGCGCGGCATCACCAGCCACGTTGGGCGAGGAGCTGCTCGCTCTCGAGCTTTGAGCTCTCGAGGCTCACCATCGCGGGGCCCAGGCCTCGGGAGGCCTCGGTCACGCGCTCGGCGTTTTGCCAGTGGGTGGTCGCCTCCACGATCGCGCGCGCTCGCGCAGGGGGATCCTCGGACTTGAAGATGCCCGAGCCGACGAACACGCCTTCGGCGCCCAGCGCCATCATCAGGGCTGCATCCGCAGGCGTTGCGATGCCGCCAGCGCAGAACAGCACCACCGGCAGGCTGCCGCGTGCGGCCGCTTCGCGCACCACGTCCAGTGGTGCTGCGAGGTTCTTAGCGAAGGTCGCAATCTCGTCGGAGCCGAGCGTCGTCAGCGTGCGGATTTCGCCGGTGATCTGGCGCATATGACGCACCGCCTCAACAATGTCGCCCGTGCCCGCCTCACCCTTGGAGCGGATCATCGCGGCGCCCTCGCCGATGCGCCGCAGCGCCTCCCCCAGGTTCGTGGCGCCACACACGAAAGGCACCTTGAAGTCCCACTTGTCGATGTGGTTGGCCTCGTCGGCGGGGGTGAGCACCTCGGACTCATCGATGTAGTCGACCTCCAGCGCCTCGAGCACGCGCGCCTCCATGAAGTGCCCGATGCGCGCCTTCGCCATCACGGGGATGCTGACCGCCTCCTGGATGCCCGCGATCATCTCGGGGTCGGACATACGCGCAACGCCGCCGTCGCGGCGGATGTCGGCGGGCACGCGCTCCAGCGCCATCACCGCAGCCGCGCCTGCCTCCTCGGCGGTCGTGGCTTGCTCAGGCGTGACCACATCCATGATCACGCCGCCCTTGAGCATCTCCGCCAGGCCGGTCTTGACGCGGAATGTGGCCTCGTCTCTCATGCGCCCTAGTTTGACAGCCCAGCCACGTTCTCGACGCTCGCGCGTGCGCCGGCCGGCGCCAGCGCCTTCCAGAAGACCGTGCGCGTCTCGCCAGGGCCCGCATAGTCCGGGGTCTCGGTCGCGCTGAAGCCCTGCGCTCCGTGGAACGCGATCGAGCGCGTGTTGATTGGCTGCGTGAACGCCTTCAGCGCGTGCGCCCCGTGCTCGCGCGCGACGTCCTCGAAGCGTGCGTACAGGCAGCGTGCGAGGCCCTCGCGACGATGGCCCTCGCGCACCGCCACCAGGTGGATGTATCCCACTCCCGACGGTGTCAGCAGACCGAACAGGTAAGCGATCACCCGCTCCCCTCGAGCTCCCTCGCGTCGGCCCCGATCGCCGCGGATCACGAACGCCGTCTCGCCGAAGTCGTGCACGAGCAGCGGGTGGTGCAGCGCGGGGAGCTCGCGATCGCCCCAGAACTCGCGCGGTTCACCGGCGACCGCCGCGAGATCCGCGACCGTGGCGCGCTCGGGCTCGCGGCTAATCGGCGCAGGCCCTCGCGTGAGCGTCGCTCTGGCACGCGCCATCAGCGGTCTTCCCGGAAGCTCGGCTCCGAGCGAATTGCGCGCCGCCGCGCGTGTGAGCTCGGCTTCGCGCTGACGCGCGATCTCCGCGTTCAAGCTGTCTCTCGCCATTGACATACCCCAATCGCTCGGCAATCCGTGGATTGCAGGACGATAGCCCACTCAATCTAGATTGCAATATCCATCAATTTGCGATTGAATGATCGTTATGGCATTGATGGATCGGCTGCGATCGGTGGATCGAGCGGCTAAGCAATCGCTCACGCAGCAGCTCGTGGACGTTTTCGCGACCGCGATCGCCAAGGGCGAGCTTCAACCCGGGGCAAAGCTCCCGCCCACCAGGGAGCTGGCGGAGCTCGCGGGCATCAACCAACTCACCGCCAGCCGCTGCTACCGGCGTCTGCAGGAACAGGGGCTCGTCGTCTCGAGCGTCGGTCGCGGCACATTCGTGCGAGCGGGTGCCGGTGTGGCCGCGGACGAGGCCGACATCTCATGGCAGACATACGCGCTTGCACCGGCGCGCGATGGGGACGCCGGACGCGCGATCGAGGAGGCCGCGCGCCACGCGCACAGCCCGGGGCTGATCGCCCTCTCGGTCGGCTACCCCTCTCCCGAGCAGATCCCCGTCGAGCTGTTGACGGCAGCCGTGCAGCAGACGCTCGAGCGCGAAGCGCTCGCGAGCTTTGAGTACTGCCCGATCGAGGGCACCGACGAACTGCGCGCGCAGTTCGCGGCGCTCGGGCGCGAGCGTGGTCTCAGCGATGAGGCTGACAGCATCCTCGTCACGACCGGGGCCAGGCAGGGGCTGACGCTTGTCGCGCGCGCGATCCTGCGACCCGGCGACGTGGTCGCGTGCGAGTCCCCCACCTACATGGGCTTGATCGAGGCGCTGCGCGCGACCGGGGCGACGGTGATGCCGGTGGACGTCGACGCCGACGGCTTCAACGTGGACGCGCTCGAGCGGCTGCTGCGCGGGCACGAGGTGCGCCTCGTGGCGCTGCAGCCACGCGGGCACAACCCGACCGGTCGCGATCTCAGCGCCAAGCGTCGCGCGCGCCTGCTCGAGCTCGCCGCTCGTCACGGGTTTTTCGTGCTCGAGGACGGCGTGTACGCGGACCTGCGCTACGAGGGCGTTGACCCGGGCCCGCTACGCGCGCTCGACCCAGCGCACGTGATCTACGTGGACTCACTCTCCAAGACCGTCGCGCCCGGCCTGCGCGCCGGGTGGGTAGCCGCCAGCGGCCCCGTTCTGGATCGAGTGATCGCCGAGAAGCGCGACGACGACGCGCACTGCGCCACGCTCCCGCAGCAGGTGAGCGCACGCTTTCTCGGCGAAGGCCACTACCGCGGCCAGGTGAGCCACGCGCGTGAGCTCTATCTGCCGCGGCGCGAGGCGCTGCTCGAGGCGCTCGACCGCGAGATGCGGGGGCTCGCCGACTACGAGCGCCCATCCGCCGGCGGGCACATATGGCTGACGCTCGAGCAGGCACGCGATGATGAGGAGCTCTACCGAGCGGCGCTCGCGGGTGGCGTCAGCTACACCCCCGGACCCGCGATGCTCGTGCAGGCCCCGCGCGCCACCCACCTGCGACTGTCGTTCACCGCACTCACGCCCGAGCAGCTGCGGGAGGGCGTGCGCCGCCTCGCCCGCGCGATCCGCTCACAGCCGCACGCGCCGCGCTACCGGCATACGCTGCCGGTCGCCTGAGGTCGGCTCGCCACGGCCGATCCAGAGAAGCGGAGCCGTGAGACGGGCGGCTCGCCCGCCGCGAAGCGGCCGCGAGACGCACGGCCTCACGGCGTAGCGCTGCGCTACTTCAGGCGAAAGGCCTTGATGCGGTCGTCGTACTGCGCGCTGTCCTGCGCGTAGACGCCGTAGGCGAGCGCCTGGATGATGCTCAACAGGGCGGTGTGCGAGCGCACGTACGCGGGGCTGTTGGATGAGTAGTAGAGCTTGATCTGCGCGAGCTTCGCCACCTCGGAGAGGGTCGCGTCGGTGATCGCCGCGGTGCGTGCCTGGCGGTGGCGTGCGAGCTTCATCGCGCGCACCACCAGCGGGTGCGGGCGCCCGGCGGAGAGCCCGATTACGAGCGTGGCGCCGTCGATCCGCCCGAGGCGGCTGAGCGCCTCCTGCGACGGGCTCGCGACGACGTCGACGCGTAGGTCCAGCAGCATCAGCAGATGGCGCAGGTAGCTGGCGAAGAACGCCATCTGGTCGGTTCCCGCCACGAGGACTTTGTCCGCCTGCACGATCGCGTCGATCAGCGCATCCACGGAGCTGCGCGAGACCTTGCGCGCGGTGTCCTCCACGTTCAGATGATCGGCTGCCAGCGCCGCCTCGAACTCGTTCTGGTCGAGTGAGAACAGCGGCGTGGATGATGAGCCTGCGCCAGCCACGCCGTTCTTGGCGGCCTTGGCGTTCACACGCCTGTATTCCTCGCGTGCCGCGGCCTGCAGCTCCGGGAAGCCCTCGAACCCGAGCGCCTGGGAGAAACGCACGACCGTAGAGCTGGAGGTGTTCGCGCGGCGCGCGAGCTCCTCCGCGGTCTGGAAAGCAGCCTCGTCGAGATGGTCGACGATGTACTGGGCCACGTCCTTCTGCGAGCGCGAGCACTCATCGAAGCGCGCCTGGATGTACTTGGACAGGCTCTGGTGCTCGCTCGTGCCCCCGATCGGGGAGCTAGGCGGAGCGGTCTCCACAGCGCCGTCTTGGACGGCGGTCTTTGTCGCTGCACGCTTCATCGGCGCTTCTGTTCGACATATGCGACCCGCAGTCCTTCTCCGCGAGTCGCAGGTATTGGTGATCTAGTGCGGGGTAGGACGCGTACAGAAGCTGAGCCCATGCACACCACAGCCGCGACATTCCTCGCAATCTCGCCCGATTCGCCGCCCGTGCGCCACGTTGCGGTGCGCGCGTGAGGATTGCAATCGTGGGCGCAGGCGTCTCGGGGCTGGTCGCCGCGCACCTGCTGCATCGCGACCACGAGATCGTCCTCTATGAGGCCAACTCCTATGCCGGCGGACACGCGAACACCGTGCGCGTGGAGAGCTCGCACGAGAGTCACGACGTCGACACGGGCTTCATCGTGATGAACGACCGCAACTACCCCAGCTTCACGCGCCTGCTCGATCGACTCGGCGTCGCGCGTCAGCCAACGCACATGAGCTTCTCCGTGAAGGGCGAGGATGAGGACTTCGAGTACGCGGGCACGCCGCGAGGGCTGTTCTGCCAGCCCAGCAACATCGTGAGCCTCCGCTTCCAGCGGATGGTCGTGGACATGCTTCGCTTCAACAGCGAGCTGCGGGCGATGCTCGCAAGCGAAGCCCGCACGGGCGAGCCGCACCCCGACGAGTCGTTGCAGGCGTTCCTCGAGCGTCGGCGCTTCTCGCGCACGTTCGTAGAGCGGCTGATCGTCCCGCAGGTCTCAGCGGTGTGGTCGGCCGACCCCCGGCAGATGCACGCGTTCCCCGTTCGCTTCATTGCCGAGTTCTTCGCCAACCACGGGATGCTCGGCTTCCGTAATCGGCCGCGCTGGTCCACGATCGTCGGTGGCTCATCACGCTACGTCGACGCGCTGATCGCACCGTTTCGCGAGCGCGTGCGACTGAACACGCCCGTGCGCTCGATCACCCGCCATCCCGATCACGTGGAGATCGCCGCGGGCGCCTGGAACGATGGCGTCGCCACGGAGCGCTATGACCAGGTTGTGCTCGCCACCCATTCTGACCAGGCGCTGGAGATGCTCAGCGACGCTTCGGCCCAGGAGATCGAGCTGCTCGGGGCGATCCCCTACCAGCGCAACGAGGCGGTGCTGCACACCGACGCCAGCCTGCTCCCGCGCCGGCGCCGCGCACGCGCCGCGTGGAACTTCCACCTGCTGCGCGAGCCTAAGCCGCTCAGCACCGTCACGTATTACATGAACCACCTGCAGCAGTTGCGGGCCGATCGCGATTTCTGTGTGACGCTCAACCGCACTGAGGCGATCGACCCGGAGAAGGTGATCCGCACGATCTCCTATGCGCACCCGGTGTATACGCAAGCGGGTGTGGCCGCCCAGAAGCAGCATGCGACGATCAGCGGCTTTGAACGGCGTACGCACTACTGCGGCGCCTATTGGGGCTGGGGATTTCACGAGGACGGCGTGCGCAGCGCCCTGCAGGCGTGCGAGCCGTTCGGGGTGACGCTGTGAACAGCTGCCTGTATGAGGGCTCTGTGCGTCACCGCCGCCACGGCTCCCCCAGCGACGAGCTGCATTACCGGATGTTCATGCTTTACCTAGATATCGACGAGCTGCCTCAATGCTTCGACGGGCACCCACTCTGGTCGGCTCGGCGTCCCGCGCCGGCATGGTTTCGCCGCGCCGACTACCTGGGCGACCCGCGCACGTCGCTCTCGCAGTCGGTGCGCGACCTCGTCGCAGCGCGCACCGGTGAGACGCTCGAGGGGCCGATCCGGCTGCTCACGCACCTGCGGTATTTCGGCCACACGTTCAACCCGGTGAGCTTCTACTACTGCTACGACCGCGATGGCGAGCACGTACGCGTGGTCGTCGCCCACGTCACCAACACCCCCTGGGGCGAGCGCCACGCATACGTGATGCCGGTCGAGCACACCGCCGAGCACGGCACGGTCAAGCTCATGGGCGGCCGGTTCGCGAAGGCGCTGCACGTCTCGCCGCTGATGGGCATGGAGCACACCTACGACTGGCGCCTGACCGAGCCGCACGAGCGCCTTGCCGTGCACATCGCCTCTCAGGGCGCGGACGGAGCGACGGTGTTCGACGCGACGCTCGCGCTCGAGCGTCGCGCGCTCAGCACCTACCAGCTCTCACGTGCGCTCGCGCGCTATCCATTCCTGACGATGCGCATCCTCGCCCGCATCTACGGCCACGCGCTGCGCCTGCGTCTGCGCGGCGCCAGCTACTTCGCTCACCCGCACGGCGCGCCCAGCGCAGCCAGCACGCCGCTCGACCACGCAGAGCACAAAGCGGCGGTTAGGACATGAGCGCGCGCGAGGTCGTCGCCCGCAGGCCCGTCGCGCTCGAGCGCCCGCAGGCGCACTGGCTGCGCCGCCGCTGGGACAGCGCTGCACGCACGCTCGTGCTGCGGCTGCTCACGCGCGTAAGCGGCGGCGAGCTCGAGCTGATCGAGGACGGGGTCAGCGCGCGCTTCGGCGAGATCGTCCCCGAGCGCCCGCTGCGGGTGGTCGTGCACGTGCGCTCGCTGCGCTTCTACCGCCAACTGTTGCGCGGCAGCATCGGCCTGTGCGAGTCCTACATGGACGAGCTGTGGGAGTGCGATGACTTGGTGGGGCTAACGCGCCTGGCCGCGCTGAACGTCGGCGCGCTAGACGCCTTGCGCAGACGGCTCGCGCCCGTGCTGATCCCTGTGCAGCGCTGGGCGCGCTGGCTCGCGCGCAACACCCCCGGGCGCTCGCGGCGACGGATCGCCGAGCACTACGACCTCGGCAACGAGCTGTTCGCGCTGTTCCTGGACCGCACGATGATGTACTCGTGCGCGGTCTTCGAGACGCCACAGGCGACCCTCGAAGAGGCGTCGCTGGCAAAGCTCGAGCGCGTCTGCGCAAAGCTCGACCTGCGCCCCGAGGATCATCTGCTGGAGATCGGCACCGGCTGGGGCGGCCTCGCCGTATATGCAGCAAAGCACTACGGCTGCCGCGTGACGACGACAACGATCTCCCGCGAACAGCACGCCTACGCCTGTGAGCGCGTGCAAGAGGAGGGTCTCGAAGACCGGGTGACGGTGTTGCTCGAGGACTACCGCGAGCTCACCGGCACCTACGACAAGCTCGTCTCGATCGAGATGATCGAGGCGGTCGGCTGGCAGTACTTCCCGACCTACTTCCGTCGCTGCTCGGAGCTGCTCGCCGAGGACGGCGCGATGCTGCTGCAGGCGATCACGATCGATGACCGCGCCTACGACGTGGAGAAGGCGGGCAAGAGCTTCATCAACACCTACATCTTCCCCGGGGGCTGCCTGCCCTCGATGGAGGTGATCTCGCGCTCGCTCGCGCGCATGACCGACCTGCGCCAGGTGCACCTGGAGGACATCACCTCACACTACGCCACCACGCTCGCACACTGGCGCGAGCGCTTCCTCGACGCCTCCGAGCGACTGACGGAGCTCGGCTACGACGAGCGTTTCCGGCGACTGTGGGAGCTTTACCTCTGCTACTGCGAGGGCGGCTTTCGCGAGCGGCGGATACAGGACGTGCAGCTGTTGCTCGCAAAGCCCGGTTACCGTGACGAGCGCGCGCAGGTAGTGTCCGTCGCTGCATGAGACGCAGCCTGTTCGACGACGTTCACGAAGACTTCCGCGCCAGCTTCCACACGTTCCTCGAGCGCGAGGTGCTGGGCGATGAGGGCCGCTACGGCGCGTGGGAGCGCGCGGGGATCGTGCCGCGGGAGGCCTACGAAGCGGCCGGTCGCGGCGGCTTCCTCGGCATGGCCGTGCCCGAGGAGCACGGCGGCGCCGGCGCCGATGACTTCCGCCTGAACATGGTCATCGGCGAAGAGTGCCAGCGCGCCGCCGTCGGGAGCTTCGGCCTGGGCTGCAGCGTGCACACCGACATCTGCCTGCCCTACTTCCTCACCTACTGCAACGAGGAGCAGCGCGGACGCTGGCTCTCCGGGGTCGCCCGCGGCGAGCTGATCGCCGCGATCGCCATGACCGAGCCGGGGATCGGCTCGGACCTCGCCGCGATGTCCACCAGCGCCAAGCGCGACGGCGATCACTACGTGGTCAACGGCGCCAAGACATTCATCACCAACGGCATCAACTGCGACCTCGTGATTGTGGCTGCCAAGACCGATCCGTCCGAGCGCCACCGCGGGATCAGCCTACTGATCGTCGAGCGCGGCATGGAGGGCTTCGCGCGCGGGCGCAACCTGGAGAAGATCGGCCAGCACGCTCAGGACACCGCCGAGCTGTCGTTCACGGACGTGCGCGTGCCCGTGGAGAACCTGCTGGGCGCCGAGGGCGAGGGCTTCCGCTACCTCGTCTCGAACCTGCCGCAGGAGCGCCTGGCGATCGCCGCCGGCGCGGTCGCCGCCGCCGAGGCCGCACTCGGTTGGACGCTCGAGTACGTGCGCGAGCGCAAGGCGTTCGGGCAGACGATCGGCTCCTTCCAGAACACACGCTTCACGCTCGCGGAGCTGCACGGCGAAACGCAGATCGCGCGCGTATACGTCGACCACTGCGCGCTCGCGCTGAACGCGGGCGAGCTGAGCCCCGAGGACGCCGCCACCGCGAAGGCGTGGTGCACGGAGCTGCAGGGCCGCGTGGTGGACCGCTGCCTGCAGCTGTTCGGCGGCTACGGCTACATGCTCGAGTACCCAATCGCCCGCGCCTACGCCGACGCACGCGTCACCCGCATCTACGGCGGCGCCAACGAGATCATGAAGGAGATCGTCGGGCGGTCGCTGGGGCTGTAGAGCGATGCCTCGGATGCACCGAGTCGATTCGAGCTGGATCGCCGCCATCGGCTATGACGCGGGCGCTGAAGAGACCTATGTGAAGCTGATCGAGGGTGGGCTTTACGTCTACCTCGACGTGCCGGCCGACGTCTGGCAGGACTTCTCGGCCGCCGAGAGCAAGGGCACGTTCGTCAACGAGGTGCTCAAGCCCGACTACCGCTTTCGGCACGGTTGAGCGTCGCGGCGAGCGCCACGAAGTAATCCAGCGAGCGTGGGTTCGCAAGCGACTCCACGCTCGCCGCCTGCTCGGGCGGGGTGCCCATCAGGATGCGCTTCACCGGGACCTCGAGCACCTTCCCCGACAGCGTGCGCGGGACCTCCGCGATCTGGCGGATCTCGTTGGGGACGTGGCGCGGTGAGCAGTCCTCGCGGATGCGCCGCTTGATCTGCGATGTGAGCTCGTCGTCGAGCTGCACGCCATCGCGCAGCACCACGAACATGACCATCCACAGCTCCAATGCCTGGGCGCCCTCCCCCCCTCCGCTGTGCGCCGGGCGCGTCACGTCCACCACCAGCGCCTCCAGCACCTCCGGCACGGCCGTAGCCGCGCGGTAGATCTCAGCCGTGCCCATGCGCACGCCCTGGCGGTTGATCGTGGAGTCCGAGCGGCCGTAGATCACCGCGCCGCCGCGCGGGGTGATCCGCACCCAGTCGCCGTGACGCCACACGCCCGGATACATGGAGAAGTAGCTCTCGCGCAGCAGCGAGCCGTCGTCGTCGCCCCACAGGAACAGCGGCATCGAGGGCATCGGCTCGACGATCACCAGCTCCCCCACCTCGTCCTGCACGCTGCGGCCCAGCTCGTCCCACGCCTGCACCGCGCAGCCCAGCGCGCGGCACTGCAGTTCTCCTTCGTACACGGGCAGCAGCGGACAGCCGGCCACGAACGCCGTGCACACGTCCGTGCCACCGCTCGTGGAGAACAGCCACACGTCGTCCTTCACGTGCTCGTACACCCAGCGAAAGCTCTCCGGCGCCATCGGCGAGCCCGTGGCTCCGATCGCGCGCAGCGCGCTCAGGTCATAGTCGCGTCCCGGCTCGATGCCCGCCTTCTCACAGCTCGCCAGGAGGCCCGGGCTGACGCCCATGCACGTGATTCCCGCGCGCTCTGCCAGGCCCCACAGGAAGCCGAGGTCCGGGTGCCCGGGACTGCCGTCGTAGAGCACGATCGCCGCATCGCTGTGCAGGCAGCCCACGAGGAAGTTCCACATCATCCAGCCCGTCGTCGTGAACCAGAACATGCGGTCCCCACGGCGCAGATCCAGGTGCAGGCGCTTCTTCAGCTGCTCCACGAGGATGCCGCCGTGGCCCTGCACGATCGCCTTCGGCAACCCCGTCGTGCCCGAGGAGTACAGAACCCATAGGGGATGGTCGAACGGCACCTGCTCGAACGCGAGGTCAGAGCCCTCGCCGCGCGCGGTCAGCTCCTCCCAGGTGAGGACACTACGAACCCCTCCGCCGCCATAGGCGGCCTCATCAAAGCCCTCCGGCGCGAGGTAGTGGAGCATCACCACTTGCTCCACGGTGGGCATCTCCGCGAGCATGCGCTTGACGTTCTCCGTGCGGTCGAAGTCCTTGCCACCGTGGCGGTAGCCATCCACGCACAGCAACACCTTCGGCTCGATCTGCGCGAAGCGGTCGATCACGCTGCGCGCGCCGAACTCCGGCGCCGCGCTCGACCAGATCGCGCCGATGCTCGCGGTTGCCAAGAACGCGACAAGCGTCTCGGGGATGTTTGGCATGTAGGCGACCACACGGTCCCCGCGGCTCACGCCAAGGGCACGCAGGCCGCCCGCCACCGCAGCCACCTGCGCGGCCAGCTCGCTGTGCGTGATCTGCGCGAGCTCGCGCAGCTCCGAGCAGTGCAGCACCGCCACCTCGTCCTCGCGGCCCTCCCCGCGGGCGAGCAGGTTCTCCGCGTAGTTCAGCTCTGCGCCCTCGAACCAGCGCGTGCCCGGCATCTCATGCGAGCCCAGCACGCGCTCGTATGGCTCCGACGCGCGCACGCCGCAGAACTCCCAGATGCTCGCCCAGAATCCCTCCAGGTCATCCACCGACCACTGCCAGAGCTCGCCGTAGTCGGCGAACGAACGGCCGCGACGCGCCCCAGCCCAGTCCATGAAGCGCTTCATCTCAACCCTCTGCAGCTGCTCCGGCGGTGGCTCCCACAGGGGAGGCTGGCTGGCGGCGCTGCTCATGCGGGTATTCTCGCGGTTTGTGAGCCTGCCGGGGTTGCGCGAGAAGTTTCCCGTTCTTGGCGCCGTCGCGTACCTCAACGCCGGCACCGACGGACCCCTGCCCTCATTGGCCGTGGAGGCGTCTGTGCGCGAGCTGCATCGAGAGCTCCAGCAGGGACGCGCGATGGCGCACTTCGAACGGCGCTCCGAGCTCAGCACCGAGCTGCGCGCCGCGTACGCGCGCGCGCTCGGCGCCGACCCCGCGGACGTCGCGCTCACGACGTGCACCAGCGAGGGCATGGCGCAGGTGATCAGCGGCCTTCAGTTCTCACCCGGCGATGAGATCGTCACCAGCGATGAGGAGCATCCGGGTCTGCTGGGCGCGCTCGCCGCTGCCCGCGACCTGCACGGGGTGAGCGTGCGCGAAGTGCCGTTCGCGGAACTCGCCAACGCGGTCGGCCCGCGCACACGCCTGGTGGCGTGCTCGCACGTGGGCTGGGTGAGCGGCTCGCTCGCGCCCGTGGAGCTGGCCGAGCTGGACGTGCCCGTGCTGCTCGACGGCGCTCAGGGCATCGGCGCAGTGCCCGTGGACGTGCACGCGCTCGGCTGCGACGCCTACGCGGGCGCCGGGCAGAAGTGGCTGTGCGGGCCCGACGGCACCGGATCGCTGTGGGTCAGCCCGGAGCTGCGCGAGCGCATCTCCGTCTCCAGGCGAGGCTATGCGAATCTCGGCGATGCCAACGCGGGCCTCGACGCCGGCCTGCAGGAGGACGCGCGGCGTTTCGACACGATGTCCATGAATGCTGAGACTGCTGCGTGCGCGCTGGCCGCGATCGGCGTGCTGGAGTCCTTCGGCTGGGGTGCCGTGCACGAGCAGGCGATCTCGATGGCCGCGCGGCTCGCGCAGATGCTCGCCGAGCGTGGTCGCGAGCCGGCGCCGCGCGGCGCGAGCACGCTCGTCTCCTTCCACAGCCCCGACCCCGAGGGCGAGCGCACGCTGCTCGGCGAAAAGGGCGTGATCGTGCGCAACATCCCCAACCGACCCTGGCTGCGGGCATCCGTCGGGGCGTGGAACGACGAGCACGACCTCGCGCGATTGATCGACGCGCTGCCCGCGTGAGGCTACGCCCGCGGGCGCCCGCCCCTCGCTCGCTGCTGCGCCACGCCGGCCTGCCGTTCGTGCTGGCGCTCTCTGCGGTGCTGAACACGAACCGCCTCTCGCAGAACGGCTACGCGAACATCTTCTACTCGGCGGGCGACAAATCGATGTTGCGCTCGCTGCACAACTTCTTCTTCGCCTCCTTCGATCCCGGTGGGCTCGTGACCGTGGACAAGCCGCCGCTGGCGCTGTGGGTGCAGGTGGTGAGCGCGAAGCTGTTCGGCTTCTCCCCGCTCAGCCTGCTGCTGCCGGAGGCGATCGCCGGCGTGCTCTCCGTGGCGCTGCTGTACGTCATCCTGCAGCGGCGCGTGGGCATCGCAGCGACGCTCGGCGGGTCGCTCGCGCTCGCTGTGTTCCCCTCCTTCGTGGCCGTCTCGCGCGACAACGGCGTCGACCCCGTGCTGATCCTGCTGCTGATCTGCGCCTGCGGCCTGGCGCTGCGCGCGATCGACAACGGACGCTGGCGCACCCTGATCGCCTGCGGCGTGGTGGTGGGGCTCGCGTTCAACACGAAGACGCTCGCCGCCTACCTGGTCGTGCCGTCGATCGCCTTCGGGTTCCTCGTGTGCGCGCCCGGGCCGCTGCTGCGACGCGTGGCGCAGCTGCTGGCGGCGGGCGTGGCGATGCTCGTCGTGTCCTTCGCGTGGATCGCCGTCGTGGAACTCACGCCCGCCTCGCAACGGCCGTACGTGGGTAGCTCCACCAACAACACCGAGCTCGGGCTGACGTTCGAATACAACGGCCTCGGGCGCGTGGAAGGCCAGACGGGAGGCCCCAACAGCGTCACCGTGAAGCCCGGCGCGTTCGTCCCCGCGCAGCGCCAGCTGAAGGTCGACGACGCCGCCGGCCGCGCGCAGGCGGGCAAGCCCAAGCCGCCCGCGCCGCAGGTGCCCGCAAGCGCGCTGCCCAAGCCCGCCCCCGTCTCGCCACCGAAGGTCGTCAAGGGCCGCGAAAAGGACCCGATCCCCTTCGGTGAGTCGCCCAAACCACTGCGCCTGTTCGGCACCGGCCTCGGCGACCAGGCGGGCTGGCTGCTGCCGTTCGCCGCGTTCGGGCTGATCGGCCTGCTGGCGCTCGCGCTGATCGAGCGCAGGCCCGCCTCGGATCGCGGCGCTGGTGAGAGCCAGGCTGCTCGATTCGCGTGGCGTCGCGACCCGCGCCTGGCAACTGCGCTGGTACTCGGCGGGTGGTTCGTCGTGGAGGCCGCTGTGCTGAGCCTGTCCAAGGGGATCGTGCACCCGTACTACGTCTCCGCGCTCGCGCCTGGGACGGGGGCGATGGCGGGCGCGGGAGCAGGTGCGTTCGTGAAGCTCGCGCGCGGCTCGCTGCCGCGGCGCGTCCTTGGCCTGCTGCTGGTGGCGGGCGCGCTCGCCACCACCGGCCTGGTCGAGGCGGTGTTGATGCACCGCGAGCACTACATGGTGTGGTTCATCCCGGTGCTGGCGATCGGCTGCGCGGTCGGCTTCCTCGCGCTCGTGGCGCTGCGACGGCTCGCATGGCCGGCGGTTGCGCTGACGTTCCTGCTCGTGCTGGTGGCGCCCGCCGCGTACGCGCACACGACCTGGTTTGCGCCGGTGGAGGGAACGTTCCCCGTGGCCGGGCCGCATGCGTTCGCCGGCACGGGCGGCTACGGCGTAAACGAACACGACCTGGCAATCGACCACGCGCTGCTCGTGTACGTGGTCACACACGATCCAGGCTCGCGCTGGGCACTGCTGTCGGTCGCGTCTGACACCAGCTCACCGCTGATCCTGATGGGCCTGGACGCCGGCGCACTGGGCGGCTACAGCGGCACCGACCCGGCCGTCGACGGCCCGCGTCTGGCAAGACTGGTCGAACAAAAGGAAGCGCGCTACGTGCTGCTCGGCGGCGAGTACTCGCTGCGCGGCGGCAACCTCGCCACCAAGGCGGTGCTGCGCGCCTGCAAGGAGCTGCCCCCCTCCGCCTGGAACAGCCCCGTCGCCTACCCCTACGGCCTCGTGCTGTTCGACTGCGCGGGCGATGAAAAGGCGCTCGCCACGGCCGGCTGAGGCGTCAGGCCGCTACAGACAGATCGCGGTGAAAGGCGCGCGCGAAAAGCTCGCGCTCGCGCTTGGCGGCCCACCGCGGCACGGCCGACTCGCCGTCGGCGTTCAGGCGCAGCTGCACCTCATCGCCTGAGAGCTCGATGCTGGTGGAGCGCACGAGCTGGTCGCGCGAGCGCTCGAGGTCCTCCGCCAGGCGCAGCAGCGTCGCGCAGCGGTTCAGGCGCTCGATGTCGCCCTCACCGAACAGCGAGGCCATCGGCCCGGGGGCGGGCATGCCCTTGCGGTGATAGCGCGCCGCCTGGGCGATGATCGCTGTCTCCACCGGCGTGAAGCCCGGCAGGGCGCCGTTGAGGATCAGATAGCGCGAGTGCTTGTGATGGTCGTCGTAGTCGATCGACATGCCGATGTCGTGCAGCATGCACGCGGCCCACAGCAGTTCGCGCTCGCGCGGATCGCCCTCGTGCAAGCCCAGCCCGGCGAGATCGTCGAACATGCCCAGCGCCAGCGCCGCCACATGCTCGGTGTGGTCCACGTCAACGCGGTACTGCCTGGCCATGTTCAGCACGCTCGAGCGGCGCACATCCTCGAACAGCGGTGGGTCGTGCGCGGCGAGCAGCCGCTCGAAGAACACCCCCTCGCGCAGGCCCGCCTCGGTAGTCTCGAGCGTCTGAAAGCCGCCCGCCTGCAGCACGCCCTGCACGACAACCGCCCCCGCGAGGATCAGATCCGCGCGCGCGGGCTTGATCCCAGGGACGCTCGCGCGCTCAGCCGCCGGTAGCGCCGCGAGCCGCTGCACGAGCTCCTCCAGCACCTCCGCCTCAATCACCATGCCCTGCACGCCGTTGGAGGGCAGCCCCTGCGCGCGCTGTGCCGCAGCGGCGAGGTTGCGCACCGTCCCTCCCGTGCCCACGAGCCGCCCGCCGCGCGGGCTGCCGTCCCGACCCGTGAGCCACCCCGCGCCGGTGAGCTGCTCAGCAACGTGCTCGCGCAGCTCCTCGATCTGCCTGCGCTTCGCCGGCCCGTTGGGCGGCAGGAAGCGCTCGCTCATTCTCACCGTCCCCAGCTGCCAAGAGCCCGAGTCGCGCATCAGCCGGTCGAGAACCTGCACGAGCTGCATCGAGCCACCGCCCAGGTCAAGCACGCTGCCCTCGCGCAGCGTCGTGGAGTTGACCGCCGCCAGGTAGCCGTAGCGGGCCTCCTGCTCGCGACTGAGCACGCGGATGGGAAAGCCGAGCTGCGCGCGGGCGCGCTCGAGGAAGCCAGCGGCGTTCTCCGCGTCGCGGATCGCGCTCGTGGCGACCGCGTCTACCGCGTCCTCGCCGAGCCCGCTCGCGCGGCAGAAGTGCGAGAAGACATCCAAAGTGGCGAGCGCTCGCTCCATCGGCTCCTCGCCGAGCACCCCCGTGGCCATCATCCCTTCGCCGATGCGCACCGGCTCGTAGATCTCATCGGTGCGCTTCCACCAACCCTCCCCGGCCATGAACACGACCAGTCGAAACGAGTTCGACCCGAGGTCGATAACCGCAAGACGCTCGTTTGGCAGCATCCTCTGAGCGTATTCACCGCCCCGGAGGGGTCCGAAACGCGACGCTCCCGGCGCGGCTCAGTTCAGCGCGCTGGCCTTCGCGTGCTTGGCCGCGTACATCGCCCGGTCGGCTTCCACGAGCACCTCCTCGGAGCTGGCCGTACCTTCGTGCACGAGCGCGAAGCCGATGCTCGCGTGCGGGTGAAGCACGGTGTCGCCCGCGTCCACGCTGCAAGCGGGGAGCACGCGCGCGAGGCCGTCGGCCACGACCGCCACGCCCTCCTCATCGATGTGCGGCAGCAGTACCGCGAACTCGTCGCCGCCGAGGCGGGCCACCAGATCCGTTTCGCGGAGCCTGCGTGTGAGCGCGCGCGCGACCGCCTTCAGCGCGTCGTCTCCAACCTTGTGGCCATAGCGGTCGTTGATGCTCTTGAAGCGGTCCAAGTCGATCACCATCAACCCAGCGACCTCCCCGTAGCGCTGGGAGCGCGCGACCTGGAGCTTGAGGTCGTGCTCGAACAGGCGGCGGTTACGCAGGCCCGTGAGCGGGTCGTGGTCGGCGAGGTGGCGCAGGTGCTCCTCCAGGCGCTTGCGCTCGGAGATGTCCTGCAGCTGAGCGATGTAGTGAAGCGGCGCGCCCTCGCGGTCGCGCACGAGCGACACCGAGAGGATCGCCGAGAGGGTCTCGCCGGCGGCGTCGAAGTAGCGCTTCTCAACCTGGTAGGCGGGAACCTCGCCCGAGACCAGACGCTGGCGCTGCTCGGCGTCGTTGTTCACGTCTTCCGGGTGCACGATCCCGTCAAAGCGCTTGCCCACGAGCTCCTGTGGCGTGTAGCCGGTGATGTCGCACAGGGCGCGGTTGACCAGCAGCCAGCGCCCGTCGCTGTCCAGCAGCGCCGTGCCGATCGGAGCACGCTCGAACACCTCCTCGAAGTTGCCGTCCTTCGGCTGTGCCGCCAGCAGGTCGGCGTGCCTGCGTGTTGTGATGTCGACGACCACCGCAACGCCGCCGGCCACGTCCGCGCCAGCCTGGTCCTCCGAGTTGCCTTCCAGGCGCAGCGGACCGACGTCCACCATGAGGCAGTGGCGCTGCTCGGCCGTCCACAACTCGCGCGAGCGCGTCTCGCCGTCCAGGGCCGAGCGGAAGAGGGGCTCCATCAGCGTCCATAGCGCTGCGGGGAAGGTGTTGGATACCGGTTGACCGGGAAGGCACGCCTGCTGGTTCCCCAGGCGCTCGAGCGCGTGCCCTGCGGTGAGCACGAAGCGCAGTTCCCTGTCGAACACGAGGATCAGTGCCTCAGGCAGCTCGCGCAGCGCGGCCGCCGCCGCGTTGTCGGCGCTCGCAATCACCTGATCGACATCGACTATGTCTCCGGTCTGAGCGGGCACGCCTCAACATCGGCCCGTCAACCCGATTACTTGACACCTGGAGTGAAATCCGCGCGCCAAGCCCGTTGACGGCTCGCCGCCCTATGCGCGTTGACGGCGCTTGGCGCCCGGGGCACTCGTCAGATACGTGGCGGCCATGTCCTGGTCGCCATGTCGCGCGGCGCCCTCGGCGAGGCGCTCACTGATCGTCACGATCAGAGGCAGATCGAGGTCGTGCTGCTCGGCGAGCTCAGCTGCCAGCCCGGCGTCCTTGGCGGCCAGCTCCAAGCGGAAGGATGGCTCGAAGTCGCGCTCCAGCATCGCCTTGGCCTTCATCTGCATGTATGGAGCGTCCAGCGGCCCACCGGCGACCGCCTCCAGGAAGTCGTGCGGGTCAACGCCCGCTCCCTCAGCCAGCGCGATCGTCTCCGCCACGCCCTCGACGATCGTCACGATCCAACTGTTGGCGACCACCTTCAGAGCACTCCCGGCCCCAGCGGGCCCAAGCCACATGGTCTTCTTCCCGATTGCCGCGAAGAGCGGATCGACGGTCGCATGGACGTCGCTGGGTCCCGAGGCGAGCACGATCAGCTCGCCCTTTTTCGCGGGCTCCTTGCTACCGAGCACAGGCGCATCCACGTAGATCAGCCCGTTGCGCTGCGCCAGTTCAGCACAGTGTTCGGTCCCGGACACGCCGATTGTGCTCGTCTGAACCCAGATCGCCGACTCGCCCATGCCCGACAGGAAGCCGTGCTGGCCGTCCATCGCGTCGAGCACAGCGTCGGTGTCGGCGAGCATCGTCACCACGATCTCCGCCCCCTGGGCAGCCTCCGAGGGAGATCGCACAACGCTGGCGCCGTCGCGCGTGAGCGGATCGGCCTTCTCCGAAGATCGGTTCCACGCGCGCACAGAGAACCCGGCCCGCGCGATGTTGCGCGCCATCGCAAAGCCCATGGCTCCGCCGGCACCCAGTACTGCGACCGTTGGCTTCACAGCCACTTGGCTACCCCGTTAGGTCACCGGCAAACGGGGGCAGGCGCTACCGTCAGCCCCCGCGGCACTCAGCCGCGTCGATCGCGACCTACTGCAGATAACCCTCGACTGTGCCAGCATCGCGCAGCGAGGCGTCATCCGGGTTCTCGTGAAACTCCCTGCGGGCGCGGCGTTGACGCAGCAGATCCCAGCAGCGGTCGAGCTCGACCTCGATCGCCGAGAGGCGCTCGTGCTTGTCCTGCCCGCGGGCGTGCTCGTCCACGCTGAGGATCTCGTGCTCCTCGGCCACCAGCTGCTCGATCTTGTTGAGAACGCCTTGGTCGTCCACTGCTGCCTCCAGGTTCAGGTCGAAGATGGTCGCGGATCTCCAGCCTGACAGGTCCTCGCAGGCTCGATCGGCATCATTCGTCCTCGAGCCATGGCCTCTGCCTCCGACACCGTCGACGAAAACGCGCCCACGATCGTCGTACAGGTCAGCGATCTGCATCTGCGCGAGGGCGCCGGCGGGGACGGACCGGCCAAACGCCTTGAGCGCGCGCTCGGGCAGATCAGAACGCTGCAGCCGCACCCGACCGCGATCATCGTGAGCGGTGACGTTGTCGATACGCCGTCGCGGCCGGCCTACATGCAGGCGCGGGAGCTGCTCGGCGGCCTCGGGCTGCCGATCCATGCGCTTCCCGGCAACCACGACGACCAGGACATGCTGCGGGCGTATTTCGGATCAGCTTCGGACGGCGCCGGCGGTAGTGACTATGGAGCGGACGCCGCCGACGGTGCGCCGGTGAACTTCGCTGTGAACTGTGGCGCGCTGCGTCTCGTTGGCTGTGACACCACGCGCGCCGGTCAGGATGGTGGCGAGCTTGGCGGCGAGCAGCTCGCCTGGCTGGATGAGACGCTCGGGAACAAGCCGCAGACGCCGACGCTTCTGGTCATGCACCACCCGCCGGTACTCACAGGCATCCGCGTGATGGACGCGATCGCGCTGGCGATGTCCGACCGCGCGCCGCTGGAGGCGGTAGTGGAAGGACATCCGCAGGTTCAGGCGATCACCTGCGGGCACGTGCACACCACGATGAGCACCTCGTTCGCTGGTCGTCCTCTGCTCGTCTGCCCGAGCACCAACTCGACCGTGCGCCTGGACCTGCGCGCGCGCGATGACCTTCAGTTCACAGAGAGCGAGCAGCCACCCGGGTTCGTGGTGCACACGCTCGTGGACGGGCGGCTTGTTTCGCATGTGCAGGGGGTGGGGCGGGGCTTGGACGGTGTGTGACCGGGTGTACATCCTGCGCCGCTCGCGTGCGTAAGCGATCAGACCACCCCAAATCGCGACGAATCCGCTTCCCTACAACCACCGCCTAAGCCAGCGGCGTTTGCGCGTGCTTTCCGCCGGGCGACGACCATCGACGTGGTGGTGCAACTGGTGACATGAGTGGCAGAGGACGACCAGGTCCGTCGCCAGCTCCTCACCCAGCCGCTCGTAGGTGCGATGATGGACCTCGAGGTCGCGCGTGTGTGTGACATCCAGCGAACAGGCGTACCCGGCGCGGACGAGCGCCGCCGCCCGCGTACGTCTCCACTCGGGCGTGCGCAGATAGAACTGATAAGGCATAGAGTGAAGCTCGGCCAGTCGGTCGGCGGTCACGGACGCATGCAAGTCGACGAGGCGCTCGTGCTTCTTGTTGGCATTGGCGGGCGGCGCCAACGCCAACTCCCGCGCGGTGAATCCGCCGTCAACAAGCGCTCGCTCAAGAATCGCGACCCGTCGGGCTTCACCTCCAAGGGCGCCCAGAGCGTCGAGTGCGGCTTTACGTACCTTCAGTCGCAGTGCCCGCTTATTGGGATCGTTCCGTGTTACCGGCATGTGGCCTACTCGGCCACGCGCCACTGCATCTTGAGCAACGCCCACTGCGGCGATCGAGACAATGCCTGGCGCTCCTCTGCGGTCGCCTGACATGCGTCTCCTGTCTCGCGGTCGCGCTAATGGGAACCCGATCGCGATCCGATCCTCCTCACCATGAAGAGCCAGCGCGCATCCGCCGCCCTCGCTTGCGCTGCTGCCATCGCGGCGGCGTGCTGCCTGAGCGGCTGCGGCTCGGGCGCGGAGGCCACCCTCGATCCGATCGCACGCGCCGCGGAGGTGACCACGCAGTCTGACGGTGCACAGCTTGCGATGACGATGCAGATGAGCATCGCAGCGAAACAGATCTCGTTGAACGCCCACGGCGACCTCGACATGGCGCATCAGGAAGGCGAGATCTTCCTGGAAATGTCTGGCCTGTCGGGGCTCTCGGACGCCAACGTTCCCGACAGCACGACGATGACCGAGCTGTTCACCGGAAGCTCGCTTTACGTGAGCTCGCCGTTGTTCGCCAACTCGTTGCCGAACGGCGCGCAGTGGATGAAGATCGACCTCGGCAGCCTCGAGCAGCAGGCGGGCGTCAGCCCGCAGTCGTTGACGAGCGGAGAGACGGACCCTGCGCAGTACCTGCAGTACCTGCGTGCGAGCAGCGGCACGGTGACGAAGGTCGGTACCGCGACGGTGCGAGGCGTACCCACCACGGAGTACAGCGCTACGATTGAAACGGCTAAGGCAATCTCGCAGTTGGACAAAGGCGACTCGAGCGGTGAAGCCAAGCTGCAAAGCATGTTTGCCGAGACGGGGATGTCCTCGATTCCGGTCCAGGCCTGGGTCGACTCTCACAACCGACTGCGCCGCCTTGAGCTGCAGATGAACATGTCGGTCTCCGGCGAGTCAGTGCAGATGAGGCTCAACGAGGAATTCTTTGACTTCGGCCCGATCCCGGCCGCGAACGCTCCGGCGAGTGGCGAAGTTTACGAACCTTCGCTGCCCGCGCTCGGCGGCTAAGAACCACATGGGCATCTTGATCGTGCCTGGGATGCTGCGGTTTCTGCGCAGCAGATGGCCCGGAGATGCCTCCCCTCAAGCGTCTGATCATCTTCTGCGGGCTTGCCGCAGCACTCGCTGCGATCTACCTCGTGACGGGCGATGGCCCGAAGGCGATCAAAGTTGTCGGCGTCGCGGCGTTGGCCCTCGGGCTGATCGAGATCGTGGCCGCTCTCGCGAGACGCGCCGATCGCAGTTGAGGAGGGTCCTGTCTCCGCGATCCATCCCTGACATCGCCCCTCACGGCGCTTGACCCTGCGGGATGCCGATCACGGTCCGCGTGCTGACGAGTCACGGTGGCTCTGCTAACAGCGTGCCAACGAGTCGAGAAAACAATGGGCCCGGCAGGACTCGAACCTGCGACCTATCGATTATGAGTCGACGTGGTCGGCTGGCACGGAGTGGCGAATAGCCCTATCAATAATGGGGTTTCGGGGGTTTGGGGGCGATCGGGAATGGGCACGCGACGGCCCCACTTTACGGGCGATTCGCGGCGATTTAGGCAGACGCGCCTTTTCGCGATGAGGTGCGGCTACTCGTCCGCCGGAAGAGCAAAGTCGCTGCAGTTCCCAGCCTCGCTGACCTCGACGACCCTGTTGATCATGAACGTTCGCCAGGAGCTCCTTTTGTTCTGCGCGAGCCAGCGTCGGGATCACGATCAGGCCAGGGTGGACGGGGCGCGTCTCGCAGAGGCGGCGGAAGTCGCCCACGTTGTTCGTCACGAGCGTGCGGTCCTCGTCGATGCAGCGTCGCAGCACTTCGAGATCAGAGCCGCCAAGCAACCCTCGATCGCGACTACAGGTTGCGTCGAGTCCGCTGGCGTGGGCTGCATCAACCAGCGACGGGGACAGGTCCTCGTCGATCCAGAGCTTCATCGCCGCTCCGCCACGGCTTGGCCGGTCGTCCGCGACGGGGATGCGCTCGTCCATAGGTGTAGGCAGTCTGGAAAGCCTCCGCAGGGATGCTGGGGTACTCCTCGGTCAGCATCTCGATCGTGTCGCCGTGATCGAGGCGCCCAGCGACCCCGCGGGCGGTGATGCGCGTGCCGCGGATGACTGGCTCGCCACCCTTGGTTTCGGAGTCCGTCTCGATCCACTGGTCGCGCAGCGTTGCATAGCTCTCGGCGGTCTCGACGGTCTCGGTCATCTCAGGTGTCCAGCGAACAACGAGCGCGTCGCCTATCGCGAACTCTGACTCGCGCCCGGCGCGGTAGGGCTCCATCTCGCGCACCCATCGCTTGATCTTCCGCTTGAGGGCTACCGGCAATGGAAGCGCCATCTCCTGCAAAAGGATGATGACGCTGAAGTCCTCGCTGCGCAGCCATGTACCGTCCCGGCGCCGGTACGCCGTCACGACCTTCTGCTCGATGGCCTTGTCCAGGGCGCTGAGCGACACGTGGCCAAGCTCTGCGGCCTCGCGGCGCGTGAGCATTGTTCTATTCTTGACCTCTGCCGACATAAATAGCTCCCGCTGAGGAATAGTTTAGCGCATCGCCTCGCTGAGCTCGCTGGTGTCCCCTTGCTCGATGACCGCGTCGCGCCCACCGCATGAGCGACGCACACGCTCCACAACCCCGGCGCCGCGGCATGCCCACCGAGCTTTACCGTGCGGGTCGGGTCGCCAATACGCGGGTGTTTAGGCATATATGGGCAGATGGCGCTCCGTAAGGAGCTTCACGATCGCGTCGCAAGGGTCGCCCAAGCCGGAGAAATGGCTCTACAACGCCCGTTCCCAACATGGGCCCGGCAGGACTCGAACCTGCGACCTATCGATTATGAGTCGACAGCTCTAACCAACTGAGCTACGGGCCCGTTGTGCGCGTGGCCCTTTGGGCGTCCGCGCGCTCGCGCAGACGCTACCAGCGAGATGTGGGATGCTCCCGCCCGCCGCCGCGGGGCTGTGCGGCCTTCGATTTAGATCATCAACGGGGAGGACAGGCAGATGTCGGCAGAGCGCGCAGCAATAGTCACCGGAGCGTCCAGCGGGATCGGGCTGGCGATCGCCAGGGTGCTCTGCGAGGAAGAGTTCGGCGTCACCATGGCCGCCCGGCGCCCAGACAAGCTCGACGCCGCCGTCGCCGGGCTCGCCAGCGAGGGCTACGACGTGCACGCCGTCGCCGCCAACGTCTCCGACGAGGCCGAGATCCAGAAGGTCGTTGTCGCGCATCGCGAGAAGTACGGGCGCCTGGACGTGCTCGTCAACAACGCCGGCGTCGGCGTCGGCGCGCCCGTCGCCGAGATTCAGACCAAGCACCTGGACATGCAGCTCGACATCAACCTGCGCTCCATCGTTCTCTTCTATCGCGAGTGCATGCCGTTGCTCCGCGAGGCCGCCGGCGAGCACAAAAACGTGCTCGTCGTCAACACCTCATCCATCTCCGGCAAGCGCGGCGAGGCATGGCTGTCCGTGTACTCCGCCACCAAGCACGGCGTCGTCGGCTGGACCGAAGCTATGAACAAGGAGCTCGGCGCCGAGGGCATCAAGTCCACCGCCCTGTGCCCCGCCTTCGTCGACACGCCCATGACCGACTTCGTCAAGGAGCACGTGCCCGCCGAGGAGATGATCCGCCCCGAGGACATCGCCGAGGCCGTGCGCTACATGCTCAAGGTCTCCCCCGCCTGCGTCATCCCCGAGATGATGTTCGTGCGCCCCGGCGAGGCGCTTTAAGCACGGTGGCTCGCTCAGCCCACCGCTGAGACCGGCCGCCGCGCCCGCAGGCCGGTCTGCCCAGCGAGATTGTCTCCCAACATTCTCCCCAGCACGCGGCCACGCAAGCGCCTCGCGCTGATCTCGCCCGACGGATCAGCACGGTCGGGGAGGCGCCTGCGCGTGCGCCGCACACTGCGCATCAGCTCGCGGTGCTCCGAGATCGCCACGTCCAGGTCCATGCCCGAGGCGCTCATCAGGCTGCTTTCCAATTGGGATATCAGGACCCGCGTCTCGCGGTCAGTCGCGCGGCGCGAGCCGTTCTTCGTGCGCGTAAAGCGGTCCCAAGCCTTCGCAAACGACAACAGATCCGTGCGTCCACCACAGCGGTGAGCTGCCAGCATCGGGCACACGCCGCCCTCGCCGTCCACGTACGCGCCCGCGATGATGCGCTCGTTCGTGCGTACTCCCTCAAGCATCGCCTCGCGCGTCTTCACCGGCAGGCAGTCGATCGCAAGACGCAGGCGCTCCACTGGGCTTGATCTCTGGCGGCGGTGGTTTCGCATAGGCTGTGCACCGCACTGTTGGCTGTTCAGCCAATCACAAGCGGGTGCGCGGCCAACCGTACGGCACGTCCTCCACACCCGCAACGAATCCCCTTCTGCTGAAAGGAAACTTGCACATGAAGCTCGGCGTGCACATTGGCTACTGGGGCATGGGCCTCACCTCAGAGGACCAGCTCACGATCGTCCAAGAGGCCGAGCGGCTGGGCTATGACTCCGTGTGGGCCGCCGAGGCCTACGGCTCCGACACCGCCACCGTGCTCGGCTGGCTCGCCGGGCAGACCTCCAAGATCCGCCTCGGCGCCGGCATCTTCCAGATGCCCGGACGCTCGCCTGCCATGACCGCCATGACCGCCGCCACCATCGACCAGCTCTCAAACGGGCGCATGATCTGTGGCATCGGCTCCTCCGGGCCACAGGTCGCCGAGGGCTGGCACGGGCAGCGCTTCGCCAAACAGCTGCAGCGCACCCGCGAGTACGTCGCCGTCGTGCGCATGGCGCTCGCGCGCGAGCGCGTCGAGTTCCACGGCGAGACGCTCGAGCTGCCGCTCCCCGACGGGCCCGGCAAGGCGCTCAAGCTCACTATCACCCCCGTGCAGGAGCAGATCCCCATCTACCTCGCCGCCATCGGCCCCAAGAACACCGCCCTCGCCGGCGAGATCGCCGACGGCTGGATCCCCACCCTGTTCTCGCCCGAGCACGTCTCCGAGCTACGGCCGCTGCTGCAGGAAGGCGCCGACCGGTCCGGCAAATCGCTCGATGACTTCGACATTGCCCCCACCGTCAGCCTCTGCATCACCGACGACCTCGAGCAGGGTAGAAACACCATGCGCCCCTTCATCGCCCTCTACGTCGGCGGCATGGGCTCGCGCAAGCAGAACTTCTACAACCAGCTCGTGCAGCGATACGGGTACGAGGCCGAGGCGAAGACGATCCAGGACCTCTACCTCGAAGGCAAGCGCGAGGAGGCCATGGCCGCCATCCCCGACGCGCTCATCGACACCGTCTCCCTCTGCGGGCCGCCCGATGTGATCCGCGAGCGGCTCGCCGTCTACCGCGACGCCGGCGTCGGCACGCTCGGCGTCACCCCCACCGCCTTCACCGCCCCCGAGCGACTCGAGCAGCTGCGCCTGCTCGCCGAGCTCGCCGCCTGACGCGCGCTGTGGAGGGAGCCACCGGCCGGCCCGCGCGCGCGGCGACCCCGCTGCGCGTGCTGCTCGGCGCGTTCGGCGACCCCGGGCACGCCTTTCCCATGATCGCGCTCGGGCGCGCGCTCGCTGCCCGGGGACACGACGTCACGCTGCAGACATGGCGCCGCTGGCAGCCGCACGTCCAGGCGGAAGGCATGCGCTTCGCGCCCGCACCTGAGTACGAGGTGTTCCCCTCCGGGCCCGAGCCGCTCGACTTCTACGAGGCCGTCGTGCACGCCACACGCGACACCGTGCCGTTGGTCACAGAGCTTCGCCCTGACGTCGTCGTGGCAGACATCCTCACGCTCGCCCCCGCGTTGGCCGCCGAGATCGCCGGCGTGCGCTACGCGACTTTGATCCCCCACGTCTTCCCGCACGGTGAGCGCCACTTCCCGATCTACTCGCTCGGCGCGCGCATGCCTCGCACCGCTGTTGGGCGCTCATTCTGGAGAGGCGCCCAGCGGGCCGTCGAGAAGGGTCTCCAGCTGGGTCGCGTCGAGCTCAACCACACGCGCGCGCGGCTGGGGCTGCCTGCTCTGGATTACGTTCACGGGGGGATAAGCCGCGAGCTCGCGCTCGTCGCCACCTTTCCTCAGCTCGAGTATCCGCGCGGCGGAGATCCCACGCGTGAGAACTGGGGTCCCAACGTCCACGTCGTCGGGCCGCTCATGTGGGAGCCGCCCGCCCAGGACGTGCAGCTGCCTCACGGCGGTGGCGTCGTCGCCCCCGATGCGCCGCTCGTGCTCGTCGCACCCTCCACCGCCCAGGACTCCCAGCACACCATGCTCAGCGCCGCCCTGCGTGGACTCGCTGATGCGCCCGTGCGCGTGCTCGCCACCTACAACCGGCGGCTACCGCCTCGGCCGCTGCGCGTCCCTGCCAACGCCCGCGTCGTCGACTGGGTCTCCTACTCGCGCACCATGCCCCATTGCGACCTCGTCGTCTGCCACGCCGGCCACGGCACGCTCGTGCGCGCGCTCGCCAGCGCGTGCGCTGTGGTCGCGTGCCCTGCCGTCGGCGATATGAACGAGAACGCCGCACGGCTGGACTGGGCCGGGGCTGGGGTGCGCGTGCCGCGACGGTTCACCACTCCGCGGGTGCTGCGGCTGGCGGTCGAGCGGGCGCTTGGGGACGGGGCGATCCGGGATCACGCTCGGGAGTTGGCGCGGTGGGCGAGCGCGCATGACGCCGGGGAAACCGCCTCGCGGCTCGTCGAGGAGCTCGCTGGCCGGGATTCAAGCTGACGGGACGCGTCTGTTAGTAGGCTTCCCGCCGTGGACCGGGTGCGGCGTTATTTGTCATCGGTGAGCATCACGCCTTTCGGGGGCATCATCCTGTTCGCGTTTGCCCTCGCCATCAGCGTGTTCTTCTTTGGCCCTTCCAGTGCGCAGGCACCCGCGCTCGTCGTTGCCGCGATTCTTCTTGCAGGCATCCTCGGTGCGACGCCGTTCGGCATGCGCGGCTTCGGTCTCTGGCGCGGCGGAGGCATCGCCGAACGCCGCAGCGAATTTCATTCAACCCGTCATGTCTCAGACACACCTCTCACCAGCTCCGAAGAAGCCGAACTGTGGCGCAAGGAGCGCGAACGGCGCGCGGACGACCAGCGCAGCTGAAAAACAAACTCCGGGGGTGGGACTCGAACCCACAACCTCGACATTAACAGTGTCGCACTCTGCCAATTGAGTTACCCCGGATCGGTACGTCGTGCTACCCAGGAGGGGCATTCGCCCTGTCCATTGCATCCGTCGGAATGGACACGGTCCCATCCTCGACCTCCGCGTGGCAATTAGAGCACAGAAGCACGCACTTCTGCGCCTCGACACGCAACTTCTCAAGCGCGATCGCCACCCCCTTGGCGTTCATTGCATGGCGCTTGCGAGATGGATCGACATGATGGAAGTGCAGCGCGCGCATGTTGCGGTCGTATCCGCATATGCAACAGGCGCCGCCCGCCTCGTGGACGAGGATCGCCTTCACCTTCCTGCGCCTGCGGGCCACGGCAGCCGATCGGCAACGCTTGCAGCGGTAGTGACCACGTCCGTCCAGGCAGAAGTCGGTCTCCCCATGAAGCGTGCACTGCATCGTCACGGTCGCGAGGCCAGCTTGCTTGGCGGCCTTCGCCTCTCCAGACGGCCGCCGTCCGCGACTATTCTGCGTTTTCAGCCCGTATCGGACGAGCCAGTGGCGCACCGTCGCCTTGCTGCAGGCGAGCGCCTCGGCGATTTCCGCGATCGAGCCACCGGCGACAACCAGCGCCTCCAAATCGTCCCTCGCAATACCTCCACGCGAGAGGTGCTTCGAGCGGTTCGCCGCCTCAAGCCCATGTTTCTTGACCCAGTAGCTGACGGTCGCTTCATGCAGGTCGAATCTCCGGCCAATCTCCGCCAGCGACAGGCCCTGCGCGAGAAGCTGCTCCAACGAGGCGCGATCCATGACCCAGATCCTTGCACGAACATACGTTCGAGAGTGTGTCTTCTGTGCCGAGTCTGTGACCTTCTTGCGACCTCAGCGTGACATCCACTCGGCCCCGCCTCGACGTCCCCGTCCGGCGGCCGGCCACCGACCGCCGAGATCTACCCCTCCCGATCCCCGGTCTGCTCGAGCACCCCGCTGTAGGCCCGGTCGAACTCCTGTTTGATCGCCGCGCGCCGTTTGGCCAGCGCGCTCACGTCGATGCCCTCGAGCCCGCGCGCCTGCTGGATCTGGCGGTCCACACGCGCCAGCTCGAGCTGCAGGCGCTGCACCTCCAGCATCGCCGGGTTCGCCTGCTCACGACCCGCTTCCACGATCAGCTCAGCCAGTAGGCCCTTCATCTGCGGATCCTCATCGACCGCCGGGCCACCCGGAGTGGCGGCCATCGGCTGGCTGAGATCGCCCTCGCGCAGGTGCCTGGCCACCCGCCGCAGCAGCTCGCTGGAGAAATGCTCATCCACGTCCAGGGCTGAAAGCGCCTGTGCCCCCTCCTCGGGAGAGGCGATGCACAACGCCAGGAACGCGCGCTCTGTCTCCGCGCGCCCCGACAGCGCCGCCGCGCGGCCGCCCGACCCGTTCGCCGTGCGCTGCTGCGTCCCGTTGGCGGCGCCTGCGCCGTCGCCGCCACGCCCGCCCCGCTCGCGCACCGAGGACTGCCGCTGCGCGCCCCCCGGCCCCAGCAGCTGCTCCGCAAGGCTCTCCGGCAGCGCCAGGCGACTGGAGACCATGCGCGTGAGCTCCATGCGCATCGCGCTCGGTGGCAGCGTCGCGAACACCGGGCGTAGCTGCTCGATCATGCGGTCGCGGCCCTCAGGGCTCGTGTCATCACCCGCAGCCAGCACGCGCTCCACGCGGAAGCGCACGAACGCCACCGAGCGCGCGACCGCCGCAGCGATCGCCTCCGGCCCGTCGCGCTGGACCATCTCCGCCGGATCCGCCCCCTGCGCCAGCGGCACCACGCGCAGCTCCAGCTTGCGCTTCGCCGCGAGGCTCGACGCGCGCAGCATCGCCTCCTGGCCCGCGCTATCCGCATCGAGCGCCAACAGAACCGTCTGCGCCATCCGCGCAAGCTCGCCAACCTGCTCTGTTGTAAGCGCCGTGCCCATCAGTCCCACCGTGTTGCGCAGACCCGCCTGGTGCAGCGCGATCACATCCGTATAGCCCTCGCACACGATCACCTCGCCCGCTTTCGCCGCAGAGGCCCGCGCCAGATCCGCCCCGTATACGTGTAGGCCCTTGTGGTAGACGTCGTTATCGGACGTGTTCAGGTACTTCGGACGCTGGTCCTCACGCATCGCGCGCGCACCGAAGCCCAGCACCTTGCCGCGCACGTCCGCCAGCGGGAACATGATCCGCGAGCGGAAACGGTCATATGGGCGCCCGTTCTCCTTCGAGCGCTGCGCGAGACCCGTCGTGTACAGCTCCTGCTCGGAGAACCCGCCACGGCGCGACGCCAACAGCACCCGATCCCACGCGCTCGGCGCGTAGCCCACGCGGAACTCGCGCAGGATCTCCTCGCCCAAACCCCTGCCCTCCAGGTACTCGCGCGCACGCGCCGCCTCACTCGACTCCCACAGGTAACGCTCGTAGTAGGCGGCCGTGCGCGAGAGCAGCTCCAGCAGCCGGTCCCTGCGCTTGCGCCGCTCCGCCTCCTTCGGGTCCTCCTCCTCTCGCTGCAGCTCGATGCCATAGCGTTCGGCCAGCAGCTCAAGCGCACCCTTGAAGTCAACGCCCTCCGTCTCCTGCACAAACGTGAACAGGTCGCCCGAGGCCTGGCAGCCGAAGCAGTAGTACACCTTCTGCCCCGGGTCGATGCCGAACGACGGCGTTCGCTCCTCGTGGAACGGGCACAGCCCCTCGTAGCGCGCCGGACCCGCGCGCCGCAGATCCGTTCGTGCGCCCACCAGCTCCACGAAATCGACCGCATCGCGCACGCGGTCCTTGGACTCGTTCGTGTACAGCGCCACGCCGGCAACGCTAGCGTGCGAAAGCCTGCGGGACCTGGAGCTCCGTGTATGCCCTGATGCAGTAGCGGTCGGTCATCCCCGCCAGGTAGTCCGTGACCCGCTCCGCCAGCTCATCCTCTCCCTCCCCGCGCCCGCCGTCCGGCCCCGGCGGCAACTGCTCCGGGTGCTCGGTGTAGTGCTCGAACAGCCTGTGCACGACCGCCGCGATCTTCGCGTGCTCCGCCCGCACCGCCGGGCCGAGGTACACGCGCTCGAACATGAAGTCCCGCAGCTCGCTCATTGCAGGCCCCGCCAGTGGCCCCTGCACGATGTCGCCGGCAAGCTCGGAATGCTCGACCATGTCGTGCACCAGTGCGTCGATCCGCGCCGAGCCGCTCATCCCCAACACCGCGATCGGCTCCTCCGGAAGCTCATCCTCGCGCAGCAGCCCTGCTCGCACCGCGTCGTCGATGTCGTGGTTGATGTATGCCACACGGTCGATCACGCGCACGATCCGACCCTCCAGCGTGTCCGGCGGGGGTGTGCGGCTGGAGTGCCGCGCGATTCCTTCGCGGACCTGATCGGTCAAGTTCAGCCCGACGCCGTCGCGCTCCAGACGATCGACGATCCGCAGCGAGTGCTCGAAGTGGCGGAAGTCGCGCCCGAAGCGCTCTTTCAGGCAGCGGTCAAGGACCTCCTCGCCGATGTGACCGAACGGTGGATGCCCGAGGTCGTGCCCGAGACCGATTGCCTCCGTCAGATCCTCGTTCAAGCGCAGCGCCCGCGCGACCGTCCGCGAGATGCTCGTCACCTCCAGCGTGTGCGTCAAGCGCGTGCGGTAGTGATCCCCACGGGGTGCCACGAACACCTGCGTCTTGTGCGTCAGCCGGCGAAACGCCTTGCTGTGGACGATCCGGTCGCGGTCGCGCTGAAACGGCGTGCGTAGTGAGCAGTCGTCCTCTCCGCGCTCGCGCAGCGCCGGGTATGAGCGCGCCGCAAGCGGCGATAGCAGTTGCTCCTCCTGATCCGCACGGCGCTCTGCGAAGCCAGCGGCGACCGTGTCCTGTTGGCTAGCGGTACTCACCACTCGATTGTGGCAGCGACTGCGGCCGGTTCACGCGCTTTAGTTCTCGCGCTTCCAGTCGCCGCGCATCGTTGCCTTGTGCACCCAGTGGTGCCAGCCCTTCAGCTCGCCCGGGTCCTCGCCGAATACCGGCGCGCCCCCGCCTGGCTGCGGGAGGCTCTGCGCAGCTGCTGAGTCAATCCGCAGATCGACGCCGAACTCGTGCAGCGACTCCACCTCAGCCGCTTCCACGAAGCGCAGACCGTGCTCGTGGGTCGAGATCACAATGCCGTGGAAGATGTCCTTCTCAGGCGCTGAGACAACGTGGTGAACCGTGCCCACGCGCTCGCCCTCGGAGCTCAGCACGGGGACGCCCTTCTCAAGCACCCCGTACGCAATCGGCAGACCCTCGTCCATGGTGCTCACGATACCGGGATCATGCGGCGCGGCTACCGACCGCTGGCATCAGGCGCACGTGCGCGTGGTGCTCGAGCGTCACCGCGATCGCCCGCTCCACCTGAGCGAGCGCGCTCGCCGACGCCTGCGGCACCGCGCTCAGCGCGCTCCCAAGCGCATCCGTCATGAACGCATACGCATCGTGCTCCAGCGCGAAGGAGCCCGCCTCGCACGCCGAGCACACCACGCCCCCAGCAGCACCGGAGAAGCCCACCAGGTGCTCGGGCTCGCCGCAGCTCGCGCACGCCCCCAGCTGCGGCGCGAGGCCCGTCGCCAGCAGCAGCTTCAGGCGGAACGCAAGCGCGCGACCATGCCCGTCCGCGCCGCCGCGCTCGTCCAGCAGCGCCAGCTGGCGGCACAGGAGGTTGAACACCCCCGGGTGCGGCTCGGATGTCTCAAACAGCCGCCCCACCGCGTCGCACGCCCGCGCCGCCGCGTCCAGCGAGCGCGCGTCCCCGCGCAGGCGCGCGTAGCCGTCGATCGTCTGCGCGCCCGTCACCGTCATCAGCTCGCCGCGGCCTTCGTGCAGCTCGATGTGCAGGCGGAAGAACGGCTCCAGGCGCCCGCCGAAGCGGCTGCGTGCGCGGCGCACACCCTTGGCGATCGCGCTCACGCGCCCGCGATGGGGTGTGTACAGGTGCAGGATGCGATCGGCCTCCGCGTAGCGCATCGAGCGCAGCACCACAGCTTCCGTCTTCAGCGCTCTACCGGCCACATACCCATGGTGATCGATAAGCCCGACGTTCCCGGCCGCACAAGTCCGACGTCCCCGGCCACCCACAGCGTCGGACGACGATCCTCTACCGTCTGCAGGCGGTGCCGACGAAGGAGCTAACGGAGAAGCAATACGAGAAGGAGCTGCTGCGCCTGCAGACCGAGCTCGTCTACCTGCAGGAGTGGATCGTCGCCGGCGGCCGTCGGCTTGTGGTGGTGTTCGAGGGGCGCGACACCGCCGGCAAGGACGGCGCGATCAAGCGCATCATCACCTACCTGAACCCCCGCACCTGCCGCGTCGTCGCGCTGCCCACACCGAGCGAGCGCGAGCGCACGCAGTGGTACTTCCAGCGCTACACCGAGCACCTGCCAGCGACCGGGGAAATGGCTTTGTTCAACCGCAGCTGGTACAACCGCGCGGGCGTCGAGCACGTGATGGGCTACTGCACCCAGGACCAGTACGAAGAGTTCCTGCGCTTCTGCCCGCTGTTCGAGCAGGCGCTCATGAACGACGGCATCATCCTTGTGAAGTACTGGCTGTCGGTCAGCGACGAGGAGCAGGAGCGTCGCTTCGAGAAACGGCTGGACGATCCGCGCAAGCGCTGGAAGTTCAGCCCCACCGACCTGCAGGCACGCGCTCGCTGGGTCGACTACGCCGAAGCGAAGGACAGGATGTTCGCCTACACCGACACCGAAGAAAGCCCCTGGTATGTGGTCGAGGCCGACGACAAGCGCACCGCCCGGTTGAACCTGATCGCCCACCTGCTCTCGCTGATCCCCTACGAGCACGTGGGTGAGGGCAAGAAGCCGAAGCTGCCGCCGCGCCAGGAGCGCAAGTACGTGCGCCCCCCAAAGCGCACCGAGCGCTTCGTGCCCGCGCTATATTTAGTGAAGTAATGAGTGATGTGACCGTTTATACGACGGACCCGTGTCCGTTCTGTGCTCGCGCGAAGGGCCTCCTGAAGGCGCGCGGTGTGGTGTTCGAGGAAATAAACCTCTCCAAGGACCCTGCCGGGCGTGCTGAGCTGGCGCGCAAAACGGGCATGATGAGCTTTCCGCAGGTGATCATCGACGGCGTGCTCGTCGGTGGCTTCACCGAGGTGCAGGCCGCTGCTGAGAGCGGGCGCCTGGACGAGCTGCTCGCTGCCTGAACACCGGCTGGCAGGTCTCACACACGTAGGTCCCGCGGCCGCCGACGACCGTCCGCACGATCGTTGACCCGCATACTCCGCATGGCTCGCCCTCGCGTTTGTGCACGAGAAACTGGTCCTGGAAGGAGCCGCGCACCCCGTCCACGTGCCGGAAGTCATCGATGCTCGCGCCGCGTGCGTCGATGCCAGCGCTGAGCGCCGCGATCACGCTCTCGCGCAGCTTCGCGTACTGCTCTCCCGTGAGGCGGCCCGCCGGACGACGTGGGTGCACGCCCGCGCGGAACAGAGCCTCATCAGCGTAGATGTTGCCCACCCCCGCGATCCGGCGCTGGTCGAGCAGGAATGCCTTGATCGGGGCGCTCCTGCCACGCGCCAGCGCGCGCAGCCTCTCAGCCGTGAACGCCTCATCGAACGGCTCCACCCCCAGCCGCGCCGCGAAGAACGCGTCCAGCGCGTCTGATCCGAGCAGCAGCTCTCCCGTACCGAAGCGGCGCGGGTCGACGATCGCCAGGCGGTGACCGGCGCGCGTCCCGGCTCCGGCGCCACGGCGCGGACCGAACCGCATCCTCACGCGCGTGTGGGGCGGCTCGGGATCAGGGTCAGCGAGCACCGCGCCGGTCATGCGCAGGTGCTGGGCCAGGTGTACGTCGCCCTCAAAGCTCCACACCAGGTACTTGCCGCGCCGGCCCAGGCGCTCCACACGCCTGCCTAGCAGCGCCGCCTCGAGCTCTTGCGGAGCCAACGGACGCGACCAGCGGGGGTCGAGGATCTCGATCTCCGTCAGCCGCCTGCCCTCCACCAACGGCGCAAGCTGGCCTCTGATCGTCTCTACCTCTGGCAGCTCAGGCATCTACATCCAGCTTATGAGGCCGCACAACCCCTAACCGAGGAACGGCTCGCCGGGAAGCTCGGGCGCGTCGCGGCCGGTCAGCCAGCGAAGCGCAGTGGAGCCCACATCCGCGAGCGGGCCGTCGTGGCGTGCCCCGCCCAAGCGCCCGCCGGCTGCGCGCGCTGCCAGCATCTCCCCCGTGACCGCCAGCAGCGGCGCGTACTCGCGCGTGTGGTCACTGCCCGGATGCGACAGGTCGACCCCGTGATCGGCCGTCACGATCAACAGGTCCTGCGGACGCAGGCGCTCGAGCAGCGCACCCACGTGCGTATCGATCGCGCGCAGAGCCCCATAGAAGCCCTCGGCGTCCTTACGGTGTCCGTATACCTGGTCGGTCTCGATCAGGTTCACGAATACAAGCCCGCGCTCCAGCCGCGCCACGAGCCCATCCAGCTCCTCGAGTGCTCGCACGTTCGTCGCACCCGGGTAGGCGTGATCGACGCCCACCCCCGCAAACAGGTCCTCGATCTTGCCAACACCGTGGACCTCAACCCCGGCGTCCTTGAGCTCTTGCAGATAGCTGCGAGTCGGCGGCGCCAGGGCGAAGTCGCGCCTGCCCTCCGTGCGCGTGAACGCGCCCGGCTCGCCCGTGAAGGGCCTCGCGATCACGCGCCCTACCGCGTGCTCGCCGCTCATCACAGCGCGCGCCGCCGCACACGCACGGTAGAGGTGCTGTGCGGGCACGCGCTCGACGTGCGCAGCCAGCTGCAGCACCGAGTCCTGCGAGGTGTACAGGATCAGCGCGCCGGTGCACAAGTGCTCGGCGCCGAACTCCTCGATTGCCGCCAGACCATTGTCCGGGCGATTGCAGATCAGCTCGTGACCCGTGGCCTGCACAAGCCTCGCGATCACCTCCGCCGGGAAGCCCTGCGGGTAGGTCGGCAGCGCGCGCTCGGCCACCACGCCCATCAACTCCCGGTGGCCGCTGATCGAGTCCTTGCCCGGGCCGAGCGGATGCAGGCGGCCGTAGATCACGGGGTCGGCGCTCGGTGCCACGCCCAGCAACGGCATGATTGAGCCGAGCCCCAGCGAGCCGAGCACTGGGAGCTCCAGACCGCCGAGCGCCTCGGCGAGGTGCGCAAGTGTGTTCGTGCCCTGATCGCCGTATGCCGCAGCGTCGGGAAGTGCGCCCGCCCCGCACGCGTCGATCACGAGCACGAACGCGCGCCGGGCCTGGCGTGGATCCATGACCCTGAGTTCTATCCTGCGCCGGTTGCGCGCGGGTGCGCGCTGAAATACGCGTGCTTGAGCCGGTCGGCTGACAGGTGCGTGTAGACCTGGGTCGTGGCGAGATCCGCGTGGCCCAGCATCTCCTGCAGTGAGCGCAGGTCGCACCCGCCCGCGAGCAGGTGCGTGGCGAAACTGTGGCGCAGCGTGTGCGGGCTCATGCGCTCAGACAGGCCGGCGCTGCGCGCGTGGCCCTGGACGATCTTGTAAAGGCCCTGGCGTGTGAGACCGCTGCCGCGGCTGTTCAGGAACAGCCGCGTCTGTGCACGCGCGAGACCACCCGGGCGCGCCCCGATCAGCCTGGGGCGCCCGTCGTTGCAGTAGGCGAGCACCGCTGCGACAGCCTGGCGGCCGATCGGCACGATCCGCTCCTTGGAGCCCTTGCCGCGGGCGCACAGCATCGCCTCCTCCAGATCGAGGTCGCTCAGCTCCAGCCCGATCGCCTCCGATGCGCGCAGCCCGCACGCATACATGAGCTCGAGCAGCGCGCGGTCGCGCTGGGCCAGCGGCGTCGTGCCGCCTGGCTGGGAGAGCAGGCGCGCGACCTGGTCGCGGCTGAGCACACGCGGCAACCGTTGCGGCTTACGTGGCCCGCGCAGGTCGGCCGTGGGATCGTGCTCGATCGAGCCTTCGCGGCGAAGATGGCGGTAGAAGGAGCGCAGGCAGGCCGTCTTTCGCGCGAGCGTGCTCGCGGCCACGTGCAACTCAGAGAGGAATGCCGCGAGATCACCGTGAGTCGCCTCGGTAGCGAGCAGCTCGCGGCGCGCGAGAAACTCGCCGAGCTGCGCCAGGTCGCAGCGGTAGGCGTCAAGCGTGTTGCGGGAGAGCCCGCGCTCGAGCTCGAGGTAGTCCAGGAAGCCGAGGATCAGCGGCTCGAATGCCGGGGCGGGTCTCGCCACGGGCGTCTGGGGGCTCGCCACGGGCGTCTGGACGGGCGTCATCTAGACAGCTTCGCTGACAGCGCAGGCGCTCCTGGCGATGCAACCGCGCGTTCACGTGCGCGGCGTGTTTTAGACGCCCAACCGACGCGTCAGCCAGAACAGGCCAATCAGCGTCTTCGCGTCGCGGCACTCGTCGATCGCCGACTGCAGCTCGGCGAGCGGCCAGCGCACGATCTCAATGCGCTCTTCCTCGCCGCTGTCCGCCTCGGACTCGTACAAGTCGGTGGCGTAGAACAGGTGCACGCGCTCGTCGGTGAACCCTGCGCCCGTGTAATAGACGACGATTGGCTCCCACGTACGCGCGCCGCGTCCGATCTCCTCGGCGAGCTCACGCTGGGCCGCCGCCAGCGGCTGCTCTCCCTCCACGTCCAGGCGACCAGCGGGTATCTCAAGCAGCGCCGGCTCATCCACCGCCTCGCGCGGCTGGCGCACAAGCCACAGGTTCTGCTCGTCGTGCGCCACGACCGCCACGGCGCCCTGATGTCGGACGATCTCGCGCGTGACCTCCACGCCATCGCTGTGGCGAAAGCGCTCGACGCGCACGTCCACGATGCGTCCGCTGTAGACGGTCTCCCCGCCCAGCGGCTGGAACTCGCTGCTCACGAGCCCTCTACGCTCGCTCCCTCAACGGCGGCTACCTCGGCGACGGTGTCCTCACCTGGCGCGGAGTCGGAGTCCGGTTCCTCCGCCGCGGGCTCGCCCGTGAGCTCCGCGAGCGCGCTTCCGCCCGCGAGCGCAGAGGCGAAGAACATCGGGTCCTCGATCAAGGCGCGCCCCATCGTCTCGCTCGCCAGCCCGCTGGCCGCATACCCGGGCAGGTCGATGCTTGCCCGGCGCCAGTCGTGGCGGGCGATGCGCGCCGGGCGCTCGACGTCGATCGCAAGCGCCATCTGGCCTTTGGTCTGGCGGCTTGGTCTGGAACCGCCAAAGACCGCGCCCAGCCCCGCCCTCAAGTCGGCGCCAACGGGCGAGCGCATCCCCGCCGGCAGCGCCACCGTAACGGGCTCCAGCAGCAGGTCGAGGACGGTCAGCGTGTGGTGGGAGAAGCCGCGATGGCGCGAGCGCTCATCGCCCGAAGACAGCCGCGCGACGACCAGCGTGGGACAGCCGAGCGCAAGCGCCACATGTGCTGAGTCGAGCGCGACCATCCCGCCGTGTCCGAGCGAGGAACCCGAGCCGACGATCCCCGGACCGGGTCCGCACACGGCCGCGTCCCAGCCCAGCGCGCGCAGACCATGGTGCAGCGCACCTGCGGTCGTGATCGCCTCACCGTCGCCGCCGAAGGCCGAGCCGGCGGTCAGGTGGCCGGCCAGGAGCTCACGCTCGCGCAGCATCCGCACGGTCGCGGAGTGTCCACCAGGGAGCGCACCCCCCTCTGTCTGCACGTAGCCCAGGCGCAGCCCCGGCGCACGCTGGGAGAACGCCCAGGCGACGGCAGCGAGCTGGCCGTGCAGCGCGAGCACGCCCACCGGGCCCTCCACAGGCAGCTGCAGGTGCTCGTCCTCGACGGGCACGACCGTGTGCTGCAGGCTCGTGTAGTTGAGCTTCATCACGTTCGCATTGGGCGGGCCGTCGCCGCTCAGGCCGCGTGTGAGGTTCACGTGCACGACGTCAAAGCCACCGGAGCCGAGCCCGAGGTCGAGCGCCTGCACGTTCACGATCACCTCATCACCCACCTGCGAGCGGCCCACCAGCGCGATATCAGCGATTGCTCTACGGCGATCGCCCTGCGCTGCGTGCTCGCCGGTGAGCTCGACCATCAGCTGCTGCTCGCCGGCGCGACGCCCGTGCTCCCGCGCCGCGGAGTCAGCAGCGGAGCTGAAGGTCTCGACAACCGTGGCGGGGCGGAGCTTCAGCATGGAGGCTGCAAGCTACCCGGCCGCGAGCGGCTCTACAGCCGCCGCCTCATCCAACACGGCGAGCGCCACGTCGAGCATTTCCTCGAGCGCGCTCACGCTGACGCGCTCGCCGGGCTCGTGGTTGCGCTCGGTCCCGTTCGCCATGTTCACCGTCTGAAAGCCTTGGCTGAGCAGCGCGTTGGCGTCCGACGCGCCGCCGCTTGAGATGCGCACGGGCTCGCGCCCACAGGCTCGCAACGCCGCCTCCGCCACCCGCAGCGGACGACTCGAGTCGGCCAGCTCAAAGCCTGAGAACGTGCGCGTGACGCTGACATCAAGATCACAGTCGCAGTCGGCGCGGTTGGCCGCCTCGTGCAGGCGATCGACGATCTCCGCCACGAGCGTCTCGGCGGCTTCGTCGCCCAACGCGCGCGCCTCAAGCTCGAGCGTGCAGTGTTCGGCCACGACGTTGATCGCACTGCCGCCGGAGATCGTGCCGACGTTGACCGTGGTGTGCTCGTCCAGGCGGCCGAGGCGCAGCGAGCAGACAGCACGCGCGGCCGCAAGAATCGCGCTGCGTCCCTCCTCGGGACGGATACCCGCGTGCGCCGCGGCGCCGCGGAACGCAGCCTGCACGCGAAAGTGGGTGGGCGAGTCGACGACCACCTCGCCAATCGGTGTGGCATGGTCGAACACGAAGCCGAACTCGCTGCGCAACACCGATGCGTCGAACACGCTCGACCCGGCGAGTGAGCGCTCCTCACCGACGGTGAACAGGAGCTCCACGTCCACGGGCGCGCCCTCGCGCCGGACATGGCGCGCGAGCGCCAGCAGCACGGCAACCGCGGCCTTGTTGTCCGCGCCGAGGATGCCCTCGTTGGCGTTCTCCCAGCCGCCGTCGACGATCACCGGCTCCACGGGCGCGAGTAGCGGGACCGTGTCCAGGTGTGCACACAACAGCACCGAGCGTGCACCCTGCGCGCTCGAGTCCGCGCCGCGGGTACCGGGCAGGCGCGCGAGCAGGTTGCCGCAGTCAGAGCCGGCGCGGGGGCCCGCGTCATCCTCATCGACCTGGACGCCGAGGGCGCGCAGCTCAGCGATCACGCGCCCTGCGCACGCGCGCTCGCTGCCCGACGGGCTCTCGATGCGGCAGAGCTCTGCGAACGTCCCGTTCAGGTAGCGCAGCTCGAGCTCGCCGACCCTGGACGCCGGCGCGGGGGCTGTCACGGCCGGCCGGCCGGCTGCGCCGGTGAGGCCGACGGCGTGTGCACGCCGTCCGCGGCCTCGGAGAAGCTCTCCCGCGCCGAAGCCCGCGCGAGGGCAGCCGCGACGAAGTCCCGGAACAGGGGCGCGGGGCGCTCCGGGCGGGACTTGAACTCGGGGTGGAACTGCGAGGCGACGAAGAACGGGTGATCGTCGAGCTCGATCACCTCGACCAGACGCTCATCGGGCGAGGTGCCGGACACGCGCAGACCTGCGCTCTGCAGCCGCTTGCGCAGGAGGTTGTTGACCTCATAGCGGTGGCGGTGACGCTCGTAGATGACGGCCTCGCCGTACATCTCCAGCGCCCGCGTACCGGCGTGCAGCTTGATCGGATCGGCGCCCAGGCGCATCGTGCCGCCGAGATCCGCGACCTCCTTCTGCTCGGGCAGCAAGTCGATCACGGGGAACGGCGTCTCGAGATCGAACTCAGTGGAGTTCGCGCCCTCCATGCCGGCGACGTTGCGAGCGAACTCAGCGACGGCAACCTGCATTCCCAAACAGATACCCAGATAGGGAACCTGCTTCTCGCGCGCAACCTGGGCGGCCGCGATCTTGCCCTCGATGCCGCGCCCGCCGAAGCCGCCCGGGATGAGGATGCCGTCGGCGCGCGTGAGTCGCTCGCGTGTCTGGCGATCCTCGCTGTCCTCGAGGTTCTCGGAGTCGATCCAGTCGATCTCCACCTTCGCGTCCTGTAGAGAGGCGGAGTGGCGCAGCGCTTCGGAGACCGACAGGTAGGCGTCCTCCAGCTGCACGTACTTGCCCACGAGCGCGATCCGCACCGTGCGCGTGGCCTGCGCCGAGCGTTCGATCGGCTCCTTCCACTTGGAGAGCTCCGGCGGCGAGGCCTCCAGGCCGAAGTGCTCCAGGACGAAGTCATCGACGCCCTGTTCGTGGAACGTGAGCGGGACTTCGTAGATGTTGTCCACGTCGCACGCAGAGACGATCGCCTCCGAGGGAAGGCTCGCAAACAGCGCGATCTTCTTGCGGATCTCGCTCGAGAGAGACCCCTCGGAGCGGCACATGAGCATGTCGGGGGCGATGCCGATGCGCCGCAGCTCGTTGACGGAGTGCTGCGTCGGCTTCGTCTTCAGCTCCCCCGCGTGGCCGATGTAGGGCACGAGCGTGAGGTGGATGAACATGCAGCGCCGGCGCCCCACGTCCACGGGGAACTGACGGATCGCCTCGAGGAACGGCAGCGACTCGATGTCCCCGACGGTGCCGCCGATCTCGGTGATCACGAAGTCGACGTCCGAGGACTCGGCGATCAGGGAGATCCGCTGCTTGATCTCGTCGGTGATGTGCGGCACGACCTGCACCGTGCCGCCGAGGTAGTCGCCGCGACGCTCGCGGCGGATGACTGTGTCGTAGATGCCGCCCGCGGTGACATTGGAGGCCCTGCTTGTGTTCGAGTCGGTGAAGCGCTCGTAGTGGCCGAGATCGAGGTCGGTCTCGGCGCCGTCCTCGGTGACGAACACCTCGCCGTGCTGGTAGGGCGACATCGTGCCGGGGTCGACGTTTATGTACGGGTCGAACTTCTGCAGCCCTACCGTCAACCCGCGCGAGACGAGCAGGCGCCCGATCGAGGAGGAAGCGATGCCCTTGCCGAGGGAGGAGACGACGCCGCCGGTCACGAAGATGAACCGGGTCTTGCTTGGCGCCTGCGCGTGGCGGTCGGAGTGGTGCATGCTCATCGAGGGGTGCCCAAGGAGTCTAGTTGGCGCAGCAGCGGTGTCCGTTCGATCAACGCAGAAATCGATCGCAACTCCCCATATAGCGTGATTCCTACGAGCAAAACCAGCGCCACGAGCTGCCCCGTGCCTGACAGCGTGAGCACCAGCCATAGGCCCGCGAGCGCTCCCAGCAGGTTGGCGCCGGTGTCGCCGAGCATCGCCCGCTCGCGCAGGTCGTAGAGGCCGGCGACGAGCGCAGGCGCGGCGAACAGTCCCAGCGCCCACAAGGCGCGCAGGCCCATGGAGCCGAACGCAAGGCCGGCTCCGAGCAGCACGAACGCCTTGGTGGCGCGCCCGGGACGCAGGTCGAGGAGGTTGAAGGCGTTCGTGGCGAGCACGAGCACCGCCGCCGCCAGCAGCCAGCGCCCGTTGGAGAGCCCCAGGTAGCTCATCGCCAGCAGCGCGAGGCCGAGCGAGCCCACGGCCTTCAGCGTGCCCGTGGAGAGCTCGCCGCGGAGCGCCGCAGCTCCGTGCCCACGCCAGCCGCGCGGAGCGCCGCCACGATCCTCGCCGACACCGCCACCGCCAACGGCACCGGCACCGGCACCGGCACCGAGGCTGGGCGCAAGCGTGTCATCTAGCAGGCCGAGCGCGAGCACGCCGAGCGCATACAGCGCGATCGGGAGAGACTCGGGATGAAAGACATGCGTGGAGGCCAGCTGCTGCAGCAGCGTCAAGGGGATCAACGCGAGCAGCGCAGCAGCCAGCGTGAGCACGCCGAACGGGAACGGCAGCGCACGAGCGCGGTAGTTCAGGCGCGTGTGACCACCGTCGCCGAGCGCGCGCAGTAGGGCCGGCGCGAGCAGCGCCGCGCAGGCCAGCGAGATCACAAACGGCAGGGCGTGCATGCGTGGAAACTAACGACGCGAGCGGACGCGCCGAGGCGCCGCAAGACCCGCCTTCTAGGGCTGCGAGGGGCTGGTGCTGACGCCCGGCAGCAGCGAGTCAGCGGTGGACTTGGTGCCAAACGCGCCGCGGTCACCGGCGAGCGCGTAGTCGAGCGCGGCCTGGCCGGCGAGGCTTTCCAGGTCATCGACACTGGACAGCCCCTTACCGCTGTACCAAGGGATCTGTGACGGTTCGGTGCTGCTCAGCTCGACCCCCACGGCGGGCACTTTCACGGCCGCCACGCCCGCGAGCAGACCCGTCTCAAACGCAGCGCTGGCTTCACCGTCCTGGGCGCTCATGCCCGCCGGTTCGGCGCGCATCACGACGAGCCCTTCCAGGCGTGTGAGCTGGCCGTCGAATGCACTCAACAGGCTGGAGCGCACACGGCTGATGAGCTCATGGCCGACGATCGGTCCGCCGCTGACGAGCTGGCGCCCGACGAGGTCGCCGAGGCTTTCGATCAGCCCGGGAGAGGTGGCGAGCGCGGCGAAGTGCGGGTCGGCAGCTTCGTGGGCGATGCTCGTCAGTTCCAGTGGCTCGCGCACGGCCACCACGGTGCTGACTTCGCCGCCGGCCTCCCCCACGGCGTTGCGCACGAGCGTGTTGACGGTGTTGGACGATGCACCCAGATAGAGAACGCCGATCGTGCGCCCCGCGAGCAGTTCGTGCACGGCCAGCGGGTAGAGCCCGGTCGCGAACGCTTCCTCGGCCGTCAGCTTCTGCTGCAGCTGACCCGACTGCTGGCGAGCTTGGCTGACTTCTGATCTCAGGTTGGCGACGATCCCGTTCTTGGCGGAGGAGACGAGGTTGGAGTCGCCGATCGCCACCCCGAGCACGACCCCGAGCGCAAGCGCGAACAGGACCGCGGCGAGCGAGAGCGCGTGGTAGCGGAAATCGAACACTTGGAGGCTCGGCGCGCGGCGGGGTCAGCCGGCGCCGGGCGCGGTGAGCTGTGGCGCGTTGACAGAGGCCAGCAGCTGGATCTTCAGCCACAGCAGTTCGGCCACGTCGCGCAGCGCGGGGCTCAGCCACACGACGGCAACGAGCGCGATCATCCCGGCGGCGATCACCACGAGCAGCGGCGTGAGGCCCGGCCGCGGCCGATAGAGGCGGCTGACGCCCTTGGCGTCGACGAGGATCTCGCCGATGCGCAGACGCGTCAGGAACGTCGAAGACATGCCGCTGCGGTTGCGGTCGAGAAACTCCACGAGGTTCATCTGCGAGCCGACGGACACGATCAGGCTGGCGCCCTTCTCGGCCGCGAGCAGCATCGCAACGTCCTGGCTGGTGCCGGGCGCGGGCACGAGCTTGAAGGCGAGCCCCAGCTGCTCCAGGCGCGCCCGGCCCGGAGCGCGCCCGTCTGGGTAGGCGTGCACGACGAGCTCAGCGCCGCAGCGCAGCGCGGCCTCACTGGCGGAGTCCATGTCGCCGACGATCATGTGCGGCTTCAGCCCCTCCTCCAGCAGTACGTCAGCGCCGCCGTCCACGGCGACGATCACAGGGCGCATGTCGCGGATGAACGGTCGCAGCGCGCGCAGGTCGCGATGGTGTCCGGCGCCGCGCACGACTACGAGCGTGGAGCGGTCGCGGAAGTCGGTGGCAAAGCGCGGCAGCGCGATCCGGCCCGCGAGCAGCTCGCGCTCCTCGCGCATGTGCTCGATCGTGTTCTGGGCGAAGCGCTCGAGCGCCTCGCCGATCTCATGCCGGCGCAGCTCCGTTTCCGCGGACACGCGCCTGCGGTCGAGCAGCTCGCCGCGCGCCAGCAGTTTCCCCTTGCGCAGTACCTCCACGGCGACCGGGACGATCACGCCCGCGGGCGAGTCCTTCCTGCCGAGGCCGACACCCGCGGGCGCTGGCAGGACCCGGATGAGGACGGGGTCGCCGTCTGAGAGCGCGTCGAACAGCGCGTCGTCGGGGAGGTCGACGAGCACGATGCCGGCCTCCACGAGCAGCTGGGGGCCGAGGTTGGGATAGGTGCCGCTGGAGGAGGGTTGGCAGTTGAGCACGGCGGCGGCGCCCGCCGCGATCAGCTCCTCCGCGGAGACGCGGTCGATGTCGCGGTGGTCGATCAGCGCAATGTCACCACGAACGAGGTGGCGCACCAGCAGCTTCGTGCGCCGCCCCGGGCGCACTGACCCGCTGACCAGCGGCGTGGCGATCTCAGCACTGGAGACCGGCACGATCGCCGCCGGCGCCGATCCCGCGGCGCTGGATCTAGTTGCGGCCACAGCAGCGAGAGTAACGCCCAGCGGTCAAAAACGGCGCGTCTACAGGCATTGAGGCGTTTGTGGACCAAGCGGAACGATGATCGGTCCCCGCCCACCCGCGTGGCGTACTACGTACGCGCAACCGGGTTGGCGCCGCAGCGAGCGAGGACAAAGTGCCGCGCCGCGTCCACGAATGCCTCAGGCTGCTTTTCGAAGCTCGCGGGCGTGCTTACGCGCGACGCTGTCGTCGTCGTCGGCGCCGAGCATACGCACGAGCTCTGAGACAACATCGCCCTCGGCGAGCTGCAAAACGCTCGTGCGCGCGGGATCGGCGCCAAGGTCCTTGACGATCGAGAAGTGGCGCGCCCCCAGCGAGGCGATCTGTGGCAGGTGGGTGATGCAGAGGACCTGCCGACGCTCGCCGAGCTCACGCAAGCGTGCGCCTACGACACGCGCTGTCTGTCCGCCGATACCCGCGTCGACCTCGTCGAACACGAGCGTCGTGTCCAGGGCAGAGGCCTGCGCGACGCTCATGATCGCGAGCATCACCCGCGAGAGCTCCCCACCGGAGGCGATCTCGCGCAGCGGCCCAGCCGGCACGCCGGGGTTGGGCGCGATCATGAACTCGACGGTGTCCGCACCGGAGGGCCCCGGCTCGCGCTCGTCGAAGACCACCTCAAAGCTCGCCCCGCCCATTGCAAGCGACTCGAGCTGCTCGCGCACCGCGGGCGCGAAGCGTCGCGCAGCAGCCTCACGCGCCTTGCGCACCCCAAGCACAGCCTTCTGCAGCGCTGCACGCGCGTGCAAGAGCTCCTCGCCCGCCTGCTCCAGAGCGACCTCCGCGCCCGCCAGCTCGTCGTGACGTGCGCGAGCACGCTCGGCGTACTCCAGCACCGCAGCGACGCTGCCGCCGTGCTTGCGCGCGAGTCGCTCGATCGCGCTGAGACGCTGTTCGAGCGCATCCAACGACACTTCCTCCCCAAGCGTGGCAAGCATGCTCTCCAGGCCGCTCGACGCGGCGCGCTCGCCGTAGTCGCGCAGCCCACCGGCGAGATCCTGGGACTCGAGCAGCAGCGCGCGCACGCGCTCGGTGAAGGCGTCGAGCACAGGGTCGACGCCGACGAGCGCCTCCAGCGGCCCAACCGCACCAGCAAGCAACTGCACCACCCCGCGGCCCTCCCCCGCTTCGGCTGTGAGCGCCTCCGCACCCGCCCCTGCGGCGGAGCAGAGCGCGTCGAGGCTGCGCATGCGCTCGCGCGCCGCCAGCAGCTGCTCGTGCTCATGCTCATCCGGCGCGGCGGCGTCGATCTCAGCGAGCTCGAACTCGAGCAGATCGAGCTCGCGCTCGCGTTCGCCTGCCAGCTCACGCAGGTGCTGCATCCGCTCTTCGAGGTGACGGGTCGACGCGTACGCCTCGGCGCAGGCACGTAGGCGCGCGCCGTGGTCGCCCGCGCAGAGGCCGTCGATGATCTCCAGCTGCGCGGCAGCGAGCGTCAGCTTGCGGTGCTCATGCTGACCGTAGAAGGCGAGTAGCGCCCCGCCGATCTCGCGTAGCTCACCAACGCTCGCAGAGCGCCCGCCCAGGTAGGCGCGGGTGCGCCCGTCGGCGCTCACGCGGCGCGCGAGCACCAGCTCCTGCGCATCCGCGCTCAGGCGCTCGCCGAGGCGCTCGCGCAGCTGCGGGGAAAGGTCAAAGACGCCCTCGACGTAGGCCTCACCCGCGCCGGGGCGCACGATGCCCGTGCGCGCGCGCCCACCGAGGAGCAGATCGAGGGCGTGCGCGAGCACGGTCTTGCCGGCGCCCGTCTCGCCCGTGAGCACGTTCAGGCCGGGCGCCAGACGCAGCTGTGCCTGCTCGATCAGAAGCAGGTTCTCGACGCGAAGCTCTTGCAGCACGCCAGGTGGTCTAGCAGCGCACGGGGACAGATCGCAACGGCGGCCGGCGAGCCGGCTGCGTCCCGTGGCGGCGGGCCGAAGCTCGCCGAGGCGTGCGAGCGAGCGCTCACCACTTGCCGGCGCCCAGCCGGACGGGCATAATCGCCCGAGCGGTTCAGGAACGGACGCCTGCGCCAACGTACACTCGTCCGCTAACGGCATGGCTGCCAGCGACCCTCATTCAGGCTCCGATCGCCTCCCTTCGGGTGGGGTCGACTGCTCGGCGCCCGCGGTGCTGCACGAGCGCCTGGAGGAGGAGATCGCTCGCGCGGAGCGCCACGGCACGCAGCTGAGCTGTCTGGTCGTCGTGATCGAGAACCTCGAGGAGATGACGCGCGAGCACGGCGTCGAGCTGCGCGGGCAGACGCTCGACTACGTAGCCCAGGCGCTGCGACGCGAGCTGCGCCGCTTCGACCGTATCGCGCGCGGCGGGCAGGACGGGTGCGACTCCTCTGACCACCTGCTGATCATCCTGCCGGGAGCCGATGGCCCGAGCGCGGAGATCGTGGCACGCCGCACGCTCGAGCGGATGCGCACGATCAAGGTGGAAGCGCGCGGCACGCGCCAGCCGCTACAGGTTTCAGTGGGGCTCGCGGCGTGGCGTGAGGATGCGAGCGCGCAGTCGATGCTCGCGTGGGCCCACGCGGCATTGCGCCGCGTGGACGGCGAGGAGCACGTACCTTCGCCGGAGCGCGCGGCCGCGCCGGTGCTCGAGTCGCTGCGGCGCTCCTCGCCGGGCCCCGACGTCCAGCCCCCGCCCACGCTCGGAGACACGAGACGTTCATAATCGGATCCGGTGCTTTCCGGATCCGAGTTGTGGCTGCTTCGCCTGATGGCCGACCGCGGGCTGGCGTTGCTGGACGCCTCCACGCTGGCGGTGGTGATCGAGGAGCGCGGCGAGCTGCGCGTAGCGGCGTGCGCGGGCAGCGAATCGGTGCGGCTACGGATCGTGCCCGTGCAGGGCAGCGCGCTGGGGGCGCTCTACCAGGAGGGCAAGGCGCTGGCGCTGGATCGCCCGCGCGGGCAGGAGGCGGCGTGGCTTCACGAACTGGGCTTGGAGGCGCGCTCGGCGCTGGTGGAGCCGCTGAGCATGGAGGGTCAGGGCGGCGGCCTCGTGATCGCACTGCGTCGCGACGGCGGCTTCCGCGGCCCGGACCGCCAGGCGCTGAACGCGTTCGCGACGAGCGTCTCGCAGCGTCTGAAGGCGGAGCGCTCGGTGGAGATCGAACGTCTGCGCTACGGCATGGAGGCGCGCGAGCACGAGCGCGCGCGCTGGGCGCGGGAGATCCACGACGAGAGCATCCAGGGGATTGGCGCGCTGCGCCTGCAGCTGGCGAACGCGCGAGACATCGACGACCGGCAGGCGCTAAGCGCAGCGGTGGACACGGTGCTCGAGGGCCTGGGTACGGAGATCGACGGGCTGCGCCACCTGATCACCGAGCTTCGCCCAGCGGCGCTTGACGACCTGGGGCTGGCGGCCGCGCTGCAGGCGCTGGCCCGGCGCGCGCAGGCGATCGACGGGCTGGATGTGGAGACGGAGATCGACCTGCCCGAGCCGGACGCCGCCGAGAACGGCGGCGATGCGGGTGGCGCGCGTAGGCTGGACGCGGAGCTCGAGAGCACCGTCTATCGCATCGTGCAGGAGGCGCTTACGAACGTCAGCCGCCACGCGGAGGCGACGAAAGCGGTCGTCAGCGTGCGCGAGCATCAGGGCATGCTGCGCGCGTCGGTTACAGACGACGGCAAGGGAATGCCCGACGCGAGCCGCCTGGGCCCGCGCGGCGACGGCCTGGAGGGCGGCTTCGGGATGTCGGGCATGCGCGAGCGCGCAGAGCTGATCGGCGGCGAGCTGGAATTCATGCCGGCGCCCGGGCGCGGCACCACCGTACGGTTGACGGTGCCGCTTGCGGGGCGCCCGACGGCCGCGGCGGACGCCCCCTCCGCCTACTGAGCGTCAGTCAGCTGTCCATCAGCTCACTCAGGTCCGGTGGATCGCCATCTTCGTCGTCGGAGCTGTCGCGTCGCAGCCAGCCGGCGAGCTGCTGGCCGGCAGAGCTGACGGACTGGCCGGCGTCTCGGAACGCATCGCGGATGCGCTCGGCGTAGAAGGAGACCGCCTCTCCCCCGTCCGCGCGCGCGTCGACGGGGTCGCCGCGGCGCGGGTACTCGCCCGAGCCGACGATCCGGTCGAACTCGCCGGAGCGCACCCACGCCATCAGCTCGTGCGTGCGCTTGACGGGCATCGGGTGCGTGACGCCGAGGTCGAGCGTCAGCCTCGTGAGTCGCTCCAGGCCACTGCCCTTCTCTTTGTAGTCCATGCCCTGACGCATGGATACGTCGAGATCGAGCTCGTCGACCATGGCGCCGCCGGCAAGCGACATGAGCGTGCGGCAGACCGCGAGCGGGTCGCGTGTGACAACCGCGGCGGCGCGGTCGGCGCTTAGCTCGGTGGCGCGCCCCCACTCCATGAGCACGGTGCGCACGGGTGCCAGCGGGAGCGGCAGCCGCGCGTTGCCCGTGAGCCCCACGAGGATCGTCAGGGCGGTGCGGTAGAGCTGGTGGTCAGCGAGGATGTGCGCGGCCTCGTGCGCGAACACTGCGCGCCGCTGCGGAGCGTCGAGCAGGCGTACGAGCTCCGACTGGACGACCACGATCGGCCGCTTTGCGCCGATTGCCATCGCGTTGGGAATCGGAAAGTGGGTGAGGTAAAGATCTGGGACCTCGCTCATGTCGAGCGTCGCATAGGCGATCGCGTGCTCGCGCCAGACGTCCCCCAGCTGCTCTTCGGAGAGCCGTACGGAGGAGCCGAGGAAGCTCTGGCGCAGCGCGCGCTCGTAGCCGAGCTCGATCAGCTTGCGCACGACCTTGTCCAGATACGGGACCGACGCCAGCGCAGCTGTGGCAGCACGGTCGGCCGGGTGCTGGAAGGCACGGGGCGAGATGTCCTTCAGCCGATAGCCCTCGGTGGGAAGGCTCGATCCCGCGCTCGGCATCGATCCAGCCTACACCCGCGTTGCGCCTGTTTGGGCGACCCGGTACCTAGCCGTTGCAGAGGAGAAGCGCCGGGTCGCCCGAACAGTTCCTATCACGCGTAAGCACGTGACCGGTTGACTTCTGGGTGAGGGCACCGCACGCATGTGTCCCACGCGGTACGCGAGTCGGGGCACTGCGCACGCACCCGCCGGCCGGTAGGCCGGCCCCTAATCAACTAGTCCGCGAGCCCGGTGCGGCGCACGTACGCGGTGATCTCAGCGCGCGAGGAGAAACCCAACTTCTCGATCGCGCGTGCCCGGTAGGTCTTCACCGTGCGCTCAGCCACGTTCAGTTGGTCTGCGATCTCAGGGTTGGTGTAGCCGTTGGCGATCAGCCGCACGACCTCCCGCTCTCGCTCTGAGAGCACGACGCCGTCCGCGAACCCGTCCTCGCCCGTCGCCATCAGCGCACCGAGACGTGGGTGTAGGTAGTTGCCGCCGGCCACAGCCAGGCGGAAGGCCTGCAGAAGCTCCGCCGGCTCTGCCTCCTTGAGCACGTAGCTACGGGCCCCCGCCCTGAGCGCCTGGCGCGCATACTCGGGGTCCTCGCGCATCGTCAGGATTGCAACGGCAAGCGTCGGATGAGAGATGAAGCAGGAGGGCAGCGCGCCAAGGCTCGAGCCGCCGGGCATCGTCAGGTCGAGCGTCAGCAGATCCGGCTTGTGCTCGCGCACCGCGCGGATCATCGACGGCACGTCAGCGGCCTCAGCGACAACACGGAACTCCCCGTTCTCGCGCTGAAGCACAGCGCGGATGCCGTCGCGTACGACCGTGTGGTCGTCCGCGATGATCACATCGATCGTCTTCGTGGCTACCAGCATGCCAGCCTCCATATGTGGCCTTATCGGCAGGGTCCGTCCAAATCAGTAGCCCTATTGAGCGCTAGGCGTTAGCGTGGCCGGAATGAGATCCACGCTGCGTTCGGGGCGGCTGCGCAGAATCATCGCCGCATATGGCGTAAACCGCCTGGGCACGTGGTTTGGCACGGTGGCGCTGTCGCTGGCCACCTTCGCCCACACCCACAACGCGATCGCTGTTGCTGCGGTGCTCGTGGCCGGTCAGGTGGTGCCCGCGTTCCTCGTTCCCAGCGTGATCGCGCGCGTGGAGGCTTCCCATCGTCGGCGTGAGCTCAGCTTCCTGTACTTCATCGAGGCCGCCGCCACCACCGCCATGGGCGTGTTGCTGTGGCACTTCTGGCTCCCCGGCGTGCTGCTCCTCGTTGCACTCGACGGCACCGCCGCGCTCACGGCCAGCGCGCTTGTGCGCACCGAGACCGCGCGCGTCGCCAAGGCGGAGCTCGCCACCGGCGATGACCCGCATGCCGCTGAACAGCAGGCCAACGCTGCGCTCAACGTAGCGTTCTCTTTGACGTTCGTGTTGGGGCCCGTGCTGGCGAGCGTGGTCGTCGCCGGCCCGGGCGCCGCCACGGCGCTGTTCCTCGACGCCGGCTCATTTCTCATCTGCGGTCTGCTGCTGCTCGACCTACACCCGTTCGTCGAGGAAGCCGGCGGCGACTCGGTGAGTGCCCGGCTCCGCGCGGCCTGGGAGCACATCAGGAACGAGCCCTCCCTACGAGCGCTGCTGCTCGCGCAGGCAACGGGGCTCGTGTTCTTCGAGTCGGCAGCCCCGATTGAGGTCGCCTACATGGAGCAGACGCTCCACACCGGCCCGCATGGGTACGGGCTCCTGGTAAGCGCATGGGGAGTCGGCGTCGTCGCCGGCAGCATCGTGTTCGCGCGCGCGGGCGAGCGGCGCCTGGGCTTGATGCTGACGCTCGGAACCTTCGCCGTCGGAGCTGCATACCTCGGCTTCGCCGCCGCGCCGTCGGAGGCGGTGGCAATCGGGGCGGCCGTCGTCGGAGGCGTCGGCAACGGCATCCAATACGCGCCCGTAATCAGCTCTCTACAACGCCTGACCCCGCCATCACTGCAGGGCCGCGTCATGGGCTTCCTGGAATCGGTCAGCGCCATCTGCCCAGCGGTGGGTCTGATGCTGGGCGGCGTGCTCGTCGCGATCAGTTCCCCCCGGACCGCGTTCATCGTGGTCGGCGTCGGCGCCGTGCTGACGACGTTCTTGTTCGCGCGCGTGCGGCCTGACCGAAAGAGCGCCGTCGAACTCGGGGACAGCGAGGGCGGCCAAGCACAACCCGACGCGCTCCCCAAGCCGGCCTAGATCACGGCACGGCGCGCATAGGGCACCTGGCTGTCCAGCCGGCTAGGAGTGCGAATGCCTCTTTAGGACGGCGCCAAAACGGCCGTTAAGGACGACAGGGCCTGTTCATGCAAACGACACTCGCCAAGAGACGTCTGTTCTGGTCCGCCGAGGTCGTTCTGCTCGTCGGCACGATCTTTGTAGCGGTGAGGATGTCGAGCGAGCAGGAATGGCGTCCGATCCTGCTGGTTGCACTGCTGGCGGTGATCTACCTCGTCGGCGATCAGCTGAGCTCAAAGATCGGCAGCGGCATCCTCACGCCGGCGCACAGCGCGATGGTGCTAGCGATGTGCCTACTGGGGCCGGCTCCCGCCGTGGCCTTCGGCGTCGCCTCCGCGACGATCAAATCAGGTCAGCGACGCCTGCCACCCTCGCAGTGGCTGGCCAACCTGGCTTCGTTGTCGTTCTACGCGCTGGCCGGCGGCCTGCTGATCAGGGCGCTGGTCGGCAACATCCATGCGGCAGGCACTCACGCGGACACGCGCAGTGTGGAATTCGCGCTTGCCGTCTTCTTGGTCTCACTCGTCACGATCGTCGTCAACTTCGTGCTCGTGGCGCTTGACGTCTACGTCGATGAAGACCGCTCGCTGATCAGCCAGGTGCGCGAGGCTTTCATCCCCCTGATTCCCGGTCACCTGACCTCGGGCATCCTCGCCGCGCTGCTTGCCGTCGCTTATACAAACCTCGGGCTGCCCGTCCTGTTCTGCGCGATCCTCGTGCTGGGCACCTTCCACTACCTGACAGGCGCGCTGCTGCGTTCCGAGGAGCGCGCCGACCAACTGGAAGCACGCTCGATCCACCTCGCGAACATGCAGGTGGGTGTGCTCAGCATGCTCATGGACGCGCTCGCCCTGCGCGACCGCGAGACAAGCCGACACGCGACCGCCGTAGCCAGGTATGCGAAAGCGCTCGCGATCGAGCTCGGCTGCGATGAGAGCGAGCAGGAGACGATCCACATCGCCGGACTGCTGCACGACATCGGCAAGTTCACCTGGTCCGACCGCATCCTGCACCCCGAGCAGCTGACAGACGCCGACTGGGTGGTGATCAAGCGTCATCCGCAGGACGGCGCGGAGCTGGTGGGAAAGCTGGACGGGTACGGCCGCGTCGCAGACGCGATCCTCTACCACCACGAGCGCGTCGACGGCGCCGGCTACCCGGCAGGTCTGATCGGCACCGAGATCCCGCTTGCCTCGCGGATCGTCTCGATCTGCTCGACGTTCGACAGCATGACGCGGAGCACGATGTACGGTCCGCCGCTCTCGCGCGAGGACGCGATCGCGGAGCTGCGCAAAATCGCCGGGCGGCAGGTCGACGGAGAGATCGCGGAGAGCTTCATCGCACTGATCGAACGAGACAGCTCGCTGGGAGCCGACGAGAACGACAACGCCGGATACGAGTCCGAGCTGGCGCTCGCTGACCGCGTTCGAAAAATGGCGCAGCCCGCCGGGCGCTGAGCACCGGCACCGCCGGGAGCCGCTTCGCTCCGAGCCCGCCCGCGCCGTATAGCGATCGGCAACCAAGCCCGCAAATAGAGCGAGGGCGCCCTGCGGCGACCGGACTGGTCGCTACACGACGCCCTCGAAGCGGCCACACCTTGTGACCTATGTCTCAAAATCTACTAACGCGAGTACTGTTCCATAGCGTTCTCCCTGTGTCCGGCTGGAACTTCTCCAGCGGCCGGTGCCAGCCATCTCCATCCCTTGGGAAAGCCGTTACCGATGAGTAGGTTCGCGTAGGATTGTAACGGCTAGGCAAAAGATGTCCACTTTGGGCAACTCTGTGCAGGTTTGCTTGCAGATTTGCAGGCTGCACACCCCGCACCTTCGGGGGTATTTGCCAGCGACACCTCCGCGTCAGCGCTAAATCGCAGCTGCCGGCAGGAGTTATGCGCCCGACTCAGACGCCCCCAGTGCCCGCGGGTGCGTGACTTCCGCCCGCCCCGCGACGACGCCGATCGCCTGCAAACGTCCACAAACCTCGCAGGCGCTCAAGTTCTCGGCGCTTTCGGACGAAACATGCAGCGACCCCAACCGATCGAGGCCTGCAATGCCGCTGTCCGTGTCCCCCCTGCAACCCCGCAACGAGCGTCAGCTCGTGTTCACCAGCTCACAGGCAGCCCGCTACTTGGGCGTCTCGCTGGCCACGATCCGCCGCTGGACGGACGCGGGCCACGTCAGCTGCTATCGCACGCCGGGCGGGCAGCGACGGTTCTCCAAGGCGCAGCTCGATGACTTCGTCTCCTCGATGCAGAGCGATGGTCCTATCGAGGGGCCCGTCACGCTCGAGCACGACGCACGCGTCGCCTGAGCGGCCAAGAATCGGCCCAGAGGCCAGCCTCAGCTGGCCAGGCGGCCGAACTTCTCGCGTAGGCGACGGTAGAACGACGAGCCTGGTAGCTGGGCGATCGTGCCCACGTCGTTGGCGAAGTGCGCGCCGATCTGCCCGCCGGCGGGGATCTCGCCCGCTGGGCGGCCGTCAACTGCCAGGTCAAGCGGCTGGTCTGAGCGGTTGTAGATCCTCAGGAGATCGTCTGGCGCGGCGACGAGCGCACGCGCGCTCATCGAGTGTGGCGCGATGAAAGAAACCACGAAACCCGCCACCCCCCATGCCATCACCGGGCCGCCGTTGGCGAGGTTGTACCCGGTGGACCCCGCAGGGGTTGCGACGACCAGCCCGTCACAGCGCACGCTACCCGCTTCCTCGCCGTCCAGCGAGTATGCGAGCTCGGCCACGCGCTCGCCCACCTTGCGGTGAATCGCAATGTCGTTGATCGCCGTCTGGCCGGCGACGTGCGAGCCATCTTCAGAAGGCCCGAGCACGATCCCAGGCAGCCGGAGCAGCTCGAAGTCACCAGTCAGGGCCCGGCGGATGCCGTCCTCGATGTCCTGCGGCTCGACCGTCGCCAGGAAGCCGATCGCGCCGAAGTTGATTGCGAACACCGGCACACCCGTCCGCGCATAGCAGCGCAGCGCGCGCAGGATCGTACCGTCGCCGCCGAGCACAATGCACAGCTCCACGTCCTGCTTGGCGGGTGCGTCCGCCAGCACTCCCGGCCCCGTCTTCAGCCCGTGCTTACGCGTCTCGTCCTCATCTAGGCGCAGCGTCACGCCCGCCTCAGCCGCGCGGGCGACGAGCAGCTCGAGCGCCGCCGCCGTTTGCGCGGTGTGACGGTGGGTGAACACAGTTATCTCCCTCATGGCTCCACCTCGCGCGCCAAGGCGTCAAGTGCATCCGGGTCGCGTGAACCGCGAGCGCCGGTCGCGTCAGCTAGCCACATGAACGTCTCCAGGTTTCCCTTCGGCCCTGCAAGACCTGAGGAGAAGTAGCCCACGACCGCGCCCCCCAGCGTGAGCGCAGCTTGCCCGGCGCCGAGCAGCGCCTCACGCCGATCGTCCGCCTCGCGGACGACGCCGCCTTTGCCCACACGCCCGCGGCCGAGCTCGAACTGCGGCTTGACCAGAGCGAGCACGTCATAGCCCGGCGCGAGGCACCCCAGGACGGCGCCCAGCACCTTGCCAAGCGAGATGAACGACACATCCACGCACGCCAGATCCGGCAACGCGCCCACGCCCATCTGAGCATCCACGCGGGCGTCGGGAAGCATCGCTGGCGTGAGCTCGCGCGCGTTCGTGCGCTCCAGCACCGATACCCGCGGGTCGGTTCGCAACCGGTAGTCCAGCAGCCCGTAGCCGACATCCACGGCCACCACCTCGCGCGCGCCACCCTGAAGCAGACAGTCGGTGAACCCGCCCGTCGAGGAGCCCACGTCAAGCGCGCGCCTGCCACGCACATGGAGACCACTCGCGGCGAGCGCGTTCGCCAGCTTGATGCCGCCGCGCGAGACGAACTGAGGCGCCTGCGCCAGCCGCACACGCGTCTCCACGTCGACCAGCTCGCCGGGCTTCTCCGCCCGTCGCTCGCCAGGTCGTCCCCCTTCGAGGAAGACCTCGCCGGCCATCACCGACGCAGCCGCCCTGCTGCGCGAGGGAAACAGCCCACGCTCTGCCAGCAGGGTGTCCAGGCGACGCTTGCCCATCGTCGGAGAACACTTGCACAAAGCTCGCCCGCAGCCCGGGAGGTAGCGGGCGTCCGCACGGTGCGCCGATGGAGTTCGAGACTTTCTGTGAGCTATGTCACACACAAGCGGCTCTGCGATCGGCATCATCATTAGCGATCGAGAGCGCAGCATCCACTCTCCTGAATCCCTCCTCCCCGAAACGGCCCGCTTCCCCGGCGGGTCGTTTCATTTAACGGGCGGGATCGGCGCGACAACGAACGGAACGGGGGGCGTGGGCGGCTTAGGCGCCGACAATCGCCGGGCCACCGCCACGATGTACGCCGCCCCGGATCGTGCCGCTCGGCCCGTCGCCTGTGATGGCAGCGGTGACGCGCTCGGCGATGCGCTCACCCGTGAAGCCGACCTCCTCGTGCAGCAGCGACGGCTTGCCGTGCGCAACGAAGCGGTCCGGCAGTCCCACCCGAAGGATGCGCGGCGTTGTCCCTGCGTCGTTAAGCGTCTCCCAGACGGCTGAGCCAAACCCGCCCGCAAGCGCGCCCTCCTCGACCGTCACCAGCAGATCGTGCTCCGCCGCCAGCTGGGCCATCAGGCCCGCATCGATCGGCTTGGCAAAGCGGGCGTCCACGACGGTCACCGCGATATCCGTATGGCGCAGCAGCTCCGCCGCCTCCAGCGCCTTGCCCACGCCGCTGCCGTAGCCGATCAGCGCCACACGCCGCGTGCCCGCACCAGCCGTGTCGGCCTCCACGAGGATCTCGCCTGTGCCGATCGCGATCGCCGTGCCATCGGCCGGCAACGCGACGCCCGTGCCCTCTCCGCGTGGATAGCGCAGCGCGATCGGACCCTCGTCGTACTCCAGCGCCGTACGCAGCATGTTCACGAGCATCGCCTCATCGCGCGGCGCCATCAGCACGATGTTCGGCAGGCAACGCAGGTAGGCGATGTCGAACACGCCGTGATGTGTCGGCCCATCGTCGCCAACCAGCCCTGCGCGGTCCATCGCGAACACGACGTTCAGCTTCTGCAGGCAGACATCGTGGACGATCTGGTCGTAGGCCCGCTGCAGGAAGGTTGAGTAGATCGCCGCCACCGGCTTTACGCCCTCGAGCGCGAGCCCCGCCGCGAACAGGATCGCCTGCTGCTCGGCGATGCCCACATCGAAGTAGCGCTCGGGCATCGCCTTCTGCAGGATGCTCAGCCCCGTCCCAGAGTTCATTGCTGCGGTGATCCCAACCACGCGTGGGTCGCGTTCGCATTCGCGCACGAGCGCCTCACCGAACACCTGCGTGTACTGAGGCGGCGGCGCTTGCACGATCTTCGCGCGCCCGCCGTTGGTCGCCGGCGCGGCCGGCTTGGTGGGCATGCCGTTGGTGATCGACTTGGGCTTGGCCGCGTGCCACTTCTCCATGCCCTCCAGGCCCCCGTCCTCTGCCGGGGCAAAGCCCTTGCCCTTCACGGTGGCGATGTGCACGACCACTGGCCGTTGCGCGGCGAGCGCCTCGCGTAGTGCCTCGCGTAGGGCGCGCGTGTCGTGGCCGTCGATCACGCCCATGTAGGCCCAGTCGAGCTCCTCCCACCAGAGCCCAGGGGCCCAAAACGCCTTGATCGACTCCTTCAGGTGGGGTCCCAGGCGCTCGAATGCAGCGCCGATCCCGATCGGCAGGCGCGTGAGCCCGCCCTCGAGGTCCGAGCGCGCATGCCACAGCTTGGGGTTCAACCGCACGCGGTTGAAGTAACGCGAAAGCGCGCCCACATTGGGTGCGATCGACATACCGTTGTCGTTGAGCACAACCACAATCGGCGTGCCCAGGCCGCCCGCCTGACCAATCGCCTCGAATGCCACGCCACCGGTCATCGCGCCGTCGCCGATCACCGCCACGACCTTTCCGTCGGCCTCTGCGCCCATATGACGCATGCCCTCCTTGATCCCTACCGCGTAGCCGATCGAGGTGGACGCGTGGCCGGCACCCATGATGTCGTGCGGTGACTCTGCGATCGAGCAGAACGGTGCCAACCCGCCGTACTGGCGGATCGTGCTGAGCTGGTCACGCCGACCGGTGAGCACCTTGTGGGGGTACGCCTGGTGGCCAACGTCCCAGAGGATCTTGTCGCGCGGGGACTCCAGCACCGAATGCAGCGCCACCGCCAGCTCACATGTGCCGAGGTTCGCGCCGAAGTGCCCGCCGATCTCTCCAACGGTGTCGATGATGTGCCCGCGAACCTCCTGCGCGAGTTGCGCGAGCTCCTGCTCTGAGAGCTCGCGCAGGTCCTCGGGGCCGTCGATGTTCTCCAGCAGGCTCATGACGTGCGGGTGTAGATGAAGTCGGCGATCCCCTCGAGCTCAGCGGTCGCGTCGCCACGGGCCCCTTCGTGCGTGCAGACCGTGATGGCCGCCTGCGCGAGCGACTCGCGGGCCATGCGATGCGAATCCGCGGCGAGCTCCCGGGCTCGCTCGATCCCAAACTCGCTCACGTACGTGCGCTTCCCGTGACGCTCATCGCTACCTCTTGGCTTTCCCAATGCATCGTCGGTCCCGGTCACATCAAGTATGTCGTCCACGATCTGGAACAACACCCCCAGCTCCGCGGCGAAGCGGCGGAAAGGAGCGGTCTCAGCCGCGTCTTCGATTCCTCCCAACAGTAGTACGCACAGCACCGACGCACCGATCAAACGGCCAGTCTTCAGCTCATGCAGCCGGCGCAGCGTCGAGGGCCCGGAGGGCGTCTGCGGGCTGACATCGGCGTACTGCCCGCCGACCATGCCGTTAACCCCGGTGGCGGCAGCCAGCTCGCCGGCTGCCGCGAGCACGCGCCCAGGCGCGGAGCGCTGGTTTTTGAGCAGGTGGTTGAACGCCTCCGCATAGAGGCCATCGCCGGCGAGGATCGCCACATCCTCGCCGAACTTCACGTGGCAGGTGGGGGCGCCGCGACGCAGGTCGTCGTCGTCCATCGCCGGCAGGTCGTCGTGGATCAGCGAGTAGGTGTGGATCAGCTCCAGCGCCGCGGCCAGCGGCATCACCTCGTCCTGCTCGAGGCCGATCGCACGCGCGGTCGCGAGGGCCAGCACCGGCCGGATGCGCTTGCCGCCGGCCAGCAGCGAGTAGCGCATCGCCTCGTCCAGTCCCCGCGTGATCGCCTCCTCGGCGAAGGTGATGCCCTCCAGATAGCGCTCTACCTGCTCGCGCAGATGGTCGGGATAGCTCGGGTTGACAGCCAGCTCAGACGCGGGGGCAGACGGATCGGCCGGCTGGGTGGGGTGCGCAGGCACCTACAGCAGGCTGTCCTGGCCGGGCGGCGGAGCCGATACTTCCGCGCGCGTCAGCTGCTCCAGCTCGGCGGCTGCCTGCGTGGCAAGCGCCGCGCAGTCCTCCACCATCGTCGCGGCCGCATCCGCCGAGAGCTCGCCCGAGCGAAGCTGCTCGGCCGCGCGCTCCAGGCGCGTGATCAGGTCGTCCAGGCGCTCCACGCTGGTCATCGGATCTGCCCGCTCATCGGATACCTGCATTCTGTCGTACCTCGCGGAGCACTGCTGCCAACACACCGTTGACAAAACCCGGCGCGTCGGAGCCACAGAAGGTCTTCGCGCTCTCCACCGCCTCCTCGATCGCGCCCTCCGCCGGGATCGGCTCATCGCCGGGAGCTGCGTCCGGATGCAGGATCTCGATCAGCGCCACACGCATGATGCTGCGCTCCAGCGGCTGGATCCGCTGCACCGACCAGCCGTGCGCGTGGCGGTCGATCACCTCGTCGAGCTCAGCGGCGCGATCGGCAGCTGCATGCGCGAGCGCCCGGGAGAACAGGGACGCGTTCGGCCCCAGCGTGTCCACCAGCGGCTGGCCGGTGAGGTCGTGCTGATAGAGCGCGATCACTGCAGCGCGACGCTGGTCAGAACGGCGCATCTAGGCGCGGGCGACGTATTCGCCGGAGCGCGTGTCCACTCGGATGCGCTGCCCCGGCTCGACGAACAGAGGCACCTGGAGCACCGCGCCCGTCTCCAGCGTGGCCGGCTTCGTGCCACCACCGGACACCGAATCGCCCCGCAGCCCCGGGTCGGTCTCCGTGACCGTCAAGTCCACCGCGCTCGGCAGCTGCAGATCGCCCGGCTGATCGTCGATGAACAGCACGTCCACCTCGCTGCTCGGCGTGATCCAGCGCAGCGCGTCGGCGACGGTGCCCTCGGGGATCGCGATCTGCTCGAAGGACTCCGTGTCCATGAAATGCGCGTCTGCTCCATCGGCGTACAGGAACTGCATCGTGCGTGACTCCGTGCGCACAGGACGGAACTTCTCACCCGCGCGGAACGTCCTGTCGATCACGTTCCCGTCGGAGGCGCGGCGCAGCTTCGTGCGCACGAACGCCCCGCCCTTGCCCGGCTTGACGTGCTGGAACTCGAGGATCTTGAAGACGGTGCCCTCCACGTCGATGTGGTTGCCGTTTTTGAATTGGTTTGTGGAGATCAGGGTGAATCAGTCTTTCTAGAGCCAAATATCGATGTGGTTGCGCCTGTGGGAACCTTTCAGCGCGGCCGGGTCACGATAGCGCCACACGGGAGGCGACACCCGACTCATCTGACGCTAGATGCCGGCCTGCAATTGCACCAGACGCCCCTCTTTAGCCGCAGCCGCTGCCAGACCTCCGTCGAGCGTGACCAGCCCGACGTCCAGCCGACGGGCGAGAGCCAGGTACGCGGCGTCATATGCAGTCAGCGTGTCGCGCAGCTCCCATATCTCGGCGGCGAGCTCAATCACGGGATAGGCGAGCGTTCGCAGATCACGCAGAGCAGCCAGCGCCTCCGCAGCCCGCAGTTGCGTGAGCTCGCCGCGAATCGCATAGCGCCTCAGAGCCGACAGCGCCTCGACGTTGAAGTGCTCGGGCACGTGCAACTCGGAGTGCTCCGCAAGTGCCGCACGCACTTCGCCGGCGCGCGACATCGCCAGGAGCACCTCGACCATCGCACTCGCGTCGGCAACGATCACGCAGTGGTGCGCTCGCGCTCAGCAGCGATCACCGCTGCAGGCGGCTCGCTTGTATCAACCGGCGCCCAACGTTCGCTGAGCGCAAGCCACTCCCGCATCGTAGGTCGCACAGCCAGGGCCTGGAGCTCCGCGAGCAGATAATCGGAGAGCGTCATGCCTGTCTGAGCTGCCCTCACCTTCAGCTCGCGATGCAGCGCGTCAGGCACGTTGCGAATCTGAATCATCGAGGACATGCTGATCGCATTGTAGCATGCTAATCGCATGTCAGCCCAAGTCCTTCGACGTGAGCAGACGGTGTGGTTGCGCCTGTGGGAACCTTTCAGCGCGGCCGGGTCACCGATAACGCCACACGGGAGGCGACACCCGACTCATCTGGCGCTACACGCCGGCCTGCAATTGCGTGAGCTCGCCGCGAACCGCGTAGTCACCAGTGCGAGTCACCCGCGCCGGCACTCAAGCCCATCCGCCCGCACGCCGATGCCAAGCCATGCGTGGAATCGTGCGCGAGAACGCCGCGTGCGCGTTCGTGGCCACCGCCGCCAGCGCACTCGTCGGATGGCTGTGCCTCTACGGCTTCGGTTGGAACGACTACGAAAGCGAGGCACGCCCCGCTTACGAAGCGCTCGTGCACGGGCACGTCGTGCGCTTCCTAGAGCTCGCGCCTGCCTACGGGGGCTCGCTGATCGAGCGCGCTCCGTTCGCGCTGGTACCGGGCCTGTGGGGCGGCGGTCCCCTCGCCGTCTACCGTGCGGTCGCTTTGCCCTGCCTGCTCGCGGCAGCGGCGCTCGGCGTATGGGTCGTCTCACGCATGCGTGCCCAGGGGAGGCCCGTGCTCGCCCAGCTCCTGGCGCTCGGTGTATGCGTGCTCAACCCGATCACGTTCCGGGCGCTAGATCTCGGTCACCCCGAGGAACTGCTCGGTGCCTGTCTGTGCGTCGTCGCCGTGCTGCTCGCCGCTCGCTCCTGCGCCGCCCGCGACCACTCGCTGCTAGCGGGCGTGCTCCTGGGTTTGGCCATCGCGAACAAGGAGTGGGCGCTCCTCGCTACCGGCCCGGTGCTGTTGGCTCTGCCACCCGGTCGCAGGGTCAGGTGCATGCTCGTCACAGGCGCCTGCGCGACGATGATACTCGCGCCGCTGGCGCTGTTCAGCGCAAATGGCTTCGTTGCCAGTACACGGGCCGTCGCCACGCCATCTGCTGCCGCGATCTTCAAGCCGTGGCAGCTGTGGTGGTTCCTTGGCCACTACAGCCCGCTCGCGCACGGCCCCCTCGGCATCCCCCAGCCCGGATATCGAATCGGACCGGCGTGGACCGGCGAGATAAGCCATCCGCTGATTCTGCTCACCGCCCCGGCGCTGGCGCTGGCGCTGTGGCCGCGCAGCCGCCGCGCCGCGCTGCCGGAGCGCCAAGCTCTGCTTGCGCTGGCACTCGTGCTGCTACTGCGTTGCCTGCTCGATACCTGGGATGAAATCTATTACCTGCTGCCTTTCGTCTTCGCGATGCTCGCCTGGGAGATCATCAGCGAGAGGCCGCGCGCGCCGCTGCTCGCGTTGAGCTGTAGCGCGCTTGGCTGGCTCAGCTTTCAGTGGCTCGAGCAACACGCCTCCGCTGACGTGCAGGCGTCGGTTTTCCTGGCGTGGTCGCTGCCGCTTGTGCTGTGGCTCACACTGAAGCTGTTCTCCGCCCAAGGGCGCGAGCAAGCCCCAGTCGCTCATCCGGGCGCCCCAGGCGCGGCCTATGAGACGACGGTAAGCGCCTTGGGCAGGCTCGTGAGAACCTCCTGAGAGCCCTCGCCCTCGCACACAACCACTAGGTCCTCGATGCGCACACCGAGCACCCCCGGCAGGTAGACGCCCGGCTCGACGGTCACCACGTTCCCCGCCTTCAGGGGCTCATCGCCTGCGATCCGTGAAAGGCGCGGACCCTCGTGCACCTCGATGCCGACACCGTGACCAAGCCCGTGCCCGAAATGATCGCCCTCACCGGCCTGCTCGATCACCTCGCGTGCGACCGCGTCCACCTCGCGCCCGTTGCGCCCTGCAATGACCGCTCCGAGGCCCTGTTCCTCCGCGCGCAGCACGAGCTCGTAAACATCGCGTGCCTGCGCAGAGATGCCCTCGCCCGTGGCATACGTGCGCGTGCAGTCCGAGCAGTAGCCCTCGTGAAGCGCACCCCAGTCGATCGTCACAAGGACGTCGCGAGCGATCGGGTGATCGCGCGGTTCCGCGTGCGGGAGCGCCGCATGATCGCCTGAGGCGACGATCGACGGAAAGCTCGGCGCCTGCGCCCCAAGCCGGCGCATCCTCAGCTCCAGCTCAATCGCGACCTCGCGCTCAGTGCGACCCACGAGACCTTCTTCCAACACGAGCCGCAGCGCCTCGTCGGCCAGTTCGCTGGCGGCGCGGATACGCGCGATCTCCCCGGCATCCTTGACCGCCCGCAGTTGCTCGACCGCGCCGCCAGCGGGGACGAGCTCCCACGCGTCTGCGAGCAGCTCGCGCAGATGCTCATACGCCTTCACCGTGACGCTCACGTCGCTAAAGCCCAGGCGTCCGCTACGCCCGTCCAGCGCGTGTGCCACAGCATCGAGCAGATCGCCGCTGACGATCTCGCGCTCGAACACGTCCAGCACCTGCTCCGCGGATTGAGTTTTGTAGCGGAAGTCGGTGAAGAAGCGGTGTGGGCCGAGCTCCTCACGTGCCTGATCCGCCACCACCAGCGCCATCGCGTGGCTGCCGCTGAAGCCCGTCAGGTAGCTCACGTTGACGAGCGAGTCGACGACCAGCGCATCCAGATCTCGTCCGGCGAGCGCGCCCGCCAAACGTCCCACGCGAATTGCGCGGGCGTCCTCTGTTCTGCCAACGGTACTCATGCTGCATCCCTCCCCAGCTCGTCGCGCAGGCGCACCAACGCGTCTTTGTATCCATCGGAGCCACGACCTGAGATCGTGGCGAAGCAAAGGTCTCTGACAACCGACACGCGCCGCCAGGGCTCGCGGTGCTCGACATCCGAGAGATGGATCTCAAGCGTCGGCAGCGCCGCGATCTCCAGCGCATCGCGGATCGCCCACGCATAATGGCTCCAAGCGCCGGGGTTCAAGAGGATCGCGTCCGCCTCGGATGGCGGACCCCGTAGCGAGTGCAGGCGCTCCACGAACTCACCCTCGTGGTTGGTGTGAAAGAAGCGCGGCTGCAAGCCCAGCGCGCGAGCGTCCTCTGCGATCTGCTGCTCGAGCTCAGCCAGCGTCAGCGTGCCGTAGAGCTCGGGGTCGCGACGACCGAGCTGGTCGAGGTTCACGCCATGCATGACCTCGATGCGCATGCCCGGGCTCACGCAACCAGCTCTCTGACAGCGTCCGCGACATCCACGGGCGCGACCTCGCAGCCAAAGCGCACATCGCCGGGGGCACTCACCAGCACGAACGGCACGTGCGCTCCAACACGCTTCTTGTCGAGGGCGGTGGCCCCGAGGACATCGTCCAGCGAAACATCCTTATCGAGACTAACGGGGAGTTCGCGCGCGAGCATCAGCGCGCGCACGCGCTCGCGTAGGGCGCCCTGTCCGGACAGCGTCAGCGCGGCCAGTAGCCCCAGGCCGACCGCTTCGCCGTGGCGGTAGCGCGCGTAGCCAGTACTCGACTCGATCGCGTGGCCGATCGTGTGCCCGAGGTTCAGGATCTGCCTGCGCCCGCCGTCGCGCTCATCGGCGGCCACCACCTCGAGCTTCGTGCGTGCGCACGCGAAGATCACGTCCTCGTCGACGTCCGCGCCGCTGGCCACGCGCTCCCACAGCGCACCGCCGGCGATCAGCGCCGTCTTCAGCACCTCCACCCAACCCGATGCCAGCTCCGCCACCGGCAGCGTCTCCAACGTCTGCGGGTCAACGAGCACGCCCGTCGGCTGGTGATAGACGCCCACGTAGTTCTTCGCCCGAGCAAGGTCCACGCCCGTCTTACCGCCGTAGGCGGAGTCCACCTGCGCCACCAGCGTCGTCGGCACCTGCACGACCGGCACCCCGCGCTGGAAGCTCGCTGCGCAGAAGCCCGCCAGGTCACCGACTACGCCTCCTCCAAGCGCGAGGACGTGATCGGCGCGCGTGATGCCCGCGTCGATCATCGCCTGCCACACGAGCTCTGCGCTCGCGAGCGTCTTGTGCGTCTCACCGGGGGCGATCGCGATCGAGCCTGCCAGCTGCCCCAGGCTTGCGCCGAGCAGGCCAATCACAGTCTCATCGCTCACGCAGAACGGGCGCGAGCGCGTGCGATCCAGCGGCCATAGCGCCGCCGCCCGCTCGCCTCCTTCGCCGACAGCGCGCAGCAGGCCGCGTCCGACCAGCACGGGGTATTCGCCCGACGCAGAGGATGCCCACAGCAGGCGCGTGCCGCCGGGGGCCGCCGCAAGCGCCCGTAGCGCACCCACGATGCGCGTTGCGCCACCCACCGGCAGATCGACCACGATCGCATCCGCCAAGCCGTCATAGAGCTCCCGTCGGCTCGCGTGCAGGGCGTAAAAGCCCTCTCTGTCAAAGGCGAGCGGGCGCTCGATCGCGCCGGACTGTGCCTGCACGCGCTCCCATGCGCTCTGCGCATCCACCCCCAGCAGCACCGTGAGATGGTTCCGCAGTGCGTGGCGCACCCGTTCTGAGCCGACGCTGCCACCACCGAGGGCGATCACCATGTCCGCCGGCGCCTCGGCGAGCAGCTCGCACACGAGCTGCTCCTCGGCCGCACGAAACGCCTCCTCGCCGTGCAACTCGAACTCTTGCGCCACGGGGTGCCCGAAGCGCTCCGCGAGCAGCTCGTCGCTGTCGAGCGAGGAGCTGCCGAGCGCCTGTGCGAGCTCAGCGGCGACGGTCGACTTCCCCGCCCCCATGAAGCCGATCAGGACGAATGCCATCCGATGCGGTCTGTGTAGGCGCTCACGGCGGCGCACACGTCGTCGATGTGATCGCCGCCGAACTTGCGCCGGTAGGCGTCCGCCAGCACCAGCGCGACCATCGCCTCCGCCACCACTCCCGCAGCCGGCACCGTGCACGAGTCCGTGCGCTCACGCAGCGCCTGCGCCGGCTCGTGTGTCTGCGTGTCCACCGAGCGCAGCGGCTTGGTGAGCGTCGGCAGCGGCTTCATCGCGCCACGCACGATCAGCGGCAGACCCGTCGTCATCCCGCCCTCGAGGCCGCCCGCGTGGTTGGTTTCGCGGAAGTAGCCATGCTCCTCGGAGTAGAAGATCTCATCGTGGGCCTGCGAGCCCGGCAGTCCGGCAACCGTAAACGCGTCTCCCACCTCCGCCCCCTTGATCGCCTGGATCGAGCAGATCGCCATCGCCAGGCGCCCGTCCAGGCGCTCCTCCCAGGAGACGTGCGACCCGAGACCGGGCACCAGACCAAACGCTTGCACCTCGAACACGCCCCCCAGCGACTCGTTGGCCTTACGCAGCCGGTCGATCTCGCGCACCATCTCTTTGGAGGCCTCCGCGTCCAGGCAGCGCACCGGCGAGCTGTCCACCTCCGCGAAGTCCTCCGCGCAGAGCGCTCGCTCGGGCGCGGGGGCGTGTACGGAGGCGATCTGGATCACGTGCGAGTAGACGCTCACTCCGAGCGCGCGCAGGAACGCCTTGCAGACTCCCCCGCCTGCGACGCGCGCCGCCGTCTCACGCGCGGAGGCACGCTCGAGGATGTTGCGCACGTCGGTCTGCTTGTACTTCTGCGTGCCCACGAGATCGGCATGCCCCGGCCGCGGCAGATGCACCTCGGGGATCTCCTCCGCCACAGGCCAGGGGTTCATCCGCTCCTCCCAGTTGGCGTAGTCGCGGTTGTTCACCTGCAGTGCGATCGGGCCGCCGAGCGTGCGGCCATGGCGTACGCCCGCTGTCACCTCTGCGGTGTCGCGCTCGATCTTCATGCGCCCGCCCCGGCCGTGGCCGAGCTGGCGGCGCGCCATGTCGCGGTTGAGGTCCTCCTCGGAGAGCTCCAGGCCCGCGGGCATGCCCTCCACGAGGCATGTGAGCCCGGGGCCATGCGACTCACCGGCGGTTATCAGTCGTAGCTCCACGGCCCCTAGCTTATTTGCCGGGGGCAGAGCGACCGGCTGCGGGGCAGTTCAGTGGTCGCTGCGGTGGTGCGCCGAGGCGTGTGCCCGGGCGGCAAACGCGCCGCGGCTGGCGAAGACGAGCACGCCCGCGTCTGCGGAGTAGTGCAGGTAGGGAATCGCCATCAGGCCATCGTGGCTGAGCAGTTCGCGACCTGCCTTGGACTCGCCATGCAGCGCGTACTTGACCGAGGCGGTGGATGCCTTTTCGGAGGTGATGCTCGTGACCTTCAGTTCGTAGCTGAGTACCTGGCCGGTCGATGAAAGGTATTCGAGCTGCTCCGCCTTGCCCGACTGCAGGTCGATCGCTTCACACTGCGTCGCGCTCGGCAAGCACGAGCCTTCGCCGTGCAGGATCGCTTCGCCCACGAGCGTGAATGTCGCGCTCTTGCCGCCCGCGGTCACCCCGCGGAAGACGATCAGCGCCTGCGTGCTCGATGGCAGCGGCGTCAGCAGTTTCAGGTTCTCATAGGGCGTCAGCGGGGTGGTGGCGGCGACGGGCAGCTGGCCGAACATCACAGCCACGTGGTAGATCGTCTTCGGCTTTGCCGGTGTGCTCGGTTTCGTCGGCGTCGATGGAGTGCTCGGCGTGGAGCCTCCCGAGCTGCCCGTGGCAGCGCCCGAGCTCGAGGTCGAGGAGCTGCTGCTCGTCGTCGAGCTGGAAGAGCTGGTGCTGGTGGTGGCCGTCTTGGCTTTGGGCTGGGAGAGCGGCAGGAACGGGTTGCGCGCGTCCCCGTGATGTTGGACGGCGGCGCCACTGGTCACCTCGGCAACGGCTGTTTCGGGCGTCTTTTGGCTCGTCTCGAGCCCAGCCGCCGTCGAGGAGCTCACGCTTGGTGCTGCAGCCGTCGGTGTGGCCGCACTCGAGCCACCGTCAAGCACCACATACGCGATCGCAGCTACCAAGCCCGCAGCGACCAGCGCCACCAGGGGCAGCAGTCGCCGGTCGAGCAGATCGGCCTTCAGGGATCCGAGGAACTCGTTCATGGGTTCACCTTCACGATTGCGGGAGATACTGGCGAGCTCGTGCCGGTGGACGTGCTGCTCGTGCCCGCTGCGGTGGGAGATGACGGCGTCGCTGAGCCTGTGACGCCCTGGCTGGCCGGCATCACGTAGGCCGACGCGCTGATCGAGCCGGTGAGGTCGCTCGACGTGCCTCCGTCGCTCGTCGCGCCCGCCGGGGTGAGAGAGACGCTACGGATCGTTAGCAGGCGACCGCTGACTTCGATCTTCCCTGAGCCATCGAGCTTGGTGAAGCCCGTGAGCCGGCTGAACAGGTGTTCGAGGTCGAAGTAGCTGCCTTCGAAGGTGAACGTGAACGGCAGCTGTGTCAGACCGGCCGCGGTGACAGCGGAGCCAGTGGTCGAAGACGAGGATCCGGCAGCACCGTTCGCGATCGAGGAGAAGTACACGTCCTTTTGGTTGGAAGCTTGCGTCAGCTGGTCGATCAGCGACGCCACTTCCTGGCTTGGCGGCACCGCTTTACCGAGGTTCACGGTCGCGGCGTAGGCGGTCGCATACTGCGCCTGCGCATTCTTGGCATTCGCCACCTTGCCTTCCGCGGCGGTGAGCTGCGACTGGGCGCTGGCGACCTGTGAGTTGAGTTCGCCAACCTGCTTGCGCTCGGGCGAGACGACCTCGAGCCACACGGCTGCAAGAGCCACGGCTACGACGATCGTCATGATCACTATGCGGTCGCGACCGGTCATCGTGCGGCGCTCCCGGATGAGCCCGTGCTCGTCGCTGGGGTAGACGTTGCGCCCTTGGAGGCGCCGCTGGTCGCGGAGTCCGAGACCGTCTTGGTGGCCGCGGTCACCGCTGCGGGAGCCGGCAGCGGTTCGAACGTGATTACAACGGAGAAGACCGGGTCGCTCGAGGCGCAACCGCCCGTCGCCGTGGTCCCGCTCGTGGCCGCGGTAGACCTTGGGCCCGCGGTGGAGCTTTGCAAAGTCACTTCCTTGACGCCGTCGATCAGCCGCAAGCGCTGGAGCAGGCTGGCAACGACGGGCTGACCGGTAGCGCATCCCCCAAGTGTGAAGGTGGGGATGCTACCCGCGGGCGTTGCTGGCCCCCCTTTCGCTGCTGAGCTACTGCCTGTGCTCGAGGTGGCCGCGCCAACGGTGCCTGAGAGTGAGGAGATCGCGACGCCGTACGGGATCACGCGCCCGAATTCGTGGAACACGTGCGCCCAGTCGAAGCGTGAGTCGATCAGCGATTCAACGGCCTGGGTGCGTTCCTGGCGCTGGGCGATGAAACTCGTGTAGGGCGTGAGCCGTTCGGCCGTCGCTTGCGCGCGTTGTGCCTCGGCGGTGAGGGTCGTCACCTGTGCCTGGCGGCTAGAAATCTGGCGGTGGGCACTGCCATAGAGGTAGGCCATCAGTGCAAGGCCGCCGATCAGCACGAGCACCGCGTAGGCGCCGCCCTGGGAGCGACCAGCGCCGACGGGCTGGCCCGTGCGCTGCTCGACTGGGATTAGGTTTACAGCCCTCATTGGTGCGGAGCCTCCACGGCGGCGAGTCCAGTTGCGATCGCCAGCCGGTGGGGTGAGATGTCCTCGGAGAGGTCGTCCTCGAGCAGTCCGACCTCCTCGCAGCGAACCTCCACGCCCAGCGATGCTTGAAGCGCTTGGGCAAAGCCCGGGATGTCCTGTGCGCAACCGCTCATGACGACGTGCGAGACCTCGCCGCCCCCGTCCTGGGAGCGGTGAAAGTCGAGCGAGTTGCGAACCTCGCCGGAGATGTCGCGAATGCCGTTCTCGAGGACCGTCCATAGGTCGGTGTCCGACTGCGGCACCTGGGCTACGGGGCCGCTCTCGATCGCCGCGAGCTCCTCGTAGCTCATCGCGTCCTCGGCGTCCTCGGCGCTGAGCTGTGGCTCGCCGTCCGCGTCGTGTTCAAGCTCACTTCTCGCGCCGTCGTCGACGTCTCCCGAAGGCCCGGGGAGAACCTGCGCGCTCGGCGCTGGTTCTGTGAGGTCAACCCCCGCCAGCAGCGCGCGCGCCTCCGTCAGCGCGATGCTGCGTCTCTCGGCGAGCTCGCTGGCCATGCCCTCGAAGCCGCTGCCGACGACACGGGTGAACCTGCAGACCGTGCCCTCAGCGATCGCAAGGTTGGTCAGCCCGTCGACGTTCAGATACAGCACGCGACCGGTCTCGTCCTCGCCGCTGCGATAGAGCGAGCGGATCAGCGCGAACGCCGAGAGGTCGACTCCCGCCACGGTGAGACCGGCGCGACGCACCGCGCCGACGAGTCGTTCGATCATGTCGCGCTGCGCCGCCACGAGCACCACGCGCTGACGGGGGCCCGAGGGCGTGTCGACGACCCCAAGCGGGTGAAAGTCCATCACCGCGTTGTTGAGCGGCATCGGTACTTGATCTTGCGCCTGGAAGTTGACGGCTGCGGCGAGCTCCTTGCGGTCGGTGATCGGCGGTAGCTCCAACGTGCGCAGTACCGTGCGCTGGTTGGCAACGCCGACACGCACGCTCTTGCCCAGCCGGCTCTGGCCGAAGAGCTCGCGCAAGACCTCGGCCAGCGCGTCGTCGTCCACGACTTCGCCGTCGCGCATCGCGTCGGCCGGGAGCGCCAGGGCGGCGGCCCGCTCGGCGACGATCGAGCCGTTTACGCGCGCTTGTACCGCTGCGACGAAGCCGGGCTGAATGTCCAGGCCAACCAGATCCTCACCCGAGCGACGGCCGAGACCGGTCGGGAGCTTGAGCTGGAGCGAGGGGATTCGTAGTGAAGGGAGTTGCATCTCGAGTAGCGCTTCAGACGGCGGGGGTTCACCCGCAGGTGGGGTATCGGCGTCAAGCCTCCAGCGCTTTAGTGAAGGAAGTGATTGACGTAGACATCGACGATTTGGTGACCGACAAAAACCGCCGAAAGCCCCCCCGCCGCGAGGAACGGGCCAAACGGGATCGCCGTCTTTCGTCCCACCTGCGCGCCCTTGCGAGCGATCACGGCCACGCCGAGTGCGACGCCGGTGAGTAGCGCGATGAGCAGCGCCGGCGCGACGGCGGCGCCCAGGAACAGGCCCATCATGCCGGCGAGCTTCACGTCACCCATACCCATGCCGCCCGGGTAGGCGAGGGCAGCGAGAAGTAGGAACCCGCCGGCTGCCCCTGCCGCAATCAGGCGCCCCGGCTCTCCCGATGGGTCGAGCGCCAGGCCGAGCGCAAGGGCAAGCACCGCACCCGGACCGGTGATCTGGTTCGGGATGATTCGGTGTTCGAGGTCGATCACGGCCGCCGGAACCAGGAGCAGGATCAGCGCGAGGCTCAACGCGATGCCGCTCGCCGAGCGATGCGTCAGCACCGCCGCCACACATAGCGCAGCGGTCGCCGCCTCGATCAGCGGATAGCGGACCGAGATCGACGCGCCGCAGCCGCGGCAATGACCGCGAAGCATGAGCCAAGACAGAATCGGGATGTTGTCGTATGGCTTGACCTGCGTGCCACAGCTCGTGCAGTGAGACGGAGGGCTGACAAGCGACTCGTGTCGCGGCAGTCGGTGGACGACGACGTTCAAGAACGAGCCGAAGACCGCGCCAAGGACGCCTGCAAAGGTTGCTGCCATGAGAAACTGATCGACCCCTCGGCGCTCGAGCTTGAGACCCCGCGCGGCGGAGGCGGCGAGCGCCGCCTCCACACCGCGCGCAATCGAGCGCGTCAGGTCAACATGCTGCTACCAGGTGGAGCTCGTTTCTGCGTGGCCGGGGCAGCCGGTGCCGCCGCTGGGCGCTTTGCAGGTGTGTTCGAGTTCTCCGCCTTTCTTACGCTTGATCGTGTATTTGTCTTTCGTGGTCTGCGCTTCGGCGGTTACTTCATAACCTTCGTTGCTTTCGATCGGCGTAGCCGCAATCAGCTTCGCTTCGGTCGTCTTCGTCGTGTTGATCGACGGCTCAATCGCCTGCAGCTTCGCCGTCGTCATGTTTTCGTACGTGCCGCTGTTTTCCGTCGCGTATGTCTCAGCAGCCGTCTGAGCGGTCTGCGCCAGAGTCTTGGCCGACGAGTCGTAGGCCTTGCTCTTCTGGCTCAAGAACGCCGGAATCGCGATCGCGGCGAGAATGCCGATGATCAGGATCACGACCAGAAGTTCGATAAGGGTAAAACCACCCTCATCCTCCGTGCGCTGGCGTAGTGACTTCACGAGTTACCGTCCTCGGGCTTGATTGAAATCTTGAATGATCGGACCCGAGGCGTTGCAGAGATCGGGCTATTGATCACGGCAGCTATCGGCGCATAACGCACGATGCTTTAGGTCTCAACCCAGTTTGGTAAGCAATTACCTAACAGAGCTGCCGCCCAGAATCGCGCACTCCCTGCGGTCGGCGGCAGACCGCGCCCCGAACAACGAAAAGAGGCGGCCCGGGGGCCGCCTCTCTCATTACCTTGAGCTATCAGCCCAAGCGTGCCGCTACCAGGTGGAGCTCGTTTCTGCGTGGCCGGGGCAGCCGGTGCCGCCGCTGGGCGCTTTGCAGGTGTGTTCGAGTTCTCCGCCTTTCTTACGCTTGATCGTGTACTGATCTTTCGTGGTCTGCGCTTCGGCGGTTACTTCATAACCTTCGTTGCTTTCGATCGGCGTAGCCGCAATCAGCTTCGCTTCGGTCGTCTTCGTCGTGTTGATCGACGGCTCAATCGCCTGCAGCTTCGCCGTCGTCATGTTTTCGTACGTGCCGCTGTTTTCCGTCGCGTATGTCTCAGCAGCCGTCTGAGCGGTCTGCGCCAGAGTCTTGGCCGACGAGTCGTAGGCCTTGCTCTTCTGGCTCAAGAACGCCGGAATCGCGATCGCGGCGAGAATGCCGATGATCAGGATCACGACCAGAAGTTCGATAAGGGTAAAACCACCCTCATCTCCCGTGCGCTGGCGTAGTGACTTCAACATGAATCCTCCTAGGATCCGGTATGGGGCGCCAGCCCGCGGTAATCGTCTCGAACGACGATGCGTCCCCCTCTTTGAGGGCCGCCGGCTTTGCTACGCATCTCAGGGACGCTTTGCCTTGGCACCTCGGTACTGGCTTTGTCAGCGGCTGCATCGACGTGCCGGACTATGACCTTTATACGTGCACGTCACCTTGGACACATGACCTGCAGAGCATCTGCAGGTTTTCGCGAGTCCGTCGGTGTAACGCTCGCCCGCCCGGAGCGTGGGCGATCCTCCGCGGCCCTTCAGGCAGCCGGCTCAGGCGCCGAGTCGGGCACGGCGCCATCTATGTCCCGTTGCTCGAGCCATCTGGCCTGCGCGTCAATGCCGGGTACACGCACGCCGGCGCCAGCGCACCACGGGCAGGTCACGCTGCTGGGGGCGCCACCGAGGTTCGAGATCACCTGACCGCTGCCGCGACAGGCCATACACTCCCGCGGCTCATGGGATGTCGGCTCCAGACCCTCGCTCTCGCCAGTATCGCTGCTGTCGCTTGGCACCAGCCGTTCAGACTAGCGTTCCGCGCGTGAGAAGGCCTGGGCGGGCAGCAGAGTGGGCAATCCTCGCTGCGATAACTGCGGGCGCGGCGACGCTACGCCTGATCCACATCGGCCAGGTCCCGCCGGACCCGTTCTACGACGCTGCTGTGCGCAGCATGACGCTCTCATGGCACAACTTCTTCTTCGGCGCGTATGAGCCCGGGGGCAGCGTGTCGATCGACAAGCCACCGATCGACCTCTGGCTGCAGGTGATCAGCGTGAAGCTGCTCGGCTTCAGCTCGACCACCCTGAAGCTGCCGGAGGCATTCGCGGGGACCGTGTCGGTTCCGCTCCTTTACGCGGTAGTACGCCGGATCTGGAGCGCACCGGCAGGGATCGCCGCCGCCGCCGCGATGGCAGTGCTGCCGATCGAGGTGATCACCGCGCGCAGCGACACGATGGACGCGGTCATGATGCTTATGCTCCTGCTGGCCCTGTTCGCGGTGGTGAGAGCGGCCGAGACGGGTAGTAGCGCGTGGTTGATTGCCACCGCCGTGGCGCTCGGGATCGCGTTCAACGTCAAGCTGCTCGAGTCTTTGGTCGCGCTTCCCGGGATCGCGCTGTTCGCCTATCTGGGGATGACCGGCAGCCGCCTGCGGCGACTCGTGCGCCTCGCGCTTCCGGGCGTCGTCTATGTGATCGTTGCCCTGTCGTGGCTGACCGCCACGCTTCTCTTCCCCGCACACGATCGCCCTTACGCGATCGGTTCCACAAATGGAAGCGCGTGGAATGCCGCGTTTGTCTTCAACGGGACCGATCGCCTCGGCGGGAAAACGGCGGAACTCGGCGCCACCGAATACGAACCGAGCCACCGCTACCCGGTGGCAACGCAGGAGGAGCGCGACCACATCCCGATCGGCCCGCCCTCCCCCACGCGCCTGCTCACTACCGTCGGCCCGCTTTCCGGCGAGCGCCTGGGTATGGAGATCCTCGTGGGCCTGCTGCTCGGAATCCCGGCGCTACTGTGGGGGCTGCGCGGGGAAGCCGAGCCACCTGACAGCGACACCCCGGACGCCGGGGAGGAGCAGCTTCGTAAGCGCCGGCGAATGCGCCGTGCCAGCGCCGGCGCCCTGGGAGCGTGGATGCTCGTGGGGATCGTCCTGTTCAGCCATCAGATCCGCCTGCACCCGCGCTACGTGGAAGGCTTTACGCCGGCCGTCGCCGCGATGCTAGGGATCGGCGTGGCATGGGCCGCCTCGCCGGGAGGGCCACGAAACCTCTCCCGCATGCGCCTGGGGGCGCTACTAGTGACGCTCGCGGTGATTGTGTACTACAGCGAGCGCCTTCTGTACGGTTATCCAATCGAGTGGTGGATCTCGCTGCTAGGTGCGCTCGGCGCAGCGGCGTGCGCACTACTAGCGCGCACGGACGCCTTGCCGATCAGCGCCCGTCGCCGGCTGGCGCCGAACGGGGTGATCGTGCTAGCTCTGATCGCGGCGCTGGTGGTTCCTCTGAAGGCCGACCAGACAGCGATCGTCGACCGCATCAGCGATGCAGGCCTGGTCGGTCAGCTACCAGGCTCCCAGCAGCATCCCCTGAGCGCTTACCTGCGGGCTCACCGGGATGGGGCCTACTACGAGCTGGCGGCCGAGTCGGCCACCGCCGTGGGCTCGCTGATCGTCCAGGACGCGCGCCCGGTGCTGATGCTCACCAGCTACGACGGGCGCGTGCTTACGACCGTTGCGAAGCTCGAACAGCTGATCGCGCAGGGCAAGGTGCGCTACGCGTTCCTGAATACGTTCTGTGCCGGAGCCGCGCAGTCGGTGAACCCAGCGTGCTCGGCACCCGCTCGTTGGGTGCGTGCCCACGGAACAGACGTCTCGATCAAGGCCGGCCTCTCCCAGGGCGGGCTGCTCTACCGGCTGCCTGGCGTGAAGCCGTGAGCGCGCCCAACGAGCGATCGCAACTGCAGGAGCTCGCCGCAGGGGCGCGCGCCGCCGGGAGCCTTGCGCTCGATACAGAGTTCATGGGCGAGGGTCGTTACCGCACGCTGCTGTGCCTCGTGCAGCTCGCGATACCCGCATCCTCTCCGCAGGGGGACGGCGGCGAGGCGAGCGACCGCATCTTGGTGCTCGACCCACTAATCGAGGATCTCGATGCCACACCACTGGCCAACGTCCTCGCCGACCCAGCGGTCCAAGTCGTCGTCCATGCGGGTCGCCAGGACGTAGCGCTGGTCCGCAGGCGCTTCGGCACGGAGGTGCGCAATATCTTCGACACGCAGGTGGCGGCCGGCTTCGCGGGCCTGGGTGCACAGGTTTCCTACGACTCGCTGCTTACCGACGTCCTCGGGCTGCGCGTGGCCAAGTCAGCGAGCTTCACCCGTTGGGACGCGCGGCCGCTGTCCTCCGAGCAGCTGTCATATGCGCGCGAGGACGTGGTGCACCTACACGAGCTCGCCGCGGAGCTGCAGCGCCGGCTGACGGCGCTCGGCCGGCTGCAGTGGGCGCTCGAAGAGTGCCAGCCGCTTGAGCTAGCTAGCGACGAGCGCAACCTGGAGACGATCTTCAGCCGCCTTCCCCGCCTCGGCAGCCTCAACGCGTCCGCGCGGCCGATCGCGCGCGAGCTGGTGGGCTGGCGCGAGCGCACCGCCGAGCGCCAGAACCGTCCCGTGCAGAGCGTCCTGGGCGACGCGACCTTGGTCGAGATCGCACGACGCCGGCCGTCCTCGCGCAGCGAGCTGGAGAAGATCCGTGGTGTGGGGCAGAGCGCCGCAGGACGCCGGGGCGAGGAACTGCTCGACGCGATCCGAACAGGGCGCGATCGTCCCGCTGAACAGCTGCCGCAGACCAGCCGACCGCCCGCGCCCAAGCCCGACGACGCGCCGCTCGTCGCGCTCGGCGAGGCGCTCCTGCGCACGCGAGCGCGCGAGGCCGGGCTCGCCTACGAGCTGCTGGCCGCGCGCGCGGACCTGCAAGCGATCGTCGCGTGTGCCCGCGCGGGCGCAGGCGAGGCGGACGTGAGGACGCTTCGAGGGTGGCGGCGCGAGCTCGTCGGCGCAGAGCTGCTCGAGCTACTCGACGGCCGCATCTCGCTGTCGGTCGGCGGGGCAGGTCGAGAGCGAGCGATCCGCGTCGAGCGGCTGTGAGCTAGCTTTCGATGCGGTTGTAAACTTCAAATAGAGGCAGGTACATCGAGATCACGATGAAGCCCACCATCGCGCCGATCACGATGATGAGGATCGGCTCGAGGATGGACATCAACGATTTCACCGCTGCTTCGACCTGTTCCTCGTAGAACTCCGCGATCCGGTCGAGCATCTCATCGAGGGCACCGGTTTCCTCGCCGACACCGACCATGTGCGTCACCATCGACGGGAAAATTGGCTCCTGCGCTAGCGGTGCGGCGATCGTGCCGCCGCGCTTGACCGAGGCGATTACGCTGTCCATCGCTTCCTGCACGACCACATTGCCCCCTGTGCGCCCAGTGATCTCCAGTGCCTGCAGCAGTGGCACGCCGGCGTGCGTCAGGGAAGCGAGCGTCCGCGACCAACGCGCCACCGAGACCTCCTGGACAATCGTGCCGATCTTCATCGGCACGTGCAGGCGGAAGCGGTCCCATTGACGTCTTCCCCATGTGGTTTTCTTCCACTTGATGAACGAGACGATTGCAATTCCTGTGAGGCCGAACATCAACCACCAATCGTGGGTGACAACCTTCGACATGAAGACCGAGACCTGCGTCAACTTGGGTAGTTCGCCGCCGAATTCCTTGAACACACCCTGAAACACAGGAACAAGGAACGCCACCAGTGCCATCATCACTCCGATCGCGAAGGTGGCCACGAGTGCTGGGTAGATCATCGCCGATTTCACCTGACGACGAAGCGATGCGTCTTGCTGGAGCTGGTCTGCGACCCGCACGAGCGCGTCTTCGAGGACACCGCCCGTCTCCCCCGCCTGGGTCATCGCGATGAACAGCGGGTTGAAGACTTTTGGATGGCGGGCCATCGAGTCGCTCAACGACAGGCCCGCCTCGACATCCTTGCGCACGGCGACAATCGTTTCCTTGAGGTAATCGCTCTCGGTCTGCTCCTCCAGCACGTAGAGCGCACGCAGGATGCTCATCCCGGAGGAGATCATCGTCGAGAGCTGGCGCGCGAAGACCGCGAGTTCGGTCGCCTTCACGCTCTTCGTGAGCGCGATGTTGATGTTCTTCGAGGAGTGCTTGTCGGCGATGTCAAGGACGATCAGCCCACGCTGCTTGAGCTGATCGGAGACCGCCTGCTTGGATTCAGCTTCGACCTCACCACGGGCTTTCACCCCGGCCGTGTCGATCGCCTTGAAGACGTAGGTACTCATGCTCGGCCTAGGCCGCCGCCAACGAGCTCGCGCCCATCAAACGCCGGAGCTCATCCGGCGTGGAGGAGCGTGCTTCGGCGAGCTTTTGGCTGATCTTGCCCTGGCGGATGAGCGTGACCAGGGCCGTGTCCATCGTCTGCATCCCAACCGCAGACCCGGTCTGCATCACCGAATAGATCTGGTGCGTCTTGCCCTCGCGGATCAGGTTGCGCACGGCGGGCGTCGGCACGAGAATCTCAGACGCAACGACGCGGCCGGAGCCATCGGCGTTGGGCAGCAGCTGCTGGGTCATGATTCCCTGCAGAGCGACGGAGAGCTGCACCCGCACCTGCCCCTGCTGGTGGGAGGGAAAAACGTCGATCACGCGATCAATCGTCTGCGCAGCGTCCTGCGTGTGCAGGGTCGCAAACACCAGGTGCCCCGTCTCAGCGGCGGTCAGCGCGGTGGAGATCGTCTCCAGGTCGCGCATCTCTCCGACGAGGATCACGTCCGGGTCCTCGCGCAGGGCGGCGGTGAGGGCCATGGAGAAGCTGTGCGCATCGGAGCCGAGCTCGCGCTGGTTGACGATGCACTTCTTGTGGCCGTGCAGGAACTCGATCGGGTCCTCGATCGTCATGATGTGCTCCTCGCGCGTGGAGTTGATCTCATCGATCATCGCCGCGAGCGAGGTGGACTTGCCCGAGCCGGTGGGCCCTGTCACGAGAACGAAGCCACGGGGCTTGCGGGTGAACTCGTGCACCGCCGGTGGCAGACCCAGCTCATCGATCGAGCTGAGATTGAACGGGATCAGACGGAAGGCTGCACCGATCGCGCCGCGCTGGTAATAAGCGTTGACGCGGAAGCGCGCGTGGCCGGGGATCGAGTAGGCAAAGTCCAGCTGCCAGTCGGTCTCCAGGCGCTGGCGTTGATCCCCGGTGAGGATCGAGTAGACGATCTCGCGGGTGTCCGTAGGCGAGAGCTTCGGGTATTCCTCGAGCGGCGTCAGCCGCCCGCGGACCCTGACCGTTGGGTTTGCGCCCGAGGTGAGGTGCAGGTCGGATGCCTTGCGGTGTACGACCTCCATGAGCAGGTCTGCGAAATCGATGTCCATGGGTCCGTCCATCGACAGATCGCGTCAACTTCATTAGGAACGCAGGCGTGCGTCGATGCCCCAGCGGACGAAAGTACGAGCTCAGTTGGTGCCGACGACGCGCGCGATCTCAGCCATCGAAGTGCGACCCTGGCGAACCTTCTGCAGGCCGTCGTCGCGCAGGCGCGTCATCCCCTGGCGAACGGCCACGTCGCGGATCGCCTCGGCGGGGCTCCGTTCGAGCGCCAGCGCCTGGATCTCAGGGGAGATCTTCATCACCTCATACAGACCGAGGCGCCCGCGGTAGCCGCTGCCGCCACAGCGCCGGCAGCCGACGGGCTCATACGCCTCGAGCTCCATGCGCGCACGGTAGCCGTTCTGCTGAAGCGCCTTGGCGGAGATGATCGTGCGCCGCTTGCAGCTCGGACAGAGCATCCGCGCGAGCCGCTGGGCGACGACGCAGTCGAGCGCCGAGGCGACGAGGAACGGCTCGATGCCCATCTCGATCAGCCTCGTGATCGCGGACGGCGCATCGTTGGTGTGGAGCGTGGAGAGCACGAGGTGGCCGGTGAGCGCCGACTCGACCGCGATCTGCGCGGTCTCGCGGTCGCGGATCTCGCCGACCATGATGATGTCGGGGTCGGCGCGGACCATCGCGCGCAGCCCCGCGGCGAAACTGAGCCCGACCTTGCTCGAGACCTGCACCTGCGTGAGCCCGGTCATTTCGTACTCGACCGGGTCCTCGACGGTGATGATGTTCTTCTCGGGCGTGTTCAGCAACTGCAGCGCCGCATACAGCGTCGTTGACTTCCCCGAGCCGGTGGGGCCGGTGACGAGCACGGCGCCGTGCGTCTCGTGGCAAGCGTGCTCGAAGCGCTCGCGCTCGGCATCCGCCATCCCGAGCTTGTCGAGCTCAACGACGACCGACTGCTTGTCGAGCACGCGCATGACGACGCCCTCGCCATGGACGCTTGGCAGCGTGACGACACGCAGATCGACGTGGCGCCCGTCGATCACGAGCCCCACGCGCCCGTCCTGAGGCAGGCGCTTCTCGGCGATGTTCATCTCGGCCATGATCTTGATGCGCGAGATCGCGCCGGCGGCCATCCGGCGCTGGACGGTGGTGACATCGTGGAGCACCCCGTCGACCCTGAAGCGCACCCGCAGCTCACGCCCGTCGGGCGCCAGATGGATGTCGGAGGCCCCCCGCTCGACCGCCTGGGCAACGATCTGGTTGACGAGCTTGATGACGGGCGCGTCTTCTGAGGTCTCGTGCAGCGCGACGACCTCGCCAGCGTCTTCGGCCTCTTCGGCGATCTGGGCGGACTCGCCGACGACGTCTTCGAGCCTGTCCAGGCGGGAGATCAGCGTCGCGATGTCATCCGGGGGCGCGACCGCTACGCGGATCTCATAGCCGGTCATGATTGCGATGTCGTCGACCGCGAGCACGTTGGAGGGATCGGCCATCGCCACGAGCAGCGTGCGCTTGTCCGCAAATGCAACCGGGACCGTCTGGTAGCGCTTGGCGATCGTCGTGCTCACGAGGTTTGCGGCGGCCATGTCCACGGTGAACACGCCGAGGTCGAGGTGGTCGAGCCCGTAGCGCTCGGCCAGCGCACGCGCCAGGCCATCCTGGTTGATCGCACCGGTCTCCAGCAGGACCCGCTCGGCGGTAGTCCCGGAAACGCGCGAGTTGGCGACCGCGTCGTCGACCTGCTTGCGCGAGGCGAGGCCCATGTCGACGATCACGTCGGTGAGGAAGCGTTGCGAGGAGCCCCGGCGCGAGGGCTTGGTCAGCCCAGAGGAGTCCTGCTGCGCAGGCGTCGCGCGCGCGGAGACGTCGTCCTGGCCGGAGCCATCGATCCCCGCGCCGGCGCTCATCGACGCCGACTCTTGGCGAGACGTGCGCTCGACCTCGATGTAGGGGTCGGCGCCCGCGATCGTCTCGAATTCCACGTCCGCGCCTGGGAGCGGATCGTGATGGACCTCCGCCGCGGAGAGACGCTCTTGATCCAGATCGATCCCCACCTCGGCCGCCGGCGTACGCGAGGCGGGGTCAGCGAGCACGCCTCGTCCTACGGAGATGATCTGCTCAGCGGCTTCGCGCGGCGTGCCGTCGATACCGAAGATCGCGTGCAGGTCAGGACCGGCCTGTTGCGGAGCGTCGCTCATCGCGCACCTGCCTCCAGCGGCGATCTAGGTGGGCGCGCCGTCCTGCTCGCGGGCAGCGCGGCGCATGAGCTCCAGCGGAGGCTCGAGCCCTGTCCACAATTGGAAGCTGAGCGCTCCCTGTGCCAGCAGAATCTCCAACCCGTCAAGGGTGCGCGCGCCATGGGCTCGGGCAGCCGCAAGCAGCTGCGTGGATGCGGAGCGGTAGACAAAATCGACGACATACGAGTAGTTACCGAGTTGATCGAACGTCAAACCCAGTTGGTTGAGCGCCTCACCGTCAGTGGCCGAGCGTTCTAGCTCCGGAGCCTGGAGACCCACGGAAGTGCAGTTCAGGAGCAGATCCGCGGCCACCGGTTGGCGCACGGCGCGCACCCCGAGATCGCGGGCGAGCTGCTGGGCTCGCTCGGGCGTCCGGTTCCAAACGGACACCTCGCTCAGCCCCGCCTCGCGAAGCGCCCAGGCGGCAGCCCGTGCGCTTCCGCCGGCACCCAGAACGAGCGCGCTCGGGCTCGCGGACAGCTCGCTGAGGTCTCCGAGCGCGGCGATCAGCCCAGGTGCATCGGTGTTCTCGGCCGCGACGGTCCCGTCGGGGAGAAACATGAGCGTATTCGCCGCTCCGATCTCGCGTGCGGTCTCGCTCGCCTCGCTCGCCAGCGCGAGCGCCGCGTGCTTGTGGGGGATCGTCACGTTGGCGCCGATGAATCCCGACTGAGGCAGCGCGAGCGTGGTTTGCACGAACAGGGCTGGCGGGACCGGCAAGCGTTGGTAGCGCCAACCCTCCAGCCCGAGTGCGGCGATCGCGGCGTTATGCATGGCGGGCGAGCGGCTGTGGGAGACCGGCCAGCCGAGGACGCCCAGGCGCGGCATCACTTCTGCTTGCAGGTCGGCGGGTGACCACCGTTGCGTGCGACAGCGGCCTTGTAGGCGGCGGCGTTGACTTCAAATTCCGCCTGGGTATTCGAGAAGACCTGCTCCCCACAGCCGTTCGCGCCGGCGACGTAGTACAGATAGGAGACGTGCGCGGGATATGCGGCCGCGTGGATCGAGGCCGCCCCTGGGTTGGAGATGGGCGTCGGCGGCAGCCCGACATGCGTGCGCGTGTTGTATGGGGAATCGATGTGCAGCTGGGCTTCGGTGAGTTCGTGGGTGTAGGTGGCGATCCCGGTGGCTTTCTCGACCGCGTAGTAGATGCTGGCGTCGATCCCCAGCGGCATGCCGCGCGCCAACCGGTTGTAGATGACCGCGGCGATCTTCGGCCGATCTCCAGGGATCTGCGCCTCGCGCTCAACCATCGAGGCGACGATCAGCAGCTGGTAGGGCGTCACGTGGAGCGCTTTCGCGCGCGCGACCTCAGTGGCACCGAAGTTTTCGTGAAACGCTTCGAGTTGCGCTTCTGCGAGCCTCGAGACAGGCGCTCCGGGGTCCATGTCATAGGTGGCCGGGAACAGGAAGCCTTCGAGGTCGGGTGTGTCCTTGGGTGCGCCGTAGCTCAAAGGGTTCAAAAGCGCAGAGCGCCTGGATTCGACGAGATAGTCGCCCTTCAAACCGTCGGCGCTTGCGATCTGCGCGATCTGCGCGCGCGTCTTGCCCTCCGGGATCAGGACCTTGATCGCCGGCGCCGGCGTAGGCGGGGCCGTGGGCTTGGGCGAGCGCGAGTGCAGCACGAGCACGATCGCCACCGCCACAACCGCGAGGGCGAGCACGGCGGCCGCGCGCGCGATCAGCGAGCCCCGCCGCTTAGGCGCAGGCGGCGCTCCCAAGCTTGCAGCGAGGCGGTCGAGCGTCAGCGGCGGCTCCACAAGCGCCGATGCCGCGGGCTGCACGCTCGACGGCGGTGGGGGCGCGAGCGGCGGCTCTACAAGAGGCGAGTGAATAGGCTCCGCGGGCACGTAAGGGGGCTGCACGTCCGCACGAGGAGGCTCCACGGGCGCGGGCACCTGGGCGGGCATGTCGCTCGTGTGAGCGGGTGACGCGGGTTGCGCCTGGGGCGATTCTTGCTGCGCGCGCCGGCGCGCACGCTCCTGGCGGTCGCGCTCGCGCTCCTGCGCCGTGCGTTCGCGCCCTGATGATCTTTCGCCGCGAGACAAGGAGCAGCAACCTTAACGCGCCTGGGAGGCGAGCCAGCTCTCCAGCAGATGGGCCGCCGCCCGCGAGTCCTCGTCGGCCTTGAAGCGTGTTCCCGCCGGCTCCATCCGTTGCGCCATGCGCGTGGTGAAGCGCTCGTCGTGCATCTCCACGACGATCGAGCGCCCGAGGCGCTGGGAGAGCTCGTGGGCGAACGCCCGCGTCTCGCGGGTCTGGGCGGTGTCGCTTCCGTCCAGGGCCAGCGGCAGACCGACGATCACGCGTTCGACCTCGCGGGAGTGCACGAGCTCACGCAGCCGCGCGAATCCCCGCTTGGTCGCAGGTCGCTCCACGGCCTCGAGTGGTGTGACGATCGTGCCGGTGGGATCGCTGAGCGCGCACCCGCAGCGTGCGCTGCCGTAGTCGAGGGCGAGAACGCGCACGTCAACTGCGACGCGCCCGCATCAACTTGCGAGCGCGGCCTCGATCGCTGCCCGACCGGCGTCCATCGCCTCATCGAGACGCTCGGGGTCCCGGCCGCCCGCCTGGGCCATTGTGTCGCGTCCTCCCCCGCCGCCGCCGGCGGTCTCGGCTGCGACCTTGACGACGGCACCGGCCTTCACGCCGCGTGCCACCAGGGAGGGAGCGACGCTCGCGACGAGATGTACGCGCGCGTCCGCGGCGCTCCCCAAGAGGATCGCCGCGTCTCCCAGGAGACCCTTCACGCGATCGACGGCCGCGAGCAGCGCCTTCGCGTCGAGCCCTTGCACCGCGGCCACGAGGACCTTTGCGCCGGCGACCTCCCGTGCCTGTCCGGCAAGCGACTCCACATCGAGGGCGCCAGCGCCAGTCTGGGCCGCCCCGTCCTTGAGCGCCTTCTCCAGACGCTTGCGCTCCTGCGCGAGGCCCGCCACCGCCTCGGGCGCGTCCTCCGGACGCGTGCGCAGCTGCGCGGCGATCTCACGCAGAAGCCGATCGTGCTCGCGCAGCAGCTCGACCGCGACAGGTCCGGTGACGGCCTCGATGCGACGCACGTTCGCGGAGCTGGAGGTCTCGTGCAGGATGCGAAAAGCGCCGATCTCGGCCGTGGAGCGCACATGCGTACCGCCGCAGAGCTCGCGCGAATACTCGCCGTCGCCGACCTCGACCATACGCACGACCTCGCCATACTTCTCGCCGAACAGCGCCATCGCGCCGAGGCTCTTGGCCTCATCCAGCGTTGTCGTGAGCGCTCGCACCGGGTCGTTGCGCGCGATCCAGGAGTTGACGCGGTCCTCGACGTCGCGCAGCTCCTCGGCACTGAGCGCCTGCCCGTGGCTGAAGTCGAAGCGCAGCTTGTCCGGCCCGACGTAGGAGCCTGCCTGGCGCACGTGGCTCCCCAGACGCTCGCGCAGCGCCGCTTGCAACAGGTGCGTGGCGGTGTGGTTGCACTCGATCTCGTGTCGCGCGAGGTGGTCGACGCGTGCGATCACGCTCTCGCCAACCTCGAGCGTGCCGGCCTCGATGAGCACCTCGGGGACGCGGTCCCCGCCCAAGGTGAGGACGTTCTCCACGCGCGCCACACAGTCGCCGTGCTCGCATTCGATCGTCCCCACGTCAGAGATCTGGCCTCCGCCGGCCGCGTAGAACGGCGACTCGGCGAGCTTCACGAGCAGACGCGCGGGCGCTGCTCCGTTGGCGGCGCTGCTGCCATCTGCGCCCGCACCGTCCTCGAGTGAACGGATCGCGAGCACGGTTGTGGGCTGCACCTCGGTCTCATACCCGGTGAAGCGCGTGGGCGCGGCGCCGCCAAGGGGCTCATCCGCCGCGCCTTTCACTCCGGCACCGGCGCCGGCGTGCGCGGTGACGCTGCGGCTGCGCTCGCGCTGTTCCTCCATGAGCTCTTCAAAGTCGCCCTCGATCGCCAGGTCTGCTTCGGCGAGCAGCTCGCGGGTCATCTCGTGCGGGAAGCCATGCGTGTCATGCAGCGTGAAGACCTCGAGCGCCGGCACCGAGGAGCGGCCGGCGGCACGCGCCTGCTCAATTTGATCCTGCAGCATCTCCATGCCCTGAGCGAGCGTGCGCCCGAAGCCCTCCTCCTCTGCGGCGAGCCACATGTCGGTCACCTCAGCCTGTTCGCCGAGCTCTGGATAGGCACCGCCCATGATCTCGCGCACGCGCGCCGAGTAGCGCGTGAGAAAACCCGGCTCGAGTTCCAGCGCAAGTCCCTGCTGGATCGCGCGGCGCATGACGCGCCGCAGAACGTAGCCACGATCCTCGTTGGACGGGACGACGCCGTCGGCCGTGAGGAACGTCATCGCGCGCGAGTGGTCGGCGAGGATCCGCAGCGCGCGGTCGCTTTCGAACTCGGAGCCGTAGCGGCGTCCCGAGAGCTGCTCGCCGAGCTCGATCAGCGGCTGGAACTGGTCGGTCTCGAACACCGATTGCTTCTTCTGCAGGATCGCCGCCATGCGGTTCAGCCCGAGGCCGGTGTCGATGTTCCTCGCGGGCAGCGGCTTGAGGACCGTGCCGGGCTCATCGGGGGCGGGCTCCTGGTCGTACTGCATGAAGACAAGGTTCCAGTACTCGAGGAAGCGCTCGTTCTCACCGCCGGGGAGATCGTCCGGTGCACCATGCTCGACGCCGCGGTCGACGTAGAGCTCCGAGCACGGGCCGCAGGGACCGGTGGGGCCGGCCTGCCAGAAGTTCTCAGAGCGCGGGCACTCGACGATTCGCTCGCGTGGGACGCCCATCGCGAGCCAGATATCGATCGCCTCTTGGTCGCTGCCCAGGCCGAGACCGTCGTCGCCTTCGAACACGGTCACCCAGATGTCCTGCTCGTCGAAGCCGAACACCTCCCGCGAGAGCCCCCACGCGAAGTCGATCGCCTCGGCCTTGAAGTAGTCGCCGAACGAGAAGTTGCCGAGCATCTCGAAGAACGTGAGGTGCGCGGGCGTGTTGCCGACGTTGTCGATGTCGACCGTGCGAAAGACCTTCTGGCAGCTCGTGAGCCGCGGCGCGGGCGGCTTCTCCTGCCCGAGGAAATATGGCTTCAGCGGGTGCATCCCCGCGACCGTGAGAAGCGCCGAGGGGTCGTGCGCAGAGGGCACCAGCGAGGCGGACGGCACACGTCGATGGCCGCGCTCCTCGAAGTAGCTCAGGTAGCTCTCGCGAATCTCGTCTGAGGTCATTCTGGGACGGATCTTAGGCAGCTAGGCCGCGACGGTGCCGTAGCCGACGACAACGTCGCCGGAGTACAGGCAGGCGAACTGTCCGGGGGCCGTGCGCTCGGCGGGCTCGGCCAGCTCGACGCAGAGGCTCGCGTGATGCCCGGGGCCCAGGTCTCGGGGTAGACGACAGGGGAAGCGGCGCCCGTGGGCGCGCACGCGCACGCCATCCACGCAGCGTCCGTCGCGATGGAGCGTCGCCTCGTTCACGGTGACCTCGTCGGCGAGCAGTGCCTCGCGCGGTCCGACGGTCACGACGTTCGCTCTCGCGTCGGTGGCGAGCACGTAGAGCGGCTCGGGCGCGGAGATGCCCAGACCGTGGCGCTGGCCGACCGTGTAGAGGTGAGCACCGCGATGCTCGCCGAGTGCTGCGCCGTCGCGGTCGAGGATCGAACCCGAGCGCCTGCCAAGGCCTCCGTGTCGCTCGAGGAAGTCGCCGTGGCGGGTGCCGGCGAGAAAGCACAGGTCCTGAGAGTCACGGCGCCCGGCGACCGCGAGGCCGGCTTCGCGGGCGAGCTCGCGAACCTGCTGCTTGCGCATTTCGCCGAGCGGAAAGCGCATGCGCGCGAGCGACTCGGGCGCGAGCGCGGAGAGCACGTAGCTCTGGTCCTTGGCTGGATCGGCCGCGGTCCGCAGCAGTGGGACCGTGCCTGAGCTGGCGGAAGCGTCGTTGGTCACGCGCGCGTAGTGGCCTGTGGCGAGCGTCTCTGACCCGAGCCTGTCGGCGAGCTCGAGCATCGCGTCCAGGCGAACGTTGCCGTTGCAGCGCACACAGGGGTTGGGCGTGAGGCCGCGGGCGTGATCGGAGAGCCAGCCGTCGACCACCCCGGCGCGGAACTCCGAGCGCAGGTCGATCGAGAGATGCGCCATGCCGAGGCCGTTTGCGAGCTCGCGGGCGCCTCGGACCGCCTGCGCGGAGCAGCAGCTGAGCTCCCCATCGTTCTCGGCATCTGACCAGAGCTCGAGCGTGATCGCGACGGCCTCGCCGCCGGCGCGCGCGATGAGGAGCGCCGCGACGGCGCTATCGACCCCGCCGCTCATCGCCACGAGCGTGCGCTGGGGACTGTGCGCGAGCTGCACGCCTCCGCGCGCGGCGCTGCCGAGAGCGCGGTGCAGGGCATCCGCGGCGAGCTCCGCGGCATGACGCTTGGCGGCGCTCAGCCCGCCGAGCTCGCGTGCGATGTCCTCCGCGCCGATCCGCGCGACGCTGAGCAGCGGCGCCTCGCGCACGAGTCCGACGACGGCGCTGCCGGCGGCGATCACGGCGCCACAACCGCTCGCGTCAAAGCCGGCCTCGCGAATCAGCCCCTGCGGGCTGTGTGGATCGACGGCCAGCGAGATGCGGATCAGGTCGCCGCATGCAGCCCCACCGGCTGCGCCGGTGAACGCGTCTCGAGGCGTGTGACCCCGGCCCAAGGGGCGTTCGAGGTGGTTGCTCAGCAGCTCGCGACTCTCGCTCATACGAGCGAGTGTAAGGCTAGGCGCTGCGGGCTTCGTCGATCGCTTGTTCGATCGAGAGGGCGTCCTGCAGTCCGGTCAGGACCCTCGTCGTACCACTCTTGTTCACGATCAGCACGGTGGGCGTCCCGTACACCTGCACACCACGGGTGATCGACCCGTAAGACGCGACCTGGCCGGCGGTCGAGACGAACGCGGCGAAGCGCTTGTCCAGTTCCAGGCCGGATGCCTTGAGCGCCTTACGCAACTGGGCGGTACGTGGTTGCGCCTTGATCAGATGGTGGACGGCCTCCAGCAGCCTGAGTTCGTCATTGACGATCGTGTCGTCGACGCCTTTGGGATTCCAGAAGAGGATGACCGCGATCTTCCCTTCGTGAAGCGCGTCTTCAACCAGCACCTGCCGCGCCGGGCTGCGCCCGACCCCGCTCTTCGCCTTGATCGGCTGGCTCTTGACCGTGGGCGTGGATGCGGTCGGGGCAGACGTCTTGGCAGGATCGTGCGTGGTGGCTGTCGCCGAGGAGCTGCTGTGGCTGGAGGCGGGAGCGGAAGAGGTGGAGGGGGCGGCGCCTATGGCTGCGACTGCTCCGTGAGCCCTGGCGATGTCACGTGTGAGCCCTTCGAGGCCGGGGACGGGGCCGTGGTAGATGTGGCCGCTCTTGGCTTCGGCCTTGGCTTTGGCGGTTACGGCAGCAGTGGACGTGGCGCTCGCGGCGGCGGAGCTCGCGGTCTTGGACGCGGCGGGCACACTGGTCGTGGCCGCGGTCGTGGAGACCGAGCTGCTTGTGGTGCTTGAGTGTCCGCGCAGGGCAAAGAACCACACGCCCGCGAACAGGCATACGGCTACCAGGGCGATCTGAAATGGACGGGAGATCTGATCCATCCCACCCCGCTTCGGCATTCGGGGCGGAGAAGTTGAACCGCGCAAGCAGCGTTGGACAGCTGAACGCGGCGTACGCCCGACCTCCAGGCTCCTTGCGGGGCGGCCGATACACGGTCCATGAAGCTGCGAAGCCCCTGTGTGACGGCGATGGCCGTCGGTGCAGCGTGCCTGTCTCTATCGGCGTGTGGCGGCACAGCCGAACATCCGGCGACGGGGACGACGAGCGCAACAAAGGCCGTCTCACACGACGCCGCGCCAGCGGGCGACGCCGCAGACGCATCGGCTGGCGGTCCTGCGCCGTCACGGGCGCAGGCGCTCGCGTTCGCGCATGCGGTGAACTTGAGCGTGGGCGATATCCCGGAAGCGTCCGTGGAACGTAAGCGAGACCGCGGCTCGAGCGAGCGCGAAAAACAGGAATATCGCGCCTGCGAAAAGCTGACTGGACCAGGAAAGGGTCATACGGTCGCTGAAGTGTCATCGCCGAAATTCAGGCGAGGCCAGGAACTGGAAGCCGAACAGATCACCTCCTCGGTGACGATCATGAGTAGCGAACGCGCGGTCGCTCATCAATTCGCCGTGCTCGCGTCGGCTGCCCTGCGCAAGTGTGGCGCCCGCGCGTTGACGCACAACATCGATGACAAATCGGTCCGCAACGCACGTTGGGGCCGCGTAACCGTCTCGAAGCTTCCCGTGCGCGCGCCGGGCGCCAGCGCGACGATCGGCATGCGGATCGTGGCGAAGCTCAACCTTTCGTTCAGCGAAGTGTCGGTGCCGATCTATGTGGACGTACTGGGCTTTGCGATAGGTCGAGCGGAGGTCGCATTGACGGCGATGAGCACGACCCAGCCGGTGCCGGCTGGCACTGAGCAGGAACTTCTCGCGTTGTTGCTTGTCCGCGCGCGGTCACACACGCTGTGAGCCAATGCGTTGGCCAAAATCTCGGGCCGCTCCTGCTCAGAGCGCGTGGTGGCTGCGAAGCACAGCGTGCACGACAGCGTTCGTGGCCAGCTCCTGCTGCCCGCCGCCCTGCATGTCCTTGAGCAGTGTGTGCTCGGGTGAGACGATCGCTACGAAGCGGGCCCGCAGCGCATCGGCATGCCCGAGCTGGCCTTTCAGCGAGCGCCCGCCGAGATCCATCTGCGCGGCGAGGCCGGCGGAGCGCGCCTCGCTGAGTAGTGCAAAGGCGCCCGCGCGCAGCTCGTGGCGCTGACCGTCGAGCGCGACGAACAGCTCGGGTGAGATCGGCGCAGCGAGATGCTCGCCGCTCGTGGTGGCCGAGCCGCTGTCTCCGGCGAGCATGATCCGCTCGATTCCAGCCGCCCAGCCCATGCCGGGCGTCCGTGGCCCCCCGAGCTGCTCGACGAGGCCGTCGTAGCGTCCTCCGCCGGCCACTCCGCTCTGCGCACCGAGCGCGTCGGAGGTGAACTCGAACAGCGTTCGCGTGTAGTAGTCCAGCCCCCGCACGAGCGTCGAGTCGAGCTCATAGGAGACGCCGGCCACATCGAGCAACTCACGCACGTGCGCGAAGTGCTCGGCGTCGGAGTCGCTGAGGTAGTCACGCAGCAGCGGCGCACCGAGCATCACGCTCTGCGTGCCGGGATGGTCGGAGTCGAACGCGCGCAGCGGGTTGAGCTCGATCCTGGCGCGTACGTCCTCGGAGAGGCTGTCCTCGTTCTCGCGGAGATACAGCTTGAGGTGCTCGCGATACTCACCCCTGCTCTCGGGGCTGCCGAGGCTCGAGAGCCGCAGCCGCAGCTCGCGCACACCGAGCTCGGCGAGCAGCGCGGAGAGCAGCGTGATCGACTCAGCGTCAACGGCGGGGTCCTCGGAGCCGATCGCCTCGGCGCCCACCTGCCAGAACTGCCGGTAGCGCCCGGCCTGCGCGCGCTCGTGGCGAAAGAAGCACGACAGGTACCAGAGCTTTACGGGCTGGCGACGCTTGTGCATGCCGTGCTCGAGGTAGGCACGGCAGACCGGAGCGGTGCCCTCGGGGCGCAGCGTGAGCGAGCGGCCCGCCTGATCTTCGAGCGTGAACATCTCCTTGCGCACGATGTCGGTCGACTCGCCGACACCCCTGGAGAAAAGCTCGGTGGCCTCGAATATGGGCGTCTCGATGCGCTCATAGCCTGCGCCCTCGAGGATCGCGCGGGCGCGCGCCTCGATGCCGCTACGACGCGTGGCCTCCTCGCCGATGATGTCGAAGGTACCCCGCGGCGCTTTGAGCTTTGCTGCGCTCAACGTCAGGACGCCGGCGAGTCCGCCGCGGACTCGCGCGGGACGCGCACACGCAGCTCGGTGAGGAACGGGTTGGTGTCGCGCTCACGCCCGAGCGTGGTCACGCCCATGTGCCCGGGATAGACGACGGTGTCCATGGGGAAGGCTTTGAGCAGGCCGCCAATCGAGCGTTCGAGCGTCGGCCAATCCCCGCCGGGAAGATCCACCCGCCCGACAGAGCCCTGGAAGAGGACGTCGCCGGAGAGCAGCGCGCCGGGCATCGCGTAGGTGAGATGCCCGGGGCTGTGCCCGGGGGTGAAGAGCACGTCGATGTCGATGCCGGCGAGCGTCAGGTGCTCACCGCCGGAGAGCGTGACGTCGGCCTCGTAGCTCTCGAACGGGCCGAAGCCGGGTGGTACCCAGCTCATGACGTCGGCGAGCACGGGGCGCTCGATCTCGGGGCAGTACACGGTGGCGCCGGTGGCGCGCGCGAGGGGTGCGACGGCGCCGATGTGATCGAAGTGGCAGTGGGTGACGAGGATCGCCTCGATCTCGACGCCGAGCGCCTCGATCGCCTGTTCTAGGCGCTGGGGTTCATCGCCCGGATCGATCAGCAGCGCGCGCTTGGCATCGCTGCTGGAGCGCACGATGTAGGAGTTCTCCTGGACGGGACCGACTGTGAAGGAGCGCACGTCCAGCGCGCTCATCGCGACGCGGCCCCCCCGCCCCCTGCCTGCGCTTTCTTGCGCTGGCGACGGTCGAAGATCCACTTGTCGCTGTAGTAACTGACGACGGTGTAGAGGATCAGCACCACGGGGAACAGCCCGATCGCCTGGTTTGACTGGTGCAGGAGCAGGATCACTACGAGCAGCAGGAAGATCGTGGCGAACATCGCCTTGGTGAACGCGCCCCGCCACGTCGGCGGACGGTCGCGCTTGTCGAGCAGTTTTTCCTTCTCGCGCGCGAGCTCGCGAGGATCGCCGCTCTTCTCGGCGGCGGTGGGCTTGCGGCCAGTACGCCCGCGCGACTCGACGACGCCGGCGGCATTTCCACGGTGCTTGGTCTTACGCTTGGTCTGCGCCACGGCTAGCAGCCTAGTGCGTTCTCGATCAGGTGGCGAGCCGGATCGAACCCGGGAATGGGGAGGTCGGGCGGGAAACCGTCGAATGCGGCGGCGGGCGCCAGCCCGACGAGCTCGGCGCTGGCGAGCTCAGCGTGGGCACTGACGGCATCGACGACCATCGCCAACGACACCTCGAACGGGCGCTCGACGTTCATGGAGACCTGTGACACACCACCGCTCAGCTCGACGGCGATCGCGCGTACCCCCGGCAGTCCGCCGCCATTGTGCTCGCGCACCAGCGCAGCGATCTCGCGTGCTTCCTGCATGCTTGCGCCGGCAGCCAGCCGGAGGTTGAAGGCGACTAGTGGCGGGCGTGCAGCGACGAGGGTGGCGCCTGCGCTTGGGTGCATTCGCGGTGGCCCAAAGTCCGGGGCGATCCTCTCCACCGACGCCGACATTCGTGCTGCAAGACCAGAGACACCGCCGCGGCGCAGTTGCGCGCGCGTTAGGGGGGCAGCGTCATCTCCCGCGGTCAACTCGCCGTAGAGGAAGACCGGCACGCTCAGCTCCTCCGCGATGCGATCGGCCACGACGAGCGCCTCCGCGCAGGCGGCCCCGCGCGCCGTCGGACTCACGTAGACGACGGGCACGACATCGACTGCTCCTACATGGGGATGCTGGCCCGGCTGCTCGCGGGCGCCAGCCGGTGGACCACCGGCCGCCGCTGTCATCACGTCGATCCGCGATATGGCCTCGTGGGCCATGCGGAGCAGCGCATCTGCCAACGGGCCGGCTGCTGCGGCGATCGTGAGCACGGAGCGGTGGTGGTCCGCGTCGGAATGGACGTCCAGGAGGGTTGCGCCTTGCGAATCCGCGCGCGTGCCGGCGCACGCATCGGCGATCGCGGTGATTGTCGCTTGGTCGCGGCCCTCGGAGATGTTGGGCACTGCGAGCAGGGTGGGCGACGCCATGGCGCAATGAGGCTAGCGACGCGCGGATCGGGACGGGCCTGTGGCTACACTCCAGCGTCATCCGGGCCGGAGTAGCTCAGCTGGTTAGAGCAGCGGAATCATAATCCGCGTGTCGGGGGTTCGAGTCCCTCCTCCGGCATCGCCGAAAACCCAGCCCACACAACGATTTCAACAGTATCAGCGGCGGCGGAAGCGGGCGACTATTTCCCCAGCGATTTCTCTAGAAGACCGCGTTGGGGGCGCGCGGTCGGCAGCGCGTAACCTCGCGGCGTGTCCACGCCCGCACCGGCGTAGCCAGATCCTCGGGGAGCTGCGTCTAGGACACGGACCGGAAGTCTCGTCTGTCGCTGATGCCGAGCTTTCGCATCGCCCTGTAGATGTGGGTCTCGACGGTGCGGGTTGAGAGGACGAGCGTTTCCGCGATCTCGGCGTTGCTGAGGCCGCGTGCGGCCAGCTGCACCATCTCGGCCTCTCGTGGGGTTAGTTCTACGTCGGCACGGTCTACTCCGGCGATCGATGGCGGCTGTGCGCCTTGGCCGTGGGGTTGCAGCTCGCGGCTGCGGGCGGCAGCTTGGCGTGCGCTGTCCTGTCGGCCTTCAGCCGCGAACGCGGAGGCTGCGTGGGCTGCGGCCTCGCTGGCGAAGAGGTTCGCTCCAAGCGCGGCGAAGAGCTCTGATGCAGCGAGCGCGGCTCGCGCGTCGCCGTGCGCTCTTGCCTGGACGTGCGCCGCGTAGGCGTGTGTGAGTGGGGCGTCGCAGCGTTCGCTGAGCTCGCTCAGCGATACGCTGAGCTCGTTCGCGCGTCGCCCTGCCCGCATTGCTTCATAGCGCAGCTCGGCCGCGTGTATTGGTGCCCAGTCGAGCACTTCCGCCGAGTCGAGAAGCAGCTGTTGTGCGTGGGTCGCCTCGCCCCCGGCGAGCAGCGTCCAGGCGCGCCCGCGCGCGAGCCAGGAGGCGTTTCCTCGCTGCTCGGTCCCGCGGCCTGGTGTGCTGAGGTGCTGTCCGGCGCTCAGTGCGCGGGCTTCGTCTGAGAGCGCCAACGAGACCCCTGCCTGCATCGCGTGGGCCAGGAGCCGTGTGTCCATCGGATCCTGGCGCTCGGACTGCGCCACGGCCTCGTTCAGCCAGCGCTGCGCGTCGAGGAATCGGCCGCCGAGGTAGCAGACCTGGGCGACTGTTATCGCGGCGAGACCGGCCGCGGCCGGGTCACCCGCGTCGGCCGCGGCCACGAACGCATTGCTCATCTCATCCTCGAGGCCGCTCAGGTCGGAACCCGATGCCAGGCTGACGACGGCTCGAGCGGCCATCTCGGTGAACTCGAGCTCCCCGCGCAGCGGCAGAGGCGGCATCGCTGGCAGCAGTGACTCAGCCACCGCCACTCGCCCCTCCCAAAACCGGTCGATTGCGAGTGCGCGGGTCAACCAGCGACGTGCCTCGGTGCTGAGAGCCTCATCCTTCAGGGCTGCCTCGATCGCGGGGGCCGTCTCGCCAGGTCTGCCCGCCAACGCGCGGAATGGCAGCCCGAGGATCTCCACGAGGTTGCTCCACGCCTCCCCCGGCCACCAGCAGGTGGCTCGTTCGATCAGCGCGACCGCCTCCGCCGTGCGCCCGAGGCCCCACTCGAGAATCGCGGCGCGCTCCCGCAGGTAGCTCGCGGCGAGCGCGGGATCGTCGATTGTCCCCTCGACGCTCGAGAGCACCTCCTCCGCCTGCTCTGGTTGCCCGTGCACGTAGTGGGAGGCGGCCAGCAGCATCGCCGCCTCGATGCCGGCACCCTCGTCGAGCGCCCGCTGCGCGAACTGGATTCCGGTTTCGATTCCGGCGAAGTTCGAGGCGCGAGCCGCGTCGAGCAGCACAGCCGCGGGCACAGGCTGCCCCGCCTCCGTGAACCACAGTGCGATCCGCACCGCATCGGCGGGATGGACTCCGGTGCGCGCGGAGAGCAACCGGGCCAGCCGCATTCGGTGGGCCCGTGCGCGCGCGGCTGGCGTCTCGGCCGAGATGAGCTCCGCGTAGAGCGGGTGGGCCACTCGAACGTGGGGGTCGGCACCGGCGGCCATCGAGACCGTGATCAGACCGGCGGTCTCCAATGTGGCGAGCAGCGGCTCGTCAACGAGTGTGGTGAGCTCGCCGATCGGCAGATCATCGGCGAGGACGAGGATCTCGAGTGCGGTGCGTTGCTCGTCGCCGAGTGTGCCGATTCGCGCAGTCACGAGCTCCCGCAGAGAGGACGCGGGCGCGGGTCGGCGCGCCAGGTGCCAGGTGCCCTCGCGAATCACCAGTGCCTCGTCACCCAGCGCGCCCTCCACGAGCTGCCTCGCATAGAGGACGTTGCCACGGCTCGTCTCGGTGAGCCACCGCCGTGCGTCATGCTCGAGCGAGGCACCGAGTGCCGTTTCCACGAGTTCGCAGATCTGCGAGTCGGACATCGGGTCGAGCTCGACTCGGACCGAGCCGGCGTCCTTCCACAGAGCCGTCACTGCATCGGGGCAAGGCTGGCCGCTAACGAGCGTCACGACTGCCGTGGCCACCCCGCGTTCTACGGCCTGCAGCAGAAATGCGGCGGACGCGTCATCCAGCAGGTGCGCGTCGTCGACGCCGAGCGTGGTCTCGCGTCCGTCGGCGACGACCCGGAGCGCCGAAAACAGGTCCTGCACCGAGCTGATCCCACCGGTGTCGTGATCCGCGAGCGCGAAGAGTCCACCGAGCGCTCCGAATGGGATCTCGGACGCGCTCCGCGTTGCCCTTGCCCAAAGCACGCACGCGCCCGCCTCTTCCGCCTCAGCGACGAGCTGTGTGGCGAGGCGACTCTTCCCGACGCCGGGACCGCCGCTGATGATCACCCCACTCGCACCCTCGGCGATCGCAACCCGTACCCGTTGGAGCTCCTCCTCCCGACCGACGAGAGGCCACGGCGACACCGACCCCCGTCCGTGCTCCATCGCAACAGATTCTACGTAGCGCCCTGGGCGTTGGCTGCGTAGCCACTGTCGGCGGAAGATCAGTAGTGGCATACGCACGACAGGAGCACTCTCCCCGCGGATGCTGCACCTATCGAAAGGCGTCAACAGACAGGGGATACACGATGGTCGAGGCACAAGCAGCTACAAGCAGTCGGGAGGCGACACACAGCTCGGGCGTGTTCGTGGCGCTAGTCCCGTGGGTCCTTTTCACCGTGATCGCGGAGCACGGCACGTTGAAGATTGCATCGATCGCGGCGCTGGTGATCGCGGGCGCGATCAGCCGTCCGGGCATCCAGGCAGGGCGGCCCAAGGCGCTTGAGATCGGCGCCGTCGTCGCGTTCGCCGGCTTCACGATCGTCGCGCTCACCGCCGACGCCTCGACCGCTGAATTCGTCGAGCGCTACGCGCGCGCCATTGCCGCGGGACTGCTCGCGCTGATCGCCTTCGGCTCGCTCGTGTCCGTGCCTTTCACCGAGCAGTACGCTCGCGAAAAGGTGCCGCCGGAGCTGTGGTCCTCGCCGCGCTTCAAGTCAGTCAACCGCCGCCTGACGCTGATGTGGGGATCCGTATTCGCCGCGATGGTGCCGTTCCACATAGCCGCGGGCGCGATCGACACGCGGCCCACGAACATCGTGCTCAACTGGGTGATCCCGATCGGTCTCGTGGTATGGGCCGTCAAGCAGACGCAGACGATCACTGAGGGAGAGGGGCCTGATGCGCCTGTTCACCGATGACGATTTCCAGTTCGGCTTCGAGATGGTGCTCGGCGGCGGCTACCGCCAACAGGCCGACGCCGGCGAGGCGATCGCCACCGCCGAACGGATCACGGACGGCGATGCCGACTCATGGATCCGCGAGTGGGAGGCGACAGCGGAACGGGTGTGGGGCGCAGCGGAGACCGCGCGCCACGCCGGCCGCCGCGTCACCGCAGTGTCCTTCTACCGCCGGGCGGCGACGTACTACGCGACCGCTCTCTACTGTGCGATCAAGGCCTCGGACTTCGGGCCGGCACGTGAGCTTGCGATGTGGCGCAGGCACCGCGCGTGCTGGGAGCACGTCGTCGATCAGCTTCCCGTGCCGGGCGAGAGGATCGAGATCCCCTACGAGCGGACTGCGCTGCGGGGCTACTTCTTCCGGGCGCCCGACGCGACGCCGGGAGAGCCGCGGCCCGTCGTGATCCTCAACAACGGAAGCGATGGGACGACTGCAGCGATGTGGGGTCATGGCGGAGCCGCCGCGAGCGAACGCGGCTACCACTGGATGACCTTCGACGGTCCCGGCCAGCAGCACGCGCTCTACGAGCAGAACATTCCCTTCCGGCACGATTGGGAGGCCGCATTGACGCCGGTCATCGACACGCTGCTCGAGCGCGCAGACGTCGATGGCGACCGGCTCGCCGTGATTGGGGTCAGCCAGGGCGGCTTCTGGGTCCCGCGCGCACTGTCCTTCGAGCATCGCCTGGCGGCAGCGGTCGTCGATGGCGGCGTCGTTGACGTCTCGCGCGCGTGGCTCGAGCCACTCACGCCCGAACTGCGCGAGATGCTCGAGACCGGACGCAAGACGGAGTTCGACGACGTGATGGCGACGCTCGAGCAGGCGCAGCCCGGGGCGCGCCACGCACTTGAGTTTCGCGGCAGGCCGTACGGCATCTCCAGCGGCTCCCGTTACGACCTGTTCAGCGCCGTCTCCAAATACCGGCTCGCGGAGGAGACCCGGGACATCGTGACGCCGATGCTGATCCTCGACCCCGAGGATGAGCAGTTCTTCGCTGGTCAGCCCGCCGAGCTCTGCAGGCGGCTACCGGCGGAGAAGAAGCTCGTCGCGTTCAGCGCCGAGGAGGGCGCAGGCCGACACTGCGAGCCGATGGGCGTCGCGCTTCGCGACGCGCGCGTCTTTGACTGGCTGGGAAGCCACCTCGGATGAAAGGAAAGGCGATGTCCGACGTTGACTTCACAGATGGGGCACAGTCCGCGCCGCAAGCGAGGATGAGCGCTCTGGAGGTCGTGCTGGGCCGTCACGTGTGGCGCGTGCCACTGGTGATCGGCAGCTTGTTCGTCGCGCTCGTCGTGACCATCTACCTCGGCTCAGTGGTCAACCCCACGGGTCACCTGCACGGGCTGCCGGTGCTGCTGGTCGACCAGGACACCGGTGCAAACACCGCAAGCCGGCACCTCGACGTCGGCGCAGACGTGACGTCTGCCCTGCAGCGCACGCCTGCAGTCTCAGCGCGCCTTGCACTCCGCCGCGTCAGCCTCGGCGAAGCGCATCGGCTGATGGACGAAGGCAAGGCGTACGCGACGGTCGTTCTGCCCGCGACATTGAGCAGCTCCGTGCTGCTCGCAGCGGGAGCAGAAGGCCAGAGCTCGGCGCCCGCCCAAGCAACGATCGCGCTGGAAGAGAACCAGCGTCTGGGTTCACTCGCGGCAAACCTCGCGGCCGCTGTCCTGACGCCGGCGCTCACGAAGATCTCAGAACAGCTCGGAAACGAAATCTCACCGAGCGCCAGCGCGTCGACCCATGAGAACCCGGTGCTCGCCGCGCATCTCGCCGATCCGGTCTCGCTGCGCACGGTCACCTACCGACCGTTGCCAGACCACTCAGCGCTTGGCCTCTCGGCGTTCTACATCGCACTGCTCTCGATCCTGGCCGGTTTCATCGCGGGCACGCTGATCAACAACTCGATCGACTCTGTCCTCGGCTACGCGAGCACAGAGCTCGGCCCGCGCTGGACCCACAAGCGGCCGGTCGCGATCAGCCGGCGCCAGACGTTCCTAGCCAAGTGGGGCACTGCTGTGCTTGTAGTGCCGATCCTGACAGCGATCGTGATGGCGATCGCCGTCGGGGCGCTCGGCATGTACGCGCCTCACGTGGTCCTGCTGTGGATCGTGGGGACGCTGGCCGCGCTGATGATCGCGACCGGCACACTGGCTCTGCTCGCGGTGTTCGGCTCGATCGGTCAGCTGCTCGCAATGCTGCTGCTCATCTACCTCTCACTCGCCTCCTCGGGCGGCACGGTGCCCCCGCAGGCGTTGCCCGGCGTGTTCAACCTCGTCGGTAAGGTCGAGCCGCTGCGCCAGGTGCTCGGCGGAACCCGAGCGGTCCTGTACTTCGAAGCGAAGGGAAGCGCCGGTCTGACGCATTCGCTGATCGTGATCGTCTGCGAGCTCCTCTTCTGGGCACTGGTAGGTCTCCTCGTGACCGGCTTTTATGATCGCCGGAAACTCGACCGGATCAGTCCCGCGGCGCTCGCCGCCGTGGACCGATCGATCGCGCGGGGCGCAACGGAGCAGGCCGGAGCCGATGGCGTCTAACAGCCAGCGGCAAAGGCGTCGCCAGCGCCCCCCGGGCCTGCGGGGTCTGGGGGAGCCGTGCGCCGATTCCTCGACTGGATGGAGGTGAAATGGGTGGCGCCGAACGGGCGCCGTCCACGTCGTTACGGGCGCGCGTCGATGACAGAGAGACGGTCGGTCTCGCTCTACGCGCTGTTCGCCCTCGCCTCGGGAACAGCCGTGGCCAACCTCTACTACGCGCAGCCGCTGATCGGGCCGATCGGAGCAGACCTCCACGTCGCGTCGGCAACCGCGAGCCTGCTGCTGTTCTGTACACAACTCGGCTATGCAGCGGGGATCCTGCTGTTCGTGCCGCTCGGCGACGTCCGCGACCGACGCCGGCTCGTGGCGGTGATGATGGCGATCGCATCACTGGCACTGGTGCTCTGCGCCGTCGCCCCGACATTCCCCTGTTTCTGTGTCGGAATGATCCTCGTCGGTGCCACTACGATTTCAGGGCAGATCCTGGTCGCATTCACAGCCGACCTGAGTGAGGAGGGCTCACGGGGCCGCTCCGTCGGCACCGTGGTGAGCGGACTCCTCATCGGGGTCGTCGCCGCAAGGGTCGCAGGCGGGGTGATCGGCGGAGCACTTGGCTGGCGAGCGGTGTTCGCGATCGCGGCAGCACTCAACGCCTCACTCGCGATCCTCATCCTGCGCCGAGCTCCGGCCTCGCAACCTTCGTCGCAGACGCGCTACCCGGCTCTGCTGCGGTCGGTCGGCTCGCTCGTGCGACGGCAGCGTCCGCTACGCGTCGCGATGGCCTTCGGCTTCGTCTCGATGGCGAGCTTCAACCTGCTCTGGACCGGCATGACGCTGCTGCTCGGAAGCTCAGCCTACGGATTCAGCGCCTCGCAGATCGGAGCCGTGAGCGCCGCCGGACTCGGGGGCGCGATCGTCGCGCGCCGCGCCGGGCGGCTCCACGACAGCGGACGAGGTTTGCTCGGCAGTTCACTCGCCTGGGGAGTGATGCTCTGCGCGTGGCTCGCCTTCATCCCGGGCGGCACCGACCTCGGCTGGCTGATCACCGGCGTGATCCTGCTGGATCTCGGCACGCAGGGGCAGAGGATCCTCAATCAGTCCGACGTCTTGAGCCTCGCGCCCACTGCGCGCAGCCGCGCGAACACTGCGTACATCAGCGGGAACTTCCTCGGCGCATCCGTGGGATCGGTGACCGCAACGGCGCTGTGGAGCGCCGGCGGATGGCTGGACGTAGTGCTCGCGGGGTCCGTCGGGTGTGCGGCTGCGCTCGGGGCTCGCATGAGCCGGCTTGCTCACCGTGGCCCGGATGACCACGGTCTCGTCTGGTGTCCCGCGCAGGGTGCGGCTGGCGGCGGGATGACTCGCGATTTGGCTGGCCACGAGTGCCCCGCTAAAGATTCGTCTCCCGCCGCTGCCATACCCAGGTCGCCGTGACTTCACAGAAGCGTGACATCGCTCGACACAGCTCTGTCCGGCGGCCTCCCCGCATCACCAACGATGACGATGAAGAGGATGCGCGTCCCTTCCAGACCTCTATGGCTGACGGCTCCTGAGTGCCAGCTTCTTCGAGCCTATTTTTCAGAACGGGACTATCGCTGTGCCGCGAAGCCGCGCTTGATCCACTGCCTGTAGGCGTCATAGAAGGCGGCGAAGTTGTTCGACACGAGGAGTGCAGACTCGTGCACCTGTTCGGCGGTGGCGGTTGCGTATTCATGGACGAGCATGCGGCGCAGCTTTCGGAGTCCTTGCAGGCGGCGAGTCAGCTCGGCTGAGATCACACCGGCAGACCTCAGCGCGTCGAGATCACGCCGCGCGTTCGTCTCATCGCGGCGTCCGCGCAGCTCGGCCAGCTCAAGCCCGAAGGCGGCGAGCTCGGCGATGTAGTTGTAGAGCTGATCGACGCCCCGCTCGACCGCCTGACTCGATTGAGCTCGACGGGATCCTCCGACGAGTAGGCCGCACGGAAGGCGTCCAGCTCGAAGTCGTCGCCGAACTCGGCCATCGCCGCGCGCAGCGCGAGCAGATGACGGCGCACGTCGTTGACCCGATCTCCGATCTTCGCCTTGAGCGCTTTGGCGCGCTGTGGATCACGCGCCTCCAGTGGAGCAGGGCCCGGCGCAGCGGAAGTCATGCAGCATCGTTTAGGCCGTCGTCAATCGCGGCAGCAGAGGATCGTTCGGCACCACGCGCCAGACGCCGCCAGCTCGAAGCACGGCCCGTCACGGCCGACCGGAGATGATCACGGTCGATAAGCACGCGCCCATGCTCGATGACCTCGGACATGAGCACCGGCGAGGCCTCTGCCTCCGAGAGCCGCACGAGCTGCATGTCGCGACCGACAATGCGGGAGAGCCGCTCCGTGAGCTCGGCCAAGCGACCCAAGTTCGGATCGCGCAGCGCAACCAGCACGTCGACGTCCGAGCGCTCGTCATCGTTCCCGATCGCCGTAGAGCCGAACAGCACAGCAAGCCTGACGTTGGGCTCGGTGCGAAGCGCCGCGCGAAGCGCGCGCAACAGCTGCCAATGGCTGCGCAGATAGGCCTCCTCGCGGAACGTGATCCGAAACCGGCGCGGGCTCAGGCGCTCTCCTCGTACGAGCCCCTCCGATGCAGCGCGGCGGAGCGTCCGCTCGGGGATCCCCAATTCCGATGCCGCCCGCCCCAGAGAGTCCATGCCACTACCGTACAATCATGTGGCCGCTAATTCAACGCCGTGTGGCCGCTAATTCATGACCGTGTGGCCGTTACGGACGGCAGGAGCGAATCATAATCCGCGTGTCGGGGGTTCGAGTCCCTCCTCCGGCACTTTCGTTTCGCGCTGATCGTGTACCAGCTGCGCGGTACGCTACTTGGCGTGCCGCCGACGAAGTCCCGCATCCAGGTAACGATCGACAAGGACCTCGCTGGCGCTGTCGCGGAGTTCGGTAGCGGTAAGTCGAGGTCGCGTGCGGTCCATGATCTCGCGCTCCGCGGTGCCGAGGCCATCCGGGCGGAGAAACAGCGACTTCAGGAGAGTCTCGAGTTCTTGCAGCGACTGGATGCCGGTGAAGACGACCGCTTCGACTTCTCGGTTTCCCCCCCCGGCTTCATGCAGAGCGCTGAGCAGTACGGCTCGGGCACAGCGCTCGTGTTCGACACCTCGGCGTGGAATCGACGCACCCACCCGACGGTGCTGCCTCACTGGGCCACAACGAGAGACCGCGGGCTTCTGGCCGTCTGCCCGATCGTCACATTGGAGCTGCTGGCAGCGGCGCGTGACGATCTGGCCTTCCAAGCCCTCTATCAAGCGCGCTCGATGCGCTCCCCGGCGCTCCGGTCACTCGTGCTGCCGGTGATCGAGCGCTCGGTGCTTCACGCGAGCTGCGCGGCGAGCGCCGGCTGCCAGCCGCCGACTACATGATCGCGGCGGCCGCAGCCGAGCGATCGACTGGGCCGTCGTGAGCGCTGACCTGGCGCCTGCTCTATCCGAACGCCTCTGCAGTCGTGAGCTGAGCGCCCGCCGCTCCGCCGAGCTTCTGGTAGAGCAGGCGCGCGAGGACCCGCAGCGACGTATTGCGCTGTGCGCGAGCATCTACCAGGGACGCAGCGGAGACACCTCGCGTCGCCTTCCCTATCGCCGCGCAGCGCTCTCATTCATGCGCTGGCAGGTCCGTCGCGGTCTGCTCGAGCCGCTCGATGCGCCTGTCCCCGGCAGCGCCTGGTGGCGCGCCGTCAACGAGCGTCTCCTACGCGACGGGTGTGAGGCGATCGCCCGCAGTCGCGGACTCGATGGTGAACCCTCCTCGCCCACGATCAGTTACTGGTCGGACTTTGTCGCCCGGCCCAGCGCTGGCCGCTGGTACCGCGCGCACAACGCCAGCATCGTCGCCGGCTACCTGGAGCACGAGGAGCTGGCCCGGCAGGAGACCCCCGCAGAGCGATTCTTCATGAACGTCGCGCTCATGAGAGTGCTTTTCGCGCACGCGCTCGTCGCGGCGTCGCGGCTATCGCTAGGGCGGTTCGCGCCGATCGGCCCACCGCTCGGTGACCCGCGCCTGGGCATGGCCGGTGCGTTTCTGTCGCTCTCGCACATCCTCCCCGACCGCTACCCGACCACCGATGCGATTCACACCTACGTCAACGCCGAGAGCAACCTCGGGCGCCTACTCGACTACGGCATCATCCTCCCCCGACTGGAGAACCTCTACGAATGGTCAGCCAATGAGCTGCAGCAGGCAGACCTTCGCAAATTGGCTAGCCGCGGGGTTCCAAGCTATGCAGCTCCCTTCGCCGCTGATATCGACTGGACACCCACCGCCAGCAATCGGCTTGTGAAGGCACTACAGACGCTCACCCGGCAATGACGATGTGTGCTGTGGAAAATCCCACCGACAGCGATCAGCTCAGCGTCGCCAAGCGGCCGTAACGAGCGACGACAGGCAAGGCCCCATCTGACTGCCTTTCGCGGTGCACAGCGAGCTTTGCCTCATACAACTGCTCGTCGGCTCGGGCGAGCGGCGCATCGAGCTCCTCGCCGTGTGCCCACTCGCTGATCCCCACCGACCAGCCCACCGTGTCGTCCTCGCCGCGCAGACGCCTCAGCGCGGCATCCGCTCCCGACGGCCAGGTACAGGGCAGCAGCAGCACGAACTCGTCTCCGCCGTGGCGCGCCAGGATGTCGCTTGGCCGCATTCGCTCGCGCCAGCGCATAGCAAGCTCCGCCAGGAGCTCGTCGCCCGCAGCGTGGCCCGCCCGGTCGTTGATCTCCTTGAAGCGATCCAGATCGATCAGCGCCACGCTCAACGGCGCCCCCGTGCGGTCGGCCAGCGCGCGCTCGCGTAGCGCCGCCGTGAGAAACCCGCTGCGGTTCAAAAGGCCCGTGAGATGGTCCGTGCCCGCCTGCACACGAAGGCTCTCGCTGAGATTGCCCAGCAAGATGCAGATCGACCAGATCGTCACCGTCACGACCACCCAGTAGATCGCCACGTGCGAGAGATGGCTGAGAAGCAGGCCCACGCCGAAGCCGGTCGTGATCAGCACCGCCTGGAAGTTGACCGCACGGCGCGGGAAGAAGTGCGCCGCATAGATCGCGATCCAGGGGTATGCGAACGCCGCGAGCATCATGCCTCCGTGGCTCGCCGCATGCGCGATCAGCGCGCTCGTCACCAACGACCCACTCGACGCCAGTGCCTCGAAGCCAATCAGCGGGACGCGCGCCGCGAACAGCCACACCACGCATGCCGCCACGATCGCCACCGCGCCGGCTGCCGCGACCAGTCCCGTCGGCTCGCTGTGGCTGATCGGAAAAGCCACCGTCGCCAAACAGATGAGCCCCTTGAACATGAACAGCGCCGCCAACGACCAGCCGATCGCCGGACGGCTCGCCGTCAGCCGCCGCGCGAGCGCGCGCGAGAGCGCCAGCCGATTGCCCGCGTGCATGGACCCGCCCGCGGCCGCGAACCACATTCGGGTGCGCACCGGTGCCTGCCATCGCCACTGGGATGATCGTTCGCTCATCTGCCTGCTTACTGCTTCGGAACGAGCCGAGGCCCGCTTGAGCGCGGCAAACGGGCTTTTCCACTCTGGCATGCCCAATGGCAACGATGCAGGCGGTCACTTCCTAGGGCAGGGGGCCTTGTAGAGCGTGGTCACCGTCACCGGGCTCAGACCTGGGCTCATCCCTGTCGCGTTCGGCGCGAACGTCAGTTCCGCACGCAGCGGGAAGCCCCCGTTCGGGCACTTTTTCGGCAGCCTGCCGTAGTACACAGGCTTGCCATGAGAGCGGTAAGCGGCGCCCAGCAGCACGTTGATCGATTCAACCGATCCGTCTGGCGCTCCCGGGACGGTCACCACCAGCGGCACTTCCGTGATCAGCTTCGGGCCGAAGCCCCCCGCGCCGCCGAGGTTGACGTAATGCGCGCTTGAGATGATTTCAAGCGACACCGGTGAGTGCCCGTCGGCGAAGAACTCAAAGCCGCCGCCCGGCGCGAAGAACGAATAGATTTCCACTTCCTCCGGCACGCGTTCGCCGCCGAACGCAACCACTCCCAACGCCCTTCCTACAGGCCCCGCCGCCGCCTTTTTCTTCAAGCAAGCCCGCGTGCCCAGCTGTTCCAGAACCGTCTTCGCGCACGTCGGGAAACCCGACGGGTGCAACACCGAGCCGCTGGGAAGCGACACGTCCACCCCGATCAGGGGCGCCGGGAAGCCGCCGTATTCCGTGCCCGAGATCTTGAATTCCGAACGCAGTGCCGCGCCCGCGCCCAGGATGTTCCCCGTGTGCGCAAAGCCCGGGATCGGAACCGCTTGCGCTTTGAACGACACCGTCGGCGTCGCCGACGCGACGCTCGCCAGCACCAGAAGAAGGGCAAGCCCCCCAACACAAATCTTCGCCGTCCGCATCGTTCTCCTCCTCCTCCATTGCCAGACACTGACCAGAGCTTCACAAGTTTGAGCGCGGACGCTACGGTGCCGCCCGCGGTCGCACCAGCTTCTCGCAGTAAATCCGCCTGGATTGCATCGGGCTCGGAGCGATCTCGCCCCACGACGGGAACTGGTGGTAGGAGATCGATACCGGGTCGCTCGGCTCCGCGCGTTTTGAGAAGTCGACGATCGCGTACGCGTGGTCGTAGTAGTCGCCCTGTGAGCCAACGCGATAGCGCATCGGGTCGAGGTATTCCACCCGCGGGTAGTTGACCTTGTACGGCTCGCTGGCCGTCAGTTCCTCGTAGGCGCTGCACCCCAACAGCCGCCCCTTGGCCAAGCCGAACGTTTCGTCCTTGTACACAACGAAGTTGTGCTCGTGTCCCCATAGCCACGCAGCGACATTGCTGCCTAGATAAGGCTCGAGCGCATCTTTCAAAAACGTGTTCAGGTAGGGGGTGGAGCTCGCGGAGGACCACATACCGTTGAGCGTTGCGTGTGCCGAGAACAGCTGATGGTGGGAGAGCAGCACGGTCGCGCCGGCGAAGCTCTGAAGCTGGTGGCGAAGCCACTTGACCTCCGTCTCATGGAGCGCCGGGCCGGCGTACCACGGGTCGACCTGGTCGAACGGATCGGCGTCGCCGTACCCCGTGTCCATCGCCAGGAACTGCCAGCCGCCGTCGCTCGTTCGTAGGCTGAAGTAGCTCGCCAGTTGCTCTGCCGCGGGGATCGAGGCGTTGATCGTGGCAAGCATCGGATAGAAGCCGTAGCCGAGCGCGTAGTACTCGTGGTTGCCCGCCAGGCTGAACACCGGGATCCGCTCGCCGCTTCCGAGCTTTTCCTCAAAGACCTCGGCGATCACATCCGTGTAGTTCACGCGGCACTCTTGCGGGGTCCCCGAGTAGTAGATATCGCCGAGGTGGATGATCGCCGCAGGGGCGTAGGAGAGCACGTCCTTCAACAGCGCCCGCGCGTCGTCGAGCCCCGTGCCCCAGTCGCCGATGATCGCCACCGCCGCGTCCTGCGGGATCGTCCACTCGATCACGCCGTAGTCGGGGTCGCCCCCGCCTTGAATCTCCCAGTCGTTGTAGAGCAGCTTGCCGTCGTGCGCCAAGTAGTACTCCGCAAACGTGAGCGCACACAGCAGGAACCCCGGGTCAATGTCGCTATACCTGCGAAATTCCACGTCCACAGCCGCCGCTCGCTCGACATCGCCATCCACCAGCGCCATGCCCTTTTCCAAGCCAAGCTGTGACAGGAACGCCGCTGTTTGGCGCGCATCCCCCTCGACGGGCTGTAGCGCTGCGCCTCCGCCACCCGCAAGCACAGCCGCCACGTGATCGTTCGTTGCCCGCACTAGCGGATGCGCAAGCACCACGGTCCCCGACACGCCTTCGCCCATCTGGCGGCGCGCGTTCTCCGCGACCGAGGACTGCCAGAGAGACAGACGACGGTCCTGCGCACGCACGAATCGAACATCGGACACTGCGACTCCAGTCTTCTCGGATCCACACACGGGAGCACGACGGCGGCGAGTCTCGCACGTCGGTCCGCCATAAGTCAAGTTCAGATTACAGTTGCCTTTCCGTTCCTCGGACTTACCTGAGGCTTGACGTTAACGCCTCGTCAATCACGCAACCAGTCAGTATCCGACCGCATGTAGGCACGCGTACGACGCCGCACACCGTGTCCGTGCCACGATGGCGCGGTGGCACCTGAGCATCGAGCGAAGCCGCACCCGGGCTGGATGCTCGACGAGGCGGTGACTGCGGGACGGGAGAACCTCGACGCCGGACACGTGGCCCGCTACGACGCCAAGGAGGACGCCGATGCGAGCGCGGAGCTACTGCTCTGCCAAGCGCTTGGGCTAGGCCCGGACGCGACCGTCGTCGACCTCGGCGCCGGCACCGGACAGTTCGCGCTCGCAGCCGCGGCCGCCTGCGCCCGTGTCGTGGCCGTCGATATCTCCCCCGTGATGCGCGAGCACCTACGCGCCAAGCGCGATCGCGCGCGACTGGAGAATCTCGAGATCGTCGACGCCGGCTTTCTCAGCTATGAGCACCGCGGCCGCGCACCCGATCTCGTGTACTCGCGCTACGCGCTCCACCACGTGCCCGACTTCTGGAAGGCGCTCGCTTTGGCGCGCATCGCCCGCATGTTGAGCCCAGACGGCGTGTTTCGGCTCGTCGACATCGTTTACAGCTTCGATCCGCGTGAAACGCACGAGCGACTCGAGGCGTGGTGCGCGAGCGCCGAGGGCAACGCGATCGAGCGGGACTGGAGTAGAGCCGAGCTCGAGGAGCACGTGCGCGAGGAGCACTCGACGTTCAATTGGCTGCTCGAGGCGATGATCGAGCGCTCAGGACTATGCATCGAGGATGCCTCCTACTCAGCCGACGGGATCTTTGCGAGCTACGTGCTGCGCCCGGCGTGAGCGCCCCCGCGGCTCGCACGCCTAGCTGCTGAGCGCCTGGGGGCCCCCGGGGAGCCATACCCGGAGAACCCCCAGTCGCCTGCATAGGCCTCGCGCCGATGTGGGGCCGACGCTCGACCTCGCTTGCGCACCAGGACCATCTCGGACGATGGCTTGGGCATGCCCAGATTACACAGCCTTTGGTCCTAGGACTTTTATCCCTGTACTTTGACCCTAGGACTACGGCATGTTTATCGCCATGCGCGATCAGCCTGACCCGGCCCTTGCGGCGCTCTTGAAGCAGCTGCGCGAAGAACGAGACGTAACACAGGAACAGCTCGCGTTCGACGCCGGGATCACCGCCTCCGCGCTGTCTCGGATCGAACGCGGGCTCAACAGTCCCGGGTGGATGACGCTCAAGCGGATCGTGGAAGCCTTGGACGTCAGCCTGATCGAGCTCGCCAGCGCGCTCGAACGCACGCGCTAAGCCTGACGCCCCGGTCAGCGCGTCTCGCCAAGCTGTGTGGTGAGCTCAGCGCGAGGCTCAACAGCAGCCCGCACGGCCGGCACCGCCGCCCGGCGAAGGCTGCGCACGCCGTACCAGCTGCGTGCCACGAACCCTGCAAACAGCGCCACGTACAGCCCACCCCAGTAGACGAACGGCAGAAGCAACGTCGGGCGCGGCAGCGTGCGGTGGCTGGCCGCATAGATCACCGTGAACGCGACGAGCAGCAGCACGCTCGTCTGCGGCAGCGTGTGTCCCCAGTGCCAGCGGGGATCGTCGTGCTTGCGCGTCACCTTGTACACGGGCTTGCGGTTTGGGCCGCCAAGAATTGCCTGCAGCGAGGCCTTCATGAATACCGGCGCCATCCCGCTCCAAATGATGCGCACGCGCCAGAGCTCGCGCACCGGATGGCGTTGGCGTCGACGACGGTCGTTGTACGGGCGATTGATCGCCAACAGCCACGCCTCCGTGGCAAAGACGATCGGCAGCATGTGGACCAAGAAGCTCTCTCCCGTCGCGCGGAACGGCACGTACCCCAGCAGCGCACCGATGATGCTGGGCACGTACACCAACACCGTGAACGAGTGCAGGTAGTAGCCGAGCAGCTCATAGAACTGCGCGCGCTGACGCACGCTCAGCCCACGTAGCTCGCCCCAGATCATCAGGCGCACCGTGTCTATCGCCCACGTGCCACGCTGCTTGTACACGTTCGGCACATCCTCCGGCGAGTGCTGGCCCATCGCCCCCACGATCGGCAGGTAGCGCCCGTGCCAACCTCGCCGCAGCGCCTCCACGCCCGACTGCAGGTCCTCCACGAGGTTCCACGTCGGGAACAGGCCGATGTCCTCGAGCGCCACGCGCCGCCAGACCACACCGGAGCCGCAGGGGAAGGTCGCGTTCGCGGCGTTACGCGAGAGCATCTGCCCGCGGTAGAACATCGCCTCGCGGTTGTTGAACGGATCCCCTGCGCTGACCTGCGATTCCTTGATCGTCTGCACATAGGCCAAACGCCCGTCGCTCTCCAACTGGCCTATCACCTCACGCAGGAACGCCATCGAGCCAAGCTCGTCATCGCAATCGCGCGTCTCGATGTAGCGCAGCTGCGGGTGCTCGTCGATGAGCATTGCGAACGCCGAGTTCAGGTTGCCCGCCTTCGCTGCACCATCGCGGCCGCGGGCGAAGCGATCGGGTGGCGAGTGGTAGCGCACCGGCCACCCGCGCAGCGCCTGTGCCAACGCCGGGTCATGGCCGTCGTCGCTCACAACAATTGCCATCTGCTCCAGCGGCCAGTCCTGCTCGATCACCGAAGTAACCGTGCGCAGGATCATGCCCACCGGCTCGCCGCAGCAGGGAATGATGATCCCGACCTCAGGCTCAGCTCCGCGTGCGAGCGGGCACCGCTCTGGGACCGCTCGCCACCAGTGGTTGAAGACGCTCAGGAGCGTCGTCAGCATCGTGAACACGTTGGCCACCAGGAACGGCCACGCCAGCCACGGCAGATGGCGGTCCAGCGAGGAGAACAGCCAGGGGAGGTAGATCACCGCAGATACCACGTAGGCGATGCCCGCGAGGCGCACAAGCCAGTGGCGGGTGATCGGCGGGTAGTCGTCGCCGAACGCCCGTGCCGCACACGCCATCGGGCTCGACGGCGCCATCTCCACGTCTGCCTGCGGCGCAGCCGCCAACGCGCCTGCGCACGACGCGGCTTCAGGGGCGCTCGTCTGGGTTGGGATGGTTGCCACCACTTCGACATCGACACCCCCGGGCCCGGCACTTGAGCCGCCCGTCGCAGCTGAATCGCGTCGCTGGCCGGTCGGCGAGGTGCGGGCGAGGAGTTTTTCTCGCAGGATGCGGAGACCACGCGCCGGGGCTCTTGCAATCGTGCGGGGCCCGGCGTATGTTCACTTCAGACGCGGTTCCGAGCCGTCAAGAGCGAGGCCACTGAGGTGTGAGGCCGCGCCACCTGAACCAGAAGGCCCCCGGGCTGGAAGGGAAGGGTTCCTCGAGCGGCTCTGGACCGCGTCGCTTTCGTTCTCCAGCGGAGCGTGACTGTCTTTGGTGACGCGGCCCGCTCGCTGCAGGCGTGGCCGCTACCAGCAGGGCTGGAAGCGTTTGCCGTTCAGCGCCAGATTGAAGCGCGCGCCCATGATCCCCGCGGCGTCGTCCGAGGCGCAGAACTTCGCCGTCGCACGGTGGTACTCCGCGTTCAACACCGGCTTGCCCGCGGTTAGGTATGGCGTGAAATCTCCGCATTCGCGGTACTGGTTGCACTGCTCGGTCAACGCGCCGTCGAAATACGACAGCAGTTCGTGCGTCTGTTCGCCGTCGTTCTTCTGCAGCACCGCCATTCCCAGCGAGTGCACCTCTTGCGCCACCCACTCGTTGTAGGTCAGCTGCTCCTGCGCTGTCAGCGGAAAACCCGTGTCGTTGGCATAGCCTTCGATGTTGTCTGGCTCGACCGCTTCAAAGCCCTTTTCCTGGCACATCTCCAAACGCGCGGTCATGATCGGCTCGAGCACGCTCAGCTGGCGGATGTCCAGCCATCTCTCCCCCGGCCAGCCGTTCGAACGCCCCAGCACCGATTCCGGGAACTCGTCGTAGTCGGGACGAAAGTCCTCCGCCGTGCCCACGTCGATGTAACAGATCACGTGCTTACCCTGCGCCTGCAGAGCCGTCACCTCGGCTGCGCTGTTTTCAAAGCCATCGATGTCGTACGCCTGCACGGGCTCGGTGTTCTTGACCTTGCCCGTCAGCTGCCAGTACCACGTCAGATGCTGGGGCATCGCCCACCAACCGCCGTCGGCGACCGCTGAGCCCGCGCCCGCCGCCAGCGTCGCGCCGGCCAACGCACCCGTCAGCACGAGCCCGATCCCCACTCCTCGAAACCAGCGCCTCAGCATCAGCCTCGACAATCGTAAACGCTTCGTCACCGCGAGGGGGGCACGCGAGCCCCGCCCCACCTTCGGCGGGGATAGCAACTGGGCTCACCAGGCACAGGGCCACCACGCGTACTCAGCGAACTCTCAGGAACCTCAGCGGATACGCTGAGCATCCTCGACGATCATGGCCGCGTTGTCCACTGCACTGCACAGAGGAAGGCCCAAACATGCCTGACAGTCCATCCGCCAACCGCGTGCTGGTCGTCGACGACGAGCCCAACATCGTCGAGGTGGTGAGCATGGCGCTGCGCTTCCAGGGTTTCACCGTCGAGAGCGCCGCCACCGGACGCGAGGCGCTGGCGGCCGTTGCCAGCTTCAAGCCGCACCTGATGATCCTCGACGTGATGCTCCCCGACATGGAGGGCTTCGACGTTGCCGCGCGCCTCGGCGCCCAGCGGGCCTCGGTGCCGATCATCTTCCTCACCGCGCGCGACGCCACCGAGGACAAGATCCGCGGCCTCAGCGGCGGCGGCGATGACTACATGACCAAGCCCTTCAGCCTCGAGGAGCTCGTCGCACGGATCAGAACGATCCTTAGGCGAACCGGCCAGGCCACGCCAGACTCCGCGCGCCTCGTATTCGAGGACCTCGAGATGGATGAGGAGTCGCGCGAAGTCACCCGTGCCGGCGAGGCGATCGACCTCACAGCCACCGAATACCGCCTGCTGCGCTACCTGATGCTCAACCCGCGGCGCGTGCTCACCCGCGCGCAGCTGCTCGACCACGTCTGGAACTACGACTTCGGCGGCGACGGGCGCGTGCTTGAGACCTACATCAGCTACCTGCGAAAGAAGCTCGACGCCCACGGTCCGTCGCTGATCAAGACCGTGCGCGGCGTCGGCTACGCACTGCAGGCCCCGCGCGCCTGATGGCCTCCCTGCGCGCGCGGGTGCTGGCCAGCGTGCTCGTGCTGGCCGCCGCCGGGCTGATCGCGCTCGCAGCCGTTACCTACGCCGAGCAGAGCTCCTTCCTGCAGGGGCGCATCGACCAGGAGGTGAAGGCCGCCGCCCCCGCCGTCTCGCAAGCGCTCGACCGCGACGGCTTCAAACCGCCCGGCGGGCCCGCCGCCGCCAGCGGCGCGAACAACGACACCGACAACAGCGACAAGGACAACGAGGAGGGCAACGGCGGGCAGGCCAACCCGAACGGCCCGCAGAGCAACCTTCCCCCGGGGACGTACGGCGAACGCAAAAGCGCCTCAGGCGAATCGATCGGCGCGACCTTCTTCAGCTTCATCGAAACGCGCCCGCCGCGCCCGGTGATCCCGAAGCACGTGCCGATCGAACGGGTCTTCACTGTCGGCTCCGTCGGATCCTCCGGGCTGCGCTACCGCGTCTATGTCAGCCACGACCCCGAGGACAGCGGCCTCACGCTCGTCGCCGTACCGCTGCGCGAAGTCTCAGACACGCTCAACCGGCTGTTGCTCGTCGAGGGTCTCGTGATCCTGGGCGTGCTGCTCGCGCTCGCGGTGAGCGCCTCGTTCGTCGTGCGCCTCGGCCTGCGCCCGCTCGACCGCATGGAGATCACCGCCGGGCAGATCGCCGGCGGCGACCTCTCCCACCGGGTCAGCCCAGCCACCAGCAAGACCGAGGTCGGCCGACTGGGGTTGGCGCTGAACGCGATGCTCGACCGTCTCGAGGAGGCATTCGCCGCACGCACGCGCAGCGAAGAGCGCCTGCGCAGCTTTCTCGCCGACGCCTCACACGAGCTGCGCACGCCGCTCGCCTCGATCCGCGGCTATGCCGAGCTCTTCCGCATGGGTGCAACCGAGGACCAGGCCGGCACGGAAATGGCGATGCGGCGCATCGAGGAGGAGTCCAAGCGCATGGGGGTACTCGTCGAGGATCTGCTTACGCTCGCCCGCCTCGACGAGGCCCCCGAGCTGAAATCCGATCCCGTGGACCTCGCGGTGCTCGCAGGTGACGCCGTCGTCGACGCGCGCGCAACCGACCCCGACAGGACGATCGAGCTCATCTGCGAAGGCCCCGCGGTCGTCTGCGGCGACGCTCACCAGCTGCGCCAGGTGCTCGCCAACCTCACACGTAACGCCCTCGTGCACACACCCGCGGGCACCCCAATCGAGGTCTCCGTGGCACAGGACGAGAAGACCGCCACGATCACCGTGCGCGACCACGGACCCGGCCTGCCCGACAGCGCCGGGGAGAACCTCTTCGACCGCTTCTGGCGCACCGAGGGCGGACGCGAGCGCGGCAAGGCCGGCGCCGGCCTCGGCCTCTCCATCGCGCTGGGCGTCGTCGATGCCCACCACGGCCAGATCAGCGCGCACAACGCACCCGGAGGGGGCGCCGTGTTCGTCGTGCGCCTACCCAAGGCCCCACCGCAGCCAAGCCCCGCCAACGCCGCCTGAGCGCACGCAGCCGGCACCGGCTCGTCTCAGCGTTCTCTCAGGCTAAAGCCACAGCCGCCTCAGGCTCAACCTCGACACTGGATGACAGATCGAGCAAACAACTTCGAAAGGCCTCCCATGTCCATCTCCCTCGCAATCGCAATCAACGTCCTCGCCGACCTCGCCCTGATCGGCGTCCTCGCACTCGTAATGTCCAGGGCCAAGCTGCTCACCCCCCACGTCTCCGCCACACAAGCGACGACGCTCCCCGTCAGCGCAGCCCGAGCGGCGCGCCCCGTTCGCCCGGCGCCGCGCACACGCTCCTCGGTGCTCACCGCGCAGGCCTGACAGCCCCATAGCGACGGACGGCGCCCGACCGCGCCGTCCGTCCGTCGGGCCAAGCCTTCTCACTCTCTTAGAGCGCCCTTATTCAAGGGTTATTGCCCATTCACGCCAACACACCACGCTTTGATCGAACCATGACCGCCACCAGCATCCTCGCCACCGCCGTCGGGCCGCACCTCTTCTGGATCACCAGTCGCGCCGCCGGCATCGCAGCGCTCGTGCTCTCCAGCCTGTCCGTCTGCATCGGCCTGCTGATGGGCGGCGCGCTGGTCAAGCGCCACCGCCTGGAGCTACGGGTGACGCATGAAGCGCTCACGCTGGCCACGCTCGGCGCACTGCTCGTGCACGGCCTCAGCCTGATCGGCGACAGCTACCTGCACCCGAGCCTCGCGGACGTCGCGATCCCGTTCGTCAGCGGCTACATGACGCTGTGGACGAGCATGGGCATCCTCGCCTTCTGGATGCTCGCGATCCTCGGCCTCTCCTACTACGCCCGCGCACGCATCGGCGTCCAGCGTTGGCGCATGCTGCACCGCTTCACAGCCCTCGCCTGGATCCTCGGCATCGTGCACTCCCTCGGCGAGGGCACGGACGCTGGCCAGGCCTGGTTCCTGGCAATGACCGGAGTAGTGGTCGTGCCCGCGCTAATGCTGCTCGTCGTCCGGCACCTCGGCGGCGCCCGCACGAGCGCCCGCGTGCGGGTTGACGCAGCCGAGCAGCGCCCCTCCAGGAAGCTCGCGGCAACGGCGATCCCACAGCGCGACTGGAGCGACCATGGACTCGCCTGAGGGCACCGCACGCCGCCGCGCTCCGCGCACACCCGAGCAGGCGCGCGCCATGGCCCTCGCACAGGAACGACGCCAGGCGATACTCGTGCGCGCGCGGCGCATCCGCCGCAGCGTCGCCGCGCTCACAGCGACGCTCTTCAGCATCGCGTTCCTCGTGATCTACGTGCAGCTCGCATCCGGCCACGACCCCGCGCTCCTCGCCAACGCCAAACGCACCGCTGCCGAGAAGGCCGACAAATCCAGCTCGTCCAGCAAATCCGGCTCCGACTCAGGAACCTCCGCGACCTCCACCGGCACGACATCCTCGGGCACTGCGAGCACCCCCACGACGAGCACCGAAGCCTCCGAAGACACCGAATCCTCGAGCGGCGAGGAAACGAGCTCGACCGGGTCGAGCTCCTCCAGCGAAGAAACCTCCACTGGCGAAGAATCGAGCGCGAGCGGATCCAGCTCGAGCGCGAGCGAAGAATCCAGCTCCAGCGCATCGGCCGTGACCACGTCTCAGTCATGAGTCGCGAGGCGATCGAGGAGTTCGACTGCTTCGGCGCGTGGTGCGCCGCGCTGGTGATCGGCTCCGGCGACGCCGGCTCCGCTCGGGAAGCCGCCCTGCTCTGCAGGCACACGCTGCTCGCCTGGCACGAGGGCTTCTCGCGCTTCATCGCCGGCAACGAGCTGTCCAAGCTCAACGAGGACCCGCGGCACGAGGTCCCCGTCCAGGCGCTGATGGCGCGCTTCGCCCAAGCCGTGCATACGGCCGGGAGCATCACCGGCGGCCTCGTTGACGGGACCCTGCTTGCGGACATCCAGCGCGCGGGCTACACGGAGGATCTCGGCGAGCCGATCCCCTTGCGTCGAGCACTGGCGCTCGCCGGGCCGCGCCACCCCGCCGCGAGCTCCCCGCGCGCCGGATGGCGGCAGATCGAGGTGGACGTGGACGCGCGCGTCGTCAGGCGCCCTCCTGGCGTGATGCTCGACAGCGGCGGCCTCGCCAAGGGGCTGTTCGCCGACGCGCTCGGCGAGAGCCTGGCCGGCCACGCAAGCTTTGCGGTCAACTGCGCCGGGGACCTATTGATCGGCGGCGCAGCGAGAATCCCGCGCGAGATCCACGTGGAGAGCCCGTTTGACGGCCGCATCCTGCACACCTTCGAATCATCCGTAACCGGCGTGGCCACCAGCGGCATCGGCCGGCGCAGCTGGCTGGGCCGCGACGGCAGCCCCGCCCACCATCTGCTCGACCCGGCGAGCGCAAAGCCTGCGTTCACGGGGATCGTGCAGGTGACCGCGCTCGCGCCCAGCGCGCTGATCGCCGAGATCCGCGCCAAGGCGGCGCTCCTCAGCGGCCCGCACGCTGCGGCCGGCTGGCTCACGCACGGCGGCGTGATCGTTTTCGACGACGGCTCGCACGAGGTCGTGCAACCCCCCACGGTGCTGACGCTCAACGACCTCTCAGGCTTCCTTCATCGGCCTCCCAAGCGGGCGCTCCAGGATGCATGACATGACCACCTCAAGCGTTGAGATCGTGATCCCCGTCTACAACGAGCAGCACGGGCTTGCCGCGGCCGTGCACACGCTGCGCGAGCACATGCTGCGGGAGCTATCGATGCCATTCGCGATCACGGTCGCCGACAACGCCAGCACCGACCGTACGCTCGAGCTGGCGCGCTCACTTGCCGCCAGCCTGCCTGAGATCCAGGTGCTGCACCTCCAGCGCAAGGGCCGTGGGAGGGCCCTGCGTGCCGCCTGGAGCGCCAGCGAGGCGGATGTCCTCGCCTATATGGACGTCGACCTGTCGACCGACCTCACCGCGCTCGGCGAGCTGCTCCTGCCTTTGCTCGAGGGGCGTGCGGACCTTGCAATTGGCTCACGCCTTGCGCCCGGCGCTGAGGTCACCCGCGGGATCAAGCGCGAGCTGATCTCGCGCAGCTACAACGCGCTGCTACACACGCTGCTTGGAACGGGCTTCTCCGACGCCCAGTGCGGCTTCAAGGCCGGCCGGCGTGAGGTCATCCAGGCGCTCCTGCAGGAGGTCGAGGACAACGAGTGGTTCTTCGACACGGAGCTCCTCTACCGGGCACAGCGCAATCGCCTGGCGATCCACGAGGTGCCTGTGCGCTGGGTCGACGATCCCGACTCTCGCGTCGACATCCTCGCCACCGCGCGGGAGGACCTGCGGGGCATCATGCGCCTGCGCCGCGCCACCCGCGAGCGCGAACGACGCGCTCGCGCCGAGGCACCGGACGTGCACCTGCACGAAGCGCATCCCGCCGGCGGCTGAGAACCTGTTTCAAGTGTCATACTCGCTCGCCGATGCGAGCGCTCGTGCAGAGGGTCAGCCGCGCGTCGGTCAGCGTTGAGGACAGCCCCGTCGCCGAGATCGGACCGGGGCTGCTGGTGCTGCTGGGGGTCTCCCGCGAAGACGAGCCCTCCGCCGCGGACCGACTCGCCGAGAAGGTGCACGCGCTGCGCATCTTCCCCGACGATGCGGGCAACATGAACGAGGCGCTCGGCGCGCGCGAGATTCTCTGCGTGAGCCAGTTCACGCTGTATGGCGACACGCGGCGCGGCAACCGCCCGAGCTTCATCGCCGCGGCGCCATCCGAGCAGGCGCTGGCGCTCTACGAGCGCTTCTGTGAGCGCGCCAACGCGAAGCGCGGCGTCTTCGGCGCACACATGTGCGTGGAGCTCGTCAACGACGGGCCGGTCACGCTGCTACTCGAGGTGTGAGGCGGGCCGCGACCGCACTCCCCGCGGCCGCCATCATGGAGCAGGCATCGTGCCTGCAACGCGCTGCCCGTCGACCGAGCCTGTCAGCTGGACCTGGGCGCCGGCGCCGGCCGTCGTCCACGCTGCCTTCAACGAGGCATGTCGCACACCTGGCGCTTTGGCGCTGAGCGCCGCCTGGACCGCGTAGCCCTCCCAGGCGTTTGCGTCGGGGGTGAGTTTCACTATGCCGCTGATTGACACGCCCGGCACGAGGCGGTCGCGGCGCAGCTTCAACAACAGGCCGCCGTCGCTGGCGTGCACCGTGCCGCCCGCAAGCCCGTGATCTAGGCGCGCTTCGATCGCCTCGTAGCGCGCGATCGCATCGCCCGCGGTGGACACCGCCGCCGCGGCCAAGCGCAGGTCAAGTGCCGAGGTGGTGGCACCCGGCGAAGGCTGGAGCGGCAGTTCTTCAGAGAGCGTGGCCGCGTACACGCCGACCGCATGGATCGGTGGCACCGCCGTGGCGCACGCCGCGCTGAGTGAGTCGATCGCCGAGGGGTTCTGCACGAAACGCTGGACCAGGCTGCCGCCGCATTCGGTGTCACCCTCGCCGACCACGTGTGTGGAGTTGGCAAGCTCGATGAAGCGCGCGTGACCGCCGATCTCTTCCAGCACCTTCGGGACACCCGACGGCGGCGTCCACGTGTCGAGTTCGCCGCCGAGCACGAGCACAGGCAGCGAGCTCGGGAGCAGCGGCGGCTTGGCGAGCACGGGCGGCTGGGCGACCGTCGGGGCAGGCCAGTCCAGGCACGCTGTGAGCGCCTCCGTGTTCTGGTCCTGCTGCAGCCATTCGTCGATGCTGAACGGGCTGAAGGTCGAGGTGGGCAGCGCCGCCTGCGCCGCCGTCAGCTGGGTAGTCCTAACCGCCGGGCTCGCGCTCATCTGGAAGAGCTGCGGGTAGTCAAGGCAGGACACCGCCAGGTACAGCTCATCCGAGTATTCGCTTACGGGCGCCGTGAAGTAATCCTCGTCTTCGTACAGGCGCTGCGCGTAGAGGCGCAGCAGCGGCGCGGCGTCCCCCGCATCCAGCAGCGCGCGCGCTGCGGCATCCAACTCGCGGTAAATGTGCGGGTCCCCGGCAGCGTCGTTGATCAGATCGACGAGCCCGATCGCGTTCATGCTCACGTGTTCCATCGCGCCCGTCGCTCCAGGCACCACGCCCGAGACGGCGCCAGCGCGCAGCCGTTCGGCAAGCGCCACGACCCGCGTCCACGACGGTCCGGCCGCAGCCTCCGAGCACGCTGACGAGCGGCTGCACGCCGCGTCGAAGTCGGCCGGCATCGCCGCGACGGTGCTCCGGTACCAAGGGTCCAGGCCGATCGTTTCGTAGGTGGAGTCGAGCGTCAAGCTGCGCAGCAGGCTCGGAAAGCGCGACGCGAACACCTGCGCGAAGAACGACCCGTAAGAGTCGCCGTAGAGGTCCACCTTGCCCACGTCCAGCGCCTTGACCACCGACGCCAGGTCCTCGGCTGCAGGTGCGGAGGTGAACAGGTCCGAGGCGTGCACCCATTCTCCGTCCGCGTACTTCCAGCGGTGGTTCAGTTCCTCAGCGCAGCCCGCCGCGGTCTGCTGGAAGGCTTCCGTGCCCGTCGGGCCAGAGAAGGTCTGTAGCGCCGGGCAGTCCAGCAGCGTCGATTCGCCCGTGCCGCGGTTGTCCACGGCGAGCATGTTCCAACGCTTCAGCAGCGGACCGTACATCGCGCTGTAGCCGCCGGCGGAGCTGCCCGATGGGTAGGAGACAGAGCCGATCGACGGGTAGCCGGGACCGCCCTCGACCGGCACTACGGTCCCGGATGGCCGGCCATCGGTTGGTGCCGAGGCCGGGTACCAGCGGTAGGCAATCGAGATGTCCGGGCTGCCGGCGTTGCTGCGGTCCAGCGGCACTGCCAGACGACCGCAGTACGCCAGCGGCGAGGTCTCGCAGCGCTTTAGGGTCTGAGATCCAAGATGCACCGTCGCCGCGGCGCCAGCTGTGTGCGCGCTCGCCGCCGTCGCAAAAGCGAGCGTCGGCATGAGCGACACCAGCACGCCGATCAGCGTCGCTTTCCCCCTCCTGCCTACCAATGAGCGCATCGCCGCGCTCAAGCCTCGACCGTCACTCCCTTCCAGAAAGCGAAGTAGTCCTTGATCTCCGCTGCCGCATCCTTGGGCTCCGGATAGAACCAGGCTGCGTCGACGTTCTGCTCGCCATCCACCTCGATCGTCTTGTAGCTCGCCTCGCCCTTCCACGCGCACGTGCTGTGCGTGTCGCTGTCCGCGAAGTACTCCGTGTGGACGCTCGCCGGCGGGAAGTAGTGGTTGTTCTCGACAACCACCGTGTCATCGCTCTCGGCCAGCACCGCTCCGTTCCAACTCGCTTTCATGCTCGCTCCTTATCGCGGTTGACTGCTGGACACAGCCTAGACGGCCGTGCCCAATCCCGACCACCTCTTTCGCATCGACGCCGTCGGGCGCTGCATGGAAGACTCCTCAGATCGCACGGATCAGTCACACCTTCTCGATCGACGAGCCGCCCGAGGTGGCGCAGGCGATGTTCGTGCGCGATATCGCACCGGAACTGGCCAAGGACCGTGGCTTCCAGATCGCCCGTGAACATCCCGGCCATCTCATCTTCAGCGACGGTGCCGTGCCCAGCGGGGACCTGGACTCACTGCTGGAAGGTGACGCGGCGGGCCGGGACGAACCGTGGAACGAACCCAAACCGGGGGGAGTGCCCGGCCCTGGTCTGATCGTTGGTCGCGCCGGCCTGTGGCGAAGCGAGGCCGGAGCCGTTGACAACCTTGCGGAGGTGCTACCCCGCCACATCCGCGTCGACTTCAACCCCGAGGGGAGCGGCACGAGCGTGCACGTCCACGGCCACGTCGAGCACGATGTCCGCCACGGGCTCGAGCTGCTGGGAACGCCCCAGCACTGGCCGGAAACCGCAGACCGTCCTCACGACTGACCGTCCTCGCCCGCCGCGACCGCGGCAAGCGGGGCGAGCAGACCCAGCGGCGCGAGCACGGGCGAGAGACGCTCGAGCTGCTCGATCACACCCGAGAGGTCGTCGGCGAGCGGCTGCAGCAGCACATGGTCGGCACCCCGCTCGCGTAGCTCTGTGACGCGCCGTGCGATCGCCTGCTCGTCCCCCCACGCGACGATCGCGTCCACGAGCCGGTCGCTGCCGCCGTCCGCGAGGTCCTCCTCGCCGTAGCCGAGGTGACGCAGGCTGTTGACGTAGTTGGGGAGCGTCAGGTAGAGCTGCATGTGCTTGCGCGCCACCTGACGCGCCTCGGAGGGGTCGGCGACGAGTGCGATCGCCTGCTCGGGGATCAGCAGTCGGTCGGGCCCAAGGATCTCCCGCGCCGCGGAGGTGTGCTCCGGCGGGACGAAATAGGGGTGCGCGCCATGAGCGTGGTCGCGGGCGAGCTCGAGCATGCGCGGGCGCAGAGCCGCAAGCACACGCGCGAACGGCACCGGCGTGCTCGGCGACATATCGATCGCTGCATCCATCTCAGCGATGTAGCTGCGCATGTGCGCGAGCGGCTTGCCGTAGACCTGACCGCTGTGCTCAACGAGCGGCGCGTGGCTCGCGCCGATGCCGTGCACGAAGCGTCCCGGCCAGGCGGCGGCGAGGGTCGCTGCGCCACCCTGCATCGTCGCCGGGTGGCGCGCCCACACGTTGGCGATCCCAGTGCCAACGACGATCCGTGAGCTGTTCGCGAGCGCCATTGCCGCGTGCGCGAACGCATCCTTGCCGCCGATGCGCTCGCCCGTCCACAGCGAGCCGTAGCCGAGCTGCTCGATGCGGCGGATCGCCGCCGGCTCGGCAGCTACGGGCACCCGACCGAGCACGCCCGACCAGACTCCCACGCCACCGAGGCGCGCCCTCGTCGCCTCCACGACCTGCTCGACATTCGACACGGGCTGCTCCTCTCGCTTGGCTGGCAGAACACGACCTGATAGACCGGCATTCATGGTTGCACCGGAGAACGCATCCGTACGCTCACGCAGACCCAGACTCAAGCACCTCGCGATCCTGGTCCTAGTGCTCGTGCTCGCGGGCCTGGTCGTGTTCGCGCTCTCGCGCCTTGAACTGCAGCGCGTCGGACACTCGCTGGCAACCGCATCGCCCGGCTGGATCGCGCTTGCGTTGGTGCTGATGTCGCTGGCGATGCTCATGCGTTCGGTCTCCTGGCAGCAGACGCTGCGCGCGGCGCTCCCCGATACGCCAATGCCCTGGGGTCCGGTCGTGCGCGCGCTGATGATCGGCGTGATGGCCTCAGCGCTCGTCCCCGCACGGATCGGCGAGCCATCGCGTGTGCTCGTTCTCTCACGCCGTCTGGAGGGCCGCACGAGCCGTCTCGTGCCGATCGTCGCTGGGACGGTCTTCTCGCAGACGCTGATCAACCTGCTGGCGCTGGCGATCCTGTTGGTGGTGAGCCTCACGAGCGTGCCGCTGTCCAGCGGCCACGTGACCTCGATTGCGCTCGCGCTCGCGCTGCCGTTGCTGGTCTGCCTGCTCGTCGTCCTCGGCCCTCGCCTGCTTGCCCTGGGGCAGCGTTCGCGCTGGGAGCGGGTCGCTCGCGCAGCGCACGCAATCGAGCGATTGCTCGCGCTCGCGCGCCAGGGTCTCGTCGTGTTCGCTCGCCCGCGCTACGGATCGACCGCGGTCGGCTTCCAGCTGCTCGCGTGGGCGTTGCAGTGGCTGGCCTGTTACATGGTGATCCTCGCGCTGGGGCTGCAGTCGCAGACCGGGCCCGCTGCCGCGGCGGCGATCCTGCTCGCGGTCAACCTCAGCGCCGTGCTGCCGGCGACGCCGTCGAACGTCGGCGTCTTCCAGGCCGCCTGCCTGGTCGTGCTCGCTGCCTACGGCGTCGGCGCCGGGCAGGGCCTCGCCTACGGGATCATCCTGCAAGCGGTCGAGGTCGTGACCGCACTCATCCTCGGCGTCCCGGCGCTCTTGAAGGAGGGGCTGTCCTGGCAGGACATCCGCACGATGCCCTCCGAGCCCGAGGCGGGAGGAAGCTAACCCGCGATCGCGCGCAGCGACTGGCGCAGCGAGCTCGTTGTCTGCAGCACCGCCGTGGGCTCATAGCCGCAGTGGGCCATGCAGTTTTCACAGCGTGGATCCTTGCCGCGGCCGTACTTGCTCCAGTCGGTCGTCTCCAGGAGCTCTTTGTAGGTCTCGGTGTAGCCGTCCGCCATCAGGTAGCAGGGCCGCTGCCAGCCGAACAGCGAGTAGCTCGGTATCCCCCATGCGGTGCAGTCGAATTCGGCCTTGCCCTCGAGGAAGTCCAGGAACAGCGGGCTGTGGTTCAGCCGCCACTTCTTGCGCCGGCCATCAGCGAACGCCTCGCTGAACAGCTTGCGCGTCTGCTGCACGCCGAGGAAGTGTTCCTGGTCGGGCGCTTTCTCATACGCGTAGGCGGGCGAGATCATCATCTCGTCGACTTCCAGATCGTCGTTGAGGAAATCCAGCACCTCGCGCACTGTCTTGGGAGAGTCCTGCGTAAAGAAGGTCGTGTTCGTGGTGACTTTGAAGCCGGCAGCCTTGGCCGCCTTGATCGCGGCGACAGCCTTCTCAAAGACGCCCTCGCGCTCGACGGAGGCGTCGTGGCGCTCCTGCAGGCCGTCCATGTGCACAGCCCAGGAGAAGTACGGGCTGGGCTTGAAGTTCTCGAGCTTCTTCTCCAGCAGTAGGGCGTTGGTGCAGAGGTAGACAAACTTCTTTTTCTTGATCAGTTCCGCCGCGATCACGTGGATCTCTGGGTGGATCAGGGGCTCGCCTCCCGCGATCGAGACCATCGGGGCGCCCGCCTCGTCGATTGCGGCGATCGCCTGCTCCACGGGCATGCGCCGGCGCAGCTCGTGCTCGGGATGCTGAATCTTGCCGCAGCCCGAGCAGGCAAGGTTGCACTGAAAGAGGGGCTCGAGCTCCACGATCAGCGGGAACTTCTCGCGTTTGGCCAGTCGCTGGCGTGCGAGATACCACCCCATGCGCGTGCTTTGCCTAATTCGTGCGGCCATTGCGCCTACCTTAGTCCTCTGGCGTCCAGTCATGAAGGGCGCCCGCCACACGCCGCAGCGACATCGCCGCGCGCAACGCTCCCGCAACTGCCCCCAGACGCATCAGCTCGTGCTCCGGGCTGTCAAGGACGACACGCACGACCCCGAACGGTCGCTCCCCCGTTCCAGCGGCTAGCCACACCGACTCCATATCCACCGCGATCGCGCCGCCGGCGTGCAGCTCCGCGCGACGATCACCCAGCGCGAGGCGCGAGACGCACACGACATGCCCGGTACGGACCTTCATGCCGAGACCTGTCAGCCGCTGCACGAGACCGGATGTCAGATCACAGCTCACGCGCGCCTCGGCGTGGCCTTCGTCGCTCGCCGCATACACGTCCTCGGCGACGATCACTTCCCCCGGCGCCGAGCCCGCGTCCAGCCCCCCGCAGAAGCCGAGCACGATCATCGCGCTGCCTCGCTGGCTCACCAGCTCACCGGCCGCTGCCTTCGCGCGCGCAGGCCCCATTCCCGTCTTACGCACCGACGCCCCGCGTGCGGCGGATGAGATCAGCGCCGCCTCGATGCGCAGCGGCGCCGCGAGGAGCAGCTCGCCCGGACCCCCCGCCGCGCTCATCGTGCGAGCACTCCGGGCCCTGCGGCTGGGGCGCTCGGGGTGAGCGCGGTCATCGACACGCCCACGTTGGCCGCCGGTTGCTCGATGCCGAGCTGCTGCAGAGCGGCGTTGGCCGCCGCATGGCCGCTGAGGACGGCGCTCTCGAGCGTCGCCGGCCAGCCCGTCGCCGTCCACGTTCCGGCCAGCACGAGCCCGGGGATGCTCGTCTGAGGCGGGGGGCGCAGAACGGCCGTGCGCGGGGCGGCCCGGAACGTGGCGGCGTGCTCGCGGGTTGCGAGGAACAGCTCCACTTTCGCCTGGCGCGCACGCGGGAGGAGCTCGCTGAGCGCCGGCAGGTAGCGCTCGCGCAGGGCGTCGACGCTCATACCCATCTCACGCTCGGCACCCGATAGCGACACAGCCAGATACTGGCAGCCGGCGGGCGCTCCGGCGGCCCGTGTGCGGTCGAACAGATATTGCACGGGCGTACCCACGCCGGCTGCGAAAGGCTGGTCGCAGACCTGGCGGTCATAGACGACGTGGAGGTTGACGATCGGCGAGGTCCCGAGGCCGCGCCACGCGCCGGCGTGCTCGCCGAGCAGCGGCTCGAGCAGCGTCGCCGCGCGCATGTGCGGGACGGCGAGCACAGCCACCTGCGCGCTCAGCCCGCCACCACCACCGTGAACCTCCAGGCCATCGCCCGTGCTCTGCAGGCGCTCCGCGCGCCAGCCGAGGCGCACATCGACGCCTGCCTGCCCCAGCGCGCGTTCGGCCGGCGCACCGATCGTGTCCCCGAGCGTGCCCTCGTGAAAGCCGATGTCGCCCGCGTCAGCGGCCGCCAGCAGGCCGGTGCGAAAGACGAACGCGGACAGTGCGAGCGACGCCTCGGCGGCCGGCAGGTTGAGCGTGGGCAGCGCGATCAGGTCCCAAAGCGCAGCGATCGCCCGCGTGCTCTGCCCGTGGCGCGTGAGCCACTCGCCGAAGCTCACGTCATCGAGCGACGCGTCGTCGGGGTCCAGGCGCATCAGGCCGAGCGCGGCGCGCGCAGCGCCGGCCCGCTCGAGCTGGGAGAGGTGCGGGTAGCGGGCGAGCGCGCCGGCGAGGTGCAGCGGCGCCGGCAAGGAGCCCCGACGCAGGACGGTGGGCGGCGATCCAGGCTTCAGCACGGGGATCTCCAGCCGGGGCTGCACGGCTGTCAGCTGCTCGCTGCCCAGCCGCGCCAACAGCGCCCGGTAGGCGCTGCAGCAGCGTAGGAACACATGCTGACCGTTGTCCATCTGCAGGCCCTCGCGCGCGAAGGAGTAGGCCGCGCCCCCCAGCCGGCGCCGGACCTCCACGAGCGTCACGCTTGCGCCCGCGGCGGCGCAGTCAAGCGCCGCCGCGATGCCGGCCAGCCCACCGCCGATCACGACCACGCGTCGCCCAGCGCTCACCCTCCCACCCCCAGCATGCCGCGCGCGGCGACCCACGCCTTCTCATGTGCAGGCAGCGACATGCGCTGCGTCAGCGACTGCTCTGGGTGCGCCTCGATGCGCTGCAGCAGGCGCCTGTAGATGCCCGCCATCGCGAGCACGCAGGCGGCGCTGCGCCGGTCCAGGAGGTCCGTCAGCTCGAGACCGAGATCGAACCACTGCGCGGCACGGTCGGCCTCGAAGCGCACGAGCGCACACAGCTGATCGAGCTGCTGCGCGTCCGTGGCGGAGCGCGTGAGCGCGTCCAGCGTTTCGCGGGACAGCGTCGCGAGCTGCTCCTCGCCTGGAGTGCCCTGTGTGATCACGCCGAAGCGCCGCAGGTCCTCCGCCGGGAGGTAGACGCGGCCGTTCTGCGCGTCCTCGCGCAGGTCGCGCAAGATGTTGGTCAGCTGCAGCGCCACCCCGAGGTCATCAGCGAGCCGTTCGGCGTGCGGGAGGTCCGTGGACGCACCCTCGCGCAGGCTGAAGAACGCCAGGCACACACGCCCGATCGCGCCGGCGACGCGGCGACAGTAGGGAACGAGATCCTCGAAGCTCTCATAGCTCACGCCGAGGACGTCCATACGCACCCCCTCAATCAGCTCACCCAGAGCGTCCGCAGGCAACGGAAAGCGCTGCTGGGCATCCGCGAGGGCGACCATCACCGGATCCTCGCCACCATCCGCGAGCCGCTCGCTTCGTGCGCTCGAGAGCGCCGCGAGCGCACGCTCCTGCGCGTCGAGTAGACGCAGCTTCTCCTCGTGCGCGAGCGTCCCGTCTCCGATGTCATCCACACGGCGTGCGAACGCGTAGGCGGCACACATCGCGCGACGACGATCGCTCGGCAGCAGGCGGATCCCGTAGTAGAAGTTGGCGGCCTGGCTGCGGGTGATCGCTTCGCAGTGCGCGTAGGCGTCGGCGACCTCGGCGAGCGCGCTCACGAGCGCGCATCCCCTTGGTGGCCAGCGGCCGTGCGGCTCGCGAGCAGCGCGGCCACGAGCGCGAGCCCGCGCCGAGCGCGCCCCGCCCGCGGCGGTCCCACGAGCACGTCGTAGCGGGCGCGCTCGATCGCATCCAGGGCGCTGTGGCCCCCGGCGACGAACGCGGCGACAGCGACCTTTGGTCGTCCGCGCAACTGGGCGATCAGAGGGGTGCCTTCCACCAACAGCCGGTGCGCGCGCTTGACCTCGAAGGCGAGTAGCTCGCGCAGCGCGACGCTCGCGTGCTCGCCCGCCAGCTCGCGCTCGTGGCAACCGAAGCGCGCCAGGTCCTCCTGCGGCAGGTAGACGCGGCCACGCGCGAAGTCCTCGGCCACGTCCTGGCAGTGCTCGGCCAGCTGCAGCGCCGTGCAGATCGAGTCCGACAGCGCGATCCTTTCGGGGTTGGCGAGATCGAAGATCGAAAGCACGAGCTCGCCGACAGGCTCCGCAGAGAGAGAGCAGTAATGGCGCAACTGCGTCCACGTCTCATAGCGGCTCACGCGCTGGTCCGTGCGATTGGCCTCGATCAGGCGCACAAACGGCTCGCGTGTCAGCCGGCATTCACGCAGGGTCGGCTGCAGGCGCACGAGCAGCGGCTGCTGTGCCTTGCCCGCAAACGCCCGGTCAAGCTCCGCTTCTAGCCAGTCGAGGGCAACGAGACGCTGCTCGGCCGCCACCTCCTCGCTGTCACCGAGCTCGTCCACCAGGCGCGCGAAGCCGTACACCGCGAGCAGGTGAGCACGGACACGGCGCGGCAGCACCCAACTGGCCACCGAGAAGTTCTCCGTGGCCGCCCGCGCCATCACCGCCTCCGCGTCGGGGGCGTCGATCGGCGCGTCGGCGATCGACGTCACCCCCGTGGCTCGGAGGCGCTACCGGATGCTGGGTCCCACTGGCTCTCCGATGCAAGGCAGCGGCCGAGAGCCATAATCGGGAACGTCAGCCGGTAGAGGTGGTAGTTGATGTAGTAGTCCGACGGGAAGCCCGTCCCGGTGTATTGGGGCTCGTCCCAGCCGCCGTCCGGGCGCTGGGTGGCCACGAGCCAGGCAACACCGCGCGCGAGCGCCTGCGAGCGCTCCCCGGCGGCGTGCAGCGCGAGCAGCGCCCAGGCGGTCTGCGACGCTGTGCTCGCACCGCGTCCGATCCACTTCGGATCGTCGTATGAGCGCGCGTCCTCGCCCCAGCCGCCGTCTTCGTTCTGGTGGCGCTCGAGCCAGTCGACGGCGCGCCGGATGCACGGGTGCGAGGGCTTCACGCCGGCGGCGATCAGGCCCGGCAACGCCGCACCGGTTCCGTAGACGTGGTTGATGCCCCAGCGACCGAACCAAGACCCGTCCGCCTCCTGCTGGTCGATCAGCCAGCGCACGCCGCGGCGCGCCGCCGGCGTGTCACCCATTCCCAGCGCACCGAACATCTCGATCGCGTGCGCGGTCACGTCGGCGCTCGGCTCGTCGATCACCTCACCGAAGTCCAGGAACGGGAGCTCGCGCACGAGCGAGCGTGTGTTGTCGGCGTCGAAGGCACCCCAGCCGCCGCCGTGGCTCTGCATTCCCTCGACCCAGCGTACGGCGCGTTCGATCGCCCCGTCGATGCGTGGCCCCACGGGCTCCACGTCGGTGAGCTTTCGCAGCGCGAGCACCACCTCGACGGTGTCGTCGACGTCCGGGTAGTTGACGTTCTCGAACTCAAACGCCCAGCCACCCGGGTCGAGCTCCGGCGCACGCACAGACCAGTCGCCCCGGCGCGTGACCTCCTCACCGAGCAGCCACTGCGCGCCCGTCACGAGCGCAGGGTGGTCGCCGGGCACGCCCGCTTCGCAGAGCGCGAGCATCGCCAGACCCGTGTCCCACACCGGTGACTGACAGGCTTCAAAGCGTCGGCTGCGACCTGCCGGAGCACCGACGCCGTGCCTGTCATCGCGGTCCTCGATCATGAACCGATCGAGCCCTTCCAGCCCGCGTCGCATCACAGGGTGCTCCAGCGGATAGCCCTGCAGTCGCAGTGCCATCAGCGAGTAGACCCACGGCGGCTGGATCCCGCCCCACGAGCCGTCGGCCTCCTGACGGCGCACGACCCAGCTCTCGGCGCGCGCGAGGGCGAAGCGGCGCAATGGCGCCAGCGGCCGACGCTCATAGGCGCGCAGCACACTGTCCAGGCGGCTCAGCCAGACGCTGCGTGTGGAGCGCGTGTTCTCAGCGTCAGCGCTCACCGCAGCGGCGGAGCCGTCAGCTTGCAGCTCCCTCAGGTCGAACGGCAGCGCCCGCGCGGGGCGGTGCGCTTTGACGATCGATAGCGCGACGATCGTCTGGCGTGCCCAGCAGGCGAAGTCATAGACGTTCAACGGCACCGACGCCGGCAAGAGGATCACCTCGGGCGGAAGCGCCGGCACACGCTCCCACGACCACAGGCCGAAGAGCGCGAGCCACACGTGCGTGAACACGCGCGCCTGCTCCAGGCCGCCGTTCTCACGGATGAACTCGGCGGCGGCGCGCATGTGCCCCTCCTCCGGCGAGTCGCCCGCAAGCCGCAGACCCCAGTACGCCTCGATTGTCGTCGAGAGCTCGCCCGGCCCGCCGTAGAAGTTCGCCCAGGTGCCGTCCTCACGCTGCTGTGAGCGGATCCACGCGGCCGAGCGCTCGGTCTCCTCCGCGCGGCGAATCCCCAGGAACTCGCGCAGGAGCATGTCCTCGGCGTCCATCGTCACGTTCGTCTGCAGCTCCGCACGCCACCAGCCGCCATCCTCCTGCAAGGACAGCAGGTACTCGGTCGCAAGCTCGAGTGCGACCTTCGCCTCGCTTCGGGCTTCAAGAGTCAACTGCGACATGCCGACAACCTAAATCTTTTCGCGCTGAGACGACAGTTGCGTGTGGACCTTCTTATCGCACCTAGTTGCGTATGCACCGTCTTATCGCACCTTCATGTTGAGACCCGGGAGCCAAGTGGCACGAGCACGTTGGGCGCAGCCCGCGTGATCACGTGCCGTCGAAGTGACGCCTCGCTCACGCGGCGAGGGACGGACGAGACGAATCGATAGACGATCAGGCCGTCGATGTCCAGGCGCGCCTGCAGATGAAAGCCCGGCGCGGGCGGCTCGCCCGCGGAGGAGACCAGGGGTGCGTAGCCCGTCTCGTCGATCTCGCTGACCGTCACGTAGCCGCCCTCGCGCAGCTCGTGCAGCCCCGGCAGGTAGTACTCCAACGGCACCGAACCGAGCTCCACCGTCGTGATCACGCGTTCGCGCGGCGGCCCTCGTAGGGCCTTCGCGACGTCACGCCAGTTGCCGCGCTGCAGGCGCGGGCTCAGATCGACGTCGATCGAGACGATCAGGAAGGCGAGCGCGATCGCGGCGGCGAGCGCGATCCCGACGCGGCCGCTGCCGGGCCACAGGACGACGAACGCGATCAGCGCCGTCAGCGGAATCATCGCGGCGACGAGGTTACGCGGCGCCAGGTAGTCCGCGCCGAAGGCGACGAGCACGATCGGGATCAGCACGCCACACGCGGCGATCGCGAGCGCGAGCAGAGCGTCGCGCCGCGCGCGGGGAGAGGGCGTGCGGCCGGAAGCGCGCATCCGCCAGAGCCCGAACGCGAGACCGGCAAGAACCGGCAGCGCCACGAGCAGCTCGATGCCGTGGCCGAGCGGTGAACCGGAGTACCCCGTGAGGTAGTACTGCGGGATCGCTTCCAGGCGTTCGCGCAGCGGCCAGCGCCCGATCCACTGCGTGCCGTGGCCGCCCTGCGCGGAGATCAGCGGCAGCAGCGCCAGACCGACAACACCCACCGCCGCCGCTGCGGGCAGCGCAAGACGACGCGTGGCACGCTCCCATAGCAGCGCCACGACCATCGGGATCAACAGGAAGACCGCGAAGTAGTGCGTCAGCAGCGCGAGCGCCCCGACCACCGCAAAGGCCGCCATGCGCCGAGCGGTGGGCTCTCGGCGCACGCGCAAGAAGGACAGCATCGCAAGCGCTCCCATGAGCACGAACAACCCGTACGCGCGAGCCTCCTGCGAGTACCAGACGAACAGCGGGTTCACCGCGACGAACGCGGCGCAGCCAATCGCGACTCGCCGCGAGGTCGCGGGCGCTCTGTCTTCAAGCTCGCATCCGATCGCCCACGCGACGGCCACGGTGGCGATCCCGGCGAGCGCGGAGGGCAAGCGCAGCGCGACCTCGCCCGTGCCGAGCACACGCGCGTCGGCCCACTCGATCACGTACCACAGTGGCGGCGTGTTCTCGCTGTGCACAACCGAGCGCAGCGTCGCCCAAAGACTCGGATGCAGGACGTGCACGGGTGTGAACGCCTCGTCGTACCAGAAGCTCTGCAGGTCCAGCGTGGACAGGCGAACCACGGCCGCGAGCAGCGCCAGCGCCGCCAGCGGCCACCACGAGGGCCAGCGTGCGACGGCGCGATCGGCAGGCACCGGCACGTCGTGGGTCGCCGCGCTCACTTCGATGCCCCCTGGCGCGGCCTCTTGATGCTCACCTCGGGCATTTGCCTCGTCCGGCGGCCCCGAAGCAGCCGTAGCGGTTGGCGGGCAGGTCCGAGTGATAAGGCGGCAAGTACCAGCCACCGTGGACCGCGCGCAGGCCGTCCACCACAGGGCCCCAGATCGCCAGGCAGATCTGCGTCCTCGCTCCGGGAGGCGCGGCGCTGGTGTTGCCGCACAGGACCTCGCGGTCGCTGTCCACACCGAGCGTTTCCTGATCGATCGAGACGTTCACGTAGTCGTGGTCGGTGTAGTGGCGCCACGTCGCGAGGTCAGCGACCAACCGGTGGTTGGTGTGCGCCTCGCGCGAGAGGTCGTTGACGATCGCTACCGCGAACAGCAGGCCCACGAGCACGAGCACAGCCGTCTCTATGACCCAGACGCGAGAGCGCCCGCGGCCGGCGCCCTTGCCGTCGGACGCTTCGGGGCGCGGTCGCAGCCACGCCGGCAGGCGCGTCCAGCGGCGATCCTCCAGCGGCAGCGAGGACCCGTTCATTTCACCGGCACCAAAAGCGGCGAGATCTGATGGATCACGAACAGCCCCTGCACGGCGAGCGTCGCGGCGAGCAGCCTCCGGTCGCGGGTCACGACCGCGAGCGGCAGCGGCCAGAGGATGTACCACGCCAGCAGCCACGTGCTGGTGACCGCGATCGCGAGCAGCGCCCAGCCTGAGGCGGCGACCCAGTCATAGCCGCGCCAGGTGCGCCACAGCAGGTGTAGGAGGATCACGACGAGCGCCGCCTTCAGCAGGTCGTGGTCCACCGGGAACACACCGGGCTTGCCGAACAGGTGCGCGATCTCGTTGGCGAAGCTGTCGGTGGAGACGAACGCCGCGTCGCGGTTCAGCGCCGACACGAGGTCGATCCCGTGGATGCCGAAGATCACGTAAGCGAGCACGGCGAACACGACGATCGCGCCGATCGCGCCTAATACAGGCGCAAGACGGCGCCTGGAGAGGATCATGAACGGCAGCAGCACCGCCACGGTCGCCTTCGTGAGCGCGCCCGCCACGATCCATACGGCCGCGGCGGCTTCGCGTCGCGAGGTGCGCGGCGGCGCGATCGTTAGCGTGACCGCGGCCATCATCGCGAGCATCATGATCAGGTCGTTGTGCGCGCCCCCCAGCCCGTAGATGACATACAGCGGATTGGCGCCCACGATCAGCAGCGCCGCCACCGGGTCAAAGCCGCGGACGCGCGCGCAGCGCCAGGTCAGTGCGAGCGTGCCAGCGCTCGCGAGCAGCGCCTCGACCTTCATCGCCCATAGCGCACCGACGAGGCCGAGCGGCGCCAACGGGTAGGACAGCAGCGTGTACACGGGGCCATACGCGGTGGCGACATGGATCCAGTCTTCGCCCACGTACGGGAACACCGGGTCGCCGGCGATCGCGACAGGACCATGCGTGTAGGGGTTCAGCCCGTGCTCGACGCCCATGCGCGCGTAGGCGATGTAGCTGAAGACGTCGGTCGAGAGCAGGACCGGACCGGCGAACACGATCAGCTGCAGCGCCGCGACGAGCACGATCGCCCAGCGTTTGGAGATCGCGAAGGTGCGCTCACCGCCGGCGAAGCGCCGGGCGAGCACGATCAGCCCGGCGTACGCGCCGCTGGATACGAGCAGCGCGATCAAAAAGACACGGAAGCCCAGGCGCTCGCCGGTGCCCGATAGCCACGAGCTGATGTCGGGCGACTTGGGGATCAGCGGCGAGAGACCGGCCGCCCCGTCGAGGACGACCTCGGCGGCAGCGATGACGAGCAGCAGCCCGAGCACCGTCGCCACCGCCGGCACCCATCGTTCGCTCCGGGTTGGAGCAAGGCGACGTTCGCCCTGCGCGACGGCGCTCACGAAGCGGCGGAGCTCACAACGCAGTCCACACGGTCTTCGTCTCCAGATACGCCTCCAACCCGTCGTGGCCGTGCTCGCGTCCGATGCCGGATGCCTTGAAGCCCCCAAACGGCGCCGACGGATCGACCACTCCCCAGGTGTTGATGTAGACCATCCCCGCGTGCAACATCGCGGCCAGCCGGTGGGCTGTGGACACGTCACGCGTCCACACGCCAGCCGCGAGCCCGTACTCGCCCTCGTTCGCGCGCTTGGCCACCTCCTCGAGGCTGTCATAGGGCGATGCCACGAGCACCGGGCCGAAGATCTCCTCGCGCGCGATGCGCAGCTCGTCGGAGGTGGTGCTGAACAGGGTCGGCTCGATGAAGTAGCCGCCGCTGTCGCTAAGCGCCGCCTCCCCGCCTGCCACGACCTCCGCGCCTTCGGAGCGCCCGGCGTCGATGTAGCCCATCACCCGCTCGTGCTGCTCGGCGGAGACCACCGGCCCCAGCTGCGTGCTCGGGTCAAGGCCCGGCCCGAGCCTCGCCGCGCCCGCGGCCTGCGCGAGCGCGCTCATCACCTCGTCGTAGCGCTCGGCGGGCACAAACAGGCGCGATCCCGCGTTGCATGCCTGGCCGGTGTTGAAGTAGATCGCCTGAAAGGAGCCCTTGATCGCGGCATCGAGGTCGGCATCCGGGAGGATGATGTTCGGCGACTTGCCCCCGAGCTCGAGCGTTACGCGCTTGAGGGCTTTACCTGCCTTCGCGCCGATCTCACGCCCCACGGCGGTGGAGCCCGTGAAGGCGACCTTGTCAATGTCTGGGTGATCTACCAGCGCCGCTCCAGTGCTGCCATCCCCGGTGAGCACGTTGATCACGCCCGGCGGGAAACCGACCTCGAGCGCGAGCTCGCCGACGCGCAGCGCGCTCAGCGGGGTCTGCTCGGCGGGCTTCAGCACGACCGTGCACCCGGCGGCGAGCGCCGGCCCGAGCTTCCAGGCAGCCATCAGCAGCGGGAAGTTCCAGGGGATGATCTGCGCGCACACACCCACCGGTTCGCGGCGCGTGTAGCAGTGCATGTTCGGCGCGCTCACCGGCAGCACGCCGCCCTCGATCTTCGTCGGCCAGCCCGCGAAGTAGCGAAGGTGCCCCACGGCGCCGTTGACGTCCACGTACTGCGCGAGGCCGACCGGCTTGCCGTTGTCGAGCGACTCGATCTGGGCGATCTCCGTGGCGCGATCTTCGATCGCCTGGGCGAGCGCGAGCATCAGTCGCTCGCGTCCGGACGCCGGCATCGAGGACCAAGGGCCCTCGGCAAACGCCGAGCGGGCCGCCGTCACCGCGCGTGCGACGTCCTCGGAGGCGCCGAGCGCGACATCGGCGATCGGGCGCCCGGTCGCCGGGTCGAGCGTGGCAAAAGTACGGCCGTCGGCGGCATCGAGGCGCTCCTCGCCAATCAGCAGGCGATGTGGTCCAGCGATGAACGCCCGTGCGTCGGCGCCGAGTGCATCAGGGAGGGTGTCTGCGGAGATCGTGGTCATGGGCAGAGCCTACCTCGCGCGGGACCCTGTGAGCGCCTATGCTGCGCCGATGGCCGAGACCTCTCGGGCGGTGCTGATAACGGGCTGCTCCTCGGGCATCGGGCGCGCAAGCGCGCTGCGCCTCGCGCGCTCGGGCTGGAGCGTCTACGCGAGCGCGCGCCGCGTGGAGTCGATCGCCGACCTCGCCGACGCGGGCTGCCACACGCTGACGCTGGACGTGACCGACGAGGCCTCGATGCGCGCGGCAGTGGAACACGTGGAGAGCGTCGAGGGAGCGGTCGGAGTGCTCGTCAACAACGCCGGCTACAGCCAAAGTGGCGCGATCGAGAGCGTGCCGATGGACGCCGCGCGGCGCCAGCTCGAGACGAACCTCCTTGGGCCGGTGCGCCTCGCCCAGCTCGTGCTGCCGAAGATGCGCGCGCAGCATTGGGGCAAGATCGTCAACGTGGGCTCGATGGGCGGGCGCCTGACGTTCCCGGGTGCCGGGCACTACCACGCCACCAAGTACGCGCTGGAGGCGATCTCCGACGCGCTGCGCTTCGAGGTGCGGGGCTTCGGGATCGATGTGATCCTTCTGGAGCCGGGGTTGATCACGACGGAGTTCGGCGAGGCCGCGAGTGCTGCCGTCTCCGACCTCGCCAGCCCGCCGGAGGACCCGTATGCGCGCTTCAACGCTGCTGTGGTCGAGCTCACCAACGACGCCTATGCAGGGCCGATGCGCCGGCTGGGCGCCGGGCCCGAGCGTGTGGCGCGCGTGCTCGAGCGCGCGATCAACCGCGCCCATCCCCCCGCGCGGATCACGATCACGCCTTCGGCGAAGCTCTCGATCGCCGCGCGGCGCCTGCTCAGCGATCGCGCCTGGGACGCGGCGATGCGCGCACAGTTCCCCCAGCCGAGCTAGCGAGCTGGACTAGATTGCGACCGGGATCTGCGGGCTCGGGCGTCCCACCTCAAAGCCCTGGGCGTAGTCGACGCCGTAGCTGCGCAGCATCTCCATCGTCGTCTGATCGCCTACGAACTCGGCGATCGTGCGCCTGCCCATGCCGCGCACCACACCCGCGAGGGCTCGCACGACAAGCTGGTCGGTGCGTGAAACCGGCAGCCGGCGGATGAAGTCGCCGTCGATCTTCAGGTAGCTAAAGGGAAGATGCTTGAGGTACTGGAAGGAGCCGAAGCCGGCTCCGAAGTCATCGAGCGCCAAACCGCACCCGAGCGCGAGCACTCCCGCGCAGAACTCGCTGGCGCTCTGCATGTCGGAGATCGCGGCGGTCTCCGTGACCTCGATCACGAGCTGAGAGGGCTCGACGTCGTAGCGGAGCAGACAGCGCTCGAGCTCGGCGAGCATCGTGTGGTCGGTCACCGACAGCGCGGACAGGTTCATCGCGATGCCCGCCCCACGGCTCGGACCGTCAAGCCCCAGCAGCGCGGTGACCCGCTCCAGCACCATCCGGTCGATCTCACGGATCAGCCCGTAGCGCTCTGCCGCAGGCAGGAAGCGTCCCGGCGCGATCAGCCCGGCGGGATCGTCGGCCAGACGCAGTAGCGCCTCGTGGTGGGAGATCGTCCCGTCCTCGAGGCAGACGATCGGCTGGAAGTGCAGCACGAAGAGATCGTCGGCGAGCGCGCGGCGCAGTCGCTCCAGCCATGGGCGTTTGTGCAGTCCCGCGGGCGAGCAGAACTCCTCCGCCAGCGTGGCCGCGTCAACGATGCCCCGGTAGGCGCCCTGGCGTGGCGCGAGCGGGGTCCTCAAGGACACGCGCGGAGCGGCATGGGTGCTCGTCGTGCTCAGCATCGCCGCCAAAGGTCTTCGACGGCACCGCCTGCTCACCTGCGAGTGCTCACCTACGTGCGCGGCTGACGTACGGACGACGGGCGCGGTCGGAGACGATGAGCAGCAGCGCCACGAGCACGAAGTTCATCACCACCGAGGATCCTCCGTAGGCGACGAATGGCAGCGTGACGCCGGTGAGCGGGATCACGCGCGTGACCCCGCCGACGATCACGAACACCTGCAACGCGATCACGAACGAAAGCCCTGTGGCGAGCAGCTTGGAAAACGAGTCGCGCGCGAGCACCGCCGTCTTCAGCCCGCGCGCCACGAGCAGCAGGTACACGAGCAGCAGCGCCGCCGCCCCGGCGAGGCCGAGCTCGTCGACGATCACCGCATAGATCATGTCGCTTTCGGGCACCGGCAGGATCGAGCGATGGACGATCTGGTGATTTGCCAGTTCGACCGGATACTGCAGCAGCGAACGGTCGAACCCGGTGCCCAGCAGCCCGCCATCGGCCTGCGCGAAGAGCGACTGCGCGAGCTGGTAGCTGCCCCCCACTTCGCGGTGGTAAAGGGCCGGGTTGAAGGGGTGTTCCCACGCTTGGACGCGCGCCTGCACATGGCTTACGTGGCCAGTGAGATACCAGGCGCCGATCGCGAAGAGCACGATCCCAATCACCGGGAACGACAAGCGTCCGGTGGCGACATACAGGAGCGCCAGAAACGCGCCGTAGAACATCAACGAGGTGCCTAGCTCGTCGGTGAGCAGGAGCGTCGCCATCGACGCGCCCCACACGATCAAGATCGGGCCGAACTGCTTCATCGGCGGGATCGTCACCCCGAGGAAGCGCCGCCCCGCGGTAACGAGGATCTGGCGGTTGTCACGCAGGTAGCTCGCGAGGAAGATCACGATCGCGACCTTCGCGAGCTCTGCCGGCTGGAAGGAGATGCTGCCGAGATGGATCGCCAGGTAGGCGCCGTTGACCTGTTCCCCGATCCCCGGCACACGCGGCAGCACGGTGATCCCGATGCCCACGGCGGCGATCGTGTAGCGATAACGCTCCAGCACGCCCACGCCGCCGCGCCGCAGAGCGAAGATCGTGGCAGCGAACAGGAAGAGCCCAAGCACCATCCACTGCGCCTGCTGGCGCGCCAGCACCGGTTCGATCCGGTAGAGCATCACGATCCCCACGCTCGCAAGCACGGCCACGAGCGGGAACAGGTATGGGTCGGCGTGTGGCAGCGCGAAGCGGATCACCAGATGCCCGGCCAAGCACAGCCCGAGGAACAGCGCGCCATAGGTCAGCGAGACGCTCGAGATGTGGTTGAACGTGACGTTCGTGGAGGCGCCGGGCGTGTTGTTCTGCGCCTGGATGAAGATCGCGGTGAAGCCGGCGGTGACCAGCAGCGCGGACGGTATGAGGCCCAGAAGCTCGCGGTTGCGGGGGCTCAGCACCGATCGAGCGTATCCATCCACCCGGCGCTTGGGCTCCGGTCCGGTCGCTACCCTTGCAGCGAAGCGCGCCGTCGGAGGCCGGCGTCGGCTTGCCCTCGGGCATTATGACCTGTCACGTCCAGCCACATCCAGACACGCCATGAACGACGAGCGTCCGCCCTCGCTGTGGTGGAGCATGTGGAAGCGCTTTTTGATCGCCGGCGTGGTGATCGCAGGTTTGAGCGGTGCCGCGACCGCGACGGTCGCGCTCAACGAGGCGAGCAGCATCGCCAAAGAGGTATTTCCAGAAATCAGCCACATCTCAGCGCCCAAGGGCCTGATCACCACGGAATACGGTGGCGGCCCGCAGACTTTCCTGATTCTCGGCTCTGACAGGCGCAGCGGCTCCAAGAACGCCGAAGAACGCGGGGCCGCGCCTCACAGCGACACGATCCTGCTCGTACGTTTCGACCCCGTCCAGGGACAGACCTCAGTGCTGTCGATCCCGCGCGATCTCATGGTCAACATCGTCACGCCGTCCGGGCAGGTCTACTCGCAGGAAAAGATCAACGCTGCCTACACGATCGGCAGCCAGATCGGCGGCTCAAATGAGGCCACGGTACTCGCCGCAGAAACGATCAAACGCGAAGTCTTCCCGGAACTCAAGCTCAACGGCATCGTGGACGTGAACTTCTCGGGGTTCATCAAAGTCGTCGACACGCTCGGCTGCGCCTATGTAATGGTCGACCACCGCTACTACAACGAGAACGTCGGCACGACGGAAACCGATTACACGAGCATCAACCTCCAGCCCGGCTACCAGAAGCTCTGCTACGAAAACGCGCTCGACTATGTCCGCTACCGCCACACCGATGACGACTTCGTGCGCGTGGCACGCCAGCAGGACTTCCTGCGCGATCTGCGCCAGCAGATCAACCCGAGCAACGAGCTCGGGCAGATCGACACGGTGGCCAAAGCTGTCGGGCACGCAATCCGCACGAACTTCCCAGCATCGGCAAGCGAGCTGATCCTGCTGGCCAAGCTGGTCGCGTTCTCCCAGACCAAGCCGCTGCGCCAGGTGAAGTTCCTGACGACGAACATCGACGACGTGGTCGGCGGCGGCGACTACGTGACCTCCTCACCGGAACTGGAGAAACAGACCCTCGACACGTTCCTCAACGGCCACGAACAGCTGCACCTACCCTCCTCCAAGCCCCACGCCTCGAGCTCCCACACGCACCACCATCATCACTCGAGCGCCAGCGTCTCCCCGGCGGAGATCGACCTCTACCCCACCTCATCCAGCGGCGAGACCGAAGTCGTCAAAGCCGCGCTATCGATCCCCTTCCACGTCCTCTACCCAACGTTGCAGACCGGCCAGGCCGAACAGCAGACGGTGCGCGCGTACACGCTCAAAGATGAGCACGGCAGACCGCACCAGGCATACGTTGTCGTCTGGCAGCAGAACCCGATCGGCGGTTACTACGACTTCGAGGCAACCGACTGGCTCGGACCGCCGATCTTCGCGCACTCGCGCAACGAGAAGATCGGCGGCATCGAATACAAAATCGTCAACGACGGCGAACACATCCACGTGATCGGATGGGTATCCCACAAAGTCCTCTACTGGCTGAACAACACGCTGCTGGAGGAACTGTCCAACGCGCAGATGCTGGCGATCGCCAAATCGGCGCACTCGCTTTAGCGCTCCGCGTCGAGTCGATTTCGCTCGCGGCTTCGCGGGCGAGCGAAATCGCCTCGTCGCTCCGCTTGGCCTAGAGGTTGGGACCGGTGCGGTCCGCTCTGCCTATGCTTGGGACCGGCGCGCGCCGCTGCGGCTAGGGGTGGCGGACCTGCGCCCTAGCGGGAAGCCGCTGCTGCTTGGTCCAACGCGGCGTTTACTAGGGCGTCAGCGTCCGCATTTTGGGCTCGGGGGACCGTGCGGATCTTCCAGTGCTGGAAGGTTCTCAGCTGCTCCATGGCTTCCAGGTAGAGCGGGCGCATTGCTGGGTGCTTGACCTTGTATAGGCCTTGGACCTGCTTGGCGATCAGCTCTGAGTCGCCTATGACTTCCACGTCGTCGGCGCCCAGCTCTCTTGCTCTTGTCAGGCCGAGGAGCAGCGCTCGGTACTCGGCCACGTTGTTGGTGGCCCTTCCCAGCAGCTGCGCCTGCTCGTCGAGGATGTCTCCGTCGGTGGAGCGGACTACGCATGCGGCCGCGGCGGGACCGGGGTTGCCTCGGGCTCCGCCGTCCACGTTGACTATGACCTTCATCGCGGCTGCAGTATGAAGCTCGCCGGGGACGAAGCGCTCGCGCGCGCGGCATCGGCGGCTCGTGCGATCCGCGGGGCGGGCGCGCAGCCGCTAGGAGGCGGTGGCGAGCGGCAGCAGGTCGCCTGGCACTCGAGCACGACGACGATCACGAACGATGCGTCGCTGAACGTCCTCGCTCGCCCGGCTGCTACCCGCGTAACGGGCGCGGCGGTCGAACTCGCGACGATCGACGATCACGCTCACGTTCTCGTCATCGCTGTAGTGCTCCACGAGCTTCGGGTAAAGCTCATCAGCCAGTGGTCTTGGTACGACGCAGTAGATCATCGTGGTCTCGATCTTACTCCGCGCACGCGAATACGCAAGCGACGGTACGGAATCGTCACAAGCCGGCTCAGATGGTTGATTCCACGGTGGTGTGCCGTTTTTCGGGGGTGCGGATGGTCGAGTCGGCCGCGGACGCAGGGCGAAGCCCTTGCTGGCGGCAAGGGCGAGCCCGAGGACAAAGGCCGGCGAAGGCCAGGCGTGCCAGCCGGCGGTGCAGCACCGTGGAATCAACCATCTCAGGCGCCGGTGAGTACCAGCGCGCCCGAGTCGGCGGCGGCCGCGTTGGGCGCACGATCCTCGCGTGCCAGCTCTGCGAGCTCTGTGCCCTGCGCCGTCACCTGGGCCTCGACCACCGGTTCGCTGAGGTCCACCTCGTAGCGGTACCAGCACAGCTCCCAGGCAACCACGATCGTGACGACGCTGTTGAGATGCTCCGCCGAGCGGACAGTCACCATCGGGGCGCCGAGCGAACGGGTCACGCCGGCCACGCGCCGCGGAAACTCGCTGGCGTTGAAAACCGTGACCGCGTCTTCGAGATAGGGAGACGCCTGTTCAACGGGCGCAGCTGCCTGCGCGGCGAGCGCACCGTCCAGCTCGGCCTGCTCTGCAGCGAGTGTGGCGGTCTCATCCCAGCCCGGCGTGCGCGCCTCGCTGTCGGGATGCGGCTGTGCGGACGATTGCGCGGCGGCACGGGCCGGCACGGCGCCGGCGCGCGTGTAGCCGTCGAACAGGTCATAGGAGCTCTGCTCCTCAGCATCCGCCGCTGATGTCTCTGCCTCGGCGCCTGCGCCGGCGCCGGTCGGCTTACCGACCTGTCGCAGCCGCTCGAACAGGCTGCGGCCGCGGCGCGGGCGCATCGGCGGCATGCTCAGCGATTGGCTGTCGGTCTCGCGCATCCAACCCTCGTGCGCCGCGCGCGGTGCGCACAGCTCACATACGATCCGCCGCCGTCCGGCTGCGAGGAATACATCCGGCTGCTCGCCTCTGAGCAGGCGACGCTCGCACACCTCGCACTCGACGTCCGGTTGTGAGGTGACAATCGTGCGGGTGGCCATCGGTCAACCAGAGTATCGGTAGCCGCCGCTCTGCGTCCAGTCGCCCCTCTAAACGTGGACGGCTGGGCGGTCCTGACCTGCCGCCTCGGCGACGACCTTCTGCGCGAGATGCTCTGGGAGCTCGTCGTAGCGCAGGAACTCGAGCGTATAGTCGCCCTGGCCCTGTGTGATTGAGCGCAGGTCCGGCGCGTAGGTGAGCATCTCCGACATCGGCGCCTCGGCTTTGATCTCGGTCATCGCACCCACGGGCTCCATGCCAAGCGGGTGTCCACGGCGGCTGTTCAGGTCGCCGATCACGTCGCCCACGTGCGCCTCTGGGACAGAGAGCGTGACGAGCATGATCGGCTCCAACAGCACGGGGTCGGCGAGCGCAAGCGCCTGTTTCATCGCCTGTATGCCCGCGAGCTTGAACGCGATCTCGGAGGAGTCGACGGAGTGGTGGGCGCCGTCGAACAGGCGCACGCGCACGCCCTTGACCGGATAGCCCGCGAGCACGCCAGAGGCCATCGCCTCTTGTACGCCCTTCTCCACCGCGGGGACGAAAGAGCTGGGGATCACACCGCCCTTGATCGCGTCCACGAACTCAAAACCCGTGGGGTGCTCGTGGTCGCCGAGTGGCTGGATCTCGATGTGACAGTCGCCGAACTGTCCGCGGCCGCCAGACTGCTTCTTGTGTCGGCCGTGAGCGGCTGCGCTCGCGCGGATCGTCTCCCGGTAGGGCACGCGCGGCGGCTTCAGCGTGACCTCAACCCCGAAGCGCGAGCGCAACCTGTCGACGATCACCTCGACGTGCACCTGGGAGAGGCCGGCGACGATCTGCTCGCCGGTCTGCTGGTCACGATGCAAGTCGATCGTGGGGTCCTCCTCCTGCAGGCGTCGCAGCGAGGAGAGCACCTTCTCCTCATCGCCCCGGCTCTTCGGCTCGACCGCAAAGGCCATCACCGGCGAGGGCAGTTTCAGCGTGGGCATGTCGATCGGCTCGTCGCGGTCAGCCAGCCAGTCCCCGGCGCGTGTCTGCTTGAGCTTGGCGATCGCGCCGAGGTCTCCCGGACCGAACTCCGGCACGTGCTCTGCGTCCTTGCCGGCGAACGCCACGAGCTGTCCCACCCGCTCCTTGACGTGCACGCGTGTGTTCAGCGCCTGGCTGTCGGCGCGCAGCACGCCCTGGTAGACACGGAGCAGGTTGATCCGCCCCGCGAACGGGTCGGCCCTCGTCTTGAACACATACGCGAACAGAGGACCGTCCTCGCTCGCGCTGAGCTCGACCTCGCCGACCGACAGCGAGCCGTGCTTGACGGGCGAGGGCAGGTCCTCGACGATCGCGTCCAGCAGGCGCGTCGTGCCGAGGTTGCGGGTCGCCACCCCGCACACCACCGGGAAGATCCTGCCGTGGTTGGTCCCCTCCTTGAGCGCATCCACGATCTCGCCGTGGGAGATCTGCTCGCCCTCCAGGTAGCGCTCCATCAGCGAGTCGGACACTTCGCACACCTCGTCCATGAGCTTCTCGCGGTACTCCCGCGCCCGCTCCACCTCAGCGTCGGGAATCTCGACCTCGCTCCAGCCGGCGCGCTCTGCGGATTCCTGGCGGTAGGCCTTCATGTCCACCAGGTCGATCACGCCCTCGATGTCGTGCTCGGATCCGATCGGGATCTCAGTGGCGACCGCGTGCGGGCCAAACGCCCGCTTGAGCTGCTCAAGCGTTCGGAAGAAGTCAGCACGCTCACGGTCGAGCATGTTCACAAACAGCATGCGTGCGATATCCAGATCCGCCGCACGAGCCCACAGGCGCGTCGTGGAGACCTCCACGCCCATCACCGCGTTGATCACGAACACCGCCGACTCGCACACACGCAGAGCCCCCAGCGCGTCCGCCACGAAGCTCGGCTCGCCCGGAGTGTCCAGCAGGTTGATCTTGCGCCCCTGCCATTGAAACGATGACAGCGCCGCCGAGATCGACATCTGGCGGGCCTGCTCATCTGGGTCAGAGTCCGAGACCGTCGTGCCATCCGGGACCGACCCCAGACGGTTAGTCACCCCTGCCTCGAACAGGAGCGCCTCATGCAGCGCCGTCTTCCCCGACCCTCGATGTCCGACGAGGGCCACGTTGCGAATCCGGTCCGCTGGCGAGTGCATGAGTATCTCCTTCCGCTGGGTACAGCCACGATACCGCCGTCGCGCGCCTCGGTCCAGAGCCCCTACGCGGCGTCACCATCTAGGAGCGGCATCACCTCCGCGGCGATCAGCGCCACCTGGTCGAGATCGTCGATGTCGATCACCTGCAGGTAGCAGCGGGACGCTCCCGCGTCTCGATACGCGCGCAGCCGCTGCGCCACCTCGCGCGGCGTGCCCGCCGCCGCGTTCTCGCGCAGGTCGCTCAGCTCGCGCCCAATGCGCAACGCCCGCTGCTCCAGCTCTGCCTCTGTGTCGGCGCAGCAGACCGTGATCGCGTGCGAGTACACGAGCTCGTCCGGGTCGCGTCCGGCCACGCGGCACGCGTCGCGTACAGCCTCGAAGCGCGCTTGCGTCGTGTGGACATCGGCGAACGGAACGTTGAACTCAGCAGCGAAGCGCGCGGCCAGAGCCGGCGTTCGGCGCTTTCCAAGGCCACCGATGATCACCGGCGGGTGCGGACGCTGGAAGGGCTTGGGCAACGCAGGACCGGCGCCGAGAGAATAGTGGCGCCCGGAGAACTCAAAGCTCTCGCCCGGGGCCGCACTCCACAGCCCGGTAAGGATCTGCAGCTGCTCCTCCAGGCGCTCGAAGCGCTCGCGTACCGGCGGGAACGGGATGCCGTAGGCGAGGTGCTCGGCCTCGAACCAGCCCGTGCCGAGCCCGAACTCCACACGCCCCGCGCTCATCGCATCGACCTGCGCAACAGCGACCGCCAGCGGACCGGGCAGCCGGAACGTCGCGGAGGTCACCATCGTGCCGAGCCGGATCGTGCTCGTCTCGCGCGCGATCGCGCCCAGCGTCACCCACGAGTCGGTCGGGCCCGGGAGCCCCGACCCAGGTTTGATTCGCAGCAGGTGATCGGAGCGGAAGAACGCTCCAAAGCCGTGCGATTCGGCCGCCTTGGCCATCAGCAGCTGCTGCTCGTAGCTCGCGCCTTCCTGCGGCTCGACGAAGATCCTCAACTCCACGGTGCCTCCTCGGTCGATGCTCGGTTGCTTACCCCACCATGACAGCCGGGCGTAGACGAGCCGGATACGCTCCGGCAATGCGTGGACGCGCGTTGGGTGCAGCCGCACTGGCAGCCCTCGTTCTCCCGGCGTGCGGGTCGACGAGCCAACCCACCGCACACGCCGTTAGCGCGTCCGAACGCGTGCGGATCGCATGCGGGAACCTCAAGGCCAGACTCGAAGGGATCGCCGACACGCAGGACTTCCGCGATCCCCAGCCGCGTGCGTTGCGGGGCCGCCTGCCCGCCGCGCGCGTGACACAGGGGAGTCTTGAAGCCGAGACGAGAAGTCGCGAAGCGACCGTCCAACTTCGTGGGGCCGGAGCCGCTCCGCGCTCGCTCGATGCGGTCGCGGGAGCCGAGGCGGCGTACCGACGGCTCGCCCGGCGCCTCCGTCACGCCAGCGCCCGCAACGACACAGCAGGACTGGAAATGCAGCTCTCCTTCCAAACGATCGCCCGCGTCGAGGTAGCCGGGTGCGATGCTCCTACACGCTGAGAGAGGAGCTCGAGGCGGCCCCACCGCAGATGCAGGCGGGCGACTAGGTGTCCTGCCCACGGAGGTTGTGAACGCGGCTGATGGGCGGCCGGTTCTCGATCCCTGAGTGTGGTCTGCGCGTGTTGTAGTGCTCGAGCCAGTGTGGCAGGGCTTGGTTGCGGTGGTGGTGTGAGCGGTAGCTGAGGCCGTAGGCCCACTCTCTTGCCATGCTCTGGTGGAAGCGCTCAACCTTCCCGTTTGTCTGGGGCCGGTAGGGCTTGGTGCGTAGGTGCTTGATCTCTCGGGCGGTAAGCAGTTCGCGTAGGGACTGGTTCTTGATGTAGACCCAGGCGTTGTCCGTCATGAGGCGCTTGGCGTGGATGCCACGCGCGGCGAACCAGTCGAGTGCGCGGGTGGTGAACGCGGTGACCGTTGCTGCTCGTTCGTCGTCGAGCAGCTCGACGTAGGCCAGGCGGGAATGATCGTCGATGACCGCGTGAGCGAAGTCATAGCCCCGGCCCGCGCGCTTCTCGGCCGCGCGCTTCTCAGCACCCGTCTGGTTGCGGACCCCAGTCACGGCGTGCCCTGGCCGCTCAAAGCGCGCATGGCGTGCAGTGTCCATGTGCAACAGATCTCCAGGGCACGGCCACTCATAGCGTCTGGCGGGCTCACGCGGTGAGCGCTTGATCCGAGAGAGGCCATGGCGATGCAGCACCTTCCACACCGTCGAGTGAGGGTGCCCGGTTCTGCCAGCGACGAGTCGTGGTCCCCATCCGGTGTGTCGCCTGGCCTCACAGATGCGCTCCTGCTCGATCGCGTCAAGCAACCGAGGGCTGTGCCGAGGGCGGCTGGAACGGTCAAACAGCCAGACGCCTGAGACGAGCTCATCCGAGGTGGCATCCAGCCGCCGGCGCCACCAGCGATGAGCCGTTGCCACCGAGACACCAAAGCGTTCAGCGGCCTGCCTCAACGTCATCCCATCGATCACCGCCTGCGTCAACGCCAGCCGACCGGCCGGTCCGAGCTTCGCTCTACCGTGGATCTGCATCCGGGTCCTCCTAGGTCGTGAGCCTTCGCAGACCCACAGCCTCGGATGAGGCCCGGATGCCTCCTCAGCCGTTCACAACCTACGTGGGCACGTCAACTAGGAGCTAGCGCCCTCCGCGACCCAGGCTGTCGTGACCGGCGCCTACAACGTCAATTCGGGCGACGCGCTACCGCGTCTCCCGTATCAATCGTCGAAGGACTCCTCTTGCATCCGGGATCTGAGCCGCAGCACCGCCTTGGTGTGCATCTGTGAGACGCGCGACTCGGTCACGCCGAGGACCTCGCCGATCTCGCGCAGGGTCAGGTTCTCGTAGTAGTACAGCGCGATCACCAGCTTCTCGCGCTCGGGCAGCTTCGCGATCGACTCCGCGATCCTGTCCTTCAGGTCGCCCACGTCCAGCGCCCGCGCCGGGTCCGGCGCGCCCGGGTCCTCGATCGTGTCCATCAGCGACACCTGGTCGCCGCTGGCATCCGAGACGCTCCACAGCTCGTCGAGCGCCACGATCGAGGAGTGCGAGATCGCCAGCAGCGAGTCGTTCAGTTCGTCCACCGTGATCCCCAGCTCCCCCGCCAACTCCTCGTCGGTGGGCGCGCGCTGCAGCGTGTGCTCGAGCTTCGCGTTCGCGCGCTCGACCTCGCGTGCGCGCGCCCTCACGCTCCGCGGAACCCAGTCCAGCGAGCGCAGCTCGTCGATGATCGCGCCCTTGATGCGCATGATCGCGTACGTCTCGAACTTGATGTCGCGTGAGAGATCGAAGCGCTCGATTGCCGAGATCAGGCCAACCAGGCCGTAGGAGATCAGGTCCGCCTCCTCCACGTGCGGCGGCAGCCCCGCAGCCGTACGTCCGGCCACGTACTTCACCAACGGCGAGTACGCAACGACCAGGCGCTCGCGCACACGACTGTCGCCGTCGTTCTTGTAACGACGCCACAATTCACGCAGCTCGATCGGTTTGACGTTCGTCTCCAGGGTTCCATCCCCTTAGGGGCCGGTGGGTATCTCAATCATGCCCGAGTGTCACTCATGCCCGAGGGTGGCTGCGCGCATACGCGCTTCTGAGCCTGGCTGACTCTACCCGAGTGTAAATCTGAGTGCTGGACACACTTGCGTGTCCTAGCAGCTCCTGAATACTGCGCAGGTCCGCGCCGCCGTCCAGCAGGTGCGTGGCGAAGCTGTGGCGCAGCGCGTGCGGGGACGCTCCCTCACCGACGCCCAGGCGCGTCGTCCACGTGCGCAGCCGCCTGCGCACGTCGCTCGTGCCCAGCGCTCTGCCCGTCTTACTCAGGAACAGCGCCTGCGCCGCCGAGCCTGCCGGCGCCTGGTCGGCGAGCTGCTTGCGCCCGCGCTCCAAGTAGGCCCGCACGGCCGCCATCGCCGGCTCGCCCACCGGCACGAAGCGCGTCTTTCGCCCCTTTCCCTCCACGCGCAGCTGCTCCGCGTCGTAGTCCACGTCCGCGCACTCCAGCGTCACGATCTCCTCCGCGCGCAGCCCGCACGAGTACGCCAGCTCGAACAGCGCGCGATCGCGCAGCTCCAGCGCCTGCGCCGGCAGGCCGTTCGGGATCCCCTCCAGCAGCCGCTTCGCATCGCCCGCGCTCAGCACACGCGGCAGATACGTCCCCTTGCGCGGCGTGGACACCAGATCGGCCGGGTTCTGGGCGATCAGGCCATGCTCGCGCTGGCTGGAGAACAGCGCCCGCAGCGCCGCCAGCTTGCGCGCCGAGGTGCTCGGCGCGGCGCGAGCGTCACCCACCTTCGAGCGTTCCGAGAGATGCGCGATGTAGCGGCGTACCGCCTTCGGGTCGACCGTCCTCGGCGTGAGCCCGTGCGCGTGGGACCAGCGCGCGAACTGACCCACGTCGAGCGCGTACGCGCGGCGGGTGCGCTCGGCCGCATCGCGGCGGCGCAGGTCCTCGTCCAGGAGCGCGATCGCCGCCACCCATGTGACGCTCAGCTGCTCTTGCTCGATCGTCCCCGCTGAATCCGATTGCGCTGGCATATCCCCGCCTTGATTCGCCGCGTCCCGTTCTCCGCCTGCCTGGCGGTACATTCAACAGATGAGCTCCGACGCGCAAGGGCACGGTGCCCTGGGTCAGACGAGCGGGGTAAATGGGTCCCGACCGAGCCGCACCGTGCACGCGTTCGACGCGTACGGGCCGGCGGGGCGCTCCGCCTGGCTGGACATCGACTGGAGCGCGCACCAGCGCTGGATCCTTGCCGACGGGCAGGTCGTCAACACGATCGAGCTCGGGCCCAGAAGCAGCGCCGGGTCTGCGGAGCGCGAGGTCCGCCAGCCGCTCGTGTTCGTACACGGTCTCTCCGGCTGTTGGGCCAACTGGCTCGAGCAGCTACCCGTGCTGGCAGCCGAGCACCGCGTGATCACGCTCGACCTCCCCGGCTTCGGCTACTCGCCCATGCCTTCCCAGGAGATCACGATCTCCGGCTACGCGCGGCTGCTGGACCAGCTGCTGGGCCAGCTCGGCATCGATGCCGCCGCCGTCGTCGGCAACTCTATGGGCGGCTTCATCGCCGCGGAGCTCGCAATCGCCTTCCCCCAGCGCGTCGAGCGCCTCGTGCTCGTCTCCGCCGCCGGGATCTCAACCACGGGCCACCCCGGCACCACGCGGGCGCTGGGCTCGCTGCGGCGCCTGGAGACAGTGCTGGCAACCACCGCCGGCTGGGTCGCCTCAAAGTCAGACACGGTCGCGCGACGCGCACGCCTGCGCGAGGCGTTGATGGCGCTCGTCGTCGCCCATCCCGGCCACCTACCCGCAGCGCTCGCCGCCGAGCAGCTGCGCGGCGCCGGCAAGCCCGGCTTCTTCCAGGCACTGGAGTCGATCCTCGACTACGACATCCGTGAGCGCCTACCCGAGATCGCATGCCCCACGCTCGTCGTGTGGGGCGACCGCGACCGTCTCGTCCCCCTGCGCGACGCCGACGTGTTCGTCGAGCTGATCCCCGACGCCCACAAGGTGGTCTTCCAGGACACCGGGCACATGTCCATGCTCGAGCGCCCCGCCGCCTTCAACGAGCTGCTCGAGGAGTTCCTCGCCGAGTAGCGGCTTCTAGCGGGCAACTGCGCCTGACGCGGCGCTGCCTACGAGCTTGGCGTACTTCTGGATCGCCACGTCGATGTGCTCGTCCGCGCGCGGCGGGCGGCTGTACGCACTCACGCGGGCCGCGATCTCCTCGTCGGAGAGCGCCACGTCCAGCCGGCCCGTGTCCGCGTCGATCGTGAGCTCGTCGCCGTCCTGGATCGCCGCGATCGGGCCGCCGCGAACGGCCTCGGGCGCGACGTGGGCGACCATGAAGCCGCGCGTGGCGCCGGAGAAGCGCCCGTCGGTGATCAGCGCAACCTCTTCGCCGAGCCCCTCCCCCACGATCGCCGCCGTCACCGACAGCATCTCGCGCATGCCCGGGCCACCCGCCGGGCCCTCGGCGCGGATCACGACGATGTCGCCTGCCTTCAGCTCGTGCGCGAGCACCGCCGCCATCGCCGCCTCCTCGCCGTCGAACACGCGTGCGGGCCCAACCGCTTTGCGCCGCTCGTGCCCTGAGAGCTTCACCACGCAGCCTTCCGGGGCGACGTTGCCGCGCAGGATCGCGAAGCCGCCCGTCGATTTGATCGGGTTCGACAGCGGCCGCACGACTGGCTGGCCGTCCGTCTCCACGGCCTCATCGGCGTGTTCGCCGATCGTCCGCCCCGTCACGGTCGGCGCGTCCGCGTTCAGGATCCCCGCCTGCTTCAGTCGGGCGAGCACGAGCGGCACGCCCCCCGCTTCGTAGAGCTCCGTCGCCACGTATCGCCCACCGGGCTGCAGGTCGCACAGCAGCGGCGTGCGCTCGGAGATCGCCTCGAACTCGTCGATGTCCAGCGGCACCCCCATTTCATATGCGACCGCCAACAGGTGCAGCACACCATTGGTCGAGCCGCCGCTCGTGGCAACCGCCGCGATCGCGTTTTCCAGGGCCGGCTTCGTGATCACGTCGCTCGGGCGTTGGCCGCGGCGCAGCACGTCCATAACCAGTTCGCCCACCTGCTTGGCAACCTCGAGCTTGCGCCCGTCCTCGGCCGGCACCATCGCGGTGCCGGCGGGCGAGATTCCCAGCGCCTCGAACGCCATCGCCATCGTGTTCGCCGTGAACTGCCCCCCGCACGCGCCCGCGCCCGGCGAGGCCGCCTCCTCGAGCTCGTGCAGCTCCTCCTCGGTGATCTTGCCCGAGGCGAACTGCCCCACCGCCTCGAACACCTGCTGGATCGTCACCTCCGCGCCCTTGTAGTGGCCCGGCTTGATCGAGCCGCCGTAGAGCATCAGGCCGGGGATGTTCAGCCGTGCGAGCGCCATCACCGTGCCCGGGATCGTCTTGTCGCAGCCGCTGATCGTGACCAGCGCGTCGAACGCGTGCGCGGAGGCGACCAGCTCGATCGAGTCGGCGATCAGCTCGCGTGAGACCAGCGAGGCGCGCATGCCCGCGGTGCCCATCGTGATCCCGTCGGAGATCGCGATCGTGTTCAGCTCCATCGGCGTACCGCCGGCGGCACGAATGCCCTCCTTGACCTTCGCCGCGAGCACGCGGTTGTTGAAGTTGCACGGCATCGTCTCGATCCAAGAGTGCGCCACGCCGACGATCGGCTTGGCCAGGTCCTCGGCGGAGTAGCCGATCCCGTGCAGGTAGGAGCGCGCAGCCGCACGCTCCGGCCCCTCGGTGAGGGCGCGGCTGCGGTGCCTGACGTCGAAGGAGTCCGGGGTGCTCACGCGGCGCGCACGTTATCGCCCTCGCCACCGTGCCGGCGCGAGGAACGCTCGTACGTGCGCACGCGCTCACGCTCCCAGCGGCGCAGGCGCACGAGGTCACGACGCACCCGATCCGGGTCCACCTGGCGTCCGGGCAGGTGCATGTTCGCCTCGCCCACCAGCCGCCGCTCGTCGGCGGTCAGCGCCATCCACTTCGCGAGCACATCGTCGGAGTCGGGCAGCCTGGAGCTGCCATACGGCTTGGACTCGTCGGGGAACGCTACGCAGTACTCGTTCAAGAGCTCACCCGTGTCGAGCATGTACGCGACGAGCGGCTTGTGCGGATAGATCAGGTACGCGTAGGAGGCGCCCTCCGCGTCGGCGTGCTCGCCGCCGCCGCCCCATACGCGCAGGAAGCCGAGGTCGCGGTACATCGCCCAGTCGTGCTCGTTCACGCACGAGCGCAGCAGCGAGCGCGCGCGCTGCTCGGCGCGGCGCTCGCGCCCCGGGTCATACCCAGAGGGCGCACCCGCGCGACGGTGCTCCACCCACAGCAAGTGCAGCCGCGCAACCGTGCGTTTCAGTGTCGGGCGCGCCAGCTCCCAGACGAGCACCACGAGCACGATCGCAGCGGTGCCCAGCGCGAGGCCCACGAGGCTCTAACGCGTGGCCGCTGGCGCTCCGCCGGCGGCACGTGGGAAGAAGATCACGCGCTCGGCGTCGCGGGGCACCTCGTCGAAGCTCTTCACCAGCTCCGCTTCGCGGCGACCGCCCGGCGCAGCGGTGGGCACCGCCGCCCACATGCCTGCATCGAGCTCCCGCCGGAACGCCTCGATCAGCTCCTGCTCCTCCTCCGGCACCGCCACGTCGCCCTCAGCGAGCACGATCTCGCCATGACCAGGCTTCATACGCAGGAGCTTCATCTACGGTGATTATGGCAAACGCGCGCGGGCGGATCGTCAGCCCGCGCGCATACGCGCTAGGTCCAGCACGTCCACTGGGCCCGCGCCTGAGCCGACGTCGCGCAGGCCGTGCGCAACCGCCGCGCCGGCGAGCGCGCGGGCGGTGGTTGCAGCCTGCAGTGGCGAACGCCCGAGCGCCAGCTGCGCGGCGAGCAGCGAGGCATGTGTGCAGCCAGAGCCGTGCGCCGCACCGTCGGGGTAGCGCTCGCCCTCGATGCGCACGAGCTCGCCGTCTGATGTGTCGAGGAACAGGTCCACGGCCCGCTCCCGGTGCCCGCCCGTGAGCACGACCACGCGCGGGCCGAGCGCCGCCACCGCCCTGGCGAGCGTCTGCACCTCGGCTTCCTCATCTACCGCTCGCCCCGGTGCGCCGGGCGTCGACACCGCATGACCGACGAGCACCCTCGCCTCGGGCAGGTTCGGGGTGAGTACGCTCGCCCGCGGGAGGATCTCGCTCACGAGCGCATCCTGGGCATCCGGCTCGAGCAGTCGCGCGCCCGACTCGGCCACCATCACCGGGTCCACCACCACCGGCGTACCCTGTGGCAGCTCGTTGAGCGCCCGTGCAACGGCCATCACAACCGCGACGGTGCCGAGCATGCCTACCTTCACCGCGTCCACGCGGATGTCGGCTAGCACCGCGCGCACCTGCGCCAGAACGATCTCCGCAGGCACCTCGTGCACCGCTGTGACCGCCAACGTGTTCTGTGCGGTGATCGCCGTGATCGCGCTCGTGCCGTGCACCCCGCAGCGCGCGAACGCCTTCAGGTCCGCCTGGATGCCGGCGCCGCCCCCAGAGTCCGAGCCGGCGATCGTCAGCGCGGTCGCGGTCAGCGGCCTGAGGGGGTCGCGTGCCGGTCGCGCGCCGGGAAGATCGAGTAGCTGCCGATCGCCGTGACCAGCAGCCGACCGTCCTCATGGCGCACCTCGCTGCTCATCACGGCGATGTTGCGGTTGCGGCGGTCGAGCGTCGTGCGGCACACGATCTCACCCTCCCTCGCCGTCTGGATGTAGTTGATCGCGATCGAGATCGTCGCGATCCGCTCCTCGCGCGTGGTCTGCGCCCACAGCGTGGAGCCCATGCAGTAGTCAACCATCGCATACGTGGCCACGCCCGAGAGCAGCCCGCCACCGTTGATCAGCTCTGCTCGGATCTGCACACGCACCGTCTCCGGGTTCTCCCAGCGCAGGCCCATGAAGCTGCTCACCCCATCCAGTGAACGCGGACCTCCGGGCCCGCTCAGGCCGCTGGCCGCAGCGTTATCGTCGTTCGTGCTCACCGCCAGCAGGCTACGCGAGCTGTGTTCGGTGTGCGCTTCGACGCTTGCCTTTGTTCCGCTTCAGCCTCGCTCAGGCATATTTCTCATAATCTCGATGCATTTAGTGTATATTGAGGCCCGTCGTGGTTCGTTCCCCTTCGTCGACGCCGCCGACGCACCGGATGCGCGACGAGCGTAAGAGCGGGAGCGGACCGCGCGCAAACCAGCGCCTCCGGGCGAGCGCCCGCCCTATCCTCGAAGACGCGGACTGCCAAGCCACCGAAAAAGGAAGCCTCCATGCCCAGAATCATCGTCACAGCCGATCCCGTCTCATCTCAGGCGAGCGAGACCACGCCGGTGCTACTCGACGAGCAGGTGCGCTCCGTCCACCTCAGCACCGATCACGCCGCAGCTCAGCTCGTGCAGCGCCTCGCGTGGGCGGTCAACGACGCCGAGCATGCGGAAGTGCAACGCGCCACACGCGCCAACGGGGTGCGCCCGCGCACCACTGGTCGTAGGCGCACGACGCGCTCCAATAGCCGCCGCGCTGTTCAGGCCTAGCACCCCCGGCGAGGCGCGCGCCCACCACCTTCACAACCGTAGGACACACTCTCGGCACGATCAGCGCACTGAATCGGCACATACGCCGCTCAGAGGTCACAACTACAGCCCTAGCGTGGCGGTCATGTGCCGCCAAAGCCCACCACCGTCCGGCGCGCGCCCTCTCGACCATCGGCGCGCCGTGGGCCGCCTCGGGGAGGACCTCGCGGCGGCGCACCTGACGCGCCTGGGCTTCTCCACGCTCGCGCGCAACGTGCGCACACGCGCCGGAGAGATCGACCTGATCGTCTTCGACGGGCGCACGCTCGTCTTCGCGGAGGTCAAGACGCGGCGCGTGCGAGACGGCGAGCGCGCCATCCGCCCGGACCAGGAGCCACTCCCGTGGCTACGCCCGCGTCAGCGCGCGCGTGTGCGGCGCCTGGCGGTCGCATGGCTCAGCGACACGCGCCACGAGCGTCCAACGGCGCGGACCGTGCGCTTCGACGCCGTCGGTGTGATCGTCGACAGCCGCGGAGCGCTGCTGCGCCTGGACCACGTGGAGGGCGCGTGGTGAGCATCCGCGAACGCGCGCCACACCACCGCGCAAGCAACCATCTAGGATCCCACGCATGCAGCGGGGGACAAGCGATGAGCCTTTTGGAGACGCTCTGCGCGCGCTGATGAAAGAGCGCGGCCTCAGCTACCGCGGACTTGCTGAGGCAACTCGCGAGATCGATGGCAAGGGCATGACGCATGCCCACATAAACATGCTCGCGAACGGCCACGACAGACCGTCCATGCGCGCGATGGAGCTGATCGCCGATGCCTGCGGGGTCCGTCCAGCGCACTTCGCGGAATACCGGCTGGCGCAGGCGATGCGCGAGCTCGACCCTGCCGAGGTCGGGCTGGAGCGGGCGCTCGAGAACCTCAATGCTCGGCTTGGTGCCCAGCGTGCGAGCGACGCCAGATCACGCACGCGGCGAGCACCAAAAGCAAAGCCTCATCCCACCGGCTAGTGATCGGGTCCGCGGGACTAACCGCGATGCCCAGCAACACAGCCCAAGCCAGCCACGCCATCTGCACGCCACGACGCGTTATCTCCGGATAGCGCCAGATCATGCCGCTGAGGCGCCCAGCGAAGAAGCCGAGCTCGTGCTCGTCCCCCAGCAGCCGAGCAGCTGAGGAGAGCGCGCCCAGCGCGACCACGAACGCCAGGTAGCCGAACGGTCGCAAGCAGACACGCACAAACGCAAGTGACACACGACCGATCGCCGGCAAACCTGTCTTTGCTGTCAGCTGCGGTCCTTGCATACCACGCTCACAGTAGCCGCTACTAGAGGGCAAGCTGCTGATAGGCCAGCGACTGGAACGACATGCGGTGCAGCGGCGAGACGCCCTGGCGCAGGATCGCTTCGCGGTGGGAGGGCGTCGAATACCCGACGTGCTCAGCGAAGCTCCAGCCGGGGTGTTGCCCGTCGGCGTGTTGCATGAACCGGTCGCGCGTGACCTTCGCGACGATCGACGCCGCGGCGATCGCAGCGCTCGTGGCGTCACCATCGACGATCGCCCGTTGCGGATGCTCGAACGCGGCCACGGAGAAGCCGTCCACGAGGCAGATCACCTCGCCTCTGACCTCAGCGGTCGCGGCACGCAGTGCATCGCGCAGGGCCGCCAAGTTGGTCTTGTGCAGGCCGCGGGCGTCGATCCCGCGCACACAGCGAGAGATCACGCAGACCCTCGCAGCGCTGCGCAACACGAGCGGATAAAGCTCCTCACGCGCCTGCGCGCTGTGCTGCTTGGAGTCATTGAGAGCGCCTAGCGCACGCAGCTCGCGCGTCGTCAGAGCGTCGTAGTCGAACAGCACGCCCGCGGCGACCAGCGGACCCGCCAGGCAGCCGCGTCCCGCCTCGTCCGCCCCCGCCACCAGCGGGACGCCCAACCGGCGGTCGAATGCGAACAGCCGTTTACCGCTGCCGGCACGCCGGGCGCGGCGCCGCGCGCGTGCCGAGGAGCCAGAGCTCGGCTTCAGCTCGCCCCCGGACTTCCCGAGCTCACTAGAGGCTTCCGATGCGATCAGGGGGCCAATACGTGGCGAAGGCGTCTCCGATGATCCATCCGGTGGGGACTGGTCCCCAGAACCTGCTGTCGTCGGATTCGCCACGGTTGTCCCCCATCATGAACCAGTGACCGGGCGGAATCTTGATCGCCTTGGGGAAGTTGCACTCCGGGTTTTCCCCGCAGGCCCGGATATAGGAGTCCTGCTCACGCACGAACGTGCCCTTGCCCTTGCCTGCGGCCCTGCGGTAGACGTGCCCTTCCTTTATGTAGATTTCGTCGCCAGGCCCGGCGACGATCCGCTTGATGAAGTTGACGCTCGCCTCCTTCGGCACCGGCGTACCGCACGGGGCTTCGCCGTACTTGATCACGTGTGGCGTCGGTCCGCACTCCTCCTGCTCGGCCCCTTCAGGTGGGTGGAACACGGCGATCTCCCCGACATGCGGTTCGCTGAAGTCCATGCCGATCCGGTCCACCAGCACGCGCTGACCGATCGACAGCGTCGGCTCCATCGAGCCGCTTGGGATCCTGTATGGCTTGACGATGAACGCCTGAATCGCCACCGCGAGACCGAGCGCCACCGCGATGATGATGACGAGCTCGATGAATGAGGCGAGCGTCGATTTGCCGCGCTTCTTAGCGCCCTGCGGCTGCGACGGGACTGCGGCGTTGTGATCGCTGCTCAGGCGCCTGCCGCGGCGTCGCGCCCCGGAGCTCTCGCCCTCTTCAGCCTTCGCGCCTGGGCTCACGCCTACGCGTCGTCGCCGGCGGGTGCGCCTGCATCGGCGTCACCGGCGTCAGCGGCAGGGGCCGCGGCGACATCTGCGTCAACCGCTGACCCGTCGGTGGCCACGTCGGCCTCCGTCCCGACAGCCTGCTCCCCACCACTCGCCTCGCCGGCGCCGGGCTCACCGTCCTGAGTTACCTCTGTGACCGAGGTCTCGACCGTCACGCCATCGGCATCGGTCGCGCTCGGCGCTCCCTCCGACGCTGCGTCGATCGGCTCTGGCTCTGCCAGGAGGCCGGGCTCGACCGCTTGTTCGGGGCCCGTGTAGCGGCGCTCGCGGACCCTCGCGCGCTTACCTACGCGATCACGCAGGTAGTAGAGCTTCGCGCGGCGCACGTCGCCTCGCGCGGCCATCTCGATGCGCTCGATCTTCGGGGAGTGCACCGGGAACATGCGCTCGACACCGACGCCGAAGGACTGCTTGCGCACCGTGAACGTCTCACGCGCTCCGTGCCCCTGGCGCTTGATGACGACGCCCTCGAACACCTGCACACGGCTGCGAGCGCCCTCGATCACCTGGAAGTGGACCTTGACACGGTCGCCAGGCGCGAAGTTTGGAACGCGGCGCAGCTGCGCGCGCTCGATGGTTGCGATTACGCTGCTCATAACTGAAAAGAAGGAGGGCGCGCCCTTGTGACTCAAAGCCCCGAGAACGAATCCCGGCCGGCGCGAAGAGCTATGGTAGCGAACCGCCGCGTTCGCGGCTGCGTTCCAACCGCCAACGCTCGATCTCCTCGTGGTGGCCGGAGAGCAGCACGTCCGGTACGCGCCAGCCGCGAAACTCGGCCGGACGCGTGTAGTGCGGGTACTCAGGGTTACCCTCGAGCGCATCGCTGAAGGACTCCTCCGCGGCCGAGCGCTCGTGCCCGAGTGCTCCTGGGAGCTTGCGCAGTACCGCGTCGCAGAGCACCATCGCCGCGAGCTCTCCACCGCTGAGGACGTAGCGCCCGATCGACACCACATCGCTGGCGTAGTGCTCGAGGATGCGCTCGTCAAAGCCCTCGTAGCGTCCACACAGCAGCGTCATCTCCGGCTCGCCCGCGAGCTCCTGCACGAGCTGCTCGTCCAGGAGCCGCCCGCCGGGAGCGAGCGCGATCACACGCCGGCGACCGCGCAGCGTCACGGGATCGATCCCATAGCGCGCCCGCAGCGCGCTGTCCAGCACATCCACACGTAACACCATTCCCGCGCCGCCGCCGAACGGCGTGTCGTCAACCTGACCGCCGCTCAGGGATGTGTGGTCGCGAGGGTTGATGCAGTCGAGGTGGGCTCCGCCCGCCAGGGCGTTGCTCACGTGCCGTTGAGAGACGAACCACTCGAACCAGCCGGGGAAAAGAGTGAACACGTCGATGTTCACGTCTCTCCCGCATCCGCGCCGGCGCCCCCGCTGGAATCCACGCCAGCCAGCCCGAGGAAATCGAGGTTCACCTCGATGCGCCGCTGCGCCGGCGTCACCTCGCGCACCGCGTCTCTGACCAGCGGCACGAGCACCGGCTCACCGCCGCCCGCGGGACGCACCTCCAGCGCCTCGCAAGAGGGAAGCTCGATCAGTCGGTTGACGGTTCCGAGCAACTGCCGCCCGTCGACCACTTCGCATCCCTCCAGTTCATGCGCCCACCATTCGCCCTCGCCGAGCGCAGGCGCATCGCCTCCCGAGATACTCAGATCCATTCCCCGCAACTCCTCAGCCTGGGTGCGCGCCTCGATCCCTTGCAGACGGATGATCGGGCGCGCGTCGGTGCCGGCACGGCGCACGATCACCGCGGTGCGCCCCGCCACCGTGACCTCCGTGCCGAGCGTCAACAGCCGCGGGCGCGGGCGCGTCACGTAGAAGCTCCCATCCAGACCGTGCGGACGCCCGACGCGACCCACGGAGAGACTCCCAGGCGGGCGTGAGGACGCCTCGTCGGCCGGGGGCTCCGACGGGGCCGTCAATCGACGATGTCGAGGAGCACGTGCGAGCCCTCGCCGGCTGCTGCTGCTTTGACGACCGTGCGCAACGCATGCGCCGTTCGCCCGCCGCGCCCGATGATCCTGCCGTAGTCCTCAGCCCCGACGCAGAGCTCCAGCACGATCGTGCCGTCGTCCTCCTCGAACTGCTCCACCGCAACCGCCTCGGGGTCCTCGACCAAGCCTTCGGCAAGATACTCGAGCAGCTGCCTGGGGTTCTCGCCGGCCATCCGCCGCTCTACCTCGCGACCTGGCTAGGGGCACGTTGGGCAAGCGAGGCACGGACGCAGGGAGCGTGGCGTGCTGTGCACGCGAGCGACCGAGGACACAGCATCGCGCAGCTCAACGTGGTCCTAGCTGTGGATGCCCTGGATGCGCATGAGCTTGCGCACGGTATCCGAGGGCTGCGCGCCACGGGCGAGCCAGCTGCGTGCGCGCTCCTCGTCGATCACGATCGTCGACGGGTCGGTCTGCGCGTTGTAGTGGCCGATCGTCTCGATCACGCGACCGTCACGCGGGGAGCGCTGGTCGGCGACGACGACACGCCATATCGGGTCCTTCTTACCGCCCACTCGCGTGAGCCTGAGCCTGACTGCCACGGTTTCCTCTCTGAGCGCCTATACGAAAACGGTGCTGCTGAACGCTAGATGTCGCTGTTTTTGCTTATTTGGCCTGCAGAGCTTAGACGGTGTGAGCGCCGAAGGCGGCCCGCGGGCGCCCGGCGCTCAGCGGGCGCCGCGCATAAGGGCACCGATGTCGGGCATCTTGCCGCGCCCGACCTGACGCATGACTTTGCGCATCTGGCCGAACTGCTTGACCAGACGATTGACCTGCTGGACGTTGGTCCCTGACCCGCGCGCGATGCGCAGCCGGCGCGATCCCTTGATCAGCTCCGGGCGACGGCGCTCCTCCGGCGTCATCGACAGGATGATCGCCTGGATCCTGTCGAGCTCGCGTTCGTCGACCTTCATGTTCTGCAACTGGTGGCCGGCGAGCCCGGGGATCATGCCGAGGATGCTCGTCAGCGGGCCCATTTTGCGCACCATCTTGAGCTGGTCGAGGAAATCGTCGAGGCCAAACTCGTTGCGGCGCAGCTTGCGTTCGAGCGCCAGCGCGTCGTCCTCATCGAACTGGCGCTCAGCCTTCTCGATCAGGCTCAGCACATCGCCCATCCCGAGGATCCGCTGCGCCATCCGATCCGGGTGAAAGCGTTCGAACTGGTCGAGCTTCTCGCCCGTCGAGGCGAACAGGATCGGCTTACCTGTAACCGCCTTCACCGACAGCGCCGCGCCGCCGCGCGCGTCCCCGTCGAGCTTGCTCATCACCACGCCATCGAACTGAACAGCCTGAGCAAAGCTCTCAGCGACGTTGACGGCGTCCTGACCGGTCATCGCGTCGACGACCAGAAGGACCGTGTGCGGTTTGACCGCGTCACGGATGCGCACGAGCTCGGCCATCAGCTGCTCATCGACGTGCAACCGGCCGCTCGTGTCGACGATCAGCACATCCTTGCCCTCCTGGCGGGCGCGCTCCAGCGCCCACTTGGCGATGTCCACCGGGTCCTTGTCGGTGCCCTGTTGGTAGACCTCAGCGCCCGCCTGCGCGCCGACCTTCACGAGCTGCTCGACCGCCGCGGGACGGTACACATCACATGCCGCAACGGCGACCGAGGAGGAGTGCTCCTCGTGCAGGTAGCGCGCGAGCTTCGCCGTGGCGGTCGTCTTGCCGGAGCCCTGGAGGCCCGCCATCAGGATGACCGTCGGCGGCCGCGCTGAGAAGCTCACACCAGCTGCCGTTCCGCCCATCAGCGAGGTGAGCTCCTCTGAGACGATCTTCACGACCTGCTGGCCGGGGTTCAGGCCGCCGACCACGTCCGCGCCCATGCAGCGCTCCTTCAGGTGCGAAGCGAACTCCCTCACGACCTTGAAGTTCACGTCCGCCTCGAGCAGCGCGAGGCGGATCTCGCGGATCGCCGCGTCGACGTCCTGCTCGGTCAGCGTTCCGCGTTGGCGGACCTCCGACAGGGTTCCCTGGAGCTTCTCGGCGAGCGAGTCGAACATGAGCGCTTGATTCTCGCAGCCGCCGCCCGCCGGTCAGGGCGGGAGCGTTCCCGTCTCAGCCGTCGTGCTCGGGCGCGCGCGAGGTCGAGCGCAGCGGCTTGGGAGGCGCGGGCGGGCGGGGCGCCTCCTCGAGCCTGCCTTTCAGCGCCTCGCCGATGCCGCCGAACGCCTCGGCGAACTCGGAGGGCACGACGAAGACCTTGTTCGCGTCTCCTTCAGCCAGCTGCGGCAGCATCTGTAGGTATTCGTAGCTCAGCAGCGCCCGGTCGGGTTTGCCCTCGTGGATCGCCGAGAACACGGTGTCGATCGCCTTCGCTTCGCCTTCCGCCCGCAGAATTGCGGACTGACGCTCACCCTCGGCGTCCAGCACAGCGGCCTGCTGCGCGCCTTCAGCTGTGAGTACAGCTGCCTGCTTGGCGCCCTCCGCGGTCAGGATCTGCGCCTGCTTTTCGCCTTCCGCGGTGAGGATCGCCGCACGACGGTCACGCTCGGCGCGCATCTGCTTCTCCATCGCCGCCCTGATGTCCTGTGGCGGATCCACCGACTTGATCTCGACGCGGTTGATGCGGATGCCCCACTTGCCCGTCGCCTCGTCCAGGACGGTGCGCAGCTCGGTGTTGACGCTCTCGCGCGCAGTCAGCGTCGCCTCGAGCGTCAGACCGCCGATCACGTTCCTGAGCGTCGTCACCGTAAGCTGCTCGATCGCCTGCAGCGGGTTGGCAATTTCATACGTCGCCGAGCGCGGATCGGTGATCGTGAAATAGAGAACGGTCTCGATCCCCACGACCACGTTGTCTTCGGTGATCACCGACTGCGGCGAGAAGTTCACCACCTGCTCGCGCAGGTCCACCAACGGACGCACACGATCGATGAACGGCGTAACGATCGTCAGCCCCGGCTCGAGTGTGCGGCTGTAGCGCCCAAGCCGCTCCACCACCCCCGCCCGCGCCTGCGGGATCACGCGGATCGTCCGCGAGGCGAGACCCAGCACAAACAGGACGACCACGACAATGACGATCACAACGACCATGGGGTTCCTTTCGGTTACCTGCCAGGCAGAGCGTACCTCGAAAGTCCACTCACGCGATCCAAGCAGCCACGATCGGCACGACGCCTCTGACGCGGCCGAGTGTCAAGCGAGGCAAGGACGCGGTGAGCGAAGTGTGCTGCGCGCACGAGCGAGCGCATCGTCCCCGGATGGGGGAGGACGCAGCATCGCGCAGGTAATCGGCCGCGTCAGACGCGTCAGTGCATTACGAGGGCGGTGGCTCCCTTGATCTCCACGACCTCGACGCGCTCGCCGACGTCGATCACCTCGTCTTCGTCATAGCTGCGGGCGGTCCAGACCTCGCCGCCGTCGATCTTCACGCAGCCGACACCCTCGTTGTTGGCGATCCGCTCGAGCACCATCGCGCGTCTACCAACCAGTGCCGCGGCCCCCGTCCTGATTGCGGGGGGCAGCCGGCGGTGGCGCCGGGCGACGGGGCGCAGCGCTCCGAACACGAGGGCGGATGTGAGCACGAACACGAGCACGGCCAGCAGCGCGCCGACCCCGAGGACACTCACGACCGCCGCGAGCGCCGCCCCGATCGCAAACGGAAGCAGGTAGAACGCCCCGGTGTGCATCTCGCCGATGCCGAGGATGCAAGCAATAACGACCCACAGGATCCACGCGTCCATCCCTCCAGATTACCCCTCTGGAGCCCTCTCGCGTGCGATCAGTCCTCGGCGATCAGCGCTCGCGCGAAGTCCTGTGGGTCGAACGGGCGCAGATCCTCGACCGACTCCCCCACCCCGATCAGCTTCACGGGAAGCCCGAGCTCGCGCGCGATCGCCAACGCGATGCCTCCGCGCGCGGTCCCGTCGAGCTTGGTCAGCACCACGCCGCTGACGTCCGCCACCTCCGCGAACAGCCTTGCCTGGCGCAGCCCGTTCTGGCCGGTCGTCGCATCGATCGTCAGCAGCGTCTCGTGCGGAGCCCCCTCGAGCTGGCGCGCGATCACGCGCCGCACCTTGCCGAGCTCGCCCATCAGGTCGTCCTGCGTGTGCAGCCTTCCAGCCGTGTCCACGATCACAACGTCGACATCTCGCGCGCGCGCCTGCGCGATCGCGTCGAACGCCACCGCGCCCGGATCTGAGCCCTCGTCACCAACGACGATCTCACAGCCCGCGCGCTGCGCCCAGCCTTCGAGCTGCTCGGAGGCGGCGGCTCTGAAGGTGTCCGCCGCGGCCAGCAGCACGCTATGTCCGAGTTCCTCGCGCAGGTGCCAAGCGAGCTTGCCGATCGTGGTCGTCTTGCCGGTGCCGTTGACACCAACTGCCATGATCACTGTTGGCTTTGCCCGGATATCGATGTGCGCATCGCCGACCGTGGCCGTGGTAGCCAACAGCTCGATCAGTCGCTCGCTGAGCGCCTCGCCTCCCTCGATCTCGCCTGAGGATGACTCCTGCTCGAGCGTCTGCACGACTGCCGCGGTGGTGCTCGCACCGACGTCGGCCATGATCAGCGCCTCCTCCAGGCGTTCCCAGGTCTGCTCGTCGAGAACGCCGAACAGCGTCGCGTGAATCTCCGAGCCGAGCGCCTGGCGCGTCTTGGCCATGCTCTCGCGTAGGCGACGAAACAGCCCTCCGCGTTTGCGCCGCGAGTCGGACTCGCCGGGCGCGCCGGGCGCATCCGCGCCGCGGAGCGCATCGGTGATGAACAGTTCACTCCAGTCGCGGGCCACGGGGCGCGCGACGATAGCAGCGCCCTAGGAAACAGGTTCCTAGGCGACCTCCGCTACCTCTTGGACCTCTGACTCGGCTGTCTCGTCCTTGGGCAGGCGCCGCGAGAGCACCTTGGACACCCCGTTTCCGCCCATCGAGACCCCGTAGAGCCAGTCGGCCGCCTCCATCGTGCGCCGCTGATGGGTGATCACGATGAACTGGGCACCGCCGGAGTGGCGGCGCAGGAGCGTCAGGAAGCGATCGAGGTTCAGATCATCCAGCGCCGCCTCAACCTCGTCGAGGATGTAGAAGGGGCACGGGCGCGCCAGGAACACCGCGAACAGGAACGCGAGGGCCGTCATCGACTTCTCGCCGCCGGAAAGCAACGTGAGGCGCTTCGTGGACTTGCCGGCTGGAGTGATTTCGATCTCGACGCCCGGCAGCTGCTCCTGTTCGACGCCGCCGGCCTCGGCCTCGCTCTCGGCCTCGGCCGCGGCCTCGATCGCGTCCGCGCCCTCCCCGTCGGGGAGCGGCTGCCCGCCGAGCACAGGCCGCGGCGCCTGCTCGTCGGCCACAAGACGCAGGCGTCCGCTGCCGCCGGGAAACACGTCGCCGACGAGCTCCTCGAAGTTCCGTGCGGCCGCCGCGAATGTCTCCTCGAAGGTCTCCTCGATCTGACGGTCGGTCTCACGGATCACGCCGCGCAGCTCGCGCAGCGCCGTCTCCAGATCGGTGCGCTGGCTCTCCAGCTCCTCGGCGTGCGCGAGCGCCTCCGCATACTCCTCCTGGGCCAGTGGGTTCACTGGTCCAAGCTGCTCGCGCCGGCGTGTTAGCCGCTCGATGCGCGCACGCAGCGATTGCATCTCCTCCTCGCTCAACGGCTCGAGCTCCACCGCGCCGTCAGGCTCGGCGGTGGCGTCGGTCACCGTCGCAACGGCGGGCTCTGCCGCTGGGGCGCCGTCCTGACCGTCGGCGACCGCCGCGCCGGGGAGCCCGAGACGCTCGGCAACGTTTGCCAGCTCCAGCTCAGCCTCGCCCGCCAGATCGCGCAGGCGCTGCGCCCCGACCTCGGCGGCCGTGACCGTCTCACCGGCGCTGCGCAGCGCTGCCTGAATCTCCGCCTCCTTGGCCGCGCAGGCCCGCAGCCTGCCGGTCATCTCCTCGCCCGCGCGACTGTCCGCAGCCAACTCAGCCTCCACGGCGGCCAAGCGTTGTTGCACGCCCTCCGCTGCGAGGACAAGCGTCGCGGCCAAACGCTCTGCGCGCGGGAGCGTGGCGAGATCCATCTCATACTGGGCGCGCAGGCGCTCGAGCCGAGCAGCGCGCTCGACGCGCTCGCGCTCGCGGCGCTCAGCCTGGCGACGCTCGGCCGCCAGCTCGCCCTCGAGCTCCGCCTTGCGCACCGCCAGCGCTCCCTGAGCGGGCGCCACACGGCGCTGCTCGATCAGCCACTCGGTCTGGCGCCTGCGCTCGCCCGCCTCGGAGAGCTCCCGGTCTGCCTCGCGCAGCGCCGCCTCAGCCGAGATCCGCTGCTCCTCCGCGGCTCGGACCTCACCGAGCACCTGCTCGCCTGCACCGCGCGCCGCGTGCTCCGCCTGCGCTGCGACCTCGGCCTGCGCGATTAGGCGGTCGCGTTCGTTGCGGCGCGCAAGCACCCGCTCGGTGCCACCCTCGCTCAGCTGACGAACCTCGCCCCACGGCGCAAACCACACCCGCCCGCCGCGCGTGGCAGCGATACCGGCGAAGTCTGCGGGGAGCTCCTCCAGACGCTCGACCACCCACGCATCGGCGAGCAGCCGCCGCGCGAGCGCGAGCACCTGGGGCGGGCCGCTCAATAGCTCCATCAGCCTTTGTGCGCCAGGCGTGGGCGGCTCGGCCCCTTCTAGGTCCGTGGCACCCTGTGCCGCGCCCGAGCTCGCGAGCAAGGCGCTACCGCCATCTGGCCCAGCACGGTCGAGCACCGCCTCCGCGCCCGCCACGTCCTCGACCACGGCGGCATCCAGACGGCCGCCAAGCGCGGCGGCCAGGGCGAGCTCGTAGCCGTCCTGCACCCGCAACTCCTCGCTGAGCGCCTTCGCGGAGTCGGGCTGCTCGCCGCCAACACGCGCATGCCCCCGCAGGAACTGGTTGGCCGCTGCGAGCTCCGCACCGACGCGCGCGGACTCGCGCCGGGCGTCCTGGGCCTCGCGCTCAGCCGTTGCCAGGCGTCTGCGCGCCTGCTCGGCCTGCTCGTCGGCCTGCGTACGGGCCGCGCGCGCGGCCTGCGCAGCAGTCTGCGCCTGCTCGATGCGCTCCGTCTGCGCGCTCAGCGCACTCTGCAGCTCGGCGATCTCGCGCTCGATCTCCTGGACGCGGCTCGCCTCGATCTCGGCGAGCTGTGCCTGCAACGTCTCGACGCGACTCTCACCCTCTGCCGCCTCAGCGCTCTCGCCCGGCGATACGGGCTGCGCTGAGACCTGAAGCTCCTGCTCGGCTCGCTCGATGCGCGTGGCGAGGGACTGCGCACTGGCGGCCACCTGCTCGGAGCGCAGCGCTAGCCGCTCGCGGGCCGAGCGTGCCTCGTACACGCGCCGCGAGAGCGCGTCGTGGCGCTCCGCGCGCTCGGACAGCGCGCGCTCGGCTGCGCCGCGCACCTCGATCGTCTCCTGCAGCGCACGCTCGATCTCGGTGCGCGCCGCGCGCGCCTGCGCCACCGCCTCCTGCGCCGCCTCCAGCTCGCTCCGCCGCGCACGCGACTGATCGCGCGCGAGCTCCCAGCGAGCCTGGAGGATCTGGCGCTCCAAGCGCTCGTGCAGCTCCGCAGCTTCAGCCTGTCGCTTGAGCGGGCGCAGCCGACTACGCGCCTCGCGCTCCACGTCCAGTGCGCGGTCGAGGTTTTCCTGCGTGCGTTCGAGCTTCAACTGCGCGCGCCGGCGGCGCTTGCGGTGCTTGCCCAGGCCCGCCGCCTCCTCGATCAGCATCCTGCGGTCGCGGGGCTTGGAGGTGACGATCGCGTCCACCCGACCCTGGGATATGACCGAGTGCGTCTCCTTGCCCAAGCCCGTGTCCGAGAGCACCTCCAAAACGTCGGTGAGACGGCAGCGAGCTCCGTTCAGTCGGTAGCCGCCTTCGCCGTTGCGATCCAGTCGCCTGACGATCGAGATCTCGCTCAGCGGCAAGTCCACGCGCCCGTCGGAGTTGTCGAGCACGATCTCCACTTCCGCCGCACTGCGCGGCTGTACCCCTCTAGCGCCACCGAAGATCACATCCTGCATCGACTGTCCGCGCACCGCCAGCGGCGATTGCTCGCCCATCACCCACAGGACCGCGTCGGTCACGTTGGACTTGCCCGAGCCGTTCGGCCCCACGACCACGCTCACGCCCGGGCCGAAGTCCAGGTGCGTGCGGTCCGGGAACGACTTGAAGCCGTTTAGCGTGAGCGACTTCAGGCGCATGGGTTCACGCTTCTGAAGCGAGCTTGTCCACGGCCACGCGTGCTGCCTCCTGCTCGGCGTGCTTCTTGCTGCGGCCGGTGCCCTTTCCCAGTTCCCGCCCCTCGACGCGCGCGATCACAGCGAACGTGCGCTCGTGCGGAGGCCCGTCCTCGGCGGCGATCTCGTAGCTGACCTCCGCGCCACGCCGCGCCAGCAGCTCCTGCAGCGCCGACTTGAAGTCCGCTGGGTGCTCCAGCGCGCCCTCGATCTCCGGAAGGAACGCCTCCACGACAGCCTCTGCGGTGCGCTCGTAGCCAGATTGCAGGTAGCACGCTCCGATCACCGCCTCGATCACCGAGGCGAGCACGCGCTCGGTTCCCACGAGCGCGGCGACGCTCTCGCGGATCCCCTCCGGCGCGGCGGCGCGCAGCTTCGCCGGGAGATCCAAGCGTTCTGCGACAGCCCGGCAGGAGACCCCCGAGACGGCCTGCGCGCGGATCTTCGTCAGCCGTCCCGCACCGTAGCGCTCGGCCTCCAGTCGCGGGTACAGGTACGTCGTGACCGCCAGCGCGAGCACGCTGTCGCCGAGGAACGCCAGGCGCGTGTAGGAGTCGCTCGAGCGCTCGCTCCAGGACGCATGTGTGAACACCTGTCGCGCGAGGTCCTCGGGCAGCTCCTCCAGCAACTCCCCCAGCAGCATCATCGCTCCGCATTCACGGCCCCGTCGCGGGCGAGCACGAACTCCACCGCCGCGCCCACCGTGAGGATCTGCGCCGCCTGCTCGTCGGACATCTGCACGCCGTAGGTGTCCTCCAGCTCCTGCACGAGCGTGTACAGGTCCAGCGAGTCCGCCTCGAGGTCCTCCTTGAAGCGCGTATCCTCGCCGATCACCTCGGGATCGACATCGAGCTCATCCGCCAGGTGGGCGCGGATCAGCGCGAAGACCTGCTCGCGGGTGTGGCGCGTGTCACTCATCCTGTGTGGCGCAGGCTAGCGTCAGACGCGGACGCGGGTGAGCGCCGCAGCGCCCCGGCCTGCTCGAGCGCCTCGTGTGTCTGCGCGACGATGTCCACGCGCGCCCCGCGCTCCGCCCGCAGGATCGCCTGCGCAAACCCTGTGCGCGTGAAGCGCCCGTGCGGGACGACCCCAAGACGGCGCAGGCCGAGCAGGTACGCGCCGCCGTTCGCTTCCGGGTCGATCTCATCGCGAAAGCCCCGCAGCGCACCACGCAGCAGGGCGCCGCCAAGCTTCGCGCGCGTCGAGGACATCGCCGCCTCGCGCACGGCACCAAGCATCGTCTGCGAGACCCCCTCCATCAGCTTCAGCGCGATGTTGCCCGTGAAGCCGTCAGTGACGATTACGTCAGCGCGACCTGAAACGACGTCGCCGCCCTCCACATTTCCTACAAACTCAAACGCGTCAATGCCGGCTCGAGCCTGCTCGCTGAGCTCCGCGTGGGCCTCCAGGATCAGCGCGCTGCCTCGGCTCGCCTCCTCACCATTGGACAGCAGCCCGACGCGCGGATGGCTAACGCCGAGCACGGTCTGGGCTAGAGCAGCACCCATGAACGCGAACTGGACGATGTGCTCGCGGCGGGCCTCAGCGTTCGCACCGACATCCAGCAGGGTCACCGGCCAGTGCGGGACCGGCAGCGGGATCGCCAGCGCCGGCCGGTAGATGCCCCGCGCGCGTTTGATGTTGAACGTGCCGGCCGCGAGCGCCGCCCCTGTGCCGCCGGCGCACACGAGCGCCTGCGCCCGGCCTTCAGCAACCGCGGCGGCCGCGAGCACGATCGAGGACTGCGGCGTGCTGCGTACGGCCAGCACCGGATCCTCGGCCTTCGCGATCGAGATAGGGGCGTCGACGATCTCAACGCCCGGAACCGACGGGCCCAGCTCCTCGGCGGGTCCGAAGAGAATCACGCGCACGCCCTCGGCTGCGGCAAGCGCCGCGCCGGCCGCCACCTCCGCCGGACCGAGGTCGGCGCCGTTGCAGTCGACCGCTATGACCGGCCGCTCGCGCTCACGCGTGGGAGCCGCGGTCCGAGAGGACGGGACCTCCGGCGTCACCGGCCGCTAGTCGTGGTCGTGGTCGTGCTCGTGATCGTGCGCACCCGGCGTCACGATCTCGCGGCCTGCGTAGTGGCCGCACACTGGGCATACCCGGTGCGGACGGCGCGGGCTGTGACACTGCGGGCACGCGTTCAGCGCCGGCGTGCCGATCTTGTGCTGCGCGCGACGCTTTGCCGTGCGGCTATGCGATTGCTTTTTCTTGGGGACCGCCATCGAGTCGAGAAGGCTACCAGGGTACGAGCGTCCGCCCCGGTGCCCTGAGCGCCCTACTCGAGCTCGAGCTCGCGCAGCTTCGCCCAGCGCGGATCGGGCGCCGCCTCGTGGTGGTGCTCCGGGCGGGCGGGGTCCAGATCATTGAGGTCCGCCGCGCACACCGGGCACAGGCCCGCGCAATCCTCTTTGCAGAGGATCTTCACCGGCAGCGCAAGCGCGAAGGAGTCGCGTGCCCAGCCGGCGAGGTCGAGTGTCTCGTCGTGGACGTAGGGGCTGTCGAGCTCATCGCCTGAGCCCGGGCGATCGACCTCCCGCGCCTGCACCTCCACCCGCGGGCCGGCCGGCTTCAGGCAGCGCATGCACGGACCGACCACGTCAGCCGAGAAGCTCAGGCGCAGCGCGTAGCCGCCGCCGGTCATGCGCGAGATGTCGAGCTGCACGGGTATCCCCGCCGTGCCCGCCTCGTTGGGCTGTGCCACGTAGGTCTCACTGCCCAGTACCAGCGGGTCGATCGAGGTGAGCAGGTCGAGACGCCTGCCCTCGCCAGGGCTCAGCCGCAGGCTGGCGAGGTCGAAGTCGTGCTGTCTGGAGGGTGTGCGTTCGGCGGCCATCATCTTCAGGCTAGAAGCTGGCGGCGCAAATCTAAACGTGCGTGCGCAACTCCCGCTTGAGAACCTTGCCGGTCGCGTTGCGCGGCAGCTCCTGCACGAACACCACGTCGCGCGGAACCTTGAAGCGGGCCAGGTTCGCCTTCACGTAGTCCTGCACGGCCTCCTGCGTCAAGCCGTTGCCGTTGCGTGGCACGACAAACGCCTTCAGCCGCTGCCCGAACTCCGCGTCCTCAACGCCCACGACGGCGACCTCCTCGATCTGCTCGTGGTCGGCCAGCAGATCCTCGACCTCGCGCGGAAACACATTCTCGCCGCCGCTGACGATCATTTCGTCGTCGCGGCCGTCGACGAACAGCCGCCCCTGCGCGTCCAGGCGCCCGACGTCACCGGTGCGCATCATGCCCCGCACGATCTCCTTGTTGCCGCCGTCGGTGTAGCCCTCGAACATGAACTCGTTGGCGACGAAAATGCGACCCACCTCACCAGGCGCGACCTCTCGGCCGTGCTCGTCGAGCAGCTTCACCACGGTTCCGAGCGGCGGCCGTCCGGCCGTGCCCGGCGCGGCGCGCAGATCCTCCGGCGTGGCGATCGTCGCCCACGCCACCTCGGTGGAGCCATAGAGGTTGTAGACGATGTCTCCGAAGGTGTCCATCGCCTGCGTGGCCAGATCGCCGGGGAATGCCGAGCCGCTGACGGCGATCACCTTCAGGGAGCGCACGTCGTAGCGCGCGATCGTCTCCGGCGGCAGCGCAAGGATCCTTTGCAGCATCACCGGCACCACGACCAACGCGCTGGCACCGTGTTGGGAGATCGCCTTCAGCGTCTCCTCCGGGTCGAACTTCCGGCGCAGCACCAGCGTCGAGAGCAGGGGTAGGCTCAGCAGGAAGTGGGCGAAGCCCCAGGAGTGGAACATCGGCGCCGCGATCACCGTCGTCTCGCGCGCCTTCAAGGGGATCTTCGAGAACAGCGCCGCGGCCGGTTCGATCGAGTCGCTCTGCTGGCGCTGCGCACCCTTCGGCGTGCCGGTTGTGCCAGAGGTCAGGATCACGACGCGGCCTTTCTCGATTGGCGGCGTCAAATCGGACTCGTCGCCGCGCGCGATCAGCTGCGCGAGCGTTGGAACCTCTCCCTCGACGACACCGGCGCCACCAACGCGCGGCTCGCTCCAGGCGACGAAGCGGATCCTGTCGGCTGCTCCCTCGCTGACCAGGGCGCTGAACTCCTCGTCGTAGATCACCGCCACAGGATCCTCGCGTCTGAGCACGTCGGTGATCTGCGGTCCGGCGAAGGCCGTGTTCAGATAGAGCGCGCCGGCACCGAGCTTGGAGCATGCGGCCGTCGCCTCGACGAAGCCACGATGGTTGCGGCACATGATCGCCACGCCGTCGCCTTCGGAGATCCCCGCCTTGCGCAGCTCGTGCGCAAGCGCATTCGTACGCAGGTGAAGCTGCTTGAAGGTCAGACCGCCGCGCTCGTCGATCAGCGCGACACGGTCGGGGTAGCGGGCGGCCGCGCCGGTGTAGGCGCCCGCCGGAGTCGCGCCCCAGCGCCGCAGCGCCGAAAGCGACTGCACCAGGCGATCCGGGCGCGTCGGTTCGAACATGCCGGTGTCCAGCAGCGCTTTGACAACCAGCAGCCTGTGCCTGGCGGTGCGCGTGAGCGTTTGCGCGTTCACGTCATGACCCTACCCAAAAGCCGGCGCTGCGACGCGTTCTCGCGCAGCGGGGTTTCTAACTGACTTCAGCCGGTTCGTCCTTGCCCTGCAGGCGCTCACGCCCGCGCTGCACGGCCGCGATGAACTTCGAGAGGTTGACCTCCAGCGTGTTCAGGATCTCGTCGGCGTAGTCCTCCGCGCCGAGCCTGATCTCGCGCTCACGGGCTCGCGCGTCCTCAACGATGTCCTCCGCCGCACGCTCTGCCTGCTTGGTGACCTCCTCGCCGCCGACCAGTTTCTCCTGGCGCTCGCGGGCGTCTTTGATGATCCGCTCGGCCTCCTTCTTGGCCTCCGCGAGCATCTCCTGGCGCTCCTTGACGATCCAGCGCGCCTGCTTGATCTCCTCGGGGATCGTCGCGCGCATCTGATCGAGGATGTCGTAGATCTCCTCCTTGTCGACCCTGACCTGGTCGGTCAGGGGCACAGGCTTGGCGTTGTGCACCAAGTCGTCGAGCTTGTCTATGAGTACCAGGACATCCATTTTTCAGTCACCTCCGCGGGCGTCCGGCTCCGCGTCATCGCTCATTTCGTCAGCGTCGCAGCTCTTCCTGCAAGCGCCGGGCCACCTCGTCGGGCACGAGATCGTCGATCCTGCCCCCGAACGTGGCTAGCTCCTTGACGCCGCTGGATGAAAGAAAACTGTACTGCGGCGAGGCCATTAGGTAGACGGACTCGATCTCCGGGTCCTGCCGACGGTTGAGCTGGTTCATCTCCAGCTCGTACTCGAAGTCGGAGATCGCGCGCAGCCCCTTGACGATCGCCCCCGCCCCGACCGCTCGCGCGAAGTCCACGACAAGCGTCGAGAACGGCTCCACGCGCACGTGGTCGAGATCAGCGAGAGCACGTTCTACGAAGCCCAGGCGCTCCTCGATGCCGAACAGGGCGCTGCTCTTGCGCACCGAGCGGTTCACCACCGCCACGACCACCTCCTCGTACAGTGCCGCGGTGCGACGGATCACGTCGAGGTGGCCGTTGGTGATCGGGTCATATGAGCCCGGACAGACGGCGATCGATTTCTGGACTGGGGTCATTGGTGGCGGTGGATTGTGATCGAAGTGTCGCCATAGCGACGCTCGCGCTCGACAGCCAGCTCGAGCTGCAGCGGCGCGCGACGGTCGCTCTCGACGACGACGCGGGCGTCCGGTCCGAGCAACATGGGCAGCATCGCCGAGAGCTCAGGCCCCAACTCGCGCGCCTGCCGGTACGGGGGGTCGATGAAAACGAGATCGTATGTCTCTTCGCGCTCGCGTGCGCTTCGCAGAGCCGCCAGCGCATCACCACGGCGCACCTGCACCGACTCCGCGGGGATCTCGAGAGTCTTCAGGTTCGCGTTCAGAACGCGCAGCGCACCCACGTCACGCTCGACGAAGACCGCCGTCCGCGCACCCCTAGAGAGCGCCTCGATCGCAAGCGCGCCGGTGCCCGCAAACAGGTCGAGCACGCGCGCGCCGTCGAGCTCGCCCAACATCGCGAACAGCGCCTCCCTGACACGGTCGGAGGTCGGCCTCGTCGTATTGCCGCGCGGCGCCTGCAAGCGCCTGCCGCCGAGGCGTCCCGCGATCACCCGCATGCCGAGAACCGTAGCGGCGGCGGGTACTCAGGCCGGAATCGGCTCCAGCGGCTGCTCGCCGATCGCCTCCTGAAGGGCGGTGGCCAGCAGCACGTGCTCCGGCGAGCGCAGCTGCGGGTCAACGGCGAGGATCGCCTCCGCACGCGCTCGCGCGCGCTCCAACAGCTGTGCGTCCTCGGGCAGCCGCGCCACCCGGAACTGCCCGCTGCCCGACTGGCGAGTGCCGATCAGCTCACCCTCCTTGCGCAGCGTCAGGTCGATCTCGGCGAGACGGAAGCCGTCGTTGTGCTGGACCAGCGCGCGCAGCCTGCCCGAGCCCCCAGACTGCGGTCCCGCCAGCAGAAAACACGTCGCGCGGTGCTCTCCCCGACCGACCCTCCCTCGCAGCTGATGCAACTGGGAGATGCCGAAGCGCTCCGCGTTCTCGATCAGCATCACCGTCGCGTTTGGCACGTCGATGCCCACCTCGATCACGGTCGTCGCCACGAGCACCTGAGAGTGTCCAGAAGCGAACGCGGCCATCGCCTCCTGCTTCTCTCGTGGGCGCATGCCGCCGTGCATGAGCGCCAGCTCATACCCCTGCAGCTCTCCTTGCTTCAGGCGCAGCAGCTCGGCCGTCGCGGCGCGCATCTCGGGCTGTGCCCTCGTCGAGGAAGAATCACCGGCCGTGGTTGACTCGAGCGTGTCGGGCTCCTCGATCAACGGGCACACGACGAACGCCTGCCGCCCTGCCGCCAGCTCCGTGCGCAGGTGCTCGTATGCGCCGGCACGATCCTCATCGCCCGTGACGAGCCGCGTCTCGATCGGCTGGCGCCCGCGTGGCAGCTCGTGCAGAGCGGTCGTGTCGAGGTCGCCGTAGCGGGCGAGCGCCAGCGTGCGCGGGATCGGCGTGGCCGTCATGTGCAGCGTGTGCGGCGCGTAGCCGCGGCCGCCTTCGCCGGTCGGTTGGCGCTCGCCGAGCGCCGCCCGCTGGCGCACGCCGAAGCGATGCTGCTCGTCGATCACGGCCACCGCCAGGGCATCGAAGCGCACGTCGGGCTCGATCAGCGCGTGCGTTCCCACGATCAGCGACAGCTCCCCGCTCGCGAGCTTGCCGAGGGTGTCGCGCCGGCGCGCGGCGGGCGTCGAGCCTGTGAGCAGCGCGATGCTGATGAGATCCCCGCCCACCCCGCCGCCGAGCAGGCCCTGGATCGTCGCGAAGTGCTGCTCGGCGAGCGTCTCTGTGGGCGCCATCAGCGCTGCCTGGTGGCCGTGGCCGACCGCCTGCAGCATCGCGTACAGCGCGACCACCGTCTTGCCGCTGCCGACCTCGCCCATCAGCAGCCGCTGCATCGGCGCGGCGCGCGCGAGATCCTCACCGATCGCCGCGACAGCCCGGCGCTGGTCGCCGGTCAGCTCGAACGGAAGTCCATCTCCTAGCCAGCGCTCGCCGAGCGACTGCGCGTCGCCAAGCACCGCAGCTCCGCTGCGCGCGCGACGCGCTGCGCGACGGCGCAGGAACGTCAGCTGCGTGAACAGCAGCTCCTCAAACGCCAAGCGCCGGCGGCCCGCCTCCAGGTCCTCCGGCAGGCGCGGGAAGTGCATCGCGGCGAGCGCGCTCGCCCGGTCGGGCAACCCTTCCGTGGACCTGGTCGCCGCTGAAAGGGCCTCGACCACATCGGCGAGCGCATCCTTAGCGCCATGCACGAGCGTCATAATCTGCGTCGAGCTGACGCCGTCAGACGCCGGGTAATGCGCCACCGCATCGCTGTCGCCGACGTCGGGAGCCAGCTCTGCATTGGTCAGGGTCTCGGCGGAGGGCGCGTGGTGGGCGACGCTGAAGCCGCCGCGGCCGTCGGCCTTGCCGTACAGCAACAGGCGCGTGCCGGGCGGGTAGCGCTCGGTCAGCCACGGCTGGTTGAAGAACGTTGCGCGCATCGTCCCCGTCGTGTCGAACACGGTTGCCTCGACCAGCGGGCGCATGCCTCGCCGGCGCACAGAGCGACTGGCGATCCTGCGCACCTCCACCGTGACCGTGGCCTGCTCGCCCGCGCGCAGCGCACCGACGCTGCGGGCCTCGCGGCTGTCGCTGGGGAGGTGCTCGAGCAGATCCCCGACGGTCTCCAGGCCCAGCGCCCGCATTCCCGCGGCGAGCTTCTTCGCCTTGGGCTCGAGCGGCGCCCGCAGCCGCGACGGCCGTGGCCAACGTACAGGCGCAGTGGTCAGCTCCTCGTGACTAAGGGTGACCGCGGAGGCGAATCGGCGCATCGGCGCTACCTCCTCGCCGCCAGCAACACGGCGAGCACGAGGCTCCGGCGAATGGGTCTGACTGTGACTCGCCGGCATTCGCGGGCAATCATGATCGCCGCGGCGGTCGTATCAGCCGCTCGCCCCGCAATCGAGAGCGCTCGGCGTTTACTCCGCGGCGAGCAGCCACCAGTACGCGGGCTGCCCGCCGTGGCGCAGCTCGAGCTCGATCCCCCCGTTGACCATGCCTTTGACCTCAGCGAGTCCCAGCGGCGCACCCTCCCCGTCGAGCACGCTGATTAGTTCGGGGGGGCCCTCGCCATTGTCTGCCTGCGCGAGCGCGTGCAGCACGCTGTGAAGCGTCTCGCGCGCGTCACCCCAGGCGAGCACCTCATCCTCCACGAAACCCACGGCGTCGCCCCGCTTGAAGCGGCCCTGCGCGTCGTCGCGTGCGGCCGGGGCGACGGCACCTGTGCGGAGCCGCGCGAGCACCTCGGTCATTGCCTGGGCGTTCTCCTCGACCGAGCGGTCCTGCGCGAACGCCACCGCCGCGGCGAGTCCCGCCTGCTGGCTCGTGGTAGGCGCGACGTGCACCTGCTTGTCCGAGAGCCTGGCGGCGTGTTCAGCGGCCATGATCACGTTGGCATTGTTCGTCAGCAGCACGACCTCCTCGGTCGGCACCTCGTGGATGCCCGCCAGCAGGTCGTAGGTCGAGGGATTGAGCGTGGGGCCACCGTCGATCGTGTGCACGCCGAGCTCGGCGAACAGCTGGCGCAGCCCCTCGCCGCTGACGACAGCGACGGCCGCACAACGCTGACCGGCGCGCGCGGCGACTGCGCCCGACACGGCCTCGCTGTCGAGCGCCGACATGGGCGAGCCATTCGTCACGTGGAGCCGTCCCTCACGCTCGGCGACCTGCGCGCGCATGTCCGCCACGTCCAGATGCGAAACCTCGCCGGCGTCGGCGAACACGGCCGTCGCGCGCTCTGGCTCGTCGGTGTGCAGATGCACCTTCAGCGTCGCCTGGTCACCCACCACCAGCACCGAGTCGCCAAGCTCTTCCAGCGCGGCGATATAGCGCGTGGGGCTGAGCTCGCGGCCGGTGACGGCAAAGTTCGTACAGAAGCGATAGGTCAGCGAGCTGTGCTCCGGATGGGTGATCCGCGCGGGGGCGTAGTGATCGAGCTCCGGTGCCTCTTCTCCGCGCAGGGCCGCTACGACGCCGGCGAAGATGATCGTCAGCCCGTAGCCGCCTGCGTCCACGACGCCCGCTTCGCGCAGCGCGGCCAGCAGCTCCGGCCCCCGCTTAACCGAGTCCTGGCCGGCCTCGACTGCGCGTTCGAGCGCCGCAGCGATCGCCTTGTCCTGCTCGGGGGGCTCGGTCGCGGGCCCGAACCGTGGGCTCTCGGGACCATGGGCGAGATCGGCGACGATCTGGTGGGCCATCTCGCGCGCGACCGTCAGGATCGTGCCCTCAGCGGGGTTGCGGACCGAGGAGTACGCGCGGTCGGCCGCATTTGCGAGCGCAGCACCAATCAGCGGCGCGTCGATCAGCTGCCCGGGGCGACTCACGAGCTCCTCCGCCGCCCCGCGGATCAGCTGCGAGAGGATCACCCCAGAGTTCCCTCGCGCTCCCAGAAGCGCGGCGCGCGCAACCGACTGGACGATCTCCTCGCGCCCGATCTCATCGATCGTGCGGTGTTCGTCGGAGCCCTGCAGGCGATCGAGCTCGTCCAGCACTGCGCGCAGCGTCAGCGCCATGTTGTCGCCCGTGTCGCCGTCGGCAACCGGGAACACATTGAGGTCGTTGACCTCCTGACGGCGTGATTCCAGATGTGCGAGCGCGCCCGCTACAGCAGCGCGAAAGCGGACCAGATTCGTGTCGGTCACGGCGACAGGTCTATCAGCTTGGCCCGGCGCCCTGCCGGGCCGTGGACGGCGATCCTAGGCCCCGAGCCGCCCCGTTCCGGCCCAGAGCCGCCCCGTTCCGGCCCAGAGCGGCCCCGTTCCGGCCCAGAGCGGCCCCGTTCCGGCCCAGAGCGGCCCCCTGTAGGGACGCTGAGCAAGCCAGACAAGGACGCAAGGAGCGTGGCGTGCTGTGCACGCGAGCGACTGAGGACGCAGTATGGCGCCGCTCAGCGTCCCTACAGGGCCTTTGTTACCTTGCCCGCTTTGAGACACCGCGTGCAGACGTAGACCCGCCGCGGCGCCTTGCCCACGAGGATCCTGACCTTCTGCAGGTTTGGGTCAAAGCGGCGCTTGGTGGCGACCATCGAGTGGCTGCGGCTCTGGCCGAACGCCGGCCCCTTGCCGCAGCTGTGACATACCTTTGCCATCCGCGGCAGTCTAGCCGCTCTCGAGCTGCGCGCGTAGCCTGGCCATGCACATGACGGCCTCAGCCGCGTGTCGGCCCTGGTCGCGCTTGTCACCGCCGGCGCGTGCGAGCGCCTGCGCCATCGTCTCGCAGGTGAGCACCCCGAACGCACACGGCACACCCGTATCGAGCTGAACGCTCATCACTCCGCGGGCGGTCTCCGAGCAGACGTAGTCGTAATGGTCGGTCTCTCCCCGGATCACGGCGCCGACGCACGCAACGCCCGCGAAGCGCCCGGATCGCGCGGCGTAGCGGGCTGCCAGCGGCAACTCGAACGCACCGGGGACGTCGAAGACCTCGACGCGCGAATGGCCCTCGAGGGCGAACGCTGCGCGCGCTCCCGCGACGAGCCGCTCGGCGAGGTCCTCGTAGAAGCGCGCGACGACGATCGCGAAAGCGTGGAAATCCGGCTCCCCCGAGCCCTTCACTTGCGCCGCTCCCCCTGACGACGCTCGCCGTGCAGCATCTCGTCGTCGAGGTTCAGGCCCTGGTGGTGCAAGGTGTGTCCCATGCGCTCGGCCTTCGTGCGCAGATACGCCTCGTTGTGCTTGTTGGGCGCGTGCTCGATCGGAATTTGCGCAGTCACGGACAGGCCATAGCCCTCGAGTCCGCGGATCTTCTTCGGGTTGTTCGTGAGGATGCGGATCGAGCCGAGCCCGAGATCGACGAGGATCTGCGCGCCGATGCCGTAGTCGCGCAGATCGGCCGGTAGGCCGAGGCGCTCGTTAGCTTCGACCGTGTCGAGACCCTCCTCCTGCAGTCGGTATGCGCGCAGCTTGTTCAGCAGACCGATCCCGCGACCCTCTTGGGAGAGGTAGAGCAGCACGCCTTGGCCTTCGCGCTCGATCATCGAGAGCGCCGATTCCAGCTGCTCACCGCAGTCACAGCGCAGCGAGTGGAACACGTCGCCGGTGAGGCACTCCGAATGCACCCGCACGAGCACGTCGGACTGCCCGCTGACGTCGCCCTTCACAAGCGCCACGTGGTGCTTGTCGTCCACCAGCGAGCGGTACCCAACGGCCTCGAAGTCGCCAAAAGTGGTGGGCAGGCGCGTCGAGACCACCCGCTCGACCAGCTTGTCGTGACCACGTCGATAGGCGATCAGGTCGGCGACCGTGATCATGCTGAGCCCGTGGCGCGCGCAGTACTCGGTCAATTCCGGCACCCTGGCCATCGTGCCGTCGTCGTTCATCACCTCGCAGATCACGCCGGAGGGGTTCAGGCCCGCGAGCCGTGCGAGATCCACGGCCGCCTCGGTCTGACCGGCGCGCTCGAGCACGCCGCCGGAACGGCTCTTCAAAGGGAATACGTGTCCCGGCTGCACGAGATCGGAGGGGCGGCTGTCTGGGTCGATCGCGACCTGAATCGTGTGCGCACGGTCGTGGGCAGAGATGCCTGTAGTTACCCCCTCGCGTGCCTCCACGGAGACGGTGAACGGCGTTTCGAACGGCGACTCGTTCTTGGATGCCATCAGGTCGAGCTTGAGCTCGTCGCAGCGCTCAGCGGTCAGCGACAGGCAGATCAGCCCGCGCCCCTCCTTGGCCATGAAGTTGATCGCCTCAGGCGTCGCGAACTGGGCGGCCATCGTCAGATCGCCCTCGTTCTCGCGGTCCTCGTCGTCGCAGACGACGACCATCTTGCCCTCGCGGATGTCCTCGATGGCCTGCTCGACGGTGGCGAAGGGGGTCATCGTGTTCGAGCTGCTCATGTGCGATCTCCATTCTCCTCTGACGAGTCCGTAGGGCTCGCGAGGAGCCGCTCGACGTGCTTGGCGAGTATGTCCACCTCGATGTTCACACGCTGACCCTCGCCGATCGCACCGAGGTTTGTGCGCTCGAGCGTCTCGGGGATCAGCGAGACGGCGAAGCCGTCGTCGCGCAGCGCGCTGACCGTGAGGCTGACGCCGTCCACCGCGATCGAGCCCTTCTCGACGAGATACCGCGCGAGCCTCCTCTCCACATCGATCTCGAGCACCCTGGAGAAGCCGTCGGGTCGAATCGCGCGAACGGTTCCCGTGCCGTCGACGTGACCCTGCACCACGTGACCGCCGAGGCGGTCCTGTGCGCGCAGCGCGAGCTCGAGGTTCACGCGCGCCCCCGGGCGCAGCCCAGCGAGCGAGGAGCGCTCTAGCGTCTCGTGCATCGCCTGGGCCTGGAAGCCGTCGCGATCGATCTCGATTGCCGTCAGGCAGACACCGTTGACCGCGATCGAGTCTCCCTCACGCAGCTCGCCGACGAGGCGGCTGTCGATCCTCAGCGTCGCGCCGCCCTCGTCCTGGCGTACCTCTGCGACGCTGCCCAGCTCCGCTATCAGTCCCGTGAACATCTGCTCTGTCCCCTCGGCCGCACGGCGCTCACCACTCCCGTAGGCGCGCGGAGATCAGTAGGTCCTCGCCGATGCTCTCACAGCCGAAGGAGAGGGCGTGCAGCGCCTCGGAGATGCGCTCGACCCCTTCGCCCTCGAGGGGATCGCGGGCAGCGCTGCCGCCGAGCAGCAGCGGCGCGAGGAAGAGGCGGATTTCGTCGATCTCACCCGCGTCCAGGAAAGCGCCCGCGAGGTGCGGACCGCCCTCTAGGAGCACCGAGGCCACATCCATCGCACCGAGCTGGTCGAGTGCCGAGCGCACGCGCGCAGGCTCGTTTTCACCGGTCGCGACGATCACCTGCACGCCGGCCGCCTCCAGCGCGTCGACGTCCGCACGGGCGGCCGCTCGCGAGACGACGATCGTCAGCGGGATCTCGGCCGCGGCGGCAACCAGCTGCGAGTTGGGGGGCAGACGCGCCAGCGAGTCGAAGACCACGCGCCGCGGCTGTGCGAGCGGCTCAGCGGGAAGTCCGTCTGGGCGCGCCGTCAGCTGCGGATCGTCTGCCAAAGCGGTTCCGATACCAACGACGACCGCATCCACGGACGCGCGCCAACGGTGTGCCAGCTCGCGGCTCTGCTCACCGCTGATCCACTTCGAATCGCCCGTACGCGTGGCGACCTTGCCATCGAGTGTCATTGCCGACTTGAACAGCACCCACGGGCGCCCGACCCGCGCATGCTTGCGAAACGCCTGGTTGAGCAGACGCGCGCTGGCGGCCAGCTCACCGGTTGCGAGCACGACCTCCACGCCCTCGTCACGCAGGATCCCCAGACCGCGACCAGATGCCTTCTCGGTTGGGTCGTCCGAGCCCACGACCACGCGCCTGATGCCAGATTGCAGGATCGCGTCGGTGCATGGGGGCGTCTTGCCCTCGTGGCAGCAGGGCTCGAGCGAAACGTAGAGCGTGGCGCCGGCGAGATCGGTCATGCCACACGCCTCGATCGCGTTCACCTCGGCGTGAGCGCCGCCGTACTCCATGTGCCAACCCTCCCCCAGGATCTCTCCGTCGCGGGCGACGACAGCGCCCACGACCGGGTTGGGCTTCACCGTCGCAGCACCGTTGCGCGCGAGCTCGATCGCCCGCGCCAGGCACAGCTCATCCGTCTCCGTCGATGTCGGCATCTCCTAAAGCAGGATAACCCCGCTAAGGGCGCCCCCCGGGCTACTCCGCGCAGCGTCCCCCGTGCAGCCGATAGATCTTCATCGAGGGCCCGGGGCGCGCGTAGCTCAGCGGGTAGTAGTCGAAGCTCCAGTCGAAGTTGAAGGCGACCGGCGCTTCGCCCTTGGCGTATGGCGAAGCGCGGAACACGAGTTCCCCCACGCGCGCCAGCTTGCGGTAGTAGGCGACCGCGTGCGGCACGGCCTTGGGGTCCGCGAACGCACGCCCGGACTCGGTCGAGCCGACGATCACCCAGCAGTAGCGTTCACGCTCGTAGAAGTCGATCAACGACGGGTAGAGAGTCGTCTCGTAGTTCTCCAGCCCGACTCCCGGCTTGATGAAGGCGTGCGCAATCGTGCCGGCAGCTGTGACTCGCCGAAACAGCGCCGGATAGAGCTGCCAACGCAGCGGGTTCGTGGCAGTGGCGGTGCCGGCGCGAACTTCGCGCGCCCATTCCTCCGGCTCAACCGGCTCGGCGACGATCTTGGCGCCCGCGGGTATGTGCGCGAGCATCCAGCTGCGCGTGAGGTTGCGCGTGTCGGCGCGCGAAAGCACGATGCCAGAGTGGATGCTGTAGACGAGCCCCTGCACGAGTACCGCGGTGACCAGCAGCGCGGCGAGCGCGCCGCGGCGAGCGCCACCGCCCTGCTCGCCGACCGCCCAACCAATGACCTGCGCTACGAAGAACGCCGCGAGCAGGCACACGATCGGGAAGATCGGCATCAACCAGCGCCCGAAGTAGCGACCCTCTGTTCCCATGAACGCCAGGAACAGCAGCGCGGCGGGAACCAGCAGCCAGCCGAGGGCTCGCTCGCGTCGCCAGACGCAGATCGCGCCGCCGAGTGCAGCGATCGACGGTGCCCACCCGAGACCCCAGGTAAACGACCACAGGTAATAGACGAGCCCGCCTTCTTTCGGGGCCCCGAGCTTCCCCTGCGATTCGCCCGACAGCGTCGACTGATGCACGAGTTCGGCGTGGAAGCTCTTGTAGTCCAGGAGCGCGTACGGGTTGGCGATCAGGAAGGCGACGAGCGCCAGCAGTCCCGCAAGCGCCAGCCCGCCGATCGCGCCCCGGACAGCTTTGGCGCCGCCGCTGTGCAGACAGCGCATTGCGATCGCCGCGAGCAGCGGCACGAGCACGATGCCGGCGGTGTACTTCGTGGCGCAGGCCAGGCCCAGACCGATGCCGGCCACCAGATAGTCGCGCTTGCGGCCTTTTCTGAGGACCCCAGCGGTCCCCAGCAGCGAGAGCGTCGCCGGGGCGAGCGTGGGCGCGTCGTTGAGTGCGAGGTGGGCATAGAAGACGGGCAGGAAGGCGACCGCCTCGATCGCCGCTGCGAGCAGGCCGACGGCGCGACCCCACAGGCGGGCGCCGGTGAGGTAGAGCAGCCAAACCGCGATCGTGCCGAGCACAGCGGCGGCGACGCGGGCGAGCGTGTAGAGCGCGGCGGGGTCGCGCGCGTAGGCATGGACGACTCCGCCCGCGCCCCCGTACCAGAGCGCGAAGAGGCCGTGCAGGACGTAGGTGAAGGCCGGCGGGTTGGCGAAGTATTTCGGGTTGAGGGTGCCGGTCGCGAACATTTCGATCGCGTGTGGCACGAAGTGGTCGGCCTCGTCTGCGTTGTAGGCATATGGGAGCCCCTGGCGCACGCCCCATAGACGCAGCCCCAGCCCCGCGCCGAGCACAATCGCCAGGCCCGACCATGCCCAGCGCCGGGGTAGCTCGCTCGCGCGCGCGGTCTGCTCGCGAAGCGCCCGACGCTCAGCAGTTGCCATACACCGCGTAGAAGCTGTTCGTATAGAGGCGCTTGAAGCCCGTCGGCGGGATCTGGTCGCTGGGCTGGTCGCCTGGATCCACAATCGCATCGACGAACACGGCGTCGCCCAGCGGGTAGACGGCGATGCTCCCGGCGCGGATGCGTCGCTCCAGCTCTGGATCGCCGCCTTCGGCGTCCGCGCGTGCCTGACTGCGCGCGAGGATGTCCTTCTGGTTGACGCTGCCGAGGATCCAGCGGGCGTCGGGAATCAGCTTGTTATCGGGGAGGCTCACGAGCGGGCACCTGCGCAGCTCGTGCTGCACCGCGGGGCTGGCGAGCGCGGTGGCAAGGCCCTTGTGGAAATCCTCGTGCTCGGCGAGCGTCGTACGCAGGCTGGACAGACTGATCGTGCTGGCGGCGGATAGCGCCCCGTATGCGACGAGCACCACGGCTGCCGCGATCCATACCTGGCGCAGCCGCGAGCCGCGCTCCAGCATCGCCCAACCACCGACTGTCACGGCACAAAATGGGAGCAGAGCGGTGGCCGCGCCCAGTAGGTAGCGATCGACCACCGAGGCCCCGACCGCGCCCTCGGCGATGTATACGCCGAGCAGCACCAGGAACGTCGCCAGTGGTACGAGCGCCCGCCGCGGCGCCATCCATACCGACAGGCCGATGCCCAAGATCCCCCCCACGAGGACCGGTAGGTGGTCGATGCGCACCCCGTAGCTCCACACCGATCCGAGGACGTCGCCGAACCCCTGCGTGCGTTCTAGTTCGGCAGCCAAGCCGGCTGTTGATGTGAGCGAGTGGAGCGGGTTGCCGGTCACGATCGCGTCCACGGCAACCCAGACGACCGGCGCGATCGCGGCGAGCACGAGGTAACGGACCCGGGTCGAGTTGGGCGCGCGCCAAGAGCACCACAGCCAGTAGACGCCGCTCAGCACCCACGCGTCCGGTCGCAGCAGGCCTGCGGCCGCGAGCGTTAGGAATACCGGCCAGCCGCGTCGGGGCTTTTCCACCTCGAGCACCACCGCCCACACGACGAGCGCGACGTAAGAGATGTCCAGATAGCCCTGCGCGGCAAGGTTCTCCACGAAGAAGCGGCTCAGCAGCAGCAGGGCCGCCACCACACCCACGACGGGACCGAAGCAGAGGCGTCCGAGGCGATACATGCCGGCGACGGCCGCAACGAAGGAGGCGATCGAGCCGAGCACCATCAGCCGCGCCCCTCCCTGACCGAAGATCGAGCAGAGCATGCCGAAGGCGATCGCCAGCGGATGCTCGGTGGGCGCCCGGTAGACGTTGAAGTCCGGGAGGTGCAGATGCAGCAGGTCGCGACCCCACAGCAGCGCGTAGAACGAGTCGTAGGTTGGATAGGTGGGGAAGGCGAAGTAACCGATCAGCGCCGCCACGCACAGCGCGACGAACGCAATCGCCTCCCAGCCCCCCGGCGCTGCACGCGTTCGCGCCAGCCAATTCGGGCCCGGCGTGCGCCGGGTGAGTGTCGCGCTCTCCATCTAGCCTTGGTTCATAGGGTGACCCACTGGGCGGGCGAGCCGATACCGCGCCGCATGGGTGGGCTCTACATTTGGAACCCTATTTTGAAACAGGTTCCTAGCGCCAAGACCGTGACCTGCGCTTTGGGATACTGCCCGAAGGCAAGTCTAGGCAATCGAGGGCAATGAAGCTCATCATCCAGATCCCATGCTTCAACGAGGCCGAGCAACTGCCGCAGACGCTGGCCGACCTGCCACGCGTGGTAGAGGGCTTCGACGTGGTGGAGTGGTTGGTGATCGACGACGGGTCCACCGACGACACCGTTGAGGTGGCGCGCGCGAACGGCGTTGATCATCTCGTGCGTCTGACCAACAACAAGGGGTTGGCTGCAGGTTTCCAGGCGGGCATCGACACGGCGCTGAAGCTCGGGGCGGACGTGATCGTGAACACCGACGCTGACAACCAGTACTACGGAGCGGACGTCGCCCGGCTCGTGAAGCCAATCATCGAAGGGCGTGCGGACATGGTCGTGGGCGACCGCGAGGTGGGCGGCATCGAGCACTTCTCACCGCTGAAGAAGACGTTGCAGCGCCTTGGCTCCTGGGTGGTGCGCCAAGCGTCCTCGACATCCGTCCCGGATACGACCTCCGGCTTTCGTGCATACAACCGTGAGGCGGCGATCCAGATGATGGTCGTCTCGAAGTTCACCTACACGCTCGAGACGATCATCCAGGCGGGCAAGCTGCTGGTGGCGATCGATCACGTACCGGTGCGCACGAACCCGAAGACGCGTGAGTCGCGGCTGTTCCCGTCGATGAGCGCATACGTGCGCCGCAACGCGGTGTCGATCTTCCGGATCTATGCCCAGTACGAGCCGCTGCGGGTGTTCTGGAGCCTCGCGCTGGTCATGGGCCTGGCCGCGGCGGGTGTCTGGATCCGCTTCGTCGTGGCCTACGCGGAAGGCAACGGCAAGGGCCACGTGCAGTCGCTGATTCTCGGCGCGGTGCTGTTCATGGCGGCGGTCGTCTTGTGGGCGCTCGGCGTGATCGGCGACCTGCTCGCCGCGCAGCGAGTGATGACCCAGCGCACGTATGAGCGAGTGCGCCGGATTGAGCTGCAGCTCGGCGTCGAGCCATCGCATTATGAAGCCAGCGAGCAGCGCGAACCGGTGCAGCTGTGAGCGGCGTCACGGTCTCCGAGCAGGGCGTCGTCACCGGCAACACCTACGACAAGTACGGTTCGAGCAACCCGGTGGTGCGTCGTCTGATGGCGAGCTTCGAGCGCCAGCTCGACGAGCTGTTCGAGCTGGCGGCGCCCAGCTCCGTGCTCGATGTCGGCTGTGGGGAGGGCGTGCTCGTGCATCGCTGGGCGCGGCGGCTGGCCGAGCGCAACCCGGCGGCACCAGCGCGCGTAGTCGGCATCGACCTGGAGGAGGAGTCGATCCAGGCGGGCTGGGCCGAACGTCAGGCGCCCAACCTCGAGTACCGCGTGATGGAGGCGTCGACATCCTCCCCGGAGGGGGACCTGCCGTTCGCCGCCGGCGAGTTCGATGTTGTGAGCGCGATCGAGGTGCTCGAGCACGTGCCCGAACCGGCGCACACGGTCTCCGAGATGGCCCGCTGCGCGCAACGCCACCTGCTCGTGTCGGTTCCGCGCGAGCCTCTGTGGCGAATGCTGAACATGGCCCGCGGCGCGTACTGGCCGGCGCTAGGCAACACGCCGGGGCACCTCAACCACTGGTCCCGGGGCTCTTTCGTCAAGCTGCTCTCCCGTCACGGCGAGGTCGTCGAGGTGCGCTCGCCGTTTCCCTGGACGATGTTGCTTGTCCGCCTCTAGCAGCGCTCGCTCCTACGGTTCCGGCGCGCGAATCCTGTCTATCGGGATCGCCTCCACGGGCCTGCTGACGTTCGCTTACTTCTCGATCGCGAGCCACGTACTGGGCGAAGAATCGGCGAAGCTGCTCGACGTCCTGTGGTCGGTGATGTTCGTGATCATCTCCGTGATCTACAGGCCGATCGAACAGCTGCTTTCGCGCACGATCGCCGAAAGGCGGGCGCACGGGCACGCGGAGCACACGCTGCGCGTGCCGATGCTGATCCAGGCGGCCTTTGCGTTGATCTTCCTCGCGGTCGCGCTCGTGCTGCACGACGAGCTGGTTGACCACGTCTTCCAGCACCAGAGCGCCCTCTACTACGTGCTGATCGTGGGTACGCTCGCCTACGCGGCGAGTTACTTCGCGCGCGGCTGGTTGGCAGGCCACCAGCGCTTCGGGCTGTTCGGCGGCCTTGTGCTGATGGAGTCCACCTCACGGATTAGCTTCGCAATCGCGGTGGCGCTGGGCATCGCCAGCGGGCAGACTGCCGTCGCACTTGGCATCGCGGCCGCGCCGTTCGTCTCGCTGGTGGTCGTGCCGGTGGCGTTCGCCCGCACGAGGCGAGATCGCACACTTGTGAGCGTACCGTTGGAGGCCGCACTGGCCAGCTCTGCTGGAGGCCCCGCGGACGCGGGAATTCTCGTCGAGGAGGTCGAGGAGGCTGACGCGGCACTCGCCGAGGTGGGTGGGAACTCGATCGACGAGGCTCAGGGGGCGGCAGCGCATAACGACCTGTCGCTGCGTAGGGGCGGGGGCTTCGCGGTTTGGGTGTCGAGCATCATGCTCTCCGAGCAGACGCTGTTGAATGCGGCTGTGTTGACCGTTGATGCGACCGCGCACAACGGCGCGCTGGCGGGCATCGTGTTCAACGTGCTGCTGATCGCGCGCGCCCCGCTACAGCTTTTCCAGGCGATCCAGACGTCCCTACTGCCGCATCTGACGGGGCTGGAGGCGACGGATGGGCACGAGGCCTTCGCGCACGCGATCCGTGTCACGATCCTCGCGATCGCGGGCTTCGCGGCGGCGGTCGCACTTGGCCTACTGGTGCTCGGCCCATTCGCGCTTCGCCATGTGTTCTTCGGGCAGGCGTTCGACTACAACCGCTTTGGCCTGGCGTTGATCGGCGTGGGCATGGGGCTGCACCTGACCTCCGGCGCGCTCAACCAGGCGGCCCTGGCGCGCGATCGCGCCCGTGCCGCCGCAGGCTGCTGGATGTGCGCAGCGGCGGCGTTCCTGGTGTGGATGCTGGTCGCCCCGATCGGCGAACAGCTGCTGCGAGCAGAGATCGGCTATGCCGGCGCGACCGCGCTACTAGCACTGATGCTGGGCGCGCTCTACCGGCGCGGCACGAGCGCCGGCGGCCTGGGGGCAATCGAGGTTCAGTCTGCCGCCACGGACGCCGCTATCGCCAGGTAGGACGCAGCGGGGTCCGAAGCTGAGAAGATCGCCGAGCCGGCGACGAAGACGTTGGCGCCCGCCTGGCGGCACTGCGGCGCGGTGTGTGGCTCGATGCCGCCATCCACCTCGACGGCGACGCTGGCACCGACGAGCGCACGCACGCGTGGAAGCTTGTCGAGCGAGTGCGCGATGAATGGCTGGCCACCCCAGCCGGGATTGACGGTCATGCACAGCGCGAGGTCGATCGCCGTGGTCACCTCCGCGAGGGCGCCTACGGCGGTCCCAGGGTTGATCGCGAGGCCCACGCAGGCGCCGGACTCTCGGATCAGGTTGGCTGTGTAGGCGACGTTCGGCGTGGCCTCCGCGTGGAAGGTCACTGAGTCTGCGCCCGCCTTGACGAACTCCGCGACCTGGCGCTCGGGCCGCTCGATCATCAGGTGCAGATCGAGCATGCCCCCGGCGTCGTGCACGGTGTCTGCCAGCGCGGAGACGACGACCGGGCCGAGCGTGATCGGCGGCACGAAGTGACCGTCCATCACGTCGACGTGGATCACGCGGGCACCCACGTCCAGCACTTCGTTGACCTGCTCGCGCAGGCGCCCGAAGTCCGCCGAGAGGATCGACGGCGCCACGCGGACGGTGGAGAGGATGTCAGCGGCCGAAACGGTCATGTGCGTACCAGACGCTACGCCTCAGACTTCTTGCAACATGGAATCCCCGCAGTTATTGCACTTGAGGATCGCGGTAGATGACATCCTCACGATCGTGGAGTGCTCGCCGCAGTTGGGGCACACGGACGTGAGCTCGAAGCGGTGCAGGCAGTAGACGCAGCGGTAGCGACCCGGGAGGTTGGTCGGGCGCAGCCAGGGCTCGCCGCAGTTGGGGCACTTCGGGCCGAGGTCGATGTTCGCTCGGGCCGGGGCCTCAGGCTCGCCCTCCACTGCTCAGCTCCTTCGCAGTCGGGATATGAAGAAACCCGCGGTGCCATCGCGATGCGGCAGCGTCGCGACGACGTTATCGAGCATGAATTCGGGCTGGGAATCCAGAAACGCGGCGATCAGGCGCTCATTCTCGGTGGCGGAAATCGTGCACGTAGAGTAGACAAGCACGCCTCCCGGACGTAGAGCTGCGGCGCCCGCGGCAAGAATTCCTGCTTGAACCTTGGCCATCTGCGCAACCGCCGCGGGGGTCACACGCCAGCGCAGGTCGGCTCTCGCCTGCAACGTGCCGAGACCAGAGCACGGCGGATCGACGAGCACGCGGTCGAACACTGCACCCTCGGGGCGCGTCGCTGCAGCGTCGCCGAGCTCGACGCGGATGTTGGGACAGCGAAGGCGTCGGGCGGTGCGCGTAAGCGCCCCCGCTCTGCCGCGATCACGCTCGACGGCCACGAGCTCCCCGCTGCCGCCCATCAACGCCGCGAGGTGCGTGCTCTTGCCACCTGGCGCGGCGCACAGGTCAAGCACGCGCTCGCCGGGAACAGGCGCGAGCGCGTGGGCAACACGCATCGCAGCCCGAGACTGCGCGAGGAAGGCACCCTGCTGCCAGAGCTCGGAGGCGTGGCTGTCGAAGGGCTCCTCGAGCACGAGCGCCTCCGCGATCGCGGGGTCGGCGTGTGTGCGCACAGGCAACCTCGCGGCAAGCTCGGCGGCGCCGTTGAGGAGCGTGTTCGCGCGCAGTGCCACCTCGCCGGGCTCGTTGTCGCAGGCCATCAGCGCGCACGCTTCCTGCGCGCCCAGCTCCTGCCACCACAACTGCGCGATCCACTCGGGGTGGGAGTGCTTGACGGCCGCGAGCTCGGGGGTCTCCTCGCTGAGCGTGCCCAGCAGCGCATCCGCTCCCTCGCGCGCCGCACGCCGCAGCACGGCGTTAACGAGTCCATGCCCTGCCCGGCCGTGCGACTTGGCCAGCTCCACGGCGTCGGCTACGACCGCGTAGTCTGGCGCGCCACGCAGATACAGCAGCTCGTAGAGCCCGAGCCGCAGGGCTGCCAGCAGCGGCGCATCGAGCGCGCTCGCGGGCCGCTCGGCGAGGCGCTCGAGCAGGTGATCGAGGGTAACTTTGCGCTGCACCGCGCCATAGGCGAGGCGCATCGCAAGCGCGCGATCGCGCGGCTCGAGCCCGATCGCCTCGGCCTGCAGAGCACGGTCGGCGTATGCGCCCTGCTCAAAGACGCGGCGCAGAACCGTGTAGGCACAGGCCCGCGCCGGTGCAACTGTGACGCCTGGCGGGTTGGACACAGCTCGCATCATCGGCTATCCGACGCGGCTCATGCCGCTGGGCACGAGCACCTGCGCGATGTCGCCGGCAAGGTCGATGGCCTCGCGCTCGGTGAGCGTTGCGACGGTCACCCGGATCCCAGGCGAGCAGCCTGCGAGTCGGTAAGGCTCGCCGGGCGCCACCACCCAGCCGCGCTGCATCAGCGCTCCAACGATGCCAGCTTCCTCGGGAACCGGGATCCACACGTTCAGCCCGGAGGCTCCGAGGGCGCGGACTTCGTGTCGATCGAGCTCGGCCAGCAGCCGTTGGCGGCGCTGCGTGTACGTCGCGCCGGCGCGTGCGATGACGGTCTCAACGTCGGGATCGCTGTAGAGCCCGAGGACGAGACCCTGCAGGATGTGGCTGACCCAACCAGGCCCACACTGTTGGCGACCCTGCACGCGCGCGATCGTTGCAGCGTCGCCGGCGAGGATCGCGAGACGCAGGTCGGGGCCAAGCGCCTTGGCTACCGAGCGGGTGGCCGACCAGTGCTCGAGTCGGGCTCCGCCGGACAGCACGCTCTGTAGCTCCACGCCGGCGACCGGTCCTAGGTGATCGTCCTCGATCAGCAGCGTGTTGGGGAACGCCGCGAGCACCGCGGCAAGTTCGCTGGCGCGCTCGTCGTCCATCGCCGCTCCGGTTGGGTTCTGCCCGCGTGGCGTGAGCACCGCTGCGCGCGCGCCGCGCTCCAGGGCAGCGGTGAGCTCGGCCGCCAACATGCCGCGGCCGTCGACCGCGACGGGCTCTAGCAACAGGCCGAGGGCTCGCAACAGGTCATACAGCGCGGCGTAGCCGGGGTTCTCGACGGCGACGCGGTCGCCTGGGCGCAGGTGCACCTGGAGCACACGCTCGATCGCATCCATCGCCCCGCTGACGATGCACAGATGCTCCCCGGGCACGCCGTCTCGACGCAGGTGCTCGCGCGCGAGGTCGAGCATCGCGGGTAGCGCCTGTGGCTCTCCGTATAGGCGCTGGGGAAGTTGGCAGCGCGCGAGCGCCTCGGCTAGGTCGGGAAGGAGGGTTGGGTCGGGATTACCGCGAGAGAGATCGCGTGCGCCGGGCGGCACGGGCAGCGGCGCGCGTGGCGAGCCGATCGGCGCTCCGGAGCCGATCCGAGTTCCGCGTCGCGGCTCGCTGAGCACGACGCCGCGGCGACGCAGCTCAGAGAGCGCCGCGGAAACGGTCACCGGGCTGAGTCCAACCTGCGCCGCGAGCCGTCGAACCGACGGGAGCCGCTCGCCGGAAACGAGCTCACCGCGGGCAACCCCGGTCTCGATTGCCTGCACGAGCTCGGCGGCGCCGCCGGCCGCTATCCGATACTGTTTCATCTCAGACATAAGTCTGTACTATTACAGATATCGGCACAGGAGGTTACGTTGCCTGCGCAGGCCCGCCAAACCACCCCACCCTCTCCCCCGTCCGACCGCGTGCGGCTGCGCCGCAAGCGCGAACGCGGGAGCTACGACCGCGCCGTCATCGACGCGATCCTGGACGAGGCGCTGATCGCCCACTTGGGCATCGTCGATAAGGACGGTCAGCCGTTCGTAATCCCCACCTTGCACGCCCGTAGGGGCGATGTTGTCTACTGCCATGGGTCGAGCGCGAGTCGTACCCTGCGGCTGATGGCGGCCGGCGCACCGGTGTGTTTGACCGTGTCGCTGATCGACGGCCTGGTGCTGGCCCGCGCCGCGATGCACCACTCGGCTAACTACCGCTCGGCGATGCTCGTTGGCAGCGCCCGCATCGTGGCGGAGGAGTCCGAGAAGCGCGCCGCGCTGGAGGCGGTGGTCGAGCACATCGTCCCAGGCCGTTCGGGCGATGTGCGTGCGCCGACAGCGAACGAGCTGGAAGCGACCTCGGTGCTGGCGCTCCCAATCGAAGAGGCCTCCGCGAAGGTCCGCACCGGCGGCCCTACGGACGACGAGGAGGACTACGCGCTGCCTGCGTGGGCGGGCGTAATTCCGCTCGTCAGCGTGCCGCTCGCGCCCGAACCGGACGCGCGCCTGCGTGACGGGATTCCCACTCCGGCATACGTGAGCGCCTACGCGCGCCCGGGGAGCCCGTGACCGCGTAGGTAAGCGCCGGCGTCCATCGCCCGTCCGCCAGGCGGCTGCACGACGAGCAGCTCGAGCGCGCCCGGCTCGCAGATCAGCAGCAGTCGTCCTTCCTGCTCGATCGGACCCGGCGGCCGCTGGTCTGCGTGGCGTGCGCGCAGCTGCCCGTGGGCCGGGTCCTCGATGTCGAGCAGACCCGCGCGCTTGACGCCCAGCAGACTGCCGTCGGCCAGTACCACACGCGCGCCGACGTGTGGCTGCAGCGCGCGCACGGTGCGCTCCAGCTCTACAGCGGACCGTGACGGGTCGAGCAGGCGGTCGTCGGGGCCGAGCTTCTCCGCATACGTCGCGCCCTCCTCGGGTTGCTCGGAGAACGGGGGATTTTCCTCCAGCGCGCGCAGGAGCAACTCGCCCGCGAGCTTCTGCAGCCGCTCTGCCAGCGAGCCGTAGGTGTCGTCGGGTTTGATCGGCTCCGAGCCCTCGAGGCAGACCGGACCGCTGTCGAGTCCCGCGGTCAGGCGCATAATCGATACGCCGGTCTGCGCGTCACCGGCCATGATCGCTCGCTCGATCGGTGCGGCGCCCCTCCAGCGCGGCAACAGCGACGGATGCACGTTCAAGATCTCGTGCTCGGAGAGCAGCGGCTCCTTGATCAGGGCGCCGAATGCACACACGACGACGCTCTGACGCGAGTCATCGACACGCCCGACGTTGAGCGCCGTTGCGATCTCCAGGCGCGCAGCGGGATCGTTGACGCTCTGTGGCTGCCCGAGCGCGAGCCCCAGCTCGCGTGCGCGGGCTGCGACGGGAGGTGTGGTGAGCCGCCGGCCGCGGCCCGAGGGGCGGTCGGGACGGGTGAGCACTAGAGCCGGCCGGTGCGCGTCGCTTCGGGCAAGGCGCTCAAGCACCTCTGCGGCGAACTCGGATGTGCCGATAAAGACGGTGCTCAAGACTGCGGATCCGCGCGCGAGGCCAGGCGGCGCCCCGTCGGCGGGTCCTCGCCTGAAGTCTGCGCCTCGCGCATCGCGCGCATCGCCTCCTTGCGCTCGTCCCGAGAGATACGGTCGAGGATCAGCACGCCATTGAGATGGTCGATCTCGTGTTGGATGACCCGCGCCTCGAGGCCCTCCGCCTGCACCTCAACCTCCTTGCCGGTCTCATCCTGCGCGCGGACGCGCACCCGCACGTGGCGCTCGACGTCAACGTGCACGCCGGGGAGGCTGAGGCATCCCTCAGCGCCGAGCTCGACCTCGTCGCTCAGCCACTCAAAGACCGGGTTCACGAGCGCGGTCACGGGGTCATCGACGTAGGCCTTGTAGACCAGTACACGGTGCAACACGCCTAGCTGCGTGGCGGCGAGGCCGACGCCGAGCGCGTCGTGCATGAGCTCGCCCATGCTCTGCACCTCCTCCTTCAGCTCCTCGTCGAAACGCTCGACGGGAAGCGCAGTGGCACGCAGCACCGGGTCTCCGAACTTGCGCACGTGACGCAGCGCCGCGTCGCGACGTTCGCGCGTCTCGTCGTCCAGTTCGGCGGGCTCGGGCGCGTCTTGCTCGCGCTCGACCTCAACATCCCCCTCCTCAGAGATGCGAGCGGAGAGCTCCGGCGGGTCCTGCTCGGCTGTGCTGTCCTCTGCGGCCATCGTCCATCCAGTCTATGAGCCGGGCGACTCAGTGCATAGGCTTGGGCGCGATCAGCGTCGTGATTGCTTGAGTTGTGTGGCTGGCACCCTGCGGATTGTGCGCGTGAATCGTCAGCCGAACGCGCAGCCGATGCGAGCGCATGAGAAGCACTCTCACCTTTGCCGAGAGGTGAAGCGCGACCGTTCCCACCTTTCCTCCCGCCAGAGTAAACGACCTGGTTGCAAGTGTGAAGAGCGCGAGCTTGCTCGCGGAGGCGATCTTCTGCTCGGCACTCACGGCCCTCAGCGTGCGCAACGTCACCGTGCCGGTGCATTTGGTGTCCGTGGCTGGACAGCCGATCCGGATCGCGACGATGCCATCTGCGCTCACTCGCAGACGCGTGTCGGCGATCGTGGCGTCTGGCGAGCCTTCTTTGATGCCGAGGACCTGGATCCTCGCCGCTTCGTGAGCTGTCGCCGGTGGTTCGAGTTCATTGACGGCTTGCGCGTTGACGTTCACCACCTGAGTCACGGGGAGGCTGAGAAGGCCATAGCTGTCAGCGACGGTCAACGTGACCGTGTATTCGCCGGCACGAGCGTAGATGTGTGTGGCTATGGCACCGCTACCGTCGGGCGTACCGTCACCCCAACTCCAGGAATAGCTCACGATCCCACCCCCTGGATAGGGGTCGCTCGTTTCCGCGACGCTGAAGCTCGCAGCAGTTCCTGACAGAACAGAGGCAGGCGCGGTCATGACAGCCGTCGGGAAGAGTGGCCTGAACGCTTGAAGACCGTTGGGTGTGCCCACGCCCGAGGGCCCGTCATAGCCGGGACGGGCATCGCAGGCACTCGTTTCTTCACAGTCCAGGATATGGCCGAGTTCCGTGTTCGGAGCTCCGCAGAGGGAGGCCGGCTCGCCGTCGCAGACCCCGTCCCCCCCTTCGGTCACGTCGTACAAGGCGTCGGTGTCGCCGAGGTGCCCATAGAGCGTGAGCGCGGGGTAGCTCTGCCCATTGGCGCCTCCCGCGAGCGCGTACAACGACGCGATCAGCGGTGTGCCCAGCGACGTGCCGCCGATCGTCTCCCAGCCGCCTTGGCGTTCGATCTCCTGTTGCACTTCTTCGTAGCACGCGGTGCCGGCGTCGCAGTAGTTGAAGTTGTCATAGACATCGAACCCGGTGAGGGGGTCGCCATCAGCCGAGATGTCCACGGAGAGCCGTTTGTCGCCGCACCCAGCCGCCGCGAACCCACTCGCGTCCTGCTGCCAGCGCTCGGCGGTGAAGATCGTGCTGCAGCCGCTGCTCGTGACGTAGCCGGGGCCGATGTCGTTTTCGTCGTAGGGACCATCGCTGTTCCAGACGGTCTCGCTTTCCCGTGTGCCGTTTTCGCGCAGGCTTAGCGATGTGCCGCCGACGGAGACCACCGTGGACAGCGATGCGGGCGCATTTGGCGTACCCGGTGGTTCCGGTTCGAGGAGGAAGTAGTTCCAGTTGTCGTAGCCGTAGTCGCCGCCGGCCGCGGTGATCGCCACGCCCGGGTGGTCGTAGGCCGCCTGCGCCGCTGAGCCCATCTCCGGCTCGGGTCCACCGTAGGAGTTGGAGACCTCGCCCGCCCCGAGCGCCACCGCCTCATCGACGGCCTTGGCGAGACTTCCGTACGTGTCGCGTTCAGCCTCGACGAGCAAGATTTTGCATTCCCGACAGACAGCCCGGACAATCTCGACATCGAGTGAGATCTCCTGCGACCAGCCGATTTTGTCCATCGCGGGAAGGTTCGCGGTGCTTTCGCTCCCGTTCTCGTTGACCTTCCTGAAGCATCCGTCTGCTCGCGTGCATTCACCGAGCCCGTAGTAGCTGTCGAACACGGCCAGGTCTTCTTCGATCAGGGGGTCGTCATATGCGTCGACGATGGCGACCGTCTGCCCGGAGCCGCCGTCCGGGTCATAGCTGTAGGCGCGGGCGAGCTGCGCCGGTGTCAGCCCACCCGCGGGGCCGGAGCCGGCGGCGCCGCTGCCGGCAACATAAGGATGCACCCCCGCTGTAGCGGAGGTGCTTGCAGAGACGGGCCGGCGCACGATCGCAAAGCAGGTGGCTCTGCCGGCTTGCGGCGGCGGACACGCGTGGGTGAGTCGCGCGTAGTGGATCTGATGCTGTGCCGCGGATGCGCTAACGGGCAACGCGAAGAGACAGCATGCGAGGGCCCCGCACAACAGCCGATGCGTGGCCCGCGCGCCGCGTACACGGGTTGGATCCACGCCAACTCCCTACTGCGGATCGACGTCCACGCTGAAGCTGACACCGAGATGCGACCTGTTGGCTGCGACCCGCTGCACGGCCTCGCCCACGGCGCATACCGCGTGACGCCGCTCGGCAGCCTTGACAACCAGCACCTGACGCTCACGGCCACGCAGCCGGAACAGCGAGGCGGGCCCGAGCACAGTGGCGTCCGTCGGGGAACCGGCTGCGCCGCACGGAAGGAGCTCGGCTAGCGCGTCACGAATCGCGCCGGCGGCGACGCGCGCGGGCATCTGCTCCTCGGCAGCGCAGACGATCCTGATCAGGTGCGAGAACGGCGGATAGTTGAGCACCTCGCGCCGTTCGAGCTCACTTGCGATGAAGCCGTCGCTGTCGTGGCGCGCGGCATACGCGATCGCGCGCGCCTCGGGCGCGATCGTCTGCACGAGCACGCGCCCGTGCACGCCGCGTCCGGCACGCCCGGCGAGCTGGGCGATCAGCGCAAAAGTGCGCTCCTCGGCCCGGAAGTCCGGAAACCGCAGCGTCGCGTCGGCGTCGAGTACGACGCCGAGTGAGACGTCTGGGAAGTCATGGCCCTTGGCCACCATCTGCGTGCCGATCAAGACGCCGCAGTCAGCGTCCTCGAAGCGGCGCAGTACGGCGCCGACGCCGCTGTCCTCGCCGTCGGCGACAACGTCGGCGTCGAGGCGAAAGACCGGGAATCGTCCATCGTCGAAGACGAGTGCGAGATCGTGCTGCAGGCGCTCGGTGCCGGCGCCATGACGCGCGACGGAAGTAGAGGCACAGTCGCAGCAGCTGGCGGGGACCTGCTCGCGGTGTCCGCAGTGGTGACAGGCGAGGTAACCGTCGGCGCGGTGCAGGACAAGCGCGACGTCACAGTCGGGGCAGCTCCAGACGCGACCGCACGAGCGGCAAGAGAGGAAGTTCGACCATCCGCGCCGGTTGAGCAGGACGATCGCCTTCCCGCGCTCGGCACGCACTTCGGCGAGCGCGTGTGCGGTGAGCGGATGCAGCCCTTGGGTCTCGCCACGCATGTCCACGATCTGCACGGCAGGCAGCGGACGACCGTCGACGCGCCGCGCCAGGCGCGAGACGTGCAGCCGGTGCATGCTCTCCGGCCGCGGGGTGGCGCTGCCGAGCGCGAGCACTGCGCCCGCGCGCCGCGCGCGCTCTGCGGCGACGTCGCGCGCGTCGTAACGCGGATCGCCCTCGTGCTTGTAGGAGGAGTCGTGCTCCTCGTCGACCACGATCAGCCCGAGATCGCCGATCGGCGCGAAGACGGCGGATCTGGGGCCCACGCACACCCGCGCCTCCCCTTCGCGCAGGCGCCGCCACTCGGCATAGCGCTGCGCGGGCGTCAGCTTGGAGTGCAGCACGGCGACGGTCTCGCCGAAGCGTTCGATGAAGCGCCCCACGATCTGCGGCGTAAGCGCGATCTCGGGGACGAGCACGATCGCACCGCGCCCCTGCTCGAGCGCCGCCGCGGCTGCCTGCAGGTAAACCTCTGTCTTGCCCGATCCGGTGACACCGTGGAGCAGGCGCTGTTCGGACCGCCGCTGCGCGAGGGCATCGAGCAGCGGGGCGAGCACAGCCCGTTGCTCGTCGGTCAGCTCCGGTGCGCGCGGGCTGCGCGCACCGACGGCGAGATGGCGCGGGCGGGCAACCGCTCGGCGCTTGCGCCCGCTGAGTCGGCGGGCCGCGCCGGGGGGCAGCACGAGGCCGAGCGCGCGCGAGATCGTCGAGCAGTACTCCGCGGCGATCCATTCGGCGAGCTGGACGAGCTCGACCGGCAGGGCGGGCGGGCCATCATCCAGTGCACGCAGCGGCGCAAGCAGCTTCTCCTCGGCGACCTCGCTGCGGTCGGCGAGGCCGACCACGACGCCGAGCACCTGGCGGCGCCCGAACGGCACGACGAGCATCGAGCCGACGTCCACGTCGCCCCTGAGCGCATCCGGCAGCCGGTAGTCGAACGGACCCCGCAGGGCGCGGGCCGTCGTCATCGGCTCGACGCGGACGATTGCGGACGTGGCGGCGCCCCGCGCAACCGCGTCCTCGACTTGGGCGATGTTCCCCACCCACCTGACCCTAGACCACGGGCAGGCGGCGCCGGCCAGGCTCCGCCTCCTTCTCGCGCGCCGTTAGCCGACCCGCGAGCCTGCCGCGAGAACGCTCAGAGGCCTACGGCTGAGCGCAGGGCGTCGACCTTGTCGGTGCGCTCCCAGGTGAAGTCGGCGTCGTCGCGACCAAAGTGACCGTAGGCGGCGGTCTTCTGATAGATCGGCCGGTGAAGTTTGAGCTCCTCGCGGAAGGATCCCGGTCGCAGGTCGAAGACGTCGTCGACAGCCCGAGCGATCTTCCCGCGAGTGAGTCCCTCTTTCTCGGTGCCGAACGTCTCGACCATGACGGAGACCGGGTGGGCCACGCCGATCGCGTAGGCGACCTGCACTTCGGCGCGGTCGGCGAGGCCGGCGGCGACGATGTTCTTGGCGACCCAACGTGCCGCATACGCAGCGGAGCGGTCCACCTTGGATGGGTCCTTTCCGGAGAATGCGCCGCCGCCGTGGCGGGCCATGCCGCCGTAGGTGTCGACGATGATCTTGCGTCCAGTGAGACCGCAGTCGCCAACCGGTCCCCCGATCACGAAGCGCCCGGTGGGGTTGACGAGGAAGTTCCTGCGGAGCTTGCTCGCGTCGTAGAGCTCGCCCGGAAGGATCGGCTCGACCACGTGCTCCCAGAGGTCGCCGGGGATCTGCGCTTCAGAGCCCTCGCTGTGCTGGGTGGAGATCAGGAGCTTTTCGATCTCGACCGGTTTGCCGTCCTCGTAGCGGACGCTGACCTGCGTCTTGCCGTCCGGGCGCAGGTAGTCGAGCGTGCCGTCCTTGCGCACGGCCGACAGGCGCTCGGCGAGGCGGTGCGCGAGTGAGATCGGCAGCGGCATCAGCGTGTCGGTCTCACTTGTGGCGTAGCCGAACATCATTCCCTGGTCGCCGGCCCCGGCGACGTCGAGCTCGTCGTCGTCGTCGGCGTCGGTGCGCTTCTCGAGGGCCTGGTTGACACCCTGCGCGATGTCCGGCGACTGCTTATCGATCGCGTTGAGCACAGCGCACGAGTCGGCGGAGAAGCCGAGGTCGGCATCCGTGTAGCCGATCTCGCGGATCGTCTCGCGCGCGATCTCCTGGATGTCGACGTAGGTTTCGGTGGAGATCTCACCGGAGACGACGACCAGGCCGGTGTTGACGAGCGTCTCGCAAGCGACGCGACCGTACGGTTCGTCCGCGAGCACTGCGTCGAGCACGCCGTCGGAGATTTGGTCGGCGATCTTGTCGGGGTGGCCCTCGGTGACCGACTCGGAGGTGAACAGGAACTCGTTCTCGTTTAGCTCAGTCATGTGTTTGGGGATCAGCTCCAGAAGGTGGGTGGGATGGCGGTTCGGGCGCCGGGGCGCTTGAAAGTCGCAGAAGTCTACGTTAAGAACCCGCTTTGACCAGGTTCTAAGCGGCGCGGGCTCCCCCGCGCTGGCCGCGCTCGACGAAGTCGATGATGAGCGGCACGCCGTCCATGCCGTAGCGGGCGCGCAGGCGGTTCTCGACGAAGTACGCGTAGTCGCGGGTGACGCGCGTGCGTGAGTTGACCTGGATCGCGAAGCGCGGTGGGCGCTCACCAATCTGTGCCATGTAGATCAACTTCAGGCGATGCCCGCCGGCGCCGCGACGCGTGCCGACAGGCGGCTGGCGCGCCTGTGTGGTCTCGGCCAGGAAGCGGTTGAGCTCGGGAGTGGGGATGCGTCCGGACATGCGATCGCCGAGCGCGATCGCCTCGTTCAACAGGCGCGCCACGTGGCGGCCGGTCTTGGCGCTGACGGTGAGCACGCGCGGGCGCAGGCGGAGCTTTTCGGCGACGCGTGCACGCTCGTGCTCTAGATCCAGCCGCCGTCCCGTGTCGCTGTCGGGGGAGTCCTGCAGATCCCACTTGTTGAGCACGATCGCGGTCGCACACCCGGCCTTCATCGCCAGCTCCGCCACGCGCAGATCCTGTGCTGTGACGCCGTCGACGGCGTCACAGACGACGAGCGCGACGTCGGCGCGCTCGGCGGCGCGCTGGGAGCGCAGCGCGGTGTAGTACTCGACGGAGTCGGCGACCTTCGACTGTCTGCGCATCCCGGCGGTGTCGACGAGGATCAGCTTGCGATCACCGACGAGCAGCGGCATGTCGATCGCGTCGCGCGTGGTGCCGGCGAGATCGGAGACGATCACGCGCTCCTCGCCAAGGAAGCGGTTGACGAGCGAGGACTTGCCGACGTTGGGCCTGCCGATCACGGCGAGCCTGACGGTGCCGTCCTCGACCTCGGGCTCGTCCTCTCCCAGCAGCGCAACGATGCGGTCGAGCAGGTCCCCGGAGCCGAGTCCCTGTGCGGCGGAGACGGCGGTGGGCTCGCCGAGGCCAAGGCGGTGAAACTCCGCGGCCAGCGGGATCTCGGCGACGCCGTCGCACTTGTTGGCGGCGATGATGCTGGGCAGCGGTGCGCGGCGCAGCAGGTCGGCCATCTCCTCATCGCCGGGACGCACACCCGCGCGTGCGTCTACGACGAGCACTGCTACGTCGGCATCGGCGATCCCGGCCCGCGCCTGCTCGCGGATCGAGCCGGCGAGCGGATCCTCATCCTCGAAGTCCACGCCGCCGGTGTCGATCAGCTTGAACTGGCGCCCGTTCCACTCGCAGTCGAGCTCCTTGCGGTCGCGGGTGATGCCGGGGCGCTCGTGCACGACCGCCTCGCGGGTGCCCGTGAGACGGTTGATCAGCGAGGACTTCCCCACGTTTGGATAGCCGACGATGGCGACCTTCACCGCTCTCCCTCGACTCGTAGGTCGACGAGCTCGACGACATCCTTAAACGCGAGGATCTCGGGGTCGCCTGTGTAGAGCGGAGCGTCGTGACGTTGCGCCGTGGCAACGCAGAAGCAGTCGGCATAAGAAAGCCCGCCTTCAGCCTTGACCCGAGCCGCGCGCACGACCAGGTCCCAGTCCGGGTCCTCGACGGAGGCCACGGCGCGCACCCGGTCGACCAGGCTGCTCGCGCGCTTGCGCCCGTGGTCACGTTCGAGCCTGTACAGCACCTCGCCCAGGTTGACCGCGGACATGACGGCTTCGGCGGTGTCGATCGCAGCTTCGACCTCGCCGACGCAGGGATGGTCCTCATAAAGGGCCATCACAGCCCACGCGTCGAGGACAACGGTCAGCGTCCCGTTCCCGTGCTCGTGCGATCCTCGCGTTCGCGTTCAAGCCGACGCTCGGCCTCTAGCCCCGCGGTCAGGCTCGGCCCACCGGCCAAGGCGCCGCGGAGGCTGGCGACGATCGCCCTGCGCTCGACATCGCCTGTGACGGCCTTACGGATGCGTACTTCGTCCTCTGCCTCGTTCACCAGCAGCCTGTCGCCGGGCTGCAGGTGCAGCCGGTCGCGGATCGACTTGGGAATCACCACCTGGCCCTTGGGGCCCATCTTGTACGTCGCCTCCGAGGAAGTCATACCGTGAGTATAACCGGATCGGTGGAGCGTCCCGGCACCGTCACGTGAGGTGGCGCGCGAGCTCGGCGATCCGCTGCACGACCTCCTCGACGCCGAGCCCGCTGGTGTCGAGCGCGACGGCGTCCTCGGCAGCCTGGAGCGGGCTGTGCTCACGCGTGCGGTCGCGCTCATCGCGCATCGCCTGCTCGGCGAGCACGGTGTCGAGGTCGGCGCCGAGCTCCGCGGCGCGCCTGCGCGCGCGCTCGCGCGGGTCCGCGGTGAGGAAGATCTTCAGCGCGGCGTCGGGAGCGACAACGGTGCCGATGTCACGTCCCTCGGCGACCCAGTCTCCCTGAGCGATCAGGCCGTGCTGCTTGGCCACGAGCGCCGCGCGGACGGCGGGGTCGGCGGCGACGACGGAAGCGGCCTGGGCGACCTCGGGCATGCGAATCGCGGCGCTGACGTCGCGAGCGTCGAGCAGGACGGGCCGCGGTGTCCCGGACGAGCTCCCGGCAGGCGGCTCGCCGAAGTCGATCACGGCGGCACGCGCGAGCGCGCCGAGCGTGCCGTCGTGCTCTGGCAGCTCTCCCCCGCCGCGCTCGAGCGCCGCGAGCGCCACACACCGGTACATGGCGCCGCTGTCGAGATAGGTGAAGCTGAGCTCGCGCGCGAGAGCACGGGCGACAGTTGACTTGCCGGCGCCGGCAGGGCCGTCGATGGCTATGACCATGAGACCTCGGCCCCGTTCACGGCCGGCGAGAGAGGTGGATACGGTGGCGCACAAAGTTCGCAACGGCGATACCACCACGCCCCCGAGCAACCCCCTGGGCACCCGCACCTCCAGGGCGCGCAGCACCGATTTCCACACTCTCCACGCGCTCAGCCCTCGCGGAGCCGCTCGAGATCCGCGACGAAGCCGGGATAGGACACGGCAGCGGCGTCCATGCCGATCACCTCGACCCCCTCGCGCGAGGCGAGCCCGGCGACGGCGCCCATCATCGCGAGACGGTGATCGCCGAGGGCGTCGATCTGGCCTCCGCGCAGGCCGTCGCCACCCTGAACGACGAAGCCGTCCTCGGTGGCCTGGATGTCGGCGCCGAGGCCGCGAAGACCGTCGACGACGCTGGCGATGCGGTCGGTCTCCTTGAAACGCAGCTCCTGGGCGCCGCGCACAACGGTCTCGCCCTCGGCGAAGCAGCCGAGCAGCGCCACGAGCGGGAGCTCGTCGATCGCGAGCGGCACCTCGTCGGGCTCGACGACGGTGCCCTCGAGCGCGCCGTGGGCGACGTCGAGGTCGCTGACGGGCTCATCGGGCACGAGCTCGCCGGTCTCCTCCTCGAGGTCGCCGAGGACGATGCCCTTCATGCGGCGCACGATGCGCAGGAAGCCGGTGCGTGTCCAGTTGACGCCGACGTCGCTGAGCAAGAGGCGCGAGCCGGGCACGAGCACGCCGGCGGCGACCATGAAGGCGGCGGAGCTGGGGTCGCCGGGGACGACGACGCGGTCGAGCAGCAGCTCGTCGGCGCCCGCGACGGTGACGTGACGACCGTTGCGGTGGATGGCGACGCCGGCGCGCAGCAGCATGCGCTCGGTGTGGTCGCGGCTGCGTGAGGGCTCGCCGATGGTGGTGGCGCCATCGGCGGTGAGCCCGGCGAGCAGCAGGCAGGACTTCACTTGTGCGCTTGCGACCTCGATCTCGTAGGAGATGGCGCGCAGTCGCGCCCCGTGGATCTGCAGCGGCGCGAAACGCTGATCGCGCGCGTCGAGCTGGGCGCCCATCTGACGCAGCGGCTCGGCGATGCGGTCGACGGGCCGCCGGCGGATGGACTCGTCGCCGTCGAGCGTGAACGAGCGTCCCTCCTGCGCGGCGAGCCAGCCGGGGAGCAGGCGCAGGAGCGTGCCTGCATTGCCTACGTCGATCGGCTCCTCGGGCTCGCGCGCCTCGCGCAGCCCGGCGCCGCGCACGACGAGATCCTCCCCGTGTTCCTCGACGAGCGCCCCGAGCGCGCGCACGGCCTGCAGCGTGGAGTCGGTGTCGGCGGCGTGCAGGTAGCGCTCGACGCGCACGGGCTCGGAGGCCATCGCGCCGAGCAGCGCGGCGCGATGGGAGATGGACTTGTCGGGGGGCGCGCGCAGCTCGCCGGACAGTCCCCGCGCGGGGTCGAAGCGCATGTTCATCGGCTGCGCCTCATGCTTGCACGACGGGGAAGCCGAGGCGGGCGATGAGCTCCTGGGCGCGCATGGCCTGCTGCTCGCCGCCGACCCACAGCGCGACGATCCCCTGACGGTTGTCGGGCGAGGGCGAGAGCACCATGTCGAGGATGTTGACGGCGGCGTCGCCGAGCGCGAGCGCGATCTCGGCGATGACGCCGGGACTGTTGGGCACGGACACGCGCAGCTCGAGCACCGCCTCGCCGCTCTTGCCGCCTACGAGCCCCGCGCCGAGCAGCGCCTCGTGCTCGGCGCGCGCGCGCTCGTTCCAGCTGGTTAGCGCCTGCGGGTCGCCGTCGCTGAGCGCGACGCGCACCTGCGCCAGACGCGCGTAGAAGTCGTCGATGCCGGCGATCAGCGCGTCGCGGTTGGAGAGGTAGATGTCGGTCCAGATGGCGCTGTTGGCGCCGGCGACACGCGTGGCGTCACGGAAGCTCGGGCCCACGGCCGGCAGGCGCTCGGAGCCCTCGCCGAGCGCGCCGGCGGCCTGCCCGACGAGCAGGTTGGCGAGCACGTGCGGAAGGTGCGAGACGCAGGCCATGAGCCGGTCGTGGGTGTCGGCGTCGATCGCGACGGGGCTCGCACCGAGGCGGCTGAGCAGCCGGTGCAGGCGCTCGTAGAGGACGCCGGCGGTGGCGCCTTTGGCGGGGGTGAGGTACCAGGTGGCGCCGTCGAACAGGTCCTCGCGAGCGTGCTCGACACCGGCGGTCTCAGCGCCGGTGAGGGGATGGCCGCCGATGAAGCGCTCGTCGCCGGCGACGACATCGGCGAGCAGGCGCTTGGTGGAGCCGACGTCGCTGATCACGCAGTCGGGCTTGGCGACGGCCAGCGCAAGGCGCACGACCTCGGGCAGCGAGCCAACGGGGGCGGCAGCGAACACGACGTCCGCACCGGCCACGGCGTCGGCGATGTCGGCTGCTTGCGAGTCGATTGCGCCGAGCTGCAGCGCTCTGGCGAGCACGCGCTCGTCGGGGTCATAACCGCAGACCTCGGCCTCGGCGCGCCCACGCGCTGCCAGGCCGATCGACCCCCCGATCAGCCCCACCCCCAGAACCGCGACCCTCAAGGAGCGCGCCCCGCTACGGGCGTTGCGGGAACGCGGATCATCAATCAGACGGCGCTGAGCGCCTTGCCTGCGAGCGCGGTGGCGCGCTCGACGGCGCGCGCGTACTCGGCGAAGTCCTCGGCGCGCAGCTGCTGGGGCCCGTCGCAGATGGCCTCATCGGGGTTGGGGTGGACCTCGACGATGATGCCGTCGGCGCCGACGGCGGCGGCGGCGAGCGAGAGCGGCGTGACGAGGTCGCGGCGGCCGGCGGCGTGGCTGGGGTCGACGATCACGGGCAGGTGCGAGAGCTCCTTGAGCACGGGCACGGCCATGAGGTCGAGCGTGAAGCGGTAGGCGGTCTCGAACGTGCGGATGCCGCGCTCGCAGAGCATGACGTTGGGGTTGCCTTCCTTGAGGATGTACTCGGCGGCCATGAGCAGCTCGTCGAGCGTGGCGGAGAGCCCGCGCTTGAGCAGCACGGGGCGCCCGGCACGCCCGAGCTCGGCGAGCAGCGGGTAGTTCTGCATGTTGCGCGCGCCAATCTGGATCACGTCGGCGACGTCGAGCACGGCGTCGAGGTCACCGACGTCCATGAGCTCGGTGACGATCGGCAGGCCGGTCTCGGCCTTGGCCTCGGCGAGCAGGCGCAGGCCCTCCTGGCCGAGGCCCTGGAAGGCGTAGGGGGAGGTGCGCGGCTTGTACGCGCCGCCGCGCAGCAGCGTGGCGCCCGCGTCGCGCACCACGCGCGCGGTCTCGAGCGTCTGCTCGCGCGACTCGACGGTGCACGGCCCGGCGATCAGCGCGAAGTTATTGCCGCCGACCTTGCGCCCGTCGATATCGAGCACGGTGCGCTCCCCATGCGTGATCTGCGAGGAGGCGAGCTTGTAGGGCTTGAGGATCGGCACGACGCGGTCCACGCCGGGCTGCCCCTCGAGGCCGAGGCCCTCGACGGTGACGTCCTGCTCGACGTCTCCGATCGCCCCGATGACGGTCACACGCGCGCCGCGGCTGCGATGGGCGAGCGCGCCGGCGTGCTCGATCTTCTCGATGACCGCCTCGACCTCTTCGTCGGTTGCGGTCTCCTTCATGACGATCATCATCAACTCATCCTTTCACTGACGCCTGGGAATGTTAGAGGTGGCCTATCTCCGGGTGACGGAATGCGCCGCGCCGGCTCGTGAGAAGGGCGCTGAAGGCACCCGTTCGGGTGGCGCTCGGTCCACTTGGAGGGACCCGGTGCGGCCTTTATCACCCGCTCACGCACGGGCGAAGGCCGAAGCGCCTAGCTAAATCGCCAGGCGAAATACGTGCAGGCGGGCAGCCACGAGGCGTCTGCGGCGGTGTTGCGAGCTGATGTGTGAAGCGCGACGGTCATGGCTGTTGCAGCAGTTTGTAGCAGACATGCGGCATTTGGTCGAGTGGTGGGAGACAATTTGGCCCATGCCGCGGGAGCTGGCGTTGTGTGGCCGGTCTCACCGCGAGGTGTGGCTCAGCGGGCGGGGGTAGGTGCGAGCACTTCGGCGAGTGCATCCAGAAAGCGACGGTTCTCCTCGGGCAGCCCATAGGTGACGCGCAGCGCGGGAACGGGCGATCCGAGGGCTGTGCCTGCGCGCACGAGCACGCCGCGCTCCAGGAGTCCCTGCACGACGGCCTGCTCGTCGGCCTGCTCGCCGAGCGCGAACCAGCAGAAGTTGGCCTGCGACTCGGCGGGCTCGATCCCGAGCGCGCGCAGGCGCTCGTCGACGGACACGCGCTCGGCGACGGTGCGGATCACGCGTTCTTCAACGGCGTCCTGGTGGGCGAGCGCCTCGACGGCGGCAGCTTGGGCGAGCGCGTTGCAGAAGAACGGCTGGCGCACCTGGTCGAGCGCACGCGGGAGCTCCTCGGAACCGCAGAGCGCGAAGCCGACGCGCAAGCCGCACAGGCCGTGCACCTTGGAGAAGGTGCGCAGCAGTACGAGGTTGGGGTGCGCGTCGAGCAGCTCGAGCGAGGCGTCGGGATCCTCGAGCGTGTTGAACTCGCAGTAGGCCTCATCGAGGATCACGCACACGTAAGGCGGCACCTCGGCGAGAAACTCGGCGATGTTGGCGAGCGCGACGGCGGTGCTGGTGGGGTTGTTTGGGTTGCACACGAGCACGAGCCGTGTGGCGACGGTGATCTCGCGCAGCATTGCGGGCAGGTCGTGGCGGTGGTGCTGATCGAGGGCAACGGTGACCGCGCGCGCGCCGGAAGCGGCAGCGAGGTGCGGGTAGACGGAGAACGACGGCCATGCGTAGACGAGCTCGGCGCCGGGCTCGAGCAGCGCCTCGCCGGCGGCGAGCAGGATGTCGCAGGAGCCGTTGCCGATGGCGATGCGCGAGGCGGGCACGCCGTAGCGCTCTGACAGGCGCTGGCGCAGGAGCGAGTTGGACGGGTCGGGGTAGCGGTTGAGCGTGGCGAGCTGGCGCGCGATCGCCTCGCGCACGGCGTCCAGCGGCGGGAACGGCGACTCGTTGCTGGCGAGCAGCACGAGTGGCTCTTGCTGGGCGTAGCCGCCCGCGGCGGGGTAGACGGGGATGCGTCCTATGCGCTGCGAGAACTCGATCGACACACGCTTATTGTGCCGCGTGCAGGTCTGCGCGCAGCTCGCGGGCGTCGCCGAGGTAGATGTGCGTGGGCTCGTGGCCCTCCTCGGCGTAGTAGTGGATCAGGACCCTGATCACGCGCGGCATGGAACGCGGCACGGGGATCTCCTGCGCGCAGAGCAGCGGCACGCGGTCGAAGCCGAGAGCGCGGGCGGCGACAGCGGGGAACTCGGCGTTGAGATCGCGGGTGGTGGTGAAGATGCAGCTGACGACCATGCTGGGCTCGAGCGCGTTGCGCTGCATGATCTCGCTCATGAGCTCGCTGGTCGCGTCCAGGATGTCCTGGGCGTTGTTGAGCTTGACACTAGTGGCGCCGCGCAGCGCGAACAGTCGCATGGCGCGCGATTGTGTCAGAGCGTGAGCGCGCGCAGGCGCGCCACCTCGGCCTTGCCCAGACGCCGGTGCGCCCCGGGGGCGAGCCCGTCGAGCGCGAGCGGGCCGAAGCGCGTGCGTTGCAGCTCGTCCACGACCCGACCGAGGGCCTGGAACATTCTGCGCACCTGGCGGTTGCGGCCCTCGTGGATCGTGACCTCGATGGAGCTGGACGCGCGACCCCCGACGCGGCGCACGCGCGCGGGCGCTGTGGGTCCGTCGTCGAGCTGCACGCCGGCGCGCAGGGCGTCCAGGACCTCCTCGCTGGGTGGGCCACCGCGCAGCTTCACGCGGTAGGTCTTGGGGACCTCGAAGCGGGGGTGCGTGAGCCGGTTGGCGAGCTCGCCGTCGTTCGTGAGCAGGATTAGGCCGGAGCTGTCGCGGTCCAGGCGCCCGACGGGATATAGGCGCAGCCCGGCGGTAGGCACGAGCTGGATGACGGTGGGACGGTTGTGTGTGTCACGCACGGTGGAGAGAACCCCGACGGGCTTGTTGAGCGCGTAGACGACGCGCGGCTCCGCGCCGTCGATCGGCTTGCCGTCGAGCGCAACGGAGCTGTCCTCGTCGACGTCGCGCGCGGGATCGGTGACGACGTTACCGGCGACGGTGACGCGCCCGGAGGCGATCAGCGCCTCGGCGGAGCGCCTGGAGGCAACGCCCGCGTGGGCGAGGTACTTGCCTAGGCGCATCGCTGTGGATCGGTGAAGGGGCGCATGTGCTGCAACCATAGGAGGCGACCCGGTGGCGCTGCCGCGACGCCTGCCCTTCGACGAACCCTCACTGCCATGGACCTACAGCTGCTCGAGCAGACACTCGCCGATCACGGTGAGCCGCGCTTTCGCGCAGGCCAGGTGTGGTCGTGGGCGGCGCGCGGCGTGCAGGGCTACGAGCAGATGAGCAACGTGCCGGCGGGCCTGCGCGACGCGCTCGCACGCGAGGTGCCGTTCTCGAGCCTCGAGCTGCGTGAGCAGGCGCGCTCGACGGACGGGACGGTGAAGGCGCTCTTCCACACGCACGACGGCCGGCCGCTCGAGGCGGTTCTGATGCGTTACCGGGACGGCCGGCGCTCGATCTGCGTGTCCTCGCAGTCGGGGTGTCCGCTCACGTGCACGTTCTGCGCGACGGGCGCGATGAAGTTCGCACGCAACCTCACCGCGTCGGAGATCGTCGACCAGGCGCTGCACTTCAGGCGCGTGGAGCCGATCGACCACTGCGTGTTCATGGGCATGGGCGAGCCGATGCTGAACCTGGAGAACGTGCTGGCGGCGTGCGAGCGCCTGCCAGACATCGGCATCACGCACCGGCGCACGACGATTTCCACGGTCGGCTGGATACCGGGCATCGAACGCCTGGCAGAGACTGAGATGCCGATGCGCTTGGCACTATCGCTGCACGCGGCAGACGATGCGCTGCGCTCGGAGCTGATGCCGGTGAACGAGCGCTACCCCTTGCGCGAGGTGATCGAGGCCTGCCGCGCCTTCTACGCGCGCAAGCGCAGGCGGGTGTTCGTGGAGTACGTGATGCTGGCCGGCGTCAACGACCGCTACGAGCAGGCGCTGGCCCTGGCGCGCGCTTTGAGCAAGGGCCGCGAGGACACGACGCGGATCTTCAAGGTCAACCTGATCCCATACAACGCGACCGACACTGGCGACGGGGCGCCCTTCGCCGGCTCCAGCCGCGAGTCGATCGCGGCGTTCCGTGCGGCGCTGGAGTCGCGCGGCGTTCCCGTGACCGTCCGCCTCACCCGCGGGCGCGACATCGCAGCGGCGTGCGGCCAGCTGGCGGCCTCGGGCGCAACCTCCTAGAGGAGACGCAGCAGCAGCTCGCTGCCGGGGATGTGCCCGCGCAGGAGCGAGACGACCACGTGGACGGCCACGGCTACGAGCACGAAAAGCTGGAGCGCCTGGCGGGCCGTCCAGAAGAACAGCTCGCGCTCGGCCCTGCGAACCTCGATCGGTGTGCGTGTTCTGTGGAGAGAAGCCATCGCGGACCCTCGTGTGACCACACGAGGGTTTCCAACCTCCGCAAGTGTTTTCCTGTTCGACACGACTTTGCCCAAGCCGCACCGATTTCGGAAGATATGTTTCTCTCTCGGACGCGCGTCCGAGCTCGTGCATCCGTTCGCGCTGCCGGGTCGCCCACCCGGCCGCACTCCGCTGCGGCCTACGGCCCCCCGCCGGCGCGCGCCTCGCCCGCGCGCAGCAGCCGCTCGCGCAGCTCGGCCTGCTCCTCGGGCGTGGGATCCCAGCGTGCGACGTCGGGCAGCTCCTCGAGGCTTCGCAGGCCGAACAGCTTCAGGAACTGCATCGTGGTGCGGTACAGGACCGCCCCGAACTGCGAGTGCCCGGCGTCCTCGATCAGCCCGCGGTCGAGCAGCGTGGCGGTCGCGGAGTCTGCGCTCACACCGCGGATGCGTGTGATCTCTGGTCGCGAGATCGGCTGCAGGTAGGCGACGATCGCCAGTGTCTCGGCCTGGGCGGGGCTGAGCGTGGATGCGCGCGGGCGGCTGAACAGCCGACGCGCGGCGTCCTCGGTCTCGGGGTCGCTTGCGAACGTCCAGCCGCCGCCCAGCTCGCGCAGGTTGATCCCGCGCAGCCCCGGCGCGTACTGCTCGGCCAGCAGCGCCAGCGCCGCGCGCACGGCGCCCTCGCCGGCCTCGGTCGCCTCCGCTAGCTCGGCGATGCTGAGCGGGTCCGATGAGAGGAAGAGCAGCGCCTCGACGGTACGCGCGAGCGAGGGGTTCTCCTCCACGTCGACCTCGGCCTGGGCCTCGGGAGCGCTCATCCGGCGAGTTCCCGCGGCACCGCCTGTCTGGCTGCCAGCGCCAGAGCAGACGAGGCGGGCACCTGACGGGAGAGTGCGTGGACTGCGATCTCGCCGAAGCTCTCGTTCTGCTCCCAGTCGACTTCTCCGCGTTTGTAGAGCTCGAGCAGCGCGAACAGGGTCACAGCCACCGTCATTCGATCTGCTCCGCGCACGGCTTCATCGAAGCTGAAACTACCGCGTCCCAGCAACCGGCGCAGGTGCGCGAGACGCTCGGCGACGCTTACCCTGGCGCTACCAATGTGGCGGAAGCTGATTGAGGGCGGCATCGTCAGCAGCCGTCCGATCGCGGCGCCCAGCACTAGCGGGTCCTGCGAGCCGTCCTGCGCATGCACGATCGTGCGACGCAGGTTCGCGGGTGGAGGGGCGATGCGGAAGCGCACGCCGTGCTCGCCGGCCAGGAGCTCGCCGAGGTGCGCGGCGGCAGCGCGGTAGCGGCGCGCGTCGAGCATGCGTGCGAGCAGCTCCTCGGCCGCCTGTTCGGGCTCGATGTCGAGCAGCTCCTCCTCGTCGGCATTGAGCATCAGCCGCGACTTGAGCTCCAGCAGCGCGGCTACGAGCACGATGAACTCGGTCGCGGTCTCCAGGTCGAGCTCGCCGCGCTGTTCCAGGTGGTCGAGATAGGCGAGCACCACCTCAGCCAGCTGCAGCTCCAGCAGATCGACCTCTTCGCGAAGCACGAGCGTGAGCAGCAGGTCGAACGGCCCGCTGAAGACGTCGAGGTCCAGCTCGAGCGCGGCGAGGCTCACGTGCCCACCGCGGCAGGGGCGCTCGTTGCTCTGCTCATGCGCCCACGGTACCCGGCGCCGATGACGTGCTCGCGGGCGCGACGCCGGCGCGCTGTCCGACCCCCATCCGCCCCCGCACCTCGGCGAGCGTCAGCGCAGCGATCTCCTGAGCGCGCCGGGCGCCGTCCTGGAGGATCGACTCGAGCTCGCCCTCGTCGGCGCGCAGCTCCTGGTAGCGCTCGCGCACAGGCGCGAGGTACTCAACGACGGCCTCCGCAACGGCCGTCTTCAACTCGCCGTAGCGCGCCTGGGCGAGCTCGGCTTCGACCGCGGCCGGGCCCACGCCGCGCACGGCGGCGAGAATTTCGATCAGGTTGCTGACCCCCGGCTTCTCCGGGCCGCGTCGCACCTCGCTGCCGGAGTCGGTAACGGCGCTCTTGAGCTTCTTCTCGATTGCCTTGGGCTCATCGAGCACGTACACGGTGCCCTGTTCGCTGGAGCCAGTCGTGGACATCTTGCGCGTGGGCTCTTGCAGGTCCATGATCCGCGCGCCCACCTCGGGGATGCGATGCTCGGGCACGACGAGCACGTCCTCGCCTTCGCCGAAGCGCGTGTTGAAGCGCCGCGCAACATCACGCATCAGCTCCAGGTGCTCGCGCTGGTCCTCTCCAACCGGCACCTCCTCGGCGCGGTAGGCGAGCACGTCGGCCGCTTGCAGCACAGGGTAATACAGCAGGCCCGCCGAGACGAGCTCGCGCTGGGCGATGGACTTGTCACGGAACTGGTGCATGCGCTGCAGACGGCCGAGCTCGGTGACGCTGGACAGCAGCCACGTGAGCTCCGTGTGCTCTTTGACGTCGCTCTGGCGAAAGAGGATGCAGCGCTCGGGATCCAGGCCGGCGGCGAGCAGGATCGCGGCCGTGTCGTAGAGGCGCTCGCGCAGTTCGAGCGGCTCATAGGCGACGGTGATCGCGTGCAGGTCGACGATGCAGAAGATGCCCTCGCCTCGCTCCTGGCTGGAGACGTACTGGGCGATCGCGCCGATGTAGTTGCCCAGGTGCTTGCGCCCCGTGGGCTGGATTCCCGAGAAGATGCGCATCGGTCGCTCAGGCCGGGGGGCGACGTCGCAGCGAGCTGTCGGTGAGCCACGGCGCGTCCCACCCGGTGTCCGCCTGGTTGACGTTCGTTCCCGGCGGCACGATCTCATCGATGCGGTCGAGCACGTCGGCGCTCAGCGTGCGCCCGAGCGCCGGCAGCTGACCCTCGAGCTGCTCCATCGTGCGCGGGCCGATGATCGCCGCGGTGACGGCTGGGTGGGTCGTGACGAACGCGAGCGCCATCTCGATCAGCGGCATACCGGCCTCCTCCGCGAGCTCGCCGAGCGCCTGGGCGGCCTCGAGCTTTGCCTGGTTGCCGGGAATCGACATGTCATAGCGCGAGGGGAGCATTTGCGCGCGGCGGCTGTCGGCCGGCGAGTCGCCGCCCTTGCGGTAGCGGCCGGAGAGCCACCCGCCGGCGAGCGGGCTCCACGGGATCACGCCCATGCCATAGCGCTCGCACACGGGCAGCACGTCGGCCTCGATCCGTCGGATCAGGATCGAGTAGGGCGGCTGCTCACAGACGAAGCGCTCACGCCCGCGCTTCTCGGCCGTCCACTGCGCCTCGACGATCTGGTGGGCGGGGAACGTGGAGCTGCCGGCGTAGCGGACCTTGCCGGCGTGCACGAGGTCGCTGAGCGCGCCGAGCGTCTCATCGATGTCGGTGTCCAGCTCGGGGCGGTGAATCTGGTAGAGGTCGATCCAGTCGGTTTTCAGCCGCCGCAGGCTGTTCTCGACCTCTTGGATGATCCAGCGGCGCGAATTGCCGAACTGGTTTGGATCGCTGTCGTGCATCTTGCCGTGGACCTTCGTCGCGAGCACGACCGAGTCGCGCCTGCCGTCGGCAAGGGCCTTGCCGACGATCTCCTCGGACTCCCCGCGCGAGTACACATCGGCGGTGTCGATGAAGTTGATGCCGGCGTCGAGTGCGCGGTGGATGATGCGGATCGAGTCGTCGTGGTCGGTGTTTCCCCACGCGCCGAACATCATCGCGCCGAGGCACAGAGGGCTGACGCTGACGCCGGTGCTGCCGAGTTTGCGGTACTCGATCGCCATTGCGGTTAGACGAGAACCTCTCTGATCACGGGGTTCTTGGCGGCGGCGACCTCATCCAGGCGGCGCACGGGCGTGGAGTAGGGAGCGTCGCGCGCGATCCGCGGGTCTGCCGCTGCCTCTCTGAGAATCGCGGCGACCGCGTCGGCGAACGCGTCCAGCGTCTCCTTGGTCTCGGTCTCGGTCGGCTCGACCATCAGCGCCTCGTCCACGAGCAGCGGGAAGTACACAGTGGGCGGGTGAAAGCCGAAGTCGAGCAGGCGCTTTGCGAGATCGAGCGTCTTGATCTGCAGATCGCGCTTCATCGGGCCGCCTGAGAGAACGAACTCGTGCATGCACAGCTCGCCATAGGCCAGCGGCAGATACTTCGCGACGTCGTGTTGCTTCAGGCGCGCGAGCAGGTAGTTGGCGTTCAGCACAGCCACCTCGGAGGCATCCTTGAGACCGTCGCCACCTAGTGAGCGGATGTATGCGTAGGAGCGAACGAAGCAGCCGTAGTTGCCCTGGAAGCCGCGCAAACGCCCGATCGACTTCGCGCGATCGTATTCGAGGTCGAAGCTGCCGTCCTGCGCGCGCGTCACGACCGGCACGGGCAGGTAAGGCGCAATCCTGTCGGACACGGCGATCGGACCGGAGCCCGGTCCGCCGCCGCCGTGCGGCTGCGTAAAGGACTTGTGCAGGTTGAAGTGCACGATGTCAAAGCCCATGTCCCCCGGACGCGAGATCCCCATCACGGCGTTGAGGTTGGCGCCGTCGTAGTAGAGCGTCGCGCCGACGCCATGCACGATCTCTGCGATCTCGGCGATGTTTGGGTCGAACAGGCCAAGCGTGTTGGGATTGGTCAGCATCAGACAGGCGACGTCCGTGTTGGCCTTCGCGCGCAGATCCTCGATGTCCACGCCGCCGTCGGCGTTCGTGGCGAGCTTTACGACCTCGAATCCCGCCATCGTCACGGTCGCGGGGTTGGTGCCGTGCGCGGTGTCGGGGGTGAGCACCTTGTGGCGCACCTGACCGCGGTCCTCGTGGTAGGCGCGCGTCAGCAGCACGCCCGCGAGCTCTCCGTGCGACCCGGCGGAAGGCTGCAGCGAGACGTGCGGAAGGCCCGAGACCTCCGATAGGGCACCCTGCAGGCTCCACATCAGCTCGAGTGCCCCTTGCGCGTGCTCGGGGTCCTGCAGTGGGTGCAGGCGCGCGTGCCCGGGAAGCGCTGCGACCCGCTCGTGTAGGCGTGGGTTGTGCTTCATCGTGCACGAGCCGAGCGGATAGAAGCCCGAGTCGAGGTCGAAGTTACGCTTGGAGATGCCTACGTAGTGGCGCACGATCTCGGGCTCTGAGACCTCCGGCAGCCGCGGCGGCTGCTTGCGATGAAAGCGCTCGGGCAGTAGCTCGCTGACATCGACGAACGGCACTTCGGGATCGGGACACACGAACGCGCGCCGGCCGGGGGCGCCCTTCTGGAAGATCGTCTGCGCCCGCTGGCGTTGCAGCGGCGGTTCGACCGCGACGACAGAGCTCGCGTGCGGGTGTTGCGACTCGATCGCGGGGTCGGCGTGCAGGTGGTTTTCGTCGATCGGGCTCACGCGGCCACCGTCGCCTCACGTTGAGCGGGCGCCGTCGCCTGGCGCTCGGCGGCCACCGCCGCGCCGAGCACCTCGGCGAGGCGGTCGATGTCGGCACGAGTGCGCCGCTCGGTGATCGCCACGAGCAGCCCGCCACGGTCCTCCTCACGGCCGGTCAGCGCGTGGATGTCCACGCCGGGGTTGACTCCCTGGCGCGTACACCTGCGCCTGACCGCCGCCACGTCTGCGTCGAGCCGCAGCGCGAACTCGCGGATGACTGGTTGATCGTGGAGCTTCTCGACCCCGTCGAGGGCGACGAGGCGCTCACGCGCATAGTGCGTGCGCTGGAGCAGCAGCTCGCCCAGCTCGACGATTCCGCGCCGTCCCAGCCACGTCAGGTAGACGACCCCGGCGAGCGCGTTCAACGCCTGCGCCGTGCAGATGTTCGAGGTCGCTTTCTCGCGACGGATGTGCTGCTCGCGCGTCTGCAGCGTGAGCACGAAGCCGCGGCGGCCGTCGACATCGACCGTCTCCCCCGCGATCCGCCCTGGCATCCGCCTGAGGAACTCCTCACGCGCGGCGAACAGGCCGAAGGACGGGCCGCCGAAGTCCAGGCGGTTACCGAGCGGCTGACCCTCGCCGACGGCAACGTCGACGCCGCACTCTCCAGGTGGCTCGAGGATCCCCAGCGTAATCGGGTCGACCTGCGCGATCACGACCGGGCCGGGGCCGCCGGTGGCGGACTTCGCCGCGGCGCTCAGGGCGGCGGCGTCCTCCACGGCTCCGTAGAAGTTGGGTTGGGCGAAGATCGCTGCGCTCGTCTGACCATCGATCGCCCGCGCCCATGCGTCGGGGTCGGTAACGCCGTCTCGCAGCGGGACCTCCACGACCTCCGCGCCGAAGCCGTGTGCGTTCGTGCGGAGCGTCTGCAGCGAGTGCGGATGCAGACCGGCGCTGACGATGATCCTGTGACCGCCGTTGTGCAGCTTGGCCATATAACCGGCGGCCGCCACCGCCGAGGGACCCTCGTATACCGAAGCGTTGGATACGGGCAGCGCCGTAAGCTCGGAGATCGCGGTCTGGTACTCGAACATCACCTGCAGCCCACCCTGGGAGATCTCCGGCTGGTAAGGCGTGTATGGGGTGAGGAACTCCGAGCGCTCCATGAGCATGTCGATCAGAGCGGGCACGTAATGGTCGTACATTCCCGCGCCGAGGAAGCTCAGCTCGTCCTCAACGCTCGTGTTCCGTGCAGCAAGCGCGCGCAGGTGCTCGTAGACGTCCTGCTCGCCCATACCGTCCGGTAGCGCGAGCTCACGGCCCAGGCGGACGCCCGCGGGTATCTGGCGGTCGAAGATCTCCTGCGTGGAGCCGACCCCGATCGCCGCGAGCATCGCGTCCAGATCTGCGGATGTGATGGCGGTATAGCGACTCAACTACAAGCAGCCTAGCCGGCGAGCGTCGCCCTGTAGGAGGCAGCGCTGAGGAGCGCGTCGCGCTCGCCGGGATCGCTCACCCGCACCTTCACGAGCCAGCCCTCGCCATACGGGTCTTCGTTGATCACCGCCGGGTTCTGCGAGAGCGCCTCGTTGACCTCTACGATCTCGCCGGAAACAGGTGCCACGACATCGGAGACGGCCTTGACCGACTCGACCTCCGCGTATGAGGCGTCCTTGGTGAGCTGTGTGCCGACGGCCGGTGGGTCGAAGAACACGACCTCACCGAGCAGGTCCTGGGCGTACCACGTGATGCCCAAGGTCGCGACAGGGCCGGCGGAGTCGGAATCATCGAACCGTGCCCAGTCGTGTTCGGGGTGGTAGAGCAGATCGTCGGGGTAGCTGGCCTGCGCCATTGCGCTCACGAGCCCTTTCTGTAGAGCGGCTTGTCCTTGACTACGGCGGGGCGCATCTTGCCACGAACGTCTATCTCGAGAGGGGTGCCCACCCGAGCGCGTTCGGACGGCACGTATGCGAGCCCGATGCCGGTCCGCAGGCACGGCGACATCGTGCCGCTGGTGACCTCGCCGCCCCCCACCACAGGGTTGCCCTGGCGTGGGATGCCAGGACCCTCGATCGTGAACGCGACGAGCTTCTCGGCAGTTCCAGCGGCTCGCTGCGCGCGCACGACCTCGGAGCCGATGAAGCCTGTGTCCTCCTTGCAGCACCAACCCAACCCCGCCTCGATCGGGCCGCGCTCGACGCACAGGTCGTTCCCGTAGAGGTGAAAGCACACCTCCAAGCGCAGCGTGTCGCGGGCGCCCAGGCCCGCGGGCGTGGCGCCGCGGCGCACCAGCGCATCCCACAGAACCGGCGCGTCGGCGGGCGCGCACAGCAGCTCAACGCCGTCCTCTCCGGTGTAGCCAGTACCGCACACGAGCACCTCCGCGCCCGCCAGGCGTCGCGTCTCGGCGCGCATCCGCACGGGCAGCGGCGAGTCGGACACCGCCTGCACGATCTCCCGGGCGAGTGGCCCCTGCACGGCGAGCATCGCCCAATCCTCGATCCCGTCGCTCACCTGAGCGCCATCGAGATCCTCGGCGTGCGATTGGAACCAGGCCAGGTCGCGCTCGTGATTGGAGGCGTTGGTGATGGTTAGGTAGCGCTCGCTGTCCAACCTGTAGGTGAAGAGGTCGTCAAGGACACCGCCGTCCTCGCGGCAGAGCACGCTGTACTGCGCGCCGCCTACGGCGAGCTTGGAGACGTCGTTGGAGAGCAGGCGCTGGAGCAGCTCGAGCGCGCCGGGCCCGCTCGTTTCGATCTCGCCCATGTGCGAGACGTCGAAGATCCCGCACGCTTCACGGACCGCCATGTGCTCCTGCAGGACGCCTGCATATTGCACCGGCATCTCCCAGCCGGCGAAGTCCACCATCTTTGCGCCGGCCGCCAGATGACGATCGAAGAGGGCGGTGCGGCGCAGGGTGCTCGGCATTCGGCCCCAGGCTAGCGTGAGCGGGGCAGGCTCCTGGCTGCAGCCGCGCTAGCGCAGGAACGGCGGTACGTCGATGTCCTCGTCGGAGATCTCGAGCGTCGAGCGCTGACGATCTGAGATGCGTGGGCCGCGGTCCGGTCGCGCGCCGGGGCGCGACTCGCGACGCGTGCTGCGACCTGGCCGGTGATCGAAGCCGGTGCCGATCACGGTCACCCGAACCTCGTCGGACATGCTTTCGTCGATCACCGCGCCGAAGATGATGTTGGCGTTGGCATCAGCCTCGTTCTGGATGATCTCGGCGGCGTCGTTGACCTCGAACAGTCCCAGGTCCTTGCCACCGGTGATGTTCAGCAGGATGCCCGTGGCCCCGTCGACCGACTCTTCGAGCAGCGGCGAGGAGATCGCTGCACGCGCGGCGTCGGCGGCGCGGTTCTCGCCGCCGGCGGTGCCGATGCCCATCAGCGCGGATCCGGCGTCGTGCATGATCGTGCGCACGTCGGCGAAGTCGAGGTTGATCAGTCCGGGGATCGTGATCAGGTCGGTGATTCCCTGCACGCCCTGGCGCAGCACGTTGTCGGCTTCGCGGAAGGCGTCAAGCATCGACGTGCGCCGCTCCACGACCGCCAGCAGCTTCTCGTTGGGGATCACGATCAGCGTGTCCACGACCTCGCGCAGGCGCTCGATCCCCTCGGTGGCCTGACGCCCGCGCTGGGAGCCCTCGAAGTCGAATGGCCGCGTGACGACGCCGACAGTCAGCGCGCCGATCTCGTTCTTGGCGATCTCCGCGATCACGGGCGCCGCGCCAGTGCCGGTGCCGCCGCCCTCGCCCGCGGTGACGAACACCATGTCTGCGCCCTTGAGCGCCTCCTTGATGTCATCGCGAGACTCCGACGCGGCCGCGAGGCCCACGTCCGGGTTCGCGCCTGCGCCAAGACCCTTCGTCGACTCGTGCCCGATGTTCAGCTTGATGTCGGCGTCGCACATGGCGAGCGCCTGGGCGTCGGTGTTGGCGGCGATGAACTCCACGCCGCGAAGACCAGCGTCGACCATGCGGCTGACGGCGTTCGTTCCGCCGCCGCCCACGCCCACGACCTTGATCACTGCCAGGTAGCTGCCGCCACTCTCCATGATGGTCCCGTCCGAAGCCTTCAGTAGGAATTTAGGGTTCGCAGCATACCGATCGCCGAACCGCCGAGTTGTGCACGTTATGCAGGGATCTTCGCCCTGTCAACGACGGTCGCCAGTCTCGCAACATTCGTTGCAGATCGCCAGACTCTCGACCAGCGCCTGAGAATGAGCCAAGCAGTGCACTGAACCTCTAGTTGAGGGTGAGTGTTGATCAGCCTGCGGGTGTGGTGGACTGCGGCGCTTCCGTTTCGCTTGCGGGCGGCGCTTCGGCGGCTTCTCCCGTGCCGCTGGTGGAAGAACCTGTGCTCGCTTCGCCGTCGGCTTCCGCCTGCGTCTCGCTCGATGACCCGGCCGCCGGTTCACCCGCGCCAGACACCGAGGCGCCGCTCGTCAGGCCCGCGGCCAGCGAGGCGACCGTCGATTCGGTCGTGGAACCCGGTTCGCTCGATCCGGTCGCATTCGCGGTGCTCGCGTCTGGTGGCGTGACCCCTGCTGGAAAGCCTGCGGCTGGCCGACCCGGCAGTCGCACGTCGACGTAGGAGGCCCCGTTGGAGCTCGAGTCCGCGAGCACCCGCGCGAGCGACAACCACTTCGCGAGCGGGCGTGTGGCGTTGCCGAAGTACACGAGCAGGCCGTTGCGCATCGCGACGGTCAGGCCCTTGGGCCCCTCGAAAGCACGTTCTGCCAGTCGCGCCAGCGGCGCCGGCGCTGCCCCGAGCACGGTCAATGCGGCGAGCAGGTCAGGCCCCTTCACCGACTGCCCGATGTAAGGCTGGGACGAGCCGGCAACGATCGGGAGATCGCCCGTGGAGAACGACGCGCCGAGGACCACACCGTCTGCCGCTACGGCCGTCTTCGATCCCGCGACCAGCAGTTCGGCGACCGGCAGCTGCTCGACGACATGAACATAGAGCGTGTGGGGAAAGTGCGCCACGGCGCTCACTTCGCGCACGAGCGGCAGCGCTGCCACCGCCGCGCGCAGAGCGGAGGCCTGCACGTCCAGCGTGCTTTGGCGCCGAGCCGCGGCGGTTAGCTCCGCGTCGATCTGAGCGGCGTCGGCTCCGTGCACACCGCTGATCTCCACGCGCTGAACGGCGACGAACGACGAGGTGCGCAGCCACAGCCATCCGCCTCCCAGCAGCGGCAGCGCGATCATGCTCGCCAGCAGCGCGATCCGAGACCAGCGGCGCTGCCACAGAACCCCGAGCCCGGCACGCCCCGCATCAGCGACGCCGCCGACTGCCCGTGGCAAGCCGAGCGTCCGACGCGGGGACTGAGAGCTGCCGCGGGGCAAAGCGCCCCGACGTCGTCCCGGAGCAGCGGCGATCGATCGACTCATCCCCGAGGTTTTCGACCTTGCTGCGGGAACCCCTACCAGGGGAAGCGCACATCCCCCAGCGTCTGCACCTCCGGCTCGAGCTCCACCCCGAAGCGCTCCAGCACCCTGCGCCGACCCTCAGCCATTACGGCGAGGACATCGGCGGTGCTGGCAGAGCCGGTGTTCTCGATGAAGTTGGCGTGCTTGGGCGCAAAGCGCGCGCCGCCCACGCCGTAGCCGTTGCACCCGGCCTGCGAGAGCAGCTGCCCGGCGCTGCGCCCTTCGGCGCGGGGGTCCTGGGGGTTCTTGAACGTCGAGCCGAACGTCTTGATCCCCTGCGGCTGAGCCTCGTGGCGCCGGCGGCGCATCTCCTCGAGGCTCGCCTTGATCGTCGCCGGCTCGCCCTCTCTCAGACGCAGGTGAGCGCGCGCGACGACCTCGCCCGCGACCAGAGCGGAGCGGCGGTAGGCGAGGCCGAGTTGGCTCGGCTCGCGGCGCTCGATGCCGTCCGCGGTGGCGATCTGCACCCACTCCAGCACCGACGCCAGCTCGCCACCGTAGGCGTTGGCGTTCATGCGCACGGCGCCGCCGACCGTGCCGGGGATGTTGACCCCGAACTCGATCCCAGACAAACCCTCGCGCGCGGCGCGCGCGGCCACCGCCGGCAGGCGCGCGCCGCCGCCGCAGAGCATGTCCGCTCCCTCGACTGCGATGCTCGCGAGATCGCGGTCGAGCTTCAGCACTAGACCTGCAACGCCCTCGTCCGCGACGAGGAGGTTGGAGCCGGAGCCGACGACGCTCACCGGGACGCCCGCGCCGGCGGCCCATGCGAGCAGCTCGAGGAGCTGCTCCTCGCTGCCCGCCCGCGCGAACAGCTCTCCCACCCCACCTGTGCGGACGGTCGTCAGCCGATCAAGCGGATAGTCGCGACGGACCCCTTCGGGCAGACTCACACGAGCGCTCCCACGTCCTCCTGAGGGGAGCCCACGAGCGCGCGCGCGAGCGCATCGACGTCCCCCGCCCCCATTACGACGCACACGTCGCCGCGCTCGAGCAGGTCGCGCAACACCGGCTGGGCGTCGCTAAAACGTGGCAGCCAGAAGACCTGCCTACCGTGAGCCACGTCTGCACAGGCGCGCGCGATCAGCAGCCCGCTTACGCCAGGGTGCTCCTCGGCGCGCTCACGTGCCGGATAGACATCCAGCACGGCGATCACGTCCGCTAACGCCAACGCTCGGCCGAACTCCCTGGCCAGCAGCGACGTACGCGAGAACAGATGGGGCTGGAAGACAGCGAGAAGGCGGCGATGCTCGAGCGTGCGCGCCGCGCGGAGCGTCGCTTCGATCTCCGTCGGGTGGTGGGCGTAATCCTCATACACGAGCGCGTCCCGCGAGCTCCTGCCCAGCAGTTGAAAGCGTCGGCCGGCGCCGCGAAAGCCCTCTAGACCGGGGATCGCGAGCTCGGGGTCGGCCCCGGCGATGCGGATCGCTTCGAGCGCGCCGACGGCGTCCAGCGCGTTGTGCGCGCCCGGCACCTGTAGCCGAACGTCGTGACCGCGCCAGCGAAAGCGCGAGCCTCCGGGCTCGAGCGTCGGGTCGGACACGTCGTAGGGCGCGAGCTCGACGGCAGCCCGCACGCCGGCCTGCTCGCGGGCCGCGAGCACAGCCTCTCCCAGGGCGAGTAGCTGCGGACGATCCCACAGCACGATGCCTGTGTGCGCCAGCGCGAGGAAGTCCTGGAAGGCGTCTTCCAGCTCCCCGAGTGAGGCAAACGTCGCGTGGTGGTCGAGCTCCACGTTCGTGAGCACTGCCACCTCGACGCTCAGGCTGAGCATCGAGCGGTCGGACTCGTCTGCCTCCACCACCAGCCAGTCGCCTTCGTCCCAGTGCGCGTTTGCCAGCCCGCCACCGATCGGGGCGCCCACCAGCCATCCGGGGCGCATGCCGGCGGCACTCAGAGCGTGTGCAATCATCGACGCGGTCGTCGTCTTCCCGTGCGTGCCGGCAACGGCGATCGTCTTGCGCATCGCGCTCAGCTCCCCGAGCAGCTCAGCGCGCGGACGGTCGGGCAGCCCGCGCTCGCGGGCCGCCGTCCGCTCGACGTTCTCATCGCTCACCGCTGATGAGTGGAAGACCTCGACGTCGTCCCCCGGCGGGATGTTCTGCGCGCGGTGCCCGATCTGGGCATCCAACACGCCGTCGTGCGCGAGCCGGCGCAGGTAGGGCCCATCCGCACCGTCGGAGCCGCTCACCTCGGCGCCCAACGCGTGCGCCGCGCGCGCATAGCCGCTCATGCCGGCACCGCCGACGCCGATGAAGTGCAACCGCCGTCCACTCCAGGGGCCGCTCACCGCGCGGCCTCGAGGAGCTCGTGGGCAACGTCCTCAGCGGCATCGGGTCGCGCGAGGCTCGCGGAGGCGGCCGCCATCGCGGCGAGGCGCGCACGGTCGGCCAACAGCAGCCTTACCTGCTCGCGCAGGCGCTCGGCGCTGAGCTCGTGGTCTGCAATCACGACCGCAGCGCCCGCATCCGCCATCCAGCGCGCGTTCGCCGTCTGGTGGTCGCCGGCGGCGTGCGGGTAGGGAACGAGGATCGCCGGCAGGCCGTGCGCGGCGATCTCAAAGACCGAACCGCCGGAGCGCGCCACGACGAGATCCGCGGCGGCCAACGCCTGGGCGAACTCCTGGAGGTTTAGGTAGTCGCGCAGCTCGTAGCCCGCGGGCAGCTTACGGGCGAGGATTTCCGGGTGATCGCGCCGGCCGCTGATGTGGAGCACGCGCACGCCCGGTTCGATCGCCTCAGACTCCGCCGCGAACGCCTCAACGGCGGCGGTGTTGATCGAACGTGCTCCCAGCGAACCGCCGAAGACGAGCACGCACGTCTCGTGCGGGGCGAGGCCGAAGCGCTCACGCGCGGCGGCGCGGTCTAGCTCGAAGTGCGCGATCGGCCTCCCGGTCACGCGAAAACGCTCGCCGTCGCGTCCGGGGATCGCGAACGCCAGGCAGACCCGTCGGGCAAACGGCGCGAGCAGCCGGTTCGTGAGGCCCAGATGGCTGTCGGCCTCCGTCAGCACCAGCGGGATACGCAGGCTCACCGCCGCCAGGCCGACCGGGCCGGACACGTAGCCACCGCCGCCCATCACCGCGTCCGGGCGCAGGCGGCGCAGGAGTGAGAGCGAGCGCGGGACCGCGAGCGCTGCCCGGCCGAGCGCGCGCAGCGCCCGCAGCGGGTTCTCGCGGCTGAGGCCCTCCACTGCGATCGTGCGCAGCGCGAAGCCACCCGCCGGCACGAGCTGCGCCTCGGCGCGGGCACCGCCGATGAACGAGACCTCCGCTCCGTCAGCCCGCAGCGCGTCCGCCACCGCGATCGCCGGCACCACGTGCCCAGCGGTCCCGCCGGCGGCGATCACGATCGTCTTGCTCTGTCCGCTCATCGCTCCATCGTGCCGGTTCGCGCGAGCGCGCGTCGGTGGGCCGCCGTGTGCGCGCCGGCGTGACCGCGCGCACGTGCCCGGTCGCGCCCGAGGCGACGTTCAACAGCAGCCCCATCGAGGCGAGCATCACGATCAGGCTGGTCGAGCCGTAGGACACGAACGGCAGCGGCACGCCCGTCAGCGGCGCGAGCCCGAGCACGGCGAAGGAGTTGAGCACCGCCTGCGAGACGATCAACGAGGTCACGCCCACGGCGATCAGCGCGCTGTAGAGGCTGCGTGCGGCCTTCGCCGCGCGCAGACCCGCGTAGGCGATCAGGCCGTACAGGAACAGCAGCGCAAACACGCCGACCACGCCGAGCTCCTCCGCGATCACCGCGAGGATGAAGTCCGTGGGCGCCTCCGGGAGGTAGAAGATCTTCTGCACCGACTGCCCGGGGCCGACGCCGAACAGACCGCCTGAACCGATTGCGATCTGGCCCTGTACCGCCTGAAAGCCACTCGAGGACTCGTGCGCCCAGGGGTCGAGGAACGAGGTCAGCCGCGCGCGGGCATAGGGCTCGGCGATCGCGTAGATCAGCACCAGGCCGATCACCGTTCCCGCGATCATGCCGAGCTTGTTCGGGGGGATGCCGGCAGCGACGAGCATCGCGCCGGCGGTGAACGCGATCACCATCGCAGTACCTAGATCCGGCTCGGTGAACACCAACAGGCAAGCCGAGCCAACCACCAGAAGGAGCGGCCGCGCCAGTGCCCGCAGGTCGCTCACCTGGTGGGGGTGCTTGGCCAGCAGCGTCGCCACGTACAACACCAGCGCGAGCTTCATCAGCTCGGAGGGCTCGAACTGCAGCGAGCCGGGGCCGATCCAGCGCCGCGCGCCGTTGACGCTCACGCCGATGTGCGGGATGTGCACCGCCAGCACCAACACGAAGGACGCGATCAACAGCGGCGCTGTGATCGTGTGCACTTTCGCCACGCCGTCGCGCGCCAACACGCGCATCAGCACGAGGCCAATCACGCCGTAGATCACGAACTTGACGAGCTCGCTGCTGCCGTAGCCGCCGCCCTGAAGCAGCGTCGTTGCAGACGATGCGCTGTAGACCATCACCGCGCCGAACGCCAGCAGGCACATGGTCGTCGTCAGCAGGATGCGGTGCTCGAGTGACTGTGCGCCGGAACGCTTCTTCTTGGTGGCGCTGCCACGCGCATCCGCGCCGCGCCCGCCTCGGGAACCGCCCTTGCGGGTGGGCGGGCGACCAGTCCGTGGCGCTGATGGCATCCGTGTTCACTTCGACGTCCGTTCTTTGATACCTGCGCCCTCTAGGGGATCGATGGCCAAGCGACGCGCGGACGCAGGGAGCGTGGCGTGCTTGGCACGCGAGCGACTGAGGACAAAGCGTCGCGCCGGCCAGCGGTCCCCTAGACACCTCTGCTTTGGCGGTAGATGGTGAACCCGATCGCGCCGCAGATCGAGGCGACGATCCAGAAGCGCAGGATGATCTTCGTCTCAGACCACCCCTTCAGCTCGAAGTGGTGGTGGATCGGCGCCATCAGGAACACGCGCCTGCGCGTCATCTGGAAGGAGATCACCTGGATCGCCACCGACAGCGCCTCCATCACGAAGATTCCGCCGATCAGCACGAGCAGCAGCTCCGTCTTGGTCATCACCGCGAGGCCCGCGATCGCGCCGCCCAAACCGAGCGAGCCCGTATCGCCCATGAAGATCGTCGCCGGGAACGCGTTGAACCACAGAAAGCCGATGCACGCGCCGCCGAGGCAGCCGGCGAGCATCGCCATGTCGTAGTCACCGGCGAAGAACGTGATCCCGATGTAGGCCAGCAGCACGATCGCCGCGCAGCCCGCCGCGAGACCGTCGAGGCCGTCGGTGAGGTTCACCGCGCTCGTCGTGCCCGCCACGACAAGGTAGATCAACAGCGGATAGAGCGGCCCCAATTCGATGTGGTAGTCCACGAAGTTCATTTCCAGCGCCGGCGCTAGGTGCGCCTCGTAGCGCGCCACGTACCACAGCCCCAGCGAGATCGCGATCGTGATCCCCAGCTTCGTGCGCGCGCGCAGCCCCAGCGAGCGGCGCTTGACGAGCTTCGTGTAGTCGTCCGCGAACCCCAGCAGCGCACACGCGAGCGCCGCGCCCATCACGCCGACCGAACGCCATTCGAATTCCGTCAGGATCAGGAAGCAGACCGTGACGCCGAGGAAGATGATGATCCCCCCCATCGTCGGCGTGCCCGCCTTCTGGTGGTGCCCCTCCGGACCGTCCTCACGAATCTGCTGGCCGAACTCGCGCTTGCGCAGGAACTCGATGAACTTGGGGCTGAGGAAGATGCAGATCAACAGCGCGGCCGTGCCCCCGAAGAGAATCCGACCCATTCAGAGCTGCTCCGGCGTGGCGTAGCCGGACCCCTCTGGCAAGGGCGCGCCAGACGGCGCGCCGACGGCGGCGCCGTCCTGCTGAAGCGCCCCGCGGAGGTACTCGATTGTGCGCTCGAGCCCGACACCGCGCGAGCCCTTCACCAGCACCGTGTCGCCCTCGCACAGCAGCTCCGCAATAAGCTCCCCAGCCCCCTGCGCGTCACGCGCTTCGTGGCTCTCTCCGGCGAAGCCCGCGCGCATCTGCGCCGCGAGCGGGCCGACCGTGACAAGTAGATCGACTCCATGGGCCTGCGCGTGGTGACCGATCGCACGATGCAGACCCGGGGCTTCCGGCCCCAGCTCGAGCATCTCGCCAAGCACGGCCACACGCCGGCCTGGCGCTGTCTCCTGCAGGTCCTCGATCGCAGCGCGCATTGACATCGGGTTGGCGTTGTAGCAGTCCGCGATCAGCGTCACCTCGCCCGGGAGCCTCTCGCGCTGTCCGCGCATCGCTGAGAAGCTCACGTCCACGCGCCCGCGCGGTGTGTACCCCAGCGCGCGCGACGCCGCCACCGCGGCGAGCAGGTTGCGCAGGTTGTGCGCCTGCGTAAAAGACGGCCACAGCTCGATCTCGGTGTCACCGTGGCAGATCAGCACCGACCCATCCTCTCGACGCTCATCCAGCCACACGTCTCCCTGCTCTCCGAAGGTGATCGTGTTCAGCTCCCAGCGCAGATGCGCCTCCAGCAGCGGCTCCTGCGCCGGCACCACCGCGCTCGCGCCACGCGCGAGCCCCTCAATCAGCTCCGCCTTCGCGGCCGCGATCGCCTCGAGCGAGCCGAGCATCTCTAGGTGCGCGGGACCGACGTTCACGATCACACCCACGTCAGGCTCGGCGATCGCCGTCAATTCCGCGATCTGGCCGGGCCCGCGCATCGCCATCTCGAGTACCAGCAGCTCCGTGTCGGCCCCTGCCGCGAGGATCGAGAGCGGCAGCCCGATCTCCGTGTTGAAGTTCTCCGGGCTCGACGCCACCCGCAGGCGAGCAGACAGCAGCGCCGCGAGGATGTCCTTCGTCGAGGTCTTGCCCGTGGATCCCGTGATCGCCACGACCATCGCCCCCCGCGCGCGCAGCTCGCGCCGCCAGGAGCGCGCCAGCGACTGCAGCCCCACCAGCGGGTCGCGGTGGGCGAGCACCGCGCCGCCGTGCGCGCTGCCCGCGAGGACCGCCGCGTGCTCCTCGCCGACGAGCACACCCCAAGCGCCCGCCTCGAGCGCCTGCTCGGCGTGGCTGCCGCCGTCGGAGCGCTCACCGTGCAGACCGACGAACAGATCCCCCGGCGCGAGCTTGCGCGAGTCGATGCTCACCCCACGCGGCCCCGGCGGGGACCCGACGCCGGAGGGCCTGCCCACGAGCGTCGCGCCGGCTGCCGCCGCGAGGTGGCGCGCGTCCCAGTCCTTCATCGCACGCCCGCCCGCTCGCGGTCCTCCAGCGCGGCGCGCGCGACCGTCACGTCGTCGAACGGGATCTTGCGCCCATCGGCGAACTCCTGCCCCTGCTCGTGGCCCTTACCGGCAAGGATCACCACGTCGCCCGCACGAGCGCTCGAGATCGTCTGCTCGATCGCAGCACGGCGATCGGTGATCGCGCGTAGGTTGCTGGTCGCGCTCGCGTACGAGCCCACCTCGCGTGTGGCCGCCCCAACGCCATCCATGATCTCCTCGATGATCCGCTCCGGATCCTCCGAGCGCGGGTTGTCAGAGGTGACCGTCACGGCATCGGCAAGGCGCGCGGCGATCGCGCCCATCAGCGGGCGCTTGCCGCGGTCACGGTCACCGCCGGCACCGAACATGCACAGCACCCGCCCCGAGCCATCGCCGGCCTGCACGAGGTCTCGCGCGGCGACCAGCACGTTCTCCAGCGAGTCCGGCGTGTGCGCGTAGTCGACGAGCACCGCGAACGGCTGACCCGCGTCGACCGGCTCGAAGCGCCCGGGCACACGTACGCCGCGCTCGAGCGCCGCCACGAGCTCCTCCAGCTGACCGACGAGCGCGTGCGCAGCGGCCAGCGCGCCGAGCGCGTTGGCCACGTTGAAGCGCCCCGGCATCGGCAGGCTCACCGCCCGCCGCCCGACGGCGGTCTCGAGCGTGAAGCTGCAGCCATCCAGGCCGCAGCGCAGCTCGGTGGCGCTGTAGTCGGCGGGGGCTTCAACGGCGAACGTCAGCGCTTCGGGCAGCTCGGCCGCCAAGCGCCGGCCGTAGGGATCGCCCACGTTGATCACGCTGAAGCCCGTCCTCGGCCCATCCGGCGTGACCGGGTCGGGCACGAACAGGCGCCGCTTGGCCATGAAGTACTCCTCCATGTCCTCGTGGAAGTCCAGGTGGTCCTGGGTGAGGTTCGTGAAGATCGCCGCCGCGAAGCCGATCGCGTCCACGCGCCCGAGCTCCAGCGCGTGCGATGAGACCTCGATCGCGCATGCGTCATCGCCGCCGTCGAGCATCGCGCGCAGATCCTCCTGCAGGTCGATCGCCTCGGGGGTGGTGCGCGCCACCTGGCGCTCCTCGCCGCCGATCACCGACTTGACGGTGCCCAGCAGCCCGCATTGCTCTCCCACCGCTTCCAGCAGCGCACGCGCGAGATAGGCAGTGGTCGTCTTGCCGTTCGTGCCGGTCACACCGACCACACGCAGCCTGCTCGCGGGGTCGCCGTAGAAGCGCGCCGCTGCGGGCGCCATCGCGGCGCGCACGGAGGCGACTACGACTTCCGGCACACCCAGATCCAGCGGACGCTCGACCACCAACGCGGCCGCACCCGCACGCACTGCCTCCGGCGCGAACTGGTGCCCGTCGCTACGAAAGCCGCTCACGCAGAAGAACAGGTCCCCCGGCCTCACCTCGCGGCTGTCGTAGGCGAGCCCTGTGATCTCCACGCCCGCCGCCTCGAAGTCGAGCTCCCCCGATGCGGCAGCGATCAACCCGTCCAGTCGCATGCGCTGATGCTACTCAAGGTCCAGGAGCGCACCGAGATGCCGCGGGCCTGCGGCTATTCCGGCCCGATGCCCAGATAGGGCAGCGCGAAGCTCATGATCTGCCCGAACGCCGGTGCCGCGACGGTGCCGCCGTAGATCGACCCCGACTGCGGTTCGTTGACGACGACCGCGCACAACAACTTCGGGTGTGACGCGGGCGCGAAGCCGATGAACGAGGCCACATATTTGCTCAGCGAGTATTCACCTGTTTCGGGGTTGATCTTGTTGGAGGTCCCTGTCTTGCCCGCGAGCTTGTAGCCCGGGATCGAGACCTCGCTGGCGGTGCCTTCCGGACCGAGCACGCCTTCGAGCATCTGGCGCAGCTCCGCGGCGGTGGACTGCGAGAGGACGCGGTGCCCCTTCGGCAGCGGCTGCACCTTGCCGTTGACGGCGCGCACGATGTGCGGGGTGCGCAGGATGCCGCCGTTGGCGATCGCGGCGTACGCGGTCGCCATCTGCATGGGCGTTACGAGCTCGCCCTGCCCGATCGGCAGGTTGCCGATCGAGGAGCCTGAGTATTCCGAGGGCGCCAACGTTACGCCTTTTTCCTCGCCTGGCAGGTCAACGCCGGTGGGCTTGCCGAAGCCGTAGCGATGTACCCAGCCGTTGAAGGTTTCGACGCCCTCGAGTTTCGCGATCGTGATCGCGCCGACGTTGCTCGAGCGCGCCAGGATCTGCCCCGTGCTGAGCATTTCTTCGGGGTGTTCGGTGTCGTCGTGGATCGTGCGTTCGGCGACCTGGATCTCGTCGGGGATGTTGAAGGTTGTGTTCGGCGTGATCAGTCCCCGTTCCAGCGCGCCCGAGACGGCGACCACCTTGAACGTGGAGCCCGGTTCGTAGTCGAGGCCCACCGCTTGATCCTCCATCGCTTCAGGCGAGGCGCTGGCCGGTTCGTTGGCGTTCGCCTGCGGCCAGTTCGCCAAAGCCAGGATCGAGCCGTTGCGCGGGTTCATGACGATCGCGGTCGCGTCTTTGGGATCGAAGTCGCGCGCCACCGCGCCGAGCACATCTTCCGCGCGCTGCTGGATGTTCGCATCGAGCGTCAGCGACAGCGACTTGCCGGGGACCTCGCGACGGGTTTCGGTGATCGACACCGGCTGCCCGATTGCGTCGCTGACGACGCGTCGCTGTCCGGAGAGCCCGGTGAGCGTCGAGTTCAGCGAGTACTCCAGTCCCGAGAGCCCCGCTCCTTCGGTGCCGACGACGCCCAGCACCTGCGCCGCCAGGGCGCCGCGCGGGTACACGCGGTGCATCACCGGCGTGCCGCTGATCCCGGCGATGTTCAGCGCCAGCAGCGACTGCGCCTGCTTGGCCGGCAGCGAGCGGTCCAGATAGACGAAGCCCGTGCGTTCGGAGAGCTTTCGCAGCAGGCTCGCCTGGCTCTGCCCGAGCAGCGGCGCGAGCTTCTTGGCGGCTTCCAGAGGCTCCTTTACGAGGTAGGGATCGGCTGAGATTTCCTGCGCGGGCTCAGACACGGCCAGGTCGACGCCGTTGCGATCGGTGATCGTTCCGCGCGGCGCTGTCACCGCTTCATAGGAGAGCTGCTCGTCGCTTGCGGCCTTGCGCAGTGCGCTGCCGCGGAGGACCCCCAGGTAGACGGTGCGGCCGGCCGCGAGCACGAGCAGCGCGAAGAACAGAAGGAAGATCGGCCCGATACGACGCTGGACGACGGGCACGCCGTCAGCCCGCGGGAGTCGAGTCGGTCGCGCCCGCCCCGCCCGCGGCGGCTTCCGTGGCGCCCGTCGCGGTGGCGGTCGCGCTCGGCGTGGGCGTGGCGGTTTCCACGGTGGGCCCTTCGGTGCCCGCCGCCGCGGTTTCGCTCGTGCCGGTGGCGGTGCTGGTCGCGTTCGTCGACTGTTCCTGCGTCCCGGCGGTCGTCTGTTCGCTCGATGCGCCGGGAGTGGTGCCCGCGGCCGCTTCAGCGGATGACGCTTCGCTTGATTCTGCGGTGCTCGCGGCGGAGGCCGTGGTGGACGAGGTCGATGATGAGGAGGGGTTCGTGCTGGATGCGTGCACGGGCGCCTTCAGCGCGGCGGCCGCGCGTGCGATGTCGCCGCCTGGACTGCTTGCAAGGAAGCGCAGGGAGCCCTCGGGCACGAGCTGCATGCCGAGGTGGGCCGCTTGAGCCTCGACGCGTTCGCCTGCAGCCAGTTCGGAGCTTTCGATGCTGAGTGCCGCGTTCTCGCGCTGGAGCGCGGACTCGCGCACGAGCGCATGGCCGATGTTGGCGTTGAGCCGCAGTACGAGCAGCTGCAGCGTGACGATCCCGATCAGCGCGAAGGCGATCAGCGCGATCCACGTGCGGCTGCGAATCAGGCGATCGAGCGAGCGGTTGCGGGTGAGGACGCTCAGCGACTGTGCCAGCCATGGGACGAGCCCCGGCCTGGTCTGGACCGAGGGCGCCGGTGGGCGCGCGGGACGGGCGGGATGACCTGGGGTGCGGGCCGGCGGGCGCACGGGGCCGGATATGCGCCGCGGTTTGCGCGGAGCGATCGACGGGCGCGCCGGTGCGGCCGTCCTGCCTCGATGGGTGGCCGGGGCAGCTCCAGCTGCTGCGGCGGCGGCTGGCGGGGTCATCGTGCCTCCTCCTCATCCTTGTCCTTGGCGAGCTTCGTGGCGGCGCGCAGGCGCGCCGAGCTCGCGCGCGGGTTGCGCTCGAGCTCCTCCTGCGAGGGGACGATCGAGCGCCTGCGCAGTAGTGCTGCCTCGGGCTCACGGCCGCACACGCACACGGGCAGGTCCGGCGGGCACACGCAGCCCTGCGCGCGCTCGGCCAGAAAGCGCTTCACGCGCCGGTCCTCGAGCGAGTGAAAGGAGATGCCGGCGAGCACGCCACCCTCGCGCAGGAGGCTCCAGGCCAACGGGAGCGCGCGGTCGAGCTGGCCGAGCTCGTCGTTGACGGCGATCCGCAGAGCCTGGAAGGAACGCTTGGCGGGGTGGCCGCCGGCGAAGCGCGCGGGCGCGGGGATCGCCGAGTTGATCGTCTCGACCAACTCGAGCGTCGTCTCGATCGGGGCCTGCTCGCGGCGGCGGACGATCGCGCGAGCGATCGCGCCCGCATGACGCTCCTCGCCAAAGTCGCGCAGGGCATGGGCGATGCGGCGCTCGTCCCACTCAGCCACCAGCTCGCGTGCGCTCAACTCCTGGGAAGGATCCATGCGCATGTCCAGCGGCGCCTCGTAGGAGTAGGAGAACCCGCGCTCGCGCGTGTCCACCTGCATCGAGGACATGCCCAGGTCGAAATACACCATGTCCGCGCGCACGCCCTCGTGCACGAGAAGCTCCAGCGCCTCGGCATAGCTGGAGCGGATGAAGCGCATCGAGCAGGCCGTCTCCGACGCCAGCGCCGCAAAGCGCTGCTCGGCGAGCGGGTCGCGGTCGATCGCCACGAGCGTCCCCGTGGGTCCGAGCCGCTCGGCCAGGAGCCGTGCGTGCCCGCCATCGCCGAACGTGCAGTCGATCGCCAGCTGGCCGGGCTGCGGGTCGAGCAGCTCCAGGAGCTCGCTCGCGAGTACGGGCGTGTGGGACGCGTCCTGCGCGCGCACGCCCCCGGCTGCTTGATTGGCGGACGCACCCGCGCGGCGCGCGCGTGGAGCGCGGGACCCGTCCCCGCCACGCCGGCGTCGCGCCAGCTCTGGACCGCAGCTCTCGCGCTCGCCCGAGCGCTCACGCTCGCGGCTGTCCCTCACTTCAAGCAGCGTCATCGACACGCGCGGTGACCTCCGCGACGCCGCTGAGCAGCGTCGGTCGATGCTCGTTCCAGGCGCTCTTTGCCCACAGCTCCAGGCGGTCGCCCACACCCACCACGACGACGTCCTTGGTGAGCTGCGCGTGCTCCCCCAGGAACCCGGGGACCATGATCCTCCCGGCCGCGTCGAGCTCCGCATCGTGGGAGCTGCCGTAGAAGAAGCGCTCGAGCTCGGTCAGCCTCGGCGACAGGGGCGGCAGCTCCGCCAGCGCGCGCCTGGTGTAGCGCTCGTACTCCTCCGGGCGCCACACACCGACGCACGGCTTCAAGTCGATCGGCATCGCCAGCACCACGCCCTCGGCGAGGGCTGCCCGGTAGCGCGCCGGCACCGTGAGCCGGTTCTTCGCGTCGAGCGTATGGTCGAAGGTGCCGCGAAAAGGGACCACTGGGGGGAACTCCGGAGTTGTTTACCGAGCCGAGATGGAGGAGTGGGAGGAGCCCCTCCATCCCGGCTCGCTGCGGCGAAGATATCCCACTTCCTCCCACAATGCAACCCTATTTGCACATCTTCTCCCACTTTCCTGTCCCACCAACTCCCGGGGCCGTAAAAGCCCTGGTAATTGCGGGCTTTTAGGCCGAGAGGGCCTCTACGGCCGAGTGTCCTTACGACGCAACAGCGCGTGCAGGGACGCGCACTGAAACGGCAGTTGCACCAGCGAGGCTCGCGCGTATCGTGCGCGGCGCCTCCGGGCTCGGCTGTACGATCGCTACGCCGACGCCTCCCAGGCGTGGCTATTGCACTCGTCCCCTGCCCGCCGACCTGCACCGACGGGCCAGCGAAAGGAAGCGACCTTGCCAGCAGCCTCCCCCTTCGCGCCCAGCGCTCGCCGCCTGAGTCGGGCGCGCCTCGCGGGCCTCGGTGTCGTGCTCACGATGAGCCTCGCCGTCGTGCTCGCCGGTTGCGGCTCGAGCAGCCCTGCTGGCACCTCCGCGGATCCCGCAAGCGTGGTGCCCTCGACCGCTGCGCTGTACGCGGGGGCAACGGTGCGCCCCAGCGGCACGCAAGCCACGGCGGCGCTCGCCTTGGGCAAGGCGCTTACGCACGAGGCCGACCCCTACCTGCGGCTGCTGGCCACGCTGCAGACACCCGGTGCCCCTCAGATCAGCTACGCAAAGGAAGTGGCGCCCTGGCTAGGACCCCACGCGGGGCTCTTCCTGACCTCGCTGAGCGGCTCCTCGAGCACGCTGCTCTCGCTCGTGAAGCAGGGGCTCTTGGGAGGCACGGCCTCGAGTGCCTTCCCGTTCAGCTCGAGCGGGACGCAGGGCGCGATCGTGCTCGATACGAGCAACCTCACCAAGGCGCGCAGCTTCGTGCAGGCTCTGGCCCAGCACGCGGGCGCCCACAGCACCAGCTACAAGGGCGTCACGTACGAGAGCAACTCAGCGGGCGTGGCCTTCGGCGTCGTTCAACGCTTCGCGGTGATCGGCAGCGAAACGGGCATGCACGGCGTGATCGAAACGGCGGGCGGCGCGAGCTCGCTCGAGCGCTCGAGCGGCTACTCCAAGCTGCTGGCCGCCGCGCCGTCCAGCGCGCTCGCGCACGTGTACACGAGCCCGGCCACGAGCTCAGCGCCGGGCGCGGGGGCGGAAGCCTCCTCGGGGCTGCTGGCACTGCTGGCGGGCTCACGCGAGGCGAACATCTCCCTACTCCCCGCTGCCGGGTCGCTGACGATTGACGCGGACACCCTCGCCACGGCCTCCGCCGGCGGTGGGAGCGGCGGGCTGCTGGCCTCCGACCCGGAAGGCGCCAAGGCGCTCTCGGAACTGCCCGGCGGCTCCTGGCTGGCAATCGGCCTGGGGCATCTGAGCACGACGATCGACGAGGACGTCCAGGGCCTACAAAGCTTGACCTCCCTGGCGAGCACGCTCGGAGGTGCGGGACCGGAAAGCACCGCAGGGATCAGCCTGAACGGGCTGCTGCAGGGATTGCTGGCGCCGCTCGGCGTCCTCGGCTCCGACACACCTGCGGCGAAGAAGGCATTCGCGAGTTGGATGGGCTCGGGCGGAGTTTTCGCCAGCGGCGCAAGCCTGCTGGAACTGAAGGGGGCGGTTGTCATCTCCTCGAAGGACGCGGCGCTCTCAAGAGCAGCCGTGTCAGAGCTTTCGGCTGAGCTTCGAAAGGCCGGCGGGTCGGTTTCGAGCACGCGGATCGCCGGCACCGAAGCGGCCGCGGCAGCGCGCCTGGAAGGCCTGCCCGTTGTGCTGGACATCGCGGCGGGACACAACGCCGCCGGTCAAGCGAAGTTCGTGATCGGCATCGGCGAAGCCTCGGTGCAGGCGGCACTCAATCCGCCAAACACGATGGCTGACAGCGCGCCCACCGAAGCCGCTAAGAGCGCCCTCGGTGAAAGCACGCAGCCGAGCATGATCCTCGATCTGCCGACGCTGCTGAGCCTGCTGGAAGGTGTCGGGCTCACCGAAGCGCCGTCGATCTCGAAGTTCATCCCGTACCTGCGCTCGGTGACGACACTCGCGGGCGGCGGCCACAGCCTTGGCAACGAAGTGGAACGCTTCAAGCTGGCGCTGGGCGTGCAGTGAACGGTGTCCCGCCGCGCCAGAGCACTAGGAGCCGGCGGAGCCGATTTTGAGCGTGCGCAAGTAAACGGCGCGGCCGTCCGCGACGCGGTCAACGCCATAGTTCGCCAGCGTCGTTTCGCCGCTGGCTTCGATCGAGTAGCGCCCGATCACCGAATTGCGCTTCTTCGTGGCAAAGACGTTGTCGATCACCGTCTGGCGATCGTCGCCGCGCGCCCCGGCCGCGCGAATCGCATCGAGCACGAGCGTCATCGCCTCGTACCCGTAGAGCGAGTAGGCGCCGCCTTCCGCGCCGAACGTCGTGCGGTAGCCGCGCAGGACCTTCTGCGCGGGGGACGGGTACAGCCGTGCGGGGAGCACCGGGGTGGTCAAGTAGGTTTTGGCGCCCGCCGCGTCGATCTGTGAGGTGAACGCTTCTCCGGCCATCGAGCTCGACCCCAGCAGCAACATGTTCGGCGCTGCCTTGTAGAGGTCGCGCCACAGTTCCGCGGAGCCTGCGCCTTCTTCGCCGGCCAGAAAAACGGCCTGCGCATGGTGTTCGACAATTTTTTCGACCTCACCGGTGAACACAGCGCCGGGCACGGTGGACAGGCTGTCGTGCTCCACCACGGTGATCCCAGCGCGTTCGGCGTAGTCGACGACGATATCCGCCAGAGGCACCTGAAATGGGTTCTGGTCGTCCAGCACGTACAGGCTGTGCACGCCGAGCGACTTCATCAGCTCGATCTGCGCTTGCGCCTGTGCGATGTCACCGGGCGCGAGCCTCACAAACGTGCGCTTCCCACTGGGATAGAAGCGTTCGGGCTCGTCCTGCCCGGCATTGAAGGACGAGGTGAGGCCCACGTAGGGGCTGCCCGGACTCACCTGGAGGATGCCGGCAGCGTTGATCAGCGGCAGCGAGACGGCGGTGGCGGCCGAGTCGAGATCGCCGAGATAGGCAATTGTGCTCGTGTCCTGTGCCGCTGTCTTGGCGTTCGTCTCGGTGATTCCCGGGTTCCATTCTTTGCCGGTCGGGCTCGCGTCATCCAGCGACACGTAGCCGATCTTGAACGGACCGGCACGCCCACGCGCGTCGGAGAGCGCGAGCTTCTCACCATCGATGATCTGCTGAGAGGCTTCAGCGGAGGGACCCTGTAGCGGCTCGCTGGAGTAGATCGTCAGCTCACCGCCGGTCGCTTCGGCCACGTCGGAGACCGAGACGCCGCCACAGCCGACGACTCCCAGCAGAATGGCGGTAAGAGCGAGCAGGCCCAGCCAGCGCGCGAGCACCGGGCGCTTAGCTGCGACGACCGGGCAGGTAGCCGGAGGCGAGCTTCACCGTTGCGCCAACGAGGATGATCAGCGCCGCCAGCAGGAACGCGTCGATGCCTTTCGCGCCGATCGCCCAGAGGACGACCCAGGCGACCAAGCCGAAGGTGAGGGTGAGGATGAATCCCATTGCCGCGGAATCCTAGCGAGCCGGGAGGAGACCCGCTGCCAGTTCGCCTACGACCACGCCGACGGCCTCTGCGGGATCGTCAGACTCGCCAGCCGCGCGCACGAGGCGCGTGCCCACGATCACGCCGTCGGCGCCCGCGGCGGCGGCCTGTGCGGCTTGCTCGGGCGTGCTGATCCCGAAGCCGATCGCCACCGGGACCCGCGTGCTGGCCTTTGCTCGCGCGATCGTCGCGGCGAGGTCCGCCTCCACCGCGTGCCGCTCGCCGGTGGTTCCCACGACCGAGACGGTGTAGAGGAAGCCTCGTGCGCTGGCGCCGATCTCCCGGAGACGCTCGGGGGTGGTGGTGGGCGCGACCAGCGGGATCAGCGCAATGCCGTGCTCGTCGCAAGCCTCCAGCACCTCCGGGGCCTCGCCAAACGGCAGGTCGGGCACGATCATCCCGCAGGCGCCGCTGCGCGCCAAGCGCTCCACGAACGCATCGACACCGGGAGCGAAGACCATGTTCGCGTAACACATGAGCGCCACGGGAACGCTCGCGGACAGGACGCGTGCGACCTCCAGTACACCGGCGACGTTCGCTCCGGCGTCGAGCGCGCGCGTGCCGGCCGCATGGATCACGGGTCCGTCGGCGAGCGGGTCCGAATACGGCAGACCAAGCTCGATCAGATCCGCCCCGGCACGCACGCACGCCTGCCCGATCTGCAGAGACTGCTCGAGCGTGGGAAACCCGCCCATCACGTAGGGCATCAACGCAGCGCGCTTGTTCGCGCGCGCGAACGCGTCTGCGATGCGCTCGACGCCCGTCGTCTCGAGAGCGCTCACGCCCCGTCCTCGGCAAGCACCTCGGCGAGATCCTTGTCGCCGCGACCGGACAGGCAGACGAGATCGAGCTCGCCCTCACTCTGCGCGAGCGTCCACGCGATCGCGTGCGCGGTCTCCAGGGCGGGAATGATTCCCTCCAGGCGCGCGAGCTCGCGAAACGCACCGAGCGCCTCTGTGTCGCTCACGGCGAAATAGCGAGCGCGGCCGCTGTCTCGCAGATGCGCGTGCTGGGGACCAGCCCCCGGGTAGTCGAGGCCTGCGGAGATCGAGTGCGCCTGGATGATCTGCCCCTCCTCGTCCTGCATGATCGCGGAGCGCGATCCGTGCAAGATGCCCGCTCGCCCGCCGACCGTCAACGGCGCCCCGTGACGGCTTGTGTCGATGCCCTCGCCGCCGGCCTCCACGCCGACCAGCTGGACACCCTCGTCGGGGATAAACGCGGCGAAGATCCCCATCGCGTTGGAGCCGCCGCCAACGCACGCGATCACCCGTGCCGGCAGCCGCCCCTCACGTTCGAGCATCTGTGCGCGCGCCTCATCACCGATCACGCGCTGCAGGTCGCGCACGAGCGCCGGATAGGGCGCAGGACCGACCACCGACCCGATCACATAGTGGGTGCTCTGCACGTTCGTGACCCAGTCGCGGATCGCCTCGGAGGTCGCCTCCTTCAGGGTTCGCGCGCCGGCATCGACCGGCTGCACACGCGCGCCCAGCAGTTCCATGCGCTGCACGTTGGGCCGCTGGCGGCGCGTGTCCTCGACGCCCATGTACACCACGCATTCGAGCCCCAGCAGCGCGCACACGGTTGCGGTGGCCACGCCGTGCTGACCCGCGCCCGTCTCCGCAATGATCCGGTGCTTGCCCATGCGCCTGGCCAGCAGCGCCTGCCCGAGCGCATTGTTGAGCTTGTGTGAGCCGGTGTGGTTTAGGTCCTCGCGCTTGAGGTAAATCGGGCGACCGGCGCGCGCGGAGAGCCTGTCTGCTTTGTACAGGGGGGTGGGGCGTCCCGCGAAATCGCGCAGCAGGCCGTTCAGCTCGGCACGGTAGGCGGGATCATCGCGCGCCTGTAGCCAAGCCTGCTCGAGCTCTGCCAGGGCGGGCATGAGCGTCTCCGGGACGTACTGCCCGCCGTAGTCGCCGAACCGGTGCTCCAGCGTCGGCGCGCTCACGCTGGCTGGCCGATCTGAAGCGGCTCGGCGCGCGACTGCTCCACGGCCGCGAAGAACGCACGCAGGCGCTCGGGGTCCTTGTGCCCGGGCGCTGCCTCGGTGCCGCTGGCGCTGTCAACGGCATACGGCCCCACGACGCGTACCGCCTCCTGGACGTTCGCGGCAGTCAGCCCGCCGCTGAGGATCAGGGGCACCTTCGAGCGCCGCGCGGAGAGCAGCCCCCAATCGAAGGTCTCACCGGTGCCGCCACGCATGCCCTGGCGAGCTTTGGCCTTCGCACGCGCATCCAGCAGGTGGAAGTCGACGTGGAAGCGCTCGAGGTCACGCACGTCGCCCGAACCGGCGACCTGTGCCGCCTTGACCACGCGCAGGCCGGTCCTGCGACGCACCTCCGCGCAGAACGCCGGTCCCTCGTCACCGTGCAGTTGCACCATGCTCAGCGCCAGCTCCTCGCTCTCGCGGACGATCTGCTCAAGCGAGGCGTTCACGAACACCCCGCACAGCTCTACCCGACGCCGCAGCGCGGCTGTGATCACCTGTGCTTCGCCGGGCGAGCAAGAACGGGGACTGCCCTCGTAGAAGATCATCCCCAGTGCCCACGCGCCGAGCTCGACGGCGAGCTCAGCGTCTGGCAGGTTGGTGATGCCGCAGATCTTTACGCGGGGCGCCTCGGACATGGTCCCCACGGTAGCGCTAGCTCGCCACGCGCCGAGCGCTCACAGCCCGCCGGACGCTCGGAGGATGCCGTGCCGAGCACACCGCCCGGCGTCCAGCGATCAGCCTTCGGGCGTGTCCGGGTTGGGAACAGAGTTGGGACGCGAACCGAGGGTCGCCTTCAATGTCAGTTTCTTGTAGTGACCTTCGCCGGTGGCGCGCCACAGTTCGATCGTGATCGTGTCGCCAGGCTTCTTTTCCTCTATGTAGCTGGCGAGAGCTTCCGAGCTGGCCACGTCTTTACCGTCGATCTTGACAATCACGTCACCGCCGACCGAGACGGTTCCATCTTCGGTCGTGGTACTGACCGTGCCGCCGTGGATGCCCGCTTTCGCGGCGGACGTGCCGGGCTCGACGCTCTCCACGAGCGCCCCCGATTTCGTGGGCAGGTTCAGCGCGGAGAGTGAGCCGTCGATCGTCAGCGAGGTCAGCCCGAGATATGCACCGCGCACAGTGCCGCCCTTCTCGAGTTCGGGAAGCTCCTGCTTGGCCGTGTTGATCGGAATCGAGAAGCCGATGCCGACGCTGCCGTCACCGCTGCCGCCGGTCTCGATCTGGGAGTTGATGCCGATCACTTCGCCGGCTGTGTTGAGCAGCGGTCCGCCTGAGTTACCGGGGTTGATCGGCGCGTCGGTCTGCAACACGTTGTCGATCGTGAAGCCGTTGGGCGCTGTGATCTGGCGCTGCAGCGCTGAGATCACGCCGGTGGTGAGCGTGCGTTCGAGGTCGAACGGGTTGCCGATCGCGTAAACCGGGTCGCCGACCTCCACGGCGCTTGAGTCACCGAGCGTGAGCGGGTGAAGCGTGAGGCCATCGGTCGGGATCCGTAGTACGGCGAGGTCGTTGGACGGGTCGGTGCCCACGACTTTCGCTTCCACCGACTTCCCTTTTTCGAAGCTCACGGTGACCTTGACCGCGTTCTCGACCACGTGGTAGTTGGTCAGGATCGTGCCGTTGCCACTGACCACGATGCCCGAGCCCGTGTCCTCGTCTTGGCTCTGGCTTTCCTGTCCGAAGAGGAAAGGCGATTCGGTTTTGGAGTCGACCGTAGAGGTCACGAACGCCACGCCGGGGGCGTCACGGACGTACGCTTCGTGCGGGGTCAAACCACCGGTCGTGTGCTGCGAGGCGTTCGTTGGGGTCGCCGGCAGTGCCTGTGATTGAACGGTGGTGACGGTCGTCTTGCTTTCGCCGAGACCGCCAGAGGCAGCCACCACGGCCACGACCACGCCGCCGCCGAGCAGGGCCGAGATGAACGACAGAAGAAGAGAGCGTTTCATTGCGAAAGAGGATGAGTGGCGGCGATGAACGCTATCTAAAGCGCTACACGCGCTTTTCTAAATATTCTCACGACTTCGCTCACGACTTCGCAGACCGCAGCTCTCGCAGAGCTGCCTCGAAGACTCCACTGGCCCACGCAAAGACCCCACGCTGTGGGTACGACCCAGAACTACGCGAGGGCGGGCTCGCCCGTAGCGTTCTCAGGCGTTGCACTCGTCGCAGGGAGCGTCAACTCGCGGCACTTCGCCTCAAAATTCTCGGCATTCATCAAGGCACTCCCGATGAGGGCAGCATGGACGCCGATCCTGGCCAGATCGTCGAGCTGACTACGGGTTTCTAGCCCGGACTCGGAGACGATAATCACGCCGGCCGGGATCTCGCTCACGAGCTGACATGTCGTTTCGACGTCCACCTTGAAAGTCTCGAGATTACGGTTGTTGATGCCGATCAAGTCGGCGCCCAAGTCGAGGGCTCGATGAAGCTCTTCTCGATCTCTAATCTCAACGAGAGCATCGAGGCCAAATTCTCTGGTTAGGGCGTAGAGCCGCGTCATCTCGTCGTCGGCTAGCACTGCGGCTATCAGCAAGATTGCATCCGCTCCAGCCTCCACGGCCTCGTAGATCTGGCGCTCCCCGATCACAAAGTCCTTCCGCAAAATCGGAAGATGTACGGCTGAACGAGCCTCCTTTAGGTCGTCAAGCGAGCCTCCGAACCGGCTGCCCTCAGTCAGAATCGAAAGCGCGCTCGCCCCCGCTCGAACGTAGCCTTCCACGTAGTCGCGCACGGACACATCCAGATGCTTCAGGTCTGATGATGGAGCGCTGCGCTTGAACTCGGCGATAAGAGCGAGGCGATCATTCTCGCCCTCCCCGTCGGCGGCGGGTCGAAGCGCCGTAAGGAAACGGCGATCATCAGGGGCGGGTTCAACGCGCGCCCGCAGCTGCTCGAGCGGGAGCAGTTCCTCCCGTTCAGCGATGGCTTCGCGCGTCGCCCCGATTATGTCCCACAGAAAGCTCATGTTCTACGCGACAGATACCCGCCGATGGGCCGAGTCTAGCCAGAAATCGCCGCTTACAAGCGATTGACGACATCCTCCGGATCCTGCTTCAACGAGAGAGAGCATATTCAACGAACAATCGCGGGGTTGTAAAGGATCTGATGCCTCGCTGCATCACTGACCGAACCGAGTCGATCCGCGAAGGCTTATCTCCAACTGCCACGATCCGCTCGAGCACGGTCGCCTCCCGCGCGCTCATCCGCGTACCTGCGCGGGAGCGTGCGTCTGGCTTGCATCCACATAGCGCGCGAGCGCAGCGGCCGCGCTTCCATCGGCGATCACCTCACGTGCGATGCGCACGCCGTCAGCGATCGTCTCTGCCCGTCCGGCCACATAGATCGCCGCCCCGGCGTTGATCACGGCCAGCTCCGTGCCCGCCGCGGCTCCCTCGCCGCGACCCTCACCTTCGAGGATCGCGCGGGTGACGAGCGCGTTCTCCTGAGGGGTGCCTCCTTCGACGCCACGCGCCTGCGCGGCGTGAACATCGATGCCGAGCTCGCGCGGATCGAGCTCGTAGCGAGTGATCTGCTCGCCGTCGACCTCAACGACTTTGGTGGTCGTGCTCGCGGATACCTCGTCCAGACCGTCCTCCCCCGCCACCACCAGTGCGCGCGCGACACCGAGGGTCGCGAGCGCCCCCGCCATGCGCTCGAGGAAGCTCGCGTCGGAGACCCCGATCAGCTGGCGGGGAGCACCGGCGGGGTTGGTCAGCGGCCCGAGGAGGTTGAACACGGTCCTGACGGCCAGCTCGTGGCGCACGGGGACGACGAATCGCGTCGCCTGGTGATGGGCGGGCGCAAACATGAAGCCGAAGCCAGCCTGCGCGATACACGCCGTGACAGCCTGTGGGTCGAGGTCGATCCGCGCTCCGAGCGCCTCCAGCAGGTCCGCGGAGCCCGACTTGCTCGTGGCCGAGCGGTTGCCGTGCTTGGCGACCGCACATCCAGCGCCCGCCGCGATCAGCGCAGCGGTGGTAGAGACGTTGAACGTGCTGCGCCCACCGCCAGTGCCTGCGGTATCCAGCAGGTCCTCGCGATCGCTGAGTACATGTGCGGAGAGAGCGCGCATCGTGCGCGCGAGGCCCGCGAGCTCTTCGACGGTCTCGCCCTTCGTACGCAGCGCGATCAGAAAGGCCGCGATCTGGGTCTCGGAGACGTCGCCGTGCATGATCTCGGCAAGTACCTCCGCGGCCTCCTCCACGCTCAGGTCCCGCCGCGACGCAAGCGCGTCGATCGCGCGTGTCAAGGTTGGGTTGGGCATCAGCCGCGCAAAAAGTTGGACAGCAGCTCGCGGCCCTGCTCGGTGAGCACTGACTCGGGGTGGAACTGAACCCCCTCGGCGGGTAGCTCGCGGTGGCGCACGCCCATCACCACCCCGTCCCCGGCAGCGGTCTGCTCCAGGCAGTCGGGCAGCTCGGCATCGACGACGAGAGAGTGGTAGCGCCCGACCTTCAGCGGCGAGGAGAGCCCCCTGAAGATCGTGCGTCCGTCGTGCTCGATGCTGGTCGCCTTGCCGTGGACCGGCGAGTGCAGCTTCCAGCGCCCGCCGAACGCCTGCGCCAGCGCCTGATGACCGAGACAGACGCCGAGCGTGGGCACGCCGGCCTCGGGCATGCGGCGCACGAGCTCGAGCGTGATCCCGGCCTGATCGGGCGTGCACGGGCCGGGCGAGACGACACAGCGGTCATAGACGCGCCCGATCAGCTCATCCACCGTGGCACGGTCGTTGCGCACGGTCTCGATGTCCGCGCCGAGCTCGCCGAGGTACTGGACGAGGTTGTACGTGAACGAGTCGTAGTTGTCGAGGACGAGGACCTTCATCTACAGCTCAGGAGCGTAGCCCACGCGGCGCCTAGGGCTCCTGCGCTCCAGACCGCAGGACCGCGACGAGGACTCCTACGATTCTCGGGTCGAGCTGGCTGCCGGCCACCGACTCGATCTCGGCGATGGCGACGTCAAAGGGGAGCGTCCGGCGGTACGCGCGATCGGTGCGCATTGCATTCCAGGTGTCGCAGCAGGCGACGATCCGCGCCTCCAACGGGATGTCCTCGCCGGCAAGCTCATCTGGATAGCCCCGTCCGTCCCAGCGCTCGTGGTGGGAGCGCACGATCAGCCCGACGTCGCGCATGAAGCCGCCAACCGTGTCCAGCAGTCTCTGGCCTTCGACCGTGTGGGTCTTGATGATCGTCCACTCCTCATCGTCAAGTGTCCCTGGCTTGTTGATGATCTCCTTGGAGATCGCGATCTTGCCGACGTCGTGCAGCAGCGCGCCGAACTCGAGGTTGCGTCGTTGCCGAGCGTCGAGCCCCAGCCGCTGGCCCAACTCGAGACTCAACGCCACCACGCCGCGGCTGTGTGCGCCGGTGTAGCCGTCGTCGGCCTCCACGACGTCGCCGAGCACCAGCGCGGTGCCCCGGTAGGCGTTGTTGAGCTCGATCAGGCTCTCGAGGCGGTCGCGGCGGTCGCGCGCGAAGATCGCCAACAGCCCCAGCAGCGGGAACAGCGCCAGCGGCGCCGCCGGGGCCCGACCGATCTCCTCGGCAACGACTAGTGCGATCCCTGAGAGGGCGGCGTCGATCCCATACACCCAAAGATCGTTCAGCTGCGAGCGCAACGGGGCGTTGTGGGCGATCCAGAGACGGATCGTGGACACCGCGAAGTCGATCGTGAACTGGGCCGCCAAGGCGAGCACGAGCAGCCCGGCGCCGGCGTGGCGCGGTTCGGTGTGGGCGATCGCAAAGACGGCGACTGGGCCGATCGCAAACCACGAGTTGCCGATCACCTGCGCGAGCCGCACCGGCCTCACCTTCCCCCTGTACACATCCGGCAGCCGCGCGAGTGCGAGCGCGAGCACAACCGCCGGCGCAACCAGAGCGAGCGGCAGCGCGAACAGCAGCGGCACGAACGCGAGCTGTGTGGCGACGGTGAAGCCGAACGGCGTGTCGAACCGCACCAGCGTGGCGGCGACCATCAACAGCAGACAGATGATCGCGGGGACGGACGCAAAGCGATGCGCTGGCGTCTGTGCCCATACGCCCACAGCGGCGGCGATGAAGCCGAGTCCAACGAGCCAGTCGGCGAGCTGCTCGACGCGCATCATCCGCGTCTCCGGGCGACGCAGCGTGTCGGCAAGCCGCTCTTGCTGGGCGAAGTCAGGGGTGAACGACATCGGCATCGGTATCGGCGGGCGACCGGCGAAACTGCCCATGCGCCGGCCCCAGCTCAAACCGATGTCCAGTTTTCGGCGAGATGCTGATGAAGGGTCAACCGGGGGCCGAAGGCACGGATGTAAACCCAGCTGAAAAGGGCAAACTCGGCGTGAGCCGGGGACGCAAAGCTAGAGGTCTCGCAACGCGCGAGATGGCTCAGCTGCCAGTGAACACCAACGAGGTGCGTCACATGATGAGACTCCTTTTCAGATCGAGAGCGATTCGTGTAATCGCGGTTGTCGGGGCATTGGCCGCGCTGCCGGTAGCGAGCGCCTCAGCAGACACGACGTCGATCTATGCCACGGCGCAGGGCACCGGCGTGCTCGGCACCCCGGTGCCGGTTCTCGGTACGAGAGGCTGGACGGTCACGGTCCCGGTGGGCAGCGATGTGCTGCCGCAGTTCGTCTGGGGGCTACTGGACTTCACGGTCACGAGCAGGGTCACTGTGGGAAGCACAGAAGTCTGCTTCCTGTACATCGATCCGCGTATGGTCTAGCTCCGCGCGCGACTACTGCCAGTCGGGCTGTTCGCACGCCAGTTCGACGGCGCGCATCACCGCGCGCGTCTTGGCGACCGACTCCTCGTACTCGTACTCGGGCTTCGCGTCGGCGACCGTGCCGCCGCCGGCCTGCACGTGCGCGACGCCGTCCTTGACAACCAGCGTACGAATATGGATCGCCGTGTCGAGGTCGCCGCCGTAGCTCAGGTAGCCGATCGCGCCGCCGTAGCCGCCGCGCTTGACCGGCTCCAGCTCATCGATGATCTGCATGGCGCGAACCTTCGGCGCACCGGAGAGCGTTCCCGCGGGCAGGACCGAGCGCAGCGCGTCCATCGCGCCGACCTCCTGGCGTAGCGTCCCGGACACCGAGGAGACGATGTGCATGACGTGGCTGTAGGACTCGATCTCCATCAGCTCATCGACGCTGACGCTCCCGTACTCGCAGACGCGGCCGAGGTCGTTGCGCCCGAGGTCGACCAGCATCACGTGCTCGGAGCGCTCCTTCTCGTCGGCGAGTAGCTCGCTTTCGATGCGGCGGTCCTCATCCGGGGTGGCGCCGCGCGGGCGCGTCCCGGCGATCGGCTTGGTGCTCACGTGGCGGCCGGAGACGGTCAGCAGCGGCTCGGGGCTCGCGCCGGCGACCTGGAAGTCGCCGAAGTCCAGGAAGTACATGTAGGGGCTCGGGTTCACGGCGCGCAGCCCGCGATAGATCGAGAACGCCTCGACCGGCACCGGCGCAGACCAACGCTGGGATGGCACGACCTGGAAGGCGTCACCTGCGTAGATGTACTCGACGATCCGCGCCACGATCGCTTCGAAACGCTCGCGCGACATGTTCGACTCGAACTTCGGCATCTCGCGCCCCGGAGGCTGCGCGAGGCCGGCAGCCTCACCGCGCGGCACCGGCCCTGCGAGCGCACAGCGGACCTCGCCGATCGTGCGCGCAGCCTGTTCGTAGGCGCGCTCGACGTCCGGCTCCGCCTGCAGGTCGGCGTTGGCGAGGATCGTCACGGTGTGCTTGAGATGGTCGAAGATGACAAGCGCGTCGGAGAGCATCAGCGCCATGTCCGGCAGCCCGAGCGGGTCGGCTCCGTCGCCGGGCGGATCGCCGAGCGGCTCGACGGTGCGCACGAGGTCATAGCCGAAGTAGCCGACCGCGCCACCGGTGAACGGCGGCACGCTGGCGTTCTCGGGGTCCTCAATCGGCGCCTGGCGCACGCGCGCGACGCACTCGGCCGCGAGCGCATATGGATCGCCGCTGTCCCCCAGTGACCAGCGCAGCACCGAGCGCGGACGAAAGCCGATGAACGACCAGCGCCCGACACGCTGACCCTGGTCGGCCGACTCCAGCAGGAAGGCCGGCTCCCCAGGGGCGAGCGCGCGTAGCTTCAGGAACGCCGAGACTGGGGTCTCGCAGTCCTCGATGAAGCTAAAGCGCAAGGGGATCAGGTTGTGAGCCTGAGCGAGCGAGCGCGCCTGCTCCAAGCTCGGCGCAATACCCACGCCGCTCAACTCGGGCGCGCTAGGAGCGGCGGCCATCGAGCACCCGCTCGGCATCGATCAGCGAGCGCCCCCGGCTGCGCAGCAGCACGAGCAGGTGGTAAAGCACGTCGGCGGCCTCTTCATCGACGCGCTCGTCGGACTCCTCGCGCGCGGCACGCGCCACCTCCTCGGCCTCCTCCATGACCTTCTCGCCGATGCGGGCGGGGTCGTCGAGCAGCTCGACCGTGTAGGAGCCCTCGGGCCGCTCGCGCGCACGCTGGGCGAGCGTGCGCTCGAGCGTGGGTAGCGTCTCGTGGGGCGCGCCCTCCTCGAGCTCGCCGCGATGAAAGCAGGTGCGCTCACCTGTGTGGCAAGCCGGCCCAGCAGGCTCAACCAGCGCGAGCAGCGCGTCGCCGTCGCAGTCCAGGCGCAGCGCGCGGACCGTCTGGGTGTTGCCACTGGTTGCGCCCTTGTGCCACTGCTCGCCGCGCGATCGGCTCCACAGGTGAAGCTCGCCCGACTCACGCGTGCGACGCAGCGCGAGCTCGTTCATGTAGGCGAGCGTGAGCACCTCACCGGTGCTCCAGTCCTGGACGATGCACGCCACCAGACCGTCGCTGTCGTAGCGCAGGAGCCCGTCGATCGGCTGTGCGGATGGGGTGCTCACGGCCCCGATTGTAGGTCCCGTCGCCGGGGCGACGGTTTCAGACACACTCCACCCCATGCAGACGGTGCTCGACCGCAAGCTGCTCGTGATCACGGGGAAGGGTGGCGTCGGCAAGACGACGATCGCGGCCGCGCTGGGTCTGCTTGCCGCGCGGAGCGGTAAGCGCACGATCGTGGTGGAGGTCGGACAGGAGAGCCGCCTGCCGCAGATGTTCGGCAACGCGACGGCTCAGCCCGGGGTCGAGACCCGTCTCGGCGAGCGCCTATCGAGCATCTCGATCGATCCCGACCGCGCCCTACTGGAGTGGCTGCAGGCGCTCGGCGGACGAGTCTCCGGCCGCGTGCTCGCCTCGAGTGGCACGTTCCAGTACTTCGCGGCCGCGGCGCCCGGCGCGAAGGAGCTCGTGACGATGGTCAAGGTCTGGCAGCTCACGCGCGGGGGCGGCCGTGGATCGCGCTCGGGCAACTACGACCTGGTGGTACTAGACGCGCCCGCCACCGGGCACGCGCTCGGCCTGCTCGCCTCGCCTCAGACGTTCGGCGCGATTGCCCGCGTGGGACCGATCGTCGGCTACACCCGGCGGCTGCAGGAGCTGTTGGAGACGCCCTCGCACTCGGCCTACCTGGCGGTGGCGCTGGCAACGGAGATGGCGGTGACCGAGGCGCTGGAGCTGCAGGCCGGTCTCGAGCGCCAGCTCGGGCGCGACTTGTCGGCTGTCGTCGTCAACGCGCTACTGCCGCGACGCTTTACCAGCGAGGAGCTGGCGCGGATCGAGTCGCTCGACCCTCTGGGGTTCACCGGCACCCAGCGCGCGGCAGTCGCATCCGCGGTGCACGCGGCGCGCTCCGTGCACGACCGCGCACGCTTTCAGCAGAACCAGCTGGCGCGCTTGCGCCGACGCAGCTTCGAGGTGGTGGGCGTTCCCTTCGTGTGGGGCTCGCAGCTGGACCTGGCAGCGCTGGGCGCGATCGCGGGGCGCTTCGAGCGCAAGCTATAAGGGAAGGCTCAGGTGATGCCGAGGCGATCGAGCAGCGACTCGTCGGCGCGCCAGTCGCGGCGCACCCGGACCATCAGCTCGAGGTGCACCTGGCAGCCGAGCGCACGCTCGAGCTCGCGCCGACCTGCCACTCCGATCGCCTTGATCATGCGCCCGTGCGCGCCGATCAGGATCCCCTTCTGGGAGTCGCTCTCGACCCAGATCAGAGCCCGCACGCTCACCAGGTCCTCGCGCCGCTCTTCGATCTCCTCCACCACCACCTCGACGGCGTGTGGCAGCTCCTGGAAGGTACGCCTGATCACGGCCTCGCGGATCAGCTCCGCGAGCAGCAGCTCGGGCGCCTGGTCGCTGCTCGCATCCGGCGAATACAGGAACGGCCCCTCCGGCATCAACGCGCCGAGGTGGGCAACGAGCGCCGGGACGCCCTCACCTGTGCGTGCCGAGATCGGAAACACCTCGGCCTGCGGGGCGAGCTCAGCGGCCTGCTCGAGCGTCGCCATCAGCTCGGCCCGTGCAAGCCGGTCGACCTTGTTGACAGCGATCGTCAGTGGCTGCCTCGCGCTGGCGAGCGTGGCGAGGATGAAGCGATCGCCGGGGCCCACGCCCTGCTGACCGTTGAGGATCACGAGGATCGCGTCCGAGCCGTCCAGCTCCTGCTGCACGCGGCGGGCCATACGTGCCGTGAGCGCGTCGCGCGGGCGCTGGACCCCCGGCAGGTCGACGAGCACGATCTGGCTCTCGCCGCTGCTGTGCACACCCCGGATCGCGCGCCTGGTCGTCTGCGGACGATCGGAGACGATCGCCACCTTCTCGCCCACGACGGCGTTCACGAACGTCGACTTGCCGACGTTCGGTCTGCCCGCAAGCGCCACGAAGCCGCCGCGCGTCACCGGCATGCCTCCGCGAGCAGCTCGTCCTGCAGCGCGAGCATCTCCCCGTCATCGGTCTCGTGATCCAGGCCGAGTAGATGCAGCATCCCGTGCACGATCGCCTCGCTCAGGTCAGCCGTGTGCTCGGGGCAGATCACGATGTCACCCAGCTCACGCGGCATCTGCCCCACGGCAGACGTGGACGCGTCGCGCGTCTGCGTCCGCGATCCCGGTAGGTCCTCAACACCGTCGATCGGGAAGGAGAGGACGTCGGTGGGGGCCGGTTTATCTCGGTGCTCGGCGTTCAGCTGTGCGATCCGCTCGGGCTCCACGAACTCGATTGCGACGTGCGCATGCTCGATCCCCATGCGCGCCGCGGCCAACGAGCAGAGCCGGCCGATCTTCTGTTCCGACGGCGCCCCCGGTGCGAGGCCGGCGCCGAACACCTCCACGTCGAGCATCGACGTTCAGGCGCTGCGGACCGCAGAGCGCGGGCCAATGTCCGCCCGTACGGGAGTCTCGCGCTGGGAGTGCACGTCGTAGGCCTCGACGATCCGCTGGACGAGCTTGTGCCGCACAACGTCCTCGCCGCCGAAGCGGATGAACTCGATCCCCTCGACGGCGTCCAACACGTCGCCGACGACGATCAGCCCGGACTGTTGCTCACGCGGCAGGTCGACCTGCGTGATGTCGCCGGTGACCACCATCTTCGAGCCGAAGCCAAGGCGCGTGAGGAACATCTTCATCTGCTCGGGGGTGGTGTTCTGTGCCTCGTCGAGGATTACGAACGAGTCGTTGAGCGTGCGCCCACGCATGAACGCCAGAGGCGCGATCTCGATCACACCGCGCTCGATGTGCTGCGAGACCTTCTCCGGGTCGAGCATGTCGTGCAGCGCGTCGAACAGCGGCCGTAGGTATGGATCGACCTTGGCCATCAAATCGCCAGGCAGGAACCCCAACCGCTCGCCCGCCTCAACCGCGGGGCGCGTGAGGATGATGCGGTTGACCTCGTGTCGAGATAGCGCCGCCGCAGCCATCGCGACAGCCAGGAACGTCTTGCCGGTACCCGCTGGGCCGACGCCAAAGGTGATCGTGTTCTGACGCACGGAGTCCACGTAGCGCTTCTGGTTGACCGTCTTTGGGGCGACCCGCAAGCCACGATGGCGCCAGACGACGTCCTCGAGCACCCGGGCAGGCGATTCGTGGGCATCGAGGGCGCCCGTCACCGCAGTGATCGTCCCCGGGCTGATCTGGTGTCCACTGGCGATCAGCTCAGCCAGCTCGTGCACGACGCGCTCACCGGCGTGGGTCTCGCTCTCATCCCCGTCGAAGGTGAGCAGGTTGCCACGCAGGTAGACCTGGCAGTCGAGGTGCGCCTCCAGCGCCCTCAGCACCATGTCCTGGCTGCCGGCGAGCTCGGCGGCGACAACATTTGAGAGCTCGATCTGCGTCCTCATCCTTGAAGCGCCGCTCGCACCAGCTCGGATACACGCTTGCCATCGGCGCGGCCGTCGACAGCGGCCACAGCCTGGCGCATCGCCGTGCCCATGTCCTTGGGAGAGCTCGCGCCACTGTCTCGCACGGCCTGTCCCACGATCGCGGCGAGCTCGTCATCGGAGAGCTCTACGGGAAGGTAGGTGCCGATCAGCTCGGCTTCGGAGCGCTCGCCTCGCTGCAGATCCTCGCGTCCAGCCTCACCGTAGGCCGTGGCGGCCTCCAGCCGACGCTTGCGCTCACGACGCAGCACAGCGAGCTCATCCTCGCCTCCCTCCTTCGCCGCCTTCTGCAGCTCGGAGAGGACGAGTCGCAGCGCGCCGACCCGCTCCTTTTCGCCTGCACGCATCGCCCCCTGCAGGTCCACCTTGATCTGCTCGAGTATCGCCATCTGTCAATCAGGATACGCCGCTACCACGAGAGCATCGTGCGATCGCGCACGATCTTCACTCCCGTTCGAGCGGCGTCGGGCTGCCCAGGCGTCCCGGTGAGGAGGAGTCGCGACCGAATATGAGCGCCACGTTCCAGTCGACGAGCAGGCGCAGCTTGCGTCCGAAGCCGGGCATCAGCAGCAGGTGGTAGCTGCGGGCAATTAGCCACGCGGGCAGGCCGCGCCAGCGGATGCCCAGGGTGATCGCGACGGCCTGGTTGTGCCCGAGCTCCGCGACGACTCCCTTCGTGCGATAACGAAATGGCTTGGGGCTCGCCCCCGCGAGAACCGCCGCGATGTTGCGTGCCACCAGCCTGCCCTGACGGATCGCGTGCTGGGCTGTCGGCGGGCAGGGCTGGCCCGGCCGCGAGGCGTCGGGCACGGCCGCACAGTCACCGATCGCCCAGACGTCGGTGCCTGCGCGCAGGGCCATCCCCGCGTCTTGCTGTGGCTCGCCTGGCGCCGGCGCGCGGTGCTCGACGCGCATCGTGCGGTCGACCACCAGGCGCCCTTCGCGGTCGAGTGGGAGCCCGAGACGCGCGACGACCGGGCTTGGCTTCACGCCCGCCGTCCACACGACGGTCCTCGCCGCGATCGTCTCGCCGCTGGAGATCTTCGCGGCGCTGTCGCTGACCTCCAGAAGCGTGGTGTTCGTGCGAACCTCGATCCCGCGCCCGCGCATCTCCCGTTCGGCGAATTCAGAGAGGCTCCTGGGCACCTCCTGCATGATCCGGTCCTTCGCCTCCACCAGCACCCAGCGCATCCCCTGCAGCCGGCAGCGGGGGTACATCTGGATCGCCTGCGCTGCGAAGTCCTGGAGGTCGGCGAGCCCCTCGACGCCGGCGTATCCGGCTCCCACAAACACGAAACCGAGATACTCGGCGCGAAGCGCGGGGTCCTCGATCGACTCGGCGATGTCCAAGCAGCTCAGCACCTGGTTGCGAAGCGCCGTGGCGTCCGACAGCGACTTCAGCCCGATCGCGTGCTCGGCGAGCCCGGGGATCGGCAGCGTGCGCGACACCGAGCCGAGCGCGACGACGAGCTGGTCGTAGTGCAGGTCGAGGTGCTCGCCGTCGATCCGTTGTACTCCCACGGTTGCCTGTGCGGGATCGGCGGCGGTGACGCGTCCGATCACGAGCTCGGTGCAGCGCAACTGCGAGCGCAGCGAGACGACGACGTGACGCGGGTCCAGCGTGCCCCCGGCGGCCCCCGGCAGCAGCGGCGTGTAGAGCAGGAAGTTGGCGTCGTTGACGAGCGTCACACGCGCGCTCTGCTCCGGCAGCACGCGCTCGAGAACGCGGGCGGCGTAGAAGCCCCCGAAGCCGCCACCGGCGATGACAACTTGCCAAGCCACAGCTAGAGAATAAGGTGCAGGAGGTGGATGTCTCCCTCTACGCACGGGCGCTCGCCCCGTTTCTGGCGGAAACCGAGCGCATGCGCCCCGCCGACGCGGAAGTGATCGACGCGCACACCCACCTTGGCCTCGACGAGGACGGGCGCTCGCTGACACCCGAGCAGTTGCTCTCGCAGCTGGACGCCGCGGGCGCCCGACGCGCGTGCGTCTTCCCTCTGCACGACCCCGAGCGCAGACCCTCCTACAGCGTCCCCAACGATCGCGTACTCGCGTGGGCAGCCGACAGCGACGACAGGCTGATGCCCTTCTGCCGCCTGGACCCAGCCGAAGCCCCGCTGGCGGAGGCCGAACGCTGCCTTGCGATCGGTGCGCGCGGCATCAAGCTGCATCCGCGCGCACAGGACTTCAACTTCGACGGGCCGGCGATGGACGAGGTGTTTGCGCTCGCGGAAAGCGAGCACGTGCCGATCCTGATCCACGCCGGCCGGGGGCTACCGCCGCTGGCCGACGGTCTCGCCGATCTCGCCCTGCGTCACCCGGGCGCCGTGCTGATCCTCGCGCATGGAGCGATCTGCGACCAAGGCATCCTCACCTCGCGGCTGGCCGAGCATCCCGGCGTGCTTTACGACATCTCGTGCTTCTTTCCGCTGGACGTGATCGAGCTGTTCGCGCGTGCGCCCGCGGAGCGCATCGTGTTCGCCTCGGACCCGCCCTATGGCATGCCCGCGACCACGCTGTACATGGCGCTGCGCGTCGCCGCACAGGCCGGTCTGGACGAGCAGACGACGCGCCTGGTGCTGGGCGGCACGATGGCTTCGCTGCTCGACGGCCACGGGCTGCCGCCGGTCACACCGCCCCGCCGCGGCCCCTCGATCCGGCTCTCAGGGCGCCTGGCACGCGTCTACAACTATGCGAGCCTCGTCGGGCCGGCGCTGTTCACGGGTGTCGCCGAGCAGGCAAGGGCGATGCTGGAGATGTCGATCTCAGCGTGTCGCGATCCGGAGCCAGGCTCCGTCGGCGAGGCGCTCGAGACGATCGGAGGCGCGCTCGAGGCTGCGGCCGGCATGCTCGGCGACGAGGAGGGCGTGCGTCCCGCGATCGACCTCGTGTACCGCTCGATCGTGCTTGCGGCGACCGAGCTCCCCGACTGACCGACCGGGCTCAGCGCCAATCAGCTCGGGGAAGTTGAGCCGCCGGCCGCCGTCAGCCAGACGGCGGCCCACTCACCGCCGCTACGACGAAGGCGCTCGTGCATTCCAAGACGTGTTACGAAAGCAGCGGCGACCTCGTCGGCCTCCTCGCACAACAGCCCGCTGATGATCATGTGCGCGGGGGCCGAGCGCATCGTGGCGGCGAGCTCGAGCAAGAGTGGGCGCAGCAGGTTGGCGAGCACGACCAGCGGACCGTCCGGCGTCGCGGGGCCGTCCATCCACGGCAGTGCGTGGGAGCGCAGCTCGAAATGACGAACCTCGATCTGCACACCGTTGACGAGCGCGTTATCGCTCGCGGCATGCACGCTCTCGCGCTCGTGGTCGAGTCCCAGGACCGGCTGATAGCCGAGTGCTGCGGCGGCGATCGCCAGCACCCCGGAGCCGGTACCAACGTCTAGCAGTGGCCCCGCAGCGGCCTCGCAGCAGGTGAGCTCGAGCAGCAGCTCGAGGCAGAGTCTGGTGGTCGCGTGGGCGCCCGTGCCGAACGCCTGCCCTGGGTCGATGACGAGCTCGCGCACGGGGGCGCTGCTGGGCTCGCGCGGCGCCTCCCACGGCGGGCGCACGTGCAGTGCGGGCAGTGTCTGCATGCACTGCAACGGCGGTGAGACGAGGATCGGGCGATGGAAGAGCTTCCAGCGCTCATGCCAGTCCTCGGCGATCTCGGTGGTGGAGATCTCCACAAGCGCCCCGCCGGCGAGGGCGTGCAGATCGGGAAGGCTCGGCAGCTCGCCGGGAGCGCCGTAGACGGCGTACTCGATCGTCTGCTGTGAGATCTGGAGCTCCTCGACCCCTGCCGGCGCCAGCTCCAGCAGCTCGGCCAACACGATCTCGGCCTGCTCGGCGGCGACGCGGACGGCGAGCCTGATCACGCCGCCTGGCTGCCCAGCGCCCGGCGCAGCTTGGCGAACATGGACTCCTGCGAGCGCAGGTTCTCCTCGTTCATTGTGTCGTTCAGACGCTCCATGAGCTCGCGCTGCTCCTGGCTCAAGCGTCGCGGCACGACGACGTTGACGACCACGCGCAGGCTGCCGCGGCGGCTGCGCCTGAGCGCCGGCATACCCTGCTCGCGCAGGGTGAGAACCTCGCCGGGCTGCGTGCCTGCGGGCAGCTCGATCGAGGCGCTGCCTTCGAGCGTGGGGACCTCGAGCGTCCCGCCGAGCGCGGCCAGCGGCGCGGCTACGTCCAGTGCCGTGATCAGGTCGTCACCTTCGCGCAGGAAGCGCTCGTCTTCGCGCACGCGCACAAGCACATAGAGGTCGCCGGCGGGCGCGCCTGCCTCGCCCGCGTGTCCGTGCCCGCCCAGCCTGATGCGCTGCCCGTCAGCGATCCCGACGGGCACCTCGACCTCGACCTCGCGCTTGCTCGTCACCCGTCCTCTGCCGCGGCAGTGCTTGCACGGCTGCTTGGGCACACGCCCGTCGCCGTGGCAGACATCACAGACGATCGTCCGCACCATCTGCCCGAGCATCGTCCTTGTCACCGCCTGCAGCTGACCTGCGCCGCCGCAGCGCTCGCACGTCTCGATCGGGGTTCCGGGCTCGGCGCCATTGCCGTGACAGTGCTCACAGCGCTCGATCGCGTCGAATGAGACCTGAACCGTGACGCCGCTGGCGGCGTCCAGGAGATCAATCTCGACGGTGACCGCCGCGTCACCGCCCTGCGCCGGCCCTCCCCGCCCGGCTGCGCCGCCGCCGAAGAACGCGTTGAAGAGGTCGCCGATCGACCCGAAGCCGTCGAAGTTGGGCGCGTAGCCACCCGAGCGCAGCCCCTCGTGACCGTAGCGGTCGTATGTCGCCCGGCGCTCTGGATCGGAGAGGATCTCGTTTGCCTCCGCCGCCTCCTTGAACTTCTCCTCCGCGTCCGGGTCGTGGGCGTTGACGTCGGGGTGCAGCTCCATCGCCAGCTGGCGAAAGGCTTTCTTGATCTGCTGCTCGGAGGCGTCGCGCTCGACGCCGAGCACCTCATAGGGATCGCGGGGCATGTCGCTGCGGTCAGGTTCCGGCGTAGGCGTCTTCGACGAAGCGCGACAACTGAGACGCGGCGTCGCGCACGGTCGCGATCGCGCCCGCGTAGTCCATGCGTACCGGCCCGATCAGCGAGACCGTGCCGAGCTTGCGACTGGCCATCCCGTAGCCGGTGGCGACGAGCGCCAGCGAGTGCATCGCCGGCAGCTCGTTCTCGTGGCCGATGCGCACATAGACACCCGACTCTCCGAGCGCCGCACGCAGCACCTGCAGCAGCGCCACGCGACGCTCGAGCAGATCGATCAGTTCGTTGACGTGCGTTGAGTCCTCTAGCTGTCCGGCCTCGAACAGGCGCGCTGTGCCCTCGACGAACAGCGAGTCCTCACCCTCGGTGGCGAGGTCTGCGAACGCCGGCGCGAAGCGATCGAGAAACTCGAGCTCACGCGCAGAGAGGCTCGGGTCCACAAGGCGCTGATGGAGCATCCTCGCGCCAAGTTCGAGGCCCACAAGCCGCTCGTTGAGATACTCCCCCGCCCACGCCACGAGCCCCGCGTCGACGGCACGCTCGAAGGTGGCGAACATCTTTGAGACGTTGCCGGCGGAGGTGATGATCACGACCAGCACGACCTGAGGCTGCAGCGCCAGAACCTCGATGTGGCGAATCGTGGCGGTGTTCAGCGACGGGGCGGAGACGACCGCGAGCAGGTTGGTCATCTGCGAGAGCGTTTCCGTGGTGGAGCGCATCGCCTCCTCTACCTCCTGGCGAATCAGCGAGAGCTCGAGCCGGCGCTCGAGTGCGAGCCCCTGCCCAGAGCTGAGCATGCGGTCGACGACGTAGCGGTGACCGGCATCCGTGGGCACACGTCCCGCGGATACGTGCGGGTGGTCGAGTAGGCCGTACTCCTCGAGCAGCGCGAGTTCGTTGCGTACAGTCGATGGCCCGCATTCGAGATCGGGGGCGGCCGCGATCGATCGCGACGCGACCGGTTGACCGGTGCGCAGGTAGTCCTCGACAACCTTGCAAAGGATCCGCTCCTGGCGAGGACTCAGCATGCGTTTGATTGTAGGCGGCGTGCTGGCGCCGAAAGGCTAGAGCTCGAGCTCTGCCTCGGCGTTTCGGATTATCTGCTTGCCGGCTTGCTCGGCGACCGTGTCCACGACGACGTGTCCGTCGGCGAGCTCGCGCACCGTGCCGGTGACGAGCACCTCCTGCTCGGGGACGCCCATGCCCCGAAACTGCACCGACAGGCGCTTGAGGTGCTCTGGGCCACCTGCCGCCTCGGTCTGCGCGCGCGCGACCTGCGCCATCGTCCACAGGCCATGCAGGATGCGGCCCGGCAGCCCGACCGCTTTGGCGAAGTCCTCGTCTATGTGGATCGGGTTGAAATCTCCCGAGGCACCCGCGTAGCGCACGGTCAGGTACTTATCGGGCGTGATCCGGACCTCAGGTATCTGAGTGCCTGTCTGAAGGTCTGTCATTGCGATCACACTCCTCGGACGATGTTCGTCCATGTCCCGCGGCAGACCTGCTCGCCGCGCTGATTGGTGGAGATCGACTCGAACACGTAGTAGCCGCGCCCGTCCGCTTCGGAGATGTCCTTGACGCTGGCGACGGTCGTGACCTCGTCGCCGGCCACGACGAGCGGCCCCCAGACGAACTCCTGGCCTCCGTGGACCATCATCGCGAAGTTCAGCTCGATCTCCGGGTCGAAGATCGGCGGCCCCACAGACGGCGCGCTGTAGACGACCGCGAACATCGGCGGCGCCACCACGTCCGTGTAGCCGGCCGCGCGCGCCGCCTCGACGTCGAGGTGCACCGGGTTGCTCTCTCCCACGGCGCGCGCGTACTCCCTGATCTTCTCGCGGCCCACCGCATAGAGGACGGGCTCGTAGGTCTTGCCGACCGCGGCTTTGTTCACGGGCATCGGAGCTTGCTCCCTGAATGACGTTGGGGCCAGGGCAGTGCTGCGGCGCGCCAGTCTACGCGCTGTCGCGGCTGAGTGCGATCGGGCGCGCCCGCGTCCATGCAGTTCCCATCCCTTGGGCGCGTTTGGGTGGGTGCTCACTGCAGTTACCGTCCCGATCAGCGCGCATTGGGCGCAGTTGCCCGCGCCTGCCGGCGCCGGGTAACTGCGGGGACCAACCACGAGATGGCGCATTCCAGAGCCAAACTGCGAGTGAGGTGAGGGGCTGGCTGCAGCCGCTGTGCCCGCGGCTGGAGCACAAACGATGACGACGCACCCCCCTGCGCTACCGTCAGCCTCCCCTCTTCCCCTTTACCCGCGTCGTCTCGGCGCTTGCCGAGCCTTCACAGCCCCCACCAGGGCACACGAAAGCCGTACCAGCTTGCCGGGCGCCCGCGCTCGACACGTCCTCAGCGGAACAGGCTCGATGCACATCGATGAGCGCATTCGCGCCAACTTCAACGACGCCTAAGCGCTCCTGAGAGGAGATCTCCGAGACCCCCTTAGGGGGTTCTCGGAGCGCTGCTCTGACGCGCTCGTGAGGTCTGAGCGACCGGTTGACGGATCGCGTCGCCGCGCCTAGAAGCCGCTCCATCCACCCCCCGCGCCGCCCTCGGGCGAGCCGGCAGACCCGCCAGGAGAATGCCATGCCCCAAACGCTCTCGCCGTCCACCTCAGCGCAACGTCGGATGAGCGCCCGCAAGAGGAAAGCTCGTCCAAGAGCCCACCGCGCCGGACCGCTCGCGGCGTTGCTCGAGCGCCCACCCCTCGAGCTCTACACCGACCACTGCGGCCGCATCCGCGAGCTCGTCGCTCAGGCCGGCGCTGGCGGCAGCGTGCTCGTCGTCGACCGCGACCAAGCGACGCTCGATGACCCTCGCCTGATTGCCCACCTGGGCGCGGATGAGCCCGCGGAGAACGCTGCGATCGTGTGCGGCGACTATCTGCGCAACGCGAACACCGATCGCCGCCGCTGCCGTGCGCTCACCGCCGAGGACACGCGCACGGCACCGTTCGCCGAGGACCGCGAGACCGGTGCCGGAGATGCTCATCTCGCCAGCGCCACTCAGCCCGTCGAGGAACGCGGGCAGCGCTTCGCCCTCGCGCTCATCGACACCGACATGTCGATCCCGGCGCTGCGCTGGTGCAGAGTGCCCAACACCGGGGCCGGCGAGCTCGAGCAGGTGAGCCTGCGGGACGCAATCGCAGCAGTCGAGAGCTACGAGCCAATGCTTGCGATCACGATCCGTGAGCTGTCGCTTCACGGCGAGAGCGCACGGGTCTCGACCACGATCCTTCGGGCCGAGCTCGTGCGTGTCCGAGAGAGTCCGATCGTCCTCAACCGGCCGCTGCGCGAGGCGGTCCTGCGCCGCGTCGCTCGGGGCGAGCTGAGCATGAGCGAGATCGCCGTTCGCTGCGGCAGGGTCAAGCGCGACCGCAAAGGCAACGAGAGCGGCGAGACCAGCTGGCTGGCGCGCCGCATCGGAGTGCTCGCGGAGGGCGGACAGAGCGCACCCACTCCATGGATCCACAGCGACGTGCTCGCGCTGATCGCCCGCGCTGGTCTCGGCATCAGCCCCCGCGAGGTCGAGCTCTGATGCAGCACACGCAGTTGCGGGGGCCGATCCTCGTGGTCGAGTCCGACCGCCAGCTGGGGAACGCGATCACCGACCAGCTCGTCGCCGATGACTTCAGCGTCGAGCTTGCCCGCACCGCCGAGCACGCGCGCGTGCTGGCGCTCGCGCACGCACCGCGGCTCGCAGTACTGGGATGGCTGGACTCGCCACGCGGTGCGTTGGCGCTGCTCGAGGAGATCCGCGGTTGCGAGCACGCGCATGAACCATGGGACCGCGCGCTGCCGGCGATCGTGATGGGCTCGCAGGCACGCGAGCTTGACTTGCTGCGGGCGTTCGATGCGGGTGCGGATGACTTTCTCGCGCGGCCCGCGACCTATCTGGAGCTGCGCGCACGGCTGCGGGCGATCCTGCGCCGCACCGACGGCGCAGCCCCGCTAGCGAGAGTGATCCAGGTAGGGCCGCTGGAGATCGACACGGCCGCGCGCGTCGTCACGCTCGAACGAAGCGTCGTGGATCTCCGCCGTATGGAGTTCGATCTGCTCGCCCACATGGCCCGCGAGCCAGAGCGGGTGTTCGCCCGCGAGGAGCTGCTGCGCGCGGTGTGGCAATACCGCTGCGGCTGCTCGACGCGCACGGTGGACAGCCACGCGAGTCGCCTGCGGCGAAAGCTCGCGGCGCACGGCGCGATGCCGTGGATCACGACCGTGTGGGGAGTCGGCTACCGACTCACCTAAGCGCGGGCCGCACTTCGCGCGGCCGACGCAGCTGCATCTCACCAAGGCGTGCGTGCACGGGGTCACCCCGGCACGCGTCGGCACGTGACCGCCCACCCGGGCGGCCGTGCGCCGAGACCCGATGGCGGACCTCGTGGTCCGCCATCGGTCGTTAACCCAACCATGGCCGGTTCGCGCCGGCCAGAGCGGGACGGCCGAACGCCGTCCCAGGAAGGAGTGGCGTCATGCCCTCGTCTGAATTCGCCATCGAACACGAAGGCGGCCCGCCGATCGTGGCGGACCAATTTGTGCACTGGTTGTACGGCACCGCGATCCACTGCGTGCTCGGCGTCGTGCTGGGGATGCTCATCGCGCGAGCGATGCGCGCCCACCACCTGCACTGGAGCTGGTCGGCCGGCGCGCTCTCGCTGTTGCTTGTTTGCGAGCCGAGCCTTCCCGGGCAGGCCTCGACACTGGCGCTCGCATGCCTGTTGGCGAGCTTGCGCGGTCGTCGCTGGCATCGCGAAGACCTCGAGGCCGGCGCTGATCTGGCAGAGCTCGCCACTGCGCGCCGCACGCCGCTGGCGTTGCTGCGCCCGCTCGCGCAGTCCTCGCGCGAACGCGTCCGCGAGATGCTGAACGCCAAATCGGACCACTGCCGGGATCTGGTGCTCGGCGTGGATGAGCACGGCCGGACTGTGTCGATCCCATTCGGCGGCAGCGACGGCGGCAGCCACGCGCTCGTTGTCGGCGCCACCGGCTCTGGTAAGACCGTCACCCAGACGTCGATCGCCGACCACGCGATCACCGAAGGCATGGCGGTCGTGGTCATCGATCCGAAGGGCGACCGCGGTATGCGCGAGCAGCTCTGCAGCGCAGCGGCTGACGCAGGACGGTCGTTCATCGAGTGGACCCCCGACGGCGAGCGCGTCTACAACCCGTTCGCCCGGGGCGGCGCCAGCGAGATCACCGACAAGGTGCTCGCGGGAGAGCACTTCACCGAGCCTCACTACCTGCGCCAGGCTCAGCGATACCTCGGCCATGCGGTACGCGCGCTGCGCTGCGCTGCGATCGAGGTCAGCCTGCGGGCGATCGTCGAGCACCTCGACCCGACCCGTCTGGAGGCACTCGCGCGCCAGCTCCCCCGAGACCAGGCTGACCCGACGTTCGCGTATCTCGACTCGCTGTCCGCACGTCAACGCAGCGACCTAGCCGGCGTGCGCGACAGGCTGGCGATCATCACCGAGTCCGACGTGGGACCGTGGCTGGACCCGGACACCGAGAACACCGGTCGCTTCGAGCTACTCGCCGCAGTGCGGGAACGCGCCGTCGTGTATTTCAGCCTCCAGTCGGATCGTCGGCCGCTCCTTAGCCAGATGCTCGGGGCGGCGATCGTCCAGGACCTGCAGACGGTGGTCGCAACGTCCCAGTCCCAGCCGATCCCCACGTTGGTGGTGATCGACGAGTTCTCGGCGGTGGCTGCAGAGCAGGTCGTCAGGCTCTTCGGTCGCGCCCGTTCAGCCGGCTTTAGTCTGCTGCTAGGGACCCAGGAGCTCTCGGACCTCAGGCCTCCTGGGCGCGAGCGGCTGCTCGAGCAGGTGCTCGGCAACCTCTCAGTCCTGATTGCCCACCGCCAGGTCGTGCCGAGCTCCGCGGAGCTGATCTCAGGCATCGCCGGCACGAGGGGAGCCTGGCGCGTATCGCGTCATAGCGATGGCAAGGCAACGCGGACCCGCGATCGCGAGCCGGTGCTCGACCCAGGCAGCGTGCTTGGCCTCCAGCGCGGCTGGGCGGCCGTCGTCGTACTCGATCAGGGAGGTAGCGCACGGATCGCGCGGATCTTTTCGCCCCGACGCTGAGCCTCGGCCAGCGGCACCTCAAGACCGGACCGGACCCGCAGCCCGGCGCGCCCCTGCACGTCGCGCTGCGAACGGTCCTCCGTCCACACCAAAGAATTGGAGAAAGAGACATGGCCCTTACACCGACAACCCATTCGCCCGAGCTGCTGGCGGTCGTGCGCTGGACAGGGCGCCTGGGCGCCGTTACAGCGGAGGCGCTGGCGCACCGCCAGCAGCGCCCGCTCGCCTCCGCACGCGGTCTGCTGCTGAGCGGCGAGCGGGCGGGCCTCCTGCGCCGCAGCCGCGTGCTCGCAAACGCACCGACTCTCTACTCGGTCACGCGCGCCGGCCTGCGCGCGGGCGGGGTCCGAGGACTGGCGCCCTCGCGCGTGAGCGTCGCCAACGCGCCGCACGCGATCGCCTGCGCGGAAGCTGCGGCAGCGCTCGAGCTGGCATATCCAGATCACGAGGTCATGGGAGAGCGCGAGCTGCGACGTGATGAGCGCGACGCCAGCGAAGCGCTGGCGAGCGCGTCGATCGGGCCGCCGCGCAGCGCTGCGCTGCATCGTCCCGACCTCGTGCTCTGGCCAGCAGGTGCCGGTCCGTATCTGCCGGTTGCGGTTGAGGTCGAGCTGACGGTGAAGGCGCCACAGCGCCTGCTCGAGATCTGCCGTGCGTGGGCGCGCTGTCGCTGCGTCGCAGGCACGCTCTACCTCGCTGCGCCCGAGGCGCAGCGAGCGCTTGAACGGGCGATCGACGGCGCGCAGGCGCAAGAGCGCGTCGTGGTTGTGGCGCTGGATGCCCTGATCGCCACCGAGGCGCCAACGTCAGCGTCGTCCACGAGTACCGTCCCAAGCGATGCGTAGCTTGGCGGTCGGGGGTCAACCATCGAGTAATGGAGACCGAACATGGCCTACTTCAGCATCAACCGTGTCGTTCTGGTTGGGCGTCTCACACGCGACCCAGAGCTGCGCGCGCTGCCTTCCGGCACGAGCGTCTGCAGTCTGCGGATCGCATGCAACTCCAGCCGTCGCGAGGCAGACGGCGAGTACGTCGAGCGACCGAACTTTTTCGACGTGAGCGTGTACGGCGCTCCCGGAGAGAGCGTCGGTCACTACATGCGCCGCGGCAGTCGCGTGGCGATCGACGGGCGCCTGGAGTGGCGTGAGTGGGAGACCGCCGAGCACGAGCGCCGCCAGGCGGTGAGCGTGGTCGCGGACACGGTCCAGTTCCTCGACGGGCCGGGCGAGCGGACAGGCGGGCAGGATTCGAACGACGACGGCGAGGGCGCACCCGGGGACGGCGACGAGCGGGAGCTAGCCGGCGTTGGCGCGCAGGAGCACGAGCTCGTCTTCTGAGACCCTCTCGCCCAGTTGAGGGCAAACTGGCACGACCTCTGAGAGAGAACCCACGGGGGACGCCCAACGCGGCGTCCCCCGGTTGTGTCCTGGGGGTCCTATTCGTCGTTAACGGCCGCGGGCGCCCCCGGGCTGCGTGCAGCGAGCAGCTCACGAGGTTCGAGGCTCGCCTCACCGGCGCGAGGGTCGCCGTGGGCCGCGCCGATGCGCACGTGCGGTGGCAGGCGGGGAACGCCGTAGGCACGCAGTAGCCCCTCGTGTACGTCACGCTCGGCCACGAAAAGGATTCGATCTCTGGCCGGATACTCCCAGTCCATTGGGTACTCGCCGGGGTAGGCACGACACGCCCGCAGCACGAGGTCAGCACGGCGGGCACACTCGCGTGCACGGGCACGGTCACGACACACGAACGCGACCAGCACCGCGGCCTGCGCGCGCAGGCCGTAACGTCGCGTATGCACCGACCAACCCGTCAGGAAGTGCTCGTAGCGCTGCAGCTTCGCGACGCCGCGCCCGACCGCGAGACGATCGTCGTACTCGATCATCACATCGCTGGCTGACATCTGAAGGTGCTCGGCGTGGGCCACCTCGACGATCGCATCGGGTCTGATCGTCTCGAAGCGGTCGACCTCGATCAGCCGACCATCTGCGTCCTCGCGCAGGAAGTCGTGCGGCGTGCGTCCGCCGGGCAGACGCAGGTCGCTCGGGGACAGGGCAACTCGACCGTCCGTGCCCGAGCGAGTGGGCGGCGAGAGCGCCGCTTCTCCAGGGCCGCGGAGCCTCGGGTGTTGACCGTCCAGTGTTTGTGCGAGCGCCAGCGCCCAGCCGGCGACATGGACCTCGCGCTGCGCCCGGCGCAGGATCGCCCCGTCCGGATCGGCGCCGGGTCCTCGCGCGGGACGCGACACGCGGGCGCGCGAAGCCACCACCCCGAGCGACGGGTCGCGCAGACCGTGGGCCTCCAATGCCCTCGCCCCGGACGCGGCGATCGTGTAGCACATCGGTATCCCGCCGCCGTCGCCACGATGGAACTGCAGGCGCTCCACCATGCCCGCATCGGAGAGGCGCTTCAGCCGCCGCTGCGTGGTGCTTGCCGCGCGCTCCGCGTTGAAGTGGCGGTGCAGTTGGCTGGTGAGCACGTGCCCCATCTCGGAGATCAACGCGAGCATCGCCAGATCCACCCTGTCGGGATCGAGCGCTTGGACGAGCTCTGCGCGTCTGACCGGCCGGACACTGTGGGCGCTGTCGAGCTCAACCAGCTCGCGGTAGCTCGCGGCGGGCGTGGACGGCAACGGTTTGGTCGGCGTGCTCTCCCGGCCCCGCGCATGCCCGGTGCCGGCGGCAGGCGGCCCGCCGTTCGTGCGTGGTTCGGACGTCTCGGTGTCTGCTTCGACGCGACGTGCCCGGTCCCAATGCGGCTGGCGCAGATCGCTGCGGTGGCGGGCGCCGCGCTCGCGTTGACGGGCGGCGTGCAGCGCCAGCCGCTCGGGGTCAAGCGCCAGGGGGATCGTCTCGGCCACGAACGGTGACTGGCGGCCCTCGTGGGTCACCCAGCTGGCAATCGCGTGATGCTTGGGCAGGTGCAGCCGCACGTCCGGGTGCCCGAGGCTCGAGAGACGCTCGATCCCCGGCCTGACCGTGTCGGAGAACTCAGCCATCGTCAGCGCGGCCGCCGCGCGCGCGTCGCTCGCGGAGGCGGTGGCGAAATAGACGCGATGCGCGAACAACGCATCGAGCTGCTCGCGGACCTCACGCTCGATCCACTGCGCGTCGGCCTGCCAGCACGCGACGGTCTCCAGGCCGGCTGAGCGCTTTAGCGCCATCGTTTCGGCGAAGCCGCGGTTGATCACCAACGGCGCCTCGTCCACCTTCAGCGCCACAGCCACCCGCTGCTCGGCCGGCACCAGATCCTGCTGGCGGGCAAGCGCCGCGTCGAGCATCCCGATGAGCAGCTGCATGAGCACGGAGGTGTTGCCCGCGCCCATCCCGCCGAGAGCACCCTTCACGACGAGCACCTCGCGCTCGGCGATCACACGGTCGAAGTCGACCATCAGCGAGTCGTTTAGGAGCACCCGCTTGATCGATGCGGAGTTCAGCAGCCGCGCGAGCTTGTTCACCGGCGCGTCCAGCTTCGCCGTGGTCGTGCTGCGTGCGTCCGTCAGCTGGGCGGTCAGCTCCGCCGTGAAAAACTCGGATATCTCCTTGAACTCTGGCAGCGCCCGCACGCGGGCGCCGACGCTGCTCCGGTAGGCGTACCCCTCCTCGCCGACGGAAAGCAGCCGCGCGGCATCCCACAGCGTGCTCGTGCGGTCGTAGGCGAGCACGGCGATGATCGCGTTGCGCAGGTACCGGTCAGACGAAGCGCGGATGTCAGCGTCGGTGAAGAGGTTCTTCAAGGCCGCAACGACGTAGTCGGCGATCACGTCCGCCGGCGCGTCCACCGCCAGTGGGTTGAAGCCGCACGTGGGATGGGAGAGATCCAGCAGCGTGCAGGTGCGCTCGGGCGCCACCAGGCTGACAGCAGCCTCGGCCGCGTCGCCCTTGGGATCGAGCACGATCACCGCACAGCGCTCGCGGCGCAGGTCCTCAGCGACGCTGGCCACGAGATAGCTCGACTTACCCTGCTCCACGGTTCCTGGCACAGCGGTGTTCTGCTTGCGTAGCTCCGGGTGAATGGAGACTGACCCGAGCGCGTCGCGCAGCGTACCCCCGCCGTCGCGTGGGCGAAAGATCAGCGGTGACGCCGGAGCCAGCGGCAGCCCCGTGCGTCGGAAGGGAACCGTGAGGTAGTCGACGGACGGAAGCTGCCACATGAGCGCGAGCTCAGCTGATGCGAATACGCCCTTGCGGAAGGAGGGCAAAGGGTTGCCCTCCCCTCTGCCGACGCGACGCGTGTAGAGGCCGAGCACGCCGTGGCGGATCGCTGTGCCACGCTCCACCAGTCGATTCTCACCGCCGCCCGCACGGAGCTCGGAGGCGATCCGCTCGCAGACGGTACGCGTAGGCGCGATCACGCGTAGATCGACGAAGAACAACGGTTTGTGCTGCACCTCCAGTCCTCCGCGCAGCTCCGCGTCCTCCACCAGTGAGCGATCACGTACGAACAAGTGCTCGCGGCGCTCACGAGAGAGACGATTCTCGTGGTGCTTGTAGCGACGCTTGGCGAACGCCTCGAACAGCGCCGGCGTCGGCGTCAGCGCGATCTGAACGAATGCCGGCTCGCCGCACGCTCCCATAGTCGTGAGCAGCCTGTTCACGGTCGGCTCTCGCTCGTCCTGGAAGCGCTCCGGCGTCGCAACACGCTTGATGAAGTCGGCGTGCTTCTTAACGCGCAAAAGAACCGGCGGGCGTCCGACCACCGTCGCCATCGGCCGCAGGCTGCTATTCGGATAGGCAGCCTGCAGCGCTGCCTCGACCATCCGCGCCTGCCCCTCGGGGCAGCACACAGCCAGCCACGTGGCGTTTCCCGAGGTGCCTTCCCTGTGGACCTCGAACGCCAAGGACGGCTGGCCCAGGAACAACCGTCGCCACCAGCGTCGCAGCAGCCGCTTGTGCAACACGCCGAACATATCCACGAGCTGCTGGGCGCTCGCATGGTCGGTGCGGTAAGCCTCTACCTGCAGGCGCACGTAGCGACGACGGCCGCGCGCACGCGCGCGGCTGAGGGCGACGACTAGGAGGACCGCCGTCCCGAGCGCGAGCATCGGTTTTACCGGCGCCCACGAGCACGCGGCCGTGACGGAGCTCGTGATCGTGCCGAGGAGAGCACCCACGAACGCGTGCGGGATGTCGGCGCTCCGCTCGCCCCGCAGAAGCCTGCCCGGCCCTCCGTTCAGGAACCAGCCGACCAGCGCGAAGCCCGCGACGAGCGCGAGTAGACCGAGCAGCCGCCACAGCAGGAAGCGAAGCACGTGCCTCTCCCTCCGACCAGAGACAGCGCGCGGGACGGGGCGGGGCGTGTGGGTCTCAGCTCAAAGCCGCGCCCGCCGGGCTCCCCGACCCGGCTTGCGCACACCAGCCCCAAGCCGGGGCTGGCGCTTCTACGTTCAGCGCGGTCGCGTCGCTCTCTCCACCTGCGCGCCGCGGGGCGTCAAATGCCAGGCGTTGGCGGCTCCCTTTTCCTGCCCCTCGCCATGGTTCTCGACCAGCTTCAGGCGGGCGAGGCGGTTGAGCAGCTTGGAGATCTGTCCCTGGTCGACGATGCCCGAGCCTTCCGCGATCTCACGGTTACTTGCCCCTGGATGCTCGGCGATCACCATCAGCACCCGCACGGTCCTGTAGGTGAGGCGCATGTTGAGGCCTTCCAGAGGGTCCTTGTGGCGCCCGAGCGGACGCGACCCGCTCGTCTTTGGGACCTCCATCGGCGGCTTGCTCAATTCACGTCCGGCTGCCCTCGCGCCCAGGTAGGGGAGCACGATCATGCTCATCAGCGAGCCGAGCAAGTCGGTGAGGCGCTCCTCGCCGTGCTCGAGCACACGTGTATGCAGGACCGCGAAGATCGCGCCGACAACCCCTTCAGCGGTTACCTCCGGCGGTTCACGCATAGCGTTGGTGGCGCCGCGCCCGCGATCGATGACCTCCGCAAGCTCGTCGAGCACCTTCGCGCGGCGTTCCAGGACGCGCTCGCCAGCCCCCAGCGCCTCGACGATGCAGAGCTTTGCCAGACCCGGCTCTTCGTCCATGAACAGCAGCAACTTCGCCAGTGCTGCCCGCACGCCGTCGCGCCAGCTGGACTCCTGCTCGTACGCCTCCTGCGCGATCGCTCGCGCCTGGCTGAGCGCCTGCTCGAACGCCGCCAGGAAGCAGTCCTCCCGATCGGCGAACACGTCATAGAAGGTCTTGCGCGACACGCGGGCACGGCTGATCACCTGCGCGACCGTCATCCGCGCATAGCCGACCTCCTCAACCGCCTCGACCGCCGCCGCGAGCATGCGGCTGCGTTGTATCTGTGTCACCTGTCCGCGAGGCAACCCCCCCGGTCCCGGGCGCAATCGCGGTGTTGCAGTACGCGTCTTGTACATAAGAGTCATGTCTTCCCGCCTAGTCGTCTGTTTCGCCAGTGTTAGTGAACAGTCCGGTCCGCTCGAGCCAAGGCGCCCGGCCGGACTTCGCGTCTGAGCAGGCACTAGTGCACCTGCGCATATACAGGAGATTCACGGGTCTAGACCCTTAAGTCGAGACGCGTCTCTGACTTTTTTCCCGCTGGTTCGAATAACTTTGGGGGTGTCAATTCGGGGGTTGACCCTGAGAGGCCTTCATCGATTCTCCCAGGAACTGTGCATCGGAGTCCACTATGCAGAAGTGCTCCGACTTCGGGGAATATACTGAACTACCAGGACGCGATGGGGACAGGCGTGTACATGCCTCCCGAGGCGAAGCATCCCCCGGAGCACGCCTGTCGACGAATGCTTCCAACTATCGGTGATCGGCCGCGCGGGTCCCTCTGACCGTCGGGAACAGCAATCGGGCTGGAGATGCAAAGCGCCAACGGCGTGGGTCGCCGCGCCGGCCACCGCGCGAAAGAGCTAGTACCGCTACCGGGATTCGAACCCGGGTTTCCGCCATGAGAGGGCGGCGTCCTAGTCCCCTGGACGATAGCGGCGCAAGAAACGACTGTGCGCAGGCTACCAAAGCGATCGCGGCGCGTCAGCTGCGCAGCGCTCGCCGACGCGCTGGCTCGCGCTACGACCAATGCGGATGAGAGGACTCGAACCTCCACCGGGTTGCCCCGACACGGACCTGAACCGTGCGCGTCTACCAATTCCGCCACATCCGCCGGAAGCCGCGAAGATATCGTAGTTGCGAAGGCGAGCGGCGCCGGTCGCGCGTCGGCGCATGCCCTGCGCGAGACGTCGCCCGAAGTGGGCTCGAACTGTGCCTTCTTTAGCAGGCACTTAGCGGCTTCGGTATTTAAGAACAGCGATGCCTGATCCCTATCACCCCATCGCCGTGCCACGCGGATCAGCCAGCCGACTCACGGCGTCGTGAGCGACGTCACCGAGACGCCCGCCATAGACGCGCCTGGAGCCCCGTCCTCGATCGAGGCTTCGAGCACGGGTGAGTGGCGCGGTCGGCTGCGCCTGCTGATCCGCAGGGCGCGCCCGAGGCACGCGCTGATCGGCGCGATCCTCGTGCTATCCGCCGTGTTGAACACGAACAGGCTCGCCCAGAACGAATACGGCAACACGTTCTACTCGGCCGCTGTGAAGTCGATGCTGCACTCGCTGCACAACTTCCTCTACGTCTCCTTTGACCCGGGTGGACTGGTCACGATCGACAAGCCGCCGCTCGCGGCCTGGGTTCAGGTCGCCAGCGCCAAGGTGTTCGGCTTCTCGCCGCTTAGCCTGCTGCTACCCGAGGCGATCATCTCGACGATCGGGGTGGCGGTGCTCTATCGAGTGATCGCTCCACGCCTGGGGTCGTCCGCAGCACTCTGGAGCGCGTTTGCGCTCGCGGTGTTCCCCTCGTTCGTCGCCGTGTCCCGGGATAACGGCGTCGACCCGCTGTTGATCCTGCTGCTGATCCTCGCCTGCGGCGCAGCGCTGTCAGCGATCGAGACCGGCCGCTGGCGTTCGCTGTTGTTCTGTGCGGTGACCGTGGGGCTCGCCTTCAACACGAAGACGCTCGCCGCCTACCTGGTGGTCCCGGGCATCGCGCTCGGCTATCTCCTCTGCGCCCCTGGGCCGATCGCTCGCCGCGTGAGCAGGCTGCTCGTGGCCGCTGTGGTGATGCTGATCGTGTCCTTCTCCTGGATCGCGTTGGTGGAACTCACACCTGCCTCCCAGCGTCCGTACGTGGGCAGCTCGACGAACAACACCGAGCTAGGTCTGACCTTCGACTACAACGGTTTCGGCAGGGTCGAAGGAGAGGTGGGTGGGCCGGGACGGGTGCCCATGGCTGAAGGAGCAGGGCTTCGCATAGCGCCCAGACCGCCCCTACGACGTCGTCGTTCAACCGCTCATCTGGTGTCGGGCTCGCGGCGCGTGCCGGCCCTACGCACGGCCGTCGCCACCACACCTCCTGCCACCGCCACGACCGCCACCAAGAATGGGCTCAAGCCGCTCTCGCTCACGCCGGCGCCCCCATCCAAGTACCTGCCCAACGGCAGGCTCGCGAGCCCGCTGTTCTTCGCCAGGTCGCCAGGCCTGTTTCGGCTGTTCAGATCGGCGCTCAACGACCAGGGGGCGTGGCTGCTCCCGTTCGCGCTGCTGGGGCTGATCGCGCTGGGCCTGATGACATTCGCCGACGAGCGGGCCCGGCGCAACCCGAGACTCGCCACGCTGATTGTGTTTGGCGGCTGGATGCTCGTCGAGGCAGCGATCCTGAGCTTCTCCAAGGGCATCGTTCACCCGTACTACGTTTCGGCGATGGGGCCTGGCGCCGCTGTGATGGTTGGAGGCGGCGCGCTGGCGTTTGCGTGGCTCGTGCGCCACCGGCACCGCGGCATGTTGCTTTTGCCCTGTGCGGTCGTTGCAACTGTCGTCATCCAGATCGTGATCCTCCACGAACAGCACTACATGGGCTGGTTCGTCCCGGTCTTGATCGTTGGCGCGCTCGCAGGAGTCCTGATGACGGCCCGCCGCCAGCTGGTCGGCGCGGGGATCACCCTCGTGCTTGGTGTGCTCCTGGTCGCTCCGACCGTCTTTGCCGCAGCGACGTGGCTCGGCCCCGTCGAAGGCACATTTCCGGCCGCCGGCCCACGCGAAGCGAACGCCAAAGGACCGCTCGGCATCAGCCACGCGGAACTGAGCGTCGATCGCGCGCTGATGAGCTACGTGGAGGGCCACCGGCCGACGCACCGCTGGGCGGTACTCACAGATGCCTCACCGACCGCGGCACCGCTGATCCTGCTCGGCATGCGTGCGGGAGCACTCGGCGGCTACAGCGGCGGCGACCCGGCGCTGGACGGACCGCAGCTCGCCCGTCTGGTCAGACGTGGCGAAGCGCGCTATGTGGTGCTCGGTGGCGCCTATGCCTCACGCGGCGGCAACCTCGCGACAAAGGCCGTGTTGCGCTCCTGCAGGCTCGTGCCCTATCCGACTTGGCACGGGCCCCCACCTGCAACGGTCTTCACGTTTGCCCTGTTCGATTGCGCAGGGCGTGAAACCCGACTCTCACGCGATGCCACGTCCAGTGCATAGGCGCGCAACGACCGCCGGTTGTGCTCGCCGGCGGCCGCAGCGCACTCCTGAAGCTTGCTCTGCTTAGCGTTGCGGGTGGCGACGCTGGCGACGCTGCATCGCCAGGATCGAGAACCCTGCCGCGATCAGCACCACGCCGAAGCCGATGTCCCAGCTCAGGTTGAAGCCCGTGAAAGGCAAGCTGGTCGCTTTTTCAGTCGTGGGGGTCGTGCTGGTCGTTTTTTCCGGTTCTGCTTCGGCGACCGGCGCTTTCGCCGGTTCTTCAGATTCTTTGGCCGGAAGCGTCCCGGTTTTCGGCGTCGTTTTCGTGCTCGTCGTCGGCGTCGTCTGGCTGTAGCCGGACTTTTCTTCAGTGGCCGCCGCTGCGCTGGGCAGCACCAAGGCCAGCGCCATGAGCAGCACTATCGGCAGCGCAGAAAGCCTGCGCGCGACGCTTTTGGATTTCCTGCTCGACGGGGCTGCGTCTACTGTCCGTGGCCTGCTCGAGGCCATGACGTCGGTCCGAGTCATGCCAACCTCCCATTGTCGGTTTGTTGAACGCTGCAGCCCTGCTCCAGGGCCTCTTTCCGTGCTTGTGCTTTCCGTTCTCTGTGGCAAGGCATCGTCTTTGGTTCGCCATTTCCGGGCAGTCGCCTGCCCTGTATTGGGGAAGGTCTATCAGCTATCGCGGTCGCCGTAAAAGCCGGTAAGCGCTCACTGCCTGCAGCCAGAGGCTCAAAAGTTCCTCCGAAGGACACTCACGAGACGTGCACGCGACCCTCGAGCGTCCCCTCGGAGAGCCTGCCGCGCAGCACCTTCTTGTCGAACTTGCCGACGCTCGTCTTCGGGATCTCGGCAACGAAAGCGAACTCGTCGGGCAACCACCACTTGGCGACCCTTCCCCGCAGGTGCTCGACGAGGTCCTGCGCGCTGGCGGCGCCCGGATCGCGCAGCACCACGCAGCACAGTGGCCGCTCGGCCCAGCGCTCATCGGGCTTGGCTATGACCGCCGCCTCGAGCACAGCCGGGTGGGCCATGAGCTCGTTCTCGAGTTCAACTGAGGAGATCCACTCGCCTCCGGACTTGATCACGTCCTTCGAGCGGTCAGTGATCTGCACGTTGCCGCGCTCATCGACGGATGCGATGTCGCCGGTTCGCAGCCAGCCGGTAGCAAACTTCTCGTCTTCGGAGCTGTCGGCGAAGTACCGGGATGCGATCCACGGACCCCGGACTTCGATCTCCCCCGTCGAGGAGCCGTCCCACGGCACCTCACCGCCATCGTCGTCGGCAAGGCGTAGCTCGACCCACGGCAGCGGCCGTCCCTGCATCGCGCGCTCATCCCAGTAGGCGTCGTCGTGCACGCGCTCGCGCGGGCGCGAGTACGTGGCGACAGGGCTCGTCTCGGTCATGCCCCACGCCTGGAAGATGCGCACATCGTGGCGTTCCTGGAAGTCCTTCATCAGTTGGCGCGGCACCGCCGAACCCCCGCAGGCAGCGTTCGACAGCGATGAGAGGTCGATCTCCGGATGCTCATCGGCGTAGCTGAGCAGTCCTTGGAAGATCGTTGGCACGCAACCCATCAACGTCGGGCGCTCAGCAGCGATCAGGTGGGCAAGCGGCTCGGGCTGCAGATGGCGGTCGGGCAGGATCAGATCGGCGCCGGCGAGCGCGGCGCCGTATGGCAGCCCCCAGGCGTTCACGTGGAACATCGGCACGACCGCGAGCACGCGATCGGAGCGCGAGATCGCCGTGCCGTCGGTGGCCAAGGTCACGGTCGAGTGCAGGCTGATCGAGCGGTGCGAGTAGAGGACGCCCTTCGGATTCCCTGTCGTGCCGCTCGTGTAGCAAAGCGCCGCCGCCTGGCGCTCATCGAGCTGCGGGTACTCGAACGGGCCGTCACCGGCCTGATCGAGGAGATCCTCGTAGTGCAGGGCGTTCGGCAGTCCATCGAGCTCACGCCCGGTGGGTGGGTCTCCCATGATTACGTAGTGCTCTACTGTCTCGAAGCTGGGAGCGAGCTTTTCGAGGATCGGCACGAGCGAAGCGTCCACGAAGATGACCCTGTCCTCGGCGTGGTTGACGATGTAGGTGATCTGCTCCTCGAACAGCCGGATGTTCAGTGTGTGCAACACCGCGCCCGTGCACGGGACGGCGAAGTACAGCTCGAAGTGGCGCTGGTTGTTCCACGCGAACGTGGCAACACGCTCACCCTGCGTGACGCCGAGCCGTTGCAAGACGCGCGCGAGACGGTCGATCCGCGCGGAGACTTCTGCGTGCGTCGCGCTCGTCACGCTCGAGCCATCGTCGGCCAGCGTGACCACCTCCGAGCCGTGATTGCCCTGTCCCAATCTCCGCCTGATGTGGTTCAGCGTCAGCGGAAAGTCGTTCTGCATCAAGCCTTCGAGCACCGGTGTCATCCCCTCCTGATCTCCTCCTGCGGAGCGAGCTCCAGCAGCTCATCGTAGATGCCCCGCGTGCGTGCAGCGATGTCATCCCAATCGAAGCGCAAAACGTGCTCGGAGGCCTGTGTGACGAGACGGTCGCGCAAGGCGTCGTCCACGAGCAAGCGTTCGATCATCACCCCCAGGTGCTCGGCGTCGCCACCATCAAAGCGCAGACCCACACGCTCGCCCCCTGGCACGACCTCACGCAGACCGCCGGTGTCCGCGACGATGCAGGGGCAGCCCGACGCCATCGCCTCCAAGGCGACCAGCCCGAAGGGCTCATAGATCGAAGGCACGACGCACAGGTCGGCGATTCGGTAAAGCGAGTGCAGCACGTCGTCGCCGATCCAGCCCAGGAACGTGCCGTGCTCGCCCAGCCCCAGCAGCTCGGCCTGCGCCTTGAGTTCCGCCTCGTGGGTGCCGCTCCCAGCGACCAAGAAGCGCACGTCGCCGACACGCTCGATTACGCTCGGCAGTGCCTCCAGCGCGAGCTGGAAGCCCTTCTCGTAGACCAGTCGACCAACCAGAAGGACCAGTCGCTCGTGCGGCTCGGCGAACTCGCTGCGCAGAGCCTGCAGGTCACCGGTCGGACGCAGTTCGCTTGGATCCACGCCGTTGGGGATCACGGCAACCCGTCGCTCGTCGATGTCGAAGATGTCGGCGACATGTCCGCGCATGTAGTAGGAGCACACGATCACCTGGTCTGCGCGGCGGGCCATCCACCGCTCGACCGAGTGAATGTGCGACTGCGGTGGTTTGTCCACCCAGCCCTGATGACGGCCGTGCTCGGTCGCGTGGATCGTGGTCACGTACGGCACGTCCAGCTTCTCTGCGAGCGCAGCGGACGCGCGGGCTACGAGCCAATCGTGCCCGTGGACGAGATCGTAGGAGCGCTCGCTCGCAAGCGCCGCGCCGGCGGCGAGCATGTCGTCGTTCATCTGCTCCACCCACGCGACGAAGCGGTCGAGATCTCGTGGCCAGCTGGGCTCGCGGACGCGGTGCACCGTCACGCCGGCGCTGTGCTTGACGCTCGTGCGCTGCAGATCTGGCTCCGAGCCGACTCCCCGCGTGAGCACGTCCACGCAGACCCCCTGGCGGACCAACGCCTCTGCGAGCTTGCGCACGTGGCGCGCCAGACCACCCTCGATCACAGGCGGGTACTCCCACGAGAGGATGAGCACGCGGTCGCTCACGCGGGCATCAGATGGCGATCAGACCGAGAGCATCCAGGCGTCGCGCAGCTTCCGAGGCCCACACCTCGGACCCCTCGCTGTGGATGACGCCGGCGTCAGCGAGGCTCTGCAAAGGCCCGGCGAGCGCCTCCTCCGCGTTCGCGAGCGCCGCCGCGAGCTGCGCGCGAGAGAGCCTCGCGACCCCCTGCGCACTAAGCAGCTGCAGGATGATCGCCCGTTCGAGCCTTCTGTGTTCGATGGCTGGCGGTCGCTCGTGCATTGGTGCATTGTGTCTGGTCCGGGCGCCGGTAGGCTGGACGGTACGCGCTTAGGTCACGTGCGCACCCGGCCGCGAAGCCATCGAAAGCCCGATCATGGATCATAAGCGGGTGGCTGATCGTGCGCCGCTGTTCTACTTCGGGGCAATGTCGCCGTACTCGTGGTTTGCCGCTGAGCGGATCGACGAGCTGCTCGCGGATGCCCAATGGTGCGGCGTGCTGGCAGGCGCAGTGTTCAAGGCGGCAGGCCGCGTTTCCTGGGGGCTCACCGAGCAGCGCACGGCAGGAATCGCCGACTGCGAGCAGCGTGCTGACGTCCTTGGCCTGGGACCGATCCGCTGGCCGCAGCCGTGGCCGACGAGCGATCTGCTCGTGGCTCGCGCGATGGCCTACGCGAGTTCGCGAGCTCTACTCGAGCCGTTCGCGCTGGCGGCGATGCGGCTGTGCTTCCTGGAGGGATGCGATCTCGGTGAGCTCGAGAGTGTGCTCGAGGCGGGCCGGCGCGCGCGCATCTCGGCGGCGGAGCTCGAGGCGGCGCTCCCCGAGCAGACGGTGAAGGACTCGCTGCGCGCCGTCACCGAGGAGGCGATCGCACAAGGAGTGTTCGGCGTGCCGACCGTCGTGCTCGGCACCGAGCTCTTCTGGGGAGACGATCGTCTGGAGGACGCTGCTGCGGCCCACGCCCGATCTTGAGCCTCAGCACCGGTGCGTGTCAGTCGGGGAGCGGTTGCGGAGGCTGGAAGAGCTCCATCTCCAGCTGGCGCGGTGAGGGCCGTAGCGGCTCGCTCGTCTGCTGTGGGCGCCCGCGCTTGCTCCAATGCCCGACGACCTCACGACTGCGGCAGGTGTAGTAGTTGATGCGCCGGTCGGTGGGTTGGATCGCGAGGCCTCCCGGGGAGCTTCCCGTAACCACGGCGTGGAACCGCCGGCCTTTGTGGTCGACCTCGACGATGTCGCCCGTGTGGATGCCCTCCAAGCGCATGCGCCTGCAACTGTAGGCTTGCTCGCGGTGCGCTGGCTCGTGGACGGGATGAATGTGATCGGCACGCGGCCGGACGCGTGGTGGAAGGATCGCCACGCGGCGATGGTGAGGCTCGTGGACATGCTCGAGCGCTGGGCGGCCGAGAGCGGCGCGGACATCACGGTCGTCTTCGAGCAACCGCCCTCGCCGCCGATCCGCTCGACGGTGATCGTCGTGGCACACGCCCCGCGACCGCGGCGGGACTCCGCGGACGATGAGATCGTCCGCCTGCTGCTTGCCGATCCCGAGCCGCGCGCGATACGCGTCGTCACGTCGGACCTGTGGCTGTCGGACAGGGTGCATGCGGCGGGAGCGACGGTCGAGCCGGCGGCAGCCTTCCGCTCGCTGATCGAAGAGGCATAGTGGTTCCGGACACGCGCTATGCACGCAGCGACGGGGCCAGCATCGCCTACCAGGTGGCCGGCAATGGTCCGTTGGATGTGCTCTTCCTCACCGGATGGCTGACGCAGCTGGAGCAGTTGTGGGAGGCGCCCGCCAACCGACGGTTCCTCGAACGCCTCGCGACGTTCGGCCGACTGATCCTGTTCGACAGCCGCGGCACGGGCCTGTCCGAGCGGGTGCTTGAGACGTACACGCTCGAGCAGGAGGCACGCGACGCGCTCGCGGTGCTCGACGCCGCCGGAAGCGAACGCGCCGCCCTGTTCACGTACGCGCAGGGCGGGCTCGTGGGAGCGACGCTGGCCGCCGAGCACGCGGAGCGAATCGGCGCGCTCATGATGTACGCGTCGATCGCCCGCACCTCGTGGGCTCCCGACTACCACTGGGCGATGAAGAGTGAGGAGCGCGAGGCGCTGAGCGAGCGCAACATCGCCAGCTGGGGCGAGGCGAACAGCGACGCGATGGCGATGTGGGCCCCCTCGATGGCCGACGACCCGGCGCTGAGCGCCTGGTTCGCGCGCATGCAGCGCCTAGCCGCCAGCCCCGGTGAGGCGCGGGTCATCATCAACGCGCTGGTCGACATGGACGTGCGTCATCTGCTGCCACGGATCCGCGTGCCGACGCTGATCATGCACCGGCCAAACGAGCACGTCTGGGACGTGCGCCACTCGCGCTATCTCGCCGAGCACATCCAGGGCTCGCGCTACGTAGAGCTGGAGGGGATCGATTCGTTCCCGTTCATCGGCGACAGCGACGCGATCGTCGATGAGATCGAGGAGTTCCTCACGGGCGTTCGCAGCGGCAGCGAGACCGTGCGCGCGCTGCTGACGGTGATGTTCACCGACATCGTTGATGCGACCGCGCACGCCGCCAGGGTCGGCGACGGACGCTGGCGCGACCTGCTCGCACAGCACGACCGCGATGTGCGCGAGGAGCTGGAGCGCTTTGGCGGGCGCGAGGTAAAGACGGTCGGCGACGGCTTTCTGGCCACGTTCGCGGGGCCGCCCTCACGCGCACTGCGTAGCGCACTGGCGATTACGACGGCGGCACGCAACCTGGGCGTGGAGGTGCGCATCGGCATGCACACGGGCGAGTGCGAGCTCATTGGGCAGGACGTGGGCGGCATGGCCGTCCACATCGCCTCGCGCGTGAGCGCGCTCGCCGCCGCGGGCGAGGTGCTCGTGTCGGGCACGGTCTTCGGGACGGTCGTCGGTGGTCCGTTCACGTTTCAGGACCGCGGCTTTCACGAGCTCAAGGGAGTGCCTGGACGCTGGCCGCTCTTCGCGCTCGGCGCCTGAGAGGGGCCTCAGAACGCGGATTCCTCGGCCGGGCTCGCCGCGGCTTCTAACCTGGTTGTATGAGCAACGAGTCGCCTGCGAACGCTCAGCGGCCCCTCTCGAGAGGCCTTGTGCTGCTGATGGCCGTGGCCTGCGGCGCAGCGGTGGCGAACATCTACTACGCGCAGCCGCTGCTGAGCACGATCGCGCACGACTTCTCAGTCTCAGACGGCACCGCCGGGTTGATGGTGACCGCCTCCCAGGTCGGCTACGCGGCGGGGCTCGTGCTGCTGGTACCGCTGGGCGACCTACTCGAGCGCCGGCGACTGATCACACGGATCATGCTGGTCACGGCGCTGGCCCTCGCGGCCACAGCCGCGAGCCCGAGCTTCATCCTGCTCGCCGCCGCGCTGCTCGTGGTCGGCCTGACATCGGTGGTTGCGCAGATCCTGGTGCCGATGGCGAGCATGCTCGCCGCGGAGAACGAGCGCGGCCGCGTTGTCGGGCACGTGATGAGCGGGCTACTGGTGGGCATCCTCGTCGCGCGCACGGCGAGCGGGCTGATCGCACAGGCCGGCGGCTGGCGCCTGGTGTTTGCGGTCTCGGCGGGGCTGATGCTCGTTTTGTGCGCGGTACTGCGTGCGGCGCTGCCCGAAGTCAAGCCGACCACCACCCTCTCCTACCCGGCCCTGCTGCGATCGGTAGGTCGCCTCGTGGCGGAGGAGCCCACGCTCAGGGTGAGGATGATCTACGGCGTTCTCGGGATGGGCCAGTTCAGCGTCCTGTGGACCACGATCGCGTTCCTGCTCGCCGGCTCTCCCTACCACTACGGCGACGCCACGATCGGCCTGTTCGGGCTGGTCGGGCTGGCGGGGGCGCTCGCCGCCCAGGCCGCAGGCCGTCTGGCCGACCGCGGGCGCCACCATCGCTCGACTGGCTCCTTCTTCGTGATCATGGCCGTCTCTTGGGCACTTATCGGCACAGGCCGCACGTCGCTGGGGGCGCTGATCGTGGGGATCGCAATCCTCGACCTCGGCATCCAGGGCGCACAGATCACGAACCAGAGCGTCATCTATCGGCTCGTGCCCGAGGCCCGCAGCCGTCTCACAACCGCGTACATGACAGCGGTGTTCGCTTCGGCGGCGGTGTCTTCGGCGCTGGCGTCCACGCTTTATGACGCGGATGGGTGGAGCGCCGTCACCGCGCTCGGCGGGGCCCTCGCCGGCCTGGGCGTGGTCGTGTGGCTCTGCGAGCAGGCGCTGCTTCGGCGCCGCCGTGAGAGTGTCGAGGGTGCGGCTAGCGCCGCCTCGCATACCTGAGTCGTCGGCGGTCATTGCCTTCCGGCACGCCACTACGCTTGGCAACGTGACGCCGGAGGAGCTCGCCAACCTCGCGCATCTGCGCCGCGCCCGCGACCTCATGGACCGCGAGTACGCGCGCCCGCTCGACGTCGCCGTGCTTGCCCGCGCTGCGTTGATGTCGAGCGCGCACTTCTCGCGGCAATTCCGCGCGGCATACGGGGAGGCGCCGTACTCGTACCTGATGACGCGGCGAATCGAGCGGGCGCAGGCGCTGCTGCGTGGCGGCGACAGGTCGGTGACCGAGGTCTGCCTTGCGGTCGGGTGCTCGTCGCTCGGCTCGTTCAGCGCGCGTTTCACCGAGCTGGTGGGCGAAACGCCGACGGCCTATCGCGCTCGTGACCACAGCGCGCTCGCGAGCGTGCCCGGGTGCGTTGCGAGGGATCTCACGCGCCCGAGCCGCACGCGAGCAGGATCGGAGAAGCGAACGCGGCGCTAGCCCATTAGCGTGGGCCACATGAACCTCACTCTTTCCACATGCTTCGTCCTGGTCCATGACCCCGACGTCGCGCTCACGTTCTATCGCGACACGCTCGGCTTGCAGCTGCGCAACGACGTCGCCCGCGGAGACTTCCGCTGGATCACCGTCGGCGCCGCCGCACAGCCCGACGTATCGATCGTCCTCACCAACTACCTGAACGGCAGTCCCGCCGACAGCGAGGCGCTCGCCGCACTCCTCGCCAAGGGGGCGCTGAACGGGGTGCACTTCCACGCGAACGACCTCGACGAGACATTCGAGACGCTGAAGGCCGCAGGCGCCGAGATCGTGCAGGAGCCAACCGACCAGCCGTGGGGTACACGGGACATGGCTGTACGCGACCCCTCCGGGAACATGGTGCGGGTGGATCAGCCGCCTGCCGCAACCTCCTAACGAGACCCACGAGCATCAATTCATTCTGGTTGACGAAGGCACACTAGAAAGGGAAGGGAGATCTTGAAGACGATGACTTGCAGCCAATTGGGCGGACCGTGCGATTTCTCTCACCACGGAAACTCTGCGAATGACGTGATCAAGGCACAGGACAGCCACCTGAAGGACATGGTCGCGAAAGGTGACGCAACGCACGAGAGCGCCCTGAAGGAAATGCAGGGCAGGTGGAAGAACCCGTTGGCCGGGATGGGCTGGTATCGCAAGGCGAAGAAGGACTTTGCTGGGCTTCCTGAAGACTGAGACTCGACATCGACGCGCGCCCTCGCGGATTGCGCCGCGATAATTCGCGCCGTGTCTTTCGCTCCGCCCGCACGCCACCTGCTGCGCGCGAAGGATCTCGCGGACGCGCGCTACTTCGAGCCGTTGGGCGTCACGGACATGGCCCGCGCGGCGGGGCTCTCACGTGCGCACTTCAGCCGCGAGTTCCGCCGTGCGTTCGGCGAGTCGCCGCACGCGTATTTGCTCACGCGGCGCCTCGAGCGCGCGGCGGCGCTGCTGCGGGACACCGATCGCTCGGTTGCGGACATCTGCTTCTCGGTGGGGTTGCAGAGCGTGGGCTCGTTCACGACAAGCTTCACCCGCACGTTCGGTCGTTCGCCCACTGCCTACCGCGCCACGTATCCGCCGGCGGCGACGCGCGCGCTCGTGCCGGAGTGCGTGCTGCGTTTCTACGGGCGCCCCCAACACAGCACATTTCGAGAAGACAGCGGCGCGAAGCGCGCCTAGCATCGCCTCGAGATGAAGGCGGCCCGCTGTGTGTCATACCCGGTCGGTCGCATCCAGCAACCGCAACCCAGGAGGACCCGACGTTGAAAATCGCAAACGCCCATCTGTGGGTACACGACCAGGACGAGGCGCTCGCGTTCTACACCCAGAAGCTCGGCATGGAGGTGCGAATCGACGCGACGATGCCCGAGATGGGCGACTTCCGCTGGCTCACCATCGGGCCCGTCGGTCAGCCGGACGTCTCGATCGTGCTGATGGCGATCCCCGGCCCCCCGATCATGGATTCGGACACCGCCGAGCAGGTGCGCGAGTTGATGGCGAAGGGCTTCGCGGGCACCGTCTTTCTTACGACCGAGGACTGCCAAGCGGAGTACGAGAAGCTCGCGGCACGCGGTGTCGAGTTCACCGAAGCGCCGGCCGAGCGTCCGTACGGGGTCGACTCGGGCTTGCGCGACCCTTCGGGTAACGCGATCCGGATCACTCAGGTGCGGGAGCTCTCCGCGGTTTGACGCGCGCGGATGTGAATGGTCGGTCGGCGAGACGGCGTTGGCGAGCGCAACGTTCGGGTCGACTAACGGCCCGAGTTGCCCCCGCCGCGGGTCTCGCCGATCATCGGGCTAGGCCGCACAGGCTCAGGGCGCGGGGGCGCTGGGGAGGGCTGCGGAGTTGGCTTGCCGGACATCGCCATCAGTCTACCGCTGCACCATCAGGGCAACCAGCTCCCGATCGTGATCCACGCCGCAGCTCTGACGTCGCGCTTCGCGAGCGTCTAACCGCCGAAATCGGGGCGGCCGGATTCGAACCGGCGCTCTCTCGGCCCCAAACCGAGCGCGATACCAGGCTTCGCCACGCCCCGATGCCCTGTTGCGAGTCTACTGCCACTCGGAGCGCAGCCGGTCCATCCAGGCCTGCAGCGCGGACCGAAACCGTGTCTCGCAGATTCGCACCGTGAGGACACCGTGCCGAGAACGCCACGTGCGACCCGTCAGCTGATTGCTGTTCGACTTGCGCTGCATGCGTATAGAGTCCGACTTGACCACGAGCTCCGCGGCCCAGAACTCGCGCAGTTCCCTCAGATCCTGGTCAGCGTGGTACTGGATCCAGAACGCAGGCGGCTTCTCCGAGAGGCGCCGCATCCACCGAGTCGCCAGCCTGATCACCGCCGGGTCTGAGTTGCCGATCGAAACGATGTTCCGATCCCGCTTGTACCCCTCAGCGATGTAAAGACACACGAAGTCGCGAAACGTCGGATCGGCAGCGAGCTCCTCGTATTCCCGCGTCCCCTGCTCGTAAGCCGCCTCCCGCAACAGCCTGTACTTCCGCTGCATGGCGACGGTCCCCTTGCGCCGCGCAGCCTCCGGCCACTCCCCACCCGACCCCGACCCCGGGATCGGCAGGTCCCGCACCCAGTAGTAGATCGTGCTGCGAGACAGAGCCAGCCGCTCGGCCAGCTCGTCGATTGTGAACTGGCGCTCGACGCGCATCGACCGTGCCTTCTCTCGGAGGTATCCCGCATGCGCCATACGAACATATGTTCCCATAGGCGGGGGACGGAATCCTCGGGCCGCCCTGCGTGCGCGCGCCCGGTTTTCGAGCGATGATCGTCGGGCACCGGATCAGTCACCCAGCCCACTGCTACCCTCCGCCACCGCGATGGCCGACGTCCAACCCCTGCGCGCGCTGCACTACGACCCCGCTGTGGTGGGCCCTCTCTCCGACGTGGTGTCACCCCCCTACGACGTGATCGACACCGGCCAGCGCGCGGCGCTGATCGCCCTCTCGCCGTTCAACGTGGTGGCGGTAGATCTCCCCCAGGGCGACCCGGACCCCTACACGGCGGCGAGCCATCTGTTCGAGAGCTGGCAGCGCGAGGGGGCGCTCATTCGCGACGCCGAGCCGGCCCTGTGGGCCCACACCCAGGACTACACGGGCCCGGACGGCGTGAGGCGCACGCGGCGCGGGTTCTTCTGCCGCGTGCGCATTGAGGAGTACGGCCCCGGCAAGGTGCGCCCGCACGAGCGCACGCACCCGGGCCCCAAGGAGGATCGGCTGCGCCTGACGAGGGCAACGCGCGCCAACCTCTCCCCCATCTTCTCGCTGTACTCGGACCCGACCGGCGCGGCCTGGCAGGCGCTGGAGCCCGCCACGAGCGAGCAGCCTTGGGCGGACATCACCGACGGGGACGGCACCGTCCATCGCCTCTGGCGCGTCTCAGATCCCGATGCGATCGCGGCCGTGCAGGCGGCCACCCGCGATGCGGAGCTGCTGATCGCGGACGGTCACCACCGCTACGAGACGATGCAGGCCTACGCGCGCGAGGTCGGCGGGGAGGGCGAGCACAACTACATCCTCATGTGCCTGGTCGCGCTGGAGGACCCAGGCCTCACGGTCTTCCCCACGCACCGCCTGGTGGGTGGGCTGGACGACGAGCGCCGCGCGGCGCTCGAGCAGGCTTTGGAGCGCGACTTCGAGATCGCGGAGGTGCCGATCGAGGAGATCGCCCCGGCACCCGGCGAAGGACCGCTGGAGCTCGGGTATTTCAACGGCGCCGACGAACGCGCCCTGCGCTTGACAATCAAGAGCCAGGCGATCGCGGATGCCGCGCTGCCCGACTGCTCAGAGGCCTATCGCCATCTAGACACCGGCGTGCTGGAGACGTTGCTTCTGAAGAACGCGCTGGGCTTGAGCGACGAGGACATCGCGCATTTCAACGGCCTGTTCTACGCGCGCGACACCGCGGAGGCGCTGGCGATGGTGCGCTCGGGCGCCTATGACGCGGCGTTTCTGATGCGCCCGACGCCGGTCGGTCAGGTTCGCGACGTTGCGGCGGCGGGCGAGAACATGCCACCGAAGTCCACTTACTTCTTTCCGAAGCTGCTCACAGGACTGTTGTTCAACCCTCTATCAGGGGCTTGAACGTGCCGCAGTATCATTGTCAACAAGGACTAAGACGCCGTGATTTGAGGGGATCTAGATGACTCAGACGCAAGGGCTCACAAGGATGAAGGCCTCCGCAAAGCGAGATGGCGGCACCTACAGGCACTCTGTGGTGGTGCGCGACCATCAGCTGACCGTCGACGAGCCGCACCACGCGGGCGGAGACGATGGCGGCCCCGATCCCCAGGAGCTTCTGGCCGTCAGCCTGGCCACCTGCACAGCGATCACTATGGAGATGTATGCGGCGCGCAAGGGCTGGGACATCGGCCACGTGGAAGTGGACGTCGAGTACACGCCCGCCGAGCGCGGCGCACCGACGAAGTTCCAGCTCATCATGCGCCTGCCCGACGACCTCCCCGATGAGCAGGTCGAGCGCTTGACCGTGATCGCCGCCAAGTGTCCTGTGCACCGCGTGCTGGACGGCGACGTCATGTTCCAGGAGCGCGTTGAGCGCGTCCACCTGGCCGCCTGACGCTTCCTCCGCGGGGCTCGACCGGCAGCAGGTCGGCGGGCAGATCCAGGCGGCCGTGCTCGTACCGCTGTTCCTCGCCGGCGAGACGCCGGAGCCCTCCGTGGTGCTCACCAAGCGCCGCGGCGACCTGCGTCGCCACGCGGGTGAGATCTCCTTCCCAGGCGGTCGCAAGGACGCCGAGGACCCGGACCTGAGCACGACAGCCCTGCGCGAGGCCGAAGAGGAGATCGGCTTGGATCGCGGGCGGGTGAGCCTGCTTGGAACGCTGCCCACGACCTCCACGTTCGCGACCAACTACGTGATCCACCCGTTCGTGGCCACGATCCCCGCGGGCACCGCGTGGACGCTGTCGGCGAAGGAGGTCGACCAGGTGCTGGAGCTGCCGCTGGAGCAGGTTCGCGCCGCCAAGACGGTTACCGACATCGAACGCCGAGGCATCACCTTCCAGACCGACGCCTACATCGTCGAGGACAATGTCATCTGGGGCGCCACGGCGAGAATCCTCGCGCACCTATTCGACGCGCTGCTGCCACCGGACGCCGCCGGCAACCTGGCCCTTTCGAGCGACCGGTAGAACCCCCCGGGACCGACACTAGCCGGCCACCGGGGGTGGTACGGGCGTCAGCCGCTCAGCTGGGCTGCGGCACGAGACGGATGTAGGGACGTGGCTCCTCCCACCCGTCGGGGTAGATCTCTTTGGCCTCGTCGTTGGAGACGGAGCCGGCGATGATGACCTTGTCGCCTTTCTTCCAATTGACTGGCGTGGCGACTTTGTGCTTGGCGGTCAGCTGCAGCGAATCGACGACACGCAGCACCTCGTCGAAGTTGCGCCCGGTGGTCATCGGGTAGACGAGGATCAGCTTGACCTTCTTGTCGGGCCCGATCACGAACACGTTGCGCACGGTCTGGTTGTCCGCAGGGGTGCGCCCACCGGCGTCGCCGGAGGTGTCCGCGGGCAGCATCCCGTAGAGCTTTGACACGTTGAAGTCGCTGTCGCTGATGATCGGGTAGTTGGGGGCTGTACCCTGCGTCTCCTCGATGTCCTTCGCCCACGCCTCGTGGTTGTCGAGCGCGTCCACGGAGAGGCCGATGATCTTCACGTTGCGGGCGTCGAACTCGGGCTTGGCTTTTGCCATGTAGCCGAGCTCGGTGGTGCAGACGGGGGTGAAGTCCTTGGGGTGCGAGAACAGCACCGCCCAGGAGTCGCCGATCCAATCGTGGAATTTGATGTGACCCTCGGTCGTGTCGGCCTCGAAGTCAGGGGCTGTGTCGCCCAGTTGCAGCGTCATATTGTTGTCGGTCCTTTCTCGACAGTTAGCCGTAACGAGAGTCGGAGGAGGAAACTGTCTTGAATCCTGATCGGCTTTACAGGGTTTACCCATCAGGATAGCGCGAGCGCACCTCTTTCAAGGAGGCTCGGGGAGGCCGGCCGACGTGGGCGAGACTCAGCCGCGCACGCCGGGCCAGGCGCCGTGCATGCGTGCGTCGGCGCGCGTGCCGGAGCCAACGCGGGACGGCCACATACCGCCGAGCAGCATTGTCAGCGCCCCCAGCAGCGCGAGCCAGGGACCGGCGAGCAGCGTCAGCGCAACGGCATCGCCGGCGGGTGCCGGCGGGTCAACGATGCGGTAGAGCGCGCACAGCGCTGCGACGGCACCCAACAGCACCACCGAGCCACCCGCGCCGCCCGGGACCGGCCCCTTCGTGCGCAGCAGCGGCAGCAGCGTGTCGAGCATCGCGAGCCCGACGAGGATCAGCAGGAGGATGCGCATGTCGGGGAGCGCTTGGCGTGCGCTGAAGACGGTGAGCGAGCGCGTCGCAAGCGAGGCCGCGGCGGCGGTGTGCACGATCGAGGTCATGCGATACCACGGCAGGAACGCTGCAACCGCGAGCACGGCCGCCCCGAGGGCGGACATCGAGAGGCCGTAGCGGGAGCGATCGACAGCCATGATGCACGCAACATCGGTCACAAAGTGGGCGAGCTTGACCGCGGTGGACGATCATGCGCCGATCAGCAGCGACGTAACCGCCCCGCGTGCCTGGGTGAGCCAGCCGGCGGTGTCCTGCGGATCCGCGGTGAGGAACAGGGCGGGGATCTCGTTGCGCTGCACGAGCGTGCGCGCGAGCAGCTCCCCCTCCCCCACGAGCGCCGCCGATGGCCCGCTGCCGCGCGCCTCGTAGACGAAGCCGCGCACGGTGGTGTCGATCGCCTGCGTGAGGAAGTACTCGAGCCGTGAGCCGTGCAGCGCCGCCAGCTCCTCGGGCGGGCCGACGGCCGTGCCGAGCAGCCAGCAGAGGATCGTCACGTTCTCAAGCGAGCCGCGCAATGTCGCGAGTCGGTCGGGGGTGCCCACCCAGCATTCCGCGCCCGTGGCCTCGATCGCCGCGCGTCCGTCCTCGCTGCGCGTGGTGATGCGCACGGCGTAGCCCTCGTCGACCATCGCGGCGGCCAGCTGCCTGCCCCTGCAGCCTCCGCCGACGATCAGGATGCGCGCCACGGCGCGCCATCTTATGCCTAGCCCCGGGGCGCGCTCGGCCGATTCCTCGGCGCGGGCGGGGAGGCTCGACTAGCATCCGCAGCCGGCATGCCCGATCCCGCACCCACATCCCCGCTCGCCCCAGACGTCGTGACGATGGAGAAGATCGTGGCGCTGAGCAAGCGCCGCGGCTTCGTCTTCCCCTCGTCTGAGATCTACGGCGGCGTGGGCTCGACGTATGACTTCGGCCACTACGGGGTGCTGCTGAAGACGAACGTGAAGAACGAGTGGTGGCGCGCGATGCTGCAGGAGCGCGACGACATCGTGGCGCTCGACTCGGCGATCCTGCAGCACCCGCGGGTGTGGGAGGCATCGGGGCACCTGGCGGGCTTCACCGACCCGCTGGTGGACTGCAGGACGTGCGGCCAGCGCTTCCGCGCGGATCACCTGCAGGAGCTCGCGTGCGGGCGCAAACCGTCCAAACACCCGGGCGAAGCGGAGGAGTGCGACCTCACGGAGGCGCGGGACTTCAACCTCATGTTCGAGACGACGATCGGGCCGGTGAAGGAGTCCGGATCGGTTGCGTACCTGCGTCCGGAGACTGCGCAGGGCATCTTCATCAACTTCAAGAACGTGCTGCAGTTCTCGCGCAAGAAACCGCCGTTCGGGATCGCGCAGGTGGGCAAGTCCTTCCGCAACGAGATCACCCCGGGCAACTTCATCTTCCGCACGCGCGAGTTCGAGCAGATGGAGATGGAGTTCTTCGTGCCGCCGGATGAGGCGCAGAAGTGGTTCGAGCACTGGCTGTCAGAGCGCGAGCGCTGGTACATCGAGCTGGGCATCCGCCCCGACCACCTGCGCCTGCGCGCGCACGACCAGGAGGAGCTCTCGCACTACTCCTCGGGCACGAGCGACGTGGAATACCTGTTCCCGTCCACCGCCCCTGGCGGCGGAGCCCGCTGGTCTGAGCTCGAGGGGATCGCCAACCGCGGCGACTTCGACCTCACCCAGCACGCGCAGTTCTCGGGCGAGAAGCTCGAGTACTTCGACCAGGCCACGGGTCAGCGCTATGTGCCGTACGTGATCGAGCCGGCGGCGGGCGCGGATCGCGCGACGCTGGCGTTCCTGGTTGACGCGTACGACGAGGAACTGGTGGAGCGCGAGGGCACAGGTGAGGGCGAGATGCGCACGGTGCTGCGCCTGCACCCGCGCCTTGCGCCGGTGAAGGCGGCGGTGCTGCCGCTGGTGAGCAAGGACGGTCAGCCGGAGCTCGCGCGCGAGGTGCACCACGCGCTACGCGGACGCATGCAGGCGGAGTACGACGCGGGCGGCGCGATCGGCAAGCGCTACCGCCGCCAGGACGAGATCGGTACGCCGCTGTGCCTTACGATCGACCACCAGAGCGTCGAGGACGGCACCCTGACACTGCGCGACCGAGACTCGCTGGCGCAGGAGCGACTGCCGATCGAGGGCATCGCGGATGAGGTCGAGCGGCGCATCCACGCGCTGTGGCGCACTCCCAAGTTGAACGCTGTATAGCGATGGCGCACAAAAAAAGTTAAGACACACCCTCCACCCCCACGCTTTTACATTTCCGAGCAGCGAACGACGACGACCACCGGCACGACCCGATAGGAGAGGGATGGACTTCGACCTGACCGACGAGCAGCGCCTGATCAAGGAGACGGCACGCGAATTCACCGATAAAGAGATCGTGCTGCAGTCGCGGGAAAACGCGCGCAACCACCACTTCGACCTGGAGATGGTCAAGAAGGTGGCCGATCAGGGCTACCTGGGGGCGATCGTCCCGCAGGAGTACGGCGGCGCGGGCCTTGACTACTTCAGCTACGGCCTCGTGGTGGAGGAGATCGGCCGCGGGGACTCGTCGGTGCGCACGGTGATCTCGGTGCAGACGTCGCTGGTGTGCTCGGGCATCGTGAAGTTCGGCACGGAGGAGCAGAAGCAGAAGTATCTGCCGAAGCTGTGCTCGGGCGAGTGGCTGGGCTGCTTCGGGCTGACGGAGCCGGATACGGGCTCGGACGCGGCCAACCAGAAGACGAGGGCGCGCAAGACGGACACAGGCTGGGTGATCAACGGCGCGAAGATGTGGATCTCGATGGCCAACTACGCGAAGCTGGCGCTGATCTTCGCGCAGACGGACCCGGCGCTGGGACACAAGGGCGTGGCGTGCTTTTTGGTGGACACCGACCAGCCGGGCTACTCGGCGTCAACGATCGAGCACAAGATGGGCCTGCACGCATCGGACACGGGCTCGATCTCGCTGGAAGACGTGGAGGTCTCCGATGAGGACATGCTGGGCGGCGTGGGCGATGGCTTCAAAATCGCGATGTCGAACCTCGACTCGGGGCGCTACTCGGTGGCGTCGGGCTGCGTTGGCATCTGCCAGGGCTGCGTGGATGAGTCGGTGAAGTACGCGAAGGAGCGCGAGCAGTTCGGCAAACCGATCGCGAGTTTCCAGCTGGTGCAGGCGATGATCGCGGACATGGTGCTGAAGACGGAGGCCTCGCGCCTGTTGGTGTGGCGCGCGGGCTTCCTGAAGGACAAGGGCCGGCCAAACACGCTGGAGACGTCGATCGCGAAGCTGCACGCGACGGAGGCGTCGCTGGAGTGCGCGAACATGGCGATCCAGATCCACGGCGGCGCGGGCTATGTGGACGACCACCCGGTGGAGCGCTATTTCCGCGACGCGCGTGTGACGACGATCTACGAGGGCACCTCCCAGATTCAGAAACTGATCATCGGGCGCGCGATGACGGGCATCAACGCGCTCGTTCCCTCCTGACGCTGGCGGCAAGGGAGCTGGCGATGTCAGAGCAGGCGCGCGTGGATGAGGATGAGAGGGCCGGCTCCGCCGGCCGGGAGGGCAGGCCGGCGTCTGTAATCGGCGTGCTGGGTGCCGGCACGATGGGTGCCGGCATCGCCCAGCTGGCGGCGCGCTCGGGGGCACGCACGCTGCTGTACGACCCCTTCCCGGAGGCGCTGGCGCGCGGTTTGGCGAGCGCGGAGGATGGCCTGCGCAAAGAAATGGTGAAGGGCAAGTTGCGCGAGGAGGACGCGGCGGCGGCTGCGGAGCGCCTTGAGCCGGTGCAGGACTTCGCGGCGCTGGCGGGCTGCGAGCTGGTGATCGAGGCGGCGCCGGAGCGCATCGAGCTCAAGCACGAGATGTACGCGAAGCTCTCGGAGGTGGTGAGCGAGGAGTGCGTGCTGGCGACGAACACGTCTTCGCTGCTGGTGACGGCGATCGCGAGCGGAGCGAGCCACCCGCAGCGTGTGGTGGGCATGCACTTCTTCAACCCGGCGCCGCTGATGCGCCTGCTGGAGGTGGTGGCGGGCGTGGAGTCCTCGCCAGAGGCGCTGGCGATCGCAACGGCGACGGGTGAGGCGATGGGCAAGACGGTGATCCTCGCGAAGGACGGGCCGGGGTTCATCGTGAACCGCTGCAACCGGCCGTTCGGCTTGGAGGGGCTGCGGCTGCTGCAGGAGCAGATCGCGGACCTGGAGAGCATCGACCGCATCTGCAGGATGGAGGGCGGCTTTCGTATGGGCCCGTTCGAGCTGATGGATTTGGTGGGCGTGGAGACGGGCTTTGGGATCTCAAAGAGCTTCTACGAGCAGAGCTTCGGTGAGCCGCGCTGGCGCCCGTCGATGATCGCGGCGCGCTACGTGGCGGCGGGCCTTTACGGGCGCAAGACGGGGCGTGGCTACTACGACTACTCGAAGGTCTCGAGCGCCCACCGTCCCCCGGACCCCGAGCCGCTGCAGCCGGGCTCGCCGGGCACGGACGGCGAGGGCGTGGTTGTGATCGCGGGCGAGGGCGTGCTCGTGGATGAGCTGCGTGCGGCGGCGGAGAACGCGGGCTATGAGGTGCGCTCCCCGCACGCCCCGATGGGAGGCGTGCTGCCGTCGTTGACGATCGACTGTGAGCCCTACCCCGCGCCACGCGGCGGCGATCCTGGACCCGCCACAACCGGATTGACTCCGTCCGGCAGGCCGGACCGCCGCGGCACGCAGCCGCCGCCGCAGGGCGGCGCGCGCCTGGTGCTGTGCGCGCGTGGCTCGCTGGGGGCGCTCGACCCGGGCGGCAGCGCGGTGGGCTTTCATGTGGTGGCGCCGCTGGAGCGCGCGGGCCTGGTGGAGCTGACCCGCAGCGAGAGCTCCTCGCCGGTGGCGGCGGCGCGCGCGGAGCGCTTCTTCGCAACGCTGGGCAAGCACGTTGAGTGGGTGGGCGACGCGCCGGGCCTGGTGCTGGGCAGGATCATCTGCCAGCTGATCAACGAGTCGGCGTTCGCGCTGGGCGAGGGCGTGGGCGCGGCGGGTGACATCGACACGGGGATGGTGCTCGGGCTGAGCCACCCGCGTGGCCCCTTGGCGTGGGCGGACGCGATCGGACTCGATCACGTGCTGAGCGTGCTGGAGGCGCTCTGCACTGAGTACCGCGAGGAGCGCTACCGGCCGGCGCCGGTGCTCCGCCGTCTCGTGCAGGCGGGCCGTCTCGGCCGCGAGGCGGGCGCGGGCTTCTTCGACTACGAGAGCTGAGACAGGCGGCGGCGATGCGCGGGAGCCGACCTCACGTTCTGGGGCGGCCTCGCGTTATAGGTCCGTGAGCAACGCACTGCCGCCGTTTCAGCGCTTCCTGGACAGCCACCGCGAGGTGGTCTGGCGCTTCCTCCTCTCCACGGTCGGCCCCGACGAGGCGGAAGACTGCTTCCAGGAGACGTTCATCGCGGCGCTGCGCGCATACCCGAGGCTGCGCGCAGACTCGAACCTGCGCGCGTGGGTGCTGACGATCGCAAATCGCAAGGCGCTGGACGTCCATCGCGCGAGAGCCCGCAGGGCGTTTCCCGTGGAGGACGTGGCGGCCGTCCAGGCTGGCGCGACAGCGCGCCCACCAGCGCCCGTCCAGCACGAGCCCGATCGCGAGCTTTGGGACGCTGTGAGGGAGCTCCCGACTCGCCAGCGCTCGGCGGTGGTGCTGCGCTTCGTCGGGGATATGCCCCACCGCGAGATCGCGCAGGCGATCGGCTGCTCGGAGGAGGCGGCGCGTCGCTCACTGCACGAAGGTCTCCTGAAGCTGAGAAAGGCGGTTCCGGCATGAGCATCGACGAGCAGACGCAGAGCACAGACGCACAGGCGCAAAGCACGGCGTTGGAGGACGCGCTGCGGCGCGGCGGTGAAGGACAGAAGCCCCACACGACCGCGGCGGAGGCGGAGCGCGCGGCGGAGCGTCTGCGCGCGCGCATCGCGCAGGAGCGGCTGGCGGACGTGAGCTACGGCTCGGTGGACTCGCCCTTTGGCTCACTGCTGATCGCGGCAACGAGGCGAGGCGTCGTGCGCCTGGCGTTCCCGGAGGAGGACGTGGAGGAGGTGCTGGACGGTCTGGCGCAACGTGTCTCGCCCCGAATCGTGGAGTCCTCCGCCCCGCTGGAGCCGGCGCGCCGCGAGCTGGACGAGTACTTCACGGGACAGCGCCGCAGCTTCGAGATGGCGCTCGACTGGACCCTGATCGGAGCGTTCGGGCAGCGCGTGCTGCGCGCGGCGTGGGCGATCCCCTACGGCGGCGTGCTCAGCTACGCGGAGATCGCAAGCGAGGCGGGCAGCCCGCGGGGGTCGCGAGCAGCGGGGAGTGCGCTGGGCGCGAACCCGATCCCGATTGTGATCCCCTGCCACCGCGTGCTGCGCAAGGGCGGCGCCCTGGGTGGCTACGCGGGCGGCCTCGAGCGCAAGCGTTGGCTGCTGGAGCTAGAGGGAGCGTTGCAGCCAAGACTCGCGGCAGATTAGTCGTTCCCCGCCAGCAGTGAGGACGGCGCGGATTCAGCTCCGCGCTAGGACGCGGGCGTGGACTCGACCGTCGTGGCCCACTGCTCTTCAACGGGATCACCGAGCGGCATGCCGACGGGCACGGGCACGCCTGGCGTGTCGCGCAGGTACCACTCGGCGTCCAGGGCTGCCTGACAGCCGGAGCCGGCGGCGGTGATCGCCTGACGGTAGGTGTGATCGACGAGATCGCCGGCTGCGAACACGCCGGGGAGCTTCGTGCGCGTGGACTTGCCCTCGGTGACGACGTAGCCGTTCTCATCGACGTCCACCTGTCCGCGCACGAGCTCGGATTGCGGCTCGTGGCCGACGGCGATGAACGCCCCGGAGATCGGCAGCTCGCGCTCCTCGCCGGTCTCCACGTTGCTGAGCAGCGCGTGCCCTAGGGCGCCGTTCTCGCCGGGGACGAGCTCCTTGACGGTGTATGGGGTCAGCAGCTCGATGTTGGCCTGCTGACGGGCGCGCTCGAGCATGATCTTCGAGGCCCGGAAGTCGTTGCGGCGATGCACGACGCTGACTTTGCCGGCGAACTTGGAGAGGAAGATCGCCTCCTCCATGGCGGAGTCGCCGCCGCCGACGATGATCGTGTGCGCGTCACGGAAGAAGGCGGCGTCGCAGGTGGCGCAGTAGCTCACGCCGCGCCCGGAGAGCTCCTCCTCGCCTGCCACGCCGAGCTTCTTGTGCTCGGCGCCCATCGACAGGACCACGGTACGCGCAAGGTGCTCGGTGTCTCCCACCCACACGCGGTGGATGCCGCCGGGCTCCTTGGAGAGCTCGACGCGGTCGGCCTGGTCGGTGACGAGACGCGCGCCGAAGCGCTCGGCCTGGTCGCGGAACTTCTGCATCATCTCTGGCCCCATGACGCCGTCCGGGAAGCCGGGATAGTTCTCCACGTCGGTCGTCTGCTGCAGCAGGCCGCCCCAGGCGAAGCCCTCGATCACCAGCGGGTTGAGGTTCGCTCGAGCCGTGTACAGCGCTGCGGTGTACCCGGCGGGTCCGCTGCCGATGATGATCACGTTCTCGACGTCGCTCATCTCATCTCCTGGCTTTCGCCGCCACGCGACACCTCAAGATCGGGGTCGCTTTACTTTGTAAAGTATAGCAATTGGACATGCGTTTTGGCCTCATGAGCCATGCAGGACGCCTGCCGGCTCGGACGCCCCGACGATCACAGCGCCCGGTGCAACGTCAGGCTCTTCGGTGCGCCAACGCGCCACCGTCCGACGGAGCTGCAGGTAGGCGATGATGCCGGGCACCGTGGGTAGCCAGAACGAGATCGCTCGATAGGACAGTACCGCGACGACCGCCAGGTTGAGCGGCACGTTGAACGCGGCGAACGCGCCGATCATGGCACCCTCGACGCCGCCGAGACCGCCGGGAAGCGGCAGTAGGTTCCCGAGCGTGCCGATGAAATACGCCATCCAGATCACGGTGAACGGCGGCGCTGAGCCAAACGCGTGGAACATTGCCCACAGCACCGAGATGTCAAAGCCCCACCAGGCGAGCGCCCCGAGCAGTCCCGGGTCGCGCCCACGGATCAGCTCGATCGCGGTACGAATACCGCTGGCGGCGAGCGCGGGGGCGGTTACGGCACGCGCGATCCAGCGCGCGACACGCGGAGATCCTGAGGCCCAGCTGTCCAGACGACGCTCGAGGTCGCCGGGGAGCAGCGCGATCGCACCGGCGACCGCGAACAGGACGGCAGCCACGATCGCGGGCACGATCGTGATCGCGAAAGACCCCCCGCCGGGGAACAGACCGATGCCAAGACCGACGCCGTCGAGCAGCAGCGACGCTGCATAGACGAAATACAGCAGCACCATGAACGCGACCATGCGGCAGGCCACCACGCGCGGCTCCATGCCAGAGCGTCGCAGCGCCCACGCGGTGAGCGCGACGCCGCCGGCGCCGGCTGCGGCGAACAGCCGTGTTGCGACGAGTCCCGCCATCGTGATCTCGTAGCTCTCGAGCCATCCGATGCGCTCGTTGCCGCGCACCAGCACCGAACGGAACAGCACTACGTAGCCGGCGAACGACAGCAGCTCGAGCACCACACCGATCGCCAGCCACCACACGTCGCCGCCCTCGATGCGGTTGAGCGTCTTGCCGACGCCGGCGATGTTCGGCAGCACGAAATACAGGAAGCCGACACCGGAGAGGATGAACAGCCCGAAGGCGAAGATCTGCCGGCGCGTGAGGATCACGCGCGGCATCTCCTCCTCGCCCGTCCTCACGGGTGGTGCCGCGGCCGCGTCGGGGTGCGGGCGGCTGTGGAGGTCGGCCGCGGGCGGCTCCTGTGGCTCGAGCATCTCGCTCGCTGCGTCTCCCCCCTCTCCCCATCCCATCTTGTCGGCGTTCACCCCCACCTCTCAGGCCTCGTGGGCCATCGCCTCCAGTGCGGCGACCGCCCGCCCCACGCGCGCGAGCGCCGGACCCGCGCGCGGCTCCAGGCGCCGTACGGCGAGCGCGAGCGCTGCCCCTCCCAGCAGATCGACGGCATAGTGCTCGCCGAGGTACACGAGCGCGAACCCGAGCGTCGCCGTATATCCGAATCCGAGCGCGCCTGCGAGCGGCCCCACCTCAGCGAGGAGGAGCGCAGCCATCAGGGATGTGGCGAAGTGCAAAGAGGGCATCGCTGCGAGTGGATTGCCTCCAAACACACTGTAGAGCGAGCCCCAGCGGTCTTTCCAGAACGCCTCGCCGTACTCGACCATCATGCGCCTGACGGCGAGCTCAGAGCCGCCCTGCGCGCTGGCGCTGGCAGCCGCGTACCAGGGGGGCGCGGTTGGGAGCAACCAGTACACGCTGGCGCCGACGTCGAACACCGCATACGTGAGCACCGCGGCGCGCGCGAAGCGCGATGGCCGGCGCACGAGGATGTACAGCAGCGAGCCGTGTGGGACGAAGAACCAGCTCCAGTGCGTCCACACGAGCACGCGGTCGAGCGTGCGCCACTCCGAGGCATTGGCGCCGCCGCTTGCGAAAGCTCGCTGCAGACGCACGCTGGGCAGCTCACCGAGACCGATCGCGCGGTCCGCCCGGATCGGATAGTCGACATGGACGCGCGCGCGCTGCGCATCGGCATCGTCATGGGGCGTCTTGTAGGCGGCGAGGTAAGCCCACATCTGAAGCGCACAGACGGCCACGTCACGACGTGGCGAACGTCGCACGGCGATGGACAATCCGAGCGGCGCGCCGAAAGCGACGGTCTGGACGAGCAGCGGCGGTGCGCTCACGCGCTTGCGCACCAGCGGCGCGGCGACTCCGGCCACCACCATCCCCCAGGCGGTTGCTCTGATCGCCTTCGACAGCCGCACTGGGCGGGCAGTATATGCCGCGGCTCTGCGCCTACTCCGAGACGCGGGCGGAGGCGGCGGCCTCGACGAGCGCCGCCACGACGGCACTGGCGAGATCGGCCTCGGGGTGCCATTGCACGCCGAGCACAAAGCTCGCGTCGGACAGCTCGATCGCCTCAGCGAGCTCGTCGAGCGTGGAGACGCCGCTCGCGGTGAGCCCGTCGCCGAGGCGGTCGACGCCCTGGTGGTGGTGGGACTTGGTCGAGTGGGAGAGCTCGCCGGCAGCCCTGGCGGCGAGCGAGCCCTCGGTGAGCAGCACATCGTGCTCGGAGCCGTCGAAGGAGCCGACCACGCGACGGTGCTCGTGGTGGCCATAATGGTCAGGAAGGTGCTGCAAGAGCGTCCCGCCACAGGCGACGTTGATCAGCTGCATGCCACGGCAGATACCGAGCAGCGGCATATCGCGCTCGATCGCGGCGCGCGTGAGCGCGATCTCGAATGCGTCGCGCTCGGGCACCGTGGAAACCGTCTCGGGATGCGGGCGCTCACCGTAGGAGGCGGGGTCGATGTCCGCGCCCCCGGCGAGGATCAGCCCATCGATCAAGTCCAGCGCCTGCTCGGGATCCTCCGTCAGCTGCGGGTCGGGCGGAAGCATCGCGACGAGGCCTCCAGCGCGCTGCACGGCCTGCACGTAGTTGAACGGGAGCAGCGCAGCACGCTGCTCCCAGACGCTCCACTTGGCGCGCTCGAGCGCGGTACAGATGCCGATCACGGGACGTGTCATCCCCCACACCATAGGATCACTCGCGCTGAATCGAGCAAAGGAGACCCATGAGCGAGGCGAACGTTGAGCTTGAGACGGTGACCGTGAGGGTCGCCGAGGGAGCAGCCACGGTCGAGCTGAACCGACCGGAGGTCCTGAACGCGTGGAACACGCAGTTCGGCGGGGACCTACTGGCCGCGCTGCAACGGACAGCGCAAGACGACGCAGTGCGTGCGGTGCTGATCACGGGCGCCGGGCGCGCGTTCTCCTCGGGCGCCGATCTGCGAGACGTGAGCGGCGGCGATACGACACCGGACGGGCGCCCGGACGTGTACCGCGCGCTGACGGAGCGCTACCACCCGATCATGCACGCAATCCGCGAGCTGCCCAAGCCAGTGATCGCAGCGGTGAACGGACCGGCTGTCGGCATTGGCTGCTCGCTTGCGCTGTGCTGCGATCTGATCGTGGCGGCGCAGAGCGCGTACTTCCTGCTCGCATTTGTCAACATCGGGCTGGTGCCCGACGGTGGCTCATCCCTGTTCGTGCCCAGCCGTGTGGGGATTGCGCGTGCGAGCGAGCTGGCAATGCTTGGCGAGCGTCTGACGGCGGCGAAGGCGCTCGAGTGGGGTCTGATCAACCGCGTGGTGCCCGACGAGAGCCTGCGGTCTGAGTCGCTGGCGCTCGCCACACGCCTCGCGGCGGGACCCACGCGCTCCTACGCCGGGACCAAGCGCCAGCTGAACAACTGGCTCTACGCGGGCATGGCTGAGCAGCTCGAGCTGGAGGCCAAGATCCAGCAGGAGATGGCCGGCAGCGCCGACTTCCTGGAGGGCGCGATGGCATTCATCGAGAAGCGTCCGGCACGTTTCTCAGGGGCCTGAAAGACTCGTGGCAAATGTCATCAAGCGCGTACCGCCCGAGCGTGAATAGAATCCTCCCGCCTTGGGCCACATGATCCCCTCAGTCCTCGCCTTCTTCACCCCCGAGTCGGGCGGCTCGCCGAACGCCAACGAGATCGACGAGCTGTACAAGGTCACGCTCGTGATCGCGCTGATCATCTTCTTCGCGGTCGAGGGCGGGCTCATCTACGCGCTCGTCAAGTTCCGCAAGCGCAAGGGCGCGGTGGCGTCGCAGATCCACGGCAACACCCGCCTTGAGGTCGGCTGGACAGCTGGCGCGGCGGTCGTGCTGATCGCGCTGGCCGGTCTCACGTTCGCGAAGCTCTCCTCGATTCAGGACCCGCCGAACTCGGGGCCGAGTGGAACGACGCTCGGCGAACAGAACAACGTGCTGTACGCGAGCAACGAGCGCAAACTGCCCCCGAACGGCAAAGCGCTCGAAATCGAGGTGATCGGAAAACAGTACATCTGGCAGTTCGTCTACCCGGGCGCAAACGAACCGGATGGCCTGGGCGCGCCCTACTCCTACGAGGAAATGGTCGTCCCCACGAACACCACGGTGAGCCTCGACATCGTCTCCCAGGACGTCGTGCACTCCTGGTGGATCCCGGAACTAGGCGGCAAGTTCCAAGACGTCCCGGGCTACCACAACTACACGTGGTTCAAGATCAGTAAACCTGGTCTCTACCGCGGGCAGTGCGCGTTCCTTTGCGGCCGCGGGCACGCGCGCATGATCGCGAGCGTCAGGGCGGTGCCGCCGGCGCAGTTCGAAGCGTGGCTGGCGCGCCAGAAGCAGGAGATCTCGGAAGCCAACAAAGAAGCGGCGAAGGCGCGCGCCAAGCTGAACGAACACGAAGGCGCTGAAAAGGTCGAGAACCCCTAGGACAATCAGGAGATCAGCAGACGACATGGCCACCTACGCAGCCCCCATCCCCCAGGTTCACGCCCATCACGTGGAGCATGAGTCGACGGGCTGGACGAGCTGGCTGACGACGACCGACCACAAGAAGATCGGGATCATGTACATGGTCCTGACGTTCATGTTCTTCTGTCTCGGCGGCGTCGAGGCGTTGATGATCCGCCTGCAGCTGGGCGCGCCGAACAACACGCTGGTCTCGCCGGAGACCTACAACCAGCTGTTCACGATGCACGGCACGACGATGGTCTTCCTGTTCGTGGTGCCGATGATGGCGGGCCTCGCGAACTACTTCCTGCCGTTGATGATCGGCGCGCGCGACATGGCGTTCCCGCGTTTGAACGCGCTCTCCTTCTGGCTGCTGCTCGCGGGCGGGATCGTCTTCTACGCGTCGATCTTCTGGAGCCCGCCGGAAGCGGGATGGACGAGCTACCCGCCGCTGTCGAGCGCGCTCTTCTCGCCGTCCGGCGGCCAGGACGCGTGGATCTATTTGATCCACCTCACCGGCATCTCCTCGCTCGTCGGCGCGATCAACTTCTACGCGACGATCGCGAACATGCGCACGCGCGGCATGAGCTGGGGCCGGTTGCCGCTGTTCGTGTGGGCGATCCTCACGTACTCGGTGCTTCTGATCCTGGCGCTGCCGGTGGTGGCGGCGGCGGTGACGATGCTGCTCACCGACAGGCACTTCGGCACCCACTTCTACGACCAGGCGGAAGGCGGCTCGCCGCTTTTGTGGCAGAACCTGTTCTGGTTCTTCGGGCACCCGGAGGTCTACATCATGGTGCTGCCGGGCTTCGGGATCGTCTCTGAGATCCTGCCGGTGTTCGCGCGAAAGCCGATCTTCGGCTACAAGGCGATCGCCGCCTCGACGGTGGCGATCGCGTTCCTCGGGTTCCTCACATGGGCGCACCACATGTTCACGACGCCGATCCCCGAGGCGATCCTCGTGTTCGTGATGCTCAGCTCGTTCCTGATCGCGATCCCCACGGGCGTGAAGATGCTCAACTGGATCGGCACGCTTTGGGGCGGCACGATCGAATTCAAGACGCCACTCCTGTTCTGCGTGGGCTTCCTGGCGCTGTTCTTGATCGGCGGCATCTCGGGCGTGTTCTTGGCGATCTTCCCGGTCGACTGGCAGCTGAACGAAACCTATTTCGTCGTCGCGCACATCCACTTCGTGCTCGTCGGCGGCGCTGTCTTCCCGATCTTCGCGGCGATCTACTACTGGTTCCCGAAGATCACCGGGCGCATGCTCGGCGAAGGACTCGGCAAGGTAAGCTTCTGGCTGATGTTTGTGGGGGTGCTGGTGACGTTCCTGATCCAGCACGTGATCGGGATGGATGGGATGCCGAGAAGGGTCTACGAGTACGACAATGTGGGGAACCTCGCGCTGTACAACCAGATCTCGACGGTCGGGTCGTTCATCCTCGGCGCAGGCGTCGTGGCGACGATCATCAACGTGTGGCGAAGCCTCAAATTTGGAGCGATCGCGGGACCGGACCCGTGGAAGGCGAACACGCTCGAGTGGTTCACAGCCTCGCCACCGCCGGTCAACAACTTCGATGCGGTGCCGATCGTACGCTCGGCTGAACCGATGAAGGACATCCGCAGAGAGATCGAGCGGCGCACGACGGTGGCCGGCGCGCCGGCGGGAAGCGCGCAGGTCGGTGCGTAGATGAGCCCGCCGCCCACGGGCATAGCGCCTGTGATCGACGCGCCGAGCCTGGGCCTAGCGACTGAACGGCGCTCGTCGCGCACGCTGCAGCTGCTCAGCGACTATGCGGAGCTGACGAAGCCGAAGGTCCAGTCGCTGCTGCTGCTGACGACGATCGCGACGATGTACATCGCGGGCGACCCGTCGGTCGTGCTCGTGGCGCTCACCTGCCTAGGCGGCTACCTGTCGGCCGGCGGCGCAGGCGCGGTGAACCATTGGTTCGACCGCGACATCGACGCGCAGATGGCACGCACGGCGACGCGCCCGATTCCCGCTGGGCGCATATCACCGCGTGCTGCGTTGGTGTTCGGCTGCACGCTCGCGGCGCTGTCGCTGCTGGAGCTCTCGCTGACCGTCAACCCGCTCGCGGCTGCCCTCTCCTTCTCAGGCTTCCTTGGCTACGTGTTCGTGTACACCCTGTGGCTGAAGCGGCGCACGCCGCAGAACATTGTGATCGGCGGGGCCGCCGGCGCGGTGCCGCCACTGGTGGGCTGGGCCGCAGTCACGGGGTCGGTGAGCGGCACCGCGGTGATCCTGTTCTTCATCGTCTTCTTCTGGACGCCGCCGCACTTCTGGGCGCTGTCACTGCTGATGAAGGACGAGTACAAGAAGGTCGGCGTGCCGATGCTGCCAGTCGTGCGTGGCGAGCAGGAGACCCGCAGGCAGATCCTGCTGTACTCGGTCCTGTTGTACGCGGTCACGCAGCTGCCCGCGTGCGCGGGCGGGTTCGGCGCGATCTACCTCACGTCCTCGCTGCTACTAGGGCTTGGCTTCATCGGCGGTGCGGCGATGCTCTACCGGCGCGCGGACCGCCGCTCGGCGCTGCGCCTATACCTGTACTCGCTCGGTTACCTGGCGCTGCTCTTCTGCGCGATGGTCGCCGACCGTCATCTATAGAATGGGGCTCGACCATGATGACTAGACGCCTGGCACTGAAGAACATCCGCACCGGCCTGATCGTGGCGGCGCTATCGATGTTCATGTTCGGCATCACCTTCCTGGTGGCCGCTGTCTTCGTCTCATGAGCCCCCTCGAGCCCGACGTCCCGCCCGTTGGCGAGGAGATCCATCTTCCCGGTCCGAGCATCCTGCCGCTGCTCACAGCGGTCGGGATCACGCTCACGCTGGTCGGCGTGACGACGTTCATCGAGTTCACGGTCGTCGGCGTGATCCTCACCGTCTACTGCATCGTGCGCTGGAGCAAAGACACCAAACGGGAAACGAACGAACTCCCGCTCGACGCGCCGCACGACTGACGCTCCTCACACGCAGCGCATCCAGCGCACGACTGACGCTCCCAGCGCCTGCCGTGGCGGTGACAAGCCTGCTCCCCATGGCAGGCCTGTCACCTCCCCTTCACCCCACGGCCACCCGCTCTGGCACCGGACAGATTGCTCCATCCTCAGTCCAGCAGCGGACGACGTCACGCACCGACAGAATCCCGACCGTCTCGCCCCCGTCGAGCACGATCAGATGACGGAAGCCGCCGCGCATCATCGCTGAGGCGGCCTCCTCCAGGGACCAGTCCGGTGCGGCAAACACGACCTCGCGCGTCAGGTGTCCGCAGACCAGCTCAGCGTCAGGGTCCAGCCCGTCACCAATCGAGATGAGGATGTCACGCTCGGTGATGATCCCCGGCCCCGCGCCTTCGGGATCCATGACGACGGCGGCCCCAACCCGTCGCTCGGACATGAGCCGCGCAGCCGCGCGCAGCGAATGACTGGGACCGACCGTGAGAACCACCTGACTCATGCCTTCATGAACCTGCATGCCTGAAACGCGCCGCCCTTTCCCTGCTATTGGACGTGGTTACTGTTGCGATTGACATCTGTTGCTGAGCGCCATCCCGACACTTGCAACGATTGCCTCAATCTAGTGGCTGAGGCCGGTCGTGTCAAGTCCCAACCGAACGGCAAGACAACGAGGAGGTGAATGCGGTGAGGGAGATCGTCTTGATTGCCAACAAGATGCTCGGCGCGCCACCAGACCGGCCGAGGCGGGGCCTCGTCAAGGCTGCGCGAGATCGTCCAGCTCGCCGCGTGCGGCCGCGATCACACCCTTCGCTACGCCCTCCCACGACCAGTGCTCACGCACGACTTTGACGAGGCCCTCGCGTGTGTGCGCACGCAGCGCCGGGTTCGCTTGCAGCCATCCACACAGCCGCACGGCCAGCGAACGCACGGCGTGATCATCGACGGGAAACGACAGCCAGTCGGCGGCGGCACTGGGGATCGCCCCTGCCAGCACGCTGCTGACCTCCGAGAGGCCCGAGTGAGCAGCGCTGAGCGGTAGTGCACCGCAGGCGGCGGCCTCCGCGGCCACCATCCCGAACGCCTCCGGGAACGTGCTCGGTACGACCACCGCCTCACACGCAGGCAAGAGCTCGGCCAGCTCATCGTGATCCAGGCGTCCGGTGAGCACGACTCGCTCCTCCAGAGCACCCGCACACGCGAGGTAGCGCTCCTGCTGCACTCCCTCAAGCGAGTCGAGGAAGGCCAGCAGATAGCGCAGCGGCTTCGCGGGCGAGGTGTCGTCCTCGAGCGCCCTCCCCGCCAAGGCGATCGCCCGTGCCGCGGGCACGTCGCCGCGCTGGAGCGCCGCGCACAAGTCTTCCAGGCCGACTTGGTAGGCACCGAAGCCGACGATGACCAGCCGCGCACGGGGCACACACTCGAGCACCAGCGGCCACGCCGCTAGGAGCAGGTCCACACCCTTGCTGACGATCAGCTTGCCGACGAACGCAACCAGCAGGTCTCGGTCGGGCTCCAGACGCGCCAGCGCCGCTGCAGCGGCCCCAGCGTCGCGCACGAAGACGCTGCGCGTCGCGGCTTCGGGCTCCTGCGAGCCGCGCACGAGATCCACAGCACGCGGCTCGTCTGCCCCGTCTTCAGCGTGCTCCGGCAGCGACGCACAGCGCAGACGAGCGGCGAGTGCGCGCAGGCCGGCCGCGGCGACAGACGGATCGCGTGGAGCGAAGCGCTCGACGTCTACCCCTGGCGGGCCAAGCCGCGTGCGCCCTGGCAGCTGCGGGTCGCCGAGGGCCGCCCACAGGCTGCTCGCCGTGTGGTGTGAGCCGACGAGCACGCCGCGGGAGCCAGCAAGCCCCTCACGAGCGAACGCAAGGAAGCGCTCGGGCTGCGGCTTGACGGTGTACTCGAGCGCGCTGCCGTGGACCTTCACGGCGTAGGGAACCCGCCCCTGCAGAGCACGAGCGAGGATCACCGGACCCATGACCAGGTGGTTGGCCAGCGCCACCTGCGGCGTCACCCGCTCGCGCAGCTCGACCACGGCGGCCACGTTCGCGCCGATGTAGTTGGCGATCTCCTCGGCGCTGCACTGCGCGAATGTGCGCGCGTGGGTGCCCTCATAGCGGTCCGCCACGTACACGGGCAGCAGATCACCGATATCTGGGCGATAAACGGTGCAGCGACCGGGCCGGCGCGCGCCGTCGCTGCCGCCTGCTGAGCGCTCGAGCTCGCGCACTCGAAGCGACCCGCTGTCCCAGTCGCCGACCGCGTCGACGAACGGATACGCCTCGGCGTGACGGTCCTGGCTGAGCAGATGCACCTCGTGGCCGAGGCGGACGAGAGCTGCCGCCAGGCGCGCGTTGTAGACGTTCGAGCCGGTCCCGTCGAGCAGATAGCCGTGGAAGATCAGCACGCGCACAGGGGGCTCAGCCTATCCGCGGGATCGCTCCCCCACCCGCTCCGGTAAAGTTGCACGCGATGAGCGCCATGCAACGCTACCGCCTGCGAAACCCATCGACGGGGCGGGAAATCGTGATGCCCGCTGAGCCGGACGAGATCTACCTCGATCGAGACACGGGTGAGCCGCTGGAGGTGGTGGGCAAGGTGCTGCCAATGGCGCCGTCGACGTCCAAACTTCCCTGGTCTCTCGAGAACCTGAGATTTTGCCCCTGGTGCGAGCAGCACTCCCAGAAGGACCTCAACGACTGTCCCACGTGCGGCAGGCGCATGGGCCCGTTGTGAGAGCGCGCTTGGCGCTGGCCGTGTGCGCGGCGCTGCTATGCGGGATCGGCGTGAGCGCCTGCGGCGGGACCAGCGTCTCCGACGCGGTCCCCAAGAACACACCTGAAATCACCCCGCCCACGGACACGAGTGCCGAAGCGGCGGCGTCGCAGAAGACCTCCACCGCGTCGACGAAAACGACGACCACCACGAGCAAATCCTCGGAAACGAGCACCACAGGAGGGGAAGCGGCGACGGGCGAAAGTACCGAAACGCCTGCTGCGGGAACTGAAACGCCCACCGAAGCAAGCCCCACCGGCGGCGCCACAGCCGAACAGAAAGAAAAAGCGGCCGGCGAAACCGCCGCAGGCGGCGAAGCGCCCAAAGAAGCAAGCCCCACAGGCGGCGCAACCGCACCGTAGTTGGGCGTAGTAAGGCTTGGTCGGATAACGGCCGGTAGGGCGTCCGATGGCCAAGCGAGGCAAGGACGCAGGGAGCGTGGCGTGCTACGCACGCGAGCGAGCGAGCGAGGACGCAGCATCGCGCCGGCCAGCGGGCGCCCTACGGCGTTGAGATCATGGTGGCGCTGTAGGTCAGACGCGCGGTCTGGTAGAGGCAGTAGTACTGCACGGCGCTGGAGACTTCGGTCTGGACCGTCTGCGAGCTGGTGCTCGTGCAGCCGCTTTTGGGCCTACTTGCCCGCCAAGAGGTCGTGTTGGCGAAGCCCAGCGCCAGCGCCGGCGCCCACGAGGGAACGGTCAGCGCGACCACGTCACCCTTCTTCACCGGGATCGTGGTTTCCAGCGGGAACTGCGCCGTTTTGCCGAAGTAGGGCTGAAGTTTGATCATTGGGCTCGACGCCACGAGCTTGTACGTGAGGTTCGGCTTGCGCTGCGGCGCAAGGACCGCGATGCCCGCTTCTGAAGGACCGCCCTCGTTGGCGTTGAAGAACTTGATCTGCGTCGCGTTGGGGTTACCCAGCGAGATCGTCCACGCCACGATCGTGCCTGCTTTGGGCGCGCTCTCGATGTTGCGTTCCGAGCCCACCTTGACCTGGAAGCCGGTTGTGCGGCTTACGGCAAGGCAGGGGCTGCCGGGGCAGCTGGCGACGGTCGCCGGAGTGGTTTCGCCGATCACACCGACTTCGGTGATCGTCGCAGGGGCGACCGCGGGCAGGATCAGCGCGAGCGCTGTGACGCTCGCAGCTACAGCTATGGATATACGTCTCATATCTGCCATTCAACACACCCGTACGCTAGATGTAGCGGTTGATCATTCGCTAACGGTCAGTTAGTTCCTGCGCCGCGGCCTCGATCTGCTCCCGATCTCCCTCGCTGGGGACCCACGGAAGCCGCAGCGGATCGTCCTCGTAGCGCGGGATCACGTGCACATGAAAATGAAAGACGGTCTGCCAGGCGGCGCGCCCGCACGAGTTCAGCAGGTTCACCCCGTCCGCGCCCAGGCGCTCCTTGGCGCGCGTCGCCAACCGCTGCGCGGACAGCGCCACGGCAGCCAGATCCTCCCGCTCGATGCTCAGTAGATCGGTGGCGTGCGCGCGCGGGATCACCAACGCGTGCCCATGCGTGGCGGGCGCGATGTCCATGAACGCGATCGTGCGCTCGTCTTCGTCGACGATAAGCGCGGGAATGTCACCCGCGAGAATCTTGCAGAAGATGCAGTCCGGGTCAGCCATCCCGCGGTGATCCTACGCCAAGCCGCGATCGAGGAACGCACGCGCGTGAGCGATCGCCTCAGCCCGCGTGTTCAGCTCGCCTGCGTACTGTGCCGCTACCAACTCCTCGAGCAGCTCTCCCACCTGCGGGCCGGTGGCGATGCCGAGCTCACGCGCGAGATCGTCGCCGCGTAGCAGTGGGCCGGGTGGGCCCTCAGCACGCCAGCGCAGCGCGTGCGCGAGCACGTCCGTGGCGAGTCGCAGGTGCGCATCGATTGCCTCCTGAGCGCGATCGCCACGGGTGGCCAGACGATCGGCCACGGACAGCAGCGTCACGTCGACCTCCACCGGCGAGCACGCGCGCATGTATGCGAACAGCGTCCTGCGCGCCAGCGGCTGAGGCTCGTGGACGAGAAAGCCGAGGCGCAGGTGGCTCGCGACGAGCGCCGCTACGTGTGCGCGCAGTCGCTCGCTCGCGCGCAGGCGCTCGAGGATCGCGCGCGCCAGCTTCGCGCCACGGGCGTCGTGACCGATGAACGTGACGCGGCCATCCGCACGCACCTCCCGCGTCAGCGGCTTGGCGGCATCGTGCAGCAGCGCCCCCCAGCGCAGCGCCTCCCCGCGGGTCAGCTCGTCCGCCAGAGGCTCACAGAGCAGCGCTTGCACGTCCGCGCGGCGGGCGCCAAGCGTTGCTTGCAGCTCCTCTCGTGCACCGCCGTCGAGGCTCGCACTGGTCAACTCCACCGTGCGATCGAGGACCTCCAGCGTGTGGCCGTATACATCGAGGTGGTGGAAGCGGCTCTGCTCGACCCCTTTCAGCGCCTCCAGCTCCGGCAACACAATCGTAGTGGCGCCCAAGGAGGACATCATCTCCAGTCCGCGGCGCACGCGAGGTGAAGCGATCACCCTGCGCAGCTCGGCGAACACACGCTCAGCCGAGACGTCGCCGAGCCCGCCGGCGCGCGCCGCGGCAGCGCGCAGCGTTTGCGCCTCTGGCTCCAGGTCTAGCTCGACGGCGAGACGCACCAGCCGCAGGACCCGCAGGGGGTCATCGGCGAAGGCCGCTGGCGCAGCCATACGCAGACGACGGGCCTTGAGATCTGAAAGCCCGCCCAATGGGTCGATCGGCTCCCCCCCGGCCAGCGGTTCGGCGATCGCGTTGACGGTGAAGTCGCGCAGCTCGAGGTCGGCCTCGATGCTGCCGCCCCGCAGCGGCTCCACGTCGAGCTGCCAGGCGCCACCACGCGCCACGACCCGCCAGGAGCCGAACTCCTCCGACAGCGCAAAGCAGGCGGCGCGCCCCGCAGCCGCTGCGATTGCACGCGCGGCCTGCCCCGGATCGCCGTCTACGACGATGTCCACGTCGGCGGTGGCCCTGCCGATCGCGCGGTCGCGCGTCGCTCCGCCCACCAGCCACGCGCGCGTCCCGTCGAGCGCGCTCCTGGCCGCCTCGACAGCGTCGCTCATGCCAGGTCGGCGTTCACCGCTCGCGCCGGCAGGCTGATGCCTCTCCCGTCCACGGACACGCCGTCCCGGTGGTAGACACGTGGTACGCGCGGCGTGAGCGCACAGGTGACCTCGTAGTTGATCGTCTCCAGACGACGCGCAACCTCCTCAGCGGTGATGCGCTCGCTGAGCTGGAAGCCAATCAGGATCGCGCGCTCCCCGCGCAGCTGCTCGACCGCCTCGTCGAAGCCAAGATCGACGGTGATGCTGTCCATGCTGACCGTGCCCACGAGCGGGTGGCGGTGCCCGGCAATGAGCACGTCGGCGTTGTTGGACAGGCCGCGGCGCCAGCCGTCGCCGTAGCCGATCGGCAGCACGCCGATGTAGGTGTCCCCATCGGCGAGGAACTGGCGCCCATAGCCCGCGCTCTCCCCCGCCCGACAGAGCTTCACCTCCGCCAGCCACGAGCTCAACTCCAGCGCCGGCTCCAGAGCGCGTGCCGCTGGATCCTTGCCAAACGGGTCCATGCCATAAATCGCGATACCGCAGCGGACCATGTCGAACTGGGCCTCGGGCTCGCGCATCGTCGCGGCGCTGTTGGCCGCATGCACGAGGATCGCCGGGTCCTGCGCCTTAACCTCGCGTGCCCAGCTCGTGAAGCTCGCCAGCTGTGCGGTGAAGAAGCCGTCGTCCTTGAGATCGTCGGCCGTGGCGAAATGCGTCATCACGCCCGCCAGCTCAACGCCAGGCATCGCACGGGCGGCGCCCGCCACCCGCGATGCCTCCTCGGGGTCGCGCGTGCCGAGGCGCCCCATGCCGGAGTCGAACTTGACATGCACGCGTCCGCCTCCCGCCGCTGCGACCGCCTGCAGGTAGTCCTCGTTCCACACGACCACGTCAGCGTCCGCCGCGAGCGCCTCCCTCAGCTCGACCGCGCTGAGGGCACCCATGACGAGGATGCGCGCGTCGTGCAGTCCCGCCTCACGCAGCTCGCATGCCTCGCGTGCGTCCGCCACCGCCAGCCAGCTCGCGCCTCCGGAGAGCGCAGCGCGGGCGCTCTGCACAGCCCCGTGCCCATAGCCGTTGGCCTTCACGACCGCGCACAGCGCCGCCCCCCCGCGCAGCTCTGTGCGCAGCCTCGCACAGTTGCGTTCGATTGCGGCCACGTTCACGCGCGCTTGCGCGCGACGCGTGCTCCCGCCCTGCGCCTCCGCGGCTGCCCGCGCGGACTCGTCAGCCATGAAGCGCCACCTCCCGGGGCTCAACGCTCTGGGTTCGCGCACGCGCGGCCGGCAGGGCGCCGATCACATCCGAGGCGATCACGCCCTCCGCCGCACCAACTCGCTGGGCTGCCACGCGTCCAGCCTGCGCGTGCAGCCATACCCCAGCGGCGGCCGCTGAGAACGCGTCCAGCCCCTGCGCGACCATCGCCGAGACGACGCCTGTCAGCACATCGCCGGTGCCCGCGGTGGCGAGCGCCGGGCTCCCACCTGGGCTCACCGCCACCCGCCCGTGCGGGTCGGCGATCAGCGTGTCGTCACCCTTCAGCACAACCACAGCGCCAGAGCGCTCAGCCGCGACGCGCACGTGGCGAAGGCGCTCGCGCTCGATCTGTGAGCTTTCGAGCTCGAGTAGACGGGCGAGCTCGCCCGCATGCGGTGTGAGCACTGTCGGCGCAGTGCGTGCCGTCAGGTCGCCGAGCCGACCGGCGTGCGCGTTGAGACCGTCGGCGTCCAGCACCAGCGCCACCTTCGCGCGGCTGGCCAGCGCGCGAGCGAGCTCGAACGAGCCTGGGCTACGGCCGAGTCCCGGACCGAGCGCCAGTGCGCCGCCGCGAGCGCTCGCGTCCAGCACCTCCGAAACTCCGTCGACCGTCAGCGCGCCACCCTCGTCGGGCAAACCCCGGGTCATGATCTCCGGGGTTCCCCCCGCAGCGAAGATCCCCTGCAGCGATGCGGGAATACATGCCGTTACGTAGCCCGCTCCCGCACGCATGCTCGCCTCCGATGCCATCCGCGGCGCGCCCGTCAGACCCCGCGAGCCGCCCGTCACGAGCACGTGGCCGGAGGCGAACTTGGTCGAGTCCGCGCTGCGCCGCGGGAGCTGATCGAGCACGCTCGGCGCGATCAGGCCGATCGCCGACGCTTCTGGGGCGCCGCGTGGGATGCCGATGTCGAGCGTCTGCACCTCGCCGGCGTACGCCTTGCCAGGGTGGATCCACAGGCCCGGCTTGGCGGCATGGAACGTGACCGTCAGCGATGCGCGCACCGCAACGCCGGCGACGACCCCAGTGGAGGCATCCACCCCGCTTGGCACGTCCACGCTCACGACCGGCGCGCCAGCTCGTGCGATCGCCTCGATCGCCTCTGCCACGGCGCCGCGGGGCTCGCCGTGAAAGCCAGTGCCCAGAAGCGCGTCGAGCACGACCGTCGCCCCTGCGAGCACGTCGCAATCAGCACCCGGCTGCGCGCTCCCAGCCCGCGCCCCCTCCGGTTCGGACCACGGCGAGCCGTCGAGTCTGACGGGCGCCACCCCGCGCAGGCGCTCTAGGTTTGCGCGGGCGTCGCCTGAGAGCTCGTCCGGCGGCGCAACGCACACCACCCGCACCTCCCGCCCGCCGTCGCGCAGCAGGCGCGCGACCACGAGGCCGTCGCCGCCGTTGTTGCCCTTGCCGCATACGACCGCGACCGCGCCGTCCGGCCAGATGCGCTCGATCGCCCGCGCCACCCCCGCACCGGCGCGCTCCATCAGATCGAGGCTCGCCACGCCGCGCTGCTCGATCGCCCAGCGATCGACGCCGCGCATCGTCTCGGCGTCGAGCAACGGGACGAGCCATGGTGGAAGGGCGCTCACGACCAGCGATGCTAGATGGTCCTCCGCCGCCGATGTTGGCCGAGCGGCACGTGCGCCGCCGGGACGCGCCCCGTGCGTCGGCCCCGCGTGCGAGGACACGCGGCGGCCTACTCGACGGTGACCGTCTTGGCCAGGTTGCGCGGCTGGTCGACGTTCAGGCCATGCTTGCGCGCGATGCCGTACGCGAGTAGCTGCAGCGGGATCACAGCAAGGATCGGCTGCAGCATCCAGTCGGTGGCGGGCACCGTAAGCGCGGCATCCACGTGGGGCTCCACGATGCCGTCACCGGCGGTCGTCACCGCGATCACACGCGCCCCCCGGGCGCGCGCCTCCTGGATATTGGATACGAGCTTCTCCAGCACGGGCGAGCGCGTGGCCACGCACACGACGGGTGTGTCCTGATCGAGCAGTGCGATCGGGCCGTGCTTCATCTCCCCCGCCGCGTAGGCATCGGTGGAGATGTAGGAGATCTCCTTCAGCTTCAGCGCTCCCTCGAGCGCCACCGCGAGGCCGATGTGGCGCCCGATGTACAGGAAGAACTTGGCGTTCCAGCACGTCTCAGCGATCGCGTCGGTGCGTGCCTCGCAATCCTCGATCAGCTCGTCGATGCAGTGCGGCAGGCGCTTCAGCTCTGCCACGAGCTCCGCCACGCGAGCGGGCTCCAGCGTGCCGCGCAGCTCCGCCAGGCGCAGCCCCAGCAGGTACATGACCGCCACCTGGCAGACGAACGTCTTCGTCGCCGCAACGCCGATCTCCAGGCCCGCGCGTGTGTAGAGCACCCCGTCTGCCTCGCGCGTGGCCTGTGAGCCCATCGTGTTGGTGATCGCCAGCACCGTCGCGCCGCGCTCGCGGGCGAGGCGCATCGCCGCCAGCGTGTCCGCCGTCTCACCCGACTGGGAGATCCCAATCACCAGGTCCCCCGGCCCCACGACCGGGTTGCGGTAGCGGTACTCGGAGGCGATGTCCAGCTCGACCGGGAGCCGCGCCCACTCCTCGACCGCGTAGCGGCCGATCAGACCGGCGTGATAGGCCGTGCCACAGGCCACCACGATCACGCGCTTGACGCCCGCGAGGATCGCCTCGTCCAGCGCGCCCTCCTCGTCCAGGTCCACGCCGTCGCCACGCGCAGTGCGGTCGGCGATCGTCTCCGCCACCGCGTCCGCCTGTTCGTGGATCTCCTTGAGCATGAACGTCTCATAGCCGCCCTTCTCAGCGGTCTCCTCGTCCCAGTCCACCGTCTCCACGGCGCGCTCGACCGATTCACCGGAGGCGGTCATGATGCGCACGTCGTCGCGGTGTAGGACGACGATCTCGCCGTTCTCCACGTACTGGACACGACGCGTCTGCGCGAGGAACGCGGGCACAGCCGAGGCGATGAACTGCTCACCTTCGCCGCGGCCCACGATCAGTGGACACTCACGCCGGGCGCCGACGAGCGTGTCCGGCTCGTCCAGGCTCATAGCCACGAACGCGTAGTGGCCTTCGAGCTGTGCGTAGGCGCGCAGGACGGCGTCGGCGAGGTCCCCTTCATAACAGCGGGCGATTAGGTGGGCGATCACCTCCGCGTCCGTCTCGGAGGTGAACGTGCTCCCCTGCTCGAGCAGGCGCTGCTTCAGCGCCATGTAGTTCTCCACGATACCGTTGACGACCACGTGGATGCGATCCTCGCTGTCGTAGTGGGGGTGCGCGTTGGCTTCGCTCACCCGGCCGTGCGTCGCCCAACGGGTGTGCCCGATGCCGGTTGTGGCGGGGCGCTCGGCGAGCGCCACCGCGGTACCGGCGGCTGCTTCGCGGCCGAGCTTCGCCTCAAGCGCGCTGAGGTTGCCGACCGCGCGCACAGCCTCGATCCGATCATCGGCGATGACGGAGATGCCGGCGGAGTCATAGCCGCGGTACTCGAGCTTGCTGAGTCCGGCGAGCAGCAGGTCCTGGACGGGACGCCTGCCGACGTAGCCAACGATGCCGCACACCTCCTCGAAGATACCAGTGGACCCCGTCGGCGCCGGGCCGCGCAAAGGCCTCTGCAGGCGCTGAGAGGCGTTACGCCAGCTCCTGCTCGACCACCGTGACCAGACGCGAGCAGACCTCGTCGGCCTCCTGCTCGCTCGGCGCCTCCACCATCACCCGCACGAGCGGCTCGGTGCCGCTGGAGCGCACGAGCACGCGTCCCCGGCCGCGCAGCTGTTGCTCCGCGTCGCGAACCGCCGTATCCACCGCTGCGGCATTCTCCAGCGCACCTCGGTCGCGCACGCGCACGTTCACCAGTCGTTGCGGCAGCTTGCTCATTGCATCGCGCTCGCTGAGGTCGTGCCCATCCAGCGCCTCCAGCGTGAGCAGCGCGCTGGCAAGCCCATCCCCGGTGCGGTTGAAGCCCGCGTCGATGATGTGGCCGGACTGCTCACCTCCTAGCGTCCAGCCGCGGGCGCGCAGCTCCTCGAGCACGTAGCGATCGCCGACGTTCGTGACGGCAACGCTCACCCCTGCGTGCTCCATCGCCGCGTGAAAGCCGTAGTTGGTCATCACCGTGACCACCACGCCGTCACCACTGAGACGCCCGCGCGCGCGCAGGTGTAGCGTCGCTAGCGCCAGTAGCTCGTCACCGTCAACCACCGTGCCGTTGCGGTCTACCGCGAGCACGCGGTCACCGTCACCGTCGAACGCGAACCCGATCGCGTGACCGCCGGCGAGAACGCGCTCGGCGAGCGCATCAGTGTGGGTGGAGCCGCAGCCCGCGTTGATATTGCGCCCGTCCGGCGCGTCGGCAATGACCGTGACGGTCGCCCCCAAGCGCCTGAAGATCTCAGGTGCGACCTCATAGGTGGCGCCGTTGGCGCAGTCCAGCAGCACGTCCACGCCGTGCAGGTCGAGCTCGGCAAAGCGTACGTGCAGCTCGCGCAGGTAGTCCTCCGGTGCGCCGCGCAGCTCCCGTATGCGCCCGATCGCGGTGGAAGTCCGCGGGCGCTCGAGCTCGCGCTCGATCGCCAGCTCGGTCTCGTCTGAGAGCTTGTAGCCGTCCGCCGCAAAGAACTTGATGCCGTTGTCCTGAAACGGGTTGTGGGACGCGGAGATCACGACAGCCAGATCGAAGCCGTAGCGGCCGATCAGCAGCGGCGCTGCCGGGGTGGGCAGCACGCCTGCCAGCAGTGCATCGCCGCCCGCTGCGCTGACGCCCGCTGCGAGCGCCGCCTCGAGCATCTCGCCCGACTCGCGCGTGTCGCGGATGATCAGCACTTGCGGACGCACCGCCTGCGCTTCCTGCGTGGCTGCGCGTCCGAGCGCGAGCGCGAGCTCCGCCGTCAGGAACTCGCCGGCGTGACCACGCACACCGTCGGTCCCGAACAGCTTGCGGGCCATCTGGGTAGGCGCGGTGCCTATCGCTTGGAGAACTGCGGACGCTTGCGCGCCTTCTTCAGGCCGGCCTTCTTGCGCTCCTTGGCGCGCGAGTCCCGCGTGAGGAAGCCTCTGCGCTTGAGCTCCCCACGCAGGTTCGGGTCGGCCTCGAGCAGCGCGCGCGAGACGCCGTGGCGCAGTGCGCCCGCCTGGGCGGAGATGCCGCCACCGTGCAGGCGCGCAACCACGTCCATACGGTCCTGGTAGCCAACGGTCTCAAGCGGCTGGCGAATGTTGCGCTGTAGCGTCAGGCGGGGGAAGTGCTCCTCCAGCGTGCGTCCGTTCACCAGGTAGCTTCCCGTTCCGGGGCGCAGCGTGACGCGTGCGATCGCCGACTTGCGCTTGCCGGTCGCACGGTAGCGCGCACCGGAGGCCAGGTCGATCGCGGCCGTGGAGATCGGCTCGGTGAGCTCCTGCTCCTCCTCGACGTCCTGCCCCTGCTCGCCCTCGTCGTCAACCGCGTAGGGATCGACGGCGTAGGCGTCCTCGTATCCCTCGCTGCGGCCGAGCGGGTCGACGCCCTCAGGCACGATGTCAACTTCCAAGTGCGCCCCTGGCACTGCGGGTTTCTCACGCGGCGCCGGCTCCTCTTCCTCCTCGTCGTCCTCATCCACAGCTGCCTCCGCGGCGACGGGCGGGGCCTCCTCGACGGCCGCTGGCTCCTCGGCGGCGACGGGTTCGGCCGCGACCGCCGGCTCCTGGGTCTCGGTCTCGGAGGCGGGCTGCTCGGCGTCCGGCGCCTCAGCCTCCTGCTCGGGGTTCTGCTCGTCTGCCATCAGGCCTCGATCTCCAGCGGTTGCGGTTTCTGGGCCACATGCGGGTGCTCGGGCCCGGCATAAATCTTGAGCTTCGTTATCTGCTTACGCGCCAGTCGGTTACGGGGCATCATGCCTTTGACTGCCAGGCGGATGATGTCCTCGGGGCGCCTGGCCAGCATTTCCTCAAACGAGCGTGAGCGCAGACCACCCGGGTAGCCCGAGTGGCGGTAGTAGCGCTTGTCTTGGCGCTTGTTGCCGCTGACGTGGATCTTCTCCGCGTTGATCACAACCACGAAGTCCCCCGTGTCGATGTGCGGCGTGTACTCCGGCTTGCGCTTGCCCCGCAGCACGTCCGCGATCTGCGTCGCCAGCCGGCCGAGCGTCTTGCCGTTGGCGTCAACCACCAGCCAATTGCGCTCGCGATCGGTCGGCTTTGCTACGTAGGTTCTAGTCGAGGGTGCCATAGGCGTGAAAAAGGCCACGCGTAGACGATCACCTGATCGTTCGCGCGGCGGAGCGGACATCATAGCTAACCCCCCAACTCAAGTCGCCTCGCAAATCCGCAAACCTCAAGACGAGCCGAGATGTTCGCGACCGCGGCGACCGCAGGTGTCGTGACCGGCGCCGCTACGGCTGTTCGGTGAACGAGCGAACGTGTCTCCCGGAAAACGGGACGGAGGCACGCCGAAGGCTGACGGATCGTCGTTCCTGGCAAGGACGCAAGGAGCGTGGCGTGCTTTGCACGCGAGCGACTGAGGACGCAGCCAGGGGCGGCGAGACTAGGCCTGACTTACTCCCACTCGATGGTTCCTGGCGGCTTCGACGTAATGTCGAGCACGACCCGGTTGACCTCGCGCAGCTCGTTGATCATGCGCGAGGCGATCGTCTCCAGCAGGTCGTACGGCAGCCTCGCCCAGTCGGCCGTCATCGCGTCGTCGCTCGTGACCGCGCGCAGGACCACCACGTAGCCGTACGTGCGCTCGTCGCCCTGCACTCCCACCGTGCGCACGTCCGGGAGCACGCAGAAGGACTGCCACAGCTCGCGATAGAGGCCGGCCTTGCGGATCTCCTCCTGCAGGATGTGGTCCGCCTCGCGCAGCACGTCCAGGCGCTCCTTCGTCGCTTCGCCCCCCACCACCCGGATCGCGAGGCCGGGACCGGGGAACGGCTGGCGCCAGACGAGGCGCTCGGGCAGCCCCAGCTCTGCGCCCACAGCGCGAACCTCGTCCTTGAACAGCGCCCGCAGCGGCTCCACCAAGTCGAACTGCAGATCGTCCGGCAGTCCGCCCACGTTGTGGTGTGACTTGATCGTCGCCGCGCCCGTGCCGCCGCCTGACTCGATCACGTCTGAGTAGAGCGTTCCCTGCACGAGGAAGCGCGCCGGCTCCTCCTCGGAGGCGTCGGTCCCGACGCCCGCCAGCTTGCCTGCCTCCTCCTCGAAGACCCTGATGAACTCCGCCCCGATCGCCTTGCGCTTGGCCTCCGGCTCGGTCACGCCCTTGAGCTTCTCAAGGAAACGCGTCTCCGCGTCCACCGCCACCAGCGGCACCTTGAACGTGTCGCGGAACGTCTGCACGACCTGTTCTCCCTCGTCCTTGCGCATCAGCCCGTGATCGACGAACACGCACGTCAGCTGATCGCCGATCGCACGGTGCACCAGTAGGGCTGCCACCGAGGAGTCAACGCCGCCCGACAGTCCGCAGATCACCTTGCCCTCGCCAACCTGAGCGCGGATGCGCCGGATCTGTTCCTCCACGATCGACGCCGCCGACCACGTCGGCTCACAGCCGCACACCTCCGTCAGGAAGCGGGTCAGGATCTCCTCGCCGTACGGGGTGTGCACGACCTCCGGGTGAAACTGGATGCCGTAGATGTTGCGCGCGGGGTCTTCCACCGCCGCCACCGGCGATCCGCTCGAGGACGCCAGCGCCGTGAAGCCCAGCGGCGGCTCATACACGGTGTCGCGGTGAGACATCCAGCACGTCTGCTCGCGTGGCATCCCCTTCAGCAGCATGCCCGGCTCCGCCACCCGCAACTCGGAGCGACCGAACTCACCCACCTCCGCCTGCTCCACGCGACCGCCCAGCGTGTGCACCAGCAACTGCATTCCGTAGCAGATGCCCATCACCGGCACGCCCAGCTCCAGCAGGCCCAGATCCAGCGGCGGCGCGCCGTCCGCGTACACGGATGCCGGCCCACCCGAGAGGATGATCCCGCGCGGTTTGCGCCGTGCCACCTCCTCCAAGGGCACGTGGTGGGGCAGCAGCTCGCTGAACACGCCGCAGTCGCGCACGCGGCGCGCGATCAGCTGCGAGTACTGCCCGCCGTAGTCCAACACCACGATCTCCTGCGTCGCTGAGCGGCTTGCGCCTTCGTTCGGCTGCGTCCTCATTCGCTCGCGTGCCAAGCACGCCACGCTCTCTGCGTCCTTGCCGGTCTCGCCGGTCTCGCCGGAACCCGCTCGGGCGCACTCTGCCGCGTCGGCTTCTACGACAGCTCCGGCAGCGACATCAGTCATTTACGAGCGCGGCTACCTTCCCGCTCGCGTTGGTGGCACCCATGCCCACCTGTTGGTCGCGCTGCAGCGCCTTGCCCTCCGTCTGCAGCGACGGCGCCACCACAACCTCAGCCCGGTTGAACTCGGCCAGGTCCTTGTGTCCACAGGTGGCCATCGACGTGCGTAGGCCACCGAACAGGTTGAACGTGCCGTCATTCTCGCGCGCAGGGCCGACCAGGATCTCCTCGAGGGAGCCGTTCTGCGCCGTCGCCACGCGCGCCCCGCGCGGCAGCGTCGGGTGGAACGTCGCCATACCCCAGTGAAAGCCGCGCCCAGGAGCCTCGTATGCGCGCGCCAGCGGCGATCCGATCATCACCGCGTCCGCGCCCAGCGCGATCGCCTTTGACACGTCGCCGCCGTTGCGCATGCCGCCGTCGGCGATCACCTGGCAGTACTCGCCCGTCTCCAGCATGTGCGTTGAGCGAGCGTGTGCCACGTCCGCGATCGCCGTCGCCTGCGGCACTCCGATGCCCAGCACCCCGCGTGTGGTGCACGCGGCGCCAGGGCCAACGCCGACGAGCACGCCTGCGGCGCCCGTGCGCATCAGGTGCAGGCCCGTGTGGTAGGAGGCGCAACCACCCACGACCACCGGGACTTCGAGGCTGGGGATGAACTCCTTTAGGTTCAGTGGCTCGGACACCGTCGAGACGTGTTCGCCGGAGACAACAGTGCCCTGAATCACCAGGACGTCCAAGCCAGCCTCCATCGCGATCTCGTGGTAGTCGAGAACACGCTGCGGGGTAAGCGAAGCAGCGACCACGACTTTCTGCTCCTTGATCTCGCGGATGCGCTGCGCGATCAGCTCAGGCTTGACCGGCTCCGCGTAGATCTCTTGCATCTCGCGCGTCGCCTCGTCCTTTGGCAGCAGCGCGATACGCTCGAGCTGTTCCTCCGCGTCCTCGTAGCGCGTGAAGATGCCCTCGAGGTTCAGCACCGCCAGGCCACCGAGGCGACCGATGATGCCGGCGGTCTCCGGAGAGACGACGCCGTCCATCGCGGACGCCAGCATCGGCAGCTCGAACTGATAGGGGCCCAGCTTCCACGAGATGTCGATGTCGTCGGGATCGCGCGTGCGCCGTGAAGGAACAATCGCAATGTCGTCGAATCCGTAGGCTCGGCGACCTTTCTTGCCGCGGCCGATCTCTATCTCCATCGCAGCATCCTCGCAGTCGTGGCGGACGAAAAGACCCCGCTCGCGGCGGGGCCAATGAGGGGGCGCATAGGCGCCGGAAGTGCCTTCTCGCTCAGGGCAGCCAACTGGCCTTGAGCATAGCAACGGCCGTCGCGTCGCTAATGCCCTTGGATATCCTCGATCGTATGGGCGACATGGGCAGAATCAAGTACGACGCGCACGCAATCGAGGCACGCCGCCAGGCAGCCTGGCGCGAGCGCGACGCGTTCGCCACGCCGCCCCTCGCAGACGACCAGCCGCACCTCTACATAAAGCCCTCCGCGCCGTTCACCTCCGGCAACGTGCACATCGGCCACGTCCGCAGCTACTCGATCGGCGACGCCTACGCCCGCTTCCGGCGCGCGCGTGGGGACTCGGTGCTGTTCGCGTTCGGCTTCGATGCCTTCGGCCTGCCGGCCGAGCTGGGCGCGATCTCCAGCGGCGAGCCGCCCAGCGAGTGGGTCGCGCGCTGCGCTGAGCACATGACCGGCCAGCTCGACCGGCTCGGCTTCTCCTTCGACTGGGGCCGCTCGTTCATCAGCTCCGACCCGATCATGTACCGCTGGTCGCAGTGGCTGTTCTTGAAGCTGCTCGACGCCGGGCTGATCTATCGCGGCACCGGCAACGTCGACTGGTGCGAGCACTGCCAGACGACGCTCGCCTCCATCCAGGTCGAGCCCGGGGGCACGTGCTGGCGCTGCCACGGCCCAGTGCGACTGATCGAGCTGCCGCAGTGGTATTTGAAGATCAGCGCCTACGTGCCCGAGAACGACCTGCGCGTGGCCGAGCTCGAGGACAGCGGCATCTGGGACGAGGTCGCGCTCGCCTCCCAGCAGATCGTGCTCGGGCGCATCGACGGCGTGGAGCTCGACTTGGAGGCGGCCGAAGGTGCACATCTGAGCGTCTTCACCCCCCACCCCGACGGCATCGAGCAGGCTAGCTTCGTGCTGATGTCCCCGCGTCACCCCGACGCCGACGTATGGGCTGCCGACGCGGGCGTGCTCGAGCAGCTCGAGCAGCTGCGCTCAGGTGGTTGGGAGCGCAGCTCCCGTGAGGCGGAGACGATCCCCGTGATCGACACCGGGCGTGTCGTGCTTGGTGTCGACGGCACGGAGCTGCCCGTGCTCGTCTCCCCCCTCGTGGACTCGCGTTTCGGGCCCACGATCGTGCTCGGCATCCCCGCGCTTGACCGCACCGACGAGGTGATCGCGCGGCGGCTCGGGCTGCCCGTGCCTGAGGCCGAGAGCGATGCCGACAGCGCCGATCACGTGGGCGACGCCGGGACGAGTGGCCTCGACGCGCCCCCTGGCGCGCGCGAGGCTGTGCGCTACCGCGCCTCGGACTTCGTCATCTCGCGGCAGCGCTCGTGGGGAACGCCGATCCCGATCGTCTATTGCGAGCATTGCGGAACCGTGCCCGTGCCGGTCCAGGAGCTGCCGGTAATCCTGCCGCTCGATCTGCGCCCCACAGGAGCGGGCAACCCGCTGGCGGAGCTCGAGGAGTTCGTGCACACGAGCTGCCCGAGCTGTGGCGGAGACGCGCGACGCGAGACCGACACGCTCGACTGCCACTTCGATGCGCTCTGGCTGTGGGTGCCGGCCTGCGTGCCCGCCGAGGCGCGCGAGCGCTCGCTCGAGGAGATCTTCGCGCTCGGCGACCTGCGCTACTGGCTCCCGTCCGAGCGTCTCGTCGCCGGCTCCGACAGCGGCAACTTCGTGTTCGACCAGCGCATCGTCACCAAGGCCCTGCGCGACCTCGGACCGCTCGAGTTCCTCTCAGACGGGGAGCCGTTCGCCGGCTGCCTGTTTCACGAGATGGTCACCGCCGAGGGGCGCAAGATGAGCAAGCATCTCGGCAATGTCGTCGACCCCGACGAGCTCGTCGCGCGCTATGGCGCCGACACCGTGAGGCTCGCGGTCCTCTACGCCGCGCGCCCGCAGAAGTCCCTGAACTGGGATGACTCGGCCGTGCTGCGCTGCCATCGCTTCCTCAACCAGGTGTGGGACTTCTCGCAGGCGAAGCTAGAGCTGGCTCGTGAGCATCCCCAGGGTCCCGCCGTCGACGAGGACGGGGAGCCCGTCAGAGACACGACCGAGCACCTGCGGCTGAAACTCTCGCAGTGGACCGCCGCGGCCGTGGAGAAGGTGACCGAGGACATGGTCGCGCTCGAGATGCACAGCGCCGTGCGCAACGTGATGCGCCTGTTCGACCGCATCAAGGACTTCGAGAAACGGGTGCTCGCGCGCCAACCCGAGCTAGGCGAGGCAAACGTACAGGCGCTGCTGGAGGCGCTCACGGTGCTCGTGCAGATGCTCGGCCCGCCGGCGCCGCACATCGCTGAGGAGCTGTCGCTCGAGCTCGGCCAACACGACGGCTCCACCCTCGCGGGCGAGCACGGCGCGCAGACGCCGTGGCCGGGCGTATCGTTCGTGGTACCGGCATGAGCCTTCAGACCGCCCCGAGGACCGCGCAGGACTCCAGACAGCGGACGCGCTCATGCGCGACCGCCCTCGTCTGCCACCGCTGCAACAACAGCTACCCGCTCGAGCAGTCAATCTTCGCGTGCCCCGACTGCAACAAGGGACTCGACGTCGTCTATGACTACGAGCACGCCGCACAGCACTTCCGCGACGTGCCCAGCTCCGAGCGCCCGCAGAACGTCTGGCACTTCGAGGAGCTCCTGCCAATCGTCGACGCTCGCGCGCAGGCCCGCGTCGGACAGCACTCCGGCTACACGCCGCTGATCCGCGCCGACCGGCTCGGCGCCGAGCTGGGAATCGCCAACCTGTACCTCAAGGACGACTCCAGCAACCGCCCCAGCCTCTCCTACAAGGACCGCGTCGTCTCGATGTCCGTCGCGCGCCTGCTGGAGCAGGGACGCACCGAGATCGGCTGCGTCTCCACCGGAAACGTCGGCACCGCCGTCGCTTCGCTCGCCGCCAAGGCCGGCGTTGACGCCTACGTCTTCTACCCCAACCGCCTGGAGCAAACCAAGGCCCGCGCCTGCATGGCGCTCGGCGCGAAGGTCTGCCAGGTCGAGGGCAACTACGACGAAGCGAACAAGCGCTGCCGCGAACTGGCGGAAGCAACCGGCATGGACTTCGCCAACATCACGCTGCGCCCGTTCTACGCCGAGGGCGCCAAGACCGCGTCGTTCGAGATCGTCGAGCAGCTCGATTGGCAGGCGCCGGATCACATCATCACCGCCGCCGCCGGCGGCACGCTCTCCTCGCGCCTGCACAAGGGCCTCGTCGAGCTGCAGCTGCTGGGGCTCGCGGAGACCGACTCGACGCGCATCCACATCGCCCAGCCCAGCGGCTGCAACCCGATCGCCACCGCGATCGTCGCCGAGGAGGCGGAGATCCGTGCGGTCACGCCTGAGACGGCAGCGCACTCCCTGGCGATCGGCAACCCCGGCGATGGTTATCTCGTAATCGACGCCGTGCTCAAACGCGGCGGCACGGGCGGCTTCGCCAGCGACCCCGAGATCTTCGCCGGCATCGACCTGCTCGCGGCGACCGAGGGCCTGCTCACCGAGCCCGCCGGCGGCACCACGATCGCTGTCCTTGAGAAACTCGCTGCATCCGGGCGCTTCGGGCCCGACGAGACGGTCGTCGCGATCATCACCGGCAATGGGCTGAAGACGCTCGACGATCACCCCCCGAAGCCATGGCCCGCGAAGGTCGACTGCGAACTCGACGCGATGGAGGCAGCGCTCGCCGAGCTCAAACAGAGCGGCACGCTCGTCGACAGCGCACGCCAGCTGCTGCACTGAACTCAAACGAGGGCGTAGCTGCTGCGCAGCACAACATTGGCCTCGGTGCCGCGCTCCAGCACCTGCACGTGGTCGCCGAGCCTGAGCCGCAGGCCCGGACGGTAGACGTGGTTCAGGTTTTGAGCAAAGAAGACCCCCGTGTTCGAATCGTCGTGGGCGTTGACGCCCTTGCGCGTCGTGAGCGCTCTTCGCACGGCCTTACCCGTGACCGCCGTCTGCTGGTCGACGTCCGGGATTACGCACCTGTCCGACGCCTTCACAACGAAGGCATCCATCTCCCCCACGCGTATCCGCGTCCAGAAGTCCTCGTCATACGCCGCCAAGCCCTCGCCGTCGACAACGATGTTCGCCCGGAAGCGGTTTATCGGCACCGCCTCCTCCATCTCCGCATTGAGCCGCGCGAGCGACCGCTCGGTGGCGAGCAGGATCGGGTGGCCGTCCGCGAACCCCACGCGATTGGACGCGTCTGAGCGTTGATAGCGCTCCGATACGTACCGGGGGCGATCATCGCGAACATGCAGCAGCCGAAAGCGCTCGTTCTGCTTGTACCTAGGCAGGAAAGTGGTAAACCAGTCGTTGAGCTCCTCACTGACGATCTGGCCGGCAACCGGCTTTTCGTGGACTGTGGCGATCACCAACTTCTGATCATCCGGCTCGATGTGAAGCGGAACTTCCACATCCTGCATACCGGGAGCGGCAAGTGTGATCGCAGTCTCACCGATCGTCGGCACCACCAGCGCAAGCTCGGGCACCTTTCGCTGCGAGACGAAGTCACAGTCTTCATCGATGAGCATGAACTCGCGATCATGCTCGAAACCGCTCGGCGTGAGGTGCGCTTGCTCGAGCGAGGAGCCGGCACACGACTTAAACGGATATGTGTGAAGGCCCGTGACCTTGATTGCACCGCTCTGTGCTGCTTCACCCACGGACACTCACCAACCACGCGGCGGCGGACCCAACCTCGTGGGTCCGCCGCCCGACTGCACTACCGCCCCCTGGAGACTGCGTGCCTGTCACTCGTTCTGCCGCATCGCTGACGCTGACACCATGCCGATCCCGGCCGGCGCGCCAGCGGCGGGCTCGGGGTTGAAAAGCGGCCCCGGTGCATGGATGTGGTGCTCGCGGTGTTCCTCCTCGCTGATCGCGATCTCATGCGCGGAAGCATCCAAAGCACGTTCGAGATCGGACTGGATCCCCGGAAGCGCCCCAGGCTGGACGCGGTGCATCCAGTACAGGCGCGCCCCGCCGAGCAGCATGTAGCCGAGGAAGATATAGGGGAACAGGTTGACCGGCGATGGCGGCGCCGGGTAGAAGCTGCCCACAGTCGGAACCATGAGGCAGATAAACGCCAGCGCCGCGATCAGCACATTGCGCTGACGGAGCTCACCGAGCTTTCGCAGGTAGAAGGGCGCAGCGACCGTGATCATGTAATAGGCGAACAGGAAGCCGAACGCCGCCATCGTCCCAGCATCGCCGAACAGTGTCAGCGCGCTCGTGCCCGTGGCGTTCAGCACGATTGCGACCGTGAGGATCGCGGCCCCATAGGCAGCGAGTGCAATGTGCGGCGTCATGTTCTTCGCGTGAACCGCGTGCGCATGCTTCGGCAGGAAGCCGTGTCCGGCGAGCGGAAAGATGATCCGCGCCCCGGCATTCAGGCACGAAAGTGACAGCGAGAAGAAGCTCACCATCGCTCCGAGCGCCACGGGCACCTTGAAGAAGCTCACGCCGTAGGCCTGCGAGATCGCCGTCAAGGGCGTGCTGAAGGAGCTGAGCGACTTGCCCATCTCATGGGTCGCGAACACCTCGATGTAGCTCATGAACACCATGAAAGCACCCGTTATCAGCAGGCTCCAGATGACCGCTCGAGGCACGTTGCGCAGAGGCTGCTTCGCCTCGCCGCCCAGCGTCGTCGCGCTCTCGAACCCGACGAGGCTGAATATGCAGATCACGATCGCAAAGTCCATGCCTTTCAAGCTCGCGCCCTTCAACTGCAGCTGTTCGGTGTCCACCGAGACGCCGTGACGGAAGAACACGACCCCCGCCAGCGCGAGGATGATCGTCACGGAGATCGCCTCGAGAGCAAGCGTCAGCAGCGAGGAGATCCGGATGTCCTTCCAGGCGATTGTCAGACATGTGAAGCCGCTTATCAGGAAGAAGATGTAGGGACTGACGGTCGTGTGAACTCCAATGCCCGAAAGAAATTCCTGGGCGAAGATCGCAAAGCCGGCGAGACCGGCCGTCGCGATGCCCCAATAAGACCACACGAGCGACCAGCCAGAGAGCACCCCGGCAGACGGCCCGAGACCGCGGGCGGTATATGCGTACATCGAACCCGCAGTAGCGGAGCGACGGGCGAACTGGTTCAGGCCGAGCACAACGAACAGCAGCATGACCGTGCCGAACAGGTAAGCCGCCCAGGTTGCCTGGCCGGCGTCACCAAATGCCAGTGCGATGATCAGCACCGCGGTCATCGTTGGTGAAATGAGAGCCACCGACTGCGCGAGCAGCGGTGGGAATCCGAGTGCGTGCGGTCTGAGGCGAGGAGCCGAGGAGGTCTCCACACCTCCCGAAGAATCGGTCGCAGTCGTGGCGGTACTCATGGCGGGTTTGACCCCCTTATAGGCGATGTGGCAGTACACAGCGCAAGATACGCAGGCCCTGTTGCTTCGGTATGGCCCAATGGCCAAGATCGAGCAACTGGTGTTTGACCTCTGCGCCAAAGCCCTGGCTAAGCAGCCAAACTCGGGGGCGCGGCGTCCGATCCCCCGTATGGAGGATCGTCCAGAACTGCACCAGATTCACTTCGCCTGCTCGAGGCATGAGTGACAATAGGTGAAAGTCGCTCGCCTGCCGCCGGGCGCTGGCTGGCGCCCCCGGCCACCGCGAACGAGCAACTGCCACATCGCCCGCACCGCGCCGGCGGCCGGAAGGCGCATCAAAGACTCTAACTGAAGATCCCTGGCAGGCTGGAATGTCGGGGCACAGTAGAGTGCGGGACACGCCTCCTGTCTTTGCAAGCCAACTCTTCAGGCTCCTGAGGCCCACCGCCCAGGCAGCGTTGCCGATGCTCGCAGCGCTCTCGCTGGCGCTGTTTGCGAGCGTCGCCAGCGCCGCGATCCCTCAGTGGACGACGTACCGCCACGATGCGGCGCGCAGCGGGATCGACCCGGAAAGCATCTCCCCCCTGCCCCCGTCGCAGACATGGCAGACGAGCGCGCTCGATGGCAGCATCTACACGGAGCCGCTCGTTTACGGCGCGCGGGTATATGTGGCCACCGAGAACGACACGATCTATGCACTGGACACGGCGACCGGAGCGGTCACCTGGGAAGCGCACCTCGGAACACCGGTCCCGAGCTCGCAACTCCCCTGCGGCGACATAGCGCCGAGCGTCGGTATCACGGGCACACCCGTAATCGACCCGGCGACGAAGACGATCTATGCCGTCACGGACACGTGGGACGGGACACATGCCGAAAGCATCCGACACATGCTCGTAGCTCTCGAACTGAGCACCGGTGCCATGCGCCCAGGCTTCCCGATCGACGTCGATCCGCCATTTCCCAGCGGCGGCAGCGCCGTCGAGCAGCTCCAACGGCCCGCGCTGGCACTCGATGGAAACGAGGTCGTGATCGGCTACGGCGGCAACGACGGCGACTGCGCCACGTACTGGGGCTGGCTGGTCGGTGCTCCCGCGAACGGGAGCGGTCCGCTCCTTTCCTACCAGGTTGATGCGAAACCAGGGGACCACGAGGGCGCGATCTGGGCCGCCGGTAATGGTCCCGCGGAGGACTCGAGCGGGGATCTCTACGTAGCAACAGGCAATGGGTCATCGGGTTCGACATACGACTACGGCGACTCGGTGCTGAAGTTCAACCCAAACCTCGAACTGCTCGAAAGCTGGGCTCCCGCAGACTGGGAAGAGCTCGACAAAGACGATGGTGACCTCGGCTCGAGCGGCCCGGTGCTACTTCCAGATGAACTCGCATTCGAGATCGGTAAGCAGGGCGTCGGCGTCCTGCTTCACACCAACCGTTTGGGGGGTATCAGCGCCCCTGCGGCGGAACTAATCGTGTGCGACGGCTCGTGGGGCGGTGGCATCTACGTGCCGTCTAGCCCCTCCGGCGGGACTCTCTACGTGACCTGCCGCAACGGCCTGAACGCGGTTTCGGTGAGCGGCCTCGGCAGCGGCGAACCGAAGTTGAGCACCGCGTCGAACTGGACGGTCGATGACAACGCGATCGGACCGCCAATATTCGCGGGCGGCTTGGTGTGGGTGGCGAGCTATGAAGGCAAACCCGGGTACCTGTACGGCCTGGATCCGAGCACGGGGACAGTCGAGTTCGAAAGTGACCTCGGGACCTTCGAACACTTCAGCACGCCCGGCGCCGGCGGCGGATTGCTGTTCGCCGCAAACGGCAAGACGGTGACGGCGTTTACGATCGCCACAACACCTGCGCCGTCACCCACGACGACGGCTTTGACCTCCTCGGCCGATCCGTCGTCGGCGGGCGAGCCCGTGACCTTCACGGCAACCGTGAGCCCCGCGCCGGACAGCGGCACCGTGAGCTTCACCGATGGTGGCGCCGCCATCGCCGGCTGTGGCGCGATAAGCGTAAGCGAAGCCGATGATGAAGCGCACTGCCAGACGACCTACTCCGCAGACGGAGCACACGCGATCGTGGCTACCTACTCCGGTGACCCCTACTACGCCGTGTCAGCCTCCTCGACGCTCGACCAAACGGTCCTCTCCGGCCTGGCGCCACCACTGGTCCTGCGCCTAGCCGTCTCGAACCTCCATCAATCGCATAGCCTCTGGCGCGAGGGCAACAAGAGCGCGCGCGTCAGCACCACCGTGAAGCCAACTCGGCCGCCGGTCGGGACCACGTTCTCGTTCTCGCTGGATCAGCAGGCACGGGTGACATTCCGCTTCACGCGGCGTGTCGGGGGACGGAGAGTCGGGGGCATGTGCCTTGCCACTACCAAGAAGAACAGGCGACATCGACGCTGCGAGCGCACGGTCACCGCCGGGGTCTTCTCCTTCGCCGCGCCCGAGGGCGCCAGCAGGGTCATCTTCCAGGGTCGCCTACCGCACAAGCAGAGGCTCTCGCCGGGGCATTACACACTGATCGTCACCGCCAGCAACGCGTCAGGCACAGCCGCTCCGAAGTCGCTGGCCTTCGTGATCGCTAGCCCATAGAAAAACCCCGCCTGAGCGGGGCTTTTCCTTAGCAGGTCGATAAGCCGGATTCTGTCGTTGAGCAGCCATCCATCTGAGCGGCCTACCTGGACCTCGGCGGGTACCTGCAAACGGTCCTGTTTGGCCTTGCATCGGGTGGGGTTTGCCCAGCCGTCGCGTCACCGCGACGCTGGTGCGCTCTTACCGCACCATTTCACCCTTGCCGGCCCGCCGTTCACGTGGGACGGCGGACGTAGGCGGTTTGTTTCTGTGGCACTTTCCCGCGGGTTTCCCCGGGTCGATATCTCGACCACCTTGCCCTTTGATGTCCGGACTTTCCTCGAAGGCGAATGCCTCCGCGGCTGCCTGACCTGCTCGGCAAAGCTAGCGTGCCGCTGGTCGCTTGTGAAGGCCTGCGATCCGCGGCCCGCGATCTTCGCGGGGCTCGCGCCGAAAAAGTAGGGAGCTTCAGACCCGCCGCAACAGGCCGACGACGCGACCGAGCACCTTGACCTCTTTGCTGCGGATCGGCTCCATCGTGTCGTTCTCCGGCTGGAGGCGGACGTGGTCGGGTTCGCGGAAGAAGCGCTTGACGGTCGCCTCCTCACCAAGCAGCGCCACCACAACGTCGCCATCGGTGGCCGTGTCCTGTGGATGCACCACCACGTAGTCACCTTCGAGGATGCCAGCTTCCTTCATCGAGTCGCCGCGGATCCGCAGGACGTACTCGCCGTCCTCCCCGCCCGCGAGCTCCGGCACCGAGACGTACTCCTCGATGTTCTCCTCGGCCAGCATCGGCTGGCCAGCCGCGACCGAGCCGAGCAGGGGCAGACCCTCCGCTCGAACGATCCCCCGGACGCTGTCGACAGCGCTACCGACCGCCCGGTCGAGAAGCTCGATCGCGCGCGGCTTGGAGGGATCACGGCGCAGGAGTCCAATCTTCTCCAGGTTCGCCAGGTGCGCATGAACCGTGGAGGACGAGGCCAGCCCGACGGCTTTGCCGATGTCGCGCACGGTCGGCGGGTACCCGTACTTGGCCGAGTACTTGCGGATGAAGTCGAAGATCTCCTGCTGGCGCTTCGTCAGATCCATGTCTGATTGCCTCCCTGTCCGGGTGGATTGGCGCGTGTAACGAACATGTGTTCGTACTCTAGCGGCGGGTGTGGACGGATGCAAGACGCGACGCGGAGGATGCACCGCGTGAGGGTCGGGACCGCCGGGCTATACTCGCGCCTCTGCGCTCGTGGCGGAATTGGTAGACGCGCAAGGTTGAGGGCCTTGTGGGCTTTACGGCCCGTGGTGGTTCGAGTCCACTCGAGCGCATAAAATAGCTGCAAAGCGATGGGTTTCTGATCCGCTTGTGATCGCGTACAAGATTGGCGGACTCGGTCGTGGCCCAACCGAACCATCTGCCGAACGCTTCGCCGGCGGCTCGACCGCGAGAGTTGAGATCAGCCGCATCGGCGAAGCGGCATGGCACTCGCCAGGTAGCTCTGACTGTTTCGCGACGTAATCGCGATGGCTAGCTACACTCATCTCATGAGTCCACTCCTCGAAGACGCCCGGCGAGTTCACGATATGGCCGGCCTATCCGACCGGACGATCGCCGCCGCGACCGGAGCCAAGCCGAGCACCGTACGTGGCTGGCTTGCGGGACGCAGCGAGCCGACTGGCGCACGCGCCGAGCGACTGATCGAGCTGGCCGAGATGATCAAACGGCTTGCCCTCGTCCTGCGGCCAGAGTCGATCCCAGTCTGGCTGCAGCGTCCGATCCTCGCGTTGGATGACGAGAAGCCGATCGAGCTCATCGCTCGCGGCGAGTACCGCAAGGTAGCCAAACTGATCGCCGAGATCGAGTACCCCGGCATCTCCTGAGTGTGGAGCAGTTGACCGTTCGCCCTCGCATCGTCGAGGGCACGTGGATCAGGCACGTACCGCACGAAGCCGACCTACTCGGACGAGCGGACACGCCCTCGGATGGGCGCTGGCAGCGAGGCGATGTCGTGCGCGCGCTCTATCTCGCCGACAACGTGACCACAGCAACAGCGGAGTGGCACCGCTCACTTGCTGAGTGGGGCCTCTCGCCCCAAGATCACGTCCCATATGACCACCACCGCTGGCGCCTTGACCTCAAGCTCGCTGACCTCAGCCACATCGAGCAACTGCGCCGCGTCTCACTCGACGCCCCCCGGCCGAGCCGACACACATGGCCTGCCTATCAACGAGTCGGCGAGCAGCTCTGGCACGAGGGATGGGCCGGCCTCATAGCCCCCAGCGCGGCACGCCCCGCTTCGCTCATCGCATGCGTGTTCACGACCGACTGGCCGCCAGTCGGCTGCACCCCACTGGACGCAAGCACTGTGCAAACCATCCCACCGCCTCCCCGCCACATGACCACCTGAGGGCCTGAAGCTAGCAATACGGAAATCCGCCGAGCAGGCACCAAGACGACTGCGGCTCGTCCCAAACAGGCATGAGCGTGGCACTTGGTCGGACGCTCGCTGTGCCGCAGAAGCAGCGGTGCGGGGTTATCGCGTTGGGCGTCGTTACGCGCCAATCGCGCGCTCGACGTCGCGGGCGGGCTACTTCTTGCGGTTCGTCGCCTTCTGCTGCGCCAGATGGACGCCCTGCGTCTGCGTCTTGCTCGGGCTGGGTGACATCTTGAGGGTCGTCAGGTCGGCGCTGAGATGCCCGTGAGCGGCATTCAGGAGCGAACGCCCGGTGCCGTTGAGCATGAGCTTGATCGTCTCGCTCTTGCCGGCCGGTGTGGAGAAGGCTGCGGTTCCTATGGTCTGCGTCGTGGTGTGCTTCTTTTTGCCCTTCCCAGTCCTGCGCTTGACCGTGAGTGTGAGCCGGCCAAGGCATGTTGCTGTGCCTGTGCAGGTGAGCTTGATCAGCGCGTCGTGGTTACGCTGAACGGTGATCGTTGACCCGTCAAGCGCGATGTTGCCTGTCGCGGCCGCTTGTGCGACAACCGTGAAGCTCTGGGTGGCGGTCGGGGCTGCAGTGTAGTCCGCATTGCCGGCCTGGTTCGCGTCGAGCGTGCACGTGCCGGTGGCGACGAAGCTCACCGTCGATCCGGACACCGCGCACACGCCGCTGCTCGCCGAAGAGAACGTCACAGGGTTGCCCGACCCGCCGCCGGTGGCCGCCACCGCATAGCTCGGGCCACCCACCACCGCCGTGGTCGGCGCGCGGGAGGTGAAGGCGATCGCCTGGGACCCCAGGCTTGTGACGGTCTCGACCTCCGATCCGCACGTGCTCATAGACGCTGCGTTAGTGGAGTCCCCCGAGTACGACGCCTGCCAGTAGTACGTACCGGGAACGCCGAGCGTGACCGCGCTCGAGGCCGGCAGCGTGCCGGGCGTCGCGACGCTCTGCGCCGCGCCGGTGCTCACGGCCGTGGTGCAACCGGAGTCGGAGTACACGCTGTAGGTTACCGTTCCCGTGGCCGTCGAGGCGTTCGCGCCCGACAGTGTGGCCGTGTCGCTCACCGCCGTGCTCTCCGGCACCGAGATGCTCGCCCCAGACTGACCGCCACCAGACAGACTCGTGGAGGTGGTCGACGGTGCCCCGCCGGCGTCGTACTCGTCGATCCGCGATTGGGAGCTGTCGGCGAGGTAGACATCGCCCGAGCTATCGGTGGCGACGCCCTCGGGGCTGTAGATCTGCCCGGCGCCCTCGCCGTCGATCCCATCCTGGCACGTGATGGTGCACGTCTCAAAATGATTCATCCCATCGTTTACGCCCCACCCGAAGGCCTCGATGAATGCGCCGGCGGCGGAGAACTCGTCGATCCGCGCGTTGCCGTAATCGGAGACGTAGACGTCGCCCGAGCTGTCGGTGGCGACGCCTGTGGGGTCTTCGAGCTGCCCGGCACCGGCGCCAGGGAGGCCGGCCTGGCAGGTGCTGGTGCAGGTCTCAGGCTGGTTCATCCCGTTGGCAACACCCCAGCCGTAGGCCTGGATGAACGAGCCGGCGGCGGAGAACTCGTCGATCCGAATGTTGTCGCTGTCGGCGACGTAGACGTCGCCCGAGCTGTCGGTGGCGACGCCGGCGGGGACGTAGAGCTGCCCGGCGCCGCGGCCCTGGATCCCGCCCTGGCAGGTGCCGGTGCAAGTCTCAAAGTGGCTGGCGCCGTCGGCAACGCCCCAGCCATAGGCCTGGATGAACGAGCCGGCGGCGGAGAACTCGTCCATCCGCTCGTTGCCGCTGTCGGCGACGTAGACGTCGCCCGAGGAATCGGTGGCGACGCCTTTGGGGGCGTAGAGCTGCCCGGCGCCGCGGCCTTCGAGCCCACGCTGGCAGGTGCTGGTGCAGGTCTCAGGCTGGCTCATCCCATTGGCAACGCCCCAGCCGAAGGCCTCGATGAACGAGCCGGAGCTCGAGAACTCGTCGATCCGCTCGTTTTCGCGGTCGGCGACGTAGACGTCGCCCGAGGAATCGGTCGCGACCCCTACGGGGTCCGCGAACTGCCCGGCGCCGCTGCCGTAGATCCCGGCCTGGCAGGTGCTGGTGCAGGTCTCAGGCTGGCTCATTCCATTGGCAACGCCCCAGCCGAAGGCCTCGATGAACGAGCCGGTGCTGGAGAACTCGTCGATCCGCTCGTTGCCGCTGTCGGCGACGTAGACGTCGCCCGAGGAATCGGTGGCGACGCCTGCGGGGATGTTGAGCTGCCCGGCGCCGTGACCTTCGAGCCCACGCTGGCAGGTGCTGGTGCAGGTCTCAGGCTGGCTGGCGCCGTCGCTTACGCCCCAGCCGTAGGCCTTGGTGAAGGAAACGTTCGCGCTCGCCGCTGCCGTGAGCGTGAGGCTGAGCACAAGCGCCGCGCCTAGGATCAGAGCCGAAACCCGCCACGGCCTCACGTCGAGGCTCGCACGAGCCGCCAGCACCCGCTATCCGGCAGAAGTCCGGCCCGTCCAGCCATCCTTGACATCCTGCACCCCGTCTTCTTGTTCATTGAAGGTGCGCGCTTCCCGAGATGCCCTCCATCCGCGACAGGCTCACCGACTCGCCTGCACTCGAACCTACTCAGATCTCGCGACTGTGTCAAATAACTAGAACCGTGGATTCGTTGCCCGCCCCGTCTCACCGCCTCCAACTCCCCACCAGCTCCATCGGCAGTTCGCCGCCGCGCCAGCGATCTCGGCAGCTTGATCGGTTCCGTCCGCACCTTTGTGGGGCATTCGGAGTCGCCGCACCAACTCAAGGAGACTTGGCACAACTTGGTCGTGGCCCATCTCTGACCCAAGTCAGTTCGTCCGATCTGTCCGATGCGTCCGGTGTCCCGCACAAAACGGACGATCTGGACGCGGGCGGACGCATATGAACCACTCCGTGAAAGGTTGACGCGTACACCTTGCTCATGATGACGATTGATCGCAACAAGTGCGATGGACTCGATCTCACGACCGTCGGGTAGCACCGCCGGTCGTCTCGCGACGGAGAGCTCGATTTCGGCTCGCCCCTGATATCGCCACGTGTAGACCTGCCACGATAGTGAGCCCGTAGCGACGACGGCGGCGTACAGTGCGAGCGGTTCCATTGTTTTAGGGTACAGAGGAACACGTGACGGGCCGCCTATCGCCGATTGCGCGACCTCTGTCGATATGAGGCGCACTGTCACTGCGACCAGCGGTCGTAGGGACGTTCCTACCCTTGCCGTCCCTGCCCAAGAGTCGCCGACGATTCGTCAAGACAAAGAGGGCGCTCACGGCAGTGAGGAACACGAGTTCGGCCGGATCGGCCGTTCCTAGGTTGGATCGCTCGGCTCCGACGACCGGACCGGAAGCACGATGTAGGCATGTTTTGGCCTCTCTTCGAGCACGGTAACCTCGTGGCCGTCGCGCAGCGTCACAGGGAACTCACGCTCAATGGCTTGACGAGGGTTGGCTTTGAGTTCTTCCCGGAACTCGGGATCGTCACTCGCTCTGTCAAGGATTTTTTGATCTAGCCTTCGGCATTCCCAGCCCCAGCTTTCGTCGGTCCAACTCTTTGGCATGAGCGCCGCCGCAAACAAACATAGGCCAACGATGCAGCCGAGGAAAGTGATCGGGGCAGGGCCAAAGCTCTCCCAATCGATCAGCCCGACACTGTTGGCGACGGCCGACGCGACGGCCGACGGCAGCGAGCCAACTATGAGCCCTAGCCCAAGGCCCGCCATTGCGTAGCGTACGCGCCCGTCCTCTGCTCTTTCGGTCCAGATACCCGCGCACGCCCGGCCGGCGCGCTCCAAGCGGCGCGAAGCCTCTGATAAGACGTGCCTGAGGTTCATCTAGTGCCGCTGTACGAACTACGGGACTGTGCGACTATATACTACCGGCCGCGGCAAAGGGCAGAAATGTGAACGCCATGTAAACCACACCTCGCTCGGAGGCTATGACCTTTGGCGCGGCGGAACTACACCAGGGGGGATTCTCATGAGCTCGTTGTTGTACGGAGCAATCTCGGCCAAGCGAGAGGCGGCTCCTGCGGGAGAAAGCACGAGTGCTTCAGCGCCAGGAGTGGGTACCTACGTTGACGCGCTAGCCGCACTTGTGCCTGCCGAGGTTCTGGTGCTACATGCAATTATCTTGAGCTTCTGCACCAAGACCAACAATAGCGCCACAGAAATTAGCGAACCGAGCACGCTCAGGTGGGCTTTCTGGGTATTGCTGATCCTCGCTTCGCTTTTGTTCATTGCTGGCCGATGGCAAGCCAAAGCGCCCGGCGTAAAGTCGCCCGCGCTGCTGACGACACTCGTTCAAGCAATGATTCCGGCTGCTGCTTTCGTGGCTTGGACGATGCTCCTCAAGGTGTCGGCGTTCGATGCGGTCGCGTCTGGTCTTGCAACCGGCGCTCGCGATACGATCGCAGTCATCGCCGCTGTAGTTCTCGGCGTCATCGCCACTCTTCTTGGATACAAACTCAACAAGGCGGCGCCGAATACCTAGCGTCGTCAGCCTGTCGCGCGGATTCCGTGCAGCCAAGCTGTCCCGGCCGTCGTCAACGGACGCAAGAGTGTCTCGGTGCTGGGGAGCGGGAGGATGGTTGATACGCGGCATGCCGCTCGCGGCGCCATCAGACAGCAGGTTTCCGCCGTGTGACTCGAATAAACGGGCGCTTGTAAAGACGGCGTAACGGACGGTGCGTTGAGGTAGATCGCCCGTGGTACGCTCGCCTCGATGAGTCCAAGTGGATGGAGGCGACAAGTCCTTGTGGCGCTGGCAGCGGTTTCCGTGATCGCGGCGCTGTTCGCGATGCCGACTGCCGCAAGCGCCTACCCGACGTACCACGTCGCAGGGACAGAAGGGCACGGTCTTCACGAACGTACCGGACCGGGCTACGATAACTACCCGGAAGTCGGCTCGCTCCTCACTGAAAACACCTCGGTCGAAATCGTCTGTCAGACGTGGGGCGAGCTTGTTACCCCAACTCACGGCAGCCCGTCACGCATTTGGGACAAACTGCCTAACAGCCACTATGTCAGTGACGACTACATCAGCACACCGGGCGTCAATGAATTCACGCCGGGGATTGGCGTATGCCCACCGACGGCCACGATCGGCTCGCCCGGGATCGGACAGACCTATTTTGAAGGGGAGAGCGTCCCGACTAGCTTTGAATGCCTGCAGGCCAAAGATGCCGGCATTGCCTCGTGCACGGACTCCAATGGCGGTTCCGGCTCGGCGGGCATGCTCGATACCTCCGGCATCGGCGCCCACAGCTATCAGGTCACAGCCACGGGAGGCGATGGAGCAACCGCGACGGCGGAAATCAGCTACGTCGTAGCCGCGCTGCCGACGGCAACTATCAGTCAACCTGCCACAGGCGGGACCTACGCGCAAGGCGCAACCATCGCAACGACGTTCGACTGTGCCGAGGGAGAATACGGACCCGGACTGGAGTCATGCACCGACTCCAACGGATCTTCCAGCGGGTCAGGCACGCTCGATACGTCTACAACCGGGCCGCACGTCTACACCGTGACCGCCGTGAGCAAAGACGGCGGCGTGGCCACGGAAGAAATCGCCTACACCGTCGCCGCCGCCAAAGCCACTTGCAGCCATAACGCAGGCAAAGCGACCTACGGCCCTGGACTGACCGACACGCCGACTGTGCAGACGATCAAACTCAAGGGCAGCCTATCGGGCTGCTCAGGAGCTGCCTACACCGCTGCGACCTACACTGCCGCCTTGCGCACGAACGGCCCGATCGCCTGTAGCACGCTGACGAGCGACCCAGGCGAGCCGGCCAACGGAACGATCAGCATCAAGTGGCGGCCGAAAGGCAAAGCAAGCAGCTCAACCGGAACGATCGCCATCGATGTGACCAGTGTCCCCAATGCGACCGTCGGCGGCACGTTGTCAACGGGGCCCTTCTCGCCAGCGACCCTCAGTGGGAGCATGTCCGAGACGTTCGGCGGAGCTGAAGCCTGCGGCGTCGCGAAGAAAGGCAAAACCAAGCCAGTCAAGAAGGCGACGTTCACGGGCTCATCCGTGACGTTCTATTGACAAGCATCATCGGCCACAGGCCGCACTCCTACCGACGGAGTGTCCCTCTCCCGTCCTGCGGTGCGCGGCGCCACGCCGCAGAGGTCTTGCCTAGTCCGCAACCACACGCGGCAGCCGCGCATGGTGCGCCTCGTCGAGATGCTCCGCCAGAACCGTGCTGTCGGCCCCGATGAGCCGCCCTTTCTCGAAGTAGAGGCTGTCGAGGAACCGCTCGTGGGCGCCGGTCGGGGTGCCCTCCAGCAGCTCGCCCAGATGAGTGAGCGTGCCGCCTTGGTTACCTTTGCACGCGGACGCATTGCACGCTTTATCAAGCATCTTGGTGCATTGGCCTGCGACTTTGGGGTCGCAGGCCAAGCCGACCAAGTCGGTGCCGCATTCCTGCATCATCATCGCGACCTCGTCATGGCTCAATACCCCCTGTATGGGCTCGAGGTTGATGTTGATCAGCGGCCCCGACCGAACGTCATGTCATGCAAGAACCGCTGCGCTCGGCGGGCGGGACTTTCTCTAGGACCGTACGAAACTCGCTCATCTGCGCGCCCCTTTCGTTTCGGAGTCGAATGAGCAGAATCGCATCCATGAGATTCGCCCGCTAGTCTGACACCCATCACGACCCGCCCAATCCGACTTAGGGAGGCGCCTGGCCACGACCGCCTACCAGGCGACCTGGCGGACGCAATCGCAGCACCCGCCCAGGATGCTAGGTGCGAAGCGACGACCCGAGCTAGGGTGCGATCCGCGACCTGGGTGCCGTCAGAACGCACGTTCGATTTGCCGTCTGTTGTCTCTGAGACGACGCTGCTCGGCCAACGGCATGGATGTGATGACCGAGGCGATGGAAGCCGAGGAATTGGCGCCCAAGACGATCAACAACACGCTTGGCACGCTCGTCGTCTGCTTGAACGCCGCCGTCAAGGAAAAGCTGATGGTGGTGAACCCGGCGCTCGAGGTTCCGAAGCTACCGGCGGCGCATATCGAGCGTGACTACCTGCGCCTTCATGAGATTCCGATGTATTTCGACTCGTGCTCGGGGGTCTATCGCCCACTCGCCGAGACGTTGCTCGGCAGCGGCTTGCGCATCTCGGAGGCGCTTGGCCTGCAGATCGGAGACTTGCAGCTCGAAGACTCTGCCGGGGTGATCGTGGTGTACCGCTCACGCAAGAAGCGCAAGGTCGGCTCAACCAAGTCGGACCGGTTTGGATCGGTCGAGATCGGGGCCGGGCTCTCGAAGGTCTTGCGCAAGCAGGTCGCATTGCGCCGCAGCATGGACGGAGGCGATCAGCTCGATGCGCTGCTGTTCGTCATGCCGGTGCGCGAGCGCAAGACCGACCGCGGGCGCTGGGAAGGCGACGGTGACGGCAAGGCACTCGATCGCACGACCGTCTCACGCGACTGGCACAAGGCCGCGCTGCAAGACGCCGGCCTGCGTGACATGCCGCTCCATGCCTTGCGCCACACGGCGGCAGCCGCGTGGCTCGCTGGCGGCAACTCGCTGAGGTACGTGCAGCAGCAACTCAGGCACCGAGACATCAGCACGACGGAACGCTACAACGGGCACCTCGAGCTGAACGTGCTCGCCGCCGGGGCCAAGGCGACCGAAGAACCGATCGCCCGTGCCGTCAAAGAGCACAGCGGCCGCAAGCGCAGCGGCTACGAGCGGCGGCGGTCGCGGACTCCCGAGCGCTGAGCAACCTCCGCACGAGAGGCCGGTCGAGTGGACCGGCCACGAGGCGTCCCGACGTGCGAGCGTCCTCTAGCCAGCGCTCGATGTCTTCCGGGATGAACCGCAGCGGCCCCTCTCCCCCACCGACTCTGATGGAGAGGATGCGTCCTGCTCTCGCCGCGTCGTTGAGCCAGGTGCACGAGACTCCGAGCCGCGTTGCGACGTCCAATGACTTGAGCAGTTCTGGCAGGTCCCGCGACTTCGTGGCCATCTACACCTAGTCCCCGCTGCCCTGGCCGCCTGTACTCAGCTCACTGGGGCTCTGTGGCGGCGACGTGGAGCGGTGCCACTTGCATTTGCGGGCTGCCCTCCGCCAACTCGAGGGCTGCGCCGGTCCTCGCTGTTGCTCATCCCGGCGGTGAAGCGTGTGTCCGCTTGGATGGGACGATACGGCGCATCTACGGCCGTGCCTGGCGCCACATTGGGGCAACAGGGGCCAGTCGCTGCTTGGTACGTTTTTGCCGAGCTCTCCTCCAATCAAACGGATCGGATAGCGCCCGACAAGTCACCGCCACACAATGCACACCGATCATCGAGTACACTTCACGGAACCTGAGACTCGCGACCACGACGAGCAAGGGTTAGAGCGATTAGCGGCGTCTCTACCACAGTTTCGCCGGGACGTGCAGACAGGCCGACCGGACACCCGCGCTGGCGGGGTCGCGGCAGTGCAACAACGCCCGATTCCCCGAGCCAGTCCGATGGGATGGGCACCACCTAACGATCACATGGAGCATCCTGAATGGGTGGCTGCCGGCCGTCGCCTGGGTGGAATCAGCCGATGCAACCAGTGGTGGCTCGGCGACTGGCTTCGATACGGAACTGCGAAATGGGGCGAGAAGTACGTTGAGGCAGCACGCATCACCGGCTACGACGTGCGCAGTCTGGCCAACATGGCCTCAATTGCGACCTCCTTTGACATGTCACGACGTCGTGACAATTTGACCTGGAGCCATCACGCAGCGGTCGTCGCGCTGCCGCCGGCCGAGCAGGACAGCTGGTTGGACCGTGCGACGGCTGAGAGATTCTCTGTCTCAGACCTCCGTATCGAGCTCCGCAGCGAGGAACGCAGACGAGTCACCCCCGGCGAGCGCTCGGCCACCCAAGCCCTACAAGACGCCACGAACCTCACCTGCCCACAATGCGGATACGAGATGCGGCAGAACAGCCGTACCTCGCGCAAATCAGTGTTAGCGTGAGCTATGGAAGGCGATGGTCGGGATACGCACGCCCGTCAACGCGCAACCTTGGCCGCACAGCCGCACACCGCGCTCGAACGAGCCATCATTCGTCGTCTTAGCGAGCTTCACCCTGAGGAGTCCCTCGCAGCAGCTACGGCCGACTGCGATGCGTCGTTTTTTGCGCCGACGGGTTTTTTTCTCGGCGATCGGGTGCTCGACTCCCTCGACATTGTCGAGATGGTCGTGGCACTCGAAGTCGACTTCGGTATCCGCATCGTCGAGGCCCACGATGTGACAACATACGACTCGATCGCGAAGCTGTGCCTGCTCATCACAGACGTCGCGGGAGAGGACGAGCGTGCGGCGTTTGAACGCCGCTGGGGCGCCCCCGACCGGGTGGAATCGCGAGTGGCGGGAGGCGAGCGCGTTGACAAAACGTGAGCCGGCGAGCGCCGCGCTGCGTCGCTCGCAGCTGTTGCTGCCCGTCCTGCTGTGGGGGTGGCGCTTCGTTGTCCTGCTCGGCCACCGGGCCCTCCCGCACGTCCCCGAGCGTTGGGGGCGCATAATTCTCACGCGCCTGCTGAAGGCCCTTCCGCAGCTCTCGGGATGGTCAGCGCAGAGTGAGCGCCGGCACGCCGCGTACAGCTCCTATCGGCTCGCCTTTCCCCATGAGGACGCAACGGAGTTCATGGCTGCGCTGGACGCGGCGCGCGCGAGCGCTCTCGCGACGAGCATGACCCACATCGCGCGTGTCCAGGCCGGCCGCGAGTCGGCGCTCGTCCGTCCCCTGACGCTGACGGGCGGCGACATCGACCCATGCGTCATTGCCCACCTCCACTATGCGATCGACCCGGCCGCGCAGCTGGCAGTGCTTGCCGCCAGCACCAGCCGCGATCTTCGCTGGGTCGTCTATCCCGCGCAGCCGACGTCGCGCCGGTGGGGAGCGGAGCGCTCCCTCTTGCTGGCGGGTCGGGTACCAGACTCGATCTCTCAGCGGATGCTTTACGTGACCGAGTCGAGTTGGCTGATCGAAGCACTGCGCCACGTGCGTCACGGCGGCAGCTTGCTCGTCGCACTCGACACGTTGTTGGATTCACACCGCAAGCCCAGCTCGTCGCTCAGAGTGGGACAGATTACGATGCCTCTCTCACCAGCCATCGAGCTACTGGTCAACGCCGGGGAGGCGCGACTGATCTTCGTGTGGCCACAGCGGCGAGCGGACAACACATGGTCCTTGCACAGTGAACAAATTGCCGACACAGCCGCATTGGCGAGCGCTGCCGGTACATGGATTGAGGAGAACCCCCTCTACTGGGCCGGCTGGCCCTACCTCACCTGGAGGCTCAAGCGCACGGACATGCACCGTCGACTGGTCCCAATGTGAGCATGGGGAAAAACGTGAGCCGCCCGGCTGAGATTGGCGGTTGGCAAAGCCCCGAGTTTGCCTCACGCTTCGCTGATTGGCGTCAGCGAGTGCTGCCAATGATCGAGCTCCAAGAGCAAGTCGTCACGCAACTGCTCCGCAGGCACGGCCGGACGATCGACACCTTCCTGGACCTAGGTTGCGGCGCGGGGGCGATGAGCAGGCTGGTGCTCCGCTCGCGGCCTCAGTCGCACGGCGTGCTTGTCGACTTCTCCGAGGTAATGCTCGCGCGAGCCAAGACGCGCTTGGCCGATGTCCGGAGTCACATCTGCCTGCTACATGGCGACCTCTCCGACCCGGATTGGTTGACGATGCCGTCTGCGCATCGCTACGACGCGGTGGTTTCGGGACTCGCCATTCACCACTTGAGCTCTGAGCGCAAGCGTGCGCTGTTTGCCGAGATCCTCGCGCTGCTCGAGCCCGGCGGCATCTTCATCAACATGGACTACGTCGTGATCCAAGGCCCGTTGCGGAGCCTCTTCGATAAATGCATGCACGCCAACGCCGTACGGGCCGAGCGCGAGAGCGGCAGCGCGCGAGCAGCGCACGAAATCGACCTCGACGACGGTGAAGATCGGCCCGACGGTGTCGAGCAACAGTTGGGCTGGCTGCGCGACGCCGGCTTTGAGGATGTAGAAGTTCATTTCAAGTGGGCCGAGGCGGCGATCTTCGGCGGTGTGAGCCCCCGGCGACAAGCGAGGCGACAAAGCAGCCGTGGCATCATTGGTCGCTATGGGGTCATCTGAGGACGGTACCCACCAACGAACTGTCGAGTTGGTCGTCGAGCGTCTGCGTGCGATCGAGGGCGTCAGCGGCTTGTCGCTAGGCGGCTCGCGCGCGCGCGGCCCGGGCGACGCTGAGGCGGACATAGACATTGGCATCTACTACCACGCCGGGTCTCGTCCCGAAAGCGCGGAGCTGCACGCGGCCGCGAACACGCTCGACGATCGAGGTAAGCCGGATGGCTTTGGTGAGTACGGCGAGTGGGGGCCGTGGATCAATGGCGGAGCCTGGCTCCGGGTCGACGGCCACAAGACCGATCTCCTGTTGCGGGAGATCGACCGCGTCGCACAGGTCCTCGACGATTGTGAGGCGGGCGTAATCGTACCGGTTTATCAGCCGGGGCATCCGCACTGCTTCATCAATCACATCTATGCCGGCGAGGTTCACCACAACCTGATTCTGTTCGACCCGGAGGGCACACTCGCCGCGCTGCGTCAACGGACTGACCCTTATCCGGAGCCTCTAGCGGACGTGCTGATGCGCACCTTTGGCTGGGAGTCGGAGTTCTCACTCCGGATCGCGGAGGGCGCCGCACGCCGCCGCGATGTCACCTACGTCAGCGGCTGCCTGTTTCGCGCCGTCGCCTGTATGACACAGGCTCTGTTCGCCGCAAATCGGACGTATCTAGTCAACGAGAAGAGCGCCGTCAAAGCGGTCGACGGGCTCGCTCGTCGACCTCACTCATTCGTCGAACGAGCGAGTGCGATCCTGGAGCGGCCGGGCGGGACGGCACCCGAGTTGCTCAGGGCACTGGCGTATGCGGCAGATCTGCAACAGGACACCCGGGGCGTTCTTAACGTATGTGGAGCGGCGCTCAGGCGCTGAGCTCTCGAGCGGAGGTCGAGTCAAAGCAATAGCGGGCGAGTTCCTGCAGCCGACGTCCGAAGGCACCGTCTGCCTCGACCGACGTGAACCGCTCGCCGAGCGTCGTGACGATCGCCTCGTGCAGCCCCTCCAAGCTCTCCAAGAACAGCTCGAAGTTGGCCAGCGCGAGCATGTAGGCATCGCTCGAGGGCTCTCGGTGCAGCGCCAGCAGTAGCAGTCCCAGGGACTTGGCCCGCCGCGTAGCCTTCCGGGCCGATACGAACACCGAGTCGAGCTTGGCGCCAGCGCCGAGGCCTCCGAGGCGACTGCCCGCCTCCGCGAACAGGAACAGGACGGGCTGAAAGTCTCCCAGCACGGCGATGTGAAGCGCGTGGGCGCTGAGATCATCGAGTCCTTCTGCGTGCCACTGCTCAGCAAAAGACCGCAGCTCGGGGATGTCCTGCGCAAGCAGCGGCAGTGACGGTCTCACGAGGCGCTCGTGGAGCCTCGTGACCGTGCGCGACGCGCTGGCAACCGCGCGGACCACGCCCCAGCGTGTACAGGCGCGGCGGAGCCCTGGGGTAATCGGCACCTCGCGTACGTGTTCGGCGGCGGGGGAGGCGTCGGTGTCGAGCACGGACAGCGTGTGATCGGTGACGGCGTAGGCAAGCACGGTGTGGTCGTGGAAGTGACGGCGGCCCTCGAACTCGTCGCCAGGCCAGCCGAAGCGATCGGGCATCAGCACCACCGGGATGCCCGCAGTCAGCGTTTGCGCCAATAGCTCCCAGTGCTCGCACCCGTCCTCGGCGATCTGCCACTCAACCGTGTGCGAGTCATACTCGGAGCCGCTTCTGGCACGGCGAAGCAGGTCGACGGGACCAACAAGCGCGAGCGCGAGCTCATCGCCTGAGAGGCCCTGCCAGCGCAGCACCGACTCAACGCAGCGTAGATAACAGTTCAGTCCATCGAGAGCCACGTCGCTCCACCCGAGCGCGCCGGCACGTTCGAGACGCGGACGCCCGTAGGCTGTCGGCGATTTACCTTCCGATGTCGAGCTTGTTTCAGGCATCATCTGCTCATCCTTCGCGATTCACCTCTTCGTTTCGATCGGCGCCTTTCGCCAGCCTATAGTGACCCAGTGAATATGTGAGTATTCGAACTCTCAGGTAACGTCATACCGATGACCGTGACGAGAGACGAACACACAGCCGTCGTTGGACACGGGGGGACAAGCCCGCTCCCGCTGGCGCGCTCGCAGGAGCTACTCGCGCGCGCAAGACTGGTTGACGCGACGCTCGCCTACGAGGGCTACGTACTACCCCAGGATCGGTTGGTGGAAGATGAGTATCCGTCGTTTGCAGCGCGCGGTGAAGGTGCGTACGTATGGGACGTCGATGGCAATCGCTACATCGACTTCATCCTCGCGTATGGCACGATCGTCCTCGGGCATGCACACCCGGCGGTGACCGCCGCCGTGAAAAGCGAGATCGAGTGCGGCTTCGCACTGAGCTTGCCGAAGCCCGCCCAGGTCGAGCTCGCGGAGCTACTTGTCGAGGTCATACCGGGGGCTGAGCGCGTCATGCTCCTGAAGACCGGATCCGACGCCACGAGCGCTGCGGTCCGCATCAGCCGTGCGTACACGGGGCGCGAACGAGTCGTCCGTTGGGGCTACTGCGGGTGGCATGACTGGGCGGCGCTACGTCCAGCAGGTGTGCCCGAATGGGCTCTGAGTCATAGTCACTCCTTCGACTACAACAGCATCGCGAGTCTCGAACAGATATTCGCGGAGCACGGTCCCGAGATCGCCTGCTGCGTGATGATGCCTTTCGAGCTCGAGCCGCCAGCGGAGGGCTTCCTCGAGGAGGTCGCGGCGCTCGTTCGAGCTCACGGAGCGCTTCTCGTGCTCGACGAGATGCGGACGGGATTTCGCGTCGCGCTGGGAGGAGCGCAGGAGCGTCTCGGCGTGCGGGCTGACCTCGTGACCTTCAGCAAGGCGATGGCCAATGGATATCCGATCTCGGCACTCACCGGTCGCGATGAGATCATGGGGACGCTCGGCGAAGTGCATGTCAGCTCAACTTTCTATGTCAACGCTGCAGAGATCATGGCGGCGAAGGCAACCATCCACGAGCTCCAGCGAGGGGAAGCTCTGCCGAAGCTCGAGCGTCTCGGCCGCATGCTGCGCGACGGACTCACCGGCCTTGCGGAGGCCGCAGGCGTACAGGCGAGCATGCTCGGCGCTCCGCAGATGCCATTCATGCGCTTCAGCTACGAGGATCGACGTCTGTCTGAGCTGGCAAAGCAAACGTTCTTCACGGCGACGGTCAGGCGCGGAGTTATGCTCCATCCCAACCATCACTGGTACGTCTCGGCGGCGATGAGCGAGCAGGACATCGCCGAGACGCTGGCGGCCTGCGAGGCGGGGTTCGCCGCCGTACGTGTTGCGATCGATGGGTGAGCCGGGAGAGCGCACACGTTCCCGGCTGCTGCTGACTGCGCAGCTGGCGAGACGCTTGGAGGAACCGGACGTCAGCTGGCTTGATTGCACCCGCTCGCTCGCCGCGCAGGGCATCGGATCACTGGACCTGATCGTCGCGCTGGCCCGGCTCCAGCGAGATGCACATCTCGGCCTTCCCGAGGAGTTCGTGATCGACGCGGACACCTCGATTATGTCGGTCGCTGCGGCGCTCCGGCCGCTCGCGCGCGCGCAGGAGGGATAGGGAAGGCTCGATGCATCGTCCCGCGCTCATCACCGGCATCGGTCTGCTCGGGCCATGCGGACGCGGGACGCAGGCGCTGTGGCACTCGCTGCTGAGTGGCAACGCGAACCGCTGTGCAATCAAACATTTCGACACCTATGGCTCGAGCATCTGTCGTGCTGGAATCGTCCCGGGCGATGAGCGGCGAGCGGGCGATCCTGACCGTCTACTCGAGCTCCTCCTTGCGGCGTCTGATGACGCGCTCGCGGACGCCGCTGTCGGCGAGCGACAAGACATTGCCATCGTCGTCGGGACCACGGACATGGGCGGCAACGAGTTCGCGACCAAGCCCGTTGGCGCCGCCACGTCCTCGTCGGGTGATCCGCGGGCGACGTTCACGGGCTGGCTCGCGCGGCGAGCAGGCGAGCGGCTGGGTCTGGAAGGGGAGACACTCACCATCAACACGGCCTCAGCTTCCGGCGGTAGCGCGCTGTGTGTGGCACGAGACCTGATCGCGGCCGGAGACGCACACACGGTGCTCGTGGCGGGGGTCGACTGTGTGACGGAGAGCGCCTTCAACGGGCTGAAGGCCTTGCGCACCCTCTCGATCGATGGCTGCCGGCCATTCAGTGCCGCGCGCAGCGGCATCGGAGTCTCCGAGGGCGCCGCCGCACTCGTTCTCGAGGCAGACGACCGAGACAGCAGAGGACTCCCCCCGGCGCGCGCTCTGCTGGCGGGTTGCGGAGCTAACAACGAGGCCTCGCATCCGGTCGCGCCATCGATGCGCGCCATCGCGCGCGCGATCGAGTCCGCGCTCGCTGACGCTGGGGTGGACCCACAGGACGTGGACCTAATCAACGCTCACGCACCTGGGACACGCATGGGCGACGCCGCAGAGGTCCAGGCGCTGCGAGCTGTCTTCGGCGAGCGGCTGCAAGAGCTCGCGATTGTGAGCACGAAGGGCGCGCTGTGGCATTGGCAGGGCGCGGCCGGACTGATCGAGGCTCTCGCATGCGTGCTCTCGCTGTCGCTCGGAGCGATCCCACCCACGCACGCCGCTCAACCGCTCGAGCGCGAGTGGCAGGATCTCGACATCGTCACGGAGCTGCGCGCCGCAAGCCTCCGAACGGCCCTCTCAATCTCCAGCGGCATCGGTGGGATCAACACCGCGGCGGTATTCGTGGCGGCGGAATGAGCTCTCCGGTCTCAGCGTCGCGCGAGACGCGCGCCGACGTGATCGGCGCCGCACGAGGGGCCTTCGAGACCGGCGGGCTGTGGGAGTTGCACGCACGCGGCCCCGCTGGCTGGGATGAGGCGGCGCGACGCTCGAAGCGCCTCGTGGATGAGTTGGTCGGGGTCGCAGAGCGGGCCTTGTCGGCCGCCGGTGTGCCAGGGGTAACCGCGATGGGCTGTACGGTCGGGACAATCACCGGCCTCGGTCATGTCGCCGAATGGATCCACCAGCGCCTGTCGGCCAAGGGACCATCCTGGCTGGATCCGGAGGCGTTTGTGCACTATCCGGCGCACGCGATCGCCGGGCTCGCCTGCCAGCAGCTGGGGCTCAAGGGCGCGGCAACGACGTTGCTCGGCGCGACCGCAGGCGAGCAGGCGTTTGACCAGGGGCTTCGCTCGATTCGCCTGGGCCGTGACGCCCTCCACCTCGTGGGAGCCTATGAGCTGCTCACGCCGGCCGCTTCGGAGCGGCTCGAGAAACTAGGCGTCAAGGCCGACAGCTCGATGGCCCGCGCAGCCTTCGTGGTGCTCGCCGCTCCGGCCGACCGGGGAGCCGCTCGTGGTAGCAATTCCATCGCTCGCAGCCAGGCGACGACGTACGAGTCAGTCGCAACCGACTGGCCCGCGACGCTCGCCAGGCTGGTCATCGCCGGACAGGCGTGGGAGCGCCTGGTGCGGGGCGGTGCACGGTGAGCATGCTGCTCGACGCGCTCGAACGATGGGCCGGGGAGCGACCCTTGGCGCCGGCCCTCGTCGACGGGAAACGCAGCGTCGCCTACGCCGAGCTCAAAGCGCTCGCGGAAGTACACGCGGGCGAGCTCGCGCGTCGTGGGCTCGGTCCCGGCGCGCGACTCGCGATCCTCGTCACGACCGCAACCGAGACACTCGGTGCGGTACTCGGCGCATACCAGCTCGGAGCGAGCACGCTGCTCGTGAGCTCGTCCAGCCCGCCCCGCGAGCGCGCCCGACTCGTCGATCGCTTCGGCGCTGAGACGATCCTCTCCGGTCGCGTCGTCTCGTCAATCTCAAGCCCCCGCCGGCCGGATGCGAGCCTGCTCGATCCCGGTCCGGCACTAGCGCTCGTGACCTCGGGAGTCACGGGATACGCGAAGATCGCGGAGCGCTCCTGGGAGACGGTGACGGCCGGCGCGCTCGCACTCGCCCAGGCCACCGCGCTTGAGCGCCAGGACGTCCTTCTGTGCACGACGCCATTGCATCACACGTATTCATTCGTGGCTGGGCTGCTTGGCTGTCTTGCTCAGGGTGCGACCTACATCGCAGCGCCGACGCCGACCCCTCCGGCGACACTCGCCGAGCTGTGTATCCGCCATGGCGTCACGGTCCTGTTCTCCGTCCCCCTGCTCTACCGGTGGTACCTGGAGAGCCCGCCGCTCGAGAGACCGCCGCGGCTCGCGGTTTCCGCTGGTGAGGCGCTGTCTCCCGAGTTGGTCGATCGCTGGCATGAAACCTACGGTCAGCCGCTGTGCAACCACTACGGAAGCACCGAGCTGGGCATGGTGAGCTTCGAGCCCGAGGGGGTGCCGGGATCGGTCGGCTGGCCACTTAGAGGCGTCTCGATCGCGGTCGAGACGCTCGCGGGCAGGACCTCGGGGGAGATCATCGTGCGGACCACCGGAACGCCGCCGCTCCTGCTGGACGTCGGTCCCAGCGGGCGTCGAGACTCGCGCGCGCCGACAAGCTTCCGGACCGGCGACAGTGGCTGGCTCGCCGATGACGGACGACTTCACCTCCAGGGACGCTTGAGCCCCACGATCGACCTCGGCGGGGAGAAGGTCGTGCCGGGCCAGGTCGAGGACGTGATACGTCGTTACAGTCCGATTCGGGACTGCGTCGTGCTTGCTGTCCCTGACGAGCGGGACATACCTCGCCTGTGCGCATACGTCGAAGGTGACGCGTTCGCTCGGCACCAGCTACGAGCCTTCTTGCTCGAGGAGCTGAGCGCCCACGAGGTGCCGTCGGTGATTCGGATCGTGCGGAGGTTGCCGCGCACAGCAACTGGGAAGATCCGCCGCTGCGCGCTGCTCGAGCCCCCGACCGACGGCTGGCGATAAGCACAGAAGCGGTGGGGCACTGGCGACATTTGGATGCACCGGCGCCCGGGCTCGAGCACGTGCGGTGCGTGCTCGTCGCGCCCCTTGAGCACACCCATCCTCCCCTGCGCCTGCCGTGGTTGTCGCCCCGGGAGCGCTCAGCGGCCGAGCAGCTGCGCAGCGAGCGACGAAGATCCGACTGGTTGGCGGGACGCTTGGCGGCAAAGCTGGCATTGCGCAAGGCGCTCGGGGGAGATCTCGAGCTAGCAAAGCTCACCGTTGCCTACGCACCGGGAGGACGCCCGCTCCCGGTGTACGAGGGGAACAGGGTGGATGCGTTGTGGTTGGCGATCAGCCACTCGCGCGGCAGCGGCCTAGCTGCGGCAGTTTCGGGCGCCGAGCCCATCGGTGTGGATCTCGAGCACGCCTCTGTCTGTCTCGACGGACTTGCCGACTTTGCGTTGAGCGCCAACGAGCTCGCGCGCTGGCCACGGGCGGCGCCGCCGAGTGTCATGCGGGCGTGCTGGACCCTGAAGGAGGCGGCGCTCAAGGCGCTTGGGGTAGGCCTGCGGGTACACCCTCGCCGCGTGGAGGTAGAGACCGATTACGCGGCGCCCTTTGCGCATGCGATGTGGAAGGTAAGCGCGCCTGACGTGATTGGCGCAGGGCGCGCCTGGTTTCATCAAGAGAGCGAGCTCACGTGGGCGCTGGCGCGGAGCAGCCTATCGTCATGCTCAGACGTGCCTGGCGTGACACACGAACGGGACGAACAGCTCGTCATCCGACAGGCCTCCGTGCTGGGCCGGAGCCCGACGCTCGCCCGGGCCACCCGCCCACGTGATGCCAACGTCGGGCTGCTCGAATGTCAACACGAGATCCCCGACTCTAGCCATCACGCCGGGACGCGCTGCGCCGTCGAGCAGGCCGCAGGACTCCAGCTCGCCGCGGGTTAGCACGAGCGCCTGCGGGATGTCCCGACAGGACTCATGCAGAGCGCTCATGCGTCCCTCGCAGGTATACAGGTGTACGGCGCGCGCCTCGCCCGCGACGCCGATGAGATTCTCTGCAGAGATGAAGTCCTCGAGCCTGTGCCAGTGGGAGACGGGCACCATGCCGTGATCGGCGATCACCACGAGCGTGAGACGGTCTAGGAGGTGCGTGAGCTCGCCGTAGAGGACATCCGCCTCCCTCATTGCAGCGAGGTGGCGAGCGGAGCCCAGCCCCTCGCGGTGCGCGGCGTGGTCCAGCTCGTCGCTGTAAAGGAACACCAAGTCGTGCTTTGCTGCGGTCTGTGCGACGCACTCGGCGATCGCGGCGCTCGCCTCGATGCAGATCTGCACGGCGCCAGGAAATGCCTCGCGCGCGAAGGACGGGCTGCGCAGTCGGTTGGTGGTGAGAAGCGCGGAACCCCTGGGCAACAGTGCGGGAGCCCTACCGAGGACCAGCGCAGGAGCGCCCTCGGCGAGATGGCTGGGGCGCGCGAGGCCAATGGGGTGCCTCGCGGTGTCGATAAAGCTGTGGCCGACCAGCCCGTGCTCGGCCGGCGACGCCGCGCGACCAAGACTCGGCAGGCAGGTCGCGGTCGTCGTGGGGAAGCACGCGCGGGCGACCGGCAATCCGGCCTTGTGCCAGGCGGAGGCGAGTCGGGGCATCGCACTCGATGAGGCCTCAAGCATGCCGGCGCCCAGCCCGTCTATGAGCAGCACGACGATCGGTGCTCTACCCGCGGTCGCGGCTGAGCGTCGCAGCGCGGCCGCGACAGCGCTCAGCGACGGCGGCGATGCGCGGTGGAAGTGCTCGTATGCGCTCACCAGTGCCATATGCTCGCTAGCGTCTGCCGCCGAGTGGTCAGCAGGCGGTAACGCGACGTGCCGCTAGGACAGCTGCCGCAAGCATCGTGCCGGAACAGGCGCAAGCAATGGCGAAGGCGGGCCAGACCTGCGCAAAGACCCAGCCGCTACTCATGATCGCGCGCAGACCGTTGACGACGTACGTCGTCGGATTGACAATCGTGACGACTCGCAGCCAGCCGCCGAGGTCGGCGCGGGGGAGCGTCAGCGAGGACAGGAACAGGAACGGGAAACACGAGAGGTCCGCGAGTTGCACTAGCTCGATGCTCTGCGTCAGCAGCGCGACGGAGACCATAAAGCCAGCGATGGCAAGACCGAACAGACCGGCGACCAGCAGGATCGCTGCGATCCCGGTTGGGCCGGTGACCGGGGCGAGTCCAAGAGCTCCGGCGAAGGCGAGCACCATCGCCGCGTTACAGACGGCGAACGCCGCGCCGAACAACAGCGGAGCCGTGACGATCGCGACCCGAGAGATCGGCATTGTCAGCAATCGCTCGAGATAGTGATCGTTCTGGTCGCGCAGAATCGCGAAGCCGGCGTTGGTGCTTGCGATCGTTGCCACGAGCACGGCGCCCGGGACGATAAACGCCAAATAGTGCCCGTGGACACCGGGAGCGCGCGCGGCGAGGTGGCCGAACAGCGCGTCCTCGATCATCAGATAGCCGGGAGCCAGGATCAGCGTGCCAATCAGGGGAGCAGGCTCGGAGAGGAGCTCCCCGAGCAGTCTCCGAGTGAGGATGGCCAACTGCTCGACCGTGCTCGCTGCGTTCATCATAGACGCCCGGCGGACGGCCGCGCGAAGCCTGGCAGCGAGTGGTCCAGGAGGCGCTCGAAAATGTCCGCAAGCGACGGCTCCGAAAGCGAGATTTCCTCTGGACGAAGCGCTTCGAGCCGACGTATCAGTAACACGGCTTGCTGTGGATCGCCGACCGCTATTGCGATCCGCGATCCCCGTTCCTCGCGCACACCCTGCCCGAGTACGGCCATCGCTTGTTCGGCCTGTGCCGCGTCGCGAAACGAAACCCTCAGAGTCTGCGTCGAGAAGCGGCGCTTGAGCGCCTGGGCTGGGCTCGACGTGACCACCCGTCCGTGATCGATGATCGCGACCTGGTGTGCGCGCTCGTCAGCCTCCTGCAGGTCGTGGGTAGAGAAGAACACCGTCGTACCGGCGGCCAGCTGGGTGTTCAGCTGCTCCCACATCGCGCTGCGGGAGCCGATGTCAAGCCCCGTCGTCGGCTCGTCGAGCAGGACGACGCTGGGACGGTGGACGAGGGCGAGCGCGAGGTCGAGGCGACGACGCTCCCCCCCAGAGTAGGTGGAGACGGTCCTATCGGCTACCTCGTTTAGCCCGAACGAGTTCACGAGTTCGACGGTGCGGGCATGGGCCACGGCCCGTCCCAGCCCGTGTAGACGCGCGTGGTACCCGATTAGCTGACGGGCGGTCTGACGCCTTGGAACGCCTGTTCCCTGGAGCGCCACGCCAAGCGAGCTTCGTGCGCCGACGGGATCGATGACGACGTCGCGGCCGTTGAGCAGTACCCGGCCGGCATCAGGCCTGATCAGGGTCGCAATCGTCCTGATGATCGTCGACTTCCCCGCGCCGTTCTGCCCGAGCAGGGCAAAAGCTTCACCTGCACGAACCTCGAAGGAAATCTCCGATGCCGCGAGAACCGCGCCGCGCCCGCTGCCGTAGCGCTTTGTCAGTCGCTCAACGCTGATCGCCGCCTGTGCCGCGAGCGACTCACGCGCGCCACCTCCGTACGCATGCGCACCGTGGTCGAGTAAGCCAGTCGGATCGATGCCATCGAGGCGGTCGGCTCGAGGTGTCGCCATCGAGGCGGCACCTTTCGGCTCAGGAGGCAAGCGTGTTCGCCTCTAACCTTGGCCGTTCGCGGTTCGCCGCACGCACCTGCTGCTCGATCCAGGAGTACGTCGCACGCATGCCCTGCTCGAGCGGGATCTCCGGCTGCCACCCGAGCACGCGCGAGACGAGCTTGTTGTCCGAGTTCCGACCCCTGACCCCTTCCGGACCGGGAACGTGGCTGAGCGTCAGATCCTCGCGTCCGGCGACCTCGAGCGCGAGCCTTGCGAGCCCATTGATCGACACAAGCTCGTCGCTGCCGACGTTGAGCGGGTCGCGGAAGTCCGAGCGCATCAGCTTGTGCAACCCGGTGACACAATCGTCTACGTAGCAAAACGAGCGTGTCTGCTCACCGTCGTTCCAGATCTCGACGTCGCCGTATGGCGGCGCCACCGCGACCTTCCGGCACAGCGCGGCGGGTACCTTCTCGCGTCCACCCTGGAATGTTCCTTCCGGTCCGTAGACGTTATGCAGACGTGGGATCCGAGGCTCGATTCCGTACTGCTTTGCAAAGTGTTGAAGTGCGATCTCCCCGTGGAGCTTCGACCACCCGTACGCCCCCTGCGGGGAGGCGGGCAGTGCGTCGTGCTCACGTAGGGGGGTGGCGTGCGCGAGCTCTTGCAGATATGCGGGGTAGATGCAGGCGGAGGAGGCATATAGGTAGCGCTCGACACCGCGACAGCGGGCGGCGTCAAGTGAGTTGAGGTCGATCAGGGTGTTGCCGTGGAGAATGCTCGCTTCCTCCTTCGAGATGAATCCCATCCCTCCCATGTCAGCTGCCAGTGCGTATACCTCATCGACTCCGTCCATCGCCGCCATCGCACTGGGCTTCTCGCGCAAATCAGCGAGATGAAACTCGTCGGCGTCGCTCCGCGCGAACTGAGGTAATCGCAGATCGATGCCTCTGACCCAGTAGCCGTGTCGCTTGAGGCATCGAACCAGATGATGTCCGATAAATCCTCCCGCTCCAGTTACGGCGACGCGTCGCATCCTGTCATCCGCTCACTGCCGGTGGCCCCGCCTGTGAAGGCGTTACCCACGGCCCCACGAGCCAAATGGGTAAGACATGTGCACACGGGCGTAGGAGATTGGCGGAAAACAGAGCGTTCACCATCGTTCTGGCGAAGCATAGCCCTACACCTGAGCCGCGTCGAGGAGCTCGAGCAGGTCACTGCAGCGGCGCGCGGCCGCGAGCCTCTCAGACATCTTCGAGACGCGATCATGGCAGGCCTTGTTCTCGTAGACCTCGTATACGGAGGAGAGAATGTCCTCTCTCTTTGGAACAGGATTGTCACTTTCACCGCTGCGACGGTTGATGTAGCGCACCTTGCGGCTGTCGCGGTCGGTCGACGTGTGCCGCACCAGTACACCACAGCCGCTCGCTTCGACCATCTGGCGACCGTTCGCCTCGTGCTCGGACATCAGCGGAAGCACGACTTGTGGGCGACCGAGCGACATGGTCGCAATCACGCTGCTGTAGCCGCCATGGGTGATTACAACGTCGCTCCATTGCACGGCCTGGGTCAACCCCGTGAATCCACCCAGATGCAGGTTCTCGCCAGTCGGCAACCCGGGAGGCGGGCTGATACCGATCGAGGCAAAGACGATGATGTCCGGTCGTGCAAGCGCGCCAAGCACCTCTCGAAGTATGCGGGTGCTGATCATCCCACCACTGCCGACCGTCACGTACACGTGGATAGATCCCCCTGTCCTCGGTGGCAGCCGCGGTCTCGCCGCCGGCGGATCCCAGTAGAGCGGTCCTATGTGCGCCGCCTGTCGCCTTCCGGGCGGGGAGGCAGGCAACGGCTCGAGCTCACTGCAGCTCGGCACGATCGTCGCGTTGCCCCACAGCAGCTCCGTGGGGGACCGAATCGACCCGAGCGCCAACTCCTCAAGCACCTCATTGAACGCCGGCAGGCACGGCGGATGCGGCAGCAGCGCCTCGGGCTCGAGGCTCAGCCAGGGCATCCACGCGCAGGCCGACGGCGAGAGGAAGTCGGCGTCGGCAATCGAGAGTACCGGCACCCCCAAGCTCCGGGCGGCGATCGAGGCCGTTGGCTGCATGTCGACCACCACCAGGTCGGGACGATGCTCTTCGATCGCCCTGCGATCGCGCAGGACGTGATCTCGCACGCGCTGGGGCAGGTAGTAGCGCCCAGCTACGGCATACACCCGCTCGACATTGGCGAACGGCAGGAAGTCATGGCGCGGAGAGCTGGACGTCGGACGCAGCCTCGAGCCCACGAGCGGGAATCCGCCGTGTTCCACGAGCTCGGGGATGGCTTCGGGGCCAAACGCGCAGCGATACTCTGCGGCGATACGGGTCGCGAGCGCAAGACATCTACAGGTGTATCCGGCGGCGCCGCCAGCCGACCACGGGAAGAGGAGCGCGCGGCGCATCTGCTAGCAGGGACTCGCTGCAAGCGTGCCGAGCTGCTCGAGGGTCGCCGTCATCGCGCCGAGCTCAGGTCCGAGGCTCTTCGCGAGTGCCCTTCCCGGACCAGTGTCAACGAGCAGGCGCACACCGCGCACGAGCATGGCCTGGACAGATGGCCACCATTGAACAGGCCGGCACATGTGAACCATCAACTCGGCGCCGATCTCGATCGGCGAAAGCGTCGGGTGCGCTGTGCCGTTCAGGACGATGGGGAATCGCGGTCGGGAGATCGAGAGCCTCGCGATGCGAGGCTTGAGCGCGACCTGGGCATCAACCATCAGCGGCGTGTGCGCCGGGACGCTCACAGGCAGCACGACGATACGTGCCGCTCCAGCGGCACGCATCGCCTCCAGCGCCTCGGCGAGCGGGAGGCTCGCTCCCGAGATCACGGTATGACACGGGCCATTCACGGCCGCCACCACGACTGCACCCTCGGCGACCGAACGGCAGAGTGTGCGTACTCGCTCGGAGGCGAGACCGACGACCGTCGCCATCCCACCCTCCGTAACCTCAGCCATCAACTCCGCCCGGGCGCACACGAGCTCCAGAGCGCTGGCGAACGGCAGCGCGCGGGCGGTGACGAGGGCGGCGAAGTGTCCCAGGCTGTGACCGGCTATCAACTGCGGCTCGAGGCGGCGCCCGGCAGCCTCGAGCTCCTCTTCAAGCGCCGCGACGCATGCCAGGCTAGCTACCAACAGGCAGGGCTGAGTGATCTGCGTGCGTGCGAGCTCCGGACGGGTGCCATCGAAACACAGGCGCCGGATCGGGATCCCCGTGAGACGCTCAGCCTCGCGAAAGAGCATGCGAGCGCGTCGCGAGCGCTGATACGCGCGCCATCCCATGCCCGGGTACTGGTTGCCCTGGCCCGGGAACAGCAGCGCGTAGGGCGGCGGCCCGATGTCCATCGCAACTCACATACTGAGGCCGCCGTCGACGGCCAGAGCCTGTCCCGTGATGAAAGATGCGCCAGGTGTGCACAGAAACCCAACAGCGGCGGCGATCTCCTCCGGAGTGCCGGCGCGGCGCATCGGCGTCGCCTCGAGAAGGCTTTCTCTTACCAGCTGACCTCCCAGCCCACTAATTGTTGCCGGCACATATCCGGGCACGACGAGGTTACAAGTTATTCCGTGCGGGGCGACCTCCCGGGCAACGCTCTTCACGATCCCCGTCAGCGCCGCCTTCGTTCCCGCATAGCTTGCCTGGCCTCGCGTGCCGCGCAGGCCGGAGGCAGAGCCGAGTGCAACGATGCGACCGTCATTGCGCTCGACCATGTCATCCAGGCACTCACGCATGAGGACGAGAATAGCGCGCACATTCACAGCCTGCATGACGTCCCAGTCCGCGGATGAGGCACGCTGGGCGAGCGCGGGACGCAGGAGTCCGGCAGCGTGCACAATGACGTGAGGACTACCGAGGCGCTCTCGTGCCTGCGCGCAGAGATCCTCTGCGGCTCCGTCCTGTGTCAGATCGGCATGGATTGACTCAACGCTTGTACCCCCCGCCGCGAGCGTCGCAGCGAGATCATCAATGGGGCACGTGGCGAAGTGCAGAGCAAGGTCCGCCCCCATGCAGGCGAGTTGCCTTGCAATCGCGCTGCCGATCACACCACTTGCCCCGGTAATCAATGCCACGGCGCCGTCGAGTCGCTCCTGCGCGGACACGCTCATGCCATGACGCGGCTCAGCAGTTCCAGCCACTCCCTCATTGCGGATGCGGTCTGGTGCAGGAATTGCCCGACGCCGGGCATGCTCGAGATCTCCGCGTCACACTCGGCGAGCTCATCTAGGGCGTGGCTGAGTGAAAGGTAGACAGCCGTATAGCTCGAGCCCTCCAGAGCGCACTCCCTGAGCCATTCAGAGAGATGCTCAAGCACAAGAATACCGGGGAGCTCTGCTCTGAGGTCCTCCAGGAGCATGTGCCGGTTGCGCACGTGATTCGTAACCGGGTCCCCGAAGCGAATTGACTTCCCGAGATGCTTCGCACAGGCCTGCACGAAGTACCCGCTGAAAATGTCGCCGAACCTGTCGATTCGATGGCCGAGCAGGCACTGGCCCATGCGCACGAACCAATATGCGGGCAGTGCGTCGCGATGAAAGGCTGTGTTCTGAGTGTTCACAGGCGCCCAGGTGTCGCGGTCGAGCACGAGCGCGCGCGGTGGCTCACTCCGGACGGCTGGTCGGATCGCGAGGCGCGTGACGGCGTCGACGTCGGGATCGCCCCACCACAACCCTGCATTGACGTGGACGGCGGCCTCAGCCTGGCGCGTTGTGAAGCTGTCACACGCGGAGGTGCGCTGACTGTAGGGAAAACCGCGCGCGAAGATGCGTATCGCAGGACGATCCATCGTGAGCATGTCGCATGGGTTAAACCAACCGGACCGGCAGCTCACAACAGTGTGGGTCGCGGGTGGCTCGGCGACGACGGCGTGGCGATTGATGAGGTCCGCGCGCGCGGGGAGGTTGTCGTCGTCGATTGAGACGACGTACTCAGCGTCGGACATCCACGCGAGCAGAAAGCCGACGTTACGGCGAGCATCTGAGTCCCACGGGATGAGGTAGGGGCACGCGAGCCGCGCGAGGAGATCCTGCTGCTGCTCGAGTGTCGGCATCAGCACGTTGACGCCAAGTCGACGGGCGCCATCGACGGCCTCGAAAAGCTCGCCGGGCGTCTTACGGTCGGGGATCACGATGAGACGGACGAGATCCGTGGCTTCGCTGGCAGTGATTAGCTCGGCGTACGGCGCCACGAACTCGCCACGACCAATCGATGTCACAACGAGGTCCGTCCGGCGCAGCGCAGGCGGGGGAGCTGCGCGATCCTCGTATGCCACGCTGTCCGCGGAAGACGGCCAGCTCACGTGAAGATCCTGTCGATCTGCGGCACCGACGCGCGCCCCGAGGCCGCGAGAATTGCCTCGACGGTCTCGCCGGGCGACTGATCGCTCGTGTCGATCCAGAGGCCGACGTGTGAGAGATCGTCGCGGAGTGTGTCCTCGAGAAACAGCCATTCCTCGGCTAGGCCACGCTTGTGTGGCTCGCGCGCGCGGTCACGCGCTAGCAGGACGTCGCGGCGCGGCGCGAGTACCACTAGCACGAGCGGCCGCGAGTGCAGATGCTCGAGATAGTGCTCGAGCTGCAGCCGGCGGACGACCACGTCATCCACGACCGGGGTGAACCCGGCGTTAAAGAAGCTGTCACAGAGGAGACTCGCATTGCGGGCCCGCAGCAGGAGTTGGCGATCCGCCTCGCCTCCCTCCTCGCCTCCAGCCGTAACCGCGTCCGGCGTAGTCCCGCTGCGCACGGGCGACGGTGGGACCTTGCCTGAGCTGACCATCGCTCCAATCTCATCGGCCGAGATATGAGCCGCTCGGGGAAATCTTCGCGCGAGATTTCGTGACACGGTCGTCTTACCGGACCCGGGAACGCCGGTCACCAGGAACGCCATCCGAGCAGGCGTCGTGTCGAGCTCCACCAGTCGCATGAGGCAGCGCATTCTAGCGTCGCTGGTGCCGGCGGCGACATGCGTTTGCGATCACTTGGCGAGGCGGAAGTGAGCTCGCGCACGCCAGACGGTGATGTCACAATGACGATACCGCCCCGCACGGGCTCATGTAGTCCTCCGAGGGTGAGGGTTGAAAAGATGCGTGAGCATGATGACATCATTCGCGAGCTCGGGCTGCTGTTGAGCAGACGGCTCGAGATCGCCGGCGATCATCTTGGGCCCGATACGGTGTTGCAAGACGTCGGCATCGACTCGGTCGAGCTAGCATTCGTCTTTTCATACTTTGAACGTGACACCGGTGTCTGCTTCGACGATGCCGATGTTGATGTGTCTCTCTACAAGACGATTGGCAGCGTCTCTGATCTGCTGATCGCGAGGCTCACCGTGACGGAGCGGCGAAGCACCGTGCCCGACGAGCAATAGGCACTGTGGTGGATCGCGCTGTGCGCAGCTCGCCGCCCAGTTTGGCTGACAGGCTGCGTTACTGTCGTCACATCCTCGGTGAGATGGTCTCGCCGGTGATGCGCTTCGGGGCCACAGAAGACCTCGAGGTACACACCCTCGTCGGTCACGAGACGGTGGCTCTTTATCTCTTCGGCATCGGATCGCTGCACAGGTTCGCACCGGAGGTACGCGTGGTGATCCACGACGACGGCTCGCTGACTCTGTTCGATCGGACGCTCCTGCGGCGTCGCGTCCGCGGCGCGAGGATGATCAGCAAGCTGGTCGCTGACAAGCTCATCGCGGCCCGGCTCGCAGGCTACCCACTACTGATCCGTGCCCGCGAGGAGAGCGTGCGCATGTGTCAGATAATCGACTACTACGTGCTTGCGTCGAGCGAACACGTAATCGGCATGGACAGCGACGTTGTGTTTCTCGCGAAGCCCGAGGCGTTGCTCAAGTGGGCGACGGCGGCCGAGCCGAAGCCATCACTTCTCTACTCACCGGAGCGTAACCCAAAGGGGCCTCATTGGGTGCCAACGCTGATGCCAGGTGCTCCCTACGCGGCCGACCTGTGCTGCGGTCTCGTTTGCGCGCAGGTCTCACGCTTCTTTGCGCCTGAGCATCTCGAGAGTTTCGTGGCGAGCGTCCCGGATGCGCTGCTGGAGGGTCAGCGCTTTGTAACGCAGATGCTCTACTCGCTGATGGCGGGCCGGCCTGGCCAGAGGGCCGCGAGCATGGGGGCGCATTACGAGTCCGGGCGTCTGCGCTGGCTTGACGACGATCCCGAGCGCGTCATCTGCCACTACTTCGCCTCCCATGAGCGCCAGGGCGCGGCACAGAATCTGCTCGAGGAACGCGAGTTGTTCGAGCAGATCGCTGGTCGCCCCCTCGCACAGCTGGCGGAGAGCTGGCGTTAGTGTCGATCCGCTCTACCCTGCGGCTCGGCATCATCGGCTGCGGGCAGATCGTCGAGACGGCCCACGTGGCCGCGATCCTTGCCTCGGGCCGTTTCGAGATCCGCGCAGTGGCCGACATCTCCGCTCGTCGAGGCGAGGTGGTGGCAGCCGCGGTCGCGGTGGGCGGACGTCCGGCTGTCTACATCGATCATCGCGCGATGCTCGAACACGAGGATCTCGATGTGGTGCTGATCGCGACGCCGCCGGGGATCCACCGCGCGCAGGCGTTGGACGTCATCGCCAGCGGTCGTCATGTCCTGTGCGAGAAGCCGATCGCGACGACGCTCGCTGACGCGGATGCGATCGTGGAGGCGAGCGAAGCAACCGGCGCGCGCTGTCTAATGGTCCACAACTACGCAAGCTTCGAGGAGCACGAACGGGTATGCGAGCTGATCGGGCAAGGCATCGTCGGGCGACTGCAGACAGTGGTCCTGGAGGGGCTCGGCTCCTACCCGTGGGACGGCGTGCCCGAGTTCCGGCCCGGATGGCGCTACGACTCGTCCCTCGCCGGCGGCGGCCGCCTCCTCGACGCAGGAATACATGCGCTCTACCTAGCGGAAATGTTCTTTGGTCGGCGCCCTACAGGCGTCTCCGCCGATCTCTCTTTCAGCACGGCCGGCCCGCCAGCGGACGTCCGATGCTTCGCGCGCTACCGCTTCGGCGACGGGCTGGGTGTGTTGCACATCGGCGAGGGCCAAGGAGGCTGTCGCGTCGAAGCGATAGGCGAGGAGGGACGTGTCGAGCTGCGATACGCCGACGGCCTGCGCTTCTTTAACGTGAGCCCAACGGAGCTGCGCGCCTACCGAGACGGCGTGCTCATCACCTCCGAGGCGGTGGTTGAGAGGAGCGACCAGGTGACAGCGGCCTTCTACGGGCACGTGCACACTCGGCTGACCGCGCCACGAGCCTACGCCCACTCGGCCCGCCACGGGCGGGATCTGCTTGAGAGCGTGCTCGCGACGTATCTTTCGGCGCACGAGCGGCGCCAGGTCGAGATCGCGGCGAATCTACCATGCAACGTCTACGGCAAGGGTGCGTCGGCGCTCTGGGTGTGAATAGGCCGGTGCTGGAGCCGCTCCCTCACGCGGTGCCCCAAAGCTCCTCCAGGATTGATATGTGCGAGCGCACGTCTGATCTCTCGGCGTGCTGAAAGCCTCGGGAGCGCATCTCCTCAGGAAAGGGCTCGGAGATAATCTCAACCACCTCGTCGATCGTGTCGAAGATAAACCCAGCATCGCCTACATATTCTGCGATGTCCCCCCGAACCCGTTGCATGCAGACACCCACCCCGGAGGCTTGCGCCTCCGCCACCGCGACAGGCCAGCCAACGGTCGGCTCGGTGGCCGTGTAAACGAGCCATTCGTGGCGCTTGTACCAGGCTGGCATCTCCTCGTGTTCGGTCGGGGGCATCACCGTCAGCGGTCCTCCCAGGCTGTCGTTCAGCCGTTGGATGCTTGCGACGTCAAACCCGATCGCCCACAGATTGAACTCTTTTTCGCCAAGCGCGTGTGCGAGCCTTACGAAATCGTCCATGCCCTTCTTCGGCTGGCAGGCGCCGATGTTCATCACGGCGCGCCCGTTAGCGGACTTGTCGTGAAAACGACGGTAGTCGAGAACCGGATAGCAGACGCGGATTCGCTCTTCGCACACTCCGGCGGCGATCAGCGGATCGAGGGCGAAGGGAAACCCGAGCACGCCCGCGCAATGATCGTCGTTCAGATACGCCCCCAGGCTGCGCACGCGCTCGGGTGCAAGGCCCATTACGTCGTATGAGTGGGTCCGCAAGGTAAAAGGTACACCCGCCGCGCGGCTGGCCTCATACGCCCTGCGTGCGGTGTCCAACTCGTGTGAATGGATCACGTCGGGCTCAAGCTCTCGCACCGCCCTTGCGATCGCGCGTTCGTCATCTTGTGGGATGTAGTGGAACGAATGTGTGTGACGACGAGGATCACTCGCGACGTTCAGCGCGATCACCTCCACGGTATGGCCACGCTCCTCGAGGACGCGCAGCTCCGTCTCCATATAAGTCTCCGTGATCTGGGGATACTGTCTCAATATATATACGACTCGCTTTTCACCCACGTTGCGAATGCTACCCGTTGGCACGATGAGATCTACACTTACGAATGCGCTGGCCCCGGGTATCCTCATTTTGACCGGGATCCCAGGGGCGGGTAAGACCGCGACAGCCGGTGCTTTGGCCACACGCCTAGGTGAGACCGCGCACGTAAGCGGGGAGTTGCTGCAGCGCTTCGCAGTCGTCGCCGCCGAGGCGAGGGGCGACGACTGCGAAGCGGAGTCGGAGCGCCAGCTGCAGCTTCGCGAGCGGAACGTTGGGCTGCTCGCCTCGAGCTTTTTAATGCTGGGCTTGTACCGTTGATCGACGATGTGATCGTAACCCGTGATCGCCTTGCTCGCACCTGTTCCTGGCTTGCGGGCGGCCCGGTGCTGCTCGTTGTGCTCGCACCGCGGGTGAGCGTCGCGTATCGAAGGGCCGAGCCAGAGCGAGCGATGAGATGGGCGTATCTCGATGAGGTTATGCGACGAGAGATCGCGGGCGTGGGGCTGTGGCTGGATACATCTGAGATGACCGTGGACCAAGTCGGCGAAGCGATCCTGGAGCGGGTGTGGGGCGATCCGAACGCGCTTGTACCCGACTCCTTCTCGCGCGCATATGGCTTCTGAGGCGCGGAGGCGCGGGCTCAGGCGATATGTGGGAAGTTCGTGAACAGTGGGCGCAGGCTCCCGCTGCGCAGACTTGCGGCGCCGCCGAGCGCAGGCACGCCGAGCACTTCCTCAATCGATTTCAAGACACCGTAATCGTCGATCGGCTGGCTGTCGATGGCACCCGGCCTGACGTCAGGTCCTGCCACGACCGTCGGTATGCGCCCGCCGGTAGCGGCGCCGCAGCAACCCCTGTCCGAACTACCCTCGTCCCAGGTGAGCACCAGAAAGCCGTGGGGGCCAAGCTCGTGCAAAAGCGCCGGCACCGTCCGCGAAAGGAATTTGTCGCCCGCCGCCACCGGACAGCTATGGCCGTCATCGCACAGGTTGGGGGTTATCCATGAATACGTGGGCAGTTGCCCGGCGCGCAGCGCCGTTGACAGAGCATGGAAGCCCACAATTCGTCGACAGCGCAATGGGGATCTGGTGATATCCGCGTAGTAGGCAAACGGATTGTGCTTCTTGGCATATCCGCCTGCTCCGGGACCCAAATAGCAGGGGCGCGGAAGTTCCTCCATATACGCTCGCCATGAGATACCGGCACGTTCCAACTGGTCGACGATGTTTTCCCCACTTACGCTGCAGCCGGTGCAATCCGAGCTGATGCCGTGAGTCGACCCGCTTGTCAGCGCGAGATAGTTGGGCAGTGATGGATGCCTGATCGCAAAGCTGTTGGTCGCTACGCCGTAGCGACGGGCGAGTCGCGTCACGTAAGGTGCCGCCGGGGAGCCAATCACTTCGCCGTACTCGGCATTCTCCATCATCAGCACGATGATGTGGGAGCTGCTCGGCAGGGGCAGCTTCGCGACAGGGCCGAGCGCGAGTAGCCTGCCCGGTTGCACCTGCCCACACCCTGCGCATAGCGCCGCCACGAGCAGCGCCGCGGACATGCTCAGTGCGCGCATCGTGCGTGGCAAGGACGGGCCAGCCAGCGGTTGGGGGGCCGAAAGCTGCGTCAGGACGCGCTCCCCTCCGACGAGCGATGGCGCCATTCACCCATCGCCAACCCTCACTTCCACGGGCCCGTTGTGGCGAACACGCAGGCCCGCGTAAGGGCGGCGAATGATCTCCCGGCAGCGATAGCGTTGAACCTTGCCGCTGGGAGTCTTGGGGAACGTCCCGGCCGGAAGGAAGACTGTTTCATCCACTGGGAGTCCCTCTGTCTCCATCGCGAGGCGACTCAAGCGGGCAGCCAGCGCGTGCGGCTCCACCTGGCTGTCATCTATCTCAGCGACGAGGCAGACGTGTCTGCCCCCGAGGCCTGCCTTCTGTACCAGCGCGCAGCTGCCTTCCCTGATGCCGGTGACGAAGCCCAGGCGCGCCTCGAGGCCGTGTACGAAGACCTTGCGCCCGTGGACGATCACGACGTCGTCGCTGCGGCCTGTGATGTAGAGATCGCCGTCGCGGACAAACCCAAGGTCGGATGTGCGAAACCCGCCGTCGCGGAAGTGCGCGCGGGTGGCCTCGCGATTGGCGAAGTATCCCGAGGCGAGGCTGCTGGAGTGCACGATGATCTCGCCCGTCGAGCTGTCTGTACTGACCACTGTGTCGGTCAGAGCCGCCCCGGCTGAGACTATTCGCCTGGCACGAGGGTCGGCCGACTCGAGCTCGCGTACGTCCCCGAGGGCGAGGGCTTCCGCGTCGACGTCGATGAACCCCGGTGGACGATCGAGAGCGCCGACGGTGGCTGCAAGCGTCGCCTCAGCGAGCCCATAAGCGGTCGTGAACGTCTCCATGCCGACACCCCGCGGGCTGAATGCCTGCGCCGCTCGTTCCAGCAACGGCCATTCGACCATTTCGGCACCCACGAGGCAGAGGCGAAGGCTCAGTCGACTTCCGGAGGACCTCACCCGCTCCGCCTTCGCTGCCATGTCGAGCGCCGACGGAGGGCCTGCGGTGAGCGTCGCCCCGAACTGCGCGCAATCGTCGAACCAGCTTCTAGGAGACTGCAGAAATCGCTCTGGGGTCGACTTGACAGCTCGCATACCCGCGTACCAGGCGAGAAAGGCACCGCCAAAGATGCCCATGTCATGGGAGAGCGGTAGCCACATGCATCCCACGTCGCGACTCGGGTCAATGGAAAGGCTCTCGCTCAATCTGATGAGCTGCGCTTCGATCGCTAACCCAGTCAGTTCGGCCCCGCGCGGCTCACCCGTTGTCCCCGAGGAGAATTGGATGAAGAGAACATCGTCGAGCGCGGGAGGATCGACCTCGGCCATGTCGGCACTCTCAAGCAGGCTGTTGTAGCCGATCATATCGACCCCGATATCGGCGTCGCCAGGCATGAACGCGAGAAATCTCTCCTCGGCCAAGAGGCAGTCCGCGTGGAGGTGCTTGCAGAGCACTCGAAGCTGTGTTAGGTAATTGGGAATGGTCATCCCGCGGGCTATGATCGGCAAGGAGGCGAACGTCGCTCCCGTGAACATGACACCTAGCGCAGCGCGCGTTGTACTAGGTCCGTTTGTGAGAACTCCGGGGACGATGCTCCCGGGTCCCAGACCTCTCCTGCGCAACGCGGCGGCTGCCCGCCGCGCGTCTGCGAGAAGGCCTCCGTATGTAGTGCGCTGATAGCGTTCGCCGTCCCACTCCCAGATTTCACTCGAGAGCGTCCTGGGATGTGTCATTGCGTCCCATACGATCATCTGACCCCCACGCTCCAGGTCCGAGTCGGGTTACGAAGAGCTTGTGAGAATAGCGCTCGCGTATTGCGACCACGAGTCATTACTGCTGATGTGACATCAGCTCGTGCGATCAGAGGCCGCGCTCCATTTGCCACGAGCGGCGAACGCACTATAGGTTGACTTTGCCTCTTTGGGCCGAGCGCCGGAGGATCGTGTCGAAACACGCAGTGAGCAGGGAGGACGATGTCCACGACCGCCCCCACGTCCGAACGCGTTGCATACCCTGTAGCCGCCCGCGAGCTGCTGCGAAGCACATTGCTAGATGCCGCACGCGATCAGCTCCGTGAGCACCGGTGGACTGACGTGAAGATGGCCGATGTCGCGCTCGCGGCCGGCGTCAGCCGCCAGACTCTCTACAAGGTGTTCGGGTCGAGAGACAAGCTCGCTGAGACGCTCGCCACGCGAGAGGCTGACCGATTTCTGGTGAGCATGGAGGTAAATGTCGCCGTGCGCCTTGGCGATCCTGCCGGTTGCCTCACCTCCTGCTTCGAAGTGCTCGTACGTGCCGTGGTCGAGAATCCACTGATTTGCACCAATCTCAAGGACGATGTGGCCGAGGATTTGATCGTGCTGCACACCGCCGAGGGCAAGCCCTTGCTCGAGCGCGCCGGCGAACGCCTTACTCAGATAATTCGCTCCGGCTGGCCACCGCTCGCCCTCGAGAGCGCCGCGACCCTCAGCGAGTGCCTAGTCCGTCTTGCGGTCAGCTACGCTACCTGGCCCGCAGGCACGACCAGGATGAGCGCCGCTTCGGTCGCGAAGCTGCTCGGGCCTTATCTCGAAAAGCTTGTCGCAGAAGCGCCGGCGCGGGGGATTAGCGGCCGGCCTTCAGTGGAAGCTTGAGGCCGGCGTCCCGTTGGGCGGCGACTCGGGGGCGAGCCTGGTGCGCACCACCGGGGGCGCCCCCGCTGACTTCCGCCGTCGACGAGTCGGCAGTCGCGCCGTGGTGGTCCTCGCACTCCATTTGCACGCGCAGGAAATGTGCGACCGCCACCGGCGTCGGGTAATCGAAACCCAGCGTTGTCGGGAGCTGCAGGCCGGTCGCTTGGCAGAGGTAGTTGTAAAGCTCGACCGCGGCCAGCGAGTCGAACCCGAGATCTTTGAACGGCGTGTGAGGATCGATGGCGTCGGGTGCGTCGTGGCCCAGCACGCCGGCGGCGACCCCGCGCACGGCCTCGAGCACGAGCGCATCTCGCTCGGACTCGGGCGTGCGGGATAGTCGCAGCGCTAGCGAGCCCCTGCTGACCAGCTCGCGGCGCGCAGGAACCCGCACGAGGAGCTGCACCAGCGGCGGGAGCATCCCGGTGCGTGCGTGCGCGCGCAGGACCGCAAAGTTCAGGTGTGCGGGCATGAGAACAGGCTCGTCGCTTGCCTGTGCCGCGTCGAGTAGCTGGAGCCCCTCCTCGGGTGAGAGCGCACCGATCCCGAGGCGGCTCAGTCGCGCACGATCGATCTGGTCAAGGCCGCCCATACCGTTGCCGGCCTCCTGCAGCCACAGCCCCCAGGCGAGCGACTGCCCGGCCAGCCCCTGGGACTGGCGCTGCAATGCCAGCGCGTCCAAGAAGGTGTTGGCGGCGGCGTAGTTTCCCTGGCCCGGCGTCCCCAGGGTCGCAGCCCCAGAGGAGAACAAAACGAACTGTGCGAGATCGAGGTGCTCGGTCAGCTCGTGCAGGTTCAGCGCACCGTCCACCTTGGGTCGCATCACTCTGTCGAGCTGCTCTGCGTCGAGCGTCTCGATCACGCCGTCGTCCAGCACGCCGGCCGCGTGGATCACCGCGGTCAGAGGATGCTCGCTCGGGATCGAAGCGAGGAGCTCTTGCAGCCCCGCCCTGTCAGCTACGTCGCAGGCTACGACCCGCACATCGCAGCCAAGCTTCGTCAGGTCTTCCACGAGGGCCCGTCCGCCCTGCGCGTCGGGGCCGCTGCGGCTGATCAGCAACAGGTGACGAGCGCCATGGGTTGCGGCGAAGTGACGTGCGACCAGCGTGCCCAGGCTCCCGGTTGCGCCGGTTATCAGGATCGTGCCGTTAGGGTCGAGCGGCTCCGGAATGTTCAACACGACCTTCCCCACGTTGCGCCCCTCTCTGAGATGACGGAACGCCTCGGGCGCACGCCGCACATCCCAGCTCGCGATCGGGGGACGGTGCAGTACCCCCCGCTCAAGCAACGTGACGATCTCAATGAGCATCCGCTGGATATGGTCGTGTCCGGCCTCAGCAAGATCGAAGCAGCGATAGCGAACGCCGGGGTGTCGGACGGCGAGCTCACCCGGATCGCGGATGTCGGTCTTTCCCATCTCGATGAAGCGACCGCCGCGCGGCAGTATCTCGAGAGACGCATCTATGAACTCGCCGGCTAGCGCATTCAGCACAACATCGACGCCGCGACCCCCGGTCGCTGACAACACCTTCTCGCGGAACTCGAGATCACGCGAGGAGGCGAGGTGCTCCTCATCGATCCCAAGCCCCTTTAGGACGTCCCACTTCCTCGGGCTGGCAGTGGCGTAGACCTCGGCGCCGAAGTGGCGCGCAATCTGTACCGCCGCCATGCCAACGCCACCCGCACCGGCGTGGATGAGGATCACCTCGCCCTTTTTCAGTTCGGCCAGCTCGGACAGCGCGTAGTAGGCCGTCAGGAACGCGATCGGCACTGCGGCACCCTCGCGGAACGACCAGCCGACGGGTAGCTTGACCAAGCCACGACGATCGGCGCGAGCGAGCGGACCAAAGGCGTCGCCGATCAACCCCATGACGCGGTCACCGACCGACAGATCACTCACCTCTGGGCCGAGCTCAATGACAACACCCGCGCCCTCACTGCCGATCTCAGCCTCCCCAGGGTAAACGTCCAGCGCGATCAGTACATCGCGGAAGTTCAGGCCGGCGGCCCGTACGGCGATCCGCACCTGTCCGCCGCCTAGTGGCTCGCTGGCGCGCGGATCGACGAGCAGTGAAAGGCCTGCGAGCGTTCCCCGGCGCTCTGCGCACAGATGCCACGCGCGCGCGTCGGTGGGCAGGCGGAGCAACCCGTCGTTGTCCAAGCGCGCAAGCCGCGGCGCGTATGCGGCACCTTCTCGTACGGCCAACTGTGGCTCCCCGAGCGCCAACAGCGCTGACCAGTCGAGCTCGCGCTGATCGCCCGGCTCGAGGTCCACGAGCACGAAGCGATCAGGGTGCTCGGACTGAGCACTGCGCACAAGCCCCGAGATGGGCGCCGTCATAAGATCGGGGGTCTCTCTGTCGCGAACTACCGCGGCGCCACGAGTGATTATTACCAGTCGCGCCTGGGCCAGACGCCCCTCGGCGAGCCACGCTTGTAGCAGAGCGAGCGCCCGCTGGACCGTGGCGCGCGCACGTCCTGCCGTTGCCCCTGCATCCACGTCCTGAGCGACACTCGCGATCACGACATCGGGTACGGGGGCTCCCGCGTCGAGCGCCGCGGCGAGCTCGTGGAGATCCAGGTAGCGGTCGTCGATCCCGCTTAGAGCGATCTCGCCGACCAGCGCGCAATGACGCACGCGGGGATCGCGCTGAGATACGCGACGTGCCACCCAGTTGAGTCTGAACATCGCATCGTGCGCAGCGCGCCAGTCACCCTGAAGTCGGCTCACGTCGATCGAGCGGGTCACCAGCGACTCAATGCTCACCACCTCGTTGCCGTCGCCGTCCGCCGCCGTGAGGCTGAGAGCACCTTTGCCTACAGACCTCAGCCGTACACGCAGGCACGATGCACCAGTCCGGCGCACGCGTACCCCTCTCACCGAGAAGGGCACCACCATACCGCCGGACTCACCCGCGAGCACGGCCTGAAGCGCCATGTGAAGCGCCGCGTCCAGCAACGCCGGGTGAATTTCGAAGCTGTCGGCGTCGCACGCCTGCTCTTTGGCGAGGGCAAGCTCGCCAAACCCGTCGTCTCCGACTTGCCACGCGGCCTGCAGGCACTGGAATGCGGGCCCGTATTCGTAGCCGATCTCCGCGAGACGGTCATACAGAAAGTCGATCTCAGCGGGAGCGGTGCCCACAGGCGGCCACGTCTCGTGGGAGGGGTGCTCGGCTAGCTCGGCGGGCGAAGCGAGGGTGCCCCTGGCATGCCGCGTCCATGGCGCGTCGTCGGTATCGGCGGTGCTACGTGGACGCGAGTAGACCACCAACTCGTGCCGCGCTCGCTCGTCTGGCTCGGTGACCGTGAGCTGGATCTGCATCGCGCATCCCTCGGTGAGGATCAGCGGCGCTTCAAAGGTGAGCTCCTCGATCATGGCGGCGCCGACTCGCTCCCCGGCTGCAAGCGCGAGCTCGATAAAGCCCGTTCCGGGGAACACAACGGTACCCATCACCGCATGGTCTGCGAGCCAGCTCTGATCGTGCAGCGCAAGCGACCCCGTGAAAAGCCAGCCTCGATCCCCGGCGAGGCGAACCGCCGCACCGAGGAACGGATGCTCGGCACTGGCTTGGCCGAGCGCAGCCGGGTCGCCCGCGCCGCCGCTGCCCTCGAGCCAGTAGCGCTGGCGCTGGAAGGCGTAGGTAGGGATCTCTAGCTGGCATGCCCCGCGCAAAGCGAGCGACGCTTGCCAATCGACCGCGACGCCATGGGTGTGTGCTGCCGCCAGCAAGCCGAGCAGCATCTCTGGCTCACCTCGGTGGGCACGCATAACTGGAGCGATGAGAGCGCGGTGCCGAAGATCCTCGCTTAGACAGTGGCGGGCCATCGACGATAGGGCGCCATCGGGGCCGAGCTCGAGCATACGCGTCACTCCGGCGCGCTCGAGCGCGCCGACGCCATCGGCGAAGCGGACCGTGTGACGCGCCTGACTCACCCAGTACTCAGGGCTCGATAGCTCCTTGCCGGCGACCGCACCTGAGACATTCGAGATGATCGGGATGGTCGGTTGCTCGAACCTGAGGCTTTGGGCGACTCGCCTGAACTCGGCGAGCATCGGTTCGATCAGCGGTGAGTGGAAGGCGTGGCTAACGCGCAGCCGGGTCACTCTGCGCCCGCGTCCCTTCCAGAAGCGCTCCAACTCCTCGATCGTTGCCTCCTCGCCTGAGACGACGGTTGCGCGGGGACCATTGACGGCGGCAAGCGCGACCTTTTCCTCGAGTCCGTACAGCGTAGTAGCGATCTCCTGATCGGAGGCCTCGACGGCCAGCATCGCGCCACCCTGAGCAAGCGCCGCCATCAGGCGTCCGCGCGCCGCCACCATGCTCGCGGCGTCCGGCAGCGAGAGCACCCCCGCGACACACGCAGCAGAAAGCTCCCCGATCGAGTGCCCGATCAGCAGATCGGGCTCGAGCCCCAGCGAGCCGAGCAGGCGAAAGAGCGCTACCTCCAGCGCGAACAAGGCGGGCTGGGTAAAGCTCGTCTGCTCAAGCATGGCCGCCTCGGGTGCGCTCTGCTCAGCGAACATGATCGTCTTCAGCGGGCGTCCCAGGTGCTTGTCGAGCTCAGCGCAGACCGCGTCCAGTGCGTTTGCGAAAACTGGACAGGCCGCGTACAGGCCGCGCCCCATGCCGGCTCGCTGGGCACCCTGCCCGGCGAACATGTACGCCGTCTTGCCCGCGTACACAGCACCGCGAACCACACTCGCCGCCGGCTGATCGGTCTGCAGCGCTTCCAAGCCGCTCATCAGCGCCTCGCGGTCAGCGGCGAGGATCGCTGCACGTTGCTCGTGGTGCGCGCGCGTCGTCGCCAGCGAATAGGCCAAGTCAAGCGGGGCCATCTGCGGGTGCTCTTGCACATGAGCGTGCAATCGCTGGGCCTGCTCCCGCAGTCCGTCAACGCTCTTGGAAGAAACGAGGAACGGCAGCGAGCGGAGCCCGGCGATGGCCGGAGCGCCTGTCTCGCGCGATTGCCGGAATGACAGTGGAGGCTCTTCCAGAATCACATGCGCGTTAGTGCCGCTGATCCCGAACGAGGAGACGCCGGCGCGGCGCACATGTCCGCCGCGCGGCCACGGCTCGGGATCCGTCAACAGCTGCACGTCACCGGCTGACCAGTCGACATGTGGGGTCGGCCGATCGACGTGCAAAGTGCGTGGCAGCAGCCCGTTGCGCATCCCTAGCACCATCTTGATCACGCCGCCCACCCCTGCAGCTGCCACCGTGTGTCCGATGTTCGACTTGATCGACCCGAGTCTCAACGGACCGTTGCTGCGGGCCTGCCCGTAGGTTGCCAGCAGGGCGTCGGCCTCGATTGGGTCCCCGAGCATGGTGCCGGTGCCGTGGGCCTCGACGACATCGACGTCCCGTGACGATAGCCCGGCGCTCGCAAGCGCCTGTCGGATCACCGCTTCCTGAGCCGAGCCGCTCGGTGCGCTGAGGACCTCGCTCGCGCCGTCCTGATTGGTTGCCGAGCCTCGAACGAGGGCGAGCACTCGGTGTTCGTTACGGCGAGCGTCCGACAGCCGCTCAAGTACGAGCAGTCCCATGCCCTCGCCCCAACCCACACCGTCGGCGCTCGCGGCGAACGACTTGCAACGCCCATCCCGAGACGCCGCGCGGTGACGGGAGAAGGCGATGAAAAGAGCCGGCGTGACGAGCACGCTCACTCCCCCCGCGAGCGCTATTGAGCATGCACGATCGCGCAGCGACTGACAGGCCATGTGCAGTGCTACAAGTGACGAGGAGCACGCCGTATCGACAGACACGGCGGGCCCCTTGAAGTCCAATGCGTAGGCGATGCGTCCGGACGCGACGCTCGTCGTGGTCCCAGTCAGTAGATGTCCCTCTAGCTCAGGAGGGACGTCCAGATAGATTCCATACGCGGAGGAGGTGACGCCCGCAAAAACCCCTGTCTGAGAGCCGCGGAGCCCCTCGGGATCTATGCCCGCGTCCTCGAGCGCCTCCCACGACCCTTCGAGCAACAGCCGCTGCTGGGGATCCATAGCCCGCGCCTCGCGTGGGCTAATCGAGAAGAACGATGCGTCGAACTCAGTGACATCGTGTATAAAGCCGCCGTGTCTCGTGTAGCACGTGCGGGGATGATCTGGATCCGGATGATAGAGGCGCTCCAGCTGCCAGCCTCGATCCGGGGGAAACTCAGATATCGCGTCGGTCCCCGACGCGACGAGCTCCCAGAGGTCTTGTGGTGAGCGGACGCCGCCCGGATAGCGACAGCTCATGCCCACGATCGCGATCGGGTCGCCCAGGGGCGGCGACTCGTGCGCGATCATTGTTTTGTCACTGTTGTTAGCCACGGTCTCGTGCGATCGATTCGGCGCTTGCTCGTACGAGCACAGAGCCTCGCTACTGCGGGAGCTGCTCCCGTGCGTTTGCTTGACGCAAAGCATTGAAGCGGGCGCCCAGCACGCAAGCAAGTTGAGTACCATTCACCTGCCCTCCCCCGGCGGTCCGCTACAAGAAAAGGTGAATCCGACCATCCTCGTCGCGGTAGTATCTCGAGAGGTCCTCCCGCAGACTCACTGCGTGCTGGGGTCGCTCGTTGGCGAGCGCGTCTCGATCGCGTTGGCTCGAGCTTCCGTCACCGCACGGCTGCGCGTCGATGGCATGTGTTAGACCGTCAGAGCTCGAGAGGGGGCCCGAGTCGCTTCTGCGCACATGTGGCCACGGTGTGTGTTCTGCCTTACGCACGGATGGATCTTTGCATCGGGACTTGGCGAACCGCCATTTCCGAATCCAGTGCTAGGCCTCTCGGCCTCTTGGGCCGTTCTCCACCGCTGAGCCATCGACGGTGCCAGGCAGGGGTTGATGGACATGCTCGGCACCGCGTAGACCTGTTGGGAACCGTCGCTCGCCGGCGCGCATGGCAGAGATCCGAGGATGCCACCAGCTCCAGCCGCCGAGCAAGATCATCAAACCCGGGAGCAGCAGTGCGCGCACCACCGTAACGTCGAGGATGACCGCGGCGAGAATCCCAAAGCTCAGTTCTTTGACGAACAGCATCCTCGCCGTGAGCAGCGAGCCTACTGCCACGCAGAGGAGGATCGCCGCCGAGCTGATGACCGGCCCGGTACGCTCGAGACCGTGAGCGACAGCGTCCGCGGTAGAGTGCCCGGCGTCTCGCCCCTCCCTGATCCGCGTCAGCAAGAACACGCCATAGTCGGTGAGAATGCCGAATGCGCCTGCCCCCAGGAGCACAGGTTGCGTCAACAGCAGCGCACCCAGACTGTGGTAGTCGAGCAGGCGTGAAAAGCGGCCATCTTGATAGACCAGCACGACCAACCCGAGGGAGGCAGCGAACGACAACAGGTTCACCGCTACAGCGACGAACGGGAGGATCACGGAACCCGTGGCCGCGAACAAAAGCACGAACGTCATGACGAAGAGCGCCGCGGCCGTGATAGGCACATCTGCCCGCAACGTTGCGGCAGCGTCAACGTAGTCAGCGACTGTGCCTGTGACCGCGAGGTGATAGGGAAGCGCGCGGATCGAGCGCACGAGGCTCTGCGAAGTTGAGGAAAAAGGTGCCGCCGCCGTCTTGATGTTGAACACCCAGAGAGCCCTATGGATGTGTGTCGCGACGCCGGCTGCCACATTCGGGAGCCGTTCCATCGCGGGTACGACCACGTGCGTGATGGCGCCGGGGGTACCCTTCGCCAGCACGACGAGTTCACCCAGCAGTGGCTGGTCGAATTCGCGTCTAACACGTTCTTCGAAGCCGCGCGCGGCCGCGCCGGCCGGCAGCGAGCGGGCGTCGAATCCCGTCAGGTGGATGCCGAACACAGGCGTCATGAAGGACCCGAGAATCAGAACCGCCAGGAGCGTGGTGAGAACTGGCCGCGCGCGGACTCCACGAGCAATCCGCCCCCAGGCCCTCCGCTGCGCTCGCCGAGCCTGCCACCATCGGCCGCCGGACAGACCCTCGGCGCGGCGCGCAAACGCCAAGAAGGCCACGGGCAGCACGGAAAGAGCCACCCCGCCGGCGGCCAATGCGGCCACGATGCCGCCGATCGCGAGCGAGCGCACAAACGCGATAGGCAAGACAAGTGCGGAGGCGAAAGCCACTGCGACCGTCGCCGAGCTAATCGCCACGGTCCTGCCCGCCGATCGGACGGTCGCCGAGATGGCCTCACGCGGCGCGGCGCATCGAACAAGCTCCTCGCGATAACGAGAGACGAGCAGCAGGCTGTAGTCGAGGGACAGTCCGGTGGCCAAGCCGACTACGAGATCCAGCGAAAGGATCGAAACGGCGTGCACCGCATTGATTGCCCCCAGCGCGACAAGGCTGAAGCTCACCGCGACGAAGGTCGCGAACACGGACAGCAGCGTCGCGATCACGCCGCTGAAGATGAGCACCGCCAGCACGAAAAGCACTGGGATCGCGACGACCGCCGCGGTGCTGACATCCGTGTTGGTTTGACTGACGAGCTCTTGCTGCACCAACGCGGAGCCACCTACGGCAACGCCGGGAATCCGACGAAGCTGGCGGGCGAGCCTAACGACCGCAGCTCCCGCGGAAAGCCCGGGACGGACGTAGCCGAGGACGAAGTCATATCGATGATTACGAGACGAATACGTTCGCGGCACGAGCACCGCGACCCTCTGGACGCGTGCGAGTACGGCCGCAGCATGAGCGGCGGCTGGAGGCAGGATCACAGCAAGATTCGGAAATGCCACAGGCCCCAGCACGCCTTGAAGCGCCTGAGCCGCCGTGTAGCTCTGCGCTCGCTGACTGAGAAATTCGGTTCCCGAATCCGAGAGATGCCTCGGTGTCTGGGTTCCCACGAGCGCGGCGAGCAAGCCGCCGAGTGCGATCAACGCGAGCGCTCGGCGCGGATTACGTGCGGCCACCGACAACAATCGACTCACGGTCGCGCTGGCCCATCATCTCGCGGCGCAACAAACGAGCGGTACGGGGCCCTCGGCGCAAAACCGGGGACAGTCGATACAGCGCGGCGCTGTTGTGGGCGCTGGGTCGCCCACCACAAACCCGACACAGGATCGCAACGACCAGGCGACCGGGTCTTACCCTGGCAATCACGCATTGCGACCCTGCGTCTCTCAGCGCTCTCGCTGGGGCCTATTTGGCGCTCCATTTCTTTTTGGAGGCCAGTTTGGTTGTGCTGGTACCTTCAGCGACTGCTTCAAACGAGCCCTCTTCACCGCTAAGGGTCAAATCACTACCCGACGGCTTGCTCACGGATTCATGTTCCACTTTTTCTACTTCCACTTCTGGCAATTCGTTGATCTGCGATCCTCGCAGCGCCCATTCACCATCCAGCTCGGAACGGTCGCACCCGCTCGCCGACGACTTGGCCAGTGTTTTCCCAGTCGCCGGAGTCACTTCCGCCGCGAGTTTTTCTTTGAATATAACGAGCGTGGATTTGACCGTTGCATGGATCGGTTCGACTATTTTGCAGCCAGCGTCTCCCAGTACCTTGCATTCCGAGCTAGTTACGGTGCTTTTGTTTAAGCCTCCGAATTCGAGTAACGTCACTGACGTGTTTTTTTTGCATTCGATTGTATAGCCTTCGGCTTCTACGGCCCCTTTGCCGGCGCCTTCAGCAGTGATGTGTTCTCCAGCCGCAATTTCTTTGCCTTCAATGATGAAAGCGTGTGCCCACGCTGACGCGACGGTGATTGCGCACACCACTGCGACCGACGACAGCACGAGCAGGATGTGTCTCGCTCTCGACATGATTCAGTAACCTCCTTGGCTCCAGCGCGACTGAAGCGCTCACGGTCTTGGTTCAGGATTTGAGAACAAATACCGGACGCTCGCGCAGTTGTCACCTTCTAACCGTAGTCGCGTCGGTCAGCTCGAGCCCTCGGGCCAAAGACAAACAGTTCTAGGGCCAGCGCGCAGGCAGGAACGAAGCGTCTCGCGACCGCCATCGGCGGCTGACCCACCTCAGGCTGACTAGGTGACGGACTCAAATGTCACGATGTCGTGAACGTTTCACAGCCTCGATCGAGTGACCTGCAACTCTCCTATGAGTGCGGTTCGCGCTGTACTCAAATCTAGCAGCGGTCGGCAGTGGGTGATGAGCCTATGTGGCATGCTCGGCACCCTCGAATTTTCCACGATGTCCCGCCGTGCGGAGTGCCCCGTCAGGTGATGCGGAGTTCGAGGGCTTCTTCCAACGACTTCTTGCTAAGACCGTGGGTGGACCTCATGAGGATGCATCGCGGTATTCGTAGATGAGATTGACCGCTGCTCGCCGACAGAGGTCGCCTCGAATGAGGATTGTTCTTGGAGGTTGAAGGTTGCGTGTTTGTGGTTGCCGCAGACCATCAGGTGCTTGAGCAGGCGCTGCGAAAGAAGCGCGGCAAGAGACTTCCGCCGATCCGACGCCCGACGGGAAAGTAGTAGCGACGATGAGCAACGGACGCGCATCGCGGGTCGCCTGAAAGGGGCGGCGTAGCTGAAGCGGGGCGGCTTGCTGGGCCTGCGTCCCGTAGTTAGGAAGGACGGCGACTGATTTCAGTAACCGGCGTCATCTGATCGGCGCCCGCAGCGCGAGGGCCACTCCGCTTGGAGAGCTATCTAGTCGGGAGCGGCGATCTCAACCTGCGGCAGCGGGAGCATCCGGAGGAAATCAGCCGGCAGCTTGCTGCTCGCCTCCCAGAACTCCAAGCTCACGATTGCCCCAGTAGTCGGGTCGAGTTCCCGGAGCTTGCGTCAGTCTCTCAACAAAGCACAGCCACGCGATGTCCGTCTCAGCGTCGTAGTGTCCGTCCTCATGGACACAGCCCGCCAGACTCTAGGGCCCCTGCTTCCCAGCTTCAGGCTCAGCCGTCACGGTCAAGACGGGGCGATAGGTATGGACGCTGACGTGTCCGATCGCTCTGAGTGCACGTAGCGCTGCTTTGACCTCGGGGTGCATTTCCACCGCCTGCCGGTCAGAGCGCGAGTGCATTCTGGCGTAGGACAGCAGCACGGTGCCGTCCACACTCTGAAAGAGGTGCGCGTCAACGAATCCCGCATGCTGCTGCAGGTGACCGAACAGAACCTTGATCGCCGCGATCGCCTCCTGCTGACGACCGTCGGGCACGGTCATCGTGTCGATAATCGCCGTCTCTTCTAGGGGCTCCGGCATTGCGCTGAGCCTACCCCGGCCGCTCACCCACCGCTGCCCGCCCCTTTGCTGTCGTACTTCGCGGTGTAGCTGCTCTTCGGGCAGGGCGAGCCCACGATCTGAGCGGTGCCGTGGAACGCTCCGCCGGAGAACTTGCCGTTGAACATGACCGTGCCGGGAAGATGACCGAACGTGGCCCCTTCGGCGGTCATGATTGTCGTCTTGCCGTTGAAGCTGAACTTGTCGTCCTTGAGACGGAGCTTCGGACTATCCCAGTACTCGCTGGACGTCGCAGATGTGGCGCACGATATGTACAGCTCGACCGTCGTGGCAGGCTTGTCCACATACACGGACAGGTCCGGCTTACGCGACGGATAGTACCCCGCCGCCTTTGGCCCGCTGGCGGCGGCAAGAGCGGTGCTGGCCAGAGCACCTGCGACCAATATCGCGACGCACAGCGGAGCAGACTTACGACCCATGAGGGACCCCCTTCTCGTTTTGGCTCGCTGTAGAGGCCGGAGCATATCGCCAAGCCTGCTTGGGTAGTGAGTGAAACGAGCATCCCCGAGATGGAGGAGACACCATGCCCCGAGCAGTGCGTTTCGACCACTACGGCGACCGCGACGTCCTCTACATCGCCGATGTCGAGGCTCCCCAGCCGTCACCCGGCGAGGTCGTCGTGCAGGTGCGCGCCGCAGCGATCAACCCGGGTGAGGCCTCGATCCGAACGGGCGCTCTGGAGCAGATGTTCCCCGCGACCTTCCCCTCCGGCGAGGGCAGCGATCTGGCCGGGGTCGTCAGCGCCGTCGGAGGCGGCGTCAGCGAGTTTGCCGTCGGCGATGAGGTCCTTGGCTGGTCGTGGCGGCGATCGAGCCACGCCGAGTACGTGGCGGTCCCCGTCGAGCAGCTGATCCACAAGCCGGCCCAGCTCAGCTGGGAGGTCGCGGGCTCGCTGTATGTGATCGGCTGCACCGCCTATGCCGCCGTTCGCGCCGTCGAGCCGCAGCGTGGCGAGACCGTGGCCGTCTCCGCGGCGGCCGGCGGCGTCGGCAGCGTCGTCGTGCAGCTGCTGGCGCTCAAAGGCGTGACCGTGCTCGCGATCGCCTCGCCCACCAACCACGACTGGCTGAGCGCCCACGGCGCGATCCCGGTCGCCTACGGTGACGGCCTGGCCGAGCGGCTGAGGGCCGCGGCACCCGCCGGCATCGACGCGTTCATCGACCTGTTCGGGCCGCAGTACATCGAGCTGGCCGTCGAGCTCGGGATCGATCCCTCACGCATAGAGACGATCATCTCGCGCGAGAAGGCCAAAGAGATTGGCGCGAAGAACGAGGGAAGCGGCGACGCCTCCACGACCGAGGTTCTGAGCGAGATCGCGGAGCTCGTCGCCTCCGAGCAGATAGAGATCCCGATCGCCGCCACCTATCCGCTGGAGCGCGTCCGCGACGCCTTCGCAGAGCTCGAAGAGCGACACACGCATGGCAAGATCGTGCTGATTCCCTGAGCTCCGTCGAGCCCTAACATCTGAGGGCATGGAGGCGACGATCGGCCGGCTCGCGCCTGGCGACGTGGCGAGCCTGGGCTCGCGCGTCTCCGCGAGCGTCGCGGCCGCCGTGAAGGCGCCTGAGGAGGTTCTGCGCGAGGTGCTCGTCGCGCTCGTCGCGGACGGCCACGTGCTGATCGAGGACCACCCCGGCGTCGGCAAGACGGCCCTCGCCCGCGCGCTCGCGCGCTCGATCGACGCGCGCTACTCGCGCATCCAGTGCACCTCGGATCTGCTGCCATCCGACGTCGTCGGGACGAACGTCTTCAACCAGCGTGATACCCGCTTCGAGTTCCGGCCCGGCCCGGTCTTCGCGCATGTGGTGCTCGTCGATGAGATCAACCGCGCCTCGCCGAAGACACAGTCGGGGCTGCTCGAGAGCATGCAGGAGGGTCAGGTCACGATCGACGGCGACAGCCACCCGCTGGAGCGTCCGTTCATGGTGCTCGCGACCCAGAACCCGGTCGAATACGAGGGCACCTATCCCCTGCCTGAGGCCCAGCTCGACCGCTTCATGGTGAGGGTCTCGCTCGGCTACCCCTCCGCCGGCCAGGAGGCGGACATGCTCTCCACGCATGCAGCCGGCGATCGTGTGCTCGACGTGGCGCCCGTCACCTCGGTGGAGGAGATCCTCATGGCCCAGCAGGCAGCAATCGAGGTGCACGCGAGCGCGCCGCTGCGCGAGTACATCGTCGCCGTGCTCACGCACACGCGCCATGACCCACGTGTGGAGCTCGGCGCGAGCCCCCGCGCCGGGCTGATGCTGTTGAAGGCAGCCAAGGCGAGCGCCGCCCTCGCCGGGCGCGACCACGCGCTGCCGGATGACGTCATCGAGCTCGCACCGTCGGTGCTCGCTCACCGCCTGATGCTCGCTCCAACTGCGTTTGGCGTCAAGCGCGCAGAGGTGGTCCGCGACGCGCTCGCCGCCGTACCGGCGCTGTGAGCAGAGCGCGTCGCCTCGCGGTCACGGGGGTCCTGCTCTGCGGGCTCGCGGCATTGTTCGCGCTTCGCGCGCTTTACATACCGGGCCTCGCGGCACTGCTCGTCGCAGCGGTTGCCCCGCTTTGGGTGAGCATCTGCGCGCGCCACGCGCGTGTGAGCCTGCGCACGGATGTGAAGAGCGCACAAGAGGGCGAGCACGTCCGCGTTACGATCGCGGTCCGGCGTGGGCTCATCCCTTTCCCTGCGGCCACGCTGGCGACATGGCCAGGCGCGCTGGAGCAGGCGCCACCCTCTCGGCGTGAGCGCGAGCTCGTCGTGGCAGCCGTGCCCGCCCGTCGCGGACGCCAGAGCATCGGACCGGCACGTCTGCGCATCTTCGACCCGCTGGAGATGTGCACCCGCGAGCTGCGCTCGGCAGAGCACGAGCTGCTCGTGCTCCCGCGTGTCTATCCGCTCGGCGCCGCGGCGCTCGCGCGACTCGACGAGCGCGCCTGCTCACCGCTCGACGCCGCACTGGAGATCGACTCGCTGCGCCCGCATCGCACTGGCAGCTCAGCGGCGCGCATCCATTGGCCCACGGTGGCGCGCAGCGGTGAGCTGATGGAGCGCGGCTTCACCGCGGAGACCGACGCGCGGGTGCTCGTGATGCTCGACGCTCGTGCGCCGGAGTCGGAGGAGGCGCTTGACCAGGCGCTGCGGGTCACGGCCTCCCTTTGTGTGCACTTCGCCCGTCGCGGAGGCTGTCTGCTCTCGCTTCCCGATGACAGCCGCCCATCACTGATCGAGCCCGACCTGCGCGCCTGGCCAGCCCTGCACGCGCGCCTCGCCCTCGTTCGCTCCGGCACCGGCGCGAAGCGTCCTCTATCCCGCACCGCTGCGCGCACGCTGCTGTACGTGACCGCGTCCACGCACGCGCCTGCCCCTGCCGGCCGCTGCTATCGGGTCGGCCCGCAGGCCTTGGCAGGGCTCGATGTGGCGTTCACGATCGCCGGCTTCGCCGTCCAGGCGATCGGGCACGCTCGGGCGCGGGCGGCATGAGCGCGGCCGCAGCGCTGCCCAGGCACGCGGCCGGGGCGCGCGGGGCCGGTGCTCACACGCCACGCGTGTGGTGGCCGCACGCGCGGCCGATTGTCTCCTTCTGCGCCCTAGCGCTGCTCGCCGGCGTGCGCTTTGCGACGCTGCTCGACGACCCGCCGCTGCTGCGCGTCGCTGGCGTTGTGGGGGCTGGCGCAGCCGGCGCGCTCGCGCTCTCTCTCACCCCTTCCCTGCCGCAGCGGCGCGGCCTCGGCACAGCCGCACGCGTGTCGATCGCCGTGCTGAGCGCTTACCTTGCGCTGCGGGCTTCGGGCACGCCCGCACGGCTCTTGTGGCCGTGGCACTGGGGAGCGCTCGCGCACGAGCTCGCACGTGGTATCGACGCCCTGAACGGACTCTGGCCCTACAAAGGGGACGTCAGCCAGGCGCGGAGCGCGATGATGTTCGCGCTGGCCGGCGCAATCGCGACTGCGGCGATCCTCGCCTTCTGGCCGGGCGATCGCCACGCGCGGACGCGACGGGCGCTCGCGCTGTGCCTGCTGCTCGTGCTCTACGTGCTCGCCGCCACAAACGAGTCACAGATTGGCTGGCAGGTCCAGGGCGCCCTGCTGCTCGCGCTGCTCTGCGCCTGGGTGTGGGCGTGGCGAGGCCGCGTACACGATCGCGGGCGCGCGGGGGCGTGGCTGCTCGTCGTCGTGGCCCTCGCGCTGGTCGGGGCCGGCGTGGTGGCGTCGGGGACGCCGCTAGTGGACTACCGCAACTGGAACCCGTTCGGACAGGCATATTCCCCCACAACCTTCAATTGGAATCAGGCGTATGGGCCGCTGCCGTGGGCGAGCTCCAGCGAGCCGATGGTCTCGGTCGCCTCGCGCGTGCCGCACCTCTGGAGGGCAGCCACGCTTGCGCGCTTCAACGGTGTGGGCTTCGTGCGCTCGGCCCCGCAGCCCCGCCGCGCGGTCGGCCCGGAAGGCGTCCTGCTCGATCCAGGCGTTGCGCTCCATCCGCGGTGGGTAACGCGGGCGACCTTCGCCGTCCGCGGCCTGTCCAGCCGCGAGCTTCTCAGCCCGGGGGCGATCATCGGCGCAAGCGTCAGCGGCGAAAGCACGCCAAGCATGGGAGCGATCGCGGCGGATGGAACGCTCTCGCTCTCAGCCGCTCCGCCCAGCGGGGACAGTTACACCGTCACCGCCTACGCACCGCAGCCGAGCATCGCCGAAATGCGACGCGCGCCGGACACGTTCCCAGCGAGCTTGACCGCCTACACCGAGCTCGAACTGCCCGCTCGCGGCTCCCTGGCCACTGTCTCCCCCGCCGAACCGGGGGGCGCGGCGCTCGTCAACGCTTCCGTGTACGCGCCCGTCTACGCGCTCGCGCATCGCCTCGACGCCGGCGCGAGCAGCACCTACGAGGTAGCGGCGCGCATGCAGCGGTTCTTCGCGCATGGCTTCACCTACGACCAGCAGCCACGACGTCACACCTTCCCGCTCATCGCGTTCCTGTTCAGCGAACGCAGCGGCTACTGCCAGCAGTTCTCCGGAGCGATGACGCTGATGCTGCGCATGGATGGGATCCCGGCACGCGTAGCGGCCGGCTTTCTCTCAGGCTCTCGCGACCCCGCCAACGGCCGCTATGACGTGACCGCCGAGGATGCGCACGAGTGGGTGGAAGTCTTCTTCGCGGGCATCGGCTGGGTGCCGTTCAACCCGACACCCGCGAGCCGACTGACAGGCTCCCCCAGCTCCCTGCTGCTCAACCCCGAAGGGGAAGCTTCGTCGCTCGAGCATCGCTCGACGCGGTCGCGGCTGCGCGCTGCCCGGCCTACCCAAGTGCTCGCGTTGCGCCCGAGCGCACGCAGGGGCGATGGGTCGCCGCTGGCGCTTGAGATCGCGGCCGCGGTGCTGGTGCTGGCCATCGCAGCAGTGCTACTGGCGAGCACGCTGCGAGTCGAACGCCGGCTCGCGGGCAACGCGCAGGGCGGTGTGCGCGAGCTTTCAATCGCGCTCGCGCTGGTCGGTCGACGGCCTGGGCCCGGCACCACGCTCACCCAACTCGAGCGTGAGCTGCGCCGCTCCTACGGCCCGGCCGCGGGACGCTACGTGCAGATGCTGCGCGAGCGCCGCTACGCCCCACCCGGCGACGGGCAGGCACCCGGACATAGCGAGCGCCGATCGCTACGACGCGCGCTCTGCAGGCGCCGCGGCCCCTTTATGCGCGTGCGCATCCTGTTGGCAATGCCGCCCGCGGGCAAGCACATCCCGTCGATGCCCCTGGCGCGCCGCCATCCAGGCCTCTGAAATAGGCTCTCGCAGCTCCTGCGCCCTCGCCTGCGAAGACACCGGGAGCAGGCCCAGATCGTCATGACCACGAACCTCCAGCCCAGTCTTACCCGCGACAGCCTCGGCATCCTCGCCGACGCCAGCGCGCGCGCCGGGGAGACACTCGAGCTGGCGGCTCGTCATCTAGACAGCTCGCTGGTGGACGTGCTAGGGATCCTCGGCTTCGACGAGAGCTACGTATCGGCGAAGGGCTCCTACATCTATGACCAGGCAGGTCGCGCATACCTCGACCTGCATACAGGTGAGGGCTTCGCGAGCCTCGGCCACAACCATCCCGACGTGCGCGAGGTCCTCGAGGCGACGCTCGCCGCGGAGCTGCTAGACGGCGTGCAGATCCACTACTCACCGCTCGCGGGGATGCTCGCGGAGGCGCTCTGCGAACGCCTGCCGGCGGGGTTGGAGGCTGTGTTCTTCGCGAGCACGGGCGCCGAGGCGGTCGACTCGGCGATGAAGTTCGCGCGCGCCGCTACCGGCAGAGGGCGCCTGATCTCCTGCGAGAGCGGCTTTCACGGGGTCACGCTCGGGCCACTGTCGATCGTCGGCGACGCGTTCTTCAAGGAGGGCTTCGGCCCGCTGCTGCCAGGCTGTGAGCGCGTGCCCTTCGGCGATCTCGCGCGTCTGGAGACGCAGTTGCGCACCAAGGATGTGGCCGCGTTCTTCGTGGAGCCGATCCAGGGGCGCATGGTCACGCTGCCGCCCGATGGCTACCTCCAGGGCGCACAGGAGCTGTGCCGGCGCTACGGGACGATGTTCGTGCTCGATGAGATCCAGACAGGCCTGGGGCGGACGGGGAAGTGGTTTGCGCTGGAGCACTGGGGCCTTCAGCCGGATTTCGTGCTCGTGGGCAAGGCGCTGAGCGGCGGCTACATGCCGGTCGCAGCGATGGTCACCAGACGCGAGATCTTCGACAAGGCGGTGGGGACGCTCGAGCGCTCCTATGTGCACCAGTCGACCTACGGTCGCAACCAGCTGTCGATGGCCGCGGGTCTCGCCACGATGCGGATCATCGAACGCGACAGGCTGCTCGAGCGTGCCGCGACGGTCGGCGCGATCCTGCGTGATGGCCTGGCCGAGCTCCAGCAGCGCTACGAGATGATCAAGGAGATCCGCGCCAGCGGGCTCATGATCGGGATCGAGCTGGGGGCGCCGAGCAGCCGTAAGGCGCTCTTGAACTGGCGGCTGATCCACATGGCCAGCGAGGGTCTGTTTCCCCAGCTGATCGTGATCCCGCTGCACCGCGACCACGGTGTGATCACGATGGCCGCGGGCAGAACGACGTGATCAAGCTGCTGCCGCCGCTGACGCTCTCCGAGACCGAGGCACAGAGCTTTCTCGGCGCGCTCGAGGCAGTGCTCGCCGACTGCCAGAACAGCTCCAGCAAGAACCTGGCGATCGTGCGCGACATCGCCACGAGCACGATCCGCCGCCGGGCGCGCGCGAAGCTCGCGTGAGCGAGCTCTGTCTGATCACCGGCGCCAGCGGCTTCATCGGCGGGCGCCTGGCCAGCCGCCTGCGTGATCACGGCAGTCCGGTGCGCTGCCTCGTGCGCGCGAGCAGCGACGCCTCGCTGCTGCAGGAGCTCGGCGTGGAGATTGCAGTCGGCGACCTCACCGATGCCCGTTCGCTCGCCGGCGCGCTCAATGGCTGCGGATGCGTGGTGCACTGCGGTGCGCTCGTGTCCGACTGGGCAACGGTCGCCGAGATCGCCGCGGTCAACGTCGCGGGGACACGTGCCGCTCCTGAAAGCCGCGGCGGCTGCCGGCGTGCGGCGCTTCGTGCACCTGAGCACGACGGACGTCTACGGATACCCGCAGGTTGAGGACCTCGACGAGACATACACGACGACGCGCTTCAGCAACTGGTACGCGCAGACCAAGCTGCAAGCGGAGGCTGAGGTTCCAAGCGCGCAGGCCACGGGTGCGCTTGAGAGCGTGATTCTGCGCCCCGCGACGGTGTACGGCCCGGGCTCAAAGGAGGTGATCGGCGAGATTGCACGCGCGATCGAGGGCCGGCACATGCTGCTCGTCGATGGCGGGCGCGCCAACGCGGGGCTCTGCTACGTCGAGAACCTGATCGACGCAGCGCTGGTGGCGCTCGAGCACGACGGCGCGCCCGGCAACGCGTTCAACGTCAGCGACGGCCTGGATATAAGTTGGCGCCGGCTGACCGACGACCTCGCCGAGGCCCTCGGCTGCCCCCCGTTCGCTGGAGCATCCCCTACCCGCTGGCGTTCGGTCTCGGCTTCTCGCTGGAGCACGGCTATCGGCTAATGCGCCGCGCCACCGGGCTGAGCGCACCGGCGCTGCTCTCGCGCCAGGCGGTGCAGGTGCTCGGGCGCGAGCAGGCGTTCAGCAACCGCAAGCTGCGCGAGACGCTCGGCTGGGAGCCCCGCGTCGGCTATGAGAGCGGCCTGCGCGCGACGGTCGCGTGGCTCCAGAACGAGTACCTCAAGCCGTCTGAGCCTGCGCACGCCTAACCGTGCGTTGACACTCTCACGGCGGCGGGGCATGATCGCCGCGTGAGCTCCAGCGGCACGCCCGTGTATCAATCCGACGCCGCCAGGCGCCCCGACTCGGAGTACCGGGCGGGCAGCCTCAGCCTGCTCGTGCCCGGCAACGAGGGGCGGCTGCTGGACGCGCGCCGCACCCCGGTGCGCATCATCGGAGTCGATCCCGACGAGGGCACGTTCGAGCTCGAGATCCGGGCGTTCGAGGACAGCGGTGCGCACTGGTCCATGCCGTTCGAGGACGTCGTCGGCTATCAGTTCGTGGCCGGCTCACAGACGCTCCCCGACGAGCTGCTCGACCTCTACGCCGAGTCCGTGCGCAGGCTCGACCGTCCGTTGCTGATCGACGTCGACCCCGAGGCACGCGCGAGCACCCTGGATCTAATAACCGCTCAACGCAGACACGCAGCCGCATGGCTCGACGCGAGAGGGTTCACCGGCGTAGAGGTCGCCGAGCGCATCACCACGCGCGAGGGCGACGCGACGTGCGCGCGCCTCTTGCATGCCTACCTCGCCGAGCTCGAGCTCCTCGAGATGGACAGCGCGTTCTCGCAGACGTTCGTGAGCAATCCGCGCTCGGGGGAGCTGGTGAAGGGTCACGCGATCGTTCTGGCTGAGCTCGGACTGTGTCCCTTCGAGGGCAAGGTCGTACGTGGGGCGGGCCTGTTCGACGGCGATTGGAGCAGGCAACGGCGCGCGCAACACCTGATCGCACGGATGGCGATCACACGAGCGTTGTGGGAAAGAGCGACGCCGCGCGAGCTGCCGCTGTACCGCGCGATGGCCTCCGACGGTGAGCTCGATCGGCGTTTGACGGGCTCCTTTGTCTCCGGCACGTTCTCGCTCGACGTCGCCATCGCTCATTTCCGCGGGGGGCCCAGCACGAGCACGGCGGCGCTCCTCCGTCAGCCGCTCCCTCAGCGGCGGCTACTGATGAGTTTCCTGGAGACGCCTGCGATGAACGCGCCGTTCAAGGAGGCGGAGGCGGTCCTGATCGGACCGCCGGGGCCTGCTCTGTTCTGAAGGGCAGCGTAAGAATTCTGACCCGTCGGGATCCTGCGTGGGGGTCCGCGGCCGGATCTTTCGTATGTATTGGTTGCACCTGGGAGCAGGTTGGGTCTGGACGGCGGGCCATCTCGCAAGGGGTGGCCCGCTCGTCCGATCTTCAGCGCAGGCCCACACCCCACGACGCGTTCATCTGCTCGCCGGGCTCCAGGCGCACGAGCCCGTCGCCGCTCTGGAAGGCGTTGGGGGCGCACGTCATCGGCTCGATCGCCAACCCCCCACGGCGACGCGAGCCGTGCAGGCCGTCGCCGGTGTAGACCTCCAGGAACGCGTAGCTCTCGTCAACCCACAGCTCTACGGCGGTGCCGTCGGGCGCGGAGAGCCTGCCCGTGGCGCGACCGTCGGACCCGCGAAGCAGGTCCGTGAACGGAGCGTCGATCTGCCGGTCGCCGACCACGCGCGCGCGTCGCAGGTCATAGCTGCCGCCCTCGACGGGCTCGCGCCCACAGGGGAGGCTCCGCTGCGGATCCACGAGGATGCGCGTCTCGGCGGGCACCTGGAGCGTGCATTCGTCGATCGAGGCGGCTCCCGGTGAGAGATACGGATGCTGCCCCGCGCCGTAGGGGCACGCGCGCGCACCGATGTTGCGGGCGGTGCTCCGCACGGTGAGTCCCGCGTCGCTCAGCGAGTAGTCGATCTGCAGGTCCAGCGCGAACGGGTAGCCGGGCGAGGGGTACAGGCGGTTGCTCATGACGACGCGTCCGGGCTCGTGCTCGCTGGCTCGCCAAGAACGCCAGCGCAACAGCCCGTGAATCGCGTTGTGTTTGGCCGGCTCGCTCAGCTCGAGTTGGTAGTCACTTCCGTCGAAGCTGTAGCGGCCGTCGCCGAGGCGGTTTGGCCACGGGATCAGCGGCGCGCCGTGACCACCGTCGCACATCGCCTCGCGCGGATACGGGTCGAGGACCGCCCGCTGGCCGACCGCGTACTCGCGCACCCCCCCGCCCACCTCCACGATCGTCGCCCGCTGCTCTCCATGGACGATCTCGAACTGCGCTCCAGATGGTGCAGGCGCTACCACCACTCCCCCATTCGTTTGACGTTTGGGCGCCTCTGCATGACGCTCACAGCTCTCACTGCCGCTCGCGGCTTGCCTGCGCGGCGCTGTCCTCGACATCATCCCAGCCCGCCTCGTGCGCGCGCACGCGCTCTTCGGAGGCGCCGGCGGTGACGAGGTCGGACGGGTAGGTGTGGCGCGCGCGCGCCAGGAACACGCCCGCCCACGCCAGCGAGACGAGCATGATCAGAATGCTGAACTCGAGGCCCGTGGCCGCGCTCGGCGAGATCAGCGGGGAATGCGTGCCGATCGGTGTCTGCTCGGGCGCGATCCCCGCGATCAGGTCCGCGAGACCGCCGAACATCAGCGGCGCGAGCGCCTGTGCGAGCGAGCGCAGGAAGGTACGCGTGCTCTCCGCGCGCCCCCACAGCCCCGAGGGCATGATGTCCAGTCGCGCCGCGTCGAGCGGCGGGTTGGCTGCGGAGAGCAGCGCGGCGCCGGCCACGTCGAACCACAGCGCGGGCGTGAGGTGGCTGATCAGCACCCCGGGGATGAACAGCACCACTGCGCCCAGGTAGCACACGGATGGCGCCACGACACGTGCCTCGAGGAAGCCACGGCGCAGCGCGAGATCCGTTACGCGCCCGCTGAGGAGCGTTCCCAGCAGGGCGCCGAGGACGAGCATCACGAGCGCCAGCTCCGCGCTTGCCTGGCTGACGTGGTAGTGCCCGCGCACGAACAGCACACCGAACGTCTGCAGCCCGGCGAAGAAGAAATAGCCGAGCGAAGAGCCGATGATCAGCAACATGTTGGTTGGGATCGAGAGGATGTAGCGCACCGCATCCACGATGCTCATCGTGCGCGGGTCCTGCTGGAGCACGAGCTTTGGGTCGGCGCGCAGACCCCGCTTGCGCGCCGCTTCCCGGGTCAGCTCCTCCTCGTCGTGGTCGCCGGCGGTCCCGTCTTCCTGCCTCGCCTGTGCCTGGGAGGCCGCGGCTGCGAGCGCTTCCGGGAGGTCGAGCACCCCTGGCTCGAGCCTGCTCTGACCGCCACGCAGCGGCTCGGGGACGGTGCGCCAAAGCGTGCGCGCGAGGAACATGCCCGGAATTGCCAAAAGGATGAAGGCGAGCCTCCAGGAGATGACGCTCGCCACAGTGCCGCTGACGATGAAGCCTGCCGCTGTGCCGGCGACCTCGCCGCCGAGGATGTACGCATAGATCCGTCCCCGCTCGCGGCCGGGGAAGTAATCGCCGGTCAGCGACGCGATCGCCGGCCCGGCGGTGGCGTTCACGGCGCCCAGCGCCAGGCGCGTGAGCAGCAGCGTGTCGTAGCTGCCGGCGAAGCCACTGGCAGCCGAGGCGATGCTCCACAGGACGATGCTGCCTGTGAGCAGCGGCATGCGTCTGGTGCGGTCGACGAGCAGGCCGACGGGGATCACGAACACCGCTCCGACGAGCAGCGAGACGGAGCTGAGCAGGCCGATCTCCGCGTTGCCGATGTGCAGCGAGTGCTCCAGCTGCGGTGCGACCGCGCCTACGGTCGCACCGTCGGCGCTGCTCAGCGCGAGCACGGCCCCGAACGAGGCGATCACCCTGGCGCGCGCGGGGCCGCCGACCTGTTTGACGGCGTGCCCGCGCAGCAGGCGCCCCCCCTGGGCGAGCACGTCCGCCACTGCCAGCAGCGCGCGCCTGCCGTTGCCGGTGCTCGTCATGGCAGCTTTGCTACCCCGCTCAAGCCCACGATTACAACACCTCGGAGCGCGGTCGCTGTAGAGTCGCGTGGGTGACGCTCGTCGTGCTCACTGGAGCAACACGCGGGATCGGGCGCGCCGCGGCGATCGAGCTCGCGCGCGAGGGTGTGGAGCTGGCGCTCGTGGGACGCGGGGCCGAGCGTGTGCAGGCGGTCGCACAGGAGGCTGAAGCGCTCGGGGGCAGCGCCCTCGTGCACCAGCACGTCGCCGACCTGACGCTGATGTCCGAGGTCCGCCGGCTCGCCGAGGAGATCCAGGGCAGCTACGAGCACATCGATGTTATCGCCAACAACGCAGGTGCGCTGTTCGCCTCACGTGCGGTGACCTCCGAGGGTTTCGAGCGCACGTTCGCGCTCAACCACCTGGCGCCGTTCCTGCTCACCAACCTGCTGCGCGAGCAGCTGCGTGGTGGGCGCGTGGTGACGACCGCCTCCGATGCGCACAAAGCGGGCACGCTGAACCTGGAGGATCTGCAATCGGAGGGGTCCTACGCGGCGATGCGCGTCTACGGCACCACCAAGCTGTGCAACATCCTCTTCACGCGCGAGCTCGCCAGGCGCGCGCCGGAGCTCCACGCGAACTGCTTTCACCCGGGCGTCGTGCGCACGGGCTTTGGCAAGAACGAGAACGGCGTATGGAAGCTTTTGACCACGCTCGGCGCCCCGTTCTTCCGCTCTCCGCAGCGCGGCGCGCGTTCGCTCGTGTGGCTGGCGATCTCAAACGCCGCCGCCTCGCTCACCGGCGAGTATGTGGTGGACGAGAAGGTCGTCACGCCGAGCGCCCAGGCCCAGGACGACGGGCTCGCCGAGGCGCTCTGGGAGCGAAGCGCGGAGCTCGTGGGGCTGTCCACCGGTACGCCCGCTTGAGCGGGCAGCGCAGAACCTAGGCCGCGGGCGGGCCTTCAAGCCCGAAGGGACTGCCCTCGGAGTCCTTGCAGATCGCCCAACGCGCGCCTGGGTGCACGACGCTGCCGCCGAGCGCCTGGACGCGCGCGAGCGCCTCAGCGAGATCGCCGACCGCGAAGTAGGGAAGCGAGAAGGAGTCGCCGGGGCCGCGCCCGCGGGAGTGCACGCCCACGGCAGGAGCGCTTGAGCCCGTCTGCCACCCCTCCCCCTCGTCCTCGCTGCGCTCGGCCAGGTCCTGCTGTAGCAGCCCCGACCAGAAACGCCGCGCCCGCGCGGGGTCATCGGCGGGAAACTCGATCAGCGATGCAGACGCGTGCTCCACCGCCTGCACGATAGACCTACCGCGGCAGGTGAAACGGCACGGTCGTGACGACGATCTTCGGCAGCGGTCTCAGCGCGCGCCGCAGGCGCGGCGCGATCTGGTTGTGCAGGATCCGCTGCCAGCGACGCGCGACGACGAGTTCCGGGAGGATCACCGTGAGCGTCAAGTCCGGGCTCAGCCGGTGTAGTGACTCGATGTAGTTGACCATCGGCGCGACGATCGACCGGTAGGGCGAGACGACGAGCTCGAGCGGCAGATGATCGCCCCACGTCTGCCAGTACTCGCTGAAGCGCTCGGACTCCTCGTCTGTGGGGCTGACGTGCAGCGCCAGCACCGGCTGCTGCAACGACGCCGCGTACGCAAGCGCGCGAATACTCGAGAGGTCCAGCGACGACACCGGCACGATCACCAGGTGATGGATCTGCTCAGGTGTCTCCTCATCCTCTTGCTCGAGCGTCTGCGAGTTGGGCGTCGCTGCCGGCGCGGGCGTGGCGACGCCGGCGCGGGATTTCGGCACGATCGAATGACCAGGTACCTCGATCGCGTGCGTGTGCAGCGCCACGGCTTTGGCGACGGACTCGTAGTGGCGGCGGATCTTCCTCGCGGCCATGACGACCACGGCGACCGTCACCAGCGACACCCACGCGCCGGCGGTGAACTTGGTGATGGCGGCGGTGATGAACACGATCGCCGACAGCAGTGCGCCGGTGGCGTTGAACATCAGGCTGTGTTGCCATTTCGGCTCGCGCCCGCGCCACCAGTGCACGACCATGCCGGTCTGCGACAGCGTGAATGCGAGGAACACGCCGACGGCGTACAGGGGGATCAGCGGCGCGGTTTCGCCGCCGAAGGCGACGAAGATGATCAGCGCGACGAGCGACAGCGCGATGATCCCGTTGCTGAACGCGAGGCGGTCGCCCATGCGCAGGAATAGCCGCGGGGCCTGGAAGTCGCGCGCGAGCAGGAACAGCACGCGCGGGAAGTCGTTGTAGGCGGTGTTCGCCGCGAGCAGCAGGATTGCCGCAGTGGACGCCTGCAGGACTGGATACATGAAGCCCGAGCCGAAGCTCTGGTGGGCGAGCTGCGAGAGCACGGTTTCCTTTGCGTTGGGCACAACGCCACCGAGCTTGACCAGCGCGATCGTGCCGGCGAACAGGAAGATCAGCAGCCCCACCATCCACGTGAGCGTCGTGCGCGCGTTGCGCCACTCGGTCGGCTTGAACACGGGCACGGCGTTGGAGATCGCCTCGATCCCGGTCATCGCGGTCGACCCTGACGCGAACGCGCGCAGCACGAGCAGTACGCCGACGCCCTCGGTCGCAGCGAGCGCCGGGTGCGGTGTCGCGTGGAAGCTGCGCCCGCCGGCGCCGATCAGGCCGACGATCACGAGCACGAACATCGCGAAAATGAACGCGTACGTGGGCGCGGCGAACGCCGCGCCGGCCTGGCGTACGCCACGCAGGTTGCCGGCGAGCAGCACGACGATCACGCCGGCGCCGATGACGACGGTCTCGGAGCGCAGCGACGGAATCGCCGAGGTCACCGCTTCCAGGCCAGAGGCGACGGACACGGCGACGGTGAGGATGTAGTCGGTCATCAGGCCGGCGGCAGCGACGAGCCCAGCGTTGCGGCCGAGGTTGTCGCTGGCGACGATGTATGAGCCACCGCCGTGCGGGTAGGCGCGGATCGTCTGGCGGTAGGAGACGCCGACGGCGAGCATCAGGAAGCCGATCACGCCGGCGATCGACAGCGAGTAGCTCAGCCCGCCGCTGCCGGCGAGCACGAGGATCGCGAGCATCGCTTCGGGGCCGTAGGCGACGGAGGAGAGCGCGTCCGCGGAGAGCACGGGCAGCGCCACCAGCTTGCGCATGCGCTCGCGCGCGATCGCGGTGCTGCGCAGCGGAGGCCCGAGCAGCGCGCGCCGCGCGTCATAGCCGAGGCGTCCCAGCCGCGATGGCTCGGCTTCGGCTGCCGGCGTGGCCTCAACCTCCGCCTGCTCCTGCGCCTGCCCCAGCGGCTCGCTCTCGACGGCCACGAAACGCCCGAAGCGGCTGGGACGGATCTGCGCGGGGTCGGGAAACGTGCCGAGGCTGGGGTCGACCGGCAGCGCTTCCCGCCATGCTCGTGGGCTGGCGCAGACCTTGCCCCATTCGCGCCCGACGTCACGGAGGACCGCGAGTTGGCGCGCGTCGAGCTTGGCCAGCAGCGCGTCTGGGCTCGGTGCGCTCTGGTCGCGCTCTTTGCCACCTCCCGCGCCTGCCTGGCCCCCACGGTGATCGCCGTGACGGCGGTCGCTCGTGGCGCGCTCTGGCGACATCGCAGGCATGCTCGCGGATGTGGCATGCGATGGCAACTTCGATGCGCCTATAGGTTCGACTGCAGTACCTTCACGATCGTGACACTCGAGGAGCTGAAGGAGGCCGTCGCGCTGGGGACGATTGACACGGTCCTGCTGGCGATGACGGACATGCAGGGCAGGCTGCAGGGCAAGCGCCTGACAGCGACGCACTTCCTCGACGAGGTCGCCGAGCACGGGGCGGAGAGCTGCAATTACCTGCTGGCGGTGGACGTGGACATGCGCACCGTGGACGGCTATGCGATGTCCTCTTGGGAGGGCGGCTATGGCGACATGCTTTTGGTGCCGGATCTACGCACGCTGCGCCCAGTGCCTTGGCAGGAGGGCACGGCGGTGTGCCTGGCGGATGTCGCCTGGCCGGGTGGCTCAGATGTGGTGGCCTCCCCCCGTCAGGTTCTGCGCGGCCAGCTCGCGCGGCTGGCTGAGCGCGGCTGGGTCGCCAATGCGGGCACCGAGCTCGAGTTCCTGGTCTTCAAAGACACCTACGAGCAGGCGTGGCACAAGGGATATCGCGACCTGGATCCGGCGAACCTCTACAACGTCGACTACTCGCTGCTGGGCACCGCGCGCGTGGAGCCGCTGATTCGCCGTATTCGCAACAGCATGGCGGCGACGGGAATGGTCGTGGAGGACTCGAAGGGCGAGTGCAACTTCGGCCAGCACGAGATCAACTTCCACTACGCGGACGCGCTGCGCACTGCTGATGAGCACGTGATCTATAAGAACGGTGCCAAGGAGATCGCCGCGCAGGAGGGCGTGGCGATCACTTTCATGGCAAAGTACGACGAGCGCGAGGGCAACTCGTGCCACATCCATTTCTCGCTGGCCGAGGCTTCGAACCCGCCCACCCCGCTGTTCGCGCGCGAGCAGGCGATGTTTCACTCCTTCCTGGCCGGTCAGCTCGCGTGCCTGCGCGAGATGACGCTGCTGCTGGCGCCGCACATCAACTCCTACAAGCGCTACGCCGCGACGAGTTTCGCTCCCACGACGGTCGCATGGGGCCATGACAACCGCACCTGCTCGCTGCGCGTGGTTGGCCACGGTCCATCGCTGCGCTTTGAGAACCGCGTTGGCGGAGCCGACCTGAATCCGTATCTGGCGCTGAGCGCGATCATCGCCTCTGGACTCCACGGCGTGGACGCTGGCCTGGAGCTCGAGCCGGCGCTGGAGGGCAACGCCTATACCGCGCAGGAGCGCGAGCACCTGCCGGCGACGTTGCGCGATGCACGGGAGCTGTTCGCGTCGAGCGCCGTCGCGCGGGATGCGTTCGGCGAGGACGTGGTCGCGCATTACCTGAACGCGGCGGACGTCGAGCTTGCGAGCTTCCAGTCGGCCGTGACAGACTGGGAGCGAGTGCGAGGATTCGAGCGGCTGTGATCGCCTAGGAGCGGGAGAGAGATGGCGGCAGGACCGGGGGGACGAGCGACGGGGGTGACGCTCACTCCTCTGGATGCGATCTTCGCGCCGGTGCGCTCACAAACGGCCTTCGAGGAGACCGTCGATCGCCTGGGCACGGCGATCAAGCTCGGTCTGTTGGCGCCGGGCTCACAGCTGCCGGCCGAGCGCGAGCTGTGCGCGCGCCTGGGGATCGCGCGCTCGACGCTGCGCCAGGCACTGACCGCGCTCAGCCAGAGCGGTCACGTGTTCGCGACGCGCGGGCGAGGGGGCGGCACATTCGTGGCTGATCCACAGCCGCCGAGCGACCCGCCCTCGCCACAGATGCTGGCGCTGTGGCGCGAGACGTGCGACCAGCGACTATCGGTGGAGCTGGGCGTGGCGGTACTGGCCGCGGAGCGAGCGGGCAGCGAGGATCTGGACGCGCTGGATGAGGTCGCGGTAACGCTGGAGCGCGAGCTGGAGGACTTCGCGGCCTACCGCCAGGCGGACATCCGCCTGCACGTGGGCCTCGCCGAGGCGACGCGCTCCACGAGCCTCGTGCGCGCGATGACCGAGGTGCAGGGCGCGATGACGGATCTGATCGCCTACATCGCCCACCCTCCGCAGGTGCTGGCATCCTCGAATGCCCAGCACCGTCGGCTGCTTGCGGCAGTGCGCGAGCGCGATGCGATGCGCGCGGCGCGGGTGATGACAGAGCACCTGCACGGCACCGAGCACATTCTCGCGGGGCTCATGCCCGAAGCCTGAGATTGGGATTTGGCCAGATGTCCTCGACGAGGGTCGCGATTTCCGCCAACTGCACTTGACACGAATCGGCGATCGAGCGTATTGTCACGATTGAAGGACGGACGACCAAACCTTTTCTTCTCCAGGGGGAGCCGATGAGCGCGACGAAGAGTTTGGGTAGCGACGAGCAGAAACTTGCCGAGCTCGGGTACAAACAGGAGCTCAACCGTGGCTGGAGCTCGTTCTCCAACTTCGCGATCTCGTTCTCGATCATCTGCATCCTTGCTGGGTGCTTCACGACTTACGGTCAGGCGCTGAAGAACGGTGGGCCGATCGCGATCTCGATCGCGTGGCCGCTGATCTGCGTGCTGATTCTCGCCGTGGCCGTCTCGATGTCCGAGCTCGCCTCGGCCTACCCAACCGCGGGCGGGATCTACTACTGGGCCTCGCGCCTGGGCGGACCGGGCTGGGGTTGGTTCACCGGCTGGTTCAACCTGATCGGCCTCGTCGCGGTGGTCGCGTCGGTGGTGTACGTGAGCGCGACCTTCCTGATCAACCTGCTCGGCCTCTACGAAGTTCACTTCATCTTCAACTTCGTCAAGGCAGCGGCGGGCACGAACGTCCACTACTCGGCGCACGTCAACTTCGCCATGTTCGTAGTGATCGCGATCGCGTGTGGGCTGATCAACATCTTCTCGCGCCAGCTCATCTCCGCGCTGTACAACGTGTCTGCGTGGTGGAACATCATCGGCGTCCTGGCGATCGTGGTGATCCTCATCGCCGTGCCCTCACACCACGCGAGCCTCTCCTATGTGTTCGGGCACAAGGCCAACGAATCGGGCTTCGCCGGCGGCGCCACGAGCGGACTGAAATTCTGGATCTACATCCTGCCGCTGGGCTTCCTGCTGACGATGTACACGATCACCGGCTACGACGCCTCGGCGCACATCTCCGAGGAGACGCACGGGGCTGAACACTCATCCGCGCAGGGCATCTGGCGCTCGGTCCTTTACTCGGCGATCTTCGGCTGGATCGTGCTGCTGGCGATCACGTTCGCGATCCAGAAGAGCCACCAGGCTGAAATCTACAAAGCCGGTTTCCCGGCGCTGGCGATCTTCACCTCCGCCCTGAGCTCGGCAGCCGACAAGGCCGTCGTGTTGATATCCACCGTCGGTCAGCTGTTCTGCGGAGTGGCGTGTGTGACGAGCGCCTCGCGCATGACGTTCGCGTTCTCGCGCGACGGCGCCGTCCCCGGGCACAACCTATGGCGACGTCTCGGCCCGAGCAAGACGCCTACCTGGGCCGTGTTCTTCGTGTGCCTGTTCGCGATCATCGTGACGGTGCCCGCCTACTTCCCGAACCACCTAGGTACGCCGGTGGCGTTCCTCGCGGTCACCTCGATTTCCGTGATCGGGCTGTACATCGCGTACACGATCCCAGTGTTCCTGCGCTGGCGCACCGGCGAGCGCTTCGTCCCGGGCACCTGGACGCTTGGGCGTAAGTACAAATGGATTAACCCGATCGCGGTCGTGTGGGTGGCTCTGTGTGTGATCATCTTCTGCCTACCGTTCAGCCCCGAAGGGGTTCCATGGGAAAGCGCGTTCAACTGGTCGGCTGTCAACTACGCACCGATCGTGACGATCGGGGTGATCTTGGCGGTGACGATCTGGTACGCGGTCTCGGCGAAAAAGACGTTCAAGGGACCGATCCGCACGATCGACGAGCTCGACGTGGAACAGGCGCTTCCCGCCATCGCCGAGGCACCCTAGGAGCGACAGCGATGATCTCTCCCGCCTGGGCCACGCAGCCCAGACAATCACGGATGGGCTGAGCGCGTGAGCCAGCTGCTGCCCGTGCTCGAGCCGGCCACCGAGCAGACGCTGGCCCGGGTGCCTCGCGCCGGCGTGGAGGAGGTCGACGCGGCGGTCGCGGCTGCGCTACGCGCGTTGCCGGCGTGGCGCTCGCTGGCCCCGGCCGAGCGCGCGCGCATCCTCTACGCGCTCGCGGACAAGCTGGCCGTGCACCTGGAGGAGCTCGCGCTGCTGGAGGCTCGTAACGCGGGCAAGGCGATCTCCGACGCGCGAGGAGAGATGGGGATGGTGGTGGACACGTTCCGCTACTACGCGGGTGCGCCCGAGCGCCTGCTCGGCGACACGATCCCGGTGGCGGGCGGGCAAGCGTTCACCGTGCGCGAGCCGCTGGGGGTGGTGGGCCTGATCGTGCCGTGGAACTTCCCGCTGACGATCGCCGCGTGGAAGCTCGCACCGGCGCTGGCGGCGGGCAACACGGTTGTGCTGAAGCCCGCGGAGCTCACACCGCTGAGCGCGCTGCGCTTCGCGGAGCTGGCGCTCGAGGCGGGCGTGCCGGAGGGCGTGGTGAACGTGGTGGTGGGGCCGGGCAGGACCTGCGGGCAGCGCCTGGTCGAGCACCCGGACGTGGCGAAGATCGCGTTCACGGGCTCCACGGAGGTCGGGCGCTCGATCGCAGCGGGCGCGGCCGCTTCGATCAAGCGCGTCACGTTGGAGCTGGGCGGCAAGTCCGCGAACATCGTCTTCGCCGACGCGGACCTGGAGGCAGCGGCGGCGGCGGCTCCGCTGGCCGTATTCGGCAACGCCGGCCAGGACTGCTGTGCACGCTCGCGAATCCTCGTGCAAGAGGGCGCGCTCGAGCGCTTCATGGAGCTGCTGGAGGCCGCCGTGAAGAGGCTGCGGGTGGGAGACCCCCTTGACGAGCAGACGCAGATGGGCCCGCTGATCTCGGCGGCTCAACGCGAGACCGTCTCCTCCTTCCTAGACGGCGAGGCTCCGGTTGCGTTCCGCGGGAGCGCCCCGGATGGAGCGGGTTTCTGGTTCGCACCGACGGTGCTGTTCCCGGTGAAGCCGGTCGACCGCGTGGCGCGCGAGGAGGTGTTCGGGCCGATCGCGGCGGTGATCCCGTTCACGGACGAGGCGGAGGCGGTGCGTCTCGCCAACGACTCGATCTACGGCCTGTCGGGCTCGATCTGGACGCGCGACGGCGCACGGGCGCTGCGCGTGGCGCGCGCTGTGCAGACAGGAGTCCTCTCGATCAACGCGAACACGTCGGTGCGCGTGAGCACCCCGTTCGGCGGCTTCAAGCAGTCGGGCTACGGCCGCGAGCTTGGACCCCACGCCCTGGAGGCATACACAGAGGTGAAGACGATCTACTACGCGACGGCATCGTCGCCGGAGGGGCAGGAGCAGTGAGTGCGGCGGGCAGGCTCGCGGGGCGCGTGTGCGTGGTTACGGGCGCGAGCGGCGGCATCGGCGCGGCGACTGTGGAGCTCTTCCAGCGCGAGGGCGCGACGGTGGTCGGCGTGGACGTGCAGCCTGGCTCCCCAGGCGACCTGGCCCTCGAGTTGGACGTGACCGACGAGGAGCAGGTACGCGGCGCGTACGAGCGGGTTCGCGAGGAGTACGGGCGCATCGACGTGCTGTTCAACAACGCGGGCATCTCGCCGAACGACGACGGCTCGGTGCTGGAGACGACGCTGGAGGCGTGGGAGCGCGTGCAGAGCGTGAACCTGCGCAGCGTGTTCCTGTGCTGCAAGCACGGCATCCCGCACCTGCTGGAGAACGATGGCCCGGCGCGCGGGTCGGTGATCAACACGGCATCCTTCGTGGCGGTGATGGGCGCGGCCACCTCGCAGATCTCCTACACCGCCTCGAAGGGCGGCGTGCTCGCCCTCTCACGCGAGCTGGGCGTGGAGTTCGCGCGCCGGGGCGTGCGTGTGAACGCTTTGTGCCCGGGCCCGGTGGACACGCCGCTGCTGAAAGAGCTGTTCTCGAAGGACCCCGAGAAGGCGGCGCGCCGACTCGTGCACGTGCCGATGGGCCGCTTTGCGCACGTGGATGAGATCGCCAAGGGCGCGCTGTTCCTGGCGAGCGAGGACTCCAGCTACGTGACGGCGTCGACGTTCTTGATCGACGGCGGGCTGAGCGGCGCGTACACGACGCCGCTGGAGTAGCCGCTGGCGTCCGGCATGCTGGAGCTCGCCTACCCGCCGATCGGCGCGCGTGCGTTGGTACCCCAGAAGACCTGGGTACCGAACGCGTCGATCAGGTTCACGAGGATCAGGTTGAGCACCATCGACTTGGCCGTCGCCCTCCCCACCCCCACCGGTCCGCCGCTGGCGTTGTAGCCGTAGTAACACGCCACGAGCACGATCGCGGTGGCCATCGTGACGCCCTTGAGCACGCTGAAGAGGAAATCGGTGGGGTTCTGGAACTGCCAGAAGATCAGCAGGTAGCCGCCGGCTGAGGTGTAGCCGATCTGATCGACGATCGCCAGATAGGACGCGCCAAAAGCCACGCCGATCGCCCCCACGTACATGAACGGCAACACGATCCATGCGGCGAGCAGGCGTGTGGCGCAGAGGAAGACCATCGAGTCGACGCCCATCACCTCCAGCGCGTCGATCTCCTCGGAGATCCGCATGGCGCCGAGCTCGGCGACGATCCCGGTGCCCACCTTGGCGGCGAGCATGTAGCCGAAGACGATCGGCACGGCCTCGCGAAGGTTGCACCAGGCGGCGAACACGCCTGCGTAGTTGGGCGTGCCGGTGGACTCGGTGAAATAGGCGGCCTCGATCCCACAGGCGCCGAGTCCGATGAAGAAGACGAGCCCCCAGATGACGGCGGTGGAGCCGACGATCAGGATCCCAGACTGGCGCAGTGCCTCGCCGAAGAAGCTGAACACGCGCAGGCTGAAGACATCTCGCACGACCTGGCTGGTGAAGCGAGCGAGCACTCCCGTCGCGGCGAGCCATTCTCGAGGGAGTGCGATCAGCTCGCCCACGTCAGCTCCCTCCTGTCGGGCTCACTTGATCACCAGGATTTGTGGGTGTGTTGCCAGCAAGGTCTGGGTGAAGACGTAATTGAACGCCCCGATTCCGAGGAATGAGATTACTACGGCCTCGTTGACGGCCCTGCCGACGCCCTCCGCGCCCCCAGATGCGGTCATGCCCTTGTAACAACAGACGATCGCGATGATCGCCCCGAACACCGTGGACTTCAACACCGACCCCCACAAGTCCGTCGTGTTCGCGTTCGAGAACAACGTCCCCCAAAACGGACCCAACGCCCCACCGTTATAGATCTCCGCGATGATCCCGCCATAGATCCCGAACAGCAACGCGTAGATGTCAAACAAACCTGTCACGACCATCAACGCAAGAAACCTCGGGACCACGAGGTTCTTCACCGGGTCCACACCCAACACCTGAAGCGCATCCAGCTCCTCACGCACCTTCCTCGCACCAAGATCAGCCGTGATCGCCGTACCCGCCACACCAGCAACCACGATCGCGGTGATGAACGGCCCGATTTCCCGGATCGCCTCAATCACGAAGAACCCACCAAGCCGATCGAGGGCTCCGAAGATGCGCAGGAAGTCGGCGGCCTGCAATCCCGGCGCGCCGTAGTCGATGGCGACGGTGGATACGAGCAGCGGGAACCACACCAGGCGCAGCGTGAACAGGAACTGCGAGACGAGCTCCCCGCCGTAGGGATACGGAGGACGCAAGGCAGACCAGATCGTCTTCCCAGTGAGGATCATCATGTCCCCGAATTCCTCGAGCACATGCCTGGCGGGCACAGAGGCCCGCTTGGAGATACCCACCGCCGCCTCGCCCAGACTCACCGCGCAAGTGTACTAGTTGACCGGCACACTATGCAACCGCTCCACGGAGGGCTACAGTTCGATTGATGAGGCGCGAGGAAGCAGGGCCCCCATGCCTGGACATCGCGGTCGACCGGGACGCGGAGATCCCGATTGGCGTGCAGCTGGCATGGGCTCTGCGAACGCGCATCCGCGACGGCGTGTTCGCACCGTACGACCGGCTCCCGGGCCTGCGAGAGGTGGCGGAGGCGACAGGCGTGAACGTGAACACCGTGCGCGCGGTCTACCAGCGGCTGGAGCACGAGGGCCTGATCGAGAGCCAACAGGGCAGCGGCACGTTCGTGGCGGCGAACCCGGAGCGCTCCGCCGCGGTGCGCACGATCGCGGCCGACGCTGCTAGGGAGGCACATGAGACTGGCGTTGATCCGCGGGATGTAGCGGCGGCGCTCTACATCTCGCCGGCGAGATCGGCCATGCCCGCGGACGACGCTGCGGAGCGCCGTCGTGCGCTGCGCGAGCAGATCGAGGCGCTTGAGCGCACGCTCGTGGAGTTGGAAGCCAAACACCCGGGTGTCGCTCCTTCACCCCCGGCAGCGACAGGCGAGAGCGGCCCGTCGCTGCTCGATGTGGATGCGCTCGAGCAGATCCGCACGTTGCTCGTGCGCAGGCTGGCGCTCGTGCAGGCAGCGATCGACGGCATCGGCTCCAAGGTAGGCATGGAAGATGCAGCCTCGAAGGAAAATGAGCCCAAGCGCACGCCGGTGCGTAAACCAGTGAAGAAGGCGCATTCCAAACTGCGCCCTGCACCAGAAGGAGCATGAACCGTGCAGGAGACGTACTTCCTCGCCGTGGTGCTGGGGCTGCCGGTGGTGATCCTCGCGATCTGCCTGCTTGCGGGACACCTTCACAAGGATGGATACGCGGAGCTGCTCGACTGGAAACCGACGCGCTCACCGCAGCGCGAAGTGGAACTGGAGCTCGGCGAGCTCGACCAGATGCTCGCGGCGCAGAACCGCTACAGACGTCTGCGCGGCGAGCCGCCACGCTCGTTGGAGGAGGTCAGCGACAACGCATGGGCGAGCTTCTACCGCTACGGGGAGATGCGCTCTCCCCCGCACGACTCCGACGGCGCCGGCCACTGAGGCCGGCGCCGCTTGCGGGGCAACTCAGTGGCGATCGATGATGTTGCGAGCGGTTGCTGAGATTTCAGCGACGTCGCTGTCGACGAACTGCGGTGAGAAGGCCTGTTCGAGCGCTTCGCCTTCTTCGCCTTCGCCTTCCCCTTCTTCCCCGACACCGAGTTCGCCGCTCTGATTTTCGCCCCACGAGTAAACGTTGCCATTGACGAGGCCGATGGAGGAGTGCCCGGCGGCCTTCAGCGATGTGAAGCCGTACGTGGTCAGCTCGGAAGCTACGACGGGCGTGTATTTGCTGGCTGTTGCGCCGTCGCCGATCTCGCCGCCTTCGTCGCGACCCCAGCCGTAGGGCACGCCTTCCACGAGCACCAGCGTGTGCGAGACGGGAGAGCCGCCGCCGACGGAGATCGAGCTTGCACGGCCGGGCAGCGGCACGTGTGTGAACGTGGACACGCGCCTGATGCCTTCGCCGAGACCGATCTGACCGTTGAGGTTCGTCCCGGCGACGAGCACTTCGCCGCTGGAGGTGCGCAGCGCGGAGACCTTGGGGCCCACGGACAGTTCAACGACGTTCGAGACGCCGGGTACCGGCGTAGGGCTGGTTGCCTCGACGAGCTTCGCCCCGAGGCCGAGCTGGCCGGCTTCGTTCCAGCCGCATGCCTCGATCGTGCCGTTGGAGAGCAGGAAGATGACGCTGTGCTTGGCTCCCTGTGCGGCGACGACGTTGCTGAGCCCGGGAATCAGCTCGGGTGTCCTCACGTTGACTTCCTTGGGGCCCTGGCAGAGATCGCCGTTTTTGTTATCGCCCCAGTCGTAGACGCTGCCGGTGGAGGTGACGGCGAAGCCCGAGCGTTCGGCCTCGCCGAGCGACACGGCCTTCACGCCCGCCGGCAGCTCGACGGTCACGGCAGCTTCGGATGGCAGGGTGCTGCCGTCTCCGAGCGCGCCATCCTCGCCGCTCCCCCATGCCTTGACCAACCCCGATTCGATCGCGTAGCCGTCGGCGTTGCCCGCGTCGATCAGCGTCGGACTGCTCACGCTGGGCACGAGCGTGGGCTGGTACATGCCCAGACCCCATCTGTAGACGCTGGCGCCGGCGCCGGCGGGCAGCACCAAGGCGAAGAAGCAGGCAAGTAGGACGAGCAGGTGACTATGGCGCATTTTTCCCTCTCCGTGATGTCGCCGTGACGATCCGCGGGCGGCTCGCGCCGCCGTAGAGGCCCCCGAGGCCAAGACGCGGCAAGTCTCGCACAACGGAGGCTCGGCGGTCGCCTGCGCTTCGGCTTTTTCACATCTGTGGCAGTCGATCCTCGACCGCCCGAGCGCAACCCCTTGCCGCAGACGAGACAGCGGCCGCCGTGAGTACGTGCTCGCAAAAGGGAGCCACGTTGCGCTTCATCTCCACGACGATGCCATCCGCCCCACTTGCAGCGGCCGCCACGGACAGGACCTCGCGATGGCATTCGTTGGGCGCAACCGATGGATCTACCAGCACCGGGAGGCCGCTTCGCTCCTTGAGGATGGGGATCGCTGCGAAGTCCAGGGTCGCGTCGTAGGCTCGCTCGAAGGTGCGGATGCCCCGCTCGCAGAGCATGACTCGGTCGTTGCCACCACTGAGGACATACTCGGCGGCGCTCAACAGCTCATCGAGGGTGTTGGCGGCTCCCCGTCGCAGCAGAACCGCGCGGTCGATCCGTCCCAGCTCCTTCAGCAGCGTGTAGTTCTGCATCTGGAAGGCCCCCACCTGGACGACGTCGACCACGTCGATCAGCCCCTCGAGCTGCGCTGGATCCATGAGCCCACCGGCGACCGGCAAGCCCGTCAGGCGGCGCATCTCGGCGAGCAGCTCCAAGCGCTCGGTCTGCGGCTCGAACAGCGGATCCATCTGGGATGCGGAGCCGTCGTGGAGCATCGTGGCGCCGTTCTCGGCGAGCTCCTGTGCGATCTTCAGCCTGACCTCGGAAGGCAGGCCTCGCGGGGCCGCGCCGATCAGCCCAAAGGCGCCGCCGCCGATTCGAGATCCGCGGATCTCGATGGTGACGCGCTCGCCAGACGTCGTGGTGTCCGCCGGCTGAGGTTGATGACCGGCCGGGTGATCCACGGCAAGAGCTTCATGGACCGGCGTCGGATGGTCAAGTGCGCTGCCGATGCGCGCGACGGAGCAGGCGGCAACAACGTGCATGTGTTTCTTGCTCACACGAGCAGCCACCACCGAGCAACGACGGTGCTAGTCTCGCGACACTGTGCGCATTCCCGACTCGGCTCGAGCGCTGCTCGAAGGCCCAGCGCTCGCGCATCTAGTGACGCTAAACCCGGACGGAAGCCCGCAGGTTTCGATCATCTGGGTGGGCGTCGACGGCGATGAGATCATCGCGGCGCACATGGCGGAACGCCAAAAGGTCCGCAACATCCTGCAGGACCCCAGGGTGGCCATATCGCTCGAGGCCAACACGCTCAACGAGCGGGGGCTCGTCGAGTATCTGGTGGTCTACGGACGCGCCCGCATCACCGAGGGGAGCGCCCCTGAGACCCTGCAGCAGCTCGCCCACATCTATCTCGGGCCCGGCGTCAAGTTCCCTCCGATGGACGACCCACCCGAGGGGTTCATCACGCACGTCACGGTCGAGCGGATCGCGGGCGTAGGCCCGTGGGCTCAATGACGCGCGTGATCTCGACTGCCTGAAGCGACCGACGTGCGATTCACAAAGGGGTGAGCGATGGGGCTCGAACCCACGACCGCCTGGACCACAACCAGGAGCTCTACCAACTGAGCTACGCCCACCATGTGCCGCGAAGGCGAAGTGTAGCGACGGCTCAGCCCTGATCTGTGCTCGCCCGGCGAAGTGCCCGTTCGGCGAGCGCGAGGCTGTCGCTGGGTGGCAAACCTGGCGAGGACACGGCGGCCTGGCGCCAAGCCTCCAACAAGCCCATGGGATCGGGCCCAAGCAGCGCGGCGAGCTGCACGCCGAGCGCGACCGGATCGCTCGTCGGCCCCGTGCCGCCGGCGACCGTGGGATCGACAATTGCGGAGGTAGGCGCTCCAGCGCCCGTAGCCTCGCCTGCGCCCTCCAGAGCCGGAGATGCGCCAGGGCCCGGGACACCAGCCGCCACCACCCTACCCCCACCGGCGGCCTGCTGCAGAGCCTCCCGCGCCGCCGAGAGCACCTGCTCGGTCACGTCCTCGCTGAGTTTCTGCGCGGCGCGCCACCCCCGCCCCATGCTGAGCTGCTGGACCTCGAGCTTGGGCCCTTGGAGGATCGTGAGCTTGGCCAGGTGCGGGCTCCATTTGCGTTCGCCGAAGTCGACGGCCTGTTCGCGAATCCACGGCTGCACGACGGCGCGCAGGTCCTGGTCGGAGAGGTTGAAGCGCCAGGCGCTGTGGGGGAAGTGGCGAAGCTCTACGTGGTACATGGCTGAGAGGCTTGCAGGTCCTCCCCATCGCTGCCAAGCCGCGCACGCATGATCTGCACGGCCTGGGGATTGGAGTCGATCAGCACGTAGTGGCGCCGCAGCTGCGCGGCGACGGCGCCGAGCGTGCCGCTGCCGGCGAAGAAGTCAAGGCACCAGTCGCCGGGCCTGGTGGACGCCTGCACCATGCGCCGCACGATGCCCTCGGGCTTCTGTGTGGGGTAGCCGGTCTTCTCTTTCCCGCTGGTGGGCACGATCGTGTGCCACCACACGTCTGTGGGCAGCTTGCCACGGGCGACCTTCTCGGGGGTGACGAGCCCGGGCGCCATGTAGGGCTCGCGATCGACCTCTTCAGAGTCGAAGTAGTAGGCGCGGGGATCCTTGACGTAGACGAGGATCGTGTCGTGCTTGGCGGGCCAGCGGCGCTTGGTGCGTCCGCCGTAGTCGTACGCCCAGATGATCTCGTTGAGGAAGCAGTGGCGCCCGAAGATGTGATCGAGCAGCAGCTTGCAGTGATGGGCCTCGCGGTAGTCGATGTGGAAGTACAGCGTGCCCTCGCGCTTGAGCAGCCTGTGCGCCTCGCGCAGCCGCGGCTCGAGGAACGCGAGGTAGTCATCGAAGCTGTCGCTGTAGCTGGAACTGGAGAGCAACGTGGTGCTGTAGCGCTGCCCTTGAAAGCCGGTGTGCGCGCCGTCGTCGTCGCGCACCGCCTGCAGCGTCTGGCGTGCCTGGACCTTGCCGGTATTGAACGGCGGGTCGATGTACACGAGTTGGAAGGACGCGTCGGCGAACGCCGGCAGCAGCTGCATGTTCTCGCCCAGCAGGATCTGATCCTCCCCTGGGGCGTGCATCGGTGCGCCCATCCTCTGCAGACTACGTTCGAGTCCCGATGGAGGTCGGACGGGAGGCAACATCGCTGCAGGCCGTAGCACGCGTATGACGCCGGCCGCGACGGGCGTTCCACCCAGCCGCACGCGACGGGGGTCTATTCAGATAGCAGCTCGACCCACTGGTAGCTGCGGCCACACAGGGACCGCCAGTGTGCAGCTGGCGCGCTGATCAGCGTCGGTGCGGACCCGCTGGCGGCAGGCGTGAGGAAGATCGCGTCGAGCACGGCTGCGCCCGTTTCACCGGGGCCGAGCCCGGGGCCGGTGCGCGTGAGCGTGAGGCTGTGCACGCCGGCGGACAGCTGCGCGGGGATCGCGGGGATCGTGTTGGGCACGAGCGAGTTGCCGCTGAGCTGCCCTGAGATGGAGGCGAGCTCGCGCCCGTCGATGCGTAGCCGCACGGTGGGCATGATGTCGCCCTGCACCCACACGTTCCAACTGCCGGCGGCGGGGAGTGTGAAGCTGGTGTGCAACGTGCCGGGGTGCCCCATGACGAGCGCCTTGCGCTCGCGCCCCCAATCGGAGGGGTGCACGGATTGTGCGAGGTGAATGCGCACGATCGTGGGCCCCCGTGAGGCGACGAGCTGCTCCCCGGAGCCTGAGCTGGCGGCCTCGGCGACGCGCCGAATCGTGGCGCACTGGGTGGTGGACGAGCCGTTGAGCGTCACGTGCTCGAGCGCGGCAGGCGCACCGGGGCGCCTACCCCAGACCTGGTAGTAGCGACCCTGCCACAGCAGTCGGTAGGCGGCGGGCGGGCGACCGGCGGACGGATCGACGCGCGTGATGATCAGCGGATAGGCGCGTAGCGCGGCGGGCGCGAGCTTTTCAAGATCGACGGGCTGGCCATAGCCGCCGGCAGCCGCGGCCACTGCAGGTGGCGGGTAGACGAAGTCTGGCCCACCGACGTCGAGGTCGCGTAGCTCGTACATGGAGTATTCGTCGAAATCGGTGAACAGCGTGGGACCACGCCCGGCGAAGCGCGAGTTCAACGAGGCAAGCTCTTCGTAGCGAGCGCTGGGCGCGAGGCCGGACGCTCGGTACTGCATCGCGTCGGAGACCACAATCCCTCCGATGAGTGCCAGGCTGAGCGCGCCGGCAAGGCCGAGCGAGATCCCGCGGCGCGGCACAGCTCGCAGCGCGCCCACTCCCCCCCAGGCGAGCAGCACGACCACGGGCGAGGTGAGCATGAGCGTCTTGGCGCTGCCCCAGGTGGTCACCCAATGGCTGACGGCAAGCCAGGTGAGCAGCATCAGCGCGATCCAACCGGCGAGCGCATACGCGCGAAGCCGCAGCAGGTTGAGAGCTCCGAGCAACGCGGCGATCAGCACAAGCGCGACGAGCAGATGCGTGAACGTGAGCGCGCTGCCAACGGGCGCGATCTTGTAGCTGCCGTTCAGCCACACGCCGAGCACCTGCTCGGCGCGCAGGGGGCTGGAGAGGTTGCCCGAGTTGGTGGTGGAGGCGATCTCGTTGGCCACATTCAGCGACCCGGACAGATCGCTCCAGGTGGGCCAGGCGGCGATCAGGGCGGCTAGGAGACCAGCGCCGAGGAGCAGGGCGACGCGCCTGCCTTCAATCGACGGGCGCCCCTCCGCCGGTTTTGGCGTGTGCGCCGATCGCCGACCGTGAGCGAGCCGCGGCGCCTCCCGCACGGGCGAACGTCCGCCCGCCAGGTTCCGGGCGAGCACGACGGCGAGCACGAACGCGGCGGCAAGCGCCCAGGCGCCGAAGGCGACGCCGAGCGCGGAGATCCCTGCGGCGGCTACGAGCCCGAACGGGATCGCACGCCGTGCGCCCGCGCTCAGCCATTGCCGGTGCGCGAGGACGAGCGCGCCGAGCGTGAGGATCATGGGCAGCGCAGTGATCTCCTTGACAGAGCCGAACAGCTCATACGCGTACACGAGCGCGGGCAGGACGGCGCTGAGCGTGGCGAGCGCGGCCCACCCCCCACGCAGGCCCATGCGCCGCGCGATCAGCCATGCGGGACCGGCGGCGGCAGCGAGCATGAACGCGTTGAACGGCTGGAAGGCCCACATCAGCGAAAGCCCGAGCAGGAAGGCGCTGCCGCCGAACAGCGTGTCCGCGCCAGAGGGGTAGCTGGTGTTGTAGTAGTCGTTGATGAACTGCCCGTAGGAGTTGTGCAGGTCTAGGTGCGTGTAGTGCTGGCCGTGGCGCATGAGGAAGTCGGCGCCGATCAGGTGCACGGCGGAGTCCGACAGGGTCATGAACGAGGACATGCTCACGCGCCCGGCGAGCAGCACCGGCGCGAGCGCGAGCACGTAGGCGAGGACGGAGACGACGACCAGCCAGGCCGAACGCGGCAGCCGCGCCAGGAATGCACTGACACGGTCTCGTCCAAGCGCGAACCCGCCAAGCGCGAGCGCGAGCATCAGGTAGGGCGTGGCGGGTGCGAGGACGTAGAGGTAGGTACTCAGCTGGGAGAGCGCGATCAGCGCTGCGGCGCCGACGGTGAGCAGCAGCGCGGGCGAGAGGAAGCGGCCGCTGAAGCGATCGACGAGCAGCCCTGCGCCCGCACACAGCGCGACCAGCACGCACGGGTAGAGCAGCGTGGTGGCGACGAACATCAGCGCCCCTGCTGGAGTCGAACCAGCGGCCGCGGGCTGGGCGGCGCCGTGGGGGCGGGCCGCGCCATGCTACATAGCGCCCGGCGGGCCACCCACCGGCACGCTCCTTAGATGGTTGATTCCACGGTGCTGCACCGCCAGCTGGCACGCCTGGCCTTCGCCGGCCTTTGTCCTCGGGCTCGCCCTTGCTGCCAGCAAGGGCTTCGCCCTGCGTCCGCGGTCGACTCGACCATCCGCACCCCCGAAAAACGGCACACACTGTGAAATCAACCATCTAGACTGCACTCAACTGGGCAAGGAGGGTCGTTGAGCGTCACTCCGGGGAGCGCCGTGCAGGCGGGCCCCGAACTGCAGGTTTCAAGCGCGTCCTCGCGACGGGTGGTGTTCGCGGGGCTGCTGCTGGTGATGTTGATGGCGGCGCTGGATCAGACGATCGTGGCGACGGCGCTGCCCACGATCGTGGGAGATCTGGGCGGGCTGAGCCACATCTCGTGGGTGGTGACGGCATACCTGTTGGCGCAGACGGCGGTGACGCCGCTGTACGGGAAGCTGGGCGACATGTTCGGGCGCAAGATCGTCCTGCAGGTGGGCCTTGTGGTGTTCCTGATCGGCTCGGCGCTGTGCGGGCTCAGCCAGAGCCTGGATGAGCTGATCGCGTTTCGCGCGCTGCAGGGTCTGGGCGGGGGCGGGCTCATGGTGAGCGCGCAGGCGGCGATCGGCGACGTGGTGCCGCCGAGCGAACGCGGCCGCTACACGGGTCTGTTTGGCGCGGTGTTCGGGCTGGCGAGCGTGATGGGGCCGCTGCTGGGCGGGTTCCTGACGGGCCACCTGAGCTGGCGCTGGATCTTCTACGTGAACCTTCCAATTGGCGTACTGGCCCTGTTCGTGCTCGCGGCGACGCTACCGTCGGCGTCGCAGCGCGTGCATCACGTGGTGGATTATTTGGGCACGACGCTGCTGGCGGCGGGCCTGAGCGCGATCGTGCTGGCGACGTCGCTGGGCGGCAACTCCTACGCGTGGGGCTCGCCGGTGATCGTGGGCATGGCGGTCGGCGGCGTGCTGGCCCTGGTGGCATTCGTGTTCGCCGAGCGCCACGCAAAGGAGGCGGTGCTGCCGCTGCGATTGCTGGCGAACCGCGTGTTCTCGGTGACGAGCGCGGTGGGCTTCGTGGTCGGCTTTGCGCTGTTCGGCGCGGTCACCTACCTGCCGCTGTTCCTGCAGGTGGTGAAGGGCGCGAGCCCGACGGGGTCGGGGCTGCAGCTGCTGCCGCTGATGGGGGGCCTGTTGATCACGTCGATCGGCTCGGGGCAGCTGATCACGCGCACGGGCCGTTACAAGGCGTTCCCGATCGCGGGCACGGCGGTGATGACGATCGGCCTGTCCCTGCTCTCGACGCTGGATCCGTCGAGCAGCCAGCCGGCGATCTTCGGCTTCATGTTCGTGCTTGGCCTGGGCCTGGGCATGGTGATGCAGGTGCTGGTGCTGGCGGTGCAGAACGCGGTGGACTACTCCGACCTGGGCGTGGCGACCTCGGGCGCGACGCTGTTTCGCTCGATTGGCGGCTCGCTGGGCACGGCGGCGCTGGGCGCGATCTTCTCCAACCGTCTGAGCAGCCAGCTGAAGAGCGTGCTTCCGGCGGGCAAGTCCGGCTCCTCGAGCGCGGCGAGCACGATCAGCGCGAAGGCGATCGACAAGCTGCCGCCGACGCTGCGCGACGGCTATCTGCACGCGTTCACGAACTCGCTGAGCACCGTGTTTGAGGTTGCGGCGGCGGTCGCGGTGGTGGCGTTCGTGTTCTCCTGGTTCATCCGCGAGCTGCCGCTGCGCGACTCGGTGGCGACGGGCGATCTGGGAGACACGTTCGCGACACCCCGCGACACGGATTCGCTGGCGGTGATCGTGAACAAGATCGGCCAGCTCGACCGCCGCCAGGGCGCGCGCGAGCTGGTGCAGCGGATCGCCGCGCGGGCGGGTGTGGACCTCAGCCCGGCCGCGTGCTGGCTGCTGGCGCGCCTCAGCCTCGATCCGTCGGCGAGGCTGCAGGACCTGCACGAGCGCACGCAGATCCCGTCGGCGGTGCTCGCGGGAGCCAGAGACATGCTGCTGGAGCGTGGGCTGATTCGCGCGGTGCACGATCCGGGCGCGCTGGAGCTCACCGAGGAAGGGCACGCGACGCTGGATCGCCTGACGGCGACGGGCGCGCAGCGCCTGTCGGACCTGCTGGAGTGCTGGCGCCCGGAGGAGCACCCCGACCTGGCGCGCCTGATCGCGACGTTGGCGAAAGATTTCTTCATCGACACCTCAGCGCTGCGCGCTTCGCTGCCGGAGGCTGCGGGCGCGGGCGCAGCCTGAGTGCCCCCGGCTGGATTCGAACCAGCGACCCTCGGATTAGAAGTCCGATGCTCTATCCAGCTGAGCTACGGGGGCAAGCAAGATTTGCCCCATGGTGCCGTACTTAGGCGCGCTTGAACAGAAATCTGTAAAAGTTCCATGCATGAGCCCTGTGGAGAGTGACGAGGAGGACCTCACCCGCAAGCAGCGTCGTGAGCAGGCGCGCGCCAATCGCAAGGCGATGGAGGAGGCAGCGCTCGCGAACGCGATGCGCAAAACGCGGCTGACGCAGTTGGGGATCGTGGTGGCAGTTGTTGTGGTGGCGGTCGTGGTGATCCTGGTCGCGAGCGGCGGCGGGAAAAGCAAAGGCATCCCGTCGAAGCACGAACAGACCTCGGTGACGAAGCAGGTAGGCAGCCTGCTCGCAAGCATCCCGCAGAGCGGGAAGACGCTCGGAAGCCCCACGGCACCGCTCACGCTGAAGTACTTCGGTGACCTGGAGTGCCCGATCTGCCAGAAATTCACGCTGGGCGCGCTGCCGACGGTGATCCAGAAATGGGTCCGCACGAACAAGCTGAAGATCGAATACCTCTCACTGGAGACGGCCACGCGCGAACCGGAAACGTTCAAGCTGCAGCAGGTGGCGGCCTACGCGGCGGGCAAGCAGAACAAGGCATGGAACTTCATCGAGACCTTCTACCACGAGCAGGGCGAAGAGGACTCGGGCTACGTCACCGAAAAATACATCCAGGGCATTGCCAGTCAGGTGCCGGGGCTGGACCTCGCGCAGTGGAGCTCTGACCGGAGCGACCCGGCGCTGGCCAACGAAGTGGCAACGGACGCCCAGCTCGCGAACAACGAGGGCTTCACGGGAACGCCGTCGTTTTTGATCGGCAAGACGGGCGGCACGTTGAGCAAGCTCGAATACACGAACCCCGAAGAACCGGGCTTCGTGAACGAAGCCGTCGAAAAGCTCCTTTCGTAGGGATCGCGATGAGCCCGCGGACGCTGAGGATCGTGCTGATCGTGATCTCCACGATCGGTCTCGGTTGGGCGACGTACCTGACGTACGTGCACTACTCGGGCGCGGCGCCGCTGTGCTCGCTGAAGGGCGACCCGTGCGCGGCGGTCCAGAAATCGACGTACTCGGAGCTGATCGGCATCCCGGTGGCGCTGATCGGCGCGATCGGATACCTACTGATCCTGGGCACGCTGCTGGCCACGGACGACGAACGCGGCCGTTTCGCCACGGCGGCGCTGACGCTGGGAGGCTTTGGCTTCAGCGCGTACCTGACCTACCGCGAGGTCTTCACGCTGCACAAAATCTGCGAGGACTGCGTGGCGAGCGCGGTGATCATGACGATCCTCATGTGCCTGTCGATCTGGCGCTTCCTGCGTGGCGATCTGATGCTTTCCGGCGGGGGGTTCTCGCCCGAGGACGAGGACCCCGACGCCGAGCCCGACGAGGGCACTGCGGCGGGCCCGACGGCCTCCCTGCGCACCGCTTCCTGAAGCTGTCAATCCGTCCACAGATGCGGGATCCAGGCCGAGCAAGCGCGCGAAAGCGCCGACGTGCTGAGCAAGGATGGGTTCTCAGGTAACGAGCACGACGGTCCCAGAGAGCAGCGAGGCGACGCTCGAGGGCAAGGCACGCATCGCGCGCCTGTTCGAGATGACGAGCGACCTGCTGGCGACGATCTCGCTGGACGGGCGCTTCACGCTGCTGAACCCCGCGTGGGAGCAGCTGCTGGGCTGGACGCCTGAGGAGCTGCGCGGGCGCTCGATGCGCGAGTTCATGCACCCGGACGATGCGGAGCAGACGCTCGCGCTGATGTCCGCGGAAGGCGGCGGCACGACCCAGCTGGAGGACCTCACCACACGATTCCGCCACCGCGACGGCTCGTGGCGCTCGCTCTTGTGGAGCGCGCGTCGCGACGGCGACACGTGGTATGCGGCGGCCAAGGATGTAACGGACAGGATCTGGCTCGAGCGCCAGGCGCTGCACGACCCGCTCACGCACCTCCCCAACCGCCTGCTGCTGATGGACCGAGCCCGCCAGGCACTTACGCGTTTGAACCGCAGCCGCGGTAACGGCGTGGTGGCAATGCTGTTCATCGACTTGGACAAGTTCAAGGCGGTCAACGACAACCTGGGACATGACGTGGGCGATCGTCTGCTCGTGGGAATCTCCGAGCGCTTGGCGGAGCTGATGCGCGACAGCGACACGGTGGCAAGGCTGGGCGGAGACGAGTTTGTGATCCTGGTGGAGGACATCGAAAGCGACGGCGAGGCGCTGGCGTTGGCAGAGAGGGTTCTGGACGCACTGGAGAAGCCGTTCGCGCTGGGATCCTCGGACGTACGCATGCTCGCGAGCGTGGGCGTGTCGGTGTCCAACCACCCGGACACGGACCCGGAGACGATGCTGCGCGAGGCAGACGTGGCGATGTACCGAGCCAAGGGTACGGGCGGACAACGCCTGGAGCTGTTCGACGAGCGACTGCGCAGGGAGCTGAGCACGCACTTGGAGATGGGAGGCCGCCTGCGCGACGCGCTGCCCCAGCGCGAGCTGGTGCTCGCTTACCAGCCGATCCTGCGTCTCGCGGGCGGCCAGGCAATCGGCGCGGAGGCGCTCTTGCGCTGGCGCCCGAAGGGCGACGGGCGCACGACGAACGCAGAGGTGCTGCCGTCCACGTTCTTGCCGCCGGCGGAGGAGAGCGACCTGATCGTGCAGATCGGCAACTGGGTTCTGCACGCGGCGTGCGCGCAGGCGGAGATTTGGAGACGCAACGGGATCACGGTGCCCGTGTCGGTGAACATCTCCGCGCGGGAGATGACCGAGCTCGACCTGGCGGAGCGGGTGCGAGAGGAGCTCGCGTACTGCCGTCTGCCGGGGCGAGCACTGTGCCTGGAGATCAGCGAGGAGGCGGTACTGCGCGACCCCGACCGCGCCCGCTCGGCGCTGAAGGACCTGAAGCGGCTGGGCGTGCTGATTGCACTTGACAAATTCGGCTACAGCCAGCTGTCGCTGGGGTTGCCGAGCAACATGCCGCTCGATCTGGTGAAGCTCGACCGGGGTTTGACGGAGAACTTCCACCTGGACAAGGAGCGTCGCGCGATGTTCGCTGCGACGATCGCGCTTGCGAAGGAGGCTGGCCTCACAGCGGTTGCGGTGGGAATCGAAACGAACCGCCAGCTGGCGCTGGCACGCGAGCTGGATTGCTCGGTCGGACAGGGCTTCCTGCTGCACGGGCCCGCCTCGGCAGAGCGCGTGCGCCTCAGAGGCACGGCAGGCTCTGTAACGTCCGCGCCATGGCGTCCTCTCGTGCGACTGCGCGGCAGCGACGATCGCCGCTGAGCGACGCGCAGGCTGTCGCACGTCAGAAGCAGGCGGCGGCGATTGCTGCGGCGGAGCTGATCGAGGACGGCATGCGTGTGGGCCTGGGCACGGGCACGACAGTCGCGCACCTGCTCCCGGCGATCGCCGCACGCGGCTACAAGGACCTGCGCTGCGCGGCGACCTCTCCCGCGACGGAAGCGGCAGCGCAGGCGCTGGGCTTGAGCGTGGAGGATCTGGATGAGCTGGGCGAGCTAGACGTGGCGATCGACGGCGCCGATCAGATCGACCCGAGCGGCTGGCTGGTGAAGGGCGGCGGCGGCGCACACACGCGCGAGAAGATCGTCGCTGTGAGCGCCAGGCGTTTTGTGGTGATCGCCTCCGCGGAGAAGGCGGTTAGCGCGCTGGACCCGCCGGTTCCCCTGGAGCTGGTGGCCTTTGGGGCGAAACGCACGCTGGCGGCGCTCGAGCAGGCGCGCGAAAGAGACGTCCCCCGAAGCCCGGACGGCGGTGTGATCGCTGACTACTTCGGTGCGATCGGCGACGCGCGCGGGCTCGCGGCGCGGTTGAGCGCCACGCCGGGTGTCGTAGAGCACGGCCTGTTCGAGCCGGAGCTGGTGAGCCTGATCCTGATCGCGCGCGAGGATGGCGTCGAGCGCCGCGCAGGCGCGAAGCCGAGCGAGTGACCGCGAACTAAACGATCGACGCCTACGGCTGAGCCGCGACGGCCAGCGGCCGCAGCTCCTCCTCATAGGACATCGGGTGACGCGCTAGTACCCCATCGTCGCCGATCACATAGGCGCCCATGCGCAGCAGCGGCGGCGAGTAAACGTGCAGCGTGACGGCTGGGTCAGAGCCGGCGTGGCTAACGCGGTGGATGTCGGCGGCGGAGAAGTGGAAGCTCGCGCCTGCGCGGAACACGCCGGTGCGCAACGGCCCTTCGATCGCGAGGCGCTCCTCGCGGACGGCGCCGCTAACGACGGCGACGGCGCCCGAGGACAGGTCGTGGTCGTGAAAGCCGGTGTCGTGCTCATCCATCCAGCAGATCAGCCACGCAGTGACGTGCTCGTCGCTGAGCAGCTCCTCGTAGACCCGCTGCGTTGTGTCGTGCTTGACCAGGTCGATCCACAGCTCGGGACGCTCGGCCAGCTCGCTCACGAACGTCTCGAGCTCGGGGCCGGAGAGATCGCGTCCGCGCGGCCGCGGCACAGAGGACACCCCGCGAGGGTCCGTCGCGTGCATCGGCCCGACGCCTGTATCCGACGTGCGTGCGAGTGCGGACGCACTCATCGGACCAGCTCCAGGCACGCGGGTCCCAGCGCACGACGGGTGGAATCGTCGATCGATCCCCAATCGAGTCCTGCGGGCATGCCCAGCTCGCTTGGCTCCACAACTGGTCGGTCCGAGCCGTAGAGGATCTGCTCGGGGCCGACGAGCTCTGCCATAACCTGGACCGCTGCGGGACCGTAGGAGGATGTCTCGTAGAAGACGAGCGGGTCTGGTGCGGTGGGCTTTGGACCACCACGAGAGCAGAGCCGCTCGGCATGCAGCGGAGCGAGCCCGCCAAGCATGGAGAAGATCACACGCAGCTGCGGATGAGATGACCGCCCGGCCACACGAAACGCAAGCCACGCCTGCTGCACCCCGGCGACATAGTCGGTGAGCGCGGGCCACCACAACGGGTCGCCAAAGGATGTCTGCACGGCCGCGGCGCCGGCGTGCGCAGCCTCGCGCGGGCCGGGGTGCACGAGCAGCGGCGCGCCGGCGGACTCCAGGCGCGCGAGCACCGGACGCAGGCAGGCGAGAGCCTCCACGTCTCCGAGCGCGCCGGCGGGCAGCGAAAGCCCGACGCACCCGCGCTCCAGCGCCCGGTCCACATCGTTGGGATCTGCGCGGTCAAGCGCGATGGCCGCCCACACGCCGAAGGGCTCGTCTAGCGAGAGCGCGCCCTCGTGGTATGCGTCGATCAGCGCGATCGCCTCACGGCGAGGGAGCCACTCGATACCCAGCGGGCTGGACAGGCACACGAGCGCTCGATCGAGGCCGTCGCGCTCGGCGAGCGCCGCGCGACGGACCGGGTCCTCGGACTCGAGGTCGATCACGTACGGTCGCTCGCCAGCGAGATATAGGACGGTGAGCCCGCTCTCGCGTCGCACGAAGGGCAGCTCGACCCTTTCGGCGAGCGCCTGCACGAGCGGCTCGGTCCAGATGTGTTGGTGTACGTCAATCTTCATCAGATTTCCGATCCGTTTTGTGGAGATTAGCACATCGGAGGCCCAGTTTCGACCCTTATCGGCCGCTCGACCCCAACCCTGAACGTCCGCCCCACCCCCGACACCTACAATTCCCCCTCCCCGGGGGACTGGTGTATCGGTAACACGGTGGTCTCCAAAACCGCAACGCGAGGTTCGACTCCTCGGTCCCCCGCTTCAGCCAGGCCCCGGGAAACCGGGGTTTTTGGCTTTCTGGAGCCGATCGCGGGGTGATGCGCAGCTGCTCCTTCGGACCGCCCGCCGCCGTGGCGCGACGTCGCGCACGCGCCGATAAGCGCAAGCGTGGCCTTCGCCGCCCGCCGTGGCCGGCGCGAACGGCCGCTGAAACGGGCCCGCGGATCGGCAGCGGCGCTTGCAGCACGTGACCACGCCCCAACCCTCGCGCGCGCCACGAACACACCGGCCGCCCAGCTGCCTATCTGGAGCTCGCGTAGCTAAAGGCGGGTGCTTGGGGTGCCGAAGGACTCGTAGCCCGAGACAGGTCTTGTGACAATGCGCACTTTGCTTAGGATGCCCTCCGCTGACCCACGCCAACGTCGGTGGCGACTCGCTGCATCTCAACCAAGCCTGAGCAGCCGCCTACGGACCCGAATTGAGCCGCGAGGGCAGGAGGGGTTCCTGCTGATCGAAGTCGTCATCAGCGCCCTGATCGTCGGCCTGATCGTCGTGGGCTTGCTGAGCGGGCTCAGCGTCGCCAGCAACACCTCCGCCGACCAGCGTCGCCACGATGACGCAGCCGTTCTGGCGGCGCAATCCCAGGAGCAGCTGCGCACCGATCCCGCCAGCGCCCTGGAGGCGCTGGAAGTCACGCCTCACAGCTACACGGCGACCCTCAACAGCACCAAATACACAGTCACGGAGTCCGCGAAATACATCAACAACGAAACGCAAGCATCTGCATGCACGTCGCCAAGCGAAGCGAGCAAACAAAACGGCAACTACATCCAGATCACCTCCGTCGTCTCCTGGACGGCCGCCAACTCCACCTACCCCAAGGTCGAACAGTCCAGCATCGTCACGCCCCCGACCGGCTCGGCGCTGGAGATCGACGCCGTTAACGGTGCCAAACCCGAGCAGGGCGTGGCGGGCGTCACCGCGACTGCCGAATATACGGGCGTCGAATCGAAATTGCCGACAACCGTAGAAGGCACGACCGGCGCCAACGGCTGCATCGTCTTCGGTGCCATCCCGGCAACGGCGGCCACGATCAACGTAAACCCACCGCTCGGATACGTGACGCCTTCTGACTCGATCAACATCCCGGCGGAAACGGTCACCCTGGCGCCGAACCTTACGACCCACAAGGAATACACGGTCAACCGCGGCGGAAGGATCACGGCGACCTTTACGCACGAATCAAAAGCGGTGAGCGGCGAAAGCTTCGTGGCCTTCAACAACGAACTCGCCACACCAAAGTATGTCGTTGGGAGCAGCTCCTACTCCTACGAAGCCGGCGAAGAAGAGAAGTACACCCCCCTCGCCGGTGCTCCCGCGTTGAGCATCACCACCCCTGTCGACACGGGCTACCCCACCGGCAATGTCTTCCCCTGGACCGAAAAGTACGTTGTCTACGCCGGCGACTGCCTCAAGAACAGCGTCACGGAAACGACCAACCCCGAAAAACTCGAAAATCAGAAGGTGCTCGTGACACCGGGAGGCGAATCGCCCGTCACGATTCCGCTTTCCATGGTCACGCTCACAGTCGACACTGGCACGAAACTCTCTCCGCTACCCATCTCCACGGAAGCCCTACCCGTCAAGATCACGAACACGGCGTGCGAAAAATCCACGGCCAACGCCGCAACCGCGCCGCTGTATGTACATACCCAGAAGCTCTCAGGTGGGCATCTCGAAAACCCTTATCAGCCCTTCGGTACTTTCAAGCTCTGCGTATACAGCGAAGCCAAAAAAAGTCGATACTGGGTGACATATACAAACGAAACCGAAGCCGGCTCGAAACGCACGATCTATCTGGGCGAAGGCACCAAAGGCGAACAAACGATGGAAAGCCCGGTGTCCTCATGCTGACCCCCTCACCTCCGCCCATCGCCCGGCTGTCAGACGCCTCGGGCTTCACCCTAATCGAAACGCTCGTCGCGATGATCAGCTCGACCGTAGTCGTGGGCGCCCTGTTCTCCATCTTCATCGTCGCCCTACACCAGACCGCTAGGACCAGCGGGCGTGTAGAAGCCACTGAGCTTGGCAACACGACAATGACCCACCTCGTTGACGAGCTCCACTCCGCTTGCATCGCCAGAGAATTCACGCCCATCCGCGAAAACAGCAACGAAAACGAACTGATCTTCGTCTCGGGCACCGGCACCGCTGCGGTCCTGCCGAAAGCGTATCTGCACAAGGTGGTCTTCTCCAAAACCGAAGAAACGCTCGTGGAAAAGACGTGGCCCAATGTGTCGACCAGCTCCTGGCCAAACTTCGAATTCAGCGAATCGGGAACCCCGACGACCGTCCGGATCGGAGAACACATCACGCAAAACCCGGGCTCCAAGCCGGTCTTTGAATACTACGGCTACAAGGAAAGCACGAACTCTACAGAAGCCGTGAGTACACTAGAAAAACTCACCGTAAACTCAGGCGGCCTGGAAAAAACCGCCGCCAAAGCCTCCGCGGTCTCGATCAACTTCACGGCCGGTGCGACCCAGTACAGGCAGTACAAACCGACGATCGAACTGAGCAACCAGGTGACGCTCGCGTTCACCGCGCCTAGCGCCGAAACCCCGATCCTCCAGAAACCATGCGAATGACCATCCACCAAAAGGTCCGCTCTCTCGCTCGCGCGGATGACGGCATAACGCTGATCATTGCCGTCCTCGTCATGTTCGTCGCCGGGTTGCTCGTCGTCGCCGCCTTCACAGCGGCAGACGGCGACATCCAACTCTCGCACGACAGCACGATCCAAAAGCAGGCGGTCTACGCCTCCCTCGCGGGCATTCAGGAGTACCAATACCACCTCGAGAAGGAACCAGACTACTGGCAGACGTGCGAAGCACCTGAGAGCGCCGTTCCGGAAAACAAATACGAGCACTACGAAATCAAACTGCTCGCTGCAAACGGCAAGAGCGCTTGTTCAACACTCAAACCGTTTGAAACCATGATCGAATCGAGCGGCTCGGCGGCCAACACCTTCCGTATTGAATCGATCGGCTGCGCCGGCAAGAAAGAAATCACGAACTGCACCACGGCCGAGGAAGCGGAAAAGGCGAAAAAAACCGACAACATGCAGGTGCGTAAAGTCGTTGCGTCATTCAAGTCGACGGGCTTTTTGCAGTTCGTATACTTCACGCGCTATGAAGACGAGGATCCCGCGCTCTATTCGCCGAAAGCCAACTGCGCTACCTACTACGAAACGAAAACCACCAAACGCTCATCGGAATGCGCGCTGATCGAGTTCGTGACCGGGGATGGCGTCAAAGGGCCGATGCACACGGACGACAAGTCGGTGATGTGCGGCTCGCCCGAATTCGGGCGTACAGGTCGGAGTATTCCGGACAAGATTGAACTGAACGGAGGCTGGGTCAGCGTCTGCGGCGGCACGAACCCGGTTTTCAACACTGCCACGAAAAACTACACGGTCGGCAAAGAACTTATTCCTCCAACGAGCGACGAAAGCCTGAGCAGTTACGTCGAAGCGGCCAATAGATTTGAAGGAGTGACCCAGCTAACACTCAACGGCACCGCAAACACAATCACTGTGGTCAATCATGGCGAAACAGAAACGATCAGCTGGCCGGAAAATGGCTTGATCTATGTGGAAGAGCCGAAAGGGGAAACTTGCGGCTATTCCTTTACGTCACATGGAGCGGACGGGCCCAATGAGAAAAAACAGGAGAGCAGCTGCGCGAACGTTTATGTTCGGGGGACCTATAGCAAATCGCTGACCATCGCCGCGCAGGACGATGTGATCATCGACGGCAGCACCTACCCCACGAGCGTTGCTACGAGCCTCGGCTCCGAACCCACGGGGACAGCTACGCTCGGCCTAATCGCCACGCAATTCGTCCGCGTCTATCACCCGGTCGCGGAAACGTACGCGGCGAATAAATCAGGGAAAGGCGGGTATAGCTGCAACAACGGCGATACCTACAAGGGCTCAGGGGTGTGCGAATACGAAAACAGCGCGGGAGAATGCGATGCTCCGGACCTTAACGCCACCCAGGACAAAGAAGCCGGTGGCTACGGTTGGGGTACGCAAGAAAACATTTGGATATATGCCGCCGTCCTCTCCACGAAAAACTCATTTGTCGTCGATAACTACAACTGTGGCAAAGAACTCGGGAAACTCAACGTGTACGGCGCCATCGCACAGAACTTCCGCGGCATCGTCGGTACCTCAGGCAACACCGGCTACATCAAGAACTACACGTACGACGAACGCCTGGCGACGGACGAGCCTCCCTACTTCCTCCAGCCGCTGAACACCGGCTGGGAAGTCAATCGCGAGACGGCTGCCGAAGGCGGGTAGCCAGCGTTTGCGGCGTCACGGTTGACCTAGCCGGCGCCCCGATCGCGGACCTCACCGGCGTGCGGGCACGCGTCGACCGGTTGCATGGGCGCACGGCTGTCCTACTGCGACGTCGGGTGCGAGAGCGCGATTTCTGACGCATGCGGGCGAGAGGACTCGAACCTCCAAGGCCTCACGGCCACCGGCTCCTAAGGCCGGCGTGTCTACCAATTCCACCACGCCCGCGCGCTAGCTAGAGCGTACCGGGACCGCGCCAGCTTGTATGGTGCTGGAGGATATGTCCTCGGTCCATGGTTCTGAGGCGCGCCAGGGCGTCGTTGTTACGCACCCGAACCGCGACAAGCCTGTGGTGCAGGCGACACGCGCCACGGTAGTGGTGCTGCTGCTCGTCAGCGTGGCCCTGCTGCTGATCATCACGATCGGCGGCTGGAGCGTGCTCGAGGGCGCGATCCCGCTGCAGATCGGATACATCGTCGTGTATCTCACGTTTGCGTTCTTCGCCGCACGCTGGAACCGCGGGGTACTGCCGATCTCCGCCGCGCTTGGCGTGCTGCTGGCGATCTTCGCCCTGGTGGCCGCGCCCGCGTGGTTTGACCGCGACAAATCGGGCTACGCACAGCCAGCGCTGAACGCGGGCCTTTTGGGCGTGCTGACGCTGCTGGTCGTGCCGGTGCAGATCCTGCTCGTGACGTTCACGATGCGGGGCTTCTCACAGGGCTGGAACGTCGAGCTCGAGCGCCGCGAACCGGGCGCGGAGCGAGACCTGTACGGCGAAGCGCCCGCTCACCCAGCCTGAGCGTCGGCCGCGATGGAGCCAAGCTATGCTCGCTTGCGCTCGGATCTTGCGGCGGTGGCGGAACGGTAGACGCGGGGCCCTCAAAAGGCCCTGTCCGAAAGGGCGTGTGGGTTCGATTCCCACCCGCCGTATCGACCGAGCAGCGGAGCTACAGGCGCCAGCGGCACGCGACGCCTGTTTATGGACCTGCGACGAGCGCGAGCAGCGGCTCGGCGAGCTCCGGCGATGCCACGAGGATCCCCCAGGGCAGGTCGTCGTGCACAGGCAACTCCAGCACGCGCAGGCCCGCGCGTTCACAGATCAACGCGCCCGCAGCGATGTCCCATGGCTTGACGGTCCGCTCGAAGTACGCGTCGTAGCGTCCCGCAGCTGTCCACGTGAGGTCGAGCGCGGCGCTGCCGAAGCGGCGGATGTCACGGACCTGCGGCACCAGTCTGGCGAGCACGCGCCCCTGCGCAGCGCGTACCTGCGCGTCGTACGCGAGCCCGGTGGCCACCATCGCCGTGGCGAGGCCACCGCCGCGCGGGCCGTCCTCCTGGGCCTGTCCGCGGGCGGACCCGTCCTGGCCAAGCGGGCGTGTGACGCCTGCGTGCGTGAGCGTCGGACGGGAGTCGCGGCTGGCGGCGAAGAGCTCGTCACGGTTGGGGTCATAGACGGCGCCTGCGATTGTGCCCTGCTCATCGCGTACGGCCACGCTAACGCACCACTGCGGGATCCCGAAGAGGAAGTTCACGGTGCCGTCCAGGGGATCGACCACCCAGCTAAGCCCGCTTGTGCCTTCGCTGTGATCGCCCTCCTCCCCGAGAAAACCGTCGTCCGGGCGACGCGCGGCGAGCAAGTCGCGGATCATCTGCTCCGAGGCGAGGTCGGCCTCGCTGACAAGATCGGTGGGCGTGCTCTTGGCGGTGATCGCCTGCTCGGCGCCGTCACGCACGCGCTCTGCCAGCATCTCACCCGCGCTCGTGGCCGCCTCGATCGCCACCGCCAGCAACACGTCGTTAGTGGGCGACGCGCCCTCTCCGGGCGCGCCGGGGATGCTCACGAGAACTCGGGCGGGCGCTGCTGCGCCCACGGACGCTCCGCCTCGAGCTGGCCCGCCAACGACAGGAGCGTCGCCTCGTCGTTGGCCCGTCCGACCAGCTGCACGGCACGCGGCAAGCCATCTGCGCCGAACCCGGCCGGCACGGAGGCGGCCGGCTGCCCGGTCACATTCCACACGCCGTTGTACGGGACCCAACGAGCGACCGTATTCAGCGTCCACAGCGCACCGCGCCCTTGCAGCTGACCGATACGCGGCGGCGGTGCGGCGGTGGCGGGGGTAAGCAGCACGTCGTGCTTCTCGAACACGCCGTTCAGCCTCTGCGTGAACTGCGGCTCGGCGGCGAGCGAGCGATCGAGCAGCGCGCGCGGGATCAAGCCTCCCATACGTGCCATCGCGCGTGTGCGACGTTCCAGGCGCTCGGGGTGAGGGAGCGCGGCGGCGCCGTCGTGAATCCCGCGCAGGTAGCGCACGGTGACGGCGGGAACCGCGCCGGGACCGTAGTCGGGGTCGCGCTCTTCAAGCTGGTGACCGAGCGAGCGCAGAAGCTCGATCGTCGCCTGGAACGCCTCGCGTGCGTCCGCGTCGAGCTTCTCGATGCCGCCGGGCGGAACGCTCGTGGAGTAGGCGATACGCAGCGGGCCGGGCGCCGTGGCGGCTGACACCGAGAAGGGGATCTCGGGAGCGGGGGCTCGGTCGGCGTCGACGTCTGTCGCGCCTGAGGCGACGTCTTGGAAGAGCGCTGTGTCGGCAACCCTACGCGCGAGGATGCCCTTGACGGACAGTCCGTGCCAGCCGCGAGCGTGCGGCGCCATCGACACGCGCCCGCGCTGGGGCTTCAGGCCGAACAGACCGCACCAGGCCGACGGGATGCGGATCGAGCCGGCGCCGTCGGAGCCGAGCGCCGCGCCCACGAGCCCGGCGGCGACGGCTGAGGCGCTGCCACCGCTGGATCCGCCAGGCGCCCGCTGAAGGTCCCAGGGGTTGCGGGTGGCACCGAACGTGGCCGTCTCGGTGAACGGCCACATCATCAGCTCGGGCACGTTGGTCTTGCCGATGATCACCGCACCGGCCTCTCGCAGCCGGCGCACGACCTCCGCGTCGGCGCGCGCCGGCTCGTCCTGCGCGTTCGTGCCGCAGGTCGTGAGCTCCCCCGCCACATCGATGTCGTCCTTGACCGCGATCGGGACGCCCAGCAGCGGGCGGCTCCCCGACTCCCCTCCCGCCCCGCGACGCGCGTCGGCCTGCCCTGCTTCGAGCCGCGCGCGTTCAGCGAAGACGATCCGGAACGCGTTCAGTCGTGGGTTGAAGCGCGCGATCCGCTCCAGGTACAGATCTACCAGCTCGACGGAGGAGACCTCTCCCGAGGCGATCAGCTGCGCCTGGCGGGCAATCCCTGAGTATGCGAGCTCGACGATGTCCATCGGCGCCCAATCTATTGGAAAATCACCCGCCGTCCGCCGTGCGCGCATGCGATGCTGTGACGCGTCTCGGCGAGCCGAGGCCCGATCGCCGCAGCGATTGGTTCTTCGTCAGGCGTTCAGAGGAGAGCGCTTCGACCGAGCATCAAAAAAAGGGGGCAGTCAGATGACATATCCGGTCACGTTCGAGGTCGACTACGTCGAGCGTCGCAGCAGGCTGACCGCTTTTTTCCGTGTCTTGCTGGCAATCCCGCTGGTCATCTGGCTGTACATCTACGGCCTCGTGGCATCGATCGCGGTCGTAATCGCGTGGTTTGTGATCATCTTCACCGGGCGCTACCCGACTGGGCTCTACGAGTTCATCGCCGGCTACGTGCGCGTCCTGGCGCGCTTCACCGCGTACGTGTCCTTGCTGTGTGACCCGTATCCTCCGTTCGGCGGATCCGACGACCAGGCATACCCGGTGCACATGCGCTTCGGAGGGCCGCTCGCGCGCTACAGCCGACTGAAGACGTTCTTCCGCGCGATCCTGGCCATCCCGATCGTGATCCTGCGCTACGTGATGAATCTCCTGCTGGAGGTGGGCGCGGTTGCTGCGTGGGTAGTGATCCTGGTCACCGGCAAAATGCCCCGGGGCCTGTTCGACGTGATGGTGCTGGCGAACTCCTACATGGCTCGGTCAGATGCGTATCTGCTCCTGCTGACGGAGACCTACCCGCCATTCCAGGACGAGCAGACGCGCGCCGCGGGGGCAACTTCCCAGGGGTAGCTACGTCGTCAGCAGCAGCACACAGCCGCGTATAACCATGGCTATCCCTGGCCACAAGAGCACAATCACTCCACGCTCCTTTACAACGGCCTAACAACACCTTTGCATCAGCCGACTGGGCCGACCTGTCACACCGGCGTGACAGCGTTGTGCTTCTCAGGCCACATGCGTGTCTTTGAAGCCGCGTGCGCGAAGCGACGCACGAGCTCACCGCGGAGCTCCTCCGGCTGTATGACAGCGTCGATCACGAGTTCTGAGGCCAGGTGCAGGATGTCGATGTCCTCGGCGTACTCCTGACGCAGCTGCTCGGTGCGCGCGGCGCGCTCGTCCTCGTCCTCGATCGCCTGCAGCTGGTTGAAGTAGACGGCGTTGATCGCGGCCTGCGGCCCCATCACGGCGATGGAGGCGCTGGGCAGCGCGATGCAGCAGTCGGGGTCGAAGGCTGGGCCGGCCATCGCGTAGAGCCCAGCGCCGTAGGCCTTGCGCACGATCACGGAGATCTTTGGGACGGTGGCTTCGCTGACGGCGCTGATCATCTTGGCTCCGTGGCGGATGATCCCTTCACGCTCAACCTGGGTGCCGATCATGAAGCCGGGGACGTCGGCGAGGAACAGCAGCGGCACGTTGAACGCGTTGCAACACCAGATGAAGCGCGCGGCCTTGTCGGCTGAGTCGCCGAAGAGGACGCCGCCCTTGTGCTTGGGCTGGTTCGCGACGATCCCGATCGCGCGGCCGTCCAGGCGCGCGAACCCGACGACGAGCTCCTTCGCCCAGCGCGGCTGGATCTCCAGCAGCGAGTCCTCGTCCACGAGCTGGGTGATCAGCAGCTTGATGTCGAACGGCTTGTTCTCATCCGCGGGGATCAGCTCGGCGATGCCCTGCCCGTCGGGAGCATGCGCCGACGGGGCGCCGCCGGCAGGCGCGGATGGCTCGAGCAGGGGCGGGTGGGATCTCCAGTTCGTGGGCAGGTATGAGAGGTAGCGGCGCGCGAACTGGATGCCGTCGGCGTCGCTTGAGACGAGCTGATGGGCACAGCCGGAGACGCCGGTGTGCATGCGCGCGCCGCCCATCTCCTCGAGCGTGACCTTCTCACCGATGACCATCTCGGCCATGCGCGGCGAGCCGAGGTACATGGAGGCGTTGCCCTCGCGCATGATCACGATGTCGCAGAAGGCGGGGATGTAGGCGCCGCCCGCGGCGGAGGGACCGAACAGCACGCAGACCTGCGGCACGAGACCGGAGAGCTTGACCTGGTTGTGGAAGATGCGCCCGGCGCCGCGGCGGCCGGGGAACATCTGCACCTGCTCGGTGATGCGCGCACCGGCGGAGTCGACGAGGTAGACCATGGGAATCTGCAGCTCGAGCGCGCGCTCCTGGATGCGCAGGATCTTCTCGACCGTCTTCGGCCCCCAGGACCCGGCCTTGACGGTGGGGTCGTTCGCCATCAAAGCCACAGGGCGCCCATCCACCTCCCCCACTCCGATGACGACACCGTCGGCGCCGAGCCCGTCCTCTTGCCAGTTGGCGAGGAGCGCCTCCTCGGCGAAGGAGCCCTCGTCGAGCAGTAGCGCGACGCGCTCGCGCACGGGCAGCTTGCCCTGCTCGATCGCCTTCTCGCGATGGCGCTCTGGTCCCCCTGCGAGCGCGCGCTGGCTGGCGCTACCGAGTGCGCTCACGGTCGGGTGCTCACCAGGGCAGCCCACGCGGGCGGTGCCGGTGGCGGCTTCCGCGGGCGAGCCGGCGTTCGTGGCGTGCCTGCAGCCGCGCGTGCACGACCTCGAGGTCCGAGCCGGGGCCAAGCAGCGCCCACGAGTCGCGGATCACGGGCAGCAGCGTCACGCCGATGATCCAGCCGGGCCAGAAGGGCATGTGTGCGCCGACGGCCAACCACACGCCGACGGAGGTGGCGGACACGCCGATGCTGCCGCCGGCCTCCTGCACGAGCCGGCGGCGAAGCTGCCCCTTGCGCTTGCTCAGCGCGAGCGCGACGGACGTTGAGCTGACGGGCAGGTCGGCCCTGAGGGCATCCAGGTCGGCACGTGTCGTCGCACGGTAGGCGCTGCCGATGCGCTCCTCCATCTCCTCGGAGGAGAGGCCTGCCGGCGAGCGCGTGCTCGCGCAGCTCCTCGACCAGCTGCTCGCGGTCGGCGTCGGCGACGCGCAACTGAGAGGGATCGCTCATCCCCTGGAATGTAGTCCAGACAGGCCCGGCCCGCCGCGCAATCGGCACGGCGGGTTGCGACTGTCGCCGGGTGCAGAGCGAGCGCGCGCTCAGAGCGCACCGTTGGGCTGGGGCGTCTCACCGGAGTAGTCGTAGAAGCCCATGCCCGACTTGCGTCCGTACCAGCCGGCGCTGAGCATCTTGCGCAGCAGGGGCGGGCGCGCGAAGCGTCGCTCGCGGAACTCCTCGAAGAGCACGTCGCAGATCGAGCCGAGCGTGTCCAGGCCGACGAAGTCCGAGAGCGTGAGCGGCCCCATGGGGTGTCCGGCGCCGGCCTTCATCGCCTCGTCGATCTCGTCGATCGAGCCGACGCCCTCTTCGTAGGCGCGCATGCCGTCGAGCAGGTAGGGCACGAGCAGGCGGTTGACGATGAAGCCGGCCTTGTCCTTGGTGGGGATCGCTAGCTTTCCCTCCGAGCGCGCGAACTCCAGCGCGGTGTCGAACGTCTCGTCGGCGGTGGTGATGCAGCGGACGACCTCGACGAGCTTCATCACCTGAGCGGGATTGAAGTAGTGCAGGCCAACGAACTGACCGGGCCGGCTGGTGGCGGCTGCCTGGTCGATGACGGCGAGCGAGGAGGTGTTGGTGGCGAACACGGCGTCGGGCTTGACGATCCGATCGACCTCGCGCCACATCTCGAGCTTCAGCGGCAGGCTCTCGGTGATCGCCTCGATCACGAGGTCGCAGTCCGCCAGCTCCGCGTAATCGACGGTGCCGTGCAGGCGCCCGCGGATCGCGTCGGCATCCTCCTGCGTGGACTTGCCTTTCTCGACGGCGCGCGCTAGCTGCTTCTCGATCTTGCCCAGCCCCTTCTGCAGGGTCGCGTCGTCGACCTCGCGCAGCACGACCTCATAGCCGGCCTGGGCGGCGACCTGAGCGATGCCGTGACCCATGAGCCCCGCCCCGAGCACTGCCACCTTCTCAATCTTGTGAGCCATTGCGCCCCTCGCTTGAAGTGTTTGTGGGGCGCTTGCGCGCACGCCCACCGCTCTGACGGCTCCATGCCGTCGCGGCCGTCGCGTCACGCGACGGCGTCGAGAGCCTATTACGGCTCGCGCGCGGGCGATGGCGCCGCGGGAAGGTCCTCGCCAGGACGGCGTCCTTGCAGATTGACAATTTCGATCTTCTGGGGGCGAACATCCATGAAAAACCGCTTTGGAGTAGTTGCTGCGTTGGCCGTGAGCGCCTTGCTGTGGCCGGTCTCTGCGCTCGGCTTCGATCACTCGTTCATCGGCCAGTTCGACACCGTTACGACGGTTGCAAGCACGGTTCCGGCGAACGGCGACGTGAACCCGTACGGCGTGGCGAACGTGCCTGTGAGCATCGGCTCGCTGGTGCGGGGCGACGTTCTGGTGAGCAACTTCAACGATTCGGAAAACCTGCAGGGGACGGGCACGACGATCGTGGAGGTGTCTCCGAGCGGACATTCCTCGCTGTTTGCGAGCATTGACGCAGCGAAGCTGCCGGGAGCATGCCCGGGTGGAGTTGGCCTGACGACGGCGCTGGCGATCCTGCCGGGTGGCTATGTGGTGGTGGGCAGCTTGCCCACCAGCAACGGCATGGCTGGGACCGCACAGGCGGGCTGCTTGATCGTGTTGGACAGCAGCGGCCACGCGGTGAAGACGATCTCGGGCGGGCCGATCGACGGCCCGTGGGATTTGAGCGCGGTCTCCAGCGGCCCCTACAGCGCGCTATTTGTGAGCAATGTCCTGAACGGCACGGTCGCTTCCGGTGAAACGCCGACGGATGGCGGCACGGTGGTACGCGTCGAGTTGGCGAGCGCCTTCGGTCACGCCCCGGTTGTGACGTCCGAGCGCGTGATCGCGGACGGCTTTCCCGAGCGCACGGATGAAGCAGCGCTGGTGATCGGGCCGACGGGCAATGCCCTGGGCGAGGAAGGCACGCTGTATGTGGCGGACACGCTGGGCAACCGCATCGCTGCTGTGCCGGAGGCGCTCACCCGACAAACGCCGCTGGGCGCAGGTGGCGTGACGATTGCCAAAGGTGGCTTCTTGAACGGCCCGCTCGGTCTGACGATGGCCCCGAACGGCGACATCCTCACGGCGAACGCTGATGACGGCGACATCGTGGAGACGACGCCGCTTGGCGCGGAGTTCCAGCCGTTTGAAACGCAGGCGGGCGCGGGCGGCTTGTTCGGCCTCGCGGTGACACCCAACGAGCAGGGCGTGTACCTGGTGAACGACTCGGCGAACACTCTGGAACTGCTCCACTGAAGCCACACACGCGATACGCGGGAGCCCGCGCGCGAATCCTGCGCTACGGGCTCCCGCGTACGGGTACTCTCCGGTAGGTGAGCGATACGCAGGAGAGCACGGGCGCGGAGGACTTCGACCTGGCGGCGGCGGGGCTGCGCATCGACGGTGCGGACCTGGCGATGTCCGTGAAGGTGCTTGCGGCGAAGCTCGAGCAGGCGCTGCCGGGTGTGACGCGAGTGGAGCGCCGTGGCGGCGGCCTTTTGGGTCGCGGGGAGAAGCAGGTGCGCCGCGTGCAGGTGGATCTGGGCTCGTGTTGCTACGAGCTTTCCGTTGACGGCCCTCGCGTACAGGGCTTTCGCGAGCGGCAGTCGGGGGGGATCGCGATCAAGCGAGAGTCGCTTGACCCGGACGCGTGGATCGCGGCGCTGACAGCGGACCTGCGTGCGGAGGCGCAGCGCAACGCGCAGGCGCGCACGGCGCTCGAGGAGCTGCTGCGCTGAGATGGGCGAGCGCGCGCTGCGATGAGCGATCCCGAGCAGCGCTATCAGCAGGAGCAGGAAGAATCGCTGGCGCGGATCGAGCGAGGCGGCATCCCGATCTCGGCGGAGCGCCGCCTCGGCGAGCTGAAGGAGAGCGGCGGCGCGGCGAGCTTCACGTCGGACCTTTCGGTGAACGGCTTTGCGCTGTGCCATGAGCTGGGGCTGAAGCCGGTGTCACAGGTGATGGGCAGCTCGATCTACCAGATGGGCTACCAGGGGGCTTGGGGGGCGATGGGCTACGGCAACGCGATCCTGCTGGAGCTGGACTCGCTTTCGCAGGCGCTGAACGAGGTCCGCAGCCGCGCGCTGGTACGCCTGGGCCAGGAGGCGCACCTGGTTGGGGCGGATGCGGTGGTGGGGTTGCAGACACGCGCGGGCGAGAGCCAGCTGGAAACGGGCACGCTGGCGCTGGAGCACGTAGTCGTGGGCACGGCGGTGCGCCGCGCGGGCGCGCACGTAGAGCACCCAGTGCTGACGGAGCTGTCGGTGGCGGAGTACGCGATGCTTCTGCAGGGGGGCTTCGAGCCGCTGGGGATCGTGGCGTGGAGCGCGGTGTTCTTCACGAGCTACCGCTACACGGGGATGATGGGCGGCCCGATGACGATGGGCGTGCAGAGCTTTGAGCTGCGCGAGTTCACGCAGGCGATCTACAGCGCACGCGAGGCGGTGATGCAGCGGATCACCGCCCAGGCTGGATCGCTGGGCGCCTCAGGCGTGGTGGGCATGAAGATCGGCCACACCGTCAGCCCGAGGACGCTGGCCGGTGGCGGCGTGGGCATGCGCGAGGTGAGCGGGATGATGGTGACGTTCACGGCCGTCGGCACCGCGATCCACGAGCGCTCGGAGACGACTGTGAAGGCACCGAAACCGATAATCGACCTGTTCGGCTGAGAAGGAGCGAGAACACATGAACGAGCGCGAGACCCCGTATGACCCGACCTCCCTGGAGGGCGTCCCGGAGGCGGGCCGCGCCCGTCTGGAGCAGAACCGCCAGGGCCTGTTCACCTCGGATTTGTCGGTGAACGAGTTCCTGCTGGTCAAGCAGGCGGGCTTCGAGCCGCTGGGCCTGGTGGTGGGTAGCTCGATCTACCACATCGGCATCCAGGTGGCGGGATGGAAGAAAAGCCAGGAGATGACGGTGCTCTCGGAGGCGATGTACGGCGCGCGCCAGCTGGCGATGACGCGCATGGAGGAGGAGGCGGATCAGCTTGGCGCGGATGGCGTGGTTGGCGTGCGTCTGGACATCGGCCGCTATGAGTGGGGCCAGGACATGGCGGAGTTCATCGCGATTGGCACGGCGGTGAAGCACCGCGACGGCGTGCTGCACCGTGCGCCCAACGGCCGCCCCTTCACGAGCGACCTGTCGGGCCAGGACTTCTGGACGCTGCTGCGCACGGGGCACCGCCCGGTGGGGATGGTGATGGGCAGCTGCGTGTACCACGTGGCGCACCGCGGCATGTTCCAGTCGATGGCGCAGACGGGCCGCAACGTGGAGCTGTCGAACTTCACGCAGGCGCTGTATGACGCGCGCGAGCTGGCGATGGAGCGGATGCAGTCCGAGGCCCAGGAAATCGGCGCGGAGGGGATCGTGGGCGTGCAGCTGCAGGAGAAGAGCCACGGCTGGGGCAGCCACACGATCGAGTTCTTCGCGATCGGCACGGCGATCGTGCCGCGCGAGGGCCATACGGAAGAGATCGAACCGCCGACGACCGTGCTGGACCTGAGCTGAGAGGGACGTTTATGGGCTCCGCCTGACGGCTCCGCCGGGTGCGTGCGCCTGGCACCTGTCAGGCGGGCAGCAGCTCCAGCGCGTCCACGTGCCTCGGGCGCATGACGGAGAAGTGGCGGTGGTCGAGCGTCGCGAGCTTTGGCTCCCGTAAGCGCTCGGTCACGGCGAGGACGGCTGCGTCGACGAAGCCGATGCGCAGGTCGGCGTAGGTCATGAGCAGCGTACCCACACGCGCGTAGTCGATCGGTTGGAGCGGCTCCACGATAAACGCTTCGCTGCGGCAATCCTCGAGAAACCTGACAAATGTGTCGGTCTCATGTGTGCGTCTGAGGTGATACTCGAGCTCCACAAGCACGGGCGCGGGCACGATCCGATCCTCACGACTTTGTTCGAGCAGCGACGCGCACGCCTCGTGCTGCTCGATCGCGGCGAGCAGGGGTCCCGTGTCGATGACTAGCGAAATGGCTCGGGCTCGTACTCGTCTTCGCTGGCGCGCCGTGACAGGTCTCCGCGACTGGATCGTCCGATGCCGATGCACCTCAGTGGCGGCGGCATGCGCTCCTCGGAGGCGCCCAGCTCGCGCTCCAGCGCCTCCCGCACAACCTGCGCGACGGACACGCCGCGTTCGCGCGCGCGGCGCTTGGCTCGCTCCACGAGCTCTGGCTCAGCCTGGATCATGATCCTCTGCATCACCGGTGCAATCATGCTAGCAGTGGCCTCCTTCCGTACGCTCTCCTGACCAACTTGCCCTGTACGAGGCCACTCCGACCGGAGAAGCCCGACGGGACGCTGACACAGGAGGCAGGCCATGAGCATCGTGTTCACCGAGGACCGCGACCACGTGCGGCACGTGGTGCTGAACCGCCCGGAGAAGCGCAACGCGATGAACCAGGAGCTGCTGCTGGCGCTCGGCGCGGCGCTGCGCGAGGCCGCAGCTGAGCCGGATGTTCACTGCGTCGTGCTGCGCGGTGAAGGGCCCGTGTTCTCCGCCGGCGTCGACCTCGTCGAGCTCGCGTCCTCCGCGGGCACGCCGGGCATGCTGCGCCCCTTTCGCAAAGTCTTCCTGGACTGCGCCAACATCTGCGAAGAGATGGCAAAGCCGGTCGTCTGTCAGATCCACCGCACGTGCGTGGGCGGCGCGCTGGAGGTGGCGCTCGGCTGCGACCTGCGCATCGCCTCGAGCGACGGCAGCTTCGGGCTGCCGGAGGTGAAGTTCGGGATCATCCCGGACGTGGGCGGCTCCACGCGCCTGCCGGCGGTTGTGGGGCTCGGCCGCGCGAAGGAGCTGATCATGACCGCGCGCACGATCGACGCGGCGGAGGCGGAGCGCATCGGCCTCGTCAACCGCGTGGTCGCACCGGAGGATTTGGAGCAGGCCACCCAGGCGCTCGTGGATGAGCTGTTGGCGAACTCGCACATCGCGGTAGGTCGCGCCAAGCGCGTGATCGACGCCTCAGCGCGCCCGGCGCTGGCTCAGACCCTGGAGATGGAGGTAGCTGTGCAGGAGTACTGCGTGGCGGCCGCGCGCGAGAGCGCGCGCGAGGCTGAGGACGCCGAGGCTGGCGCGCGCGAGCCGGAGCCCGAGCCGGTCGCCGCGAGCTAACAGGCTCGGCACTCGCCACCGCACTGGGCCCGCTCCGACGCGCCCTGGGTCCGCGCCCTGCGCCCCGCACCGAGGGAGGGCGTCGTCAGCGCCCGGCCTGCGATGCCCGCGTGAACCGCTCGGCCAGCGAGCGCACCTCCGCGATGAGCTCCGGCGGCTCGAGCACCTCGAAGTCGACGCCGATGCCGGCGATGTAGATCGCGAGGCCGCCGAGCCCGTCGGAGCTCACGTGCAGCAGGCAGTTGCACTCGTCGATCGGCTCGAGCGTCCCGAACCGGCGCGGCACGCGCGCCGCAAGCTCGGCGGCAGACGCGCGCAGGATCACCTGCGCCTGGTGGTGATCGCGTACGGAGGAGATCGAGCCGGCGACGTACGCCGCGATGTCCGCTGCGGGCAGCTCACGCGACGGGAAGCGCGCGTCCTGCCACAGCGGCGGCACGATGCGGTCGACGCGGAACGTCCGCCAGTCCTCGCGCCGCGCGTCCCACGCGAGCAGGTACCAGCGCCTGCCGGTGTGCACGAGGCGGTGCGGCTCCACCACGCGCTTGCTCGGCTCGCCGCGGTGGTCGCGGTAGGAGAAGCGCAGGCGCTGGCGGTCTCGCGACGACGCGGCGATCGTCGCGAGCACCTCCGGATCGACGAGCGCTCCCGAGCCGGGATATGGCACCATCGCGGCACCCAGCGCGGCCACGCGCCGACGCGTGGCCGTCGGCAGCAGCTGCTCGAGCTTCGCGAGCGCGCGCACCGAGGTCTCCTCGATGCCCTCGACGCCCGCGCTCGCCGCTGTGCGCAGCCCGACAGCCACCGCGACCGCCTCCTCCTGGTCGAGCAACAGCGGCGGCAGCGTGGCGCCGGCGCCGAGCCGGTATCCGCCGGCGACGCCCGGGGTCGCCTGCACGGGATAGCCGAGGCGCCGCAGCCGCTCGACGTCGCGCCGCACCGTGCGCGCGCCGACGTCCAGGCGCTCAGCCAGCTCCGCGCCGGACCACTCGCGCCGCGACTGCAGCAGCGAAAGCAGCTCGAGCAGGCGCGCCGAGGTCTCGATCATGGCGAGATACTCCCATCGATTGCGGACCGAAACTGACCGCAATCCCGCGTAGCTTTGCAAACACCGGTGGGAGCCCGGCGCCCTGTGCGACAGCTGCCACACACGACAACCGCGAAAAGCGAGGTCACAAGATGGATTGGAAGCTCGAGCTGATTCAGGTCCCCGTCGGCGACATCGATCGGGCGAAGGCGTTCTACACGGACAAGGTCGGGTTCGCGGCCGAACACGACGCGCGGGTGGACAAGAACGTGCGCTTCGTGCAGCTCACGCCGCCCGGATCAGCGTGCTCGATCTCGCTCACCAGCGGCGTCCACGAGATGGAGCCCGGCTCGATCGAGGGGCTGCAGCTCGTCGTCGAGGACGCCGACGCCGCCCGCGAGGAACTGCTGGCGCGCGGCGTCGAGGCCGGCGAGGTACAGGAGTTCCCGTGGGGCCGGTTCGTGTTCTTCTCCGACCCCGACGGCAACGCCTGGTCGGTGCAGCAGCTGCCGCCTCGTCCGTAGCCCTACCGCGGCTGCCAGTCGACCGGCCCGGCCACCAGCGTGTGGCTGCCGAGCGGGCGCCCGAGGATCTCCTGCGCGCGCCTCGCGCACGCGAGAAGCGCGTCGAGATCGACGCCAGTCTCGATGCCCATCTCGTGCAGCATCGAGACGAGGTCCTCGGTGGCGATGTTGCCGGTGGCACCGGCGGGCACGGGGCAACCGCCGAGCTCGCCGAAGCTCGACTCGAAGCTCGACACGCCGGCCTCCAGCGCAGCGAGCACGTTGGCGAGCCCCTGCCCGCGCGTGTTGTGGAAGTGCGCTGTCAACTCCACACCCTCCCCCAGCCGCTCGCGCGCAATCGCGAAGAACTCGCGCACCTGCAGCGGGTTGGCCATGCCGGTGGTGTCGCCGAAGCCGATCTCCTGCGCGCCCGCGTCGCGCAGGCGCGCGGCGATTTCCAGCACGCGCTCAGGCGGCACATGACCCTCGTAGGGGCAGCCAAATGACGTGGAGATCACCGCCTCGCAACGCAGACCGGCGTCGCGCGCGCGTCCAAGCACGGCCTCGAGCCCCTGCATGGACTCGGCGATCGTGCGGTTGACGTTCTTGTGGTTGTGCGTCTCAGAGGCGGACATGAACACGTTGACCTCGTCGAAGGCCGGGCGTGATCCGCCCTGGCGCTCGCGCAGCTCGAGCGCCGCGTCCAGACCGCGCTCGTTGGGGATCAGCACGGACACGGACACCTGCTCGGGGACGTCGATCCCGGCGAGTACGGCGGCGGCGTCGGCGAGCTGGGGGATTACGTCGGCGCGAACGAAGCTCGTCGCCTCCAGGCGCCGCAAGCCCGTGCGTGCAAGCCCGTCGATCAGTTCGATCTTGCGCTCGGTGGGAATCACCTCGGGCTCGTTCTGAAAGCCGTCGCGGGGTCCGACCTCGCGGACGCTGACCGCCTGGGGCAACTCGCTCACGGCGCCGTCGGTCCGTTGGGCCTCATGCCCCGCAGCCTATACTCGGCCGCCTTGACGGAGCCCAGCACGGATCAGGTCGCGATCATCGGAGCCTCAGGGGCGCTCGGCTTCGGCCTGGCGCTGCGGCTGGCGCGCACGGGCGTGGCCGTGGCGATCGGCTCGCGCGACGGCGGGCGCGCCGCGGAGACGGCGGAGCGGGCTCGAGAGCTCGTGCCCGAGGGATCCTTCACCGCACACGAGAACGCGAGCGCGGTCCGCGCGGCAGGCGCCGCGGGCACGGTGATCCTGAGCGTCCCATTCCGCAATCAGTCCGAGACCCTGGCCGACTTGAAGGACGCCCTCTCCCCCGGGCAGCTGCTGATCGACGCGACTGTGCCGCTGGCAGCGGCGGTCAGCGGCAAAGCGACGCGCATGCTCGGGGTCTGGCAAGGCTCGGCCGCACAGCAGGCTTTGGAGATGGCGCCGGAGGGCGTGGCGGTGGTCTCGGCGCTGCATACCGTCAGTGCCGCCTGCCTGCGGGACCTCGACGCGCCACTGGACCAGGACGTGCTCGTTTGCGGCGACTCGCGCGCGGAGAAGCGCCGCGCGGCGCAGCTGATCGAGCGTATCGAGGGCCTGCGCTGCGTTGACTGCGGAAAACTAGAGATGGCGCGCACGACCGAGTCGCTCACCGCGCTGCTGATCGCCGTCAACGCCCGCTACAAGACGCACGCGGGCGTCCGCCTCACGGGGCTGGCAGAGCAGCTGTGGCAGTGAGCGAGCCGGACATCGTCCTGCTCACCGGCGGCACCGGCGGCGCCAAGCTCGCACGGGGAATCGCGGAGGTCGCCGGCGCAGAGCGGCTGGCCGCGATCGTGAACACGGGCGATGACATCGAGATCTACGGCTCCTACGTCTCCCCCGACCCCGACCTCGTCTCCTTCTGGCTGGCCGACACGATCGACGAGCGCGGCTGGGGACTGCGCGACGACAGCTTCGCCGTGATGGATGCCCTGCGTGCGCTGGACGTGGATGTTTGGTTCAACCTCGGCGACCGAGACCTGGCGTGGTGCCTGGAGCGCGCACGCATGCTCGCCGAGGGCCTCACGCCGACGGCCGCGCTCGCGCGTCTGAACGAGGCGATCGGCGTACGCGCCAGCGTGCTGCCGATGAGCGACGACCCGATCCACACGTGGGTGCGCACGGGGGCTGCCGGGTGGTGTGGGTTTCAGGAGTTCATGATCCGTGAGCGCGCCGGCGGCCTCTTGGAGGGACTCGAGTACCGCGGCGCCGAGAACGCACGCGCGAGTGGCGAGGCGCTGGCGGCGATTGCGCGCGCGAGCGCGATCGTGATCGGACCGTCGAACCCGCTGGCCTCGATTGCGCCGATTCTCGCCGTGCCGGGCATGCGCGAGGCGATCGCGGCCTCCAACGCGCCGGTCGTGGCCGTCAGCCCGATCGTGGGCGGCACGGTGCTCAAGGGGCCGACCGCCGCGTTCATGGCGTTCGCGGCGCTGGAGTGCAGCGCCGCGGGCGTGGCGGACTTCTACGGAGACCTGCTCGACGGGATGCTCGCCGACGAGGATGTGGCCAGGCTGCCGACGCTGCATGCGGACATCCGCATGGATGGCGCGGACGGCCGCGCGCGCGTGGCCGAGCAGACGCTGTTCTTCGCGGAGGCGCTGGCCGGCTCCTAGCCTCAGGCGCCGCTGAGAATCGCCCCGTCCTGGCGCTCGCGCCAGGCCTGCAGCGCGTCCAGCGCGCCGGCCATCACGCGTTCCAGGAACGTGTCGCGGTCGTTCACGTGCGGGAACGGCTGGTCGGGCACGGGCAGTTCCAGGAAGTCGCACAGCGGCTCCCAGCCTTCGCCGACTTCCCACACGAGCAGTCGGTCGGCGGGGACGTCGCGCTTGACCCTCTCCTGGTGGGCGAGCGCCTGCTCGATCAGCTGCCGAGGCTCGTCGCAGCCGTCTGAGAAGGTGCCCTGTGGACCCCAGAACATGCGGTCGACGAACTCGAGGTAGGCGTGCCAGCGGGGATCGATCTCGGCGCGTGCGTGCGCCAGCAGCGGCATCAGCGTCTTGCCGTGGCTCATCACCCAGATCGTGTCCCTGAAGCTGCGCTCCCAGGACTCCGGCTCGCGCACGCTCAACAGCACCTTCGCCTCGGGGTAGTGTTCCATCAGCTCGCGGTAGAAGTAGCCGCCGGGCCAATCGGCGGTCGACCGCCAGCCACCGAGGATCTCATCCCACAGGACCTCGCCGTCGAGGGCACGGTTCCAGAGCTGGACCTGATCGAGGTCGGCCAGGACGTCCACCCAGTGGTAGCACGGCCCAATTCCAAGCTGTTCGAAGGCGACCTTCTGTGTAAGCGTGCCTGTACGAGGCAGCCCCGCACCGATCAACGTCATACCGCTCTTGCTGCTTTTCATCTACGCTTCTCCCCTCAGATAAACGATTTGAACCGCAGCAGGATCGGCTTCTAGCCACGCGAAGAAGTCACTAAGAAACGGCGCATCCGCCTCCGGATCTGTCGGATGTAAAGCATATCGTCGTACTGTGAGTGGACGGCTCGATCGGTCATACCCAGCTCGCCCCCGCCAACCAAGGAGTCCCAACCGTGAAGAGCGGCTCTTACCCGACACAGCGCAGCGGGGCAGTTTCGATTCTTCCCGAGCCGCTGGTGGGCCCGCCGCACGTCGCGCGTAGGACCGGCCCGCGGATCGCCGCGCTAGCGGTCGCGGACTCCAATGAGGTCCTCACGCAGGACCAGGTTCTGGAGCGTCTCGGGCTGAAGGGCAACGAGTTCGCAGAGGGCATCTTCGAACGCTGCGGGGTCAAGCGCCGCCACCTCGACCTGAGCGAGCGCTTCCTGGACCGCACGATGCAGGGTCGCGCGGGCGAGATCGAGGAGAAACTCATGAGCCGCTCGGTCGAGTCGGTCGACGCTCTCGATCTGGATCCCGCCGCGATCGGTACCGTGATCAGCTCGAGCCTGTACTCACTCGGCGGCCCCACGCTCGCGCATCGCCTCGTCGAGCACTACGGGATGCACCCGACGACCGACAAGTACCACATCAACGGCGTCGGCTGCGCGAGCGGAGTGCCGCTGATGCGCCTCGCGGGACAGGCTATGTCCGAGCACCCGGAGAAGCAGGCGCTGGTCGTGGCGGCGGAGAGCATGAGCGGCACGCTGATGCGTGCAAGGCCCGACGACCCCAAAGCAAAGACCGTCGGATCGGCGATCTTCGGCGATGGGTGCGCGGCAGCGCTGCTGTCGAATGATCCTCGCTCGGATGGACCGATGATCCTCGCTTCCCAGGTACACCAAATCAGCGGAACGCTTGGCGCGGTCAGCCTCAGCCTCAGCCAGGACGACAGCTACCTGCACCTGGCACGCGACCTTCCAGAGCTTGCCGGTGTGGGCCTGCCCGGCGTCGTCGGCGGCTTCCTACGCCGCAACCATTTGGAGCACGCGGACATCGACCACTGGATCGTGCACCCCGGTGGCCGGCGGATCATCGAGAACGTACAGACGGCACTCGAGCTCTCGCGGGAGGATCTGGCCACGAGCTGGCACGCGCTGGCCGAGCACGGCAACGTCGGCACACCCTCGATCTTCTATGTCCTGAAGGACACGATCGAGCGCTACCGGCCCGAGCCGGGCGAACGTGGGCTGATGGTGACGATCGGCCCAGGCGTGACCGTCGGGCTGATGCTGCTCAGCTGGTAGCAGCGCAGCCTTACTATCGTCTGCGGCAGATGCGTACCGCAGCGATCTTGCCCGTGAAGCGCTTCGCGCGGGCCAAGCAGCGTCTCGGTGCGAGCGTAGAGGACCGCTTGCGTCTGGCGCTCGCGCAAGCGATGGTCGCCGACGTGCTGCTCGCGTTGTCACGCACTGAGGCGATCGAGCGCACGATCGTGGTCACGTGCGAGCGGTCTGTAGCGGTTTCAGCCGAGGAGCTGGGCGCGATCGTGGTCGAGGACATCGCCGAGAGCGGCCAACCAGCCGCGGCGGGTCTCGGCGTGCGCCGTGCGCTCGCGGAGGGGTTCGAGCGGGTGCTGTGCGTCCCCGGTGACTGCCCTGCGTTGGACCCCCTGGAGCTCGACACGCTGCTCAGCCCGGAAGGACCCACGGGCACGCACGCACGCGAGGGCAGCTCCGTCGTGATCGTGCCCGACCGTCACGGCACGGGTACGAACGGCCTGCTGCTCAGCCCACCGGATGCGATCGCGCCGAGCTTTGGACCGGACAGTTGTGAGCGCCACCGCACGCTCGCCAAGGAGGCCGGCATAGAAGCCCGTCTCGCGCGGCCCGCGTCGCTGCTGCTGGACATCGACACGGGCGCGGATCTCCTCGAGTTGCGCGCGCGGCTGGCCGGACTGGACGGCGGCGCCCCGCGGACACGCGCCGTGCTCGCCGCGGACGGGCACACGAGCGCGCCTCCACTCACCACCCCCGCTTGATCTGCCGCGCCCGTGTCGAGCCTCACCGCACGAGCGCTGCGCGGCATCCCGGAGGTCCGTCCCGGGGATGACCTCGCTGCCTTGATCGTGGCTGCGCTGGACGGTGAGCCACTGCGCGACGGTCAGCTTCTAGCGATCGCCCACACCGCCGTCTCAAAGGCAGAGGGCGCCCTTGTGCGACTCGACGACGTGACCGCCGGCGAGCGCGCGGTGGAGCTCGCCGCGCAGGACGGCGAGCTCGGCGAGGGCCGCGATCCGCGCGCGATCCAGGTCGTCTTGGATGAGTCCACCGAGGTGCTACGCGCCGCCCGCGGCGTGCTCATTAGCCGCACGCGCCACGGCTTCGTGTGCGCCAATGCCGGTGTGGACACGTCCAACGCCTCGCCTGAGGGCGCCCCTGGCACGCTGATCCTGCTGCCGCGCGACCCCGATGCCTCGGCCCGACGTATCCGCGCGCGCCTACGCGAGCTCGCCGGTGCGGACGCCTACTCGGGGACGGGACCGGCGGTCCTGATCACCGACAGCTTCGGGCGCGCGTGGCGCAACGGACAGGTAGATGTGGCGATCGGGCTAGCCGGCATGCAGCCGCTCGATGACTGGCGCGGGCGCACGGACGCGAGCGGCATGCAGCTGCGTGCGACCTGGCTAGCCGTAGCCGATGCGGCCGCTGGCGCCGCGGACCTCGCGCGCACCAAGGACTCCCGCGAGCCGGTAGTGGTGATCGATGGTCTCGAGCGCTTCGTCACCGCCGCTGATGGCCCGGGAGCGGCGTCTCTGCTTCGTCCTGTGCATGAGGATCTGTTTCGCTGAGCTGCGACCAGAAGCGGATGAACTGGCGCTCGTGGCCGATCCCGGCTTCCAGCGCGAGGCGCATCCCGCGCGGCATGTCCGTCGCACCCTCACGCAGGTGTTCGTAGGCCAAAAGCTGGCGCCGGTGCGCATCGAGCTGAGCGACGGCGAGCCTCGCAGGATCGGCTCCGAAGAACAGCTTCAAGAGCCCCTCGTCACGAACCTCCTCCAGCGCGTCCGTCGGCTGTGAGCGCCACTGCTCGAGCGCCCGTGAGCCGTCCTGCGTGAGGTTGTATATGCGCCGGCGCCTGCCGGTCTGCTCTCGGTGCTCTTGGAGCAGGCCGGCGCGGGCAAGCCGCGCGCACTCGGTGTACAGCTGCGTGTGCGGCACCGCCCAGAAGTTGATCGTGCTGATCTGCGCCAAGCGCTTGAGGTCATAAGGCGTGGCCGGCTGCAAGCGCTCCAGCATTCCCAGGACGATGTAGGAGGTCTCCGTGAGCCTCGGGGTTGACATGAGCGCCAGCGTAGCCTACGCTAACTATCGTTCGTACCGAACCATACAGGAGGAACTATTATGGCCGTGACGTCAGCCCCGAGGACTGCGCCCACCGCCGGTTTCGCAACGCTCGAGGAGGAGACGACCGTCGCCGAGCTGCCCCTGCGAGGCACGCTTCCACCCTGGCTAGGAGGCTCGTTGCTGCGCACCGGGCCGGCGAAGTTCGAGGTGGGCGAGCAGAGCCTGGGCCACTGGTTCGACGGCCTGGCGATGCTGCACCGCTTCACGATCGCCGACGGACGTGCCTCCTACGGCAACCGCTTCCTCGAGAGCCGCGCCTACCGCGCGGCGCGTGCGCAGGGACGACTCGTGTACGGCGAGTTCGCGACCGACCCTTGCCGGTCGTTGTTCAAGCGCGTGCAGACACTGTTCTCCCCCGCCGGCGCGTTCACGGACAACGCCAACGTCAACGTCGCGCGCATGGGCGAGCGCTTCATCGCGATGACCGAGACGCCGCTGCCCGTCGAGTTTGACCCGCACACGCTGCAAGCAGCCGACGTGCGCCCGTTCCAGGCGCCTGGTCAGCTCAGCACCGCCCATCCACACATGGATCGCACGAGCGGCGCGATGCTCAACTACGCAGCCAAGCTCGGGGCGCGCAGCAGCTACCGCTTCTTTGAGGTCCCCGCCCCACCCGCGGGCGGGAAGGCAAGGCCGCGGGTGCTCGCGTCGGTGCCGGTGAACGAGCCCGCGTACATGCACTCCTTCGGGCTGACCGAGCGCTGGTTCGTGCTGGCCGAGTTCCCGTTCGTGGTCAACCCGCTGGCGCTCGCGCTCTCCGGGCGGCCGTACATCGAGAACTACCAGTGGAAGCCGGAGCGCGGCACGCGCTTCACGCTCGTGGACCGCGCGACTGGGTCCGTGACAGCGGGCTTTCAGACGGACCCGTGCTTCGGCTTTCACCACGTCAACGCCTACGAGGACGGGGACCGCGTGGTTGTCGACGTCTGTACGCTCCCCGACGCGGGCATCATCGAGGATCTCTACCTCGAGCGCCTGCGCGGTGGGTGCGCGCTCCCGCGCCCACAGCTGACGCGCTTCACGCTCGGCCTCGCCGACAGCTCGGTCGCGCACGAGCGCATCGGCGAGCAGGGCCTCGAGCTGCCGCGCATCAACTACGCGCGCTGCAACGGGCGCCCCTACCGCTACACGTGGGGCAACGACCTCGGTCCCAGCGGCTGGTTCGAGACGATCGTGAAGATCGACGTCGTCGACGGCTCCGCGCAGGTCTTCTCAGAGCCCGGCTGCTATCCGGGTGAGCCCGTCTTTGTCGCACGCCCGCAAGCTGAGCGCGAGGATGACGGAGTGCTGCTGTCGGTCGTGCTCGACGCGCGCAGCGAGACCTCCTTCCTGCTCGTGCTGGACGCGCGCGACCTCGGCGAGCTCGCGCGGGCGGAGGTGCCCCATCACATCCCGTTCGGCTTCCACGGTCAGTTCGCGCGCGGCTGACGCTCAGCGGTCGAGCAGGTCCTGGTCCTCCTCGATCGCTGTCGAATCGACATCGGCCGGGCGCGAGGAGCCGCGTCCGCCCGGCGTGAAGCGGGCCGCCGTCGCGGCGAAGCCGATCATCCGATCCACGTAACGCCGGGAGACCCAGCGACCGGCCAGCGTCCTTGTGGGCGGCACCACGAGCAGCACACCGAGCGCGTCTGTGACGAAACCGGGAAGCACGAGCAGCACACCGCCGAGGAAGCCGAGGACGCCATCCAGCGCGGCGCGACCAGGCGCACGCCGTTCGGCCACCGCGGCGGATACGCGCTCGATCGCCGCGCGACCCTGAATGCGCAGGATCTGCGTGCCAAGCAGCGAGGTCCCCACGAGCAGCACAACCGCTCCCAGCCACCCGATCGCGAGCCCGACCTCGATGAACACGAACACCTCGAGTACCGGCCATGCAATCAGGGCGAGGAGGAACATCTCGACAGCGTACGCCTGCGGAGGCGGGAGCTAAACGGCGACCGGGAGCTCGCCCGGCGTGGCGGGCGAGGCGAGTGGGAACTCGCGCCTGATGCGATAGAGCGTCGTGCGCTCGGCCGCGGGACGCCCGGCGTCGTGCGCTGCCGCCACGAGCTGCTCAGGCTCCAGACGCGTCCCGTGGTAGCTGCCTGCCAGGCGGCTGATCGACTCCTCCATGAGCGCGCCGCCAAGGTCGTTCACGCCCCAGCGCAGTGCCTCGGTGGCGGCGTCCAGGCCCATCTTCACCCAGCTTGCCTGCAGGCTCGGCACGGTGCGCCCCAGCGCCAGGCGGAACACGGCGGTGTGCTTGAGGTTCTCCTCGCGCGAGATCTCCTCCACCCCGTGCGTGCGCCCCAACAGCGTCTGGAAGGGGATAAACGACAGCGGCACGAACTCGGTGATGCCGCCCGTGCGCTCCTGTAGCTCGCGGATTACGCGCATGTGCTCAGCGAGCTCCCACGGCTCCTCGATGTGCCCGAACATGACCGTGGCCGTAGAGCGCAGGCCGGCGGCGTGCGAGGCCTCGATGATCTCGACCCAGCGCGCGACGGGCAGCTTGTTGGGAGAGATGCGCTCGCGCACGCCGTCGTGCAGCACCTCCGCGGCCGTGCCCGGCGTGGAGCCCAGGCCCGCGTCGCGCAGCCGCGCGAACACCTCCGACGGCGCCAGCGCGGAGATGTCGCACATGTGTGCGATCTCCATCGGGCTGTACGCGTGCAGGTGCAGCTCGGCGCCCGCCTCAGCGGCAGTGGACTTGGCCAGGCGCAGCCACCCCAGGTAGTCCTCGAGCGACCAGTCGGGGTGAATACCCGACTGGATGCACAGCTCGGTGGCGCCGAACTCGAGCGCATCGTGGATGCGTGCGATGAACTCCTGCTCGTCGTGCTCGTAGGCGTCGGGCGAGCGCTTGCCCTGGCCGAAGCCGCAGAAGGCGCAGCCGACGGTGCACACGTTGGAGATGTTGATGTTGCGGTTGACCACGAACGTGACCACATCGCCTGCAAGCTCCGCGCGCAGCTCATCTGCCGCCTGGCGCATGTCCTCGATCGCCTCCGCGCGGGTCTCGGCGAACATCGCTGTCAGCTCCTCGGCGCTCAACGGGAGCCCTTCGCGCGCGCGCTCGGTGGCGCCGGCGACGAGGTCGGGTTGGATCGGTGGGGCACCGCTCGCTGTCGGATCGGTGCGCCCGGACCCCCGCCGCGGGATGAAGCTCCAGTACTTGACCTTGATCGTGTCCATGACACCCTGCGCGATCCAATCCTGGTCGATGTACTTCGGATAAACACACAGTCGCTCGGTCAGCGCCACGCCGTCCTTCTGCAGCTCCTTGCGCACCTGGTGAGGCGAGGGAAACGGGTGCTCGGGAGAGATGTGATCGCCGTTGGCACTGAGGCCGCCAAGGTCGGTCGCGCCGGCGGCGACGAGCTCTCCCCACCAGTCGGCGAGGTTGGGTGGGATCTGGATGCCCACATCGGGCATCAGCCGTCTGGTCTCTGCGATCAGGCGCTTCATGTCCTCGATGTTCACCGGACACGCCCACTCCGGCAGCGGCAGCTCCGGGCGTGCATCGGCGACACCCGTACGCCAGTATTCGCGCGCGGCCACGTCGGCAATCTCTGCCGGCTCTTCGCCGTAGTAACGCTGATGCGGCACGAAGTTCTGCAGGATCACCTCCTGGATGTGGCCGTACTCCGCGTGCACCGCCGCGAGCGCTTCGAGCGATTCGATCCGCTCCTGCTCGGTCTCGCCGATGCCCACGAGGATGCCGCTCGTGAACGGGATCCGCAGCTCGCCGGCCGCGCGGATCGTCTCCAAGCGGCGCGCCGGGTGCTTCGTGGGCGAGCCCGCGTGCACGGTATCCATCAGCCGCTCGGAGACCGACTCGAGCATCAGCCCCTGCGAAGCGCTCACCTCGCGCAACCGCGCGAGGTCCTCGCGTGAAAGCACGCCCAGGTTCGTGTGCGGCAACAGGCCGCGCTCGAGCGCGCGCTCGCATGTCCAGACGACGTATGCGGTGAAATCCTCGTGGCCGTATTCCCGCAGCCGTGCCGCCACCTCGGAGTTGACCTCAGGCTTCTCGCCCGTGAGTACCAACAGCTCCTTGACCTGACGCTTGGCCGCCCCGTCGAGGATCTCCACGACCTCCTGCGGTGCGTACAGATGCGCCCTGTGCGTCGCGAACGAGCAGTACTTGCAATAGCACTGGCACGTCCGCGAGAGCGAAAGCGTCAGGTTGCGCGAGAAGGTGACCCGGCGACGCATGCCTGGAGTCTAGGACGACCACGGCGAGTGCCCGCGCCGACGCGCCCCGGTCGAGATGACATTAGCTCTCCATGTCCGCCCCCGAAGAAGGGCGAGAATCGCAGCGGCACGTGATCAGGCGGCTCGTGATAATCGCTGTGGAGAGGCCGCGACGCGTGCTCGTGATGGCCGGCATGCTGTTCGCCGTTGCGGCCGTACTCGGGCTGCCTGTCGCCGGGCAGCTCGGGAGCAGCGCCAAGGACTTCGAGGCCCCCACCTCACAGTACGAACGCACAAACGCCGCGATCGCCGCCGCGACCGGCCAGAGCCCGTTCTACGACGTGGCCGTGCTGTTGCGCGCACAGCGCAATATCGCTACCGACGGCACCGCGCAGCACGCCGTTGCGAGGATCGCCGCGCTGCTCGGCGCGCAGCACGGATTTCAACGCGCACTCGACTACGCCACCACACGAGCGCCCGCGTTGCTTTCACGCGACCACCGCGAAACGGTCGTGCTCACGGCCTTCGCTAGCGAAACGGACGCGACCACAGCGATCTCACATGTGCGCGCCGCGATCTCACGGCCGCCAGGCAGCGCCGCGCTCGCAGGGACCGTTGTGCACTTCGGTGGCGTGGCCGTGATCAACCAGGAACTCAACGAACGCACCACCAGTGACCTCGCGCGCGCCGAGCTGCTCGCGTTCCCATTCCTGCTGTTGCTGTCCTTCTGGTTCTTCCGCGGCCTCGTCGCGGCGCTGCTGCCGCTGCTCGTCGGCGGCTTTGCGATCGTGCTCGCGTTCGTGGCCCTGCGGCTGGTCGACCAGTTCACGCCGGTCTCGGTGTTCGCGCTGAATCTTGTCAGCGGCATGGGCCTCGGCCTTGGCATCGACTACAGCCTGTTCGTGCTCTACCGCTACCGCGAGGAGCTCGCCGGCGGCGCAGACGCGCGCGGAGCGATCGAGCGCACGCTGCAGACGGCCGGCCGCACGGTGATCTTCAGCTGTCTGACGGTCGCAGCCGCACTTACGAGCCTGCTCGTCTTCCCGCTGCGATTCCTCTCATCGATGGGAATCGGCGGAGCGATCGTCACGCTTTGCGACGCCGGCGTCGCGCTGCTTGTGCTGCCAGCGCTGCTGGTCGCTCTCGGTCCACGCATCAACGCGCTCTCGCCGGCATGGCTGCAAAGCCGAGCGGCGCGCTCGGCGAGAGCCGGCGAGCAGACCGGTGGCTGGTGGAGGCTCGCGCACGCGGTCGTTCGCCGTCCGGGCAGGGTCGCGCTGATCAGCGCCGTCGTGCTTGTTGCCGCGGCGATCCCGGCCGCCGGCCTCCAGTTCACATCGCCGGGGGCGAACCTGCTGCCGTTGAGCGCGGAAGGCCACGTCGTGGAAGCGGCGCTCGCCCAGCATTTCGCCGCGAATGCGGGCGAAGCAACCGAAATCGTCGTATCCGGCCCGCGTTCTGCGGCCCAAAGCCTCGCCGCTGCGGCGACGCTCGCGGCGGAGGGACTGGCCGGTGTCTCGCCGCCGGCCGCGCTCGACGCGCGCACGTGGGAGATCCGCCTGATGCCGCGAGGCTCTCCGTTCTCGAGCGCTCAGCGGCGACTGCTGGCACGTCTGCGCACGCTCGCACGCCCGTATGGCGCGCTCGTGGGCGGCGCGACCGCGTTCTTTGTGGATGAGAGATCTGCGATCGCCTCGCGCATCCCGCTGGCGCTGCTGATCCTGCTGCCGCTGACGGCGCTGTTCCTATTCGCGATGACCGGCTCCGTGGCGATCCCGATCAAGGCGCTCGCGATGAACGCCCTCAGCGTCGGCTTCAGCACCGGGCTGCTCGTGCTGATCTTCCAGGACGGCCACCTCTCCGGTGTGCTCGGCTTCAAACCGATCGGCGGCCTGGAAGAGGCGACCCTCGTGCTCATGCTCGTCGTCGCCTTCGCGCTTGCCACCGACTACGAGGTGTTCGTGCTCGCGCGCGTGAAGGAGGCACACGACCATGGGCTGCCGACGCGCGAGGCGATCGCGCTCGGCATCGAGCGCACCGGGCGGATCATCACCGCCGCCGCCCTGCTGTTCTGCGTTGCGATCGGCGCGCTCACAACGTCGAACCTGTTCTTTACCAAACAGCTGGGGGTGGGAGCGGCGCTCGCCGTCGCGATCGATGCGAGCGTTGTCAGGGCGCTGCTGGTGCCCTCCCTGATGGCCCTCATGGGCAGATGGAACTGGTGGGCGCCGGGGCCGCTGCGACGCCTGCACGACCGCTTCGGCCCGCGGAATTCAGACGACGCAGCAACGGAGCCCATGACGTAACTCGCCGCAGCCCGGCGCGACGCTATGTTTGCGTGCACCAGTACCCGCGTGCTCGCCGAAGGGCAGGCCCGTCGGCTACGAGCGGCCGTTCAACTTGAAAGGACAAGGAGCAACACATGACTGAGAGCACCAGCGAGAGCGAGAACCCGGCGATCCCAAGCCCGACTCCCGCGGTGCCCAATCCGAGGACGAACCGCGATTGGTGGCCCAACCAGCTGGATCTGAGCGTGCTGCACCGGCACTCGCCCCTGTCTGACCCGATGGGCGCTGGCTTCGACTACGCCAAGGAGTTCCAGAGCCTCGACCTCGACGCGTTGAAGGCCGACCTGATCGAGCTCATGACCACCTCCCAGGATTGGTGGCCCTCCGACTACGGCCACTACGGACCGCTGTTCATCCGCATGAGCTGGCACGCCGCCGGCACCTACCGCACCGCCGACGGCCGCGGCGGCGGCGGCCAGGGCGCGCAGCGCTTCGCCCCGCTGAACAGCTGGCCCGACAACGCCAGCCTCGACAAGGCGCGCCGGCTGCTGTGGCCGATCAAGCAGAAGTACGGTCGCAAGCTGTCCTGGGCGGACCTGCTCGTGTACACGGGCAACGTGGCGATGGAATCGATGGGCTTTCAGACCTTCGGCTTCGGCTTCGGCCGCGAGGACATCTGGGAGGCCGAGGAGATCTACTGGGGCAGCGAGGACACATGGCTAGGCGACGAGCGCTATAGCGGCGAGCGCGAGCTCTCCAAACCCCTCGGCGCCGTGCAGATGGGCTTGATCTACGTGAACCCTGAGGGCCCTAACGGCGACCCCAACCCGCTGGCCGCCGCCAAGGACATCCGCGAGACGTTCGGCCGCATGGCCATGAACGACGAGGAGACCGTCGCGCTGATCGTCGGCGGGCACACCTTTGGAAAGACACACGGGGCCGTCGATCCCAGCAATATCGGCCCCGAGCCCGAGGCTGCCCCGATCGAGCAGCAGGGTCTGGGCTGGAAGAACAGCGCCGGCAGCGGCGTTGGCGCCGACGCCATCACCAGCGGCCTGGAGGGCGCATGGACGAAGGAGCCGACGAAGTGGGACAACGGTTTTCTCGCGAACCTCTTCGAGTACGACTGGGAGCTCACGTCGAGCCCCGCAGGGGCCAAGCAATGGACCGCCAAGGACCCCGAGGCCCAGGACACCGTTCCCGACGCGTACGACCCGTCCAAGCGCCACGCACCGGTGATGCTCACGACGGACCTCGCCCTGAAGCTCGACCCGATCTACGAGCCGATCTCCAGGCGCTTCTACGAGAACCCCGACGAGCTCGCGCATGCCTTCGCCAAGGCGTGGTACAAGCTCCTGCACCGCGACATGGGTCCGATTGCGCGCTACCTCGGCCCATGGGTTCCCGCCGAGCAGCTCTGGCAGGACCCCGTTCCCGCCGTCGAACACGAGCTTGTCGGCGCCGATGAGATCGCGTCGCTGAAGCAGAAGATCCTCGCTTCGGAGCTGTCGATCGCGCGGCTGATTTCCACCGCGTGGACGTCGGCCGCCTCCTTCCGCGGCACAGACAAGCGTGGCGGCGCAAACGGGGCGCGGGTCCGCCTTGCCCCCCAGAAGGATTGGGAGTGGAGCGAACCGGTCGAGCTCGCCGCGGCGCTTCAGCAGCTCGAGCAGATCCAGCGGGACTTCAACGACTCGCAAGCCGGCGCCAAGCGGATCTCGCTGGCCGACCTGATCGTCCTCGGTGGCTGCGCGGCCGTGGAGGAGGGCGCCAAGAACGCCGGCCACGACGTCTCGGTCGCCTTCACCCCCGGGCGCACCGATGCCTCCCAGGAGCAGACGGACGTCGAGTCCTTCGCCGTGCTCGAGCCGACCGTCGACGGCTTTCGCAACTACTTCCGCCCGGGCGAGCCGATGCCACTCGAGCACGGGCTGCTGGAGCGGGCTTACATGCTACGGCTGACCGCGCCCGAGATGACGGTGCTGATCGGCGGCATGCGTGCCCTGAACGCGAACCACGGGCAGTCAGCGCACGGCGTCCTCACCGATCGCCCGGAGACGCTGAGCAACGACTTCTTCGCGAACCTGCTCGACATGGGCACCGAGTGGACGCCGTCGGGCTCGGCGGAGAACGTCTACGAGGGGCGTGACCGCGCAACCGGCGAGCTCCGCTGGACCGCCACCCCGGTCGACCTCGTCTTCGGCTCGCACTCAGAGCTGCGTGCGCTCGCGGAGGTGTACGCCTGCGATGACGCCGAGGAGAAGCTCGTGGGCGACTTCGTCGCCGCCTGGGAGAAGGTCATGAACCTCGACCGCTTCGACCGATCCTGACCCACCAGGCCGCCACCGGAATTTTCCTCGCACGCCACGGGGAGACCGCCTACAACCACGAGGGCCGCTTCCAAGGCCAGCAGCAGGTGCCGCTCAACGACACCGGTCGCGCACAGGCGGCGGAGCTGGCCGAGCGCGCCGTCGCCTACGGCTTCCAAGCGCTCTGGTGCAGCCCCCTGCTGCGTGCCCGCGAAACGGCCGACATCGTCGCCGCTCGCATCGGCCTAGGGCCGGTCGAGGACCCGCGTCTGATGGAGACCGACGCGGGCAAGTGGACCGACCGCACGTTCGCCGACGTGCGCGCCGGAGCTCCCGAGCTGTTCGACGCGTTCGCCAGCGCCGATCCCGGCTTCGCATTCCCCGGTGGTGAGTCCTTCACCGAGCAGGAGGTGCGTGTAAACGCCGCCCTCGAGCGCGTGCAGGCGGGGCTGCTGCCGGCGCTCGTCGTCTGCCACGGGATGGTGATCAGGGCGGCGCTCTACACCCGCGCCAAGGACGGTCAGCTTCCGTTCCAGCGGGTGCCCAACGCGGCGATCGTGCCCCTCGACCCGGCAGAGGCAGCACTTGCGGACCTGGGTGGCGGCACAGCCACCACGCCCAGCTGAGCAACGACAGAGCTCAGCCGAGGATCACGCACCCGGTGCTCCCGTGCGCGAGCAGCCGCTCGTCTGACTCGACGAACAGGCGTCCCTCCGCGGTGGCCGTGCGCCGGCCGCGGTGCACCACCCTCCCCTCCGCGAGCACGCGACCGGTCGAGTGGCTCATACCGCGGATGTAGCGCACCTGTAGATCCGTGGTCGTGTAGCCGACGCCGGCGTCCAGCGTTGTGTGCACTGCGCAGCCCATGCACGAGTCCAGGAGCGTCGCCGCGATGCCGCCGTGCACGGAGCCGATCGGGTTATACATCCACTCCGCCGGCTCCATCGCGAACACCGCGCGCCCGTCCTCCACTTCGGTGATCGCGAAGTCCAAGAGCCGCGCAATCGGCGGGGGCGGCAACGTCCCGTCCATGACTGCGCGCATGCACTGAAGGCCCGGCATCTGCAGCCCCGCGGCGGCCGTCGCCGTTGGGTCCTCCCAGCTGAAGCTGCGCGCGCGCTCTGCCATGCGCGCAACTTCAGCAGTGTCGCTCGTCGCGCGCGTGCTCATGCTGCGTCCTCGATCGCCAGCGGCTCGGCGAGCACCGCGTCGTAGACCAGCTCGCCAATCGCCGGGGTCGCCTCGCCGGCGCCCTGCGCCGTAGCGTGCGCGATGCCCTGCTCAGACGCCTGCGTCACGCGCCTGACCGGCGGCCCGATCGCCGCCAGTGCGAGACCCGCCGTGAGCCCACCGGCGACGCTGATCAGCCAGGCCTGGTGGAAGTCAGCGGCTGTGTTCGCGCTCGTGCCCAGCACCGCCACCAGTATCGCGATGCCCAGCGCCGAGCCGATCTGGCGGCCCATCGTCAGTACCGCGGCGCCCGTCGCGAAGCGCTCGGGCGCCAGTGATGAGGCGCCCGCGCCCGTGAGCGTCGGGATCATCAGACCCACGCCCGCGCCGCTGATCGCGATCCCGGGCAGGTACTCCGACACGTACGCTGGTATGTCGCCAGTCTGTGTGATGTAGAAGATCTGGCCGCCCACGAACAGCAGCGCGCCGAGCATTCCCGGGATGCGATAGCCCACCCGTGCACCGAGGCGCGCCGAGGGGATGCTGAACGCGGTTGCCATCGCTGGGCCGGGGAACAGCATCAGGCCGGCCGTCAGCACGCTCTCGTGCCACACACCCGTCAGGAACAGCACGCCTGCCAGCAGCATCGCACCGAAGCCTGCGAAGAACAGCACCGACGCCCCCACCGCAAGGCCGAAGCTGCGCACGCGCAGCATCGCCGGCTCGACCACGGGCGAGACATGGCGCTCCGAGCGCCACCAGATCGCCGGAAGACCGAGGACGGTTACCGCGAGCAAGATCAGGATCGCCGGCGAGGTCCAGCCCCATTCCTCGCCCTTGACGATCGCCACGACCAGCGCGCCGATCGTCACGATCAGCCCCAGCGCGCCGAGCAGGTCCGGGCGCGCCGCGCCGACCTCGCGCCGCTCGGCCAGCGTGCGCAGCCCGAAGGCCAGCCCGGCGAGCCCGATCGGCACGTTTACAAGGAATACCCAGCGCCAGTCAGCTTGCACGAGCAGTCCGCCCAAGGGCGGACCCGCCGCTGCGGCGATGCCTCCCGTGGCTGCCCACACGCCGATCGCCACATGGCGCTCGTGCGGGCCGAACTCCGGCAGCATCAGGCCCAGCGAGGTGGGCAGCATCAGCGCACCGCCGGCCGCCTGCACGATGCGCGCCGCGATCAGGAAACCGACCGACGGCGCCACCGCACACGCCGCGCTCGCGGCCACGAACACGCCCAGGCCGAGCAGGAACGCGCGCTTTCGCCCGAACGCGTCGGCCCAGCGGCCGGCCGGCACGAGCAGCGCCGCGAACACGATCGCGTAGCCGCTCAGGATCCAGGAAAGCGAGCCCAGCGACGCACCACCGAAGTGCTTGGAGATCGCCGGAAAGGCGATGTTGACGATGAACAGGTCGAGGCTCGACATGAACACCCCGACGCACACGATCAGTGAGACACGCCATTTGCGTTGCATCATGAAACGGACCATAGCACAGGGTTGCGTGATGCAACTCGGCTCGGCTATGCTGGATGTAGAGATGTTGGGAAACGACTACAAAACACAGGTCTGCAGCATCGCCGGCGCGCTCGAGGTCGTCGGCGAGCGCTGGTCACTGTTGATCGTGCGTGACATCTTTCTCGGGGTGCGGCGCTTCGACGAGATTCAGGCAGACCTGGGGATCGCCCGCAACGTGCTGCAGACGCGGCTCACGCGCCTGGCCGAGCACGGCGTGATCGAGCGCCGCCTCTACCAGGAGCATCCCCCCCGCTTCGAGTACTTCCTCACCGAGAAGGGGCTGGACTTGTGGCCCACGGTCGTGGCGCTGATGAAGTGGGGAGACCGCTACTCCGCGCCTGCCGCCGGGCCGCCGGTACTGCTGGAACATCGCGGCTGCGGCGGCAACATCGACGAGCACCGCGTCTGCGAGCGCTGCGGCGCGAAGCTCTCAGCGCGCGACTCGCGTGCGCTCCCGGGCCCGGGAGCCACGCCCAATCACCCGCTGCGCCGGCGCGCCGAGCGCACGCGGGCCGCTTGAGTACCTAGCGGCTGCGACGGACGGCCCGCCCGCGTTGCTAGGGTCGGCGCCGTGCTCGAACTGGTGGTTGGTTTCGTCGGGTTTGTGATCCTCGTAGGGCTCGGCCTCTCGATCTGGCGCTCGGTCGGGCGCTCGCAGTAACGCGACAGCCGAGCCGCTCCGGCTACTCGAGCTACTCGAGCAGGCCCGCGACGAGCGCCGGCCCTTCGCGCGCCATGCGTGAGCGCGGCACCACCAGGTCGAAGCCGGCGCTCTGCGCCCGCTCGCGCATCGACGCGTCCACGTGCGAGTAGAAGCCGAGGGTGCGCAACTCCCCGAGCGCATCCTCCGCAGCCAGCGATTCCACCACCCCCGCACCGTCGAGCTCGCCGTCGGTGAGATCCACAACGAGCACGTCGACCGCGGCTGGGCTGGGCTCGGTGTCACCCGCCGTGAGCAGCTCTCGCAGCCTGCGCTCATCGGCGACCAGCTCGACCGCATTACCCGCGAGCGTCAGCGCCCCCTGGACCTGCGAGCCGAACAGCAGATCGCGCGTGAGCACGAGCACGCGCGCCATCGCTACTGTGCCCGCAGGCGGCGGAACTCCTCGCGCGCGGACTGCGGACGCCCCCACATCTGCGTGACCTCCACGCGTCCGCTGCGGGTCTCGCGCACGACCATCTCGCCCTCGATGCCAGCTTCGTCGAGCAGCCGCAGCGCGCCGTGTACGGTCGGGGCGGATGCCGCGTGGCCGAAGCGATGCGCCACGAGCAGACGCCAGTGCCAGTCGTGGTGGGAGTACGGCCGCGCGTTGCACGTGGCCAGGTACAGCGCCGCCTCGACGTAGCGGGGCTCGTCAGCGATGCGCAGGTCCAGCTCGAGATCCGTCCAGTCCTCGGGCAGCGAATCGATGATGCGCTGGAAGCTATCCGCCAGATCCATTGGCGAGAAGCCTATCGCGGCTATTCTCGAATCAATGGCAGGCACCTCGATCGACACCCTCGATGCCGAGTACCAGACGCTGCGCGAGGGGTGCGGGCTGCTCGATCGCTCAGAGCGCGGGAAGCTCGCGCTGAGCGGAGCCGGCGCGGTCGAGTTCCTCAACGGACAGGTCACCAACGAGCTGACGACGCTGCATCCCGGCGAAGGGCGCTACGCCGCGTTCCTAACCCCAAAGGGCAAGATGCTCGGCGACCTGCGCATCCTCGCCGTCGGCCCAGATCGCCAGGGACCGCCAAGCGAACTGCTGCTCGACACCGAGCGCGTGGCGCTGCAGGCGCTGTTCGACATGATCCGGCGCTACAAGATCGGATACGCCGTAGAGCTGCACAAGCGCACGCTCGAGTGCGGGCTGCTCTCGCTAATCGGACCTGCGGCGGCTGCCGTCGCCCTCACCGCGAGCGGGTCGCTCCTGGATCTGCCCGCGGACGAGCACGCGAACGCGCCGATCGAGATCGACGGCATCGTCTGCCTTGCGGTGCGCACCGACGTCGGCTTGGATCTGATCTGTGACACCTCCGACACCGGGCGCCTGATCGAGGCTCTCAGGGCGCGCGGCGCGAGCCCCGTGAGCGAGCACGCGGCCGAGTGCGTGCGTGTCGAGCGCGGTCGTCCCCGCTACGGCGTCGAGCTGGACGACACCGTGATCCCGCAGGAGGCCGGCCTGAACGATCGAGCTGTGAGCTTCACCAAGGGCTGCTACGTCGGCCAGGAGACCGTCGCGCGACTGTTTTACAAGGGCAAGCCCAACCGCCACCTGCGCGGCCTGCGCCTCTCCTCCCCCGCCGGCCGCGGCGCGCAGCTGCTGCTTGGCGAGCGCATCGTCGGCAGCATCGGCAGCTTCGTGGAATCCCCCCGGCTCGGGCCGATCGCGCTGGCGCTCGTGCGCCGCGAGGCAGAGCCCGGCGCGGTCGTCAGCGTCGGCGAGGACGGTGGCGATGCCGAGGTCGTGGAGCTTCCCTTCTCAGACGGCTCCTAGCGCGTCAATTACCGGAGCCAGCGCACCGAGGAGCTCATCCAGGGAGACGGATGCAAGCGTTGGCAACGTGCCGTTGGAGCGCGTGACCGCCAGGCCGAGCGTGATCGCGATCAAGAGCTCGGCGCGTAGCCGCGGCGAGGACACGCCACGGGCGATCAGGTCGGAGACGAGTGGGTCGACGAGCCGCCGCTCGGTAACCGCGTGAATCTGCTCGCGGACCTCGTCGGTCAACGAGGGACTGGCCAGCGCGCGGCTGATGGGACTGTGCCCGCGCTGCTCCCAGCGCTCCAGCAGCATCGCCACAAGCTCGTGGGCGTTTAGGTCGGAGGCGGACGCGTCGCGCGGCTCCTCCGCGATCGTCGCGATATAGAGGCCTTCCTTACTGCCGAAGTAGCGCGCGATCAACGCCGCGTCGACGCCCGCGCGCTCGCCGATTTCGCGCGTGGTTGCGCGGTCATAGCCAAGCTCGTCGAACAGCGCGCGGGCAGCCTCGAGCAACGCGCGGCGGCTCGCCTGGGCATCGTGCGAGCGCCGCTCCGGAGCCCTGCTATCCTTGTCAGCAACCGATGTCATCGCGTGCTGACAATACCACGAATAGCGGCGGGCGGGGCTCGTGAGCTGCTATCGGAACATTCTCGTGGCACACGACGGCTCTGTCGACGCGGAAGCCGCGCTTGAGCATGCGATCGACCTGGCACGCGACCAGCGAGCCTGCCTGAAGCTGCTCACGGTCGTGCCCCCTGCCCACCAATCGGGCAACGCCAGCCTTCCCGTGCTCCCGATCGAGCAGGCAGACTCGAGCGACTTCTTCGCCGGGGCACTGCGCCGCGCGGCGGATTCCGTGCCCGACGACATCGGCCTGCGCACACAGCTGTTGAGCGGCAATCCGGCCGAAACGATCCTGCGTGTGGCGCGCGAAGACGGCGACGACCTCGTGGTGATGGGCTCCCACGGCCACGGACGCCTGCACCGCGCCCTGCTCGGCTCGGTCTCCTACAGGGTCCTACACGACAGCCCTGTCCCCGTGCTCCTGATCCGCCACCGCAAGGAGAGCCCGGCGGAAGTCGTCGTCTCCAGTGCCGAGCACGCCTCGTCGGAGCCCTTGCGATGACCGATTCAGTGCGCCTGGACCACCACGGCCGGCCCGTCCCCGATCACTACAAGTGGATCGCGCTTTCCAACACGACCCTGGGCGTGCTGATCGCGACGATCAACGCCTCGATCCTGTTGATCTCGCTGCCCTCGATCTTCCGCGGCATCAACGTCGACCCGCTGAAGCCGAGCAACACCAACTACCTGCTCTGGCTGATCCTGGGGTTCCTGGTCGTGACCGCGGTGCTGGTTGTCAGCCTGGGCCGTCTGGGCGACATCTACGGACGCGCGCGCACGTACAACCTCGGCTTCGCCGTGTTCACGCTGTTCAGCATCCTGCTGTCGGTCACCTGGCTGAAGGGCTCCGACGGCGCGCTGTGGCTGATCATCATGCGTGCCTTGCAGGGCGTCGGCGGGGCGATGCTCTTCGCGAACTCCAGCGCGATCATCACCGATGCCTTTCCCCAGCGCCAGCGCGGGCTCGCGCTAGGCATCAACGGCGTGGCTGCGGTCGCCGGCTCATCGATAGGGCTCGTGCTGGGAGGAGTGCTCGCCCCCGTGGCCTGGCGCGCGGTGTTCCTCGTCTCCGTGCCCTTCGGCGTGTTCGGCACGGTGTGGGGCTTTGCCAAGCTGCGTGACCTCTCCGAGCGCAAGCCGGCGAAAATCGACTGGCTCGGCAACGTCACCTTCGCCGTAGGCTTGGTCGCGGTGATGGTCGGCATCACCTACGGCATCCAGCCCTACGGTGCCCACACGATGGGCTGGACGAGCCCGAAGGTGTTGGGCGAGATCGGCGGCGGGCTCCTGATGCTGATCGTCTTCTGCTTCGTGGAGACACGCGTGGAGCAGCCGATGTTCCACCTTGACCTGTTCAAGGTGCGCGCTTTCTCCGCCGGGAACTTCGCCTCGCTGATGTCCGGTATCGGACGCGGCGGGCTGCAGTTCGTGCTGATCATCTGGCTGCAGGGGATCTACCTCCCCCGCCACGGCTACAGCTTCTCGGAAACGCCGCTGTGGGCCGGCATCTACCTGCTGCCGCTCGTCGCTGGGATGCTCGTGGCCGGGCCGGTGGCAGGCGCGCTCTCGGACCGCATCGGCCCGCGCCCGTTCGCCGTGTCGGGGATGCTGCTCGCCGCGACGTCCTTCCTGCTGCTGGCGCTGCTGCCGGTGAACTTCTCCTATCCCGTGTTCGCGCTCGTGATCGCGCTGAACGGCCTGGGGATGGGGATCTTCTTCTCGCCCAACCGCGCGAGCATCATGAACAGCCTCCCCGCCAACCAGCGCGGCGCGGGCGGCGGCATGGCGGCGACGTTCATGAACTCCGCGATGGTGCTCTCGATCGGGGTCTTCTTCACGCTCATGATCGTGGGGCTCTCCGGCGGGTTGCACCAGTCGCTGTACACGGGCCTACGCGCCCACGGGGTCTCCTCCGCGAGCGCCGCCAAAGCAGCAAACCTGCCACCCGTCTCCACGCTGTTCGCGGCCTTCCTCGGCTACAACCCCGTCAAGACTCTGCTCGGGCCCGCCGGCTTGAAGGGGGTTTCAACTGCTCAGCAGCACGTGCTTCTCGGGCACTCGTTCTTCCCGTCGGTGATCTCTCACCCGTTCTCGAGCGCGCTGTCCTCCGCGTTCACCTTCGGTCTCGCCGCGTGTCTGCTGGCCTGCCTGGCCTCAGCGATCCCGGCGCGGGGCGTCCCCTTCATTGCTCGCGGGCGCCGACCCAAGCCGAGCGAAGAGGAGGCGGAGGCAAAGCTCACGGTGATCCCGGCGGGCGCCACGCTCGAGTACGCGGGCGCGGATGTAAGCGAGCAGAGCGACGTTCGCCGCGAGCGCCTGCCGCGATAGCCAGCGAAACTTGCGTAGCGATGCGTAGTCGCTGCACGCCTCGACGCTGAGACGCTCTGATATACAACGCCGGTCGTTTTGTCCAAGGATGGGGGGCCGTCGTTGTCCAGCACGCTCAGGGTTACGCTCATGCGCCGCGCTGCCTGGTCGCTCGCACTCTGCTGTGTGCTTCTGGTTGGTGTTCTCTGCAACAGCGCGACCGCGGACGCCAAGTCCGGTAAATCCAGCAAGCCGGACGCTGCCGGTGAATGGGAACTCGTCACCGGCTCCCAGAACAGCCTGGACTTCGAGGACACGCTCAACATGGGTCAGACCAAGAGCGGCGAACTGATCGGCAGCGCGCAGATCCTCGGTGGCATCTACGGATCTGTGACGGGTTCCATCCAAGGCTCGTCGGTCACGATGAAGGTTCCGTATGGGTACTTCGTGGAAATGGAACCATCCACATACGTCACATTCACCGGCACCCTGAGCGGAGAATCGATGTCGGGCGAATTCACGACCACAATCGCCCAGTACGAAGAAGTCGGGGAAGAATTCAAGAAGGTATGGGTGCCGGGGCCGGCGACCGGAACCTGGTCAGCCACGCGCCTCGTGCGCTACCCCAGCCAGGAAGAACAGGAAGAAGAAAAGAAAGAACGCAAGGAAGCCGCGGAAAAAGAAGTCAATCCTGTGGTCGAAGAAGTGCTCGACCAGTACACGGGACTCCCCTCCGGCTCAATCCTCGGAAATGACTCGCTGCAGATCACGGGTTCCGGCTTCGTGGTGCCCGAAGGGTGGAAGGCCGAAGTTCAGTTCTATCTCGGCGGCCAGGAAGTCGCGCACTCCGAAGCGAGCGTGCAGAGCTCGAGCCTGATCGACACCTACACGCCCAACCTGGCAGCCCTGGCGGACAAAGTCGCCCCCGGCCAGTCCGGCCTGCCGGTCGACGTCCGCGTTCACATCAGCGGCGAAAACGAAGAAGGCGAAGAACGCAGCTTCACGAGCCCCACGTCGAACGCCGACATCTTCGAAGCGTCGACGCCGACAGTGTCATCGGTCGAAGACGAGAGCACGAAGAGCGACTCCGGACCGATCCATGGCGGTGACACGCTACGCGTGAGGGGCTCCGGCCTGTTCCTGCCCGAAGCAGGAAGCGCTCAGGTCGACTTCTATCTGGGCGGCGAAAAGCTCCGGGCCGTCCCAGCCACGGTCATCAACGCCGCCGAAATCGAAGTCAAGGCGCCGGACCTGAGTGCGTTCGAATCGAAGATTCCAGCTGGCGAAGAAGCGCTGGATACCGACGTCCGCGTCGAATTCACCTCAGAAGAAGATCCCCCTGGGGAAAACGTCGTGCTCAGCCCGGAAAGCGCCGGAGACCACTACGAAGCCACAAACGGGGGCACGCCTGTTGTGTCTTCGGTGACCAATGAGGGCGATGGGAACGATCAGGGGTCGATCTTCGGTGGGGAGACGCTGAAGATCGACGGGTCGGACTTCGATGTGCCCGAAGGCGGGGAAGCGGAGGTGGAGTTCGCCCTGGATGGCGATCCTTTGGGCCAGCCGGTGCAGGTCACGCCTGACAGTTCGTCTGAGATCGAGGTGACGGCCCCGGATTTCGCGTCCGATGATTCGCGGGTTGCGGTGGGGCAGGACGACCTTCCGATCGATGTGCGCGTGATCATCATCAACCCTGGCCAGGAAAACCTGGAGAGTGGCGTGAGCGCGGGCGACCGGTATGACGCGGATGTCCCCGTTGTGAGCTCGGTGCTCGACGAACGGACCGAAACCCGCAGCGGCTCGATCCTGGGGGGCGACACGCTGGTCGTGAAGGGCTCCGGGTTTGAAGTGCCGCAGGGTGGCAGCCTGTCTGTGGGCTTTGTCGGTGGCGGGCAGAAGTCGCTTTCCGAAGTCATGGTCACCCCGGTCAGCGCGACGGAAATCCGGGTGACGGCGCCGGATCTTTCGGAGTTCGCCTCCGAGGCGGAAGAAGGAGTGCTGGCGACGGATGTGGTCGTGAAGATCAGCGAAGGCTCCGAACACGTCTCTTCCAAGCCAGCGGGCGAAGAAAGCGGGGATGCGTATTTCGCGGATGCCCCTGATGTCGATTCGGTCACGGATCGGGAGACGGGCGAAGCAAGGGGCTCCGCGTTGGGTGGGGACACCCTCGATATCGGGGGCACGGGGTTTCAGGTTCCGCAGGGTGGGAGTGCAACGGTCGTGTTCCTGCAGGACGAAACGAGCAAGGTGATCGGTGAAGCCGCAGCGACCCCGGTCAGCGCGACGGAACTTGAAGTGAGCTCCCCGGATCTGGCGGAGGATGCTAGTTCGGCGGAGTTCGGGGACCTCGGGGTGGTGGTGCAGGTCGTGATCTCCAACGGGTCCTCGGAAGTCAAGAGCACACATGAAGATGAAGGCACGAAGGACGCGTTTGACGCGGAATTCCCGGTGATCTCCAAGGTCACTGACGAACAGACGGGCGGGGCGCGTGGCTCGATCCTGGGTGGTGATGTCGTGCAGCTCACCGGCGGGGGCTTCTCCGCTCCGGAAGGCGCGAAGGAGACGGTGAAGGTGATCGACGCGAACAAGCGGGTGCTCGCGGAAGTCGAAGGGGCCCCGGTGAGTGCGAGTGAGATGCTCGTGGAATCGCCCGATCTGACGGCCTTCGTCACGGCCGCGGTGGAAGGGAAGCTGGCGGTGAAGTTCGTTGTCTCGATCTCCAAGGGCGGCTCGGAAGTTTCCAGCGAAGGTAGCGGCCTCGCGGAGGATGGGGATTATGAAGCGTTCGCGCCGGTCGTGACGTCGGTGAAGACCGAAGAAACGGGGGAGGATTATGGGACGATCCTCGGCCGGGATGCGCTTGTGGTGGTGGGGTCTGGGTTTGTGGTGCCTGAGGGTGGGCAGGCGACGGTGAGTTTCCTCGGGGAACACGGCGAACTGTTGGGTGCGTCGGTGGATGTGACGCCTGTGAGCGCGACGGAACTGGAGGTTGTCTCCCCCGATCTCTCTGATCTTGTGGGTGAGGCGAAAGACGGGGAACTGCAGGTGAGTGTGGTGGTGTCGATCACGGATGGCCTCTCGGAAGTCTCCAGCCAGGCAACGAGTGAACCCGAAGATGATCTGTTCAGCGAGATCGCGCCGGTCGTTGCGTCGGTCAGCAATGAGGAAACCGACAAGAGTGCTGGGGGGATCGCCGGTGGGGAGGAACTCGAGATCCAGGGGTCGGGTTTTGAAGTGCCCGAGGAAGGCAAGGCGAGCGTGTCCTTCCTTGACGCGGAAACCCAGGAAGTGTTGGGTCAGGTCGAGGTGACCCCTGTGAGCGCGACAGAGATCGACGTGGATTCCCCGGATCTCTCCAAAGACCTGAGCGAGGCTAAGGGTGGTGTGCTCGCGACGGATGTGCAGGTCACGATCGAAGACGACGTCGGCGCGAGCGTCGCCAGCGAGCTGGTGGAAGGGGACGAGTTTGCGTTCAACGCGCTGGCGATCACCTCTGCGGATGCGGCGACGTTCAAGGTCGGGGATGAAGGCTCGATGGGTATCACCGCGGAAGGCCCCGGCCCGTTGACGTTGAAGGAGGCGGGTGCGCTGCCGGAAGGCGTGGAGTTCACGGATGCCGGTGAAGGCAAGGCGACGCTGTCGGGGACCCCTGGGGAAGGGACGGCGGGGACATACCCGGTCACGATCACCGCGTCCAACGGGTCCGAGCCCGATGTGTCGCAGGCGTTCACGCTGACGGTGCAGGACGTCCCGGGCGCCCCGAGGAACGTGAAGGCGACCGCAGCGGTCGGAGCGGCGGAAGTGTCGTGGGACCCCCCGGCCTCAGACGGCGAAGCGAAGATCGAAAAGTACGTCGTGAAGGCCACCCCCGGAGGCCAATCCGTCGAAGTGGACGGCACAGAAACCAGCGCGAAGGTGGAAGGCCTCACGGTCGGGGTGTCCTACAGCTTCAACGTCGAAGCGACGAACAGCATCGGGACAGGGCAGGCAGGGGAATCCGGGACCGTGGTCCCGACGTCCACCCCCTTGCAGGGTGTGCAGGCCGCGACAGGCACCGGCGGGGCGCCGACGGAAACACCGCCTGTGGGTTTGACGGGCGGGCAGACGCTGACCGCGACCGCGCATGGGGCGGGCACGTTGGAAACAGGGTTCTACGGGTCTGATCCGATCACGAAGCTCCCCGCGGCGACGGGGTTCTTCGACGTCGCGACGACGACCGGGAGCACGTTCACCACGGTCTCCTTCCAGGTGTGCGGCGTCACGCCGTCGACGGTGATCGAGTGGTGGAACCCCGCGAAACAAGCCTGGGAACCCGCCTCCACCCAGACCAAGCCGTCTGGGAGCCCGTTGTGCATCACGGTCACCGCGGACGCCACCACCAGCCCGTCGGTGACCGACTACTACGGCACCGTGTTCGCGACCGTCTCCACCAGCGCTCCTGGTGTCCCGACGATCACATCGATCACGCCCAACACGGGGAGCGACACCGGCGGCACCCCGATCACGATCAAGGGCACCAACTTCCAGCCAGGCGCAGTCGTGAAGATCGCCCAGGGACGCGCGCTGGGGCCCGAGGCGATCCCCGCCGCGGAAGTAGCCGTTCTCTCCCCCACGGAAATCAAGGCCGTGACGGGCGGCAAAGCGAAAACAGGGACCTACCGGGTGTACGTGATCGAGGCAGCGGGCACCAGCTCCGCGACGAACAACGCGTACTTCACGTACAACACCGCCCCGACCGTCACCGCCGTCACCCCCGCGACCGGGCCCGCCAGCGGCGGCACCCAGATCACGATCACCGGCACCAACTTCACGCCAGGCGCCACCGTGAAGATCGCCCAAGGCCGCGCCCTCGGCCCCGAGGCGATCCCCGCCACCCAAGTCGAAGTCCTCTCCCCCACCGAAATCAAGGCCACCACGGGCGCCGGCGCGAAAGCCGGCACCTTCCACGTGTTCGTGATCGAGACCGCCGGCACGAGCGCCGCCGACAGCACCGACTACTTCAGCTACTACACCCACCCCACCGTCACCGGCGTCACCCCGAACGCCGGCACCGTCAACGGCGGCACCCCGATCACGATCACCGGCACCAACTTCCAGCCCGGAGCACAAGTCGAGATCGGCCAGGGCAACGGGCCAGGCCCCACCGCCATCCAAGCGACCGACGTCCAGGTCATCTCCCCCACCGAAATCACAGCCGCCACCGGCGCGGGCGCCAAACCCGGCAAATGGCACCTCTTCGTCATCACCACCAACGGCACCAGCCCCGCCGGCACCACCGACAACTACACCTACAAGTAAGGCGACGAGCGAGCTCCGCCCCACCTCGCGCGCCCTGAGGGTAGGATTGGCTGGCTAACCGATCCCGACAGACGAGGTTCCAGAGCAAGTGGCAATCGATCTCCAGCAAGTCTCAGCCGTAGACACCGAACCGGGCGAGCTCCCGAAGACGATGGCCGCGTGGGTCATCCGCGAGGAGCGCTTCGGCGAACCGAAGGACGCCTTCCAGATCGAGGAGATCGAGGTCCCCGAGCCGGGGGCGTTCGAGGTGATCGTGCGCGTGATGGCGGCGGGCGTGAACTACAACAACGTGTGGGCGGCGCTGGGCAAGCCGGTGTCGGTGATGCGCTACGGCGACCACCCGGAGTACGGGCACCACATCGGCGGTTCGGACGCGTCGGGGATCGTGTGGAAGGTGGGCGCGGGCGTGACGCGCTGGAAGGTGGGCGACGAGGTCGTGGTGCACTGCAACATGGCCTCCTACGAGGACCCGGAGGTGCATGGCCTTGACCCGATGGCGGCGCCGTCGCAGAGGATCTGGGGCTATGAGACGACGTGGGGATCCTTTGCGCAGTTCACGAAGGTGCAGGCCCAGCAGCTGCTGCCCAAGCCGAAGGCGCTGAACTGGGAGGAGGCCGCGTCCTACGGCCTGGTGTACTTCACCGCGTACCGCATGCTGATCACGCGCTGCAAGATGCAGGCGGGGGCGAACGTGCTGATCTGGGGCGCGGCGGGCGGCCTGGGCGTGTTCGCGACGCAGCTGTGCGCGGCGGCGGGCGCGCACTGCGTGGGCGTCGTCTCCTCCGAGGAGAAGGGCGAGCTGGTCAAGCGCCTGGGCGCGGTGGACTACATCAACCGCGACGAGTTCGCGGGGATGATGCGCAGGGGCGGCGAGTCCGATGAGGAGGAGGCCGCGCGCTTCAAGGTCTCCCGCGCGTTCGCCAAGCGCGTGAAGGAGATCCTCGGCGACGCGCCCGACATCGTGTTCGAGCACGTCGGCAAAGCGACCTTCCCGACGTCGGTGTTCACGGCGAAGACGTTCGGGAAAATCGTGATCTGCGCGGGCACCACGGGCATCGACCTGGACTTCAACGTGGCCTACCTGTGGATGCGCCAGAAGGAGATCCTCGGCTCGCACTTCGCGAATGCATATGAGTGCACGAAGGCGAACGAGCTGATCGAGTCTGGCCAGATCCGCCCGGTGCTGTGGCGGACGCTGGGCTTCGAGGGCGTCGCTGAAGCGCACCAGCTGATGCTGGAAAACAAGCATCTGGGCAAGATCTCGATCCTCGTGGGCGCCGACGCCGAGGGCCAGGGCAAGACCGCGGATGGCCCGGGAGCGATCCACGCGGAGGTGGGAGCCTGATGGCCGGCACGGTGATCATCCCCTGGTATGCGACGGGCTTTCGCCAGGACGCGTTCGAGCAGGCGCTGAACGAGGCTGCAGCAACGGCGCTGCGCTACGGCGCCACCTCCTACGGCGTGTACCGCTCGCGCGAGGACAAATACCGCTTCCAGCAGCTGGCGGCGTTCGAGGAGTACCTGGACTGGGAACGCTACTGGCAGGGCGACGAGATGACGTTCTTCCGCGCGTCGCACTCGAGCTGGTACCAGGTGCCGGTGCTGTACGGCTGGTGGGATCGCACCGTCTACGGCGCGATCGACGACGAGCCGCCGGCGCTGAGCAACGGCCACGGCAACGGCGCCGCGCTCGACGTAGCCTGAGCTCAGTCGCGCTCTAGAGGGGCCATCGTCAAGCCGGCGCCCTTCAGCTGCTCCCAGTAGTGCTCGGCGGCCTCCTGGTGGCCGCTGTAGACGACGGCCCTGCCGGAGGCGTGGATCACGTTGGCGATCTCCATGCCGCGCTTGACGCTGATCCCGGGGATGAAGCGCGCGAGCGTGCGTGCGACGTGCTCGAAGGTGTTGTGGTCGTCGTTGCACACGATCACCTTCCAGGCGCCTCCGAGCCCGGTCCCGGGCCCGCCCAGGCGAGGCTTCTCGATCGTCTGATCCATGCCCGCCAGGATAAAGCTCGCGGCGTGACCGTACAATTGCGAACATGAGCGGAGAAGAGTCCGTGCGCCTGCCCGAGCCCGACCGGCCGTGGATGATGCGCACCTACGCGGGGCACTCGACGGCGAAGGCCTCCAACGAGCTGTACCGGCGCAACCTGGAAAAGGGCCAGACGGGGCTGTCGGTGGCGTTCGACCTCCCGACGCAGACCGGCTATGACCCGGATGACGAGCTCGCGCGCGGCGAGGTGGGCAAGGTCGGCGTGCCGGTCTCCCACCGCGGCGACATGGAACAACTCATGGACGACATCCCGCTGGAGGAGATGAACACGTCGATGACGATCAACGCGACGGCGGCATGGCTGCTGGCGCTGTACATCGTGGCGGCGGAGGAGCAGGGGGTCAGCCAGGAGAAGCTCCAGGGTACGACTCAGAACGACATCATCAAGGAGTTCCTGGCGCGCGGCACCTACGCGTTCCCCCCCGCCCCCTCGATGCGCCTGATCGCGGACATGATCGCGTACACGGTGGAGCACGTGCCGAAGTGGAACCCGATCAACATCTGCTCGTATCACCTGCAGGAGGCGGGGGCGACGCCGGTGCAGGAGATCGCGTACGCGATGAGCAACGCGATCGCGGTGCTGGATGCGGCGCGCGAGCGCGTGCCGGCGGAGCGCCTGGAGCAGGTGTTCGGACGCATCTCGTTCTTCGTGAACGCGGGCGTGCGCTTCATCGAGGAGCACGCGAAGCTGCGCGCGATGTCGATCCTGTGGGAGGAGCTCGGCCGCGAGCGCTATGGCGTGCAGGACCCCCGCCGGCTGCGCTTTCGCTACGGCGTGCAGGTGAACTCGCTGGGGCTGACGGAGGCCCAGCCGGAGAACAACGTGCAGCGGATCGTGCTGGAGGCGCTGGCGGTGACGCTGGGCCGCGACGCGCGCGCCCGCGCGATCCAGCTGCCGGCGTGGAACGAGGCGCTGGGGCTGCCGCGCCCGTGGGACCAGCAGTGGTCGCTGCGCATCCAGCAGGTGCTGGCGTATGAAACGGACATCCTCGAGTACCCGGACATCTTCGAGGGCTCGAAGGTGATGGAGGGACTCGTTGACGAGCTGCTGGAAGGCGCGCGCGCGGAGATGGCGGTGGTGGCGGAGCACGGCGGCGCGGTGGAGGCGGTCCCGTACATGAAGGCCGCGCTGGTGGATTCCCACCGCGAGCGTCTGCGCAGGATCGAGTCAGGGGAGCAGGTGGTGGTCGGTCAGAACCGCTTCACCGAGACGGAGGTCTCGCCGCTGACGGCAGACGCGGAGGGCGGCATCCTGGTCGTGGATCCCGCACTTGAAGCGCAGCAGATCGAGGACGTGCGCCGCTGGCGCTCAGAGCGCGATCAGACTGCTGTAGATGAGGCGCTCGCAGTGCTCGCCCGGGCGGCTGGTGACGCCGACACGCAGGAGAACCTGATGATGGCGACGATCGCGGCAGCGAGGGCGGGCGCGACGACGGGCGAGTGGTCGCGGACGCTGCGCGAGGTGTTCGGCAGCTACCACGGCCCGACGGGTGTGGGCGAGGCCTCGGCGGCGCCGGCAGACGCGGAGCTCTCGGAGCTCCAGGGCGAGGTCTCGCGCCTGCAGGAGAAGCTCGGGCGCCGCCCGAAGATCCTGGTGGGCAAGCCGGGCCTGGACGGGCACTCAAACGGCGCGGAGCAGATCGCGGTGCGCGCGCGCGACTCGGGCATGGACGTCGTGTATGAAGGCATCCGTCTGACGCCCAAGCAGATTGCCTCCTCGGCGCTACAGGAGGGCGTGCACGTGATCGGGCTGTCGATCCTGTCTGGCTCGCACCGGGAGCTGATCCCGGCTGTGATCTCAGAGCTCCACGACGCGGGTGTGACGGCGCCGGTAGTGGTCGGCGGGATCATCCCCGAGCAGGATGTGGCGGCGCTGCGCAAGGCGGGTGTGGCGGCGGTGTACACGCCGAAGGACTTCGACATCACGCGCATCATGCGCGACATCGTGGCGCTGGTGGGCGCGAGCGCCGACGGAGGCGAGGTCGGCACCAACGGGGGCGCTACAGCCAACGACGTCGCCTCGGCCCACGCCGGCGCGTCGGCCAACGGCGCCGCGTGAGCGCTGACGGAGCGGCGTGAGCTCTGACGGAGCGGCGCTGGGCGCGCGTCTGCGCGAGCGCGACGTGACGGCCGCGCCGGCGGCGCTGAACCTGCTGGAGAGTGCCGCGCCGGCGGACGTGGAGCAGGCGGCGGCGCTTTTGGCGGAGGTCTCTCCAGCGGCGCTTGGCGGCGAGGCCCCAGGCCACGTGATCGGCGTGACGGGTCCGCCGGGCGCGGGCAAGTCGACGCTGCTCTCGGCGCTGCTGCACGCGTGGCGCGCGAGCGAGCGCACAGCAGCGGTGCTGGCGGTCGATCCGAGCTCGCGCCGCTCGGGTGGCTCGTTGCTGGGCGACCGCGCGCGGATCGAGTTCGACCCGTCGGACCGCGGCACGCTGATCCGCTCGATGGCCGCGGAACAGCGCCTGGGCGGCCTCGCGCGGGCGACCCGCGCCTCGGCGGATGCGCTGGCGGCGGCGTTCGATGTGGTGGTGATCGAGACGGTGGGCGTGGGGCAGTCGGAGACAGATGTGGCGGACGTGGTGGACACGCTGGCGCTGGTCGTGCAGCCGGGCAGCGGCGACGTGCTTCAGTTCCTGAAGTCGGGGATCATGGAAACGCCGGATGTGCTGGTGGTGACGAAGGCCGACCTCGGCCAGATTGCAATGAGTGCCCGCCGTGATCTGAGCGCGGCGCTGCGCTCGCTGGGCACCTCGCGCGCGCGTGTGGTCGCGGTGTCGGCGCTGGCGCCGACGAGCGGGATTGATGAGCTGGTGGCGGCGCTGGACGAGCACCGCGCCGATCTGGACGTGGCCGAGCGGCGCCTGCGCGCGCGGCGGGCTGGCGGGCTGAGCGACTTCACGATCGAGCACGGCGAGCGTGGGCTGCGCGCGCTAGGCGGACGACGCGCGGCGCAGGCCCTGCTCGACGGGCAAGACCCGGCCCTGGGGGTGGCGGCGCTGGTGGCGATCCTAGAGCGCGATGCGGCGAGCGGCGCAGATTCAGATCAGTCTGCATAGCCTCGTGGAGATGCGCGACGAGCGGTTTGTAACGAAATCGTGGCTGGGAAGTCTGTAGGGAGAGAGCTCGATGATCATCCTTCTAGGCTTCGCCATTCTTGCGGGCGCGGGTACCGCGCTGTCGCCGTGCGTGCTGCCGGTGCTGCCGGCGCTGCTGTCGGCCGGTGGCGTGGGCGGGCGGCGGCGTCCGCTGGGGATCGTGCTCGGCCTGTCGGTGACGTTCACGGTGACGATCGTGGGCCTGGCGAACGTGGTTGACGGCGTGGGCCTGGGCAGCGATCCGCTGCGCGACGTGGCGATCGTGGTGCTGCTGGTGTTCGGGGTGGTGCTGCTGGTCCCGAACGTGGCGGACAGGCTGGAGGCGCCACTGTCGCGTCTGGCGCGCTTCGGTCCGCGCACGACGGGCGACGGCTTCGCCTCGGGTCTGCTGGTGGGCGGCGCGCTGGGCTTTGTGTACACGCCGTGCGCGAGCCCGATCCTCGCGGCGGTGATCTCGGTGAGCGCGGCGTCGGGCAAAACGATCGCGATCGCGATCGCCTACGCACTGGGCTCGGCGGTCGTCCTGCTCGTGCTCTCGCTGGGCGGCCGACGGCTGTTCGACCGCGTCCGCAAAGCGGGCCGCGGTCCGATGCTGCAACGCACGCTGGGCGCGATCATGATCCTCACGGCGGTGGCGATCATCACCAACCTGGACGTGAACTTCGACCAGTTCGTGGCGGAAAAGATCCCGAACGTGAACCTGACGGCGTCGCTGGAGTGCTCGAAGTCGGTGACGGGCCGCCTGCACGAAATCACCGGCCACAAGACGAAAATCATCGCCGCAAACGGATCCTCCACCTGCGGCGGCTCCAGCACCGACGTGCATCCGGCCGCGCGGGACGCCAGCCAGGCGACGCTGCTCGCCGACGCGCGAAGCCTGCCCGACCAGTTCGCGGCGCCGGAATTCACGGAAACCGAGGACTGGTTCAACACGCCCGGCGACCGTCCGCTGACGCTCTCCGCCCTGCGCGGCCGTGTGGTGCTGGTCGACTTCTGGACGTACACGTGCATCAACTGCATCCGCACGCTGCCATACCTGAAGGCCTGGAACGCGGCGTATGCGAAGGACGGTCTGACGATCGTGGGCGTGGAGACTCCCGAGTTCGCGTTCGAGAAGGACGCGAGCAACGTGAAGGACGCGATCGAACAGTTCGGCCTGCGCTACCCGGTGGTGCAGGACAACAACATGGGCACGTGGAACGCGTACGACAACGAGTACTGGCCGGCGGACTACCTGATCGACGCGAAGGGCGAGGTCCGCTATGCGACGTTCGGCGAGGGCGACTACGGCAAGACGGAAACAGCGATCCGCGCGCTGCTCGCCGAAGCCGGGAACGAGGTCGGCGCGAAGAGCCACCCGACGGACGTGGTCACGCCGACTGAAGTGGCGACGCCTGAGACCTACGTGGGCACCAACCGCGCGGAAGGCTGGGTGAACGGCCCGAAGACGGGAACGCACGACTACGGCCCGCCGCCGACACACGAGCTGGCGCTCAACGCGGCCGCCTTCAGCGGCACGTGGGACATCACGAGCCAGCCGGCAGAAGCGATCTCGGACGCGGGTATCAACCTCCGCTTCCACGCGAAGAACGCGTATCTGGTGCTGAGCTCTCAGGACGAACGCCCGATGCACGTGCAGGTGCTGCTCGACGGCCATCCGATCTCGGCGGCGGACTCCGGCGCGGACGTGCACGACGGCGTGGTCACCGTCCGCCGACAGCGCCTGTACTGGCTCGTGTCGCTACCGGGAGACCAGACCCACGAACTGCAACTGCGCTTCCAGGACGGCGTCGTCGCTTACGACTTCACGTTCGGCTAGGCCGTCCATCGCGACTCGCGTGGCGGCGCCCCTCTTTCAGCGTGAAGGGCGCCGCCCGCGGCGATCAGTGGTGTTTGTGTTTTTTCTTCACGCACGTGTGGAACGTCCGCGTTTCCTCGTAGCTCTTGCCGTTGGCGGCAAACGTGACGAGCTCGACTTTGTAGGCCCCCTTGGGAAGGCCGATCAGGTCGACTGAGGTCGCGTGTTTGGAGAGCTTGCCCTGCTTGGCGAGTTTGCCGTTGATGAACTCCTCGTAAGAGGTGATCTTGGCGCCCTTGGGGAAACGCGGGTGGATCGCGAAGTCGCGTTTGCTGAAGCACTTCTTCCCGTTGGGCAGGCCGAGATTGGCCTTCGTCGAGACGATCAGCTTCTCGCTGCCACAGGCGCTCGTGGACGGAGCGTTGAGACCGCCGCCGCTGTAGGTCGCCACCCAGTAGTAGGTCCCCACGCTCGGGCTGACCGCCACTGAAGGCGCCGCCACGCCGGCGGTCACGGTGGCCGTACTGGAGGCGAGCGCGGTCTTGCAGCTGGCTTCCTTGTAGAGCGTGTACGTGACGGTCCCTGTCGCGCTAGCGGCCTCCGCTCCGGCGATGTGCGCGGTGTCGGTCACAGCCGAGCCCTTGAGCACCGGGATCGTCGCACCCATAACGCCGCCGCCGCTTTGAATCGTGGTCGTGGTGGTGGGGGCCTGGACGGTGAGAACCTCAGAGCCACATTCACTCGAGATCGCTTTGTTGTTGGCGTCGCCGCCGTAGCTCGCCTGCCAGTAGTAGGTGCCTGGTCCGAGGTTGACCGAGCTCGACGCCGCCGCCGAAGCGCCGCTCAATGCACCCGAACCTGCCGCCGCAGCCAGCGTCGTGCACGTCGAGTTGCTGTAGACGTTGTAGGCCACGCTTCCCGTCGCGATCGACGCGTTGGAGCCCCCCAGCGTCGCGCTGTCCGTCACTGCCGTGCCCTGAAGTACGGTGATCGAAGCCCCAGTCTGCCCGCCTCCGCTGAGCGTCGTCGTAAGTGAGGATGTGCTGCCGAAGCCGCCGGTTGGTGGGGACTCCAGCGCGAAGTAGGTCGATCCGCCGGCCGGGATGGCGGGCGAGAAGTTGATCGTGCCAGAGCCCGTTAGGTTGCTTCCGAGCGGCCCAACGCCCGAGAACCATGAAGTCGGTCCCTCGTAGCCGCCAACCGGGTCGCCATTTGCGGCGTAGCCGACAGGCGCGAGGCCTTCGGGGAATGTCAGCCCAGCGGGCTCGGCTGCCGGCGGCGTGAACGCGCAAGATTCCTCTATCTCTTCTGTGGCTTCTTTTCCTTTTTTGACTTCGCCTTCATAGGCGCATTCCTTGCCTTTGTTCGTGTTTTCCGTCTTTTCGGCGTAGTTGCTGTACGGCTGAACCGTGCAACCTTCGGGTAGAGGCGCTCCACCTGGGTCACAGATCCCATCTCCGTCGAACCCGAAGAGTTCGTCTTCCGCGGAGAGGTGAATCGAGGAGATCGGGCCGGACGTATCGTTCTGGACGCCGATGAGCGAGTCGTCGCTTCCCTCGTAAAATCCCTGGCTGGGATCTTCGCTGATCGTCTCGCCTCCGCTGGTCACGGTAACCAGGAACTGGCAGCCGGTGTCTTTGTAGACCGCCGGACATTGCGAGTAAAGCGCGGCACCGGCTGACGAAGGCGCCAGCCAAGCGGCGAGAACCGCCGCCACAACGACCACCAGTGCTCCGACCCGACGCATTGCAACCCCCCGCATAGCTAGTGCCTCGGTCGTACGCCGACGGCGGCCGACCCGTGATGGCGTGAGAATCTACACGCTGTCGCGGCGATTGTGTACGCCATCTGGACGAGTGGTCGGCTAAGGCCCTGAGGGAAACGAAGGCGAGGCGCCTACAATGCCCTCCATGGAGGGCTCAATGGCCGAGACGAGCGCACGCAGCTGGCTGCGCTGCTATCGCTGCTGGTCTCAGGACCTGGAGGTGCAGGTCCACTACGAGGGCATCCACAAGATCGACCCGGACACGGGCGAGCGCGCGGAAGTGGTTGACGAGCTCCAGGAGGCAGTCGTGCAGTGCCTGGACTGCATGCACGACCAGCCACACCTCGGCTTCAACAACGGCCGCGTGGAGCCGATCGAGGACCGCTGGGAACGGATGATCGCCGGAACCCCGTGGGTCGCCTCCTGCACGGTGACGGTCGATTCAGAAGACGTGGAGACGTGCTCGGGCCCGGAGGCGGGCGACGCGCTCTCCTACGCCGCTTTCGGTGAGCACGGCGTGCGCGAGTTCTTCACGCACGTGCGCTTTCACAAGCACGAAGACGACGCGCGCATCATCGTGCATCTGCTGGTCGAGCTCTATGCGCGCTCGCTGGAGGAGGCGACCGACGTGCTGGAGTCCTCAGCGCGCGGCGCGCTGACGATCACCTCGCTCGCCGAGGAGTCCCGCCCACCCGCAGCGGGCGGCGAGAACCACGGCCACGACTAGAGGACCGCTGGGCGGCGCCACGCTGCGTCCTCGGTCGCTCGCGTGCGGAGCACGCCACGCTCCCTGCGTCCTTGCCTGGCTTGCCCACCGGCCCTCTAGCGGCCGCTGCCCTGAGCCGGCGTGAGGCGCATGACGGGGATGCGCCTGATCCCACTGGTACGCCGTTCGTACTCTTTGTAGCCGCTGTAGACGAGCTTGGCGAGCTCGAACAGACGGTCGCGATCGTCTCCCTCTGCCTCGTGCGCCACGTACGCGGCCGAACGTCCTCGAGCCTCGAGTGTCACGTCGGGGTTGGCCCTGAGGTTGTAGTACCACGCGGGGAACTTCGCGCGCCCGTAGCTCGAGGCGATCAGGATCACGTCCTCGCCGTCTGAGAAGTACAGCAGCGGCACGGTTCGCTCGAGCCCGCTGCGGGCGCCGCGAACCGTCACGAGCACGACCGGGATCTGGCCGAGCGTGTGGTCCACGCGCCCGCGGGTCGCGCGCAACAGCCACGGGTCGATGCGCGCGCCGACCTGCGAGGAGAACCACGTTCCGGCCTTCGTCAACGCGAGAGCGGTCACCCGACGCTTGAGCTCGGAGTCCTGCGCCTTCTCCGGATCGACCGCTGGGATCGCCCCGGGCATCTGCTCAGCTCAAGCGCTGTTCGAGCGCGTCGAGTTGGCTGTTCAGCTCGGGCGGGAGGTTGTCGAATTTGGCGAGGTACTCGCGGAACTGAGGCAGCTGCGCGCGCCATTCCTCGGTGTCCACACGCAGCAGCTCTGCCATCGCCTCGTCGGTCACGTCCACGCCTCGTGTGTCGATTCCATCGGGACCGACCGGAGGCATCCAGCCGATCGGCGTCTCCGTTGCGGCGCCGTGCCCCGCACAGCGAGCGAACACCCAGGAGAGCACACGCGAGTTCTCGCCGTAGCCAGGCCACAGGAAACGGCCGTCCGGACCCTTGCGGAACCAGTTGACGTAGAAGATCTTCGGCAGCTGCGCACCCTCGCGACGCCCCATCTGGAGCCAATGGGCGAAGTAGTCGGCCATGTTGTAGCCGCAAAACGGCAACATCGCGAACGGGTCGAAGCGCAGTTCGCCGACGGTACCCGCCGCCGCTGCCGTCTTCTCCGAGCTCATCACCGACCCGAGAAACACCCCGTGCTCCCAGTCAAGCGCCTCCGTCACGAGCGGGATCGTCGTCGAGCGCCGACCACCGAACAGCATCGCGTCGATCGGCACGCCTGCCGGGTCCTCCCACTCCGGCGCGATCGCCGGGTCCTGCGCGGCCGGCGCGGTGAAGCGCGCGTTGGGGTGCGCCGAGGGGACGCCCGCATCCGGCGTCCAGTCATTGCCGTGCCAGTCGATCAGGTGCGCGGGCGTCTCTTTTGTCAGCCCCTCCCACCAGATGTCGCCGTCGTCGGTCTTGGCGCAGTTGGTGAAGATCGTGTTGCGCTCGATCGTGTGGATCGCGTTCGGGTTGGTGTCCTCGCCGGTGCCCGGCGCCACGCCGAAGAAGCCGGCCTCAGGGTTGATCGCGTACAGCCGGCCGTCCGCTCCGAACTTCATCCAGGCGATGTCATCGCCGATCGTCTCCACCGTCCAGCCCTCGAGCGTCGGCACGAGCATCGCCAGGTTGGTCTTGCCGCAAGCGCTGGGGAAAGCGCCGGTGATGTACTTGACCTCGCCCTCCGGCGAGGTCAGCTTCAGGATCAGCATGTGCTCGGCCATCCAGCCCTCGTCGCGGGCCATCACCGATGCGATGCGCAGCGCGAAGCACTTCTTGCCCAGCAGCGCGTTTCCGCCGTAGCCGGAGCCGTAGGACCAGATTTCGCGCGTCTCGGGGAAGTGCACGATGTACTTGTTCTCCGCGTTGCACGGCCACGGCACGTCATCTATGCCATCCCCCAGCGGCATGCCGACCGTGTGCAGGCAGGGCACGAACTCGCCGTCGCTGCCGAGCACGTCCAGTGCGCCCTGGCCCATGCGCGTCATGATGCGCATGTTCACCGCCACATATGTCGAGTCGGTGAGCTGCACGCCGACGTGGCTCTTGTCCGAGCCGAGCGGGCCCATCGAGAAGGGCACCACGTACATCGTGCGTCCCCGCATCGAGCCGGTGAACAGCTCCGTGAGCTCATCGCGCATCTCGCCCGGATCGCGCCAGTTGTTCGTGGGCCCGGCCTCCTCCTCGGTGGCCGAGCAGATGAACGTTCGGTCCTCGACGCGCGCGACGTCGCCCGGGTCCGACAGCGCCAGGTAGGAGTTGGGACGCTTGGCGTCTGAGAGACGCTCGAACGTACCGGCGTCAACAAGCTCCTGGCAGAGGCGGTCGTACTCCTCGGCGGAGCCGTCGCACCAGTAGATCTCCTCGGGCTCGGTCAGGGCGGCGATCTCGTCGACCCAAGCCAGCAGACGCTCGTTCTTTGTGGGGGCGGGGGCTGTCGTGTTCATGGGTCGATACGGCTCCTATGTTGACGGGCAAGACGGGCGCGCCGTGCGGCGCTGCGACCGGGCCGCGGCTGGCTCCGGGAAACAGAAAAACGCCCATCCCTGGGCGGAAGAAAAGCGTACCGCACGACCCAAGCACCCGGCAAGCTGCTGGTGCTAGTCGACGTTGTCCTCGGCCGTGCCCCCTCCGGGGTTCTTACGCGGCACGAGCACCAGACGCTTGAACTCGGCGACGAGGACGCCGTCCTGGTTGAGCACGCGCGTGTGCACCTTCACCGTGCCACGGTCGGGCTTGGACTGCGACTCTTTCTTCTCGAGCACCTCCGACTCGCAGAACAGCGTGTCGCCGTGGAAAACGGGCGCTGGGTGCTTCAGTTCTTCGGTCGCGAGGTTGGCGATCGCCTTGCCGCTGACGTCGCTCACGGACATGCCCAGCGCCAGCGAGTAGACGAGCGGCCCCACAACCACGTTGCGCCCCTGTTGGGATTTGTGCGCGTAGACGTCGTTGATGTGCAGCGGGTGGTGGTTCATGGTGATCAGGCAGAACAGGTGATCGTCTGACTCGGTGACCGTCTTTGCGGGCCAATGCTTGTAAACATCACCGACCTCGAACTCCTCCAGGTAGCGGCCGTACGGGTGGGCACCGCTCGCCTCGCGCGCGGCCTGATCGGTCTCGACGGTCTGGGTCTCGCTCATGTAGCTCGAATGTCTCCTATCGAATGTTCGGGGGCGCCGCAGCGGGCGCGACGTGACTCAAACTCTAATGGCCGCCCGCCGAGGCCCGTCTCGCGCCGCGTGTCAACTCGGAAGCGCAGATGTCCGGCCCGATCGACAGCGGGCAGGCGAATCCCGGAGCCGGATCGCACGGTGCGCAGACCGGTGGACCGGGCACAGGAGGCGTTGGCGAGGGTGTGGGGCTTGGCGAGGGCGGCGATTCCGAGGCCGGCTGGCCGACCGCCTGCGCAAACGCGCTCTCATGTGGAAGCGCGCAGACAACGTCATACGCCTGCGCCACCGCGGCGGCCGCATCGAAGCCGCTCAACGCCGCGCCGCGCGCGGACAGGGGCTGCACCTCGGCGGCGCTCAGCGCAGCGCCGTGCAACGCCAGATCGCAAACAGCAGGCCTGCGCGAAGACGCAGCACGCGCGAACGGATCCGCGAGCCTACGCACTACGGGCGCTCCTAACTGCGCTCGCGCCTTCAGCCGCAGGTGGACGGTCACCGGGTCGAGCAGCGGCGAGGGCCTGTTGACGAGCAGTACCAGCGCCCTCGGGGTCCGCCCCGCTCCGACCCGCGGTGCTGCGAGCACCAGGTAGTCATCGCCGAACGCTCCCTGCACAGCCAGCTGCAGCGTTGCGCGGGATACGTCCCTCCCATGCCCGGCGTGTGGGAAACCGACCTCCGCGAGCGAGAGGTCCGCGGGCGCGGGCGAGAGCGTGAACGGCCACGTGCGCGAAAGAGACGCGGCGTGCGCTCGATCGGCGCCGGCGAGCATGCCTGCCGGGGTACGTGCGCCACCGGTGGCGGGCGCCATGAGAGCGAGCAAGCCACAGACGGCGAGCAGCGTCAAGGATGCCAAGGTGCGACGCATCATCGATACTTCCTAGCACCGTTAGACAACCGCTGTCCCGCAGCTGACCCAGGAGTGTCCTTGCGCAATCCCCGCGACTTCTTCAAGCCCCTCGCGATCGACGCCCCCGAGCCGGCGCGCGAGATCCCCTTCAAGCCATCACGGATGATCCACTTCATGGACTTCTCGAACCCGAAAATGGTCGAGAAGACGCCAGACCTCGCGCCCAAGGTGGACATCCTGCTTGGCAACCTCGAGGACGCGGTGCCGCTGGAAAAGAAGGAGGCCGCACGCGCCGGCCTGATTCGCGTGGGACGCGAGATGGATCTCGGCGACACAGCGCTGTGGACGCGCGTCAACGAGCTCGCCTCGCCGTACTTCCTCGACGACATCACCCAGCTCGTCGCCGAGATCGGGGACAAGCTGGAGGTGATCATGATCCCCAAGGTCGAGGGTCCGTGGGACATCCACTACGCCGATCGGCTGCTCGCGCAACTCGAGGCCAAGGCGGGGCTGCAGCGCCCGCTTCTGATCCACTGCGTGCTCGAGACTTCCCAGGGCGTTGCCAACCTCGAGGAGATCGCTTCTGCGAGCCCGCGGATCCAAGGGATGAGCTTCGGTCCGGCCGACCTCGCAGCGTCACGCCGCATGAAGACCACGCGCGTCGGCGGCGGACACCCCGGCTACCGCACGATCGCCGACCCCGAACCCGACGGGGAGGGCGGGTTCATATCCCCGCGGCCCAGCTACCAGCAGGACCCGTGGCACTACTCGATCGCGCGCATGGTCGATGCCTGCACCGCGGTGGGCGCGCTGCCGTTCTACGGCCCATACGGCGACATCTCAGATGAAGAGGGTTGCGAGACACAGTTCCGTGCCTCGTTCCTGCTCGGATGCGTCGGCGCGTGGTCCCTGCACCCCAGCCAGATCGCAATCGCCAAGCGCGTCTTTTCGCCCGACCCGGACGAGGTCGCGTTCGCGAAAAAGGTGATCGCGGCGATCCCGGATGGTCGCGGGGTGCACATGATCGACGGCAAGATGCAGGACGACGCGACCTGGAAGCAGTGCAAGGTGATGGTCAACCTCGCGGAAATGCTCGCCAAGAAGGACCCTGACCTAGCGGAGGCATACGGTCTGGAGCCAGCGGTGGTGTAGGGGTCGGAGCCGGCGGCGAAGAGCCAGCGAGGTCATCAGCGGCGATGAGCTCGACCGCAGCCCCGCTCGAAGAGGCCTGGGTGGCGCTCGGAGGTGGCGCGGCCGGCCGCTCGGGCCAGACGATGCTGGATCTGCACGGCGACGGAGCGCTGGCGCCCTCGCCATACGCGCTCGACGAGATCGCCGTCGCGGCGGTTGGCACAACGCTGCTCGCTGCGGCGGAGCTCGCCGAGGCACGCGGTGGCGCGAGGCCGCGGCCGTCACTGGATCGCGCGCACGCGGCGCTGGCGTTTGCTTCCGAACGCATGCTGCGCGCCAAGCACGTGCAGCTCACCGGGTTCGCGCCGCTGTCGCGCTTCGCGCAGACCCGCGATGGATACATCCGTTTGCACGCCAACTACCCGCACCACCACGCCGCGCTCCTGCGCGCCCTGGGAAACCCGCCCGAAGAGCATGCGCTGGAGACGATCAGGGCGCACACGGCCGAGGACCTGGAGGACGCAATCGCTGCCGCTGGCGGCGCCGCCGCAGCGGTGCGCAGCTCCACGGCGTGGCTCGAGCATCCCCAAGGGCGCGCTGCCGCTGAGCTCGGCCTGCTCGACTTCGACGCGGGCGAGATCGAGGCGCGACCGCTCAACCCGCCGGGCCGACTACCGTGCAGCGGGCTGCGCGTGCTCGACCTCACGCGCGTGATTGCCGGACCGGTGGGAACGCGCATGCTGGCAGCGCTAGGAGCCGAGGTGCTGCGCGTCGATCCGCCGGCGATGCCCGAGCTCGAGTTGCACATCCTGGACGGCTGTGTGGGCAAGCGCTCCGCGCTACTCGATGCCCGCGCGAGCACGGGGCGCGAGGCAATCGAGCGGCTGCTGGCCGGCGCCGATGTCCTCGTGCAGGGCTACCGACCCGGAGCGCTCGCCAGACTCGGCCTCGACACGGACGCGCTGCGAGAGCGCCACCCACATCTAGTCACCGTCACCCTCTCCGCTTGGGGCGAGACAGGTCCGTGGGCGGAGCGTCGCGGCTTTGATTCGCTCGTGCAGGCGGCGTGCGGTATCGCGCAGGCAAGCGGGGATAAGGACGAGCCAGGGGCGCTCCCGGTCCAGGCGCTGGACCACGCGAGCGGATACCTGATCGCAGCGGCCGCGCTCAGGGGCCTGACCGACCGCGCAGTGGGCGGACGGGCGGGCCATGCGAGGCTCGCGCTCACGCGCACGGCGGCGTGGGTGATGCGCCACGCAGCGCCGGCGGAAGCCCTCGCGCCCGATGCAAAGGTCGATCCCGAGGAGTACCGCGTCACCGTCTCCTCCCCGCGCGGGCCATTGCGCTGTCTTGCGCCGCCGGGAGCGCTCGACGGAACGCCACTTGGGTGGCCGCGCGGGGTGCCTGCACCCGGCAGCGACCCGCCGCGATGGCAGTCGGTATAGGCTTCCGCGCCGCATGAGATTCTTCGAGTACGAGGCGCGCGAGATCGTAAAGCGTGCCGGCATCCCGGTCACCGACTACGGCTTCACGACCGACGCCGCCGAGGCACGCACGATCGCCGAGCGTATCGGCGGGTCCACCGTGATCAAGTCGCAGGTCCTCACGGGCGGGCGCATGAAGGCCGGCGGCGTCAAGTTCGCCGACACGCCCGAGCAGGCCGAAGCGCACGCCCGCGACATCCTACAGCTGGAGATCAACGGCCACATACCACGCGGCGTGCTCGTGGACCCGAAGGCCGAGGTCGCGCAGGAGTACTACGCCGGCGTCGTCTGGGACGGCACCGCGAAGAAGCCGCTAATGCTCTTCAGCGACATGGGCGGCATCGACATCGAGCAGGTCGCCGAGGAGCACCCGGACCACGTCGGTCGCGGTCACTTCTCCACGCTCGAGCCGTTCTCCGACTTCCAGGCCAAGCAGGTGATCGCCGCGGCCGGCGTCACCGGCCGGGCCCTGCAGCGTGCCACCCCGGTGCTCGCACGGTTGGCGCAGCTGTTCCTCGAGAACGACATGACGCTCGCCGAGATCAACCCGCTTGCCGAGCTTAAGGACGGCTCGTTCGTAGCGCTGGACGCACACATGGAGATGGAGAACGAGGGCATGCCGCGTCAGAAGGGCCTGCTCGCGGCATTGGGGATCGGCGCGGAGGAGGGCACCCGCGAGGACCACACGCCGACCGCCTTCGAAGACGCCGTCAAGGCGATCGATGCCGCCGACCACCGCGGCGTGATCCAGGGCAAGGACACCGGCTTCAATGGCAACATCGGTCTCGTGATCGGTGCCGGCGGCGGCTCGCTGACGCTCACCGACGCCGTGCGCCAGCAGGGTGGCAAGCCCGCCAACTACTCCGAGATCGGCGGCAACCCGTCCGTCGCCAAGGCCTGCGGCCTGGCCAAGCAGGTGCTGCAGAAAGACGGCGTCGAGAAGATCGCCGTGATGATGTCGATCGTCTCGAACACCCGCGTGGACATCGTTGCGCGCGGCGTGATCAAGGCCTGTCTAGAGCTCGGAAAGGACCCCGCCGAGACAATCGCGATCTTCCGTATCCCGGGCGCCTGGGAGGAGGAGGGCTTCAAGATCCTCGACCGCTACGGGGTCGAGTACTGCGACCGGTCGGTGTCCTTGTGGGAGGCAGCCGGCCGAGCGGTCGCCAGGATCGAATCCGCCCCTCAACCCCCGGCGGCGGCTTAGCCATGTCCATCCTGATCGATCAAGACACGACGTTCATCATCCAGGGCATCACCGGACGTGAGGCGGTCAACCTCACGCGTGAGTGCCTGGACTATGGCTCGAAGATCGTCGGTGGCGTGACACCGGGACGCAAGGGCCGTGAGGTGCACGGCGTCCCAGTCTTCGACACTGTCGAGCAGGTCGTCGAGCACAACGGCGGCGTCGTCCCGGACGGCTCGGTGGTCACGGTCCCGCCCGCTGGTACACGCGACGCGGTCTTCGAGGCGCTGCATGCCGGCATCAAGACGATCGTAATCGTCACCGAGCGGATCCCGCGCCGCGACGTGGCGATGATGGTCGAGCTCGCCGACGCCAAGGGCGCACGCATCATCGGCCCCAACTGCCTGGGCGTGATCGTCCCCGGCGTCGCCAAGATGGGCGGCATCGGCGGCCCCGCACGCAACGCTGCCGTCGCCTACCAGCCCGGCTCGGTCGGCGTGATGAGCCGCTCCGGCGGCATGACCACGGAGATCTCCTCAACGCTGACAGCTGCCGGACTCGGCGTCTCCACCGCGGTGTCGATCGGCGGCGACGCGATCATCGGATCGACCTACGCCGAGCTGATGCCGTACTTCGAGGCTGACGAGCAGACGCAGGCGATCGTGATCTACACCGAGCCAGGTGGGCGCATGGAGGCCCAGTTGGCGCAGTGGGTCAAGGAGCACAACTCGCGCCTGCCGATCATCGCCTTCATGGCCGGCAAGTTCATGGACGACGAGGAGATGCAGGGCATGTCCTTCGGGCATGCCGGCACGATCGTCGAGGGCAAGGAGGACAGCGCGACGGAGAAGATCGCGCGGCTGGAAGCGGCCGGGATCCCCGTGGTGCAACGGATCGACGAGATCCCAGACCTCGTCAAGGCAAAGCTCGCGGCATCCTCACAGCAGGGTGAGAGGAGCCAGGCGTGAGGGCGGATGGCCTCTTCATCGCGGTCGAAGTCGACGACGCCGCCGCAGCCGACACCGCGCTCGCCAAGAAGCTCACCGACGCTTGTCCAGTCGACATCTACGCACAGCAGGGCGACGGCACACTCGAGCTCGTCGAGAAGAACATCGATGAGTGCGTGCTCTGTCGCCTGTGCCTCGACGTCGTCGAGTCCGATCCCGCCCACCCGGTCAAGGTGATCAAGCTCTACGACGGCGGCGCCGAACTGTAAGCCCCCGGCGCGGCGATGCTTGCCGCGCCACCGCACGGTCCACTATCTTCTGGAGCGGCCCATGAACGAAAACCTCTCACTGGTCGTCATGTGCATCTGCCTGCTGGCCTCGCTGGCGTTCTTGGCCGAGCAGCTCACGTCCTACCACTAGCCCGGCTAGGCGTGCTTGCGCGCCTTCGGCGTGCGTTCACGCTCTTGCTGGCGCTCGACCACGTTCACGATCAGGCGGATGAACTGCTCTGGACCTGAGGCCTTGGCCTGTCCATAGGTGAACGCCTCGATCCAGTCGGCCACCTTGCCTTCGCGGGCCATCACGTTGAAGAACTCGCGACGCATGTCCACACGCACGCGGGCATCCGCCGCCGGCCCCTTTGTGACCTTCACGCCGGGCATCTCCAGCCGAAACGGCTGTACATCTCCCCTGCCCCGCAGCTCGATGCCCACAACCAGCTTGATCGGCTCCAGAGCGGGAACTTCGCTGAGGAACCTGCGGGTAGCGACCTCGATCAGAGCCTTGGCATCGTCAGCCATGTCCCTGCTTCTCTCCTCCTGAACCGGTGGACGGTCCGTCGCTGTCTGTCAGATCTTATGACGCTGCAAGAGCTTGCGACCGATCACCATACGCTGGATCTCCGAGGTTCCCTCGCCGATCAGCAGCAGTGGCGCGTCGCGGTATAGCCGCTCGATCTCATACTCCTTGGAGTACCCGTACCCGCCGTGGATGCGGAAGGACTCCTCCACGCAGAAGCGGCCGGCCTCGGAGGCGAACAGCTTCGCCATCCCTGCCTCCAGGTCCGAGCGCTCCCCCGCGTCCTTCAGCCGCGCCGCGCGCAGCGTCAAGAGGCGTGCCGCCTCGACCTGTGTGGCCATGTCCGCGAGCTTGAACTGGATCGCCTGGTGCTCTGAGATCGGCTTGCCGAACGTCCTGCGCTCCTGCGAGTAGCGCAGCGCCAGCTCGAGCGCCCGCTGGGCGATCCCCACGCCGCGGGCGGCGACGTTCACGCGCCCAACCTCTAGCGCGTCCATCATCTGCGGAAAGCCCTTGTTGAGCCCGGCATCCTCGCCTCCCAGGATGTTCTCCGCGGGGCAGCGGTAGCCGTCGAACACGAGCTCCGTGGACTCGACGCCCTTGTAGCCCATCTTGCGCAGCTGCGGCGGGACGTTCAGCCCCGCGTAGGCGCCGGTGTTCTCGTGGGCGCCGCCCTCCTTCTCGGCGATGAAGCACGTCATGCCCTTGTACGCCTTCTCCGCATCGGGGTCGGTCTTGACGAGCACGAACACGAGATCGGAGCGCAGCCCGTTGGTGACCCACATCTTCTGGCCGTTGATCTCATAGCTGCCGTCGTCGGTCTTCACGGCTTTCGTTTTGATCGCCTGCACGTCTGAGCCGAGCTCGGGCTCGGACAGCGAGAACGCCGCCCGGATCTCACCGGTGGCCATGCGCGGTAGGTACTTCTCCTTCTGCTCGTCGCTGCCGAACTTCATCAGCAGGTAGGAGCCGATGAAGTGGGTGTTGATCACACCCGAGATCGAGATCCAGCCACGCGAGAGCTCCTCCACGATCATCGCGTACGTCGTCAGGTCCAGGCCCATCCCGCCGTACTCCTCGGGGATCGTCACACCGAACAGCCCCAGTTCCTTCATCTGCTCGACGATCGGCTCCGGGAAGGCGTCCTCGTGGTCGTAGTGCTCGGCGTTGGGCAGGATCTGCTCATCGGCGAACTGGCGGACCATCTCGGTGATCGCCTTCTGCTCGTCGGTCATATCAGTGTTTGGGGCGGCTACGGCCATTCGATCTGCGCTCCAGGGTCGTGGTCGGACTGTCGCGTCCAGCCCCTCGCAGAATACCGGTCGGCAGTCGGCCCAACATCTGGCTTCGACTCGCGCACGCCCGCCGGTCGGGTCTGCGCACGAGTCGAAGCCGCCTCTGGCGGCCCGCCTTCAGGGTCCGATCGAGATGGCGCCGTGGCCCTTGATCGCGAGCGACAGTTCGACCGTCGCTTCGACAGTCTGCGCGCCGTTCTGCATCGTCCCTTTGAGATCGGTTCGACCAACGCCGACCGTGCCCGTCAGCCCGCCTTCGAGCGCCGTGCTTTCGCCGCCCGCGCAGTGGACTTCCACCTGCATCCCCTCGAGCTCGTCCCCTTCTCTCCCGCCTTCGCTGGGCTGTTCTCTGAACAGTGTCAGCTGCCACGGCAGTCCGAGCGCTGCAACCGGCAGCTTGCTCGTCACTTTGCAGAACGCCGGCGTCGCGTTGCACTTCGGGAACGACATCTCGTCGATCAGGCCTTCTCCGGCTCCCTTCGGGGCGGGGTTCCAGACTTCTCCTTTGTAGGCGACCTTGCATTTCACTTCCGTGCCCGCCTGAGGGCCGGTGAGCAGGTCGATGGCGAGCTTTCCCGAGCTGCCGACATCGTCGGTCGCGCCGCGTGGGATTTCCTTCCTGTGTGCGAACCAGTGGCTTTCCGTCGCCTGCGCCACGGCGGGCGCCGCGAGCGCGAACATAGCCAGTGCCAGAGCCGCGCCCTGGAAGCGTCTCGTGCCCAAGACCGTTGTCTCCTTAGCCTCACTTTGGAGCGGCCCGGTGGCCTTTCCCCCGACCACGCGAGCGCCGTCTGGCAGACGCTATCCGCGCCGGTGCCCACGTGTCAACCCGCGAGAGGCAGCCGGTCGGCGAGAATGGCGCGATGAACTTCGCTCGTGAGATCGTCGACGCCGCGCCACCAGGCCGCCTTGCACTGGTCGAGCTCTCGCGCGAGGGACGGCGCAGGGAGTGGAGCTTTGGCGAACTCTCCGGGCACGCGGCGCGGCTGGCTGGGCACCTCCAGCGCAGCGGCGTGAGTCGGGGCGATGTTGTGATGACGCTGATCGGCAACCGCCCCGAGTGGGTGCTGACGATGATCGCCTGCTTTCGCATCGGCGCGGTCGTGTTGCCGTGCACCGAGCAGCTCCGCGCGAAAGACCTACGCCTGCGCATTGCGGTCGCAGATCCCAGGCTGATCGTCTCCGACGAGCGTAATCGCGAGGAGCTCGAGGCCGCGCTCGCGGGCTCAGCCGCGTCCGTGGCGGTCACCTACGTCCCTGACGAAAGCCTTTTCTCTGGAGAGCCGGCCCAGGCAGTGGAGCTGCGCGACGAGCACCCCTGTCTGATCACGTTCACCAGCGGAACCGCCGGCGAGCCCAAGGCTGTTCTGCACGCACAGCGCTATCTGTATGGCCAGCGGGTGCAGGCCGAGCACTGGCTGGGCGCAAGCGTGGGAGACCTCGTCTGGTGCACCGCCGCCAGCGGCTGGTCGAAGTCCGCCCGCAATGTCTTCATCGCACCGTGGCTGTCGGGCGCGGCAGCGCTCCTGCACGATGCGCGCTTTGACCCAGAGGAGCGCCTGTCGCTGCTGGAGCGCGAGCGCGTGAACCTATTGTGCATGGCGCCCACCGAGTACCGCGTGATCGCCAAGCGCGCCGAGCTGCGCACGATGCGTGATCTGCGTGGGATGGTCGCCGCCGGCGAGGCGCTGAACCCGGAGGTGCTGCGCGCATGGCAGGAGGCGACAGGTCTCCAAATCCGTGACGGCTACGGCCAGACGGAGACAGGACAGACCACCGGCACGCCGCTGCACGAGACGGCACGGCCGGGATCGATGGGCAGGGCGCTACCGGGCATGGGCCTGACGATCGCCGACGGCGAGCTGACGGTCGATCCCGCGAGCGTGCCCACGTTCTTCCTGGGCTACCTCGGCGAGGACGTCCTACGCGAGCGAGGCGGAGCGTGGATCGTGCGCGACCGACGCGAGGGGGCACCGTGGCACACAGGCGACCGTGTCACACAGGACGAGGACGGCTGGCTCTATTTCGAGGGGCGCGGTGACGACGTGATCGTCTCGGCCGGCTATCGCATCGGACCGTTCGAGGTCGAGTCGGCACTGATCGCACACCCCGCGGTCGCGGAGGCGGCGGCAGTGGCCGCGCCGGACGATGAGCGCGGCTCGGTCGTGCGCGCCGTCGTCGTGCTGCGCGACGACGGCTACGCACCCTCACCGGAGCTGGCACGCGAACTGCAGGAGCACGTAAAGCGCCTGACCGCCCCCTACAAGTACCCCCGCATCATCGACTTCGTCGCTGAGCTGCCAAAGACCGCCAGCGGCAAGGTCAAGCGCGCCGAGCTGCGAGCGGGCGAGAACTGAGACGCCCAGACGCGCCTGCGAGCTCACGGCGCACCGCGTACTCCACCCCCACGGCTGCACCCTGCCGAGTGTGGCCCTCGGCAGGGTGCGCCTCGCGGGCGTCGCGTAGCAGCAGGCGCGCCATCTCAGTGACGGTGCCCGCGTCTGCGCGGCGTGTGCGTGCGGCGGTGCGAACGCGCTGCGCCGCCAGCCTGCTTGCGACGTGATCGTTGGTTGGCGTAAGGGAGCTCATGCTGCTTGCGCCACTCGCTCAGTCGACTCGGAGCTGAACTGCTCCGCGTCGAGGACCTCCTGCGGACGGGCCCGGCGGGGTGGGCGCAAGACCACGAACGCCGCCAGGATGCCGACGCCGACGCACGCCGCCGCGACCATGTAGGCGAGGTGATACCCACCCGTGAGTGACGCCAGCAGCGGATGTCCAGCGACGCTCAGGGCTTTCGTGTGGTCGGTCGCGATCGTCCCGAGGGCGGCCAACCCGATCGCACCAAAGAGCTGCACCGAGACGTTGATGATGCCCGATGCCAGGCCCGCGTCACGCGCGGGCGCGTCGGCCATTCCGAGCGTCAGGAGCGGTAGGAACGATGCGCCGGCGCCGATGCCGAGGGCGAGGAAGGCGAAGAACAGGCCCGGGAAGTAGGCCGCGTGAACGCCCTGCCCAGCCAGCAGCAACAGTCCGACGATGATCCCGCCGAGCCCCACAGCCAGCGTCGGGACGGCGCCAAAGCGCTGCACCGCGCGTGCCGCTACACCCAGCGACATGATCGCGATCGCCGCTGTCAACGGCATGAACGCCAAGCCCGTGTCGATCGCGTCGTAGCCGAGCACACGCTCGAGGTACAGCGCGCCCAGGAAGAACGCTGAGTACATGCCCGTGACCAGCAGGCCGCGAACGAGGCTCGAGCCCATCAATGTGCGCAGACGCAGCACTCGCAGCGGCATGATCGGGTTGGCGACGCGCGCCTCCCATGCGAGGAAGGAACCGAGCAGAACCAGCGATGCACCGCCGGTGCCAAGCGTCCGTATCGAACCCAGGCCGTAGTCGCCAGACTTGACGATCGCGAAGGCGCCCAGCATCGTCGCGAGCGTGATCAGGGCCGATCCAAACAGGTCCACACCGCCCGCGAGCCCGATGCCCTCGTTCTCCTCGATCAGGACCGAGCCCAACAGGAACGCGATCGCGCCGATCGGAACGTTGACGAAGAAGATCCAGTGCCAGCTCAGCGACTGCGTGAGCGCACCTCCGGCCAGCAGGCCGATGGAGCCACCGCCTGCAGACACGAACGCGTAAACGCCCATCGCCCTTGCCTGCTCGCCACGCTCGGGAAACTCAGTGACGATGATCGCCAGGATTACGCTGGAGGCAACCGCGCCGCCCACACCTTGCAGCAGACGAGCACCGATGAGCATCCCCTGACTGTCGGAGACGCCACACAGGATCGAGGCGGCGACGAACAGAACGAGACCACTCAGGAACACCCGCTTGCGTCCCACGAGGTCGCCGAACCTACCCGCGAGCAGCAAGAACCCGCCGAAGGTGATCATGTATCCGTCGATCACCCACGTGAGGTTTGCCTGTGTGAAGTGGAGCTCCCTCTGAATCGACGGCAGCGCGACGTTCACGATCGTGGCGTCGAGGACCATCATCAGCTGCCCCAGGCAGAGGACCGCGAGCGCGATCCAGCGTCTGCGCTCGCGGGTCCGGGCCGATCGCTCGTCGGCCGGGTCGAAGTTGGTTGCTCTGGCGCGAATGTCTCGAATGCTGCTGATGCTCATGTGGCTCCTCTCAGGTGGTTCGTAGGAACAACATAGCATGGATCATCACTTCAACAGGTATTATCTCGGTAACACTGATGGTGGCTGTGGTGTGGTATAATTCCGTCGTCATGGGAAAAGTGAGTGCTGGATGTGAGCCTGGCTCGATGGTGCTTCTCACGCGCCTGTCCAAGCAGGTGTACCGGCGCAGCACCGAGGAGCTGATGGGGATCCATCTACGGCTGGTGATGGCGCTCAGCTACCTGCGCGACCACGATGGCGCGCCTCAGCAAGAGCTCGCCGAGGCGCTGTGCATGGACGCCAACAACGTCGTGCTCCTTCTCAACGAGCTCGAGGATCTCGGACACGTGGAGCGCCGCCGTGACCCCGACGACCGCCGCCGCCACCGCGTCGAGCTGACCGAGAGCGGACGCCGCACGCTAATCGACGCGGAGCGCGCGCAGGAAACGATCGAGGACGAGGTCCTGGAGGGGCTGAACGCGGAAGATCGCGCGACGCTCTGGCGCCTGCTCACTCTCGCTCTAAGGGCTGCCGAGCACCACACGCCCGAGCGCGAGCTGACCACGAGCGCGACGAGCTCAACTTCTTAGACAGGCTCAGTCGAGCGCGATGATCGCGTCGATCTCGACCTGCGCTCCGCGCGGAAGCGCGGCCACACCGATCGCAACCCGCGCGGGGGGCTCATCGGCGAAGAACGAGCCGTAGACATCGTTGACCTCCGCGAAGGCAGCGAGGTCTGTCATGTAGACGGTCATACGCACGGCCCTCGCGAGGTCCGCTCCGGCGGCGTCACAGACGGCACTTAGGTTCTGCAGGCAGCGGTGTGCCTGCTGGGCAGCGCTATCGCCGACGATCTCGCCTGTTTGGGGGTCCAGGGGGATCTGGCCCGAGCAGAAGAGCAACTGGCCCGCGCGCACGGCGTGGCTGTAGGGCCCAATCGCCGGTGGCGCGCTGGGTGCATCCACGATCTCGCGTTCGAGCGCCATCGCCGAGACCCTACCGCGAGCCGAGACACACCGCGGGAAGCGGTGTGAGGGACGAGCACCGGCGCAGCGACGCCGTGACAGGCAATAGATTCTGAAGAATGCAACCGTCCGCACGAGGGCTCGCGGCGAAGCTGTTCGCTGCCGCCTGCGCCTGGCTCTGCCTGCTGGGAGCCTACGGCGTACTCCCATCAGCGAGTGCCCAAATCGCGTTCGCGCCGTGCGGAAAGAGCAACGAGTTCGCCTGCGGCCACCTAGCCGTACCGCTTGACCCGAGTGGCACGACCCCCGGCACGGTCACGCTCGCGTTGCGCCGTCACCGCGCGCCGACGGGAGAAGCTCGCAGCGCGATCATCGCCCTGGCCGGCGGCCCTGGTCAGTCGGCGCTGCCGTTCGCCGAAGCCTTCACCGAACTGCTCGGACCGATCGCCGCCACGCGGGACTTGATCGTGTTCGACCAGCGCGGCATTGGCCTGTCGGACCCTCTGTCCTGTCACGCCTTCGAAGTCCCGAGCCTGTTCCGCTCACTCGGGGCGCTGGTGGAAGCGTGCGGCGATCAACTCGGAGTTGACCGCAGCTTCTACACGACCGCAGACACGGTTGCCGACATCGAGGCGATCCGTCAGGCCGGCGGCTATGAAAAGCTCGTCCTGTATGGAACTTCCTACGGCACGAAGGTCGCCGAGGAGTATGCGCAGGAGTATCCGAGCCACGTCGAAGCGCTCGTGCTCGATTCCGTGGTGCCGCCTCATGGCCCCGAAACGCTCAATCGCCCGACGTTCGCGGCAATCCCACGGATCCTTCGCCAGCTGTGCGCCGCTCAGGCCTGTGCGCGCACGACCCCCAACCCGGTCTCCGACCTCGCGCGCGTGGTCAAGAAAATGGGACACGGAGGTCTCGGCGGGCGCTACATCGATGGGCAAGGCAAGTCGCACACGATCCCCCTGAGCGCCAACGACCTGCTGGAAATCCTGCTCGCGGGCGACTTCTCAGACCAGCTCCGGGCCGAACTCGTGACCGCCCTCGCCGCCGCCGCGCGCGACGACGATGCGCCGCTCGCGCGCCTCGTGGAGACCGCCGGGCACGGTGAAGGCGAACAGGAAGATTTCGATACGCCGCTGTACTACGCGACGACGTGCGAAGAGCAGCTGTTCCCATGGAGCCGCGCGGCGGAACCGAAGACGCGCATCGCGCAGGCCACCGCGGCGGCGAAGGCGCTGCCCGCGAGCGTGTTCTCGCCCTTCACAGCCGCTGACGCAATCGAGCTGAGCGACGTGGACGCATGCGCCTACTGGCCGTATACAACGCCCGCGCCTGAAGTCGACGATGCGCCGCTCCCGAACGTGCCCACGCTGATCGTCAGCGGCGCCGACGACCTACGCACGCCGACGGCGAACGCACGTGAAGTGGCAGCTCAGATCCCCGACTCGCACCTCCTCATCGTCCCCTACACTGGCCATTCGGTGTTGACCGAGGAGCAGACCTCCTGCGCAAGCGAAGCGCTGCAGAACCTCTTTGCCGAGAAGCCCATACAGCCATGCCGCATGGCGCCCGCGCCGTCGAGCCTACGGCCGGCGCCGCTGCCCCCCGAGCGTCTCGACTCGGTCGCGCCAACGAGCGGCTATCACGGCCCTCCTGGGCGCACCCTGCACGCCGTCGCGCTCACGCTGCAGGACTTCATCCGCCAGCTCGGCCTACAGGTCACGCTCAGCGGCGCATCGGAAAGCACCGCCTTCGCCGCCCTTCGAACCGGAGGCCTTCGCGCTGGCTGGGGCGCGTTCAGCAACGGCGCCTTCGAGCTGCACGACTACTCCTACGTGCCAGGCGTGACGGTTTCCGGGTCCATCTCCTCGGCAGCGGTCGAGCTGAGCGTCGGCGGCGCTGTCGGAGCGCATGGCACGCTGCGCCTCGGTGCCCGCCACGCGCTAGTCGGAACACTCGGTGGACGCCACGTCGTCCTGCCGGCGAGTTCCACTGCGACTGCAGCTATTGTCGGCTCCGATGCGCAGGCGAGCTATCACTCTGGCTCTGGCGCTCGCGCCCGCGCTGTTGCTCGCCGTCTCGCCGAGCTACTCAGCAGCTTATAGCCTTCGCTTCATTCCCTGCCCCGACCAGGCGACGTTCGAATGCGCCACGCTGCCTGTGCCGCTTTACCGCGCAGGCGGTGTGCCGGGAACGATCACGCTGAGCGTCGAGCGCAAGCTGGCCGGCGCCGCTCCGAGCCGCGACGCGGTCGTGGCGCTGGCCGGTGGCCCCGGACAGGCGGCGTTGCCGCTCGCCGAATTCATCGCCCAAGCAATCGCCCCCGCGCTCGGATCGCGTGATCTGATCGTCTTCGACCAGCGCGGCACCGGCGCCTCTGACCCGCTCAGTTGCTCAGCGTTCGAATCGATCAGCCCGAAGTCCGAGGCGCAGCTGTTCGGAGAATGCGCCGCCGAGATCGGCCCCGCCAGAGGGGGCTTCACCACACAGGAATCCGTCGAGGACATCGAGGCGATCCGTCAGGCAGGTGGCTACGAAAAGCTCGTCCTGTATGGGACTTCCTACGGCACGAAGGTCGCTGAGGAGTACGCGGAACGCTACCCGCAGAACGTCGAGTCGCTGGTACTCGACTCGGTCGTCCCCACCACCGGGCCCGAACCGTTTGCGATCCCCACCTTCCAGGCTATCGCCGGTGTGCTGGAAGAGCTCTGCGCCGGTAGCGCGTGCGCGGGGATCACCTCGAATCCAGTCTCCGATGTGGCGCGACTGGCAGCGCGACTGCGCAAACGTGCGCTCAGCGGATCTGTGTACGACGGCGCCGGCAAGCGCCACTCGAGCTCTCTGACCGAGCAAGGCCTACTCGGCATCCTCGAGGCGGGGGACCTGAACCCCGCGCTGCGCGCGCTGCTGCCCGCCGCCGTGCGGTCCGCGCTGCGGAACGACCCCGACCCACTGCTCCGCCTGCACCTCCTCGCAGAGGGGCTGATCCCCGACGTGCCCCCCGAAGGGACCACCGGCGAATCCTCAGCGGAGATCGACGAAGCGCTGTTCGCCGCAACCTCCTGCGAGGAGACCCCGTTCCCGTGGCAGCGGACAGCCTCCAGCGCCGCGAGGCTCGCGGAAGCGCTCGACTACCTTCACGCCCAGCCGAGCAGCGACTTCTATCCGTTCGACGAGGTCACCGCTTTTTCCAACAGTCTCGTAGGAGCCTGTGCGGGCTGGCCGGACGCCTCCACCCCGCCTCCGGCACCCGGCGCCCTGCCGGACGTCCCGACGCTGATCCTCTCTGGCGAGCAAGACCTGAGGACGCCAACCGCCGACGCGCGCAGTGTCGCCGCACGCATTCCCGACGCGCAGCTGCTCCTCGTGCCCTTCACCGGCCACTCCGTGATCGGCAGCGATCTCAGCGACTGTGCGTCGCTGGCGGTGAGCGCGTTCTTCGCGGGAGGGGTGGATGGGGGTCAAATCCAACCGTGCGCGCCGAGTGCAAACCAGTTCAGCCCTACACCCATCACCCCCACATCGCTTGCCCACGTGCGCCCGCCATACGGATTGAGCGGGCACCCGGGACGCACCCTCGTTGCGGTACTCGACACGCTCATCGACTTGAACCGCCAGGTGATAGCGGCCACGCTGCAGGCCGACCAGAAGCTCCCGAGCGGCTCGAGCTTCGGCGGGCTGCGCGGCGGCTACGCAAAGCTCACGAGCTCCGCTGCGGTCCTGCACGACTTCTCGTTTGTGCCCGGCGTGCAGCTGAGCGCCACCTTCCCGGTGAAGGATGGTGAGCTACAGACAACCGACATTCGCATCTCCGGTGTAGATGCTTCGCGCGGGATCGTGAGGTTCGGCTCGGGCACGGAGAACATCACCGGTCAATTGGGGGGTAAGGGCTTTGACGTGAACCTCGCCAAAGTGCAGCTCGCCCGGGTCGCGTTCAGAGAATGGCCCTCGCAGGCCGCCGTCGAGCGACTCGTTACACGCCGCGCGCCTCGCACCCCAGGGACCGGCCTCTCGCTGGCAGGACTACCCTGAGCCTGTGCCTAACGCGCTAGCGCAGGAGACATCCCCCTACCTGCGCCAACACGCCGAGAACCCCGTCGACTGGCTGCCGTGGGGCCCCGTCGCGCTCGAGCGAGCACAGGGGCAGGACAAGCCGCTGCTGGTCTCGATCGGGTACTCCGCCTGTCACTGGTGCCACGTGATGGAGCGCGAGTCCTTCGAGGACCCCCGCGCCGCGCAGCTAATGAACGAGTGCTTCGTCTGCGTGAAGGTGGATCGCGAGGAGCGCCCCGACGTCGATGCAATCTATATGGAGGCGGTGCAGGGCATGACCGGCCAGGGCGGCTGGCCGTTGAACGTGTTCCTCACCCCCGAGCAGCTTCCGTTCTACGGAGGCACCTACTTCCCGCCCGAGCCTCGCCACGGCATGCCCGCGTGGACGCAGGTGCTTCAGGCGATCGCCGAGTCTTGGGATGCCAACCGTGACGAGATCCGCGCGGGCGGTGAGCGCGTGCGCGAGCGCCTCTCGGGCGCAGCGCAACTCTCCCCGGCCGAGGAGCCCGTGCAGCAGCAGACGCTCGCGCAGTCCGTGACCGCGCTCGAGCAGAGCTTCGACGCGCGCTACGGCGGCTTCGGCACCGCACCGAAGTTCCCGCAAGTGCCCGTGCTCGAGTTCCTGCTGCTCGGAGAAGGGCGTCCGATGGCGCTCAGCACCCTGCACGCGATGGCCGGCGGCGGGATCCACGACCAGCTCGGTGGCGGCTTCTCGCGCTACAGCGTCGATGCAACCTGGACGGTGCCGCACTTCGAGAAGATGCTCTACGACAATGCGCTGCTCGCGCGTGCCTACCTGCACGGCTGGCAGGTCTCCCAAGATGTGCGCCTGCAGGAGGTGTGCAAGGACATCCTCGATTGGTCCCTACGCGAGATGCACGGCCCTGAGGGCGGCTTCTATAGCGCCTTGGACGCCGACTCCGAAGGAGTCGAGGGACGCTTCTACGTATGGACGGCCGACCAGTTCGGAGACCTGCTCGGCGAGGACGCGGCGGCGGCGATCGCCTGGCTGGGCGTCACCGAGCACGGCAACTTCCAGGACCCCCACCACCCCGAGCCAGGGCTGAACGTGCTCACCGACCGGGGGATCCCGGTCGAGCGGGCACCTGATCTTCAGAGCCGGACACGGATTCGCGAAGTCCTGCTGCGGGCGCGCGCGAAGCGGGTGCGCCCCGGACTCGACGACAAGCGCCTGACCAGCTGGAACGCCCTGATGGTGTCCGCGCTGGCCGAGGCCGGGGCCGCCTTCGGTGGGGAGGACGGGAATCGGTATATGCAGGCGGCGGTCGCGTGCGCGGAGTTCCTGCAGCGCGACATGCGCGACACGCGCGGGCGTCTGCTGCGCACCTACAACGACGGCCGCGCCAAGCTCGACGGCTATCTCGAGGACCACGCGTTCCTGCTCGAGGCGCTGATCGTACTTTTCGAAGCGAGCTGCGAGGACCGCTGGTTCCACCAGGCGACAGCGCTAGCGGACGAGCTGATCGAGCACTTCGCGGACACAGAGCACGGCGGGTTCTACGCGACGGCAGCAGACGGCGAAGCCCTGATCGTCAGGCGCAAGGACCTGGACGACTCCCCGATCCCGTCCGGCTCATCCAGCGCCGCGATGGGCCTGCTGCGCCTCGCTCAGCTGACGGGCGAGGAGCGCTACGAGAGCCACGCGCTCGGTGCGATCGCGCTCGTGTCGGAGATCGCGCCGCGCCACCCTGGCGCCTTCGGGCACATGCTGCAGGCGATGCACTGGCAGCTCGCCCCCGCGCGGCCGATCGCGTGCGCGGTGCCGCCACTCAGCGCGTGATTTCGAATTCGACGCGGGCCACGCCTGAGCGGCCGCCGGTGTCGCGGGCGCTGAGCATTGCTACGTAGCGACCGCGCTTCAGGGCGCGCCCATCGACCTTGCCGCTGAAGCTGATCGCGTCTTCGCCTTCGGGCTCAGTCCTTCGCGTCAGCCTCGCCACCGTCACCGTGCGTACACAACGATTCGCGCGCAGACGCCGCCGCTGCGTATTCGCAAGGCACGTTTGCGTGTAGCGAGCGCCGCGCGCCAGACGGCTGATCGCAACGTGCACTTCCGCCGGCGCTGAGAGGTGGAACAGGAATTCCGTGCCTGACTCGACGCCCACTGTGACGTTGTCTTGTGCTTCAACGCCGAAGTGCTCGCGCGAAATGTGCACGCCTGAGAGGTGCGGGACGGCGCCGACCGGTGGGCCGACTGACGCCCTGACTCCCAATATCCCGGCAATTAGGTTGACCAGGTCCGCTCCCCCTTCGAGCGCTTGCTGGCGCACCCCGCCAAGGATCAAGCTGACGCCGCCGCAGCCTTCGAGGCTGATATCCGCCAGCGCAAGCGGCGCGGCCTCGGCGCCGACGTAGAAGCTGAACAGGACGCTGGCACCGCGCGAGAGCGGGCAGGGCCTGACCCCCGGCTGCACCACCCCGAGCTCGTTTAAGCTCGCGACGATCGCCGCGATCCGCCCTGCCGAGGTGACCTCTCGCGGCAGCCGATACAGCAGCGCCATCGATTCCGATTCGAAGCTCCCCCGATCGTGCGTGTTCGGTGCGTGGACGGCGATCCGCAGCAGCTTCGCGCCGGCGGGGATCGTCTCCGAGGGCGAGCGCGGAGTGATCCACACGACCTCTGCATCCGCGCGCAGCGCAGTGGATCCGTTGGGCAGGCGGACCGCTTGGACGACGAGACTCCCCGGGTTACCGGGAACCGCCAGCGCCCCGATTTCGTTTTCGGGGACGCTCGGCCCTTTGAGGCCGCCTCCGAAGATCGTCGTGCTGAGCGTTCCGGCCGGGAGATGCGTGCACACGTAGGCGAGCGTTTCTGCCGGATCGGCCGGCACGAGCCACCATCCGTGAACGTCGACCGCGTTGGGTGTCGCTGGTGGACCCTCCGCGGGGCGTTCGAGCAGCGAATCGTCATCGGCGGGCTCGGTCGCAGACGCGCTCGAGCCTGGGGGTAGCGGCAGCTCGGCGAGCAGAGCAGTCACATCCGCCTGCGCCGCTGCTTCGCTGTTCGGAGCTTCCGAGAAGCCGGGGGCGAGCGGGCATAGCGTCGATATCGAGCTCGCGGAGGCGCTTGGCGCGCCGACGGCGCAGCCGGTGAGCGCCAGCATCACGGCAGAAAGGGTCCCGCCGAGCGTCGCGCCCCAGCGCACCCGCCGTCGGTCTCGCGCAGCGTCTGAGGCCGAACCCGACTGGTGCATGTGACCCCCGAAGTAGGAAGCTCGGTGCTCTCGCCCATAAGTCGGCACCGACGGACATCCTACGCCCGCCGTACTGCGAAGGACCGCACCAACGCCCAGGCGCGATCCGCCGTCCGCCGGGGCAGGACATGCCCCGCGGGCGCCGAAACCGTGGCCGTGGCGGGCGATGCGCAATCGAGCGGCCGGCTCGCAGCGGACCACCACCGCCCCTTCGGCGGCGACACCTTCGGCGTCCAGGCGGAGCGCTTCGCGCGGTTCTTCGGCACACCCACGTTCATTCTCGGGCAGACCGCCATCGTCGCCCTGTGGATCGCGCTCAACGGCCTCGCGCTCACCAACGCGATCGCGTGGGACAAGTACCCGTTCATCCTCCTGAACCTGGCGTTCTCGCTGCAGGCCGCCTACGCTGCGCCGCTGATCCTGCTCGCCCAGACACGCCAGGCCGATCGCGACAAGGTGCGCGACGAAGCCCTGCAGGTCCATCGCGAGGCGGAGGCGAGGAAGGCGAGCGAGTTCGAGGCGCGCCAAGCACAGCTACTCGGCGACGACAAGAAGCTGGCCGAGCAGCACACGCGGATGCTCGAGCAGAACACCGAGCTGACCCAGCAGGTGGCGAAGCTCACGACCGAGCTGCACAGCGTCATCTGCGAGCGCGGCGAGGACCCAACGCACACCTGAGGAGGGCCGCGGCCTGCCCGCAGCCGAAGCCGTCAGGCGCAGGCCCCTAAACCGATCGTCCGCTTAGAGGATCGACAGGTAGCGATCCAGCTCCCACTGCGTGACGTTGACGCGGTAGTCGTCCCACTCCTGGCGCTTGATCTCCACGTAGCGGTTGAACATGTGCTCGCCCAGCGTGCGCAGCACCAGCTCCGACTCGGCCGTGATCTCGATCGCCTCACCCAGGCTCTCCGGCAGCTGCTCCACGCCCAGGCGCCGACGTTCCTCGCCGGGCAGGTGGTAGAGGTTCTTCTCCATCGGCTCCGGCAGCTCGTAGCCCTTCTCGATCCCCTCCAGGCCCGCCTGAAGAAGGGCGGCGAACGTCAGGTAGGGGTTGCACGCGGGGTCGGGGCAGCGCAGCTCCATGCGCGTCGCCTTCTCGTTGCCAGGGTGATACAGCGGCACGCGCACGAGCGCCGAGCGATTGCGCCGCGACCACGCCACGTACACGGGCGCCTCGAAGCCGGGCACGAGGCGCTTGTAGGAGTTGACCCACTGCGCGAAGATCGAGCAGATCTCGCGCGCGTGCTTGAGCTGGCCCGCGATGAACGCCTTGCCCACGTCAGAGAGGAAGTACTGGTCGTCCGGGTCGTAGAAGGCGTTCTTGCCGTCGCTGAACAGCGACTGGTGCGTGTGCATACCCGAGCCGTTCTCGCCGAACAGCGGCTTCGGCATGAACGTGGCGTGCCAGCCGTACTTCATCGCGTACTCCTTCACCGTGATGCGATACGTCATGCAGTCATCCGCCATCTTCATCGCGTCCGCGTAGCGCATATCGATCTCGTGCTGAGAAGGGCCCACCTCGTGATGCGTGTACTCCACATGGATCCCCAGCTGCTCTAGCGCCAGCACCGTCTCGCGCCGCACGTCCGAGCCCGCATCCAGCGTCGTCAGGTCGAAGTAGCCCCCTTCGTCGAGCACCTCCGTGGAGCGTGAGTCTTTGAACAGGAAGTACTCGAGCTCGGGACCGACGTTGAACGTGTCGAAGCCCATGTCCTTGGCGCGCTGCACCGCGCGGCGCAGAACATGGCGCGGGTCGCCCTCGTACGGCGTTTTCTCCGGCGTGATCACATCACAGAACATCCGCCCGACGCCCTGCTCCTCAGGGCGCCACGGCAGCACCCGGAACGTGCTCGGGTCGGGCATCGCGATCATGTCGGACTCCTCGATCGCGTTGAAGCCGGTGATCGAGGAGCCGTCGAAGCCCATGCCCGCCTCGAAAGCGTCGTCCAACTCGGCGGCGTTGATCGAGAACGACTTCAGCTGGCCCAGGATGTCCGTGAACCAGAAGCGGATGAAGCGAATGTCGTGCTCCGCGACGTAGGCCTTCACGTCCTCCGCGGTCTTCGGCTGATCCGGCATCGCCGGGACCCTAGCTCATGGGCGACAGCGAGCGCTATCGACGATTGGCTAAACCGGCTACTTACCGGCGACGGCGGCGACGAACTCCGCCACGTCTTCGGCTTCCTTGCCGACGTACAGGTCGGCGGGCATGTTGCCGAAGCCCAACGCCGGTCCTTCGATGATCGTTTTCAGCACGAACGCCTTGCGCGCCGCCGGCGTCGTGATCTGGTGACCGACGAGCACATCGAGGTTCGGGCCGATACGCCCCACCGACTTGACCGCCGCGAGCGTGTGGCAGACGGTGCAAGAACGCGCGAACAGTTCGCGGCCTTTGACCTCGTTGTCGGTCAGATGGATGCCATCGGGTCCGACATGGGCCTTGTGCTCGGCGTTATCGGCCGATACAAGGGCCGGCACGGAGATTCCGAAGGCGAACACGATGATGATCGAAACGGTCACCGTGCGCTGGCCCAACCGCGATTCGCCGGAGTCACCCCCACGCCGAGGACGGACGGCCACAGCGACCACGAGGACAGCGACGACGGCCCAGAAGATGATGAAAGCGAGCAGCATCAGGCCGGGAAGATATCGGGTGACGCCGCAGAACGGTCCATTGACCTCCGCTCGTGCCCCGCGACGGGCCACTCGCGCGGGTACGCGCGACCCGCCGGATGAGAGCTCTCCCACCTTTAGGCGCCGCGAAGGCGCCGCGCTAACCTGCATGTGAGGGCAATAAGAAGGACGTGAGCAGCAGCTATGAACATCTTCCGACGTCTTCCGCTGTTTCGCCTGCTGACGGTCCTGGCGATCGTCGTGGCCGTGGGGGTCAGCGTGACCGCGCTCGCATTCGCTCTAGGTGCCGGCCCGACGCCACCGGCTGAGCCGCTCGCTGACGCGATCCACGGCGCGCTCGCTGGAGCGAACGGCGAAACGGTCCAGGGCGTCAGCGCGAACATTACGTTCACCGACCACCTGCTCGAAGGCGCGAGCCTGGCCAGTGGCGGGAAGTCCAGCGAATTGACCTCCAGCCCGCTGATCACCGGTGCCTCCGGACGCCTGTGGATCGCCAAAGACGGCGACATGCGCCTGGAACTGCAGTCCGAAAAGGGCGACACGCAGATCCTCTACGACGGCCACACGCTGCAGCTATACGACGCGGCCACGAACACGCTCGACCGCTACACCCCGCCGCCGCAGCAAGAAACCCAGCGCGAACCGAGCTCCCCATCCCACGAAGTCCCCTCGGTCGCCAAGATCGAAGAAGCGATCGCGGGCCTGAAGCATGTGGCCGTCTCCGGTGCGACGCCTACCGATGTCGCCGGCCAGCCTGCCTACACGGTGCGGGTCTCGCCGAGCGAAGGCGGCAGCCTGATCGGCGGCGCTGAGCTGTCGTTTGACGCCGACAACGGCGTGCCGCTGCGCAGCGCCGTCTACTCCACGGACAGCTCCTCGCCTGTGCTCGAACTGGCGGCCAGCGAAATTTCCTTCGGCCCGGTGTCAAGCTCCGTGTTCGCGATCACGCCACCCGCCGACGCCAAGGTCCAGGAAATCACCTTCTCCCACGACCACGAAGGCGCGACCGAAAAGCCCGCCGCGGGCGCACGGCCGAAGCTAAGTACCCACGGACAGGGACCGGCGACCGTCGCCGTGGTTGCATCGTCCCGGGACGGGGAAACGAAGTCGAAGGGCGCCGGCGGGGAAGAAGAATCGCTCAGCGGCCTCTCGAAGGTCACGATCAACGGCACCAGCGCCAATGAGCTGCGTACCGAGCTTGGCACCCTGCTCACCTTCGAGCGCTCCGGCGTGCGCTATCTCCTCGCCGGCGCCGTCTCGCCCGCGGCCGTGGAAGAAGTGGCGCGAGGCCTCTAGCGTGAGCGAGACCCCGCCGGTCAAGGCTCGGGGGCTCGTCAAGCGCTACGACGACGTCCTCGCGGTCGATCACATCGACCTGAATGTCCATGCCGGCGACGTGTACGGGTTCCTAGGGCCCAACGGCGCCGGCAAGACGACCACACTGCGCATGGCGCTCGGCCTGATCACGCCGAGCGAGGGAACTGTCGAGCTGTTCGGTCGCGACCCGCTGCGCGAGGGCGCGCGGGCGCTGGAGGGGGTGGCCGGCTTCGTCGAGGCGCCCCGCTTCTACCCCTACCTGACCGCACGCAAGAACCTGGAGCTGCTGGCCGCGCTCGACGGCGACGGCGCCGCCGGGCGCATCGAGGAGGTACTGGCGAGCGTCGAGCTCACGCCGCGAGCGAAGCACAAGGTCGGCGGCTACTCGCACGGCATGCGCCAGCGTCTGGGGATCGCTGCCGCGCTGCTACGCAGACCGCGCCTGTTGATCCTTGATGAGCCCGCCACCGGCCTGGACCCTGCCGGGATGCGCGACATGCGCGACTTGATCCGCCGGCTGGCCGGAGAAGGCATCACGATCCTTCTCTCCAGCCACCAGCTACCCGAGGTCCAGGAACTTTGCGACAGGGTCGCGATCGTCGAGTCCGGACGTGTGGTCTACGAGGGTGCGTTGGCCGATCTGCGCCGCCAAGGCGGCGCTGGCTACCGGCTGCGGAGCACCGATGACGAGCGCGCGCTTCAGCTGATGCGCGCCCAACCCGGCATCGAGCGCGTGGCAAGCGGCGAGCACGGTCTGAACTTTCAGGCAGCCGAGCAGGACGTTGGAGCGCTGTCTCTGGCGCTCGCCCGCGACGGCATCGGGATCCTCGCGCTGACGCCTGAACTCGCGACGCTCGAGGATCTCTTCTTCCGGCTCACCGAGGGCGACCATGCGACGCAGCCCGAGGCCGTGGAGATGGCTGTATGAGCAGCGCCGCCGTGCAGCCGGCCGCCGTGGCCCCGAGCCGCCCGCACGCGAGGCGCCCCTCGACGCTGGTCGTCTACCGCTGGGAGCTGCGCAAGCTCGCCTCGCAGGTACGTACCTACCTCGGCCTGGGACTGCTCGCCGTGCTGCCTTTGATCTTCGTGATCTTCGAGAGCCTCCACCACCAGCACGACCGCCGCGAGAACATCTTTGCCACGCAGATAACCCAATCGGGGTTGGCGACGCCGGTGCTGATGCTGCTGTTCATGTCCGGGTTCTTCCTGCCGGTCGTGGCGGCGCTCGTCGCCGGCGACATCTTCTCCAACGAGGACGGCAACGGCACGTTGAAGACGATCCTCACGCGCTCAGTCGATCGCGGACAGATATTCGCCGCCAAGGGGCTCGCCGCGATGACCTACGCCGTGCTCGCGGTACTCGTCGCCGCCACCGTCTCCACCGTCGCAGGCGTGATCTCCTGGGGCTTTCACTCGATCACGACCTACTCCGGCACCGTCGTCTCGGCGCCCGAAGGGCTGCTGCTGGTGTTCGCCGCCAACATGGCCTACCTGATCCCGCTGTTCGCGATCGTGGCGATCGGGTTGCTGCTGTCCGCCGCCACGCGCAACAGCGCGGCGGCCGTCGTGGGAACGATCGGCCTGGTGATCCTTCTGTTCATCGTCGCTCAGATCCCGGGGCTTGAAGGGATCCGCCCGTATCTGCTCACCGAACAGCTCCAGAACTGGCAGGGCCTGCTGCGCACGCCCACCTACTGGGCGCCCATCACCCACTCGGCCTGGGTGTGCGCGCTCTACGGCCTGCCCGCGCTGTTCGCGGGCTATCTCGTGCTGCTGCGACGCGACGTCGCCGGCGGTTAGCTCTGCATCTCGTTGCAGAGTTCAAGTGCCTGCTGAGGACGCCGATATGCCCCCAGTTCCCTCGAGACTGGAGCAGGACAATGAAGATAGTCGCGGAGCATGCAGCAAGGCCGTCAGCAACGGAAACGCTGGCGACGTGGGAGGAATATCGGCGTACAGGGGATCGCAAGTTGCGCGATCGCTTGATCTTTGCGTTCATGCCGATGGTCCGCCACATCGTCTACCGCAAGATCCGCGTCACCCCGGCGAACACGGACGTCGAGGACTTCCTGTCCTGCGGCCTGGAGGCGCTGATCCACTCGATCGAGCGCTATGACCCCGCGAAGGGCGCCACGTTGGAACAGTACGCGTGGACGCGAATCCACGGCGCGGTGCTCGACGAGCTTCGCCGCCACGACTGGGCGCCGCGTTCGCTGCGCCGCGACGAGCGCGCAATCAATGGCGCGCGCGACCGTTTCATCGCAACGCACGAGCGCCAGCCCACCCGCCACGAGCTGGCAGCGCAGCTCAACATGACCACAGGTGAGCTGACGAGCCGCCTAGATCAGGTTGCGTTGGCGGAGATCAGCTCGCTGAACAGCACCGTGCGCTCCGGTGAAGACACCTCAATCGAACGGATCGAGACGCTTGAGAGCTCAGACTCGGAGCTCAACCCCTCCGCGCAAGCCGAGCGCCAGGAGGCGAAGGCGCACTTCCGTAAGGCGTTCGCGCGGCTGTCCAAGCAGGAGCGCGAAGTGGCGGTGATGCTTTATGTGGAGAACCTGAAGCTGCGCGAGATCGGTGAGCGCCTCAGTGTGTCCGAGAGCCGTGTCTCGCAAATCCACACACGGCTGCGCAGGCGCCTGTACGAGCAGCTCTCGGGCGAGCTGTCGCTGTTCGCCGAGATCGGCTAGCGGCCGCCGCCGTTAGCTGACTTGGGCGGGCTGATCGATCACGGTCAGCTCGACATCGCCCATCAGCCGGCGTGCCTCGCGAGCGTCGATCAGCCCGGCGCCCAGCCGCCCGGTGGACTCGGCGCCGCATGCGACACCGAAACGCAGGCACTGGTCGGGCGCGCGACCTTCGTAACGGGCTGCCAGATAGCCGGCGAGGAAGGCGTCGCCGGAGCCACTGCGGGCCACCGGCTCGCGCGGCTCGATACGGGCGCGCTTGAGCCTGCGCTGACCATCGACGAGCACCTGCGCGAAGCACCCGTCGGGAAGGGTCATGATCGCCTCACGCGGCCCCAACGCCGCGATCTCGGCGACCACCTGCGAACGCTCGTCTTCACCGGAGAACTCGTGGCCGACCAGCTCCTCAGCCTCGAGCACGTTCGGCGAGACCACATCCGGTTCGGCGCGCACCGCCTGGCGCAGAGGCTCGCCGTCGGTGTCCACCACGGTGATCACGTCCAGGCGCTCGAGGTCGCGGATCAGCGAGGCGTAGATCTCTGGCTCCACGCCGCGTGGCAGCGAACCGGCGAACACAACGATCGCTGCGCCGCGGGCGAGATACAGCAGCTTGTTGGCGAACAGCTCCACCTCGCGCGCGCTGACGGAGGGGCCGCGTTCGTTGATCTCCGTCTGTGCCCCCGTGGTGGGGTCGAGCACGGAGGTGTTCGTGCGCGACTCCTCGCGGATACGCACGAAGTCGTTGAGAATCGACTCCTCGGTCAGCTGCTCGACGATGTGCGTGCCGGTGGCGCCGCCGGCGAACCCGGTCGCGATCACCGGCTGTCCCAAAGCCTTGAGCGTACGCGCGATGTTCACGCCCTTGCCGCCGGCCATCGTGCGCTGATCGACCGTACGGTGGCGGCGTCCGAGCTTGAAGTTCGGCACCGCGAGCGACTTGTCGATGGCCGCGTTGAGCGTGACCGTGATGATCATCCTGGCTCCGTACCCGCCTTACGGCGCCCCTGAACGGCAGAAGATGCCATGAGGCGCACGACACAAGGCTAGCGGACCAGCTCGGACAGCTCCCAGGCAGTTTTGCGCAGGCGCTCGGCCTCTGCCCTTGCCGCCGCCGCAGGCTCCCCACCAGATGCCTGATACGCCCCGGCGATGCTCCGCGAGGCGGAAACCAGGCCCCCCGCGCGGCCGGGGAGAAAGGCCGGGACGAGATCCTCCACGCGCCCGCCCTGGACACCAACACCAGGCAGCAAGAAGGGCGCGTTCCCCATGAGCTCGCGCGCCCGCCGCAGGTGTCGAGGCTCGGTGGCGCCGACGACGGCGCCCACGTCGCTGATTCCCGAATCACCCACCGCACCGGCTCCGAGCCGCTGGACGAGCATCGCGATCCTTTCCCACATCGCCCCGCCATCCGCAAGCGCCAGATCCTCGAAGTCGGCCGCGCCGGGGTTGGATGTGCGCACGAGCACGAGCACGCCGCTCCCCACGCTGCGGGCAGAGCTGACGAACGGCTCCACCGCATCGCTGCCCATCAACGGGTTCACGGTCGCCAGGTCCGCACGCAGCCCCTCCAGGCCTCCGAACGGGCTGTCCTCGCCGCCGAGCAGCGCACCCGCGTATGCCTGCGCGGTGACGTCGATGTCCCCACGCTTGCCGTCGGCGATCACCAGCAGACCCACGCTTCGTGCGTAGGCGACCACGTCTTCCAGCGCGGCCCAGCCCGCGGCGCCCAACAACTCGAAGCGCGCGAGCTGCGGCTTCACCGCGACGCACGCCGGCGCCGCTGCATCGATCAGGGCCGTGCAGTGCGCCAGAAACGCGTTTGCCGCCGCCTGCGCCGGCGATGAGGCCGGCGACCCGTGCGCCTGGGCCACAGGCCACAAAGCGCGCGGATCCGGGTCGAGGCCGAGCACGATCTGCGACTCGCGCTCGGCAACCCGAGCGGCCAGCGTGTCGCCGAAGGAACCCTCCGGTGTCAGCGGCCCTTCACCGCGCTCTTCAGGCCGCTGCCGGCGGTGAAGCGCGGCACCCGCGAGGCTGCGATCTCGATGCGCTCGCCGGTACGCGGATTGACCCCCATGCGCGCCCCGCGCTCGCTCACGTGGAACTTGCCGAACCCCGAAACGGTCACCTCGCTACCGCGACGCAGCGCGTCCTCGACGGTGGCCAGCACGGCGTCCACCGCGCGCGAGGCATCCTGCTTGGTCAGATCGGCGCGATCGGCCACCTGGTCGACCAGCTCGGACTTTGTCACTTCGCCTCCCTCGTTCGTAAAACGTTGCGCCGAAGCTAACACCGCGTGCGGACAGGCGCATCCGCAAGAATACGCCGATGGCGATCGGTCGCATCGCATGGCTGGTGACGGTGCTCGTGGCGCTCGTCACCGCACTGCTGCTCGGACTGTCCGGATATACGGGCTACGCGGGTCTCGGCGTGGCTGTGGCCGCCTCGGCCGCAATCAACCTTTTCTAGCCAGCCATTCCAGCAAGGCACGGGCGGCCCGGCCTCGGTGGCTGATCGCGTCCTTCTGCTCGTCGCTGAGCTCCGCCATCGTCACCTCAGAAGGCCCGTCGTCCGGGAGGAACGCGGGGTCGTAGCCGAAGCCCCCCTCCCCCCTGGGCTCGGCGGCCAGCCGCCCTGCGCAGCGTCCCTCGAAGAGATGCTCGGCGTCGCTCGCTGGATCGACGTATGCGATCACGCACACGTATTCCAGAGCGCTACCCGCGGGTGCCTCGGTCAGCAGCTTCTGGAGGTTCTGCGCGTCGCTGGCGTGCTCGCCCGCGTAGCGCGCCGAGCGCACACCGGGCGCGCCCCCAAGCGCGGCGGCGCAGATGCCCGAGTCATCGGCGAAGCTGACGCGGCCCGTCGCCTGCGCTGCCGCACGCGCCTTTCCGAGCGCGTTCTCGGCGAACGTCTCGCCGTCCTCCGGTGGCAGCGTCACGTCGTCCGGCAGGGCCTCGATCACCAAGCCGGCGGTGGAGCTCTCGAGCAGCCGCGCGAACTCCCTGCGCTTGTGCTCGTTGTGCGTGGCCAGCAGCAGCTTCAACTGCCCGCGGCGATCGCCTGCTCCTGGCTGGCGCGCAGCTGCTCGATGCCGCCCGCCGCGAGCGCCAGCAGCTCGTCCAGGTGCGCGCGTGAGAGCGGCGTGCGCTCCGCGGTCGCCTGTACCTCGACGAGCCCGTCGGCACCCGTCATCACCACGTTCGCATCGACCTCCGCGGTGGAGTCCTCTGAGTAGTCCAGGTCGAGCAGCGCGACGCCGTCGATGATCCCGCATGAGACTGCCGCGACGGATTCGCGCAGCGGCGAGCGCTCGAGCCGCCCCTCCTTCTGCAGGCGCGCGCATGCCAGCGCCAGCGCCACGTACGCACCCGTGATCGAAGCGCAGCGTGTGCCGCCGTCGGCCTGCAGCACGTCGCAGTCGAGGTACAGTGTCCGTTCGCCCAGCGCCTGGAAGTCGACCACCACCCGCAGCGAGCGTCCGATCAGCCGCTGAATCTCGATCGTGCGCCCATCCTGTCGTCCGCGCGTGGCGTCGCGCTGCTTGCGATCGCCGGTGGACGCCGGGAGCATCCCGTACTCGGCTGTCACCCAGCCCTTGCCTGCACCGGCCATCCAGCGCGGCACGCTCTCTTGCGCGGAGGCCGTGCAGATCACGCGCGTCTCCCCCGCGGAGATCAACGCGGACCCGGTGGCTGTGCGCATGAAGCCGGGCTCGATCGCGATCGGACGCAGACCGTCGGGGCGACGACCGTAGCTGCGCTCAGGTGAACCCGCTTGCACGCGGGGCATCATTCCAGACGCTACGGTCGAGGCATCTTGCGCGCGCTGGTGGTCTCGAACATGCTCCCCGACGCCGCCCACCCCGAGCGCGGGCGTTTCGTCCGCGACCAGGTCGCGGCGCTGCGCGAGCTCCCCGGCCTGCAGGTCGAGCTGTACGAGTTCGCTCCCGGAGCTCGGGCGCTCGCGCGCGCCGTTCCGGAGCTGCACCGACGCTACGACGGCACACTCCCGTGGGCGCCGCGCGCGCACAAACCCGAGCCGTTCGACGTCGTGCACGCACACTTCGGCCTGACCGCGTGGCCCGCGCTTGCGGTGAGTGCACGCGTGCGCGCGCTCACCGTGCACGGCACCGACGTGCGCCACCCGCGCACGCGCGTCCTGACCGCCGCCGTGATTCCGCTCATGGACGTGCTGGGCGCAGTCTCCGCCGAGCTCACAACGCAACTGCCCGGCCGAGCTGCGCGCCGGCGCGCCCAGGTGCTGCCTTGCGGCGTAGATCTCGAGCGCTTCCAGCCGCTGGCGCGGAGCTACGCACGCGCCGAGCTGGGCCTCGATCCCGCCCGTCCCTACCTACTGTTTCCGGCCGACCCCGCCCGCCCGGAGAAGCGCCACGACCGTGCGGTTGCGCTCGCGGACGCCGTCGGCACCGAGCTACTGACGCTCGGCGGCGTCGACCCCGAAACCGTGCCGCTATGGGTCAACGCGGCCAACGCCGTGCTCGTGCCGTCCGAGCGCGAGGGGTTCGGCCTGGCCGTGCTGGAGGCGCTCGCGTGCGACGTGCCCGTGCTCGCCACGCCCGTGGGCATCCATCGCGAAGCGATCGAGCGCGCCCAGGGCGCGCTGTGCGCACCATTCGATCTCGCGGGCTGGCGTGCGGCGCTCGAGACATACGTGCGCGAGGCCGACCCGCGCGTCGCCGGCCGCGCCGCCGCCGCGCGCTTCTCCGCCGCGGAGATGGCCGCCCGCGTGGCCGACGCATGGCGCGACGCACTGCATCGTCACCGCTAGCATCTGCACCACACGGACCGACGGGCTGCGGTCAACACGGACCGACGGGCTGGGTAGCATGGATCGGCCGTGGATCAAATGTCTGGAACCACCACAGATGCCCCGACGCAGGAGCCGGCCACGCAGGCGACCGGCGAGAACCAGCCAGCAGGGGCCGGCGCCGCTCCCGAGCCGCCAGGGTTTCGCTCGCGTGGCAGCGCGCGTCGCCGTGCACGCTTCCTGCGCAAGGCACGCGAGCTCGGCTACCGCGACCTCGGCGGGCTGGTCTTCAACCTGCATCGCTTCGCCCAACGCAACGACGCGCTCGTGCTCGCCAAGCTAACGACCCTCGGCCACATCGACACGGAGCTGCGCGCGCTGGAAGACGCCCTGCACGAGCGCCGGCCCGTCACGGTCCTGCGCGAGGCCGGCATCACCGCGTGCGCCCGCTGCGCCGCGATCCACAGCAGCGAAGACAACTTCTGCCCCAACTGCGGCCTGCCGATGAAGCGACACGTCGAGGTGATGGCGGACCTGCGCTCGGGTGTTCCCGCCTCGGCCACCGCTACTCCAGCCGACTCCTCTCGCAATGCTCAGCCGGCCCCCGCCGCGCCACTACCCCCACAGCAACAACCGCAACAGAGCGGGCCCGCAGCCGCACCCACCCCCGTACCCTCGAGCAGTCCGGCGCCGGCTAAACCGGCGGGCGGGCGCTCTCCGAGCCCGCCGAGCGCATCTGTCGACGCCAAGGAGACTTCGTCCTCGCCCCCCGCCATCGCGGCGGTCCAGGAGGATGGCCCGACCGAAATCATCAGCCCGCCCGCGCCCGGCTCGTGAGCGCTACCGCTTCGCCCCCGCACGACAGCGACGCAACCACACCCGCGCCGGTCGGTGAGCCCTGCCCGGTCTGTGGCGCGCCACTTCATCCCGAGCAGAGCTGGTGCCTGCGCTGCGGCTCAGCCGCGCGCACGCGCCTGGCGCCGTCCCCCAACTGGAAGCCTCCGCTCGCCGCGCTCGCCGTGGTCGTTGCGCTGGCGCTCGGGGCCCTCGCAGCCGCGCTCGTGGACCTCGCCGGCGGGTCCGGCACGGTGCCCGCCGTCACCACCACGGTGACGAGCGCCGCCGCGGTCAGCACCCCGACGACAGCGCCCACGACCTCCGCCGGCGCCGTCACCACACCCACGACCGCCGACGGCGCGAGCACCACGCCGACAACCGCCACCGGCACGAGCGCGACGAAGCCGGCGACCGGCACATCTACCACCGGGACGGTGACAGGGACGACCAAGAACAAAGGCAGTACGGGAGCCACGACTACCGCGGGGACGACAGGCACCTCCAGCACGCCGACCCACACATCGACCACCGGCGCGCAGCTCAGCCCGACCGTGAAAAACGGAATCAGCCAGGGCGCCAAAGAACGACTCGAACAGCTGGAGTCCAAGAAAGCCGCTCCCGGCACAAGCGAAAAGTAGCCGGAGCCGTATACGGTTCTCCCGATGCCCAGCCTTTCCTCGGCGCGGACCCACGTCGCCGACATCGCAGTCGTGGGCGCCGGCGCAGCCGGGCTGTACGCGGCGCTCTGCGCGGCACGCGAGCACGCAAGCGTGGTGCTCATCTCCGCCACGCCGCTGGCACAGACCGCCAGCTATTGGGCCCAGGGCGGCCTCGCCGCGACGCTCGCCGAGGACGACAGCTTCGAGCTGCACCTGCGCGACACCGAGCTGGCGGGGCGCGCGCTCGTGCGCCGCTCGGCAGCGGAAACGCTCGTGCGCGAGGCCCCCGAGCGCGTGCGCGACCTGCAAGCGCTCGGCGTACGCTTCGATGCCGACCGCTTCGGACAGCTGGCCCTGGGGCTAGAGGGTGGGCACTCGGTCAGGCGCGTCGTACACGCCGGCGGCAGCGCAACCGGGCGGCGCGTCGTGCGACAGCTCTCCGCGCTCGCGGCGGAGGAGCCCAGGATCGAGGTCTTCGAGCAGGCGCGGGCGCAGGCGATCTGGACCGAGGAGATCCTCCCCGGAGGGGGAGACGCGGGCGCGACCCGCTGCCGCGGGCTCGTCTGCGACGACGGACGCGTGATCGCCGCACGCGCCGTCGTGATCGCAACCGGAGGAGCAGCAGCGCTCTGGGCGCGGACCACCAATCCACCCGGATCACAGGGAGTCGGCGTGCTGCTCGCCCACGCCGCCGGCGCCGAGCTGGCAGACCTCGAGCTGCTGCAGTTCCATCCGACCGCCGTGATCGGCGTCCCCGGGCGCGAGGGGTTCCTCGTGACGGAGGCGATCCGAGGCGAGGGCGCAACGCTTCACGACGGCGAAGGCAACCGCTTCGTCGATGAGCTCGCCCCCCGCGATGAGGTCTCCAAGGCGATCTACACGATCCTTCAGGAGACGGGTGCACCATCCGTGGGCCTTGACATGCGGGCGATTGACCCCGCCCACTTCCCCAACGTCGTCGCAGCATTGCGCGACGCGGGGCTCGATCCGACACGCGAGCTGATCCCTGTCGCGCCGGCCGCGCACTACATGATGGGCGGGGTCGTCACAGACCTGAACGCCCGCTCCACGCTGCCCGGGCTTTACGCCGTGGGCGAGTCGGCGTGCACAGGTCTGCATGGAGCCAATCGACTCGCGTCCAATTCCCTAAGCGAGTGCTTCGTGTTCGCCCGCCGCGCCGTGCTCGATGCGCTGGGCCAGGACGCGGCCGCCACCCGGCCTGTGCAGGAGGCGCAGCTGCAGGCGCTGCGCGAGCTCCCAGGGCCGCCGGCCGCCGACCCGGAGACCCGCGCGGCTCTCTGGCGCGATGCGGGCGTGGTGCGCAGCGCCGAAGGCCTCTCGAGACTGCTGGAGAGTCCGCATCCCCTCGCCCGGCTGATCGCCGCGTGCGCCCTGGCGCGCACCGAGAGCCGCGGCGCGCACCTGCGCGCGGACTTCCCCGAGCGCGACCCCGCGCTCGACTACCGACACGCGGTTGTCGGCGAGCGCGACGCGATCGCTTGGCAGAAGTGGGAGTGACTTCATAAAAAGATCATGGGCTGATCTTTAAGTCGATCCTTTCTAATTGCAGATGTGTTCTGTGCTTTGGGATGGAAGGCTTCAGAGCAATTGGCGTCTGTAGGAAATGGCGGGTGTGCTCCAAACCAAAAGACCCGAGCTAGAGAGAGGGTTAGGAGTAGTCACCATGTACCAGTTCAGTCGCGCGATCTACCGGGAGCTCGCTCCCCAGATCGTCGCTCCACCTCCGGGCGCTCCCGCGAGCGCCAACCACACCGTCGTGCTGCGCGCATGCGAGGACGTGATCACCCGGCTGGCCACTGACCGCCATTACTTCGCCCGTCCCGCACGCACCCTGTTCCTCGACATACGTAGCTACTTCCCGATGTCGGCACAGGCCCACGTGCATCTCGTCGTCAGCCGCTACGTAGGCTTCGCGCAGATGTTCTTGGCCGAACACCCGCACGAGGGCTACACGGCTGTCAGCGGCGCACCACCACAATGCCGCGCAACCACCCGCAAGGGCGCCGCATGCCAGCGCACCCCGCTGCCGCACAACGGCTACTGCCCGTCCCACCAGCACCTCGCCGACACCGAGGACCGCGAGCTGGCAGCGGCCTGACTGATCCAATGGGCAGGAGCGTGAGCCTCGCGTAGTCTGCGAGCCATGCTCCTGGGCGTGGATGTCGGCGGCACCTACACCGATGCCGTCCTGCTGGACCGAAGCTCGCAGATATACACCGCGAAGGTCCCTTCCACGCCCTCCGATCAGTCCGTCGCCGTGCTCCAGGCCGTACGCCTGCTGCTGCACAAAGCCGGCGCGCAAACGCAGGATGTCGAGCGCTTCGCTCACGGCATGACCGTGGCCACGAACGCGCTCCTGGAGGGCCGCACCGCCCGCACGGCGCTGCTGGCGACGGAGGGCTTCACCGACGTGATCGAGCTCGCGCGCCAGAACCGCGCGCAGCTCTACAAGCTGTGCGCCGCCGCACCTGCGCCACTCGTTCCCGCCGAGCTGCGCGTGGCGGTGCGCGAGCGCATGGGCGCGGACGGACCGCTGAGCCCGCTCTCCGCAACCGACGCACAGGACGCCGTCGAACGCCTGGCGCGGTGCAAGCCCGAAGCGGTCGCCGTCTCGCTTCTGCACTCCTACGCCGACCCGACGCACGAGCGGCTGCTCGCCGAGACGATCTCGCGGCTGCTGCCGGGCGTGCATCTGTCGCTCTCCAGCGAGCTGGTGGGCACGTTTCGTGAGTACGAGCGCACGGCGACCACAGTCCTCGACGCAGCGCTCTCGCCGCTGCTCGGCTCCTACCTCAGCCGGCTCCTGGTGGAGGCCCGCACGATCGGGCTGAGCGAGCCACAGATCATGCAGTCTTCAGGCGGCCTCACCGACGCCACGCACGCGGGCGCGCACGCCGCGCTCACCGTCCTCTCCGGTCCCGCCGGGGGCGTGGGCGGCGCACTCCTGCTGAGCGAGCTCGCCGGCGAGCACGACGTGCTGTGCTTCGACATGGGCGGCACCTCCTGCGACGTCTGCCTGATCGACGACGGTCACGTCGCGGAGACGGCGGAGCGCGCGATCGCGGGGCGGCCGCTGTCGCTGCCCGCGCTGGACATCCACACGGTGGGCGCGGGCGGGGGATCGATCGCCTGGCGCGACGCCGGCGGCGCGCTGCGCGTGGGGCCCGCCTCCGCAGGCGCCACCCCCGGACCGGCCTGCTACGGCCGGGGCTCCGAGTACGCGACCGTCACCGACGCGAACCTGCTGCTCGGACGCCTGCTCGACGACGCGCCGCTCGCAGGCGGCCTGATGCTGGACCGACGCGCCGCCGAGCGCGCCATATCGCGTCTGGCACGAGCGCTCGGGCTCGAGCCAGCCGCGTGCGCGGAGGGGATCGTGCGCGTGGCCGAGGCGCACATGCTGGGCGCGCTGCGCGTGATGAGCGTCGAGCGCGGGATCGACCCGCGCGACTTCGCGCTGATGCCCTTCGGCGGCGCCGGACCGCTGCACGCCGCCGCGCTCGCGCGCCGGCTGGGCATCACACGCGTGCTCTGCCCGCGCGCCTCTGGCGTGCTCTGCGCCCTTGGGCTCGCTGCCGCTGCGCCGCGTCGCGACGTCACGCGCACGGTGATGCTCGGCGGCCCTCACGGTCGCGTGCTCTCGCCTGAGTCGCTCGAGCAGGAACGCACGGCGCTGGTCGACCAGGCGAGCACCGCACTATCCGAGCCGCCGGCGCGCCTGCGCGTACGCTACGAGCTGCGCTACCACGGCCAGTCCTTCGAGCTCTCGATCGATGAGGAGGTCAAACCCGACTGCCACGACGGCGGGCTCGACCCAGATGCCCTGCGCAGCGAATTCGCACAAGCACACGAGCGCCGCTACGGCTATCGCGATGAGAGCTCCGACGTCGAGCTCGTCAACATCCGCGTCTCCGCCTGGGGCGCCGCCCCCGAGCTGCGCCCCACCGCATCCGCCGCGCCCTCCATCTCAGAACCGGAGGTGCGGACCGTGATCTTCGACGGCATGCCCACGCCCACCACGATTCTCCGCGGCGAACCGGCGACCGGCAGCGAACTCGAGGGGCCGGCGCTGTGCGCGTTGCCGGAGGCGACGCTGCTGATCCCCCCTGGCTGGTCCGGACACGTTGATGACCGGGGGACCGTGCGCCTCCTGGACACCACTGCCATCCCTCCAAGAAACTCATCATCGACATGAGCGCCAGCCGCCAGGGCCGCGGAGCCACGTTCGACCCGATTGAGCTGCAGGTCCTCACCGGCGCGCTGCACGCGGCCTGCGAGGAGATGGGCGTTGTGCTGATCCGCGCGGCACACTCATCGAACATCAAGGAGCGACGCGACGCATCCACGGCGCTGTTCGACGCCGACGGGCAGATGATCATGCAGGCCGAGCACATCCCTGTGCACCTCGGCGCGATGCCTGCGGCCGTGCAGGCCGTGCTCGGCGAGGACCACCTCCCGGGGGTCTCCTGGATCCTGAACGATCCGTTCGCCGGAGGTACGCACCTCCCCGACATCACCGTCATCACGCCCGTGTTTGACACGACGAACGCCGAACTAATCGGCTTTGCGGCCAGCCGCGCGCACCACGCGGACGTGGGCGCGCGACTCCCAGGCTCGATGCCCGCCGACAGTCGCAACCTGGAGGAAGAGGGTGTCGTCATCCCCCCCACCCGCCTGGACGACGCAGCGATCGAGGCGCTCGTGCGACGCATGCGCCAACCACACGAGCGACGAGCCGACCTGCACGCGCAGCTGGCGGCCAACCGCACCGGGGTGCTCCGTCTCGGCGAGCTTGCAGCGCGGATTGGCGTCGAACGGCTACGCCAGGGCACTGACGAGGTGCTCGACTACTGCGAGCGGCGCACCAGGGGATGCCTGGCCGCGCTGGCCGACGGAGAGCTGTACGCCGAGGATGTGCTCGAGGCAGCGGAGGGCGATGTGGTGCTGCGCCTGCGTGCACAGATCCAGGGAGAGCGGCTCGTGCTGGATTTCGCCGGCAGCGACCCACAGCACGAGGGAAACCTCAACTGCCCGCTGGCGGTCACGCGCTCGGCGTGTCTGTTCGCGGTGCGCGTGCTCACCGACCCCGATATCCCCGCGACGGCCGGCGCCTACCGCCCGATTGAGGTGCACGCACCGCTCGGCACGATCCTCAACGCGCGCCCGGGCGCCGCGGTGGCGGCGGGGAACGTTGAGACCTCCTCGCGCGTGGCCGACCTGGTGCTAAGCGCCTTCGGGCGCGCCCAGGGACAGGGCACGATGAACAACCTCACGCTCGGCGCCCCCGCCTCGTCCTCAGAGGACTCAGGCTTCTCCTACTACGAGACGCTCGGCGGCGGCCAAGGCGCATGCGCGGACGCGGATGGGCCGAGCGGCGTGCACGTGGCAATGAGCAACACGCTGAATACCCCGATCGAGGCGCTGGAGCGAGAATTCCCTCTGCGCGTCGTCCAGTACGCGCTGCGCCGCGACTCCGGCGGAGGCGGGCGCCACCGCGGCGGCGACGGTGTCGTACGTGAGCTCGAGGCCCTACGGGAGATGACCTTCTCGCTGATCGGCGAGCGCCGCCGCCACCCAGCCCGCGGCGCCGCGGGCGGCGAACCCGGCGCTCCTGGCCACGATCTGCTCGACGGTCAGCCACTGCGATCTAAGATCACCGGGACGCTGCGCGCCGGCCAGCGCCTGCGCGTGGAAACCCCTGGCGGAGGAGGCTACGGAGATGTCCGAGCAGCAAGGCAATGAGCGCGTGGGCTTCCTCGGACTGGGGATCATGGGCTCGCGCATGGCCGCCAACCTTGCGCGCGCGGGGTACCCGCTGACGGTGTGGACGCACACGCCCGGCAAGGCCGAGGCATGGGCGTCCGAGCACGGTGCCACCGCGGCGCAAACGCCTGCCGAGGTCGCCGAGCGCAGCGACGTCGTCGTGAGCATGGTCGTCGACGGCGCGCAGGTCGCCGAGATATTGCTCGGCGACGGGGGCGTCGTGCACAGCGCCCACCCGGGGCTCTTGTGTGTGGACATGTCCACGATCGGCCCTGCCGACGCGCGCATGATCGGCGCTGCACTGCAGCAGCGGGGCGTCGGCATGATCGACGCCCCCGTGACGGGCTCCTCACCGCGTGCCGAGGAGGGCTCGCTGACGATCATGGTGGGCGGCCCGCAGGAGAGCTTCGAACGCGTGCAGCCGCTGCTGGAGCGCATGGGCAGGCTGGTCGCCTATGTGGGCGAGCTCGGCCAGGGCCAGATGCTGAAGCTGATCAACAACTCGCTCGGCGCGGCCAACGCCGCTGCGGTCGCCGAGGCGCTGGTGCTGGCGCGTGCCACCGGCGTGGAGCTGGACGCGCTCGTGGAAGTGACATCCGCCGGCTCGGGGGCCTCGGCACAGCTGACGATGAAGTCGAGCCCGATGCGCGAGCACGAATTCGCGACAATGTTCAAGACCGCGCACATGCTCAAGGACGTGCGTCTGTGTCTCGAGGAGGCGCAGAAGGCGGGCGTGCCGTTCCCGTCCGCCGGCCATGCGCGGGACATACTCGCTGCGACCATGGGACGCGGCCACGCGGACGACGACTACGCCGCGATGATCGAGGCCGTGGAGGGGTTCGCCGGGCGGCGCTTGTGATCTGAGAACCACTCCGAACTGGCCATGTGGCCAAAAAAACCCGCTATTTGCAGGCGATTTGGGATTTTCGCTCAGGTTTCGTATCTTTAACGGGAGCGCGCAGTGTTTCCGTCTCAGGCGACCCGCGTGTTTCAGACTGACGTTCCCCGCCTCACCTCGTTTGTTTCTGACCCATGCCAATTGCTTTCAAAGAATGGGCTGTCACCGTCCGCGCGCTAGCGGAAGGAGAGCAGCTCCTAACCCTCCGTAAGGGCGTCCTGCCCCCCGGCGACAAGCCATTCAAGCTCGCCCACGAGCGTTTCTTCCTCTACCCCACGTTCGACCACCAGCCGGGTGACCTCGTACGCGAGTCCCACCAGCCAGAGTTGCGCCGCGCGCTCGAGGAGGGCGTCTGGAGCGAGGGCGAGCCGCCGCTGCACACGTTCGTCTCAGGCGCCCCGCTACAGCAGCCCGACCGCGTGCGCATCCGCGCCTGGGCTGAAGTCACCGACCATTTCACGATCGTTGACCCGCGCTGTGTGGACGCGCTCTCGCCGTTCTACGTGTGGACGCCTGACTACGCAGAAAAGCGCCTCGGCTGGCGCGGACGCCAGCCTTTGCACGTTCTATTGCTGCGCACCTATCGCATTCCGCGCCCGGTGACGGTGAAGGTCAAGGACGAGTACACAGGACCGAACGCCTGGATCGAGCTCGCGCGCGAACTGCCGTTCGAGGGCACGCCCGTGCTTTCCGACGCCGAGTTCGAGCGCGCCTCCGAAGAGATCAGGGCGATCACCAACGAAGCCGGCCAGCCGGCTCTCGTCTAAGCGGTTCTACGCCTGCGGCTGGCCTCCCGAGGGCCGCTCCCACTTCAGCGCTTCGCGAGCGACCTCGGCCCCCGACTCGGCGACGAGCACGTCGTGCTCGCCGATCACAGCCGAATAGCCGCCGATCGCGTTGCGCACCAAACACGGGATCCCCTCCTCCAGCAGCAGTCCCGCGATGAACTCAGCCTCCGGTTGACTTGCCACGCGGGCAACCCGCACAAGCGGTCCTTCCGCGTACTGGGGCTTGATCTTGCGCGCGTGGCGCTGACGCTCGCTCGTCGGCTGCTCGCCGCCGGCGGCGTGCACCAGCGGCATCCGGCAGGCGGCGCAGAAGCGCTCGCTGGGCGGGTGCGCCCGCGCGCAGCTTGGACAGAAGATCGGCTCCCCCTCCATTACGTGACCTTCAGCGGGACCTCCCGGACCTCGCTTTGCTCGATCAGGTAAGAACGAACCTCGGGCTCCTGCCCGGCGGCAAGGCCCACGATGATCCACTCGATGTTGCCCGCGTGCGCCGCGAACGAGATGTCCGTCTGCGACGGCTTCGGTGCGCTGCGCACGTGGGAGTGGTACACCGCACCGACATCCCATCCCAGACCCTCGATCTCGCGCGTGAGCCGGTATAGCTCGAGGGGGTCGATCTCGAACTTGAGGGCGCTCGCGTGAATGTTCTCCGCCCGGTATACGCGGGTCGCCGTCTTGTTGCCGTCCGTCGCCTCTGCGACAGCCACGAGGCCACAGCACTCGATCTTGGGATTCTCGAGCGCGTGCGCGACGATCTCGTCGAGAAGCTCAGAGGAGATGTCCATGTCCGTGGCGTCCCTAGCGGAGGCTGATGGGGACGGCTACCACCAGACGGTGGACTCGAGGTTCTCGATCTCCTCGACGGGCAGGGTGTAGATCCCACTGGACAGGTACTTCCAGCCGTCGTCGGCAACCACGAACACGACGTTACCCTCGTCGAGCTCGCCCGCGATGCGCACGGCGATGCTCGCGATCGCGCCGCTGGAGACCCCGGCGAAGACGCCCTCCTGGTCGAGCAGCTTGCGCGTCCAGACGATCGCGTCCTGGTTGGTCACGAAGATCTTGCGGTCCAGCAGTGAGATGTCGATGATCGGGGGGATGAACCCGTCGTCGAGCGAACGCAGTCCCTGCACCGGCTCGCCCTGCTTTGGCTCCGCCGCGACGATCTTCACAGCGTCGCCCAGCTCCTCCTTCAACCGCCTGCCGTTGCCCATCAGCGTGCCACCTGTGCCGAGGCCCGCAACGAACGCAGTCACCTCGTCCAGCTCTTCCAGGATCTCGATCGCCGTGCCGTTGTAGTGGGCGTTGGGATTCGCCGGGTTGCCGTACTGGTAGGGCATGTAGTAGGAGGAGTCTTCCGCGGCCATCTCTAGGGCCATCGCGACCGCGCCGTTGGAGCCTTGGTCGCCGGGCGAGTAGACGATCTCCGCGCCGTACATGCGCAGCAGCTGCGTGCGCTCCTGGGTGACGTTCTCCGGCATCACCACCTTCAGCTCATAGCCCTTGCGCGAGCAGATCATCGCCAGGGAAATGCCCGTGTTGCCGGACGTCGGTTCGAGGATCTTCTGCCCGGGGCCGAGCGCACCTTTCTCCTCGGCGTCCTCAATCAGCGCACGCGCAACGCGGTCCTTGACCGACCCGGTCGGGTTGCGAGACTCGAGCTTTGCCCAGATGCGCACGCCCGGCTTGGGCGAGAGGCCCGGCAGCTCGACCAGCGGCGTATGCCCGATCGACTGGACGATGTCCGCGTAGCGGCCCCCGCAAGGCCTGTTCCTGAGCCGCTCCACCGCCATTACTTCACGGAATATAGCGGGGCACTCGAGCGATATCGAGCGACACATCGCCGACGCCCACGCGAGGATCGACCGCTGTTAGGATCTCGCCGCGTTCGCCGTTGATGCGAATCACTTTGAGACCGGGGGGCAAAAATGGGCATAGTCGGTGTGCGGCGACGGCGAGCGGTCTGCGGCGTATCGCTTCTGCTGATGTCTCTATCGGTGCTGGGCTTCGCTTCGCAGGCCTCGGCACACGTTCGCACGGCGGCCTTTCAGCCCTTCTACGAGTTCAAGGTCGTGTTCGACGGCAAGGGCAGCTACAAGCGGACGGTCACGAACAGCGAAACCCCGGCGGTGCTCCACGAAGAAGCGAGCTGGAAATGGAACACGATCTACCCGGACGTTCTGATCCCCACGCTCGCATCGAGCCCGCTGGTCGGTTCGTCGTTTCCCTCATACGGGCTCGGGCAGAGCGCCGGCGGCAACTGGACGATCACGAACACAGGCGCCGACGAAGAGGACTGCTCGCACAGCGGGACCCTGGGACTTCCGAAAGAAGGGGGCGCGTTCGGCGGAGGCGAGGTCACGGTGAAACGCCCGGCTGGCCCGACCAAAGGCGTGATCTTCAACATGTACGCCCTCAACTCCTACGAAACAACCTCCGGCGCGGGCAACGGCGTGCTTGCCTGCGAACCCGAGGACTATTGGCACGACATCATCGAAAGCTTCGCCGGCGTGGGCACCAAGCACGCCACCGAAGGCCTGCCAAGCGTGCGTCCGCTCACCGCCAAGGTGCAGCTCTCGCCGAGCGAACTCAAGCGTGCAAGCGTGACCAAGCACGTATCGGTGGGCGCCGCCGAGATGGTCCCGTCGGACTGCGGTAGCGGCGGCGGCATCACCTGCCAGCAGGAATACACCTGGTCCGGATCTGTGACGTTCGTCAAGCACAAGTTCAAACTCGGCAAATCGCCTGGCGGCTGAGCCACAGCCGGCTGGCCACGCAGCCAGGCAACGACTAACATCCAGCAGCAATGGCGAGCAGCGGGGAGCGATTCGACTACGACTGGCTGGTGGTCGGCTCCGGCTTCGGGGGCAGCGTCTCGGCGCTGCGCCTCAGCGAGAAGGGCTACTCGGTGGGCGTACTCGAGTGCGGCAGGCGCTTCGCAGACGATGAGTTCGCGAGCTCCACGAACGATCTGAAGCGCTACTTCTGGAACCCGCGGCTGGGCATGAAGGGCATCTTCCGCCTGACCACCTTCAAGGACGTCTCGGTTGTTTCCGGGTGCGGTGTCGGCGGCGGTAGCCTCGGGTACGCGAACACGCTGTACGTGCCGCCAAACGCGTTCTTCGAAGACCGCCAGTGGGCGGAGATGACCGACTGGGCGAGCGCGCTCGCCCCGCACTACACGGAAGCTCAGCGCATGCTCGGCGTGGTCGAAAACCCGCACGAGGACCCCGCCGATCAGCTCCTGCGGGAGCTCGGCGAGGAGCTCGGCGTCGGCGACACCTACAAACGCACTCCCGTCGGCGTCTTCTTCGGCGCGGAGGGCGAGGCCGGCAAGACCGTAGCCGACCCGTTCTTCGACGGCGAGGGACCAGACCGGACCGGCTGCCGTCTGTGCGGTCGCTGCATGGTCGGCTGCCCGCACGGCGCGAAGAACACGCTCGTCAAGAACTACCTGTACTTCGCCGAGAAGCGCGGCGCGAAGGTGACGCCGGAACGCACCGTCGTGGACATCCGCCCGATCGGCGCCGCCGACGGCAGCGACGGCTACGAAGTGGAAAGCGTGCGCTCGGGCGCGTGGCTGCGCAAGGATCGCCGCGTGCAGCGCGCACGCGGCGTGGTCGTCTCTGCGGGACCGCTGGGTACGAACAGGCTGCTGCAGCTGTGCCGGATAAAAGGCTCGCTGCCGCGCATCTCCTCGAGGCTGGGCGAGCTCGTGCGCACGAACTCGGAGGCGGTCCTCGCGGTGACGGTGCCGGAGGACTACCCAGACGACCTGATCAAACGCGTCGCGATCACATCCTCGATCTACCCCGACCCACACACGCACATCGAGACCGTTACCTACGGTGATGATGGCGACTCGATGCACCGCCTGAACACGCTGCTCGTGGGCGACGGAACGCGTGCCACGCGCCCGCTGAAGCTGCTCACGCAGATCGTGCTGCACCCCAAGCGCTTGGCGAAGGTGATGTTCCCCAAACACTGGTCGCGGCGTACGATCATCATCCTCGTGATGCAGACGCTCGATAATGCGATCGCGCTGCGTCCCCACAAAGGACCGTTCGGCACGTTCTGGCTGAAGACCGAACAGGACCCCGAGCGCCCGATGCCGACGTTCATCCCGATCGCCAACAAGGCCGCCGAATGGTTCGCCGAGCGCACCGGCGGGATCGCCCAGAGCTCCGTCACGGAGGCCCTCTTCAACATCCCCACAACCGCGCACATCCTCGGTGGTGCTGTGATCGCGCCCGACCCCGAGCGGGGGGTGGTGGATGCGCACCAGCGCGTGTTCGGCTACGAGAACCTGCTCGTCTGCGACGGCTCCGCGGTGCCGGCCAACGTTGGTGTGAACCCTTCGCTGACGATCACCGCGCTGGCCGAGCACGCGATGAGTCACGTGCCGGCGGCGGGAGGCGTGGGCGTTTCAGCAGAGGCAGTGCCTACGCCCGCAGCCGAGGGCGCGGCGGCGGCCTAGCGGCTCACGGCCAGACGGGCCGGCTCACAGACGGCTCCGAGTGGCCGACAGCGATGACACGGCCGACCGAAGACCACCACTCTGCAGGCGCAGACGCGCGGCACCGCGCAGCGAGAGCAGGACGTTGAGCACGCCATAGCGGTTCGCGTGGAGATTCGCGACCGGCCGCCACACCCCGCCTCGCGGCGGCTCGCGTTCGAGCACTACCGGCTCGCGCGCACGCATCAGCAGCCCCCACACCCGCACCCGCTTGGAGCTCATGCGCAACGGATCGAACGGGAAGGTGAAGCCTCGCAGGAACTGCTTGGGGGTTGCATTAGCGAACTGACCACCGGCGCCGGCGGCATACAGGCCGGCAGGGCGCGGCACTTCGACGATGCCGCCGGTGGGGGTGTTGAGCTGCACACCGTGGAGGGGATCGACGAGGTACTCCCAGGACACAAGGCTCACCCCTGCCACCCAGAGGCGATGAAGCGCGCGAGAGACCCACGCGGCCTGCAAGCGCGGAGGGACCCCCTGAGGCGACTGGGGCTGACTTTCCCAGTCGAGCTCGGTGACCCACACGCGCTTCTCTCCCTCCGGTAGGGCCGTGTGGACGCGTTCGGCCTGCCTTAGCAGCCCGGTCACCTTGGCGGCGTCGGATATGGAGACTTCGAGCGATGACGGCGCAGGTACGTCGGGATTGCCCACTGAGAGCGGATGGAAGGCGAGCACGTCGAAGTGGGGCGGCTGCGGACAATCGCCGGCGCGCCGCACGCCGCTCGCCGGGAGGCAGAGCAGCGAACGCAGGAACGACACCGGCGCCATGCGCCCTACGCCCGCCGGGTCGCCGTTGGGTGCCACACCGGCCGCGATCACGACGTCGCTGGGCACAACGGCCTTGACGCCGGCGTAGAAGCCGTTGAGTAGTTCGCGGTACAGCGACGGAGAGAACGCTCTCCACTGTCCGTCGCGGGCGACCCACTGCGGCTCGAGGTAACGAGCGAGGTTGGGCTCGTTCCACGCCTGGAAGAGACGTACCCTCGGCAGCGGCCGCGTCGGGGCCAGCGGATTGGGAAAACTGCCGTCGTAGCGGGTTGCGAGCGCGGTGGCGAAAGCGCGTAGCGCTTCGGGACTGGGATCCCAGCTGCCAGGGTAGGCGAAGCGCCAGCGCGGGGCGGCTTCGGCGAACGCAGGAGCGTGCGAGACGACGAGCAGCGGCGTCAGCCCGGCAGAGACAGTACCGATGACGGCCGCGTCAATCAGGGCGAAGTGATATTCGACGCTGGCTGGGTCGGTGGCGAGGAAGCTGGGGCCAGGGGACGCGCTGACGATGTCGTTCCAGTTGACGGGGATGCGCACCACCCTCGCCCCGGCTGCACGGATGCGGCTAAGCGCAAGCTCGCGGACAGCGGCTGGTTCGGACAGCAGCAGCTGGCCGTCGGAGACGCCTCGCTGGAGCCCGTCGCTCGGGAAGGGGCCTTCCAGCAGAGCACGATTCTGCGCGCGTATCGATGCGTAGCTGGTGGCTGGTGCTTCAGCTCCGAAGGGCGGCGTAACGGTCACCGGGCGCGGTGGCCCTTCAGGGCCGGTGCGCGACTGAAACGGCAGCACTGGCGGCGGTGCGAGCCACACGAGCGCACTCAGTGCGAACCCCAGGGCGCTGGGCACGTGCCGCGCCTAGTGGTGAAGCCTGAGCGACTTCGGCGCCAGCGTGTCGACCTGGCCGTTCGCCGTACGCAGTGTCGTTAGAAGGATCGCGTTCACAGTCCCCGTCGACTTGAGCTTGCGCCGCCCGGCGGTGGTGAGCTTGAGCGCGACGCTGACCGTGCCGGGCACACTGGTCTTCGCCGTACCGCGGGCCAGCAGCAGCGCTGGGTGCGGCTTCTTGTGATGACGGGCCGCGACTGCCGGGAGTTTGCCACCCCGCAGGAAGAGCTCCTGCGTGATCGTTCCCGCCTGGTTGATCCTCACGTGATCGCGGTAGCCCGATTTCAGAATGATCTGGATCTTGGAGTGACCGAGGGTAGTGAGGGCTCCGCTCAGCGGCGTCACGAGTGGAGGAGGCGCGGGATGTGTCGGCGCCGGCGCCGGGCAGCTCGCGTTGGCTGGTTCGACACGTTCGCTCACGTACGTGTAGGTCGCTTCGCCCGGGAGCGCAGATTTCAGCGACTCCGTGACCATCACGGTCGCACCGGGGGCAATCGGCGCGAGGAAGCTCCCACCGAAGCTTGTGCCCGTCAGGGTTTTCACCTGCGCTTGACTAAAGCCTGATCGCTGCACTTCGTGTTTCCTGGCGGACAAGAGCGTGTAGGTCACATAGGAACCTTCGACGGTGAATCCCGAGGTGTTCTCGCCTTCGAAGTTCGTGGACCCCACGCATGTGCTGGGATCAATCGTCGGCAGCCCGTCGTAGACGTCCGAGCCGATCACGTGCCCGACGGGCGATTCCAGCACCACCGTTTCGCCAGGCTGCGGGACCTGCGGCACGCCGGCCCAGCCGTCACCTTCGCTTCTGTAGACAGTCGTGCCGTTGCGGATGATCGACACGGCGACCGACGCGCTCGGTTCGACCTTGGCGACGGTGCCGGCCACCGATTCGTACTGCGGGATCGTGTTCTCGCCCTCGGTAACTTCGAGCGTGTACTGCGTGCCGTGGTAGTTGGCCAATGCGGACGCGGGTGTGATCACACAGAGCGCCAGCAGCGCCACCACCAGCAGGCCCGTCAGCGCCTCAGCTTGGGCCCGAACAGCGCGACGAGCATACGAGGACCCCCATTGCGTTCTCATCGACCAAGCCAATCGTTCGCATACCCGCAGAGGCGTAGCCTCTGCCCCGAAATATGGACAAGGAGGCTAAGGACCACCCCGGCGGAAGACCGTGCGTAGACCTTCATTTGGAATTTGACGCCGCCAAGGGCTAGGTGCTGGCGCCTGCTTCGCGGCGCATGGCGACGCCAGCGGCGCGAACGCGGATCCCTTCGACGATCTGCGCGACGATGTCGCTTCGGTGTGGCGGGGATCCGGCTAGCCTGTCGGCCTCCGCGCACACGCGTCGGACCAGGTTGTCCGTCTCGCGCACGGCGAAGCGCTCGCTGTAGCTGACCTGATGTGCGAGGCCCCGCCAGGTGTGCGCATCCACCTGCTCGATCTGGCTCGCCTCGCCCAAGCTCATCGCCAGCCGCCGGGTGAGCTCGGGGTACACGGTCGTGCTTACGAGGTCGTACAGCGGCGCGAGGGTAGGCACGCGGACGTCGTATAGCAGCGAGAAGTTCTTCGCGTGTGCGTCGCAGTTCCCGATCAGCCAGTTGAACACGAGCGCGCGCCAGAGCACGGGCAGATCCTGGGCGGGCTTGGCCGAGCAGGCGCGCAGCAACGAGACCGCGTCAGCCACCGTCGGTCCGCCGTCGGCCTGGTACTTGCGCTCGGGCTGCCGGCCGAGCGCCTGGCAGAAGTCCTCCTGATGCAGGCGGCGGATCGGGTCGGAAGTTGGATCGCGGTCATAGCGCTCGACCAGCAGGTAGGACAAGCCACCCGAGCTGGCGCGCTTGTGCACCTGCGCGACCGGCAGCCCGACGGCGTGTGCCAGCTCCATGCAGAAAGCCTCGTTGTCCACCAGTCCCGCGAAACGCGCCGGTTCGGGCTTGAGGATGTGCGTCGTGGCCGCGGCTGCGTTGAGCGGCAGCGAGTACTCCTCGCGCTCGAGGATCACCGGCAGCTTCGGCTGCGCTCCGGCCAGCGACAGACGTGTTCCCTCGGCCGGATCGGCGGCGAGCGGACGCTGTGGAAGTTCGCGCAGCAGCACGTCCAGTTGCTCGGCATCGAGCGGGCGCGCATGGGGAACGCTCGGCAGCTCTTCGCCGGGCTCGAGGATCGTGATCGCCCCGGCGCAGTCGCCGCCCAGGGCCTCCAGCAGCGCGTAGTCGTTTCCCACCGACACGCCGAGGTTGCGCGCGACCGCCTCGCGCGCCTCGCCTTCGACCAGCAGACCGCCGAAGACCGCACGACATAGGTCATGCGGATAGGCGATCGGCCCCACCGGCAGGGACTGCGAGACGGACGGCCCCCCATAGTCAGCGTAATAGCGGAACTGTAGGTTGCCGTTGTCCTTGCGTATCAGGCGCCCCGCAAGACTGCCGCAAAGGTAGACGACGAGCTCGGTCACTGCTCACGGGCTCGTAGATCCACGTCCAAGCCGAGTGCGTGCAGGAGCTTGAGCACGAGATCGAGGCGCGCGTCGGTCCTGCCTCGCTCGAATTGGCTGACGAATGCCCTGTGGGCTCCGATCACATCGGCGAGGTCCTCCTGACTAAGTCCGAGCTCGCGACGGCGAGCGCGCACGACCTCCCTCAGCTCGTCTTTTGTTCTCACGATCATTGTCGTCGATCAACGACCATATCCTCAGGATCGGACCGATTGTCGCTGATCGGCGACAAAGCGGGCAATAGTCTGAAAATGTCGGTGATCAACCGCAAATGATGCGCATTGTCTGCGACTACGGCTGGAGAGAGGTCGCGGCGCTCACCGCCCACTGATGCACGAGGCCGCCGCTCAGAAAGACCCGCCGGCCATGGCCGGCAGGATCACGAGCGTGTCGGTGTCGCCGACGGAGGTGTCCAGCCCGTCGAGCACGCGTACGTCCTCGTCGTTCAGATAGACGTTGACGTAGCGGTTGAGCTCGCCGTCGGCGGCGAACAGCTGGGTCTGCGTGGCCGGGTGCGTGGCGACGAGGTCGCGCAGCACCTCACCGACGTTGCCGCCGCTCGCGCCAACCTCCTTCTCGCCGCCGACAGAGTCGCGCAGCACGGGTGGGATCTTGATCGTTGCCATCCGCGCGCAGACTACCCTGCCGCGGCGCAGAACGCCTCGTAATCAGGGAACACGCCCATCTCCTCGTCGGCGATCTCGTCCGGCTCGCGTGAGCAGATCGGGCACTCGGGGTCGCGGTGGACTTTGACCTCGGTGAGCGTGGCGCCCAGCGCGTCGTAGAGCAGCAGCCGTCCGATTGCGGGTTCGCCGATCTCGAGGATCAGCTTGACGACCTCGGTGGCCTGCAGCAGGCCCATCGTGCCGGGGAGCACGCCGAGCACGCCGTTGGCACCGCAGGAGGGCGCCAGCTCGGCCGGCGGCGGCTCGCGGAAGAGGCAGCGGTAGCACGGGCCATCGTACGGTTTGAACACCGACAGCTGACCGTCGAAGCCGAGGATCGAAGCGGAGACGACGGGGATCTGCAGACGCACGGTTGCGTCATTGAGTAGGTAGCGGGTGGGGAAGTTGTCGACCCCATCGACGATCACGTCGTAGCCCTCGATGATCTGCATGATGTTGGAGGCATCGACCCGCGTCTGGTACTTGACGACCTTCACGTCCGGGTTGAGGGCGTGGATCGACTGCTCGGCTGACTCCACCTTGGGGATGCCAATGCGGTCGGTGTCGTGGATCACCTGGCGCTGGAGGTTGGAGAGGTCGACGACGTCGTCATCGACGATTCCCAGCGTGCCAACGCCGGCCGCCGCGAGGTACAGCGCGGTCGGCGAGCCGAGCCCGCCCGCGCCGAGCAGCAGCACCTTCGCGTCAAGCAGCTTCTGCTGCCCCTCAACGCCGATCTCGGGGATCAGCAGGTGGCGCGAGTAGCGCTCACGCTGTTCGGGGTTCAGCGAGCGCGGGATGTCGACCTCGTAGCCGCGGTCCTTCCACAGCGTGATGCCGCCGGTCATCGAGCGCACGTGCTCGTAGCCGAGGTCCTCCTGCAGGGTGCGCGCGGCGTAGGCGGAGCGGTTGCCCGACTGGCAGTAGAGGATCAGCTCGGCCGAGCGGTCCGGCGCGGCGTTCTCGATGCGCGCCTCCAGATGCCCCCGCGGGATGCTCTTGGCGCCGGGCAGGTGTCCCGTGGCGAACTCTTCCGAGCCGCGCACGTCGACGATCGTCACACCCTCGCTGATCAGCTCGTTGACCTCTGAGGGGTCGACCTCTTGAATCTGGCTCTTTACTCGGCGGAGAAGCTCCGCGCCTGACGGGCTCATAATTGAAAACTCCTAAACCAGGGTCGGGATTCAGGGACTTCACAAAGTCTAGCGGCGCTTCGGCCTGTTGCCGGGCCTTTCGCTGTGAAGCCGGGGAGTATGTATGTTGCCGCAAAAGTTCTGTATAGCCATGGTGGGACAGAGTTTTCGTCGGGTGACAGCCACACCGCTCGCCCACACTGAGCCGCACCTCGTCACCCCACCACCTGCCCGCTCCTCGAATCCCCGCCGTTCCCGTACCCTCACGCGGATGTCCAGGCAGGCTCGAATGACGGCGGCGGCGCTGGCAACGGCGGTGCTGGTGGCGACGATCGTGGTGATCATCGCCCTCTCCTCCGGCGGCGGCAAAGGCTCGACGTCAATCACCTCGGCGACGGGTCGGGAATCTGAATTCGTGGGCGCGCCATTCCCGGGAGAGATCGCTGCGCCGCGGTTCACGCTGCACGACCAAGCAGGGAGCGAGGTCTCGCTGAGCTCCTACCGCGGCCGCGTGGTGATGCTGACGTTCCTGTACTCGACGTGCGGCGATACGTGCGTGGTAATCGGGCAGCAGATCCGCGGTGCGCTGAACGAACTGACGGAAGAGCATGCGCCGGCGCCGGCGGTGCTGATCGTGAGCGCGGACCCGGCGGCAGACACGCCGGCGAACGTGAGGCGTTTTCTGGCTGAGGTCTCGCTGACGGGACGGGTGCAGTACCTGACGGGCACCCCGGCGCAGCTGCGTGCGGTGTGGCACGCGTACGCGATCAAGCCGGCGAGCGACGGGGCGGCGGTGTTCGACGAGTACGCGCCGGTGCTGCTGATCGACGGCTCGGGACACAAGCGCGTGCTGTTTGAGTCTGAAGAGCTGACGCCGGAAGGGCTCAGCCACGACGTGCGCAGACTCGACGGAGAGTCCAGCGGCCCCTGATACCCTAGCTGCGAGGTAGGAAATCAAGATGATGTTCTCGACAAAGGCCGAGTACGGCGTACGCGTGATGGTCGAGCTTGCACGCCGTGACGGCGGCGAGCCGGTGCCGCTTGCGGAGATCGCGGCCCACGACGGCCTGCCGCTGGCCTACCTGGAGCACCTGGTCGCGCGTCTGCGCAAGGCGGCGCTGGTGGACTCGCGGCGCGGCTCGCGCGGCGGCTACATGCTGGCGCGCCCGGCGAGCGAGATCACGATGGCGGAGGTCGTGGAGGCGCTGGAGGGCTCGATCGCACCGATCGAGTGCATCTCACAGGCCTCGGACGGCTCGATCGTGTGCTCGCGTGAGGCGAGCAAGGCAGGCACGAGCCCACACGCGTGCCCGACGAAGCTGCTGTGGACACGCGTGCGCTTCTCGATCGTGAACACGCTGCGCGAGACGACGCTGGCGGATCTGCTGGCGAGCCCGACCCTGCCGGTCGAGGGCGCGATCCCCACGGGACCGGCGCTGCCGACCGTGGCGGTGGAGTCGCTCGCGCCGGCACACCACTCACCAACCCTGACGACGGGAGCTTGAAGACAGACCATGGCGGACCTAGAGATCACAGACCTGCACGTGCGCATCGAGGAGCGCGAGATCCTCCGAGGCGTGGACCTGGAGATCAACCGCGGTGAGATCCACGCGCTGATGGGACCGAACGGCTCGGGCAAGTCGACGCTGGCGAACACGCTGCTCGGCCACCCCGCATACGAAGTCACGCAGGGCTCAATCGTGTTCAAGGGCGAGGACCTGACGGAGGCGGCGCCGCATGACCGCGCGAAGGCGGGCCTGTTCCTGGCGTTTCAGTACCCAGTGTCGATCCCTGGCGTGTCGGTGGCGAACTTTCTGCGCATGGCGATCAACGCCAAGCGTGAGGATCCAATCAATGTGAAGGAGTTTCCGCACGCAGCTGCAGCACGCGATCGAGCTGCTGGACGTGGACCGCGCGTTCACCTCGCGCCACCTCAACGACGGCTTCTCGGGTGGCGAGAAGAAGCGTGCGGAGATCCTGCAGATGGCGATGCTGGCGCCGGACGTGGCGATCCTGGACGAGACCGACTCGGGCCTTGACATCGACGCGCTGCGCACGGTGGCGGAGGGCGTGCAGAAGCTCCACGACGAGCAGGGCCTGGGGGCGCTGATCATCACGCACTACCAGCGCATCTTGCACTACGTGAAGCCGGAGTTCGTGCACATCCTGATGGACGGCAAGATCGTGCTGGAGGGTGGCGTGGAGCTGGTGGAACGCCTGGAGCGCGAGGGCTATGACCAGATCCGCCAGGAGGTTGGCGCGGGCACGGCCGGCGCGGTGGCGGCCGGTGACAGCAGTGTCTGAGGCGGGCGCAGTCTCGAGCAACGGCTCGAGCAACGGCGCCACGCCGGTGGCGAGCAACGGCGCGGGCGGGCAGGAGTCGGTGAAAGTGAAGGCGGGACGCCACCGCGAGGCGACGCTGTACCAGGCGCTGCACGGCGCGGGCGCGGGTGACGGGCGCACGCTGGCGCAGCTGCGCGAGGCGGCGCTGAAAGCCTTTGAGGACTCGGATCACCCGGTGTGGCGGCGCTCGGGCTTCTGGAGCACGACGCTGGCGGACCTGGACCTCGACGCGCTGCAGACGAGCGTGCAGGAGCCGGGCGTGCCGGATGTGGTCACGCGCACGCTGCCGGACGCTCCGCGCGCGGGGCGCATCGTGCAGAGCGCTGGCGCTGTCGTACACGTGGAGCTGGACGAGGCGCTGGCGGAGCGCGGCGTAATCCTGTGCTCGCTGGAGCAGGCGTTCGAGGAGCACCCGGATCTGGTCAAGGAGTGGTTCTCCAAGCGCCTGCCGATCGACCGCCACAAGCTGGAGGCGGCAAACGCGGCGTTCTGGACGGGTGGCGCGTTCCTGTACGTGCCGCGCGGCGTGACCGTGGAGGAGCCGTTTGAGGTCGTGTACGCGATCGACCGTCCGGGAATCGCTCAGTACGGACGCACGCTGGTGGTGGGCGGCGAGACGAGCGAGTTCCGCGTGCACGAGTACGACCTCGCGGAGGACTTTCAGGGCCAGGCCCTGCATGCGGGCGCGTTCGAGCTGTACCTGCAGGACGGCGCGCGCTGCCACCTGGCGCAGTTCCAGGACTGGAGCCACGGCGATGTGTTCGACGTCTCCACGCGCTTCGTGGGCGTGGGCCGCGACGCGTACTGCCACTGGCTGCCGGCGCTGCTGGGCGGGCACCTGGTGCGCCAGCACCTGGAGCTGGCGGTGAGCGAGAAGGGCGGGGACATGGCGTTCCGCGGGCTGTTCTTCGCGGAGGAGCAGGAGCACCTGGACGTGTTTGCGGTTGACCTGCACGAAACGGGCCCGTCGGGCGGCGACGTGCACTGGCGCGGGACGGCCACGGGCGAGAGCCGCGCGAGCTTCGAGGGCCTGATCCAGATCGACCCGGGCGCACAGCAGACGCACACCTACCTACAGATCCACACGATGATGCTCTCGCCGAAGGCGCGCCTGGACGCGATCCCGTCGGTGCTCGTGTCGGCGGACGACGTGTCGGCGTCGCACGGCGGCACGGTGGGCGAGCTGGATGAGACGGCGATCTTCTACATGCAGACGCGCGGCCTGGACCGTCCGGCGGCGGTGCGCGTGATCGTCGAGGGCTTCTTCGAGCCGCTGATCGCAGAGCTCGCAAACGAGCCGCTGGAGGAGCTCGTGCGCACGCGCATCGAGAACAAACTGGCAAAAGCGCGCGAGGACATCGAGACGTATGCCACGTCTCGCTGAGAACGACCTTCTTATGAGGGCCCCCTCCGGGGGCCTGGGAGGGGTTCGCAGTGACTTTCCGATCTTCCAGCGGACCTTCGCAGGACGTCCTCTGATCTATCTGGACTCGGGCGCGAGCTCGCAGAAGCCGCAGGTGGTGATCGACGCGCAGGCGGAGCACCTGGCCAGCCACAACGCGAACGTGCACCGCGGCGTGTACGCGCTGGCGCAGGAGGCGGACGCGGCGTATGACAGGGCGCGCGAGCGCGTGGCGGCATTTGTGGGAGGAGCGCCGCGCACGACGATCTTCACGAAGAACGCGACGGAGGCGATCAACCTCGTGGCGTACTCGTGGGGGCGCGCGAACGTCGGCCCAGGCGACGCGGTGCTGATCACGCAGATGGAGCACCACGCGAACCTGGTGCCGTGGCAGGTGCTTTGCCGCGAGCGCGGCGCACAGCTGCGCTACCTGGAGGTAGACGAGCAGGGCGAGCTGTCGCTGGAGCAGCTTGACGCGGAGCTGGCGCGTGGCGACGTGCGCCTAGTGGCGTTTGCGCACGTGTCGAACGTGCTGGGCACGATCAACCCGGTGGCGGAGATGACGGCGCGGATTCGCGCGGCGGGCGCGGTGTCGTTGATCGACGGCGCCCAGGCGGTGCCGCAGCTGCCTGTGGACGTGGAGCGGATCGGCGCTGACTTCTACGCGTGGACGGGACACAAGGCGCTGGGGCCGACGGGCATCGGCGTGCTGCACGGCCGCGAGGAGCTGCTCGAGCAGATGCAGCCGTTCCTGACCGGCGGCGACATGATCGCGTCGGTGGACTTCCAGGAGACGACGTGGAACGAGCTGCCGTACAAGTTCGAGGCGGGTACGCCGCCGATCGCCGAGGCGGTCGGCTTGGGCGCTGCCGTCGAGTACCTGAGCGCGCTGGGGATGGAGAACGTGCGCGAGCACGAGCAGGCGCTGACGGCGTACATGCTGGAGCGCCTGGCGGAGGTGCCGGGCCTGCGCGTTGTCGGCCCTCGGGGCGCGGAGCGCCGCGGCGGTCTGGCGTCGTTCACGATCGATGGCATCCACCCGCACGACATCGCAGAGCTGGTGGATCGCGGCGGCGTGTGCATCCGCGCGGGGCACCACTGCGCGCAACCGCTGATGCGCTGCCTGGGCGTGGGCGCGACGGCAAGGGCGAGCGTGGGCGTGTACAACGAGCGTGCGGACATCGACGCGCTGATCGACGCGCTGCAGGCCGGGCGCGAAGTCTTCGGGCTCTAGAAGCTGCTTCTCAGCGCGGGAAGTACCCGGATTGGCTCAACCGGGCTACATGCGACGGTCCGTCCGCACGGTGACGCACGATGCCGGGCTCTTTGAGACGCGCATCCGCGACATCGCTGCGCTCCTGGCAACGCCACGCGCTTGACCGTCTGGCCGGCTGGGAGGAGGGGCCGTTTCTGATCTCGGCGGCGCCGGGGGCGGGCAAGACGCGCCCGGCGCTCGAGCTCGCGCGGGAGCTGCTGTCGAAACGGATCGTCACGCGGGTGGCGGTCTTGTGTCCGACGACGCCGCTGACACGCCAGTGGGCAAACGCAGCGGCGGCATTGGGCGTGCAGCTGGCGCCGGACGCGTCCGGGCCGAGGCCGCCGCGGGACTTCGACGGCGTGGCGGTGACGTATGCGCGCGTGGCGAGCGACCCGGCCGCGTGGGCTGCGCAGGTCTCGCGGGACACGTTGGTGGTGGTGGACGAGGCGCACCACCTGGGCGAGGACCTCACATGGGGCGCGAGCTTCCGCCGCGCGTTTGCGGCGGCTCCTCGCTGGCTGCTCTTGTCGGGGACTCCGTTTCGCTCAGACGCAACACCAATCCCGGGCGTGCGCTACGACGGCGAGGGCCTGGCGATCCCGGACGTCTCCTACACCTACGAACAGGCGGTGGCAGACGGCATTTGCCGGCCGGTGGCGTTCGTGACGTTCGACGGCACGCTGTCATGGCGCAGCGGCGATGACGTGATCGAATCGTCATTCGAGACGGTGCTGAGCACGCGCGAGGCCAGCCGCCGCTACCGCACGGCGATCTCCACGGAGCTGCCGGACGGCCTGCCGCGGATCGTGAAGGAGGCGGACGCGAAGCTGCGCGCGCTGCGCGCGGAGGGCCATCGCGACGCGGGCGCGCTGGCGGTGGCCGCGGACGGCGAGCATGCACGGCGGATCGCGAAGCTGGTGGGCGAGGCGAGCGGCCACGCGCCGGTGGTGGTGCTGCACACGGAGGCGAACGCGGCGCGCAAGCTGCAGGCGTTTCGCGACTCACGTGAGCCGTGGATCGTGGCGGTGAACATGGTCTCCGAGGGAGTGGACATCCCCAGGCTGCGCGTGGGCGTGTACGCAACGGCGGCGAAGACGCCGCTGATCTTCCGCCAGATCGTGGGACGCTTCGTGCGCACGATCCCCGGTCGCCCGGCGGAGCCGAGCTGGCTGTATCTGCCGGCGGAGCGCACGCTGCGCGTGCACGCGTCTGAGATCGAAAGCGAGCTGCGCCACGCGCTGCGTCGCGTGGAGCCGGACGAGGGTTTGGACGAGCTGGCCGAGCGACGCGCGAGCGAGCCTTCACCGAGCGCGGAGTTCGTGCCGCTGAGCGCGGAGTTCGCGCCACAGATGACGCTTTTCGGGCCGCCCCAGCGGGCGCCCTCCCCCACCCTCCTCGCCGAGCCGGTGTCGGCGCCCGAGCCACCGTCGCCGGCGGCGTTCGAGCGCCGTGAGCAGCTGCGCAAGGAGCGCAGCCGCCTGGTGGCGGAACTGCACCGCCGCAACGGCGGCAGCCACCGTGAGATCAACGCGTGGCTGAACCGCGCGGTGGGCGTCGGGCGCGTGGAGACAGCGAGCATTCGCCAGCTGGAGCGCTCGATCGAGGTGCTCGTGCGCGAGCTCACGCGCGGTGCACGGCGCGCCGCCCCAGGGTGAGCCGGGCCCGACCTGCCCGGGTGAGGAGGGCCGACCCACTACCGTGGGTGCGACGCCTTTCCTGCCCCCAACCGGTGACGCAATGGACGATCTGTACCGCGATTACATACTCGATCACTACAAGCGCCCGCGCAACTTCGGCGAGCTCGAGCCCCACGACCTGGAGGCACTCGAGCACAACCCGCTGTGTGGCGACGAGCTGGGGGTGCACATCCGCGTGGCGGACGATCGCATCGCGGACATCCGCTTCCACGGCCACGGCTGCGCGATCTCGCAGGCGTCCGCGTCGATCGCCTCGGAAGAGCTGAAGGGGATGACGCTGGCGGAGGTTGGCGAGCTGGACGCCGACTGGATGATCGAGTTGCTCGGCATTCCGGTGTCGGCCACGCGGCGCAAGTGCGCGTTGCTGAACCTGAAGGTGGTCCGCGGCGCGGTCACCGGCGATCACGCCTGGCCGAGCTGAGCGACACGGCGTAGCGCGCGGGCTCAGCTCGACCGGCGTTCGCACACCCGCGCGTCTGCATGAGATCGCGCTGCTGCGTGCGATCGGCGAGGAGACCGACTGCGACAGCTCGCGCTGTCTGCGCGCCCGGCTCGTGCCGGACGCATACCCGCAGCTCGACGGCCTGTGGCTGACGCCGCCGGCGGAGCTGCCCGGCCCGGCGGCGCTTTGCGCGTTCGGTCTCACGCGCCGTCAGGCGCAGGTGCTCGCGCTGGCGATCGAGGGGCGGACCAGCGCACAGGTCGCAGACGCGCTCGTGCTCAGCACGCGCACGGTGGAGAAGCACCTAGGCGATCTACGCGCGGCTGAGCGTCGAGAGCCGTGGACAGGCGATCACAGCCGCGCTGCAGGCGCTGTGGAAGGACGCCGGCGACTCCGTCTAGCGGCGACGACGCCTGCGTCGCTTACCCGTCAGCTGCCACGGACCGGGCACGACGTCGAGCAGGACGTTGACGAGCCACACGATCAGCGTGGACGCCACCAGCGTCCAGAAACCGTGTATCTCGAAGCCGCTGATGATCGCCGTCGTCGCCAGCAGCATCAGCAGCGACACGAAGAACCAGGCGATCCCGAAAGAGAGGATCGCGAGCGGCAGTGTCACGAGCCGCAGCAGCGGCTTGAGCATCGTGTTCAGGACACCGAACACGGCTGCCGCCTCGAGCAGATCGCCTGTGTCGGCGACGCGCACCCCACTGAGCAGGCCGGCGACTACAGCCAGCACGAGGGCGTTGGTGAGCCAGGAGATGGCGAGGCGGACGGGGAACGACGGCGAGCGGTCGCCTTCCGCTGGGCGCGCGCGGCGCGGCATGGGCTGCCAGCCTACGCGAGCGCTGACGAGACCACGGGTCCGCTGACCGGGCTCGATACAATTCCTACTGCAGCGCACAGGATTGCCAAGCGAACCGCCAGCGAGGAGCCTCATGGCCACGATTGACCGCACGAAGATAGACAAGCCCAGCCCGATCGTCGAGGACGAGCAGGGTCAGTTGCGTGCCCGTCAGGGCATCTCGCGCGAGGTCGTGACGGAGCTCTCGAAGATCAAGGGAGAGCCCGACTGGATGGCGGAGAAACGGCTGAAGGCGCTGGAGATCTTCGAACGCAAGCCGGTCCCGACGTGGGGCCCGGACCTGGGCGGTCTGAACCTGGACGACCTCGTCCTGTACTCGCCTCCCACGGCGGGGCGCTTCAACAGCTGGGACGACGTGCCGGCAGACATGAAGCAGACCTACGAGGACCTGGGCATCCCCCAGGCAGAGCGCGAGCACCTCGCAGGCGTCGTCGGCGTGTGGCGCCAGGAGCCCGTGTACGAGGGCCTGAAGGAGGAGTACGCCAAGCAGGGGATCCTTTTCTGCTCGATGGACACCGCCATTACCGAGTACCCGGAGCTGGTGGAGAAATACTTCATGACAAAGTGCGTGCCCGCGCAGGACAACAAGTTCTCGGCGCTGCACGGCGCGGTCTGGTCCGGTGGAGCGTTCTGCTACGTCCCCAAGGGCGTCAAGTGCGACCTGCCGCTGCAGTCCTACTTCCGTATGGAGGGCGCCGGCGAGGGCACCTTCGAGCACACGCTGATCATCGCGGACGAGGGCTCTGAGGTGAACTACATCGAGGGCTGCACCGCGCAGACCTACAGCGTCAACTCGATGCACTCCGCGGTGGTCGAGATCTTCGTGCACGAGGGCGCAAAGGCGCGCTACACGACCGTGCAGAACTGGTCCAAGGACGTCTACAACCTGAACACCAAGCGCGCGGTCGTGGAGGCCGAGGGCACGGTCGAGTGGGTGGGCGGCTCGATGGGCGCCAAGTACGTGATGCTCTACCCCGGCTCGTTCCTGATGGGTGAGGGCGCGCGCGCAGACCACCTGAACGTGGGCGTGGCTGGCAAAGGTGTGCACAAGGACACGGGCGCGAAGGTCGTGCACCTGGCGCCCAACACCACCTCGAACATCCTCGCCAAGTCGATCTCCAAGGACGGCGGCATCATGGGCTACCGCGGCCTGGTGAAGATGGGCCACAACTCGGCGGGCTCAAAAGCGCGCGTGCAATGCGACGGTCTGATGATGGACGGCGAATCGAAATCGGACACGTGGCCGGACATCCAGATCCAGAACCCCAACGTGACGGTCGCCCACGAGGCCACCGTGGGGCGCATCTCCGACGACCAGCTGTTCTACATGGGCTCGCGCGGCTTCACCGAGGACGAGGCGGCAGCGATGATCGTCAACGGCTTCATCGAGCCGGTGACCAAGGAGCTGCCGATGGAGTACGCCGTCGAGCTGAACAGGCTCATCCAGCTGGAGATGGTCGGCTCAATCGGCTGACCTGACGGCGATGGCCGGCGGCTGGCGGCGTCCTCGGTCGCTCGCGTACGTAGTACGCCACGCTCCCTGCGTCCTTGCCAGCCTTGGCCCTCGCCGCCAGGTCCCACGAACGGGGTAACTGTTGCGGGCGCCGATAGACACCATTGCTGCGCCGCTGTTCCCAACGGCGCTGGCGTGGGTCAACGCGCCGTCGGCGGGGGTGAGCGTGATCCAGCGGGGCCGGCCGATGCTGGTGGAGTTCTGGGACTTCTGCCGGCCGAACTCGCTGCGGACGCTGCCGTACATGAAGGCGTGGCACGAGCGCTACGCAGACGCGGGCCTGCGCGTGATCGGCGTTCACTGCCCGGGCTTCGCGCCGGCACGCGAGGAGCACGCGGTGAGGGAGGCGGTGGCGAGGCTGGGGATCGCCTACCCGGTGCTGATCGATACGCATATGACGGTGTGGCAGGACTACGGCAACGAAGGGTGGCCTGCGCGCTACCTGTTCGACGGTCGCGCGCGGCTGTTCGACTACCACTACGGCGAGGGCGGCTACGCGGAGACCGAGCTCGCCATCCAGGAGCTGCTCGAGACGGAGCTGGAACCACTGGCGCCGCTTCGCCCCGAGGATGCATCGGACGCGGCGCTAGCCCCCCAGACGGCCGACCAGGAGGGACCCTATTCGGGTCCGTACGAGGCGGGTGGCGTGTGGGCGGTGCTCGAGGGCGAGGGCACGGTGACGGTGAACGGCGGCTCGGGCGCGGGCGGGCGCGAGCTGACGGTCTCCCACCCCGGCGCATACGAGCTCCTGGCGCACGATCGCCACACGGTGGGCGTGCTGGATCTGGAGGTTGGCCGCGGCGTCACGTGCCTGGCCACTTGCTTCACGCCGGGCTTGGTCTGAGGAGCTCCGCGCGCCGCACCTGCTTCTGCTCGTAGAGGGCGAGGTCCGCTTCTCGCACGAGGTCCTCAGGGGTGCAGTGGGTGGCTGTGGCGGCACCGATGCTGAGAAGCACCCCATCGGGAAGGCCGATGTCCGCCAAGTCCGTGCCCGCCGCGGCTCCCTGCAGGCGATCGGCCGTTGTGAGCGCGCGGCTGTGGTCGGTGGCCGGCAGCAGCACGAGGAACTCGTCCCCGCCCCATCGTCCATATACATCTCCCGCGCGCAGGACCTCCCGCAGGCAGTCGGCAAACGCGCACAGGACTCTGTCACCCGCCTCGTGCCCGAAGCGATCATTCGTCTCCTTGAAGCGATCGAGATCGATCATCAACGCGGAAAGCGGCTCCTCGCGCCGGCGCGCTCGCGCCGAGTCCCTGGCGAGGTGCTCTGTGAGGGCGCGTCGGTTGAAGAGGCCGGTGAGCGCGTCCGTGCGGGCCGTCCGTTCCGTCTCCGCCGAAAGCCGCGCCAGTCGTGTGCGATCTGCCTGCGAGCGCGCGAGGAGCGCCACGAGTAGGGCCCCCATCACCGCGACCACAGCAAAGATCAGCCACGGCAGCCCCAGTGTCCAGCCGCTCAGCGAGGCATACAGGTGACTATCGGGCACAGCCAGGATCAGTCGCCAGGATGTACCGGGGACCGACGCCATGGTGAACGTGCTGGGGGTCTGCGCACCTGCGATTGGCCCGCTACTCGAGCGCGCAAGCGACCGCGCGAGCTTCGGGTCGGCTGCCGCGAGCTTCCTGTCCCCGACGTCTGGGCTCGACGCCACGATACGCCCATTCCCATCAACGAGGAAGACCTGGTGCGCCTTGTAGGCGATGGCGTGTTCAACGAGCGCATCCAGCGCGGAGTCGATCGGCGTGTAGGCCGCGCTGAAGACACGACGCCCGTACGGCGTGATGTAGGGAACCGCGACAGCCGTCACAGGAGTTCCGCGCACGGCGGAGTGCACGACGTTCGACACGGCCGTGCGCCCACGCTCCGCGCTGGAGAGGTGGGCGTAGCGGGGCGCGATCAGCTGCCCGATCAGCGACGGCTCGGTCGGCACTACGTCCAGCACGCGGCCGGTGTCGTCGAGCAGCACGGCTGCTTCGCTGCCGAACGCCGATACGACCGTCTGGAACTGCGTGGGCGTGACGTTGGGGCCGGAAAGGAGCCTGCGTGCCGCCTGCTGCTCGCGCAGCGCCTGCTGTGAGAGGTCGGTAGAGACGAACGTCGCCGAGCTCACGCCGCGCAGACGGAAGTTCGCGAGCAGCTGCGATCGCGACTGGTCCTGCGAGAGCACGATCATTGCGGCGAGCGTCGCCAGCACGACGAGCAGGCCGGCGGCTGCCAACACGGTGGGCCTGTTGCGCCGCACACGCCCGAGTCGGTAGGTGTTTGGGGAGTCGCTCAAGATCGCCACGATTTCGTACCCGGCGCAGCCGGCAGCGATCCGGCACCGATCTGCGGATACTGTTTCATTGATCGGCCTCTACAGCGGCTGCCTTGAGGCACTGGACGAGTTGACGGTCCGCCGCCGCTCGCGCAGCCCCCGCTTGGATGAGCTGCGGTGCGGCGCGATCCGCCGAGCATGGTGGCTCTAGTGTCCCTTCGGGACGAGGAAGGTCAGCGTCTGGCCTTTCATGCCAACCGTCTTGCCCGCGCTCGTCTGGGTAAGCAGGAGCTTGACGTGGAGCTTGCGCTCGCGCTTGAGTAGAGCCCGTCCCGTGGCGTTGAGCGAGACGCTCACCGTCTTTGACTGCCCACCGTCGAGCGTCAGCGACGCGCGACCGAGCGTCACGGTCCTTTTTGTGGCCTTGGACGCGGCCGCGACCGCGACGAGCTTGCCCGCGCGCAGTGTCTCGACGACGGAGAGCGTCAGCGTGTCTGTGCAGGCGCTCGTGGTCGCCCCCGCGCACGCGAGCATCAGCGCCGTTGAGTTGCGCTTCGTCGTGACGTGGGTGAAGCTCGATGTTCCGGCCACGACGCTGCCCGGGTTGGCGACTGCGCTACCGAGATTGCCGTTTCCTGCGCTTGTGCTGCCGCCCGCGGTGCTGCTCGCGGGCGCGGGGCTGCGAAAGACGGTGGGGCAGTTGAAGACGCCGGCTGAGGCGACGACGTCGAAGGCGTCCGCGTAGACGATGTCCGCGCCGGGAGCGCAGGTGATCTGGTCCTGGATCCCGTCGTCGGCGTAGATCGTCGTGTTGCCGGTCGGACACGAGTATTCGAAGTTGCAGAATTCCTCTGAGGCATAGATGCTGTCTGGCCCCGCGCCGTCGGGCCCGACTGTGTAGATCGTGTCATCGCCACCGCCGCCCCGCAGCGTGTCGCGGCCGGGGCCACCGTAGATCGTGTCGTTGCCGCCCTCTCCGTCGAGCGTGATGGGTGTCGTGCCGGCGGTCAGCGTGTCGTTGTATTCGCTACCGTCCACCTCGGTGATGTTGCCCTCGATCGTGTCCTGCTGACCGGCCACGCCACTGTCGGGCTGCCCGTCGACTTTTACGCTCACCGGCCCGGGTGCGTGGAAGAAGGAGACCGTCGAGTTCCCGCCTTCGCCGTCGAAGGTCTCATCGCCCGCGTCGTAGCTGTCCCAATCCGGTGCTTCTGGGCTGAAGGTGAGCCCCAGTTTGTTCGTGCCTTCGCCGCCTGACTCCAGGCTTTTGCCGTTCGGTCCGCCGATGATCTGATCGTTGCCGCCTTCGCCATACAGCTGATCTTCACCGCCGCGGCCGTCGATGATGTCTTCGCCAGGACCACCCCTGATGATGTCGTTACCGGGGCCCCCGACGAGACGGTCGTTGCCGGTCCCCCCGGTGAACTCGTCGATGTCTGCGAATTCGCCCTGATATCCCGAGGGGTCCGTTCCCTCGATCAGGTCGCCGCCGTTGCCTCCGTTAACGATTGCCGCCTGGTACTGAAGCGGCGCGTCGAGTATGTACGTGTCGTTCGTCGCGCCGCCAAGGGAGGCGGTGAAGTATTCGGCGTCCGGGCACACCACCTCATAGCCGTCCGGCTCACAGGGTGCGATCGCTTCGGCTGTGCCCGCGAAGATGTAGTAGTCGTCGCACTGTTCTTTCTCTTCCAGGCTTTCGCCATTGCATTTGAGACTGCCGCTGGTGAATTTGCCCGGAAACAGATTCACGGTGACGTCGGTCTCGGTGGCGTCGTTGCCCACGTAACGGCTCGTACCTTCCCGTTCTGTGTTGGCGACACCGTGAGCGTTGGTGTAGCTGATCGTGATGTCGGCGGTGGCGTGCGCCGATGCTGCGGCCGCGAGGGCAAGCACCAAACACACGGATAGCGCCAAAGCCAGGCGCGTCGGCAGCCGCCGCGACATTGCAGTCGATCCCCCCATGGACGCAACAAACGATAACTGACGCGACAGACAGGCGCCGGCGGGTCAGGCCGTCATCAGATCGAGCTGCCCCTCGGCGCGATCGAGCAGCAGACGCTCGATCACCGGCGGACCGTTGTCACCGACGATCACGCACGCGCCGGGCCAGTAGGGACTCTCGACTGGTTTGGAGCTGAGGAAGATCGGCGCGTAGGTCCAGCTGCCGGTGTTCACCAGCCGCGCACCAAGGCGCCCGCGCCACTCTTGCTGGTCATCGCCTGGGAGCGGGCCCGCGCGGTGCGTGTGGCCGAAGACCACATACGCATCGCCGAGCTCCAGCCGCGCTGCGACCTCACCCATCGCGTCCAATCCGGCGCGCCGTAGCGCGGTCATCGAGACTTCGGTACGCAACGGACCCAGGCCGGCACGATTCAGCGCGGCCACGGCAACGGGAAACGCCGCGGCGATCGCGTGGCTCCTCAGCCAGCGCCGCGCGCCTGCGTAGTCGCGCACGTCGCGCGCGCGGGGGCCTCTCAGGGCAGACCACGCGCTGACCGTCGCCGCCCCGTTGAGCGCTGCACCCGTGTGCGCGTCCCTGGCGACGGCGTCGCGCCAGGCGAACACCGGAGCGACGGTGGCCTCATAGTCGTCCACGCAGTGGAATCCGCTTGCGGGCCTGTTCAGCAGCTTCGCCATCGCCCCCAGGCTGAGACGCTCGAGCGTAGGGATCGTGAGGTGACAGTCGAGGTAGTGACCGTGCGTGGCGTACACGTCCGGGCGCAGCCACAGGCCGGGGTAGGCGACGCGCAATCGCGCGGGCGAAACCCATCCCTCGATCCGTTCGAGCGCGACGGAGACCTGCGCCGGCTCGAGTAGCTGCTCGGGGCCGAGCGGCGGCGGCTCATGCTCCTCGCCGCGCCGGGCGAGCCACGGTTCGACGAGCGCGTGATCGTGGTTGCCGGCGACCATCACCAGCTCGCGTCCGGCGAGGGCAAGACCGAGATCTTCGAAGAAGGGACGCGCGGCCTCCATCGCCTCGCGCATCGGGCCGTGGCGCAGCTCGAGCGCGTCGCCCAGCAGGACGAGGCGATCGATGTCCGTCAGCGCCTCCAGGAGAGCGGCACGCAGGTCGCTGCGGCGCAACAGATCGGAGCGGGAGACGCTCCCGAGGTGCAGGTCAGAGACGATCAGCGTGCGCATGGCTTGACGGGCCCGCTCACGCCCGTCGCGAGCTCGAGCGCGGACAATGCCTTGCGCTCAGGAGGATCAGCCGGCCCCGCCGGCCGCGACGGCTTCGCGTATCTGCTTGGGGAGCATGAAGCGGACGTCCTCGCGAACGACGTCGAACTCGGAGATGTCCTGCACGCCCCGATCGCGAAAGAACTGCACGAGCTCGACCACGAGCTCCTCGGGCGCGCTCGCGCCGGAGGAGATACCCACCGTGCGCTTTCCCTCCAGCCAGCTCTCGTCAACCTCGCGCGCGGCGTCGATCAGATGCGCCTCTGTGCCGCAATCGCGGGCGACCTCCACCAGGCGCACCGAGTTGGATGAGTTTCGCGATCCGATCACGAGCATCAGGTCACAGCTACCGGCCATCTGCTTGACGGCGGCCTGCCGGTTGGTGGTCGCGTAACAGATGTCGTCTGTGCGCGGTCCCACGATCTTCGGGAAACGCGCGCGCAGGCGCTCGAGGATGGCGGTCGTTTCATCGACGGCCAAGGTCGTCTGGGTGATGTACGCGATCCGCTCGGGATCCTCGACGTGCAGCTCATCCACGTCCTGCTCGTTCTGGACAAGCACGATCTGGTTAGGGGCCTCACCCATCGTGCCTTCGACCTCCTCGTGGCCATCGTGGCCGACGAGCACCACCGTGTAGCCGCCCTCAGCGAAGCGCACGGCCTCGCGGTGGACCTTCGTGACGAGCGGGCAGGTCGCGTCGATCGTTTTCAGGCCGCGCTCCGCTGCGCCTGTGCGCACGCTGGGAGCCACGCCGTGGGCGGAAAACACGCACACCGACCCCTCGGGGACTTCCGTCTGCTCGTCGACGAAGATCGCGCCGTGCGTACGCAGCTGCTCAACGACGTGCTTGTTGTGGACGATCTCCTTGCGAACGTACACGGGCGCACCGTGAATCGCCAGCGCGCGTTCCACAGTCTGGACTGCACGATCGACGCCGGCACAGTAGCCGCGCGGTGCGGCGAGGAGCAACTTCTCGACAGTGTTTGGCACAGGTGTCATTGTAGGGGGAGCCCCGCTACGCTAAGCGCGATGAGCCAACGCCACCTCGACAGGCTGACTCCTGTGGACGCCTCGTTCCTGCATCAGGAGAGCGGTGTGTCGCACATGCACATCGGTGGACTGACGATCATCGAAGGTCCGCCGCCGAGCATGGATGAGTTCCTCGAACAGATCCGTCGGCGCCTGCACCTGGTGCCCCGCTACCGCCACAAGCTCGCCCATACGGCGATCGACAGCGGCCGTCCGGTGTGGATCGACGACCCGAGCTTCAACCTCGACTACCACGTCCGCCACACGGCGCTGCCCGCGCCGGGGTCGTGGGAGCAGCTTCAGGACCTCACCGCGCGGATCTTCTCGCAACAGCTCGACCGCTCCAAGCCCCTGTGGGAGATGTGGCTGATCGAGGGACTCGAGGAGGATCGCTTCGCGCTGATCACCAAGACCCACCACTCCTTGATCGACGGCATCGCGGGCGTGGACCTGGCGACGGTCCTGTTCGACCTCTCCCCCGATCCGCCCCAGATCCCGTATTCGGGGCGCCCGTGGCAGCCACATGCGGAACCGGGGACCGCGCATCTGCTGGCCGCGGGACTGGTGGGAGCAGTCCGCGCTGGGGCGGCCTTGGCGGAGGGCGCGATCGAAGCGATCACGCACCCGGAGCGGGCCCTGGCAGCCGCCCGCGAGGCAGCGGAGGGCGTCGGGGAGATCGTTTGGGCCGGGCTGAACCCCGCGCCGGAGACCCCGCTGAATGTGCCGATCGGACCGCACCGGCGCTTCGTCGGCATCACCAGCCAGCTCGAGGACCTGAAGACAGTCAAGAACGTTTTCGGTGGGACCGTCAACGACGTCGTGCTCGCCGTCGTCGCCGGCGCGCTGCGGTCGTTTCTGATCTCGCGTGGGCGCCACACCGAGGGCGTGGAGATGCGGGCGCTAGTGCCTGTGTCCGTGAGAACCGAGGGCGAGCATCACCACGGAGGCAATCGCATCGTGGTGATGCGCGGGCCGCTGCCTACGTACATCAGCGACCCGCTCAACCGGCTGCGTTTCGTCTCCAGCGCGATGGACGGATTGAAGGAGTCCAAGCAGGCCCTCGGCGCAGAGGTGATCGCGGGCGCTCAGAACTTCGCGCCACCGACGATCCTCGCGCAGGCTTCGCGGCTGAACTTCTCTACTCGCCTGTTCAACCTGATCGTCACGAATGTGCCCGGCCCACAGTTCCCGCTGTACGTGCTCGGGCGCGAGATGCTGCACGCGATCCCCGTGGCCTTCCTGCCGGAGAACCACGCGCTGGCAATCGCGATCATGTCCTACAACGGGCAGATGAACTTCGGGCTGCTCGGTGACTTCGACGCGCTGCCGGACATCGAGTCGATCGGCGAGAACATCGCCGCTGAACTGGCGACACTCGTGGCGCTCGCGCACGAGCACGCTGCCGCGTCGGCCGCCTGAGACCAACACCTCACGCGCGGAGCGTGCTCCGAGAAACAAGGTAGATGCCTCTGGTAGCGTCGAGGTACGTGGGAACGCCTTGGGATGCGGCCGCCTATGACAGGACCAGCCAGCCGCAGCAGGCGTGGGCAGCTGATGTTCTCGCCCGACTGGAGGGCATCGCTGAGGACGCCACGGTGCTGGATGTGGGCTGCGGCACGGGGCGCGTCACGGAGATGCTGCTGCAACTGGTGCCGAGAGGTCGCGTCCTTGCGATCGACGCTTCGCCGGAGATGGTGGCACTGGCCCGTCAGCGACTGGGCGAGCGCGCACAGGTCTGGTGCCAGGACGCTCTCGAGCTCGAGGTGAACGAGCCGGTGGACGCGATCGTCTCTACGGCGACCCTGCACTGGGTAACGGACCACGACCGTCTCTGGAAGCAGTTGGCCGGTGCCTTGCGAAGCGGCGGCCGGCTCGAGATCCAGTGCGGCGGCCGCGGAAACATCGAAGCCGTGCGCGCCGTCATCGAGGCGGCTGCTCGCAGGGTCGCGCCGCAGCTGATCGGCTGGTCGCCATGGGTCTTCGCCGGCCCGGAGGAGACCGAGCATCGCCTGCGGGAGGCCGGGTTCGTCGAGCCGCGATGCTGGTTGCAGGAGCGCCCGACCCGCCCGCAGGACGTCGCCACGTTCGTGCGCACATCGATTCTCGCCGCTCACCTGGACCGCTTGCCGAAGGAGCAGCGCGAGGCATTTGCGGGCGCGGTGGTGGCCCACGTGCGCCCACCTCTGGACTATGTTCGGCTGAATGCGTCTGCGGTACGCGGCTCAGCTTGAGGACAGCCATGGACGACCCCGGCATCACGTCGTGTGTGCGTGGAGCCCGGCGCCGGGCCCCACGCACGTTGCCGCTTACGGCTTGATCTTTACGGCTTGATCTCCGTCGCCGAGGCGGCCGTGTTGTCGGCAACCGCCACGACGTTCGAGGGGCCCTGTCCCCCCCAGCTTTTGCCTGCGTTTTCTGAAAGCGCCGTGTAGAGCGCCTGTTCGCCCGACTCAACGGCAAACGCGGTGGTGCTCGTGTGGGTTGAGGTGTCGATGTTGCCTTCCTGGATACCGGCGATCGAGCCGGACGTCCGCAACAGCTTGCCTTCACAACCGAATTCAGCGACGTAGGGCTTGTGTTCTGCGCTGGAGAGTTGCGTCCACACTTGACCCGAGACGGGCCCGAGCAGGCGCGTGTCGAGCAGGTTGGTGACGATCACACCCGTCTTGCCTGAGGCGGTGCCGTTGGCGCCTTCGCTGGAGCACTTCTTCCCCGACAGTTCACAGCCGGTGAACGTGATCCGCTCGACGCCCGTGCTCGCACCTGTGACTTCGCCCGCGGCGGTGCTCGCCGCACACGTGACTGCGTGCCCAAGGCTCGTCGTTTCGAGCGTCACGGCTTCCGTGGTGGACGTGAAGCCGGGACCAGGCTCCTTTTCGTAGGTGCCTTTCCTAGCCTTCGCCGCCTTCGTGTCGCAAGTGGAGTCGGTGTAGTTGCCCTTCTTCTGTGCCAGGCATGTGGCGGCCGGTCCCGGGATCCATTCGTATTTGCCTTTGTGGTCGGGCTGACCTTTCTTCTCAGCGACGCCGATACAGCTGCTTTCGCTGTAGTTGCCGTCCTTCTGCGCGACGCACTGACCGTATTCGGGCGCGCCGGCGGAGCTGAGCGTCTGGAACGTCTGGTTGGCGCCGTAGGTGGTCCCCTGCGCGTTCGTGGCAACGATCCGGTAGTCGTAGACGGCGCCTTCGCCGAGCCCCGAGGCCTGCCCGTAGAAGGAGTTGCCGGCGAATGGGAAGTAGACCGATTCGGGCGGAGACTGGCAGGGAGCGCTGAAACCGTAGGACGTGGAGGTTCCGTATTCGAACGTGCACGAGGTCAGGCTCGCGCCGTTGGGGTCGACGTTGCCCTGCAGCGTCGCCGACACCTGCGAGATCGAGGCGGCTTCTTCGGTCTGGACGCTGGGCGCCGCCGGTTCGCGCGGAGCGATGTACAGCGCATATGGGTTTTCCGGACCGGACATCAGTTCGGTGATCAGCGCGCCGAGGACAAGACCCGAGAGCCCTTCGCATTTGATGCTGGGGATCGTCGTGGTGCCCGAGAAGTGCGGGCCCACATCGAGCAGTTCCCCGAGCGTGAGCGTCGTGCTGAGGTTGAACACCACAGGTTCTGAGGTATGGCATTCGGTGGGCACGTCTATCCCCAGAAGCCCGACCACGGTGATCCCGATGATCGCCTTGGAGGTGACCTTCATCGTCGCGCATGCCCCGGAGTAAGGCGATCCGGCGCATGCGCCGGGCGCACCCTCCGACAACGTGCCGGTGGATTTGCCGACTTCGGTGAACGTCACGCCCACTTCGCTCGGCACGAGGCCGGCCAGTTTCAGCGTCGTTTTGAAGGGCGGCACGTACAGCGAGCCGCTGACGGTTCCCGCGAGTTCCGTAGGTGTGAGCGTTTGGATTTCTGAGACGCCGTTGAACGTGGAGCCTTTCGGCAGCACGACAGGTTCGTTCAGCTTCTTCGGCGTCAGCGAGCCTGAGACGGCCCAGTTGACGAACGGCGTCGAAAAGCCTGCCCACGCCGGTGCCGCCGCAACGGACATCGCCGCGACAACGCCCATGGTGGCGGACAGCACGACGAGTCGACGAGTCATACGCGACATGTCCAGTACCCCTCCTTCGATGCTAACCCCGAGGCCGGTCTCGCGGCCCCATGACCCAAGAGCACTACCCGGTCAGCATGTTCTCAAACCCGATCGTTCAGCGCCCGGCCAGAGTGCGCCGGCAGGGCGGCGACGGCGATCAGGCGAAGCGGCTCAGTAGCCGAGCGCGAACTTGGCGTCCTCGCTCATCAGCTCCGGCGACCACGGCGGCACGAAGACCATCTCGGACTCGACGGTCTTGACGCCGTCCAGTTCGCCCACGAACTCTTCGATCTGTTCGTTGACCTGCGGGCCGATCGGGCATCCCGGCGTGGTCAGCGTGAACGTCACGCGCACGTTGCCGTCCATCACCTCGACGCCGTAGATCAGCCCGAGCTCGACGAAGTCGAGACCGAGCTCCGGGTCGATGACGTTGGAGAGCGCGTCCATCACGTCCTCCTCGGTCGGCATCGCGGTCAGCTCTGGCATCTACGACCAGTCTAGCCACGTGTGCGCTGGACTGCGGGGGACGGCGCGCCGCCAGGTCCGCCCCTGCACAAGGGCCGGGGGCCCGCACGGTGCGTGCGGGCCCCCGGCGCCATCGCCTTGCGCTCGCTCCTACTTCTTCTTTCTCTTCGCCTCATAAGCGCGCTTGGCTTTCGCCTCGCACGCCGCGCGCTTGCTCTTCGGCAGCCTCTTGCATGCCTTGAGCGCTCTCGCGAGCTTCTGTGCCGCAGTCAGGGGCTTGGCGCTGGCGGTCACGCCCAAGACACCCCCGATCGGCGTGTACAGCGGCGTGGCCGCGCCGGTCGCGGTCGTGGTCGTGGTCGTGGTCGTCGCGACCACGGCCGGGCCGACGGACGCCTGCTTCACCGACGCTTCCGCCACTTCTTTTGCACGCTGTTCGTCAGCGGCCTTTTCTGCCGCTTCGTTTGCTTCTTTTTCAGCGGCGGCTTTTTCGGTGGCTTCTGTCGCGGTGATCTTCGCTTCCGCCACTTCCTTTGCACGCTGTTCGTCAGCGGCCTTTTCTGCCGCTTCATATGCGGCTTTTTCGGCGGCTGCCTTTTCAGCGGCGGCTTCTTCTGCTGCTTCTTTCTTTTCTTTGGCTTCTTCTTGCGCCTTTTCTTTTTCTGCTTTTTCTGCCGCTTCCCTTTCTACCTTTTCCTTTTCGGCCTTTTCAGCTGCTTCTTTTTCGGCTTTTTCTTCCGCCGGCGTCACGAAGTTCACTTCGTGATCGCGGAGGATGTTCTCTTCGACGTATTCGACGTTCAGGTCAACGTGCTTGAGCGCGCTGTTCTTCACCTCGATCGCTGCGAGACCGTTTCCATTCGTCTTCTCGCAGATTTCGTTGGTGCCGCCGGTGCTCACGACGGTCGATGGCCCGACTTCCACATTGCCCGCGCCAAAGCCGAGCAGATCACCGACGTCGTCGACGGTGCTGACCGGGAAATGGGACACGGTCCCACCGTTCGGAGCGACGAAGCAGACAGTCTCTCCGACGAAGGGCTTACCGTCGATGTCCTGGGCCTTGGCGACGATGATCTTGACTGTGTTTTCGTTGCCACCTGGACCCTTGGGGAACTGGAACCATTCCTTTTCCCAATCGGACGTGACCGTCTTGGTTAGCGTGTTTTCCGATTCCTGCGCCTGGTAGTCCACGGGCTCGTATGGATACACGGCCCTCGCCGAGATCACAGAGCTGCCGATTTCCTGACCCTTCAGGAGCTTCAGATCGCAGCCGCCATCGGCGTTCTTGATGATCTCACCGGCTTTTTCTTCTTCGCCTTCCTGCAACTCGGGCAGGTTTTCGAGGAAGAACCCGTCGCCCGGCGTGTACGTCACATACGCCTCACCACGCTCGTCGGTGTAGAACGTCTCCGTCAGCGGGCCGCTCGGGGTTTCGTAGTCGCTCGGCTGTGCGCCTTCACGCCGCAGACATCCGGTCGATTGCGAGTAGCGTTCGTTGGCGTTCTTGACCGACGTCCAGAATGTGTACGGTTCTGGATGGTTGTTCAGGAACCCTGGGAAGTCCCCGCCGGGGCTCGGTCCTGTTACGCCCGATGACTGCGGCAGGCCGCGATCGGTCGCCGGGATGTACTCGCCGTAGTAGGGGTTGTAGAGGTTGCCCGCTTCCTCGGCGTCGCCGTTGAAGTTGTGGCTGTAGATCAGGGCCTTGCTGGCACCCGAGATCTGACCCACCCCACCGAGGCCGCCCGCTTCGTTCCCCGCGATCGACACGTCGATTCGCATCGCGGGCATCGGAGCGTCGTCAGCATTCAATGTGCCGTCGCTGAGCAACGTCTCGTTCGCCGACTGCGGGTCATACGGCCCGACGGTCGCCGTTTCGCCGGAGGTAAAGCCACCGCTCAGCGCGCTAGTGGAGAACGCCGCGGTCAGCGCCGAGGACGAGCTGGCGTTTGACCCATCCCCAAGGCTCGGCGTACCGTGAATGTCCCATAGCCCCGGGTTGGTGCCCGGCGGTTCTGTTTCTTCCGAGGAACTCGCCAGCGCTTTTGCCAACGTCGGCCAGGCTTCGGGCAGAGTGTAGGTTTCTTCTTCGAGGATGTTGTGCAGGGGGGCTTCTTTCAGGACGGGGAAGCTGCCCGTCACTTTGATCTGCACGAGACCTTTGTCTGATTCTTCCCCCGAGAACGGCGAGGGGATGAACTGGCCGTTGCCTTCCTTGTCACCCAGGAAGTTGGACAGGTTGCTTTGCCCGGTGCCGCTCAGCTGGTTCTGGAAGGTTTCGGTCCCTGACGCTGTCGTTCCGGCCTCGTTCAGCACCGGCTTGTTTGCCGTCAGCCAGATCACGAGGAACTGGTGGGAGAAGACGATTTCGCCGTCTTCGTCGTTCTTCACGACCGCGCGGATGCGCGTCAGACCAGGGTTCAGCGACTTGTAATCCGTGGCAATGCAGTCCTTGCCTTCCGAGGATTCGAAGAACGAGGACGGTCCCGGATCAAACGGCTGCCCGATCTGGCTGCCGGCGCTCCCATCGGGTGTCGGCGGCTGGAACTGATAGCCCGACCAATCCTCGACTTCGAAGTTGTCGTTGTAGAAGTCGCTGAGGATTGATGAAGGATCGGTGTTGTTCTTGATCGCCTCGTTGTTCACGTCTTCCGTGAACGCCGGTTCGCATGCCACCAGACGTACGTGCTCGCCGATCCACGCAACGTAGGGGACGTTCGTGCCCTGGGCGCCGTAGGTGCTTTCTGGGTTTGGTGCGGCGACGGCGACTGCCGCGAGCGAAGCCAAGGCCAGCACCGCCGCTCCCGCCGCGGCGAGAAATCCCGCGAGCAATTTCCGTTTATCTATTGGTCGCATTCTGAGCGGCCTCCTCCTTGATGAGTGGACTTATGTGCCACGGTCGTGTGCCGGGTTACTTGGGCACGGTCAATTCAGACGTTTGGAACGACTGAGCGGGGGTACATTACGTCCGGCGGCGGGCCGCCACAATAGTCACCAGGGGTAGTCTTGCCCTCGCGCGCGCGGGTAGGTTGACACCCACCCGGAGCGGCACCGTGAAGCGCGACCTGCGGCTCAGACCTGAAGCTCTGCCTGCTGCTCGAGCGCCGCGTCACTCATCATCTCGGCCTCACCGCCCGGCTTGCTTGCAGGCGGTTGTGGACGCCAAGACTGCCGTAGATCCCACGGAGGTGAAACTTGACGGTGTTAATGGAGATCACGAGGCGCTCGGCGATCTCCTTGTTGCTGAGCCCCGCGGCGGCCAGCTCGAGAACCTCGCGCTCGCGTCTGCTGAGCACACGCGCGACGGCCTCGCGTTCTAATGAAGCCTCGTGCCAGCCGGACGGCATGACCGCGCGACCCTCGAGCACGTGGCGCAATGCCAGGATCATCTCCGCTGGGGCATCGGCCTTCAAGACGACGCCGTCCACGTGCTCCTCGATCGCACACCCAACCAACGCCGGGGAGGCGACCTCGCAGAGCAGCAGGATCTTCAGATCCGGATAGGCCAGCCTGAGCGCCGACACGGCCGACAGCCCCGCTCCCGGATCCTCGGCGTCGACGACCGCGACGTTCGGCGCCTGAGCGCCGTCGCGCAGTGCCGCCTCGAGGGTGCGGAAGTCCCGATAGGAGCCAACCACCTGGCTGCCGCTCTCTGTGAGCAACCAGGTGATTGCGTCGGTGACGAACGTTCCGCCCCCGCCGACGACCGCGATGCCGGCGTCAGCCGCCACCACGGGTCATCTGGGCGTACTCGTTGGCCGCCTCGACTCGATTGCGCACGCCGAGCCGTGCGTAGAGCGCTCGGATGTGAAACTTGACGGTGTTGGAGCTCAAATCGAGTTCGGCGGCGATCTCCTCGTTTCCCTGGCCTTGTGCCACCAGAGCGAGAATCTGGCGCTGGCGCGGACTCAGACCGAGGGGCTTGTAGGCAGGGCCAGCAAGTACCCGCTGCCAGCCGGCGGGCATGACCGTCCGCCCTGTCGCGATGTAGGTGATGGCGTCCCGCGTCTGCTTGGTCGTGTAGCTCTTGAGGATCACCCCGGTCACGCCGTGCTCGATCGCGCAGCGAATCAAGTCCTCGCGAATCTCCGAACAGAGCACCGCGACACTCCCGTCAGCGCGCGGCGAGCACAGCTCGCCGATATCTCTCTGCCAGCTCGCTCGATCGTTCTCGTCACAGTCGAGCAGCACCACCGCGGGCGGCATCTCCAAGCGCGCCGCCCGGTAGTCGGCGACGGACGCGAAGGTTCTGGGCACCCGCAGGCCCTCTTCACGAGCCAGGAGATGCGCCGTTGCCTCTCGCAGCAGACGCTGGCCGCCGATCAACGTGAGCGCGACCTCGCCTGTGGGGCGAGCAAAGAGCGATTCAAGACTGGCCGGTCGACGTTGGGCCCACCCGCTCGCTGCTTTCATGTGCTCAACGGCGCTTGGCTCTGGACTCGAGAGGTCGATGGCTTGCCCGCGTTCGACCTGTCGCACGTCGCTCGCTACCCTCGTCACCTTCGGTCCCCCCTCGCGCGCACACGCTGGATCAACACGATCGGGCCGGTTGTTCCGCACCAGCAGAATCGCAGTTAGTGGAACTGTAAAGGTTTTTGGGATTTAGCGCAATTGAGTGGCCGTTAGCTCACGACCGGAAGCCCGCCAGCCGGCGAGCACAGCGAAGTGCAGGTGCTTGAAGAAGCAGTCGCAGTCCTGAAAGCCCGCCTCGGCCAGCTCCGCGCCGGGATGGCGAGCGAACACCGCCTCGCTCATCAGCCCCGTCCCAGCACCAAGATCGAGCACCCGCCGAACCGCCCCACCCCGCAGCCCAACCAGCCCCACCGTTGTCCCGTAGAACAGATCGAAGCAAGGAACCAGCCGCCGCCGCTGCGAGTCGTAATCCGCAGCGTGAGCGGAGAACACGCTAACCGAGTCACCCATGCGCGTACGTTATAGCGCACGTATGTACGCTATAAGTCGGGTCGCAGCAAGCCCGAGAGCGCCCAATTAGGGCCAAGGCCAAACTAGCGCGTCGTAGGCCAAGCGATGCAAGGACGCAGGGAGCGTGGCGTGCTATGCACGCGAGCGACTGAGGACGCCGCAGCGCGCCGGCATACGACGCGCTAGTTGTCGCAGCCTAGGCGGTCCCACATATACAGCTGGATGCACTCGTTAGCAAGCTCGATCGCCCGCTCGCGCGAGAGGCGTGGGAGCACCGTGTCGAGTGCCTGGTCCTCGGCAACACCGGCCTGGAACGCTTCCTCGCCACGAAATCCGGCAGCGATCTTCAGTGCCTCGCGCCGGTTCTCACCGAGGCTCGGGAACACCCCGACCAGGAAGTCCGTGTTGGGGATCGGCTGGCCGACCTCCAACGAGGCGTGCCAGGCGGCGAGCAGATGCAGGTCGTCCTCGTCTAGATCCGCTATCGCCTTGGCATAGTGGACCGACAGTTCCTGGTCGGGAATATCGTCCACCCAGGCCCGCACCACCTCGCCAACGAGCTGGCGGCGCGCCTCGCGACCGACGGACTCGGCGATCACGCGGATCGCATCCTGAGGCTCGATGAAGCAGAGTGGCATCGCGACTCCCCCGTGGGGTTGGGAACACTGACCTCAGGCACTGTAGGTGGCCGTGTGGACGGCACTTCTGTCCCCTTCCGCAGCCTCGCTGCGGGCTTCCAGCTCAGAGCCCTAGCGCCTCGCCGACACGCTCGTACGCGCCGTCGTCGATCGTCGCGGCGTCGACGCCCAGCGTCGCCCGCTGCGCGGACTGCCAGTTGGCGAGCGCCAGATCGAGCGCCTCGATCGGCACGGATGCCTCTTGCGCGAGCGTCGCCGCCCTGCGCTCTAGCAGCAAGGGATCGCCGATCCCGAAGACGCGCTTGGCGGCGAGCGTCGTCGGGTCCTCCGCGGAGAGTCCGCGGGCACCCGCGAGGTGCAGCGAGTCCGGCTGCAGCTCGTACAGCCCCAGCCGTCCCAGCGTAACCAGCAGGTCGTAGCGTCCCATGCGGCCGAAGCCCGGCAGCGCTAGTCGCTCGAACACACGCCCGAAGCGCCTCGCGGGCGTCCACGCTGGGTCGCCCGTGAACGCGATCGCCTGGGAGCCCTCGGTCGGCGTTGCGCTCGCGCCCGCCTGTCCGCCGCGCGCCGCCCATTGACCGTAAGCGACCAGCGTCTCCGCGCCGCGCCGGTGATCGTGGGAGGTGCGGGGACCGAGCGGCACCCCGTCGAGGTCTGGCAGCTGCGCCGGCGACTCTGTCAGCGCGAGACGAATCCCCGCGAACGGATCCTCCTCACCCTCGAGCGGCGAGAGGTAGACGATCAGGAAGCACATCCACGTTGCACGCTCGAGGTCCGTCGCAGCCAATGCCCGCGCCTCGCCGTAGAGACCGGGCGGGGTAGCGGCCAGCGCCAGCAGGCGTCCACTGGAGAAGGCGATCTCCTCAGCCAGGCGCAGCGCGTCGGCCGAGGCGCGCAGGCCGGGGACGAGCTCCGAGCGGTAGCCGTCGTCCGCGGCGCGACCCTCGCGACGAACGCGCACGCTCTCGCCCCTGGTGCGCCTGCGCTGTGTGCCATCCGCACTCGAGCGTGTGCGCGCCGGGTTCTTGGCGCGTGGTGTGGAGGAGGTGCCGCCCGGCGTCTGGCCGGGCAGCGTCTTGCTGCAGATCGGGCACCGCTCGATGAAGCGGTTGTGGCGACAGAAGGTCGGCATCCGCCGATGGATATAGCGCGTTTGGGCCTGCCCGCGCGCCGGGCTAGGCTTCAGGCGCGCCAACGCCGGGGCCGACGTGCTGCGGTGGACCCTCCGGGCCCCGGTCGGCGTCGGCGTGACCGGCGATGCCGTCGTCCTGTGCGAACGCCAGGCCGTGGTCGCTTGAGTGCCGACGACCGGCGAGATAGCGGTCGACCATACGGGCGCACTGGCGACCCTCGTTGATCGCCCACACGATCAGCGACTGACCGCGGCGGGCGTCGCCGGCAGCAAAGACTCCCTCCACCGAGGTTGTGTACGGCTTCACCGCGCGGACGTTGCCGCGACCGTCCTTCTCCACTCCGAGCTGATCGAGCAGCTCCTGCTCGGGGTGCAGGAACCCCATTGCGAGCAGCACCAGCTGTGCCGGCAACTCGCGCTCGCTGCCAGCAACCGGCGCGAACGGCGGCTGGGGCTCGGCCTGCGCCACCCGCAGGCCTGAAACCGAGCCGGCCCCGTCATCGCCGAAGGCCACGGTCGTGACAGAGAAGTCCTGCTCGCCGACGCCGAGCTCGCGCGCCTCCTCCATGGCGTAGCTGAGCCGGTACTTCAACGGCCACAGCGGCCAAGGGGTCAGCTTGTCGACCCGATGCTCCGGTGGCTCGGCCAGGAGCTCCAGCTGCACGACGGAGCGTGCACCCTCGCGCAGCGCGTTGCCCACGCAGTCGGCGCCCGTGTCCCCGCCCCCAATCACGACGACGTCCTTGCCGGCGGCGCTGATCTCCCGCTCGATCAGGGGTTGGTCGACGGTCGGCTTGGGGCCGAGCTCGCGTGCCGCCCAGCGGTTGCGCTGGTAGAGGTACTCCATCGCGAAGTGCACACCGTCCAGCTCCCTGCCGGGCACCGCCAGGTCGCGTGGAACGCGGGATCCGGTCGCCAGCACGACGGCATCGAAGCCCTCGCGCAGCTCCTGCACGGTAACGTCGCTGCCGACCTCCACACCGCAGCGGAGCTCCACGCCCTCTGCGATCAGCTGCTCCACACGCCGCTGCACGACCGTCTTCTCGATCTTGAAGTCGGGTACGCCGAAGCGGACGAGACCACCGATCGACTCGTCGCGCTCGAAGAGCGTCACGCGGTGCCCCGCGCGACGCAGCTGCTGCGCCGCTGCCATGCCCGCGGGTCCCGAACCGACGACCGCCACCGAGTTGCCCGTTTCGCGATCCCTGCGCGGTGGCTGGGGGACGATCCAGCCCTCCTCCCACGCGCGGTTGATGATCGAGTTCTCGATCTGTTTGATCGTCACCGCATCCCCCTCGCGGATCTCCAGCACACAGGCCGCCTCGCACGGAGCCGGGCACAGGCGCCCGGTGAACTCTGGGAAGTTGTTCGTCGCATGCAGCTGTGCGATCGCATCCTGGAAGCGGTCCTGGTAAACGAGGTCGTTCCAGTCGGGTATCAGGTTCCCCAGCGGGCAGCCGTTGTGACAGAAGGGCACGCCGCAGTCCATGCAACGTGCGCCTTGCTCACGCAGCTCCGAAACCGGGCGCGTGACGAGGAACTCCTGGTAGTCCTGGATCCGCTCGACGGGGTCCCGTTGCGGGATGCCGTGTCGCTCGATCTGCAGGAAGGCGCCGAGCTTGCCCATCAGCTGCCCGCCTCGCCCACCGCGTCCAGTGGACGTAGCCCGCCCTGCTGAGTCGATGGGATCCCGTCCGCGGCGGAGCTGGCCGCCAGCGCCTCTTCTTCGGCCAACTCTCGCATCACGCGCTTGTAGTCGTGCGGCATCACCTTCACGAACGCGAAGCTGGCAAGCAGTTCGCTCCATTTCTCGAGCACACGCGCCGCCACGGGGGAGTCGGTGCGCCGCAGATGCTCTTCGATCATCGCCCGCAGCTCGATCGCGTCGGCGGCGGAGAGCTCTTCGAAGCCGACCATCCCCATGTTGCAGCGGCTGTGGAACTCGCGGTCCTCGTCCAGGACGTACGCGACGCCGCCACTCATGCCCGCTGCGAAGTTGCGCCCGGTTGGCCCCAGCACGACCACGCGGCCGCCTGTCATGTACTCACAGCCGTGGTCGCCGATGCCCTCCACAACCGTCCACGCGCCGGAGTTGCGTACCGCGAAGCGCTCGCCCGCGAGGCCGCGGAAAAAAGCGCGGCCGGCGGTGGCACCGTAGAGCACGGTGTTGCCGACGATCACGTTCTCCTCCGCCTTGAAGTGCTCGCCCATGCCCTCTCGGGGGCGGACCGCGAAGACCCCGCCCGAAAGTCCCTTGCCGGCGTAATCCTGCGCGTCGCCGCGCAGCGTGAACGTCACCCCGGGCGCCAGCCAGCCGCCGAAGCTCTGCCCAGCGGAGCCTTCGAAGCTCACGTCGATCGCGTGCTCCGGCAGGCCCGTCTCCCCGTGACGCTGGGCGATGTGGCTTGAGAGAATCCCGCCGACGCAGCGGTTGCGGTTGCGGATCGCCATCCGCGCCTCGACTCGCTCGCCGTGCTCGATCGCCGGCTCGGCCAGCTTGACGAGCTCCCAGTCCAGCGCGTCGTCCAGCACCTGCGGCGGCGAGCTCACGCGCCGGCGGGCGGCGTCCGCCGGCAGCTCGATGTGCGTGAGCAGGTGGGTCAGGTCCACGCCTCTCGCCTTCCAGTGCTCGACGGCGCTGCCGACACCCAGCAGGTCGACGCGCCCGATCGCCTCGTCGAGCGAGTGCAGACCGAGGGAGGCAAGGATCTCGCGCACCTCCTCCGCCACGAAGAAGAAGAAGTTGACTACGTGCTCGGGTGTGCCTTTGAAGCGCTTGCGTAGCTCCGGATCCTGAGTGGCTATCCCCACTGGGCACGTGTTCAGGTGGCAGGCACGCATCATGATGCAGCCGGTGGAGATCAGCGGCGCGGTCGAGAAGCCCATCTCGTCAGCGCCGAGCATCGCCGCGATGACTACGTCACGGCCGGTCTTCAACTGCCCGTCCGTCTGCACGATGATGCGCGAGCGCAGGTTGTTAAGCAGCAGCGTCTGCTGCGTCTCCGCGAGGCCGATCTCCCAAGGGATGCCGGCCGCCTGGATGGAGGACAGCGGCGAGGCGCCGGTGCCGCCATCGTGGCCGGCGATCAGCACACGGTCGGCGTTCGCCTTGGACACGCCCGCTGCGATCGTGCCCACACCAACCTCGGAGACGAGCTTCACCGAGACCTGCGCCTTCGGGTTCGCGCAACGCAGGTCGTAGATCAGCTGCTTCAGATCCTCGATCGAGTAGATGTCGTGGTGCGGCGGCGGCGAGATCAACCCGACGCCCGGCGTGGTGTGGCGGATCGAGCCGATGTAGGCGTCCACCTTGTGGCCGGGCAGCTGACCTCCCTCCCCCGGCTTGGCGCCCTGGGCCATCTTGATCTGCAGCTCATCGGCGTTGACGAGGTAATGGATCGTCACGCCGAAGCGTCCGGAGGCGACCTGCTTGATCGCCGAGCGGCGGCGGTCTCCGTTCTCGTCGGGGGTGAAGCGCGATGGGTCCTCGCCGCCCTCGCCCGTGTTCGAGCGTCCGCCCAGTCGGTTCATCGCGATCGCGAGCGTCTCGTGCGCCTCGCGCGAGATCGAGCCCAGGCTCATCGCGCCCGTGCAGAAGCGCTTGACGATCTCGCTGGCGGGCTCGACGTCCTCCAGAGGAATCGCGGTTTGCGTGTCGGCGTCGTCCTCGCCACGGATGCGCAGCAGCCCGCGCAACGTCGCCTGGCGGGCGGCATCCTCGTTAACGGCGCGTGCGTACTCGCGATAGGTCTCGAATGCGGGACTCTCGCGGACCGCCTGGTAGGCCTCGCGGTCGCCCTTCAGCGCCGCGCCGACGTTGCCGTTGGCCCCGCGCACCGCCTGCTGGATCAGCGCGATCGTCTCCGGGTTCCACATGTGGTGCTCGCCGTCTCGCCGCCACGCGTAGACGCCGCCGACGGGGAGCAGCTCGTCCGCCGGCGCCGGATACGCACGGGCGTGGCGCTCGAGGGCCTCATCGGCGAGCACCCCAAGACCGACACCACCGATGCGAGAGGCGGTGTAGGTGAAGTGCGTGTCGATCAGCTCCTTGTCCAGGCCGACCGCCTCGAAGATCTGCGCGCCGCGATAGGACTGGATCGTCGAGATGCCCATCTTGGAGATCGTCTTCAGGAGGCCTTTGCCGATCGCTTTGACCACGTTCTGTGCCGCGTCCTCGGCTGTGCGCTCAACTCGACCTTCGAAGACGAGCTTGTCGAGCGTCTCGAGCAGCAGATACGGGTTGATCGCGCTCGCGCCGAAGCCGATCAGCGTGGCGAAGTGGTGCACCTCGCGCGGCTCGCCCGACTCGACGATGATCCCTGCGCGCAGGCGGGTGCCCTCGAGCACGAGATGGTGGTGGACTGCAGCCACCGCCAACAGCGAGGGAATCGGTGCCCGCCGCGGGCCCAATTGACGGTCGGAGAGAATGATGATGTTGACGCCTTCGGAGATCGCTTCACGCGCCTGGCGACAGATGCGCTCAATCGCCGTACCCATACCCTCGGAGCCCTCTGCAATGGGCCAGGTGATGTCGATCGTGCGCGCGGCGTACACGTCGTGATCGACGTGGCGCAGCGTCTCGAGCTCGCGGTTGAGCAGGATCGGCTGGTCGAGCAACAGCTTGTGAGCGTGCTCGGGAGTCTCGTCGAAGAGGTTGCGCTCGTTGCCCAGGGTCGTTGCCAGGCTCATCACGATTTCCTCGCGCAGCGGGTCGATCGGCGGGTTGGTGACCTGCGCGAACAGCTGCTTGAAGTAGGAGAACAGCGGCGGCGATTGGTCGGAGAGCACCGCCAGCGAGACGTCGTTGCCCATCGAGCCGACGGGCTCCGCTCCGTCCAGCGCCATTGGCGCGAGCAGCACCCGCAGGTCCTCCTGGGAGTAGCCAAACGCCCGCTGGCGCAGGTGCAGCGGCTGGTTTGAGAGCGTCACCTGCTCCGATGGCGGCAGGTCGCCGAACGGCACGGCGTTGCGCGCGTACCACTCGCCGTAAGGCTTGCGCGTGGCCACCTCGCGCTTGACCTCGTCGTCCTCGACGATCCGGCCGAGCTCGAGGTCCACGAGGAAAAGCTTGCCTGGCTGCAGGCGCCCGAGGCGCCGGATCTGCTCGGGTGGAACGTCGAGCAGGCCGGACTCCGAGCCGAGCACGACGTGACCGTCGGTGGTCTCCACCCATCGGCCGGGGCGCAGCCCGTTGCGATCGAGCGTCGCGCCCACCACGCGACCGTCGGTGAAGGCAACGGCCGCAGGGCCATCCCACGGCTCCATGAGACACGAGTGATAGGCGTAGAAGCCCTTCAGGTAGTCGGGCAGGTCGTCGCGGTCGCGGAACGCCTCCGGAATCATCATCATCGCCGCGTGCGGCAGCGAGCGGCCCGCCAGGATCAGCAGCTCGAGGACGTTGTCAAAGGTCGCAGAGTCGGAGTTGCCCGGGGTGACAACAGGCAGGATCTTCTCGAGGTCCTCGCCGAAGAGCTCGCTGCGCAGCTCGGACTCGCGCGCGCGCATCCAGTTGACGTTGCCCATCATCGTGTTGATCTCGCCGTTGTGGCAGATCACCCTGTAGGGGTGCGCGAGCTCCCAGCTGGGGAAGGTGTTGGTGGAGAAGCGCGAGTGCACGAGCGCCAGCGCGCTCTTGCAGCGCTCGTCGCGCAGGTCCTCGTAGAACAGACCGAGCTGGTAGCTGATCAGCATGCCCTTGTAGTTGATCGTGCGCGATGAGCTCGACGTCACGTACAGGCCCGGCTCGGTGGCCGTGAGGTCGCTGATCCGGCGGATCACGTAGAGCTTGCGCTCGAACGCATCCTGGTCGCCCTTCTGCGTGTCCCCGACGCCTACGAACAGCTGGCGGATGACCGGGCGACAGGCGGCCGCCACCTCTCCGGTGTGCTGCTCGTCGATCGGGACGTCGCGCCAGCCCAGCAGACGCTGGCCCTCGCCGAGCACCGCGCGCTCGAGCAGCGCCTCCAGCTTGCGCCGGGCGCTGTCGTCGGTCGGCAGGAAGCACATCAGCACGCCGTACTCGCCCGGCGGTGGCAGCTCGAAGTCGACGACCGCGCGCATCAGCTCGTGCGGCATCTGCATGAGGATGCCCGCGCCGTCGCCGGTGCAGGGGTCCGCGCCGGTGGCGCCGCGATGCTCGAGGTTCTCCAGCGCCGTCAGTGCCCGGGTGACGACCTCGTGCGTGGGCGTGTTGTCCAGGCGCGCCACCATGCCCACGCCGCAGGCGTCATGCTCAAAGCGAGGGTCGTAAAGTCCGACGGCCTTTGGCGGCTGCATGTTGTGCGGATTCATGGAAGTGCTCCCTTGGGACGGTGCATCCCGCGCAGATGGGTGGGCAGTCCACTTTGCGGGGATACCCACCGTGGCGCAGGCAGGCGGGCACCTGAGGCGGAGCGGAAAGCGTAGCAGTGCTGGGGCGCCGCGAAGCAGCTCCGTATGCGATTCTTCGAGCGGCCGAAACCGCAGCGACGGGCTGGCTCAGAAGAGCTTGCGCGCGGTCTGCGCATCCGCCTGGCGGGGTGGCGCCTGCTCGCGCAGCGTATGGGCCTCGTCCCATGAGCAGAGGCCCGCTCTACCTGGGCAGGTGAGGCACAGCGCCCGGTGGGGAGCCGGGCTGACCGCAAAGCCGCGCCGCGCGGCCGCGGATACGTGCGCGCGAGCCTGCGCTTCCAGCGTGCCCCGTTCCGCGGCTTGAAAGCGCGCCGCCACCCAGCCATCAGGGCGCTCCAGGAACCAGTGGACGATCTCCACTGCCGGAGCGCCGTCGCGCAGGACGGCAAGCGCGTACAGCAGGCGCTGCACGCCATACTCGCGCTCGACCAGCTCGGTCAGCTCGACATCCGCACCGACCCTGTCGCTCTTGTAGTCGAGGACCAACGCGCTGCCGTCGCGCTCGCGCGCGAGCAGATCGATCACGCCGCTGATCAGCGGCTGATCACCCGCGAGCGAGAACGCGAACGCGTACTCGCGGCGCACGGCGCTCGCCCCGCGCACACGCGCCGCCGGCGCCGCCGCACGGGCGCCATCGATTAGCGCCGCTATCTCCTCACGCTCGGGCGCGCTGACGCGCATTCCCAGCTCGCCGGCGATCTTCCTCACCCGATCTCCTCCCAGCGAGCCAGGCCTGGCGAAGTCGAGCGTCTCGAGCAACCGGTGGATCAGCGTGCCGCGCGCGCGCGCGTCTAGACCCCCCGCGCCTGGCTCCCCCCGTGCCGCGGCACGATCCTCCGGCAGGCCGACCACGCGTTCTAGGTAATAGCGGTAGGCGCAGCGCTCGAGCTCTGTCAACGACGTGTAGCTAAGCCTCGCCGGTACCACGGCGACCTCTGTATCTGCGTGCGCCGCTGGGCGCGCCACAGGGCGCGCCGGGGCATCCTGCGCCAACAGCGAGAGCTGCTCGCCCGGCGCCCAGTCGTAGGAGTCGGCAGCGGCATCTGCTCTGCGCTCGAGACGCTCGAGGTCGAGGACGGCCCCCGCTGTGGCAGACGAGCTGAGCACGCACCGCACCGTCGTGACCGCGCCGACGATCGGAAGCTCGTGCGGCCCCGGAGCGCCCGAGCGCGCCAGCTCCTGCAAATCGCCGGCGAGCGCTGGGCCGAGCCAGGAGATCGCGGTCGGCGCCTGGCGGGCGGTAGGCCAGCGCTCGAAGTCCACGGCGCCGCTGAGCAGCATGCGCTCGCGGGCGCGGGTCATCGCCACGTAGAGGATCCGGTCCTCCTCCTGCGCTTCGCGTGCGCGGCGCTCGTCGCAGAGCTCCTCGTATTCGAGCGCGGGGCACGAACCATCCCCTTCTAGGCCGACCAGCCGCAGCCCCACCCGCTCGCCGTCCACGAGCAGGTCCGGCGTCTGTGTGTTCGGTTGGCGACCGAGATCCGCCACACACACGACTGGGAACTCGAGGCCCTTGGCCGCGTGGATGCTCATCAGCCGCACAGCGTCGGGCTCAACTCCCTCGACCGGCGCGTCAGGCTCGGCCTTGACGGCCTCCTCCAGGTAGGAGACGTGGTCGAGGAACGCCCGCAGGTTGCGGCCCTCGCTCGCTTCGAAGCGGCGCGCGAGGCGCAGCAGCTTGTGCACGTTGGCGAGGCGCCGCTCGCCCCAGTCGAGCGCCAGGACGTGTTCGCGGTAGCCGCTCGCCTGGATCGCTCGCTCGATTACCTGCGAGACGCTGCGCTGCGGGGCGCTCGCGCGCTCGGAGCGCAGTCGCGAGCAGAAACGGCAGAGCGCGTCGCGGTCGCTGTCGCTGAGGCCGGGCAAAAGCTCACCGGTGCTATCCGCACAGGCCGCCTCGGCTGCCTCCCAAACTCCTGTGCGCTCGCGCCGGGCCGCGTCAGCGAGTAGCGCCAGGCAATCCTTCGAGCAACCCGCCAGCGGAGACGCGAGCGCTGAGTACAGCGCCACCTCGTCGAGCGGGTTCGCCAGCGCACGCAGATATGCCAACAGATCGCCGATCTGCTGATGCCCCCAAAACGCCCCCACCGCGGCCAACGTACGGAGGCCCTGCAGCTGCAGCGCTCGCTCGAACACCTCGAGGTCTCCTGCGGCGCGCAGCAGCACCACAACTTCACCCGCGCGCGCGGTCCCGCTCTCTACGAGCTCCGCCACCCGCTGCGCCAGGAGCCGCGCCTCTGCCTGGCGCCACAGCTGCGTGTGCGGCAGGCCCGCCGCGATCGCCTCTGCCAGCTCCTCCTGTTCCTCCCATCCCTTCACGCTCGTCAGAAGCAGCTCCACCACCGGCGGGCCGCTTGCTGGCGCAGAGGCCAGGTCCTCGCGTCCGGCGATGAGCGGCGTATAAGTACCGAACCGCTCCCCGAAGGTAGCGTTGACCACGTCCAACAGGCGAGCTTGACTACGGAAGTTGCGCGTCAGCTGCAGGCTGCCCCCGCGCGCATCTAGCTCGGTCCTGCGCGCACGGAACAGGCTCACGTCTGCATGCCTGAAGCCGTAGATCGACTGGAGCTCGTCCCCCACGGTAAACAGGTTCTCGCGCTGCAGCGCCTCGAGGATGCCGAGCTGGCGGGCGTTGGTGTCCTGGAACTCATCGACCATCACGAGCTCAAACCGCTCCGACCACGCGCGGCGCACGCCGTCGTGCTCGCTGAGCAGCTCCCGCGCCAGCAGCTCCAGGTCGTCGAAGTCGACCGCTCCGCGGCCGCGCTTGAGCTGCTCGTACTCGGAGCCGTAGGCCTGCAGCAACTGATCCAGCAGCACGCACGCCGCGAGCGCATCCGCGTCTATCCGTCGGCGCTCGTCGTCCTGCTCGCGCTCCTGCATGCGTGGGGCGGGAAGCCGCGGGAAACGCTGGCCGCGGCTGCGCAGCTCCTGGTAGACCTGTTCCACGATCGTGTTCATGCGGTCTACGCCATAGGCCGCCACGATGTCGACCGCAGCCGCGCGTTCGCCCGCGAGGAACTGGCGCAGAGCCTGCTTGAACGCCTGCTGGCGCAGACGGCCGGCCAACCCCTCCTCGAGGATCGTGAACTGTGGGTCTAGCCGTATAGCGAGCGGATGCGCGCGCAGCAGGCGCGCGCAGAAGCCGTGGAAGGTGCCCACGTACGCAGCCTCGGTGTCGCGCGCCGCGTCGCGGTCGCCCAGCTCCAGCAGGCGCGCCCGCACGCGCGAGCGCAGCTCGCCGGCGGCCCGCTCGGTGAATGTGATCGCGAGGATCTTCCCAGGGGCAATCTCATCCTCGCGCACGGCCGCCACGAAGCGCTCGACCAGCACCGAGGTCTTGCCGCTGCCCGCGGCCGCCGAAAGCAGCAGCGGCTCACCGCGACGAGCGACCGCCTCCGCCTGCTCATCCGTCAGGAGCGTCATGGCATCCCCCCGCATGGAACGCGCATTGCCATGGCGGGCGCTGAGCAAGCGTGCCGCGGACGCAGAGAGCGTGGCGTGCTTGGCACGCGAGCGATCGAGGACAAAGGCACGCGCCGCTCAGCGCTCGCCATGGTCTGGTCGGCAGATCGTTGGGTACATACAGCCACCGCGAAACGCGCACGTCTCCGGGCGCGACGCGAGCTCGCCGCGGCCGGCCTCGCCGGCGGCCTCGCGGGCGCGCGCCACAGCCTGCTCGAGGAGCTCGCGCAGGCCTGCATGGTCGAGCACATCGGTGGAGACGCAGTCGAGCTCCAGCCCTGCCTCGCCGTCGAGCACCCCGCGCGCGCGCAGGTCCTTCCCTGACAGCGGCTGGTAAAAGCCGCCGATCGCGCGCAAGCCGAGCAGCTCCTCGACGCCACGCATGTACAGCGCCACCTGCAGGTTTGCGTCCCTGAGCCAGCGTGCGCCTGCGGGCGCACGCGTGCCCTTGTAGTCGTACACCACGGCGTCACCCTGGCCGTTGGTGTCGACGCGATCGATACGGCCCCGCAGCCTGAGCCCACCTCCGAGATCGAGTGTCTGCAGGTCGCTCTGCTCACCCCGCTCATCGTCGACTGCGAAGCCGAACCCAAGCTCGAGGTGCTCCGGCTCCAGAGGGCTGTCGGCCGCGGCGGCGTGGGCCAGGTAGCGCTCGAGGTCCGCCTGCAGTCGTCTGCGCACCGCTGTGCGCCGCTCGGGCGCCACCGACAGCGGGTGCTGCGGCTCGTTGGCCACGAGCGCTTGCGCAAGCAGGACGCGCGCACGCGGAAGGCTGCGTGGCGTCAGACGCGCGGATCCCACCTCGCGACGCAGGTGCTCGAGCGTGTCGCGCAGTGCCGCGTGGGCGAGCGCACCACGGGCCAGCGGCTCGGGGTCGGGCTCCAGCGCACCTGGGCTGAGCATCCGCTCCACGAACCAGCGTGTCGGACAGCCGATCCAGTTCTCGAGCGAGGAGGCCGACCAGACGCGCTCGCGCAGCCCCCTCAGCAGATGCTCGTCGTGTAGCGCGCGGTCAACGGGCGACGCCGACCCTGAGCCATCCGCCGGCAGTCCGTCCACCGCACCGAGCGGTCTGCGGGCGCGTGTGTCGGAGAGGCTCGCCGCGAACAAATCGCAAACGTCGTCCACGAACAGCGACCTCGAGGTCGCCTGGCCATCGTCGTCGGCGACGTGCCAGCTCAGGAACAGCTGCTCCTGCGGGCGCGAGACCGCTGCATAGAGCAGGTAGCGCTCCGCCGCCAGCGCGTCCGTTGGGTCCCCGAGCCGCAGCCCCGAAACCTCCACCAGCCGCCGGCGCTCGTCCTCGGCCAACAGCGGTTGGGGGCGGGCGCGCGCCGGGAACACGCCCTCCTGCAGGCCGCACACGAACAGCGCCCGCACGCGTCGCGCGCGAAGCGCCAGCGGGTCGAGCACGGCCACTGCGCCGGGCGTGGCGACCTCCCCCCTGCGGATCTCCACCTGCTCGAGCGTCTGCGCCAGCTCGCTTGCACCTGCGGGCGCGAACTCAGCTGCGATGCGCGCCAGCTCGCGCAACTCCCCGAGCGCGCGCCGCCCTGCTGCCAGCGCATCCGCCTCCTCGCGACTGTCCTCTCCGAGGACCGGTGCAGCCGCGCGGCGCGGGGCGCAGAACAGCCAGTAGAGCTCGCGCGCGGTGCGATCGAGCAGCGCCGCTGGGCCGCGGGCTTGTGCCTCGGTCAGCCGCTCGATCGCCTCCAGAGGCCAGTGGCGAGCTTCCCAGAGCGCCCTCGCCTGCGCCGCGCTGAGTGCTCCTGTGCGTCTGGCTGTGAGCTCCAGCCAGTCGGCCAGCCGCGGGTGCTCGAGTAGACCAGGAGCGCGCAGCCACGCCATCAGGTCTCCCAGCTCGCCGGCGTCCGTACCGTCGGCAGCCGGCACGCAGCGCAACAGGCCGAGCAGCGCCGCCCCGATTGCCGTGTCGCGCAGTGGTCGACGGCGCTGCAGCGCGAACGGCACGTGGTAAGCGGTGAAGACCTCCTCGAGCAGCTCCAGATCCATGCCCGGCGCGCGCACGAGCACCGCGATCTCCTGCGCCGGGCAGTCTTGATCGAGCAGGCGCACGATCTCCCTGGCGACGAGCTCCAGCTCTGCGCGCTCGCCACCTCCCTCGAGGAGCCGCAGCGCCGCGCCTGGCTCTATTCGAGGAGCCTGCGCGTCGAACGGCTCGAACAGTCGGCGCTCGAGATGGCTTAGCACCTCACGCGCATGCGGCGCATAGTGCTCCGCCCGCGCTTGCAACGCGCGGTGCTCGCGCGCGAGCGGAACCAGCGTCTGAAAGCTCGCCGCACGCCCTGCGAACGCGGCCCGGCCTGGCTCGTATGCGAGCGAGACCGTCACCTGCGCTTCCACGACCCTGCCCAGCGTCTCGATCGCGTCGAGCTGTAGCGGCGTCATGTCATCGAAGCCGTACAGAACCACAGGCGTGGTGCCCCACAGCGCCGGCCGCTCGCGAAGCGCATCGAGCGCACGCACCGCGCGCTGCTCACCATCTACACGTCCAAGCCGCTCGAGCGTCGCATGGTAGTCGCTGAACAACCGTCCCAGCTGCGCCTGCGCCGGGCGTGGGCCATCCTCGAGAGCCCATTGCGAGAGCGCCTGGACGAGGCGCGCCGGCGTCACACGCCTGACCTGCAGCTCCGCCAGCAAACCGGCCAGCGCCGAAACCATCCCGGGTGTCGCCGCCACGCCCGTTCGTAGCGCAAGCGCATGCACCAGGCGCTCACGCGCGATGCCTGCCAGCACCGGCTCGCGGATACCTGCGCGACGCACCGCCTCGCCGATCAGGCCGGAGAAGCGCTCGACGCGTACGCCCATCGCCGCGCCCTGTCCTGCCAGCTCGCGCAAATAGTGATCGGCGTCGGCGCGCGTCGGCACCACGAGCAACGGGTCCGCGCCATGGGCCATGTGGCGGCGCACCGCCTCCAATGCCAGCTCCGCCTTGCCCGAGTTCGCCGGGCCGGTGATCAGCGTGATCGGCACGCCCTAGGCGGCGCTGCGGGCCCCGACGGTCTCGCTCGTCGCCTCCGCGTCAGCCTCTGCCTCCGGCGGCTTCGCGCCCTCCTTGGCCCAGAGCTCGTCGAACTCCACACGCCATTTGCCCTCGTCGGTCTGGCTGAGCGCCAGATGGGCGCGGAAGCTACGCCCGCTGCGACCGCGAAAACCCGTGACCGCCTGCGCGGTGTAACCGGTCTTGATCAGCTCCTTGGCGATCGCCAGCGGCAGCGTCTTACCGGCTTTTGACTTCCAGATCACGAAGCCGCAGCCTGGGTCCTCGCGCGCCCAGCACGAGTAGCCCTTGCGATTCTCGACGATCTCGTGGCCGCACACCGGGCAGGGGCCTAGGCGCGCGCGGGGAATGCGCACGTCTTTGAGCGTCTCGTCCAGCTCTTTGACCGTCTCTTGCGCGAACCCCGCGATGTCGCCCATGAACTTCTTGCGTGAGTCCTCGCCGCGCTCGATCTTGCCCAGGCGCTGCTCCCAGCTTCCGGTCAGGCTCGGCGAGGTGAGGGCGTGATCGTTCAGCAGCCTGATCACGTTCAAGCCCTTCTCCGTGGCCAGGAGCGCGCGCCCGTCGCGCTCGATGTAGCCGACCGTGATCAGCCGCTCGATGATCGCCGCGCGCGTCGCCGGCGTGCCGATCCCGGAGTCCTTCATCGCCTCGCGCAGCTCGTCGTCGTCGACGAGCTTGCCCGCCGTCTCCATCGCGCCTAGCAGCGACGCGTCGCTGTAGCGCCGAGGCGGTTTCGTTTCCTTGCGCAGGCTCTCCACCCTGCGCGTCTTGACCTGCTCGTCCTCGACCAGGCGCGGCAGCTGCTGGTCGGGCTCCTCGTCCTCCTCGGCGTCCGCTTTAGTGTCCGCCCCCTTCGCGTCCGCCGCCACCTCGTCGTAGACGCCGCGCCAGCCCGGCACGAGCAGCAGCTTGCCGCGGGTGCGGAACACGTGGCCTTTGCCCTCCCCCTCGTCGGCGGGCGTCACGGTGGTCTCTACACGCGTGTTCTCGAACACGGCCTCGGGATGGAACACCGCCAGGAAGCGACGCACGGCCATGTCGTAGATGCGCCGGTCGTCGGATCCCATTTTCTCGAGGTTGTGCTCGGAGCGGGTGGGAATGATCGCGTGGTGGTCGGTGACCTTCTCGTCGTTGACCACCCGGCCGAGCGGCAGCACGTCCAGGCCGGTCACGTATTCCGCGCCTTTGCGGTACTCCGAGTGGCCGCCCACGAGCTCCGCGATCGGCTTGATCTCATCGACCATGTCGCTGGGCAGATAGCGCGAGTTCGTACGCGGATAGGTCAGCGCCTTGTGCTCCTCGTACAGACGCTGGGCGGCCGAGAGCGTCCTGCGCGCGGAGAAGCCGTAGCGGTTGTTCGCCTCGCGCTGCAGCGTCGTCAGGTCATAGAGCATCGGCGCTTTCTCGCGCTGCTCTTTCTTCTCGAGCTTCGTGATCGTGCCCGGCCTGCCCTCGCACGCAGCGACGATCGCCCGCGCCTCCTCCTCCGTGGCGATGCGAGGGCCTTTCGTCGCTCCCGGGCTGCCCGCCGGCGCCTGGAAGTGACCGAGGTAGACACGCTCGCCGCTCGCCGATCCCTCGCCAGGCAGCGCCCCTTCGGCCGCGAACGTCGCGTCGACCAGCCAGTAGGGCTCCGGCTTGAACGCTTTGATCTCCTCCTCGCGGCGAGCCACGATCGCAAGCGTCGGCGTCTGCACCCGCCCGAGCGACACCGCGCCGTCGAAGGAGCTGCGCAGGCGAATCGTCGCCGCGCGCGTCGCGTTCATACCCACGATCCAGTCGGCCTCCGAGCGCGAACGCGCCGCCTCCTCCAGCAGCTCGAACTCCGCCGCCGGGCGCAGCGACGCCAGCGCGCTCTTCATCGCCGCCGTCGTCATCGAGTTCAGCCAAAGGCGTTTAACCGGCTTCTTGCCTTTGGCCTTCTCGAACAGGTAGGCGAAGATCAGCTCGCCCTCGCGGCCGGCGTCACAGGCATTGACGACCTCGTCAACATCCTCGCGCCCTAGCTGTTTGGTGACCACCGACATCTGCTTGCGCGAGCGCTCGTCGCGCACTTCCAGCTTGAATCGCTCCGGGACGATCGGCAGGTCGGCCATGCGCCAGCTCTTGTATTTCGCGTCATACGCTTCCGGTTCAGCGAGCTGCACGAGATGCCCCACCGCCCAGGAGATCACATGGTCGGGACCCTCGAGGAAGCCCTCGCCTTTCTTGAACGGACCGGGCAGCACGCGCGCGAGATCCTGGCCCACGGAGGGCTTCTCGGCGATCAGGAGCGTCTTCGACATGGCGGTCAGCGTAGCGGCCCTGCCCTCCCATCAGCCGCTGGTGCACTGGCCGGTCCCCACCTGCTCCCCCGCCCGCTCATGTTCGGCGGCTTCTCGCAGGACGCTCGCGACTGTTTCGTTCGCCACCCCGTAGCCCCCCTTTGGGGTGCTGCCCACAGTCGCTGCGAACACGGTCGTGAGTACCTGACCGCCGACGCTCACCAGCGGACCACCCGAGTTGCCCGGCCGTACCAGGCCGCGCAGCGGGGTCAGCAGACGCGTCACAGGCCCTTCGCCGTAGGCATTCTGCGTGAGCACATCCTGGGTGCGCCCGATTCTCGCGGGCTGCACGTCGAACGGACCGTTCTCCGGGTAGCCGAGGATCGCGCCTCCCGTTCCCGACGCGGGGCCGGAGGCGAGGCTGAGCGCAGGCAGGTTCAGCCCGGGGACGTGCAGGATCGCCAGGTCCACCGTCGGGTTGAAGTCCAGCGCCTGCGCCGGGAAGCTCGGCTGGCGGCCATCGATCTCGACCGTAGTGTCCTGCTCGCCGGCCACGACATGCGCGTTCGTGACCACCAGTTCTGGCCCCGCCACCCAACCCGAGCCCTCGATTGCGAGACCGCAGGCGGTGCCATCCACGCGCACCACGCTGCGCGAGGCGCTCTCCACACCGGGGGCATGCGCGACCGCCGGCACAGGTGCTGCCACATCCGGCGAGGGACCCGTGATCGACGGGATCGGGTCGAGCCGCGCGAGCGCGTTCAAGATCGACCCCGACGGCGGCAGCACCTCGTTGAGCCTGCGTAGGATCGCCGAGCGCTGGATGTCTGCGCGCAGCTCGTTGTCACCGGAGGTCTGGCCGGCCACCGCCGCCGCGATCCACACGATCCCCAGCGCGAGCGCCGCCCCCAGCGCCGCGCCGAGCACGCCGTCGAGCAGACCCATACCAGGCACGACCATGAAGCGGCGGAGCCTGAAGCCGAGTCCCTCGAGACCACTCGCGAGGATCGCGCCGCCCAGCAGCGCACCCAGCAGGCCGAACGCGGGGGCATAGGGGGACGCAGAGCCTTTTGGCAGCAGCAGCGGTCCCACACGGGTCCCCAGGAAGGCGCCGAGTACGAATCCGCCGAATGACAGAGCGCCCACGAGAAAGCCCTGTCGAAAGCCGAAGAACGCCAGGATCAAAGCGAACGCGACGATTATCCAGTCCAGCTGATTCACCTGTCATGTTCTACAAGTTCTGTGAATGAAAGTCGCAACCAGCGCCTGCACCGTGCGCGCCCAGTCCTTGCGCTCGCCGTGGTCGCCTTTGCGCTCGGCGCGATCTTCGGTGCAGGCCACTCCACGCCTCCCGGTTACACGCTCGCCAACCAGTTCGTGGCGGCATGGACACGGCGCGACTTCACCGAGATGTACACGGAGATATCCGACTCCTCGCAGCGGCTCACCTCCGCCCGCGAGTTCGCTGAGGTCTACCGCGCGGCGCTGAGCACAGCCACCGCCACCGGCATGCGGGTCACGGGCAAGCCGCGCGAGCTTCACGACGGGGAAGTGGCGGTGCCCGTGCGCGTCGAGACCACGCTCTTCGGGGACCTCTCGCTCGCTTTCACCATCAGGACCGTCGAAGATGCAAGCCACGGCACGCGCGTCGCGTGGTCACCGTCGGTCGCGTTCCCCGGCTTGCGTGCGGGTGAGCTGCTCAGCCGCCGCACAAGCCTGCCCCGGCGCGCGACGCTGCTGGCGCGGGATGGCAGTGTGCTCGCTGAAAGCCCGCCGGGTGCCGATCCCGTCGGCGGCGCCGAAGCGATGCGCAACTCCCCACTGGGCGCGTACGCAGAAGCGATCGTCGGAACCGTCGGCCCCGCCCCGAGCGCACGCCGACCGGGGTTGGAAGCAGAAGGCGTCCCCGCGGAAGCTAGCGTCGGGCTCAGTGGCCTGGAGCTGGGCTACGACGCGCGTCTGCGCGGCAAGCCCGGCGGCGAACTGCTGGCCGGATCGCGCGTCCTGGCCCGCGCGACGCCGCGCGCCGCACCGCCGCTGCGCACGACCATCTCCCCGGCGCTCCAGCGCGCCGCCGTGAACGGTCTCGGCGGCCAGCTCGGCGGCGTGATCGCGATGAAGCCCGCAACCGGGCAGATCCTTGCGGTCGCCGGTCTCGGGCTAGACGGTCTACAGCCACCGGGCTCGACCTTCAAGATGATCACCACCACCGGCGTGCTCAGCGCCAAAATCGCAAACCGGCACACCGTCTTTCCCTATGCGACGTACGCCACGCTCGACGGGGTCAAGCTGAGCAACGCCAATGGCGAGGAATGCGGGGGTACGCTCGAACTCGCCTTCGCTGTCTCATGTAACTCCGTGTTCACGCCGCTCGGGGTCAAGCTCGGCGCATCCCGTCTCGTCGCCACCGCGGAAAGCTTCGGCTTCAACCACGAACCGGGCGTCCCCGGCGCGGCTGAGAGCACACTGCCGCCCGCCAGCGAGATCCAGGGGGAACTGGACGTCGGCTCTACGGCAATCGGTCAGGGAGAGGTTCTCGCGAGCCCGCTCCAGATGGGTACCGTCGCAGCGACCATCGCCGATGGCGGTCGACGACCGCAGCCCACGTTCATCGAGGGCAAGGCAACCACAGCTGGGCCGACCGTCATGAGCGAGTCCGTGGCGCACACGATGCGCCACCTGATGATCGCTGTCGTGCGTGAGGGCACAGGCACCTCCGCCGCGATCCCCGGCGTTACCGTCGCGGGCAAGACCGGCACCGCCGAACTGAAGACCGCCACCCCGTGCTCCAGCTCGAGCACCTCCGAAACCACGAGCTCCACGACGAGCCCGAGCAAGGAAAGCTGTCAGGGCGCCGAAAGCGAAGCCGCCAACACCGACGCCTGGTTCGCGGCCTTCGCGCCAGCCCTGGACCCCAAGATCGTCGTCTGCGTGATGCTCGTCAAAGACGGAGCCGGCGGGGACACGGCGGCGCCTGTGGCCCGGGAAGTCATGGAAGCGGCGCTGCAGGGGGAATGAAGAGCGACCGACCGGCTAAACGTCGAGGATCGCGGACGCCGATTCCGACGGATCTTCGGGGTTCGTGATCTTCAGTTCGAGCGGGCGGTTTTCAAGCGACGCGGTCTGGATCTTGTAGAGCAGCAGCGCGCCCTGGGGGCCGAAGTCGTCGGCAACCGTGCCCAGTTTGGGGACCTGGTTTTTGCCGCCGATGATGCCCTGGCGGTAGGCGTACTGGTTGGCTCCGCCGAGCGCCAGCGGCGTGTAGCTGTTGTTCTGGGTGTCGGTGATCGTGAAGTCGTCGGCGTCCAGGTGCGGAGTGTTGGTGATGTTGTAGACCTGGACAAACACGCCGAACCACTCTTCACCTGGTTCCAGCTTGGCTTCGCCGGCGCTGAGTCCCTGCAGGTAGCTGGCGTCTTCGTGGTTGAACGGGTTGAGCTGCCGTGAGATCTGGACCTGGTAGAGCAGCGACCCTACGTTCAGGTAGGGGGCGGCCTTCCCGGCTTCGCCGGCGTAGGTGCCGGTAGTGACCTTCGTGTGCGAGTCACCGCACGCGCTGAGGCCGAACACGGCGAGCACGGCGAGCACGGCGAGCGTCAGGAGGGGGAGCTTGCGCAGGCGGCTGAACATGCGACGCGGCAGTCTATCCGCCGGCGACCGTGACGCGCCTGCTAACCCGGTCGGCCTCAGCGCGAGCGTCCTCGCCGCCCTCGAGAATGTCCCGCAGCCGGAACATGGCTCGCTGGCCCTTGCGCCTCGTCCAGCCGCGACCGCCGAGACCCTCCATGAGCTTGTCAGAGAGCGTCACGGGTACGGTCTCGAGCGTGAAGCGAACGCGCGTGGACCCTGCCGCGGCAGGGTCGAGCTCGTACACGCCGAGCGTGCGGATGCGATTGTTCTTGCCCGTGCGTCCGACCTCCACAATGCGATGCGGACGCTCGACCTCGGCGAACGTCACGTCTGCCCAGCTGAAGCGATTGCGCGGCGCCTTTACGCGAAAGCGCGCGCCTGCGCCCCTGCCCACCGAGTCGATCCTCGTGAGGTGCCATTCGACCAGGTAATGGTCGGTGAACTGTGGGTGGTTGGCGATGTCCTGGAGGTAGTCGAATATCTCCTCGCGGGGAGCTGAGATAACGATCGATACGGAAACCGGGTCCACGGCGAGCGCAAGTCTAATGGCCGCAGCCGCGGGGCCGCGCCCTCGCGTCTAGGCTGCGCGCGCCATGAGGCGGACCGCGTGCCCGCGCTCGAAGTGCCTGACGATCTCGCTGGCGAGCGGAGACTCGCGCCGAGCCGGGCGACAGAGCTCGCAAACGATCCGTTGCTGACCGTCGGCATATACGTGGATCTGCTCGCCGGTGAGCGGCGTGCGCCCACAATCAACGCAGCAGTTTCGTGAAGCCTCCAGAGCACCGAGGCCACGGCGCAGAAGCCCCCGCTCGAGCTGCTCCACATGTGATGAGTAGAAGGCCATATGCCCTCGTTTTCGTCGCCAGGGCGTGGCCTCCTGCAGCTACAAGATCTGTCCCAGGGCATCGTCCCACGGGGGTCCAAGCGATCGAAGGGCACGCTCGCGAAGCGGCGGCCGGGCCGCCCCGGTTTGAGCGCCAGGACTGGCGGGTAACCGGATCAGCAGCAGTGAGTCCCCGCTGAACTGGCGCCTCGGCTGGGATCTGAATCTAGCTCTAGATACGGTTATTCAGAACTATGGACCAGCTTGACAATCTTGTTATGATCGCCACGAGATTCCCCCGACCCGAGGGACGGCCCCCCCGGCAGCGACGGCCAGCAGCTACACGTAGGGAGGAGCGCACGATGGACTCAGTCACTTCGGGCACAGTCGTCGAAGCAGGCTCCTTCAGCTGCGAGCACTGTGGCTACACGCTCACCCTTGAAGGTCCCGACGCGCTCAGCGCGTGTCCGGGCTGTGGCGGGCAGGAGTTCGTACGCGCGTCGCTGTTCGGCACGGAGCGCATTACGGGAGGCGTTACCGAGGCCGGCACCGCCGAGGCCAACAACGGCGAGCTGGTACAGCCCCCCGCCGCCGGCCGCGACGAGCGGCTTGCCAAGGCGCGTGCGCAGATCGATCAGCCAGGGGAGTACCTCTGCTACGAAGAGAGCGGCGAGTTGCGCACGGTCGCGCTCACCCGCGAGTGGACGCGTGTCGGGCGTAGCCTGGCGGCGGATGTACGCTTCGACGACCCCACCGTCTCGCGCCGCCACGCGCTGATCGTGCGCCATCCCGACGGCGTTCGCGTACTGGACGACCGCAGCCTCAATGGCGTCTTCGTCAACGCCTCGCGTGTGGACGGCAAGGCCCTCAGCGATGGCGATGAGATCATCATCGGGCGCTATCGCTTGTCGTTCCTGAGCGTGCCGGAGACGGACCGGCCGCTCGATAGCGGCCCGCAAACGTCCTCGCTGCACACCATCAGCTGAGCGAGCTTCGCCGCAATCGGCCGCACCAGCCCACCAGCCTGCCCTGGCGTGCGCCCGCGGCGTAGTATCGGCTGACGATGGCCCAAACGATCGCTGTGCTCTCGCAGAAGGGCGGCACCGGCAAGACGACGACGGTGCGCACGCTCACGGATGTCCTGCGCCGCGGCGGCATTCGCACGCTCGCCGTTGACCTCGACCCGCAGGGCAACCTGTCCGACTACTTTGACCTGCCGACAGACGTCGAGCCCACGATCGCCGACGTCCTGACGGGACGCAGCTCAGCTGCGAAGGCGATCCACGAGGACATTATCCCCGCCAACCTCAGCCTCGCCGAGGCGGAGCTCATGCTCGGTGGCAAGATGGGCCGCGAGCTCACGCTGAGGCGCGCTCTGGCAAAGGTGAGCGGTGAGTATGAGGTCATCCTGATCGACTGCCCGCCGTCCCTGGGATTGCTGACGGTGAATGCGCTGGTGGCCGCCGACCGTGCGCTGATCACCGCCGAGGCCCAGTACTTCGCCCTGCAGGGCGTGGAGCAGGCGATGGAGGTGGTGGAGCTCGCCCGCGACAGCCTCAACCCCGAGCTCTCGCTACTGGGGGTGCTGCTCAATCTCGCTGACATGCGCACCGTGCACTCCCGCGAGGCGCTGGAGTCGCTGAAGGAACGCTTCGGCGATCAGGTCTTCGACTCCGTGATCCGCGCCTCGATCGCCTACGCCGAGTCCGCCGAGCGGGCGCGGTCGATTCTCGACCACCGTCCCGACCTCGGCGCCGACTACCTGGCGGTGGCGCGTGAACTGCTTGGGCGTCTTGACGGCTTCGAGGGCGCCCGTAAGCGCGTCGCGAAGCTCGCTCAGAGCGCTGCCACGTAGGCTCCCTGCGGCTCAAACGACGCGCGCTGCAGCGTCGCCCATCCGTCGATCAGCGGCCGCAGCGCCTCCGCAACCGCGCCCGTCTGCTCATAGAAGCACCACACGAGCACGGTCGGACCGGCACCCGAGATCGTCGCACCGAGCGCCCCCAGCTCGCGCGCTCCTTCCGCCAGCTCCATTGAGCGCGGGAATAGCCCTGCGCGTGCCTGCTGGTGCAGCCGGTCGTGGAGCCCGCGGGCGAGCATGTCCCAGTCGCCCGTGGCGAGCCCGAGCGTCAACAGCGCCGCATGCGCGACGTTGAAGACGGCGTCCTGCATCGGAACCTCAGACGGCAATGCAGCTCGTGCCGCGCGCGTGTTCACGGCCTGCTCGGGTACCACCGCGAGCGCCTCCAAACCGGTCGGAGGATCAAAGCGCGTCGCTTGACCGTCCGCGCAGATCACGAAGCCGCCGTAAAGCGACGCGGCGGCGTTGTCGGGATGACCCTCCATCTCGCTCGCGTGCGCGAGCAGGTCAGCGTCCAACTCGAACAGGTGATCGGCCGCCATCAACCCCGCCACGATCGCCGCCGCGCTCGAGCCGAGACCGCCCGACAGCGGTATCTGCGAGCTGATCCTGAACGTGAAGTCATCCGCCGGATGCAGGCGCTCAAAGGCACGCACGCATAGGTTCTCGCGGCCCCTCGCGATCGGCAGCTCCGTCTCGATCGCGAATGCTCCCGTCTCCGCAACCTCCAACTCCAACGTCAATGCCAGCGCGGCGGCCATGCAATCGAACCCGGGACCTAGGTTCGCCGAGGACGCCGGCACGCGCACGACGCGATTACGGATCACCCAGCACCGCTTCCTCGATCGCCTCCGTCTCGGCCGCGCACGTGATCATGCGACCGTCGTTGTTGGCGATCGCCGTCTCGGGGTCCTTCAGGCCGCGGCCAGTGAGTACGCACACGACCTGCTCTGCTCCGTCGGCGCCGTACTTGAGCAGACCGGCCACCGATGCGGCCGACGCCGGCTCGCAGAACATGCCTTCCTTGGACGCCAGCAGGCGGTAGGCGTTGAGGATCTCTGAGTCGCTGACGACGCGGATCGCGCCCCGCGACTCGGTCGCCGCCGCCATCGCGTCCTCCCAGCGCACGGGATTGCCAATCCTGATCGCGCTCGCCACCGTTTCTGGGTGCTCGATGATTTTGCCCTCGACCAGTGGCGCCGCCCCCTCCGCCTGGAAACCGAACATCTTCGGCGCAGCGCCCATCTCGCGAAAGCCACGCCAGTAGGAGGTGATGTTGCCGGCGTTGCCCACCGGGATGCACAGCGCTTCCAGGCCGCCGTCCAGACCCTCGTGGATCTCAAACGCCGCTGTCTTCTGGCCTTCGATCCGATAGTTGTTGACGGAGTTGACGAGCACGATCGGATGTGTGTCGGTCAGCTCGCGCACGAGCGCCAGCGCCTCGTCGAAGTTGCCCTTCAAGGAGATCACGCGCGCGCCATGCATCAGCGTCTGGGCCATCTTGCCCTGGGCGATCTTGCCCTCAGGCACGATTACCGCACACGTGATGCCCGCCCGCGCCGCGTATGCGGCTGCGCTCGCGGCGGTGTTGCCGGTGGAGGCGCAGATCACGGCCTTGGCGCCGTCGCGCACGGCCGCGGAGACCGCACACGTCATCCCTCGGTCCTTGAACGACCCCGTGGGGTTGGCGCCCTCGAGCTTCAGTCGTACGGTGGCGCCAACGAGCTCCGAGAGCACGGGTGCGCGCAGGAGCGGCGTCGAGCCCTCCTGCAGGCTCACGAGTGGGTCCCCCGGCGCGAACGGCAGGCGCTCGCGGTAGCGCTCGATCAGCGGTACGTGCGCTCCTGTGGGCGGGATGCCTTCAACGCGGGGAACCTTGACGCTCGCCTCGCTTGTCTCGCTCATACGAACTCCTCTTCGATCACGCGAATTGTCCTTGGCGTCGAGCGTAGGAACTCGAAGTCACCGAGCCGCTCGATCGCCTCCGCCAGCCTGGACTCGAGCACAGGATGGGTGATCATCACCAGCCGCGCGCGCTCGCCCATGCCGCGCTGCACCACGGACTTGATCGAGACGCCGTGCTCGCCAAGGACCTTCGTCACCGACGCGAGCACTCCAGGCTCGTCTGCGACGTCCAGGTGAAGGTAGAAGGCGCTCTCCACGTCCTCGATCAGCGGCAGCGCCAGTGGCGGCGCCGGCGGGCGCGCGCCACCGGTCATCACGCTCACCACGTCGCCCAACACCGCGCTGGCGGTTTGGCGTCCACCCGCGCCCGGCCCCGAGAGCGTGATCTCGGTGATCGGCTCGGATTCCAGCGTGACGGCATTGAACGGCCCGGAGACGCCCGCCAGCGGGTGCCCCGCGTATAGGAACGCGGGATGCACGCGGACGGAGAGCCCGCCGTGGCGGCGCTCGGCGGTCCCGATCAGCTTCAGGCCCAGGCCCAGCTCGCGTGCGAACTCCATGTCATCGGAGTGGAGGTGCTCAATGCCCTCGTAGTGCACATCGTTTAGATGCACGGGCGTCCCGAACGCCAGGCGCGCGAGGATCGCCATCTTCGCCGCAGCGTCGCGCCCTGAGACGTCGTCGCTGGGGTCAGCCTCCGCGTAGCCGATCCGCTGCGCCTCCGCGAGCGCCTGCGCGTAGGAGGAGCCAGCGGCCATCTCCGTGAGGATGAAGTTGGTCGTGCCGTTGACGATCCCGTGGATGCGCTCGATCGGCGTCGCCGAGAGCGACTCCTCGAGCACGCGTACAACCGGTACCACCCCCGCCACCGCTGCCTCGAAGCGCAGGCGCACGCCGTGCTCGCGGGCGGTCTCGAACAGCTCCTCGCCGTGTTGGGAGAGCAGCTGCTTGTTGGCGCTCACGACGTCCATCCCCGCGCGCATCGCGGTGAGCAGGTACTCCCGCGCGGGCTCGATCCCCCCGATCAGCTCGACGAGCAGGTCCGCGCCCGCCATGATCTCCTCGAAGTTGCCGCGTGAGCGCGTGAGGATGCCGCTGATCACGGGTCGCTGGCCGTTGAAGCGTTCGATCTCATCCGCCCGTTCCTCCAGCAGCACCGCAAACGCGGCGCCGACCGTTCCGTGGCCGAGCAGCCCGACACGGAACAGCGGCGCGCCACTCGCGCCCTCGGGGGTGTGCTCGCTAGCGGACATCGCGTGCGGTCAGATCCTCGTAGCTCTCGCGCCTGACCACGACACGCGCGTCACCGTCCTTGCAGAAGATCACGGGCGGCCTCGGGACACCGTTGTAGTTGTTCGCCATCGCATGACCGTAGGCGCCGGTAGCGGGGGTCACGATCACGTCGCCTGGCCGCGGATCGTCCAGCACGGCATTGCGCACGATCACATCGCCCGACTCGCAGTGCTTTCCCGCAAGCACGCATTTGGTGGCTCCACCGAAGCGATCGGCGACGTGCGCTTCATAGGGCGCGCCGTAGAGCATGGGACGCATGTTGTCGGACATGCCGCCATCGACTGCAACCCACCGGGAGACGTTCTGCTTGACGCTCTCCACCGTGTACAGCGTGACCGCCGCGTTCGCACAGAGAGCCCGGCCCGGCTCGAGCAGCAGACGGGCCTCACCGCCGATCCCGTGCTCGTTTGCAGCTTCGACGATCGCCGAGACGTAATCCTCGATCGGCGGCGGCGCCTTCTGCTCGTCTGTGTATTGCGCGCCGAGGCCGCCCCCCAGATCCCACACACCGAAATCACCGAGTGCGGAGAGCTCGCTCACCTCGCGGCGGAATGGCTCGAGGCCCAAAAGCTGCGATCCGATGTGCGCGTGCAGGCCTTGGAGTGAGACGCCTTCCAGCGCTTCGAGCTTCGCGATCGCCTCGCCTGCGTCCGCCATCCCGAAGCCGAACTTCGAGTCTGCTTGGCCGGTCGAGATCTTCTCGTGCGTCTCACCGCTGACATCGGGCGTCACGCGCACCAGTACCGGCTGCCCGCCACTGCGCTCGCCCAGCGCACCATCTGCCACGAGCCGCTCCAGGCGCTCGATCTCATCGAAGTTGTCCACCACGATCAGGCCCACTCTGTGGCGCAACGCCATGCGCAGCTCCGCGTCCGACTTGGCGTTTCCATGTACGACGATCCGCTCGGGGCGAAAACCTGCCTCGAGCGCCAGGTGCAGCTCCCCGCCCGAGGCGACGTCGCACCACAACCCCTCGGCGGCGAACAGCGCCAGCACCGCTGTGCACGGGAACGCCTTGGATGCGAACACGACCTGCAGATCTGCGTGACCCGCGTCGCGACCGGCCTGCACGAACGCCCGCGCACGGGCGCGCAGGTCGTCCTCCGCGACGATGTACGCCGGTGTGCCGAACTCGCGCGCGAGCTCGATCGTGTCGCAACCGCCCACCTCCAGACGTCCGCGCTCGTTGAGGCGACTTCCGAGGGGGAACGCCGCAGGTAGGGTCGTCCCGGTGACCATGTCCGGTGATTATCGCGTGCGGGCGGCGAGAGCCGACGTCAACGCCCGACAAGACCCGCTCGAAGCCGAGGGCTTCCCTTCCGCCGCGAGAAGGCGTCGCGTGCGAGGACACGATCGGACGATCTCGACGCGCCCTGAACAGATTGCCGTTTGACACGAACTGATCCGCTTGCTGGAACCGAGCCGTCTAGCTAGCCTGTGGCGCGCGCTCAAAACGCGGTCAGCCCGCGAGCAACCTCCATGTTGCGGCATTGCATCCAGGCGCCGGACCTGCGCTCGCGCGGGCGAGCTTTAAGGGACGTGTATCTGCTTCTGCGAGAATTCGTCGCATGGCAAAGCCACGATCGAACTTTGGCAAAGACACCGGGTTGCAGGCGCGAATGCTGTTGACGATGTTCCTGCTGGGGCTCCTGTACGTCGTCTTCGTCGGCGTGCTGTTCGCCGCGGGCGCCGCAGCCGGCCTGATCGTCGTCGTCGCGCTGGTGCTGCTGCTCGCCCAGTTCTTCGGCTCGGACAAGCTCGCGATGGCGACGCTGGGCGTCAAAGAGGTGACCCCCGCGGAAGAGCCCGAGCTACACGGGATCATCGAGCGGCTGTGCGTACAGGCCGACCTGCCCAAGCCGAAAGTCGCCGTCATTGAGAGCCCCATGCCCAACGCGTGCGCGATGGGCAAATCCAAGAAGGCGACCACCGTGTGCGCCACGCGCGGGATCCTGCAACTGCTCTCGCCGGCGGAGCTCGAAGGCGTGATGGCGCACGAGCTCACGCACGTCATCAACCGCGATGTCATGGTGATGACGCTCGCGAGCTTCTTCGCAACGCTCGCCGCGCTGATCGCGCAGTTCGCGCTGTTCTTCGGCGGCGGCTTCGGCGGCGGCTACGGGCGCAACCAGAACGAGGAGGAGGAGGTCATGCTCGTGCTGCTCGTGTCGGTGCTCGTCTATGCGATCTCGTTCCTGCTCCTGCGGGCGCTCTCGCGCTACCGCGAGTTCGCGGCGGACCGCGGCTCGGCGGTGCTGACCGGTCGCCCCAGCGCGCTGGCGTCGGCGCTGCTGAAGATCAGCGGCACGATCGAGCGCGTGCCCACGCAGGATCTGCGCAAGGCGGAAGGCATGAGCGCGTTCTTCATCATCCCCGCACGCACGAAGAAATCCTTGATGAACATCTTCGCCGACCACCCGCCGCTGGAGCAGCGCCTCGCCGCGCTGGAGCGGTTGGAGTCCCAGCTCCAGAGCGCCGCCTGAGCTGTGGGCCTACGCGACGTTCTCACCGGCCGTCACACGGTCAAGGGGCCTGCACCGGATCACCTGTTCGCGATCTCCACCGCGTACATCACCTTGCAGGCCGAGCACCAGATCGAACCCGTGGGCGAGGCGGCGATCGTCTTTCAGGCGCTCGCGACGAGCGAGTTCGAAAGCACGCTGCGCGACATGGAAGCTGTGGTCACCGCCACCGGTGGCGAGAGCGGCACGAAGGTCTCCACCCAGGACGACAGCTACGGCTACCGCTGGATGGTCCTGCACAATCCCGAAGGCGCCCCCAGCGTGGAAGACCTCGCTGTGGGAATCAACGCAGTCTCCAGCTCAATCGAGACGGCAGGCTACGGCGAGCGTCTGCTGTGCGCCGTGTTCGCGTTCCTCGACGCGCGCAAGCGACGCATCTACTTCATCTACAACTACAAGCGTGGCTACTGGTACCCGTTCGTCCCGGCAACCGGCTCTGAACAGCGCGACACCGAGCGCGAGCTTCAGATCAAGGCGCAGATGGCCTCAGAAATGCCGATCGAGCCAGAACTCGAGCGCTGGTTCCCGCTGTGGGGCATCCCGATCTGAGGCCGATCCTTCGAATCTCCCGGCACGCAGCGCCGACCGATCTTTCAATCTGGGATTAGGCCCTCTCCGGTAAATTCGCGACCGGCCTCCTCGAAGCTGTAATCAGCCGGCGGGAGGATCACATCCGAGCCCTCGAGCTCATCGTCGCCGAGCAGTGTGCCGTGCGCGCGCACGTAGTCGAGCAGCGCTCCGAACGCCTCCGCGAACCCGACCTCGTTGCCGTTGTCGACGACCGCCAGTGCCTTGCGACGCAGCTCTTCCACCTGCTCGGAGTCATCATCGGCGAGGCGATACTGGCCCTCGCCGGAAATGCGGACGATCATGCCTGCTCACCGCTCTCGCTCGGCTGACTTGGGGCGGGCTCCTGCGCTGCCTCGGGAGCCGAGATCTGCGGTGTATCCGCGGAGGCGCCGCCCTGGCCTAGTTCGGCCTTCATCTTCTCGAGCTCGCTGTCCACTGCCGGCTGACTGGATAGCTGCTTGAGCTGGCGGTCGATGTCGTCTTCCCCGGAGCCGAGCTGACCGATGTCTTCGAACGTACCTGCGGCTTCCAGCTCTGACACGGCGTCGGCGCGCGCCTTCATGTTTTCGGTCTTGTCCACCGCACGCTGCATCGCCAGCCCGACGTCTGCCATCTGCTCGCCGACGCCGGTGGCTGCCTCGGAGATCCGCACCTGGGCCTCGGCGGCCGAGTACTGGGCCTTGATGACCTCCTTCTTGGTCCGGAACGCTTCGATCTTGGCGCGCAGTTTCTGCTCGGAGTCCGTGAGCTTCTGCTGCTGGTCTTCGAGTTCAGCTACCTGCGTGTCGAGACCCTGAAGCTCGGTCTGGGCGACGTTCTTGCGTTCCAGCGCGGTCCTGGCAAGGTCCTCCTGCCCGGCCGCGACGGCCTGGCGTGCCTGGGTATCGAGCTTGACCACGCTCTGCTGCAGCGAGCTCTCCTGCATCTGCAGGCGCTTCTTGGCGGTCACCACATCCGCGATGCCCTTCTTCACGTTCTGCAGCTGTTCGACCTGCTTCTGGTAGCTGTAGTCCAGCGTCTCGGCCGGGTCTTCCGCCCGATCCAGCAGTTTCGAGACCTTCGCCTTCACGACAGTGGACATGCGCCCGGTCAGGCCGGCCATCTGATCCTCCTATTGCTTTTCACGAGGCGACCGACGAGCTCGGCCAACAGCCTCAAGCGTAGCCGACCAGGGCTGCTCTGAGAGCCGGAGGCTCAGAGCCCTAGGGGGTGGCGAACCACGAATCCCGCGTTGGTCTGGCGCAGTGGACGCCAGCGGGGCCCCTCGAGGTTCGAGGGGTCTTCGGCGGGACTCGTGTCCAGCCGCAGCCCCGCCACCGTCATGTAGGCGTGACCGCCGTTGGCGAAGATCGTTACCCAGCGCCCGTCCCCACTCGCCCCCCAGCCCTCGAATTCAGAGGAGTCCTCGGGCGAGGCCAGCAGCGCCGCGCCGTGGAGCGCGAAGGACACGGTGCCCGAGCAGTCATAGCCGGGGGAAATGAAAGAGCCGTGGCCGCCGCCGTAGATGTAGGGCAACCCGATCACCTCGTTGCCGGCCCAGATGATCTCCTGGATCGCCGCAGGGGCACCCTCGGGGGCGGCGGCGAGACCGTCGACGAAGCGCGCGGTGGTGCCCGGCACGAGCAGCTCTGGGCGCTGCGTGGGGCCTTTCTCGGAGGTCATGCCTTCGCCGACCGTCAGTTCGCTGGGGATCGTCGTCGGCAGCGCTTCGGTCGATTCGCCCACGACGGCAACGCTGCCACCGGTGCTGACCGTGGTGCTGCTGGCGGCCGTGCCGGTCGTCGTGCTCGTCGGCGGTGTGAAGGGGACGACTTCGCCGGTCGTCGTCTTCTCGTAGACCGGGCCTTTGTAGGCCATCTTGGAGTTCTTGGCCGTGACGGGAGCGTGCACCGTCGGGACCGTGGTGGTCGGCTTCACGACCGTAGGTTCAGCCGCCGTTACTCCCCCATTGCCGTTGGCAAGAGCGGTCGCTGCGCCGATCATCGAAACGATCAGGCTGCACAGCATCACAGCAAGGCTACGTACCCACACAACCACAACCTCTTTCCTCGGCCTGCGGGGTTAGCTGACGGGCTAGCGCTGAAAGAGACTGCGCTTCTCACGGACCAACCGCGGGATTCGCCCCAACAACCTGGGTCCCCCGTTCCTTGACACCTGGTCAAGGACTCGGCATTTCGCGGCGGAGGTTAACAGACTGCAATGACGCTTGCGCGCAATGCACACGTTTTCGCAGCTTTTCCCGCAAATACCAAGCTTTTCGCCAAGGATCGCCGGCGATCGGGCAGGACTTCTCCGCGCAAGCTGCCTCGGTGCGCAATGTCTACCCGCCTCAGCGCCCCCGAATCGCGCTCCGGTGCGGCAGGTAGTGTGCGCCCATGCACGGGCGCCCCGCCAAGCAGCTGGCAATCGTTCTCGCCCTGAGCGTCGTAGCGCTCTGCGGCTGCGGCAAGGGCTCCACGCTGCAAGCGTCCGGGGGCGGGCCCACGAAGAACCTCGCACCGGTGGCCGCCCACGGAGCCGTGAGCGTGGTCACGCGCAACACCACGCGCCTGGGCGGTGGCGATGTGGCCGCCGACGCCGCCGCTGCTGCGCGTGCCGTCTATCCCGCGTTGACGGCCGCGAGCCGCCCGGAGGTGGTCGTGCTCGTCAACGACCACGACTGGCTGGCGGCGCTCACCGCCTCGGTGCTTTCCAGCGCTCCCACGGGTGCCCCGATCCTGTTCAGCGAAGGCAACGAGCTCCCCGCGGTCACCCGCGAAACGCTTGAAGCGCTGCATCCGCTGGGGGCGCCGGCGCTTGGTGGCGCCCAGGTGATCAGGATCGGGACCTCCGCACCCGTGCCTGATGGATATCTCACGCGAACGGTCTCGCTCGGGGTTCCCAGCGCCGCAGCCGTGAGCGTCGAGCAGCTGCTCGTGACGCTCGACCACGGCAGCGACCCCAACCAGGTGATCGTGCTCGCCGCCAACGACCCTGAAGCGATCGCAATGCCCGCCGCGGGCCTCGCTGCAGAGAGCGGCGCGCCGATCCTGCTCGTGACGCGCTCGCGCGTGCCGGTGCCCACGTTCAACGCTCTTGCCGGCCTGCACAAACCGTCGCTCTATGTGATCGACCCCTCCAGCGTGGGCGCCAGCACGATCGCCGAGCTCCATCACTACGGACACGTCACGTACCTGACCAGCGCGCGAGCCCCCAGCGCCGGCGCCGGCGACGCGGCTGTTCAGAACGCGATCGAAGTGGCGCGCTACACCAACGGCACGTTCGGCTGGGGCGTAAAAGAACCGGGGCACGGCCTCGTGTTCGCCAACGCCGGCAGGCCCTTCGACGCACCGGCATCGGCGCTGCTGTCGGCCACCGGTGACTACGGGCCACTGCTGCTGCTGGCCTCCGCGCACCAGCTTCCCACGGCGCTCGTGAAGTACCTGTCGGACATCCAGCCTGCGTACACCAGCGCCCCTGAGTTCCAGCCGGTGCGTGGCGTCTACAATCACGGCTGGCTGATCGGCAACGAACAGGCTGTCTCGGCTGTGATTCAGGCCGAAATCGACACGCTTTTGGAGATCAGCTCGCGTAGCCAGAACTCAGAAGAATCGTCGGTCTCCCAAGTCGAATAGGGGCAACATTGAGCCAAGCCGAGGATCCCCGCCGTGTCGAGCGAAAGACAAGCGCCAACGAGGTGACTATCGAGGACGTGCGTCAGCTGATGGGCGCCTCCACACCGCACTTCGCGCTACAGCTGCGTAATCGCATCGCCAAACTGATCGAGGGACTGCCCTCCGCGCATCCCGCCCGCGTGGAAGGCGAGCGCGAGATCGCGCGCCTGCAGCGGCTCGGCTTTGACGGTGAGACCCGGGGCGAGGGCGCCTCTGAGGGCGAGCGTCCCCTGCCCTCGCTGAAACTCGCAGCCGGCGCGCCCGTCGAGCCCTGAGCGCTATCTGCCGGCGGCGAAGTTGCGCTCGCGACGGGCATCCGCGAAGCGGGCCCGCAGCAGTTTGAAGAGGACCGCGAACAGCGCCACGTCCACGGGCAGTAGGCCGATTGTCAGCGCCCGTGGCGGTGAGACGAACGCGGCCACGATCAGGACCACTGCGGTGTGGAACACGAGCACCGGCAGCAGCGACAGGATCAGCGTGTGTGAGCGGTAGCCGCCGCGGTGCTCGCGCAGAGCGACCTCGACGGTGCCGATCAGGACTGCCCCGACGCCCGCCAGCAGCGTCGGACCACCGGCCGCAAAGCCGTGACGTGAGCGGCTCAGCCCGATCACAGTCGCGATCGCACCGACCAGGATCAGCAGCTCGGAAAGGGGCAGCGGATGCCAGGGAGCCTGCGGGCGCTCCGCTTTGGCGCCCGCCCCAGCTCGTCCGACGGCGCCGGGCGGGCGCGCGGTTGCTGACGTGGCGCCTACGTTCTGCCGGGGGACGCTCTTGCCGGCGCGGGGGCCCGAGCGGGGCGGGCGCCGCTTGCGCGATCGTCCGCGCCGCGCGCTGTCGTGCTTTGCCACGGCGTTAGTAGCGAGACCGGAGTTCACTGCGCCGCATCGCCGTCGATCGTAGCGCCTATCCTGCGTCGGGTGTCAACGACTCCCTCCGCCCAGGAGTCCTTTCCCACGCCGCCAACCGCGGGCATTCCGGACAGCAGCCTCCCGGGTCCGTTCCCCGTCGGTGAGTATGCGGCAGCGCTGCGCAAGCAGTTGCGTTCCTTCGCACGCGTGCAGCTGATGGGCGAGATCGTCAACCTGCGTCCTTCGCGCGCGCGTGTCTACTTCGAGCTTCGCGACGCCACCGGCGCCGTGCCCTGCGCCGCATGGCGTCAGGACTGGGATCAGATGGTCGCCCGCGCGGGCGCCCCGCAGGAGGGCATGCAGGTGGTGGTGGGCGGCGGCTGCGACTACTACCCCGGTAGCGCCACCTCATCGCCAGGGTTCTCCTTCAACGTGCTCGAGCTGCGGCTAGCCGGCGACGGGGACCTGTTGGCGCGGATCGAGCGGCTGCGCAAGCAGCTCGACGCGGAGGGCCTGCTCGAGCGCCAGAAGCTGCTGTCCAGGCCGGTGCTGCCGCGCACGATCGGCGTCATCACCGGCGAGGGTGGCAAGGCTCGCGACGACGTCCTCGCCGCACTTGCGCGACGCGGGTGGGCGGGGCGCCTCGTGTGGGGCTTCGCGCCCGTGCAGGATCGCCACGCTGCACCGGCGATCGTGCGCGCGCTCGGCGACCTCACGGCAGTGGGCGGCGTGGACGTGGCGATCGTCGCCCGCGGCGGCGGCTCGCTCGCCGATCTTCTGTGCTTTTGCGATGAGACCCTCTGCCGCACCGTGGCGCTGCTCGGCGTGCCCGTAATCGCCTCCGTCGGGCATCACACCGATCGCACGCTGCTAGACGACGTAGCCGCGGTCAGCTGCTCGACGCCCACGCATGCCGCCGAGGAGGCTGTCCGCGTGGACTGCGTCCGCGCCCGCGCCGAGCAGGCGGCTGCGGCCGCGCGCCTGCGCGAGCACGGACGGCGCGCCGTGCTCTCTCGCGCGCGCACGCTCGTGACGCTCTCACGCGCGCCGTCCGCGCACCTCGAGCGCCAGCGCGCGCGCCTGCATCAGCAGCTGCGCGAGATCCGTGCCGGTTCGCGCAGACGCGTGGAGTCGGAGCGGCGCCTGAGCGAGCGCCGCGCAGTGGTGCTACAGCGAAAGGCCGCCTCCTCGGTGCTCGACTGCCGCGAGCGACGTCCGCGGGAACTCGCTCAGCTCGCGCTCGCGCTGGCCGGCCACGATCCGCAGCGCACGCTCGAGCGCGGGTACGTGCTGGCACAGTCGCGCAGCGGCGAGCCCGTTGTCGATGCCGCAGGCGCACGCGAAGCCGGCGAGCTGCAGCTGCGCTTCGCCGACGGATCGCTTCCTGCGAGGATCCTCGAGCGATGAGTGGACCGAGCGAGAACGCGACCGCCGCCGCGGCGCCAGCCGAGCAGCCGCAGAGCTACGAGGCGGCCGCCGCGCGCGTGGAGGAGATCATCCGCCGCCTGGACTCCGGCGAGGCGAGCCTAGATGAGACGCTCGCGCTCGTCGGCGAGGGAAAGACGCTGATCGAGCTGTGCGCCACCCAGCTCGCCGCCGTCGGCGATGCGCTCGAGGAGCTGCGCCTGGACGAGCTCGTCAGCCGTCTCGAACAAGAGGCTGGAAGTTGAGAGAACGGGGACCGCACCAATGAGCACCTGGGACACGCTCGCCGGGCTTGAGCTCGAGGTCGAGGACTATTCGCTCGAGGCGCTGCAGGCGAATGTCTCGAGCGACTTCGAGCGCAAGAGCACCGTCATCCACCTGCGCGGCGCAGGCGAGGAGGGCCTAGGCGAGGACGTCACCTACGACGCCGTAGATCACGAGATCTTGCAGGCCGCCGGGCCAAACCTGCCCCTGTCCGGGCGTTTCACGCTGGCGTCCTTCTGCACATACGTGAGCGAGCTCGAGCTGTTCCCCGAGCCGCCGCAACGCGAGGTATCCAGTCGCTATCGCATCTGGGCATACGAGTCAGCAGCACTGGACTTGGCTCTGCGCCAGGCGGGCGCAACGCTGCACGACGCTCTCGGACGCGCGCCGCAGCCGGTGGTCTTCGTCGTCTCGCTGCGACTCGGCGAGCCGCCGTCGATGGCGCCCCTGCGCGAGCGCCTGGACGCCTATCCGACGCTCCACTTCAAGCTCGACCCGACAAGCTCCTGGGACGAGCCCCTGATCGCTGAGTTGGTGGCGACGGGCGCAGTGGACTCAGTGGACTTCAAGGGTTACTACCACGGCTCGATCGTCGACCAGCCCGCTGACCCAGCCCTCTACCGCCGCGTCGTGGAGGCGTTCCCCGACGCATGGATCGAGGATCCAGCGCTAACCCCCGAGACCGAGGCTGTGCTCGCCGAGCACCGCGACCGCTTCTCCTGGGATGCGCCGATCCACTCGATCGCGGACATCCAGGAGCTGAAGTACACCCCGCGGATGGTCAACATCAAGCCCTCGCGCCTGGGCGGGCTGCGCAACCTGCTCGACGCCTACGACTACTGCGCCGAGCGTGGCATCGGCAACTACGGCGGCGGCCAGTTCGAGCTGGGCGTCGGCCGCGGGCAGAACCAGTATCTCGCGTCGCTGTTTCATGCGGACGCGCCCAACGACGTCGCGCCCACCGGCTTCAACCTGCCCACACCGCCGGCCGGGCTGCCCAGCAGCCCGCTCACCCCCACCCCGAGCGCGAGCGGCTTTCGCTGGGGCTGACACGGCCCGCGTTCGAGTCGCGCCGCGACGCAAGCGCAACTTCCATGCCACGATTCGGTTTCGCAACCCATAGCCGATAACGTCGGGGGCCGCCGGTCGGGGCGCCATTCCAGCCCCGCCCAGACGAGCGTGGTTCTGCGCGAAGGAGTTGTTCCAGATCTTGGCGAGCACAGGCACGCACAAGCGATCGAGGTTCATTGCCGTGGCAGCGCTCGCGGTGCTGGCGTGCCTGCTGGGCGCGCACGCGCTCCCGGCAAACGCCGCCAATTCCGGGGGCACGCAGGCGGCGGGCACGACCTCCCCCGCCGGCGGCGGCAGTGCGACGAGCAAGAGCAGCGCCGAGACCGCCTCCCCGCACGTGCTGAGCGTGCGCATCACCAGCGTCAGCTGCATACCCGCCGTGCACTGCAGCGGCAACCCGCATCAGGTCTCCACGCACGGCATGCTGCTGCTGAAGGGCACGGGGCTGAAGGCAGGGATGGTCGTCGCCTTCCCGCGCTCCGCCAACGCGCACATCAGCCGCTTCCAGTCCGCCCCGGTGGGTCATCTGCGTATGACCTCAGCGGGCCTCGTCCTGACGGTTCCCGACGCCGCACACTCAGGCCACGTCATGGTCCTGCTCGGCGGCGGGCGCTACACGAGCTCCTACGGCCCGATCTACGTCTACAAGCACGCGCTTCACCCGCCGCCCGCCCCGATCGTGACCGCACCCACCACGACCGCCGTCGCCGCCAGCGGCAGCGCCTTCGAAGGCCAGGGCATGTGGATTTGGTACGTGAGCAAGTCCGACTCCGGCAGCGTCGCCTCGATCGTCGCCCAGGCGCACGCGGCGGGCGTGACGACGCTGTTCATCAAGAGCTCCGATGGGCCCAGCAACTACTGGAGCCAGTTCTCGCCTCAGCTCGTCGCCGAACTGCACGCCAACGGGCTGAAAGTGTGCGCCTGGCAGTTCGTCTACGGCAGCGAACCGGTCGGCGAGGCCAACCTCGGCGCCGAGGCTGTGGCCAACGGCGCCGATTGCCTGGTGATCGACGCCGAGGGCGAATACGAAGGCCGCTACGCCGCCGCGCAGACCTACATCGACGACCTGCGCGCGAAGATCGGCCCGAGCTATCCGCTCGGCCTCGCCTCCTTCCCCTACGTCTTCGACCACCCGTCCTTCCCCTACTCCGTGTTCCTTGGGGCCGGCGGCGCCCAGTACAACGCGCCGCAGATGTACTGGAAAGACATCGGCCAGTCGGTCGACACCGTCTATGCCAACACCTACATCGCTAACCGCACATACGGGCGTCCGATCTTCCCGCTCGGGCAGACATACGGCGGCGTCTCCTCCACGGAACTGCTGCGCTTCCGCGAGGAGGCCGTCGACTACGGCGCCCCTGGCATGTCCTTCTGGGATTGGCAGGAAAGCGGTGCCAGCGACTGGAGCACGCTCGCCACGCCGCTGGCCCCGCTGACCACCGTCACACCCAACACCGAATACCCGGAACTGAAGAGCGGCAACAAGGACGACGAGGTGCTCTGGATGCAGGAGCACCTCGCGGCGGCGATCCCAACCCAGGAAACGAGCGGCGTCTTCAACGCCGCCACCGCCACGAACGTCGAGGCCTTCCAGACCGCACACGCGATCGCCCCGACCGGCGTCGTCGAAGCTACCACGTGGGCGGCGCTGCTGGCGCTCACGCCGGTCCCGGTGGACTGGACCGGGACCGGACCGAGCGACTGACCCAGCGTACGGAAGGCGGCTCACTTCCCGACGCTCACCTCGATCGCCTTGAGGATCAGCATCGCCGCCGCGAGCAGCAGGTAGCCGCGCAGCGCGTACATCCCGGCCGTGCGGGTGCGTGACCATTGCGGCCGCTCCAGCAGCTCGAGCTGGGGCATCGTCCAACCCTCGCGCGCGATGCTCACGGCGTCGGGCGCCAGGGTGCGAGAGCGTCCGCGATGCGTGTATATGCCTGCCACGGCGAGCCCGGCTGCCAATAGCGCGAACAGCACCTCCGCCAGCAGCGCCACATCCACGCGTGCAAACAGCGTCGTGACGGTGAGAATTGCCGAGAGCACCACCAGCACACCGACGATCAGCGCCGCCAGCGCGTTCAGCCAGCCTGGGTTCGTCCACGGCCCAAGCACCGCCTTGTCGTTGCACAGCAGCACAAGGAACACCGTCGCGCTGGGCAGCAGCACCCCCGCCAGCGCCTGCACTGCGGTGGTCATCGTGCCGAGTGGTGCGCCTGGGATCAGCACGATCCCCGCCGCCAGCGCGACCAGACCGGCGAAGCTCCCGTGGAACGCACGCGCCTCGCTCATACTGTGGTGCAGCGAGTGGCGACGGCCGAACACGTCTCCAAACGCGTAGGAACTCGCCAGCGTCACCGCCGCCGCCCCGATGATGGAGGCGTTCAGCAGCGCCAGCGCGAACATGTCCCCCGCGACCGGACCGAGGTGCTTAGCGAGACCCGTGGCGACCGCACCCGCGTCGAGGAACCGACCGTGCAGCGAGGTCGCACCGAACGCGAACGCACACGCGACCATCAGCGCTCCGGCGCCAAGGATCACAACAAACGAGCCGATGATCGTGTCCGCGCGCTCGTAGTTGATCCAGCGCGGTGTGATCCGCTTGTCGATCACGTTCGACTGCTGGAAGAACAGCTGCCAAGGGGCGACCGTCGTCCCGACGATCGCGATGATCAGGAGCATCGAGGTCGATCCCAGCCCGCCCTGCACTCCGGGGATGAGGGTGTGATCGAGAATCGGCTCCACGCGCGGGTGACTGGCGATCACGAGCGGGATCGCCACGAAGTTCGTCGCAACGAATACGTACATGAAGCGCTCCCAGCGACGAAAGCTCCCGGTGGTTGTGATCGCAACGAGCGCCGTCGCGGCCAGCGGCACCGACAGGTACTCACTGACACCGAAGTAGCCGAGCGCGAGGCGAACGCCGATGAACTCCGTCACGAGCGTCAGGAAGTTCAGGATGAACAGGTCCCCGACGGAGAACGCGCCCCAGAACTTGCCGAAGCGCTCGATGATCAGCCGTGCGTGGCCCACACCCGTGACTGCGCCAAGACGCACGACCATCTCCTGGTTGACGATCAGCACGGGGATCAACAGCAGCAGCGCCCACAACAGCGTCAAGCCGTAGTTCTGACCCGCCTGCGCGTATGTGGCGACGCCGCCAGCGTCGTTGTCGCCGACCATCACGATTAGCCCGGGGCCCATGATCGCCAGCAGCGCCAGCAGCCGCCGACGGCGCCCGCGCGGCGGGCTGTGGTGACTGCGAATGGTGCCCAGCGCGCCGTGGATGTCGCCCACGTGCGCGTTGTCGAGGACCGTCCTGCGGCCCGTGTCGGTTGTGGGGAGCGTGTTGTTCATCGTGACCTCCAAAGTTCACGTCGTCGGTTTGGTGGGCCGGCGTCGCACCCACCTGGAGGTCACGGTCCCGTTCAGTTCAGGAGGTGCCGCCGAGGGTGCGCGCCGGGTCTTTGACTCGGACCTGCGTCTGGATCGGGCATCGCTTCCTCGGTTCTGTTGTCTTGGCTGCAGGGGACGTGCAGCTGCGGGCACGGCTGCGTGACGCCGCGCGAGAGCGCGGACGCACGGACTGCGCGAGCGGTGTACGGGCACACGACCGTCAGCCGCGACAGCGGCCAGCGTCGAGTTCCCTGCTTTGTTTGCTTGCGCCAACCACATACGGCTGCACGCTTCGCGGTGGGCGCCATCGACGCCACCTCCTTCACGGGCTGCCTCTCCGGCCGCCCGTCACGTCAGCGCTCGTGACTACACGAGAGCGCTGGCGCGGGCGAACGCGGAGAAGAAGCTACTTCGGGGTTCAGTATCCATTGATCTCGCTTGATCTCCTTCGCGCCCGAAATGGGCGCATTCGCCTTAGGAAACCAAGGTAGCAGCTACCGCGAAGGATGAGTGCAAGCGCTGGACCGCTACAACAGGACACGCCTCGAAGCCGCGGGGCGCCCGATCGAAGCACCCCGCGACCAGCGAGGCCGGCCCGAAGGCCGGCCCCTAAAAATCAAGCAGGCGACACGGACGCCGCCTCGCGCCGGCTATCGCGCGTCAGACCCTTTGGATCAGGGTGGCCGTGCCTAGCCCACCGCCGCAGCACATCGTCACGAACCCGATCTCCTTGTCCGAGCGCTCGAGCTCGTGCAGGAGCGTGGTGAGCAGCCGGGCGCCGGTCGAGCCGAGGGGGTGACCCAGGGCCATCGCGCCGCCGTTGACGTTCACGCGGTCCATGTCCGGGCTGAGCTCACGCCGCCAAGCTGCGACCACGGGCGCAAACGCCTCGTTGATCTCGAACAGGTCGATGTCGTTGATCGCCATGCTGTTACGCTCGAGGATCTTGCGCGTCGCGGGAATCGGACCCTCGAGCATTTTCACCGGGTCACAGCCGACGGTCGTCTGGTCGACGATCCGTGCGCGCGGGGTCAGGCCGAGCTCCTTGGCCTTATCCGCCGACATCAGCAGCACTGCCGCCGCGCCGTCGGAGATCTGCGACGCGTTGCCTGCGGTGATCTTGCCGTCTGGCTTGAACGCCGGCTTCAGCTGCGAGAGCGCCTCGAGGTTCGTGTCCGGACGGATGCCCTGGTCGGTCACGTAGGTGTCGCCGTTGACCTGCATCGGCACGATCTCGCGCTCGAAGCGGCCCTCCTCCGTGGCCTGGTGGGCGAGGCGATGTGAGCGCACAGCCAGCTCGTCGAGCTCCGCGCGCGAGATCTCCCACTGGTCGGCGATCATCTCAGCGCCCAGGCCCTGGCCGACGATGTTGTGCTTGGCCAGGAGCTCCGGCGGGAACGCCACGCCGAACTCTCCCTGCGTCTGCGCTACCGCGGAGAACGGCAGGTGGCCCATGTGCTCCACGCCCGAGCCGATCATCGCGTCGTGCACCCCTGCCGCGATCAGGCCCGCGGCGAAGTTCACGGCCTGCTGGGCGGAGCCGCACTGGCGGTCCACCGTCGTGCCGGGCGTCTCGATCGGCAGGCCCTCCTGCAGCCACGCGTTGCGGGCGACGTTCAGGCCCTGCTCGCCGAACTGCGAGACGCAGCCCGCGATCACGTCTTCCACCTGCGCCGCGTCGATGCCCGCGCGCTTGATCACCTCTGTGTACACCGCCCCGAGCAGCGTGTTCGGGTGGGTGTCCTTGTAGTAGCCCTTCTCCTTGTGACCACGCCCGATCGGCGTGCGCACGGCCTCTACGATTACGACTTCGCGTCCCTCTGGTTGCCTCATGTCAGACGTCCTCCTAAGGTGTGTTGCCCAGGGATATTGAGCTGATCAGGAGCCCGCCCACCCGCCACGCAACCCGCTCTGGAGCACTGGTGGCACGTCCGAATAAGATGCCCGGACCCTGCATCCGTAATTCTACCGTGCCCACCGATTGACTGGTCAGTCAGCCAGGACGGCAGTGACTGACGCAGCACAGCACAAAGGAGAACCTTGAGCAAACGCCTCGGCATAGCCGGAAGCGGCGCCATCGCCTGTGGTCTGGCGGCCACCGCGGCCCACCACGGGCCGGTGCTCCTGCTCGCCCGTTCGCAGACCTCCGCTGATCGCGCCCGCGCGAGCGTCGAGAAGACGCTCAGCCGCCTCGGCGCAGAAGTGGACCCCGAGCATGTGCAGATCGTCACCGACCCCCAGGAGCTGGCCCCGGCGACGTTCGTGGTGGAGGCGGTGGTAGAGGATCACGACGTCAAGGCGCAGCTGCTGGGCGAACTGAACGAGATCCTCGACGAGGACGCAATCCTCGCGAGCACCACATCGTCGCTGTCCGTGGCGAGGCTCGCCGAGGCGAGCGGCCGCCCGGAGCGCTTCCTGGGGCTGCACGTCTTCAACCCCGTGACGAAGATGGAGCTGATCGAGCTGATCTTCCCGCCGGCGGCCAGCGTGGACACACGCGCCCGCGCCCTGGCGCTGTGCGAGACGATCGAGAAGACGCCCGTCGAGGTCCCCGACGTCCCCGGGTTCGTCGTCAACCGTCTGCTCTTCCCCTACCTGTTCAGCGCCGTGCGGCTCGTGGAAGAGACCGGCATGGATCCGACAGACGTGGACACGTGCATGAAGCTCGGCGCCGGGCACCCGATGGGGCCGCTCGCGCTGCTGGACCTCGTTGGCCTGGATGTCTCCATCGCAATCGGCGAGACGATCGGCGAGACGATCCCGCCGCGCGTGCGCGAGCTGGCCGCGGAAGGCGCTCTGGGACGCAAGAGTGGGCGCGGCATGCACAGCTACTGACGCTCGATGAGAGGCTTCTTCGTCAGAATTTAGACATACGGGGACTGACTTTTAGGTGCTGTTGAACAAGCTCGCGATACTGGATTGTGCGACGTCAAGTCGCATCGCACACCCGCCTCCTCCCAGTGCACACGATCCGGTCCGCCCCCCCCGCGGGCCGGACGTGTTTAATGACCGCTCTCGAAGAAGGGAGCGGCGAGCGCTCCGGCGCATTACGGGTTACGAGCCAGCGGGACCTGCTCGTGCTCGAACGCCGGTGCGAGCTGCTCGATCGAGGCCGCCGAGATGTCGGCGCGCGCGGCCACCTCACGCCAGTCACGAGTCGCCGTCGCGACCTCCTCGACGACGCCGCGGGCCTGGTCGGAGGTGAGACGGAACACCGGTGCCGCCTCGAGCGCGCCGGCGATCGTGTTGCGCCCGTCCCCGCCTGCGATGCTGGTCGAGAACTCCCGCCGGCGCGGGTTGGGGTTCAGGTCGAACGCCGGGGAGAGGCTCCAGCCGGCCGTGGTCGAGCGCAGGAAGCCGTGGTTTCGCAAGTGGTCGTCGACGTTCGAGATCAGGATGCCGAACACGAGGCGCCGCCACAGCTCGGCCAGGTCGGCCCCGGCGCGCGGCGAGTTCGCCTCGATCGCCTCGGCGATCTCGACGTAGCTGAACCCCTCGCCGTCGCGGGCTTCCAGCAGAGTCATCGCGCTCACGTAGCCGATCCGCCCACGGGGACCGCGGTCAAAGCGGGTTAGGATCAGCACCGGCCTACCGGCGACGGTATGCAGCTCGAACTCGGGGACGGCGATCCCGGCGTCCCGGGCGAGGGACAGCGCGACCGCCTCCCAGCGGATTACATCCCAATCATCGCCATGCGGCTCGGGGAACTTCGCGATTCCGAGATTCCCGCCACGGTCGATGACGTGCGCCTTCGGCCTCGCGCCGCCGAGCGAGCTGCCACCTTCGAGCAGTAGCCGCAGATCCTCCGCACTGGCTTCGTCGCGTTCGAGCTGCTCGGCAGCCGGCGGGCGTCGGTGAGCTCGCGCCGGCGCAGCAACCGTCGCCCCCAGCCGTCGGGCGCCGCGTCAGAGAAGGCGCCGAAAAGGGCACGACCCTCGGGCGTCTGCTGCTGACCACCGTAGAGCGAGAGCGCGGGGTCAAGAGCGTAGGCGTCGGGACGCTGGAGGTAGCTGTCCTGGTAGGCGAAAGTCGCTGATTGCGAACCGCGGCCGTGGTGAGTCCCCATGCGCCCCGCGGGCACATCCTCGCCGGCGACCTGCACCACGACCTCGACGCTCTCGTCGGCCATCGCTTAGCCCTCCAGCTGCCTGGGACGTACCCGCTTCGGCAGTGCCTCCTCGGAGCGAAGGCGCCCAACGTCGCTAGAGAGCGGGTCGAGCGCCCGCGACAGGCTGTCCAAGATCCCGAGCGCCCGTAGGATCAGCAGCAGGTTCTCGACGCTGATGGTGCCCTCACCGCCCTCCAGGCGTGCGACGGTGTCGCGCGAAATGTTCGCGCGGTCGGCGAGCTGGGCCTGGGTCAGTCCGCGGAGCTTTCGCCAGGTTGCGATGTGCTCGGCCAACGCCCGCTCGGCGCGGAGCACTGCGAGCGGCGTGTGACGCCGGCTGATCTTTTTAGATTGCATATTTCAGACATTATAGTGGCTAGTGTCTGATCTTTCAGACTTTATGACGAAACTCAAGCCGCCGGAGCGGGTTCAGTCCTCGCTCGCGCGACTCTCGCGCTGGGCGACCTGACGGCGCTCGCGGATGCGCACGGCCTCGATGCGGTTGTCGCGCACCGACTCCACGCGGATCGAGTAGCCGTTGGCGGCGACCGTGTCCCCGCGCTTGGGCAGGCGCCCGAGCTGTGCGAACACGAAGCCCCCGACGGAGTTGTACGCGTCGCTGTCCACGGGCAGGTGCAGGCCGTAGTCGGCGAGGTCGGTGACCGCGACGTGCCCGCGCACGAACCAGTCGCCGTCGGCAAGTCGACGGATCTCGCCCGCCGCTGGGTCGGTCTCGTCGGCGATCTCCCCCACCACCTCCTCGATGATGTCCTCCACCGTGACCACGCCCGCCACGCGTCCGTACTCGTCCACGACCACGGCCATCGAGGTGCGCTGACGCTGCAGGTCCGCGAGCAGGTCGTCGAGCGGCTTCGTCTCCGGCACGATCAGCGCGTCGTGCACGACCGGCGCCAGCGGCGTGTGCGGCCCGTTCTCCATCAGTTCGCGTGCGAGCTCTGAGACGTGCACGAGCCCGCGAATCCTGTCGCGGTCTTCCTCTTCGGTCACGAGCAGGCGCGTGTGGCCGCTGGAGACGCACAGCGCGAGCGCCGTCTCCACGTCCTGGGAGACGTCCACCGTGATCACAGCGGGCGCCGGCGTCATCACCTGGCGCGCCTCCTGTTCGTGGAGGTGAAAGACGCCCGTGAGCATGCCCGCCTCGCCCTGGTCGATCTGCCCACCCTCGTGTGACTCCGCGATCAGGCGCTTGAGCTCGTCCGTCGAGCCGCCGCGACGCTCTTGGCTCATGTCCACCCCGAGCACGCGCAGAATCCTGTCCGCGACACCACTGAGCGCGACGATGAACGGGTGGAACAGCACGCTGAACGCCTGCAGCGGCCCGGCGACCCTGCGTGCGACCGCCTCCGCGCGATCGATCGCATAGAACTTCGGCACCATCTCGCCCGCGACGAGCTGCGCTGAGGAGATGATTGCGAACGCCACGACCACGGCCACGACGACCGCCACGCCGTGGCTGATCGTGTTTCCCAGGGCGCTCTTCAGGAGTGCCGCCAGCGCAGGCTCGCCCAGCGCTCCGATGCCGATCGAGGCCAGCGTGACACCAATCTGCACCGCGGAGATGTAATCGTTGACGTTCTCCAGCTGCGTGAGCGCGAGCGCAGACCCTTTGGCGCCGGACTCGCGCATCAGTTCCAGGCGCGCCTTACGCGAGCGCACGAGCGCATACTCAGCGATCACGAAGAACGCGTTGACGGCGATCAGAACCGCCGTCAGGATCAGCTTCAGGCCGTTCACGCCGGTGGCGCTAAAGCGACGCTACTTCGAGGAAGTTCTTCGTCGTCGTTCATCGGGTGCTGGACGCATCAACGGTAGCAAGCGCGCTGGTCGTCCAGGAAACGCGCAGGCCCTCTATGAGAGACCGTCGATCTCGCCGGCCAGCATGAAGTCCGCATTAGTGAGGCCGCCCTCGGAGTGGGTGGACAGCGTCAGACGGACCTTGTTCCACCCGTGCACGAAGATGTCGGGATGGTGGTTGGCCGCCTCCGCGAGCTCTGCCACCTGGTTTACAAACGCGAGCGCGGTGGCGAAGTCCGCGAGCTTCCACTCGCGCGCGATCGCAGCGTCGCCCTCGCGCTGCCACTCGCTGAGCCCCGCCAGGCGCCGGTCGATCTCCGCGTCTGTGAGCACGCTCATCTGGCTCGGAGCTTAGCGAGATGAACCCGGATACTTGATCTAGAGTCAACTCGTGCGGATCGTCAGCCTCGTCCCCCACGCCACGGAACTGCTGTTCGCGCTCGACCTCGACGGGGACGTCGTGGGCGTCACACACGAGTGCGACTACCCGCCCCCCGCGCGCGAGCTCCCACAGATCACGCGCGACGTGCTGCCTACCGGTCTGAACGCCGCGCAGATTGACGCGGCCGTGCGTGAGCGCACGCTCGCCGGCGAGGCGATCTACGAGCTCGACCGCCAAGCGCTCGCGGCGCTCGAGCCCGATCTGATCGTCACGCAGGCACTGTGTCCAGTGTGCGCGGTCTCCTACGACGAGGTCGCGGAGATCGCAAAGACCCTGCCCTCGGCGCCACGCGTGATCGCGCTGGACCCCAAGACGCTCGGCGAGACGCTCGGGGATGTGCGCACGATCGCGCAGGCGACCGATCGCCGCAACGCCGGCGTCGATCTGATCCAGACGATCGCCCGACGCGTGGATCGCGTGAAGCTCGCCGTGCGCGGGCAGCCGCGGCCACGTGTCGCCGCGCTGGAGTGGCTGGACCCTGTCTTCATCGCCGGTCACTGGACGCCGCAGCTGATCGAGCTCGCCGGCGGCGAGGACGTACTCGGCCTCCCCGGCGAACCGTCTGACACGATCACCTGGGAGGAGGTGGCTGCCGCCCGCCCCGACGTGGTCGTGGTGATGCCATGCGGCTATGACGCACCGCGCGCGCACGCCGAGGCCGTCACGTACGAGCGCGAGCTGGCCGCGCTGCAGGCCCAACGCGTGGTTGCCGTCGATGCCTCCGCGTACTTCTCTCGGCCGGGGCCGCGCCTGATCGACGGCCTGGAGCTGCTCGCGCACGTCCTGCATCCCGAGCAGGTCGCGCAGCCGGACACGGCGGCCACGGCGCTCGCGCTAGGCGAACCCGCTGCCGCTCGCGCCTGAGACGGCGATCGAGGCGATCACCGCCGCCGCGGCGAGCAGCCCGCAGGCGATCATCCCGAGCGCGGGCACGCGCCGGTCGTCGGCGGTGCGGATCGCCATGCCCGCGAGGAAGCCGCCGATCAGCCCGCCGATGTGGGCGCCGATCGCGATATTGGAGAACGTGAAGCTGAAGATCAGGTTGATCACGATCAGCCCGCCGATGCCCGACTGCTGCACGCTGATGCCGCGCGCGCGCAGCTCCACCACGGCCGCGCCCATCAGCCCGAAGATCGCGCCGGAGGCGCCCAGCGAGGGAGCGGCCGTCGAGAACACCACGCCGAACGATCCGACGAGCAGGGAGGTGAAGTAGATGATCGCGAAGCGCACGGAGCCGATCGCCGGCTCGAGCATCATCCCCAGCAGGTACAGCAGGTACATGTTGAAGCCGATGTGGATGAAGTTCTCGTGCAGGAACCCGCTGGTGAGCAGGCGCCAGTACTGGTCGTTGCCGTGTCCGATCGCTTCCCTGAAGAGCACGCCTTCGTCGATCACCTTTCCGTAGATGCCGCTGCCGAGGACCGTGAACTGGCCCTGCTCGGTGAGGAACGCGACGACGTTGATCGCGATCAGCGCATACGTCACGCGCGCGACTTTCGCCACGCCGCGCATGGGCACGACCTTGGTGCGCTGTTTGGCGCACTCGGGGCAGCGCATGCCCACGGGCGTGGTCGTCATGCAGTCGGGACAGATCGGCCGTCCGCAGTTCGAGCAGGAGACCCCCGTCTCGCGCGAGGGGTGGCGGTAGCAGGTGGCCATGTCGGGGAGAGAGAGCGTAGCTTGAAGCTCGTACGGCCCGGGCCGGAGCCCGGACGCCGCTCAGCGGTCGCCCAGGAGCTTGCGCGCCTCACGCGAGACGTCGCGTACGGCGCGCTCTGCGGCGTCGTTCAACGATGAGAGGCGTACGCCGTCAAGCACACCGGCGGAGTCGCGCGCGCGCCTGCGGGCGCGCAGCAGCACGAGCCCCGCACCGGCGGCGCTGCCGAGCACGACGGCGGCGGCCGGGCGCACCCAGTTGCGCGGGTCGCGCATCGCGGAGAGCTCCCACGCCTCGAGCTCGTCTGCGGCCATCTCGGTGATGCTCATGAGCGTTCCCTCGAGGCGCTCGACGAGGTCCGCGGGCGGATCGACGGGGGCGAGCGCTTCGCGCAAGAGGCCCTCGAAGTTGTGCGCGGCCTCAGTCATTGACGATCTCCTCCAGTTGCTTGATCGCGCGATGGATCAGGACCTTGGTGGCGCCGTCGGAGCGACCGAGGGCACGCGCGATCTCGCGGTTGTCCATGCCCAGGGCAAAACGCATGATCAGCGCCTCGCGGCGGTCGTCGGGGAGCAGCTGCACACCATCGAGCACGCGGCTGAGCTCATCGCGCCCCTCCACCAGCTGCTCGGTCGTGTGCACGGCGGCGAGCGTGGTCGTGTCGTCGATCGGCGAGACGGGCTTGCGCGAGCGATCGCGATAGAGGTTCGCGGCGAGGTTGTGGGCGATGCGGATCAGCCACGGGCGCAGCGGGCGCCCATCGGATTCGCGCTGTGCACGCTCGAAGTGGCGGTATGCCTGCAGGAACGTCTGCTCGGTGAGGTCCTCGGCGTCGTGGTGATCGCCCACGCGGTAGTAGGCGTAGCTGTACACGTCGCGCAGGTGCGCACGGTAGAGCTCTGAGAACTCCGCGTCCAGCTGCGCCTTGGGCTTCCCGCTGGCTTGCTCGCTCACTCATCGCACCCTACCCCTGGTCACCGCGCGCGGCGTTCAGGCCGCGCGGGATATCTCTCGCGCGGAGGCCTCTTCCAGCTGGGCCGGTCGCGTCGCCTGCTCGCCTCCGAGCCAGTCCCACTGCAGGCTCACGCACGCCCAGATGCGCTCGGTGACGGCGGCGGCGAGCGCGGGGGAGCAGCTCTCCACGGTGGGGTAGCGCAGCGGCGCGCCCACGCGCAGGCGCACCTTGCGCGGACGGATGCGCCAGCCGCGACGCACCTGGTCGCTGCCGATCACGGCCACGGGCGCCACGGGCGCGCCCGTTTCCAGCGCGAGGCGCCCGATCCCGCGACGCGGCTCGCCGAGCGGCCCGGGCCGTGTGCGCGTGCCCTCGGGGAAGACGACCACGCAGTCGCCGCGCGCGAGGATCGCGCGAGCGGTGGCCATCGCGTCCTGGTCGCCGGCGCCGCGATCGACGGGGAAGGCGCCGAGCGCGTTCAGCGCCCACGCCTGCCAACGCTTTTCGAAGAGCTCGCGCTTGGCCATGTAGTACACGGGCCGTTTCACGAGCGTGCCGATCACGAACGGGTCGAGGAAGCTGCGGTGGTTGGAGGCGAGCAGCAGCGGGCCGCTGCGCGGCAGGTGCTCACGCCCGACGCGTTGCATGCGCAGGTACACGAGGAAGAACGGCACGAACACGGAGCGCACGACGCGGTAGAACACGGGGTTCACGCCCTTGTGCAGCGAGCGCTCGCGAAACTCGCCGAGGTCCACGGAGGGACGCTCGTCGCGGCGCACGGGCGCCGTCTCCTCCTGGCAGGTGAGCATCTGGGACATACCTCTCATACACCGCCGGCAAGGGCGCCGTTACATGGACGGCGCGAAGTCAGGGAGAGGTTTTTAGGGTTGAGGGCAGCGCGTGGCGCCCCGCCGCCCCTACTGTCCCGGGCTGCGGGCGGGGCCCCCGCCGAGAATCCGCTCTATCGCCGCCACGACGACGCCCTCTTCCTGGGAGATCAGCCGCCGCACGGCGAGCACGAACGCGGGCACGGCCCAGAAGTCTCCGCACACCCACAGCAGGCCGGCGCCGATCTGCTGATCGTTGAAGGGCGAGATGCCGACGCCGGGGACGTGCGCGTACACGGAGTACCAGGAATGGTGCGTGAAGAGGGTCATGGACATCGCGAGGATGAACATGACGAAGTTCGTGGCCACGAGCGAGATCGCCTGACCGGCGGGCCTCATCTGCACGCGCAGCGGCGGCGAGGCGATGATCTGAAGCCAGAAGAGGACGCCGACGAGCAGCATGCTGGCGTTCATCAGCGCGTGCACCGTGCCGCTCGTCTCCGACAGGTCGAACGGCCCGGGGATCTGCCAGGCGACCATCACGATGTTGAAGGCCCCCACGGCCACTAGCGGTCGCGTCGCCGTGTGGCCGAGCCAGCGCAGCGGGCGCGCCCAGCGCTCGTGCACGATCGCCTTGAAGGCGGGGCGGCGCAGCCGCAGCGGCGGGCCGATCAGCAGCGGCTGCCAGGGCGCGCCGGCGACGATCAGCGAAGGCGCGGCGAGCAGCAGGATCAGGTGCTGGATCATGTGGATGTAGAAGTAGGAGTAGCCCCAGTGTTCGATCGGGGACTCGAGCGCGACGACGACGGCGACGAGGCCGCCGTAGAACCACAGCGAGCGCAGTCGCCTGGAGAGCACGCGGTCGCGGCGAGTGCGGCGCAGAAGGCGCTGGAGTCCCGCCTCGTGCCACAGCGCGAGTGCGAGCACGAGCACGAGCACGGCGGGGTTGGACCAGTGGTGCGCGAGCGTGCTCACGCGGCTGACCCGGGCGCGGGGGTGGCGCGACGCAGGCGCGAGCTGTTCCAGACGACGAAGCTCGAGGACAGGCCCATCGCCGCGCCGGCGATCAGGGGGTCGAGCAGTCCGAGCGCGGCGAGGGGGATCGCGGCGAGGTTGTAGAAGAACGCCCAGGAGAGGTTGCCCCTGATCGTCTTCAGGGTCCTGCGCGCGAGCCCGATCGCGCCGGCGACGACGCAGAGGTCGTCGCGCACGACGATCAGGTCGGCGGCGTTGATCGCGGCGTCGGTTCCGGAGCCGACGGCGAGGCCCAGGTCGGCGGCGGCGAGCGCGGGCGCGTCGTTGACGCCGTCGCCGACCATCGCCACGCAGCGACCCTCGCTCTGCATGCGGCGGATCACGGCGACCTTCTCCGCGGGCAGCGCGCCGGCGATCACCTCGTCGACGCCGATCGCCTCGCCGACCGCGTTGGCGGTCGTCTCGTTGTCCCCGGTCAAGAGCACGCAGCGCAGGCCCAGCGCGTGCAGCTCGCGCACGGCGGGCGCGGCGGAGGCGCGAATCGTGTCGGAGAGGCTGAGCGCACCGATCACCTCGCCGTCGCGACGCACGACGACGACCGTGCGCCCGAGCGCCTCCCACTCGGCGCAGCGATCGGCGAGGGCCGCCGGAGGCTCATCGCCGTGGTCCCCAGCCGCGCGCATCTTGCCGATGTAGACCTCGCGCCCCTCGACCATTCCGCGCGCACCGATGCCGGGGAGCGCGAGGAAGGAGTCGACGTCGGGCAGCTCGTCGTCGACCCAGTGCGCGGCCGCGGCTGCGATCGCGCGGGCGACGGGGTGCTCGGAGGCACGCTCGAGCGCGCCGGCGAGGCGCATCAGCTCGCGCTGCTCGACGCCGGGGACGGCTTCCAGATCGGACAGCGTCATCTGCCCCTCGGTGAGCGTGCCCGTCTTGTCGAGCACGACTGTGTCGATCTGGCGTGAGACCTCGAGCGCACGGTAGCCCTTGAAGAAGATGCCCTGGCGGGCTCCGGTCCAGGAGGCGACGAGCAGCGCCGCGGGCGTCGCCAGCCCGAGCGCGCACGGGCAGGCGATGATCAGGACGGAGAGCCCGGCGCTGATCGCGACCGTGGCGGTGCTGCCGGTGAGCAGCCACACGAGCAGCGTCCCAAGGGCCAGCAGCATGACCGTCGGCACGAACACGCTGGACGCGCGGTCGGCGAGCTGCTGCACGGAGGCCTTCTCGTTCTGCGCGTGCTCGACGAGGCTGAGCATCTGCCCGAGCTGCGTCTCGCGCCCGACCTTGGTGGCACGCACGACGATCCGGCCTGTGAGCGCGATCGTGCCGCCGAGCACGGCGTCCCCCGGCCCGAGGTCGACGGGCTGGGACTCGCCGGTCATGACGCTGTGATCGAGTGCGGACTCCCCGCTGAGGATCTCGCCGTCGCTTGCGACCGTCTCGCCGGGGCGCACAACGAAGCGATCGCCCACCGCGAGCTCCTCGATCGGCCGCCGCTGCTCGCGCCCGTCGGCGTCGAGCACCGCCACGTCACGCGCGGCGACCGCGGCAAGCGAGCGCAGCGCGTCGCCGTTGCGCCGCTTGGACCACGCCTCGAAGTAGCGGCCGGCGAGCAGGAACGTGGTCACGCCGGCGGGCACGTCGAGGTAGATGCCGCCGGCGGCGCCGTGGGCGAGCCCAAACAGCAGCGAGGTGTGCGTGCCCCCGTCCAGCGCGAACATGGCGTACAGCGACCAGCCGGTGGCGGAGACGATCCCCAGGGAGACGAGCGTGTCCATCGTCGTGGTGCCGTGGCGTGCGCTGCGCACCGCCGCCTGGTAGAACGGCCACGCCGCCCAGGTGACGACGGGCGCGGCGAGCGCGACCATCAGCCACTGCCACCCGGCGAAGCGCAGGATGGGAAACGCGGAGAACGCGATCGAGAGGTCGCACAGCGGCATGAACAGGCCGGCGGACAGGAACAGGCGCCGGCGCAGCGAGCGGACGCGCCGGTCCAGGTCCTCGGAGCCGACGCCGGCCGCGTGGACATCCGGGCGCACGAGCTGGGCGGTGTAGCCGGCGGAGGCGACCTCGTCGAGCAGCCGCTGCACGGCGAGGCCCTCGGGGAGCGTGACGGTGGCGCGCTCGGTGGCGTAGTTGACCGTCGCGGCCACACCCTCCACGCCGTTCAACGCGCGCTCCACCCGGGCCACACAAGCGCCGCAGGTCATCCCGCCGATCGCAAGCGCCACCTCCCCCTCCCCGGGGGGCGCGATGGTGATGTCCGGTGAGGTCGAGACAGTCGCCACAAGGGTGGACGATAGTCCTCGCCGCCCACGATGGCCAGGCACGGCGCCGTGCTCGCGCCCGCGGCTAATTCGCCTTTGCTGCCTTTAGATCGAGCTGTATCCGTTGCGACTGCGTCTCGGTAGGAGGCGGAGAGATTCTGCGGATCGTCAAGGTGCCACTGAGATCGCCGCCTGCGGCGCTCAAAAGGCCACGGCCGCTGTTGTCCAGCGTGAGGTGGACTGTTGCCGTCGCGCCCGCGGCGATCGAGAAGCCGGCGGTCCCAATGCTGTCGGTTCTCGTGTGTCGCGTCCTGCCCTCGCCGACCGTCACGTTGGCGGTGAGCTTCAGCCTCCCGGCGCATGTCTCCACATCCGAGCAGGTGAGCTTGACCGTCGCCTGATGGCGGTTCTCGACGCCGATCCTGACACCATCGAGTACGACGCTGCCGGCGGCGGCGATCGCGTCTGCGCTTCTCTCGGCCGCGGCTTCTTCTTCCAGTCTCTTCTCGGCAGCTTCTTCTTCTTGGCGCATTTTCGCCGCTGCCAGTTCTGCCGCTGTGGACGCGACGATGAGCGTGTGTACGGGCGCGGTGAACGTCGACAGGCTTTCGCACTCGCCCGGAGTGAACCTGAATGCTGCGGTCCAATAGACCGTGCGGGGCGTGGCGGTCGCCTCGGTCGAGGTGAATCTATAAGTGTCACCTGACTGCGTTCCAGCTCCGCTATCGATGTCCGGACTGCTCAGCTGGGCCGGCGATGAGGCCACGCTGAACGTCAGCGCCCGGCTCGATTCTCCTGAGAAGGTCACCGGCGTGCCCGGCGGCACGGTGGCCCCGTTCGCCGGTTCCAGTGTCATTTCGCGCGCCACGATTTCAGCAGCCTGCTCGTTGTTCTCGCAGACAAACCAGGGCGCAAACCCGTATTCCAAGGCCAGAGCTGGGCTGGAAAGCGTCGCCATCGCACACGCAGATACGACAATCGTGGCGACGCACCTGACAGCGATGCCCCTGGCGCTGATCTCGCGGGGCGAGCTTGCGTTGTCCATATCGAAGCGCACGCTACAGCCGGCGGGCGGCGACCACAACGCTTGAGCACCTGGACGAGCGTCGTCTACACAACACGCTCCAATCCGATCGGCTACGCAGGCTGCGGAGGACACCGAGGCGTGCGTCTCTAGATTGTGCGCGTGATTGATTGGCGAGAGGACCGAATCGGCTCGGCGCTCCGCGGCGAGAACCCGATGGTGATGGCCACGATGCGTAGCGGATTCGCAGTCATCGGCGACACACAGCACCCATCCAAGCGTGAGGATCCGGCTGTCAAGTACAGCGACGAGAAGCACGGAGCGCTGCGCTCAGCGATCACCTTGGAGCTGGAACGCCTGATGAGGGTCGAGGAGCTCGCCGGCCACTAAGCCACCGTCGCCTGGGAAACTGCGCGCATGCCGAGGCCCGCGGTTCGCCGCGCATCACCGTCGGATCTTCAGGCGCTTCTGTCGCTCTATGACGAGCTTGCTGGAGCCAAGGTCACAGCAGCGCCGGCGGATGCCGTCGCCAGCGCCCCGGTGCTGGAGCGGATCCTCTCCGACCCGACGCGTGAGCTGGTCGTCGCTGTGACGGAGAACGCGGTGGTGGGCACGGCAGACATGGCGATCGTGCTCAACCTGACACACCGGGCGGAGCCGTGGGCGATAGTCGAGAACGTCGTCGTCAGTGCTGCGCATCGGCGGCGCGGGGTGGGGCGAGCGCTGATGGAGCACCTCATTGCAATCGCGCGAGCCGCCGGCTGTCACAGGGTGGAGCTGCTTTCCGGCAAGCATCGCGTGGAGGCACACGAGCTCTATCGAAGCGTCGGGCTGGTGCCGGTCGCCGAAGGATTCAAGCTGTACTTCGACGAGCAGTAGACGCTACTCACGCGTACCGTTTGCGCGGAGAGCGAGCGCCTGGGAGACGACTCGTCGCGGCGCGTCCACATCACCATGTGCCCGCAATCGGCCCACGTCTCCATGATCGCGCCGGCGCGATCATCGCCGTGTGCGACGGGCTCATCGTGCACTTCCTGCTTTACGGCAGCGCACCACGACCTGAAGACATCGCGCGCCAGGCCTTCGCTGCCCTCACCCCGCACGCGCGGTAGTCAGGCCCAAGCTCATACCAGCGCGGCCACTGGGATGACGGCTTCCGGGCTGCGGTGAACCTCGCTTCCTTCGAGCACCACCTTCAGCGCCGCCGTGTTCGCCGCATCGGCGAAGGTGTCGTAGGCGCTCATCGTGTCCGCTAGCGCGAAGTGATGTGTCGCGAACACGGTCGGGTCGAGGCGACCGTCCGCCACGAGTTTCATCAGCTGGGGGATCGTCTTGGTGTCGACCAGCCCTGTTGTGATCGTGACGTCGCGCGTCCACAGCTTCTCGAGGTGGAGCGTGGCGGAGTGGCCATGCACCCCGATGTTCGCCACGCGGCCGCCCGGGCGGATCAGCTGGCACGCCAGCTCGAACGTATCGGGCACGCCCACCGCCTCGAGCGCCACGTCGACACCGAGTCCGTCCGTCAGCTCCATGATCCTGGCGAGGGCATCCTCGCGACCGTTGTTGATCGTGGTGTCCGCTCCGAACTTCTCCGCACTCGCCAGGCGACTGTCGGCCAGATCGATCGAAACGATCCGTCCTGGCGTGTAGAGGTGGGCGGTGAGAATCGCCGAGAGGCCGACCGGGCCAGCGCCCACGATCGCCACCACATCTCCCGGTGAGACCTTGCCGTTGAGCACTCCTACCTCGTAGGCGGTCGGCAGGATGTCAGCGAGGAACAGGACCTGCTCGTCTGAGAGTCGCTCGGGCACCTTGAACACCGAGTTATCGGCGAACGGGACGCGTGCGTACTCCGCCTGTAGCCCGTCGATCGTATGGCCGAAGATCCAGCCGCCCCCACCGAGGCATTGCCCATAGCGGGCTTCCTTGCAGTAGCGGCAGCGCCCGCAGGCACTGATGCACGAGAGCAGCACGCGGTCCCCGATCGCTACGGTGCTCACGCTGGCGCCGATCTCCTGAACGGTGCCGACCGCCTCGTGACCGAGCACCGTTCCGGGGGTGGTCTCGGGTACGTCGCCTTTCAGAATGTGCAGGTCTGAACCGCAGATCGTCGAGGTGTCGATCCGCACGACGATGTCGGTCGGATCGATGATCGTGGGGTCGGGCACGTCATCCCAGCCGCGCTGGCCTGGGCCGTGGTAAACGAGAGCCTTCATGTGATCTCCAATGTCTTGTGGGTACCGGTTGTCGTGCAGCCGCATCGACGCGGAGGAACTGTCATGAAGGAGCACCTGCCAACTCGGGGCTGGGCTTGGGTACGAGCAACTCCTCCTCCTCGGGAGTTCGCTGTGCGTGGCGGAAGCCGAGGGCGACAAAGCCGAGCATCACGAGCGCCAGGATGAATGAGGCGATCGAGCCGATCAGCATGATCGTGCCGATCTTCGAGAAGCCGTATGCCTCGAGCAACAGTCCGCGCAGAGTTGTTCCCTGGAAGGAGGTGGTCTCTAGTTCTGCGAGTTTGGTGTTTTTCGGTTCAGCGCGAGCGGCGGTGCTGATCTTTGAGTACACACCTCCGTAGGGCATCTCGGACAGGTGGATCGCGATGAAGTGGTCCGCCCAGGCCTCGGCCTGCGGCCCTGTGAGGAGCTGCTCTCCCGCGTACTGCGAGACGGAGGGGATCATCGCTGCGGTGATCTCGCTGCCGGCCTTGGGGTGTTCGAAGGCGGCCTTGGAGGGGAAGAAGATGTCCTGTGCGGCGAGCTGGTTGTGGACGTTGTTGTGGTCGTAGCTGTAGCCCCACATCAACAGGCCGCCTGCCACGAGCAGGACGACTACGAGGACCAGCCCGACGGCGCTGGTGAGAACGTCAAAGACTCTGCGGCGCATGAGGCGACTCCTATCGGTGGGGTACACAACAAGATCCTTGTCGTGTGTTCCCGGCCGAAGATTGGAGCCGGTAATGCGTATGCCAGCCGAGGGTAAAGGCTAAGCCAGCAGCAACTCTACCACCACACCAGAGGTCGTCATGTGCGTTCGCGACCGGCCTCGTTTGCGCGCTCGACCAGGACTCGGAACCCGCTCTGCAGGAGATCGTTGGCGCCGGCGAGCGCAAGGACATTCGTGGTCGCACGGCCCGCGACTGGCGAGGCGGTGCGAAGGCCGACGAGGACCAGGGCGCCCCAGGTGCCAGCGCACCTCGTGCATGTGAGTAGCTCGCCGACCGCGCGCTGCATGCCGCGGCCCTTGGGCGCGAGCGGATGGTGCTCGCGATCTTCCTCCACGAATGGTTGACGCAGCCATGTGGACACTTTCTCCTTCACGACAGTGTCGGCGAGCGCGAACGTCGCCAGAGCGAGTGCGGGAAGATCGTGCGGCGGGATCGCCGCAGCGCCTTCGGCGTGCCGCTTGCGAGCCAGCGCGATAACGCTCCCGAGGCCAGTGAGGAAGACAGTCGCGAGCAGCGCGTAGTCCTCCGGGCTGGTGAGAGCAACGGGCGTCGCTGTCTCTTGCTCTGCGCGCTGGTCGATGTTCATCACCGCCCGCTCGTCAGCGCCTGTGCTTGCGCCGACGGCGTGGCCGAGCGAAGCTCGCGTCCCGCCAACAGCGCACAAGCGAGTTCCATGCCCAGGTGTCTGCGAGGAATCGCGATTGCGTACGCTGACTCGCCCGTTTGAGGGTGGGCGCGCCCTGCCCGTCCTGCGGGAAAGCAGGGCCGACTGGTGGGCAATCGCGACCGGGCCCTGGACGATTGCGCCGGCTCGCCGTCAACTCGTGGCAACGCGCTCTCGCCGTACAGCACATCGGCACGCAGCGTGGAGCTAAAAAGCTCGACGATCACCCGGTTGCGTCCGACACAACGCGGGCAGTGTCTGATCGCCGCTCGGTGTGGCTGCACGAGAATACTCAGGCCGCATCGAGGGCAGTTCAGATGCTTCGGATATTTGGGGGAAGCGATAATGGCTGGGGTCCTGACGAAGGCGTTTAACACCGATCGCGCGGCTATGCGGTCAGGGCGTCACGAGGATCTCGTTCTCCACGTCGGTGACGCCGGGAGCTGCCGCGGCGGCGAAGCCGGCAGTGCGTCGCTCGGCGAAGGAATGAACGACGCCGCGCAGGTGAACCGTCCCGTTGCTCGCCGTGACCGTGATCGAGCGGGCGTCGAGGTCAGCCATGCGTTCGATCGCCTCGCTGACTCGGTGGTCCACATCTGCCGTCTTGAGCATCTCGGGCTTCACTGTGATTGCGTTGCTGATGTTGTGAACGCCCGCGATGTAGCGAATCGCGCGCTGCGCCTCATCTCGTTCATAACCCCACTGGCAATCGCCCCGGAGCGTCACGTGGCCTTTGATCACGTCGGCCTTGACCCCAGCTGGAATTGCGGTGTTCACGTGCATGTGCCCCGCAATGTCCTCGGCGATGTCCTCGTCGTTGCGCACATTTGACTGGCCCAGCTTGATCTCGATCTCATCCGCTACAGCACTGACGCCGTAGACGCGCTCTGCGGCTCTGACCGCCGCCCATCTGTCGGAGTAGCTCGGGACGTGCCCAGACAGCACGACCGCACCGTCGCTTGCTGAGACGCCGATGTGATCGGTGTGTACCCGTGGGTCCCATTCGAGCTCGCGGATTACCGTGTCGCGGATGGACTTGTCGCTGCTTGGCGTCTTCATGTCGTTCTCCTTGCCTCGATTTGGCGTGAGCTCATTGGCCGGAAGCCGAGCCGTTGGACGGCGCGGACGCCAGCTCAGACGCCGCGGACAGGTCGCCGGCGGCGAGCGTCTCGCGTTTGAGGAACGCACCGAGCTCCTGGATCGTGCTCATCAGCGGCGCCGGGAAGACGACCGTCGAGTTCTTGTCGACCGCGATCTCCACGAGCGTCTGCAGGTTTCGCAGCTGCAAGGCCAGCGGATGTTCCATCATCACATCCGAAGCGCGCGCGAGCTCACCGGCGGCGAGCGCCTCACCCTCCGCGGCGATGATCTTCGCGCGCTTCTCCCGCTCGGCTTCGGCCTGGCGGGCCATCGCGCGCTTCATCGAGTCGGGCAGCTGGATGTCCTTGAGCTCGACGGTAGTGACCTTGATCCCCCACTCCTCGGTCTGCACGTCGAGGATCTCACGGATGTTCTGGTTGATCGTGTCGGTCTCCGACAGCGTCTGATCCAACGTGTGCCGTCCGACGACCGCACGCAGCGTCGTCTGCGCGATCTGGTTGATCGCGACTTCGACATCCTCGATCGCCACGACCGAGCGCACCGGATCAGCGACGCGGTAGTAGGCGACCGCAGACACGTCGATGCTGACGTTGTCGCTCGTGATGATCCCCTGCGACTGGATCGGCATCGTCACGATCCGTAGCGAAACACGATGGACCTGGTTGATAAGCGGCGCAAAGAAGATCACACCCGGCCCGCGCGCTCCGTCGCGGACCTTGCCGAGGTGAAACATCACCGCGCGCTCGTACTGCTTGAGGATCCGGACCGACATTGCCAGCCCGGCGAGCGCGACGAGCAGGACGGCGACGATGATGTAAGCGATCATCTCTGTCTCTCTGTCGAAGGGCTCATGCGCCCACCCTGGACCGAGCCGAAACCGACGATCCCGCGTTGACCTGGCGTGCCGCTGAGGCTGAGGATGATGGCTCCTGACGTGTGCTGAGGGCGGCGTTCGACCGTCGAGGTCGATACAGAACGCCGGCCGAGTGTCGGAGCCGGGGAAGGCGGAGCCCACCGAGAGTTGAGGCGAGCGGTGTCTATGCTACCAGCACTAATCCGGCCGCGATCTCGCTGCCCGAACCGTGATGAGCTCCCGCGAGACCAAACATCTGCGCGTCCTGATTGCCAACGAGCGCAAGGACCGTCTGGCGCTCGTCGCACCGATCGTCGTGGGGCTCGGTCACGAGGTGATCGCGCGCGAGATCGACGTCGCGGACGTCGGCGCCGCGACCGCGAGAGAGCGCCCCGACGTCGCGCTGGTGGGACTCGGAGACAGCTCTGAGCATGCGCTCGAGCTGATCGACAAGATCGTGCAAGAAGCCGCGTGCCCCGTGATCGTCCTGCTTCACGCCCGCGACCCCGCGTTCATCAGCGAGGCTTCTAAGCGAGGCGTCTTCGCCCACATCAGCGACGAGGACGTCGAGGACTGGCAGAGCGCGATCGAGATCGTCCTCAGGCGCTTCGCCGAGTACCAAGACCTCCGGGGAGCATTCGGGCGCCGCGCACTCACGGAGCGCGCCAAGGGCATCCTCATGGAGCGCCACGGCATCGACGAGACAGCCGCCTTCGAGATGCTGCGCGAGCAATCCCGCGTCGATAACCGCAAGCTCATCGACCTCGCCACAGCGGTCGTGGACGGCCACCGCCTGCTGCCCAGAGCGCCACAGCCCCCAGCTGAGTCCTGACGCGGCGGTACGATGCGACGCGCAAGCCGACGTAGCTCAGCTGGTAGAGCACCGCTCTTGTAAAGCGGATGTCGCCGGTTCGATCCCGGCCGTCGGCTCTGGCGCTGCGCTGACCTCGCGCTGTCTGTGAAGCTCTGCTCGATGCGAAGTCGGCTCGCCGCGACCCTCGTTGCAGCTCTTGCGCTGCTGAGCGGGTGCAGCGGCGCGAGCTCGCCGCAGACGGCGTCGGGGGTGCGGGCCATGTACCGCTCGATCGGCCTGGACGCGGGCGCCGGCGACTTCACCGACGTCTGCCGCACCTACATGGACGCGCCCTTGCGCGAGGAGGTCAAAAGGGCAGACAACGACTGCACGACGGCGAACTACAGCTCGAAGCTCGAACGCTGGGCAGAAAAGGTCCGTCTGTCGAAGGTCAAAGCGAGAACCCGGATCGTCCTCTCGGGCGACCGCGCTCTCATCTACGACGGCGCTCAGCCGGAAGCGGCCCTCTACACCCACGGCCAATGGGTTCTGGCGGACGTGCCCGAACTCGCCACGACGCCATCTCATGGAGCCACCCGCTGAGCGAGACGCGGCGAGACGCCGGGCGGGTCATACTTCCGCGCATGGACTTCGACACCGCAAGGGATCTGCTTGCCAGGGAGCGCGCCCGCGTGGAACGCGGGCTGGCGGATTTCGCTCCGCGTGAAGGCGACGACGCCCCCGATGCGATCGAGGGCTCTGACGCGGGACACAAGCTCACCGACGCCGAGACCGAGGAAGGCCTGCGCGAGTCGTTGCAGGAGGACCTGGCAGCGATCGAGCGCGCGGAGAAGCGCCTTGCCGAAGGTACGTACGGCCTCTCGGTGGACAGCGGCGAGCCGATTCCCGATGCCCGGCTGGAGGCGATCCCCTGGGCGGAGCGAACCACCGAGGAGCAGGCGCGCCTCGGCTGAGCGCGTCGCCCCGGCTCGAGCCTGAGGGCGTCATGACGAGCATCGAGGAATGGTGGGCGCAGGGAGAGCAGGTGCAGGTCGCGCTCGGCGGGCGCGAGCGCTCGATCTTCGTGCAACGGATCGGCTCAGGGCAGGCGATGACGTTCCTGCACGGGTTCCCCAGCTCTTCACACGACTGGGCCAAGATCGCACCTGCCCTGGCTGAGCGTCACGCTCTGCTGCTGTTCGACTTCCTTGGCTTCGGAGCCTCGGAGAAGCCTCCCGAGCACACCTACACGATGCACGAGCAGGCCGACCTGGTGCAGGCGCTGTGGGCGCGCTACGACATCCAGGCGACGAGCCTGCTCGCGCACGACTACGGCGTCTCGGTCGCCCAGGAGCTGCTTGCGCGCCGCGCCGAAGGCGCGCTCGAGGTTGAGATCGAGTCCGTGCACTTCCTCAACGGTGGCCTGTACCCAGACCTCCACCACCCCGAGCCGACCCAGGTCGCGCTGCTCGACCCTGAGGTAGGGCCACAGATCAGCGCCGCGCTGACGCAGGAGCTGTTCGTGGCGGCGCTGGCGCCGACGTTCGCGCCCGACTTCGACGCAACGGCGGACAGCGTCGATATCTGGCGCGGAACCACCCGAAACGACGGGCAGGCGATCGCCCACCGCCTGATCCAGTACATCCCCGACCGCGCTCGCCACGTCGTGCGCTGGACGGGTGCGCTGGAGGCCACGGACGTGCCCGTGTCTTTCTTCTGGGGAATGCTCGACCCGGTGTCAGGCGCGCACATGGCGCAGCGCATCCGCGAGCGTCTGCCCGAGGCGCCGTTTCAGGCGCTCGAGGACGTCGGGCACTGGCCGGCGCTGGAAGTCCCCGAGCGCCTGCTCGAGGCAGTGCTCGGCGCCGACTCCCCGCTGGCCTAGCCCCCGTACATCCCGTCGATCTCGGCCGCGTACTTCTCCGCGATCGGCTTGCGCTTGAGCTTCATCGTCGGCGTCAGCTCATCGCCGCCGGGCAACCAGTCGCCCCTGACGATCGTGAATTTCTTGATCTGTTCGACTTTGGCGAGCTTCTCGTTGGCGCCGTCGAGGGCCTCTTGCACGGCGTCGCGCACGCGCTCGTCCTCGGCCAGCGACTCCAGCGAGCCGTCCTCGATCCCCTGGTTGGCCGCCCAGGCGGGCGCGAAGTCGGCGTCGAGCACGACCAGCGCGGTGTTGTAGGCGCGCCGGTCGCCGATGCAGATCGCCTGCCCGATCAACGGCGAGGCGCTCTTGATCGTTGCCTCGATGTTCGCCGGCGACATGTTCTTGCCGGCAGCGCTGATGATCAGCTCCTTCTTGCGGTCGACGATCGTCAGGTAGCCGTCCTCGTCAAACGCGCCGATGTCCCCCGTGCGCAGCCAGCCGTCATCGGTGAACGCCTCGCGCGTCTTCTCGGGCAGGTTGCGGTAGCCGATCATCACGACGTCGGACTTCACGAGTACCTCGCCGTCGGTGTCGAGCTTGATCTCGATACCGGCCGCCGGCGGCCCAACCGTCCCGATCTTGATCTTCTGCGGCGGGTTGACACTGCCTGCGCCGCACGTCTCGCTCATGCCCCAAAGCTCCGCAAGCGGCAGGCCGATCGCGTGGAAGAACTCCAGCACCTCGACCGGTGTGGGGGCGGCGCCGACGTTGATCGCCTCGACCTGGTCGAGACCGAGCATCGTGCGCAGCCCGGAGAAGATCTCCACGTCGGCCTTCGCCACCTGGTCGGCCAGATCGGCTGGCACGGGTTCACCGGCCTGCTCCAGGCGCACCTTGCGCACCGCAGCATCCAGCGCGGCGGTCAGCTCGGCGCGACGCTCCTCCGGTTGACCGGCGACCATCGTCTCGAGGCCGGCCTTCAGCTTCTCCCAAATGCGCGGAACGGCGAAGAACCAGCTCGGCCGCACTTCGGGAAGGTAGGAAAGAACTTGGCGGGGGTCCTCACAGCAGGTGATCTGCAGGCCGAAGAGGATTGGCAGGTAGTGGTGAGCGTTGCGCTCAGCCACGTGCGCCGCCGGCAGCCAGGAGATCACGCGACCGTCGCGGGGGAAGTCGATCAGGTCGATGATCCCCTCAGCCGTCGCGAGAAGATTACGGTGAATTAGTTGAACTCCCTTGGGTGGACCCGTTGTGCCAGAGGTATAGATCAGCGTCAGCACATCGTCTGATTTGATCTGTGAAACGGCTGCGTCCACGTCGAAGTCGGGGTTCGACCCCTCGACCTCGGAAAGCGTGAGCGTCCCTAGCGGCGCCTCTCCATCGATAACGATCACGTACTCGAGGTCAGGAAGCGAACGGCGTGCCTCGCGAACCTGCGGCATGTACTGCTCCTCGCAGATCAGCACCTTCGCGCCGGCGTCGTCGACCACGTAGCGGATCTGCTCGGCGGTGTAGGTGTTGTAAATCGAGAACGGCGTGGCGCCGAGCATCATCGCCGCGAGATCGCATATGTGAAACTCGGGACGGTTTGACAGCATCAGGGCGACACTGTCCCCACGCCCGACGCCGAGCTTTGCGAGACCACCTGCTAGAGCGTCCACGCGCTCGCGCAATTCTCCCCAGGTGATGGTGAACGCGTCCTGCTTGGTACGGATCGCGACGTCATCGGCGCGCTCGGCGGCCGTGATGCGAAATGCCTCAGCGAGTGTCGCCGCGCCTAGCGCCTGACGTGTCATCGCTGCCGTGGCCTGAGCCTCCATTGCCTGCTCCTCCTGTAGCCGTTCACCCCCACCCCCATGGGGTCCGCCCAACCGGACCCCGAGGCCCATCGCGATCATACCCCTCTGAGGCTTGGGCTCAAAGCGCCCGCAGACGGACGCACGCGAGCGTGTGAGCCACGCAGCGCGCGTCGCACGCCGGCTACGACGCGGGGCCGACCGCATCGAACCTGCACTCTCGGGGTTAGAGAGGACGGGAGCAGCGCCAGTCAACACACCATCCGCACCCCAAGGAGAAGGCATATATGCGTTCAATCAAGCTCAGCGCGGCCAGCGCCGCCGCGGTCGCCGTGGTGGCGCTGACTCCGGCCGCCGCATCGGCAGCCGGCAGACACGCGACTCATCGAATCAGGCCTGCGGCCGGCGGTATCTGCCGCGTGACCCTCGCGGTCGCCTCGAGCCCGATCACCTCCGGTGAAAAGGTCAGCGCCTACGGACGCCTCTCGTGCGCCATGCCCGCCGAAGAGGAAAACCAGACGGTGACGCTGTACGAGGGCACCGAGGTTCCCGGCTACACAGTCGCCGGGACTGGCACGACGGAAAAGGGCGGCTTCTACAAAATCGAAACGGCTCCTACCTCGAACACCGTTTTCCACGTCGTGGCGGGTACCGCGGTGAGCAGGCGCAAGTCCGTCCGCGTGGCGGCGCAGGTGGCCCTCAAAGGCCCGGCGGAAGGCACGCAGCTGATCGCCGGACGCCACACGGGCGCCGGCGGACGCGTCACGTTCAGCGGCACGGTCAGCCCGGAAGACGTGGGCGCCTACCTTGTGCTCCAGCGCGAGAACGCGACCACGGGCAACGAATGGCACCCGATCCAGCTCGGTCGCGTCGGCGCCGGCGGGAGCTTCTCGATCACGCACCGGTTCATCGTGCCGGGCGATGCGAACCTGCGCGTGCTCGTGCGCAGTCGCGGCCTGAACATCGCGAGCCTGTCGAACGTGCTCACGTACGAGATCTCCCAGGCACAGAACCCGGCGTTGACGATCAACGCGTCCGCCGATCCGATCCCCTACGGCCAGTCCGTGACGATCAGCGGCAAGGCTGACGTGTCGGCAAGCGAGACGGTGACGCTGCTGGCGCACACCGCTCACCAGGGCGGCTTCGCTCCGGTCGCACAGGTGCCGACGAACGCCAGCGGCGAATACACGTTCCCCGCCCAGTCGCCGATCTACAGCACCTACTACGAGGTGCGGGGCGGCGATTTGAGCTCGGCTGTGCTCTACGAGGACGTGGGCGACGCCCTCACGGCGACGCTCCCCACCGGGACCACGATCCAGGCCGGCCAGACGCTGAAGTTCGAAGGCTCGGTGAGCCCGAACCACGCGGGGCACGTGATCTACCTCGAGCGCGAGAACAGCGCAGGAACGGCGTTTCACGTCGTGGAGATCTCAACGCTCACATCCGCGTCGACGTACACGATCGAACACACCGTGTACACGACCGGCACGAGCGTGTTCCGCGTGCGGATACCGGGAGACCCGCAGAACGGCGGCGCCTTCAGCCAGCCATTCACGGTGAGCGTGACGCCCGCCGCGGCATCCGCGCTGCCGCCTGAGGCGCCCGGCAACTCCACGTTGCCCCCCGAAGGCCAGGTCTAGCTCCAGGGAGACCGTGCCTGCCGCCTGTGGCCGTCCCGGCGGGGGCGGCCACAGCGCGTGGGAGGCTGTTCGCTCAGGCAGCCACGGCGCGCGACTGCAGGTGCGCGCCGACCTTGCGCTTGACGCGCTGCAGGGCGTTGTCGACGGTCTTGGTGTCGCAGGAGAGGCGCCCGCCGACCTGCTCGTAGGAGTAGCCGTCGAGGTACAGCGAGAGCACGCGGCTCTCGAGCTCTGAGAGCGCCGTCGATAGGCAGCCCACGAGCGAGCGCAGCTCCTCGGAGGAGATCACCTGGTTGACGGGGTCCTGAACGGAGGGCCCGGGAAGCATCTGGTCGAGCGTGGGCACATCGTCGCCGGTGCCGGCGGGCGTTGATGAGAACGACACGTACTGGTTCAGCGGCGTGTGCTTGTTGCGTGTGGCGGTCTTCACAGCGGTGATGATCTGGCGTGTGATGCAGAGCTCCGCAAAGTTGCGAAAGCTCGACTCGCGGTCGGTGCGGAAGTCGCGGATCGCCTTGTAGAGGCCCACGAGTCCCTCTTGGATGAGGTCTTCAGAGTCTCCTCCGGCGAGGAAGTAGGAGGAGGCCTTCAGCCGCACGAAGCCGTGGTAGCGCCTGACTAGGCGCTCGTAGGCGTTGCGGTCGCCCTGCTTCGCAAGCGCGATCAGGAACGTATCCTCAACCTTAGGTTCAGAGTTAGGGTTATGGGAGATTCTAGCCACGAGCAGTCCTTTCTGAGGGGACCGCATCCATGGCGGCCCCGCAAAATGCTCAGTGGCGCACTCCTCCCCTGGCGCCAACCTATGAAAATGACCCTTACCTAAGCTTTTCTCAACCTTAGGTTCAGGTTTATGTCGGCGCAGCCTTACACAGTTATGGAACCCTGTCAAGCCCCCGTGAGCGGCTCTGCAAGATCTCGTACAGAATCGCCGAGGCCGCGGCGCTGACGCCGAGCGACTCGATCCTGCCGAGCAGCGGCAACGAGATCAGCTGGTCGCAGGCCTTGGCCACCCGGGGTCGCACGCCCTGACCCTCACTGCCGAGCACGAGCACGACACCCGAGCCGCGGTAGTCGACGGAGTCATATGGCACCGGGGGCGCCTCCCCAGGACGGCTTTCGGCGCTGGCGCCATAACACCAGCACTGTGCCTCGCGGGCGTCAGCGAGGAAGTCAGCGAGGTTGCGCACACGCGCGACGGGCAGGTGCTCGACCGCGCCCGCGGAGGCCTTGCAGACCGCGGGTGTGACCTCGGCGGCGCGGCGTTCGGGGATGATCACGCCCGCCGCGCCCGCGCACTCGGCGGTCCGGCAGATCGAGCCCAGGTTTTGCGGATCCTGGATCTGATCCAGCGCGACGAGCAGCGGCTGCTCGCCCGCCAGCAGCTGATCGGCGCCGGCGTATTGATAGGGCCCAGCCTCGGCGCACAGCCCCTGGTGCGCCGCTGAGCCACAGCGGCGCTCGATCTCCTCGGCGGAGACGACCCGGACTGAGTGCCCCTGCAGCCACGGCTCGCGCGCCGCGCCGGCAGTGGCCCACACGTCGCTGACGCTGCCCGACCGGCGCCCGCGCAGCGCCTCCCGGACGGGGTTGCGACCGTAAAGAATCACAGCGGGATCAGATCAAAGCCGCCCGGCCCATCGCGGACCTCCCAGCCCGACGCCGCGATCTCATCCCGCAGCCTGTCGGCGGCGGCGAAGTCCCGGTCGCGGCGAGCCTGCTCGCGCTGCTCGGCCAGCACTCGGATCTCCTCGGGCGCCTCCTCGGCCTCGGCCAGCAGCGACTCGAGCCCAAGAACACCGAGCATCTCCCGCAGGTGAGCGTCGCCCGGCGCCTGGAACCGGTCGCCAGTCGCCTCGCGGACCCACTCGTTGAGCACGGCGAGCGCCTCGGCGGTGTTGAAGTCTCGTGCGAGCGCGTCGAAGAACCTATTGCGCAGCGCGTCGAGCTCCGGCGGGGAGTCCCCAGGCGAGAGGCGCCGGCCGGCCTCGCGGATGCGCTTGACGTTCGCCTGGGCCTGCTCGAGCGCGGCCTCTGAGAACGCCAACGGCTGGCGGTAGTGCCCGGAGACGAGGTACATGACGACCGTCTCCGCGCCGTACTGGTCGATCACCTCGTGCAGCAGCGCGATGTTGCCAACGGACTTGGCCATCTTCTCGCCGGTGAACTGGATCATGCCGTTGTGCATCCACAGTTTCGCGAGCTCCTCGCCGCGCGCGGCACGCGTCTGCGCCGCCTCGTTCTCGTGGTGCGGGAAGACCAGGTCCGAGCCGCCGCCGTGGATGTCGAAGCCAACGCCGAGGAGCTGCTCGGCCATGGCGGAGCACTCGATGTGCCACCCGGGGCGACCGGTCCCCCACGGCGCCTGCCAGCAGGTGTCCTCGCCGGGCTTGTGCGCCTTCCACAGCGCGAAGTCGAGCGGGTCCTCCTTCAGCATCGCGCCCTCCACCCCCTCCCCCTGATCCATGCTGTCCAGCTGGCGGTGGGAGAGCGAGCCGTAGCCGGGGTCCGAGCGCACGCGGAAGTAGACGTCGCCGTCGACCGCGTAAGCGTGGTCGCGGACGATCAGCGCCTGGATGTAGTCGACGATCGGTCCGATCGTCTCCGATGCGAGCGGCTCGTGATCGGGGCGCCCCAGGCCGAGCGCGTCGGTGTCGGATTGGTAGTGGGCGGTCATCTCCGCCGCCAGCTCCGCGCTGGGGCGGGGGTGGGTGGGATTCAATCTACGCGCGGCGTCATAGATCTTGTCGTTGACGTCGGTGACGTTGATGACGAGGTTCACCTCGTAGCCCTCGTGCTCCAGGAAGCGCTTCAGCAGGCTGAATACCACGAACGGACGCGCGTTGCCGATGTGGATGCGGCTGTAGACCGTTGGGCCGCAGGCGTAGATGCCTGCTTTGCCGGGGTCACGGGGGGTCAGCGGGCGCAGCTCACCCGTGAGGGTGTCGTGGATGAGGATCTCTCGCATCGCCCGGGCGATCCTAGCGGCGCGCCGTCCCGCCTGCCCTATCTCGTCGGAGCAGGAGACGATGAAGGTGCGGGAACTGACGCGAAGGATCGAAGACGACGGATGGCGCTTCGACCGGCAGCGCGGTAGTCACCGCGTGTTCCGCCATCCAGTGAAGCCTGGAACGGTCACAATTGCGGGGCGTCCCGGCCAAGAGATCCCGGCCGGTACCCTTGGGAACATCCTTCGACAGGCAGGATTGAAAGGATCACAGCGATGAGCGAGTACGTCGTCATCTACGAGCAGACCCCGGCCGCTTGGGGGGCCTACTGTCCCGATTTTCCGGGCTTGGGAGCAGCTGCGGCTAGCCGCGATGAGGTCGAACGGCTGATGAAGGAAGCAATCGACCTGCATATCGAGAGTCTTCGCAAGCATGGCGAAGACATTCCGCCGCCAACGAGTGCGGCGGGCACCATTGTAGTCAACGCCGCGTAGGTGAGATACGCGAACGAAGTGCCTTCTGGCTCGCTGGCTCAGGAGGTCGTTTGAGGCCTTGCTGCGCCCAGGCGTTTCGATTGGTTTGTACCAACGAAGCGGTGTCTGAGTCGATCCTCCAGCGCTTTCCGGGAGGGGTCCCGAGCGCCGCGTCAACGATGAGGATCGTGCCGTCGTCGGCAGCGACCGACAGGCTACTGTTGTCGCCGTCGGCGTGCGCGGGTCTCATCTACCTCAAGCGTCCGAGCCAGGGTGGCCAGGTCGGGATCGCTCAGCCGGTAGCCGTCCGGGACGGGTCCGCCCGGCCAACGGCCGCTCGCGAAGGCCGAGAGCTTGCCGCGTTTGACCGCAGCGGCCAAGTCCTCGGCGTACTTGGACGCCTGCCTGCTGGCGACCCCCACAGCATCTCGTTCGTGGCCAATTCGTCGTACCCGGTTCCTCATCCTTGGATCGGGCAGCGTAGATAACGGCCTGCATCTACCAATTTTGACAAATATTGCCGGTCCGTGTTCGAGGGGTCGATAAGCGAGATCACTGATGCTGGAGTAGCCTGGCCTCATGGCCGAGGATATCGTTGGCTTTTGGAGCTATGTTCATGCCGATGACGATGGGGATGGAGGCCGGATCCTTACGCTCGCGGAGCGGCTCAAGGAGCAGTTCCGGATGGTCACGAGCGAGCCACTGACCCTGTTCAAAGACACCGACATTGGCTGGGGGGAGGAGTGGGCCACGCGGATCAACAATGCGATTGCGGGAACGACCTTCCTTATCCCGATTATTACGCCGAGTTACTTCAAGAGTCGGGCATGTCGGGACGAGCTAATGCGTTTCACGCGCGAAGCTGATCGTCTTGGGCTACAGCAGCTTGTCAGGGCCATCTACTGGGTTACGGTGCCGGAGCTTGAGAACGAGCCGAAAGAGTCGCCGGACGAGGCGGTTCGGATCATCGGCCGATACCAGTGGAGAGACCTGCGGGACGCGCGACTTGAGGACGAGGGGTCATCCGTCTTCCGTAAGGCCGTGAGTGTACTCGCCACGGAGCTAGCTGCCCGCGCGACGAGCGTCGAGACGATTCGGGACGTACCAGAGCCCGTCGTGCCGACGGTGTCGGAGGAGGACGACGACGAGCCGGGCCTTCTGGAGCACATGGTGACCGCCCAGGAAGTCACGCCCGAGCTGGCGAAGATCCTAGTGCAGGCTGGTGAGCAAATGGAGCGAGTGACTGCCGCCACCCAAACGGCAGACGGTGAACTGAGACTCGCAAAACCCGGAGACCTTAAGCGGGGTCTGATCGTAACGGAGCGCTACGCCGCCGCCCTTGGCGAACCGGCCGCCGAGCTTGAGCGACTCGGAAGTGAATATGCCGCGAAGTTGAGCGAGGTAGATCCGAGTATCCGAGCGGAAATCGAAGCGAAGTCCGCAGCAGACATTGACGATCCTGACAGGGGCGCGTACCTGGAGAGCATACGCGGCCTCGCGCATTCTTCTGACGGTGCAGCCGCTCAGCTGGAGGGAATGGTAAGCGAGGCGGACAAGCTCGCTCGTTTCTCACGATCCCTCCGTCAGCCGATTCGGCGCTTGCGAACCGGCCTGCGTAACATCACAGACGGGCGCGACATTATCTCCGAGTGGGGGAGACTAGCGGAAGCAGCAGACTCGGATCGAGGGGAATAGCCGACAAGACATGCACTTCAGCGGCTCGGGTGCCGGGCTTCGTAGAGCAGGCAGCCCACCAGGACCGCAGCGACGATCACGGCGTGGCGACAGCCTTCAGCGTGACCGTCGCGCCTTCGCACGAGGACTGGTTTGTGCCCGCTTCCGCGAAGCTGAGTTCGTATCCCGCCGCGAACATCGTGTCCAGGTCGTCTTTGCCAGCGTTCAGCGCGGACTTTGTCGTCTGCTTGCCTTCCAGCACTTCGCGCCAGAACCCGTTTTTCGTTCCGACCGTGAACCAAGATGCTTCACAGCCGGCCGTCGTGTGTTCGGCGTCAACGGACGACATGACCGTCAGCTTTTGGATGTCGGTCGCCTTCGGCGGTTCCAGCACAAAGTCCACCGGCTCGGTTGTGCCGGGCGTCAGCCCTTCTGCGAACGAGACGTGGATGCTGTAGTTGCTCGCCGTGCCCTTCCCTAGCTTGGCCGAGCCTTCACCTTCGCCAAGCCCCCCGATGAAGTAGAAAGCCATCGCTGCGGTAACCTTGACGAGCACCGTGCTCGCGACGGCGATCAATGTCTTGCGCTTCACTGGCGATCCCTCGTTTCCTGCCCGTCTCGGCCCCGAAACTGCCCGAGAACGGACGGCGAAACTTTTTGCAGCTAGTTGACCGGCTGAGCGGCTTCGCTAGCTTGTTTGAGCAGAGGGGCGGCGCGGTGCAGATGCAGGTAGCCGATGGGCCCCCGTTCGCGGTGATCGCCGAAACGAACTGTCGTGTCGGTGCGGACGCCGTAGAAGAGAAGTCCGGACTCCATTGCAGCTTTCAACCCGTCCTGACGGTGCGCTTCGGCATCGATATGGCCGGCAGGGCCGATGTCGTCGTAGATGTCTCCCCAGTCGTTCGCCGACTGGAGAAGGTCGGCAGCGGCCGTTCGTTCGGCTTAGTCCTCTAGCTCGTCGTGCGTGCATTGAAAGGCCAGCGCACCGCCGATCACGTCGAGCACGTCCTTGCCGCTGCACATCATCTGCATCTGAACGTTGGACGGCGGCCTCTCAAAGACGAAGCCAGAGTGCTCGCCGTGACCCGTCCGTTGCCGCATGAGCGCCTCATGCCGAGCCTTCTTTTCCATGAGGCGTGCCTCCGTCCACTCGGCAGGCTGACGATCTAGCAGCCGGTGGTCACTCGGGCAGAGGAGGATGCGATTCTCGTACCCATCTCGAAGCTCGGCGCTCATCTCCCGATATCGAGCGGAACCAGAGCGTTCTCCGACGATGTGGGCCTCGTCGCCGATCACTGCCTCTGGATCGGGCGATGTACCCGGCCGCGTGAGGGGCGCATTGCATATGGCGCAGCGATTAGCGGACTTTCCCCAAAGGCGCTTGCGGTCGAGGTCAGAGAGTGGCACGGGAGAAATTGTGATGCCTTGGCCGGGCGGAACCTAAACGACTTATGTGCCGATGACGGAGACGACCAGCGTCACTACCGCAGCGCCAAGAGTCAGCGCCGCGAGTAGGACCAGCCACTTCGTCAGCGTGGTCAGGTGACGATCACGGTCCGCCGCGCGTTCCTCTCGGAGCTTCGCCTCCTGTGCGGCCTCATGTACGACGGCGCGCATCTCGACGGCAGCGCCCCGCAGCGCGGCGTTCTCGCGGACGCGGGTTCCCGATAAGAGCGTGAAGGACGCCATCAGGACGGCTGTAGAGGCGGACAGTCGCCAGCCCGGCTCGACTTCTTCGCCTCTTATCGCGCGTACGATTACCGACGCCCAGGTGACGAAGGCGGCGTAGGCCGCACCTGCTGGCACCAGGCCGTAGAACACGTCGATGGCATCGACGCTCGCCTTCAACCGTCGGACAAAAATCATTGCGCTGCCAGCACTCTAGGTCCGTGCACGGACGTTGACCCCCGCACCTCAGCAGGCCGCTTGCAACGCCTCGAACGCCGCCCACCGACTCCTCGGCGAGCGATGAGACCTCGGCTGCTCGGTCCTGACGGTTACGATCGCAGGCCGTGTCTTCTGGCCGCATGCCAACAGCGTCGGAGGTCCTTCAGATAATGGACCGGCTCGAACGAGATCCTGAGCGGCGCGGGGAGCTGCGCCTGAGCTACGACATCTTCAAGGCATGCGTAGCGCAGGAGATCGTCGGCCAGGATTCCATCAACTGGCTGGCTCAGCGCATGCAGGAGCTTTTCGGTGAGGGACTGATCGCCCACGGCCCGGTTAGCGGTGGCGTCGATGAGCCGATCGTGTGGGACAACGGCTGGCTCCAGTCGGTGTACGAGTGGCGCGTGACTTCCGCCGGCAGAGCCGACGCGGCTCTGTATCGGCGTGAGAGCGGCAAGGTGAGCGTCGCCGAGAGCGCGGTACCCGGAGGGAACCACGACATGTTCATCAGCCATGCGAGCGAGGACAAGGAGGTCGTGCGCCGGTTGAGAGAGGCATTGATCGTGCGCGGCTGGTCGGTGTGGCTCGACGAGCTGGAGCTGACCGTGGGCGACAGCGTAAGCGGCAGCATCGATGTCGCCCTCGCACGGAGCCGGTTTGGGATCGTGGTTCTCAGCCGCGCGTTCTTTGCCAAGCCGTGGCCGAAGCGCGAGCTTGAGGGCCTGACCGCGCGAGAAGTAGCCGTCGGATCAAAGGTGATCCTTCCCGTCTGGCACGGGGTGGATGAGCGCTACATCGTGCAACACTCACCAATCCTCGCGGACCGGTTGGGCGTTTCCGTGAGCCTCGGCCCCGAGGCGGTGGCAGACAAGCTCTCGCTTGCGGTGGAACACGCCGGTCTGCGGGCGGCGGCGGGCTCATTAACCGAGCCAGTGCTTCAATCCGCTGAGTCTAGCTCGCGGCTGACCATTCCGGTGACGGCAGAGGAACAGGCGCGACTTGTGATTGAACGTCCGGAATGGTGGGAGTTCCAGCTTTTCTCCGGGCTGCTCGTGCGGGGAAAGCGAGAGCTTGAGACGAAGTGGGACGACCACGAGCTGCGACTGCCAGGCGGATCTCGCCGTGAATTCGACGCGGCTTCCGCCAAAGGCTTCATGGACCGTGAGATCGGATGGATCCAAAAACACATCGTCCTCGACCGCATCATGTCGCCGGCTATCTACAGGCAGGCGTTCGGTGCGCCGGGCGAGTCGGGAGACCAGGCAAAGATCGAAGGTATGGCGCGCCGGCTCATTGGGATGTACGAGTCGTGGCTCGACTGGGCCGCCGCCCTACGCAATGCGAGCGTACCGGAGGTGTACGAAGAGGTTCTTGAGACCACCGCGTGCCTCATTGATGGCCCGGTGGTGTCTGTCCGGGAGTTCATCAACCGCGTAGCCGACGAGACGGCGCACCTCCCTGAGCTGACGGCTGACGCGACGGAGGACCATCCGATCACGATCACGTTCGAACTCAAACTTGACATCGAAGACGAGGTCGTCGAGCGCAACCTCCGTGCCTGGAAGAAGCTCCAGCGGGAACTGAAATAGCCGCGGGGATCGCGGCGGCCCCTACGAAGCGAAGAATGCGGGCCGCCCTAACGACCATCTTCGCGCCAGACGATACGTAGGATGAGGCCGACCAGCACGACAGTTGCCGACCCGGCGAAGAGGTCAGCGTGCCCTCTCAGCCACACGACTCCTAAAGCGGCAAGCAGGACCAAGCACACCAGCGTCTCGATGACAAAACGCCGCCACGCGACATCTCTCGGAGAAGGTCCACCCTTCGTCGCCACAACGCCCACCTCTTCATTGCTTATAAAGAACGTGGGCTTGACTGGGCGTCCGCCTTTGAGAATACAGACATGGGACCGAACTTCAAGCACCAGCGACCTGTGCTTCTTATCTGATAAAAAAGCCCTGCAAATCAGTTCTCTTTTTGTGCTCTTGACTTCCGTCTCAAGCGATTTGACTCGCCGTTAATCTGTCTCCGTGTGTTCGCGCTGTACTCCGGACTAGTAAAACGCTGGCAGGGGCTCACGTGACGTGCAGCCGAAGGGAGACGCACGATCGTTGTTTTTCCTCAGCCGGGAATCTGCAGCGCCGGGAATTGGTTGAAAACCAATCGATACGCCCAGGCGTGGCAAGGCCGACCTCAGATCGGGCCCATCGCCTACGGCGTTCGCCCCCGCGCACGCCCAAAGGAGAACGATGCAACAAAGTGCTTGTTCGGATTGTCAAAGAACGCCACTCTGGGGTCGCCCATGCGCGCGTCACCGCCCAACTGCCGCAAGTACTGGTGCACGATGCTCGTCGCCAGAGTCGTGCCGAGGAGCTCGTGCTGCTCATTTGCACCGCCTCCCACAAGCCCGTGTAGCTCCTTGCGCAGACGCTGTGGCAGCCCACAAGCGTCGCCGTCCTCACCCTGACTGCCTCCCTCTGCGATGTGCTTGACGCCAATCAGGCGGGGCTCCAGTTCAGCGAGCCGCTGGAAAGCTCGCTCGATTGGCATTCTTCCGATCGCCTCTTCTTCCGCAAACAGCTCTTGCCGCTCGGGCGGAATCGGCTGCACCGGGTCCCTGCCGCCGCGGAGAGGAGCCGATAGGCCCGATCGTCGATGTAGTCGGCACGACGCCGTGCGAGGTCGATCGTCGCCTCTTTGAGGACTTCGGCTTCGTCGCCGAGACGCGCCGCAAGCGCCACCTTGGCGGCCTCGTCGTCCAGCGAGCCGTAGGCGAGCTTTCGCGCCGCGGTCTGCGCGGGCGATACGCGTCCAGAGCGTTCCGCCTCTGCCCGAACCGAAGGCATCGCCTCGATCCGCTTCATCACCGCTTTCCGAGCTGTGCTTTCAGGCCCACCGGTGCCTCCATCGACTCGAATCGGTGAAACGAGTCTACGTCGCCCTGAGTCTACGTCGCCCTTTTAGCCCCCCACCAACCAGCCAGCACCCGCCGCCAGTTACCCCAAGCGATCGCCTCGATCTCATCCTCATCGAAGCCGCTGCTCGCCAGCGCCTCCAGCAGAACTGGCAGCCCCATCACATCCCCAATCGCATCGGGAACAGCGGTCCCATCGAAGTCGGACCCGATCGCGAGATGCTCGACGCCGATGCGATCGGCCACGTAGCGGGCGTGCTCCACGATCAGCTCGACGCTCGTGCTCAGATCATTGGCGAAGTCCGGCCGCAGGAACCCGGGCGCGAACACGATCCCCACGAGCCCATCGGTGGCGCCGATCTGGTCGAGCTGGCCATCGGTCAGATTGCGCGGCCCCTGGGAGATCGCGTACACGCCGGAATGACTCGCCACGAGCGGTCCGACATCCAGGCGCGCAACGTCCCAAAAGCCCGCCTCGTTCATGTGGCTCAGGTCGATCATCACCCCCAACTCGGCGCAGCGCCTCACAAGCCCCACACCGGCGTCGGTCAGGCCGGGGCCCATGTCGGGCGAGGAGGGAAAGACGAACCGCACCCCGTGCGCAAACGCGTTCGAGCGACTCCACACCGGCCCGATTGACCGCAGCCCGGCCGCGTACCAGAACTCCAGCGCTTCAAGGCCAGGGTCGATCGCCTCCGCCCCCTCCAGGTGCAGGACCGCGACCGGGGGTCCGGAGTCCTCGCGCGCAGCGTCGATGTCCGCGATGTTGCGCGCCACGCGCAGCGCCCCCGCACGCTCGAGCGCGAACAGGCGACCGGCGGCAGCCGTCGCATGGCCGGCAGCCACGTCGTGCTCCAGTTCCGCGGGCGAACCGGAGGGCCCGTCATTGTCGCCTCGCGGCCGGGAATCCTCAGGCGGCTTGGGCGAAGGACTGAAGATCGCGAAGATGCCGCCGCGCATGCCGGCCGCCCGCATCCTCGGGAGGTCGAGGTGACCGCCGCTGCGCCCGCTCGCGAAGTCACCGTGATCGGGCTTTGTCAACACATCGTTGTGCCCATCGAAGATCGCGATCATCGCAACGGCCTCACGCGCTCACCGGCGTGGTTCCCCGCGGCTGCGGGCCCGTGCCCGTGCCCGTCTCCGCTGGTCCGCTCGGCGCCGGTCCCGCAGGCCGGATCGGCACGCGCCGCGGCGCGCGCGAGAGGAACATCGAGGACAGGTGGCCCTCACCGCCGAACAGCGACGCGGCGAGCGTCAGCGCGAGCAGCGAGAACGCGAGCAGAAACCCGACGTCCGTACCAGCGGAGAACTCCACGGGGCTGAGCACGTGCGGCTCCCCGGCGAGCATCGTCTGGCGCATCAGATCCACACCGTAGGTGAGCGGGTTGATGCGCACGAGAGGCTGCAGGTACCCAGGCAGCTTTTCCGCCGGATAGAGCGCGCCGCTCAGGAAGAACAGCGGGAAGATGACGAAGTTCATCGCCACGGTGAAGTCCTCCAGCGCCTGCACGAACGACGCGACGAGCATGCCCAGGCTGGAGAGCGCGAGGCCCGTGAGCAGCACCGCGCCGACGAAGCCGATATAGGACAGGAAGCTCGGCTCGATGTGAAACAGCCACGCAAGCGGCGAGAGCACGATCGCGAAGGCCGCCCCCAGCAGGGTCGCGCTGATCGTCTTGCCGAACACGATCAGCCCGCGCGGCACAGGCGCGACCAAGAGCATGCGCATCGGCCCGAACTGGCGATCGTGCACGCTGCCGAGCGCGCTCAGCATCGAGGAGAAGAGGATCACCATGCCGATGATCCCCGGGAACAGGTACTTGTGATACTCGCCGCCGGGAATCAGTGCGGAGAACCCCGCGCCCACGGTTATCAGCCACAGCAGCGGCCGCGCGAACGTGCTCACGAGACGTCCGCGCTGGCGCTGCGCACGCTTGAACTCGCGCTCGACGACCGCGATCAGCGGCCCCACGCTCAGGGGTGCCAGCGCCTGCTTGACTTTCTGCGCGCGGCGCGGCGCGGCCGAGAGGAAGATCGCCGACAGATGCTCCTCGTCACCGAACAGCGACGCCGCGAGCATCAGCGCGAGGATCGAGAACGCGATCAGGAAGCCCGCGTCGATTCCCGCGGAGAACTCGACGTGGCTCACCGACTGCGCTTCGCCGGCCAGCATCGTCTGGCGCATCAGGTCCACGCCGTAGGTGAGCGGGTTGATGCGGATCAGCGGCTGCAGGTATCCGGGCAGCTTGTGCGCGGGATAGAGAGCGCCGCTGAGGAAGAACATCGGGAAGATCACGAAGTTCATCACCACGGCGAAGTTCTCCAGCTGCCGCACGCGTGAGGCGACGAGCATCCCCAGGCTCGAGAGCGCCAGGCCGGTGAGCAACGCCGCGCCCACGAAGCCCAGGTAGGAGGCGAAGCTCACGTGGATCTGGAAGAGCAGCACCAGCGGTGAGAGCACGATCGCGAACGTCACCCCGATCAGCGTGGAGCTGATCGCCTTGCCGAGCACGATCACCTCACGCGGGACGGGCGCGATCAGGAGCATGCGCATCGAGCCGAACTCCCGGTCGTGGATGCTCCCCAGCGCGCTCAGCAGCGAGGAGAACAGGATCACCATGCCGATGATCCCCGGCAGCAAATACTTGTGGTAGGAGAAGCCGCCGCCGGGGACGATCGCGGAGAAGCCGGAGCCGATGATCACCAGCCACAGCATCGGGCGCACGAACGTGCTCACGAGCCCGCCGCGGCGGCGCAGCACGCGCTTGAACTCGCGCTCGACCACGCCGAAGAGGGCCCCGCGGATCACGCGACCGCGCCGCCCGCACCGGTCGTCACCGCGACGAACACGTCATCCAGCGTCGGGCTGCGCACGCTCACGCTCTCGATCCTCGTCCCGATCAGCGGCAGCAGGCTCGAGAGCGCCGCTTCAGCGGAGTCGACCGACAGCACCAACCCGTTGTCGGTCGGTCGTGGCTCCAGACCGGTAAGCCGTGCGATGTCCGTGAGCAGCGCCGCGTCGGGCTCCTGTACCACCACCTCGATGCTCTCCTGCCCGCCCAGCTCGCGCTTGAGCTCCTCCGGGGTGCCTTTCGCGACGACGCGACCGTGGTTGACGATCACCACGCGGTCGCACGGCTCCGCCTCCTCGAGGTAGTGCGTGGTGAGGAACAGCGTCATCCGCTCCTCGTGCGCCAGGCGCTCGAGGAAGCCCCACACGCGCTGGCGGTTGACCGGATCCAGGCCGAGCGTCGGCTCATCCAGGAACAGCACCGTCGGTCGGTGCAGGATGCCGCGCGCCAGGTCGACCAGGCGGCGCATCCCGCCGGAGAAGGTGCGCACGCGATCGTGGCGGCGCGCCTGGAGCTCGAACAGCTCGAGCACCTCGTCGATGCGGCGTGCGAGATCGGCTCGCTCGAGTCCGTAGAGCCTTCCCGAGAGGCGCAGGTTCTCCTCCGCGGAGAGCTCCCCGTCGAGCGAGGTCTCCTGGAAGACCAGCCCGACGTTCTTGCGCACCGCCAGGGGTTCCTCCACAACGTCGTGTCCGGCCACCACCGCAGATCCGCGAGACGGCCGGATCAGCGTCGTGAGCATGTGGATCATCGTCGTCTTGCCCGCTCCGTTGGGCCCCAGGAACCCAAAGAACTCCCCGTGCCGCACGGCCATGTCGATCCCCTCGACCGCGCAGATCCTCCCGTAGTCCTTGCCCAGGCCCGTCGATTCGACCACGTGCTCGGTCGCGACGGCCGGCGGCGGGGCGACGCTCATCGCTCAGGCGCTCGCCGGCGCGATCGTGCTCAGCGTGCGATGCACCAGCACATCATCCTGCGGGCCTCGCACGGCCGCGGGCTCGTTGGCCGCCTCGCGAGCAGACACGACGAGATCGTGGTTCGGCGAGAGGTGACACACGGGGTCTGTCGCCGCCGCGTCCCCAGTGAGCGCGAGCGCCTGGCAGCGGCAGCCGCCGAAGTCCTGCTCCTGCCTCCCCAGCGGGCAGCTTCGACAGGGCTCCTGCATCCACTCCGTGCCGCGAAAGCGCTGGAACATCTCCGACTCGAACCAGATCTCCGCGAGCGAGCGCTCGCGCACGTTCTCGAGCGCGAGCCCCGGGATCGAGCCCGCCGCCTGGCAGGGAAGCACGTCGCCGTTGGGCTGCACGAGGATCGCGTCATGGGCCCAGCCGCCCATGCACGGCTTCGGCAGCTCCTCGTAGTAGTCGGGCAGCACCCACAGGATTTCCAGCTTCGCGCCGAGCCGCTCGCGGGCACGCGCGACCGCCTCCTCGGCCGTCTCGAGCTGCTCGCGACTCGGCATCAGCGCTGATCGATTCACGAGCGCCCAACCGTGGTACTGAGTGTTGGCGAGCTCCAGCCGGCGTGCACCCAGCTCCTCGGCGAGCGCGATGAAGTGCTCGACGTGGTCGAGGTTGCGCCGGTGCAGCACCACGTTGAGCGTAAGCGGAAAGCGCAGCTCGCGCGCGAGCGCGGCCGCCTCGAGCTTTCGCGTGAAGGACCTCGTTCCCGCGATCGCGTCGTTGCCCGCGCCGTTGCTGTCTTGAAAGCTGATCTGCACGTGGTCGAGCCCGGCGTCCTTGAGACGCTCGACACGGCCGCGCGGAAAGGGAAGCGCTGAGGTCACGAGCGTGCTGTAGAGGCCGTTCTCCGTGGATGCCCCAACGAGCTCGACGATGTCTTTGCGCGCCATCGGCTCGCCGCCGGTCAGCGCCAGCTGCAGCACGCCGAGCGCGGACGCTTCGGCGAACACGCGCTGCCACTCCTCGGTGGAGAGCTCCTCCTCATAGCGACTCGCGCCGATGTCCGTGGGGTTGGAGCAGTAGGGGCATTTCAACGGACAGCGGTAGGTCAGCTCCGCGATCAGCAGCAGTGGGTTAGGAGTCGCCATCCACCACCAGCCCCCGCTCGGCGATCGCACCCAGCAACTGCTCGACGTCCTCGCGCACGTCCGCGCCCGAGTAGCGCGCGCTGAGGGTTGTGGCGATCTCCTCCACGCTGCGCTGGCCGTCGCACAGCTCGAGCACGTGCACGGCCGTCTCGTTCAACGCGACCGCACCCTCGGGAAAGAGCAGCACCGAGCGCTCGCGCACCTTGTCCCAGTGCAGACGCACCCCTGGGGCGAGCTGCGGGCGCTCGAGCGCCGGCTCTGCCATCAGCCCAGGCGCGGCTGCGTGTCGCCGCGTTCGATCGCCTCGAGCTGTGCCCACAGCAGGTCGCACTTGAACGCGAGCGCAGCGACAGCTCGGTCCTGCTGCTCGCGCGTGCGGGAGCGCTCGACAACGACGTCCAGCGCGTATTGCGCGTCACGCGGCGCCTGGTGCAGCCGCGCGCGAAAGTAGTCGAGCCCCGCCGGATCGATCCACGGGTAGTGCTCCTGGAGCGCGTCCACGCGCACGCGGATCGCACCAGGCCCGAACAGCTCCGTGAGTGAGGAGGCGACCGCCTCCAACCACGGGCGCGTGCGGCAGAAGTTGACGTAGGCATCGACTGCGTAGCGCACGCCGGGCAGCACGAGTCGCTCGTCGGTGAGCGCGTCTCGCTCGACCCCTAGCGCTGAGCCGAGGCGCAGCCACGACTCGATCCCCCCGGCGCCCGGCTCGGTGCCGTCATGATCGAGGATCCGCTGGATCCACTCGCGGCGCACGTCGGGGTCGGGGCAGTTCGAGAGAATCGCAGCGTCCTTTATGGGGATGCTGCGCTGGTAGTAGTAGCGGTTCGCCACCCACCGCTGCAGCTCCTCGCGCGAGAGCTCGCCCTCGTTCATGCGCACGTGGAATGGATGCAGGTCGTGGTAGCGCGCGCCCTGGGAGCGCAGTGCCGCGATCAGCTCCTCGGGGCTCAAGACGGCATCGTCGGCCTGCATGGGCGACTGCGTCGAGCTCACAGCTCTATCTCCAGCCCGTCGTAGCCGACGTCGACCCCGCTCGCGCCCACCGCTGCCCGCTCCGGCGAGTCCTCGAGGAGGATCGGGTTCGTGTTGTTGATGTGCACGAGGATCGTCGTGGCGTCGAGTCCGGCAAGCGTATCGAGCGTGCCGTTCGGGCCCGTGAGCGGAGCATGCCCCATTGCAAGCGCGTCGCGCTCGCTCAGGCCGAGCTCGACCAGCTCTCGTCGCTGCCAGAACGTGCCGTCCGCGAGCACGCAGTCGCTCTCGCGCAGCCGCCCGATCAGCGCCTCGTCGAGCTCAGCGATCGCCGGCGCGTAACAGAGCACGCTCCCGTGTGCGTCGCGTACCGTCAACCCAATCGCGCCCGGGCCGGGCGCGTCGCCCATGTACAGCGGCGCGTCGCCACCGGTCGCAAACGCCTCAACCTCCAACGAGGAGCCCTCCAATCGCGTGACGCCCTCCTGCACCAACGCGCGCCACTCCACGCCGCAGTAGCGCTCCAGCATCCTCAGCACGGGATAGTGATCGCTCAGCGCATCGCGGACGGCCTCGGTGCAGTAGATGCGCAGCGGCGTGCTCGACTCGCGCAGCAGCAGCAACCCCGCCGCATGGTCGATCTCGCCGTCTGTGACGATCACTCCAGCGAACGGCGTGGAGCGCAACCCGCTCGTGTCCCCGACCGGCAGCTCAGAGAGCTGCTGACGCAGGTCGGGCGAGGCGTTGACGAGAAACCAGGGCTCATCGTCCGAGCGGAAAGCGATCGATGACTGCGTGCGGGGAATTGCGCCGCCGTTACGTGCGGCCTCGCAGACGCGACAACTGCAGTTCCACTGGGGAAGACCGCCCCCGGCGGCCGAGCCGAGAATACGAACGCGCATCATCGCTCAGTCCGCCGAGAGGTCGTGGAGCTCACGCAGGTCCACGCGGGACCAGGCCCGCGTGGACTTCGCGCGGCCTTGCTACCGGTTGTACCGGTAGGAGGTGACCTCGGAAGCGAGCTCGAGCATCTCAAACTCGGGTTTCGTCCACACCATGCTGCACCTCCCCATCGAGGATTGACGTTTACGGCTATCTACGTACACGACGAGAGTACCGAACGGCATAGCGAGCATAGCGAACGTTGCTCAGGCAACGAGCTGTGCAATGCTCGCCTCAGGGTTGAGAGGAATCCGAGAAGCGCCTGAAGCGCGCGTGGATCGTCCCGACGCCCTGCACTTCCGCCGTCATCTTCAGCTCGTCCGGGCCGGTGAAGACAGCGTTCAGGGAGCCGATGACGGGGCCCACGAACGCGCCGCCATTGATCACCGCGCGACGCTCTGCACCGTGCACTGTCAGCGAGGTCAGATAGAGGAGCTCTGTGCCCAGCGGCGCCGGGGCCTGCAGGCTCAGGATTCCGCTCGGGATGAGCGGTGCATTTTTGTGTTCTTCGCGCATGAAGAGCGTCAGCTCGCCGCCGCGCAGTCGTGTGGGAGAGGCCGCGCTGTAGCTCTGCTCGGTCGCGCCCAGGAAGCGATAGCGACCGATGTAGGTCTTTTCCGCACCCCAGCTTGTCGGCTTGGTTGAGCTCGTCGTCGGCGCAGCCGCGGCTCCGGAGTTGGTTTCCGAGGAGTTGCCGCCGGAGGAGATGAGCCCCGAGGCGATCGCCACCACGACGAACAGCAGCGCGAGCACGGCCAGCCACTTGACGGCTGTCAGGGATGAGCGGGGGCTCATGCCGGGGAGGCGGAACGCACCGCCTGAGCTCTGTCGTCCATCGCCCATCGGTGACTAGTTTGACAGCCGCGCAGTCAGAGCAGAGCTCAGTCTGCGCGACGCAGACCAGCGATCGCCAGCGCGGCAACACCCTCACCACGCCCGACGAACCCCATCCCCTCGCCGGTGCTCGCCTTCACGTTCACACGTGTGAGCTCGAGCTCGAGCACCTCCGCGAGCTTCTGCCTGATCGCCCGCCGGTGGGGCGAGAGCTTCGGCGCCTCCATCACGACCGTGCAGTCGACGTTGACGATCTCGAGTCCCTCGGTGACGAGGTTCTCGACGACGCTCGCGAGCATCGCCATTGAGTCTGCGTCGCGCCAGCGCTCGTCCGTGTTTGGGAAACGCTCGCCGATGTCGTCCTTGCCGCACGCGCCGAGCAGCGCGTCGATCACCGCGTGGGCGAGCACATCCGCATCGGAGTGACCATCGAGCCCGCGCTCGAACGGGATCTCCACGCCGCCGATCAAGAGCTTGCGCCCCGACGCCAGGCGGTGTGAGTCAAAGCCGATCCCGACGAGCGTCATCCCCCGTCGGCCTCGCTGGAACCGGCGTGTGCCGGCGCGGAGACACCGGATGAACCGATCGGCTCCAGCCGCCGCTCGCGACCCTCGAACACGCACAGCTCGCGCACGCCGAGCGCATCGAGCTCCTCCAGCGCGCGCTCATAGCCCGCGCCGATGTCCTCGGGACGGTGGGCGTCGCTCGAGAGCGCCACCGGGATCCTGGCTTCGACGCACATCTCCAGGAACGCCCGCGCGGGATAGAGCTCGCCGACAGGCTTGCGCAGCCCGGCGGTTGAGACCTCGACGGCGATGCCCGCTTCGGCGATGCCTTCCACGGCCGGCTCGTAGTAGCGGCGCAGGTCGCCTTTGGGGGTGCGCTGGGGATGCTCCGAGCCCCAGATCTTGACTAGATCGGGGTGCGCTGCGATATCGAACAGGCCGCTGCGGGCGGCGTCGGCGATCGCCTGGAAGTAGCGCATCCAGACCTCCTCGGCGCTGCGGGCGCGGCTGGAATCCCACACGCTGTAGTCATCCATGTCGACGGCGCCGTCGCGCATGAAGTGCACGGATCCGAGGACGTAATCGAAGTCGCGCGCTTCGAGCAGGTTGGCCATGCGGTCCTCCGCGCCAGGGACGAAGTCCGCCTCGATGCCGAGGCGCAGGTCGGTCTGCTCACGCACGAAGCCGCAGTAGGCGTCGAGATCGTCGTGCGCGTAGGTCTCCCAGAAGGGATGGCGCCAGACCTCGAGCGCCTGCGCGAAGCGGTAGACGTGTTCTGAAACGCCCAGCTCGGCGATCCCTCGCTCCTCGGCAGCCGCGCGATAGCGCTCCGCGTTTGCCTGCGTGTGGTATTCGGCGACATCGGAGCCGGCGCCGTCGGGGCGTAGGTGGACGTGGTAGTCGGTCAGCATCTGGACCGCTGCGATTCAAGCATGATTCACGCGGAGGTCCCTCCCACGGCGGCAATCGCGCCACGCCTGGCCAACAGAAGCTCAGCCACCCGCAGGTCAAGCGGCGTGGTCACCTTCAGGTTCTCATCGCTCGCGGCGACGACGATCACCCTGCCTCCATCGCGCTCGATCAGCCACGCGTCGTCAGTGGCGCGCGCGAGCTCCTCGACGCCGATGTCCAGCGCACGCTCGAGCGCGTCGCGACGGAACACCTGCGGCGTCTGCACCGCCCACAGGGAGCTGCGCTCGAGCGTCTCGTGCACGGCGCCGGCACTGTCCACACGCTTGACGGTATCGGTCACGGGCATCGCTGCGATCGCTGCGTGGGCGGCGACGTCGCCCTGCAGCGCCGCGATCACCGTTTGCGCCAGCTCGGCGGTCACGAGCGGCCGCGCGGCGTCGTGCACGAGCACCAGGTCATCCTCGCCTGCGCGCGTCTCGGCGGCGGCGAGCGCCATGCGCACGGACTGCGAGCGCGAGGACCCGCCGTCGACGAACCGCACCCCGGGCCGCGGCTGCAGGCCGGGCGCCGGGTAGGCGCCCGCGGGCAATGCCACGATCACCTGCGCGATCGCGCTCACCTGTGCCAGCGCGTCGATGCTCCATTGCACGAGCGGGCGCCCGCCGACCTCGACGAGCGCCTTTGGCCTTCCTGCTCCCAGGCGCTCGCCGCTGCCCGCGGCCACGATCAGCGCGACGGTCATCGCCTGGGGCGTTCGCGCACGCGGCATGGTCGCTGCCGCGTGCGCGAAAGCCTCGCTACTTGGCTCCGGCGGCCGCCATCTGGTGGTCGGCCGAATCCGCCAGCAGCTCGTCTAGGTAGTTCTCAGCCTCTTCCTCGTCCTTGTCGAGCGCGTACATCAGCTCGGACGCGAGGATCTTCTTGGTGCGCGTGAACATCTGCTTCTCGCCGGTCGACAGCCCCTTCTCGCTCTCACGCAGCGAGAGGTTGCGCACGACCTCGGCCAGCTCGTAAATGTCGCCGGTCTTGATCTTGTCGCGGTTGTGCTTGAAACGACGGTTCCAGTTCTTGGGCATCTCCGAGACTTCGTCGCGCAGCACGTCGAGGACCTTCTTCACGGTTTCCTCGTCGATGACTCTGCGTAGGCCCGCAAGGGCGGCGTTCTCGGTGGGAACACGCACCGTCATGTCGTTGTGGAGGATCTTGATCGTCAGATACTCGCGCCGTTCGCCGAGGATCTCCATCTCCTCCTTCTTGAGCACCTTGCCCGCGCCGTGGTGGGGGTAGACCACATGGTCGCCGAGCTGGAACTCGATGTACTCGACCTCGCGTGTGACCTCGAGGTCCTCCGTCAGCGTGTCTTCTTCGGTTGCTTGTGCGGGAATGGGTGTCCTCCTTCGTTGCGACCGACCGGAATGGCGGCCCTTTGGTTCAAGTCTGTAGGTAGCGATCCACGAGGTTCAGCTCCTGCAGCCTGCGCAGGCCCTCGCGAATGTCCTTCGCCCGGATCTCCCCCACTCCCTCCACCGCCTCGAGTTCGGCGTCGGAGGCGGCCAGCAGCTCGTCCAGGCCACCGAACTCGGTGACGATCTGCGTGACGGCGAGCTTCGGCAGTCTGGGGATGCGCCCGAGCACGCGGTAGCCGCGCGGCGAGACGGGATAGTCGAGCGTGTTGAGCTTACGGTCATAGCCGAGCAGCTCCGCGAGCCGACCAAAGTCGAGCAGATCCTGGTGGGCGAGGCGACCGATCTCCTCGAGCGCGCCGCCAAACGCTTCATCGGAGTAGCTCGCTAGGTAGTCGCGCACGAGCGCCGACTTCTCGGCCGCGGCGCCGACCATCGTCTCCTCGAGCTGCATCTCGATCAGCCGCCCCTCGCTGCCGAGCTCGACGATGTAGCGCTCGATCTCGACGGCCATGCGCGTCACGAGCTCCGAGCGCTGCAACACGGTGAGCACGTCGTGCAGCGTCGTGCCGCCCTCGAACTCGAGCGCCGTCAGGCGCGTGGAGACCTGATCGAGGCGCGTGCGGAACTTGTCCAGCGTGGCCAACGCCTGGTTTGCCTTGGCGAGCACCACGGGGATGTCCTCGAGGATGTACTTCATGCCGTCCACGTACACCGATACGACCTCGCGCCGCTGGGAGATCGCGATCACGAGCGCGTCGGTCTGCTTGGAGACGCGCTCGGCGGTGCGGTGGCGGGTGCCAGTCTCGTGCGAAAGGATCGTTGGATCGGGCATCAGCTGCACGTTCGCCATCGTGATCTTGGTGGCGTTCGCGTTGACGATGATCGCCCCGTCCATCTTCGCGATCTGGTACAGGAACGCGGGCGTGTAGTCGATGTCGAGCCTGATCCCGCCCGAGTTCAGGAAACTGAGGTCTTCGGGCTCGCCGATCACGATCAGACCGCCCGTGTGGGCGTGGAGGATGCTCTCGATGCCCTCGCGCAACGCGGTCCCCGGAGCGATCATCTCCAGAGCCCTCATCAGACCCGGATCCGGTCGTACCTCACTGTCTAGGTCTTCTCCGGATCTTGGAGCCACAGTCCCAATTCTAGGGCATTTAGCATTCGGTTAGCAGCTCGTACACTACGCCCACACCGAATTCGCCCCGTGGATAGGGCGGTTTCGGCACATTTGGGGCGCGCTCAGCTGTTGCTGGCCGCTGGATCGGGGGCGGGCCGGAGGGCCCTCTCGCCGGCGGGCCTTCGGCGGTCCTGGACGCGCGTAAGCGGTGGCTCGGAGGCTTCGGGCACGGTGTGCGGGCCGCGCTCGGGCGGGCCTCCCGGAAGCGCGGCCGCGAGGGCGGCACGCAGCGTCGGAACCTCGCATGCGGACGGGCCGCTGTCCACGGGCGCGATCACGTCGGAGAGACCGTGCTTGGCGGCCTCCTCGAGGCGCCGCTCGGGGTGTCCCACCCAGCGCAGCTCGCCCGTCAGGCCGAGCTCGCCGAAACACGCCCTGGGGGTGCCGCGAGCGGGCACCCCACGACTGGCGCTGGCAACCGCCAGCGCGACCGCAAGGTCGCACCCTGGCTCGTCCACGCGCACCCCACCGACGACGTTCACGAACACGTCCGCGCCGCCCGTGCGCACGTTGCCGTGCCGCGCGAGGATCGCAAGGACGAGCGCCAGACGGTTGCGATCGAGGCCCGAGACGACGCGGCGGGGCTGCTCGAGCTCCGAGGGCGCGACCAACGCCTGGACCTCCACCAGCAGGGGGCGCGAGCCCTCCATCGCCGCGAGCACAACGCTGCCCGGAGATCGCGTCGCCTCGGCCACGAACCTCGCGGAGGCGTCGAGTACCTCCACGAGGCCGCCTTGGCGCATCTCGAACAGCCCCGCCTCGTTGGTGGAGCCGAAGCGGTTCTTCAGGGCGCGCAGCTCGCGGTAGGGCCGCTCGCGCTCGCCCTCGAACTGGAGCACGCAGTCGACGAGGTGCTCGAGCACGCGCGGACCTGCAAGCGCGCCGTCCTTGGTCACGTGCCCGACGAGGATCACGGCGATGCCCCGGGCCTTTGCGAGCTCCATGATCCGCGCGGCGACCTCGCGCACCTGCCCCACCGAACCGGGCGCGCCAGAGAGTTCGGCCGCGCGCAGGGTCTGCACCGAGTCGATCACGCATGCCTGCGGCGCGTGCGTCGCGAGCGCCTCGAGCACCACGTCCAAGTCGGTCTCAGCAAGCACGGGGACCTCCAGCGCGGGGTGCGCGGAACCGGCGCGCGCCAGAGGACGAACGTTCTCGAGGTGCGCGCTAGTGGGGCCGGCTGAGCTCAGGGCGGGCGGGGACTCCAAGACAAGGCGCTCGGCGCGCAGCCTGACCTGCTCGGCGGACTCCTCCCCGCTTACGTACAGCGTGCGCCGACCGGCCTGCTGCAGATGCCCGAGCACCATGTTCGTAAGCGTCGACTTGCCGATCCCCGGCGAGCCGCCGAGCAGCACCAGCGAGCCGGGGACGAGACCGCCACCGAGCACGCGGTCGAGCTCGCCGATGCCGGTCATCATCCGGTTGACCGGCGCGGCCCCGACCTCGCCCAACGGGACCGGAGTCGACCTGGTCGCGCTGCCTGGGGCTGCGCCTGAGCCCGCCTCACGCGCGGAGCGCAGGCCCTTGCCACGTGCGGGCACCACACGCTCCTCTACGAGCGTGTTCCACTCCCCGCACTCTGGGCACTGCCCGTGCCACTGCGCGGACTGCAGGCCGCACTGCGAGCACACGTGAGCGGTCGTTCGAGCCACCGCGTGAGCGTACGCGGCGCGGGGGATGGATCAGCGGCGGCGCAGACTCTAAGAGTCGGCAGGCGCGTCGATGCTCGGAGCCGCGTCCTCGGACGGAGCGACGTCCTCGACGCTCTCCTCGGAGCTACCACCTTCGGCGCCAACGCCGACGGGGGTCTTCGCCTTCTTGGGCTTGACGATCGACAGGCGCACCTCGCCCTCTGCATCGCCCTCCGCGGGGTCGACCACGACGGTCGCTCCCGGTGTGAGCTCCTCGCGTAGGACGAAGTCAGCGAGCGGGTCCTCGATGTAGCGCTGGATCGCACGGCGCAACGGGCGCGCGCCCATCGCTGGATCCCACCCCTTGTCGACCAGCAGATCCTTGGCGGGCTCGGTCAGCTCGAGTTGCAGCTCACGTTCGGCCATCGACTCACGGATGCGCAGCAGCAGCAGCTCGACGATCTGCTTGATCTCGTCCTTCTGCAGCTTGTGGAAGACGATCACGTCGTCGATGCGGTTGAGGAACTCGGGACGGAAGACCTTCTTCAGCTCGCCCATGATCCGGTTCTTCATGTCGTCGTAGGTGATGCCCGTCTCATCGTCGGAGACCGCGAAGCCGAGCGGCGTGTTGCGCGCGATCTCGGCAGCGCCGATGTTGGAGGTCATGATCACGATCGCGTGGCGGAAGTCCACGGTGCGTCCCTGCGCGTCGGTCAGGCGCCCGTCCTCGAGGATCTGCAGGAGGATGTTGAACACGTCCGGGTGCGCCTTCTCGATCTCGTCGAGCAGCAGCACGCTGTATGGCTTGCGCCGGATCGCCTCGGTCAGCTGGCCACCCTCGTCGTAGCCGATGTAGCCCGGGGGCGAGCCGACCAGACGGGAGACGGCGTGCTTCTCCATGTACTCGGACATGTCGATGCGGATCAGCGCGTCGTCATCGCCGAAGAGGAACTCGGCGAGCGTGCGTGCGAGCTCGGTCTTGCCGACGCCGGAGGGGCCGAGGAAGATGAACGAGCCGGTCGGGCGCTTGGGGTCCTTCAGGCCGGCGCGCGAGCGGCGGATCGCCTTGGAGATGACCTCGATCGCGGGGTGCTGGCCGATCACGCGCTTGTGCAGTTCGTCCTCCATGCGCATCAGCTTCTGCGTCTCGGCCTCGGTCAGCTTGAACACGGGAATGCCGGTCCACATGGACACGATGTCCGCGATCTCCTCTTCGCCGATCGACGGACGCTCCCCGGACTCGCCCGATTCCCAGGCCTGCTCGAGCTCGCGTTTCTTGTTCGTCAGCTTGCGCTCCTTGTCGCGCAGCGACGCTGCCTTCTCGAACTCCTGAGCCTCGATCGCGGCCTCCTTTTCGCGGCGCGTGGACTCGACTTCGCCCTCGAGCTCGCGGTTGGCCGGCGGCGAGGTCATCGACTTGATGCGCATCCGAGAGGCGGCCTCGTCGATCAGGTCGATCGCCTTGTCGGGTAGGAAGCGGTCGGAGATGTAGCGGCTGGCCAATTCGCCGGCAGCGCGCAGCGCCTCGTCGGTGATCTGCACCTTGTGGTGCTGCTCGTAGCGGTCGCGCAGGCCTGTGAGGATTTCGACGGTCTGGTCGATCGTGGGCTCGTCAACGGTGATCTTCTGGAAGCGACGCTCCAGCGCCGAGTCGCGCTCCAGGTACTTGCGGTACTCGTCGAGCGTCGTCGCGCCGACCGTCTGCAGCTCGCCGCGCGCGAGCGCGGGCTTCAGGATCGAGGCGGCGTCGATCGCGCCCTCGGCTGCGCCGGCTCCGACGAGGTTGTGGAGCTCGTCGATGAACAGGATGATGTCGCCGCGCTGGGTGATCTCCTTCATCACCTTCTTCAGGCGCTCCTCGAACTCACCGCGGTACTTCGAGCCGGCGACGAGCGCCGCCAGGTCGAGCGTGTAGATCTGCTTGTTCTTCAGCAGCTCGGGGACCTCGGAGCTGGTGATGCGCTGTGCGAGGCCCTCTACGACGGCGGTCTTGCCGACGCCCGGCTCGCCCACCAGCACAGGGTTGTTCTTGGTACGCCGCGAGAGGATCTGCATGATCCGCTCGATCTCGGTCTCGCGCCCCACGCATGGGTCGAGCTTGCCTTCGGCGGCCAGCTTGGTGAGGTTGCGTCCGAACTGGTCGAGCAGCTTGGAGGACTTCTTGCCCTCGCCGGAGGCGCCCGCTCCGGCGCCCGCACCCGCGCCACCGGACTGGCCCTGGCGACGCCCGCCGGGACCGGACAGCATGCGGATGACCTCGTTGCGGATCTTCTCGGAGTCGGCGTCGAAGTCGAGCAAAATGCGGGCCGCGACGCCCTCGTTCTCGCGCACGAGGCCGAGCAGGATGTGCTCGGTGCCGATGTAGTTGTGGCCGAGGCTCAGTGCCTCGCGCAGCGCGAGCTCCAGGACCTTCTTGGCACGTGGCGTGAAGGGGATCTGTCCCGAGGTGACCTCCTCACCGGAGCCGACGATCCGCACGACCTGCGCGCGCACCCGCTCGACGGTGATGTCCAGGCTCTCCAGCACACGCGCGGCCAGCCCCTCCTCCTCGCGCAACAGGCCAAGGAGGATGTGCTCCGTGCCGATGTAATTGTGCTTGAGCGTCCGCGCCTCCTCCTGCGCGAGAACGACGACCTGCCGGGCCCGTTCTGTAAATCGCTCGAACATGGTGTGATTCCTTCCTACCGGGACGGTACCTCGGAGCTTCGGACCCTGAAAACTGCGCCTTGTGGAGAGTCTACCAACCGGCCACCCTGCCTTAACGGGGTCATCGGCAGGCGGGCGTCGCTGCTTGATCGCCGGGCGTCGATGCGCTCAGTCGCGTAGCGCGGGGAACAGCACCACCTCGCGGATCGAGTCGCGTCCGGTGAGGAGCATCACGAGGCGATCGATCCCGAGCCCAACGCCTCCGGTCGGCGGCATCCCCTGCTCCAGGGCCTGCACGAACAGCTCGTCATAGGGTTGGGCCTCCTCATCGCCCTCGCTGGCGAGCCGCTGCTGCGCTTGGAAGCGCTCACGCTGCACGTCGGGGTCGATCAGCTCGCTGAAGGCGTTGGCGATCTCCATCCCCCCGGCGAACGCCTCCCAACGCTCGACGAGACCTGGCTTGGATCGGTGTTGGCGCGCCAGCGGCGAGATCTCCACGGGATAGTCCAACACGAACGTCGGCTGCTGGAGGGTGGGCTCCACGAACTTCGACAGCAGGTCATCAGCAAGCTGCGGCCAGGTCAGCTCCGCGGTCGCCATGTTCAGGCCGCGCTCGGCAATCGCGCTGGCAAGCGACGGCGCGTCCCTGTGCGCCGCTAGGTCGATCCCGGTGTGCTGCTCGATCGCCTCGAAGAAGCTCACGCGCCGCCAGGGCGGGGAGAAGTCCAGCTCGCCCTCGTAGGCGGCCGCCTGCGCGGCCGCGGCGACGATCTCCTCGGTACGCCGCGCCTCGTCGTCATAGTCGGCGTAGGCCTCGTACCACTCAACCATCGTGAACTCCGGGTTGTGCTTGGGCGAGAGCCCCTCGTTGCGGAAGTCCTTGCCCAGCTCGTAGACGCGCTCCAGGCCGCCCACGATCAAGCGCTTGAGGTAGAGCTCCGTGGCGATCCGCAGATATAGGTCGCGGTCGAGCGCGTTGTGGTGGGTGATGAATGGTCTTGCCATGGCGCCGCCGTAGAGCGGCTGCAGCACAGGCGTCTCGACCTCCACAAAGCCGTTGCCGTCGAGGTAGCCACGCACCGCGGCGATGACGCGGGCGCGATCCATGAACAGGCGACGCGCGTCCTCGCTTGCGATCAGATCGAGCTCGCGTCGGCGGTAGCGTGTCTGCACGTCTGACAGGCCGTGATGCTTGTCGGGCGGCGGCCGCAGCGCCTTGGCGAGGATCTGGAAGCTCTCCACGCGCAGCGAGACCTCGCCACGGCGGCTGCGGATGGCGCTGCCAACGACGCCGATCAGATCGCCGAGGTCGAGTGAGACGATGCGCGCGTAGGCATCGGGCCCGAGCACGTCCACACGAGCATGCAGCTGGATCTTCCCGGTGCGGTCGACGAGGTCGAGGAACGAGGTCTTGCCGCCCTCGCGCCGGGCGGCGATGCGTCCGGCAACGCGGTGACGGTCCTCGGTTTCCTCGCCGGGAGCGAGGTGCTCGTATGCGGCGAGGATGTCTCCGATCGGCTCGGCGTCGGGAAACGCGTAAGGAAAGTCTCCGGGAACGTCCGCGTCGCGCAAGTGCTGCCCCTTCGCTCGCCGCTCGGCGATCAGCTCCTGCAGGCCGTGCCGGCTCGGCTCGCCCGACTCCTGTGGCGAGGGCTGCTCATCGGTGCCGCTCATCGCGGGCGAGCCTACTCTAGGCCGACGTCGATCTTGGTGATCTTGAGCTTGCGGGCGGGACCGCGCGGGACCTTCACGGCGACGGTCTCATTGCGCTTGTGGCCGAGCAGCGCCCGTCCGACCGGCGACTCGTTGGAGAGCTTGTGCTCGTTGGGCTTGGCCTCGGCCGAGCCGACGATCGTGTACCTGACCGACTTGCCCGTCCTTTCGTCCTTGACGTGCACCACGGAGCCGACCTGCACGACGTCGGTCGAGAGGTCTTTGGCCTGGATCACCGTCGCCATGCGCAGCTTCTCCTGTAGCTGGGCGATGCGGCTCTCAACCATCGCCTGCTCGTTCTTGGCGTCGTCGTACTCGGAGTTCTCGGCGATGTCTCCGAATTCCCTGGCCTCCTTGATGCGCTCGGCGACCTCACGCCGCTTCGCGGTGGAGAGGAGCTCGAGCTCGTCCTTCAGCTTCTGCAGTCCTTCTGGAGTGAGGATTACGTCCTTCGGCATGTGATGAGCGGAACTCGATTCGACGGGTTGACGGTCCGGTGACGACATACAAAACCCCGCTTCCAGCGGGGATGTCGCTACCCGGGGGCTTCAGCGAGCGCAGCAGTATAGCGGGGCTCAGGGCACCCGAGACCACGACGACGACGGGCGTTCGGCCTATGTAAGATCGGCTGCGTAAGAAGGTAAGCGGCGGACGGGCACCTAGCCTCGGAGAGTGCGTGGGAAACATGAGTCTGGCAGCCCCTCCGAACGGTTGCTCATTGGGGAAAGCCGGCGTGCTGTGGGCCGCGCCGCATGCGACGTGCGACGCGTGATGCGACTCGGCGTGTGCCTCCGCGCGGCCGCTGGCTTGCTGGCACTGGCAGCGGTGCTGGCGGGTTGCGGCGGCGGCAGCGCCGGCACGACGAGGCTCTCCTACCGCCCGCCGAGCTATAGCGACTGGCCGTACTTCGGCCGCGACCGCGACAACACGCGCTTCGCGCCGCAGAAGCAGATCGACGCGTCGAACGTCCGCCACCTCGGTGTCGCGTGGCGCAACGACCTCGGCGCAGAGCAGTTCCTGATGGAGTCCTTTCCGGTCGTCGTCGGGCAGACGATCTACGTGACGACCTCGACCGACGAGGTGGTCTCCATCAATGCCGTTACGGGTCACACCAACTGGATCTACACCCCGTCCGTTGACTTCTCGCTGTCGACCGGTGTCGGCGGGTACGGGGTGACGGTAAACCGGGGCGTGGCGGTTGAAGGCGACAAGCTCTTCCTGCTCACCTTCGACGATCACCTCCAAGCGCTCAGCCGCGCGACCGGGGAGAAGCTCTGGTCCACGGAAGTCGTCGCAGACAGCACAGGGGCATACGAGACGATGGCCCCGACCGTGTACGACGGCATGGTGATCGTGGGCGACTCCGGCTCGGAGGACGGCGTGCGGGGCTTCGTGGCGGCCTACAGTGCCAGCACCGGCAAGCAGCTGTGGCGCTTCTACACCGTTCCCCACGCGGGTACCGGCTGGGTGCCCAAGGAAGGCGGCGGAGGCACCGTGTACATGCCGCCCACGATCGACACGAGCACCGGAATCGTCTATGTCGGCACGGGCAACCCAGCCCCCGCGATCGTCGGCACCAAGCGCCCCGGCCCCAACCTCTACACCGACTCGATCCTGGCGCTGCGGGCCTCGACGGGGCAGCTCGTCTGGTACCACCAGGAGGTCGCCCACGACCTCTGGGACTACGACGCCGAGTCCCCACCCGTGCTCTTCACGACGAGCGTCAAAGGGCGCTCGGTGAGGGCTGTGGCGGAGGCCGGCAAGAGCGGGTATCTGTTCATCCTCAACGCGGCCACCGGAGAAGACATCTTCCCGCGCGTCGCGTTCGTCGAGGAGCACCACACGACACCGACGACGAAGGGGACGCTCGAGTGCCCGGGCGCGGTGGGCGGCTCGCAGTACGCGCCGCTTGCATTCGATCCGGAAGCGGGCGACGTCTATGTCTCAGGCGTGAACCTCTGCCAGATCCTCACGGTAAACAGCAAGCACTACGGGGAGAAGGACTTCGGCGGCGATCGCACCACGCCCTCCAAGGAGAAGCCGTCGGGCACGTTCACCGCGGTGAACGTCACGACCGGCAAGATCGCCTGGGCCCACAACATGTCCACGCCGATGATCGGCGGGGCGACGGCCACGTCGGGGAACATCGTCTTCACCGGAGATCAGAGCGGGAACCTCTACGCGTTCGAAGCGAGCACCGGCAAGCAGCTCTGGAGCGGGGACCTTGGGCTCGCGTTTGGCTCCGCGCCAGTCATCTACACGGTGGGCGGCAAGGAGTACATCCTCGCGGCGGTCGGCGGTTCCGCCCTAACCGCCTCGCAGAACCTCGGCCCGATCGGCGCGAGGCTGGTGGCACTCACGCTCGGCGGCAGCCCGCTGTCGAGCTCGGGTTGATCGGCAAGGCGCGAAGCACCGCGCGCCCTCAGGGCGTGGCCGGCCCGATGCGGTAGATCGCGCCGGCGATGTCATCGCTTACGAACAGGTCGCCTTCGGGCCCTGGCACGGCATCGACCGGGCGTCCCCACCGTTCGCCACCGGCGAGCTGGAAGCCGCCGATCAGCGTCACGGGGGCACCGAGCAGCCCTGCCTTGAATGGGAGCCACAGCACTGCGGGCGCGCGCGGCGGGGTGCGGTCCCAGGAACCATGCACGGCCAGCACCGCGCCTTCGCTGTAGGGGGCCGCCACGGCACTGCCGTGCAGGAACGTGAGCCCGAGAGGCGCGCTATGAGCCGGCAGGCCGCGCGTCAGTGGCGCCAGGGTCTTGCAGTCGAGCGCTTCTTCGTGAGGGTTGGTGAGAGCGTCGGCGACGTAGGGAAGCTCTGCGTAGTGCAGCCCCTCTTCCGGCTGGCCGGGCACGTCATCGGGGTTGGGGTTGCAGAACGGCCAGCCGAGGTTGCTGTGTCCGAGCACGAGCTTGGCCAACTCATCGGGAGGGTGTTCATCTACGTAGCTGCGGATCACCTTGCTGAACGCTTCGGAGACACCGCCGTAGGAGCGGTGGTAGGGGTAGGGAACTTCGTCGCGCTCGTTGACCGCCGTCCATAGCGAGCCGTCGGGCGCGAACGCGAGGCCCTCTCCATTGCGCACGCCGCGGGCCACGACCTGCAGACCGCCGCCGCCGAGGTCCAGCGAGACGATCGAGGCCCGCGGAGGGTATTCGTGCGGGTTCGGGGTCTTCGCATTGGAGACGCTGCCGATCGAGACATAGAGGCGGTGTTCGGGCCCGATCGCAAGGCTCTTCAGGCGATGGGTGTCTTCGCCTGTTGGGCCGGTGTCGGGAAGCCCGCCGGCGATCACCGACATCGCTCCGAGCGTCCCGCCCGGCTGCCAGCGGTAGCGGTCAACCTGGTCGGACTGCGCGACGTACAGGTAGGTCTTGCCGCCGACCCGGTCAAAGACCATGCCGGACGGGAGCGATAGCCCGGCCGCGAGCAGCACCTCGCGTGGACGTCCCGTGAACCCACCGTCGGGCACCAGCTTCACGATCCGGCCGCTGTCGGAGGCGCTGACCAGCAGGGCGCCTTCGGGCGTCCACGTCATGAAGCGCGCTTCGGGAACCCGCGCCCAGACCTGCGCGTGCCAGCCAGCGGGGATCCGCACCTGGCGTGTGACGTTGAAGGGTTCTGCGGCGTTGCCCCTCGGGACGGCGAGGTTCACCTGCGTGAAGGCCGCGGCGCCATGGCTCGCCTCCGATGTCGTCCCGAGATTTCCATGTGTCGTCGGACTCGTGTTCGAACCGCTTGGGCCGCCAGAACCGCAAGCGGCGAGCACGACAGCCGACAGCAGACACGCGCAGAATGCACGCGCCACGCGCGCTGTGGCGCGTCCCCGGCGCGCGGTGCGGTAGATGCTGGGACTTCTCAGCCGCACGGGCCCAGCATAACCCGCGCTATGACAGGCCGAGCTGGCGCCGGATCGTGGTAAGGAAGGCTGGTGAGCCGCCGGTTCGATCGCCTCGAGACTCGCGCTCACGCGTGCCCCCGCCGCCTGAGCGCGACGCTCACCGCAGCGCTCGCGACGACCGTCATTGCTGGCTGCGGGTCCTCGACACACCGAACGGCGGACGTGGGCTGGCCGCTCTGGGGCAATACCCCGCAGAACACCCACTACTCCCCGCTGCGCCAGCTCGACGCCGGTGACCTGGGCCGGCTGCGTGTGGCGTGGAGCCGTAGCGAGGGCTTCGGCCAGGACTCCTGGGAGACCTTCCCGGTGGTCGTCGCTGCGACGATGTACTACACGACGAACACCGACGAAGTGCTGGCCGTGAACGCCACCACCGGTGCGCTGCGCTGGAGCTATGTCCCCTCGATCGACCCACTGCTCGGTCCCCAGGGGGCGGAAGCAGCGCCGGTCAGCCGCGGCGTGACCGTCGGTGGCGGGCGCGTCTACGAGCTGACGGTGGATGACCAGCTGATCGCGCTGCAAGCAGACAGCGGGCAGCGCCTGTGGTCGGTGCGCGTCGCCGACCCGAGCCTTGGCTACACCGAGAACTCGCCGGGGACGCTCTGGCACGGCGAGCTGATCGTGGGCGGCCCGGCGGGCGACGCGGGGCTACGGGGGTTCGTGGCCGCCTACTCGACGACAGACGGCCGCGAGCTGTGGCGCACGTATGTCGTGCCCGAGCACGGTCACGGTTGGATCGGCCGCGAGCGCGCCAACGGCGGCGCAGACGTCTGGATGCCGCCGACCGTCGACCCGACCACCGGGACCGTATACGTCGCGACGGGCAACCCAGACCCCGGCTTCACGGACGCCCGCAGGCGGGGATGCGACCCGTGGGCCGACGCGACGTTGGCGCTGGACGCCCGCACCGGAAAGCTCGAGTGGGCTCACAGCGAGCTCTGCGACGACAGCTGGGACTACGACACCGACCAGTCGCCGTTGCTCCTGCAGGTCCGTGCAGGCGGTCGTCTCGTGGACGCTGTGGGCGACGCCAACAAGTCGGGGTTCTACTCGATCCTGAACGCGTCCGGAGGAGCGCTGCTCGCGCGCACCCCCTACCTGACGCGCTACTCGCATCCGCATCTGCGCCCGACACAGGCGGGGGTCGTGGTCTGCCCAGGGATCTTCGGCGGCCTGGAGTACGGGCCGCCGGCGTATGACCCTTCCCGGCACGCGCTCTACCTGCCGGGCACAGACATGTGCATGCGCTACCGGGCGCAGGCGCCCGCGCAGATCGATCGCCACCGGCGCGGCTCGGCCGACCTGGCGGGCACGGCCGTGCAGGTCGGCCAGGCGACGGGGGTGCTCAGCGCCGTGGACCCCGACGACGGCCATGTGATCTGGCAGCGGGACCTGCCGCGACCGGCGGTTGCGGGAGCGCTGGCGACGGCTGGCGGGGTGGTGTTCCTCGGCGACGACGACGGCTACCTGTACGGGCTGTCGGCCGACTCGGGGCGCGTTCTCTGGCGCTGGCACGTCGGCCTGCGCTTTGGCTCGGCGCCGATCGCCTACCGCATCGCCGGGGTGGATTACCTCGCGGTCATCGCCGGTGGCTCGCAGCTGACGGTGGCGGGGGATGCGCCAGCAGGCGCGGGCAGGCTGATCGTGCTGAAGCTGTGAAGGCTCCTACTGTCAAGCCTCGTAGTCTGAGGCGCATGCAGCGAGCATGGCTCAGATCCGCGAGAAGCCTGCTCGTGATCGCGCCGGCGATTGCGCTAACAGCTTGCGGCTCGACACATCCGCGCAGATCCTCGAACCGGGCGGCGGCGGAGAGGGCGGCCGGCGTGCAACACCAGAAGGTGCTCGCGGAAGCGAGCGACCTCAACGAGTGGAGCACCTGCCGCGGCTGGCTGACGGCCTCTTCTGCAGCGCGTGAGACCTACCTGCGCCACAACTGGCCGAATCTCTCTGGCCTCCAGGCGCGAACGGCGACGCGCATCCAGTCGCTCGGCTGCGCCGCTGAGCCAGGACCCGCGGGCTCACCGATGGCGACACTGCAGGCGGCGGTCGACCTCTCCATCCTGCACTTCAACGGGATCTACGACGAGCTGGTGGAAGAAGGCCTGAAGCAGAACCCGGAGGTGTTCGTGGCCCGCATCGGCGGCAAAGGGCGCGCGCCGGCACCGACACCGCCGCGACCAAAATTCCTGAGGCGCCGTTCCCACGCCCTAGAGACCCCGGCTGGGGGCTGAGCTCTCCGCGCGACGCGCGCCTCAGCCGGCTGTGGCCGTGGCGGTCGATTGAGCGCACTGCGAGAGGCCGCCCTCGCTGGCGATCGCAGCGGTGGGCACGGCGGCGAGCTCTTTGCCGAGCGTGCCCACGGTCGAGCTTTCGTTGGCGGCGGCAGCGGCGGCGATCCGCGCGAGCAGCTGATTGCCCTTCTCCAGCGCCGCGATGTAGTTGTCGAGGACCTGCTTGTCGGAGCTGGGTGCCTTCAGCGTCTTCAGGCGCCCGGCAAGCGCCACCGTCTCGACACGGGTCTGATCCGCATACGCAGATAGGCTGGTGAGGCTCGAGGGCGCTGTCAGCGCCGCCACGCGAGTGGTCGCCTGGCGACAGTAGGAGTCCGCCTTGGCGACGAGCTGGGAGTGCGAGAGCGTGCCGCTGCCACCGCAGCCGCTGAGCACGAGCACCAGGCCGCTCGTTGCGACAGTAAGGAACGCCCGCCGTCCGGTCTGTCCACAGCTCCCCATCAGCATCGATCCTAGCTTGAATGGCCGCTGGCATCTCGACGCTAACATGCCCCACGTGAGCAGTGCGCGGCGCGTGAGGAGGCTCCAGCTGGCGGCAGGGCTGATCGCCGCCGCCGGCGCGGTAGGCGGCTTCGTGGCGGTCTCCGCCCAGGCCACCACGGGCAACGCCGACGGCTATCCCGAACCGAAGGTCCTCGTGAAGACGGACATCGGTGACCGTTATATCGGGCGCTTCTATCTGAAGGAAATCGAACGCAGCGCGCGCGTCGAGAGCGCGGCCCTGGACGTCGACTACACGGAATCGGTGGAGCACGAGTTCCTCGTCGGCGACGCGTACTTCTACCAATACAACAGGGCGGGCAAGCTGACAAGCTGGACCGCGGCGATGTACCCGTGGGTATATGAAAACGGCCTCATGTCGCTGAACCTGCTCGTCCCGGGGTCGCTGACACAACACTTGGGCAGGATGGTGATCAGCAAGCCGACGAACCTCGATACCCCTGAACACCCCAATCAGGAGCACATCGCGGTCGCGCTCACGATCGGCTCCTCCACGTACAAAGCCGTCTTTGAGCAGGTCGAAGACGACAACCCGACTCCGGCGGATCTCCCCAAAGCCAAGCAGACGCCGTCGCAGAACACCACGGAACCCGCGGAACCGCCCTCGGAAGCAGCTGAAACCTCAGAAGGCACGGGCGTCTACGCGTCGGTCGTCCACTACGCCACCACGCTCGGGCGCTAGCTCAGACGCCGCCGCCCGGCGGTCGCGGTCGCGCAGGAGGCCGAGCAGCGCCGCCGCCAGGAAGACCAGCACAGCGGCCAGCGCTAGCCAGCGCCAGAGCTCCGTGCTGACGCGTCGCAGGGCAGTCGGGTCCTCAGCGTTCAGCTGGCGCCCGCCCGTGCTGAGCGCGAGCGTGCCGAGCATGCTGGCGTCGAGAGGGCGCGGCCTGTCAACCGTCGGGTATGGCACGGCGAGCAGCCCCGTCTGGTCGGTCTGACCATCGCTCAAGGCGTATCTATAGACGCCGGCCTGTAGCTCGGGCACGGTGGCTTCGTATTCGCTTGGACCCGTTTGGTTGAAGGTCACGCCGACCGTATGCCCGTCTTCGGCGCGGAGCTCGCCTTCGATGTGCGCGAGATCGAGTGACACGTCGGCGTTGACGATCGTGTCGATGCGCAGGCGCCCTGCGCCCGGCCCGATCAGGACCGGTGTCAGCACTGGGATGCCCACGCCGCGCTCGACCCAGCGCAAGGCGTCCTGCCAGAGCTGCGTGCGCCCCGCCCAGCTCGCGGCCCACTGCGGTGAGAGGCCCGGCGTCCAGGTGGCCACCCGCCCGATCCCGTATTGCCACTGGGCGAGCACCGGATCGGGCGAGTGGCCGGGGTCCGCTCCCGTGAGGTCGGCCTGGGCACCGCCCTTCAGCGTCGTGACGACGTTGCCTGCGAGCGGCTGGAGCTGGCGCCCGGCAACGCTCGAGAGGATCGGGCTGGCGGCGCCGGCGCTGACGGCAATGTGGCCGTGAAGCTGGACGGGCCGCGCCTTTACGCGGGTCTCTTTGGCGAAGATGCGCGGCAGTTCGGCGGCGTTATCGGTCGCGTAGTACTGCCCGCCGGTGCTCCGGGCGATCGCTTTCAGCAGCGTGAAGTCCGCTTCGCTGCCGAGCGCGACAGTTGAGACGGCGATGTGGTCGCGGTGCAACTCGGGGAGCAGCGAGCTGTAGCTGCCGGGTTCGCTGACGCCGTCGGTGATCAGCACGATGTGGCGCTGGGGCTCGCTGCTCGCCTCGATCTCGCGCGCACCGAGCGCCAGCGCCTTGTAGATATTTGTGCCGCCTTCGGCGATCAACCCTTCGATGCGCTGTTCGATCCCCTGTGCGATGCGCCCGGGCGTCACCTTCGTCACGGGCACCAGCACGTGCGGTTCGATGTCGAAGTCGACGATGCCGAGCTCGTCGCCCTGGCCGGCGAGGTAGTGCGTCGCGACCTGCGAGGCGAGCTGTGCCATTTCCAGCTTTGGGACCCCGCCGGCCTCTTCGATCATGCTGCCGGAGCGGTCGAGCACGAGCTCGACGCCGAGGTGGCGCTGCTGGAGGTTGCCCGGCTCGAGGCTCGAGACGGGCAAGGCCTGCTGCAACGGCGATTCGTAATAGCCGCCAAGCGAGAAGCTGTGCGGACCGCCGAGCGCGAGCAGACCGATGTCACCCGCGTGGACGGCTTCGTCGAGTGCCAGCGCCCGGACCGAACCGATCTGTGCAGCGGAGACATCGTCGAGCACGACCGCGTCGTAGGCGCCATAGCCGGCCGGCGTGGAGGGCAACGACGAAGCCGCCACCGAGGTGACGTGGATGCCACCGGCGCTCAGGATCGAGCCGATCGCGGAGCCCGAACCGGCGAGCAGCACGCTCGGCTCGCCCGCGACGTGCACGGTCGTCGAGACCGCATCGTTGGCGGGTAGCTCGTCGCCCGCCAGGTCCACCCGCACGGTGTAGGAGTGCTCGCCAGCGGCGGGGGCGCTGAGCGAGAGCAGCAGCGGGTTTTCTCCGCGTGTGAGCTTCACCGTCTGGCGGCCGACGGTCGTTCCGTCCTGGCTCAGCGTGAGCGTCGCGCTTGCGGCGACGCTCGCCGCGACGGTCACCTCCAGCGGCAGAGGATCGCCGGCATGCAGAGCATCGGGAGCCTGCAGGCGCGTAATCGCTGCGTCGATCCGCGGTGTGCCGGTCAGAGGGACGGCATCGATTCGCGCCCCCCGTGCACGCGCCTGCGCTACGACGTCACTGAGCTCGTCAGCGCCCGGTAGCCCGGCGCTGAGCACCGCGACCTGACCACCGTTGCCCGCGCGCGCGAGCGCGAGCTGGAGAGCTTCCCGTGGATCTGCTTCGCCGCCACCGAGTGCGCCCGGGGGAAGCAGACCCTGAGCCGGTGAGGTGAAACGCGCGCCCGCCCCGAACTGCACCACCCGGCATTCATCAGCGCAGCTGTCGTTGCGCTCTTGGGCCAGCCAGCGGCGCTCCTGCGCCTGCGCGGCAGCGGGCATGTGCGCGGAGCGTTCGACGGCCAGCACCAGCGCTCCGCGCGAGCCAGACCCCAGCTGAGGCTGCGTGAGGGCCAAGACGACGAGGACCGCGGCCGCGACGCGCAACAGCACGGTGACCCGCGCGCGACCCCCCGCGGCCCGCGTCGCGATGAGGTATGCGCCCGCGACGGGGACCAGGCACAGCAGCAGGAGCGGGTGCTCGAGGTGCATCTCAGCCGAGCGCCTCGCGGGCGCGCGTGGAGCGGGTGACGTAGAGCAGCTCGACGAGGATCACGAGCAGAGCGCCCGCTAGCAGCCACGGCCACCACTGGACGCGGGGACCTGCTTCTGCTGAGGGCAGGATTAGCGACGCGCTGGCGCCAGCGGCTGTACCGGTCAGTTCGACGTTGACGGGCAGCGTCCGCGTGCGCGTGCCCCAGGGCCCGTGCGCGGAGAGCGTGGCGAAGCCCTGCTCGGCAAGGGTCAGCGCATGCGGGCCCGCGGCGGCATCGAGACGCTGCAGGCCCGACGGAGAGCTCACCGACAGCGACGTCGTGCCGGGAGCGGAGTCGTAGAGGAGCGGCTGCCCTGCGGTCACCTGTGCTGGGGCCCATTCCTGAGTAAAGGCCACGAGGTTGGCGATCAGCTTCGGGAAGGCTTCGAGCTCTGGGAGATCCGACAGCGTGGGATCGAAGGAGAGCAGCGCCACACGCTGCCCACCGTGCCCACCGGCTGCGAGCAGCGGACCTTCAGGGCTCCACAGCGTGGCCTGCATCCAGCTCGGCAGCAGCATGCGTCGGCCCGAACCCGCATCAATGCTCAGCGAGAGCAGGTCGACGCCCGCGAGCAGCGGGCTGGAGGTTTCGCTGCCGCTGACGCGGCTGTCGGAGAGGCCGCCGAGAACCGCCCCTTCGGGCAGCCGCGGCGGATCGACCAGCAGCAGGGCGGGCGCGCTCGGCAGGTCTCCGGCGGGTAGCCAGCCGTCGAGCACCAGGAGATCGGATTCGGAGGCATCGGCCGCCTTGTAGTCCGAGGGCGTGCGCAGTCTCAGGCGCACGCCAGGGGCCACGGCGAGCGCCGCAGCAAGCGGGCGCGCGTCGCTCGGGCGTCCTACGATCGTGACCGTGGTGAGCGTGCTCGCCGGCACGAGCACGTATGCGCGATCGTCGGCGGCGAGCGCGTCGTGGGCATCGAGCTCTAGCTCGATCCGCGCTCCGGCAGGGGCGTGGAAAGCCACCGGCGCGGACCCTCGCGCGGGTACGGTGACAGCCTGACGGGCGGCGACCGCACCGTCCAGGAGCGCGCTGACGTCGTCTTCGGCAGCGGTGGTGCCCGCGTTCTGCACGCGGGCGAAGACCTCGCAGGAGCCAGCGCCAGGCAGATCACAGCGGGCGCTGGCGCCAGTGAGCCCCTGATCGGCGAAGCGTTTACCCACGACCAGCTGCGAAAGCTGTACGCCTGAGCCGGACACGGTGGGAGACGCGTCCTCGGGCGCGCGCACGAGAAGGATCCGCTCGCCGCGCCGCGAGCCAAGGGCGGCTGCGAACCGCACGGCTGCCACGAGGTTCGCAGCGCCGTCATCGTCAGGAAGCCCGCGTAGAGCAGCCGGCGCACCGGCGGCGTTACCGCTGTAGATGATCCGTGGCTCAGCGGCCGCCAGGACGAGGCTGACACGTTCGCCGCCGGGCAGCTCGCGCAACCCCCTACGCACGGCTGCCGCGGCTGTCTGCGCACGCGTCCCGTTCCCTTCGCGCGCCTGCATCCAGATCGAGTCGTCGAGCACGAACACGCGGCTCGGCCGGGGCTCCTCGGCGCCGCCGGCGGGACGCGCGAGGCTGGCCACCAGGACCACGAGCGCGGCGAGCTGTAGGGCAAGCAGTAGCGGCAGCGCGGGCGCACCGAACCGCCGGCGAGCGGGCGCGGCGGCGTGACCAAGATCGCGCCAGGGCAGCAGGCTGTCCACCTCGCGCAGCGGCGGGCGGCGCCGGCGCAAGTGCGCAAGCACGAGGGGCACCGTCAGCAGCAGGCCGGCGAGGGCCCAGGCGCTAAGCAGGGTCACTGCTGCGGGGTGGTTACCACGGCAGTTCCTGCACCCGCTGAAGGTATGCCAGGTAGCTGATCAGGCTGCCGCTGCCCGCCGTCATGACCGCGCCGCCGTCAGAGGGCACGAAGGCGCCGGCACTGCCGGCGTCTGCTGCTGCGCCTGCGCCCCCCGCGACCGTCTGGGAGCGTCCGTGCCCGCCTCCACCGGGCCCGGTCCCTGTGCTGCTCGATTTCGTCGAGCCCTTTGGGGACGGCGCGTAGCCCGCCTTCAGCGGCAGGCTCTTGGTGGCGCTGCCGGTGAGGGTGTGCGAGCCGCCGAGGCGGGTGGAGCCACGGGCGTGTCCGGCCGAGCCGGTGCCTGTGGGCGCGCCTGCGCTGCCGGTGCGCTGACCGGTTGAGCTCGTCGGCGTGGAGGTTCGTGAGCGCGCCGAGGGCGTGCCGAGCGCGGCCGTCCGGGTGGTTTTGGGGGATACAGCGACGAGCTGCGTCGCGGACACTGGGGAGACGCCCGTGGCAGCGCCCGTGTGCGAGCCCGCCTCGCCTGCAGCGCCCGGCGCGGCCTTGGTGGCACCAGCTGGCTTCCCGCCGCCGCGTGTCGTGGAGGTCGGCTTTAGACCGCCGCCCGTCTTCGCCGGCGAGACGCCGGCGTCTTTGGTGACGGGCTGCGTGGGCGCCTGAAAGCCCGTGCGGGTCGCGCCGTTGGCGGCGTGATGGGCAGGTAGCGAGGCCGGCGCGGGCGCCTTCGCACCGGGGGCAGAGCCGGAGGCGCGCGGGGACCGGTGGTGCGCGGAGCGGGCCTGCGCCGCGGCGGTGCCTGCAGCTGCGCGGTTGTGGGTGATGTGGCTGGGGGCGAGGGCGAGCAGCACCGCGAGCGTCGCCAGAGCGACGAGCAGCGTGCTCCACTCACCACCGGCGGGCGCGGGGCGGACACGCCAGGCACCGAGGCCGGCGGCGGCCTCGCCGGCAGCTCGTTCGAGTGCGCGCTGCTCGAGCGGGCGCATCGCACCGGCGGCGCGCGCTTGAAGCTCCAGTCCCGTGCCGATCAGGTCATACAGCCCGATCTGCTCGTCGAGCAGCCCAGCCACCTGGGCCGGCGCGGGTCCGCGAGGCCACTCGAGCGCGATTCCGGCGAGCAGCAGACAGGGCACCGCGAGCAGCGCCAGCTCGGAGAGGCCGGCCGTCAGGTTCAAGATCTCAAGGACGATCGCGAGGCACACCGCGACGAGCAGGTGGCGACGCACGAGCACGAGACCTCGCCAGCGCTGGATGCGCGCCCGCCATCGGGTGAGGGCGCCCGCAAGCGTGCGGTCGTACTGCTCGGTCGCCTCCGCCGCCGCATGAGAATGTGGGCGCAGCCTGATCACGTCGGCGCTGCCGGCCTGCAGCCAGCGAAGAACTGCGTGAAGCGCAACTGCCATCGAATCGACCATAACACCCGCCCTGCGCACCGGAGTCATGCTGGATCAGACCCCGGCGCGACCCGTCGTTCGGTGCGCCTGAGCGAACCCAGGCGCACCGAATCCACGGTCGCTGCTGCTACTTGGTGGTGTGCGTGATCATGTCGGTCACGAAGTCCGCGACCTCTTCCTTTTCCTTCGAGGAGAGCTGTTCCTTGAAGGAGGGCATCGCGCCGAGTGGGTTGGTCAGCTGTTCGACCACACCACTTACGGTTTTCGCACGTGGCTCGTTGTTGAGGTTCGGACCGCCGTTGCCCCCGGTGCCCGCGATGCCGTGGCACACCGAGCAATTGGAAGCGAAGATCGACTTGCCCGCCGTCACGTTGGCCGGGCTCACCGAGGCCGATTCTTTACTTGATTCGGTTTCTTTCTTCGTTTCTTCGGCTTTTTCTTCGGTCGGTTCTTTTTCTTTGCTGTTTGAGGTTTTGTGTTCGATCGCTTCTGTCGTGGACTTCGGTGCCGCGACCGGGCCCATCGTCCCGCTCAGCGAGAACTGCCACAGGTTGTCGCCGTGTGGCGAGCCTGCGAGCGCGTTACCTCCAGCGAGCTCGACAATGTGCTCCTTGCCTTCCATTTCGTAGACAGCAGCGGAGGCGTTCGCGCCGGCGCCTGTCTGGAAGGACCAGAGCTGTTCGCCGCTGGTCGCGTTGTAGGCGACGAATTCGCCGTTGTTCTTACCCGAGAAGACCACGTTGCCGGCGGTCGAGACGGCACCGCTGTAACACGATTCTTTCGGGAACGTCTTCTGCCAGGCGATCTTTCCGGTCGTCATGTTGTACGCCGTGAGGAAGCCGGTTGTGTCGAACCCGGAGAACCCGAGCAAGGGGTTGCTCCCGGTGTACGTTTCGCCGGCCTTGTATGCCTTTTTCGTCTGGCTGGCGGTGGCGATGTTCGTAGCCACCGAGCCGGATTGCGAGCAGACGTAGTAGTAGCTGTTGCTCGCGTCATAGCTCGACGGCGGCCAGTTGTCACCACCGACGGCCACGTTGTTGGCCGACTGGATCGTGTTCGGGTTTGAGTATTCCCAAGGGGTGAACAGTTTCCCGGCCACAACTTTCGGTTCCTTCTCGCCTTTCGCGAGCGATGCCTTCAGACCGGCCTGCAGGAGTTCCTGCTGTTCCTTGCTGACCGTCTCCGGACTGAACGGCGCCATCGTCGGGATTGGCTGCGTAGCAGCGGTCGCGTCGGCGGCGCTCTGCGGAACCTTCACCTCGGGAATCGGGAAGATCGGCTTGCCGGTTTCCCGGTTGAGGAAGTACACATAACCGGTCTTGCTCGGCTCGGCGATGCCTGCTTCTTCTTTGCCGTTCACCTTCACGTTCATGAGGACCGTCGGGCTCGGGTCGTCGAAGTCCCAGATGTCGTGGTGCACCGTCTGGTAGTACCAGGCCATCTGGCCCGTCTTCAGGTGAAGCGCGAGGATCGAGGACGAGTACAGGTTGTCGCCGGGGCGTTCTTTGCCTTCGAAGTCCTCACCCGCGTTGGCCGTGGAGTAGTAGATCAGCCCGAGCTTGGCGTCGTAGGTCGGCGTGTTCCAGGTGGTCGCGCCACCGTGTTCCCACTGGTTGTTGTTGCTGGGCCACGTGTTGTGCCCTGCTTCGCCGGGGCCGGGGACGTTGTAGTGCTTCCACATCTGCTGGCCGGTCTTGGCGTTGTAGGCGGCCATGAAGCCGCGCACCCCGTACTCGGCGCCGACGCCACCGATCAGGACCATGCCTTCGATGTAGAGCGGCGCCATCGTCACGGTCCAGCCTTCTTTGACGTTGCCGACTTCGGTTTTCCAGACTTCTTCGCCCGTCTTCTGGTTCAGCGCCTCGACGTAGCCGTCGAGAACCGCCGAGTAGACGAGACCGTTTCCGAGCGCGACACCGCGGTTGTCCCAACCGCAGCAGACCGACGTGGCGGTCGAGGCGGGGAGGTTTGCCTTGTGCTCCCAGAGGATTTTCCCGGACGTGGCTGAGATCGCGAAGATGTCGTCCGCGCCGGTGGCGATGTAGATGACGCCGTCGTACTCGACGGGCGAAGCCTCCTGCGAGTACTTCTCGAGCGTGCCGCTCCCGTTGAGCGCCGTCATCCAGTCGCCCTTCAGCTGCGAGACGTTGGAGGCGCTGATCTGGGTCAATGGCGAGTAGCGGTCGCCGGTCGCGCCACCGGGAGGCGTGATCCAGTTCTTGCCCGGGAAGGAAGTTAGTTCGTCGGCGGTGAACGCCGGCGCGGTCGGAATGTCGGCGGCCGATTCAACAGCCGTCGAGGATGCCGTCTTGCTCGGTTCCGAAGTACTGGCAACCGTTGTGTGTGTCGACGAGCTGCTGCTCCCCCCGCTGCCGATCACGTAGTAGCCCAACAGAATCCCAACTCCAAGGGCAAGAACGACTGCGGTCCCCACCGCAAAAGTCGCGATCACCCCAAAGAACGCTCCCCAACCCTTGTCTTCGTCGTCATCCGTCATATGTGCCCTCCCGACACCCGCATTTTGGCCACTCCCTCTTGTGTTGCTACGCCTTGCTCCCTCATGTCAACCCTACCCTACAACATCCCCCAGACCTTGACGTTAACGTGCGATTGAACGTGCGCCGGCATCTCAAACGGCGACCAGTTCGGCTCTGTTGGCCGCCTCGATCAGCAGTTCGAGCGGCGCCACGCTCGTGAGCGCACGTACGTAGCCGACCCCAGCAGCTGTCGCTGCCGCGCGGGCATCGTCGGCCATCTGTTGCAAGCCTGCGGCGTAACGCTGGCTGACCGCCGCGGTCACCTCGACGATGACCTGCTCGCCGGTCTCCCGGTCGCGCAGTTGCACGGGTCCTCGGAAGTCGACGTCAAGCTCACCATCGTCGATCACATGTATGAGGGTAGCGCTGTCGGCGCTTCGACGGAGCTCGTCCAGCGCTTCCCGCAGGCTGGCGCCCTCGACCAGCGCATCGGTGATCAGTACTGCGACCTCGGTGCTGGCGTTGTGCCGCCGATAAGCGCGCACGCTAGAGGGCAGATCGGTACGCGCGCCGCGGGGAAGATCGGCGAGCTCTTCGATCAGCGGGACGACGCTCCCAGGAGTGCTGAGCCTCCCGCCTGCCCACGCCTCGCCATCGGCGAGCACGTGCGCCTGTGCCGCGTCCGCGCGCAGCAGCGCCACCGCCCCGAGCGTCGCCGCCAGGCGCTGCGCGTGGCGGAACTTGCTCGGACGAGAAGCCCCCCCTCCCCCGTCCATCGAGGCGCTGCCGTCGATCAGCAGCGCCAGCGCGAGATGGCCCTCGCTAGGTGCTGTCTTCACGTACGCTTCGCCGAGACGCGCGTAGATGTTCCAGTCGACGCGGCGCAGCTCATCGCCGGGCGCATAGGGACGGTAGTCGGCGAACTCGAGACCGCGCGCGCCAGAGGACCGCGCGCGCTGGCCGGTCAGCCCGGTGAGCACGTTGCCGAGGTGCGCGATGCTGAGGCGCTCGAGCTGGCGCAGTGTGTCGGCATCGAGCAGGGGCAGTGTTGCGGTGGGCGGCGTCGCGGTTATCGCGCCTCCCGCGGAGTGAGCTCGAGCGTCTCGGAGATCAACTCGTCGGGCGGGATCGCCTGCCGTTCGGCGTCGAAGCTGAGCAGCAGGCGGTGACGCAGGGAGGCCGCCGCAACCGCGCGGATGTCCTCGACGGCGACGACCAACCTCCCGGCCATCAGCGCGGAGACCCTGCCGGCCATGCACAGCGTCTGCACTCCTCGCGGGCTGGGACCAAGTCGCACGTACTCGCGTACCCGCTGGGAGGCCTCGGCACCATCGGGGTGCAGGGCGAGGACGAGCCGGCTTGCATAGTCGACGACGTGCTCTGCGATCGGCACCGTGCGCACGAGCGCGTTCATGCGCAGGAGCGTCTGCGCGTCGGCGACCTTCTCGATCACCGGGTCGCGATCGCCGGTCGTGCGTAGAACCATCGCGTTGAGCTCCTCGACGGGCGGGAACTCGAAGCGCAGCTTCAGCAGGAAGCGGTCGAGCTCGGCCTCTGGCAGCGGGTAGGTCCCGTACAGCTCAATTGGGTTCTGCGTGGCCAGCACGAAGAACGGCTGGGGCAGCAGGTGGGTGGTGTTGGCGATCGTCACCCGGCCCTCCTGCATCGCCTCGAGCAGCGCGCTCTGGGTGCGCGGTGCGGCGCGGTTGATCTCGTCGGCGACGACGAGGTTCGCGAACAGCGGCCCCGGCTCGAAGTGAAGCTGCCCCCGGATTTCTCCTTCACCCTGCGTGAGCACGGTGGTACCGGTGATGTCGGCGGGCATCAGATCGGGCGTGAACTGGACGCGACGCTGGCTGAGCTCGAGCGCCCCGGCGAACGCGCGCGCCATCGTCGTCTTGCCGAGCCCGGGCACCCCCTCCAGCAGCGCATGGCCGCCCGCGGCCAGACAGATCAGCACTCCCCTGATCGCCTCGCGCTGGCCGACGATCGTCTTGGCGACGGCGTCCTCGATCGCGGTGGCGACTCGCTGGAACTCCTCCGGCTCCATCGGCTGCTCCTGCTCGCTCTCGCGCACGTCGGGCGCGATCCCGCGCGTGGCCGTCACAGTGCCGGCTCCAGCTCAGCCACGTCGGTCTCGAGCAGGCTTCGTGCGTCCTGGAGCGTCGGGGCGCTCTGCAGCGACTCCTGTAGGGACTTGGCCTCACTTGAGGCCAAGCCAAGCTGCGCGACATACCAGGGGTAGAACTTGCGCAGGTAGCGCGTCGCGCGCGGCTCGCCGAGATGCTCGACCGCACACGCGATCGTCCAGCGCAGCTCGCTCAGTACCTCGTCGCGGCTCGGCCCCGGCTCGCGCGGGTGGGCAGGGTCTTCCAGAAGCTGCTCGAACAGCCACGGGTTGCCGAGAGCGCCGCGCGCGAGCATCACTGCGGCGGCGCCGGTGGCGGCGAACGCATCGCGCACCGAGTCTGGGTCGTCCATGCCGCCGGTGAGGATCACAGGCGCGGGCAGCGAGCGTACGAGCCGTGCGGCGAGCTCGTAGTCGGGGGTGCCTTTGTGGTGCACCGCGGCAGAGCGCGGATGGAAAGCGATCGCGGCGACGCCTGCCTCCTCGACCAGGCGGTGGGCGAGGGAGAACCCGCTCTCATCGCCGGCGCGCAGGCCCGAACGGAGCTTGACCGTGACGGGGATGCGTCGCCGCTCGTCGCTGCCCTCACCCGCCAAACCCTCGCCGCCGGCGCCGTTGGCTCCTTCAACGGTCGCGCGCGCGATCGCGACCGCGCGGTCGGGGTCGGCGAGCAGCGCCGCGCCGGCGCCGGTCTTTGCAACCTTCGGCACGGGGCAGCCCATGTTGATGTCGATCGCGTCGGCGCCGGCTGCGGCGACGGTGGCGGCGGCGGAGCGCATGATCTCCGGGTTCTCGCCGAACAACTGGATCGAAACGGGCCCTCCTGGAGCGTCCGCACCGGGCATGCGCTCACGCGGATCGATGCGCAACATCTCGGTGCAGGTCTTCTCGTTGCGGTAGTGGACTGCGTAGGAGGAGACCATCTCGGAGACGGCCATGCCCGCGCCGTAGCGCTTTGCCTGCAGGCGCACGAACCAGTTGCCGATCCCGGCGAGCGGGGCAAGCAGCACCCGGTTGGGTACGTGCAGGGACCCAAGCGTCCAGGGATCGGTTAGCGCGGGCGCGGCGGGCACGACCCCATTATGCGATGCCCGCGCGCAGGAGTCAGCGTGCGTCTTGATTACGGGCGTGCAGAAGCCGCAGCCCGGTTAGCGTGAGCAGATCGTCGACCTCCTCGATCTCCTCGGTGAACGGCACGACAAGCCGGGCCAGGCCGCCGGTGGCGATCACGTCGGTGCGCTCGCCGAGCTCGTCGTAGAGGCGGCGAAGGATCGCGTCGATCGCGCCCGCGTACCCGTAGACGACGCCGGAACGGATCGCGTCGATCGTGTTCTTGCCGATCACGCTGCGCGGCGGCGCGAGGTCTACCTTGGGCAGGCGCGCGCCGCGCTCTGAGAGTGCTTCCAGCGAGATCTCGATGCCGGTCATGAGCGCACCGCCGAGGTACTCGCCCTCGCGCGAGACGACATCGAAGGTGGTTGCGGTGCCGAAGTCGACGCATACGGCCAGGCCGCCGAAGCGCTCGCGGATGGCGACGGCGTTGACGAGCCTGTCGGCACCGATCTCGCGCGGGTTGTCATAGCGGATCGCCATCCCGGTCTTCATCCCCGGGCCGACGACGAGCATCTCCTGGCCGAGGTAGCGCCTGGCCATGGCGGTCCACTCGGGCTCGAGCTGGGGGACCGTGGATGAGATGATCGAGGCGTCCACGTCGGCGAAGCCATAGCCGCGCAGCTCGAGCAGGTTGCGCAGCGCTGCGCCGAGCTCGTCGGCGGTGGACGTGCGCACGGTGGCAAAGCGCCAGTGCTCGAGCAGCTGCTCGCCCTGGAAGGCCCCGAAGTGGGTCTGCGTATTTCCGACATCTACCGCGAGCAGCATCGCCGAGCATTATGCTCGGCAGGAGATGGCGAGAGAGCCTCAGCTTTATGCGCTTCCAGGCTCGCACCCGTGCGCGGCCGTGGAGGCCGCGCTGCGCCTGAAGTCGATCCCCTACAAACGCATCGACCTGCTTCCGACGATGGAGGTCGCCTTCGGGCCGTTCCTGTACGGCGGCAGAACGGTTCCGGGGATGCGTGTCGACGGCGAGCGCCTGCTGGGGTCGCGCACGATCATGCGTCGCCTGGACGAGCTCGCGCCGGAGCCGGCGCTGCTGCCGGATGCGACGGATACGGCCGCCCGCGCACAGGTCCTGGAGGCGGAGGCGTGGGGCGACGATGTCCTGCAGAGCGTGCCCAGGCGGGTAATCGATGTGGCCTTCATGCGCCGCCCGGCGGCGATGGAGAGCTACGCGGCGAAGACAAGGCTGCCGCTGCCCCGCGCGCTCCTGCGCCCGGCGCTGCCGCTGACGGCAAAGCTGATGGCGCGCAAGAACAGCGCCGGCGACGAGCGCGCTCGCGCCGATCTGGCGGCGCTTCCAGCGCAGCTCGAGAAGATCGACGCGTGGATCGCGACCGGTGTGTTGGGCGGCGATCCGCCGAACGCCGCGGACCTGCAGATCGGCAGCACGATCCGCCTGCTGATGAGCATTGCCGACTTGCGGCCGTTGATCGAGGCGCACCCGGCGGCGCAGTTGACGCGTTACTTCCCGCCGATGGTGGGCGAAGTCCCGAGCGGGGTGCTTCCTGCAGAGTGGCTCCCGGCGGCGACGCTCGGCTGATGCGCACGCTCGACCCGCAGTCGCTGACACGCCACGTGGATCGCCTGTATCGCGCGGCGTGGGCGCTGTGCGGCTCGCGCGAGGACGCGGAGGACCTCGTGCAGGAGACGTTCGCTCGCGTGCTCTCGCGCCCGCGTGTGGTGCGTGGCGAGGATGACCTGTACTACCTGATGCGCGCACTGCGCAACACGTTCTTCAGCAGCCTGCGCACCGCCTCGCGGCGGCCGCAGACGGTGGCGACGCTCGAGGACGTGGTGACGGTGGATCGCAGGACGACGGGACAGCCGGTGGAGGCCCTGGAGGTCCAGGAGGTGTACGCGACGATCGCGCAGCTGAGCGAGGACTTCCGCCTCGCGCTGGTGGCGGTTGACGTGCTCGGCATGTCCTATCGCGAAGCGGCGCGTGCGCTGCGTGTGCGCGAGGCGACGCTGACCACGCGCCTGCACCGCGCGCGCAAGCAGGTGGCGGCACGCCTGACGCCGGAGCTGCAGGCGCCGCCGGTCCAAGCGAGACAGTTGAGCTCTGCTCAAGCCAAGGAGCGGGAAGGGACGAGCCCAGGCGGCGTCTTTCACGTGCGGGGAGCACCATGAGCGAGCGCGCGCCACAGACAGAATCCGAGCTGGTCGCGTTCGTGCGCGCGATCGACGCGCGCGCACCACAGGAGCTGCACGAGCGCATCGAGACGCTCATCAGCGAGCGACCGGCGAGCTCTGGCGACGGTGCTCGAAGAGCACGCTCCAGCACGAGGGCGTCGTGGCTGCCTCGCCGCCTGGGTGCAGCGGCCACAGCTGCGGCGATCGCGCTCGTGGCGCTGGTGGTGGCGCTCACGAGCACGGGAGGCTCGGGCGCGATTAGCGCCGTGCGCGCGTATGCATTGACGCAGGGCACAGCGGCGCTGCCGGCGCCGCAGCCAGGCTCGAGCGCCGACGGCGCCGGGCTGGCGGCACGCGTGGAAGACGTGGCCTTCCCCAACTGGGAGGCACGCTACGGCTGGCGTTCGGCGGGCAAGCGGATCGGACGGGTGGGTGCTCGCGCGGTGACGACCGTGTTCTACGAGACCTACGGCGGGCGAGGCATCGGCTATGCGATCGTGGCGGGCACGCCCGCTCCGAGCATCAGCGGCGGGGAGGTGCGCCGGGTGGATGGCATCTCCTATCGCGTGAGCTCGATCCATGGCGGACACATGGTCACGTGGCTGCGCGACGGGCGGCTGTGTGTGATCGGCGGCGCGCACGTCAGCGCGGGCACGCTGCTCGCGCTGGCCAGCTCGAGCTGAGCTTCGGGAAGGTTCTCGGCCACCCGGCGTCTGGTGGGCAGGCGGCGCTGTGGCGCTGCACCACGACGACACAGGAGGAAACCTCGGATGAAGCGGATCTGCGTTGCGATGGCGGGCATCCTTGTATCGGCGGCGAGCGCGACGGCGAGCGCGGGTGCGCGGCCTGCATCACCGAACGCCCGCGCGAGCGGTGCGGCGTCGGTGCAGCTGCGCCACACGAGCCTCGGGGAGATCCTCGTGAGCTCCTCCGGGCAGACGCTCTACGAGTTCACAAGAGACCGTACAGACCACGACAGCTGCGTATCGGTGAAAGGCTGCTCGCAGGTGTGGCCGGCGCTGCGCGCGAGCGGCAAGCCGACGGCGGGCGCGGGCTTGCGCTCCTCGCTGCTCTCGACGATCTCTCTGGCGGGCGGCGTCAAGCAGCTGACCTACGCCGGGCACCCGCTGTACACCTACAGCGGCGCGTATGGCGCCGGTGAAACGTCGTATGTGGGCGCGAAGCAGTTCGGCGGCAGCTGGTATGCGCTGAGCGCCTCTGGAGCGGCGGTGCGCTAACGAACGATTGATCGCTAGCTGGAAGCGAGCAGGAGCGGCGGGCCGGCCCAGCGCACGCCCTCCTCAGGCGCGAGCGCGGCGAGCGCGTCGGCGAGGCGCGCTCCGTCCGGTGCGCGGAGCTGGAAGTCGAGCTCCAACGCAGGGATCAGCACGAAGCGACGGCGCAGGAGCTGCTCGTGCGGCAGCGTCATACGCGCGTGGCGCAGCTGAACCTGGCCCAGCAGCAGGATGTCGATGTCGATCGTGCGTGGCCCGTGGCGGGGACCACCGGCGCTGCGTCCGAGCTCGCGCTCGAGCTGCTTGACGGCGTCGAGCAGCTCCAGCGGCCCGAGTTGCGTGCGCACGCGCAGGCAGGCGTTCAGGAAGCTGGGCTGGTCGAGCATCTCCCCTACGGGGTCGGTGTCGTAGGTGGAGGAGCTGGCGAGTACCTCCACGCCGGCGCCGGGCAGCGCGTCGACGGCGGCCTGCAGATGGCTGCGACGATCGCCGACGTTGGCGCCTAGCCCAAGCAGCCCGATGTCAGCCTCGAGTGAGCTCATGCCGGCAAGCTGGCCCGTCGTGTCAGTCAGGGCGAGTGGTCAGCACACCGGCAGCGGCGGCCTTTTCGCCCATCATCTGGGCGAACGGCAGCAGACCGGACATGGGTCGGATCATGACGGTGAAGTCGCAGATCAGACCGTCGTCGTTGAGTCGCAGCAGGTCAATGCCCTCGAGCTCCCTGCCGGCGACACTCGCTCGGAAGATGAGGGCGTGCGCGCCGTCGCTCTGAAGCTCGTCGGTGTAGCGGAAGTCTTCGAATGTGCCCGCGACGATGCTCAGCAGACGGATGACGGTCTCGCGGCCGATGAACGGGTGGAAGGTGACGGGGCTGTGGAAGACGATGTCCGCGGCGAGCAGCTCGCTGGCGGCGTCGATGTCCATGCGCTCGACGGCCGCGCGAAACATCGCGGGGGCATCGATCGGAGCGGCAGAGCTCATTGGGCTTCCCTCCAGACCTCGACTGAGACCTCATCGACGCTGAGCGCGATCGGCGGCTCGGGCTTGGCCGCCTTCACCCACACGCCCTCCAGGTCGTAGTCGGCGAGCAGCCTGTCGGCGATCGTGCTGCACAGCCGCTCGAGTGTCTTGTTTGAGCGCTGTTGGGCGATCAGCGCCACCAGCTGACAGACCTCGGCATAGTCGACGGTGTCCTCGATCGAGTCGGTGACGGTCGCGTCGGTCTCGCCGATGTCGAGGCGCAGATCGATGACCAGCCGCTGTCCGACCTCGCGCTCGGCCTCGCTGACACCGTGATTGGTGTAGAGCGAGAGCCCGGTGATCTCGATCGTGACCGACTCGGCCGTCTCCTCGCGATCCTCATCGAGGTCGGCGTCGTCGTCTAGCTCGTCTGCGTCGTCCCCCTCGCCGTCCATCGCTCGCCCAACGTAGCACCCGCAACGGCAAGCGCGTCGCGAACGGGCGCGACGTCGTGCACGCGGAACACGCTCGCGCCGCGCTCGAGCGCGAGCACGTTGGTGGCGATCGTCCCAGGCAGGCGCCGATCCGCATCGACGGGCTCCGGCGCCCCGGAGGCTTGGGCGATGATGCGCCCAAGAAAGCTCTTGCGTGATGTGCCGATCACGAGTGGGCGTCCAAGCGTGGCGATCTCCGCCAAGCGCGCGAGCAGCGTGAGGTTGTGCTGGACGGTCTTGCCGAAGCCGATGCCAGGGTCGAGCAGGATGCGCTCCTCGCGCACACCAGCGCGCACGGCGAAGTCCATGCGCTCCTCCAGGAACGCCTTCACGTCGTCGACGACGTCGTCATAGCGCGGTTCCTGTTGCATCGTGCGCGGCTCGCCGAGCATGTGCATGAGACAGCATTCCGCGCCGCTGTCGGCGACGAGCGCGGCCATCTGCGGATCGGCGCGAAAGGCGGTCACGTCGTTGACGAGGCTCGCGCCTGCGTAGAGTGCGGCGGCTGCGACAGACACCTTGCACGTATCGATCGACACCTGCGCGCGATCGAGCAGGCCCGCCTGTGCAACGCCTTCGAGCACCGGCACCACGCGCGCGAGCTCATCCTCGGCGGAGACGGGCTCGGCTCCGGGACGCGTGGACTCGCCGCCGACGTCGAGGATGTGCGCGCCTTCCTCGACCATGGCCACCGCGTGCTCGACAGCGCTGGCGGCGTCGAGGAAGCACCCGCCGTCGGAGAACGAGTCGGGCGTGACGTTGAGGATCCCCATCACGCGGTAGCCGGAGGGACCCCCAGGAAGGCCAGCCGGGCCGGTCATCGCTCGAAAAAAGTCTGTATAGCGATGGTTATACAGAACTTAATTGCTGACATGCACACACCGCGCCTTCACAAAGCGAACACACTCCGGGCACAAAAACAACCCCACCAACGGCCCCTGACGAGGCTGGACGCCGCGTCAGGCCGGCTCGGGGCGCTCTTGGTCCGAGGCCCGGATCTCGGCGGTGCCACCGGCGAGGCCGGGGCGCGGCAGCGCACGGGGTGCTTCGCGCTCGGTGCGGTCGGCGGGCGCGGGCGGCGCGGGAAGCTGGGGGGGCTTGGTCTCCTCCTCGACGCCGAAGACCTCCTCTTCGCTCTTGCCGGCGAGCAGCGCGAGGAACTCTTCCTTCTCGATCGTCTCGCGCTTGACGAGGATCTCGGAGATGTTGGTGAGGTCGTGTTGGTGCTCGGTGAGGATCGTGCGCGCGCGGGTGTGGGCGGCCTCGATGATGCGCCGCACCTCGTCGTCGATCTCGCGGGCGATCTCGTCGGAGTAGTCGGGCTCGGTGGAGAACTCGCGGCCGAGGAACGGCTGGCCGTGGTCGTGACCGAAGACGCGCGGGCCGAGCTTTTCGCTCATGCCAAAACGCATGACCATCTGCTTGGCGGTGGCGGTGACCTTTTCGATGTCGTTGGAGGCGCCGGTGGTGATCTCGCCGAAGACGATCTCCTCAGCGGCGCGCCCCCCGAGCGTCATCGCCATCGTGTCCTCGAGCTCGGCGCGTGTGGTGAGGAAGCGGTCCTCCTGGGGCATGGAGATCGTGTACCCGAGCGCCTGCCCGCGGGAGATGACGGAGATCTTGTGCACGGGGTCGGAGTGCTCGAGGAAGTGGCCGACGAGCGCGTGTCCCATCTCGTGGTAGGCGGTGATGAGGCGCTCTTTTTCGCTCATCACGCGGGTCTTCTTCTCGGGGCCGGCGATCACGCGCATGATCCCCTCCTCGAGCTCGACCTGCCCGATCTCGCGCTTGCCGGTGCGGGCGGACAGGAGCGCGGCCTCGTTGATCAGGTTGGAGAGGTCGGCGCCGGTGAAGCCGGGGGTCTGTCCGGCGAGCGCGTCGATGTCGATGATCTTGGCGAGCGGCTTGCCGCGCGTGTGCACCTCGAGGATCTTGGCGCGGCCCTTGCGGTCGGGACGGTCGACGGCGATCTGGCGGTCGAAGCGACCGGGGCGCAGCAGTGCGGGGTCGAGGATGTCGGGCCGGTTGGTGGCGGCGATCATGATGATGTTGTCCTTGGCCTCGAAGCCGTCCATCTCGACGAGCAGCTGGTTGAGCGTCTGCTCGCGCTCGTCGTGCCCACCGCCGAGGCCGGCGCCACGGTGGCGCCCGACGGCGTCGATCTCGTCCATGAAGATGATGCAGGGACTGTTCTGCTTGGCCTGCTCGAAGAGGTCACGCACGCGCGAGGCGCCGACGCCGACGAACATCTCGACGAAGTCCGAGCCGGAGATGGAGAAGAACGGCACGCCTGCCTCCCCGGCGACGGCGCGTGCGAGCAGCGTCTTGCCGGTTCCCGGCGGCCCGTAGAGCAGCACGCCGGTGGGTATGCGCGCGCCGAGCGCCTGGAACTTCTTGGGGTTCTCGAGAAATTCCTTGATCTCATGCAGCTCCTCGACGGCCTCGTCGACCCCGGCGACGTCGCGGAAGGTGATCTTGGGCGAGTCTGCGGACATGCGCTTGGCGCGGGACTTGCCGAAGGACATGACTTTGGAGCCGCCGCCCTGGACCTGGTTCATGAGGAAGATCCAGAAGCCTAGGAACAGCGCGAAGGGCAGGATGTAGGTGAGCAGCCCGAGCAGAGCGCTGCTCTTTTCCGATTCGACGTTGAACGACACGTCCGCTTTTTCGAGCTGGGTTATGAGCGCCGGCGCGGCCTGTTCGACGTAGCCGATTTCATAGTTTTCTTTGTTCTTCAGCTTGACTTCGAGCGCTTTGCCTTTGTTCTTGAACTGGACTTCCTTGACTTCGCCGGCGGGGATTTCTTTGCTGACGAGCGTCTGGTAGCTGTGCGTGCGCTTGTTGGACGAACTCGGGTTGACGAGTTTGACGGCGAGGAAGGCCAGCACCACGACGATGAGGATCGGGAATGCGGCGCTCTTGAAGAAACGGCTCATGGCTTGTTCCTGGGGCCTTCAACACCGTCTGAGGTCGTGGACACCAGTGCCCTAGCGTACCATGCAAGGTGTTGCTTTCCGGCGGTTGCGGGCGCCTGCGGGCGGGGGCTTGCGGAGCGCACGATCGCTCTTTCTAGCGCTCCAAAGCGGCGACGTAGGGCAGGTTTCGGTAACGCTCTGCGTAGTCGAGGCCGTAGCCGACAACGAAGCGGTCGGGGATCTCGAAGCCGACGTAGCGCGTGGGCAGATCGACCTTTCGCCGCTCGGGCTTGGTGAGCAGCGCGCACACCTCGAGCGAACTCGGGTTGCGCGAACCGAGGTTACGCAGCAGGTACTGCAGCGTGAGCCCGGAGTCAACGATGTCCTCGACGATCAGCACGTCGCGCCCTTCGATGGAGGCGTCGAGGTCCTTGAGGATGCGCACCACCCCGGAGGAGTCGGTAGCGGAGCCGTAGGAGGCGACGGCCATGAAGTCGACCTCGACGGGGACGTCGATGTAGCGCATGAGGTCGGAAAGGAAGAACACGGCGCCCTTGAGCACGCCGATCAAAAGCAGGGGCCTCTCGGCATAGTCGCGCGAGATCTCCTGGCCCAGCTCGAGCACGCGACGCTTGAGATCCTCGGCGGTCACGAGCACCTCGCCCAGGCCTGGCTCGCTTGAGACGACGCGCGCGGGGGTGGCCACGGGGGGGAGTGTAGAGATGATTTAGATGGAGCCGCCTTGGGGCGGCTGGCGTGCAGCGTGCTTGGCCCTCCGGGGCGATGCGCGCTCCTGGGCGCGCCTCGCGCTCAGGCGCGAGGCGCCAGCTTGACCATCTCGAGCGTGCCGTCGCGGATCACGGCGCCGGCCTGACCGCCGACGTGCAGCTCGGCGTGGCCGCCACGGCGCCCGAGCGCGAGCAGCTCCTGCACGCGCCCGCCGGCCTGCGGCACGTAGGTGCCGGCGGCGTCCTCGGCGAGACGCACGACGACCATCCTCGCGAGCGCGGCAGGCAGCTCCTGCAGACGCGCGAGCGCGATGCTGCGCCGCCCGTCGAGCTCCTGGGTGACGAGCTCGTCGAGCAGCTCTGTCTCCTCGCGCAGCAGCGCGGCGGTCCTGAGCACGTTGGTCTCGGCGGCGGGGTGCACGGCGCGCAGGGCGGGCACGAGCTCGTGACGCACACGCGCACGCGCGTAGCGGCGGTCCTCGTTGCTCTCGTCCTCGCGCCAGCGCAGCCCGCGCGCCTCGCAGTAGGCGGCGGTCTGCTGGCGGCTGACTGCGAGCAGCGGGCGAATCAGTCGACCGTCGGCGGCGGGCATGCCGAGGAGCGCGCGCCGCCCGGGCGAGGCGGCGAGTCGGTAGAGGATCGTCTCGACCTGGTCTGAGGCGGTGTGTCCGGTGGCGATCAGCGCGTCGCGCTCCGCGGCGATGCGCTGCGCCTCCGCGTAGCGGAGCTCCCGTGCCCAGGCCTGGAGGTTGCCGGCGGGACGCCCCTCGCCGCTGGGCGCTGCGCCCTGCTCGGCATCCCCCCCATCGCCAGCGTCTACGCGCTGATGCCCGCTCGGCACGGAGGATGGCTCCGCGCGCAGAACCTGCAGCTCGACGCCCAACTGCTGGCAGAGCATCTCGCAGTGGCGCTCGTCGGCGCAGGCGGCTTCGCGCAGGCCGTAGTTGACGTGCAGGGCGCACAACGCGCGGGCGCCGAGCAGCGCGACGGCGACGTCGAGCAGGCACGTTGAGTCGCGCCCGCCGGAGATCATCGCAACGACGGAACGGTCGCGGGCGAAGAGGCCACTGTCGCGTACGGCCTGTCGGACCTGCTCGACCATCGGGCTAGCCGGCTCGGGTCGTGGCGATGAACAGCTCGGTGGGCTCGGAGAAGCCCTTCATGCGCACCTCGCCGATGCGGTCGAACTCGAGCCCATCGACGCCGGCGGCCATCTCGACGACGGGGCGTGTGACGAGCACCTCGCCGCCACCGGCGCGGGCGACGACGCGCGCAGCCTGATTTACCTCACGCCCGTAGTAGTCGCCGTCGCGGTAGAGAGCCTCGCCATAGTGGATGCCAATGCGCGGCAGCGGATCGTCGGGAGCGATGCCGGCCTGCAGCTCGAGCGCCCAGGCGGTGAGCGCGGCTGCGTCGGAGCCGACGACCATCACCTCATCTCCAAGCGACTTGATCACGCGCGCGTCCACGGGCAGCGTCTGCCCGACGGCCTCGACGAAGCGCTCGACGGTGCTGAGCGCCTCCTCGTCGCCGCGCTCGACGGTGAGGCGGGCGTAGCCGGCGATGTCGGCGAACGCGATCGCCACGCGCACGCGCCCCTCCTCCAGCGCGTCGGCGCCGAGGTCGGCCTCCATGTGGCCGATCATGTCTTGCTCGACAAAGCGCGCGAGCAGGCGGCTGTGCAGGTAGTTCATGAAGGGCGTGGCGAAGGGCAGGATCTCCCGCGTGAGCCCCTCCATCTCTTCGGCGATCTCGACGTTGGGGACGTCGGCGCGCATCAGTGGCTCGTGCACGTAGAGGTGGATCAGGCGCACCTCAGCGTCGGCGATCTGCGCGACGGCCTGCCCGTAGACACGCATCAGCTGCAGGAACGCGGGCAGCGGCAGGCCGGCATCGAGCACAGCGGCGGCATATTTGAGCATCTCCACGTCTTCCTCGGAGAGTCCGTCGAGCGGCACCGCGCCGAGACCCATGGTCGCCTGAATGCGCTCGATCAGCTCCGCGTCGAGACCGCTGATGCGGACCGCCTGGCGCAGCGTGTGCCGCGGCCCGGGGCTGCTGAGCAGGTTCTCGAGCGGCCCTACGGCCAGCTGCCCGTTCTCGCCGGCGCGCTTGATCTGAGCGAGCGTGTGCCCGCGCGCGCGCAGACGGGCGACGACACGCGCATACGCCGCGGAGGCGGGAGTCCAGGTGCCGTTGTAGCCGGGGATCAGACCACCGTCCACCCACCGCTTGACCGTGGCGGGCGAGACGCCGGCGCGTGCGGCGACCTGCGCGAGCGTCAGCTCGGTGCTCTCACCGGCAGGGTCGTCCGTGGGCTCGGCCACTCAGGCGTGCAAGGAGGCGAGCTGGGGGTGGGCGGGCATCCCGTCCAAAGTCTAAAGTCGCCGCCGATGTCGCACAGCGTCCCCATCCATCTGCGCCCAACTGCGCCGCTCGCCGAGCGCGTGTTGCTGCCCGGCGATCCGGGCAGAGCGCTTGCGCTTGCACAGGCGCTGCTGAGCGAGCCGCGCATGTTCAACCATCACCGCGGATTGTGGGGCTACACAGGCGCCGCGCCGGACGGCGAGCCCCTGACGATCCAGGCGACGGGCATGGGCGGCCCGTCGGCAGCGATCGTGCTCACCGAGCTGATCGCACTGGGTGTCGAGCGCGCGATCCGTGTGGGCACGTGCGGCGCGCTGGTACCGGGACTGGAGCTGGGACAACTGGTGATCGCGCGCGAGTCGCTGTGCGCGGACGGGACCTCGCGCGCGCTGGGCGCGGGTGCGCGCGCGAGCGCCGACGAGACCCTGTCAGCGGCGCTTGCGCGCCACGCCCCGGCGGCCGTGGAGGGAGCGGTGATCAGCGTGGACCTGTTCTACGGCGGGGATCCGCACGAGGGCGCGGGTGACGCGCTGGCGGTGGAGATGGAGGCGGCGACGCTGTTCTCCGTGGGCGCGCGCGAGGGTGCGGCGGTCGCGTGCCTGCTGGCTGTGTCGGACACGTTCGACGCGAGCGGCGCGCGCAGCCGCATCGACGACGAGGCGCTGCTGAGCGCGGCAGAGGCGATGGGCCGCGCGGCGATCGCCGCGCTCGAAGCCTGATCGCTCAGGCTTTGCCGGGTTTGGCAGCGGCGTCTGGTTTGGCGCCAGCCGGTTTCGCCCTGCCGGCGGGTTTTGCTTTGCCCGCGGGTTTTGCTCTGGCGGCAGGTTTCGCCGTGCCGGCAGGTTTTGCTTTGGCGGCCGGTTTCGGCTTGGCGCCGGACGCTCTCGTCTTCGCGCGCGACGGTTTCGCTTCAAGCTTGTCGGTGAGCCGCGCGAGCTGCGTCTCGATCGCTGACAGGCGCTGGTCGATCTCGATCTCGCCGGCGCTGTCGCGGGCGGGCGCCATCGCGCGGTCGAGGCGGTCGACGCCATCCTCGATGCCCTCCAGCCGGTTGGAGACCGACCGCAGGCGCCTGGTCAGTCTTTCGATGTCAGCGGCGGATGGAAGGTTGAGCGCGCCCATTGCCACCTCTTGAGCCTGCACGGCCTTCTCACGGGCGTCGAACGCGCGGCCGATCGCGCCCGTCAGCAACGGGTTTTCGAGAAGGTCGGAAAGCGCCCTGCCAAGTCGCTCCTCGGTGCTCGCGCCGAGACGCTCGCGCAGGCTCTTGGCGGCACTGCTGGCGTCGGACATTGTGCGCTCCTGGTGTCGGGTCGGGTGGTGTCGGTGGGTCTGCGATTGCGAAGACCCTGATCCTGTCCGGGAAGGATACGGTGCAGCGATGCCCCAATCGCTGTTCGTGTTCATCCAGCTGGAGTACCCGTGGGCGCTCGGCCCGGCAGACGGCCGCTACCTGGTGCGCCGCTACGAGGACGGCGAGCCGGAGCGCGTGGTGGTGTTGGGCGCACAGGAAGCGGGACGTCGCTCGCTGCTGGCCGGTTCGGGTCTGAGCCTGGGTGGTCCGCTGGCGGGGCGCAAACGCTCACGCGAGCCGGTCGTGCCCGCGGGCCCCGAGCCGGAGCTGGTGCTGACAACGCGCGCGACGATCATCGACCCCGTGTCACTGTCGGCAGAGAGCCAGGCGCGTGCGTGGCTGGCGGAGCTGGACCGCGAGCGCGAGGTGCGCGCGGCGGTGGCGGTGCTCAACCGTGTCGTGCATGCGCATCGCATCGCCTCCGCCGACCCGTACTTGCATCAGGTCTCCCCGGCGCAGGCGCTCGTGATCAGGGCGGGCTGGGGCGAGGGCGAGCAGGTGGCGGACGGACGCTGGCTGCACGCGCGGGCGTTGCACTGGCCTCCCCGCGGGCGCGGCTCGCGCCGGCGCAAGGGTGGGGATCGCTCCTCGGCGCTGCGTCCGCAGGAGCGCCTGGCGGCGCTATTGGGCGCGCGTGAAAGCACGCTGCTGTGCGAGGAGGTGGTGCTGCGCGCACGCGAGGACCTCGATCACGATCGCGCGGCACACGCTGCGCTGGAGCTCGATCAGGCGTACGGCCTCGCGCTGCGGGAGCTCGGCGCGGAGCAGCGTCAGGACCTTGCGATCCGCATCGCCGAGCTGGAGCAGCTGCGCGCGGGCGTGCAGCATCAGGCACAGCTCGTGCTCACGGGCGAGGGCGAGATGACGCAGGCACGCGATGCGGCGGCGCAACCCGACGAGGAGGTCCTCACGCACGCGCTGGAGCGTCTGGAGGCGACGTTGCGCGCGCGCACAGCCACCGGCTTCGCGCGCTGAGCGCGCACTCGCGTGGTGGCGGGCAGGGCGTAAAGTGATGTCGATGGATCCGACAACGACAGCGGTCGGCACGTGGAGCGGCGGGCGCTTCATGCACTTCGGCGAGCCGGTGTCGGACGCGCGCCTGCGGGCGCTGCTGCGCCCGGGAGAGGGGATCGACACGGTGATCACGGCCGACGTGTACGGCGCGGGCGAAGCCGATAGCGTGCTCGGCTCAGCGCTGGACGGCGTGGATCGCGACAGCTACTGCCTGGTGGGGGCGATCGGCCACGATTTCTACGCGGGCGAGCGCGACGGCGCAAAGGGCTTCCCCCGTTTCACCGATCCGCGCCTGCGCGGTCCGGAAGGCTACGCGGAGTACATCCGCACGGCCACCGAGCGCAGCCTCGAGCGCTGCGGCGTGGAGCGTTTTGACTTGCTGCTCCTGCACAACCCAGACCGCACCGGCTACTCCAGCCCGCTCGTGTGGGAGGGCATGCAGGCGGTGCGCGACGCCGGCCTCACGCGCATGCTGGGCGTGGCACCGGGCCCGGCCAACGGCTTCACGCTGGATCTGATCGACTGCATCGAGCGCTTCAGCGCGCTGATCGACTGGGCGATGATCATCCTAAACCCGCTCGAGCCGTGGCCTGGCGAGCTCGCGCTGGATGCAGCTCAGCGCAACGACGTGAAGCTGATCACGCGCGTGGTGGACTATGGCGGCGTCTTCCACGACGACGTGCTGCCGGGGCACTCTTTTGCGGAGTACGACCACCGCAAGTTCCGCCCACACGGCTGGGTGCAGGCCGGCCGCGAGAAGCTCGAGCGGATGCGCCCGATCGCTGAGCGCCACGGGTTGAGCATGCTGCAACTGGCATGCGCCTGGAACCTGGCGCAGCCGGCGGTGCACTGCGTGGCGCCGACGCTGATCCAGGAGAGCGGCGCGCACGCGCGCTCAGTCGAGGACAAGCGCGCCGAGCTGGCGGCCGTCGGCACACTGGCCGCGCGTTTGAGCGAGCAGGAGCTGCGCGAGATCAGGGAGATCGGAGAGAACGTCGGCTGCATGGCGCTGAAGGGCGCGAGCGTGGAACACGAGGGGCCGTCTCGTCCCGATCGCTGGGGGCTTGACGAGGAGTTGACGGCGGTCGCCGATCGCTGGGGCATCGACCCCGCCAGCGATCTGGCGCAGAGCGCAATGGCGGCCGGTTAGACATCGCGACATACGGGCAGGAGCCAACCATGAGCACAACCAGCAGTCACGTCCCGCAGATCTCACTCCGCGACTCCGACACGATCCCGCAGCTGGGCTTCGGGGTCTTCCAGGTCCCGCCCGGCGAAACCGAGCAGGTCGTCGCGCAGGCACTTTCAGCGGGCTACCGCCACATCGACACCGCCGCGGCCTACCGCAACGAGGCGGAGGTCGGCCAGGCGATCCACGCCTCCGGCTTGGAGCGTGGCGAGGTGTTCGTGATGACCAAGTGCTGGAACGACGACCAGGGTTACGACCAGGCTAGGCGCGCGCTGGACGCGAGCCTGAAGCGCCTGGAGATGGACTACGTGGACCTGTACCTGATCCACTGGCCCGTCCCGGCCCATGACAAGTACGTGGAGACGTGGAAGGCGCTCATCGAGGCGCGCGCTGACGGCCTCGTGCGCTCGATCGGCGTCTCAAACTTCCAGCCCGCGCACCTGGAGCGCATCATCCGCGAGACGGGCGAGACGCCGGCGATCAATCAGATCGAGCTGCACCCCTACTTCCAGCAGCGTGGCCTGCGCCACGAGCACCAGAAGCTGGGGATTATCACGGAGGCGTGGAGCCCGCTGGCACAGGGCAAGGTCCTGGACGACCCGGCGATCGTGGAGATCGCCCAGGCCCACGCAAAGACGCCCGGGCAGGTCGTGATTAGCTGGCACCTGCAGATCGGCAACGTGGTGATCCCCAAGTCGGTGACGCCGGAGCGGATCCAGGAGAACTTCGACGTGTTCGACTTCGAGCTGAGCGCAGCGGAGCTGGAGGCGATCGACGAGCTCGACGCGGGCGAGCGCACCGGGCCCGACCCGGACACGTTCGTCAGGCCGTAACGCCGATCCCGCCCGGCCGGCGCGGCAGGGGCCGCTGGGATACTTGGCGTCGATGAGCGCTCCGCGTGCCAGCTACGACGCGGTGATCGTTGGCGCAGGACACAACGGCCTCGTGGCAGCCGCATACCTCGCGCGCGCCGGGCGCTCCTGCCTGCTGCTCGAGCGCCGCGGCCAGCTCGGCGGCGCGGCCGTCTCCGAGCAGGTCTTCCCGGGCGTGGCGGCGCGCCTGTCCTCCTACTCCTACCTGGTCAGCCTGCTGCCGCAGCAGATCGTCCAGGAGCTCGGGCTGAGCGTCCGGCTCGCGCGCAGGCGCGTCTCCTCCTACACGCCCGACCCGCGTTTGTCGTGCTCGCGCGGGCTGCTCGTGGACGCAGACGATCGCGACGGCACGGTCGCGTCCTTTCGCCGCATCACGGGGCGCGCGGAAGCGTCGGCGGCGTGGGAGGCCTTCTACGCGATGACCGGCCGTGTGGCGCAGACCGTCTTCCCGACGATGCTCGAGCCTCTGCTCTCACGCGAGCAGCTGCGGCGGCGGGTGGACGACGAGCACGCTTGGCGGGCACTGTTCGAGCGCCCGATCGGCGAGACGGTGGCGGAGGCATTCCCGGACGACCTCGTGGCGGGCGTGGCGCTGACGGACGCGCTGATCGGTACGTTCGCGGGCGCCGGTCAGGCGGACCTGCTGCAGAACCGCTGCTTCCTCTACCACGTGATCGGCGGCGGCACCGGCGAGTGGCAGTTGCCCGTGGGCGGGATGGGCGCCGTCACCGGAGCGCTCGGGCAGGCGGCGCTGGCGGCAGGCGCGGAGCTGAGGACGGACAGCGAGGTGCTGGCGATCGAGCCTGGGCCGAACGGCGTCGAGCTGCGCTTCGCCAAGTGTGACGGCGGTGAGTTGGGCGCCGAGCAGCGCGTGTCGGCTCGGAGGGTGCTGGTGAACGCTGCGCCGAGCGTGCTCGATCGGCTCCTCGGGCTCGAGCCGACAGGACAGCAGCCAGAGGGCTCGCAGGTGAAGGTCAACATGCTGCTCTCGCGGCTGCCACGGCTGCGTGACACCGAGACGCCGCCGGAGCTCGCGTTCGCGGGCACGTTCCACGTCAACGAGAGCGCCTCCCAGCTGCAGCTGGCGTTCGCGCAGGCCGCGGCCGGCGAGATCCCGTCATCGGTGCCGTGCGAGAGCTACTGCCACTCGCTCACCGACCCGAGCATCCTCGCGCCGGAGCTGCAGGCCGCGGGCGTGCAGACGCTGACGGTGTTCGCGCTGCACATGCCCGCGCGGCTCTTCCGCGCCGACCCCGAGCGCGCGAAGACGCAGGCGACCGCGGGGGTGATGCGCTCGCTGGAGAGCGTGCTCGCGGAGCCGCTCGCCGACTGCCTGCTGCTCGGCCCCGACGGTCAGCCGTGCATCGAGGTCCGCAGCCCGCTGGACATCGAGCGCGAGCTGCGCATGCCGGGCGGGCACATCTTCCACCGCGACCTCAGCTGGCCGTTTGCCGAGCGCGATGAGGAGGTTGGCACCTGGGGCGTGGAGACCGAGCATCGCTCGATCCTCTTGTGCGGCGCGGGCGCCCGCAGGGGCGGCGGCGTCAGCGGCATCCCCGGGCGCAACGCCGCGATGGCGGCGCTCGCCTGATCCTGACGGGGAGCCCTCGCTTCCCTAGATGGGCGGCAAACGCTCGCGCAGGAGCTGCAGCTGACGTGGCTCGAGCCCGTTGGCGAGCAGCCACGCCGCAGAGCCGCCGTGACGCTCGTCGACGAGCTCGAGCACGCGCTCCATCGTGCCGGGGGCGGGCGCGTGCGCGCGGGCGTCGCGGCTCTCCAGTTGTTCACGGTAAAGCGGGGAGGCGGACAGGCGCGCGATGATCTCCTCGATGCGCTCGGCGGTTGCGAGATAGTCGGCGACGATCGTCTCGCGTGCCACGCCGGCTGCGTCGAGCGCGAGCGCCACGATCACCCCGGTGCGGTCCTTGCCGGCGGCGCAGTGGACGAGCACCGCTCCTCGCGTGCAGGCGATCGCGCGCACGGCGCCGACGACCGAGTCGGGGCGCAGCCGCAAATAGCTCAGGTAGGCGCGCACGACCGGTGTCTCCTCGTAGGACTGCTCACCGTCGATCGCCTCCCAGGGCTTGACCGCGGCCGCGTCAGCGGCCGCAGCGGCGAGGTCGACGTCGCCGGCGGAGTCCGGGTACAGCGAGCGAAGCTCGATGGTGACGCTCGGCTCGGCGCCCATCGGTCCGTCCCCTTCGCGTACGACCTCTACGTCGGTGCGCAGGTCGATGACCACCTCGACCGCGTGCTCGTCAACGAGACGACGAACGTCGCGCGCGCTGAGCGACTGCAGGTTGTCAGCGCGCAGCAGCACTCCCGGCACGACCGCCCGCGCGTTGACCGCGCCGTCGAGCGCAATCCAGTGCGGCCTGTGGCTCGTGGCGCTCACCTCTCGGATCCTCACACGCGGCGCGCACCGTCCTGAGACCTAGCTGTTACCAGGCCGCGCCGGCACCGGGCGGGATTCCCGCCCGCGCTCAGCAGGCGGCCGCGTGAATCGCGAGCGCGTGGAGCAGCGCCTCGAGCTCGGCGACCACGTCGCCGTCGAGGCGCACGTCGGCGATCTCGTCCAGCGGTGTCGGCCCCTGGGTAAGGATCGCGACGCGACCACCGGCAGCGCGCGTGATCCGCGGGAGCCCGGCGACGGGGTGCACTTCCAGCGAGGATCCCACGCACAGCAGCATGTCCGCCGCTTCGCAGAGCTCTCGCGAGCGCTCGAGCGAGGCCTGGGAGAGCATCTCTCCGAACAGCACCACGTCTGGCTTCAAAGCGAGGCCGCAGTCATCGCAGCGCGGGACGCCGTCCTGCGCGCGCGCCAGACGCACACGCACCTCCTCAACCGGCACGCGCGTGCCACAGCTCAGGCACGAGCAGCTGGCGATGCTGCCGTGCATCTCGATCAGCTCGCGCGTCCCCGCCGCGCGATGCAGCATGTCGATGTTCTGCGTGATCACCGCGTCCAGCAGGCCCTCCTGCTCCATCGCCACGAGCGCGCGGTGCGCACCGTTGGGGCGCTTGTCGCCGAGCGTGGCGAAGCGCTGCCCGTAGAAGCTCCAGAAGCGCACGGGGTCGGAGTGGAACGCGTCGATGTGCGCCACCTGCATCGGGTCCACCTTCTCCCACAGGCCTTTGCCCGGAGTGCGGAAGTCGGGAATCCCGGACGGCACGGAGATCCCCGCGCCGGTGAGCGCCACAACCGAGCGTGCCCGCCCGATCAGCTCCGCCAGCCGCTGGGTCCGCTCGGCATCCGTGCCCGCCACGCCAACCAACCCGGCGGCCGGGAGGCCGCCCCTGTCCAACACCTCACTCACCGACGCGCTCACTCACCGGTGAAGCGCGGCGCGCGTTTGCCCAGGAACGCCGCGATCCCCTCCTTGGCGTCGGCGCTGTTGAAGACCTCCGCGAACGCGCGCTTCTCCTCCTCGATGCCGTAGTCGAGGTCGCTTGCGCCGGAGACCTTTTTGATCTGCGCGACCGCGAGCGGCGCCTGCGCGGCCAGCTTGCGCGCCCACTGCAGCGCCGTGTCCAGCAGTTCGTGGTCGTCCACCAGGCGGTTGACCAGGCCGAACTCGAACGCTTCGTCCGCGAGGATCGGATCGCCGATCATGTTCATCTCCAGGGCCTTGTTCTCGCCAACCAGGCGCGGCAGTCGCTGCGTGCCGCCGAAGCCGGGGATGATCCCCAGCTTGATCTCCGGCTGGCCGAAGATCGCCGAGCGCGCCGCGATGCGCACGTCACAGGACATCGCAAGCTCGCAGCCGCCGCCGAATGCCAGGCCGTTGACCGCCGCGATCGTGACGATCCCCGCCGTGCTCAGTTCGCGGAACAGCGCCTGCGCGCCGTTGATCAGCTGCTCGCCCGCCGCCTCGTCCATCGTCGTGAACGCCTTTATGTCCGCGCCCGCGCAGAACAGGAACGGGTTGGAGGAGGCGATCACCAGCGCACGCACGGTGCCGCTCTCCTTCACGTGGCTCCAGAGCTTGCCCAGGTCGCCCACCACCTGCGGGGAGATCGAGTTCATCTGCCCGTTCGCCAGCCACGCGATCGCCACGCCGCCCTCGCGCGTCTCCAGCTTGACCACCTCTGCCGGCTGCTCGGCGTCCGGCTGCGGGTAGGCATAGAAGCCCTGGCCGCGCTTCTGCCCGAGACGACCCTGCGCAACCAGGCGACGCAGGATCGTCGGCGGCGCGAAGCGCTCGCCATAGCGCTCCTGCGCGTTCTCCATGCGCTCGAGCACCGTGTCCAGGCCCTCGCTGTCGGCCTTCATGAACGGCGGCAACAGCCCCCGGCGGGGATCCAGGCCCGCGCCGGCCATCATCCCGAAGTCGATGTCGCGGTGGGTGGCCACGCCCTCCTCCAGCACCAGGCACGCCTCGATCAGCGTCTTCAGGGAGAGCATCTCCACGAGCTCCTCCACATCCGGCTGCGCGTCGCCCTCGATGTTCGGCTCGCCCTGCGGATCGTAGAAGCCGTCTCCCCCGGTCTTCGCCCCCAGCTTGCCGTTGGCGACGAGCTTCTGCATGCCCGTAGGGACGTAGAAGCGTTCCTCGCCATAGGACTCCACCAGGTGCTCGGCCACGTGCAGCACCGTGTCCAGGCCGAGCAGGTTCACCAGGTAGTACGGGCCCACCGGCACCACGCCCGCCGCGCCCACGCCCTCGTCGATCGCCTTGATCGACAGGCCCTGCTCCTCCTGCGCGCGCCAGACCTCCGAGATGCCCGAGTTGAGGATGCGGTTGACGACGAAGCCGGGCACCTCCGCGCACGTGATCGGCTGCTTGCGGATCGCCTGCGCGAACGTGATCGCCGCCGCGACCGTCTCCGCCGAGGTCTCCTCGCCCTCCACGATCTCGATCAGCGGCATGATCGATGCCGGGTAGAAGTAGTGGAAGCCGACCACGTTCTCCGGGCGCAGCGTCGCTTCGCCCATCTCCGTGATCGACAGCGAGGAGGTGTTCGACGCGAGGATCGCGTGGCCGGGCGTGGCCGCGTCCAGCTCCGCGAACACCGCCTGCTTGATCTCCATCCGCTCCGGCACCGCCTCCACGACAAAGTCCACGTCGCCGAAGGCCTCATACGAGGTCGTGCCATGGATGCGGCCGATCACCTCCGCGATCTGCGCCTCGCCCTGCTCGGCCGTGAGCCTGCCCTTCTCGACCAGTTTCCCGATCTGCCCGCGCGTGACGTTCGTGGCCTCCTCCAGGCCCGCCTGCACGAGCGCGTCATCGATGTCCTTCAGGACGACTGGTATGCCTGCTGCGGCGATCGTCTGGGCGATCTGGCCGCCCATCGTCCCGGCGCCCACGACGGCGGCTTTGAACACGAACATGCTTTGGTCTCCTCGGCTGGCTGGCTGGAAGGGCGTGCGGAGACTAGCGGAGCGCGGTGGGAACGCCTTCGGGCGCGGGCTCGCGCGGCGTCTCGCCGGACTCTCCCGCCGCATCGTGGGGCGTCTCGCCCGCAGCGCACGGGGGCCCCTGCACCGTCGTCAGCCGGGTGTCCTCATAGACGGCGAGGAACGCGTCGACCACCTGCGGGTCGAACTGCGTCCCCGAGGAGCGCTGGATCCGCGCGATCGCCTGTTTGACCGACCACGCGGGCATGTAGGGGCGATCGTGCGTGAGCGCGTCGAAGACATCGGCGACGGCAACCACGCGACCCACGAGCGGGATCCGCTCGCCCGCGAGGCCGTTGGGATAACCGCTGCCGTCCCACCACTCGTGGTGGGTTGCGGCGATCACCGCCGCCATCTGTAGGACCGGGGAGCTGCTGCGCGAGAGCAGGCGCGCCCCAAGCGCGGCGTGCGTGTGCATCACCCGCTGCTGGCGGGGGCTCAGACGCCCGGGCTTCAGCAAGATCGCATCTGGGATCGCGATCTTGCCGACGTCGTGCAGGGGGGCCGCCTCGCGTAGGCGCTGGACCTGCTCGCTGCGCATTCCCAAACGCATTGCTACCTCCGCGGCGATCAGCCCCACGCGCTCGGTGTGCTCGAAAGTGCTGTCGTCGCGGTACTCGACGGCTGCCGCCAGCAGCTGCAGCGTCTCGGCGCGCGCCTCGTCGAGCTCCTGCGTGCGCTCGAGGATTTTCAGCTCCAGCGACCGTGCGCTGTTGGCGAGCTGCAGCTGCGCGGTGTGCTGCTCGGTTATGTCGCGTGCGACCACATGTGCCACGCCGCGCGAGCTCGAACACGCCAGATCCCACTCCAGCCACCGGTATTTCCCGTCCGCGGCCCGGAAGCGGTTGCACGACTCCACGACGCTGCGCAGCGTGTCTGGCCCGGCCTCGAGCTGTGCGTGCACATCGGCGCGTTCGTCGCGGTGTACGAGATCGATCAGCTCGCTCTCCAGCAGCGCGTCGGCGCTGTATCCAAGCGCACGGCTCCACGCGGGATTGACGCGTCGCAAGCGGCCCTGCCTGTCCACCGCCGCGAGCAGATCACGCGAGGAGTGGCTATAGCGGGCGATCTCGACCTGCAGCCTGCGGTATCCGAGGAGGAGTGCAGCGAACGCGGCCCCTACCGTCAACAGCGCGACCGCGAGCGCAAGCGCGACCATGCATGAGTTATGCGCGCATTGGCGAGCCCTCATGCACGGCGGGGCTCAAAATGGACGGATGTACGAGCTGAACGGTGCGTGAGCGCTCAGAGCGCGGCGGATGCGGCCCTCCTCGTGCCGAGCTCTGTGAGCACCTCGTCGCGGTCGGTGCCGTGCGCCTGCAGCGCACGGTCGAAGTCATCGCCGTAGACGCGCATCACCGCGAGCAGCAGGTCGGCCGTTGTCAACGCGTGCGCTCCGCGCTCACCCGCCACGCTCACCGCCTGCTCGGTGACGAGCGCGACAGGGTCGTGCGGCGCGGAGTCTGCCGGCGCTTGCCGACGCGCGGCGCCCTTTTCGCCCGGCTCCGGCAGCGGACCCTCGCTGAGGCCCAGAGCTTGCAGCGCGGTGCCCACCTCCCCGTGCAGGCGCAGCAGGCGCAGCCAGCGCTCGAGCTCATCTTTGCGGGTGCGAGCGAACGGCATCGCGGTCGCCGCGATGCCGAGCACGATCGCGGCGTCGGGCGCAAGTGTCGGCCGTGGGCTCATCGACTCACCTCTACTTCCGTTTGGGGGACGTGCAGATATCTGAGGTGCTCACGCCGGAGCGTGACCTGGGGCGCTCCCCGCGCGTGGTCGAGCTCGAGCACCGCCGTACCGTCGCGACCGGCCGCGGTGCGGGCAGCTTGGATCACCTCGCCAAGCTCGTCGCGCTCAACGCCACACGCGAGCAGGAAGCGCGTCGTGCGCTGGCTAGCTGCGCTGCCGCGGTCGAGCTCCAGCTCCTCCACCAGCACTCGCGGCGCATCCTCGCCGCCCTCGACACGCAGTAGGCACGCCGCCATGTCGTCGGGGCGCGCATCCGCGCGCGCAACCACGCTGTCGAGTACCGCCGCAGCCGACGCACCGGGGCCCAGTTCTACGAGGGCGCCGCGCAGACGTTCGGCGCCAAACAGCTCCGTGCCGACGCGCGCCTCGGTTACGCCATCTGTGTAGAAGCACACCTGTGCGCGCCCCGGTACGGAGATGGTCGTCTGGCGAGTGCCGGTGCGCATGCCCACGCCGATCGGCGGGGAGGAGCTGGCGGTGATCGGCGTGATCGCGGCGTCGCGGTGCGCACCCAGCACGACGGGCGCCGGATGCCCAGCGCACGCGTACACCAGTAGGCGCTCGCGCGGGTTGTACGTGGCGGCCACGACCGTCGCGAACTGCCCCCCGAGCTGGCGGTCGAGCACCGCACCCGCCGTCTGCACGGCGTCGCGCGGCGAGAGCCCCGCCTCGAGGTACGCGCGCAGCGTGAAGCGCAGCAGCGCTGTGTGCGGCAACGCGTGTCGCCCGTGGCCGGAGACGTCGCCCACGATCACCGCCAGCTGCCCGTCCTCGAGCGCGAACACGTCGTAGAAGTCACCGCCCGCACCTGGTCCGTCCGCGGGCTTGTACGCGGCGGAGGTCCCTACCGGTCCGAGCCGCTCGGGCGCGACCGGCAGCAGCGCTGCCTGCAGCAGGCCCACGTCCTCCAGCAGCTGTCCGCGCTGGCGCTCCAGGCGCCGCGCCCTCGCCGCGGAGAAGCGTGAGCGTACGGCGAGCGCGAGCGCGAGCGCCGCAAGCGCCGCGATCAGAATCCGGATCGGCGTCGGCACGACGCCCACGATCTTCGTGATCGTCGTCACCAACGGCGAGGACTTGGTGGGCTTCTTGATAGCCCGCGATCCGACAAGCGTGCCTCCGGCGGGCGTGGCGTGAGCACTCGTTCGCAGGACCCCGGCGGGCGCAACCAGCGCGGCGGATGCGGCCGCGGTGGCAGCGCGCCTGTGGGTGGCGCGTGCGTGGGTGCGGCTCGTGCGTGCCCGGCGCGCAGCGCGCGTACGATGCCCGTCCACGGCCTGCTGGGAAACGCCGCCCACCGACGGCGCACTCGCCGTGGCAGGCGCGTCAGGGCTCGAACTCGATGCGATCGTGGCGACCGGGCTCGGCGAGGAGAAGGTTGCCAACGCCGAGACGCCAGGCGTGGCGCCCGAGGAGCCTTCAGCGACCGGTTCGGTGGATGACGAGCCTTCTTCGCTGGTTTTGCTCGATCCTCCGGAGCGTTCGGCTTTCCTCGCTTCTTTATGCCGCACGGCTTCTTCTTTGTGCCGTTCCCGTTCTTCTTTTGCGCGGCGTTCCCGTTCTTCCCTGCGGTGTGCGAGCGAGCCGGGTGCCGCGTCGGCAGAGGCAGGGGAGCTGCTGGGCGCCTGACCCGCGGTGGCCTGTGGCTGGGAAGCCGTGGCCTGGCCGACGGGAGGCGTGCCCTGGCCAGCGGTCGTGGTGCCCTGGCCGGTACTCGTTGTGCCCTGCGCCGCGGGCTGTTGGTGCGCCGCGTGGTGCTGGTGGGATTCGTGACTCGCGCTGTGATGCTGCCCCGCGCCTTCGGCTTGGGAGGGCTGCGATGGCACCGGCGATGGCGCAGGTACCGGCGCTGGGACGGGTGCGGGCGCAGCCGGCGCGGCGCTCGGTGCGGGTAGCGGCAGCGTCTGCGATGACGCGCCGGCTTGCTGGGAGCGCTCCGCATGCGCGGTGTGAGCGGCGGCGATCGATGCCGCGCCGAGGAGCAGCGCGCAGCATGCGAGGAGCACAGCCGCCGCCAGGCGTGAGCCCAGGCGCGAGAGCGGTTGGGGCTCGACGGCGCGGGATGCCACGACTGGTCCTCTCATCACCTGTCTTCGGCGGAATCCCCGCGGACGTATGCGAGGGCCTCCTCGAGCGTGGGGAGCATCACGAAGGCGGCGTCCAGCCCGGACAACTCGAAGATGTTCAACACGTTGTGGCGCGCACCGGCGATCGCCAGCCGCGCGCCAAGCGCGAGGCTGCGGTTGACGCCGATCAACACCCCAAGCGCGGTCGAATCCATGAACGTCGCCCGAGACAGATCGAGCACGAGTCGATCGTGCCCCTCCTCCAGCGAGTCCAGGAGCGTCCACTTCAGCTGCGGCGCGCTGGAGAGGTCCAGATCGCCACCGACCGCGACCACGCACGTGCGCGCGTCGAGATCCTCGCGGGCGACGTCGAACCTTGCCACGCCTGCCGGCGGGCGGTCTGTCCTGTCAACTCCTCTGAGCATCGTCTCCCTCGCTTTCCGTTATCGGCGAGCGACCCGGAACAGGTCAGCCTCCGACCCGGACGACGCCTGCGTCCGGGCATCCAGGGTCGGCTTCGGCGAGCACAGACGCGACGATCACCCCCACGGGCGGATGATCGAACGAGTGTCCAGTGCGGGCCGCCCCCGCTCACGCCCAGAGGACGCGGGGGGCGGCGAGCGAGACGTCTAAGAACCTAGGCCATCGCGGCGGCGGGCTCCTGCACCCGCCGCGGCAGCAGCGTTTCGCGGGCGATCACGAGGCGCTGGATCTGGGAGGTGCCCTCATAGAGCTGCATGATCTTTGCGTCGCGGAAGAGCTTCTCCACGGGATAGTCCTTGATGAAGCCGTAGCCACCGTAGACCTGCACGGCTTCCGTGGCGGTCTTCATCGCGGTGTCTGCAGCGAAGCGCTTGGCGTGGGAGGAGATGAGCGTGTTGCGTTCTCCGTTGTCGAGCATCGTCGCCGACTTCCATGTGAGCAGGCGTGCCGCCTCGATTTCGGTGGCCATGTCGGCGATGATGAACTGAATCGCCTGGTGCATTGCGATCGGCACCCCGAACTGCACGCGTTCGCGCGAGTAGTCGACGGCGAACTCCATTGCCGCGCGCGCGATCCCGGTGGCCATTGCCGCCACGCCGGGGCGCGTGCGGTCGAGCGTCATCATCGCGAGCTTGAAGCCTTGGTTCTCCTCGCCGAGCAGGTTCTCGGCGGGCACCTCGACGTCGTTGAAGGAGATCGTGGCGGTGTTCGACGCGCGCTGTCCGAGCTTGTCCTCCTTCTTGTCCACGACGACGCCCCAGTCGCGCTCGACCACGAACGCGGAGATGCCACGGTGGCCGGCATCCTTGTCGGTCTTCGCATAGACGGTGTAGAAGTCGGCGTAGCCGCCGTTGGTGATGAAGCACTTGGAGCCGTTGATGACGTACTTGTCGCCCTTCTTGACGGCGGTCGTGCGCATGCCGGAGACATCCGAGCCGGCGTCGGGCTCGGTCAGGCAGAAGGAGGCGAGCTTGGGCGATTCGGTGAGCATGCCCAGGTACTTCTTCTTCGTCTCCTCAGAGCCGCCGAGCGCGATCGGTGCGGTCGCCAACCCATTACAGCCGAGCGAGGTCTGGATGCCCGAGCAGCCCCACGAGAGCTCCTCCTCGATTAGGCAGCCGTCGAGGTAGCTCGCGCCGGGTCCGCCGTACTCCTCCTCGATGTGGCTGTTCATGAGGCCGACGTCCCACGCCTTCTGGATGATGTCCGCGGGCCAGGTGCCCTCCTTGTCGTACTCCCAGGCAACCGGGCGTATCTCTTTAACCGCGAAGTCGTGCGCCATCTCGCGCAGGTTCTTCTGCTCATCGGTGAGCGTGAAATCGACCATTCTCAGATCTCCTTACGGGGTGGCACGTTTCTAGATTGACTGGTCAGTCAATATTCTCGGAGGGTAGCGAACACCCAGCCGATCGGCAAGAATCAGGGCAGATGATTGATTGCCCGGTGGTGTGCCGTTTTTCATGGGTGCGGATGGTCGAGCCGGCCGCGGACGCAGGGCGAAGCCCTTGCTGATCGCGCTGCTCGCCCTCGCGCCGAACGCGCTGGCCTTTGCCCTGTTCGGGTTTGTGGCGCTCGCGCTGATCGTTTCGCTCGTGCTGCTGGCATCCCGCGAGGGCGGCAGCGCCTACGACCAGATCGGCGGAGGCGGCATCGCACGCGAAGGTGACCGCACGGGCGCCGGCACCGTCCCCGCGCCAGACTCCCCTCAGGCGCGCGCCGAGCGGGAGCTGGAGATACGCCAGATGCTCGTGGCGCGCAGCGAACGCCGCGTACGCCGGGGCGAGCCGGCGCTCGATGTCGAGATCGAGCTGGCGCGCTTGCTCGAGCAGGAGGGCGGGCGGGCTTCCAATTCGCACGACGCGGAGCTCGTGACGGAGGTGCGTCAGCTGGTGCTCGCCCGCAACGAGCGGCGTGTGCGGCAAGGACTCGAGCCGCTCGAGGTGGACAGTGAGGTCAAGCGCACGCTCGAGGAGCTGCAGCCGTGAACACAACGGTCGTGCGGTGGGGTATAAACGGCCGATGACCAACGCGCGCCGGTTCCAACTCGATGAGATCACCATCCGCCCTGGCACCTACTTCAACCCCCAGACCGAGATCATGATCGTCGTCGACGACTCCCCGGAGGTCGACCACGAGCTATTCGATGCAGACGAGTTCGACGGCGATGAGTGGGTCCTGATCGCCGAGGACTCTCCGCTAGATGAGGACAAGCGCGACGACCTGGTCGAGCGCTTTCAGCTTTCCCACGGCGCCAGCCCAGATCTGCTGCCCGACGACGACGAGGACATCGACGAGGACGACGAGGAGGACGACGAGGAGGACGACGAGCTCGACGGAGTCGAGGAGCTCGGGCTCGAAGCGGAATAGCTGCCGCGCGGCGTGCCGCGCAACTGCTGGGCGCCGCGATGTGTTCGAGGGACGTGGCGTCACGCGTGAAAGGTCCAGCTGCAAGCTGGCCTGCAGTGAGGAAGTACCGCCCGCGTAGCATCCGCGCGGTGCGCGCCAAGCGTCTAGCGACGCTCGCCCTGGGCATCCTCGCCGCGGGCTGGCTGACCAGCTCCCCCGCCCTCGCCCACCGCGCGAGCGCAGCCTCGGGCGCCAACGCGCTCGCGCCTGTGCACGTGCGCAGGAAGGCGCACGTGGCGGCGAGCCACGGGCCGACTGTCACGGCAGCGCTGGCCGGGCTACTGCATGCCGCCACGATCAGCGAAGCGAGCTACCGTCAGGACTACGCGGCTTACGTGGCGGCGAAAAGCTCGCTCGGCAGGCTGAGCGGCACGCGCAAGGAAGAACTGGGAGCCGTCCTCGCCAACCTGCAGGCAATGGCCAAGGCAGGCGAGTTCATCCCCTCGCGCCTGCCCGCCCTATTCCTCACGCTCGAACGCAACCGCCAGTGGTGGACGACGGAACCGCTGCTGGGTGACGACGAGCGCGTCAGCTTCCCCGGCAGCCACATCGTTTGGGAGCACTACCCCGGTGAGGGCCTCGAGATCCAGTGGCTGGCGACGTTTGGTGAGGCCAACGGCTACTACCTGTCCGGGCACGAAAACGCGAACCTGCGCCAGCTGCTGTCCGAAGTGATTCCGCTGGCCACCCAGCGCGCGGGAGGCATCGCCTGGGAGTACATGTTCCCGTTCGACGGAGGCGCACCCCCGTGGACGAGCGGCCTCTCACAGGGGACCGCCCTCCAGGTATTGGCGCGCGCCTGGTCGCGCTTCAAAGAACAGGCTGATCTGACCGCCGCACAGCAGGCACTGGGCATCTTCGAGACCGCACCCCCCCAAGGCGTGCGCGTGAAGACGGCCGCCGGCGCGATGTACGCCGAGTACACCTACGCACCCAGCGATCGCATCCTCAACGGCTTCATCCAGGCGCTGGTGGGCCTATACGACTACACCTCCATCACCAAAGACCCGGTCGGGCTCTCCCTGTTCGAAGCGGGCGACGCCGAGGCGCGCGCGATCGTGCCGCTCTACAACACCGGCGCCTGGTCGATGTATGACCAGTTCGGGGAATCCGACCTCAACTACCACGAACTGCTCACTGAATTCCTGCAGCACCTGTGCGAACGCACGAGCAAGGGCGAGCCGCTGGCGAGCGCAAGCCCGCCCACCGCCAGCACACCCACGACGACCACCACAACAACCACCACAACAAGCACGACTACGACGTCCTCGAGCACGGGAGGGGCCAGCGCCGCCTCCGCCCACGCGGCGCAGACGAGCGCGCAGATCCCGGGCGACGAGATCTACTGCACCACCGCACAGAGCTTCACCGCTGACCTGCACACGCCGCCGGTGATCTCGCTGATCTCCAAGAAGCTCGCCGGGGGCACGAGGGCGGGGGTGCAGATGTCGCTGTCGAAGATCTCAACCGTGAGCATGACCGTGAGACAGGGCGCGAAGGTCGTGTGGACGAACCGCGCCACCGTGGAACACGGCAAGCCACGACTGCTGTGGGTCACTCCGAGCAAGGGCGGAACCTTCACGGTTGAGCTCACGGCGACCGACCTAGCGGGCAACTTCTCCACCACGAACGGCACCGTTGTGGTCAGCCGTCATTAGCTTCAGCCGCCCCGCCTAGACTAGGCGCGAGTGGCCCCCGTAGACACGACCCGCAGGAGCGCCGGGCAGCGATGACCAGGCTCACAGACGCGTGGCGCGAGCTGGCACCCGCACAACGACGCGCGGCGTTGGCATCGCTGGGGCTGTTCGTCTCGATGCTGCTGCCTTGGTATGACAAGACGGACACCGTGGTCGTACACGGGGCGGCGAAGGCAACGCAGACGAGCCTCAGCGCGTTCCAGGCATTCTCCTTCGTCGAGGCGGCCGTGTTGCTGGTAAGCGCCGGGATCCTCGCGATGCTGTTTGCGCGCGCCGAGCGACGCAACTTCCAGCTCCCCGGCGGCGACGGCCTAGTTGTGATGATCGCTGGAGGCTGGACGGCACTGTTGATCTTCTACAGGCTGTTCGACAAGCCCGGGCTGCAGGGCAACGAACAGGTGACCTCGACCGTCGGCGTCGAGTGGGGGATCTTCATCGCGCTGCTGCTGGCGCTCGGCCTCGTCGTCGCCGGCGGGCGCATGCGCGCGGAGGAGCGGCCCGAGCCGCCGCTCAGGCGGGCGCGTGCCCCGCGGCCGCGGCGCCCGCTGCCTCTGGAGCCCTACTCGCCAACCGAGCCGGGCGTCCCCCCGACCGTCGAGGCGAAGCCGCTGCCGGACATCGATGCCACCGCCGTGAACCCCGTCCGCGCACGGCGAAAACGCCCGACGCCCGTGGCCGCACGCGAGCCGGGGGCGGCCGGCCAGCGCCCTCGTTACCCACCGGCGCCTCCCGAGCAGCTGTCTTTCGAGGACCCGCCCGGCGGCCACGACCCACGATAGGCGGCGCGCTGCAGGAGCCCGCGCGATTCCGGCGCCTATGATTGCGCTGACGATGTCCCCCTCCCAGACCCAGGAGCCCACCTCCGTTGCAGACGTCTCTGCAGGCCTGCGCGAGGTCGGCTATCTGCCGGGCGAGTCCACGGCGCTCGTGTCCTTCCTCGCCACGAGGCTGGGCAAGCCCGTGCTCGTGGAGGGGCCCGCGGGAGTCGGCAAGACCGAGCTCGCGAAGGCACTCGCCTCATACCTCGGCCGCGAGCTCGTGCGCCTGCAGTGCTACGAGGGTCTCGACGAGGCCAAGGCGCTGTACGAGTGGAACTACCGCAAGCAGCTGCTGCGCATCCAGGCCGAGGCGTCGGGCACCGGCTGGGAGGCGGTGCAGGATGACATCTTCGGCGAGGAGTTCCTGCTCGCGCGACCGCTGATGGCGGCGATCGCCTCCGAGGAGCCGGTGGTGCTGCTGATCGATGAGATCGACAAGACCGACCAGGAGTTCGAGGCGATGCTGCTGGAGGTGCTCTCCGACTTCCAGATCTCGATCCCCGAGCTCGGCCGGGTGGAGTCGCGCACGCACCCGATCGTGCTGCTCACGTCCAATAACTCTCGCGAGCTGACCGAGGCGCTCAAGCGCCGCTGCCTGTACCTGTGGCTCGACTACCCCGAGCTCGAGCACGAGCTGGAAATCGTGCGCATGCACACGCCGGAGCTCTCAGAGACGGTCGCGCGCAGGCTCGTGGAGGTGATCGGCATGGTGCGCGCGCTCGACCTCAAGAAGCCGCCGTCGATCGCGGAGTCGATCGACTGGGCGCGAGCGCTGCTGCTGCTCGGCGTGAAGGACATCGACGCGGACACGTTCACGGAAACGATGTCGGTGATCGTCAAGCACCGCACCGACATGGACGTGGTGGCCGACCGCGTGGGGCTGAAGCTGCGTTCGCCCGCCGATGTCGCCTGAGCTCGAGGGCCTGCCGGCGCGCATTCTGGAGCTGGGAGAGGAGCTGCGTCGCGAAGGCGTGAAGGTCGGCACCTCGGAGATGCTCGACGCGTTCGAGGTGCTGGGCGAGATCAGCTGGACCTCGCAGCGCGACTTCCGCGAGGCGCTCGCGGCGACGCTCGCCAAGAGCCAGGAGGACCGCCGCGTGTTCGAGCTGGTGTTCGACCGCTTCTTCTTTCGCGCCGCTGAGATAGCCGCCGTCCAGGAGGGCATTCGCGAGGGCGAGCGCGCTGCCCTCGGCGAGCTCACCGAGGAGGACCTCGAAGAGCTGCGCGCCCAGATCGCCGCCGCCCTGCGCGACGGCTCGGAGGGCGCGATGCGCGATCTCGCGCGCATGGCGATCGCCGCGTTCGCCCGTCGCCAGGAGGGCTCGGGCGTGATCGGCGTGGACGTCCAGCGCATCCGTCGTGCGCTCGGCCTGCGCGCCGAGCCCCAGCCGGAGCTACCCCCGGACGACCCCCGTCACGACGGTCTTCCACGCGAGGCGCTGCGACGCTTCGAGGCGCTACTCAGGCGCGAGCTCGAGCGCGCGCAGATCGAGCGGACCGGTAGCCTCCCGCCGGCGCGAGCGCTGGGCGAGCTAGACCGGGCACTGCCCTCCGGGCCGCTCGCGGATCTCGCGGCCGTCCACCGCGTCGTGGCGCAACTGCGTCGGCGCCTGGCCACGCAGGGCATGCAGAACCGCGGCCACCGCCGCCACGCACACGTGGACGTGAGGCGTACGATGCGCGCATCGCTTCAGACAGGCGGCGTCCCAGTCGTGCTCAAGTACCGCCCCCGCCGCCCCAAACGCCCTGAGATCTATGTGCTGTGTGACGTATCCACGAGCGTGACCTCGGCGTCGGTGTTCTTCCTATCCGTGCTGCATGCGCTGCACGACACGTTTCGCAAGATGCGCTCGTTCGTGTTCATCGAGCGGATCTCCGAGGTCACGGACATCTTCGAACACGAGCGCAACTTCAAAGCCGTCAGCGAAAAGATCTCCGGCGATGCCGGCGTCGCTGACATCTCCGGCTACACCGACTATGGCCGCGTGTGGTCGGAGTTCCTTGCGCAGGTCGAGGACGACCTGCATCCACGCGCGACGGTGATCGTGCTCGGCGACGCGCGCACCAACGGGCGCGACCCGCGCGCGGACATCTTCGCCCAGATCGCCTCGCGCGCCGGGCGCACCTTCTGGCTGAACCCCGAGCCCCGGCTCTACTGGAACTACGGCGACTCGGTGATCGCCGCTTACGAGGAGTTCTGCACCGCCTTCGAGTGCTGGACGACCGCGCAGCTCGAGGACTTCGTGCGCGCTCTGACACGCCCGGTGATCGCTGCCGGCGGCTGAGGAGCCGGTCGGCGCGCGCTAGCATCCTCACCCTGGAGCTGACACAGGGGGGCTGGCGGGAAAGCCGGCTGAGATGGCGCACAGGATCAATTCCCCGGCGCCGACCCTTAGAACCTGTGGGGTAATGCCCGCGAAGGGAGCGACGTGCCGACCGAACTGCAGTCCCCTACGCAGCCGCAGTCGCGCAACGCGGCTGACGGTGCGGAGATCGCGTTCGATCACGTCAGCCACAGCTATCGCGCTCATGGGGGCGGCGACGTGCAGGCGCTCGCGGATGTGTCGTTGCATGCGCAGACAGGCGAGCTGCTCGCGGTCGTGGGGCCAAGCGGGTGCGGCAAGAGCACGCTGCTGGAGCTGCTGTGCGGACTGCAGAGGCCCGACAGCGGCACGATCGCCTGCCCGCCCGCGGTGCTGATGCCCCAGCGCGACCTGCTGCTGCCGTGGCTGAGCGCGCTGGACAACGCGGCGCTAGCCCTGCGCATCGCGGGGCACTCACGCGAGCGGGCGCGTGCGCGGGCGCAGGCGCTGTTCGTCGAGCTGGGCCTCGACGGTTTCCAGAGCGCTCGCCCGCAGGAGCTCTCCGGCGGCATGCGCCAGCGCGTCGCCTTCCTGCGCACGCTGCTGGCCGGCAAGCCCGTCCTCTGCCTGGACGAGCCATTCGGTGCGCTGGACGCGATCACGCGCAGCGAGATGCAGGAGTGGCTCGCGCGCACGCTCGCGCAGGAGCCTCGCACGGTGGTGCTCGTGACCCACGACGTCGAGGAGGCGGTCCTGCTGGCCGACCGCGTGACCGTCATCTCACCCCGGCCGGGTCGTGTCGTGGCGCAGCTGGAGGTAGCGATCGCACGCCCACGCGCCCGCACCGACCCGGACGTGATCGCCCTGCGCGAGCGGGCTCTGGTGGCGCTGGGCATGGACAGGAGCAGATGAGCGCGCGCGCCGCACGCGTCCTGCCGGCGCTCGTGCTCGCCTCGGCGCTCCTCGGCGCGTGGGAGCTCTACGTGGACCTGGGCGGCGTCGAAAGCACGCTGCTGCCGGCGCCGCACGCGGTCGCGGCAGCGCTGTGGAGCAACGGCGGGCTCGTCTGGCACAACTTCACGATCACCGCCGAGCAGGTCGTGCTCGGACTCGGCCTCGCGCTGTTGGCCGGTCTCGCGTTGGCTGTCGCGATCCATCTCTCGCCGCTGCTGCGCCGCGCCGTGTACCCGCTCGCCGTGGGCTCGCAGGCAATCCCAATCCCGGTGATCGGCGTGCTGCTCGTCTTCTGGTGGGGCTTTGGCCTGTTCCCCAAGCTCGTGGTGATCGCGCTGATCTGTTTCTTCCCCGTCGTGGTAACGACCGTCGATGGACTCGCGGCGGTCGATCCCGAGCAGGCGAAGCTGCTGCGCACGCTGGACGCCTCGCGCTGGCAGACGTTCCGTTTCGGCGAGCTGCCGGCGGCACTGCCCGCGGCGCTGAGCGGCGCGCGCATCGCGCTCGCGGTGGGTGTGATCGGCGCGTTCATCGCCGAGACGAGCACTCCCAGCACGGAAGCGTACGCCGGCCTCGGACACGAGATCATGAGCGACGCCGGCGGCTTTCAAACAGCACGAGCGTACGCGGCCACAGCGGTCCTGTTCGGATTCGCCGTCGCTTGCTTCTATGCCCTTGCCCTCGCCGAGCGCCGTCTGGCGCCGTGGGCGATACAACCGAGAGGAGACACCCGTTGAGAACCCCGCACGCCGTCCGCCGAGGCATCGCGCCGATCTTCGCCGCAGCCTCGATCGCGCTCAGCCTGTCGGCCTGCGGAGCCAAGCAGGAAACGATCTCGGCGTCGAGCTCCAAGCCGTTCTCGGTGATGCTCGACTGGTTCCCCAACGCCGATCATGCCGCGCTCTACTCTGCGATCGCAGACGGTTACTTCCGTGCGGTCGGCCTCGCCGTGCAGCCTGTCGTCCCGGCCGAAACGGCCGAACCGTTGAAGCTGCTGGCGGCGGGGAAGGTGGACATGGCGATCTCTTATGAGCCCGAGGTCCTGCTGGCGCGCGACGAGGGGCTGAAGGTCGTCTCCGTCGCGGCGCTCGTGCAACGACCACTCACGTCGATCATCGCGCTGCCCTCCGCACACGTGAACAGCGTCGCCGAGCTCGCCGGCAAGACGGTCGGCACCGCCGGCATCCCCTACCAGGCAGCGGAGCTGAAGAGCGCCCTGCAGAGCGCCGGGGTGAAGCCTACGAGCGTCAAGGAAGTGAACGTCGGCTTCAACCTCATCCCCGCGATGCTCTCCGGGAAGGTCGCGGCGACGCTGGGCGGTTACTGGAACTACGAGGCGATCCAGCTGGCGTTGATGCACAAGCATCCCATCACGATCCCGATCGACCAGGCCGGCGTGCCCGACTACGACGAGCTGGTGCTGGTGGTACGCGAAAGCGAGGCGCACAAAGATGGCGTGGACGTTCGGGCCTTCCTGCAGGCGCTGACACGCGGTGAGCATGCCGTGCGCGCCGACCCAGCCAAGGCGGCCGAACTGGTCGTCAAAGCCAATCCATCATTGGAACCGAGGCTGCAGCTCGAATCGATCAAGCAGACGCTGCCGGCGGCGCAACCCGCGAGCGCGAGCAACCCATACGGATGGCAGAGCCCGTCCGCATGGGCCGCGTTCGGAAACTGGATGTACTCCCACGGGCTGCTCAAGAGCGACCCGAACAACACGGGTCTGCCGCCCTTCACGAACGAGTTCCTTCCCGGGCAAGGCATCTGACCGGGGCCGCCGCCGCGGCGGTTTACCGCTCAGAGCTGCCAGTAGCGGCCTACCTGGGCGGCGGCGCGCGCGATCTGGGAACGCTCTTCCTCCGAGAGCGCCGACACCGCCGCGACTTGCACAGCGGGCGGCGCGGGCGCATCGGCGAGGATCGGCAGGATCGCGCACACGCACTCGGCGAGCACCCGACGGTTGTAGCCCCCCTCGAGCACAAAACCCAAAGGAATCCCGCCGGCGCGCGCCAGCTCGCGCACCGACGCTGCCATCCGCACGAACGAACCCGTCTGCAGAAGGCAATCGGCGAGCGGATCGTCCTCGTGGGCATCGAAGCCGGCGGAGACGAGCACGAGCTCAGGCTCGAACGCGCGTACGGCTGGCGCCACCACCTGCTCGAGCAGGCCCATCCACAGCGGCTCCCGTGAGCCGGGCGGCACCGGCAGGTTGATCGTGTAGCCCTCACCGGGGCCCGACCCTGCGTCCTCGAGCGGGCCGCTGCCCGGATACAGCGGCATCTGGTGGATGCTCGCGAACAGCACGTCCGCGCGCCGGCGGAAGATCTCAGCTGTGCCGTTGCCGTGATGCACGTCCCAGTCGAGCACGAACACACGGCGCAGACCCATCTCGGCGATCGCCACCGCGGCACCCACGGCGACGTTGTTGAACAGACAGAAGCCCATCGCGCGGTCGCGCTCGGCATGGTGGCCCGAAGGCCGGACGCCGCAGAACCCGACCGGCGCCTCGCCGGCGAGCAGAGCAGAGGTCATCGCAGACGCGGCGCCCGCGGCATGTAGGGCCGCGCGGAAGGATGACTCGCCGACGAACGTATCTGCATCGATCGCGCCCCCACCCGCCGCGCACAGCTCCGCGATCGAGCGCACGTGCCGAGCCGAGTGCACCAGCTCGAGCTGTGACTCCTGCGCTGCACGGGCTTGGCGGCGCTCCCAGCCGAGCCAGTCGCGCTCTGCCAGAGCGGCCTCCAGCGCGAACAGGCGCTCGGGCGTATCGGGGTGGCCCGGGGAGTGCACGCGCGGATCGTGCTCGAGCGAGGCCGGATGGCTGAAGTAGAGCGCCGCACTCACGGCAGGAGCACCGATTCGTGGTTCACTGCAGGCAACTATGGCGCAAGCTGCACCAGCGGGCACGATGAGGGCGATGGTGTTCGAGGAGGTCGGGCGACCGCTGCGCGAGGTTGAGCTCCCGATCCCCCAGCCCGGTCCCGGTCAGCTGCTCTTGCGCGTGGAGGCGTGCGGCCTCTGCCGCACGGACCTGCATCTGCTCGACGGCGAGGTGACGGTGCCCTCCCCCCCACGCGTTCTCGGACACCAGATCGTCGGTACCGTTGCGGGCCGCGGCGAGGGGACCAGCGGCGAGCGCATGCGCGACGGGCGCGTGGGCGTGCCCTGGCTCGGCTGGACCGACGGCGAGTGCGAGTACTGCGCGAGCGGACGCGAGAACCTCTGTCCGAACGCCCGTTTCACCGGTCGCGACATCGACGGCGGCTACGCGCAGTACACGGTCGCAGACGAGCGCTACTGCTTCCCGATCCCGTCCAGCTTCTCGAGCGAGCAGGCCGCACCGCTGCTGTGCGCGGGGTTGATCGGCTATCGCGCGCTGCGCATGTGTGAGGACGCCAAGCGCATCGGCCTGTACGGCTTCGGCGCCGCCGCGCACATCCTCGCGCAGATCTGTCGCTGGCAAGGGCGGCGCGTGTTCGCCTTCACGAGACCCGGAGACGAGGCGACGCAGTCGTTCGCGCTGGAGCTCGGCGCCGTGTGGGCGGGAGGCTCGGACGACACGCCCCCGGAACCGCTCGAAGCAGCGATCCTATTCGCGCCCGACGGCGCGCTCGTGCCGCTCGCACTGCGAGCGCTCGCGCCTGGCGGGACGGTGGTCTGCGGCGGGATTCACATGAGCGACATCCCCTCGTTCCCCTACGACATCCTGTGGGAGGAGCGCAGCGTGCGCTCGGTCGCGAACCTGACGCGCCGCGACGGCGATGAGCTGCTCGCGCTCGCGCCACGCGCAGCGGTCGAGACGCATGTCACGACCTATCCTCTGGAGCGGGCCAACGAGGCGCTCGCGGATCTGCGTGCGGGACGCTTCCGCGGAGCCGGGGTGCTCGTACTGTAAAAGTGGACAGGACAGCATGTCGGAACGATTCGGCACGTGTTCGGCTTGCTGTATTGTCTCGGTGAGTCCTCCCGAACGGAGACGAGGAGCGATGGCGAGCGCAAGTCCAGAGAAGACGAGGTGGATGCGGGGCCCTTCTACGCCCTTGCGCGGAGCTCTGCTCGGCCTGCTGCTGGAGCGCCCGGGACACGGCGGCGATCTCGCCAACCGTCTGTCGGTGCGCCTCGGCGAGACGTGGCGGGTGGATACCAACGACGTCTACAGGCTCCTCGAGCAGCTGGAGAAGACGGGGCTCGCGGTCTCCCGGGACGAGCCCAAGCGCAACAACCTGCGCCGCACGCATCTCGTCTACTACCCCACCGAGGAGACGCCCGAGGCGTTGACGCTGTGGATGGAGACACTGCTTCCACGCGAGCCGGTGCGCCTGGGGCTGCAGGCCAAGCTGTCTGTCGCCCGCCACGAGGACGCCCGTCGCGTGGTGGCTGCGCTGAAGGCGTACGAGCGCGAATGCCTCGTGCTGGCACAGCTCGTCTCCCCGACCGAGGGGCCACCACGCTCGTGGACGGCGCTGTGCATGGACTGCACGCGCGACGCCGTCTACGCACAGCTGCAGGTCGAGATCGACTGGGCCGCCCGCACCAGAAGGCGAATCAACGAATTCCAGGAACCGCATCAGTAGCGAGACCGCCGCGATGACGCCGCTGCTCTCCTTTCTGAACGTCAGCAAGCGTTATCCGGACGGTGAACGCGAGATCGTCGTCCTGGACGGTGTCTCGCTCGACATCGACGCGGGCATGTCAATGGGCGTGTACGGCATGCGGCGCTCGGGCAAGTCGACGCTTCTGCGCCTCGCGGCGGGGATCGCCCTGCCGGACTCCGGCACGATCCGTTTCGACGGGCGCGACGTGGCGCGCATGGCAAGCCGCGAGCGAGGGCGGCTCCTACGCGGCGAGATGGCGTTCATGTCCGCGGGCGACTGGCGGTCGAGCCCCGGGGAGACCGTCGTCGACCACGTCGCCACGTCGCTCGGAAGCGAGGGGCTGACGATGCGCGAGGCCAGGCGCCGCGCGATGCACGTGCTCGATCGCGTCGAGATCGGCGCCGGAGGCGCGCACGAGCTGACCAGCTCGCTGTCGCTGACGGAGAGCGTGAGGGTGATGCTCGCGCGCGCGCTCGCACGCAACCCGAGGCTGCTGGTGCTTGACGAACCGGCTCTGTTCCCAAACCTGCGAGACCGCGACAGCTTCTACGCGATGCTGCGGGCGGTGGCGCGCGAGCGCGAGATGGCGCTGCTCGTCGCCTCTGAGGAAATGTCCGCGCTGCAGGGCTTCAGCGTCCTCGTGTCGATCTCCGACGGGGAGCTCCTCTCCACGGAAGCGCGGGGAACCGTCGTCCCGATGCCGGGGCGCCGACGCCTCGGGACGGAGCGTGCCGGGCAGTGAGCACGCTCGAGCTGCGCGAGGTCGTCAAGCACTTCCCGAGCGGCACGGAGACGATCAAGGCGGTGGATGGCGTCTCGTTGACGATCTCCGCGGGGGAGTTCGTGGCGCTCTACGGCCCGAGCGGCTCGGGCAAGACGACCCTGCTGATGCTGGCGGCGGCCCTCAGCACCCCCGACAGCGGCAGCGTGGCGTTCGACGGCAAGCTCCTCAGCGAGCTCTCCGAGCGCGACAGCGCGCTCTATCGCCGGCGCGACGTGGGCTTCATCCTGCAGGCGTTTCACCTGATGCCCCACACCTCGGCACTCGACAACGCCACGATCAAGCTCACCGGAGGCGGCTACAACCTTCGCGAGGGCAGACTCCGTGCAATGCCGTGGCTCGAACGCGTGGGCATGGCAGCGCGTGCCGAGCACACTCCTGAGGAACTCTCGATGGGCGAGCGCCAACGCATCGCGATTGCACGCGCGCTCGCGAACGACCCGCGGCTGATCCTCGCCGACGAGCCCACGGGCAACCTCGACTACAAGCGCAGCCACGAGGTCATGGCGCTGCTGCGAGACATATGCCATGAGCGCGGTATCCCGACGCTGCTGGTCACGCACGACCGCGACGCCGCGCAGTTCGTGGACCGGGTGCATACCCTGCGCGACGGCCACCTGGAGGACGGGATCGACCCGGAGCAGGCTGCACCCCCCACGTGAGAAGACCGTTCCACCCCGAGATCGCGGGGATGCGCTTGGGCATGCTGGTACACCTGTACCGGCTGCGCCTACGCGCGCATGCTGTGCAGGAGCTGCTCGCCGCCAGCGGTATCGCCGTGGGCGTGGCGCTCGTCCTCAGCGTGCTCGTCGCGAACGCGAGCATCACCGGCTCTGCGCAGGAACTCGTTCACGAGCTCGTCGGCTCAGCGAGGCTCGAGCTGGCGGCTCGCTCAGCCGAGGGCGTCCCGGAATCCCTGGCCCGCGCAAGCCGACGCCTGCCGGGTGTGCGCGCGGCGGCACCGGTGCTGCGTGAGGACGTCGCGGTCGTTGGTCCGCTCGGGCGAGAGCCTGTGCAGTTGCTGGGCGTGACACCGTCTGTGTTCGACCTGGGTGGCCTCGGCACGCGTGGCCTGGGTGTGAGCTCGAGCGTGCACATCGGCGGCGGACTGCTCCTGCCGCAGAGCGTGGCGAGCGCGATCGGCGTCGAACCAGGCCAGCATGTGAAAGTGCTTGCGCTGGGCGATTCGCAGTCAGTGCTGGTCGGCGCGGTGCTCGAGAGCGCGAGCTTCGGTGTGCTCGCCTCGAGTCCCGTCGCCGTCGCGCCGCTCGAAGACGCGCAGGTCCTGACACACACAGAAGGTCGCATCACGCAGGTCCTGATCGAGCCGCGGCGCGGAGCCGATGCCGAGGTCATGCGAGAGCTGCGCACGCTCGCGGCCGGACGACTAAACGTCGTGCCGGCCGACAACGAGCTGCAGCTACTCGACGAGGCGGTCAAACCCAACAACCAATCAACCGACCTGTTCGCGGCGATCAGCGTGATGGTCGGCTTCCTACTGGCGCTGAACGCGATGCTTCTGACCGTCCCCGAGCGGCGGCGCTTCGTGGCCGGCCTTCGCATCCAGGGATATGACTGGCGTCAGATCGTCGTGCTGCTCGCGTTCCAGGCCGCCGTGCTCGGGATCCTCGCCTCGGCTGCCGGTGTAGCGCTCGGCGCGCTGCTCTCGCGGGCGTTCCTGCATCGGATCCCCACGTATCTGACGACCGCCTTTCCGATCGGCGAGCACGAGGCGCTTCACATCGGCACCGTCCTGGTCTCGCTCGGCTGCGGCGTGCTCGCGACGACGCTGGCCTCCCTGTCGCCGGCGCTGGATCTGCGCCCCGGCCGGCCCAGCGACGCGGTCCTGCGAGATCGCTCGGACGGCGGCGAGGTGCTGGCGCGGCGCACGTCGATGCGGCTGGCGATCGCGGGGCTGGCATTGCTCGCGGCGATCTCGGCCTTGGTGCTGGCCTCGACGAGGCTCACGATCGTTGGCGGGATGGCACTGGCGCTGGTGGTCCTGCTGTTCATCCCGGCCGTCTTCGCAGGCGTCGCGCAGCTGCTGCAATGGGCAGGCGAGCGGGTGCGCAGCAGCTCCCTGATCGTGGTCGTGTCAGAGCTTCGCGCGATCACGACGCGCTCTGTGGCACTCGCCGGGATCGCGGCGCTTGCGGTCTATGGAAGCGTGGCAATCGGTGGCGCCCGTGCGGACCTACTGCGCGGGCTGGATACGAACTTCAGCGAATATCTGCGCACCGCCCAGCTTTGGGTGACGACCGGCGGCAACGACCTCACGACGAACGCGTTTAACCCCGAAGGCGCCACCGCCGCAATCGAACACGCACCGGGGGTCGCGTCGGTGCGCGTCTATCAGGGCGGCTTCCTGGACGTTGGCCGGCGACGCCTGTGGATCATCGCCCGGCCGAGCGGCGACAACGATCCGATCCCGCGGAGCCAGATCCTGCACGGCGGCGCGCAGCGCGCGGCCCGCCTCGTGAGAGCCGGCGGGTGGGCGACGGTGTCGGGCGGCTTCGCGCAGGAACACGACCTGCATGTCGGCTCGCACTTTGCGCTGCCGACGCCCACCGGTGCGGCTCCGCTCGCGGTAGCCGCGATCACGACCAACCTCGGCTGGTCTCCGGGCGCGGTGATCATGAGCGCGGGCGACTACGTCCGCTACTGGCGGACGAACCAGCCGTCGGCACTCGAGGTGAACTTGCGGCCCGGCGTCAGCGAAGCAGCGGCACGGCGCGCCGTCGTGCGTGCGCTCGGTCACCGCCCCGGGCTCGGCGTGCAGACCTACGGCGAACGCCGGAGCCAATACGAGTCCGACTCGCGCCAGGGGCTCTACGCGCTCAGCGAGATCTCCAGCCTCCTATTGATCGCGGCAGCGCTGGCGGTTGCTGCGGCGTTGAGCGCCGCGATTTGGCAGCGACGCGCGCGGCTGGCGTCACTGAAGATCCAGGGGTATGTCACGGGCCAGCTGTGGCGCGCGCTGCTGCTCGAGAGCGCCGTCGTGTTGAGCATCGGCTGCGTGCTGGGCGCCGTCGCCGGAGTGTACGGTCACGCGCTCGCGAGCCGTTGGCTGCGGGTCGAGACCGGGTTCCCAGCGCCGTTCGCCGTCGGCGCCGGGCACGTTCTGCTGACGCTCGCGCTGCTTGCTGCGATCGCGCTCGCCGTGATCGCGCTTCCCGGATTGGCCGCTGCACGCGCGTCGGCCCGGACCAGTTTCCAAGAGTAAGCAATGTAGGAAACTCAAACAGACAAAACTGTTCGTGTGACCGCCCCGACCGGGAGTCGCATAGCGCTAGCGAGTGCGTTCGCTGGAGCCGCTTCCAGATACTGGCTCGGCGTCTTCCCGCTGCTCAGTCGCGAGCTCCGCCACTGGCAAGATCACGCGCGCGAGATCCCAGACCCAGTGCTGCGTAGGCACGCCCTGCTCACGCAGAAGAGCGAGCGCGGCAACCTCGAAGGCGCCGCCGCGTTTGCCGTGCTGGCGCCCCGCGCACACCGTGCGTGCGTGCTTCGCGCGGTCGTCGCTTTCCAGGCCGCCTACGACTACATCGACACGCTCGCCGAGCAGCCGTGCGCCGACCCAGTCGCCAACGGCCACCAGTTGCACCTGGCGTTACTCACCGCGCTGGAACCCTATGGCGAGCACGTCGACTACTACGAGCACTCCGCGGGCGGCCACGACGACGGATACATGCGAAACCTGGTCGATCGCTGCCGCTTTGCGCTCCGCGCGCTGCCTTCCTACGCCGCGGTCGCCGATTCGGCGCTGCGCTGCGCCAGGCGAATGGTCGCCTATCAGAGCCTCAACCACGGAGAGTGTTCTGAAACGCGTGGGGCTCTCGCCGACTGGGCGACGAGCCTGACGCCGATCGGCACGGGGCTTCGCTGGTGGGAGACGGCAGCCGCGGCAGCGTCCTCGCTGAGCGTGTTCGCCCTGATCGCCGCTGCCGCGCAGCCGATTCTCGAATCCGGGCAAGCCGCCGCCACCGAGAGTGCCTACTTCCCCTGGATCGGTTCGCTGCATATCCTGCTCGACAGCCTGATCGACCGCGGCGAGGACGCGGCGACGGGCCAACACTGCCTGGTTGACCACTACGTATCCTCCGAGGAAGCGGCGGTTCGCATGAGCGTGATCGCCACCCGGGCGACGCAGGCGACCGAGATGCTGCCACAGGGGGCCGAGCACGCGACGATCCTCGCCGCGATGACGAGCTTCTATCTCTCCTCCCCCACGGCGTCGGCGCCCGGCGCGTCTCCCGCCGCCGAGCAGATACGGCGCAGCATGGGCGCGATGGCGGCGCCGACGATGGTCGTGCTGAAGGCACGACGCGCGGTCGACAATCTCAGCCAGCGACGCCTCGGGATGCCATCACGTGCGCCGTACTAGCACTCGAAACTCAAGTATTGGACTTTCCACTTGCTCGAACGATCTTTGCGGCGGATGATTGCTGATGCGTGAAACTGGACTAGAAAGGTGAGCCACGCACGGCTCGCCATGTCCAGGTCCCGCTTTCGTCTCGCCAGTGACCGAGTCGGGCGCCCTCAGGGGCGTCCGACTCGCGTCTAGTGGGGCCGCCCCGTGCTTACGGGGTGAGCAGGTGCATCGCGGCGAGACCAGCCCACTCGCCGTATGGGGCGAACAGCTCGCGCACCTGGTGCTCCTCCGCCACAGCGCGCGGGTCTCCCCTACTGAACAAGCGACCGGCCAGCTTCAGCAGGCCCAGGTCGCCAGCGGGCACCTGGTCGTTGCGACCTTGGCCGTGCAGCGCGAGCATCTCGACCGTCCACGACCCGATGCCCGGGATCGCGCGCAGCCGCCGCCAGGCCGTCTCGTGTTCTGCGCTGTACAAGTCGATGCGACCGCGCGCCACCTCGCGCGCAGCGCGCACGAGCGCCAGTGCGCGGGACGCCCCCAGGTCGAAGGACTGCAGTCGCGCGGGCGCTGTGCCGGCGAGCACCGACACGGCGGGCAGGTCGCGCAAGCCGTCGTCGTCGCCGTCGCCGGCGACCCAGCGACGCCCGAGCGCCGCGACCATTCGCCGCTCGATCGCAGCCGCGCGCTCGTAGTCGATCAGCTGCTCGCAGATCGCCCACGCGAGCGCCTCAAACGGCTCTGGCCGTCGTCCCGCGCGCAGCCACGGGCGCGCGCGCAGCGAGCGTCCGATCAGCGGGTCACGCGCGAAGCGTTGCAAGAAGGGCCGCACGTCGTCGTCCACCGCGAGCGCGAAGCGCATCCGCTCGATCCCGTATGCGCCGGCCTCACGGCTGGCGGCGCGCGCCTCGAAGATCACCTCGCCGCCGCTCGCTTGCGCGATGCGCACCACGACCGGCTCCTCGTGAAGGTGCAACAGGCGCTCGAGCGTCCCACCCCGACGGCGCAGCATCCTATCCGCGCCCGTCCAGCGCGGAAGCTGAAAGGGACCGCGGGGCACGACCTCCACGCGCACGCGCACCTCCTCCTCCAGCGCCGCGGTGCTCAGCGATTCCCGCCAGGGCCGCCTAGGAGGTGCACATCGACGAGAAACGAACGACTGCCCACCACCTGCACGAGCTCGCTGGCTCGGCTTGAGCGTCGCGCGCCACGCCCTTTGGCAAGCGCACCGGAGCGCCGTTGACGGCGGTGCACCAGCCCTACGACGGCGGCTCCAGCGACGAAGCCTCCCGCGGCAACGGCCGCCGCTTGAACGGCCGGAAGAACCGCGCCCGCGGTACGCCAGTCACTCGACAGGGCGCCGCTGACGGGCTGCGCGTAGACGACATCGGCCTCCTCGGCCAGTACTTGCAGCCCGCTGCTTCGCTCGTCGTCAGGTACGCCATCCGGCTCGCCCTCCGGGACGGCTGGCTGGGGGGAATCACTCACCCGGCCAAGTGTAGACCCCGACTCAGACACGGGTGGGCAGGATCGCTACAGGGCGCGCTCGTATACCCGGTAGCGGCGCACGATCTCGCCACCCATCCCTTCCATGGCTCGGTTCATAGGCTTGTTGACCTCGAGGATCCATCCCATCTCGCCGCCCTTCTGCGGTGTGCGTTCGGCCGCGTCGTAGTGCATCTCGTAGAAGCGCGCCGCCACGCCAGTGTGCTGGTAGTCGGGCTTGACCCCCAGCGCGAACACATACACCGCGTCGATCTTGCGCCGCTCGAGCAGCACGGTCAGCCAGCCAAACGGCAGCAGCCGCCCGCGGGGGCGAAGCTTCGCGAGCACCTGGTTGTAGTCGGGCAGCGAGAGCGCCGCGCCTACCACCTCACCGGTGTCCTTGCGTTCGGCCACCATCGCCCAGTTCTCATCGAGGATCGGCTTCAGCTTCTTGGCGTAGTGGCGCACCTCTCGCTCGGTCAGCGGCACGAAGCCCCAGTTGCGCTCCCAGGCCGCGTTGTAGACCTCCAGGAAGCGGCCCACCTCGACCTCGAGGTCCGTCTTGCGGAAGTTGCGGCACACGATCCCGTGCTCGCTCTCGACCTTCGCGGCCATTTCCCAGATCGCGGGGTGCACTTTCTCGCGACCGGTCACCATCAGGCTCCACATGTACAGGTCCATGACCTTCGAGAGCCCGACATCCTGCTCGAGCAGCGACTGGTAGTAGGGGTGGTGCCAGGGGTTCAGGATGATCGGCGGGCGCTCGTGGCCCTCGACCATCAGCCCCGCCTCGTCGTTGGTGGTGAAGCTCATCGGGCCCACCATCGTGTCCGCCCCGTGCTCGCGCAGCCACGACTCCGCCGCGCCGAGCAGCCCGCGTGCCGCCTCGGGGTCGTTCTCGCACTCGAAGAAGCCCCACAGCCCCCAGGCGTTGCCCTGGAACTCCTGCATGTGGCGATCGACGTGAGCGCTGATGCGCCCGACCGCGCGACCGTCGCGCCAGGCGAGGAAGTACTGCGCCTCGGCATGCTCGAAGAACGGGTTGCGGCTCGGGTCCAGCTGCTCCTTGACGTCGCTCAGCAGCGGTGCCACCCAGTTGGGCTCGTTACGATAGAGCCGCCACGGCAGCTTGATGAACGTGCTCAGCTCGCGTCCGCCGCGCACGGGCCTGATCTCGACTGCCATCCGGCGAGAACCCTATATGCCAACCTCCATCGACGTCTTTGCAAAGGTCCGGGGCCACGAGCGCGAGGAGCTGCTGCGCGCGGCGCGCGAGGCCGACCTGATGCCGTACTTCCGCACGGTGGAGTCACCGGCGATGCCCGTCGTGGAGATGGAGGGTGCGCCGCGCATCATGCTCGCATCCAACAACTACCTGGGGCTGACGGGCGATGAGCGCGTGATGAAGGGCGCCGAGGACGCGCTGCACCGCTATGGCACGGGGCTCACGGGCTCGCGCCTGCTCAACGGCACGACGCCGCTGCACCTGGAGCTCGAGCGCGAGCTGGCCGAGTGGATGGAGACCGACGATGCGATCGTGTTCACGACCGGCCACCAGGCAAACGTGGGGACGCTGGGAACGCTGCTCGGCCCGAGCGACACGGTGATCGTCGACTCTGCCGACCACGCCTCGATCCTGGACGGCGCGCTGATCTCCAAGGCGAAGATGCGCCCGTTCCGCCACGGGCGCATCGAGAAGCTCGAGCGCGCGCTGGAGCGCGCCGAGAGCGACGGGGGGGGCACGCTTGTGGTCGTGGACGGCGTCTTCTCGATGGAGGGCGACGTCGCGCCACTGGTCGAGATCACCGAGCTATGCGCGCGTCACGGCGCGCGTCTGATGGTCGATGAGGCTCACGGCGCCGGCGTTCTGGGCGCACGCGGCGCCGGCGCCTCTGAGCTGCTCGGCGTTGAGGATCGCGTCGACCTGCGCATGGGCACGTTCTCGAAGTCGCTGGCGTCCTGCGGCGGCTTCGTCGCGGGCCCAGCAGAGGTGATCGAGTACCTGCGGATCTCCTCGCGCTCGTTCCTCTTCACCGCCTCCGGAGTGCCTGCCGCACTCGGGGCCGCCCTGGCGGCGTTGCGCGTCCTACGCTCCGATGAGGGCCCCGCGCTGCTGGCTGCGGTGCTCGAACGCGCCCGCTACCTCAAGGAGGGCCTGGACGTCCTCGGCTACCGCACGCTGAGCAGCGCACCGGTACGCACGAGCCCGGCGGCTGACGCACCGCTACAGACACTTGTCACGCCGATCGTCCCGGTGCTCGTCGGCGATGATTGGAAGGCGGCGCTCCTATGGCGCGCGCTCTATGACGGCGGCGTGTTTACCAACTGCGCGCTGCATCCGGCAGTGCCGCCGGGGGGCGCGCTGCTACGCACGAGCGTGATGGCCACGCACGACACCGCCACGCTCGATCGAGCCCTGGAGGTCTTCGCGCGGGTCAAGGCCGAGTTCGAGTCAGAGCACGGCCCGCTGCCCGCCGGCGACCCTCGCTGACTAACGCTGTTCGCCTAGCGGTCACGGCGGTGGCTACAGGACTTGTCCAGTTCTTCACAAGTCCCGCCGAGATCGAAAAAGGTCGCTTCTAGCGTACGAAGTGCCGGTTGTGATGTTGACCGCAGACCCCGTCCTGTCATAGCTTGCGAGACGCGCTTGCAGACCGAGTTCGAGGTTCGCCCGACACGAGCCGTAGGGAGAGGGGGCGGTGTGGCGGGACAGCCGTAGCTGGTCCCGGTTGATCTCGCACGGCCTGAAAAGCGCAACTGTATCCGTCCAAAAATCGAGCACGTCATCGTCGCGCCAGGCTCGCGTCGATGACCGGGAGAGTGCCTTATGAACGCGACAGCGACCGCTGCCCCTGCCACCGTCGGTCCGCAGTACATGCGCGCCCTCGAACGCGCAAACCAGGTTCGTCTCGCCCGCGCGGAGCTCAAGCGCCGCGTCGCGATCGGCGAGCTGGAGGTATCCGAGGTGATCCTCGAATGCCCCTGGGAGGCAGAGAGCATGGCCGTTGCCGACCTGTTGATGAGCCAGCGCCGCTGGGGCCAAACCCGCTGCCGCAAGTTCCTCGCACAGGTGCCGATGTCCGAGAAGAAGACCGTCGGATCGATGACCGAGCGCCAGCGCAACACGCTGGCTGCGATGCTCACGTCGGTGGCGCGGGGTCGTGCCTGGGGCACGACCCCATGGGTAACGGACAGCCTGACGAGAGCTTGAGCTGCCACCACCCGGCGAGCATGCCGATCAGGCCGAGCCGCGGGCGAACCTCCCAGACCCCGCACACGCCTTGACCGAGATCACGCACGCGCACGCGAGCGAACTTGTAGCTTCCGGGTTCTAGCCTCATGCGCTGCAACCGCTCGCGCGCACGGCGCTCGTGCTCGGTGCGCGCGGCGACTTGTGCACGCAGGTCCTGAAGCCTCGCGGCGAGCTCATCGCGCGAGCGCTCGAGCGCGCCGAGGTCCGGTAGCGATGGGCCACCCCCGAGTGCCCGTGATGCGGCGGGCGAGCGCGCGGAGATGTGGGGAAAGCGCTCGGCCAACAGCGCGGAGTGCTCATGCTCGAGGCGCGCGATCTGAGCGCGCAAGGACACCCTCGCCGCGCTCTCGCCGTCCCTCGTGCCGGCGACGAGAGAACCCGCTTGCGCGTGCGCGCCGGCGAGGACAACACCGTCATTGACCCTTGAGCCGAGGGCTGGATCCTCGCGATCGATGACCGACTGCTCGTAGTGCCTCACGCCCACCTCCTCTACGTCAGAGCGCTGGATTCTATCAGCGAGCACTCCGCGCATCACGGGCTGCGCCCACCCGTCAGCTTGGCTCCAGCGCTGCTCGACACGTCCACAGAGCCTCCTCGGCGAACAGATCGGGGACACCGTCTACTTGGACGACGAACAGCGTCAGCCGCCCCGTGTCGGCGCGCGGCTCACAGCCCGGGGCGAGATCCCCGAACAGAACCGCCAGCGCCGCTGATGCATCGGCCACGACGAGCCGCCCCGCGGGCAGCCTCGGCGCGCCTGTCTCTCGCCCCAGGCACTCGCCCTCGCGGCTTGTGCGAATGCCGAGCTGTCCTTGCACGCGGTCGGCGTCGAGCGCGAACACCGGCACGCCCGTGTCCACTAGAGCGATCAGCAGTACATCCTCGAGCAGACCTCGCGTGATGAACCCGCCACGCATCATGCGCTCCAGGACAGCCGCCTCGATCGGGGTACGTACAGCGTCCGGCTCGAGGCCGATGTGACGGAAGAAGACGCGGTAGGCGGCGGGCACGGGCTCACGGCGAATGCTCACCGCACGGGCACCACGAAAGCGGTTGGAGAGCTCGCTGAGGCGCCTGCGGATGTCCGGTGGAGAGCCCCCAGTGAGCGGCTGCGGGCGCGTGTGCTGTGCAGCGCCGACCAGCAGGCGCAGCCCTGGCAGCTCCTGCTCGACCTCCTGAGCACACCAGCCGTGCGTGGCCTCGCCCTGCTCGCTCAAGCGCTCGACCCCTGCCATCCGCGGGCCCGCGACGCCGAAAGCAGCTCGCTCACGCGCGCGCGCAGAGCGGCGAGGGACGGCGTCTGCAGCAACGCTTTGCTCTGCTGGACACCGCCGGGATAGGCGAAGTCGACCTGTGGGCAGCTGAACACCTTGTAAAGCGCTGCGAGCGTCCCTTCTTCGTCGATACCGACCGGCAGCGTGAGCCCGCGCGAGCGCACCAGCCTGCGCAGCCCGCTGCGTTCACCTTTAATCGACACCGCCGCGAAGCGCACCTGCGGGAAGCCCCGCGACAGCGCCTGCATCTCGCTGAGAACGGCAGGGCAGGAGCCTTCGTCGACGAACAGCGCCAGCACGACCGGCCCCTGTTGGTAGAGCCTGCAGACGTTGAGGACGTCCGCGCCGTGCACGGTGCAGGCCGGCACGTTTCCCGCGGAACCCTCGTGCGGGCGGGTTGCGGTGTTGGCCGCGCCCTGCAGGCTGCCGAGCGCCAGCGGCACCGCGAACGGCGGCAGCTTCTGCCCGGGCGCGATCCCGCCTGCACCGTCGGATTTGGCGAGCACCGTCGTGATCACAACGAGCACGATGACCACGAACCCGACGAGCCCCGCGTAGCGTGCATATCGAGGTCGGCTCACGACCCTCCCCTCACGACCTGGCCCAAACCTCGCGGACGCGGCGCCTGACGCGCACCGGCCGGGCACGCCCTTTGCCTTCCCCCTCCGGGGAGGATGCGGCGGCGGCGTCGGCGATCACGAGCGTCGCCGGCAGGGCAAGCAGCACGCCGATGAGCGAGACGCTGAGGTCGATCAGCGTCACGAGGCCGAAGTCGCGAAGCATCGTGATGTCTGAAAGGGCAAGCACACCGAAGCCCATCGTTGCGGTGGCCCCGGAGGCGGCGACCGCGGCACCCGTACGCCGGTAGCTTCGGCGCAGCGCCTCGATCGTGTCATAGCCCGCCCGGCGCTCCTGGCGATGGCGCTCAGAGAGCAGCACGCTGAACTCGGTCGAGATCGCGATCACGAGCGCGCCGAGCGTTACCGACATTGGGTTCAGCGGCACCCTCACCGCGAACAAAACCAATGCCGACCAGCCACTGGCGAGCACGATCGGCACAAGCGGGATGAGCGCGCGCCGGCGGTCGCCGCGGAAGACGACGAGCAGCACGAGCGCAACCGCCACCAAGCCGACGAGCAGGGTCTCCAGACGCCGCCAGGGGTCTGCCACTTTCGACCCGGAGGCCGCCGCCAGCACGGGCAGCCCCACGAGCGTTGCCCGCACGCCCGCGGGCGGGTGCAGGCTCGCCCGCATCTGCTCGATCAGCTGCTGCTGCTGCTCGAGCCCCATCAAGCGGATACCGAACGCGAGCGTGGCCACACGTCTGTTGGGCGTGATCACGTCCTGGGAGAAATATGCGGGGATTGCATGGAGCAGACCGCTGATCTCGGCTTGGCTGAGCTTGGATGTCTTGGAGGTAGCTGACTCTCCCTGGAACAGGTCAGGCAATGAGAAGGCCGGGCACAGCCGCGCCTTGGAGCATCCCTTGGCGGCGCTGTAGCCGAAGCGCGCGAGGATCGTCCTCTGGTAGCTGGTCATCCATTCGATCGTCGCCGGCTTCGCCAAGTTCGAGCCTTCGATCATGAGGTCGATTTCACCGCCCACGCCGGTGATCCGCTCCAGGGTGTTCAGGTTCTGAAGCGAGCCCAGGCTCTGCGGCACGAGCTTGGTGATATTCGTCTGCACCTTCGTCTGCGTGTCAAGGCCCCAGCCGAGCGCCGCCAGCACGAGCCCCACGCAAAGCACCCGGCCGGGGTGTCGAACCGAGCCGACGAGCGCGGCTCGCGTGAACAGCCGCGTCAGCGGATTGTCTGCCACGAGCTCGCGTGCGCCGCGCCAGGCGGCAGCGAACCAGCCCGCGAGCAGCCCGTCGTTGCCTGTCCGTCCCGCTCTCGCGGAGAGCGAGATCGCCGCCGCGCCGACCGTGAGCGCGCACAGCAGCGCGATCGCGACGCCGACGACGAGCAGTACGCCGAAGCTACGAACCATCGGGACCGGGGAGAGCAACAGCACGAGCATCGCGGCCGCACTGGCGGCGGCGGCCGCCGCGATCGTCGGCGCGCCCGCAGCGGCCGCACGGGCGACCAGCGTCGGGCCGTCTGATGCTGCTTGCTCGAGCTCCTCGTCCACGCGCGCCTGGAACTGGATCGCGTAGTCGACGGCCAGCCCGACGAGCACGGGCAGCACAGCGATGGACGCCATCGTGAGGGATGCACCCGCGAGCGACAGAGCGCCGAAGGTGAGCGCCGCGGCAAGCAGCGCGAGCGCCAGCGGCAGCAGCCGCGGACGTCCCGTGAAGACGAGGCCGAGCGTGGCCGCCATCACGAGCAGCACGGCGATCAGCAGCAGCTCGATCGAATGGCTGATCGAGCTGGTGAGGTCGGAGACGATCACCGGTTCGCCTGTGACGAGGTAGGTCTCGCCGTGCTTCAAACGCCACTGAGGCATCTTCACCGCCGCACGGATCAGCCCGATCGTCCTGATCCTCTGTGCTTCTGAGAGGCCCGCCTTCATCCGCACGGACACGAGCGCCGCTTCGCGGCTGGGAAACAGGTAGGCGAAGCGCGACTTCGGCGTGCCCGCCACCTTGGTCGAGTCGAACACGACGTTCGAGACGAAGTTCGCGTCTTCGATGCTTGGCTTTGCCGTGAGCCCGTATTCGAGTGCGAGCTTGACGAGACTCTCCTGGAAGCGTCCGATCGTGACCTTGTTCGCCTGCTGGGCCAACGTGCGCGCCTGCGCAGCGGGAAGACCGCGTGCGATCGCCGCGCGGTAGACCACGCGTTCGGCCTGCTTCGCCTGCGCTTCAGCCTGGCGCGTCTCGGTGGTCAGCTGTTCGTCGATCTGTTCGGCGGCCTCGCTGAGGAAGGTGCCCGGACCGAACACGACCTTCACCGTCTTTGCGCGCGCGAGCTGGCCGCACGGCCCGTGGACACCGCCCTCAGCGGCGAGGGCGCTCGTCGGCACGTTGCCCGACAGGCATCCCTCCAGCCCGGCTAGCCGCTCGATGTCCGAGCTCAGCACCAGCTGCTGCAGGTTGCCTTTGACGAGCACGGCGATCGGCTCTTCCCCGAAGCTCCGGTAGAAGCGCTGCGTAGCGCGGTATTCGGGACTCGAGCTCGAAACGAACGTGCTCGTCGCCGCCGAAGGACGCAGCCGCAGAGCGAGCGCCGCCCCACCCAGCCCGAGCACGATCGCAACCGCAATCACCACCCGCGCATGCCGCGCAGCCGCACCCGCCAGCCCAGAGAGGAGTCGTGATGAGCTCACAGCAGAAGGCTAATCGCGACCGCCCCGGGGGGCGGTGGTTACTCCATGCCCAATGGTCCGGCCGATTCGCCGGAGAGGAACTGCCGCACGAACGGGTTCTCGGATGCGAACAGCTCCTCCGCTGGTCCGGATTCGACGATCCGTCCCTTCCACAGGACCGAGATGTGCTCGGCCACGCGCCGCGCGCTCATGATGTCATGCGTGATCACCACGTAGCAGCCGCCGTTCTCCGCGTGGACCTCCTTGATGAGCTCGCACAGGAGCGCCGTGCGCACTGGGTCAAGACCGGAGTCGGGCTCATCGAACAGGACGATTTCCGGGTCAAGCACGAGGGCGCGGGCGAAGCCGGCGCGCTTACGCATGCCGCCGGAGAGCTCGTTTGGCATCTTCGCGCCCTCTCCTCCGAGACCCACCTCTTTCATGCGCCTGTTGACGATTTCAGCGATCTCGTCCTCGCCCTTCTCGGTGTGCTGACGCAGCGGGAAGGCGATGTTGTCGTAGAGGTTGAGCGAGCCGAACAGAGCGCCGTCCTGGAAGAGCACGCCGAATTTCCTGCGCATTGCGAACAGCTCGTCGTCGGAGAGGCTGGGGATCGACACGCCGTGCACGAGCACGTCGCCCTGGTCGGGATAGAGCAGCCCGACGATGTGCTTGATGCAGACCGACTTGCCCGTGCCGGAAGGACCGATGATCATCGAGATCTTGCCCTCGGGCAAACCCATGTTGAGGCCTCGAAGGACGTGGTTTCGCCCGAACGTCTTGTGGACCTCGACGAACTCGATCGCGTCCGGCGCTTTCGAGGGCCGGATTGTGCCCGTGTGGTAGCGGAACTCATCCGCCTCCTCCTCGGACACGCCACCGGGTCGAGGGCTCTTCTCCTCGCCGGCCATGTTTAGCCCCCGATCGGGGCTCGGGCGTTTGTGCCCCAGAAGACCTGGGTGCCGAATGCATCGATCACGTTCACGAGAATTAGGTTTAGCACCATCGACTTCGCGGTCGCCCTCCCTACGCCCACGGGCCCACCACTGGCGTTGTAGCCGTAGTAACACGCCACGAGCACGATCGCAGTGGCCATGGCCATGCCCTTGAGCACGCTGAAGAGGAAGTCCGTGGGATTCTGGAATTGCCAGAAGATCAGCAAATACCCCCCGCTAGACGTGTACCCGATCTGATCGACGACCGCCAGGTAGGAGGCGAGGAAGGCGACGCCGATCGCTCCTATGTACATAAAGGGCAGCACCAGCCATGCTGCGAGCAGCCGTGTGGCGCAGAGAAAGACCATTGAGTCGACGCCCATCACCTCCAGCGCGTCGATCTCCTCAGAGATCCGCATCGCGCCGAGCTCCGCGACGATCCCCGTGCCGACCTTGGCGGCCATCATGTAGCCGAAGACGATCGGCACGGCCTCACGCAGGTTGCACCACGCTGCAAACACGCCGGCGTAGTTGGGCGTACCGGTCGACTGGTTGAAGTACGCAGCCTCGATCCCGCACGGGCCCAGGCCGATCAGGAAGACCAGCCCCCAGATCACCGTCGTGGAGCCGACAATCAGGATCCCCGACTGGCGCAGTGCCTCGCCGAAGAAACGAAACACGCGCAGGCTCCACACATCGCGCACGATCTGGCCGGTAAAGCGACCGATCTCGCCCGTCGCCGCGAGCCATTCGCGGGGCATTGCGAAAAGTTCGTTCATATCGGCTCAGGCCTCCCCTGCTCGCGAGTGAGACGGTCGAGGGCCGAGTCCAGCAAGGACGCAGGGAGCGTGGCGTGCTTGGCACGCGAGCGACCGAGGACGCCGCTGGGCGAAGGTCATCGGCCGTCTCACTTGATCACCAGGATTTGGGGGTGGGTGGCCAAGAGGGTCTGGGTGAAGACGTAGTTGAACGCGCCGATCCCGAGGAACGCGACGACGACGGCCTCGTTGACGGCGCGTCCGACGCCCTCCGCGCCGCCAGATGCGGTCATGCCCTTGTAACAACAGACGATCGCGATGATCGCCCCGAACACCGTGGACTTCAACACCGACCCCCACAGATCGGTCGTGTTCGCGTTCGAGAACAACGTCCCCCAGAAAGGACCCAACGCCCCACCGTTATAGATCTCCGCGATGATCCCACCATAGATCCCGAACAGCAACGCGTAGATGTCAAACAGCCCCGTCACGACCATCAACGCCAAGAAACGCGGCACAACGAGGTTCTTCACGGGGTCCACACCCAGAACCTGAAGCGCGTCGAGCTCCTCGCGCACCTTGCGCGCACCCAGATCAGCAGTGATCGCCGTGCCGGCGACACCCGCCACCACGATCGCGGTGATGAACGGCCCGATTTCCCGGATCGCCTCGATCACGAAGAACCCACCAAGACGATCCAACGCACCAAAAATCCGCAGGAAATCGGCCGCCTGGAGACCTGGTGCGCCGTAGCAAATTGCGACGGTGGACACGAGCAGCGGGAACCACACCAGGCGCAGCGTGAACAGGAACTGCGAGACGAGCTCCCCGCCGTAGGGATACGGAGGACGCAAGGCAGACCAGATCGTCCTCCCAGTGAGGATCATCATGTCCCCGAATTCCTCGAGCACATGCCTCAGCGGGACGGACACCCGCTCGGCGGCGCTGCGAACCATCTGCCCGGCCCCTCCTCCGATCGCGATCAGTGCTCGGGCAACTCTACGCGATGCACCACGCGTACGCCAACCGCTGACCCTCGCTGACGCCCGTCCAAGCAGTGACGCAGCGCCACCCTCGCTGGTATCGTGGCCCGATCGTGAGGGGGATGCGCATTGGGTTGGGTGGTGTCTCGCGTCGCGCTCGCGGCCGCACGTTGTTGCTGCTCGCGGCGGCGCCCGCGCTGCTGATCGCGGGATGTGGCGGCGGCAGCAAGGCCACCGCCGGAGAACCCACGGGTACGTTCACGATGAAGGTCGTGCATGCGAGCTTCCCAACGAAACAGTCGATCGCGCGTCCGACGAGCTTCGAGTTGGCGGTCGAGAACACCGGCACGCACACGGTGCCCAGCGTGGCCGTCACCGTCGACTCGTTCGACTACGACTCCAACTACGCCGAACTAGCGGCCGCCAAGCGCCCGATCTGGGTGGTCGAACGCGGCCCCGGGACGATCTCCAAGGCACCGGTGGAAAGCCAGGAAGTCAGCATCCCTGGAGGCGGCCAGACGGCATATGTGAACACATGGGCCCTGGGCGCGCTGGCGCCCGGACAGACGCGCGACTTCAGCTGGCTCGTGACGCCGGTGAAGGCAGGGTCCTATACCGTCCATTACTCAGTCGCTGCGGGGCTCGCCGGCAATGCCAAGGCGCGCCTGGCCTCGGGCGCCCCGGTAGCGGGGCAGTTCGCCGTGGACATCAAATCAGCGCCGGCGCTCACGCACGTGAACCCAAGCACGGGACACGTGGAAACCGGTGCCTTTCCGGCGAGTCCCTAAGCCGCAACCACGCCGGGGGCCCGCGCTCAGCGAACCGTTCCGCCGGCGATGACGGGCTGCTTGCGTTTGGCCCGCTGTCGAAAGCTCCTGCCTTCGGTTTCGCCATTCGGTGATCCCGTTATTCAGTCTTGGCATTACGATTGCCTTCGGCTTTGCGCTCTTTGGCGCTAGTGCACCCCGCCCCTTTCTCCAGGAGGATTCGACCCCACTCATGCCCAGGACCCGTCAGCAAAACGTCACCGCCGCGCAGTGGAGCGCCAACGGCACCGCACTCGGGTCACCAGACCTGACCCTCCAGAGCAACCAGGTGTTCGGGGCCAACGTCTTCTCGGCCTCCGTTCAGCGCCACCGACTCTCAAAGCAGGTCTACAAGGCGCTGCAGCGGACGTTCGTGCGCGGCGAGGCGCTCGACGCAACGATCGCCGACCAGGTCGCCCAGGCGATGAAGGAATGGGCGATGGAGAAAGGTGCCACCCACTACACGCACTGGTTCCAGCCGCTGACTGGCTCGACGGCAGAGAAGCACGACTCCTTCTACGGCCCAGACGGCGAGGGCAACGCGATCGCCGAGTTCTCAGGCAAGGAGCTGATCCAGGGCGAGCCCGACGCCTCCTCCTTCCCCAGCGGCGGGATCCGTGCGACGTTCGAGGCCCGCGGCTACACCGCGTGGGACCCGACCTCGCCCGCTTTCGTCCTGGAGAACCCGAACGGGACGCTGCTGTGCATCCCAACGGCATTCACCTCGTGGACGGGCGAGGCGCTGGACAACAAGATCCCGCTGCTGCGCTCGATGGACGCGCTCTCGGGCGCCGCGGTCAACGCGCTCGATCTGCTGGACATCCACGACGCCAAGCACGTCTTTACGACGACCGGCTGTGAGCAGGAGTACTTCCTGATCGACGAGCAGTACTTCTTTGAACGCCCCGACCTGCTCACGACGGGAAGGACGCTGTTCGGCGCCAAACCGCCGAAGGGCCACGAGCTCGACGACCACTACTTCGGGTCGATCCCTGAGCGCGTGCTCGCATACATGCTCGAGGTCGAGCTGGAGCTGGCAAAGCTCGGCGTGCCGATCAAGACGCGCCACAACGAGGTCGCTCCCAACCAGTTCGAGGTCGCGCCGATCTTCGAGAACTCCAACGTCGGCTCCGACCACCAGATGCTCACGATGCAGATCCTGCAGAACACGGCCCGCCGCTACGGCCTCGTCTGCCTGCTGCACGAGAAGCCCTTCGCGGGCGTCAACGGCTCTGGCAAGCACAACAACTGGTCGATGGGCACCGACACGGGCGCCAACCTGCTGGACCCAGGCGACACGCCTTCGGAAAACCTCTCGTTCCTGTTCTTCTGCACAGCCGTGATTCAGGCGGTGAACACCCACCAGGAGCTGCTGCGGGCGTCGATCGCCAGCGCAGGCCAGGACCACCGTCTCGGGGCCAACGAGGCTCCGCCGGCGATCATCTCGATCTTCCTGGGCACCGACCTCGAAAAGGTGTTCACGGCGATCGAGGCGGGCAAAGTGCAGCCGTCGAAACCCGGCTCGTTCCTGGGGCTCGGCACGCCGGTGCTGCCGCCGCTGCCGCTGCACGGCGCGGACCGCAACCGCACGAGCCCGTTCGCGTTCACGGGGAACAAGTTCGAGTTCCGCGCGCTCGGCTCGACCGCGGCCCCGGCGTTCCCTAACACCGTCCTGAACACGATCGTCGCCGAGGCCGTGGATGACCTAGCGGAGAAGCTGAAGACCCGCCTGAAAGGCTCGACCACTTTGGAGAAGGCGATCACGGCGATCGTCAAAGAGTCCTGGGCGGCGAACAAGCGCGTCGTGTTCGGTGGCGACGGCTACTCGGAGGCATGGCACAAAGAAGCCGAGAAGCGTGGCCTCGCGAACCTCAAAACCACGCCCGACGCGCTGCCGTGGATCGTCGACAAATCGACCGTCGCGACGTTCAAGAAATACAAAATCCTCTCCAAGCGCGAGCTAGAGGCACGTTACGACGTCTACACCGAGCAGTACGTGATGAACCTCAACATCGAGGCCGAGACGGCGGCGTCGATCTCACGCACGATGTTGATGCCCGCGGCGATCCGCTACCTCAACGAACTGAAAGCCACCGGGCTCGAGGACCTCGTCGGTGAGGTCGAGCCGCTCGTCAAAGAGCTGCACTTCGCGATCCTCAAGCTGGAGGACGCGAACCTCGACGACAACCATCCGTCGGACTCCGCGCAGAAGGAGGCGATCTACATGCGCGACACGGTGATCCCCGCGATGGACGACGTGCGCGACGTCTCCGACCGTCTGGAGAAGCTGGTCGCCGATGACCTCTGGCCGCTGCCGAAGTACTCGGAGATGCTCTTCATCAAGTAGGCCGCCCGCTCGACCCACGGCCTCCAAGCGGCCGTGGGTCGTTGCGGCGGCTTTCGTCTCGCCGACCTGGAGGCTCTCGCCTCACAAGAGGAAGTGGCGGCGGCCTGTGCGCTGGCGGTAGGTGCAGTCGAGCACCTGTTGGCAGCGGGAGAGCCAGCCGTAGTCGTAGCCCGGCTGCAGGCCCACGACGATCGCCAGCTCGTAGTCTTCGGGGCCGAAGCCGGAGGCGTCGCGCCGGGGGTCGGGGTCGACGCCGTAGATCTCCTCGCCATCGACCTCGAGCACGTCCACGAGCGGGTCGTGGAAGTCGACGTGGACTCCCTCGTCGAGCAGCCGAGAGATGATCTCCACGGCCGGCGCGTTCGTGCAGTCGGCGACCCCGGGCTTGTATGCGGCGCCGACCACCAGCACGCGTAGTTCGCGCAGATCGCGGCCCGAGCGCAGCAGCAGCTCGTGTGCGCGCGCGACGACACGCTGGGGACGCGACGCGAGGATGCGTGTCGCACTGTCAGCGAGGGTCACCTGAAGCCCGCGCTCGCGCAGCGGCGCGGTGAGGTGATGCGGATCGACGCCGACACCGCGCCCGCCCACGCCCGCGGAGGGGTAGTGCGCCATGAAGCCGAACGGCTTGCTGGCCGCCGCTTCGGTGACCTCGATCGGGTCCAGCGCCCCCGCGCGGCAGGCATCGGCCATCTCGAAGGCGAGCGCGATGTTGACCGCGCGGAACGTGCTCTCGTACAGCCGCACCATCTCCGCTGCCGCCGGCGAGGAGACGCGATGCAGGTCTCCGCAGATCGGGCGCAGCAGCACCGACGCCTGCCTGAAGCAAGTCTCCGTCACGCCGCCCACTACGCGCGTGGTGCGCAGCGGCTCGTGGTCTGAGGATCCGGGATCGACGCGCTCGGGTGAAAACGCGACGAACACGTCCTCACCCACGCAGAGGCCGCGCTCGCCCAGCGGCTGCACGAGCAGCTCGCGGGTGCTGCCGACATAGGTGGTCGAGGTGAGGACGATCGTCTGCCCGACGCGGGCGTTGCGCACGACCGCCGTGCACGCGCGCCGCAACGCGTCCGAGTTGGGGCGCCCCTGCGTGTCGACGTCGCTGGGTACGCAGATCAGCACCATGTCCGCCGCGCCGGTTCCCGCGAGCTCGTCGCTGATCACGAAGTCCGTGTCCTCGAGATGCGGTGCCAGCTCCTGGCGGGGCACTCCCAGCTGCTCGGCGCGACCGCTGCGGATCTCGCTCAACCGGCTCGACGAGGTGTCGATCGCGAGCACTTTGAAGCCGGCGCGCCGCAGCGCCAGCGCGCTCGGCAAGCCCGTCGAGCCGAGCCCAACGACGGCGACCAGAGCCTGGCCTGAGCCAACGCCGCGCGTCACCCGCAGCTCGGTGCTGGGCGCCTCCCACGGCGGCTCGAGCAGGGCCTCCGTGCTGGGCTCGATTCGGTCTGCAACGGCCGTCCCGACGAACTGAAGTGTCATCGTGCAACCCCCTGTAGCTTGGCGTCGCCGCGCAGTGTGGACCCTCGCGAATCGCCGCGAAGAGAAGTTGGACGCTTGATCTAGAAGCTCGCACCATGCGCCTACACCATGCCGGTCCAGGAGGGCAACGGGGCTGCCCGAAGGGTGCTGGATCGATGCCCACGCGGGCAGCGCAGTGGCGCTGCCCGAGCGAGCGACCCGGGAAGGCGGTCACAAACCGCATCGCTGAATCGTTAATACGTTTAGTGACTGCGCCGGTGGATGCGAGGAGCGACGGGGAGCTGCTCACGCACACAACAGCCGGAGACAGGGAGGCGTTCGGCGTGCTCTACGAGCGCCGCTACGAGCTCGTGCTCGCATTCCTGCTGAAGCGCACCCGAGACCCGGAGGTGGCGATGGACCTGGCAGCCGAGACATTCGCCGCGGCGCTGCTCGCGCTCGCAACCAGTCCGCCGGAGATCGAGGGCACGGCCGCACCATGGCTGCTGCGGATCGCGCGCAACACGCTGATCGACAGCTACAGACGCGGCCGCGTCGAGAGCGCCGCACGCGAGCGACTGGCGCTCGAGCCGATCGAGATCGGCGACGGCGACATCGAACACGTCCTGGGTCTCGCGGCCGAGACAGACCTGCTCCTGCGACTGGCCGACGAGCTGCCTGCGGAGCAATTCGACGCGTTGCGCGCGCGGGTGCTCGACGAACGCGGCTACACGGATATCGCAATGCAGTTGCAGTGCTCGCCCGCCGTCGTGCGCAAGCGCGTGAGCCGCGCGATCGCGACCCTTCGACAGGCGAGGCAGACGAGCGCATGAGCGACTTCCGCGACGACTGCAAGCAGCAGCTCCTCGCCGCGGCCGGCGAGCTGTTCGAGGTGCCCGTGGCCCCCGCCCGTCGATCGAGCCGGGCCCCGCGTGTGCGTCGCGGCCCGCTGCTGGTGGCGATCGCGCTGGGAGCCCTCGTGCTCGCCGCGGCGGCACTGGCCGCCACCGGGGTGATCGGCCTCGGTGCTCCCGTGCGCGCTTCCCACCCGCCGGGCCGCGAACGACCGTCCATGACGACCGGCATCGGCATTCCCGTGGCGAGCGCCGAGGGGTTGCCCCTCTCCGCCCAGCCCCTCGCGATCTCCGTGCCCGACCCCGGCGGCGGGCTGCCCTGGGGGATGCGCGTCGTGCGCACCAGCCGCGGCCTGCTGTGCGTGCAGATCGGGCGGCTGCTCGACGGGCGCCTGGGGGTGCTCGGGCAGGACGGGGAGTTCCAAGACGACGGGCTCTTCCACGAACTTCCCCCGACGGTCCTCGACCCCAACACTTGCATCGCGCCGAGCATGTGGACCATCCTGAGCGACGATGGGCTGCCGGCCGCCGGGGGGCTGCCGAGCCCGGCGAGCTCATGTGTGGCCCCCTGGCTGGACACCCGGCACTCCGGCCCGCGGCCGTGCCCCGCCGGCGATGAGCGGCTGATCGGGTTCGGGGTGCTTGGGCCCCATGCGGTCAGCGTCTCCTACACGGTTGACGGTCAGCTGCACACCGTTCCCACCGTCGGCCGACTGGGCGCCTACCTGATCGTCCTTCGCGTGCCGCCAAAGCTCGCCCACAACGCTCCCGTGCTCGGGGGCAAAGGCGGCCTGCTGGGCGGCTTCCCGATCGGGGCAGGGCGCGGGGAAGTCGTCTCGCGGCTCCTCTTTCGCTACGACGGCCACCTTTGCCAGACGGGGTTCGACCGCCAGCCCCATGGGCCGCCGCAATGCAAGAGCTCCATCGCCAGTCCACACGCGCCGAACCCCCGTATCCCGCTGGGGCTGCACACACCGGTTGCACTGCGGGCGCGCAGGGTGCCCGGAGGCTACGACCTGCAGGTCACGTTCACCGCACCCGTGGCCGTCACCAACGCGAGCATCGCCTATGGCGTCCAGCTCACCAGGCCGAGCTCCCCGGCGTGCGGGCGCGGCGGTGTGTGGGGACAGTCGGTCGAACGCGACATCGCCCGCGGCCAGGCCATTCGTGTCAGCGAATTCGTCCCACAACCGCCCGGCTGCCGTGGCGTCGTGCGCGGCGAGGTCGTGCTCGGAGGCGAAACCGGTGCGCTGCGACTCCTCGGTCGTGACGAGACGATTGGGCGCTTCTCGTTCAGCCTGCACTAGCATCGGCGGTAGGCCAAAACCGAGGAGAAGGAGCTCCCGAGTGCGACAGACGATCCGTAGCGGCCGACTGTGGGCAAGCCTGATTCTCCTCTCAGCGATGGTCGCCGTCTTCGCGGACGTCGGCGCAGGTAACGCCGGCACCACTCGCTCATCGAGGTTCTACGCGAACTGCATGGCCCCGTTCGTCAGCTACCCGCCCGAAAAGCGGACGATCTTCGAACACGAATGCCGGGTCCGCGCGGAAGTCGTTGCGAACGTCACCCCAGCCGAGGAAGAAGCCGCCAAAGCGAAGCTGCGGGCAACCTGGCCAGAGCGCCGGGCAGCGGCCGAAGCAGCCGAAGCAGCCACCCCTCCGCTGCCGCGGCGCACCGGGCTGGACACCGACGCCGAAGGGCCGATCGGCACGAGCCAGAGCTTTGCCGCCACCGGCAACTGGATCGGTGAGGTGAACGGGCAGTGGTTCCAGGTATACGCCGGAGCACGGCTGATCCCCGGGACCACCACCGCGGTCGCCTCAGAGCTGTTCGTCTTCAGCCTCCCGGCCAGCCTCCGCAGCGAAGAACACCCCCGTCCTTGTAGGCAGATATGAGCCGCCCGGCGGCGGGCACGAGCTCCTGAAGATCGTGGCCTACCACGGCGACGTGCTTCGACTCCGAGCCGGCGCCGGGCGCGCACCGTCGTTCGACGTCGCGGACCGTTCGTTCGTGAGCCACTAGCCCTGCCCCACGCGCGCTGCTCGCCGCGCGTGGCACTCGGCCTCGCGGCCGGGTCTTTGCGCCGCCGACCTCTAGCATTCCCTAGATGAGCGAGCGTGACTACCTGAAAGCGATCTCCGAGCACGTCGTCGTCTACGACGGCGGCATGGGCGCCACGCTCGAGCAGTTCGACCTGACGAGCGAGGATTACGGCGGCCTGCAGGGCAAGTGCCATGAGGCGCTCGTGCTCAATCGCCCGGATGTGATCGAGGGCGTGCACGCCTCGATGCTCGACGCCGGCGCGGAAGTCGTGGAGACGGACACGTTCCAGGGCTCGCGCATCAAGCTCGGCGAGTGGGGGCTCGCGGACTACACGGTCGAGATCAACACCAAGGCCGCTGAACTCGCACGCAAAGCCGCCGGCGAGCACCGCTACGTGGCCGGCTCGATCGGCCCCACCGGCTACCTGCCCGCCTCCGAGGACCCATCGCTGGGTCAGATCCGCTTCGGCGAGCTCGTGGAGGTATTCACGGAGCAGGCGGAGGGGCTGATTGACGGCGGCGCCGATCTGATCATCATCGAGACCGCCCAGGACATCCTCGAGGTCAAGGCCGCGGTGTTCGGCGCGCGCGCGGCGTTCAAGAGCACCGGGCGCACGCTGCCGATCCACACGTCCGTGTCGCTGCTGCCCAACGGCGGCAAGATGCTCCTCGGCACCGACATCTCCGCGGTGCTGACCACGCTGGAGGCACTGAAGGTGGACGTGATCGGCCTGAACTGCTCCACCGGTCCCGAGGACATGCGCGACGCGATCCGCTTCCTCGGCGAGTTCTGCCCCGTTCCCGTCGCGTGCATCCCCAACGCCGGTCTGCCGCTGCAGGGACCCGACGGCGAGACGATCTTCCCCGAGAAGCCCGAGCCGCTGGCGGAGGCGCTGAAGGAGTTTGTCGAGCGCTACAGCGTGGGCGTCGTGGGCGGCTGCTGCGGCACCACGCCAGATCACATCCGCGCAATTGCCACACGCGTCGCAGGACGACCGGTGACCCCCCGTCCCGCACCGCGCACGCCGCACCTCTCGTCGATGATCGCCGCTACGCCGCTCGCGCAGGAGCCCGCGCCGACGATGGTCGGGGAGCGCGTCAACTCGCAGGGCTCGCGCAAGGCCAAGGAGCTGCTGCTGGCCGACGACTACGACGGCCTCGTGCAGATCGCAGAGGACCAGGTGACCGGCGGCGCGCACGTGCTCGACCTGTGCGTGGCGCTGACCGAGCGCACGGACGAGGACGAACAGATGCGCCTGGTGGCCAAGAAGGTCTCGCTGACCCAGCCCGCCCCGATTCAGATCGACTCCACCGAGCCCGAGGTGATCGAACGCGCGCTCGAGCAGATCCCCGGCCGCGCGATCGTCAACTCGGTGAACCTCGAGGCCGGGCGCGCCAAGCTCGACCGCGTCGTGCCCGTCGCGCTCGCCCACGGCGCCGCGCTGATCGCGCTCACGATCGACGAGGTCGGGATGGCAAAGACGGCAGAACGCAAGGTCGAGGTCGCCAAGCGCATCCGGGACCTCGTCTGCGACGAGCACGGCATGGACCCACAGCTGTTGATCTTCGATTGCCTCACGTTCACGCTCACCACAGGCGATGAGGAGTGGCGGCCGTCAGCCGTCGAGACGATCGCCGGGATCAAAGCGATCAAGGAGCAGATCCCCGACGTGAAGACCTCGCTCGGGGTCTCGAACGTCAGCTTCGGGGTCTCCCCCGGCGCGCGTGCGGTGCTCAACTCCGTGTTTCTGCACCACTGCGTACAGGCGGGGCTCGACCTGGCGATGGTCAACCCCAACCACATCACCCCCTACTCGGAGATCCCCGATCTGGAGCGTGATCTGGCCGACGACCTCGTCTTCAACCGCCGTGAGGATGCGCTGGAGAAGTTCATCGAGCACTTCGAGTCAAAGGGCCCCGAAGACACGAGCCAGGGCGCCGCGGACCCGACGGAGGGCATGGAGCCCGAGGAAGCGCTGCACTTCCACATCCTGCGCCGCCGCCGCGACGGCGTCGAGGACCAGATCGACAAGAGCGTCGAGAAGATCGGCGCGGTGCCAACGCTCAACGAGGTGCTGCTGCCGGCGATGAAAGAGGTCGGCGACAAGTTCGGCGCCGGCGAACTGATCCTTCCGTTCGTGCTGCAGTCCGCGGAGGTGATGAAGCGCGCGGTCGCGCAGCTCGAGAAATACCTCGACAAGATCGAGGGCTACACGAAGGGCACCGTCGTGCTCGCCACCGTGTTCGGCGACGTGCACGACATCGGCAAGTCGCTCGTGAACACGATCCTCACCAACAACGGCTACACGGTTGTGGACCTCGGCAAGCAGGTCCCCATCCAGACGATCGTCGACGCCGCCCAGGAACACGACGCCACCGCGATCGGCCTGTCCGCGCTGCTCGTGTCCACCTCCAAGCAGATGCCAGCCTGCATCCAGGAGCTGCAGGCCAAGGGGCTCTCCTACCCCGTGCTGATCGGCGGCGCCGCGATCAACCGCGCCTTCAGCTACCGCGCGCTCTACCCCGGAGGCAAAGACTCAGACGAGGTGTATGAGCCGGGCGTCTTCTACTGCAAGGACGCGTTCGAGGGACTCGCCGTGATGGACCAGCTGATCGACGATGACGCGCGCGGCGCGCTCGTGCAGAAGCTGCTCGCCGGCGCCACCGAGTTCCGCGCCAAGGGCGACGCGCCCGAGGAGGACTTGAACTTCGCCGACGACTCCGTGCGCTCATCCGCGCGCACAGACGTGCCGATCCCCACGCCGCCGTTCTGGGGCGTCAAAGAGATCCCCGTCGACCTCGACGAGGTCTACCGCCATCTCGACACGCACGTGCTTTTCAAGCTGCACTGGGGCGGCAGGGGGGTCAAAGGCGAGGCCTGGCAGACGCTGCTGCGCGATGACTTTCGCCCGCGCCTGGAGCGCATGTGGAATGAGCAGACCTATCTGCGCCCGCGCGCGCTGCTTGGGTTCTTCCCCTGCTACTCGCGCGGCAACGACATCATCGTGCTCGACCCCGAGGACCGCACCACGGAGCTCACGCGCTTCGTGTGCCCGCGCCAGCCCAAGGGCGATCGCATCTGCCTCGCCGACTTCTTCCGGCCGGCGGTGGGGCCCGACGGCAACCCCTCCCCCACCGGCAAGCCGCCCGAGGAGCTCGATGTGATCGCCGTGCAGGCGGTGACGGTCGGCTCTGAGGTCACCGAGCTGATGGCAAAGCTCGAGGCCGAAGGCGAGTTCGCCGAGCAGCTGTTCGTGCACGGCCTCGGCGTGCAGACCGCCGAGGGCCTGGCAGAGTGGCTGCACTACGAGGTGCGCCAGATGCTCGACATGCCGGCCACGCAGGGGCGCCGCTACTCGTGGGGCTACCCGGCTGTGCCCGAACAGGCCGAGCACCTGAAGGTGGAGAAGCTGCTCCACCTGGAGCAGATCGGCATGAGCATCACCGACGGCTACGCGCCCGAGCCCGAGCAGTCCACGCTCGCGCTGATAGCCCATCACCCGCAGGCGATCTACTTCGGCACGCGCCAGGGGCGCCTGCTCCCCGACGGCTCGCCCGACGCCGTCATCCGTGGCTCCAACCTCGACCCATCCCTATTTGGCGAGATCGCCGACGAGGACCCACCCGACGGGGCCGTGGAAGCCGAGGACGAGCCCGCGATGGCGGGCTAGAGCCGATTCCGTAGGCTCGCAGGATGGCGACCCCGCCGCGGGCCAGCGATGAGCAGCGCCTTGCGTTCGGGCGCGTGGCGGAGATATATGACCGGGCGCGGCCTTCCTACCCCCCTGCTGTCGTCGACGGGCTGATCGAGCGGGCCGGCGTGCGCCCGGGCGATCGGGTGTTGGAGGTGGGCGCGGGGACCGGCAAGCTCACGTGTCTGCTTGCCGAGCGCGGGCTGGCGGTGTTGGCGCTCGAGCCGAGTGCGGAGATGGCGGAGGTCGCGATGGTCAACTGCCAGAGGTACCCGCTCGTGGAGATCGAGCAAGTCGACTTCGAGCACTGGCAGCCATCTGTGGCGCCCGTACCGCTCGTTGTCTCAGCGCAGGCTTGGCATTGGGTCACGCCCGAGCTTCGTTATCAGCACGCGGCGGAGGCGCTCGCACCTGGAGGCACGCTCGCCGCGATCTGGACGTTCCCCGATTGGGAGCACGCAGAGTTGAGGGACGAGTTGCGCAACGCCTATCGTCTTGCTGCACCCGACCTACAAGCAAACTTCCCGATGCACCCTGCCAGTGAGCCCACCGACCTTGCCGGGGACTGGCACGCGGAGATCAAGGCAAGTGCGGGGTTTGCGGAGGCCGAGGTGCGCATGCACCCGTGGATTCAGCTCTACTCGAGCGCCGAGTACCTCGACCTGCTGCAGACCCACCAGGACCACATCCTGCTCGAGCCTGCGGCGCGCGAGCGTCTGCTCGCAGCCGTCGCCGCGGTGATCGACGCCGGCGGCGGCGAGATCGTGCTCAGCTTCGTCACGCGCCTGTGTCTGGCGCGGCGCGGATGAGTGTGGCTCGCCCCTGTCAGCAGCGCACGGGACTCGTATTTGTTCGGTTCAATTAGTTTTGCCTCAACCGCACACCTAGGTGGGACTAGCACTTGCAAGCACCGTACAAGTACCGTACTATTGAGGGATGGCCACCCGGACTAGACGGATCGAGATGCGCGCCGACCCAGCAAGCGAGGAGCGGATCTCGCTCGCAGCCCGGGCAAAGGATCTGTCGGTTTCCGCGTTCGTCTTGGCAGCGGCGACGCGTGAGGCCGATCGCGTGCTCGGCCGAGCCGACCAGACACTGATCCCCGCCGGCCAGTTCGATGCGCTGGTCGCTGCCCTTGACCAGGGCGATCCAGCACCTCGTCTGGAACGAGCCGCGCGCGACGCGCGCCTATACCGGCGCGCGTGAGCGATTGGACGTCCGAGCCACTCGGCGAGCATCACGTCCTCGCGCAGTTCGACTGCGGGCGCGACGAGCTCGATCGATGGCTGCTCCACGAGGCGTTGCGTGCACAGGCGGCCGGTACCGCCCACACGACCGTGTGGACCGGGCCCGACGATCTGGTGGTGGTCGCGTTCTACGCCATTGCTCCGACCCAATTCATGCGCACAGACTTGCCATCGCGCTCACTCAGCGCCGGCTACAGCACAATCCCTGGATACCTCATCGCACGGCTCGCGCTCAGCCAAACCCTCCACGGGCAAGGCCTGGGCACACAACTGCTACTCGACGCGCTTGAACGGATTGTCGCTGCCGCGAGGACCGCAGGCGGGCGCCTGATTGCCGTGGACGCCATCGATGACGCCGCACACCGCTTCTACCGTCACCACGATTTCCAGCCGATTCAACGCTCGCGCCGGCTAGTGATGAAGGTCGCTACTGCTCGCGCAACCCTCGACCACTGACCGACGCGCGCAGGTGACAAGCACAGCAGCAGTCCTCGACCGTATCGGCCGTCCGAGTCGCTCCTCCAGCGCGAGATACTCCGCGCGGATCTCCTCGCGCTGTCCCTGAGACAGCCGCTGGTAGGACGAGATCGTGCCGAACAGCGCGCTCAGCTCCTCGGCGCTCTTCTCCACCATGATCGGCACAGCCGCAACCTGCACGTCCTCGAACAGAGAGGCGACCCCCGCACGCGCCAAGTCATAACTCCCGATCCAGGCCCACACCTCCGAGACGTTCCCGCGCCGCTCCTCGACCCCCGCGAGCAGGCTGGCAAGATCCCGGTACGTAGGCCACACGGCAGCGATCTCCGGCGCGACACGAGCAAGCACCGCCAGCAGCGCTTCCTGATCATCGAGACTGCGCCGCTCCTGAAGCCCGCAATGCTGCAGCAGCGCGAACGTCCCGCCCGGAGCAAGCACATCGGCGACCTTGGCCCAGCTGACATCAGGGTCGATCCAGTGAAACGAGGAAGCGGCGAACACAGAGCGAAAGCCCCCGCTGGGAAGCGGCGCGTCCTCGAATCGCGAGTTCACGAACGTCACCTCGCCGGCGCCTTCCAGATTCCGCGCGGCAAGCGAGAGCAGCTGCGCCCCGGGCTCCACGCTGACCACCTCCAGGCCCGCGGCGAGGAGATCCCGCGTCAGCTGCCCGCTGCCGCATCCGATCTCGAGCACGAGGTCCCCGGGTTCGAGGCCCCCGCGCGCGCAAGCCTCCTGGACGAGCTCCTGCGGGTACCCCGGCCGGCTGCGGTCGTACTCCACGGCGACTCCATCGAAGACGCGCCCGTACTGGCGTGGTGAAACGGCTGCCATGCCGGGCAAACGTAGAGGGCACGCCGGACCGAGTTATCCGACGCTCCGCCTGCCCTAACCGCGCGCAAGCACCTCGATGCGATTGCCCCAGGGATCCTGGGTGAAGAAGCGCCGCGCCCCGTCGAGCTCCTCGTCCCATTTGACCGACGCGCCGGCGCCGCTCAGCCGCTGCGCAAGCTCCTCCAGCGCGTGGGCCTCCACGAGGATCGCGGGATGCGCCTTGCGCGCGGGCACGAACCCCTCCTGCACGCCGATGTGAAGCTGCTGGGCGCCGAGGCGGAACCAAACCCCGCCCCGCGCCCGCAGCACCGCCGGCTTCTCAACCTCCTCCAGCCCAAGCAGTCCGCCGAAGAACCGCCGCGCCTCATCCTCGCACCCCGCAGGTGCAGCCAGCTGCACATGGTCGAGCCCGAGTACGCCCATCCGCGTCGGCCCCCGTCAGGCCCGGTAGCGAACGAGCGCTTTGTGCGTGCAGCCGATCAACGTCCAGGGCCGGTTTTCCGGGAGGTAGCGCATGACAAACGTCTTCAGCCCGGGCCCGTTGCAGTGGATCACGCCGTGACCGTATACGAGCAACAGGTGGTCATCCCCGCCGCCGGTCCAGATTTCGTTGAAACCGTGGCTGGAGTAGATCCAGTCGTTGCCATTGCCCGCGTGCAGGTAATCGCGCTCGCTTTCAGACTGGCCGGACGGCTGGTAGTCACCCCAGATCACGTCGCCGGCTTCGCCGCCGTAGATGGTGTCGTTGCCGTAGCCGCCGAGCAGCCAGTTGTGGACGTTCTTGAGGCCGACGAGCGTGTGGCTGGCCCCATATGAGCCCTTGTCCATCTTCAGGCATTCATCAGGCGGCCAGCCCGCGTGGCTCGCCTCGGACACGCGGGCTCGCACGCGGGCGACCGATGCGGTGCTGGCGACTTCTTCGCCGGACGGACAGAAGGCGACGTACACGCCGCGGTCGTCGCGCTTGAGCGCTTCGGCTTCCTGGGGCGAGACGGCGGCGACCACGGGCGGTGCGGAGCCCAGCGCGATCCACGCAGCGCTACACGCGACCAGCAACACGACCCCGCACAGCGCGCGGCGCGGCGCGGCAAGCAAGGAGCCGATCACCGACGGCACGCTAGCAACGGGAACGGAGCCACAGTTCGGTAATCGACAGAATGGCAGCGTCGCTAAACCGTGGCCTCGGAACCGGACGTCTGACGCCCTCCGAGCGCCAGCGCCCGCATGGACGGTTGGGCCTGCACCATCGCGAGGACCTCCTGCCCATGCAACGGCTGGGCGAAGTGAAAGCCCTGGCCGAAGTCGCAGAAGCTGGCGCGCAGGCGCTCGAGGTGGCCGGGGTGCTCCACGCCCTCGGCAACGACCTTAAGCTTGAAGATGCGCGCGAGCCCGACGATCGCCTCGGTCAGCTCAGCGACCTCGGGGTTTGGGTCGGCGAGGAACGAGCGGTCGATCTTGAGCACGTCGACGGGCAGCTGGCGGATGTAGTTGAGCGAGGAGTAGCCGGTGCCGAAGTCGTCGATCGCGAGTTTCACGCCCATCGCGCGCAGCGCCTTCAGCCGCAGCAGGCTGAGCTCCATGTCCTGCATCATCACGCTCTCGGTGAGCTCCAAGGTGAGGCTGGCGGGCACGATCCCGGTCTCCTCCAGTGCGTGGCGGACCTCCTCGATGAACTCGGGGCGTTGCAGCTGGCAGGCGGAGACGTTGACAGCCATCGAGAGGGGCGGCTGGCGGGGACAGTTGCTCTGCATGTGCGCGGCCCAGGCGCACGCCTCCATGAGGATGTGCCGCCCGACGGGCACGATCATGCCGGTGTCCTCTAGCAGCGGCACGAACTCCAGGGGCGCGACCGTGCCGCGCTCGGGGTGCTCCCAGCGCACGAGCGCCTCCATGCCGGCCATGTCGCCACGCGCGAGGTCCATGATCGGCTGGTAGCGCAGGGTGAACTCGCCGTAGTCGAGCGCGCGCTGAAGGTCGGCCTTCAAGGAAAGGCGCGCGAGCGCCTTGGCGTGCATCTCGGGCTGGAAGACCTGGTATCCCCCGAGGCCACTCTCCTTGGCCATGTACATGGCCGCATCGGCGTTGCTCATCAGCTCATCGGCCTCTGCGTCGGCGTCTGCGTCTGCGAGCGCGGGGTGGTCACTGAAGGCGACGCCGACGCTGGTGGCGATCGTCACGGTCATGCCGTCCAGTGGAATGGGCGCCTGCAGTGCGTCCATCACGCGCTGCGCGATCTCGACAGCGTGCAGCTCGCTCTCGGTGTCGTGGATGAGGATCGCGAACTCGTCGCCACCGATACGCGCGGCTGTGTCCACCGGGCGCATGCAATCCTCCAGACGCCGCGCCAGCTCACGCAGCACGGTGTCGCCGACGACGTGGCCTAGACCGTCGTTGACGTTCTTGAAATCGATGATGTCCATGAACAGCACGGCTACGGGGAGACGGTCGCGGCGCTGTCCGGCGAGCGCGTGCGCGACGCGGTCGCGAAACAGGGCGCGGTTGGGCAGCCCTGTGAGCGTGTCGTGGAAGGACTGGTGCTCGATCTCCGCCTGGGCGCGCTCCTCGGTCAGGGCGACCATCTGCCTGGAAAGCTCCTCGCTGTGCTGGAAGATGCCGGCCATCCGGGCGAGAACGAGCGCGAACATGGCGGCGGATGAACCGACGAGCACGTAGATGTCCAGCTGCTCGTGCATGGCCTCGCGCAGGACGATCAACAGCGGCGCGGTGAAGCTGGCGCAGGCGAGCAGTGCGAGGCGTGCGCGTGTGAGACGCGCCGCGGTGTCCGGCCCCGGCGTGGAAAGCTGGCGCATCGACGGATGCAGCGCGGCAGTGCCGAGCAGCACGTAGTAGATGCCCCATCCGGTGTCGAGGATGCCCCCCGTGGTGTGTCCGCCATCGAGCAGTTTCCAGCCGTATGCGCCGTCGGTAAGCAACATCACGACGGCACCGGAGAGCAGCAGCGCGAAGGCGGGCTCGCGCCGATGGCTGCCGGCGGCGAGGCGGGCGACGACGGCGAGTACGAGGATGTCCATAGACGGGTAGGCGATGGCGGTAACGCGTGCAAAGAGCGTGAGGGTGTGATCGTGCGCGTAGGGCGCGATCAGGTACACCCACAACAGCGTGGCCAGCGCGAGCGTGACGATCAGCGCATCGATCAGCCTGCTGCGGTCGCGGTGCTCACCGCGTTCGTGGATCAGCAGAAGCATGCCGACCACGAGGAAGGGGTAGAACGCGAGGTGGAAGGGGTCGGCGATCGACGGGAACGGCATCGCGGTGCCGAAGAGCCGTTCGTAGTTGTAGGCGAGCACGTCGCTGGCGACGAACAGCCCCTGACCGACTGCAAGCAGATACAACGGTCGACGACTGCGACGTGAGTTCCTGCGTGCACCGAGGATCAGCGCGACGACGCTGGAGCCCCCGATCAGCGTGAACACGAGCCCACCCTTCATCCAGCTCGGCCCGGTGAGATGCGCGAGGCCGTAGGCGGCGGTGAGCAGCGCGGCGAGCGTCAGGTATAGCCACCAGGCCACGGCGGACAGTGAGTTGCGCACGCCTAAACATCGGCCGGACGGAAGTTTAACCTGAACGCATGCAATCCCGCTAGGTCGAATGTCCTTTCGGACTAGTCGTCTTCGCGGGGAGGCGGGCGGAAGAGGATCCGCTTGACCTCCTCGGCGGTGCCACCACCGAGTCGCAGCGCCGTCTGAAAGCCCTCGTTGCCGAGCTCGCCGGCGTCGAGCGCGCGGCGCAGCTCGTTGAGCGTGGCGAGGTCCTCCTCGGGGACCTGCTCACGGGCGGTCTCGATCAGGATCAAATGACGTGGCCGTTTGAGCGCGGCGGCCATGCGCACGAACGGCTCGCGCTCGTCGGCGTCAAGCCGCTCGGCGGCAATCACGACCGTCTCTCGCGCCTCCAGGCGCTTGGCGACGGCCGCGAGCAGGAGCTCCTGGGCGCGCTCGTCGATCTCGGGCTCGGCGACGCGACCGGCGAGCAGCGTGCGCACCTTCTCCAGCGAGAGCAGGCTGGCGCGGTCCTCGATCAGCCGCGTGACGAAACGCCCTCGCTCCGCGGGGGAGGCGCAGGCGACGATCACAAGGCTGCCGGGCGAGTAGCGCAACCGGTCGGTGGGCGAGAGCACGCGACAGTGCACGGTGACGTTGGCGGGTCGCGGCGGCGCGCCGTCGCGGCGCGGACGATCGGAGGACCAGCCTCCGCGCTCGTCGTCGGAGATCTTCACGCTACGCGCGGGCGGTCGAGAGGCCATGTCCATCATCATGCCCTAAACGGGCGTCTGCTGGTGGGCGGCGATCAGCTCGAGCTTGGCCGGGCGGTCGAGCGCTTTGATCCTCGCCTCCTCGCGCCTGGCGGCGGTGCGGTCGGGCATTGGCAGCGCGAGCGCCAGCTCGACGGGTAGCCGGCTGGCGGTGTAGCGGCTGGCGATGCCGTCGCGGTGGCGTGCGAGTCGCCGCTGCACGTCGTTGGTCCAACCCGTATAGAGGGACCCGTCGCCGCAGCGCAGGATGTAGACCCAGGCATCGCTCACGCACGAGTCATACGACACGGGCACAGCTGGCACCTGCGACCGATCCATTGGACTTCTGAATGCCGGCTCAGGAGTCGCTTATGCGGGCTGCGGTGGCGCGGCCGATGGCGGGCGCGGCGGGCAGCGGCCCGAGCTTGACGGGGGCGGCGTGCATGGCGCGTAGCCGTATCTCCCGCCAGGAGAGCCCCTCGTTGACGAGCGCGGGCAGCCCCATGATCAGCGCGGTGGCGAGCTCGACGGCCTGCAGCACGATGCCGTAGGCGATCGCGTCGGCCGTGTGGACGTGGTAGACGCCGGCGAGCACGGCGACGCAGGCCGCCTGGAAGACACCTACGTTGGCGGGGGTGGCGGGGATCACGGCGGTGACGTTCACGGCGAACAGCACACCGGCGGCGGCGCCGATGCCTGCATGGGAGTCCAGGCCGAGCGCGACGAGGAGCAGCCAACAGGCGATCCACTGCATCGCCCAGGCGCAGAGCTGAGCGGCGGTGGCGATCGCGGCGCGGCGCGGCTGGCGAAAGACGCGTAGCCCGTCGCGTAGGCGCAGCAGCGAGCGCCGTACAGCTGCCAGCAACACCCGCAAACGCCTCGAGCGCGACAGGGCAGCGGGCGGGACGAGTATGGGCGCGAGCGCAACGGCGAGCAGCGCGAGGAGCGGCGCGAGCGCGATCAGCAGCAACGCGCGGTCGTGCCCGTCGAGCACAGCGACACTGGAGAGGGCCACGCCGCCGAGGATCGTGAGCGCAAGCAGGTTGAGCAGCGTCTGAGAGACGATCGTGCCGAGGACAATCGGCAGGCTGTCCCGCGCCCGCCCGAGCCGCCGGGCAACGATCAGCGCGCGCGAGGGCTCGCCCAGTCGGGCGGGCAGCGTGGCTGACATGAGCACGCCGATGAACGTGCCCTGCATGGCATCGCGACGTTTAGCCCGCCGCCACGTCGGCGCAGCGGCGAGGATGGAATGCCAGGAGATTGAGCGCGCGAACATGGCCGCGCACATGAGCGCGAGACCGGCGGCGATCAGGCCGGGCTTGGAGGCGACAAGCGATGCGGCAACGCGCGTGAGCCCCACGCGCTGCAGGGCGAGGGCCGCGAGCCCAGCACCGACGGCGGAGCTGACGAGCAGCCCGGCGCGCCGAAGCGTGCGCATCCGCCGCGGTCGCCCGGCGAGCGGCGGGCCCGGGGGCGTGAGCGAGGGCAGGCGTTCGGCGGGCACGCGCGGGAGCATGTCCGCGGGCGCGAGGCCGTAGCGCACGGCGACGCGACCGAGGTTGGTGGCGGGCGTCCCGACGCGCAGCGCCTGCTCATAGGTGTCGAGCACTTCGGCGGCGACATGTGGCCAGGCGAAGCGCTCGGCGCGCTCGCGGGCGCCGGCGGCCATACGGGCGCGTAGGGCGGGGTCGAGCGCGAGCGTGCGCAGCGCCTCGGCAAGCGCGAGCGCGTCTCCGGGGGGCACGAGCAGCCCGTCGATCCCGTGGCGCAGCACGTCGCGGTAGCCGGGGATGTCGGAGGCGAGCACGGGTGTTGCGGCGGCGAACGCCTCGGTGAGCACCATGCCGAAGCTCTCACCGCCGAGCGACGGCGCACACACGACCTGGGCGCGCGCGAGCTCTGAGAGCTTGCGCTCCTCGGAGACCTTGCCGAGCGCGTGCACGCCGCGATCGTCGAGCATCATGTGCGCGACCTCCTCGGGGCCGGCGCCGACGAGCGTGAGCGTGGCGGGGATCTGGTCGCGCAGCGCCTCGAACGCCCGCAGCAGGATCGGCAGGCCCTTGCGTTCGACGGCCTGGCCGATGAAGAGGATCCGCAGCTCTCGCTGCGGGGGAGGGGTTTCAGCGTCGAGGCGACCGCTGCCCGTGGTCTCGTAAGCGAGCTGGTCGCGGTGTGGTAGGTGCACGCCGTTGGGGACGATGCGGTAGCGCCCGCCGTAGAAGCGCCGCGCGGTCCAGGCGGCGGCCTCGGAGACGGCGATGCGCGCGTGCAGGCGGTTCATGCGCCGGCGCCCGCCGAGGGGAACGGCGGCGAAACCGTTGGTGAGGAGGTTCTCGGAGAAGGTGTGGAAGGTGCCCACGAGCGGCAGCTCGCCGAGGCTGGTCAGAGCGTCCCAGGAGACGAGCGGGACGACGGGCTCGTGGATGTGCACGACGTCGTAGCCGCCGTCGCGCAGCTCCTGGCGCATCGCCCTGACGGCGAAGGGGGTGATGGCCATGTTGGACACGGCGCCGTTGGCGGGCAGCCCGATGGTGCGCCCGAGCGAGACGAAGTCATCCCCCACCTCGCGCGGCTGCGGGCGCGCGCCTCGGTGCAGGCGCATGGAGAGCGCGTCGTCGGGGTCGAACGGGGCGAGGATCCGGGCCTCGTGACCGGCTGCGGAGAGCTCCGAGGCGAGCGCCTCTATGTGGCGCGTGACGCCACCTGGATAGGTCCACGAGTACGGCGACAGGAGTGCGATCCGCACGGACTCCTACTTTATCCGCACGCGGGGTCGCGCCTGCTGTTCTTTGCCGTACGCGAGTGTGGTCGCGCGCCTGCCGGTGCGATAATGCGGCCATGAGCGCCCGCCACTTCGTCAAGTACACGTTCCTGAAGATGGAGCCCGAGTGGCGGCGCCTGGACCCTGAGCGCCGGGCGCAGGACAAGCGCGAGTTCGCGGCAGCGTGCGAGGACTTCGCGGACGGCCATCAGCTGCAGACGCTGTCGCTGGTCGGCACGCGCGGGGACGCGGAGCTGCTGCTCATCTCCGAGGCGGAGAACCTGGACCGCATCCACGAGTTCCACGTGGTGCTGGCGCAGAGCGGGCTTATGCAGTGGGCGCAGACCCCGTACTCGTTCCTGGGCATGCGCAAGAGCTCGGAGTACTCCGAAGACGAGCGCGCGATCCCGCGGGGCTTCCGCGGGCGCTACGTGTTCGTATACCCGTTCGTGAAGTCGCGCGAGTGGTATGCGCTGCCGGCCGAGGAGCGGTGGCGGATCATGCAGGGCCACATCCAGGTGGGTCGCGAATACCCGGGCGTGGACAACCACACCACGTATTCGTTCGGCCTGGACGACCAGGAGTTCGTGGTGGCGTTCGACACGGATGACGTGGGCACGTTCCTGGACCTCGTCCAGCGCCTGCGCACAACCGAGGCCTCGCGCTTCACCGTGCGCGACACGCCGAGCTTCACGTGCCTGGCGATGTCGCTGGAGCGCGCGCTGAACGCGCTGGACGGCGAGCGCGTGGCGCTCGAGGCTCTGTCCTCTGTCTAAGCGGGTACCCGCCCGCCTGCGCGCCGACCCGGTGCTCGCGGGTCTGATCGCGGCGGTGGGCCCGCTCAGCGACTCGCGAGAGGGAAGGCCAGACCGCGACGACCACTACGGAGCGCTTGTGCGGTCGATCACCGGACAGCAGCTGTCGGTGCTGGCCGCACGGGCGATCTATGGACGACTGACGGACCGCTTCGGTGGGCGTCCGCCGACGCCGCAGGAGATCCTGGCGGACGAGCCGGAAGAGCTGCGGGCGGCTGCAGGGCTCTCGCGCGCGAAGGTCAGCTACCTGCGCTCGCTGGCCGAGCACGTGATCTCGGGTGAGCTCGAGCTGGAGCGCCTGGATGATCTCTCGGACGAGGAGGTGATCGCGGAGCTGGTGGCGGTGAAGGGCCTGGGCCTCTGGACCGCGCAAATGTTCTTGATGTTCCATCTAGACCGACCGGACGTGCTCCCGACGGGCGACCTGGGCATCCGCCGAGCGATGGAACGCGCGTACGGGCTGGACGGACTGCCAGACCCGGCGACGATGGAGCGGATCGCTGAGCCGTGGCGTCCCTATCGCACGCTCGCCTCCCGCTACCTGTGGCGCTCGCTGGATAACGAGCCCACCTAGCTGCGAGCGGCGCCCCCCGCCGACGCTACTTCTTCTTCTTGGCGGTCTTCTTCTTGAGCGGGCCGTATTTCTTGCGGGCCTGCTTTTCGCAGGAGACCCGCTTGCTCTTCTTGGCCTTGCTCTTGTATTTCGACCTGCACGCCTTCAGCGCCTTGGCGAGCTTCTGCGCACGCGTGAGCTTCTTGGCTTTGAAGGGCAGCACACCGCCGCAGCCGATGCGCGAAATTTTGCTGGTCTCTTCGATCGTGGTGCCGTTCTGCCCGACGAGCGTGGTGGGCATTTCGAGCCTGCTGGCCGCCTGCTTGCAGAGGCTGAATTCTTCGGCTTCCGGCACGTCGGTGGTGAGCGCGGAGTGCGGGCCGGCGGGCAGGATCGTTTCGAACTTCGTGAACGGCGCATCGGGCGCGGTTTCGAATTTCGAGTATGTGATGCCTTTTTTGATGTCGGTCTTACCGTCAACGATTAGCGTCACGCCTTCGCCCTGAAGCACGAACTCCACGTCGGGGAAAGCTGCGTTGCCGTGGGAAACGAGGTAGGCGGGACCGCGCAGCGGGTTCTTGAATACGGGTGTGTAGACGATCCCTTCGCCGATGTTCGAGCCTTCGTCGCACGAGGCCGGGTTGGCGTTGAACACCGCTTCCAGGCACGCTTTCTGGATCGTGGTGAGCCGCGAGGGCAGCGCTTCCGGCAGCGTCAGGTCGACCTTGTGGATGTTCGCCTGACCGAGGCCGGGCGATTCGAGCGTGACCTTGAACGTCGTTCCGTTGGCTTTGCTGCCGTGACCCAATACGGTCGCGGTGAGGGTTGGTTTGAACGGCAGCGACGAGCAGTTGGAGAGGTGAAACGGCTCGGAGACGCCGGTGCTGCCGCCTTCGTGGCCGGTCACCTGACCGCCGATTTTGAGCCCTTCGCAGTTCGTGGGGTTGAACTCGAATGGTTCGTTACCCGGCCGTTCGACGGTCACGTTCAGCTCTTTGATCTGGGCGGGCACGCCTTTGACCATCTGCGGGATCGGTTCGCTGATCACCGTGACGGCTGCGGTTTCTTTGTTGACGAAGATCTGCGAGCGCACGTTCACGAAGCCGAGGTTGAACGGGCCGGCTTTGGCTTCGGTCACCGCAAGCAACCCGAACGGTGCGCCTCCGTAGCCTTCCGTGAGGTAGACCTTGCCCGAGAGCGCGACCGGCTGGCCGCCAAGGCCGGACAGGGCGGTCGTGGTGCCGACCTGGCTTCCCGCCGGGCACGCCGGTTCTGTGGGCGTTTCGAGCGGGATCGCCTGCGGGTTTGGGCACCGTTCGACGCTGGAGATCAGCGCGGCAAGTCCCGGCGGCAGTTCGAGGTCGATCTTTTCGATCGCCTGGTTACCGTCGGGCCGACCGATCGTGACGGTGAAGGGAGAGAACGCGCCTGCCTGCATGTTCGTGGAGCCGCCTGAGAAGGTCGTTTCGAACGGGAGCGTTTGGCCGGGGCACGGCGTGCCGTTCGGGCCGGAAGTGATCTGGAACGCGGAGGCCTCCGACTTGCTTTCGCTCGTTTCCACGTTGTTATTCGGACCCACGTTGAGGGCTCGCGTAAGCGTCGCCTTCGATTCGTAGGTGCCGCAGTGCGCGGGCGTGGCCTGGGCGGCCCGTTCGGTGTTCGACAGTTCGAGCGTCAGGCTTTCGAAAGGTGCCTGCGGCGTGTCTTTGAACACCGAGGTGAGCTGGCCGGTCGCCTGATTGATCTGCACTTCGCCGGCGAGCTTTACCAGCACTTCCGATTTCTTTTCCTTTGCGACGATGTAGAGCACGAGCGGCGAGGCGAACGGGTTGGTGTCCTGGCTCCCGAGGTACACGGACCCGTGCAGTTCTTCTTCCAGGTCCGGTGTCTTGATGCTGACGGTGCCGATTTTGGAAGTTTCGACGCAGGTAGCCGGTAGCGCGGAGAAATGGTCGTTTTCGAGGGATTCGCCGAGGGCGCGTTCTTCTGCTCCGTTGAAGCCGATCGCGGCCAGCGAGCACGATTCGAGACCGTTGGCCGCGCCGGCGCTTGTCTGCAGACCTTCCGGCAGTTCGAGTGTCGTGGCGCTGAGATCGGCCTCCGCCTTCCCTTCCGCTTCCAGCGTACCCTGCTGCGGCATCGTCACCTTGACCGACATCCCGGTGGGAGTGCTCGCGGCTTCGGAGTCCGGCTTCACTTCGATCGACGGATCGAATTCGAGGCTTTCGCAACCGGTCGTCCTCAGTGGCGACCTGTTCTGTTCGGTCGGCGAGGTTTCCCCGACGGAATAGGATTCGTTTTCGGTCCACGAGCGACCGGTCGACCTCGATGCGAGCGACTCACACGTCGTCGGGAGCGTCAGCAATGGCGTCGGCGCCGCGACTTCTGGGTTGGCGCAACGTGGCTCGCTCGTGATGCGTTCCACGTAGCTTCCGGCACCCAGACACTGCCAGCCACGCGCGTCGTCGTGGCGCTTGTCCGCCGGTACCCCCCAGAACGTCACACGGCTGGCGAGGACCTGCACCGCCTCGGAGGCGTTATGGACGCTGACGGTGACGCCGTAGTCGCCACCCGTGCGCAGCGCCGTGTCGAGCACCACAGGTACGTTGTTCACCTCAAAGCCGAACCTGGCTGGCTCGCCGGGGGCCGGCACGAGGTTGAACACGGGTACAACCTTGGTGTCGTAGAAGAGCGGCGCGATCGGATCCTCGAACTCGACCGAGGCGACACCGACCGCGGTGTCTTCCGGGCAGGCATCGATGTCCGATTCGCCGTGGACTCCGAAGTCCAGGTCTGAGCACTGCTGCACCGCGTTTGGATTGCCGACGACGTTCGCGTCGCCGATCAGCCCTGGCGGCAGTTCGAAGCTCAGTTCCTTCTCGAGCGCGGGCGCCGAGGGCTGCGGCTCGGCGTTGCCGCCGTAGTGACGCAGCGTCTCGTTCAGGTTGAACGTGGTGGTGAGCTGGAAGGGATGCGCACCCGCTTCCGTGTCCGGTTCGAAGTTTTCGTTTTCGGGCGTGAGCGCGTAGGTTTCGACGCCAAAGGTCGTCGCGCCTTCCTTCACCACGATCGGCGCTGTCGCGGACTCGGACGGGGCGCCACCGCCTTCGACGCTGACGTTGCTGTCCTCTTCGGCCGTTCCACTGACAGTCTTGACGTAGACGATGACTTCAAGTTGTTCAAAGGGCGCAAGATCGTTGTCGTACGAGCATTCAATTTCCCATTGGGATGCGCCTTTGGACTTCGTGCAGATGAAGTCTTCCTTGAATTCCTGACCATTGATCGACGAGAACCTCGGCGTGCCTTCGTCCGCCGCTTCGATCTTCGTGATTTCCGCGACGTCCGCCGGGAGGGTGTCAAAGATCTTGACTTTGCTCGTGTGCCCGTTGACTTCCGCGTCGCCGATGTTGGCGGCGTCCACGATCACGACTCCTTCGCCGCCAATCGGGAGGTGCGTGGGCGCTGTGTGGGATTCAACCTGCCAGTGAGGCGCAGCAACCGTTTCGGCGAGCGCCGGCGCCGAACACATCAACGCGATAAGCAGTGCGCCGATCGCCGCGAGGACGAAGGCTGGAATCGCGTGGCGTTGAAGACTCATCTCGCGCTCGTCTCTGAGCTGTTCTTCGCCGTCTTCTTCTTTGCCGGGCCGTACTTCTTGTGTGCCTGCTTCTCGCACGCCACACGCTTGGCCTTCTTCTTGTCCTTCTTGCAGGCCTTAAGCGCCTTGGCGAGCTTCTGTGCACGCGTCAACGGTTTCGGCTTGGGCTTGACGGATTCTTTTTCGCCGAGCACCTGAATGTGCTGTACGAGATTGCCCGAGCCGGGAAGGGTCGCGCTGGCAGGCGCGGCGAACCCGGGAGCAGGGGTGTAGGGCTGACACGCTTCGCCGCCTTCTTCTTCGCACTTGGTGATCGTCTCGCTAGGTGGGGATACGCACGGCGAGGACGGTTCGCATACGTGGGCGTCGTAGATGTCGAAGTTCGAGTCCTTGTCCTGCGAGGAGATCGGCTGTGCAGTGAGGAAGAACACGTCATTCCCGCTAGCGCTTGCGTCAAGGAAGGCAGATTCGCTTTCGGATTCGCCCGAGGAGATCAATGCCACACAGCCCGCCGGCTGCCCGCAGGCGCCGAGGCCACTGGGCTCGTACTCGTAGACGTTCTCCACGCCCACCTGCTGGTCTTCGCCGTTGACTTCCTCGTTTCGGGTGGGCTTGGCGAGCGGAACGAGGGCGTCGGCGCTGTTGAAGAACAGCCGACCTTCGTTCGAGAGGTAGCGCGATTGATAGAGGGCATCTGACGCCGATACCGAGGTCCAGCCGGGAAGACTCCCGGCGAGCCAGTGATCCACGCCGAAGAGTTCCCAGGTCGTCGGCCGGGACACGAGTAGCCCGATTCCTTCACCCGCGTTTTTCGTGTCCAGTACGCCTGTGGGTCGTGCGCCGCTGGGGTTGCACGATGCGCAGGAGATGCGCCCGGTGCTCGCGTCGTACAGGTATACCTCCTCGTCGAGTCTCACTTCCTTCGCGTGTTGACTGCTCGTGTCTTCGTTGTCGTATCCGGTGAGGCTGCGCTTGGACATAAACGCCAGGAACTTACCGTTGGGCGATACGCGCGAGGTGAGCTCGGTCAGGTCGTCGTCCTGGCCCGTGCTCAGCCAGTCGGGCTGGTCTTCTGAGGAGAGCGTCGCGACGAGCTTCGTGGGTTCCCATCCGCCATCGGCGAAGTGCTTTATGTAGAGGTTGCAGGTCGTGTTCGGCGGCACCAGCGATTCCGCTCCAGTCCTGCAGTAGCCGGGTGTTGCCCCAGGTGAGAGGACCCCGTCGGCAACGAAGTAGACGCTTAGTTCGCCATTGGCTTCTTCACCTGCGCCCAACACCCCGCCGCCTTCTCCAGCCTCGGCCTGAACCTTGGCTCCTTCCTGGGGCGTGAGATCGGTGAGCGTGGCCGTCAGCTCGCTGCCCGGCACTTCGCCGCCTTCCAGTTCAGCGACATAGAGGTTCGGGCTGTGTTCTGTGGCCCTCGAGTTAGGGGTCAGACGGCGAGTGTCCGTGAAGAAGATCTTTCGACCCGCTCGCGTTTGCCGTCTCGAAGTTCGCGTTCGGAGGCCCTTCTTGCGGAGGGACGCCCTGGGGGGTGTCGATTTGCACGGTTTCTTCGGTTGCGGTGTCGCGCACGAACAGGTCGTCGCCGCTCTGCGCGGAGGCGCTATTGGTTGTCCAGATGACGCGCGTACCGTTGCTGGAGATCGCGTTGCGGCTGTTGGCGCCTTCTGGGCCGCCGAGGAAGGCGTGCTTGGGTTCGACCAGCGCTCCGCTTTCGGGCAGAACGCTCACCTTCTTCAGCGGCTGCCCCACTCCCGTCCACTCGTAGAGCCCTCGTTCTCCCCTCCAGGACTTCAAGACGACATGGCTCAGGTCAGGAGCCGCGTTCACGAATTCGACGCCTTCGTCGAGTCCGCCACCGAATTCCAGGTTGCCCGCGCCAGGAGGGTTGATTCCGGTTACCAGCGCAACATAGCCGGGCGCCAGCGACGCTCCTTCGCTGGAGTTACTCTCAGCCTTCTCATAGCTAGCTTTTTCCGATTCGCCTGGCTGTACCGGCGAGAATTCTTCGGCTCCGGCGATCGGCTGCTGGTCGCGCAGATACATCGTCTTGTCCTGCGTTTCACCAGACGCAAGCGGCGGATCGGCGACAGATCCAGATTCAGGCGCGCCAACGGCTGGCTGCACCAGCGCCAGCGCCAGGTTCGGCGAGAAGAACTGATACTCCGGCGGCGCCCCCACTTCAACGCCCGTACCTTGCGTCACAGGGGTCGCGATGTCCTGTGAGCTCCAGCCCTTCGCGCCCCTCGTTGAGAAAATCTGCGGGTATTCCGGATCGCGGTTTCCTTCGACGCCTTCTCCAGCCGGCATCGGCCCGTCCGCAACGTAGGTGATGGCATCCCCGTTTTCAGCGGCCTGAATCACGCCACCTTCGCGCGTCAGAGCTTCCGGTTCGGCACCATCCTTGTTCGGCGGAGACACGAGTTCCCACGCGCGCCCGTCGGGCAGCCCGCTGACCGTGGCGATGACGTCGAAGGTTCGTTCGACGCTCTGGATCTTGCCGTGCGAGTTCTGTGCGACGGCGCGGTAGTAATACGTGCCGGGCTGAAGACCGGAAAGTTCGACGCTCGCGCCGCGGTTGCCAAAGCCTTCGCCGACGTTGACCGGGGAGCTTTCGCTGCATGCGCCGGATGTCGCGCAGGGGCTGGTCCCGTATTCGAAGTAGTAGTCGGTGTCGGCGCCCGTCGGATCGACCGTGGCCGTCAAGACCTCGGTGCCTGCCGCGCCCGTGGCGCTGTCCGCCGAAACGCTTTCAACCGCGGGGACACCTGGCTTTTCCAGCTCGAATACGTCGACGTTGTCGGACGCGCTCGCCGCGTCGGCCACATACACGGTGCCCGTCTTGGCGTCCACCGCGATCGCATCGCCGTCCCTCAGACCCGCCGCACTGAAGCGCTGAATCGCCGTGCCTTTTTCGTGCGCGCCGGATTCTGGAGCGAACTGTGCGACGGTGCTCGTCTTTTCGCTGCCGGCCCCCGCGACGTTCAGGACATATGCGTCGTCGCTTTCGTCCACTTCGTTGGCCGCTTCATCCCGAGGGTTCACAGCCACCCCGCCGGCGAATTCGTAGTCGAGCGCCGGCACCAGGATCTGATCGGTGCCCTTGGCGAGCTTTGCCACCACCGCGAAGAACGGTTCGCCTTCTCCGACCCTCGTTTCCTGGTATTCCGTGTCTGCTTCTCGCAGAATCGCGGATTGCAGGTTGCTGGCGCCCGCTTCTCCCTGGTCGCCGATGTAGAAGTCGTGTTCGCCGTCAACTGCGAATGCCGGCCGTCCATTGCTTTCGGGAGCCGTTTCTTCGGAGAGCTCTTTGTTGGTTGGGCTGTCGTCGAAGCCGAAGATCTTGCCGTTTTCCTGATAGACGAACACGTTGCCTTCGGTGTCCACGGCGACGCCCTTGATCGCAGCGAATTTCTTGGACGCGGCACTGCCGCCGGGAGCCTTGATCACAGCGACCTCTTTGCCTTCGGGGTCCAGCTTGTAGATCGCCTTTTCGTTGCTCACCACGTAGATGTCGCCGCTCGACGGATCGGTGCTCTGGCCGGAGTTGTCAACCGCGAGCGCTTCAGGCGAAGGTATGGCGGCCGTTCCCCAGGACGTCGATTCGACCTCATTGCTCAGTTCGCCACCGACGAGCACGGGTTCGAACGCATCGATCCGCTTCTTTTTCGCGTCTGCGACGTAGACGTCGCCGGTGGCATCGTTGACTGCGACGCCCGTCGGGTCGGCGAACGCGCCGAAGCGGAAGCTGAATTCGTGTCCGCGCTGGCTGACGGCCAGCGCTGAAGAGCTTTGGAGAAGCAACGCTCCGCCAGAGACGACGACGATCGCAACGCCGCGTCTGATGTTCTCGTACGCCTGGCGCGCCCCGCGACGAGCAGGGCGGCGCGCGGCGCCGCAGCCTCCCGAACAGCCCTCCGCGCCGTCAACCTCCGCCGTCACCCTCCACCCTCTCTCCCGCTCCAACCCATCCATGGTCACTTGGTCCCCTAGTACTTCCGTCCTTCCTAAAGTCTACCGCTTACGCTCTGGCTGTCAAACGCCAACGTGCGCCGCGTTACCGGTAGCACGGCCGGCGCGGGACCCGCTAAAGACACCCGCGGCCCATCTATCAGACCCGTAGTAACACGGCATCCACAAAAAAAAGCGCGCACGAGGCTGATGACCTCGTACGCGCCTTGTACCTTCTACCCGCCCACCTGGAAAACAGGCCGGTGGCTGTAACTGCTACGTCCGATCAGGAAGCGACATCCACTTCTTTTTCGAACGTGATCGTGCTTTTCGTGACCTCAGTCGACGCGAACGGCCCGAGGGTTTCTCCCGCGGGGAACGTCGGGTTAGCGGAGGCCGCTGTTTCGAGGTCCTGTTCGCCGAGACCGTTTTCGAAGTTCGTCGTACCGGTGAAGGACAGTTTGTTGACCCCACCGTCGACGCCCGCGAGCGTGCCTGTCGAGCGCAGGTATCCCACGCCTTCGCAACCGAAGATCGCCTGGATGCCACCGTTGGCTGCTGTGCCCTTGATGTCAGTCCAAACTTCGCCGGCTAGTGGTTCGCCTTTACCGCCGAGACCTTTCGTGCCGTGGTCGATGAGTACGGTTTCAAGCGGGAACGTCGAGATGGCCCCAAGGGTTGCGCCGCTCTCGCAGGGCACGCCTTTGGTTTCGCAGCCGGTAAACGTTACCTGCAGCGTTCCCGTCGTCGGACCGGTGATCGCGCCCGCGCCTTTGCTGGCCGAGCATTTCACCGTGCCGCCCAGAGAAGGCGTTTCGAGCTTGGCTTCACCCGTTGCCGTGGTGTAGCCGAGTTTTGTCGCCTTTTCGTACTTGCCCTTTTTGGCCTTGGCCGATTTCGTGGTGCAGGTCGCGTTCGTGTATTCGCCCTTCTTCATCGCGACACACGTTGCTACCGGCGCCAGTTCGTACTTGCCCTTTTTGGCCTTGGCCGATTTTGTGCTGCAGGTCGCGTTCGTGTATTCGCCCTTCTTCTGGGCGACACAGTCCTTGTACGTCCCTGCGGAGGCGCTCGACGCTGCCATCGCGCTCAGCGCGAACGCAGCAAGAGCGGCCATGACGCAGAGCCCCATGATCCTAGTGCGTTTCATCTGCTCACTGCTCCTTTTCCCTCTAGGAATAGAACGACCGACCCCGGAATCCCCTCTTCAGGACAACGTCGCCCCGAAGCCAGTCATAGCCGCTGACCGTCCCTCATGCCAACAGCAATGTGTGGCCGACCTTGCCAGAAAACGTCCTGTGAGTCAAGGTCAAGCCCATACGGCGTCGTGGCCCTTTGCCCCCAACCCCCTGATGGAAGCTGGGATCCTGCCAAAGGCCTGGGCAGTCCGCACCCCTCTGCGACGCTTGACATCATGTCGCCGCGACCGTACCACAGGCGCAGACCCGGCGTCAAGATGTTCCGCCGGGGTCAAGCCCAGCTGCGCGGGCGGTCAACCCCCAGGTCGCGCCTAGGACTCAACGCACACGACGCACGGCGACGGTGCGGTCGGCCTCCGCAACGATCTCCCAGTCTTTCGCCTCGCCTTCGCGGAAGAGACGGGTCACGACCGCTGTCGGGCCAGGCAGGCCGCGCCCGTTCGGCTCGCCCGAGCGGGCATCGTGGAACACGACTCGTCCGCCGACCGAGACGAAGCCGTGCCAGCTCGACCAGTCGAGCTCACACCCGCGCTCGGAATGATCACCGTCGATGAACAGGAGGTCCACCGACCCCTGCCAGCGAGCTGCGGCGTCGTTGGAGAGAGCGACGTGCCACTTGACGCGTGGCGCCCGCCCTCCGAGTCGGCGCATCCGGCGGGCGACGGCGCGCCGCGTCGCCCACTCGGTCGCCCCCCAACCTCCAGGCAGCGCGTCTGGGTGCGAGCCGAACGGGTCGATCAAATGGAGCGCGGCGCTGGGGCCGAGCGTCTCGAGTAGCGCCAAGGCGGACGCTCCCTCATACACGCCGATCTCCACAGCGCGCTGGGCGCCTCGCGCGGCGTCGACCAGAACGCGCACGTCCTCGTGCGAGTGCATCGTGCGTGGCGGGATCGCGCCAAGCCCCACGGCCAGCGCGCGCAAGCGCACGTCGTCTCGTATGCGCGCCGGCGTCAGGCTCCGAAGCGTCTGGGGCAGGATCGCCACGTCATCACCCTACGTGTCGGGCACGCCCAGGCGCCACGCACCGATCTCTCCAGACACCGTCAGATCCCGCTACGACGCCGGTGCTACACGCCCGCGCGTCGAGCGGCAGAGGCTCAGACTGCGGAGACCTGCTCCTCCTCGGCCACGCGGAACGAGGAGCCGCAGCCGCAGGCGGCGACGACGTTGGGGTTGTTGACCTTGAAGCCCGCGCCTTGCAGGCTCTCCTCGTAGTCGATCGTCGAGCCGCTGACGAACTGCAGGCTCTCGTGGTCCACGAGCAGCTTCAACCCGTGGCTCTCGAACACGAGGTCGCTTTCGCGCTGCTCATCAAACGCCAGCTGGTACTGGAAGCCCGAGCAGCCGCCGCCGCGAACGCCCACGCGCAGTCCAGCCACGGTCACGTCCGCCTGCTGAGAGGCGAGGAACTCGTGCACCTTCCCGGCGCCCTTATCGGTGATCTCGATCATCGCGTCGCTCCTATTGCTGGCTTCAAGACTTTCCAAAGTATAGCGCCCGTCGCCGGACGCAGATCCGTCGGATCATCCCACCTCCAACAGCCGCCCAGACCTTCTAATCTTGACCTCGTGCCCTCTGCGCAGGACATCAAGCAACGCATCGAAGTAGCTATCCCCGGAGCACACGCGGACGTGGAGGACTACACCGGCGGCGGCGATCACTTCAGCGCGACCGTCACCGCTGATGCTTTCGAAGGCCTCAGCCGCGTGCAGCAACATCGCCTCGTGTACGACGTCTTCGGGTCGGAGATCGGCGGGCCCATCCACGCGCTCGCGCTGAAGACGCTCCTCCCATCCAAGATTCCCACCCCCTGACAGCCAGGAGCTTCCCCATGTCCACTAGCCAGTTCGAGCCTCTACCGATGTCAGCCGGCCAGCCGACTGCCGTTCCAGCACCAGCTGATGAGACCAACCCGATCCGCGATGCGATTGCCGGCGCAATCGCGGAGCACAAGGTGATCCTCTTCATGAAGGGCACGCCGGAGGCGCCTGCCTGCGGCTTTTCCGCGCGCACCGTCGCGGCGCTGCAGTCACTCGATACGCCGTTCGCCGCCGTCGATGTGCTGCCCGACCCGCGCATCCGTCAGGAGCTGACCGCGATTTCCGACTGGCCGACGATCCCGCAGCTGTTCGTCGATGGCGAGCTGCTCGGAGGCTGCGACATCGTCACCGAGATGTACGAGTCGGGAGAGCTCGCGGAAGCATTGCGGTAGCGTCCCGCGCCGCATGGCTTCAGTCGCGGTCGCAACCGACAGCACTCATTACCTACCTCGAACGCTCGCCGACCACGAAGGCGTGCACCAGGTCAGCCTCTACGTGGGCTGGCACGGCGAACCTGAGCGCGAGCTGGAAATGGACGGCTTCGACGCCTTCTACAAGCGGCTGAAAGAAGACCCCGAGCTTCCCACCACCTCGCAGCCGTCCATCGGCGACTTCCTTGCCGTGTGGGAGCCGCTGATCGAGGATGGCCACGACGTCGTCTCGATCCACCTCGCCGGCGGCATCTCCGGCACGACCGAGGCAGCCCATCAGGCGCACGCGCTGCTGGCCGAGCGTGGCTTGGGCGAGCGTGTGGCCGTGATCGACGGCGAAACGGCGTGCGGCGGGATGGGCCTGCTCGTGCTCGCCGCCTGCGCCGCGGCACGCTCGGGGGCCGACCTCGCATCGGTCGTGGAGCGCGTGCGTGAGACGCGCAAGGCGCTACGTATCTGGTTCTGCCTGGACACGCTGGAGTACCTCAAGCGCGGCGGGCGCATCGGCAAGGCGCAGGCGTGGCTAGGCGGCACGCTGAAGATCAAGCCGATCCTCTCCCTCGAGTACGAGATCGTGCCCGTCGAGCGTGTGCGTACCGCGGGCCGTGCGTTCGAGCGGATGGTCGCCTACGCGCAGGACCTGTGCGACAGCGGCGCCGACGGCTGGGTCGTGCAGCACATCCAGGCGCCCGAGCAGTCCCAGCGCCTGATCCAGCGCTGCCGCGAGATCTTCGACTCCGAGCCCGTCTTCACCTCAGAGGTCGGCCCCGTGATCGGCACCTACACAGGCCCCGGCCTGATCGGCGTCGGCGCGATCCCGCGCGCGCTGCTCGTCTGATCAACCCACGCGAACTGAGCGACGCAGGGCAAGCGAGACAAGGACGCAGGAGGCGTGGCGTGCTCTGCACGCGAGCCGACGAGGACGCCGCCTCGCGCCGCCATGCGTCGCTCAGCGGCGGCGTCGGCGCAGGATGCGCACGCCCAGCATTAGCCCGATCACGGCAGCGCCGACCTTTATCTCCGTCTGGTGGCGCTCCACGTGCGCACGCCAATCGGTCGCTCGCGTGATCTCGCCACGCAGCTGTGCCACCGAGACGGCGAGCTCCGCGCGGTTCGCTTCCATCGAGCTGCGGATCTCCGCCGGGGTGCGCGACGCCATCAGCCCTTGCCTCCCGCCGCAACCGGCGCTGATGGCCCGCCCGGCTGGGCGTCGGCGCTGACCGCCTCACGGATCTTGCGCGCTTCTTCCATCGCCATGTTGGGCACCGGCGGCGAGCTTTTTTTCACGACTTTCGCCGCCACCAGCCCAGCGATCACACCGAGGATCACCAAGATCGCAGCCATCGCGAAGAAGCCCCAGAAGTAGGCGAACTCGCCAACCGGCAGGTAGAAGTACAACAGCCACGCGCATCCCACCAGCGCGAACACGAGCGCTGTCATGAAGAACACACCCGCGGCGACGCCGACCACCGCGCCCTTTACTAGCTTGGCCGCCTTTTCGGTGACCTCCGCCTTCGCCAGCTCGATCTCTTCGCGGACGAGCAGCGTGGCGCGCTCGGAAACCTCTGTGATCGCCGTCGCGATGTTCTGCGGCTGCGCGCCGTCGTTACGTTCGCCCGAAGGCGGTGGGACCTGCTCGCTCACTCGGGCGGGTCCTCGTCGAACACGCGCCTCCACACCGTTGCCGCTACGCGATTCGCAGCGATCGCGACCAGCGCGCTGACCCCCGCCAGCACGCCCTGCCACATCAGGCGCTTGAGCATCTCGTTCTCCATGATCTCGGCAGTCTATTGCCCGCCGGGGTCGCCCACATAACTCGTCACGTGCGCTGCTCTGAAACGGGACGGAAATTTGCTCAGCCGACGCTCGCCCGCCCGGCAACGCCCGTTTCCAGGCCACCGCACACGGTTTCCACGACAAGCCACTTCGCGCGCTCGAAATAGCCATCATCCTGCGGCAGCAGACCAAAGATCCAGCCTGTCAAGAGCTGCTCGATCGCGCCGTAGAACGCCATCGCTGCAAAGCGCGCGTCGATCTCCTCCTTGAACACGCCCTGCTCCTGCGCCTTCGTGATCATGCCGCCGATCAGCTCGTACGCCTCGCGGATCGTGGCGATGTGCGTGTTGCCGAACGAGTTTGCCGCGCGCGTCACCTCCACGATGATCACCTTCATCAGGTCAGGGTCGTGCTGGTAGCTGTCGACGATGAACGACGCGATCGCGAGCAGCTTCTCGCGCACGGGGATCTCTTCCCCCTCCGGGGATGACGCGCCGTCCACCTCGCGAATCAGCTCGAGCATTACCTGCCAGCGCTCAAGGAACAGCGTGTCGAGGATCTCGTCCTTCGACGCGAAGTAGTGGTACACGAGCCCGTACGCGACCCCCGCCTCATCGGCGATGTCCGAGACGCGGCAGGCGTGGAACCCCTGGCGGGCAAACACGCGCACCGCCGCGTCCAGGATCAGACGACGCTTGTCCGGGGCATCCTTTCCGCGCGCCATGCGCGGTCTCGAAGCGCTCATAGCGGCACCGTCTCCTGCACCGGCCAGCGGTAGGCCTGGGGGCGGCGATTCGCGAGCGAAGGCAGGCGTGCGCGGATCTCCTGCTGGCGCGCAAGATCCAGCTCAGCGACGATGTGGCCTGGGCTATCGGACGCCTGCGCGAGGACCACGCCCCACGGGTCCACGATCATCGAACGTCCGCCCGAACGCTGTTCGGCGGGATGCTCACCCACCTGGTTGGCCGCGATCATGAACGTTTGGTTCTCGATCGCGCGCGCCCTGAGGAGCACCTCCCAGTGCTCGCGCGTGGTCGTCAGCGTGAATGCCGCCGGCACCGTCACGATCCGGGCGCCCTGCACAGCGAGGATCCGGTAGAGCTCCGGGAAACGCAGGTCGTAACAGATCGACAGGCCCAGATCTACGCCACCAGCCGTGCTCGACATCACGATCTCATCGCCCGGCTCCTCCAGCTCTGACTCGCAGTAGGAGTGCCCGCCCACCTCAACGTCGAACATGTGCAGCTTGCGATAGACCGCGCGGAGCTCCCCGTGCGGGTCCACGTGCACAGACGTGTTAGCCAGCTTCTCTTGACCGGGAACGCGCTCGAGGATCGAGCCCGCCACGAGGTCCACGCGCAGCTCCCGCGCGATCGCGCGCGCCCACTCGACCGCCGCGCCGTCCAGCCCCTGCGCGCTAGCGCGCAGGTCCTCCTGCGAGCCCATCGCGGTCCACTTCTCCGGCAGTACGATGAGCTGCGCGCCGTCGGAGGCGGCAGCGCGCGTTAGGCGGTCGGCGACGGCCATGTTCGCGACCTGATCGGCGGTCGAGTTGAGCTGAACTGCCGCGACCCTCACAAGCGCATCCCCTTCCGCGGGCCCCACGTCCGCAGATCCCGCATCGAGCCCACACCAGAATAGATTGACTGGTCAGTCAATCTGGGAAGCATAACGCTCGCGCCGGCCCAGGAGCGACCCGTCGCGCCAGCGATGCGCGAGCCGCGCTAGAGCGTTTCCGCCGCGCGGTGTCGGCGCAGCGCAGCCAGCAACAGCTTCGAGTGCATCGCCCCGATCAGCTCGCGCAGCGGTTCCGTGCCTGCGGCGACGATCTCCATCGCCCTCTCCACATCCACCTCGCCGGCCAAGCGATCGAGCAGCGCACGCACCTCCTCCTCCACCAACGGCTCCAGCGCCTTGCGGTAGCGCAGCGTGTCATACACGGTGAAGCCCAGCGCCTCCTCATAGCCGCCGGCGCGGAAGCTCGCGATCGCCTCGATGATCTTCACGTCGTCGCGGTCGTAGCCACGCTGGTTGGGGGTCAGCACGCCGATCTCCGCCAGGCGCTCGAGCACGTTGCGGGGAACCCCGTAGCGCTCGCTCACGAGCTTGCGCGAGACGCGACTCTGGTCCTCCGCGTTTATCAGCGCCCGCTCGAGAATCCGATCCTCCAGCTCGATCAGCGCGCGCACCCGCTCCGGGTCCTCCTCCAGCGCCCCCTTGATCACGCGCAGCGGCATGAAGCGCTCCTCCTGCAGGCGCTTGATCAGCGCGATCCGCTCCACATACTCGGGCGGGTAGTAGGCCATGTTGCGCGACGTGCGCACGATGTCCTCCCCCTCCCCCAGCAGGCCTTCGCGCAGGTAGTAGCGAATCGTCCCCGGGCTCACGCCCGAGCGCTGCGCGAGCTCGCTCATCTTCAAGAGCGACGGGCGCCCGGATGGGCCGCCGGCGAGCGGCGCGACCGCGCTCATCGCGCCGCGCCGAAGTTCATGCCCGGAAGGACGCGCCTGGGATCGGCTCTGTCAGGCCTGCGGCCGCGCCCGACTCCAGCAACTGTGCCACCTGCTCCGGGGAGTAGCCGGCCGCGACCAGGATCTCCTCCGTGTGCTCGCCCAGCGCCGGGCCCGGGAGGCGTGCATGCTCGCCCGGGGTGCGCGTGAGCTTCACCGGGATGCCCAACTGGCGTACCGGCTGCTCTGCGCCAGGCTGGTCGAGCTCCACGACCATCTCCCGCGCCCGCACCAAGTCCGAGTCGAGCGCCTCGTCCAGCTCCAGGATCGGCTCCAGACAGCAGTCGTGCTCGCGCGCAAACGCCTCCCAGCCCGCGCGCGTGCGGCCCCTGAAGATCTCCTGCACCTGCGCGTGCGCGTCGGAGCCCGGGCGCTCGAACTGCATCGCCACCAGATCCTCGCGACCCACGCCACGGCACCACGCCTGCCAGAACTTCGGCTCCAGCGCCCCCAGCGATACCCAGCCGTCCGCGCACTCGTAAGGCCGGTAGCAGACGAGTGCGCCCGCCAGCGGCAGCTCGCCGCGGCGCGGCACCGCCCCGTCGGCGAAGTACGCGCCCGCCACCATCGCAAGCCACGACAGCGCGCCGTCGGACATCGACACGTCCACCATCTGGCCCTCGCCCGAGCCGGGCTGAGCGTCGCGTCCGTCTCTCCCCGCGGAGCCGTCGCGCTCGCGCAGCGCCGCCATGATCCCGAACGCCGCCATCAGCGCACCGCCGCCCAGGTCCGCGATCTGCCCGGATGCCTGCACCGGCTCCCCCCCGCCTGCGCCCGTCAGGCCCAGCAGGCCGATCAGGCCGAGGTAGTTCATGTCGTGCCCGGACGCGTCGCGTTTCGGGCCGGTCTGGCCGTAGCCGGAGATCGCGCAATAGACGATCCCCTGGTTCTCCTCGCGCATGCGCTCGTAGCCCACGCCCAGACGGTCGAGCACGCCCGGCCGGAAGGACTCCAGCACGACGTCCGCGTCACGCACCAGCGCCAGCAGCGCCTCGCGCCCACCGTCGCTCTTCAGGTCCAGGCGGACGGATCGCTTGTTGCGATTGAGCGACAGGAACAGCGCCGACTTCGCGCTGTCGTGCGTGCCCTCGTAATAGGGCGGGGACCAGCGGATGTAGTCGCCCATGCCCGTGTCCTCGATCTTCACCACATCCGCGCCGAAGTCCGCCAGCAGCAGCGAGCAGAAGCCGCCCGGCAGAAGGCGCGACAGGTCGAGCACGCGGATTCCCTGCAGAGGGAGGCTCACCGTAGGACCACCGTGCGCACGCACCCGGCGGCCGGTAGGCCGCCTCTGAAGATGATGTTCACGCGAGGCTCGCCTCGCGCTGCGGCACAGCCAGCATCGCGCGGGCCTCCTGCACGCTCGCCGGTCTGCGACCCACGTCTTCGGTCATCTGCCTCGCCTTCGCGATCAGCTCGCCGTTGGACTTCGCCATCTCGCCGCTCGGCAGGTACAGGTTGTCCTCGAGGCCCACGCGAATCGAGCCGCCCAACGTCAAAGCCGCTGCCACCAGCATCCACTGGTCGCGCGAGATCCCGATCACGCCCCAATGATTGGATACCCCCCCGCCTCCCCCCTCCGGGATGTTGTCCACCATCGCCGCCAGGTTGCGCGCCGTCGGCGGGATGCCGCCCACCACGCCCATCACGCAGTCCACGTGCAGCGGCGTCTTCAGCACGCCCATGTCGATCAGTGGCGCAAGGCTGCCCACGTGACCCACGTCGAAGCACTCGTGCTCGGGTTTGATGCCGATCTCGTTCATCGCCTCCAGCAGCTCGATGATCTCGCTGAACGGGTTCTCGAAGACCATGTTGAACACGAACTGCTTTTTCGAGCGCGAGTACTTCGCATAGTTCATCGAGCCCATGTTCAGCGCCGCCACCTCCGGGCGACAGGCGCGCAGGTACTCGATGCGCTTGGCCACCGGTACGCCGATCGTGCCCGTCGAGAAGTTGATGATCGCCGCGTCGCCCACCTCCGCGCGGATCGCATCGGAGATCGCCTGGAAGTCCTCCACCTCATATGACGGGGTCCCGTCCGGTTTGCGCGCGTGGATGTGGATGTGAACGCCGCCCTCGTCCACGATCCGCCGCGCCTCCGCCGCGTACTCCTCGGGGGTGTAGGGGATCGCCGGGCACTGCGCGCGGTTTGCGATCGCGCCCGAGATCGAGCAGGTGATCACTACGGGATGGTCGAGGCTCATTTGAATTATCTCTTTTCGCCGGGGAACGCGTAGGGCAAGCGATACAAGGACGCAGGGAGCGTGGCGTGCGAGTCGCACGCGAGCGACCGAGGACGCCGTAGCGCGCCGCCATACGCGTTCCGCGTCATACCGGCACCACGCCATGTCGCTTCCATGGACGCTCGATCTTCTTGTTGGCTGACATCTCGAGCGCCCGGCAGATCGTCTCGCGCGTCTCGCGCGGATCGATCACGTCGTCGATCACGTCGTTGCCGGCCGCCACGTACACGTCGAAGATCTTGCGGAAGCCCTCGATCAGCTCCGCCTTCTTGGCGACCGGGTCATCCGCCGCGTCGACCTGTTTGCGAAACGCGATCTCCACCACACCCTCCGCGCCCATCACGCTGATCTCAGCGCTCGGCCACGCCACGATCAGGTCCGGCTCATACGCGCGCCCGTTCATCACGTAGTAGCCCGCGCCGTAGGCCTTGCGCGTGATCACCGTGATCTTCGGCACGGTCGCGTTGGCCACCGCGTACAGCATCTTCGCGCCGTGGCGGATGATGCCTTCGGCCTCCACCTTCGTGCCGACCATGAAACCGGGAACATCCTGGATGAACACCAGCGGGATCGCGAACGCGTTGCACAGGTTCACGAAGCGCGCGGCCTTGTCGGCGGAGTTGTTGTCCAGGATGCCTCCCAGCTGCTTGGGCTGGTTTGCCACGATCCCGACCGGCCGCCCGCCGAAGCGCGCGAAGCACGTGATGATCGTCTTCGCCCATTGGCCCTTGATGTCGAAGTACTCGCCGTCATCGACGATCCTGCGAATCACCTCGTACATGTCATACGGCTGGCGGTTGGAGTCCGGCAACACGTCCAGCAGCTCATCCTCACGCCTGTCGATCGGATCGGATGACGCGAGGATCGGCGCGCGCTCTTCGCAGTTCTGCGGCATGTAGGAGAGGTACTGCTTGATGCGCTCGATGCACTCCTCGTCGTTCGCCACCTCCATGTCGCCGACGCCCGACTTGCGGCAGTGCACGCGCGAGCCCCCCAGCTCCTCCTGGGTGACGTCCTCGCCGATCGCCGCACGCACCAGGTGCGGCCCCGCGAGCGCCATCGAGCCGCGGCCCTTGACCATCGGCACGAAGTCCGCCAGCCCGGGGATGTACGCGGTGCCCGCTGCACACGGCCCCATCAGCGCCGCGATCTGCGGGATCACGCCGCTCATCACCACCTCCTCGCGGAACAGGTGCCCGGAGCCCGCGAACATCGCGCCCGCCGCCTCCTGCACGCGCGCGCCCGCGGAGTCCAGCAGCCACACGAACGGGATGCGCTTCGTCAGCGCCAGCTCGCGCAGCCGCGTCACCTTCAGCTCGCCGGTCATCCCCATCGAGCCGGCCATCACGGTGAAGTCATATGCGCATACGGCCGTCAGGCGCCCGTTCACCTTGCCGTAGCCGGTGATCACGCCGTCCGCCGGGGCATCCACGCCGTCCATTGCGCGCTGGGAGAAGTGCGGTTTGCCGTGGATGCCCAGCTCCACGAACGTGCCCTCGTCGATCAGCAGCGCGATGCGCTCTCGCGCCGTCAGCTTCTCGCGCTCGTGCTGGGCGGCGATCTTCTCCTCGCCGCCACCCAGCCTGATGCGCGCGCGGCGCTCGGCCAGGTCCTCCACCAGCGGGCGCAGAAGCGACGACTCTGTGGAGGATCTGGCCACGTTCGCAATCCTAGCCGTATCCGCCCAATGTGGGGAGTAAAGAGCCCTACTGCTTACTTTGGCTGCCTACACATCGAGGCCCAACGCGAGCACGAGCGCGGCGTTGAGTCGCCGCAGCGTGAACGGATCAAGCGAACCACGACGATGAACTAGACGATCCTTGGCGATATTGACGATCCAGTCGCAGTTGGCGACGCTCGGCTCGTGAACGCCGTGGGATCGCGTCAACTCGACCTCGGCGACGTGACCGCGCACAGTGCTCGTCACCACCACGCAGTTGAGGCGAGTCAGCACAGGGATCGCCGTTTCGCGTGTTGCAATGACGACCGGCCGAACGATCGGGCCGAGATCGGCGTCCCAGACGTCACCGCGCGCGATCACAACATCGCGTCGCCGGCCAGAGCAGCCGCGGCATCGAGCACGCGGTTCTCCTCTGCGGTGAGCGGCGTCGCCGTGTATGCCGCGCGGTAGGAGTCCGCCACCCGCGTCTCCCGCAGCTCGTCTTCAAGCAGCCCGATGGCGGCACGAACGGCCTCCGCTCGCGACCCGAACGCCCCCTGTGCGACCGCAGTGTCCAGTAGGCGCAGCTGCTCCTCCGTAAGCCGTACCGCAATTTGTGACATGCGGAAAGCATACCGCTGTGGGATGCACGACGACTACACCCGCCGCCGCCCCTCGTATCAGGGCCGCAACAGCATGTCGCTCGATCAGCGACCCTTCCACTGCGGCTCGCGCTTCTCGAAGAACGCGCTCACGCCCTCCACGATGTCCTCGGTGGACATCGCCAGCGAAAGCTGCGCGCGCAGGAAGTCAAGCGCGTCGTCCAGCGGCATGTCCAGCTGGCGGCGCATCGCCTCCTTGCCCAGGCGCATGATCACCGGCGACTTGCCCGCCAGCTTGCCCGCCCAATCGGCCACCAAGCCGTCGAGCTCCGCATCCGGCACGACGCGGTTGACGATCCCCGCCGCGAGCGCCTCCTGCGCGCTCCAGCGCTCGCCCAGCAGCAGCAGCTCGTTCGCCTTCTTGCGCGGCACGTTGCGGTAGATCAGCGCCATGATCATGAACGGGAACGTCCCCACGTTGATCTCAGGCGTGCCGAAGCTCGCCCGCTCGGAGGCCACGATCAGATCGCACGCCAGCGCGATCCCGAGCGCCCCAGCCAGGACGTGCCCGCGCGCGACACAGATCGTCGGCTTGCCCATTTCCCCGAGCAGCTTGAAGACGTTGACGAAGCGCTCCGAGCCGAAGTGCTTGTGCACCAGCGGCGCGTCCGCGCCGAAGCCGCCGAGGTTGGCGCCGGAGGAGAACGTCTTCTCGTGCGAGGAGGCCAGCACCACGCAGCGCACCGCATCCTCGTCACGAGCCCGCTCGAGCGCCGCTGTCAAGCCGGCCAGCAGCTCAGGTGAGAGCGCGTTGCGCGTGTCGGGGTCGTTCAGCGTGACCGTCGCCACGCCGGACTCGTCTGCCGAATAGAGGACCTTCTCGGTTGTCGGCGCGTCGCTGGCCACCGGCGCATCGTAGCCGGATCGCCCACCGGCGAGAAGTGAGCAGCGCTACTTCGTACTTCATCGCCTCGCCTGCGCGCGGGCGTAACGAGGAAGCGGCGGCGCGCCAAACGCGCGCCGCCGTCTCTCGCGGAAGGCCCTTCTCGGCCCAGCGCGCTACGAGGCTTTCGAGGCCGCCTTCTTCTTCTTGGCCAGCAACGCGTGCTCCTGGCTCGCTGTGATGGTTTCTGACGCCGCGGGCGCCGTCACCGCGACGATCGCTTCATCGACCGCCAGCACGTTGTCGGTGACCTTCATGTGTACGTCGCCGATGCCGAGCTCGAACACCGTTCGCACGGGCAGCCCGTCCGCGGCGATGAACGCTTCGACCGTACCCGACAATTTCAGGTTGAGCTTGCGAATGCGTGTACGGAGCCCGGCGGGGAGGTTCGGTTCCTCGATCTTCGTGGGCGTGATCGTGCCGGAGAAACCGGTCACGCTCTGACCGTTGAGCGTGCTCGCGCCCAGGGCGCTCACCGCTGTGACGCCTTTCAAGAGGCTCGCTACGCCCTTGTAGCTGCCCAGCGAGCCGCTTAGCGCGGTGCCGTTCTGGACGCTTTGCAGGGCTCCGACCTCGTGCGAGTCGACCTGCACCCAGGGCTTGCCGCCGTCGCGCGCTGCGAGGGCCGGGTCCTCGAGATATGCCTTCCCGTTCACGAGGCGCACGGTGAGCGTTTTGCCCAGGGCGGTCTCGGTGATCGTGGCAGCGGGAGGAAATGTGCTCTCTTCGCCGGTGAACGTCGCCGTCTGTTCCTTCAGCGCCAGAAGCTTTCGCGGCAGATGCCCGCTGAGCGTCACTTCTCCGGAGACGCGTGAGCTTGTCACGCTGAGCGCTTCCATCTTCTGCACGAGAGGGGCGAGTTCTTCCGCAGCAGCGGGCGTACCCGAGCTTGGAGAAGCGCCGCTGCCGGTGTCCGCGGCGGCGGGCACAGCGGCGTAGGCGAACAGGCTCGCGGCGCCCAGGGCGGCACCGCACGCCATTGACAGTGCCTTGGATGTGTTTTGTCGTCTTATTGGTTTCATACATCTCCCCCTTCCCCCGAACCCGTGTCAGAAACACGGGATTGCGGGTACAAGCGCCTACCGCGAGGCCGACAGCGTCCGCACCGACAGGACGCGATTAGGGCTTCATCACGACACACCTCCGTTCAAAGTAGTGAGCAGTACTGTTTACTTTTCCGAGCGCCTGCGATAACTTCGCGGCGATCGTCAACCGAGCAGCAGAGGAGAGAGCGCCGATGGCCGCCACCGCCGAGAGCGTCGTAAAGCCGGACTTCAAGAGCCAGCGCAAGCACTTCATCTTCAGCGACGAGCACGAACAGCTGCGCGAGTCGATCCGCAACTTCGCCGTCAAAGAGCTCGCTCCGCACGCGGAGGAGTGGGAGGAGACGACGTTCCCCGACTCGGTGTTCACGCGCATGGGCGAGCTCGGCTTCCTCGGGCTGGACAAGCCCGAGCAGTACGGCGGGCAGGGCGGTGACTACTACACGAGCCTGGTGCTCGCGGAGGAGATCACGAACGCCAACTCGGGCGGGCTGGCGATGGGCGTCGCCGTGCACACCGACATGGCGATGCCGCCGATCCTCGCGTTCGGCACCGAGGAGCAGAAGCAGGAATGGGTCGTGCCCGCGATCAAGGGCGAGAAGATCCTGTGCCTGGGCATCACCGAGCCGGACGCCGGCTCAGACGTGTCGGGGATCAAGACGAGAGCCGTAAAGGACGGTGATGACTACATCATCAACGGCTCCAAGACCTACATCACAAACGGCCACCGCGCCGACGTGATCGTCCTCGTCACAAAGACCGACCCGGACGCCGGGTATGACGGCTTCACGCTGTTCCTCGTGCCCATGGACGCGCCTGGAGTGATCCGCGAGAAGCGTCTGGAGAAGCTCGGCATGCACGCATCGGACACGGCGCTGCTCGCCTTCCAGGACGTGCGCGTGCCCGCTTCCGCCGCGCTGGGGCAGGTCGGCAAGGGCTTCTACCACATCATGTGGGAGCTCCAGGGCGAGCGCCTGATCGGCGCGGCCGGCATGGTGGCCGGCGCCCAGAAGTGCTTCGAAAAGACCTTGCAGTACGCGCACGAGCGCAAGGCGTTCGGCCGCGAAATCGGCAAGTTCCAGGTGATCCGCCACAAGTTCGCAGAGATGGCCACGAAAATCGAGTCCGCGCGACAGATGACGTACATCACCGCGTGGCGCTTCAACAACGGCGAGTACCCCGTGCGCGAGATCTCCATGTCCAAGCTGCACGCCTCGCGCGTGCTCTGCGAAGTGGCCGACGAATGCATCCAGATCCACGGCGGCGCCGGCTACATGAAGGAGTACGGCGTCGAGCGCGTCTGGCGCGACGCGCGCCTGAACCGCATCGGCGCGGGCACCGACGAGATCATGCTCGACGTCATCGGTCGCTCCTACGGGCTCTGAGAGTCGGCGCGACGGATGCGAATTTCCGTCGTCGGGGCCAGGCGGCGGCGCAGGCGGTTGTTGAGTAGTCCGGCGGCCAGCGCGGGCCCCGCTGCGCTGAGGAGCGTGGCGCGTACGGGCTGCTGGCGTGCGAAGAGTTGCCGGCGCTCGGCCTGCAGAGCGTCGGGGTCATCACGATGACGTTCGTGGATCGCGTTGAGCTCATCCAGGAACTCACGCTGGTCGCGCGCCTGCGAGGGCGTCGGCGGAGACGGAGCGAAACGACGCATCACTACGCGCCCCCCGAGCGTCGCGCCAAGTATCACCAGCGTGCGCCACAACTCCAGACGCCGACCCGTGCGCCGGTCGACGGTGCGCAGCCCGAGCAGTCGCTGTCCGGGGCTCCCGAGCTGCTCGCGCACAAGCTCGGGGATCGGAGCGAGCAGCGGCGCCCAGCTCGCGGTGCGGGCGTCCGCGCCAGAGGATTGCCGACGCGAGAGCCACGTCGCGCCGCCCACGATCGCCGCATCGACACCGCCTGCGAGCACACGCCGCCACCAGGGGGCGACCTCAATCACGGGGTCCTTCATGCGAGACATCTTGCATGACCGCGCCCGCTGACAGCGAGCAGCCGCGCTTGCGGCTTGTCACGATTCCCATCAGCCACTACTGCGAGAAGGCGCGCTGGGCGCTCGATCGGGCAGGGCTGGGCTACCGCGAGGAGCGCCACATCCAAGGGGTCCACCGCGTGGCCGCTCGTCGCGCGGGAGGGGGCGCGACCGTACCCGTGCTCGTCACACCCGCGGGCGCGATCGGCGAGTCGCATGAGATCCTCGCCCGGGTCGACGCACACGTTGCACCCGAGCTGCGGCTGTTTCCCACTGAGCCCGTCGTGCGCGCCGAGGTCGACGCCCTCTGCCGGCGCTTCGACGAAAGGCTTGGGCCGACCGGGCGGAGGCTCATTTACGTGCACATGTTCCGCCAACGCAAGCTTGTGTTCGCGTTCAACGATCAGGGAGTGCCTACATGGGAGGATCGCGCGCTCAGATCGGGATGGCCGTTTCTCAGTCGTTTCGTGGCGCGCGCCCTGGGGATCGTCCCGGGGATCGAGGTCCAGGACGAGGCAGCGGTCTTCCACGAGCTCGATCATGTCGCCGAGCTGCTGTCCGACGGACGCCCGTACCTGTGCGGCCTGAGCTTCGGAGCCGCCGACCTGACGTTCGCCGCGCTCGCCGCGCCGGTTGTCGTCCCTCCCCAGTACGGCGTCGCGCTTCCACAGCCCGACGTTATGCAGCCTGCGACGGCCGCGCTCGTCGAGCGTGCGCGCGAGCATCCAGCAGGGCGCTTCGCGCTCACGCTGTTCGCTGAGCGCCGAGGAACGGCCCGCGCGCCGAGCGCGGGAGATACGGTGGTCGGTCGATGACTCCGCCGAACCCGCCCTTCACCGCCGAGCACGAGGAGCTGCGCGCGTCCGCCCGCGGCTTCATCGAGCGCGAGCTCGCACCGTACGCGAAGCGCTGGGAGGATGAGCACTGGTTCCCGGATGAGGTCTTTCCGCAAGCTCGCCGCGCAAGGCCTGCTGGGACTGAAGTACCCGGAGGAGTACGGCGGGCAGGGTGGCGACTACCTGCACGAGTCGGTGTCTGATCGAGGAGCTCGCGCGCGTCGGCTCCGGTGGCACTGCCGCGGGGATCGGCGCACACATCAACATCGCCACGCCCGCCGATCTGGAAGTTTGGCAGCGAGGATCAGAAGCAGCGCTATCCTGGCACCGGCGATAGCCGGCGAGAAGATCGGCGCGCTGGCGATCACCGAGCCAGGTGCCGGCTCCGACGTGGCGGCGCTCACCACCCGCGCGGAGCGCGTGGACGGCGGCTTTGTGGTCAACGGCGAGAAGACCTACATCACCAACGGCGTGCGCGCACACTTCATCGTCACCGCCGTCAAGACGACCCCCGAGGGCGGCCACCACGGCATCTCCTTCCTGATCGTCGAGCGCGGCGAGGGCGTCGAGTCCTCCAAGCTCGAGAAGCTGGGCTGGCACGCATCCGACACGGCGACGATCAGCTTCCAGGACGTGTTCGTGGCGGAAGAGAACCTGCTGGGCGAGCTCAACGAGGGCTTCAAGCTGATCATGGCCAACTTCCAGTGGGAGCGCCTGGCGATGGCGCTTGGCGCCGTCGGGGCGATGCAGCTGGCGTGGGAGCGCACCGCCGAGTTCGCCCGCGAGCGCCAGGCGTTCGGGCGTCCGCTGTCGGGCCACCAGGCGATCCGACACAAGCTGGCCGACCTCGCCACCTCCGTGTACAGCTGCCGCTGCATCACCTACGACGCGCTGCGCCGCTTCGTCGCCGGCGAGGACCCGCTGCGCGAGGTAACGATGGCCAAGCTCGTCACGCAGCGCGCGTGCTTCGAGCTGATGGACGCCTGCCTGCAGATCCACGGCGGCGCGGGCTACATGCGCGAGTATTGGATCGAGCGCGCCGCCCGCGACGCTCGCCTCGGCCCAATCGGCGGCGGCACCGACGAGATCATGCGCGAAATCCTCGGGCGTGTGCTCGGCCTATAACGGCCTCCCCAGAGACGCATGAGCCTGCCCGCGGACGCTCGTTCGCAAAGGTGTCCAAAGCTGCATTGCACTGCTCAAGCATGCGCGCGGGGCACCCGATACGCCTCGCATGGTTCCTCGGTGTGCCGCGCGCGTTGCCGTTCTTGCAGCTGCCTTCGTGGCCGCGGGAGCGGTCAATTCGTGGGCGAGGACCGAGCATCAGCCGGCTCGCCACGGGAGCGTCGTCGGCCACAGCTCCGCGTCGCACCGCAGGTGTGCCAACGCGGGCTTGATGCCGACCGCGAAGGACCTGAAGCTGATCCGCACAGCAACGCTCTGCCTGATCAACCGCCAGCGAACACTTCACGGCGAGCGCCCGCTGCGCGCAAACGCACGCCTGCACCGCGCTGCGCAGGCACATAGCAACAGCATGGCGTTCGACGACTACTTCGAACACGTCGGACCACGCGGGCAGACGCCATTGGCGCGCATGCGCGCCGTCGGCTACGTCTCGCGTAGGGAGCTCAGCTTCGAAGTCGGCGAGAACATCGCCTGGGGAACGCTGTGGCTGGCCACGCCGCGCGCGATCGTCGCCACGTGGATGGCCTCGCCGGGCCACCGCGCCAACATCCTCGATCCCCGCTACAGGGAAACGGGCATTGGTGTCTCGCCGCATCCCCTGAGCTCGCGCGCCCACGGCCAGCCCGGGGCGATCTACACCCAGGACTTCGGTGTAGTAAAGCCCAACTGAGCACGCGGCAAGCCGCCCCGGCGCGGATCCTCCCGCCGTATATAACTTCGGCTCCCCAGATCAATCGAAGGAGACCTCAAAGCTATGGGAGTACTCGACGGCAAGGCTGCGATCGTCACGGGCTCGGCGCGCGGAATCGGACGCGCGACCGCAGAGCTGCTGGTCGAGCAGGGCGCGCAGGTCCTGATCAACGACCTCGACGGCGACGTTGCGGAGCAGGCCGCGGGCGAGATCGCCGGCGAGACGGCCGTCTTCGCGGGCGACCTGACCAAGCACGGCGCGGCCGATGCGCTCGTGCAGAAGGCGATCGACTCGTTCGGCAAGATCGACATCATCGTCAACAACGCCGGCTACACGCTGGACGCGCCCGTGCACAAGATGAGCGACGAGCACTTCCAGGCGATGCTCGACATCCACACGGTCGTGCCCTTCCGCATCATCCGCGCCGCCGCGCCGCACCTGCGCGAGCCGGCGAAGAAGGAGCGCGAGGAAGGCAAAGAGGTGTTCCGCAAGATCGTCAACGTCTCATCCACCTCCGGCACGTTCGGCAACGCCGGCCAGGCCAACTACTCGGCCGGCAAGGCTGGCTGTCGTCGGCCTCACGAAAACGGTCGCCAAGGAGTGGGGCCAGTTCAAGGTGAACGTCAACGCGGTCGCGTTCGGCTTCATCGACACGCGCCTGACGCAGGCGAAGGACGATGAGAACACGATGGAGAAGGACGGCGAGAAGATCCAGCTCGGCATTCCCGAGCAGATGCGCGAGATGGCCTCGATGCTGATCCCGCTCGGCCGTCCCGCCACCCCGGAGGAGGCGGCGGGCGGGATCTTCTTCCTGTGCTCGCCGTGGTCGAACTACGTGCACGGGCAGACCCTGCACATCACGGGCGGGCTGTTCGGGGGGATGACCGGCTGAGGCAGTAGCGGCGGCCGAGGACGGGTGACTGCGCGCTCATCGCGCGTGGTCACCCGAGAACACCGCCAGAAGCCCCAAGCCCAGACAGATCCAGCACGCATCCGGAGAAGTAGGCGCCGGCCGGCGAGGCCAGATACGCGGTCAGCGCGGCCACCTGACGCGCGGCGTCAGCCGACCCCGACGCGGGAACCACCGCGACCGTGGTTATCCCGTGCCGGGCCCACTCGATGGAGAGCGTGCGCGCGAGGTTCTCCAGGCCGCTGCGCGCGGCTGAGAGCGTGCTCGCCCGCGTCGGCGGCAGGCGCGAGATAGACGATCCGCCCGCCTCGACCTCCGGGCAAGAGGATCCTGTTGACGAGCGCGCTGGGTGGCGCTCCAGCTCGCGTCCAGGCAGGCGCGCAACGCCTCGCGGCCTGACCGGGACTGCCCGTACGACCCACCAGAAGCGAGGGCGTGCGCGAACACCCCCGCGCCGTCGACGACGAGCACCTCCAGCTCTCCGGAGACCCCGGCGAACAGACGCTCCACCGCCTCCCCCGGCTCCAGATCCTCGCGGCCGGCGTCGAGGCGCTCGCCTTCCAACGCCAGCTCGAGTACGCGCGCGCCGAGCCCGGCGCACGCTGCCGCCACCACGTCGGCGAGCGACGTGCCCGCGCCCTCGCCGCTCGCGGCGGTCGGTGCGCCGGCAAGCAGGACGGACACCCCTTGCAGAAGGCCGGGTCGCAGCAGCTCAGATGCGTCGATGGTGCTCATAGCGCTCGGGCGCAGCCTATTGCCACCTTCCCAACGCCGGGCTGCGGCTCCTGGCTCTCAGATACCGCCACCGGATCCCGGGTCGGCACCAAACGCGCGTTCGGCGTCGCTGCGACCCAGATCGGGACCAGGAGCGGGAGCAACCGACGGATCACGCGCACCAAGCCCACCGCCACCGCTGGCCCCGGCGGAGTCGGCGTTCCCGCGCAGCTCGAAATAGACGACCGAGGAGGCGAGCGCAAGCAGCGGAGCGGTGAGCACGCCGACGATCACCCTGACGACGATGCCCACGCCGGCGCTAGCGGATTCGGCGACCCCGTCGATGATGAATGACGCGACACCGAACAAGATGTAGACGCACGAGAATCACGCCGAACACCTGCCAGCCGTTGCCACGAACGAGCTCGCGGCTGCGTCGAGCGCGGCGAACACGCCGGGGCGCTCCAGCACCACGACCGGCGCTGCGACGACCAGATCGTGATCAGGTAGAGCCCGGGAACGATGATCAGGAAGAAGCCGATGACGACCCCGATGCCGGCGACGACGCCCAAGAGGATGAGCTGGCCGAACACGGGCGTGGCGGCCCGCAGCAGCTGCCCGGGGCTCGCGTCGCGGCGGCCGTCCTGGACGTCGGCGACGAGCTCGACGACCATACCGGTGAACAGCGTGCCGGCGACGAGGCTGATGATCAGGGCGAGGAACGCACCGGAAGCGCTGGCGCTGATCAGCAGCCCGGAGATGATTCCCGTGAACACGAACACAACGGCGGCGGCGGGCATCAGCACGGACGCCTGGTCCACGTAGATCTCAAAGACGCGGCGGATCACCGCGCCGCTATCGATCCGACGTTGCATCCGCGACCCCCGAGCTTCGTCGTTGTCCTATTCGCCCGAGAACCCTAGGCGACCAACCCGACGGCTGGCAGAAGTCGAGCGCCTCAGGCGGCGGCTGCGCCACCGGCGGCGCGCCGTTCCGCGCGCTGCTGCTCGCGCACGCTGCGCAACACGCCCTTGCGGCCGTGTTGTTCGAGCCCGCCGTAGAGGTGGCGGATCTCGACGAGCACCTGGTCGGCGACGGCCTGCTGCTGCTCGCGGGTGGGATCCTCGATCGCCTCCCAGCGCATGGCGTCGCCGTACTGGATCGTGACCTTGGGAAACTGCAGGCGCTTCCAGTTGCGCACGTGCGATGAGCCGTAGATCGCGATCGGCACGATCGGCGCGCCGGTCTCGAGCGCCAGGCGCCCGATTCCGCGCTTTGCCTGTTCGGAGACTTTGCCCGTGCGCGAGCGCCCACCCTCGCAGTACATGGTGACCGCGCCGCCGCGCTCGAGGATCGCGCTGGCGGTGATGAACCATCTCCTCGTCGCGTGCGCCGCGACGCACGGGAAACACGCCGCCGTGGGTGTAGATGAACTGCATAGGCCGTTTGAAGAGCTGCGACTTGGCCATGAAGCGCACCTTGCGGCGGATGTAGCAGCCCATCAGGAAGTGGTCCATGAAGGAGAAATGGTTGGGGGCGAGGATCACGGCGCCGGCGCCGGGCACCTTCTCGACGGAGATCGCGCGGGCGCGCAGGAAGCGTGTAGGCGTACAGCGAGGTGATCACGCGCACGAACTCGTAGGCCGCATTCGGTTCGCGCGTGCGCGAGCGCTGGTGGAAACGGTCGAAGTGCTCCTTGGGGCGCGGGTCCGTGTAGACCTGCTCGCGCATCGGTGCGAGATCGCTCATCAGCACGGCTCTACCTCGGGGGCCGCGCAAAGTTACGCGCGCGAGGCCGCCGCTCCCAGCTACTGCGCGCGATGTAGACGCGTAGGAAGTCCAGCAACTGGCGGGCGCGGTGCAGGAACCCTGCGGCGGTGCGGCCGCTGGCGCGGTGCGTCAGCTGGAGCTCGACCTCGCGGACCCGCCAGCCGCAGCGCGACGGCGTCGATTGTCATGCCGATCTCCATGCCGAAGCCGGGCGCGAAGGGCAGCACGTCGGCGAGCGCACGGGCATGCAGCGCACGCTGCCCGGAGATCGGAGCGCGTGTCTTCAGGCCGCAGCGGCGACGAATCGCCCAGCGGGCGAACGCGAGCGCGAGCCCAAAGCCGCCGCCGACACGGGCGGCGAAGGCGCCGACCGCAATGTCCGCTTTCCCCGCGCGCGACCACATCCACCAGCGCGTCCAGCTCGGCCGCCGAGTCGCCGAGATCCCCGTCGCAGAGGACGAAAATCGTTTCGATCTCGGATTCGCCCGCGGCGGCCTGCGCGTCGCGCCAGGCTGCTCGAGCCGTGCTGGTAACCGCTGCGCCCTTGCCGACGGCGGTTGCGCTGCCCACCACGTGCGCACCAGCCTCACGGGCGATGCGCGCGGTGGCGTCAGTGGAGCCGTCGTCGGCCACCCACAGTGGCGCACGAGGGAACGCACGCGAGAGAGCGGCGAGCGTGGCGGCGATGCGCTCGGCCTCGTTGTGGGCAGCGACAACCACGACGGTCGCGGCTCGCAGGGATCGGTCGGCGGAGCTATCTATTGTGCTGCTCTGAGTTGTGGCCACTGGCACCCTGGAGGAGCAGATGACTGACATTGAGGCTCATATCACCGGCACGGTATGGAAAATCGAGTGTGCGGTGGGCGACACGATCGAGGAGGGCGACACGGTCGCAATCCTGGAGTCGATGAAGATGGAGATGCCCGTTGAGGCGGAAGACGCGGGCACTGTGACGGAGATTCGCTGCGAGGAGGGCCAGGCGGTCAACGAGGGCGACACGCTGGTGGTGATCGAGTAGCGACACCCCGAGCGCGGTGAGGCTCGGTTAGCCTGTCGGGCCCGTGTCTTCGAGCGCCCCCTCACGCGAGCTGGCAGACGGCAAGCTTCTGATCGACGAGCCGGCCGAGGGGGTCGTACGCCTGACGATCTCAAACCCAGCCAAGCGCAACGCGCTGGATCACCCGATCCTCGATGCGATCAGCGCCACGCTGGGTGAGCTCTCGGCAACGTCCTCGCCGGCACGCTGCGTGGTGGTGACGGGCGCGCACGGGATGTTCTCGGCGGGCTATGACATCGGCGAGATCCCCGACGACGAGTTCGAAGAGCGCGCGGAGCGCCTCGTGGCGCACCCCTTCACGCAGGCGATCGATGCGCTGGAGGCCTTCCCCTACCCGACCCTCGCAGCGCTACCGGGTCACACGATCGGCGGTGGGCTGGAGCTCGCGCTTTCCTGCGACCTGCGCGTGGCGCAGGATGCGATCAAGCTAGGGATGCCGCCGGCGAAGCTGGGGCTGGTGTACTCGCACACAGGCTTGCGTCGGTTCATCGATGCGATCGGAGCGGCGCGCACACGCGAGCTGTTCCTGCTGGGCAGCTACATCGACGCATCGACGGCGCTGTCGTGGGGGCTGGTGAACCGCGTGGCGAGCGAGCAGGATCTCGAAGCGGTGACGCTGGCGCTGGCGGGCGAGCTGGCCGGCAACGCACCGCTGTCGCAGACGGGCAACAAGCGCGTGATCGAGGCGCTGCTGCACGCGGAGAGCGAACTGCCGCCGGACGTGGAAGCGGAGCTGATCGAGCTGCGTCGCGCGTCCTTCGCCTCGCAGGACCTGCGCGAGGGGATGCGCGCGTTTGCTGAGCGGCGCGCTCCGCGCTGGCGCGGCGAATAGCCCGCGCTCTCATTGCAAATAGCCGTCCGCCGCAGGTCATACGGTTTGACACTGTGGCACCGCTGATTACACGCGAGGAGGCCGTACGGCTCGGGGAGCTCGAGGATCACGGCGAGATCGAGGCGCTGATCCAGCGCGCCTGGGAAGCGCGCGTGGAGCGCTTCGCCGACTCCACGGACATGTGCTCGCTGGTTAACGCCAAGTCGGGAGGTTGCGCGGAGGACTGCGGCTTCTGCGCGCAGTCGCGCTTCGCGGACGCGGAGACGCCGATGCACGCGATGATGGAGCCCGAGCAGATCCTCGAGCACGCACGTGCCGCCGAGGCCGCGGGAGCGCATCGCTTCTGCATGGTCACCCAGGGCCAGGGCCTGTCCAAGCGAGACTTCGAGAAGTATCTGGAGGGCGTGCGGTTGGTCTCTGAGAAGACCAACCTGAAGCGCTGCGCGTCAGTGGGCCACATCTCGGCGGAGCGCGCCAAGGCCCTGCGCGATGCCGGCATCCAGCGCGTTCACCACAACGTGGAGACCGCGCACAGCTACTACTCGGAGGTGACCAGCACGGTCCGCTACGAGGGTCGGCTGCGCACGATCGACGCAGTGCGCGAGGCGGGCCTGGAGACGTGCGTGGGCGGCATCCTCAACCTCGGCGAGACGCGCGAGCAGCGCGTAGAGATGGCGTTCGAGCTGGCGGAGATCAACCCGACCAGCGTGCCGATCAACATGCTCAACCCGCGACCCGGCACGAAGTTCGGCGACCGCGAGTACATGGACCCGTGGGAGGCTGTGAAGTGGATCGCGATCTTCCGGCTGATCCTCCCGGAAGCTCTCTTCAGGCTGTGCGGCGGGCGCGTGGAGAACCTCGCAGAGCTGCAGCAGTTGGCGGTGCGCGCGGGCATCAACGGCGTGATGATGGGCAACTTCCTGACGACGCTGGGCAACGACCCCGAGACAGACCGTGAGATGTTCGAGGAGCTCGGCCTGAACGTGGCGCGCCAGCCGGACAACGCATCCAATCCGCGCCCGGACAACCGCTCGGGCTGGCTTGCCGGTGAGACGCCGGACGTGGTGGAGGATCTGATGGAGAGCCGGGCGCCTGCGCCGTCAGCGTCAGCGGAGCTGGATGTGAGGCTGTGGGACCCATCGACACAGCTGCGCTTCCGCGCCAAGCGCGCGGTGCCGCCGCGCCCAGACGGCGCGCCGAACAAGGTGCCGGTCGGCTAGTGCCGGCTCCCGCTCGTCAACGCTGGAGGGGGAGCAGATGAGCGACATCGAAGAACGCCTGGAAGAGCTCGAGCGGCTTGGCCTGGGGCGCCGTCTGCGTCTGGTCAGCGGCCCGCAGGGACCGACGGTGTTGCTGGACGGCAAGCCGGTGCTGCTGCTGTGCTCGAACAACTACCTGGGCCTGGCCGATCACCCGCGCGTGCGCGAAGCAGCGGCGGACGCGGCGATGCGCTGGGGCGTGGGCGCGGGCGCGTCCCGCCTGGTGTCGGGCACGATGACGATCCACCGTCGCCTGGAGGAGAGCTTGGCGGAGTTCAAGGGCAGCGAGGCGTGCCTGTTGTTCGGCTCGGGCTACCTCGCGAACTTGGGCGTGATCGGCGCGCTGGCGGGACGCGGCGACGTGGTCTTCTCGGACGAGCTCAACCACGCGTCGATCATCGACGGCTGCCGGCTCTCGCGCGCGGAGGTTGCGGTGTACCGCCACCGCGACACGGAGCACCTCGAGTGGAGCTTGCGCCGCCACCAAGGCGAGCGTCGTGTGATCGTGACCGACTCGGTGTTCTCGATGGACGGCGATCTGGCACCGCTCGAGGAGATCGCAGAGCTGGCCGGGGCACACGGCGCGCGACTTGTGGTGGATGAGGCGCACGCGACCGGCAACCTCGGGCCTGGGGGCCGCGGCGCGGTCGCGGCAGCGGGGCTGGAGGACGAGGTGGACGTGATCGTGGGGACGCTGGGCAAGGCGCTCGGCTCCTACGGCGCGTACGTGTGCGCGAGCAGCGAGATGGTGCGTTACCTGGTGAACACGGCGCGCTCGCTGATCTTCTCGACGGCACCACCGCCGCCGGCGGTCGCGGGCGCACTGGCCGCCCTGGAGCTGCTGCAGGAGCGTCCGCATCGCGTGCAACGGCTGCGTGCGAACGCCCGTGCCCTGCGCCGCGCACTGGCCGTTGAGGGCTTCCCGGTAGAGGAGTCGGAGATGCACATCGTGCCGCTGATCGTGGGCGATGAGCGCGCGGCGATGCGCCTGTGCCAGGAGGCAATTGGCCGCGGCGCGTTCGCCCAGGCGATTCGCTCGCCGACGGTTGCGATGGGCACGGCGCGGCTGCGGCTGACGGCGATGGCCTCGCACACTGCTTCGGAGCTGCAGCTGGCGGCAGGCGTATTCGGCAAGGTCGCGCGCGAGATCGGCCTGGAGCCGGAGATGACGAAGCCCGCGCTGCCCGAACGCGAGATCGTGGAGGAGGACTTCGAGGTGGAGGCGTACGAGCCGCGGCTCGTGGCCTTCTCCCGCGAGCGCGCATTTGACGCAGAGACGTCGGCGACGGGGCCGTTCGACCTCGAACGAGACTCGGTCGGGGAGCCCACCGAACCGATGGACACTATCCCGGGGGCAGACGTGCCGTTCGACTTCGAGCGCGAGATCTCAGGCGCTCGGGCCGCGTAGCGCAGTAGCTGGGCGCGCCGTGCGCGGGCTGTTCGTGACAGGAACCGACACGGGCGTCGGCAAGACGATCGTGAGTGCGGCACTGCTGGCGTCGATGGCGGCGGCGGGCATGCGTGTGCGCGCGTACAAGCCCGCGGTCACCGGCCTGGAGGATCCCGAGGAAGCGGCAGCACGGGGCGCGTGGCCGCCTGACCACGAGCTGCTGGGGCTGGCAGCGGGGATGGAGCCGGAGCTGGTCTCCCCCCTTCGCTTTGGGCCGGCGGTGTCACCGCACCTGGCGGCGCAGCTGAGCGGACAGCGGATCACCTCCGAGCAGCTGCTCGCGGGTGCTCGCGCGGCGGCGGGCCCGGCTACGGAGGACCAGACGCTCGTGGTGGAGGGCGTGGGCGGGCTGCTCGTGCCGCTGGGCGAGGACTACGCGATCCTCGATCTGGCGGTCGCGCTGGCGCTGCCGCTCCTGATCGTGGCCCGAACGGGCCTGGGCACGATCAACCACACGCTGCTGACGATCCGCGCGGCGCGCAGCGCCGGCTTGGAGGTGTGCGCGGTGGTGCTCACGCCGTGGCCGGAGGAGCCGACGACGCTTGAGCTATCCAACCGCGAGAGCATCCAGCGATTGGGACAGGTCCCCGTCGAGCAGCTCGAGGAGATCGCGGGTCCGGAGCTCTCGAAGTTGGCGGCGGCGGGCAACACGCTGCCCTGGCGCGACTGGCTGGAAACGAGCGGCCCCGAGGACGACTAGGCCTTGATGCTGGCCTGCGCGGCGTGGATCATCGCCGCGGCAACCGACTGCAGCTCATCCTCGCCGATCACGTACGGCGGCATCGCGTAGATCAGATCGCGAAACGGACGCAGCCACACACCCTCGCGTACGGCGGCAGCGGTGGCGGCCGCCATATCCACGTCGCGCTCGAGCTCGATCACGCCGATCGCACCGAGCACGCGCACGTCGCGTACTCCTGGCAGCTCCCGCGCGGGCTCGAGCCCCGTCTGCAGGCCCTGCTCGATCGCCCTCACGCGCGCGTGCCAATCGTGCTTCTCGAGCAGCCCGAGCGAGGCGAGCGCCACGGAGCAGGCGAGCGGATTGGCCATGAAGGTCGGGCCGTGCATGAGCCCACCACCCTCGCCGCGTGAGACGGTTGCGGCGACCTCCGGCGTGCAGAGCATCGCGGCGAGCGTCATGTATCCGCCGGTGAGCGCCTTGCCCACGCACATCACGTCGGGAACCACGCCTGCGTGCTCGGAGGCGAACATTGTCCCCGTGCGCCCGAAGCCAGTGGCGATCTCGTCCAGCACCAGCAGCAGGCCGTGCTCGTCGCATACGCGCCGGAGCAGCGCCACGCACTCGGGCGAGTGAAAACGCATGCCGCCGGCGCCCTGCACGACCGGCTCGAGGATCACGGCCGCGAGCTCGTGCTCGTGCGCGCCGGCGAGCTCGCTCACCTCTCGAGCCCAGTCCTCATCCAGCCCCGCTGCGAAGCCGTCGGGCGGGCGCTCAGCGAACACGTGCTCGGCGAGCATCCCCGCGAACAGGCTGTGCATGCCGCCCACTGGGTCGCACACCGCCATCGCTCCGGCAGTGTCGCCGTGGTAGCCGCCCCTGACCGTCAAGAGGCGCGTGCGTGCCTCGTGCCCCAGCGCACGCTGGTACTGGATGCACACCTTGATCGCTACCTCCACGGACACAGAGCCGGAGTCCGCGAGGAATACCCGCTCCAGGCCGGCGGGGGCGAGCTCGGTTAGCGTCTCCGCCAGCCGGATGGCCGGCTCGTGCGTGAGACCGCCGAACATCACATGCGCCATGCTCCCCAGCTGCTCCCGCAGCGCCTGATCCAGTACCGGGTTGCGGTAGCCGTGGATCGCACACCACCACGAGGCCATGCCGTCGATCAGCTCGCGCCCGTCAGCCAGGCGCAGACGCACGCCCTCCGCAGAGACCACCGGCAGCGGCGGCACGGCCGCGGGCAGCGCCCCATAGGGATGCCACACGCGCTCAGAGTCGAGCGCGAGCAACCTCTCCCAATCGTTATCGGGCGAGGCCACTAGGGGTTCGCTGGGCCGCTCAGCGAGCCCCTAGTCCTCGTAGAGGACGAAGTCTCGCTTGCGCGCTCCGCATACGGGACAGAACCACGTGTCGGGGATGTCCTCAAACGCTGTCCCTGCGGGGATCCCTCCGTCCGGGTCGCCTTCCTCGGGGTCATAGATGTAGCCGCAGGACTCGCAGATCCAGCGCTGGAGGATCTCTGTGGGAGCGCTCATGCGCGCGGGGTCTGTGTGGGGTTGCTCATGCGTGAAAGACTACCTGCCGGTAGGGTCACCAGATGCACGCGCCTGAGGGGGACGAGCGGCCGGGACCGGGTGAGACCTACAACCCCGGGGTGCCTACGCCACCGCGCCAGGCGGCCAGCGTGATCCTGCTGCGAGGCGTCGATGGCGATGACGACGGCAAGGGCGAACTGGAGGTGCTGCTCGTCAAGCGCACCCCACGCGCGCGCTTCATGGGCGGGGTGTGGGTGTTCCCCGGCGGCGCCGTGGATGCCGGCGAGGGGGACGGCGACAGTGCCCACCGCGCGGCCGCGCTGCGCGAGCTGCACGAGGAGGCGGGAATCGCCCTCTCAGAGCCCGAGGAGCTGATCAAGTTCTCGCGCTGGATCACCCCCGCGGAGGTGCAGATCCGCTTCGACACGCACTTCTTTCTGGCGCCGATTCCTGCAGGGCAGGAGCCGGTGATCGACGGCGAGGAGTGCGTGGACCTGAGCTGGTTCACCCCGGCGGGTGCACTTGAGGCTTACCGCGCAGATCAGATCGCGCTGGTATTCCCGACGATCAAGCACCTCGAACAGCTGCGCGAGTTTCCCTCCGCACGGGCGCTACTCGACTACGCCCGCGGGCGTGACGTGCAGCCGGTGCAACCTCGCGTGATCCGCGAAGGCGAGGTCGCCCGCATCGTGCTTCCCGGCGAGCCCGGGTACTGAGCCGAGCCGATCGGCACGCTGCGCTCACACCGGCGCCGCAATCTGCCGATGTAAGTCCAAGGTCGATCAGACCGGGGAGCCATTCCCCATCTATCGCGGCCCTCGATGCCGCAGTCAGGAGGCGCCCATGGATGGTGGCGTCGGAGGTACTTACGAGTCGCCCCTCAGCGACTCCCTCGCAGTCAGCCGGCGCCCGATCGTCAGGCACCGACTCCGGCCCGCGCGGAGCCGTGGCCGTCTGACGCTGGCCTTTGAAGCGCTAGAGACGTTCCCCGCGCTGGCAGCGTCGAGCGCTCGCCTGCTCTCGGTGATCGCCGACGAGCACCACGCCACCGCGGACGTGATCGCGGCGATCGAGTCCGACGTCGCACTGGTCGCAGCCGTGCTGCGCCTCGCCAACGCTAGACAGCCGGGCCTCAGTCGCATTGACACCGTGGCGGGCGCAACCGAGCAGCTCAGTCAAGAAGACCTCCGCGATCTCGCCAGCGACGGGCGCACTTTCGACTTCTTCGGGCGCGCAAGCACGTGGAGATCCGCACCTGCCCGCTTTCGCCTGCACGCGCTCGCCACCCAGCATGCTGCCGACAGGATCGCTGCCTACACCGGCCATACCGAGCGAGATCGGCTCGCGGTGACAAGCCTCCTGCATGACGTCGGCAAGCTCGTCCTCATCCATGCCCACCCCGGATATCCTTCCCAGGTCCACGGCGAGGCAAAAACGCCTGAGGCGCGTATCCGCCAGGAGCGCCTGGATCTGGGCATCGATCACGCGACGGTCGGAGGAGTGCTGTTGCGACGCTGGAGGCTGCCGCCCTCGCTGGCGGCCACAATCGAACACCACCATGACCCTGAGGCCGAGGGCGAAGCGGCGATCATCCGCCTCGCCGACATGTTCGTCCATTACGAGCAGGACGGGTTCGTCGCCGCGAGCGCGATGAGCGAGAGCGCCAGGTCTGTGGGCCTCAGCGCCCAGGACCTGAGAACCCTGATGCAGGAACCCCGCGGGTCAGAGCGGCGCCGGCGCCACCTCGACCCAAGCCCGCTCACGGGGCGTGAGCTCGCGGTGCTCCAACAGCTGGCCACGGGCAGCGTCTACAAGAAGATCGCCCACGACCTCTCGCTCACGGTGAGCACGATTCGCAGTCACCTCCACAATATCTACGGCAAGCTCGGCGTCGGCGACCGAGCCCAGGCGGTGCTAGTCGCCACGAAGAACGGTTGGCTCTAGCGCTGCATTGCTCACGCCGGCTCGGCGGCGAACGTGTGCGCGAGCGCGTTGGCGTCGCGCAAGAAACCTTCTACGACGTCGACGTCGAGCGGGCGCGCGAACAGGAACCCTTGCGCCATGTCGCATCCCTCGCGCTGCAGCGCTCGGACCTGGCTCTGCTGCTCGACGCCCTCGGCAAGCGTCTGCAGGCCGAGCGCCTTGCCCAGCTGAATCAGCGTGTGCGTGAGCGCGTGCCCCTCGCTGGAGAGCTCCAGGCCGGTGATGAAAGTTCGATCGATCTTCAGGGAGTCGACGGGGAACTGGCGCAGATAGGCAAGCGAGCTGTAGCCGGTCCCGAAGTCATCGACTGCGATGCGCACGCCGAGCTCCTTCAGCTCACCTAGCAGACGCGCGGTTTGATCGGGGGTGCGCATCAGCACCGTCTCAGTGATCTCGATCGTCAGGCTCGACGCGTCCAGGCCGCTGTCCAGCAGTGCAGCGCAAACCTCCTGGACGAACTCGCTACGTTCGAGCTGTCGGGCGGATGCATTGACGGAGATGTTTAGCGGGTACCCCATGCGGTGCCACTGCGCCCCCTGCAGGCATGCCTGCTCGAGCACCCACCGTCCGATCGCCACGATCATGCCGTTGTCCTCGGCAATTGGGATGAACACGTCGGGCGCGATCACGCCGCTGACTGGATGGCGCCAGCGAAGCAGCGCCTCGACGCCCACCACCCTCTCGCTTTCGAGGTCGAGCATCGGCTGGTAGACGAGGAAGAGCTGCTGGTGCTCCAGCGCGCTCGCGAGATCCAGCTCCAGGCGCATGCGATCCCGCGCGGCGGCCTGCATCGCGGACTCGAACTTCACGTAGCCGTCGCCGCCGGCTGCCTTCGCCTTGTACAACGCCAGATCGGCGTCCTGCATGAAGGCTTCGCTGGATTTGGGGCGCCCGGTTGCGATGCCGATGCTCGCCGTGATCGAGATCGGAGCGCGCTCCTCTGCGGAGAGATGGATCGGCTGACGCAGGACGTCCAGTACGCGTTCAGCCACGAGCTCCGGTGCGACGTCGCTGCCGGCAGAGTCGATCAGCATCACGAACTCGTCGCCGCTGAGACGGCCCACCGTGTCGTTCTCGCGCATCGTCGTCGTCAGCCGTGCTGCGACCTGTCGCAGCACCTCATCACCGGCGTGATGACCGTGTCGGTCGTTGATCTGCTTGAAGCCGTCGACGTCCACGAACAGCGCCGTCACCGGCACATCTAGGCGTCGTGCGCGGCCGATGATTTGCTCGGCTCGGTCGAGCACGAGAATGCGGTTAGGCAACTCCGTCAGCGGGTCGTGCAGCGTGCGGTGTTTCAGCTCACCTGTCCTCTTGCCCACGAGACTCCAAGCTCGCCGGCGCGAGCTCGACAGGACGCGGTGCAGCAGAAATATGAGAATCGTCACGAGTAGGCCGAGCCCAAGAGCGACGATGCCTCTCCCGTTGGGCGAGGCGAATGTGTCCGTGGTGCCGGTCGCATCAAGCACCCAGCCTTCTCCCAGTCCGCGCATAGCGTGATAGCCGGATGCGCCCCGCTTGGCGTTCCCGGCCCGGCCGATCAGCTGGAGCCGGCCACCGACGTTGCGGTGATACAGCGCGAGCTCTACCGATTCGCGACCCATCAGCACTGACCGAATCGTGCTCGTGCCGTCGAACGTCGTGCCGATGAAACCCCTTCAGCGCCGCCCGACGCGCGCTCAGCGTGGCGATCGATGCACCACGCCGATACACAGCGGCGCCGATCGCCACGAGCGACGGGCTGCCGGCGAGGTGCAGCGGAGTCACGATCAGCGACCCCGTGTCCGTCGCTGTGCGCACGAGCGCCGGGTAGGGCGAGCGGCCGAGGCCAGGGGCCATCGCCGCACAGAAATCGAGTAGCCCGGGGTATAGCTTCGTTGGCGGCGCCGCACCGACGATCGCCCTGGTCAGGCAATAGGTCGCTCGCCTCCCAGCAGGGATCACTTCGAGCTTGCCGGCGACAAGCCTGCGAAACGCCGGGTCGGTTGCCACCTCGCGCCTGAACGCCATCAGGCCCGAGGCGGGAACGACCTGCATGAACGTCGCGTCGATATCGGGCGAGGCGGGCGCGCCGCGCTGCAGTTCCGCGTACCACTGCAGGAACTGCGTCTCGTCCTCTTGAGTTTCCATGGTCGCGCGCGCCCGCACGGTGCGCGTGAGCGCCGCATCGGTTACGAGCTTCGCCGCCAGCGAGCTACTGAGGGCGGCGGCAGTCGATTCGAAGGCCTTCTGGTTGGCTTGCTGTGCGCTGGAACGCCATTCAGCGGCCGCGAACATCGAGGAGATCAGACCGACCACGAGGATCAGACTGCCGATCAGAGCCGCGGGAACGCGACCGGAGAGCCCATAGCCCTCATCCCGTGCCGGCGCTCCCACGGAACCATCCAATACCGGATCAGACTCCCACGCAAACAGACGCGGAGCAAACCGCCTCAAGCGCTTCAACTGGCCAGCACTATATGAATGTATGAGATCGACATGGGCGCTGAACAACCTGAATTACTTAATGGGCAGATAGCTTACTACCTGCTGCAAGCTGTTAGCTGAAAGCGAACACTCCGAGGCCGGGACGGACGCGGGAGCACTTCTCCGGGGCTAGGAAAACGCCGTCCAGCTCGCATGGATGCTCGATCTCATCCTCGACAGCCTCGAGCGGCTGCGACGCACCCGACTCAGAGCTGCTGCTGGTTCTCCACGACGTGCGTCACCGCGTTGATCAACGCGAGGTGTGTGAACGCCTGCGGGTAGTTGCCGAGATGGCGCCCAGAAGATGCCTCGAGCTCCTCCGCATAGAGACCCAGCGGCGAGGCGTAGGAGAGCAGGCGCTCGCACATGTGCTCGGCCTCGCGGTGCTCACCGATCTCAGAGAGCGCGGACACGAGCCAAAACGAGCAGATCAGGAAGGTTCCCTCCTCACCGTGCAGACCGTCGTCCGTTTCGTCGGTGCGGTAGCGCAGCACCAGCCCGCCCTCGGTGAGCTCATCGCGGATCGCCCTCACCGTCGCGCACACGCGTTCGTCGTCGGGAGGCAGGAAGCGCACAAGCGGAACCAGCAGGTTCGATGCGTCGAGCGCGTCCGTGTCGTAGTGCTGGCGAAAGACGCCGCGCTTGTCCACCCCCTTCTCGAGGATGTCCGCGCTGATCTCATCCGCCAGGGCCTGCCAGCGTTCGGCATGCTCGGCCTCGCCGCGGCGTTCTGCAAGCCGCGCGCCGCGATCCATCGCCACCCAACACATGAGCTTGGAGGAGACATAGTGGCGCGGCTCGCCGCGCGCCTCCCAGATTCCCTGGTCGGGCTGCTGCCACGCGTCCGCCGCGCACTGCACCTGGTCGGCCAGCACCGGCCACAGCCGCTCGGGGATGTGGTCACGCTTCTTGGAGTGCAAGTACACCGAGTCGAGCACCGCGCCGAACACGTCGTTCTGGCGCTGGCTATACGCTTCGTTACCGATGCGCACCGGGCGGGCGCCCTCGTAGCCCTTGAGGTGATCGAGGGTCGTCTCGGTCAGCTCCTTCTGGCCCCGGATCCCATACATGATCTGCAGCGAGCCGTCCTCGTTGCGTTCCATGTCTGCGAGATATTGGACGAAGTCGTCCGCCTCCCAATTCAAGCCCAGCGCGTGCAGCGCCCACAGCGTGAACGTCGCATCGCGCATCCAGCAGAAGCGGTAGTCCCAGTTTCGCTCGCCGCCCGGTGTCTCAGGCAGCGACGTCGTGGGAGCTGCGACCAGGGCGCCCGTCGGCATGAACGTGAGACCCTTCAGCGTCAACGCCGAGCGCTCCAGGTGTAGCCGCCAGGTGTGGTCAGGGTACGTGCCTTCGGCCAGCCAGTTGCGCCAGAAATGACTCGTGCGCTCGATGTGTTCCTCGGCCTGCTCGACCGTGTGGGGGCCTCCCCGGTCCTCGGTCCAGGAGATCGCACAGAAGCGCTTCTCGCCTTCGCGCATCGTGTGGCGGCCGTGCGCGCGATTGCCCTCGATGCCCATGCGAATGTCGCTGAACAGCCTGAACGCGTTCGCGTCGTTGGCGGCGTCCATCATGCACACACCCGACTCGCCGCTCTGCACGAAGCTCCAGTTCGCCGCCGTCGCACCGTAGTCGAGCATCGGCTCGCACACGATCTCGACCTGCACCTGGCCCTGGATGCACTCGATCAGGCGCACCAGTAGATGGTCCGCGTCGTAGTCCGTGGGGGGACGCGTGTGACTCGAGCCCTCCTTGTTGTCGTGCCACGGGCCGATCGTCAGCGCCTCCACCACCCGCACCCAGCCCTGCGGCGTCATCCATGTCGTCTCGATGATGTTCGTTCCAGGGATGTAGCGCCGACCGGCAGGCACATACACGCCGTAGGGGCCAACCCGCCAGGAGCCCGCGCCGCGGTCGAGCAGCGCGCCGAACACCGACGGCGAGTCGAAGTACGGCACGCACATCCACTCGATCGAGCCGTCCGAGGCGACCAGCGCCCCCGTGTGGCAGTCCGACAGGAAGCCGTAGTCGGCGATCGGCGGAAACGGCGAGTTCAGCGAGCCCATGCCCGCTGCCACCGAGCCTGCCGCAGATTGGCCTCCGTTGCCCGCTGCGTCTTTCGCTGAGGCGCTCGCGGCCGGGGAGCCTTCGGGCGAGCTCACCACTCGGTTCGCTCGAACTTCGGGCGCTCGACGCCCTCAGGCAAGATCAGCTCGTCTTCGAGCTTGTCCAGGTGCGCCGCCAGCGTGGAGGTGGCCAGCGGCAGCAGCGGCTCGCTCACCTCCGGCCACACGGCTTTCAGCAGTTCATCGATCGTGCGCTTGCCTTCGCTCAGCGCCATGATCAGTCGGCTTTCACGGTCCACGCGGTGGGCGACGTACTCTTCCAGCTTCGCTTGGGCGTCCCACACGAGCGGTCCGTGGCCGGGACACAGGACGTTGAAGTCCTCGCGCAGGCGAAGCCGGGTGAGCGCCAGCAGATATCCCGTCATCGCGCCACGGTAGGGACTGATGAACACGCTGCCCTCGCCGAGCACCGCATCGCCGGTGAAGCAGGCGCCGTTGGCGATCAGCGCGAAGTGGTCGGCCGCGTGCCCGGGCGTAGCCACCGCCTCGAACGGGCCGAAGCGCACACCTTCGCTCAGCAGGATGTCGACCGCGCCGCGCCCCGCCGCCAGCGGGGCCGGGTGGTGTTCGAGCAGCGGGCGCACCGCTTCGGAGTGATCGTGATGGTCGTGGGTTAGCACCACCCCACCCAGCCCCCCGCGAGCGTCGATCGCCCGCGAGAGCTGCTCGATGTGCTCATCCATCAGCGGACCGGGGTCAACGACCCACGTCGGGTCGCGTCCCACCACCCATGTGTTGGTGCCCGACAGCGTCAGCGGCCCGGGGTTGGCGGCGCGCACGCAGAGAACGTCGTAGTGGGCAAGCAGGTCGGCGTCGGAGGCATGCGCCTCCGAGCCGCGACTGGTGCCTGCCTCTGTCTCGCGATTGTGCGGAGGCGGCGTCGTCATGTGCGCGACGTTAGCTGACGGCGCGGCCGAAAAGACGACCGGCGCTATCTCACCTCGCACGCGTGCGGCGCCGCGCTCCGCCATGTGATGACCCACCCCCGCGCTGAGCGGTTGGATTCGCGACATTGGAACGACGAGGGCCTCTGTGCGAGCGTTTCGGACCGCCAGCCTGACCATTGCCGCCGCTGCGCTGCGGGCCTCCCGAGGAGATGCCTGCGAGCGCCAGCTCGCGTTCGAGACCGAGCTCACGGATCATCCCCGCCAGCTCGCGCGTCTGATCGTGCGCCACCAGCGTCACGCCGACCCCGCTGGCGCCGGCACGGGCGGTGCGCCCGATGCGGTGCACGTAGTCCTCGCGCGTGGCCGGGATGTCGTAGTTGATCACGTGCGTTATGCCCGCCACATCGATCCCCCGCGCGGCGACGTCGGTGGCCACGAGCGTGTCCACGACCCCCGCCTCGAAGTTCGCCAGCGCGCGCTCGCGCTGCCCCTGGGACTTGTCGCCGTGCATCGCCACCGCGCGCACGTTGCTCGTTGCCAGGCGTTTGACGAGCCGGTCGGCGCCGCGCTTGGTGCGCACGAACACCAGCGTCAGGCCGCGCTCGTCCGCGCCCAGCTCGCTGACCAGGCGCCCAACCTTGCCGTCGTGGGTGACCGTCACGAAGCGATGCTCCACGTCGCCCTTGCGCTCGGCCGAGTGAGCGTGCGCGTGGCTGCGCGGATCGGTGGTGTAGGCCTTGGCGATCTTCCCCACCTCGCCCTCGAGCGTCGCTGAGAACAGCATCGTCTGGCGCTTGGGCGCCGTCATCTTCACGATTTTGTCGACCACCGGGCGAAAGCCCATGTCGAGCATGCGGTCGGCCTCGTCCAGGACGAGCACGCGGATCTGCGCGAGGGACACGTCCCTGCGCTCGATCAGGTCGAGCAGACGCCCGGGCGTGGCCACGAGGATATGGGCGCGCGAGGCCAGCCGCGCCTGCTTGACAATCCCAGCGCCGCCGTAGACGGCCGCGATCGACAGCGCTCGGGCGTGAGCCAGCGGACGCAGGTCCTCCACGATCTGTAGGGCCAGCTCCCTGGTGGGTGCCAGTACGAGCGCCGACGGGCGCGCGTCCGAGTCTTTCAAGCGCTCCACCAGCGGAACCCCAAACGCCAGCGTCTTGCCGGAGCCGGTGGGTGACTGTACGAGCACGTCGTGGCCGGCCAGCACATCCGGGATGACCAGCTTCTGGACGGCGAAGGGTGCGTCGATCCCGCGCTTGGCGAGCTCGCTTACGACGACCTCGGACACGCCGAGATCGGCAAAAGTCTCATGCTTCATGTGTTGATGCTCCTTCTGGCAGCCTCATGGGCCGCCGCTGCAGATGGAGATTCGACTGACCCCATCCGCGCTGAAGCGCCAACAAAGACAAAGAACCCCGCGGACGACTTCGCCGCCCGTGGGCTGACCGTAGCAGGCCCGCCTGCCGGCGCCTGCCCCTGCACGGCGCCGTGTGGCGGCGTTCGGGCGCGCGGGCGCTATGGCGCGAGCCGCTCGACTCTCCAGCCGGCATCCTGCGCGCGCCGGTAGACGAGCCGGTCGTGCAGGCGATCGTGACGCTGCTGCCAGAACTCGATGCTCTGCGGGTCCAAGCGAAAGCCGCCCCACTCATCCGAGAGCGGCAGCTCGCCCTCGCCGTAGCGATCGCGCAGCTCCACCACGCGCCGCTCGAGCTCCTCGCGACTGGCTACCGGCTGGCTCTGAGGCGAGGCGAGCGCGCTCAGCTGGCTCCCGCGCGGACGGCTGCGCGCGTACGCCGCCGTCTCCTCAGCGCTCGTGCGCGTGACCGGACCCTCGAGCCGCACCTGGCGGCCGAGCGGGTCCCAATAGAACATCAGCGCCGCCCGCGGGTTCGCCGCCAGCTCCATGCCCTTGCGGCCGGCGTAGTTGGTGAAGAACACGAAGCCGCGCTCGTCAAAGCCCTTCACCAGGACCATCCGCACCGACGGTGCGCCGTCCGCGGACGCCGTCGCCACCGCCGCGGCCTCCGGCAGGCGCACACCGGCCGCACCAGCGTCGGTGAACCACCGCTCGAACTGGCGCAACGGATCTGGGTCCAGGTCCTGCTCGAGCAGGGGCAGGCCGTAGTCGTTCACTCGTGCGCAGCCCGTGTCTAGGAGATGTTGGCCATCACGTGCTTGACGACCGTGTAGTCCTCAACGCCGTACATGCTCAGGTCCTTGCCATAGCCGGACTCCTTGAAGCCGCCGTGTGGCATCTCTGAGACGAGCGGGATGTGATCGTTGATCCACACGCAACCGAAGCGCAGCGCCTTGGATACCCGCAGCGCGCGACCCACGTCGCGCGTCCACACCGAGGAGGCGAGGCCGTAGCGGGTCGCATTCGCCCACGCGATCGCCTGCGCCTCGTCTGAGAACTGCTGCACGGTGATCACCGGACCGAAGATCTCGCGCTGGATCATCTCGTCGTCCTGGTGCAGCCCCGCCACGACCGTCGGCTCAAGGAAGAAGCCCGCCCTGTCCGCGGCCTTGCCGCCGGTCACGATCTCCGCGTGCTCGGGACGGCGCTCGAGGAAGCCCTCCACGCGCTCGCGCTGGCGCGCCGAGTTGACCGGGCCGAGCGTCGTCGCCGGCGAGAGCGTGTCACCGATCACCAGGCCCTGCGCCTGACCCGCGAGGCCGCTGACGACGTCGTCGTAGACGCTGCTCGCCGCCAGCACCCGCGTCGCCGCCGTGCAGTCCTGCCCGGCGTTGTAATAGCCCGTGCCGGCGATCGTTTCCAGCGCGCTCTCCAGGCTCACGTCGTCGAAGACCACCACCGGTGCCTTGCCGCCGAGCTCGAGGTGCACGCGCTTGAGTGTGTCCGCCGCCGTGCGCGCGAAGTGCTTGCCCGTGTCCACCGAGCCCGTCAGCGCCAGCATGTCCACGTCGGGGTGGCTGATCAGCGCCTCGCCGGTGGGCCGCCCGGGGCCGGTGATGATGTTCAGCACGCCCTTGGGGAGCACGTCCGCGGCTAGCTCAGCGAAGCGAATCGTCGTCATCGGCGTCGTCTCTGCGGGCTTCAAGACAACCGTGTTGCCGGCTGCAAGCGCCGGGCCGAATTTCCAGATCGCCATCATCAGCGGGTAGTTCCACGGCGTCACCTGCCCGATCACGCCCACGGCTTCGCGGCGCGTGAAGGAGGTGTAGCCCTCCATGTACTCGCCCGCCGCCCGACCCTCCAGGCAGCGCGCCGCCCCTGCGAAGAAGCGCAAGTTGTCCGCCATCACGGGGATCTCGTCGTTCGCGACCGCCTCGATCGGCTTGCCTGCGTTCAGCGCCTCCATGCGCGCGATCTCATCGCCGTGCTCCTCGATCAGATCCGCCAGCGCCAGCAGCGCCTGCGCGCGTTGCGCCGGCGTCGTGCCCGACCAGCCCTCAAACGCGCCGCGCGCTGCTTCCACCGCGCGGTCCACGTCCTCGGCGCTCGAGACCGGCGCACGTGCGATCTCCTCGCCCGTAGCCGGGTTGAGGATCGCTTCCGTCTCGCCGCTCGAGGCGACGGACTCGCCGTCGATGAAGTTGCTCAGCGTCTCGGTCGTGCTCGCCATCGTCCATCTCCTGGTCCGGTCGGTTTCCCATGTCTTGCGTCGCGGGTACTGCGCAACCATCGCTTCAGCGCTCGCGCGGGGCGGCAGTCGCTGGAGAGCGAGCGCGTCGCCCTCGTCCTGCAGTCGCTATGCCTGCGCGCGATCATTGCGCCGCGGACTCCGAGAGCGCCATCCCCAGCGCCTCCGCCACCGCCGGGTGAGTGATCTCGCCCGCCTGCACGTTCAAACCACCGCGCAGACCGGGGACGCTCTCCAGGGCCTCCTCCACGCCACGCTCTGCCAGCTCGATCACGTACGGCAGCGTCGCGTTCGTGAGCGCGTACGTCGAGGTGATCGGCACCGCACCCGGCATGTTCGTCACGCAGTAGTGCGTGATCCCGTCGACCTCGTACGTGGGGTCGGAGTGGGTCGTCGGACGGGACGTCTCAAAGCAGCCGCCCTGGTCGATCGAGACGTCTACCAGCACCGCGTTGCGCTTCATCAGCCCCAGCTGTGCGCGTGTGATCACGCGTGGGGCACGCCCGCCGTGTACGAGCACCGCCCCAATCACCAGATCCGCCGCCGGCAGCATCTCCTCGATCGCAAGCGTCGAGGAGTACACCGTCGAGGCGCGGCCCGCGAACGCCACTTCCAAGTCGCGCAGGCGATCGATCGAGCGGTCGAACACGAACACGTCGGCCTGCATCCCGATCGCGATGAACGCCGCGTTCATGCCCACAACGCCGCCGCCGATCACGAGCACCGTCGCCGCCGCCACCCCGGGCACGCCGCCCAGCAGGATGCCGCGCCCGCCCAGCGGCTTCTCCAGCATGAACGCGCCTGCCTGCGTGGCGATCTTGCCTGCCACCTCGCTCATCGGAGCAAGCAGCGGCAGGCGTCCCTCGGAGTCTTCGACGGTCTCGTAAGCGATACACGTCGCCCCCGACTCCATCAGGCCGCGGGCGAGGTCCGGCTCCGCGGCCAGGTGCAGATACGTGAACAGCGTTTGCCCCTCATGCAGGCGTCCGACCTCCTCCGGCTGGGGCTCCTTGACCTTCAGCACCAGCTCCGCCTGCCCGAACAGCGCGTCAGCATCCGCGACGATGCTCGCGCCCTGCGCGACGAACTGCTCGTCGCTCATCGCGCTGCCCACGCCCGCACCGGCCTGCACGAGCACCTCGTGGCCCTTCAAGGTCAGCTCCCTCACCCCCGCCGGCGTGATCGCCACGCGGTACTCGTCGGTCTTGACCTCAGTGGGGACGCCGATCCTCATCGCGCCAACTCCCTTCCTCGTAGTGCCAGCCAGAACTCGATGCGGTCGCGCGCGCTGGAGAAGTCGCGGCCGGTCAACTGCTCGATACGCCGGATCCGATAGCGCAGCGTGTGGCGGTGACAGAACAGCGCGTTTGCCGCCTTCTCCCAGTGGCCGTTGTGCTCGATGAACACGTCCAGCGATCTCACCAGCTCATCGCCGTACTCGCCCTCGCCCTGTTCGATCGGGTCGAGCACGCTGCGGCAGTAGGACCCCAACGCCTCGTCGTCCTGTAGCGACAGCAGTAGCTGGAACGCACCCAGGTCCGCGTAGGAGGCGACCTCCGGTGCGCTGCCGTTGCGCAGCCGCACCGCCTCCAGCGAGCAGCGCGCCTCGTGAAAGGCCATGCGCAGCGAGTGCGTCGCCGTCGGGCGGCTCGCCGAGGCGGGCACGCTCCCGTAGCGACTCGTCAGCTCCGCGCGGATCTTGCGCGCGAGCTGCATCGGGCGCGATGTCTCGAGCGCGCTCCCTGACGGCGTACTCGCGCTGGTTCCGTTGGCTGCTGTAGAGCGGCTTGCCGGTGGGCCGGGGTCGATCACCGCGCAGAGCAGGCCCGCGCGGATCGCAACGAGGCTCGGCACCCGCTCGCGCTGCAGGATCCCTTCCACGAGCGTCGCCGCCGAGCTCGGGTTCGGTGGCTTGAACGCCAGCACGGCCACCTGCTCGCCGATCCCGAAGGGGCGCAGCCGCGCCTGCAGGTCCTCCGGATATAGATGACCGGTGAGTACCTCCGAGAGCACGTCGCCCACCATCGTCCGCTGCAACAGCTCGTAGCGCTCGTCCAAGAGGCGCGCGAACGCGCGCTCGGTGATCGCGATGAACGGCAGCTCGTACGGGACCTCGAAGAGAGGGAACTCGCGTCTGCGCGCCGCGTTCACGAGCGCCGCCGGCAGCCGCTTGTGCGCGAGCCCCGTGCCGAAGCCCAGTCCTGCGATGTCGTGGTCGGCGAGACGCTCGATCAGCTCGCGCTGGGACTTCGGCCCCGTCAGCTGCATGCCCGTCGTCAACAGCAGCTCGCCGCCTTTCAGCCACGGCGTCGGATCGGGCAGCTCGGTGCTGTGCACCCAACGGACGTGTGCCTGCGCGGACTCCTCGCCGCACGCAAGCTCCAGTCCGAGCTCGCCGATCAGACTCGCGACAGTGAGCTCCACTGCTCCATCCGCTCCGAGGCCTCGCTCAGGACCGGGCGCAGGATCGCCTCGATCTCGTCGAACTGCTGCTTGCCGGCGATCAATGGCGGCGAGAGCTGCACGATCGGGTCGCCACGGTCGTCGGTGCGGCAGATCAGACCGCGGTTGTACAGCTCGCCCGAGAGGTAGCCGCGCAGCAGCTCCTCGGACTCCTGCGAGTTGAACGTCTCCTTGGTCTCTTTGTCCTTGACCAGCTCGATCGCCTGGAAGTAACCGGCGCCGCGCACGTCGCCCACGATCGGCAGGTCGCGCAGGCCGTCGAGCATCTCGCGGAACGGGCCCTCGTTCTCGAGCACGTGCGCGCACAGGTCCTCGCGCTCCATCACGTCGATGTTCGCCATTGCCACCGCGCACGACACCGGGTGCCCGCCGAACGTGAAGCCGTGGTTGAAGATCGCCTTGCCGTGCAGGAACGGCTCGGCCACGTGGTCCGCTGCGATCACCGCGCCCAGCGGCGCGTACGCCGAGCTGATGCCCTTCGCCGTGGTGATCATGTCCGGCTGATAGCCGAAGCGTTCGCATCCGAACCAGTAGCCCAGACGACCCCACGAGCAGATCACCTCGTCGGAGATCAAAAGCACGCCGTGGCGGTCGCAGATCTCGCGCACACGCTGGAAGTAGCCGTCCTGCGGCACGAAGCAGCCGCCGCCGTTCTGTACGGGCTCGAGGATCACCGCCGCCACCGTCTCTGCACCCTCGAACTCGATCGCTTTCTCGATCTCGTTCGCCGCCCACAGCGGGTCACGGTCCTCCTCCCAGCGATAGGAGTTCGTGTTCGCCACGTGGATGCCACCCGGCGTCAGCGGTTCGAACGGCGTGCGCAGCGCCGTCAGGCCGGTCGCCGTGAGCGCGCCCATCGAAGTGCCGTGGTAGGAGAGGTTGCGCGAGATCAGCTTGTGCCGACGCGGTTCGCCCTTGGCCGTGTGGTAGGCCTTCGCGAGCTTCCACGCGGACTCGACCGCCTCCGAGCCGCCCGAGGTGAAGAACACCCGGTTGAGCTCGCCCGGGGCGAGATCCGCGATCCTCGCCGCCAGCTCGATCGAGCGCGGGTGCGCGTAGCTCCAGTTCGTGTAGAACGCCAGCTCCTTCGCCTGCGCCGCGGCCGCATCGCCCAGCTCCGCGCGCCCATGGCCGACGTTTACGCAGTACAGCGCCGAGAGACCGTCCAGGTGGCGTTTGCCGTGTTCGTCGTACACGTAGCAGCCCTCGCCGCGTACGATCACGGGCACCTCGCTCTCGGGACTCGCGTAGGACCCCATGCGCGTGAAGTGCATCCACAGGTGACGCTTGGCCTGCTCTTGGAGATCACCGGACATCGAAGACCCGCCCTCTCGGTCGCTGACTAGACACTCAGGACAACGCTAACCACTCGTCGTGGGCCGCTCAATGCGCCGCGTGGTCAACAATTCGGATCTCCATTGTACGGGCTGTCCAAATGGGGGCGCTGGTTTTGGGAAACATGCCCATTGCGCACTGTCCCCCCACATCCGTAACTTTCGCTACACATACCGAGCCCCGTCCGCAGATAGGAGCCCCATGGCGATCGAAGGTGCCGCAGCATCGCAAGCCCCAGCCTCCGATGGCGTCATGGACAAGGGCCTGAAAAAGGGCGCTATCAGCTACATCTCCAACATCGTCATCGGCGTGGCCTCGACGGCACCCGCATATTCGATCGCGGCAACGCTCGGCTTCATCGTCGCCGTCAAAGGCGTCGGCATCTACATGCCGGCCGTGATGCTCGTCTCATTCATCCCGATCCTGCTGATCGCGGTCGCCTACAAATACCTCAACCGCGCCGACCCCGACGCTGGCACGACCTTCGCCTGGACCACACGGGCGTTCGGTCCGGGGGCCGGCTGGATGAACGGCTGGGCGATCTTCCTCGCCGACGTCCTCGTGATGGCCTCGCTCTCGGACATCGCCGCGATCTACACGTTCAAGCTCTTCGGCTTCACAGAACTCGGCGAATCCAAAGCCGCGATCATCATCGTCGCGATTCTGTGGATCGTGCTCATGACATGGATCTGCTGGAAGGGCATCGAGCTCTCGGCTGCGATCCAGCGGGCGCTGCTCGGCGCCGAGGTCGTGATCCTCGGGGTGTTCGCGGTCGTCGCACTGATCAAGGTCTACGGGAGCCATCCCGCCGGCTCGATCGAACCGAGCGCCTCATGGTTCGATCCATTCAAGATGAACTTCGGCGACATGCTCGACGGAATCCTCCTCGGCATCTTCCTGTACTGGGGATGGGACTCCGGCGTCGCCGTCAACGAGGAGTCCGAGGACCCGGCCACCGGGCCCGGCAAGGCCGCTGTCATCTCGACCTTCATGCTCGTCGCGATCTACATGGTCGTCTCCGCGGGCGCGATGGCCTTCCACGGTCCGGGCTTTCTTGAAAAGAACCCTGAAGACATTCTCAGCGCCCTCGGCCGCCCGGTCCTCGGGGGCGTCCTCTACAAGCTGCTGATCATCTCGGTGCTGACCTCGGCCTCAGCGTCGACCCAGACGACGATCCTGCCGACCGCCCGCACCACCCTCTCGATGGCCCACTGGAAAGCGGTCCACAGTCTGCTCGGCCGTGTACACAAAACGAACCTCACGCCCGATGTCTCGACGATCGCGATGGGGGCGATATCGATCGTCATCACCGTACCCTTGCTGCTGCTCTCGGAAAGCGTGCTCGTCGACTCGCTCACCGCGCTCGGATTCCCCGTCCTCTTCTACTACGGCTTCACCGGCTTCACCTGCGCCTTCTACTACCGCCACGAGCTCCTCAAGAGCGCTCGCAACTTCTTCCTGATCGGGGTACTGCCGACGCTCGGCGGCCTGATGCTGCTCGCCGTGTTCGTCAAGGCGTTCATCTACTACGGCCACGCCGCCAACGTCGAATCCGCCCCGATCCTGAAAATCACCCTGCCGATCTGGTTCGGGATCGGCGGCATGGTGCTCGGGTTCATCATCATGCTGATCTCGCGGCCGTTCTTCAAAGAGTTCTTCTCGCGCCACCTCGAAACCGCGCCGCCCGGCATCCTCGAAGCGCCGCCGCTGGAGACGATCCCGGCAGCGGTCGACTTCTAGCGTCCTGAGGAGTCTTCTCGACCTGACCGTGCGGCGAGCCGTACTCGGCGAGCAGGTCGAGGAAGGGCTGCGGCGGGAAGGCCTCGGGTCCGAGCACGCCTGCGCCCTTCCAGTCGCCGCGGTCGAGTAGCTCGAGCGCAACGACGGGGTTGACGGCGGTCTGCCAGACGACCGCCTGACTGCCGTACTCGCGCATCGTCGTCTCGTTGTCGACCACGTGGTAGAGGTAGGTGGAGCGCGGCTGTCCGTCCTTGCCCGTGCCCTGCACCCAGGTGCCTGCGCACGTGCGGCCGCTCATGCGCTCGCCCAGCGTCGCCGGGTCGGGCAATGCAGCGGCGACGACGTCGCGCGGGGAGACCTTCGTGCCGCGCACCGACACGGGCTCGGTCGAGTCTAGGCCCAGTTTGTGCAGGGTCTGCAGGACGTCGATGAACTCCTGGCCGAGCCCGTACTTGAACGTCACGCGCTCGCAGTCGACCCAGCGCGGGATCAGCACGACCTCCTCGTGCTCCACGTTCACGCATTCCACCGCGCCAATACCCTCGGGGAACTCGAACATCTCAGGCTCGGAGAAGGGCGCTGTCGTGTAAAAGCCGCGCCCGCGCTCCCAGATCAGCGGCGGGTTCAGGCACTCCTCGATCGTCGTCCAGATCGAGAACGTCGGTGCGAAGTCATAGCCCTCGACGACCAGGTCGGCGCCGTCGCGCACGCCCACTTCGTCGAGGCTCGAGAATAGCTCGTCCGCGGCGTAGCGGGCGAAGATGTCGGACAGCCCCGGCTCCACGCCGATCCCCACGAGCGCCAAGAGGCCCGCGTCCTTCCACTGCTGCTCCACCGCGAACTGCTTGCCCCCGAGCATCTCCCCCGGCTGTTCGTACGGCCGCTCGGGGTTGGGATGCGAGAGCGTCATCGCCATGTCCAGGTAGGTGACCTTGGCCTCGAACGCCGCAGCGAAGATCGGCTCGTTAAAGCGCGGGTCACATGCGTTGAGAACAGCGTCCGGTCGCACGCGCGCGATCAGCTCTACGAGCTCCGGCTGGCTTGAGGCGTCCACGCGCTCCGCCGAGAAGCGGCCGGGTTCGTCCAAGCGCTGTACGACCGCCTGCGCGCGCTCGAGCGCTACATCCGCCATCACCACATGCTCGAAGGTCTCCCGGCGCTGCGCGATCGCCGCAAAGGCCGCGCCAACACCCCCCGCTCCGACCACCAGGACCCTCATGCCAGCAGTGTGACGTAAAGCGCGGGCTCGCAACGTCGCAAGTGGGCGCTCGCGATACGACGCTATGTCGCAGGCGCCTCCCGTATGCTGCGCCGATCCGCGCGCTCGCGACCACAAGCAGACCATGAGCACCGGCCTCCCCAGCCCCGCGCGAACGCCTCCCGACTCCTCCGAGCCCACGCGCGTGAGCGACGCCACAAGCCCGCCGACAGAGCGACCCGGTGGCGTCCACTGGGCGCCGTCCCCGACGTTCGCACGCAGGGAGATCCCGCTCGTCGCGCTCTCCGCGCTGCTGCTGGCGATCCTCACGAGCTGGCCGCTCGTGCTGCACATGTCCAGCCACATCGCGCCCGATCTCGGGGACCCGGTGCGCACCGCGTGGGAGATCGCGTGGGTGGGCCACGCGATGCTCCATGACCCGCTGCACCTGTTCGACTCAAACGCCTTCTACCCGCACCCGCTGAGCCTCGCCTTCTCCGACTCGCTGCTCGGGTATGGCCCTGCGGCGTTCTTCGGCTCGGGCACCGTCGCTGCGCTCGTCCGCTACAACCTCCTCTTCCTGTGGGCGTGGTCGTTGTGCTTCGTGGGCGCCTACCTGCTCGCGCGCGAGCTCGGGCTGCGCAAGCTCGGCGCCGCGGCCACGGGCCTCGCCTTCGCCTACGCGCCCTACCGCGTCACCGAGGCGGGGCATCTGCACGTGATCTCCTCAGGCGGGTTCGTGCTCGCCATGTTCCTGCTGCTGCGCGGCTACCGCCGTGGCTCGCGCAGGCTCGTGCTCGCCGGCTGGCTGGTGTCGGCCTGGCAGGTCAGCCTGGGCTTCACGCTTGGGCTGCAGTACTGCTACCTGCTGATCGTGCTGGCGGCGCTGGTGCTGTTCTTCTGGTGGCGTGGGCGCCTAACGCCCGGCAGCGCATGGGAGCGCACCTCAGCCACGGGCGAAGCACGCGCCGCGAGCCCGCCCGCCCGTAGCGCTCACGCCGGCGAGCACGAGGTCGGTCGTGGCCGCGGGCCCCTGATCCCACGCCGACTGCTGGCGGTGACGCTGATCGGCCTTGCCGTGCTGGGCGCGGTGACCGTCTACCAGGCCCGTCCCTACCTGAAGGTCGCGGAAGAGTACCCCACCGCCAAGCGCACGCTGAAGGAAGTGGAGACGTACTCGTCCGGACCTGCAGCGCTGCTCTCGGCTTCCTCGGAGAACCGCATCTGGGGCGCGATCACGGAAGGGATGCGCGAAGAAGTCAACTCGAAGAACGAGAGCGTGTTCTTCCCCGGCGGGCTGATCCTCCTGTTGGCGCTGATCGGACTCGCCGCGGGCGCGTACACGCGAAGATTTCGCGTTGGGCTGCTCGTCGGCATCGTCGTGGTGTCGATTCTCGCGATGGGCTTCGGCCTCACCGGCGCCGGCTATCCCTATCGCCTGCTCTATGACTACGCCCCCGGCTGGGACGGCGTGCGCGTGCCCGGCAGGATCTTCACGCTGGCAACGCTCTTCTACGCGCTGCTCGCGGGAGCGGGGCTCGAGGCTTTGCTGGCGTGGGCTCCCTCGCGGCTCGCGAGCGCACGCGCCCGCATGCGCCGCCGCGAGTACGGCACCACAGCCCGTGGTGGACCGCTGAGCGGCCGTTCGCTGACGGCCGCGCCCGCCGTGATCGGCGTCATTGTCCTGATCGGCCTGCTCGGCGAAGGCGCCGGGCACCTCGGTCATCCCCTGGTCCCGCAGCCGGTCAAGGCGGAAGTCAGCCTGCCCGGACCGATCATGGACCTGCCCACCGACGGCGCGCTTGACCGCATCTGGCAGTACTTCTCCACGGACGGCTTCTACAAGGTCCCGATCGGCAACAGCACGTTCGACCTCCCGGCCGTCGATGACCTACGGGGAGGCATGAACGGGTTCCCCGACCGCGCGAGCGTCGAGAAGCTGCGCTACTACGGCATCCGCACGGTGATCCTGCACACCGTGCTGCCGAAGGGCTTGCCGCCCGAACACGGCCACGTCCTACCCAATCCTCCCGACCCGGCGGCCGCGGCGCGCAAGCCGATCGCCGGCCTGGGAATCACCCGCCGGCAGGTTGGATCGACGTTCATCTATGAGATCGGACCCGGGCCTGCCGCACTGCACGCGAGCAACCCATGAGCAGAGCAAGGCTGGCACTCGTGGCGATTCTGCTGGTGGGACTCGCCAGCGCAACCGTAATCCAGAGCTTCTCCTGGAACCAGACCTCCCACTACGACCTGACGCGCGCGATCTACCACGGCGAAACAACGATCGACAAGTACGAGGCGAACACGGGCGACAAGGCCTACTACAAGGGCCACTGGTACTCCGCGCGCGCGCCGGGGCTCGCGGTCTTCGCGCAGCCCTTCTATGAGGCGCTGATCCTCGTGCGCGCGGAATCGTGGACCGACGCGCACGTTGCGCCTCCGGATCACCCGGGCGATGAGATGATCTACCTGCTCGGGCTATGGGGGAACGTCCTGCCGGGCCTCTTGCTGCTGCTGCTCGTGTGGCGCGTGGCCGAGCGCTACGAGCCGGGCTACGGCGCCGCGACCGCGGTGATCCTCGGCCTGGGCACGATGGTGCTGCCGTTCTCGCAGCTGCTCTTCTCGCACATGTTCACCACCTTCCTGTGCTTCGCCGCCTTCTGGCTGATGCTCAAGGAGCGCGACGGACCGCCCAGGCCGTTGCTGTTGGCGGTTGCGGGCCTAGCGATGGGCTACGCCTTCTCCTCGGAGTACCCCACGTTCTTCGCTGCGCTCGTGTTGGGGCTGTTCCTGCTCTCGCGGCGCGACGCGCTGACGGCCGGCGGCGTGGCGCGTCGCGGTGGGGCGTACGTCCTCGGCGGCATCGTCGGCATCGTGCCGCTGCTGCTCTACAACCACTTCGCCTTCCACTCCTGGACGCACCTCGCGTACTCGAACATACCCCGCCAGCAGCAGGGCTTCTTCGGGATCGACGCCCCCAACCTGAAGGTGCTCGTGACGCTGCTGATCGACTCGCGCGGGCTGCTCACGATCTCACCCGTACTGATCATGGGCGCGATCGGCACGGTCATGCTCTACCGCCGCGGCAAGCGCGCCGAGGCGCTCACGATTGGCGGCATCTGCCTCTGCTACCTGGGCTACAACTCCGGCTACTACCTGCCCTTCGGGGGCGGCTTCATGGGTCCGCGCTTCCTCGACACGCTGCTGCCGTTCCTCGCCTTCCCCGTCGCGCTCACACTGAAGCGCTTCCCCGGCCCCACGATCGCGCTCGCCGCGATCTCGATCACCACGACGGTGATCGCCACGATCACACACCCGCTGATCGGCTACGAGAACGAGACCGTGACGTGGATGCGCTATCTCAGCGAGGGCTACTTCCAGCCGACGATCGCCTCCGCCTACGGGCTCGGGCGCGGCTGGGGTGGGATCTGGCCGTTCCTGCTCCCCGCCGCCGGCGGCGTGCTGCTCGCGGCGTTCGTGACGCCACGGCTGCGCCTCTCCAACCGCGCGCTCGGCGCCGGCCTGCTCGCGCTCGTGAGCTGGGCGCTGTTCGCTGTGCTCGGGCCAACGCTGCTGGGGATCGACCACCAGGGGCTGCAGGAGATCTACAACGCAGGCGATCACACGGCCTTCAACCTGAAGTTGCACTCCGGCGCGCGCTATCCGCTGAAGACGCTCGCCCTCGTCGCCTTTGTCGCCGGCGTGCTGGCGTTGGCGGCGATGCGCTTGACGCGCAACCGGCGCGAGCGCCCCGCGCACGCCGACGGCCTGGGCGCGGGCGCCCCTGCGCAGCCGGCGCTCAGCGGCTAGATCAGTTCTTGACGGTCTTTACGTTGCACTTCTTGGCGCGCAGCGCTTTGCACACGACGACGTAACCGGCGCGCGGGCGTTCGTCGGCGTTGGTCAGCCCCGCGTCGAAACGCGTCGAGCTGGTACCGCCGTTCCAGTCGTAGATGTAAAGACGCTTGATCTTCGCGTGCGCCGCTGCCACCTGGAAGGTGAAGCGCAGGACATTTGCCGCGCGTGTCACGCCCGAGCCGTTCCTGTTGGGGAAGGCGCCGCCAAATTTGACGATCCCGCCCGTCTCGGTGAGCCAAACCTGGCCGCCCAGAGCCTGGATGATCTCGTCCGTACGCCACCCTTCCAGGCGGTTGACGTCGGAGTAGTTGTGCAGCCCCCAGATCTTCGGCATGACGGTCTCCAGGTGGTAGACCTCGCGCTTGAATTCGGAGATGTAGTTGAGCGTGGGGAGCGGGTTGGCCTGGTCGAGCACGTCCAGTCCCACCACGGAGCAGCCCCTGCAGACGCGGATCAGCGCCTGGTAGTACTTCGCCGCGGCGACCGCTGAGGGGCTCGAGAACGCGTGCGGTTCGTTTCCGCGGTTGGCCTCGTCCCAGGACTCGTATTCGGTCACGTGCGGGAACAGCTTCACGAATTTCTTGACGTCGTTCTGGTAGGTGGCGACGCTCGGCATCCTCGTCGGTGTGTACTCCGAGTGGTAGAACGCGACCAGGACTTTCTCGTGCAGGGCTTCCGCGGCCACGATGAAGTCGATCGCTTTGTCCAGCGAGTACGGCCGCACGGCAGCGTCGTAGGGCGCGATGTAGCGCACGATCTTCGTGTGCAGCTGTGTGTAGAGCGGGTTGGAGAACATCGTCGCCTGCTCGTCGCCGATGCCCGTCATGAACACGCTCGCCTCACGCGCGGTGGGCGAGGTGCGCGTGGCGGCCCCCGCCTCGCTCAGAGCCCCGGGCACGAGCGCAGCCGACAGAGTCAGCAGAACGGAAAGAATCAGAATTGCGTGCAGACGGCGTGGAGTTCTCATATCGATGCGCAACAGGGTAGGAGGGGCGGGGTTGCGCAGCCTCACACAGTCTTACGAGGGCTTTAGGCCTCGTCCTGCCTGGTGGCGAAGTCTTAGCCTAGCTTTAGTCTGCGGCCCGCTCGAAGATCGGTGCCTCGCCGGCGGGCGTGCGCAGCGTTGGATCGGCCACCACGCGTACGTCTACGCCCGGAAGCTCGCGCAGGAGCCGCAGCAGCAGCGACTGTCCGGAGGAGGAACCCAGGCGAGCGAGGCCGCGCCGGTGCGTGGGCGTGCCCATCAGCACATAAGTGCTTCCAAGCGCGCGTGCAACGTCGATTGCGACCGCGGCCACGTCCTCGCCCTCCTCCACGCGCAAGCGCACACCTAGCATCGCTGTCAGTCGCCTGAGCTCCTCCAGCCGCCGCCGGTCCTCGGCGCTTGGGGAGCGTCCCGGAGGGCGCACGACGAGCACGTCGAGCTCTGCGTCCAGGCGTTGGGCCGAGCGCCAGGCACGCCGCACGACGTGCTCGGAGTGCGGCGCAAGGGTCACCAGCGCGAGCAGGCGCTCGACGATCGCTTGTGGAGCGTCAGGCGCAGCGAGCGCCAGCCCATCCGCGTCGCGGCGCATCGCCGGCTCGGGCTCGCGCACGAGCCGCTTGACCTCAACATCCTCCGCCACCTGGCGCAGCGCCGTCTCGCGCAGTGCGGAGAGGTTCTCGATCTTGAAGAAGTTCTGCAGCGCCGCCTGCACACGCTCAGGGCGGTAGACCTTTCCCGCGCGTAGACGCGCGATCAGCGCCTCGGGAGTCAGGTCGATCAGCACGACCTCGTCCGCCGCGGCGAGGATCTCATCGGGAATCGTCTCGCGCACGCGCGCTCCCGTCAGCTGCGTGACCTGATCGTTGAGGCTCTCCAGATGCTGCACGTTGACCGTGGAGAACACGTCGATCCCCGCTGCGAGCACGTCGCGGACGTCCTCGTAGCGCTTCTCGTGCTCGACGCCCGGAGCGTTGGTGTGCGCGAGCTCGTCGATCAGGCACAGTTCGGGCCTGCGGGCGAGCACCGCCGGCAGGTCCATCTCCTCCAGCGGCCTGCCGCGATAGACGACCGTGCGCCGCGGGAGCACCTCCAGACCGTCGATCTGCTCGATCGTCTCGGCGCGACCATGCGGCTCGATGTAGCCGACGAGCACGTCACGTCCGTCCTGCGCCTCGGCCACGCCCTCCTGCAGCATCCGGTAGGTCTTCCCCACCCCCGGAGCCATGCCGATGAAGACCTTCAGGTGTCCTTTCTCGTCGGTCATGTCACGCGTATGGGACGCTACCGAAGTGACCTCGTTGCAGACGGCGGCCGCAGTGCTGGGGGGCCTGCTCGTGCTCGGCTCGCTGCTCTCCGGACTGGCACGACGCAGCATGCTCTCGCTCGCGGCCCTGTTCGTGCTTGCGGGGTTCCTCCTGGGCAACGGTGCGATCGGCGTCTTGCACTTCAAGGCGAGCTCCGGCTTCGTCACCGACCTGGCGACAGTGGCGCTGATCGTGATCCTCTTCCGCGACGGCCTGGAGGTCGACGGTGAGCTGCTGCAGAGCCACTGGCAGCTGCCTCTGCGCAAGCTCGCGATCGGGATGCCGATCACGGCGATCGTCGTCGCGCTGCTCACGCGCGCGCTGGTCGGGCTGAGCTGGACGGAGTCGTTTCTGCTCGGCGCGCTGCTCTCCCCCACCGACCCGGTGCTCTCCTCTGGGGTCGTCACCGACCCCCGGGTACCGAGGGTGATCCGCCATTCGCTGAACCTCGAGTCCGGCCTGAACGACGGGCTCGCACTGCCGGCCGTGCTCGCGTTCGCCGCCGCCCTGGAAGCGGGCAACGCGCATTTCGTGTGGTGGCACTTCGTCCTGCAGGACGTAGGCCTCGGCTTCGCCTTCGGGCTCGTGTGCGGGCTGATCGGCTCGCTGCTGATGCCGCGCGACGACGCAGAGCGCAGTGACCGGCCGATCCCGGCACATCAGAAGGCCCTGTACGGGCTCGGAGTGGCGTTCGCGACTTACGGCGTCACGGTGCTGCCGCCGCACGGCAACGGGTTCATCGCCGTGTTCGTCGCGGCGATCGTCGTCGGCATCCGCCGTCCGGACCTGCGTCAGGAGTTTGCCGAGCGGGCTGAGGAGGTCGTGGAGATCGTCAAGCTCGGGATCTTCGCCGTGTTCGGCTCGCTGTTGACGATCCATGGGCTGTTCGGCGACGGCTGGGCGGCGGTGGCGGTCGTCGCCGCCACGTTCCTGCTCGCACGCCCGGTCGCGGTCTGGATCTCTCTCGCGGGCACGCGCGTGGACCCGGCGGAGAAGGCATTCATGGCGTGGTTCGGGCCCAAGGGCGTCGCCACGATGACGTTCGCGCTGCTGATCCTCGGCCGCGACGTCCACGCGGGCGTGCGCATCTTCAACATCGCCGCGCTCGCCGTGTTCGCCTCGATCATCGTGCACGGACTGACGGACACGCCGGGCATCAGGTGGATCGCGCGGCGCGAGCGCGGCGAGGTCTCAGAAGTGGCCCTTGACGGCGCCGATTGAGATCCGACGCGTGTCCTGCGGGGCCGGCCTCAGGATCAGGATCTCAGCCGGCACACGGGCGAGCATCCAACGCAGGTCCTCGTAGCTGAGGCCGGCGCGGGGATCTTCGTCCGCGGAGACGATGATGCGATCGAAGTGCTCCTGCTCGAGCAGTTTGCGCAGCGCGTCGCGCGCGGAGCGTCCGCGACCGACCCGCGAGTCGACCGGCACACCCTGCGAGGACGCACGCTGCTCGATCGCCTCCAACAGCGGCATGCCGCGCGCACACTGCACCGGCAACGCCGTTTCCAGGGGCAGGCTCATCGGCACCTGCGCGAGGAACGCAGGCATGATGATCGCGTCCTCCGCCTTCGCGAGGCGCACGGCCGCCTCGAACGAGCGGCGGGAGATCTCCTCCCCGGTGAACGGCAGCAGGATGCGCCGGCTCTCGCCCTCGCGGCGCTCCCGGGCCGGGACGCGTCCATGCGGTGGCAGCCAGTAGCCCGCCGCGATCCCCAGCAACGCGCCGGCGCAGGCGACGGCGAGGATCAGCGCGGCGCTCACGATCCCTCGCCATTCTCGCCGCCGGGACGCAGCGAGCGGTCCGCCACGATTCTCACATCAACCCCTGGCAGACGCTGCATCAGGCGCTGTGGCAACGGCGTGCGCAGCCGGCCGAGACCGCGCGTCGGGCGCGAGCGGCCCATCAGCACGTACGTCGTACCGCGCCTTGCAGCGAGCTCGGCGACTGCTCCGGGGAGGTCGTCTGACTCCTCCTCGAACATCCTCGCCCCGAGCACCGATGCGAGCTGACGCAGGGCCGCCAGCGAGCGCTCTTCGTCTTCTGAGAGCTCCTTTCCGGGCGGGCGGACCCATAGGACGTCCAGGCCGGCGCCGAGACGCTGCGCCGAGCGCCATGCGCGGCGCACGAGCCGCTGCGTTCCGGGATATGGCTCCACGAGAGCCAGCAGCCGCTCGCCAACCGCCTGCGGCGCGGCAGCAGCGAGGCTCTCCTCGCGCGATCCGACAAGCTCGGTCGTGAGTCGCTTGGCACCCACCTCCTCAGCCACCTGACGCAGCGCAACCTCACGCAGGGCGGAGAGGTTCTCGATCTTGAAGAAGTTGTTCAGAGCGGCGTCTATGCGCTCGGCGGGATAGACCTTGCCGGCGCGCAGGCGGTCGAGCAACGCCTCGGGCGTGAGGTCGATCAGCACCACTTCATCGGCGCGCCCGAGGATCGCGTCGGGGATCGTCTCGCGCACACGCACGCCGCTCAGCTCCGTGATGTGGTCGTTGAGCGACTCCAGGTGCTGGACGTTCAGCGTGGAGAGCACGTCGATCCCTGCCTCCAGCACGGCCTCCACGTCCTCGTAGCGCTTGGCGTGCTCGCCCCCAGGGGCGTTCGTGTGCGCGAGCTCGTCGATCAGGCAGAGCTCTGGCCGTCTCGCGATGATCGCGCCCAGGTCCATCTCTTCGATGACCGTGTCGCGGTAGCGCATGCGCCTGCGGGGAATCACCGCAAGGCCCTCCGCGAGACCGGCGGTCTCCGCGCGTCCGTGGGACTCGAGCAGGCCGATCACGACATCGTGGCCCGCCTCCTGCTCGGCGTGGCCCTCGAGCAGCATCCGGTAGGTCTTGCCGACGCCCGCCGCCATCCCGATGAAGACCTTCAGGCGGCCGCGTCTGGTTTCGTCATGGGCAGCCATCGCGGTGGGCCTACGTCAGAGCCGCGGGCTAGGAGCGCGCCGCTCATCCTCCGAGCAGGTTGTGCACGATCAGGTCGATCAGCTTGATGCCGATGAACGGCGCGATGATGCCGCCGAGGCCGTAGATCAGCAGGTTGCGCCGCAACAGCGCGCTCGCGCCGATCGGCCGGTAGCGCACGCCCCGCAGCGACAGCGGGATCAGCAGCGGGATCACGACCGCGTTGAAGATGATCGCCGAGACGATCGCCGACTGCGGCGTGCCGAGATCCATGATGTTGAGCACGTGTAGCGGTCCCTTGGATTCGCCGGTGGCCGCGTACGTCGAGATGAAGACGGCGGGCAGGATCGCAAAGTACTTGGCGATGTCGTTGGCGATCGAGAAGGTAGTGAGCGCGCCGCGCGTGATCAGCAGCTGCTTGCCCACCTCGACGATCTCGATCAGCTTCGTCGGGTTGGAGTCGAGGTCGACCATGTTGCCCGCCTCGCGTGCCGCCTGCGTGCCCGTGTTCATCGCCACGCCGACATCCGCCTGCGCGAGCGCAGGCGCGTCGTTGGTGCCATCGCCGGTCATCGCCACGAGGCGGCCCTCGGCCTGCTCCTCGCGGATCAGCGCGAGCTTGCGCTCGGGCGTGGCTTCGGCGAGGAAGTCATCCACGCCCGACTCCTCGGCGATCTTGGCAGCCGTCAGGCGGTTGTCGCCGGTCACCATCACCGTCCTGATGCCCATCGCGCGCAGCTGGTCGAAGCGGACCTTCATGCCCTCCTTGACGGTGTCCTTGAGGTAGATCACACCGAGCACCTGGCTGTCGCGTGCGACGGCAAGCGGCGTGCCGCCCTCACGCGCGATCCGGTCGAGCGCCTCCTGCAGCTCCGGCGGCGGGGAGCCGCCCTCTTGCCCGACGAACGCGATGATCGCGTCGCCCGCCCCCTTACGCAGCTGCTGCCCGTCTATGTCGATGCCGCTCATGCGCGTCTGTGCCGTGAACGGGACGAACTGCGCTTGCAGCGTGGTCATGTCGTGCTCGCGGATGCCGTACGTCTTGGCGAGCACCACGATCGAGCGACCCTCGGGCGTCTCGTCAGCTAGTGAGGCGAGCTGCGCCACTTCGGCGAGCTCTGACTCCGCGACGCCGGGCATCGGCACGAATTCCGAGGCGAGCCGATTGCCGATCGTGATCGTGCCGGTCTTGTCGAGCAGCAGCACGTCCACGTCCCCGGAGGCCTCCACGGCCCGGCCCGAGAGGGCGAGCACGTTGCGTCGCACGAGGCGATCCATGCCCGCGATCCCGATCGCCGAGAGCAGCGCGCCGATCGTCGTCGGGATCAGCGCCACGAGCAGCGCGATCAGCGTCGTCTCAGAGATCGCGGTGCCGGCGAACAGGCCGAACGGGCGCAGCGTGGCGACGACGATCACGAAGATCAGCGTGAGCGCGGCTAGCAGGATGTTGAGCGCGATCTCGTTTGGCGTCTTGCGGCGCGAGGCGCCCTCCACGAGCGAGATCATCCGGTCCAGGAACGACTGGCCCGGCTCCTGTGTGATTTCCACAAGGATCTCATCGGAGGTCACGCGCGTGCCGCCGGTGACCGCGCTGCGATCGCCGCCCGACTCTCTGATCACGGGCGCGGACTCGCCCGTGATCGCCGACTCGTCAACCGTGGCGATGCCCTCGATCACGGTGCCGTCGCCGGGGATCAGCTCGCCGGCAGGCACGACCACGACGTCGCCGCGCGTCAGCTCGGCAGCCGCCTTCGTCGAGCCGTCGCGCATCGTCGCGACCGTCTCCTTGCGCATCGAGCGCAGCGTGTCCGCCTGTGCTCGACCGCGACCCTCGGCGAACGCCTCTGCCATGTTCGCGAACACGACTGTCAGCCACAGCCAGATCGCGATCGTGAAGGTGTACCAGGCGGGCTCGCTGCCACCCAGTGACTTGCCGCCGCCAAGCTGGATGAACCATGTGATCGAGGTGATCACCGCGCCGATCTCAACGACGAACATGACGGGGTTGCGCACCTGCACCCGCGGGTCGAGCTTCTTGAAGCTGTCGATCAGCGCGTGCACGACGATCTCGCGCTGGAACAGCGAGATCGCCTGTCGCTCGTGGGTGGGTGCCATCTGCGCGGACATCAGCGTTTCGGTCCTGTGACTCGGTCGAGTGCGAGGTTGAGCTCGAGCACGTTCACGCCTTCTTCTCCGGAGAAGCCGAGACCGCGGCCCGAGGTGTATCTGGCGATCAGGCCGTCGACCGTCGAGCGCGAGAGGCCGCGGACGGTGGCGACGCGGTAAGCCTGGATCCAGGCATTCGCCTTCGAGATTTCGGGGTCCAGGCCGGAGGCGGACGTGTTGACGGCGTCCACCGGGATCTTCGCCACCGTCAGGCCCGGGTCGTATTCGGCCTTGGTGACGGGGTTCTTGTTCAGTTCCAGATAGGCCTTGATGTTTTCAACGTCTGCTTCCTTTGTCTTCACGCTGTTGGGGCCGCGGTTGGAGAACGTGCTTGCCGCGGCGTTGTCCGCACCGCCTTCGGTGGCCGACGGGCGTGACTGGAAGTAGCGTGGGTCGGGCGCGGTTACGAGTTCGCCTTCCTTTTCCTCGGGCTTGCCGTTCTTGCCGATCACGGGGGAGGCGAAGCTCTGGCCGATGATCTTCGATCCGACGAGCTTGCCGTCGAGGTGGATCTGCTGGCCGTTCGCGTCGCCCGGGAACGCGACCTGGCTGACGCCGGTAATCGCGAGGGGATAGACGAGCCCAAGCAGGATCGCGAAGACGATTACCGCCAGGACCGAAGTGAGGATGTCTCGCTGCCAGCTGCGCATCAGTAGAGGTGTCCGGTCAGGCCCTGGACGATCGGTCCGAGCAGAAGGGCGGGAAAGAACGTGAGCGCGCCCACGAGGATGATCACGCCGATCAGCAGCACGACGAACGTGCCGTTGTCGGTGCGCATCGTGCCGAGGCCGGCGGGGGTGACGCGCTTGCCGGCGAGCGAGCCCGCGACCGCGAGCGCGAACAGGATCGGCGCGTAGCGCGCAAACAGCATGTCGAAGCCGCCGAGCACATCGGCGAAGCCGATCCCGTGCGCGCCGAGGTTGCCGGCGTTGGGCTGCACGAGGCCGGTGTAGCCGGCGAACGCGGAGCCGTTGTTGTTCGCCTGGGAGAGGTAGGCGTAAAAGGTCTCGGAGAATGCCTGCGGGGTGTGGATTCCGAGCTTGGCGGACGTCGCCACTTCGGAGATCGACGCGCGGCCGGCCTTGCTGGCGGTCGCGAGCGCCGTGCAGAACAGCGCCGCCAGCGGCGTAATCAGGATGCCCAGGCCGGCGAGCTTGATCTCCCTGGCCTCGAGCTTCTTGCCCAGCCACTCGGGCGTACGACCGACCATCAGCCCGCCGATAAACACGGCGAGCAACACGTATAGGAGGATCGAGTACAGGCCCGTGCCAACGCCGCCAAAGATCACCTCGCTGGCGGAGAGGTTCGCGAACGGAACAGCTCCGCCGATCCCTGTGAACGACTCGATCGCGCTGTTCACTGCGCCACAGGAGGTGACCGTCGTGATCACGTCGAACAGCGCCGATCCGGCGATGCCAAAACGCTGCTCCTTGCCTTCCATGTTGCCCCCGCCCGAACCGGAGATCACACCCGTGTGCAGGCCGGCGGCGTGCTGCGCGGGGGAGCCGTGTGCCTCGGCGATGTAGGCGACGATCACCGCGCCCAGGAACATGAGCATCATCGCCCCGTAGATCGCGTAGCCCTGGCGGCGGTTGCCGGTCATGCGCCCGTACATGAACACGAGCGCCGCGGGGATCACGAGCACGAGCAGCATCTCGAAGAAGTTGGTGAACTGCGTGGGGTTCTCGAACGGGTGCGCGGAGTTGGTGTTGAAGAAGCCGCCCCCGTTGGTGCCGAGCATCTTGATCGCCTCCTGCGAGGCGACGGGACCCATCGCGATCGTCTGCGTGAGTCCGGTGATCGTGTGCACCGTCAGATAACTGGAGAGGTTGGCGATTACTCCTTGGGAGGCGAGCACGAGCGCCGCCAATACCGACAGCGGCGCGAGCACGTAGAGGATCGTGCGCACGAGGTCCTGCCAGAAGTTGCCGATGCCCTTGCCGCTGCGCCCGACGATCCCGCGCACGAGCGCGACAGCGACGACGATCCCGATACCGGCGGACAGCCAGTTCTGGACGGTCAGCCCGATCATCTGGCTGAGGTAGGTCATCGTCGTCTCACCGCCGTAGTACTGCCAGTTCGTGTTCGTGAGGAAGGACGAGACGGTGTTGAACGTGACGTTCGCCGGCGCCGAGTGATAGCCGAGCGGGTTCAGCGCGTGGGGTACGAAGAACGCGTCCTGCGTGCGCAGCACCAGATACAGGAACAGCCAACCCGCCAGTGAGAACACGAGCAGGCTTTTCGCGTAGGACTTCCAGTCCTGCTCGCGCGTGACGTCAACACGGAGCACGCGGTAGAGAAAGCGCTCCGGCACTCCCAGCACCGGTGACAGGAAGACGCGCTCACCTGTGTAAACGCGCGCCATGTAACCGCCCAGCGGGACCGCCAGCACGCTGAGGACAAGCACGAACGCGACGATCGTGAACCAGCCGGCGAAGGTCATTACCGATTCAGAGCTTCTCTCCGCGGATCAGCGCGTAAAACAGATACGCGATCACGATCACGGACACGACGAGCCCGAGGAAGTCGCCGGCTCCCATGTGCGCGACGAAGTAACCGAGTGGAGGTGAAACGCTCATACCCGGTCGATCCCCTCGACCATCGCCAGCAGGATCGCGAACATGACGATCCCGAGAACTATGTAAACGATGTCCATGTGAGCACTATGTGCTCGGACACGTCACGACGGCATGACAAATCTCACCGAAGGCGTAACGATTTCGTTACGGTCGCGCTCGAGCGCTGCCGCAGCCGCGTGGAGCGGTCTCGGACGCTCAGCGCGGCGGGCAGGGAGCCCTGAAGGGCACGGTAACCGTCACGGGATCTGAGAGATTGGCGTCTTCAGCGAAGGTGAGCTCTGCCTTCACTCGGAAGCCGCCCGTGGGACAGCTCTTGGGAACTGTGCCGTAGTAGTAGACCCTGCCGTGCTTGCGGATCGCGCTGCCCAGCTTGATATCGATTTTTTCGGTCGATGCGTCCGCGGCGCCGGGGACCGTTTCCACGAGCGGGATCGGCCCGGTGAACTCGGGGCCGAAGCCACCGCCTCCCTGCGGCTGCAGCAGGCGCGAGCTGGTCGGGATTTCCAAAGAGACGGGGGTGTGGCCGTCGACGAGGAACTCCAGGCCGCCGCCTGGAGCGAAGAAGGAATGGATTTCAGCGGTCTCCTCGACGCGTTCTTCGCCGAACGCCACGACGCCTTCGACGGTGCCGATCGGGCCCGCGGAGGAGCCCTTGGGGCACTTGCGCGGTTCGCGTTCTTCTGCGATCACCCGCGTCGGGCACGTGGGGAAGTCGCGCGTGTCGATCTTTACACCGGTGGGCAGATACACGGTGATGCCGATCAGCGGCGCCGGGAAGCCACCGTATTCGGTGCCCGAGATCTTCACTTCCGCTTCGACCGCCGCGCCGGCGCCGAGGATGTTGCCGGTGTGCGGGAAGCCCGGGATCGGGACTGCCCTGCCCCTCACGAGCACCGTCGGCGCGGCCGTAGCTACCGTCGCTGTGAAGAGCAGCGCCAGCGCAGTGGCGGCGACGAGCAGCCAGGCGCGCACCAAGCATACGTCGCTCATCGCACTGCTCCCCAGCTCCCCATGCACCCATCGTAAACCCACTGCGACGCTGGGATGAGCGCCTACTCCGCGAACCTGTATCCCACCCCTGGGTCGGTCACGATCAGCCGATGCCCGCCGGCGCCGGCGGGACCCTCGGGCTCGATCTTCGCCCGCAGCCTCGCGATGTGCGTGCGCAGCGTCTGCACGTCGTCCACGTACTCCGCGCCCCACACCTCCGCGAGGAGCTTGCGGTGGGTCATCAGCCGGCCGCGATTGCGCGCGAGCGTGCGCAACAGATCGAACTCGATCGGCGTCAGATGCACTGGTTGCCCGTCACGCCGCACGACTCTCGCGGCCAGATCGATCTCCAGCCCGTCAGCCTCGATGCGCGGCTCATCCTCCCCACGTGCGGCGCGACGCAACGCGGCGTTCAGCCGGGCAATCAGCTCTCGTGCCCCAAACGGCTTGGTTATGTAGTCATCCGCACCGGCCTCCAGAGCGCGCACCTTCTGCTCCTCCTCGCCCACCGCGGAAAGCACGAGGATCGGCATCGCGCTCCACGCGCGCAGGCTCCGCGTCAGCTCGATGCCGTCTCCGTCCGGGAGCACGAGGTCGACGATCGCCGCCTCCGGGGGGCGCACGGCGGCCAGGTCCAAAGCCTCGGAGACCGTTTCGGCCGGGACGGCCTCGTAGCCTGCCTCGCGCAGCAGCACCTTCAGCGCGCGCACGATCTGCGGCTCGTCGTCGACCACAAGCACCCTCGGAGCTCGCTGGGGCTCTGACAGCTGGTGCGTGCTCACGCCGGGGGGACTCCGAGCGGCAGCTCGAACACGAACGTCGCGCCCTGACCGGGGAGCGACTCCACGTGCAGCCAGCCGGCGTTCGCTTCGGTGAAGCCACGCGCGATCGCGAGCCCGAGACCCGATCCGCGATGCCCCCCTCCGGGAGTTCCAGCGCGATAGAAGGGCTCGAACACACGCTCGAGCTGCGCGGGGGGAATCCCGGGACCGCGATCGACGATCCTCACGATCACGCGATCCCCTGTGGGACGACTTGCACCTTGGGGTTCTCCGCCACCGGTCCCAACAGCGGCGCGCGTGGCCGCGAGCTGACGCACGGCACGCGCGCGGATGGACACGGGGTGACCGCCGGAGTGGCGCTGTGCGTTCTCCAATACGTTCACAAAGGCGCGCTCGAGCTGCACAGGATCGACGCTCACGAGCGGCAGGTCGGGATCGATCGAGAGCGCGAAGGCGTTGCTCGGCGCGCCCACCTCCTCGACAGCCGCGCGGATCAGCTCCTCGACCGATGTCCACTCCCTGTGGGGCTCCGCGGCGCCCGCTTCCAGGCGTGAGAGGTCGAGCAGGTTGTCGACCAGTCTCGCGAGCCTCCTCGTCTCCTCCTGGATCACGCTCGCCATCTCCGCGCGTTCCTCCGGCGAGAGCGACGGGGAACCGACGGCCTCCCCCGCGGCCGAGATCGCCGTGAGTGGCGAGCGTAGGTCGTGGGAGACGGCCCGCAGCAGCGCCGTCTTGACTGTGTCTGCGCGACGTAGAGCAGCCGTCTCGACGACGCCGCTGAGAAGCGTCTCGCGCTCGAGCGCCGCGCTCAGAAGCGCCTCCAGCGCCGGCACGACGCGCTCCTGGAGTCTGCGCAGGTTGGCCTCGGAGGTACCCGCACCCACGAGCAGCGTGCCCAATCGCCTGGTGCCTTCGCGAAGCGGAAACGCCACGCTGCGCTCATCCGCCGTGACAGCCTCCATCTCGATCGATGCGGAGCTGAGTTCGAGCGTCTGTGCAAGGCGCGCCGCGGCAGTGGGCAGCGCCTCGGCGAGGTCATCCCCACGGAGCAGCAACCGCGCCATCTCCGCCGCCAGGTCGGCCTCTCGTCTGCGCTGCTCGGCGTCTCGTGTGCGAGCGCGTGTGACCTCGGCGACCGAGCTGGCCAACGCGGCGACCACAACGAACGCTGCCAGCGCAACCCAGTTGCTCGAGTTGTGCAACGTGAAGCGTCCGAGGGGAGGCAGGTGAAAGAAGTTGAAGGCCGCCGCGCTGAGGATCGCGGTGGCCAATCCGAGCCAAACGCCCCATGTGACCGACACGACCAGCACAGCGGGCAGGTAGACGACGCTCAGCGAGACCACCGGCGCGACCTTGGCCAACGGGTAGACAATCAGCGTTGAGAGCGCAACGGCGAGCAACACCGCAAGGGCCCCCGCGCGGCGGGGGGGCTGCCCGGACGCCAGCAGAGAGCTAAAGGGGGATGCCACTGACGCACCAGCCTAATGACGTGTGAAGCATCTGGCTCTTGACGTAGCGGCGTCGGGCCGGCGCGCACATATACGCCGTTTGCAAGCCTGAGACTGGACGGATTGCTCCCGAGGGGGCCGATCCTCAAGCTGGCACCGGCCGCGCCCGATCAAGATCTGGGAGCACGGATGCTTATGACAACACGTATGCACAAAACCGCAGCGCTTGGCCTGGCCGCGATCGCGGCCGGGTTTCTGCTGCTGGGCGCGCACGTGGCGAGGGCTGAAACGGTCTCGCCGCTGCCAGCTAGCAACTACGCGGTCAAGGCGGCATGCAAGCCTCCGCGCGAACGGCACGCGACCTGCCTGGCGCTGCAGCTGGTGCCGCGAACCCCCGCTGCCGTTGCCAGAACCCATCCGCTGGGCGTCACGCTCGATCACGCGATCCCAGCACGCTCTGCCAAAGAAGGAGCCTACGGACTGACGCCGGCGGAACTGCACAGCGCCTACACAATTCCGACGACTGCCGGCAGCGCACAAACGATCGCCCTGGTCGACGCCTACAACGATCCGGATGCCGCGTCCGACCTGAAAGCCTACGAAACGGAATTCGGGCTGAAAGGCTGCACCGAATCCGCTTGCTTCACGCGGGTCAACGAAAAAGGCGAAACTGCGGAAGCGAACCTCCCCTTCCCCCACACCGACGCGGAGCTCAAAGCCGCGCTCGCGAGCGGGAAAGAAGCGGAGGTAGAGGAAGGCGAAGAAGCAGCCGGCTGGGACGTGGAGATCTCGCTCGATATCGAGGCGGCGAGGGCGACGTGCCAGAACTGCCACATCGTTCTCGTCGAGGCCAGCTCCACCGAAGACGGCGACCTGAGCCGCGCTGAGGATTGGGCCGCCGAACACGGCGGCGTACAGGAGATCTCAAACTCCTGGGGCGGTCCCGAGGGAGAAAGCGCAACGCCGTTCGACCACCCGGGCATCGTGATCACAGCCTCCGCGGGCGACGACGGGTACCGCGCGTGGAACGCCCCGGAGGAATACGAGCGCGACTACACGAGCTTTCCCGCGTCCTCGCCGGATGTGGTCGCGGTCGGCGGGACCCGCCTGATGCGCTCCAGCGGCAAATGGCAGAGCGAGACGGTCTGGAACGACGGTGGCGAAAGCGAAGGCGAAATGGTCGGCTATGGGGCTACCGGCGGCGGGTGTAGCGAACTGTTCACCGCGCCGTCTTGGCAGCAGCATGTGGCCGACTGGAGCGAAGTCGGCTGCGGCACCAAACGCGCCGTCGCCGACGTCTCCGCCGACGGCGATCCCGTCTCGGGATTCGCGCTCTACGACACCAACCCAGCGCCTGAAGAAAGCAAAACCCACTGGTACACCTATGGCGGCACCAGTCTCTCCTCGCCGATCATCGCCTCCACCTTCGCGCTCGCGGGAGGCTCAGGAGGAGTGGCATACCCCGCGCAAACGCTGTACGGGAAGGAGAAGCTGCTGCCCGCATCGCTACACGACATCACGGCGTCGAGCACCAACGGCTCCAACGGAAAATGCTCCGAGCCGTTCGACGAAGAAACGCTCCTGACCGGGTGCACCCCCGAACAGGAGGCGAAAGCGAGCTGCTCCGGGCGGCTGATCTGCATCGCCCACAGCGGCTACGACGGGCCCAGCGGCGTGGGCAGCCCCAACGGACTCGAAGCGTTTGAGCCGCTCACCGCCGAACAGGCCACCGAACTGAGCAAAGCCGAAGAAGCAGCCGAAGTCGCAACCCGCGAGGAAGAACAGGCCAAAGCGGAAGCCCGGCGCACCGAAGAAGAAGCCAAGGCAGCAGAAGCGGCCAGAGCTGAAGAACAGGTTCGCCTGCTCGAAGCTGAAAGCCGGACACACCCGGGCGACAGCGGGGCGGGAGTAGTGGGCGCCGGTGAACACGCCACCACCACGACGACCACGGGCACCGCGGCAAGCGCGATTCCCCAGATCTCCAATCTAGCTCTGACGCTAAAGGCGCTTCTGGCCCTGAACCGAGCTCATCCGAAGCTGTCCCACGTCGCCTTCGCGTTCACGAGCAACGCGGTCGTGCGCGTGAACGTGACCCTCACCAGGCGAGTTCGGCGAAACGGACATACGCGTTGGGTGCTGGTCCATCGGGAGTCGGCGCTCGCGGCGGCAGTTGGTCGAAACGCTCACAGCCTCAGCGGCAGCGACACCCTCGCAGCGGGGACCTACCGGATGACGCTCACGCCCGCGGGGGGCACCGCGCGCTCGCTCTCATTCAACATCGGCTGAACCGAACGCGAGCGGCGCCGCGGGGGGTGTCAGCGGTAGACCTCACCGGCGCGGGCAATGCCAAGCAGCGCCTCGCCGCGCTCCGTCAGGGCCCAAGAGTTGGGTGCGCCGCGAGCGGGACGGCTCTCACCGATCTTCGCGATGAGCGTGGCTTCCTGCAGGCGCGCGAGCAGCTTTGAGATCTGGCCCTGGTCGACGATGCCGGCACGATCGGCGACCTCGCGATTGCTGGCACCGGGGTAGTCAGCGATCGCGCTCAGCACGCGCGTCGTGCGATAGGTGAGCCGTACCGCGGCGTGGTCTTCGTATGGGCCCTCAGCGCCGCTGGACGGGCGCGCGAGGACTCCGCGGGGCGGCGGAGCTGGGCGCGTGAGCTCGCGGCGTGCGACGCCGACACCGAGATAGGGCAGCACGATGATGCTCACGAGCGGGCCGAACAGCCCAATCACCGGCTCAGGCGACTCTGCGAGCAGGCGATTCTGGAGTACAGCCAACACGGCGCCGACGACGCCCTCGGCGACGACCGGCGGCGGCGCCTGCCGACCGGCGGGGCTCTCCAGGCGTCCGCGATCGACGAGCGAGGCAAGCACGTCGAGCGTCTCTACGCGGCGGCGCAGAACCCGCTCCCCACCGCTCATCGAGTAGACGACGAGCAGCGTGCCGAGCGCCGGTTCTTCTTCCAGGAAGCGCAGGAACTCGGCCAGCCCCGACTTGACAGCGTCGACCCAACGCGGCTCAGCGTCGTAGGCCACGCCCAGTCGCCTGCGTGCGCGTTCTACGGCAAGCTCGAACGCCTCGAGCAGGCAGGCTTCGCGGTCTGCAAACGCCTCATGGAAGGCGCCGCTGGAGATACCGGCGCGCTCGATCACTTCAGCGAGCGTGACCGTCGCGCCACCTGCGCCGCGGTCATGCATGGCCTCGGCCATAGCTTCTAGAATTCTGGTCCGCTGAACTTCCTCCACGCCACCCCGCTCCCTGCGTCTACTTGACAGTGACCAGAGAGACTATCTTCTTATTGTCTAGTAAGGCTAGGCTGGCGGGAGGGTTGCAGGGGCGCCGAACGGCTGTAGACAGGAGGGAAGCTCGACGCTGCCGTCAGCGCACTGGCCGTTCTCGAGCAGCGCCACAATCGTGCGCCCGACCGCCACAGCGGTGCCGTTGAGCGTGTGCAGAGTAAGCGTGCGCTTGTCGCGGCGCATACGGATGTTCAGGCGTCGCGCCTGGTAGTCCGTGGTGTTCGAACAGGAAGTCAGCTCCCGGTAGCGTCCCTGGCTTGGGATCCACGCCTCGCAGTCGTACTTCTTGGCGGCCGAGTTGCCGAGGTCGTTCACGGCGATGTTGACGGCGCGGTAAGGCAGCCCCAGCTCACCCAGGATCTGCTCCTCCATGGCCAGGATCCGCTCGTGCTCCGCCTGGGAGTCCTCTGGCGCGACGAAGCTGAACATCTCGACCTTGTCGAATTGGTGTACGCGAAAGATGCCGCGCGTGTCCTTGCCCGCAGCGCCTGCCTCGCGTCGGAAGCACGGCGAGAACCCCGCGTAGCGCAGCGGCAGCTGCTCCGCGTCGAGGATCTCCCCCTCGTGCAGCGACGCGAGCGCGACCTCGGAGGTGCCCACGAGGAACAGCTCGTCCTCGGGCAGGCTGTAGATCTGCTGCTCGGTGTCGGGCAAGAACCCGGTCCCATACAGCGCGCGCTCACGCACGAGCACAGGCGGGATCACGGGCTCGAAGCCCACCGCCCGCAGTTTCTCGAGCACCCAGCGCACCAGCGCCAGCTCGAGCATCACCAGATCGCCTTTCAGATACGCGAAACGAGAGCCCGAGAGCCTGGCCGCACGGTCCATGTCGATCCGCTCGCCCGCCAGGTCCAGATGATCGCGAGGCGTGAAGTCGAGCACAGGCACCTCGCCAACCTCACGCACCAGCTCGTCCTCGGGACCGGGAGCAGCGGTCGGATCCGGCAGGTTCGGCAGCGGCGCCAAAGCCTCCTGCAAGCCCTGCTCAACCTCCGCAACCTCCTGCTCGAGCGCCTTCGCCCGCGCCGCCACCCCACGCATGGCCGCAATCTCCCGCTCGCGCTCCTCAGCATCGGCGGCCCCCCGGATGCGCCCATTAGCCTCGTTCTGCTCTGCCCGCAACCCCTCCAGCTCGGGAAGCAGCTCCCGCCGGCGGCGATCAAGCTCAATCACACGGTCAAGGCCGCCTGCCACCCCGCCGCCGCGCCGAGCAAGGGCAGCCCGAACCCCATCAGGGTCCTCGCGAATAAGCCGAAGGTCAAGCACGCGAGCAGCCTACCTGTCCATCCCACCCACCAAGGGTCGCCACGCCCCCTCCCAGCTCCCAGGGGCCACAGCGAACCCCATCCCAGCAAAGCGGGTGGGTTGACTTCGGCCCGCCCGCACACGCGAAGCGTCGCGGCGGGACGAAGACAACCCGCCCGCGCTACTTGGTGGAGAGCTTGATGTTCGTAGAAGGCACCTTTTCGGCCTGCAACCCAGCGTACTTGGCCAGGAATTCGGCAACCGCCTGAGCGTTTGGGCCGACAACGACGTTCTCGGGCATGATGTCGCCGGAGAAGCCGCCGTTGCGGATCGCGTAGAGCACGTTTTCGACGTTCTCCTTGCGGTAGTCGAAGTTGGGCCCGTTGGTTTTGACGCGGTTGGAGATGTTCGTGGCTGAGCCCTCAGCGCCGACCACCCCGAGCGTGTGGCAACCAGAGCAGTGGTCGCGGAACAGCACGGCCCCGCGGTAGTAGGGGCTGCTCTTGGAGAGCTGGATCCCCTGCGATCCGCAGGCGCCCAACAACAGCGCGCACGCGAGCGCACCGATCGTCATGGCTAGCATCTTCATGCGCCGGGAATATATAGGGCCGGTCCGCGACGGGCGTTCGTTGGGCCCTCGAGCGGCCTCGCGGGAGCCTCCAGGCGGCCCCTCAGAAGCCGTGCGCGGTGCTTGCGGCACGCAGCGCTAGGAGCGCGACGACGAGCGCCGAGAGGGCCATGACGCCGATCTCACGGCGCACGATCTCGCCGACCACCGCGTGCTGCTCGTCCTCGGGGAGCTCGCCAACGGCGGCCGCGTTCTCGAGTCCACGCTGGTCGAGGATCGTCTGCGCGGAGGCCACACGTAGCTGCTCGGCCACGAACGCCACGGCGAGCGGCACAAGCGCATACAGGTAGAAGAGGTGTTCGCTGGAGTACTTGCCGGCGGCAGCGAGCGAGCCAACGGCGATCGCCAGCACGAGCACGGAGCCCTGCCCGACTCGCAAGCTCACCCAGAAGGCTCCCACGGGCCTGGCGGCTGCGGAGGGATCAGCCTCCAGCGGGCTCCAGTACCAGACCGAACCACCGATCACGGCGGGGATCAGGTTCAGCGCGGCAACCGCGATCGCGCCTGCGACGACGGCCTGCGTCAAGGGGTCGCTTTCGAGCCGATTGCCACTAGTAACAGCGTGACACAAGCAGTGATATAACAGCGCTCGGTGCTGCGCACTTATCTCCCGGCGATCGTATTCCTCGTTCTCGGTGGCGCCGTGGGCGGCGCGTTTGCCGTCTTGAACTCCGTGATCGGGCCGCGTCGGGCAGTCCCCCACAAGCAAGATCCCTACGAGTGCGGCCTGCCGTCCGAGGTCAAGCGCGGATTGCGCTTTGGAATCAGCTTCTACCTGATCGCGATGCTGTTCATCCTCTTCGATATCGAGGTCGTCTTCCTGTACCCGATCGCGATCGAGCTGCGCGCTTACGGGACTTATGCGATGGTGGAGATCATCGTGTTCATCGCGCTCCTTTTTGTTGCGTTCGCCTACGTATGGCGCCGGGGGGCCCTCGAGTGGAAGTGAAACGCGATCCGCTGGGCACCGGCGTGCATGTGGACGCGGACAGCCTGCGGGTACGGTCGTTGAACTCGCGTCAGCTTTTGCGCGGAGACGCGATCGAGGGACCCAACCCGTCTTCGCACCTCGAGGGCGCGGACTTCGAACGCCACGTGGAAGAAAGCATCATGACCACCACGCTCGACAAGGCGGTGGCGTGGGCGCGCTCGAACTCGTTCTTCCCCGCAACGTTCGGGCTGGCCTGCTGCGCGATCGAGATGATGTCGATCGTGGCCGCGCGCGTGGACGTGGCGCGCTTCGGTTTCGAGGCCTTTCGTGCCTCGCCGCGCCAGGCGGATCTGCTGATCCTCTCCGGGCGCGTGTCGATCAAGATGGCGCCGATCGTGCGCCGCATCTACGATCAGATGCTCGAGCCCAAGTGGGCGATCTCGATGGGGGCGTGCTGCAGCTCGATGGGCGTCTTCAACAACTACGCGCTCGTTCCCGCCGACAAGTTCATGCCGATCGATGTGCACGTCCCCGGCTGCCCGCCCCGACCGGAGGCGCTGATGCACGGCATCCTGAAGCTGCGCAAGATGGTCCAGGAGGACCCCGACATGGGCTGGCGCGAGCGCTACGAGGCCGAGGGGACCGAGGAGGTCGTGCCGGAGCTGAGCGCGCTCAGCTCCCTGCCCTCAGCGGTCAACGTGCCTGCGGAGGGGGACCCGTCCGGTGCCTGATGCCACCGGGCTCGAGCTGATCGCCCAGGAGCTGCGAGATGCGCACGGTGAGGACGTCGTAGCCGAGACGACCTTTTTTCGTGACCAGGCGACGCTGACGGTACAGGCGGCATCGATCCGCAACGTTCTCTCGCACTTGCGCGAGCGGGGCTATGCGTTCATGTCGAGCGTCCACGGCGTGGATTACTACCCGCAGGAGCCGCGCCTGGGAGTCGTCTACGAGATGCTGGACATGAGCCGCGTGGATCGCATCGCGGTGAAGGTGCGCGTGGACAGCGGCGATCCGCGCGTCCCCTCGGTGACAGGGGAATGGCCCACCGCCAACCATCAGGAGCGCGAGGTCTATGACATGTTCGGCGTGGTCTTCGAAGGCCACCCTGATCTGCGCCGGATCCTGATGCCCGAGGACTACGAGGGGCACCCGCAGCGCCGGGACTTCCCGATCGGTGGCGAACCGGTGATCTTCACGTTCAACGAGGGCGAGTCGATGGGTTCCACCGCGTGAGCTCGACGGAGGAGCCGACACTCTCGGAGTACCGCCGGCGCGAGCAGAGCATCACGCTGGCGCCGCTGCACGAGCAGCTCGAGGAGCGCAGCGAAGGCGAGGGCTCCACGCAGGAGCTCCTGACGCTGAACTTCGGCCCGCACCACCCCGCCACGCACGGCGTGCTGCGGCTGCTGGTGACGCTCCAGGGCGAGATCGTGCGCGACGTCAAACCGATCATCGGCTACGTGCACACGGGCATCGAAAAGACGGCGGAGGACAAGTCCTACTGGAAGGTCATCCCGGTGATCGAGCGCATGGACTACCTCTCCTACTACTTCAACGCAATGGCGTTCTGCACCGCGATCGAGAAACTGGCGGAGGTGGACGTGCCCCCGCGCGCGCAGTACCTACGCGTGATCCACCTGGAGCTCAACCGGATCATGTCGCACCTGGTGTGGTTGGGAACGAGCGCGCTGGACCTCGGCGCGATCTCGATGTTCTGGTACTGCTTCCGCGAGCGCGAGAAGATCCTCGACCTGTTCGAGATGTCCTCCGGGCAGCGCATGCACACGCGCTACTTCCAGGTGGGCGGTGTGATCGAGGACATCCCGCGCGGCTTCGAGGAGAAGCTCCAAGGCTTCCTGAAGGAAATGCCCTCGCGCATCGACCAGTACGGCGCGCTGTTGAACGGCAACGAGATCGTGCTGCAGCGCCTGCGCGGCACCTGTCCGCTGGACGCGGAGACGCTGCTGACACTCGGCGTCACGGGTCCGCTGCTGCGTGCGGCGGGCAACCCGTGGGACCTGCGCAAGGCGGCCCCGTACTCCTCCTACGACCACTTCGACTTCAAGATCCCGGTGGGTACGCATGGCGACAACTACGACCGCTATGCGGTGCGCCTGGCGGAGATGTACGAGTCGGTGAAGATCGTCCAGCAGGCGCTCGACGGCCTGCCCGAGGGAGCGCACATCACCGACGACCGCAAGATCGCGCTGCCGCCACGCCACGAGCTGGCGACGTCGATGGAGGCGCTGATCCACCATTTCAAGCTCGTCACCGAGGGCATGCGCGTGCCGCCGGGCGAGGTGTACTCGCCGATAGAGTCCCCCCGCGGCGAGCTCGGCTGCTTCGTGCGCTCGGACGGCTCCTCCAAGCCTGCGCGCGTGCACATGCGAGATCCTTCCTTCGTGAACCTGCAGGCGACCGCGCCGATGGTCAAGGGCGCCTACATCGCTGACATGATCGCGACCCTCGCGATGCTCGATCCGATCCTGGGAGGCATCGACCGATGATCCTGGGCACGCATGGCGGCGCCGGATCGGCGTCCTCCCCCTCCGGGGACAGGCGGTCTGCTCGCGTGCACAGCACGCCACGCTCCCTGCGTCCTTGGTGGGCGGGACCCAATACATCTGCGTGTCCAGGATGCGCACTATGAGCACTCCCGAGGAAGAGATCGTCCACGTGGTGGAGGAGCTGGAAGTCCGCGCCGCGGACACCGATGTGCGGATGCCGGTGACGCGCTTCGCCCACGGCTCGCGCGTTCCCGGCTGGGATCTTCCGGCGGATCTGGAGAAGGAGCCCGCGGAGATCCCGGACCCGGCGACGACTCCCGTTCCCGAGGACCTTCGCGCGGAGATCGAGGCGCACCTGGCCAAGTACCCGGACCGCCGCTCCGCCGCGCTGCCGGCGCTTGCGGCGGCGCAGCGCGTGCACGGCTGGTGCTCGCCGGAGGCGATCGAGCAGGTGGCGTGCGTGATGCGCGTGACCCCCGGCTACCTGGACTCGGTTGCGACGTTCTACGACATGCTCGAGACGAGCCCCGTGGGGCCCCACAGCGTGTACGTGTGCACGAACATCTCGTGCTCGCTGTGCGGCGCGGACGAGCTGTATGCGGCCGTCAGCGCGGCGGCAGGCTCAGATCCTGAGTTCAACGTGCGCGCGTTCGAGTGCCTGGGCGCGTGCGACATCGCGCCGATGGCATCTGTGGACGGCGTGTACGTCGGACCGCTCACGCCCGCCGACGTCCCGCAGCTGCTCGAAGACGTGCGCGCCGGGCGCCCGGTGCTCCCCGAGAAGCAGCTGGCGCGACGGCTGGTCGCCGATCCCCACGCCAACAGCCGGGAGTTTCCTCTACACCCCGCCGAGGGAGGCGCTTGAGCATGGCCGCAGCAGCAACGGATGGGCGGGTTCCAATCCTCCTCTTCACCGACATCGACGAGCCGGGCTTGAACACGCTGGAGGTCTACGAACGCCGCGGCGGCTACTCCTCGCTGCGCAAGGCGCTGCAGATGACGCCGGAAGAGGTGCTCGAGCAGCTCAAAGCATCTGGCATCCGCGGGCGTGGCGGCGCTGGCTTCGCGATGGGCACGAAGGTCTCGTTCCTGCCGAAGGGCACGATGGACAAGTATCTGGTGTGCAACGCGGACGAGTCCGAGCCGGGCACGTTCAAGGACCGCGAGCTGATGCAGAAGACGCCGCACACGCTGATCGAGGGGATCATCATCGCGGCGCACGCGGCGGGGACGAACCGCTCGTTCATCTACATCCGCGGCGAGTACGTGCTGCAGGCGGACATGCTCGACGCGGCGCTGAACGAAGCGCGCGAGGCGGGCTACATCGGTGAGAACATCCTCGGCTCGGGGCTCTCGCTGTCGCTGGTCGTGCATCGCGGCGCGGGCGCATACATCTGCGGCGAGGAGACGGGGCTGCTCGACTCGCTGGAAGGCAAGCGCGGCAACCCCCGCCTGAAGCCGCCTTTCCCGGCGGTGCAGGGCCTCTACCAGGGCCCGACGCTGATCAACAACGTGGAGACGCTCTCCACCGTGCCGGCGATCATCGCGATGGGCGGCGAGGAGTACGCGAAGCTCGGCGTGGAGACCTCCACGGGGACGAAGCTCGTGTCGGTCTCCGGCCACGTGCAGCGGCCGGGCAACTACGAGATCGAGCTGGGCATCCCCTCGCGCGAGATCATCTACGGGCTCGCCGGCGGCCCCGCCGAGGGCCGCAAGGTCAAGTGCTGGTTCCCGGGCGGCTCTTCATCGCCAGTGCTCAAGGAGGAGGACCTGGACGTCCCGTATGACTTCAACTCGCTGGCGAGCGCTGGCTCGATGCTCGGCTCGGGCGCGATCATCGTGGTGGACGACGCCACACCGATCCTGGACGTGGCGATGAAGACGGCGAAGTTCTACCGCCACGAGTCCTGCGGGAAGTGCACCCCCTGCCGTGAGGGCACCAACTGGACTGTGAAGATGCTCGAACGCATCGACCAGGGCGAGGCCACGCCGATGGACCTGGAGATCATGGCCTCCGTGCAGGAGCACATCATCGGCAACTGCCTGTGCGTGCTCGGCGACGCGATGGCGATGCCGATCGGCTCCATGATCGCGAAGTTCAAAGACGAGTTCGAAGCGCACATGGAAGCGGCGCGCCTGTCCAGGGTGGGAGCCTGAGATGCCACGCCCGCAAGCGAGGACGATCACGTTCACGATCGACGGCCGCGAGGTGCAGGTGCCGGAGAACACGATGCTCGTGGACGCGGCCAAGCACGGCGACGTCGAGATCCCGGTGTTCTGCTACGAGCCGAAGCTCGGCCAGCCGGTGGGCGCGTGCCGCATGTGCCTGGTGGAGATCGAGGGCATCCCGAAGCTCCAGACCGGCTGCTCGACCCCCGTGAAGGACGGCATGGTCGTGTACACGCAGACCGACCGTGTGAAGACCGCGCAGCAGTCGGTGGTGGAGTTCCTGCTGATCAACCACCCGCTCGACTGCCCCGTGTGCGACAAGGGCGGCGAGTGCCCGCTGCAGGACATCACGTTCGGCTGGGGCGGCGGCATCTCGCGCTTCATCGAGCCCAAGCGCCACTTCGTAAAGCCCCTGGAGCTCTCCCCCCTGATCGCGATCGACCGCGAGCGCTGCATCCTCTGCTACCGCTGCGTGCGCTTCTCCCAGGAGGTCGCGGAGGACTACCAGCTGGTGCTGCTCGAGCGCGGCGCGCACTCCTACGTCTCGACGTTCGACGGGCACCCGTACGTGGCGCCGTTCAGCGGCAACATCGTGGAGCTGTGCCCGGTGGGCGCGCTCACCTCGCGCCCGTACCGCTTCCGCGCGCGCCCGTGGGACATCGAGGGCGCGGGCTCGGTGTGCACGCTGTGCCCGGCGCAGTGCAACGTCACGATCACCGTCCGCGACGAGCGCGCGCTGCGCGTGCTGCAGCGCGACAACGTGGAGGTGGACGACGGTTGGCTGTGCGACAAGGGACGCTTCGCCTACCAGTCCTTCCACGTGGACGAGCGCATCGTTGAGCCAATGGTGCGCGACGGTGGGCAGCTGCGCGCCGTCTCGTGGGAGCGCGCGCTTGAAGAGGCGGCCGCTGGGCTCGGCCGCGCGGGCGCGAACGCCGCGGCGATCGTGGGCGGACAGGCGACGAACGAGGAGGGCTTCCTGCTGAGCCGTCTGATGCGCGAGGGCCTCGGTTCCCCGCACCTGGACTCGCGTCGCGCGGGCAGCCTGCCGCTGGAGCTGCACCGGGCGCTGGGGGACCCTGCGCTGCAGGCGAAGGTCTCAGACCTGGAGTTCGCCCACGCGGTGCTGGTGCTCGACGCAGAGCCGGTCAACGATGCGCCGATCCTCGATCTGCGGCTACGCAAGGGCGTGCGCCAGCACGGCCTGAAGCTGGCGATCGCCTCACCTTACGCGAGCTCCCTGGATGGCAGCGCGGCGCTTTCTGTGCGCTACGCGGTGGGCGCCGGTGGAGCCTTCGCCGCGGCCCTGGGCGCGGCGCTGACCGGTGGCGCCGAGGCGGAGCAGCTCGCCCGTCAGGCGGGTGCCGAGCCGGACGCGGTGCGCGCGCTGGCAACGCTCTTGAAGGGTGAGGAGGGGGAGGACAGCGATGAGGCAGCTCCGCGCGAGGTGGTCGTCCTGTGGGGCGAGCGCCTGACGGCGGGAGCCGGCGGTATGGCTGGCGCGCAGTCGCTGCTTTACCTCGCCGACGGCCTGGGCGTCGCGGGCGTGGACGGCGCGGGCCTGCTTGAACTGCCCGCCGCCAGCAATGGCCGCGGCCTGCGCGAGGCGGGTGTGCTGCCCAACGCGGGCCCCGGACTCTCCGAGCTCACTGAGGAGGCCGCTGGGAGCGCGAGGGACGCGCAGGGCATCGCACAGGGTCTCGCCGATGGCGAGCTGAGCGCCCTGTACTTGCTGCAGTGCGACCCGGTGCGCGACCTGGCGGACGGCGAGCTGTGGGAGCGCGCCCTCGCCGGAGCAAGCACCGTCGTCGCCCACGCGGCGTTCCTGACGGAGGGCCTGCGCGAGCACGCGACGGTGATTTTCCCCGCCGAGGCATACCCGGAGAAGGAGGGCACGATCGTGCACCCCGACGGGCGCGTGCAGCGTCTGCGTCCGGCGATCGCCCGGCCTGGGCACGTGCGCGCCGGATGGCAGCTGATCGCCGAGCTGGCGCTGCGCACGGGTCTCGACCTCGACGTGCTCAGCGGTGCGATGGCGTCCAGGCAGCTGCTCGCGGCGGTGCCGTTCTACGCGGGCCTCACGCTGGAGGAGATCGGTGGACGGGGTGTGCGCTGGCAGGAGCAGGACGCCGCCAGCGCATTTCCCGCGGCCGGAGCGCCAGTGCGCGACGGCACCCCGCCGCCAGCGCCGCAAGGCGATGACGCGACCGACCTCGCCGGCTGGCGTTCGGTGTGGGACGCGGTTGAGGTCGAGCACTCGCCCGCGCTGGAGTTCCTGTTCCCCCATGAGCGCGCCGAGCCGCTGCTGTACGCCGGCGAGGAGCGCGCGTGAGCGTGCTGGCGCTGGTCGGCTACTACGAAGCGTGGTGGGTGCAGATCCTGAAGGCGATCGTGATCTTCGCCGTGGGGCTGCAGCTCGTGCCCGTGGTGCTGATCGCCGAGCGCAAGATCATGGGCCGCATGCAGGGGCGCTACGGACCCAACCGCGTCGGCCCCTACGGTGCGCTGCAGCCGCTCGCGGACATCCTGAAGCTGCTGACGAAGGAGCAGTTCCGACCGACGACGTCGGTCGGCTTCCTGTTCGCGGTGGCGCCGCTGATCTCGATCCTCACCGCGGTCGCTGCGTTCGCGATCATCCCCTTCGGCAACGTCCAGCACATCTTCGGCGAACGCGTTGGGCTCTACGGCGTGGACGTCTCGATCGGCCCGCTGTACCTGTTCGCGTTCGGCGCGATCGCCTTCTACGGGATCATGCTCGGCGGCTGGTCCTCGGGCTCGAAGTACTCGTTCCTGGGTGCGATGCGCGGCGCCGCGCAGCTGATCTCCTACGAGGTCTCCCAGGGGCTCGCGCTGGTGGGCGTGATCATGACCGCGCAGACGCTGTCGCTCACGGGGATCGTGAACGCCCAGAAAGGCATGTGGTACTTCATTCCGCAGCTCGCGGGCTTTTTGATCTTCCTCACGGCCAGCTTCGCGGAGACCAACCGCGCGCCGTTCGACCTGACGGAGGCTGACGCGGAGCTGGTGGGCGGCTACAACACCGAGTACGGCGGCGGGCGCTTCGCCTCCTACTACTTCGCCGAGTACCTGAACGTGCTCGTGGTCTCGGGGATCGTCACGACGGTCTTCTTTGGCGGGTGGCTGCTGCCGTTCGGCATCCACCCCCCCGGCTGGGTCGATCCGTTCGTGGTCCTGTTCAAGATGTCGCTGTTCACCTTCTTCTTCATCTGGGTGCGCGCTACGCTCCCGCGCCTGCGCTATGACCAGCTGATGAGCTTCGGCTGGAAGGTGCTCCTGCCGCTGGCCACCCTCAACGCCCTCGTGACCGCGATCCTCGTGGTCGTCACCCACTGATGAGCGACCCCACCCCCGAGCCCGAGAACCTCGCCGCCACGGCCACCGACACCGCGTCGGCGACGTTGAACGTCGGGCGCTGGAGCCCCGGCGATGACGTGATCGTCGTGCAGCGCACGCCCGCGCCCGGTCCGGGACGAGGCGCGTGGCGCACGTTCGTGGAGACCGCGCGCGGCCTGAAGACGACGTTCGGGCGCATAAAGGAGGGCACGAACACGATCTCCTACCCCGAGGAGAAGGTGCCCGTGTACCCGCGCTTCCGTGGGAGGCACAAGCTGCACCGCTTCGAGGACACAGGTCTTGAGAAGTGCGTCGGCTGCTCCTTGTGCGCCGCTGCGTGCCCGGCCGACTGCATCCGCGTTGTTGCTGCGGAGAACACGCCTGAGAACCGGGTTTCGGCGGGCGAGCGCTATGCGGCGGTATATGAGATCAACCTTTCGCGCTGCATCTTCTGCGGCTATTGCGAGGTCGCGTGTCCCTTCGACGCGATCACGATGGGGCACGACTACGAGCTCTCCGATTACGACCGGGGCGATTTGATCTTCACGAAGGAGATGTTGTTGGCCGAGCCGCTGGAGCGCACGCCGCTCAGGAACGAGGGCGAGTAGTGAGTGCTGTTTTGTTCTTTCTCGCTGGCATCGGTGCGATCACTGGCGCCGTCGGGGTCGTGGTCTTGCGCAACCCCTTTTACAGCGTGCTTGCTCTGGTTGGGCACCTGATTTCCCTTGCGGTGCTGTTCCTGCTGCTTCGCGCGGAGTTCGTGGCTGCTGTGCAGGTCGTGGTTTATGCCGGGGCGGTGATGGTGCTTTATGTGTTCGTCGTCGCCTATGTGGGTGGTGAGGGGGACACGATTGGTGAGCGGCTGCGGGGGCCTGGGCCGATTGCTTCTGGGTTGCGACTCGGGGGGGCTTTCGTTGGCGGGGCGCTGCTTGTGGAGCTTTTGATCGCGCTGCTGGGGACGGGGCTCGAGGCGACCAGTGGGTACGGGGCGCCGTATGTGCCGGGGCCGAAGACGTTCGGGACTCCCGCTTACATCGGCAACCTGCTGCTCACGCGCTTTCTCGTCGTGTTCGAGCTTGCGTCGTTTCTGCTGCTGATCGCGGCCGTCGGCGGTGTCGTGCTCGCCCGGCGCCGCGGGGGGCTGGGCGAGGATGACGAGAGCGACCGGCTCACGCCGATGGACCTGCTGCGGCCGCTCGGCACGGGCACGACCGCCGAGGGCGTCGGCGCGAGGACGGGAGCAGGCGCCACCTCGAGGTACCCGTCTTGAGCATCGCCTGGTACCTGGCCGTCTCGGCGATCATCTTCTCGCTCGGCTCGGTCGGGGTGATGACGCGGCGCAACCCGCTCGTGGTGCTGCTTTGCCTGGAGCTGATGCTCAACGGCGGCAACCTCGCGCTGATCGCGTTCTCGCGCATGTGGGGCAACGGCGACGGGCAGATCCTTGCGATCGTCGTGATGACCGTCGCCGCGTGCGAGGTGTGCATCGGCCTGGGCATGATCGTCGCGATCTACCGCCGCCACCTGCCCATCGACGTGGACGAGCTGAGAGAGCTGCAGGGATGAGCACGACAACGTACGGCTGGCTGGTCCTGGCCTTTCCCCTGCTCGGGACGCTGATCACGGCGTTCGGGTTCCGGGTTCTTCCCGGGCGTTCGGCCGGCTGGATCGGCACCGCGGCGATCTTCCTCGCGTTCCTCGCCGCGCTCGGCGCGTTGATCTCGCTGCAGGGCCACGCCTCCGACCACCGTGAGATCGTCTCCTCGCTTTGGAACTACGCCTCCACGACGGGCATCGACGCGCAGATGTCGATCCTCGTGGACCCGCTGTCGGTGTTCATGATCCTCGTCGTCAGCGGCGTCTCCACGTTGATCCACCTGTACTCGATCTCCTACATGGATAAAGACCGTGGCTTCGTCCGCTACTTCTCCTACCTGAACTTCTTCGTCTTCTCGATGCTGCTGCTCGTGCTCGCGGGCAACTTCCTGCTGCTGATCGTCGGCTGGGCGTTCGTGGGTGCCGCTTCCTACCTGCTGATCTCCTTCTGGTACCGGCGTACGACCGCCACGAAAGCGGGGATCAAGGCGTTCGTGATCAACGTGCTCGGCGACGCGGGCCTGGTGCTGGGCACGTACTTCATCTTCAAGCACACGCACACGCTCGACTTCCTGCGCGTCTTTCACGCGGTCGAATCGAGCGCCCACCCCGCCTTCGGCCACGCCACGAACAACGGCGATCTCGTCGCCGGCTGCATCCTGCTGCTCGTGGGCGCGTTCGCGAAGTCCGCGCAGATCCCGCTGCACACGTGGCTTCCGGACGCGATGGAGGGCCCCACCCCGGTCAGCTCGCTGATCCACGCCGCGACGATGGTCACCGCCGGCGTGTACCTGATCGCGCGCATGCACCCGCTGTTCGAACGTGCCCCCGCCGCGCAAGACGTCGGGGCGATCGTCGGCGCGGCGACGCTCCTGATCGCCGGCACGATCGGCCTCGCGCAGACGGACATCAAGCGCGTGATCGCCTACTCGACGATGTCGCAGATCGGCTACATGATCATGGGCGTGTCCGTCGGCGCCTACGCGGCCGGCCTCTTCCACCTGATGACGCACGCGTTCTTCAAGGCGCTGCTGTTCATGGCCGCCGGCTCGCTGATCGGCGCGATGGGCGGCGAGCAGTCGCTGAACAAGATGGGCGGCTTCCGCAAGGCGATGCCGTTCACGTACGCGTGCTTCATCATCGGCGGCCTCGCGCTATCGGGCATCCCGCCGTTCTCAGGCTTCTTCTCGAAGGACGAGATCCTGCTCGTCACCGGTGAGCGCGGCGGCTGGCACTGGATCCTCTACGTGGCGGGCTACATCGGCGCCTTCTTCACCGCCGTCTATACGTTCCGTATGATCTTCCGCGCCTTCCACGGCGAGCCCGTAGCGCAGGCGCGCGAGCTCGAAGAAGGCCACCTGTACCACGCCCCGGTTCCGTTCAACCCGGCCAACGGCGAAGAGGAGGACACGGACGTCGGCTTCCCGGGCCCCAACCACGCGATCGCCGAGCGCGCGCTGCCGATGCGCATCGCGATGAGCCTCCTCGCGTTGGGCGCGGTCGGCGCGGGCCTGATCCAGATCCCGAAAGTGGACTTCGTGATCGACGACTTCCTGCGCCCGTCGTTCGCGACCGCGAAAGGCTATGAACCGCACACGAAAACTGGCCTGCTCGTGATCGGGCTGACGATCGGCACGCTGATCGGCCTCGCAGGCATCGGGCTCGCGTATCGAATTTGGATCGTCGGAGGCAAGGAACTGACGGCCTCCACCGCGATCCGGGAACGCACACGCCCGCTCTATGAGCTGTTCGTGAACAAGTGGTACTTCGACGAGCTGATCGAAGCGCTGATCGTGAAGCCGATGGCAGCCGCCGGCGCGTTCGCCCGCGACACGTTCGAGCGCGTGTTCGTCGACGAGACGCTGATCGGCGGCACGACCGGCATCGTGCGCGCCGGCTCGGCTGCGGTGCGCGCCGCGCAGAGCGGCTTCGTGCGCTACTACGCCGCGCTGCTCGTCCTCGGCGTCACAGGCGTCGGCTTCTACTTCCTGCTGCAGACCTGAGCCTCACCGGAAACCGACGATGCCACCACTTTCGATACTGATCTGGATCCCCGCGGCCTGCGGCCTGCTCGGCGCGCTCATCAGCGCCGTCGCGAGCCGCGCGAACGGCAAGGCTGGCGGCGAGGCGGGTACGACGCGCCGCGGCGCGTGGAGCCTCCCCGGCGTCCTCGCGCTGCTCGGCTCGTTGGTCGCTCTGGGCCTCGCGATCGGCTACATCGCAGACTACAAATCGGGCGGCGGACTGCAGCACGTCACCGACGTCGTCTGGATCGCAACGCTGGGCATCCACTACAAGCTCGCGGTCACAGGGCTAAACGTCTTTTTGATTGGCCTCACGACGCTCTTGTTCGCAGCGGCCACGCTCGCCACGAACCTGCGCAGCGAGAGTCCCGCGGTCGATCGCCCGGGGCTCTTCTACTTCCTCTTCATGCTCGCCGAGTCCGCCGTGCTGGGTGCGTTCCTCGCGCAGGACCTGGCGCTGTTCGTGGCGTTCTTTGACCTGATGCTGATCCCCTTCTACTTCCTGATCGGCAGCTGGGGGCAGGGGCCGGACCGCGTGAAAGCGACGATCAAGCTCGTCATCTACACGCTCGTGGGCTCGCTGCTGATGCTCGCTGCGGCGATCGCCACGGGCGTGCTGGCCGCCCAGCAGGGCGGCGGGCACATCACGTTCGTACTCTCCTCGCTGCAGCACCTGCCGTTGAGCAAGGGCTCGCAGGAGTGGATCTTCCTGTTCTTCGCGGCTGCGTTCCTCGTGAAGATGCCCGCGTTCCCGCTGCACGGCTGGATGCCCGACGGCTACCGGGCGATGCCGGTCGAGGTGCTGATGGTCTTCTCCGGCGTGCTCTCAAAGGTGGGCGCGTACGGCTTCCTGGCGATCGTGCTGCCGCTGTTCCCCCAGGCGGCCGTGCACTTCCAGACGCTGATGCTGGTGATCGCGCTTGTGTCGATCATCTACGGCTCGATGCAGGCGTTCAGCCAGACCAACGCGCGCCTGATCCTCGGCTACTCCTCCGTCGCGCAACTTGGGTTCATCACGCTGGGGATCTTCGCGCTGAACCCCCAGGGCGCCCAGGGCGCGCTGCTGCAGATGGTCAACCACGGCCTCGTCGTGGCGCCGGCGCTGTTCATCGCCGCCGTGCTCGCGCGCCGCGCAGGCGGCTCGGAAGACATCCGTGACATGGGCGGGATCGCCTTCCGTGCGCCAGTGCTCGCGAGCATCTTCCTGATCGTCTCGCTGGCGACGCTTGCGATGCCCGGCTCTTCGAACTTCGTGGGCGAGTTCCTGATCCTGCTGGGCGTCTTCAAAGCGAAGCTCGTGATCGCGATCATCGCCTTCAGCGGCGTGGTCATGGCGAGCGTTTACGCGCTGCGCCTGTTCATACGCGCGATGCAAAACCGCGTCGGCTCGGGCGTGCAGTCGCGTGAGATCTCCGTGCGCGACGGCGCCGTGCTCGTGCCGCTGGTGCTCGTGATCCTGTTCCTCGCGCTCTATCCGCAGCTGGCCCTGCACCGCAGCGAAAGCTCGGTGCAGGCGGCGGTGGCGCCCGCGCACACGGCGCTGCATCCGCCGCGGTTCCTCGTCACGGCGGGCGCCGCGGGCGCGGTCGAATCCTCCGCGGCCGCGACAGAATCGGGCGAAGGCGAAGGCGACGCGAGCGGAGCGGCGGAAGCGGCGACGGGCGAATCGAGCGAAGGCTCCGAACGGTGAGCGCCGCCCTGCAGATCGTGGCGAGCGCCCACCTGAAAGGCCCGCACGTCGACTTCGCGGGCCTCTCGCCGCTGATCGCGCTCCTCGGCGGCGCCGTGATCGTGCTGATGTTCGGGCTGATCGGCTCGCGGTGGGTGCGCTCGCAGCTCGTGCCCGCGCTGAGCCTCGTGGCGCTCGGCGCCGCGCTGGGACTGACGATCTGGCAGTGGCACGCGAACAAGTCGATCGTCTCTGGCGCGCTGCGCATCGATGACCTCTCGCTGGGCTTGAACCTGATCCTGATCGGCGGCGGCATGTGCACCGTGCTGCTCGCATGGCGTTCATTGGCGGCGCATGAAGCCGCGCACGGCGAGTTCCACGCGCTGCTCTTGACCTCGATCGGCGGCATGTCGCTGCTGGCGAGCGCCCAGAACACGATCGCCCTGTTCGTGGGCCTGGAGCTCCTGTCGATCCCGCTGTATGTGCTCTGCGCGACCGAACTGCGCCGCGAGCACTCGCTGGAGGCGGGGCTGAAGTACCTGATCGTCGGCTCTGTCGGCTCGGCGACGCTGCTGTATGGCCTCGCGATGATCTACGGTGCGACCGGCGCGACCGACTTCTCAGCGGTCGCCGACGCGCTCGGGAAAGGCAGCCTCGCGACGGACCCGCTGACGCTGACGGGCATCGCCCTTTGCGTCGCGGGCCTCGCGTTCAAGTCCTCGGTAGCGCCCTTCCACCAGTGGACACCCGACGTATACGAGGGCGCACCCACGCCGGTAACGGCCTTCATGGCGGTGACGACGAAGGTCGCCGCGCTGGGCGTGTTCCTGCGCTTCTTCGATGTGGCGCTGATCGCCACGCAGAACAGCTGGGGCCCGGCGCTGGCGGTGCTCGCCACGATCACGATCGTAGTCGGCAACGTGGGCGCGCTCGGACAATCCTCGCTGAAGCGCATGCTCGCCTACTCCTCGGTCGCACAGGCGGGATACATGCTTGCGGGCGTCGTCGTGGCGACGCAACTGGGCGTGGCGGCGACCGTCTTCTACCTGGCCGTATACCTGGCGATGAACATGGCTGCTTTCTCGGTGATCGTGGCGCGCGAGCGCGAAACGGGCTTCGGAGACAGCGTGCAGTCGCTCGCCGGGCTCGGGCGCGAGCGACCATGGCTTGCGTGGCCGATGACGATCTCGATGCTCGCGCTAGCGGGCATCCCCGCCACAGGCGGCTTCATCGGCAAGTTCTATTTGATCGACGCCACGGTGGCGGGCGGCTACACGTGGCTGGGCGTGGTGATCGTGATCGGCTCGATGATCTCGCTGGGCTACTACCTGCCGGTGATCGCCGCGATGTGGATGCGCGACGCGCCCGCCGGCGCTCCCACGCCCGCGGCCGGCCCGCTGCCGGCGCTGGCGGGAGGCTCGCCGGAGCTCGACGGCGAGCCCGCGCTCGCACCGGCCGGCGCGGGCGCGACCCTCGACGTCAACGCCCCGTCTAGCGGCGGTCTGCAGCCGGAGGTCGTCTTCGTGGCGCTGCTCGCGGCGGCGGCGACGATCTTCTTCGGGATCATCCCGCAGCCGTTGTTCGACCTCGTGCACCACGCGGGCACCGCGCTCGGTGGCCTCTTCTAAGCGGCGCGAGCGCTGGGGATCAGCCGCACGCGAGGAGGCAGGAACGGGATCACAGCGCGCTTGAGGTAGTCGGCGCCGCCGGCCACGAGCGCCTTACGCATGAGCGTCGGCGGCAGTGTCGAGAAGCGGTACTGCTCGCGGATCGGGTCGGGGAGCAGCGCTACCGTGACGAAGTTGACCGTCTCCAGCAGAGGACGCGCGAGCAGCGGCACGGGCGGTTCGAGCACGATCTGTCGAGCTCTCTGCCTGGCCCAGTCGGTCACGAGCAGCTCCTCGCCGTAGAGCATCCGCGTGCGGTAGGCGTCGAGGTCATCGAGGGTCGCGGGCATGTCGCGTCGTTTCAGCCCGAAAAGCCGCCCCACGACCTTGTAGTCCTCCCAGAAGGCAGCTTCTTGCTCGCGCGAGAGCGAGTGCACGTACCTTCTGTAGACCACCAGGGCTGAGTCGACGAGGCTGAAGAGCACCCACAGCAACAGGCGTGGATCGTCGGCGCGGTAGGTCGTGCCGGCCGCGTAGGGGCCGATCGCCTGGGGCAGGCGTCCGCTGACACGACGGTGCATGGCGCGCACCTGGCGCGTGATCCTGTCGGCGTCTGCGCGCGACCCGAACGCGATCGTGTTCATCGTCTCTGCCGTTCTCGCCAGGCGCTCGTAGGGCTCGTCCAGGGCGCTTGAGTGCGCGAGCAGACCGAACACTGCGAGCGGATGCGCGGCCTGCATGAGCAGCGCCCGCGGGCCCGACAGCGCAACCGCTCGCTCGCGATGAATCCTGCGAATCATCGAGCGCTCGTCGAAGTAGCCGCTGATCTCCTCTGACATGACCTACCGGCAAGCCTAGTGGCGCGCGCCCGCGTTAGCCTAGTTTCGTATGCGAGCGGATGTGGTCATTGTCGGCGCGGGCTTGGCGGGCCTCGTCTGCGCGCAGGACCTGACACGCGCAGGTATCGATTGCCGGGTGCTCGAGGCGAGCGATGGCGTCGGTGGTCGCGTGCGCAGCGACCACATCGACGGCTACACCCTGGATCGAGGCTTTCAGATCCTGCTCTGCGCCTACCCGCAGGTCAAGGCGAGGCTCGACATCGGCGCGCTCGGCCTCGGCTACTTCGAGCCGGGGGCAATGGTGCGCGTGGGCGGGCGCTTTCACCGCGTAAGCGACCCGCTGCGTCGTCCACTGCAGTTGGCGAGGACCCTCTCGGCGCCGATCGGCGGCTTCGCCGAGAAGGCGCGCATGGCGCGCCTGGTCCTCGAGACCCGACGCTCATCGGTCCAGGACATTCTGAGAGCGCCCGAGGGCACGACGGCGGAACGCCTTGGCGGAGCGGGACTGTCCGCGCGCTCAATCGACCCGTTCTGGCGACCGCTGTTCGCGGGCATCCAGCTCGACCCGGAGCTGGAAGCATCGAGCAGGCGCTTCGAGACGGTCCTGCGCATGCTCGCGGAAGGGCCCACCGGGCTACCGCGCGAAGGTATCGGGGCGATCCCCGCACAGATCGCGGACACACTGCCCGAGCACACGGTGAGGCTGAACGCCCCAGTCGCCCGTATCGACGGCCCCTCGGCGGTACTCGAGGACGGGGAGGTTGTGCAGGGACACGCAGTGGTCGTCGCCACCGACGGTCCGACGGCCCATCGTCTGCTTGGATCGCGCGTGCCCGACCCGGGCTCGCGCGCGGCGGGCTGTTGCTGGTTCGCCACACGCGAGCCGCCGATGGACGGTGCCACCCTAATCCTCGACGGTGAGAGTGGCGGCCCGGCGCTGAACATGGTTGTCGTGAGCGAGGTCTCCCCCTCCTACGCGCCGCCCGGACGCTCGCTGGTCGCGGCCGCGGTGCCCGGCCCCGCTGCGCTGGACCCGTCGGTCACGGAGAGCGTCCGCGAGCAGCTCGCCAAGTGCTTCGGCTCGACGAGCGCCGACTGGGAGCACCTGCGCACCGACGCGATCGCGCACGGCCAGCCCGCGCAGGGACCGCCGCTTCACCCCCGCCAGCGCGTAGCGCTGGGCGACGCGCTGTTCGTGTGCGGCGATCACCGCGACACGGCGTCGCTGCAGGGGGCGATGTTCAGCGGCGAGCGAACCGCCGCGGCGGTACTCCACCGCTTGCGCGGCTGAGCGCCCCAGTCCGAGACGCACCTTCAGTCAGAGCCGCCGGCTTTAGTCCGCGACGCGAGCTCCGGGCGCGGGTGCTTGACGCTCGCGCACGAGCTGCTTGTAGGCATCGGCGACGATTGGCACGCGCAGACGCGGGGCGCGACGCATCACCCAGAACGCGGCACGCAGGTGCGGGCGGTCTACGACAACGACCGGCTTGCCGCGCTCGGCCGCGCGCACGATCGCGCGTGCGACGTAGTCGGCAGACATCGCCTTCTCGGGCGTGACGCCGCCTGTCGGCCCCCACGCGTGCTCCTCTTCGAGCTGGTCGGTGCGCACGTCGCCGGGGCACACGACGGTGGCGCGCACGCCGCTGCCGGCGAGCTCGTGCGCGAGCACCTCGCCGAGGCCGACCAGCGCCCACTTGCTCGTGCAGTATGAGGTGTAGGAGGGGCCGCCGATCAGCCCGAGCTCTGAGGACACCAGCACGATCCGTCCGAAGCCGCGCTCGCGCATGCCGGGCACCACGTCCTGCGTGAGCCAGATCGCAGCCCCCACGTTCAGACGAAAGCTCTGCTCGAAGTCCTCGGGCTTGACGTCCTCGACGAAGTCGCGTCGCAACACCCCCGCACAGCTGACGAGCACATCGATCGGCCCGAGCGCCGCGCTCACCTCAGAGACGGCGCGCGCGCATTCGGCGGGGTCAATGAGGTCGGCTGCGACCACGTGGTGCGCGCCCTCGATCTGCCCGTCCACCTCAGCCAGCAGCTGTGCGTTGCTGGCGACGAGCCCGACCCGCGCTCCGAGCGCGGCGAAGCGCTGCGCGGTTGCGAGGCCGATGCCGCGAGAGGCACCGGTGACGAGGACGGTCTTGGCGGCGAGGCTCGAGCTCACGCGAGCCGCCCCGACGCCTCCGCGGCGGCTTCGGCTTCCTGCAGCTGGCGCTCTACGAGGTCGAGTCCGGCCGACCAGAAGCCGGGGTCGGCGAGATCAACGCCGACGATCTCACCCAACTCCTGCGGGTTGCGCGAGCCCCCGGCGGCGAGCAGCTCGAGATAGCGCGGCACCATCTCCGCACCGAGCTGCTCGTAGCGCTCGTACACGGATAGCGCGAGCAGCTGACCGTAGGCATACGCATAGACGTAGCCGGGGCTGCCGATGAAGTGCGGGATGTAGGACCACCAGGTGCCGTAGCCCTCCGTCAGCTCGACGGAGTCGCCGAGCATGTCGGCCTGGCTCTCCCGCCACAGCTCGCCGAAGCGCTCCGCGGAGATCTCGCCCTGCTCGCGCCTGGAGGTGTGGACGAGATCCTCGAAGCCGTTCATGGCGACCTGGCGAAAGACGGTGGCGATCGTGTCCTCGAGGTTCTCCGCGAGCAGCGCGAGGCGCGAGGCGGGCTGGGAGTCCTCCTCGAGCAGGCGGCCGAAGACGATCGTCTCGCCGAACACAGACGCCGTCTCGGCGAGCGTCAGCGGCGTGCTCTGGTGAAAGACGCCCTGCTGCGCTGCGAGCGCGAAGTGCACACCGTGGCCGAGCTCGTGCGCAAGCGTGAGCACGTCACGCCGGCGTGAGGTGTAGTTGAGCAACACGTAGGGGAACGCGGAGGGCACGGCAGCGGCGCAGAACGCCCCGCCGCGCTTGGCCGGCCGCACGGGCGCGTCGATACGCCGCTCATCGAAGAAGCGCCTTGCCACCGACCCGAGCTCCGGGGAGAACGACGAGTAACAGTCGAGCACGATCTCGCGCGCCTCGGCGAAGGTATATGTGGCTTGATCCTCGGTCACGGACGCCATTCGGTCGTAGTCGGCGAGCCGCTCGACGCCGAGCAGCTTCGCCTTCAGCCGATACCAACGACGGGGAATCTCATAGCGCTCGCGCACGGCCTCGATCAGCGCGTTGACGGACTCGTCGCTGGCCTCGTTGGAGAGGTTGCGCGCGGCCAGCCAGTTCGGATATCTGCGCAGACGGTCGTCGGTGGCCTTGTCGGCGAGCAGCGTGTTGAAGAGGTAGGCGCGTGTGCGCAGGCCGGGAGCGAGCGCGGCCGTGACGGCCTCCGCGGTGCCGCGGCGCAGATCGCGGTCGGCGAGCGACAGACGGCTGAGCGCGACGTCGAGCGCGACCTTCTCGCCCTCCTCCCCACCGGGAAGCTCGACCTCGATCGCGGAGGTGAGCTCCTCGAAGAGGCGCGTCCATGCGCTCGCGCCGGTGAGCGACTTCTCGGCGAGGATCTTCTCCTCGGGCTCGCTCAGCAGATGGTCGCGGTAACGACGCACGTTGCGCAGGTGGTGCGCGCAGAAATCGAGACCATCACCGCCGAGCAGCTCCGCGGCCCGCTCGTCGGACAGCGCGGCCCACTCGAGCTCGAAGAACAGCAGCTTCGTCTGGATCGCCGTCTCCTGCTCCTGCACCCGCTGCAGCAAGGCGCCGTTGGCGGGCGTGGCGGTGTCAGTGGAGAAGCGCAACGCGGCGTAGTACCCGGCCCGCGCGACGAGCTCGTAGATCACGGCGAGCTCGCGCATCGCGTCGCGCAGGCCGAGGCTGTCCAGCTCGCCGAGGCGCCCGGCGTGGGCACCGGCGAACTTCTCTGCGCGCTCGAGCGCCTCCTTCAGACGACGCTCGACTCCCGCCTCGCCCTCTCCGTCAACGAGCGGCTCGAGATCCCAGGCGGTCGCCTCCAGCTCGGGATCGTTCGACTCGACGGTTGCTGAGGTGGCCATGGTCGCCCAGCTTAGAGCCTCCAATCCCGGGGTGAAGCGCTGTGCCGTAGGCAAGCGTTACCTTGCGCGGATGAGGACGAGGATGGTTGCGCTTTCGCTGGGGCTCGCGCTCTGCGTCGCCGGGTCCTCAACGGACGCATGGGCAGCAACAGAGCCGGCCGGGCACCACGCAGCGCGCTCAAAGCACAAGGCTCCGCCACCGCCGGAAGTCACTTTCACGCCGACGCTCGCCGCGGGCGGCGTGGGCGTGACGATGGCGCCTGTGGGGCTATCGCTCGAGTACCCGGTGATGGCTCATGACCTGGGCGCCGGCGCGTGCGCTCCTCCGGCCCTGATCTCAGAGCTGCAGCAGCTCGGCTCGCCGCCGATCGCGCTCTCGGGAGACAGCCAGGATGAGACGGCCCCCAGCGGCGTCGTGCCCGCCCAGGTGCAGTCGTGGGAAGCGGCGACGCTATACACGCTGCCCACATCGTTCTGGAGCCAGCTGCACTGCCTGCTGACGAGCAGCCCGGACCCGATCACGGTCGGGCTGAACGCGCGCACGGGCCAGACGTCGTGGGCAGCGCAGATGGTGGCGGGCGCACAGAGTGCGGCCACGAACGGGCTCGACTTCTCGCTGGGCAACGAGCCGGACCTGTACCCGCTGCCGAACTACTCCGAGCTGGACAAGCCGCAGGCGAACGAAGAAACGGTGGCCGTGAACACCTACCTGCAGATCGCCGAACAGCTCAAACCAGCGGTTGGCGAATCTCCAGTGATCGGGCCGGAACTGGCGCGCCCAGCGCACTGGCAGCGCGAACTGCCGCGAGTGATCGCGCAACTGCATGTGCAGACCTTGGGGGTCCACCTCTATCCGCTGACGACGTGCGCGACGCCGAAGGCGGTGACGATCTCGGGGCTGCTCTCCAGCGAGGCGGCAGACACACCGCGCAGCCTTGCGTGGGTGGTGGCCGACGCGAACGCAGCACAGATACCGGCGATCATCTCGGAGGCCAACTCGGCCTCCTGCGGCGGCGTGGCGGGGGTGTCCGACAGCCCCGCGTCGGCCGTGTGGGCGGTGCGCTTCGTGCTCTCGGCGTTGACGACCGGCTTTCGCGAGGTGCGCTTCCACTTCAGCGGCGGCCCGTACGACCCCTTCATCGTCAACGGCGAAGAAGTGCTCAGCCGCCCGCTGGAGAGCGCCCTGGCGGCGCTCAACCAATGGCTGCCGATCGGATCCTCCCTGCGTCCGCTGAACATCCGAGGGCTGGTTGCCAGCGCGATCAGCCACCCGGTCGGTCCGGGCATGCTGATCCTCGAGAACGAGCACCGCACACCGCAGTCGGTGATCCTGCGAGGCGTGAGCACAGCGTCAATCCAGACACTCGGCCCGACGCGCGCGGGGGTGCTGAGCGCGGAGCTGACCGCGCCCGGGGATCGCATCAAGCTGACGGTCGCGCCAAACAGCGTGCTCGCCGTCTCGCCTTCAAGCTGAGCCTCGTCAGAGCCACCGCGGCCTCCTCAGCGCCTCGGCGCACCCTGGCGGCGCCCGTCCGAGCGACCTCCTAGGATCGTGCGCCCGATGCACGAGACGAAGCCCCAGGTATTCCTCCTCGCACGCCCATCTCTGGACCTCGACGGGATGCAGGCCTATCTGCGCGACGTAGGTGGCGAGTCGTGGCTGGAGCGCCGGCTGGAGGAGGTCGAGGGGAACACCAACGGCGGCGAGCTGCTCGTGGAGTTCGGCGGGCGCCTGTGCTACCGCAGCTGGGAGCCGGGCCTGAACCCGAACGTGACTCGGGTGCGCACCGACCAGCGCGAGTACTTCGCGAACATCCTGCGCTCGGCGCACGGCAGCGTGCTCGAGCACGCGAACTACAGCTTCGCGATCCGAAACTGCTCGCGTGTTTTCACCCACGAGCTTGTCAGGCATCGGGCCGGCTCGGCCTTCAGCCAGGAGAGCCTGCGCTACGTGCGCCTCACCGACATCGGCTTTCGCGTGCCGCCGGCGCTCGAGCCGGTGCGCGACCAGGTGCTGGCGATCGTCGAGCAGCTCGAGGAGTTCCAGGTGAGCGCGGCCAAAGAGCTTGGGATCGATGAGGATGGCGTGCCGTTCCACGTAAAGAAGGAGGTCACCTCGGCGCTGCGCCGCCTGGCGCCGATCGGCCTGAGCACGGACATCCTGTGGACGGCCAACGCGCGCACGCTGCGCCACGTGATCGAGATGCGCACGGCCGAGGGCGCCGAGGAGGAGCTGCGGCTCGTGTTCGACCAGATCGTGCGGATCATGCTCGCGGAGGCGCCCGGGCTGTTCCAGGACTTCGTCTGTCAGGACGACGGGTCCTGGGTGCCTGAGTATCGGAAGGTGTGACCGGAGGCGCGGATTTTCGCGGAGATCATCAGGTTCATCTGAGCACCGTCGGCCATGCGAACCGGCGTCCCTCCGGCAGCGGCATTTTGAGGCGTCTGGCCGGCCCGGCTACGCCCCGGACGGCTCATAGCGCAGATGGCCAAGCTGCCGCGCGAGCTTTTCGGTTAGCCCGTGCGTGCGCGAGGCGCCACCACCCATCCGCTAGCCCGCCTGCGTCGTGGGAGAGCTGAACGCGCCGAGTTGAATCGCCTCGTCAACCCACTGAGCCACGGTGCGCACCGCCTCGTCGTCGCTGTCGACGCAGACGGCCAGCGCGGCGAGTAGAGGCTCTTCAGGCCCATCAGCGAGCAGCCGCTCGGCGATTGTGCACTGGAGGGGTAGGAGTTGGTGAACCCCGGCCCGGCCGATCATCGCGATGCTGTCGTGCACTGCGCGGCCCGGAACGTGGAAGACGACAATTGCCCCGCTGTTTTCGTTTGTAGCCTGCTCATGCACGTCAGCGAGGTATCCCAGCGCCCGCTCAACGTTACCCGTCCGGAGCGCCAGGTTCGCGAGGTTCCAGTCGGTGACCCATCCGTCACCGGGACCACGCTCGCGAGCCCGTTCGAGGTCCGTGACGGCATCATCCAACCGCGTGTCCCCGAGGCTGAGGAGGAATCCGCGGCGACTGAGCAGGTCGCGGTACTCGAACCCCCTTCCCGAGTCCGATCCGCGCAGATCGCGCAGCGCCGCGACGGCATCGGTGGCGACATCGAGACAACGCTCGAGCCCGTCGGGGCTCTCGCCGCTGCGCCAAGCTTCAAAAAGCCTTGTGATCGCCGTCGCAGCGCTCATGGGGACGAGCTGGGTGACTGCGACGCGGGCGGCAGAACCGGTCAACGCCACAGCCTGTGAACTTCGCCAGGTAACGCCAGCCTTCTCGATGAGCGGTTTCCACTCGTCGAGAACGCTCGACACGGCCTCGTTAACGTCGTTCGTGGTGGTTCCGACCGGGGCCTCCCACATCTCGACACAGGCGACGTCATCGCCACCAGCGACGAGAGTGAGCTCGACGACGACGATCACGCGCTCATCAGGCGCTATGAGACAGGGGGCGAGTCGCTGGTCCGCCTCGTCGACGGTGGGGAACAGATCGAGGTCAGCGTGGTCGAATCGCTGGCGGTTCAAGGCGGCGTGAAGGCGAGTCCCAGCCGCGCTGCCAGCGGTGTTGTAGAGAGGCTGAAATGCCAGCGTCTCGGCGCCCGTGACCCGCGCACGCACGACGGCAAGGCACTCACGCGCGATCGGTTCGCCGACTGTCGCAAGGAACGGCATTTCGAAAGGCTGGTCGGCCGTCTTCGATCCGAGCAGGGTCCGTGCCTGACATTTCAAGGTGAGCGCCGCGAGTCGCCCGCCGCGTACCTTGAAGCTCTCGCCGTCCTCGCTCAGCGAGACGACCCCGTCGTTCTCAAGCTGCTCCAACTCGGCGATCGTCCTAGCCCGCTCCTTGTCGAGGTCGCAGCTGCCGAGGCGCTGGCCGAGCGCAGTGCCGTCGGTGTGCGGGAGCCCGATCGCGCGCGCGACCGCGATCTGGCCGACGTTCAGCTCCGACAAGGCGACGAGCCGCAGTGCGCACTCCAAGCGGTCGGCCGGTAGCCCACGAACTGCCTCCACGGCCTCGGCGAGATCGTCCCGGCCACCGGTGTACATGGTGAGCATCGGCAACACCCGCTCGAAGATGCGCGGGGTCAGCTCGTAATGCTCCTGCTCCCCGGCGCGGCATGCTTCCCACATCTGCGCCCCGATTACGGCGATGTCGAACGGGCTGCCGCCGGAGAGTTGCAACACATCGGCAAGCAACCGCATGCGGTTCTCCCGCGGGATCAGCTGGTCCTCTTCACCTGAGTCGAGCGGCCCGCTCAGGCACGCGTTGATCGCCCCTGGTGACCAGAACGGAGGTACGCCGACGACCGTACACGTGCGCAAGCTGGGCGAGACTGCGTCGGCGAGGTGCCCGAGCCCGCTGAACCGCGCGGCCATAATGAGAGCGAAGCCCTCCGCTGTTCCAAACGAAGCGAACAACCGGTCGACCAGCAGCGAATCCTCGAGTAGCGCGTCGGCGTCATCGAAAACCACCAGCACACGGTTTCGCCCAGCATCGCGTGCCAGGCGCGCGAGCGTTCGCAGATCCCGATCGAGAACCGCCGGGTCAATGGTCGCGAGCGGCTCGGCGGCAAACGCGAGAGAGCTGACGAACATGTCGTTGATGCTCATCGGCGAGGTATCACGAAGGAGCACGCGATTACACCAAGCGCGATACCAGTCGGGCTCAGTGTCGTGCAGCGAGGCGATCTGCTCCACGACTGCACCGAGCACGGTCCGCGTCAGGCCGCTGTGCGTCAGGTCCTCCTCGAATAGGCGAATCGTGACAACAAGACAGTCCCGCTCCTCCCTTGCGCGACGAGCGGCCTCTTCCAAGATGCTGCTCCGCCCAGATCGCGGCGGTCCGCACACGAGGGCGTGGGACGCACCGCCGACGGCAGGAGCGACGGAATCGAGCAAGAGCCGGATCTGCCCGCGCCTGGTGCGGAGCAGGCGCGGGTTCTTGGCTGGCAGCAGGCTATACGGGTTCTCGGGATGAAGCATCGCTGGCAGCCTTTCTGTCAGGAGGCCTCAGCGAGTGAGAAGTCGAGGACGACGCCGAGGGGGGTGCCCAGGGCGTGCAGGGTTTGGACGGTTGGGTTGGATCGACCACGCTCGATCCGACTGATCTCAGCCTGGTCAATGCCGGAAGCCCGCGCCAACTCCCGCTGCGTCATTCCGGCGGCGAGTCGACGTGCAAGCAGTCGCGCGCCGAGCGAGAAGCGGCGCCGGCTGTCATCGAGGGCGCGCTGCTCCTCGGGCGTGTTGTTTCGCTCAACGTCCGCTACGTATCCCTTGAAGCTGGTGTTCGTTGGGCTCTTGCTGTCGGGACTCTTCGAATTGGTGCTCATAGCGGTGACTCCTGTTTGGGTTGATGTAATATATACCATCATCGGTAGGAGAGCAAACATCTCTGAGCCCCATGGACGGACACGACTTCGGAACGCTCAGGAGCGGCGCTTGGCCGCCGCGCGTTCGCGTTGCTGGCGCAGTTGAAATGACCGCAGCCGTCCTCGTGCAGCCGCGATCTCCCGCGACTGCCGACGCGTGGACGGATCGGCTCCCTTGTCGTACCCACCGAGCAACAGAACGATCCGCTGACCGTGGGCGTGGCAGAACACCCGGAGCAACACCTCGCCGCGCTGACCTTCTCCCGGTTCCCCGGCCTTACCCCGGATTACTGCCTCGTCGTGGCGAATCCGGAACTCAAAAAGCCCGGAGCCGAGTTGCTTGCCGTACTCGGTTCCGCAGACATCGAGACCCATGTCAGTCAGGATCACCTCGATCGCGGCAATCGCCGACGCGCGCTTCAGGGTGTCTAGCGACTCCAGCCACTCACGCGCGGGTTGTCGACCTTGGTCATCCTCGAAGAACTCAACCGTCCAAGTCACCTGCCGACCCTACAGCGTCCCTTAGCCGTACTGCCAGGCGTGCGACGCGAGTCGCTCAGCTGGCGAACGGCACCGGGCCTCCAGTGAGCTGCCAAACGCGGTCCTTCGATTCGAGGTAGCGTTCACACAGAACGATCGTCGTCGGGCGGCCGTCGGCAATCGCCTCGACGCTCACGCTCAACAGCGAGCCCAAAGATTCAGGCTGTGCGTTATCGCTGGACCAACCTGCGCAGTGGCTGGCGATGGCTCAGGAAGTTGATCGTCACGAACGCTGGGAAGCCCTGTTGCGATACTGGCTGATTGGCAGTCGCCTTCCGGAGGGAGAGTTCCTCCTAAGGGGATGGCTTGTCTGGCGGGGGCTATATCACGTCGTCCGAGGTGGACATTGCCGCTGTTTGTTGTCTCCAGGCGCAGGCGCTCGGACGCATTCGCCGCGTCGTCTTTGGCGGAAAGCTGGCAGGGCGACCTTCGATGAGTGCTGCTTCTCTTCCCGCCAGTGGGGATGGGCGGTAGCCAGGCTCCTGCTGAGTCTGCGAAAGCGGTCGCCCCGGAAACCGGCGCCTGACGGCCTCGGGCAGCCCTCGGTCCGCAACGCCGAATCACTTTCGAGGTCTGGTTTGATTCGCGAGTGGATCAAAACGCAGTACTAGCGGCTTTCGATGAGCAGGTGCGACGGCGCCCTGAGCCCATTGCCGACGAATACGTCGAGAGTGAGGACCGTGTGGTGCGCCTGATCTCCGAAAGCGACGGCTGGAGCGGGGTGACGTGGTGCGATCTCGACGAGGCGAGCGCCGACTGGACCATCGCCCGGCAGATAGACCGGTTCGCAGAGCTTGGCCAACCCTGGGAGTGGAAGCACTACTCGTGGGACCAGCCCACCGATCTCCCCGAGCGACTGCGTGCGGCCGGGTTCACGCCGGAGCCGCCCGAGGCGCTGCTGGTAGGTGAAACCGCCGACCTTCCCCGCACATCACCGCGCCCGCCAGGCGTGCTGATCGCCCCAGTCACCGACGCGCAGGGCGTGTCGTCATTCGTGTCGGTAAACAATGAGGTGTTCGGCGGCGACAGCTCGTGGATAGGTGAGATGCTGCTCGCTGACCTGGCACGCCAGGGAAACATGACGGCGGCCTTCCTCGCCGTTGCTGATCAGACCACCATCGCGGCACTGCGTCTGGAACTACCATCCGACTGCGACTTCGCTGTTCTCTACAGCGCCTGCACGTTGCCTGCCTGGCGCGGCCGTGGCGTGTTCCGTTCGCTGCTGGCACACGCCGTCTCGCTCGCGGCCAGCAGAGGCTTCCGCCTGCTGCAGACCGACGCCTTTCCCGACAGCCAACCTATCCTCAAGCGTCTCGGGTGCGTAGAACTCGGCACCACAATCCCGTTCATGCACCCAGGCTGTGCCCGGGAGAACCCATAGTGTCGGTCGCACACCCGACATCGATATCTGACCCCGACAGGGCCGCGACCCGCAATGCCTCACCTACTCCCGCAGGCCCCGGGTGCTTTGAGGACCGAGCGAGCGTCTGAGCAGCGGCCGCGCTGGCTAGCGCCCCGGACGAGAGGGAGCGGTCTGCCCGACTTCGATCTTTCGTGTCGCTGCTCAACCGAGTTCAGCTCTGCGCTGAGCCGCGGGCTAGGACCCGCGCCAGGAGGTCGCGCAGCTGCTCGCCCTCCTCGGGGCTGAGCGAAGCGAGCAGCTCAGCCTCGGCGGCATCGCTGGCGGCCGTCGCCTGACGCAGGATGTCCTGGCCGGTTGGCGTCAACTCGACCACGTTGCGGCGGCGGTCTTCGGCGTCAGGGCGACGAGCGATGATGCCCTTGGCCTCGAGCGCGTCGATGATCGCGACCATCGTCGTGCGGTCGACGCCCAGGCGCTGGGCGACCTGCTGCTGGGAGGCCGGCTCGAACCTGTCGATCACCAGCAGCACCCCGAGATCGCGTCCGTGGATGTCGAAGGGCGCGAGCGCCTCGGCATTCAACTCAGACATCAGCCTCTCGGCGTGCTTGAACAGATAGGCCAGCCGCCGGCTCGTCTGGGGTGTGGTTTCGACGCTCGCCCGCATCGATCTGATCCTACGCTAGACTGACCGTCAGTAATACTGATGATCTGTTAGGTAGACGACTGGGAGACGACAATGATCTTGATCACCGGCGGACTCGGCCACATCGGCAGCGCCACCGTACAGGCGCTTCTCGACACCGGCGAGGAGTGCGTTCTCGTTCAGCGCCGCAGCCCCGAGATCCCGGACGGACGCTTCAGCGCACCGGTGCACGCCGTGCAGGCGGACATCAAGAACCTTGATGCCTTGCGGGCGATCGGCCGTGACCACAGGATCACCGGAATCGTTCACATGGCCGGCTCGATGCCCTGGCCACCCAACGCGCAGGAGGCTCCCGTAGACGCCGCACGCGAGGCACTCGGTGGCCTCTTCAACATCATTGAGGTCGCGCAGGAGTGGGGCGTCAAGCGCGTCAGCCTGGCCAGCACAATCGGCGTCTACGCCGGCCTCTCCAACACCGGGGCCCTGAGCGAGGACCTGCCGGTACCGTTGACCGCCCCGCATGTGATCCCAACCTTCAAGAGAATGAGCGAGCTGCTAGGCCACCACTTGGCGGGCGCTACCGGCCTGGAGATCATTCACCTGCGCATCAGCGGGGCCTGGGGACCGCTCGGGCACCTCCCGAACTTCGCCTTCCCCGCGCCGCAGTTCGTCCACGCCGCGGCCACCGGCACGCCGGTTGACCTCTCAGGCGTAGCCGGGCGGCTCAAGGCCGACGATGGCCTGGACCTCTGCTACGTCTTCGACCTCGGCCGAGCGACCGCTCTACTGCAGACGGCTGACACGCTCACGCACGCGACCTACAACGTCGCCGCAGGCAGGATGACCACCAACGCCGAGGTGATCGCGGCGATCAAGGCCGTTGTGCCCGATTTCGAACTGGAGCTCGAGCCCGGTTCCAGCGTACCGCCAAGCTACCTCGACATCACCAGATTGCACGAGGACACCGGCTACCTGCCGGAGTGGGACCTCGAGCGCTCGGTCGCCGACTACGTCGCGTACTTCCGCGCCGGCAACACCCAGTAAAGCGAGGCCGCGATGGCTGATCGGGCCGCCGGCCGTCCCACAGACACGCTGCAGCCCTTCACGGCTTCCTCGGGCGCAGATACCAAGGCACCGCCCGGTATAGGGGACTGTGTCACGGTCCGGCGCCAGACACCTGGCCCGGTCGGCAACGTGCGGGATCACGTTGCGCCAGCAATAAGACGACAGCGGATTTCCGTGCAGGAACACGACCGCTACATCACCGTCTCCCGTGTCGCGATAGCTCATGAACGAATCGAGTGCTCCTATGGTGGGCATACGCCAGCCTTCCTCGTGGTCTTAGGGGTCACGAGTTTTGACACCACGACGCTCAGGTTGTGACCGGCGCTCGTAGGTGTCGGGGTTGGGCCGGCGCGGCCGCGCTGCCCTCAGCGCGCTAGCCGGCCGCGGTCGCGAGGTACGTGTCGTCGTCGACCGGATCACCCCAAGTGACCGGGCTGCCTGACTCGTCGGCCTCTTGGATCGCGATGTGGGTCATCAGTCGGTTTGGGGCGGCCCCGTGCCAGTGGTTCTCGCCGGGCTCGAAGAACACGCGGTCGCCGGGCCGGATCTCCTCCACGCTGCCGCCCTCGCGCTGGCAGCGGCCAATGCCCTCGATGACGAAGATCGTCTGGCCGAACGGGTGTGTGTGCCAGTGCGTCCGTGCGCCGGGCGTGAAGTGCACGCTCCCGGCGCCGGCGCGCGCTGGAGCCTCAGGGGCGGCGACGGTGTCGATGTAGACGATCCCGGTGAACCAGGTGTCCGGCCCTCGGCTGGTGTCCAGAGAGTTGCGTGTGATCTGCATGGATCTGCTCCGTTTCGTGAGCGCGCAGGCGCGTTGTCGGGGTTGCGGCGTGTGACTCCATGATGCGCCAGCGACGAGCGGCAGCAGTTAGCGGAGGCTACGCGATTACCCTGGGCTGCCGTGGCCGTCCTTTGCAGCGGAGAACGCTGGCATGACCTCCTGCGCGAATCGCCGCAACTGGCCTTTGCCTCCGAGCAGCGTGAGCAGGACGTACTCTGCGCCCGCATCGCTCAATGCTGCCAGCTTGGAGCGGATTTCCTCAGGCGTTCCACAGAGCGCATGCTCCTCGGTGGCGCCCTTCTTCTCGGCGTAGGCGAGCACATGCGAGCCACCTGCGTGCACGGGCGAGCGGGAAACGCTCACCGTGCGCCGGGTGTATTCAGCTAGACGCGACAGAGCGGCTTGGCCATCTGCTCGATCCCGCGCGACATACAGCTGGCGCGCCACCGCGACGCCCATCGGATCGAACCGTCTCCCGTGCGCTTCACGCTCGGCGCGGTACAGAGCAATGCGCTCGCCGATCTGCGCGGGAGAGGCGTACTGATCGAGCATGAGGTTGAAGCCGCGCTCGGCCGCTCGGCAGATCGATGCCGGGCTCCCAGCGGCCATCCAGAACGGCGGGTGCGGTCGTTGCGCGGGCGGCGGCTCGACCACGATGTCCTCGAAGCGCCAGAACCGGCCGCGGTGTGTGAAACGCGAACGCTCGAGCCACGACCGGGTGATGACCTCGACGGCCTCATCAAACCGCGCATCTGCCTCCTCCGGCGCGACCTGGAAGCCGGTGAACTCGCTGTGGCGATAGCCCTTCCCGATGCCGAAGTCCAGTCGCCCGCTGGAGATCAGATCGAGCGTCGCCGCCTCCTCCGCCAACAGGACAGGGTTGTGCCAAGGGAGCACGATCACCGCCGAGCCGAGACGCAATGTGGTGGTGCGCATGGCAAGGCAAGTGAGCAGCATCAGCGTGGCAGAGACCTGGTTCCAGCCGGTGAAGTGGTGCTCGACGAGAAAGCTCGAATGAAAGCCGAGCTCCTCCGCTTCAACGTTCAGGTCGAGATAGTCGCGGAACCCTTGGCCCGTCTCGGGAGGAAGATCATCGCTGCTGGCCTGCGCCGAGCAAAAGAGACCAAATCTCATCGGCTATCGCGCGTCATCTCGAGGAACGAGTCCGCCCGGGCTGCGGTTACGAACCAGCCCCTGCAGGGCGCTGGGCGCTGACACCTCGCGCGACGCGGAACTCCGCGGCGACCGCACATGTAGCCGCCTCGGCTCCGAGCGGAAACACGTGAAGCGCATCTACGCGGGGGAGGCCGGCAAGACCTGCCGCCAGTTCGCCCGCCAGCTCGATGCCGCCTCCGCGACCGATCTGCGCCATAGCTAGCTCAGGAATCGCGACTCCTGGCAGGGCGCAGGCGCGTTCTGCCATCCGCGCGCTGCGGAGCAGCGCGACGCTTGCATAGAACCGCACACCCACCAGGGCGTCCTCGGCGGCCGAGAGGAACGCTTCCAGGCGCGTGAGGTCGAAGATCATTTGCGACTGCACGAACGTTGCTCCAGCGGCGATCTTGCGCCGCAGAAGCCGCAGCTCCCGCTCTATGTCCTCGGCGAAGGGATTGACGACCGCCCCGACCGCCAGCGGGTGCGGGGCGCTCCATGCCGACGCGCTGGCAATGAGCTGCGTGGCTGTCATGTCGGCCACAGGTTCGATGCCAGGCACCGGATCGCCCTGCATGCAGAGGACCGCTTCAGCGCCGAGCGCTGCGGAGCCCACGACCTGGGACTGCAAGGCAAGCCGGTTGCGATCGCGGCAGGAAACGTGAACGATTGTCCCCACGCCCTGCTCCCTTGCGAGCGCTACCGCAGCCAGCGGCGACATCCGCGGCTGGCCAGCGTGATTGTCTGTCAACCCGACGGCGTCGACGGTGTCGGCCAGAACAGCGATCCGGTCGCTGACGCGCGCGCCGTCGGCAACTGTCGGCAGTGAGATCTCAGCGGTCGTGAGGGCGGTCAGCGACACGACCGCTAAGCCTAGCCGGTTGGTCCATCAGCGCAGACCCTTGCCTGGGCGACGAGCTCGCCATCGTGCGAGAGTTTCAAGATCATGTTGACGGAATTCGACGCCCAACTTCAGAAGGGTGAGAACCCAGGCGCATGGACGTGCGTGGTGATGAGCGACGTGCCCACGCTATTCGGTACCCGCGGGCTCGTCAAGATTCGCGGCGCAATCGATGGCGAGCCGTTTACCGGCGCGCTGATGGCGCAGGGCGACGGGACACACCGGCTCCCAGTCAAGGCGGCGCTGCGCAAGGCGATCGGCAAGGAGGCGGGCGACACGGTGCGCGTTCGGATCGACCAGCGGATCTAGCGAAACTGCAACGGCTGGTGCTGGTCAGCCGCAACACGCGCGGAGCGAAACGATGTGTCGAGGCAGAGCGTTTGCTGATGCTCGTGGCGCGGCAATAAAAACCTCGCTCTTTGCATAAATCCCGGCGCGAATGGACCTTGCCGACCTCGAAACGCGGGGGTACTTTTTACGGAGGGCCGTTTCCAGCCGTCACGGTTGAGGCGTGTCGCACAGGCTCCGGTGGCGCCGCCCGCCGACCTCACGGGCCGTCTGGTCGTAGCGATGGAAGCACCATGCAGCCCAGCAGGGCTCGCCTTGACTTGGGGGGGTCTTGTGTCTTTCTGTCCATCCGACTCGAGAGAGGTAGCCACCCATGGCTGAGTCCGACCCCACCATCATCCTCGTACACGGCGCCTTCGCCGATGCTTCAAGCTTTCGTGGACTGTATGACGAGCTCCTGGGCGAAGACCTGGAGATCATCGCTCCGCCGAACCCGCTGCGGGGGATAACCGGTGGCGACGGCGAGTACCTCAAGGGCGTTATCGGCGAGATCGACGGGCCCGTTCTGCTCGTCGGACACTCCTACGGCGGCTCGGTGATCACCGCCGCGGGCGTCGCCGAGAACGTCGTCGGCCTCGTCTACATCTCCGGCTTCGCCCCCGACGAGGGAGAGAACCTCACCGACCTGCAGTCCAAGTTCCCCGCCCCGGGGATCATCCCCTTCATCGTGCAGCACGAGCTTCCCGACGGCGGCCAGGAGTTCACGCTCGCACCCGAGGGCTTCCACGAGTCCTTCTGCGCGGACATCCCGGCGGAGGACGCGGCGTTCTATGCGATCTCCCAGCGACCACTCGCGGGGGTCTCACTCAGCGAGGCCGCTCCGACTCCGGCGTGGCGCAGCCGCCCGGTGTGGGCCGTGCTGCCGACCGCCGACCGATGCATCGACCCAGGAGTACACCGCTTCAGCTACGAGCGGATGGGAGCGCAAATCACCGAGGTGCAAGGCGCCTCGCACGTGGTCATGATCTCCCACCCCAAGGAGGTCGCCGCCGTCGTGATGAGCGCCGTGCGTACGTGCGCGGCCCAGCCGGCCTGATCTCATCTCCATGACCCCGGCCGTAAGCGGGGTACAAAAACCAAACTAGTGGAGGTGGCAGGTGGCCGAGCTCAGACCGTCGGCGGATGAAATCGTGTTGACACACTTCATCGTCTCCAACGATGTCGAGCGCTCCAGGCGCTTCTACACCGATGTGCTCGGCGGCAAGCTGGAACGCTCGGGAGAACCGACAAACGTCGCCCTGGCCAACAGCTGGATCGTCATCAACGGGGGCGGAGGCCCGACCGACGACAAGCCCACCGTCACCCTGGAGACGCCACCCGATCCCGACCGGGTAAGCAGCTTCCTGAATATCCGTGTCAAGGACATCGAGGCTGTGTACGTCGACTGGAGTGCGCGTGGTGCCCAGTTCCTGACACCGCCAAAGCAGCACCGATACGAGATCCGCTGCTACATCCGCGATCCCGACGGCTATCTGATCGAGGTGGGGCAAACGACCGACCCGGATGGGGACTGGACTCCACCCCATTGGCTGTCGGGAGCGGCCGGAGGAGAGCCCGAGTAGCCTGGGACGATGGGAAAGCAGACAGGCGTCGTGCTCTATGTGCTTGCGCTGGTAGCCGTCGTAGTCGGTGTGGACGTGCTGTTCCTCAAACATCGGTTCTGGGAGCGGCTGATCGCAAACATCGGGATCGTCCTGGTGTTCGCGGCGTTCTACCTGAGGTTCCTCAAGCGAGCATGAGCGGGAAGCGCCCGCCTGGCACCTCGCAGCCTGGTTGAGATCGGAGACGCGTAATGAAGGCAGTCCGCTCAGCCAGTCCGGCGGCCCGTTTGCTGCCCCTACGGCTGCGTGCGCCTACAGCCGGTGCTCGGGGTTGGGGTGCTCTGGGTCTCCCAGTTTCCAGTCGTTCGTCGAATTCCCGTACGCCGGGATGCCACCCGCGTCGGTAAGCATGCGCGCGAGGTGCAGCACGTTCCAGGCCAGGAAGACCGTGTTGCGGGTCGCCCACGCATTGTGCTCGCCGCCCCCAACGGTGTCGAGGTAGGAAGGGCCTGGACCAGCCTCCCCCGTCCAGTAGGTATCCGACTGCGGCGGGACGGTGAGCCCGATGTGCTGTAGCGCGTATAGAACCTGGGCGCTGACGTGCTTGCCACCGTCGTCGTTGCCGGTCGTGATCGCGGCGCCCACTTTGCCGTAATAGGACCACTGGCCTGCGTCGTTGACATCCGACGAGTAGGCGTACAGGCGCTCGATTATCTTGCGCGTGAGCGAGCTCTGGTCCCCCAACCAGACCGGTCCCGCGATGATCAGGATGTGGGCGGGGACGACGGACCCCTTGTAGATATCTGGGAACTCGTCGCTGTCGTAACCGTGCTCGCGCATGTCGGGCCACAGCCCGGGCGGAATGTCACGATCCACAGTGCGGATCTCTTCGACTTCGACGCCAACGCGATCGAAGATCCCACGGACGATCGCCACGAGGCCATCGGTATTGCTGAGCTCGGGTGAACGCTTGGTCGTGCCGTTGAACACAACTGCACGCAGGTCGTCGTAGCGCGTGCCCGCGCGTTCGGCTTGCTCATCGATGAATCGTTGGATATTGGCGGGTAGGGCCATCGCTTCCTCTCCCTCGTTAACACAATCGTGCCGTCGAATTATCTCCTGAATGAGAAGACCGACCCAGGTTGACACCTCGGCAGGTCATGCATAGACTGTCTATGTATGGCGCCAGGAGAGGTTCAAGGACATGTCGATGGGATGCTTCTCGCGGTCTTGAGCGGCGGTCCTCTGCACGGCTACGGGGTCACCGAGGAGCTTCGGCGCCGCAGCGGTGGCGAGTTCGATCTGGCGGAGGGCACGATCTACCCGGCCCTGCATCGCCTGGAGTCCTCTGGCCTGCTGGTCAGCCGCTGGGAGGTGGTCGGTGGACGTCGCCGGCGCGTGTATGCGCTCTCGAGCTCCGGGCGCAGCGCCGTTGTGGACCGGCGGGCGAGCTGGCAGGCGTTCCGATCCGCCGTGGACGCCGTGTTCGGCGGCGAGGCGCTCGAGACCGGTTGATGGACACGCCCGACCCCATCCATGTGTATCTGCGCGAGTTGAAGCGCGAGCTTCGTGTGCGAGGAACAGCGCGCCGGCGGATCGTGGCCGAGCTCCGCGCGCACCTGCTCGACGATGTCGAAGCCGAGCGGTCCAGTGGCACCGAACAGGACGTCGCTGCGCAGCGTGCGATTGCCCGCTGCGGGCTCGCCGCCGAGACCGCGCATCAGTTCAATTGTCTTCCCGCTCGCCGCAGCGCCGTGGTGCGGCGAGCGCTGGTGCCGTGGCTCGCTGCTGCCGCGCTGAGCTTGACCGCGACCGCCACGGTCTGGGCGTTCCATGCCGGCACAGCCCCGCCGCATAGGGCGCTCACTCATCCGGCGCTGCACAAGCGCTGCGCGCAGCGCTCAGTCGTGCTCGCACCTGCCCGAGCACTCAGCCTCCCGCAAGCCTCATTCCCGCCGGTGGCGCAGGCGCGCGCTCTGTGTGGCGCTCGATGAGCCCCCCGGCACACTGCTTCGCCGCCCCCACACCGGCGCATGCAGTCTGGACGAAGCTGCGATGACCGAGACGAAGGCGCGCGAGGAGTCCCGGTCAACGTCCGCGACGCCGCCGATGTGCTCGGCAACCACATCTCGTTCGTATTCGCGCAGCTGCCGTGCGACGAGCCCAACGCGTTCGCCCGGCTGCGCCGGGTACACGAGACGATGAGCCAACGGAAACGTGACGGCGAGCCGGAAGGAGCCGACCTGGCATTGAAGGCCGCCGCTTTCACACTTCCGGCCGTACAGCACACCCTCTCCCGATTCATGGCCAGCTCGCGCACGTTCAACCTCGTCGTCTCGAACATCCCCGGTCCCACGCAGCCGCTGTACATGCTCGGCTGCCCGCTGCAGGCCACCTACCCGGTTGTTCCGCTGGCCGACCGCCACGCGCTCTCCGTTGGGATGACTACGGTTGGTGATCTCGCTTGCTTCGGTATCTATGCCGACCGGGAGACGCTCCCCCACGCGGACGGACTCGCCCGCGACATCGACGAGGCGCTCGCTGAGCTGCTCGCCGGCACGCATCAGTCATAAGCCTCGACGCTCTAGCATCGCTCGATGCGCGAGGGCGTTCTCGGAGAGAGATCATTCCGGCTGTTGGTGATCGGGCAGGGGGTTTCGTCGATCGGCGATGGCGTAGCTCCCGTGGCTCTGGCGTTTGGGGTTCTGCAGCTGACGGGGTCGGTGCGCGATCTCGGCGTCATCCTGGCGGCGCGCGCGTTGCCCCTGATCGTCTTCGTGCTCATCGGCGGAGTGTGGTCGGATCGCCTCCCTCGCCAGGCCGTGATGTTGTTCTCAGACTTCGGGCGTGCCGGTGTGCAGGGGGCGAGCGCGGCGCTCTTGCTGAGCGGTTCAGCGCACATCTGGGAGCTCGCCTGCCTGCAGGCCGTGTACGGCTTCGCGAAGGCTTTCTTCGGCCCAGCCTCGACCGGGCTGCTGCCCCAGACGGTGAAGGCCGAGCAGCTGCAGCAGGCAAACGCCTTCATGGGCGTGAGCGAAAATATGGCGTCGATTCTGGGTCCGGCCCTCGGAGGCGTCCTTGTCGTAGCCGCAGGCGCCGGATGGGGGCTCGCATTCGACGGTGGCGCGTTCCTGGTGAGCGCCGCGTCTCTGCAAATGCTGCGCCTGGCTCCCGTCGCCTTCCCGCCACGCCGCAGCACGATCGCCGAGCTGCGTGAGGGCTGGCAGGCATTTAGATCTCGCCGGTGGCTGTTGGTCAGCGTCGTGTCTCTGGCGTTCATCGTCACGATCGTGTTCGCGCCTCTCGACGTCCTCGGACCCGAGGTCGCACGAGCGCATCTCGGAGGCGCAGGCGCATGGGCCGCGATCACCACGGCGTTGGGCATCGGTGCCGTCGCCGGAGGAGCGGTAGGACTGCGATGGAAGCCGCGCTATCCCGTCCGTGTCGGGTTCCTGGTGACGCTCGCCGGCGAGCCGATCATGCTCGCTCTCCTCGGAGCGGGGGGACCGCTCATCGCGATTGTTGTCTTCGCGCTGATCGCGGGAGTGGCTGGCACTGTGTTCAACGTGTTCTGGTTCACGCTGCTGCAGCGCGAGATCCCCGAAGAGGAGCTCTCGCGGGTGAGCTCGTGGGACTCTCTCGGCACCTACGCCCTGCAGCCGATCGGCCTCGCAGCAGTCGGACCGATCGCGATCGCGATCGGTCTCTCCACCACCCTTTACGCGGCCGGAGCGCTGACCGCGATCACCACCTGCGTCGTGCTCGCGATGCCCGCTGTACGTAACTTCGCCCCCGCCCCGCTCCGCAGCGCCGCTGTCGCACTCGATGCCGACGAGTGACGTTTTCGCCTACTGCAATCCCCGCTATACAGGTCCGATTTCCGCTAGACACGCCCCCGTGGGCGTGTCAGGGTGCGCCTGTGGAAGTCGATTCGGATCGCGTCTGGCAGGCCATCGAGGCGGGCGATCCGCGCTTTGACGGGTGGGTGTTCTGCGGCGTGAAGACGACAGGCATCTACTGCCGCCCGAGCTGCCCCGCGCGCACGCCCAAACGCGAGAACGTGCGCATGTTCGTGTCCGCCGCAGCCGCGCAGTTGGTCGGCTTTCGCGCATGCAAGCGCTGCCGTCCAGACGCGACGCCAGGGTCACCCGAGTGGGACCTGCGTACGGATCTCGTCGGGCGGGCGATGCGGCTGATCGCCGACGGCGTTGTCGACCGTGACGGCATAGGCGGCCTCGCACGCCGGCTCGGCTACACCGAGCGCCACGTGCACCGCCAGCTTGTCGCCGTTGTCGGCGCCGGTCCGCTCGCGCTCGCCCGCGCGCAGCGCGCGCAGACGGCTCGCATCCTGATCGAGACGACCGCGCTACCGATTATCGACGTGGCGTTCGCGGCGGGCTTTCAGAGCGTGCGCCAGTTCAACGCGACGGTTCACGAGGTGTTCGCACTCACGCCCAGCGAGCTGCGCATGCGCGCTTGCAGATACGGCCGCCCGCAGGACAGCGGCGCACTGTCGCTGCGCCTGCCCTACCGGCCGCCGCTGGACGGCGACGGCCTCCTCGCGTTCCTCGGGCTGCGCGCCGTGGCGGGTGTCGAGCAGATACTCGACGGCGCCTACCGACGCAGCCTGCGCCTGCCGCACGGCGCGGGCGTCATGGAGCTGCGCCCTGCCGAGGGCCACGTGCACGCGCGCTACTGGCTCGAGGACCTGCGCGACCTCGCTGCCGCGATGCAGCGCTCGCGCGCGCTGCTCGACCTCGACTCCGACCCACTCAGCGTCGCTGACGTGCTCGGCTCCGAGCGGCTGCTGAGCGCGCTCGTGCGCAAGGCGCCCGGACGGCGCGTGCCCGGCACGGTCGACGGCCACGAGCTCGCCGTCCGCGCAGTACTCGGCCAGCAGGTCTCCGTGCGCGGCGCCGCGACGCTCGCCGGCCGGCTGACGACCGCGCACGGCGAGCGACTCGAGCGAGCGCTCGGCACGGTCACGCATGTGTTCCCGTCCGCCGCCGCGCTCGTCAACGCAGATCCCGCGACGCTCGCGATGCCCCTCGCCCGCCGGCGCGCGCTGCTCGGGCTTGCAGCTGCGCTCGCAAACGAGGAGCTCGTGATCGACGCAGGCGCCGATCGTCGCCAGACGCGCGAGCAGTTGCTGGCGCTGCCGGGGATTGGACCTTGGACGACCGAATACGTCGCAATGCGCGCGCTGAGGGACCCCGACGCGTTCCTGCCCAGCGACCTGGGCGTGCGCCACGCGCTCGAGCAGCTGGGGTACGACGGTGATCGCGCAAGTGCGACCAAGCTCGCCGAGCGGTGGCGACCATATCGCGCGTACGCCCTGCAACATCTTTGGGCGTCGCTACCCGCAGCACGCGTGAAACACGACAGGAGGCTCGCCGCATGACCACACACGCCAATAAGGCTGCCCGCCTCCTCGCGCTGCACTGCGAGGATCGACCGCTGCTCCTGGCCAACGCCTGGGACGTCGGCTCGGCGAAGCTGCTTGCCTCGCTCGGCTATCAGGCCCTCGCGACCACCAGCAGCGGCTACGCCGCAAGCCTCGGACGCCTTGATTACGGGATCACCCGCGAGGAGTCGCTCGCGCACGCCGCGGCGCTCGTGTCTGCCACCGACGTGCCCGTGTCGGCGGATCTCGAGGACTGCTTCGCCGCGGACGGCGCCGGCGTCGCAGAGACCGTGCGTCTCGCGCTGCACGCCGGCCTCTCCGGCTGCTCGATCGAGGACTGGAACCCACGCGAGCAGCGGCTCTATGACATCACCGAGGCGGCGGAGCGCGTGGGCGTCGCGGCGGAGGCGGCGCACGCCAGCGACGTCCATCTCGTGCTGACCGCGCGCGCAGAGAGCTACCTGCGCGGCGCACCGGACTTGAATGACACGATCGCGCGCCTGCAGGCCTATCAGGCGGCCGGCGCCGACGTGCTGTACGCGCCCGGGCTCGACCGCCACGAGGATCTGCGCGCGATGCTCGCCTCGGTCGATCTCCCCGTCAACGTGCTCGCGCGACCGGGCACGCCGCCGGTGGGCGAGCTGGCCGAGATGGGCGTGAAGCGCATCTCCGTCGGCGGTGGCTTCGCGTTCGCCGCATACGGCGCCGCACTGCAGGCTGCCCGCGAGCTGATGAGCGACGGCACATATCGCTTCACCGAGCTCTCGAGCGCCGGCGCAAAGGCGGCACGCACGGCGTTCGTCGCAGGGCAGCGCCCGAGCTGAATCCAGCAGACGAGTAACGTGGGCGCCGGATGCCGGCGGCAATTGCGCAACTGCTGCGTGGAGACCGACGCCCGTGAGCGCTATCGGCGAAGCCCTGCGATTTGCATTCGGCATGGCCTGGGAGGTCCTGTGGGCACTGATCCTCGGCTTCACCCTCTCGGGCGCGGTGCAGGCGCTCGTCAGCAAGCAGCAGATGCGCCGTCTGCTGCCCGACGACTCGCCGCGAACGCTCACCGTCGCAGCGGGACTGGGTGCGGCCTCATCCTCGTGCTCCTACGCCGCGGTTGCGCTCGCTCGGTCGCTGTTTCGCAAGGGCGCCGACTTCACATCGGCGATGGCCTTCCAGTTCGCTTCCACGAACCTGGTGGTGGAGCTCGGGATAATTCTCGCCGTCCTGATCGGCTGGCAGTTCACCGCCGGGGAGTTCGTCGGCGGTCCGATCATGATCGCACTGATGGCGCTGCTGTTTCGCCGTTTCCTGAAGCCCGCGATGGTCGAGCAAGCGCAACGCCAGGCTGAGCGGGGCGTACTCGGACATATGGAGGGACACGCCGAGATGGACATGAGCATCTCCGAGGCCGGCACCGTCTGGCGGCGCCTTCGCTCCCCTCGAGGGCTGACCGCGGTCAGCAACTACTTCGTCATGGATTGGGCCGCGGTCTGGATGGACATCTTCGGCGGCATCCTGATCGCCGGGGCGCTCGCTGCTTGGGTCCCCAAGTCCTTCTGGCAGGGCCTCTTCCTGCAACACCACGGCGCGCTGGCAACTGTATGGGGACCGCTGATCGGGCCGCTCGTCGCGATGCTCTCATTCGTCTGCTCGATCGGCAACGTGCCCCTCGCCGCCGTGCTGTGGAACGGCGGCATCAGCTACGGCGGCGTGCTTGCGTTCGTCTTCGCCGACCTGATCATCCTGCCGATCCTCAACATCTACCGCAAGTACTACGGCCGCCGTATGGCCGCGTTTCTGTTTGCGACCTTCTACGCAACGATGGCCACCACCGGGCTGATCGTCGATCTCATCTTCAAGCTGCTCGGCATCGCACCCACCGGAGCGCGTCACGCGAAGGTCACCGAGACAGGCGTCAGCTGGAACTACACAACGGTCTTGAACATCGTCTTCCTGATGCTCGCCGCCGCCCTCATCGCACGCTATTTCCGCAGCGGCGGTGGCGTGTCGATGCTGCGCATGATGAACACGCCGACTAGCGAGCACCACGTTCACGGCCAGGCCACGCCGACCGCTCACTCGCACGAATGACCTGCCACACACCCGCTACCGGCGCGGCGCATAGTGCGCCCAGTCACCGCCTACGCGCGACCGAAACGAGTGCGGGCGAGCGCCCTGCGTGTCGTCTGCGTCGACGCGCCCTATGACCGCGGGGGTCCCGTTCTCGACGGTGCCACATGCAGCGAATGTCCGAGTCGCCAACTCGGGCTCACCTATCCGATGCGCCCGTCCGGGCTGCGCCGAGGCCCAGCTCGGGAGCGTCAAGGACCAAAACGGAGTTGCCGCCCAATCTTTGACCGGTGCCCTTCTGTGACGGCTTGGGAGCCACATCGGTGAACCTCCTCGCATTGCTGGCCGCGCTCCCCAGGTGCAATCCAACTATGGATCGCTCGCCGTCACATACGCATGACCGTTGCGGCCTGCAACACAAGGATTTCGTCACGGACGCATGTCTCTCACCGGCACCCACCGAACAGCGTCCGCGCCGAGCCGAGCGCTCGCAGACAGTAGCTTGTGCTCGTGACATATCGCGTTGTTGTCCCCGATGAGCTCGACTGGATCACACGCCCCCACGAGCGCGGCGAGGCACCGCGCCACGTTGCCGAGCTGAGCGAGACAGCGGGCTTCGCGCACACACGCGCCAACATCTGGCGCTATGAGCCCGGAGCCGCCGGGCGTCGCCACAGGCATCCCCACCAGGAAGAGACGTTCGTGGTCCTGTCGGGAACACTGTCGATGTATCTGGGCGAGCCTCCAGAGCGCCGTGATGTTCCACCCGGCGGCCTGATCCACGTCGAGCCGGGGACACCGCTGCAAACCGTCAACCATGGGGCCGTGGACCTCCTCGTCTACGCCTACGGCACGCCGCCGGAAGACGAGCACGCAGAACTGCTCGAGTCCGCCGTTTAGGCGTAGCTGTGTTCGACGGCCGTGTGGCGGGCGTGGGCCACCGAGCTCTACGGCCACGGATTTGACAGCGCCCACCAGATGGCTGAGGAAGCGCCACAGCAGCTCGCGAGTGAGCTGCTGTCCTTCTTTGATCCAGCCGAAGGACGCTCGCGCAGGGACCACCACGGCGGGCTCAAAGCACGAACGGGATAATCGCGTGAACACGCGCCTTGTACTCGGCGTAGGCGGCGGGAAAGTGCCTGCGCATCACGCCTTCCTCCTCACGGGCCTTCCACCACAGCGCGCCACATATCGCCACGAGCACTCCGAAGGCGACCACGCGCCCGTCATCGACGGCCGTCCCCACCCCCATCGCGATCAGACCCGTGTAGATCGGATGGCGTGCCAGCGCGTAGGGCCCGGACTCGATCAGCTCGTGGTCCTGCTTGAACGTCACCTCAGCACTCCAGTTGCGTCCCAGGGTGATCCGCGCCCACACCGTGAACGCGGCGCCGCAGAGCACGATGCAGTCGCACACCACGCCCAGCGCGAGCGTGGGGTGCCAGAGCCGCGTATTTAGGTTGACGTCCGTGAGCCGGGCCACTATGAGCAACACCATGGCCAGCACGATCCCGACCAAGCGATAACCCAGGAACCCAGCGCGCTCGACCGTGCGCTTCGTGTGAAAGGCCATCGCGACCCAGTACAGGATCCACGCGATCCAGCAGCCCTCGATGAACAGAGATGCCGGACGGCTCATCCGAGGGTCGAAGCTCGAGCAGTGGCCGACGCACGAACGGATTTCCCACGACCGCCGGCGAACCTGTCGGTGGCGCGGATGAGCATGCCGCTCGCGTAGGGCCGAATCTCTGGATAGCCGGCCACGACCGCCGTCCCGATCAGGCAGGGTCCTTGAGCGCCTGCAGGGTGTAGCTGTGAGCGAGGCGCCACGGACGATCGGCCAAGCGGAACTCACCGGTGTCTGCCAACAGCTCCATCTGGCCGGGCAGCGCATCCCAAGGCACGCTTTCGTGCTCCACCAGACCGGTGATCCGCAGCCCGCGAGCCATCAGCGCGCTCACCACCTCACCGAGGCCGTGGTTCCACGAGTACGTCGTCTTCTCTTGGAAGACCACGTCCGTCGCGACGTAGGTGCCATCTGCGCTCTCCATGAGCGGCTCGTCGCGCTCGAAGTACGGGTAGTCGACCACCAGCCCGTCCTGGCGCTTCTCGTCCAGCGACCACAGCATCGGATGCCCCTCACGGATGAACACCCGGCCGCCGGGGGCCAGCAGCTCGGCGACGACCGCCGCCCAACGTTCGATGTCAGGCAGCCAGCACAGCGCGCCAATACCCGTGTACACGAGGTCGAAGCGCCCGCCGCCCAGCACTCGCGGCGCGTCGTACACATCGGCCTCGAAGAACTCCACCTCAGTGCCGCTTGAAGAGGCCAATCGGCGGGCCTGCTCCAACGAAGCACTGGAGAAGTCAAGTCCCACCATGTGAGCGCCGAGCCGAGCCAGCGACAGCGTGTCGGTGCCGATGTGGCACTGCAGATGCACTCCTCTCAGACCGTCGACGCTGCCCAGGCGCGGCAGATCGAAGCGAACCACACCACTGAGAAACTCGGGATCCTCGAGGAAGCGCTCGACGGCGTAATCAGGAGATTGCGCGTGCGCGGCGGCGCGCTCATCCCACGCCGCGCGATTGGTGAGTCCATAGTCGGCCACGGGCGGCGATTGTCGCACGTCCCCACAACCTCTCAGAACACCTGCCTGTCGAGAAAGCCAGCGACCAGCACCAGCCACCCGCCGATCTCCGCAGCGATGAGCGAGAGCATCAGAAGGTGCGTGCCGCGCATCGGATCGCGGAACTGGTTGTCGGTGTCGCGCCGCCACCCGTGCAGCACGTACCCGCCTACCGCGGCGTAGAAGTAGACGCCCATCGCGCCGGCCGCAAGTAGGTTCACCAGCTCGCTCCAGCCGCTCAGCTGCACGAACACGCCGATCAGCAGGAGCGCAAAGCTGTACAGAAGCGCAGCGCGGTGAGCGATGTCAACATACGGATGCACCTGGCTGTGCTCAGAGCTCAGGATCTGGCGGTACTTCCACACGCCCAGCAGCAGCGCCCAAAGGAACATGAGCGCGGATGCAAGCAGCACAGCCTTGGTGTCGGATTGGATGTCCATTGACCGAATCATCCCAGTAAGGGGGTCTTCGTGGACTCAGACGGTCGCCGCTCCTTCCGGCCATGCGGTCCACGTTGAGGCCTGCCTGCCTCAGTCCTCGATTGGCGAGCCGAAGCGGATCACATTCCCGTCAGGGTCCACGTGCGAGCCCTCGCGGAGCTTGTACGGGGTCGGGCCGACGGGCCGCGTCTGACCGCCGACGCCGGGCCGGCTCCACTCCTCGTACAGGGCATCCGCATCGCGGACGTACAGATACGCCGACCCAGCGCCACGCGCAGCGTCGTGACCGGGATCCGCGGCGAGATGCAGACCCGTGCGATCGCGCTCCGCGAAGCCGTACTCCTCACCGCCGTCATACGCGAGCGTCTTGAAGCCCAGCGCGGAGTAGTGCTCGAGCGCCCTGGGTAGGTCCGCGACCGGGAAGATCGGGCTGAAGGCACGAAGCTGTCGTGCCAGCCGCGGACGGGCCGCACCGGTCTCGATGTTCGCGACCTTGATGCCCGCCAGCGCGAACAGCGCCGATCGCATCGCCTCGATCTGCTCCGCGGCCACGTGCTGCTCGAGTTGGGCGTCGACCGCCTCCACGCCGCGATACACCGCGTCCGCGGCCTCCCGTCCGCGCTCGGTCAGCGCGAGGTTGATCCGTCGACGATCTTCGGTGTCGGCGCCGCGGTCCACGTAGCCTCTGCTCACCAGGGCGTCCACGAGCTGGCTGACCGCCTGCTTGGTGACGCCGAGCTCGGAGGGGAGATCCTGCCTCGGTCCGCCCGTCCTGTCGATGCCGGCGAGAATGAACGCCCCGTTGCGGGGCAGATCCTCGGCTCCGATCGCATGCAGCTCTGCGCGGATGGAGCCCGCATACACGCCGCGTGCAGCGCGCATCAACGTGGGCGTGGCGACGAAATCCAGGTCCGACAAATCCATGCCCACGACCCTATCGTCAAGCTGGTTTAAAGTCAATTCACTTGACGATCCGGGCCCGTCCCCGTGCGCTCAGGCCGGCGGCCTGCGCAGCCACCACGTCGGCGGCCCTTCCGGCAAGGCCACAGCCGTCGCCTGCGTGAACCCGCGTCGCTCGTAAAAGCGCCGATTGCCCATCGTGGAGGTCTCCAGACAGCAGCCCAGACCGTCCCGGTCAGCCTGTTCCAGCACGGGTCCCAGAACTGCGCCGGCGAGACCCTCACGCTGACGCGAGGGCTCCGTTGCCAGCACGCCCAAGTACCAGTAGGGGCCCGAAGGCGATGCCGCGGCGATCGCCGCGTTGTAGCTCGTGTGACGGGCGAACGCCGCCTCGCCGGCGAGGTCACGGTAGCCGGCCCACACCAGCCCTGCATGCTCGACAGCCGTCTCACTCCTGTGCGGCGGGTCCCACATCGCGACCGCCGCCAGATCACCGCTCACCCACACGCTGTCAGACGCGAGCCTGGCGTCGAACAGCGCGCCAGCGAACAGAGGCGCAAGTCGCTCGTACTCATCGCCCAGCATGAACGCCCACGCGGGGTCCTGCGCAAATGCAGCGGCCACGTTCGCAACCACGTTCGCGCGGTCCTCCGCGGATGCGAGTCTGACCTCAGGCAACGTCTTCGACATCGCAAGCGGACGATACCGTCGGCTCTGCGCGCTCGCAGGCCGGAGCGAGCTCAGGCTACGCCGCTCGCTCCGTCACAGCCGTAGAGGTGTTCGCGCAGCTGATCGCAGGTCTCCGCAGACCAACGCTCGCTCGTCTCCAGGGACTCGATCAGGCTCTCCGCCGAGCGCAGCAGCTCTTCGCTCTCCGGCTCACCGAACAGCAGCGCGTCGGCCGCCTCGAGGAGCTGCTCGCGCTCCTTCTGGTGGAGCTTCGTCGATCCCTGGCGTTCGATCGTTTCAAGCAGCGCCGTGTAGTGGGCGCCCCGTGCGGTCATTGGCTCTGCGGCGGTCATCATCTGGACTCAAGAGTAGCCACTGGCGCGCGCGACTCCGGCGCCACCGATCGCCGGCCGCCGACCAGCAGGCGTTCAGGCGTCCATTCGGCGGGTGCGCCATGCGCCCAGCGCCAAGAACACCACGATCCAGCCGAGCGACACGATCACCGCCGTAGCGGTGGACATGGTTACCGTGGCCCCGCCCCGCGGCCCGTGATGATCGCCGACGAAAATCGGGCTGAAGTGCGTGATCGCCTGGCTGAGGATCAGCCGACGCGAGCTGCCGAGCGATTCGATGTTTTCCAGGATCCTGCTCGCGATCAGCTGCCAGCCGATCAGCGCTGTCAGCGCAGCCGGTCGCGAGCCCACGAGCGAGGAGAAGCCAACGGCCACGACGCACACGATGCCGGTCGCAAACAGCGTGAACAGCAGACCGTTGACGACCAGCGCGGCCCCCGGCGTCGGCGTCCCGGAGGCAAGCGCGTACGTGCCGATCAGCATCACCGCGTAGGCGCTCAGCATCACCAGCCAGCACAGGCCAAGCGCTGCGGGCACGCGCGCAGCGAACAGCGCCACGCGCGAGCGGCCGGTCACCACCAGGTCGCGGAACACCCCGGCCGCGAGGTCGCCCGCGCCCGCGTCCGTGCCGATCATGATCGCCGCCAGCGGGCCGAAGAACAGCGCCAGCACCGGCATCGCATCTTCGTAGCCATGCAGGCCGCCCGCCGGGCCGTGTTCAGCTGGGCTCGAAGAGTGCTGTACGCCCTTGAAGATGTAGTAGATCAGCAGCGGCGCCACCGCGAGCACCAGGGCCCAGATCACCGTGCTGCGCTTCTTGCGCAGCTTCAGGAAGTCCGCTCCGGCCATCCGCAGCGCGATCGTGGGGTTCATGCCTTCAGCTCCTCTGGCACGAGGTGTGAGTCGAGCCGCTGGGTGATCTGCAGGAAGCGCTGCTCGAGGCTGTGGCGGACGGGCTCCAGGCGCGTGACGCCGATCCCCGCCTGAACAAGCGCGGCATTGACCTGCGCCGCGGTCTGCGGCTCGCCGGAAAGGACAACGCGGATGCCCTCGTCGGCAGGGCGCGCCTCGGCGACGAGCTCGCTCGAGCTCAGGACGGTGAACGCCCGCTCGGCATCGTCGACGGCCAGGATCAGCTCGTGGCGTGCGCCGCCGCCTTCGGCGAGCTCGGAGATCGCGCCCTGCGTGACGATCTTGCCGCGGTCGACGATCGCCGCCGCGTCGCACGTCTTTTCCACCTCGTCCAGGAGATGGGAGGAGACGAACACGGTGCGTCCCTCCTGCTCGACCATCTCACGGATCATCTCGCGGAACTCCTGGATGCCACCCGGGTCCAGGCCGTTCGTCGGCTCGTCCAGGATCAGCAGCAGCGGGTCTGCCAGCAGGCAGCGCGCGACGCCCAGCCGCTGGCGCATGCCCATCGAGTAGCTCTTGACCTTCTCGCCGGCGCGGTCGGCGAGGCCCACCCGCGCGAGCGCCGGATCGATCCGCGCGAACGTCTCCGGGCCGCGCACCGCCGCGACGATGCGCAGGTTCTCGCGGCCGGTGAGGTGCATGTGGAAGCGCGGCTCCTCCACGATCGCCCCCACGCGCTGCAGCGCCTGCGCCCGCTGCGCCGGCACCGGATATCCGAGCACGTGCATCGTCCCCGCGCTCGCCGGGGTGAGGCCGAGCAGCGTGCGGATGATCGTCGTCTTGCCCGCGCCGTTGGGACCGAGGAAGCCGAACGCCACGCCGCGGGGTACCTGCAGGTCGATGCCGTCGAGCGCCGCGCGCTCGCCGAAGCGCTTGGTCAAGCCGACGGTTTCAATCGCCGGTGCGGAGCTCGTGTCCATCGCTAACCATTGTTATCGGCAGCACTCGCCGCAGACAATCGGGGATTGCCCTTAGGGTCTCGGTCGGGTCCACGCCGATCCAAATGTTGTGTACCGTCTAGAAGGTACAAGATTGTATACGCTGTGCGGTACCAACACGGTGCCGACGGAGCGTCGGCCGTGGCTAGGGTGTGGGGCGATCGGCCAACGGCGACGCACGGCGCAGCCACTCGCCGAACAGCGGGTCGACCACGTACCACGTGCCGTCCCTTTGATCCACCAGCCCGCGCCCCTGCAAGCGCGACAGCGCAGGGCGCACGCGCGAGTGGCTGGAGAACCCATAGCGCTTGGCGAGAGGGCGACTCGTCACGGTGTCGCCGCCTCGATCCGCCAGCAGTTGCAGCGCTCGCACCTCGTTCGCCTCGGCCTCGTCGCCGCTCATCAACACGTTCAGGACGGAGGCGAACTCCGATCGCTCGATCGTCTGCACGAGCCGATCGTGGGCGTCCACAGCGGTCTCGAGCGTCACACGCTGACCAGCGGACGTGGCGGCCCAGCACTCCCACGCGATCTGCTGGGTGCTGCGGGGATGCACGCGGGTGGCGCTCAACAGGTAGTTGAGCGCATCCTCGTCCGCGGGCTTGCCCGTGAGCTCGAACTGGAAGTCCAGATACTCGAGGAAGTCGATGCGACTGATCGCCGGCAGTTGCATCTGTGCCGCCTCACCGAAGATCGGCTGGTGTGAGTCCTCGAGCATCATCTTCATCGCGTTGCGAATCGATCCCGTGAACAGGAGCGAAACGTGGTTCGAGCCCGAGCTCATCAGCGCAGAGCGGATGATCGCCAGCGGATCGCCCGGGCAGTGGCGCAGCCGTTGGAACTCGTCGAAGACCACAACGAGATGCTCAGATAGGGCGCGCAGCGCCAGCAGCTGCGCGTGGAGGGTCTCCGCATCCTGTGCCGGGTTCACAGCGGCGCTCCTGACGGAGCCCTTGACCACCCTTATGTCGAAGCCGATTTCCTTCTCCAGTGCGCCGATCTGCCGCTGCGCTGCGCGCCGCACATGCTTGACCGGGTGACCGATCATCGCGTCGTGCACGCATCCGATGAAGCCAGGGATGCTGACCACGCGCTGGAGGTTGACCTTGACGACGTCGAAGGGCGGCGCATCCTCGCCGTGGCCCTTTGCAAGATCGAGCGCCAACTGATTGACGAACGTGGTCTTGCCCGTGTCGCGCGGCCCAAACAGCGCGACGTTCGTCTGCCCCTTCAGCGTCAAGGCCACCTTGTTGGCAAACGCCTCCATGCCGACGATCTTGGATGGGTCGTCCAGCGGCCGGTCCCACACGAACGGGTTGAGTATGCTCGACACTGGCTTTAGCGTACCATGTTACCGGTACCGATTCGTACCGCCAGACCGGTACAAAGGGACGCTGCCGCAGCTGCGGGAGCTACGGCCCGTCGAGGCTCACCAGGCGCCTCTGCACCGCCCAACGGCTGAGCTCATGGCGGCTGGAGAGCTGCAGCTTGCGCAGGACCGCCGAGACGTGCGCCTCCACCGTCTTCACCGAGATGCCCAGGCTCTGCGCAACCTCCTTATACATGTAGCCGCGCGCGATGTGGCGCAGAACCTCGCGCTCGCGCGGGGTGAGCTGGTCGAGCTCGCGGTCGGCCGCCGCGCGCTCCTGGGCGTCGCGCTCGCCGCCGTCCTGGTGCGCGAACGCGTCCAGCACGAAGCCCGCCAGGCGCGGTGAGAAGACAGCGTCGCCGCCCGCCACGCGGCGCACCGCATCCGCCAGCTCAGCGCCGGAGATCGTCTTCGTGACGTAGCCGCGCGCGCCCGCGCGGATCACCGCGATCACGTCCTCCGCTGCATCCGACACCGACAATGCCAGGAAGCGGACGTCCGGCTGCTCCTCGGCTACGCGCGCGATCACCTCGACGCCGCCGCCGTCGGGCATGTGCACGTCGACCAGCACCACGTCAGGGCGCCGCTCGCGGATCATCACCACCGCCTCTGCCACCGTGCCGGCGTCACCGACGACCGCCACCTCCTCGCCGAGCTCAGCGCGCACCCCCGCGCGAAACAGCCGGTGGTCGTCCACGATCACCACCCGCGGGCATTCCTGCGCGCTCACGCGGCCGTCCCCTTACCCATTACCAGCTCGACCTCCGTGCCCTCGCCCGCGCTACTGCGCACCGCCGCCCGCCCGCCGTGGCGCTCCATCCGGGCGATGATCGAGTCGCGCACGCCGCGGCGATCCTGCGGGATCGACTCCGGATCGAAGCCCACGCCCCGATCGCGCACGAACACCTCCACACGCTCCGCCTCCACCTCCGCATACAGGTCCACGCGCTCGCTGCCCGCGAACTTCGCCGCGTTCCTCATCGCCTCGCGCGCCGCCTGCACGAGCGCCTCCAGATCTCCGTCCAGCGGCGCGTCGCCGACCGTCACCACCTCGATCGGCACGCGGTGCAGCTCCTCCACCTCCGCCGCCGCGCGTTCCAGCGCGCCCGCCACCGTGTCCTGCTCGGCATCGCCCGGACGCGCCAGCAGCCAGCTGCGCAGCTCGCGCTCCTGACGGCGCGCGAGACCCGCCACCTCACGCGGATCCGCCGCCCGCTTCTGGATCAGCGCCAGCGTCTGCAGAACGGAGTCGTGCAGATGCGCCGCGACCTCCGCGCGCTCCTGCTCGCGGATGCGTGCCGAGCGCTCCCACGAAAGGCTGCTCGCGAGGCGCACCACCATCGGGCCCACCACCAGCCCCAGCACCGCCGCGATGATCGCCACCGCCCAGATCGCCTTGCCCAGGTTGTGCTGGACGCCCACCGCATGCAGAAGCGCCGCCGCGCCGAACGCCACGAACAGGGCACCCGCGATCAGCCGCGGCGCGCCCACCTGAGCGGGACGGTTCAGGTACTCCCGCAGCGTCGGACGACGCCTCGGGCCCGAGCCCTCCGGCACGATCGTCGGGCGCCACAGCAGCGCCAGCCCACACACCCCGAGCACCAGCGGCCACAGACCCTCACCCACGCGCGAGCCGGCCAGGTGCACACCCGCGAACAGGGCCACCGCCGCCAGCACGATCAGCGGTGCCTGTCGCCACGCGCCCGGGCGCCTGCCGCGCACCGCGCTCTCCGGCGTCACCGGGATCAGCGCCCACGCGACCGCGTACACCGCCACGCCAAGGCCGCCGACGGTGCTCGCCATCACCATCACCACGCGCACGACCAACGGTTCGATGCCCATACGGTCCGCCAAGCCCGCGCACACACCGCCCAGCAGTGCCCGGTCCAGCGGGCGGCGCAGCGACGTGGCCGAGTCAGCTCGCGACTGTCCAGCCGGTGCTGGCGCGGAGGCCATGCGTCAATCATGCCAGCGGGCGCGCAGCCGACGGTCAGGGATTACCCCTAGGCGCCCGATCAAGAGCAGCATTCGTTGCCGCCACCCGTGTCCGAACGCGGGACCGCAACCACATCACGGTACGGGCAAAGTTCGCATATGCTGGACAGATGGACGCGATCGCCGAGTATCGGGCCGCATCGGAAGCCAATGATCTCGACCGCGGTTGGCGCCAAGGTGGCGCGCCATCCTGGGGTTGTCTGGCGTGCCCTGCGACGTGCGTGAACTGACCGTGGTTTGACCTCGCGCACGCCTCCGGCGGCCGGGAGGCCGCCCATAAAACGTGAAGGGACCCGGGTCCTGCCTCAATCCTCCTGCGCCTGCATCGCCTTGACCTGCTCCTCCAGCTGGCCCATCACCGCCGGGTCGCGCAGCGTCGTCACGTCGCCCAGCGCCCGGCCCTCTGCGATGTCGCGCAGCAGGCGGCGCATGATCTTGCCCGAGCGTGTCTTCGGCAGATCGTCCGTCCAGATGATCCGCTTGGGGCGCGCGAACTTTCCGATCCGCTCCGCCACCGTGTCGCGGATGCCCGCCACCGTGCCATCGTCGCCCTCCAACTCGCCCTGCAGGGTCACGAACGCCACGATCGCCTGACCCGAGTCCTCATCGTGCTGGCCGATCACCGCCGCCTCCGCCACGTCCGTGTGCGCCACGATCGCCGACTCGACCTCCGCCGTGGAAAGGCGGTGTCCGGAGACGTTCACCACGTCGTCGATGCGACCGATCACCCAGAAGTAGCCGTCGCGGTCGCGGCGGCTGGCGTCGCCGACGAGGTAGGTCTCGCGTCCGAACCGCTGGAAGTACGTCTCGATGAAGCGCTCCTCCTCCTTGTACAGCGTGCGCAGCATCGACGGCCACGGGTGCGTGAGCACGAGCAGGCCCTGCCCCTCCTCGATCGGCTCGCCTGTGGACTCGTCCAGCACTTCCGCGAACACGCCCGGGAACGGCTGCGTCGCCGACCCCGGCTTCGTCGCCGTGATCCCGGGAAGCGGCGTGATCATGATCGCGCCCGTCTCCGTCTGCCACCACGTGTCCACGATCGGACAGCGTTCGCCGCCGATCACCTTGTGGTACCACAGCCACGCCTTCGGGTTGATCGGCTCGCCCACCGACCCCAGCAGGCGCAGCGTGGAGAGGTCGTATTTGTTCGGCCACTGCGAGCCCCACTTGATGCACGCGCGGATCGCCGTCGGCGCGCAGTAGAGAATCGTCACGCCGTAGCGCTCGACGATCTCCCACCAGATCCCCTTGTGCGGGTAGTCCGGCGCGCCCTCCCACATCACCGACGTGGCGCCGTTGCACAGCGGCCCGTACACGATGTAGGAGTGGCCCGTCACCCAGCCCACGTCCGCCGCACACCAGTACACATCCGTCTCCGGCTTCAAATCGAAGACATAGCGGTGCGTCGCAGACACACCCGTGAGATAGCCACCCGTCGTGTGCAGGATGCCCTTCGGCTTGGCCGTCGAGCCTGACGTGTAGAGGATGTACAGCGGGTGCTCCGCGTCAAGCGGCTCCGGCGGGCAGCTCGGCTCCGCCGCCGCCACGATGTCCTCGTAGTACACGTCGCGTCCCTCTTGCATCGCGCACGGCGTGCCCTTGCTCTTGACCACCACGATCTTCTCCAGGCTGGGCAGGTCGCCCATCGCCTCGTCCACACGGTCCTTCACCGGCGCCGTCTTGCCCTTGCGCGCCGCGCCGTCCACGGTAATGAGAACCTTCGCCTCGGAGAACTCCATACGCTCGCGTACCGCCTCCGCCGAGAAGCCGCCGAAGACCACGTTGTGCGGCGCGCCGATACGCGCACACGCAAGCATCGCCACCGCCACCTCAGGGATCATCGGCAGGTAGATGCCAACCACGTCTCCCCTCTGCACACCGAGCTCCTTCAGGGCGCTCGCGAAGCGTTCCACCTGCTCCAGCAGCTGCGCGTATGTGATGTCGCGCTCGTCGCCCGCCTCCCCACGCCAGTGAAATGCGACCCGCTCGCCGTGCCCGGCGGTCACGTGGCGGTCCAGGCAGTTGAAGGACACGTTCAGCGTTCCGCCCGTGAACCACTTGTAGAACGGCGGATCGTCGTCATCCAGGACGCGGCTCCAGCGCTGGAACCAGTCGAGCTCCTCCGCCTGCGCCGTCCACCAGCCCAGCGGGTCCGCCGCTGCGCGCGCGTAGACCTCGGGGTCTTTCAGCAGCGCCTGCTCGCGAAACGCCTGCGGCGGCTCGAACTTCTCGACGTCCAGCAGCGAGGCGAGCTCCGCGTCCAGCTCCTCACCGGTGATCGCATCCGATTCCACTGTCATCGCTCACTCTCCCTCTGTCTCACTGGAAGTCGCTGCCCCTGGTGGGTCATCTTCTCACCGGCCGGGTCAGGCGCACGGCGACGCCGCACGCCCTCACCGGCGCAGCTACTGGAGCGGCGGCCGCGCCAGCGGGATCACCGGCAGCACCGTGCGTGCGAACGTCGAGTTCACCACCGCCGCGAACGACGCATACCACGCCGCTGCCGCCGTGGCCAGGCCGACGTAGCCGCCCCAATGGGAGACCGTCGCACTGCCACCGTCCTTGCCGATCGCCAGCAGCACGAACGTGGCCGCCAGCAGCACGAACACGAGCAGCACCGCGCCGCTCGTGCGCAGCGCCGCCACCGCCATATACGTGGTGAAGATCGCCCAGCCCCACAGGTACACACCGACAGCGTGCCCCGCGTTGCCGCCGACCTGCTTGGCGTAGAACACGTTCAACGCCCAGAACGAGATCCAAAAGGCGCCGAACGAGCAGAACGCCACCGCACCGAACGTGTTGCCCGTGCGGAACTCCCACAGGCCAGCAAGCAGCTGCACGAGGCCGCCGTACGCGAGCGCCAGCCCAAGCACCACCGGCACTCCCTTTTCGTTGACCAGGTTCGCGTTGAACATCGACAGCACGAACGTCGTCATCGCGAACGCGCCCAGGCCGAGTGGACCAGGGTCCGCCGGTTTCCAGCCCGTACGCGACACCTCCGTGGGACGCGCAGCTGCCTCACGCCCGTCGCGCTGGATGGTTGCTGCCTCCATGAGAGCCTCCTTTATGCCTGCCCTCCCCGGGCGGCATGACGCCTGTTATCCCTCTTTGAACCGGGAAGACGTGCCTGGCGCTTCTCCCGGGCATGCTCCCGGTGCTTACCTCTTCAGTTTTCCCGCTGGGGCGAGTGGCTAATCATCATCTGCGTGGCTAATCGTCAGCTGCGCGCGCCGCGCTTGCGCCGCTTGCGCGACGAGCCACTGGCGGCGGGCGCCACCGGAGCGGGCGCCGCGCCCGCTGCGCCGGCCGTCGCCGCGGCCGGACGCCCGGCAAAGCGACCGCCGCCGCGCGAGGGCCACGGGACGGCCACGCCAGCGGCCCACGCCGGCGGATCGCCAGTGGGCTGCGGCCAGCGTCCCATCAACAGGATGCCCATCATCACCATCCAGAACGCTGGGATCACCTGCAACTCCGCGCTGATGTCCGGCAGAAAGATCAGCAGCGCGGCGAAGATCCCCAGGATGCACATCCAGCGCGGGAGCAGGCCAACGCGCAGCGAGTTGACCATCGTCGCGATCATCCCCGCCACCAGCGCCAGTCCCGCAAGCAGCTCCACGTAGCCGACGATGCCGTTCGCTGTGCTCGTCAGCAGCGCCTGTTCCACCGCGTGGTTGGTGTGATCGTGCCCCACTGAGAAGTTGTGCGCTTCCACAGCCGTCACCACCTCGTGGGCGATGCTCGTCAACACCAGGCCAACACCGCCGCCGATCACCAGCGTCTTCGTGGGGCGCCAGCTCTGAGGCCGGCGAAAACGCACCGCGCCGACCAGCAGCAGCAAGATCGCCGTCAACAGCGCCAGCGAGACACCGGCCAGCACGCCGCCGCCGATCAGCTCCGCGGCGCGGCCACTGACGAATTTCATCCACGGCGTGCGCGGGCTCACAGCCGGGTTCGCCACGCCCGACAGCGCCGGTGTGAGGCCCTCGATCAGCCCCACCGTGGGCGCGCCGTTGATCGTCTCAGTGATCACGATCGCGCTCAGCAGGTACAGGAACCCGCCCGCGAACGAGGGCACCGCCAGGCGGTTGCGGCTCGCCGTCTCCTTCGCGACCTGCCGGGAGATCTCCTCTGTACTGGGCATGAGCAGGGCAGTCTATGATGCGAGCATGGAAAGTGGCGGACTCGGAGACCTGTTCGGCGATCCAGACGAGCTCCAGCGACGCCTCGCCGAGTTCGCGGAACAGATGCAAGGCAACCAGCGCCTCGCCTGGGCCGACAACGCGATCAAGCTCGCTGTCGACATGACCGTCGCCGCCGTCAACCGCGTCAACGTCCAAGGAAACGCCGAGGCACAGGCCGAGCAGATCCGCACCGTCATCGCCCGTGTCTTCCCCGAGGCCGTAGCCCTCGTGCGCGAGGCGCGCGAGGGGCTTCAATAAAGCGCTGCGTGGGGTTCAGTAAGCGCCAGCCTGCTCCGCCGCGCGCTCGGCGTCTCGTGACGCGCGCCCGGCCTGAATCACTTCTTTGAAGGAGCGGAAGCGGAAGATGAAGAAGACCGCGCCGAGGCCGACGATCGCGGTGAACGCGGCGATCGCGATCTGCTGGCCCACGGAGTAGGCCGCAACGACAGCCGTGGGGGCGTTCGTGGCAAACACCTTCACGAGCAGCGCCTGTTGTACGCCGGCGCCGCCGGGGGTGAAGGGGACCGCCCCGGCGACCTGGTTGACGGCGAACACGAGCAGCACGTTCTTGACGGAGCCACCGACGCGGAAAGCGTCGAGCAGAAACCAGAAGGCGGTGAAGCGGCACAGCCACGCGAGCGCCTGCAGCGACGCGACTTCGCGTAGATAGCGCCGCCGGTCCCCCAGGATCGTCACGCCCTGGCGCACGCGCACCCAGAACGAGCGCACCCGTTCTGAGAGCAGCGCGAAGGCAACCAGGCCGAGTACCCCCAGCACGGTGATCAGGAAGAGCGTCAAGCGAAAATGCTCGGCGAGGTAGGAGATGTCGAACGAGCTCAGTTTCGAGAAGTCGGGTGGCTTGGGGAACACGCCCTGCGTGAAGGCGAAGATCAGCACCAGTACGCCGACGCTGGCGTCGAAGATCGACTCCACGAAGAAGGCCGCCGCCACCGTCGGGTAGCGCGAGCCTGGGATCGATGAGCGTGTGAGGAACAGCTTGATCACGTCCCCGCCGCGCGCGGGCACGACGTTGTTGAAGCCCACAGCCGCGAAGTACGCACCCCACACACGACGCCACTGGAAGCCGACCGCCGGGTAGGCGGCGCGCAGGCTGTGGAAGAAGCCGCGCGAGCGCAGCGTCAGGTTCAGCCCGAAGAACACCAGGCCGAGCACCAGCGTCCCCCAGTGCACGGCGGCGAGGTCCGAGAAGAACTGGCCGACCGCGTGGAAGAACGAGGAGAGGCTCTGACCTAGGGAGGCTGATGCGATAGGCACGCCGCCTAGCGTACGGGGCGGCTCCTGCGACCAGGTCCTCTACAGCGCCCCCACCGCAAACGCGCCCAACAATGCCAGCGGCGCCAGCAGAATTCCCTGGCGCGAATAGGCGATCGCCGAGGGCTGCGCTCCGGCGGCGCGCGCCGCGCGCCACCACAGCAGCACCGCCAGCGAGCCGCTTACCGCCAGGTTGGGACCGACGTTCAGGCCGAGCAGCAGCGCGCGCGTGGGCAGATGCGCGCCCGAGGACAGCAGCACCGCCGCCGGCAGGTTGTTGACCGTGACGCTGCTCAGCGCGGCGATCGTCGCCGTCGCGAGGCTCCCCGGCGCGTGCAGCACGTCAGCAGGAAACGCGCTGGCGCGCGCGAGCGTGCCCAACGCAACCGCCAGCGAGAACAGCGCGACGAGCGTCGGTAGGTCGAGCCAGGACAGGCTCTCGCGCCACGCGAGCTCGCCGCCGCGCGCGCGCCACGCGAGCACGAGCAGCCCCACGGCCAGGACCGGCAGCGCGGCGTTGCGCAGTGCGACGATCAGCCCCGCCGCGAGCAGCGCGCCCCAGAAGCCCACGCCCAGGCGCACACGTGAGACGGGCTCGCGAACGCACTCGCGGGGAGCGCCGGCGCGGAACAGTCCGCGGCGATGGATCGCCAGCAGGCCGGCCGCCGTGATCGCCGGCGCGACCAGCGCCACCGGCAGCATGCGCGCGAGGAACGTCGCGCCGGAGACGTGCGCCCCGGAGAGCACGAGCAGGTTCGTGAGGTTCGAGCCGGGAAGGAACAGCGAGGACGCGTTGGCCATGAACACCGCGCCGTAGAGGAACGGCGTCACGTCCGTCCCGCGACGCTGCGCCGTCTTCACAAGCACGGGCGTGAGGAACACCGCCGCGGTGTCCAGGTTCAGCAACGCCGTCACGACGGCCACGAGCGCAAAGCACGAGAGCGCGAGCATGACCGGAGGACCCGGCACGCGCACGAGACGCGACGCGGCTGCGTCGAACAGCCCGTCGTTTCCGGCCACGCGCCCGATCAGCAGCAGCCCCGCGACGAGCACGAACGGCGGCCACGCCTGCGCGACAGCTGCGCGCGCGGCATGGAAGTCCACCAGGAGGGCGAGTCCGATCAGCAGAGCGCCCGTGAGCCGGCTTTGCATCGAGCGCCACGCTATCCACTGCCGCCGCGCACCGACGCCGAGCGCGGCGGGACGGGACGATGCGCTACAAAGGGTCGATGGCACAGCCACGGACGCCGCAGGCTCGCCTCACGGTCGCGGTTACCGGCCCCACCGGGGAGATCGGCCAGGCCCTCGTCGCGGCACTCGAGCGCTCGCGCGAGGTTGCGCGCATTGTGGGCATGGCGCGCAGGCCGTTCGACCCCACCGCACGCGGCTGGAAGAAGGTCTCCTACCGGCGCGGCGACGTGCTCGATCCGGGCGCCGTGGGATCGCTCGTCGCGGACGCCGACGTGGTCGTGCACCTCGCGTTCATGATCATGGGCAGCGCCAAGGAGAGCAGCGCGGTGAATCTCGTCGGTTCGCGCAACGTGTTCGAGGCGGCCGTCGCAGCGAAGACCAAACGCCTCGTGTACGCCTCCTCGGTGGCCGCGTACGGCTTCCACGCGGAGAACCCGCAACCGCTCACCGAGGACGTCCCGGCGCGGGGCAGCGATGCGCACTACTACTCGGCGCAGAAGGCCGAAGTGGAGCAGCTGCTCGCGCGCACGCTCGCGGGCAGCTCGACGGCGAGCTACGTCTTTCGCCCGTGCATCGTCGCCGGGCCGCAGGCGCCGCTGCTGATCGACAGCCTGCCCTACACCCAGATCTCAGAGCGCCTGCCAGGGCCGGTGCTGTCGCTACTCGAGGGAGTGCCGATCCTCAAGCCCGTGCTGCCCGATCCCGGCGTGCCGTTTCAGCTCGTGCACCACGACGACGTCGCCAGCGCGATGCGCGCGGCGGTGCTCGGCCGTGGCGAGCCCGGCGTGTACAACCTCGCCGGCCCCGGAGAGATGACCGTGAAGCTGCTCGCGGAGGAGCTCGGGTGGTACTCGATCCCCGTGCCGGAGCTCGCGGTGGACGCGGCCGCGCAGCTGATCGGGCGCCTCGGGTTCCTGCCGGCGCAGGCCCAGTGGATCGCGGCCTTCCGCGAGCCGGTGATCATGAGCGCCGCCAAGGCGCGGCGCGAGCTCGGCTGGCGCCCGCGCCACGACGCGCTGCAGACGCTGCGCGAGACGATCACGCAGACGCGCATGGACAGCCTGATCCGTTGACTGGCTGAGGGTTGACGCCTGGCCTGCGCGCTGCAACGTAGGCTTCCGGGGCGTGTCCGCCGCAGACGCCCAGAGCAACGCCCCCGCAGCGCAGCGCAGCGTCGCTGTGGTGACCGACAGCACCCCTTACCTTCCTGCATCGCTGATCGAGCGCTGGGGCATCGAGCAGGTGAGCCTGTACGTCGGCTGGGACGGGGACCTGCAGCCCGAGCGCGACTACGTCGACCTCGACGCCTTCTACGCCAGGCTGCACGAGTCCCCGCAGCTGCCGACGACCTCGCAGCCGTCCGTGGGCGACTTCCTCGCCTGCTACCGCCCACTGCTGAGCGCCGGGCACGACATCGTCTCGGTGCACATCGCCTCCGGCCTCTCGGGCACGTGCGAGAGCGCGCGCGAAGCCGCCCGCACCGCCGCCGAGGAGGGGCTGCCAGGGGTTGTGTATGTGCTCGACAGCCAGACCGGCGCCGGCGGCCTCGGCTGCCTCGTGCTGCTGGCCGCGAGCATTGCCGCGGGCGGCGCTTCGCTCGAGCAGGTCGTGGACGGCGTGCAGGAGGGCAGGCAGAGCCTGGACATCTGGTTCTGCCTGGACACGCTCGAGTACCTGCGCCGCGGCGGGCGCATCGGCGCCGCTCAGGCGGCGCTCGGCACCGCCCTGAAGGTCAAGCCGATCCTCACGTTCGGTACCGAGATCGCGCCCGTGGGACGCGTGCGCACACACCGGCGCGCGCTCGAGCGGATGGTCGCCTACCTGGGCGAGCTGCACGATCGCGGCGCCACACACTGGGTCGTCCAGCACGCACAGTCGCGCGATGACGCCGAGCGCCTCGTGGCCGAGGGAACGGCGCTGTTCGACTCGCCGCCGCTGTTCTGCACCGAGGTGGGCCCCGTGCTGGGAGCCCACCTCGGATCGGGGATGCTCGTCGGCGGGCTCACTGCGCCCGCGCTCCAGCAGCCGCCGCCGGCTACTTGACGATCTTGATGATCCGCTCCATGCCCAGGCGCGTGTGGGGGACGCCCTCCTGGGTTGCCATGAAGCACGCCTGCACGTACCAGCCGGGCTTGGCCGTGATCGTCTCCTGCTGGAAGGCTTCGTGGGATACCGGCCCCGTGAAGCTGAACGGTGCTGCGGAGACGAGCTTTTCGAGTCCCTTTTCCTTGCCCGTGAGGAGTCCTTTCACGATCAGCTTGGCGTCCTGCTTGCTCTTGGCGGGGAACGCGATGTCCATATGCACGAGATAGCCTTCGTCTTCGAAGCGGACGAGCTCTCCGTCGTGCAGCGTTGTTGGCCCGCGGAAGTCGAACTCGATCGAGCGAATCGTGGCTTCGGGGGTGGGCAGGGTCGCTGGAGAGGCAGCGGCCGTGACGGTGAACGCGTCTTTGAATTTGGGCGAGCCTTCGCCCTCTCCCGCAAGCGCGACGTACTGTCCCGGTTCGAGCTCCGTCTGCGCTTCGTTCGCCTTGCCCGGGTTCACTTCTGCGTCGAAGACGATCGACCCGTACTTGGTCACCTTGTTGGGATCCTTGCCGGCGCCGTTCTTCAGCGCTGCTTCCACTTCCGCCACCGTCACGCCGGGCCTTAGCTGAAACAGGATGGCGCTCGCTTCCTTGACGCCTGTGGCCGTCGAGACGACGTTCACCGCGCCTGACTGAGTTGCACCTCCAACCGTGATCGAGGAGCTGTTGATCGAGAGCGTGAGCGTGGGAAGCGTGGAGGCCTGGGCCGAGCCGCAGGCGAACAGCGTGCCCGCGAGCGCGAGCACTGCGCTCGCGGCAATTAGAGCGACGCGCAACCCCCTCACCGAAGCACGAGACTTCAAGCGATGCGACATCCTGATGTTCCTTTCTCTGTTGGGCGAGCGGGTGAGCCTAGCCGCCCGGTAGCCCCCGGAACATGGGATGTTTTGCCTATCTTTCCGACAGCGCGGGCTACTCAGAGCGGGCTCGCTGCGATCCCAAGCTCGGTACGCACAAATGCCCAACCCTCGGCCTCCAGATCCCGTGCGAACTCGTCGACCTTGCGTTTCGGGCCCGTCACCGTGAAGGCGACCTGCGTCCTCAGCAGGTGTGGGTGCTCGACGATCTCGCACGTCAGGCCGAGCTGATCCGCCGCTTCGCGCATCGTCTGCTCGAATTCGCCGCGCACGAGCTTGCCCGAGACGGCAACCATCGTGCGCGTCTGCGGCGTCTCTTCCTCGTGCTCTCTGATCTGCTCGGCACCCGCCTGCTCGGCGGTAAGCGGCGGGTCGATCTGCAGCAGCGGTCAAGCTCCGCGTGTGAAGTTCTCCGGCTGTGTCTCCGACTTCCAGCTCCGCGGTCAGCCGCCAATCGTCGTCGTCGGTGCCTGGCGCCATAGCGGCGGACGATACTGGGATCGCACCGTCGTTGAGCTCGGATCGCGAGGCAAGTGCCAACGGGAACGGATACCGCAACGAGCGAGTTTCCGGAATAGTCCAGCATAGGAATATTCAACTCCCGCCTTATCCGAATCTCGACAAAACGGCATCATCCGTTTGCGTGATGCTCGATGACGATGCCAGCGAGGCCCCGGGGGGAACAGCGACTAGGGAGGGACGCTCAGCCCGAGCGAGCAGCCGTGCGCGCGAGGGGCAGGTCTCGCTCGAGCTGACCACGGCTCAGGTCGAAGGCATCGTCCGCGCCACGGTCGACGCGCGGGGACCAAGCCTCAACCTGCTGCTCTCCGGCCTGATCGCCGAGCAAGCGATCTCTGAGAGCTCCCTCGAAGAGCGCTACTGGGTGGAGCTCGAGAGCGGCCGACTCTCGCACTCGCTGTTCCGGGGCCTTCTGATACTGGCGCTGTTCATCTCCGGTGAAGAGGGCCGTGGCGTGGTCGAAGTTGCACGCCAACTCGGTCTCAGCCCCAGCACCACGCACCGCTATATATCCACGCTCGTGGCGTTCGGGCTGCTCGTGCAGGATCCGTCGACGCGCAAGTACCGGCTCCCCCGATGAGCGGTTGCCCTCGGTTCCGTCCTTCCTGCGGCGCGCGCCGGCGCTGCGTCGCCACCACCAGTCGGCACTCCGGCGCCTCAGTCGCATCACTGCCAGGATGGGCGCGCTGGTCGGCCCGAGGCAGTCGAGTGTGCGCAGTGCGACAGGACGAGCGAAGTCAGTGCTCGCCTCAGGGGCTGAGAGGTAGAAGCTGGCAATGCCGGCGAGGATGACCATGTGACGGCAGTGGTTGCGCAGCGCGCCGAGCAGCGCGCGCGCTTCCGCTGTGATCGCAGCGAAGCGCTCGGCAGCCTGCGCGCAGGTGTCGTAGTGGGCGAAGAAGTTGTGGTTCGTCGTACCGACATCTTTGGGAGCGTCCACGAGGCTGTCGAGAAGCGCGCTGATCGCGCAGATCGGGCGAAAGTACGCTTCGTCCACCCGCTCAGCTTCTTGGCGCGTCGTCTCGCACGCCGCGGCCGCGAACAGCGCATGGACCGACAGGCAGGAGATCCCGGCCGCGGCCAGCTCCCACCACAGGTACCCGCCGCGGCCGGCCTGCGTGGAGGTCCACTCGACGAGCTGGGTCTGGCCTTCGACGAGCATCGCGTGGTTGTGACTCTGACCTTGGCCGCAGCGCTCCGCGGCTGACACGAGCACCGGCTCGATCGCGACGGCCGAGGGCAGCTCCCGCATCGCGCCCTGGCAGGCACGGACGAGCTCGGCCAGGTATTCGCCATCGTCTGACTGGGGGTGATGCTCGTAGTAGTCGGCGCACGACGCGTCGGGACTGACGGCGTCGATCAGCGCGCGGTGCAGCTGTAGCCCGTTGCTCAACGGCGCGGAGAGGTCATCCTCGTTGATCGAGTCGAGGTAGTCGTAGGCGATCTGGAAGTCCACGATCACACGTACCAGAGACGCCCGGCACCGCCGCGACGCAAGCACCGCGAAGAACGCTGCCGCCTCGGGGTTCAGGTGCTCGCTGTTGAGGGTGGCCTGTGCGGCCGCACGCAGCGCAGGATCGGGGATCCGCCGCGCACGGCGTTTCCAACGATTTATCTCGCGCCTGGCTCGGGGGTAGATCGTCACCCAGTACTCGATCCCGGTCATGACCAGCGCAAAGAACTCGCGTGCGCTGGCGGTGCGTGAGGTTTGCATACCCCCATGCTTGTATGAGGGGCGGACGCATCTTAAGCGGAATCAATCAATGTTCTAGTAAGCGCAACCAGTCAATCTTCTAGTCCTGAAGTGCCAGCTGCGGAGATACTTGTGATGCGACGTAGCCCGGAATCGCCAGCGCGATCAGCGCGCCTATGACGATTAGCAAGATCGTTTGAACTGTATGGACGCCTTCGACCGAAAAGGGGACTGGAAACCCGGTCGTAAGCCTGAGGAAGCGGTCGATCAGCAGATGGCCGTAGACGCCTGCGACTGCACCGGTGAGCGCCCCGGTGACGAGCACGAGCATCGACTCATAGCCGAGCACGCCGCGGAGCTGCGACGGACTGAAGCTGTTGATGCGCAGGGACGCCAGCGATGAGCGCCGCTGCCAGATCCCAGCGCCCATCGCCGCTGCCATCGCCAGGCCCGCCGCGATCATCAACAAGAGCGTGATCTGGCTCATGCGGCTGAGCCCTTCGCGCGCGAGCGCGTCCGCTTTGGCCGCGCGTTGGGGGCTCGTTTCGACGGCCAGTGCCCGGTCCCCCGCGAGCAGGCTCTGAGCAGCGCGCTGGACCGCCGCAACGCTTGCCCCCGGCCGGGTGTTGATTTCCAGCGCGCTCACTTCCGAGGAATGCCACGCATGTGCGTAATCCGCGCGGTTCATGATGATCGCGCCGGAGCTCCAGCCAAGGTTGGTCGTGGTCGCCGCCACGCGATAGGCCACCTCGCCGGTCGGCGTTGGCAAGGTGAGCACGCCCCCGGGCTTGACCCCGTGCGCTTCGGCAACCTGCTGGGATACCGTGATCCAACCGCCACGGCGCAGGCGTTCGGTCGCCACGTTGACGTTGCCTTCCTCGATCTGGCTGGCCGGGACCGGCGCAGGCGTCGATGCCGCCCGGGCGATCACCCAGAGCCTTCGCCCGTCGAAGTCGAGGAAGCCACCCTGGTAGGGACGAACGCTAGCGACGCCTGGGATCGCCGCGATGCGACTCGGAAGGCGCCCAGCGTTGAAGCTGCTCGTGGCGAGCTCGTCGTTGCCGTTGACCACCCAGATGTCCGCCGTGTAGACGTATTCGGAGTAATCCCGATACAGGCCATGGAGCAGGTCGTGGTGGGAGTCTTCCGCTGCCACGCAGCCAAAGACAGCGATCGCGCCGGTTGCCGCCAGTGCGAGCGAGCGCACGGTTGTCGCGCGCAATGCACGCACCGCCACCGTCAGCATGTTCAGTCGCGGGGTCTGGGAGGCAAGGCGCTCGGCGAGCTTCAGCGCGAACTGAAAGCACAGCGGGATCGCGAGCAGCGTCGCCAGAGCCAGCCCGATGATCGCCGCGATGATCGCCGAAGGCCAGAGGACGAGGACCGCGATGCTCGCCGCGAGGAGCATCGCGCCGGCCACGGATAGCCGTAGATGCGCCCCAGCATTCAGAGCCTGGCCGGGTTCTCCGTCCTCGAAGTAGACCGCGTCCACCGCGCGGCTGCGCCGCAGGTCTAGCAGCGGCGGGGCGGCCGCGAGGCACGTCGCCAGCACGCCGCCCGCGAAGGACACCAGCAGCGGGCGTATCCCGATGACGGTCTCGGTGCCGAGTGGAAATGCGACGGCGAGATAGCTGGGGGTCGCGTGGAAGATCGTGCGCGAGAGGAAGTCGCCGATTGCCAGCCCGAGGAACGAGGCGACCATGCCCAGACAGACCGCCTGGAAGAGCAGCAGCTTCACCAGTTGCCACGGCTTTACGCCCTGCATGCGCAAGTCAGCGATCATGCGCCGGCGCTCGGGCACCGTCAACAGCATCGCGTTGAACGCGAGCAGCAGCCCGACGATGCCGCTCACCAGGGCGAAGAACCCGGTCGCCTCGGTATTGGGAGCCACCGCCTGTCTGATCAGCGCCACTTCCTGGTCCGCGGGCGCGACGGTCAAACGACCCGCTGCCAGCGTCGTCAGCTCCTTTTGCACCTCAGCCTCTCGCCCTGGCTCGGTCGTGACAACGATGCGCGTCACCATCCCCTCGAGGCCGGCGATCTTCTGGACGAACCGCAGCGGCGCGATCGCGGCCATCGCGCCGGAGAGTCCGCCCAGAGCTTCCGGACCCAGGACGGCCACGACCGCAGCCGAGCTTGCGCGTCCGCGGACCTCGACGGTCACACGCTCGGCGGAGCCACCGGACGATCCGCCCCGTGGCAACCCGAGCGCTTCGGCGGTCTGGCTCGGCAGGATCACACCGGGCACGTGGAGGTCGTGCAACGAGATGCTGTGGGTGATGCCCCCGCCGAGCGCGAGCAGACTCGGCGCGGCGCTCGCGAGATCCACAGAGACGCGACGGCCGTTGTTGCCCACCAGCGACGCGTTCTGATCGAGAATCGGCGCCGCCAGGGCGACCCCGGGCAGCCGCTGCACGTGTTTGAGCAGGCGTTCGTCCAGGCCGTTGGCGTCGCGTGCTCGCAGCTGCAGGCTGGCCGTGCCGGCGATTCCGCGGACGATCGCGCTGGAGGCGTCGGTGATGCTGCTGTTCGCGATCTGGACTGCGAACACGAGCGCGACGCCGATCGCAATCCCAGCGCCGGCGAGCAGCTCCTGCACGGGCCGCGTGCGCAGCCGCCTGCCGTAGAAGTAGAGCAGACCAGAGAAGCGCATCGAGCTCAGCCCGAAGCTTGACGGCGCAGGAACGCCGGCGAGTCGAAGCCCGATTGACCGGTGAGCAGCTTGCCGTCGCGCAACGTGAACACCCGGTCGGCGATCGAGGCGGCCTGGGGATCGTGCGTGACGAGCAGGATCGAGACCCGCTGCTCGCGCGCGATGTCGGCCAGCAGCGCGAGGATCTCGCCTCCGCGCTGACTGTCGAGGCTCCCCGTGGGCTCATCGGCGAGGATCAACCGCGGCTCGTTGATCAGCGCACGCGCGATCGCCACCCGTTGACGCTCGCCGCCCGAGAGCTGGTCGGGCGTGTGGTTCAGGCGATCGCCAAGGCCGACTCGCTCGAGCCACGGAACCGCGGCCTTACGCGCCTTGCCCAACGCGACGCGGTCGGCGAGTAGCTTGATCGCCGCGTTCTCGACGGCCGGCACGCCCGCCATGAGATGGAAGGACTGGTAGACGAAGCCGATCTTCTGGCGCTGGAAGTCAGCGGCCTCGCCCGCTGAGAGCTTGGCGAGATCCTGGCCTTCAAAGCGAACGACGCCGGCATCCGGCTCTGCCATTCCAGCGGCGAGCATCAGCAGCGTGCTCTTGCCGGAGCCGCTGGGTCCGTGCAGCGCGACGATCTCGCCCGCGCGAACGGCGAGGCTCACGCCGTCGACCGCATGGACAACCTGGCCCCCGTAGCCCGGATAGTGCTTGACGACGTGCTCGAGCTCGAGGACGCCGCCGAGCGCCAGCCCATTCACCGCCGGCGCGCTCCAGGTCGCCGTAGGGGAACTACCTGCGCGTCGTGAGGCCTGACGTCGCCGCGCAGTTCTCCGTTGTCGATTGACAGCGCGCGGTCGACGCCGGATAGACCCTGCGCTTCACCGGTGCTCATCAACACCGCCGTACCTTCGGTGGCGATCGAGCGCAGCAGCGTGAGCAGCGGGTCGCGCTCGAGCAGATCGACGCCGTTTGTCGGCTCGTCGATGACGAGCAGCGCAGGCGCGGTCACGAGCGCGCTCGCGATCGCCACGTGTGCGACCTCGGCACCGTCGAGCTCGTGACACTCGAGCTGGCCGCAACGCTCGGCGCCGACACGCACGAGCATCTCCTGCGCTCGACGCATCGCATCCGTCGGCGAGGCGCGCTGGGCGAGAAGTCCTGCGGCAATGTGCTCGACGACGAGGCCGCGCCCGCCGGATGCGAAGCTCGTCTGGCAGTAGCCGATGCGGCTCCCGAGGACACTGTTGCGCCAGCGAGCGAGATCCTTGCCTTCGAAGCTGACCGTGCCCTCTTCTGGACGCTCGATCCCGGCGGCTACGCGCAGCAGCGTGCTACGACCCGAACGCCGGGCGCCGTAGACGGCGATCAGCTCGCCCGCTTCGATCTCCAGCGAGACGTCTTTGATCGCGACGTGCTCCAAGCGCCCACGTCGATAGCGCTTGGTCGCGTGCTCGATCGAAAGCAGCGTCATCGGGGTTCATTTTCTGCGCCATGGTCGGACTCCGCGGCGCGGAGCTCAGCGCGCGCGTAGCTGATCCATGCGAGCTGCGCGTCGATCATCCTGCGGCGCTCCTCGATCAGCAGACGCTCGACCACCCCGGCAATACCAAACGAGACCACACCGTCGCCGCGCTGCGGACGGGCGAGTTCTTGGGCCTCGCGTACGCATTCCTGCTCATAGCGTGCGATGAAGTCCACCGCCGCCTCCACGCTGTGGACACCGGCGAGCGTCATCCGCCCTAGCATCTCCACACGCTGGGGATCGGTGCGCACGCGCTCGGCCAGCCAGGCGCGATACGCACGCGCGCCGCCCGCGGTCGCGCGGTAGGGGGCGCCGGCCTTCGCGCCGCGCCGCGCGCCCGTAGTAGAACGTCCGGCCATCTTCTCTATCAACCCCGCGTCCATCAGGCTTCCGAGCGCCGCGTAGATCGACGAGCGGCCCGCGCTGAGGAATGCGCCGAAGCGCACCTCGAAGCGCTGGCCGATCTCATAGCCGTGGCTCGGCTTCTCGATCACGAGGCCCAGAACCGCGCATGCGACCTGCGATCGCAGCGCGGCGCACCCCGCTAGATCCGCACCCCGCTCCTCAAAGACATGCTCGCCAGGCACCGCCGAACCCTCCGCACACAAGCCATCCGATGTTGATACGACCGGTATCGTACCGGTCATTCCAAACTTTGCAGCTAGCCGAGCAGATAAAAACATAATAGGTTTTCAGTTGTCCGGTGAGCATACGCTGCCGCGAAGGGCTTGTCAGCCCTCCTCGAGCGTGCGACTATCGGTGTTGGGTTGAGGCGCTCGACACTTGACAAAACCGCGTTGTTGATGCTCAGCTGCCTCGCGACAGCAGGCATGCTGGGGATGCTCGACGGCTTCGACCGACCGGTGCGCTGCCGCGACGGCCATCTGTTCACGACGATCTGGATCCCGCTCGGCTCGCTGAAGGCGATCCGGCTGGGGCGCCGACGCTTCCAGCGTTGCCCGGTCGGGCATCACTGGAGCATGGTCACCCCGCTCGACCGCGCAACGGCATCCGCGGACGAGCTCGAGGCGGCTGCGGCGGTGCGTGACGTGCGGATCCCCTGACGCGAGGGGCACGTGACCGCGCAATTGCGCTGCTGAGGAACCTTATTTGCGCGGCTGGAGCTCGTTCAGCGCCTCGAGCACGAGCTTGTCGTGCTCGGCGGGCTTGACCTTCCGCAGCACCTCAGCGACCTTGCCATCGGCATCGACCACGAACGTCGTGCGCTCGTTGCCGAAGTAGGTTTTGCCGTACATCGACGGGTCGAAAGGGTTAGTAAAATGACTGGCAACGTGACGACAGCAACGGCGCGAGTGATCATATCTGTGAGGGTGTCCAGCGAGGCCCAGCAAGAGCAGGGGTTTGGGCATGCGAATCAGCTGCGGCGGCTCCCGGAATTGGTTCAGGAGCAGGGCTGGGAGATCGCCAAGCGTCCCGATGGTAGCCCCGGTATCTACGACGAGGGGCATGCTTCGACGACGGCTACGGCAGGTACCGATCTGAGCCTGGAGTCGCGCCCCGTGATGCAGACCCTCCTGGCCGAGCTGGCTGTGGTGCAACCCACCTACCTCGTATGCCGGGACCAGGATCGCCTGCACCGATCGAGCCTTGAGTGGGAGCTGCTGCAGCATCAGATGGTCAAGGCCGGGGTTGAGGCGGTCGTGCAGTGGCCGAACCTGCAGGGCGCGCCCATCGTCACGCGGCTGAGCGAGAGCAAAGATCGGGCGTTTGCGAGCATACAGGCGGCGTTCTCCTCGCTTCAGAAGGCCGATATGAAGACGAAGTTGATGGCCGGACGGCGCGAGCGGACAGCGCAAGGACTCCCGAATGGCGGTCATGCTCCGTACGGCTACGAGCGCGTGGCACGGACGACGCGCGGCGAGCGCCCGCGGCCCTTCGCGATCAATGACGCCGAGGCCGAGGCGTACAAGCAGATGATCGAGTGGACGATCGAAGGGCATGGCCCAGCGTGGATCGCTCACCGCTTGAACCGTCTTGGCGTCCCGACTCGTAGCGGACGCGGTGGCTGGAGCGCACCCACCGTAAGGCATATCCTTGCTTCCCGCGCGCAGTTGGGGATGATGCGCGTCGCGGATAGCTGGCAGCCGGCGCAGGGCCAGCAGGCGCTGATTTCCGTGGATTTCTGGGAGCAGGCGCAGGCTGCCCTGGCACCGCGTAGGCGTCCTGGTGCCGGCGCGATCAACACGCGGCGCCACACTCTGGCTGGTCTGCTGAGGTGCTCGGCTTGCGGCAAGACGATGAAGGCGAGGGTCCATCGTCGCTCGCGGGTCGAACGCAAGACCGGGGAGATGAAGCACTACGAATACTGGTTCTACACATGCAAGATCTACGGCAGCGGGTGCTCCGAAGGCTGCTCGATCAACGAGCGTCGCGCACTCCAAGAGCTCGCCCAGCACATCGACGATGCCTTGCGATCGACCACCGCGTGGATACATGCGTCACCAGTGAGCAGCGTCGGTGACGTCGAGCAGCGCGTCAGCGATCTCGAGAGTGACCTGGCTGATGCCAAGCGCAAGGTCAAGCGCGCTCACACGGCCTACGTAGACGCTGAGGACGACATGGCGAGCATCGCGCTGGAGGAGCTTCAGCGCCGGCGCACGCGGGCAAAGAGCATCGAGTCAGAGCTGGAAGCAGCGCGGCAGAGCCACGCCCACGCGACGATCGCGCCGTCCGACAGCGTGGACCTGGACGAGTTGCGTAGCTTGCTCGCCAGCTGGGACACGTTCGAGGACAACGACAAGCGAGCGTTGATCGAAACGGTCATGGACTACGCAGTGGTGATGCCGCCCGGTCGCAAGAACCGGCTCGAGGTGCATTGGGCTGATGTTCCCCGCGTCCCAGACGCGGTTACCGCTTGACTCCGGTCGATGTTTCTGACTGGCCTTCGACGAACTTCATCGGATCGTCCGACGGCGCCAAGCGGATCGCGTCGGCTGGCTTGCCTTCGCGCTTGAGCTTCACGTTCAGGGCGAGCTGCAAGAGGCGTAGCTGCTGGTCGGCCGTCAACGGCGGCCTGATGCTCCTGACGCGGCGCGCGACCCGATGCAGGAACTTGTGCCGCTCGACGTAGGCCGCCGCGGGACGCGGGGGGACGGGTGAGCGCCCACCACGCACCACTCGGTTGCTCTCCTTGCGGGGACCGTCCGGGGCGTTGAGAGGACGAGGCGGCAGCAGGCTCAGGCGACGCACGGTCGTTCCAGGATCAGGTGTTGCTGACAGGTCGGCAGGGCTTTCCCTGCCGACCTGAGTGACTGTTCAGCGGAGGGGTCGGGTTCTGTCAAGGTCGGGCCGAACGGCCCCGCCGCAGGCGGCCCCGAAGGGGCGGCCTTGACGGGTTCCGCCCCCGGAGCTACGAGCAACCCCGGCTGCGGTGGCCGGCGCCACTGCGGCTGTGCGAAGCGAGACGCGAACGTGCCTCCCATGAGGAGCCTCCTGTTGCTCATCACGCGCTCTGGGGATCATGCGTCGGCCCGGTCGGGTACGCGGGGGTTGTCTGGGGGATGTGTGGCGGGCCGGTTTTGCGGAGCTGGTCGATGCGTAGCTCGGTCGGTGGGTGGGTGTGCTCGGTGAGCCAGATGAAGGGGACGGGGTGGTCGTGCATGAGGGCGTGGACCTCGAGGAAGTCCGCGAGCTCCTCGGCCTGGCCCAAGCTCGCGGCGTATTGGTCTGCGATGTACTCCCGTTCGCGCCAGTAGGACCCCCAGAACGGGACGAGGAGCATCAGCCCGAACCCGCCGCGGGCGAAACGGACCACCCACCGCACGGCCCAAAGGCCCGAGCCGAACAGCGTGATCGTGAGCAGCAGCTTGCTGTCAGGGACGATCATCATCGGGCTCCGCTCGCGTCGCTGCTTCTCCCGGGCCTTGGGGAACGGGTTGATGATCAGGCGGTTGATCGCTGCCGTGAGCTTCCCGTCACTGGTAGCGAGATGCCCGAGCTCGTGCGCGAGGACCGCCGGGAGGTACTCGCTCTCCAGCAGACCCCTCGAGAGCATCAGCGTGCTCCCACACACAGCAGCGTCTGGCTGGGGCTCGTCGGTCACGAACCACATGCCCGGCAGCCGCAGAGGCGTCACGGCGTGTGCTTGGAGGAGTTGGATCGCGTCGTTGTAGGCGGTTCGCTCGCGCTCTGATGGTTCGCGTCCGCCCATGTTGTTCAGCCACCACCAGCCGCCACCGAGCGGGGTGATGAGCGCGAAGATCGACCAGAGGGTGGGGATCACCGCGAATTCGACGTACCGTTCCGCAGCGACCATCGATTCACCGCGGGTGAGCAGCACGATCGCCGCGACAGCGAAGGTGATGCACATGCGTGCGAAGATCACGGGGAGTTCCGTCAAAATCGTCGCCGCGTACAGCGCGAGGGTGGGGATCGAGGGGAGCCGCAGCGTCCTTGCCAGCTCTTCCATCTGGGTCATGGCCGTCTCCTTCGGTCTAGAACGGGAGGTGCATCACCTCCTCCGACCTAGACATGTCGACCGGGACAGCCGTTTGACCCCCTCGAGTGGCTCGCTAGGCCTGCCCGTCTTACGCGATTGCCTAACCGGTACCCCCGAATGCGGGTGGACTGAGCGCCCGTCCTCGCGTGGATGCCGACAAACGAGGCGAGCTGGACTGGGGGTAACGACGCTTCAATACGCCTCACGGCCGGACGGCGTCCTCGTCTCCGCGCCGACGCTTGGCTCCTTCGGATGGGTCAGTTGATGACGCCGAACAGTTCGCTCGCGAGGATGTTCTGACCTTCTTGGGTTGGGTGGAAGCTCTCAGGCTCTGGGTTGACTTTTCCGCTCGGGTATTCGAGGTCTAGTGGATTGATGTATTCCTCTCCTGTTTCGTCGCAGACGGCACCCCCGTAGAAGGCAGGACGGGGATCGACAAAGACGATGTTTGCTCCTGTTTTGGATGAGGCGAGCTCGGCTTGGCTCTGGACGATTTCATCTAGTTGGTTCGCGCGTTCGTTGAGCCATTCGACATCAGATGCAGCAATGGTCAGTTTGTCGACACCGTAAGCCGTTCCGACCTGGCAGTTTTCGATTGGGTTGCGGGCGGTCTCGAAGAGATCTGGATAGCCGATCACAATGAGCTGGGCACCTGGGGCTGCTCGCGCCACAAGCTCTTCGTAGAGTTCGGCGAGACCAGGCAGGTGCACCTTGTTCTTTTCCGTTGGAGCACCCGAGTTGAGGGCGCTATTGATACCGGGCAGCTTGTACTTGCCCGGCGGGCGCCCGTTTTCCAGCCACGCTAGAGCCGCCTGCGCAGTGGTTTCATCCCGCTGCGCACACCCCTTGCCCCCCTTCACGAAGAGGCCGCCTATACAGCTTGCCAGCACGTGGCTGAATCCGACGCTATCGCCGCCCACGGAGATCGTCATCAGATGCGTCGTTTTCGTCACCTGGTCGATCTGGGCGCTCTTGCCTTCAACCATGTTGCGTATCGTGGCACCACCGCATGCGGCAAAGTCGAGGGGATACGAGTACGCGGTAGCGATTTGCTCGGCGTACCCCTCGGTCGCGCGATAGCAGGGGGCGGCTGTTCCTATGTAGCTAAATGAACCCTCCCCAGAGGCGTACGAGTCGCCGAGCGCCACATATTCATTCGTGGCGCCGAGACCAGGCTGTCCGGATCGGACCGGGAAAACATCAACCCCAGCTTCAGTGCTGTTGTAGCTTTGGCTGGAAAGCCCGGTGGTTGGGTTGGAACTCAAGAAGTCACCCGGTAGGCCCGAACCAGGGAGTTCGTACGATACGGAGCCGTTGGTGTAGCCGGCCCTGGCAGGAACGCCGCCGAGACATGAGCTGTCGCCGCCGCTGGCCTCACCAGATTCCCATTCGATGGGGCCGTAGTGGAATTCGATGTCGAAATTATCCTTCCCCGTATCTGGGCGACTGACCAGCACGAGCTGAAACGTGTTGGTAACCCCGTCGATTTCTGCGTAGCAGCCGACGGCTGGCCATGTAACGCCGAAGGCAGAGTGACCATCCACCGTACCGGGCCCATATTTCACAGCGTTGCCGACTCGGGTATCGACATCAGCCCAAAACGGCGCGATCATCGGCACTGCGAGGGCGTTGAGCGGCGAAGGCGTGTACTGACCAAGAGACTCTGCAAAGGTCACATTGCCGTTGTTGTTTACGTACAGCGACTTATACGTCTTTCCGTAGAAGTTCACCGCAAACGGCAGCTTCACCAGACCGGTGCTGCCGTCGTCGTCTGCCGGCAGTTCGAACTTATCGAAGCCCGGCACGATCGCAGCGGACGCACGGACCTTAGGTTGCGGCGTTGCCGCAATAAGTTCCGTCGGCTCGACTGAGGGACTACCCTTCGGTGCCACCCTAGTCGCGCCCGAGGAAGTCGTAGAGGCCGCACCCGCGGTGTCAAGCTGTACGGTTATCACAGAAACCGCCAGTGCGCCGACCACGATAGCGCGCCTAGCCGACCGAAGCCATGTCAATCGGGCCATCCCATCCCCCTGGAGCTCAAAGTGCGGGCGCCACTCGGCGCCTCAATGTCCGGAGCATATATCAGAACGATTCACGTAGAGGCCCCTCGGAGACACGGTGCGGTCAGCGGAGTCGCGTAGCCTCCGGCGCCGCACGGTGCGGTCCCCCGACCTCTCTTCGGCGCTGCTCAGAATGGAAGCTCCACGACGTCCGGTCCAGAAATGTCGAGCACCGTGGGCGACTGATCTCCGCTCGCATCGCCCGGCTCGGGGAGTGCAGCGCACAGCATCGGCGCACGAAGTACTTGGATCTTCATGGCGCGTCCGCGGCTGATCAGATGGGCCGCGCCAGGTGGAAGTGCGCGGACCTTGTTAGGGTCGACCTTGAACTGGTGTTGGATTCGAGCGGAGCCCTCCCCAGTCGCGCCCTCTTCCGCGAAGTGCGTGGAGTACTCCACTGCGCGGCGGGTGCCTGCCAGGGAGCAAATCTCCTCGGGCGTGTTGAGGCGGTGACAGATGACGGTCTCAACCGAACCGAGGATGCGTGCTGCTTCGGTCTCGTCGCCCATCCCGGCGACGACTTGTGGGGCGAGGATGAGGCTTGTGTTGAACCCGCGTGCCTGCTCGATCCGCCCCGCCATCCCGGCGCCTTCGGCGAGGCTTGAGAACTCGTCGACGATCAGGAGGGCGAACTGGTGTCGGGGCTTGCGGGTGGTGAAGTAGTGCGCGAAGTCCTCGAAGATCATCCGTGCGAGGCCGGCTGTCTCCTCTCTGAGCGCGAGACTGTCGAGGAGGAGGTAGGCGGCGTTGGTGTCCTCCCATGCCCAGGTCCCGTCGAGGGCGCCGCGGGTCTGGCCGAAGAACGCCTCGTAGCGGAGCCGCACCTGTTTGATCTGCGGCGCGGTCAGCGACGCAAGGGCACTCGATCCTGGGTGGGCTCTCGCGAGTGCGTCGGCGTCCATCCGTGCGAGTGTTTGCGTTGAGGAGCGTGGTGGCCCGTCGGGGTGCTCGCACACCAAGCGGACCACGTTCTTCGCGACGTCGCGGTACCACGCGGCTGGCCCGTCGGTGGTGTAGTCGATGATCTCCATCAGCCGGCCGTGGATCTCGTGCGCCTGTCCGCGCCAGGCGTCGAACGGCTCGTTCGGGAACACCCGGGTCGGGCGTCCAGCGTCCGCCATGAGCCCGCAGAACCGGGCGGCGGTCTCGCGGTCACCCTTCCCGTCCAGGTAGAAGACGGGGGCGTTGCTCTCCCTGGCGACGGCCCACGCGAGGCGCAGCAGGGTCTCGGTCTTGCCTGATCCGGTGGCGCCGCAGACGAGCAGGTGCCGGCAGAGGCGTTCGGTGGAGAGGAGCACCATCCCGCGGTCTACGGGTAGCGCCCGCTCTCCCGCGAGTCGCATCGCGAGGGTGAAGCCGCGCTCGCCGTCCGCTTGACCAATGAGCACATCGCCGATTGCTCCGGCGGCGTTCGTCAGCGTGGGTGTCGGCCGTGCGCGACCGAGCAGCGACCCCCGCCGGCGCGCGACCACGCCGCGACCGCCGGCGAGCGCCGTGGTCCTCATGCGCCGCTCGTGCCGGGTCGGGGGAGCGCGCGTACACCGAGTGCCGGCCAGCGAGCGCTCGATACGAGCTGGGTGAGCTGACGGTGCGGGCCTGAGCCACAGAAGTAGAGCACGGCGTCGAAGCGTCCGGTGAGCTCGTCGAGGATCGCCTGTACGCGACGTTGGGACTTGATGGTCAGCTCGACCTCGATCGCCACACGTTGACTGTTGGTGATCACGACGCCGTCGGGTAGGTGCTCTCCGGCCTGGCGCTCCCGCGCGAGCAGCCGCTCCGGGACCCACTCGCTCTCGGGGGAGCGTGCGTGGATGTGCAGGCGCACGTCGTTGACGGCCGCGGTGTGTGCGAGTAGCGCGATGCGGGGTTGCCACACGCCGAAGCCCGTGCCGACCGCGCGGAGGCCGGTGCTGGTGGGGATCACCCACGCGGGCTCACCGACGAGTAGCCGCCGGGTCGTGACGAGCCCTGCGTCGCGTAGCCGCGCGAGAACACGCTGGATGGTGCGTGGCCCGCAGTCGAGCAGCGTCTCGAGTTGGTCTGTGCGGGCGCCGTATTGCTCGCCGAGCCAGCCGACGAGCTCGAGGTCACGACGGCGCAGCAGCTCGTGCTCACCACGCTGGCGCGCGCCGGCACCGCTGACCACCCCGCGGTGCGTAGGTGTCCATGACCGGTCGAGCAGCAGGCTCATCGCGCGTCCTTCCTGCCCTTCGTACCGGGGTCGCGTAGGTACCAGCCGTCCTTGCGGCTGACGAACCGTGTGGTCTTCGCGCGGTAGAGGTGCGCGGATACGCGCCCTGGGGTCACGCCGAGTGCTTGGGCGATCTCTCCGGGCTTGGACCCGGGGTGCTCTGCGAGATACGCGGCGACCTGGTCTTGGGATATTTGGCCTGTTGGGCTCTCCCCGAGCAGGGTTGATCTGGCTGCGCGTAGACGGGCTCGTTCGGCGAGTAGCTCCTCGTGAGAAGCGAGTTGCTCATCAAGGCTTTTCAGGCGCTCGTCGATCTCAGCGATCACGCCACGAGAAGCCCCGCCGAGAACGCCACGCGAACGACCAGACAAAACAAAGCCTCCAAAGATCCAAGACAACATGATCGCTACGCGACACATCATACGCCGTAAGCCATACCTGTCAAGAATACGCATCAGCTACATATCATGTAGGAGGTAAGGCCGGTCCGAGCACCGCGCAGGACCGGCCTTACCTGCCTTGACAGCCACCGCCACGGCACACCACATCGTCGCCAACCAGATCCCCTTCTTCTTCTTTCTTCTTTTCTTTCTTCTCCTCTCTCTGAACACCAGACACTGCACCCTGCCCACAACACTCTCTCCGCTCTGCCTGCCCCACACCCCCAGTCCAGGTCATTGACCACCGCATAGCAGCGAAGCGGAGAGGGGGTGGTCAATGACCTGGCCCCACCCACCCCGGGCACCCCCCAGGGCAGGCAGAGCGCTTTCTAGAGCCAAAAGCAGGGTGCCCGAGCCGCCACAAACCTGACGCGAAACCTGACGAGCGCCGCGACAACATTCACGACACGCCCCCGCCACTCTTCGAGGCCCGTCACCGCGGCCGTTCGTTCAGAGTCCTGCTTTACGGAGCAGTGTGCTCGCGCGTATCGCGAGGCCGTGCGCGATCGTCGTGAGCGTGTCCATGGTGATGTTGAACTCGCCTCGCTCGACCGCACCGAAGTAGCTACGGTCCAGCCCTACACGCGCCGCGAACGCCTCCTGCGCATACCCACGCTCGGCGCGGGCCGCGCGGATGGCCTCGCCCAGCGCCTGGACACCCGGCGATTTCTTTGCGGGCATACCTCACCCCACTCGATCGGTCTGTGCGAGTGTCTCGGCGCGGCTCATCAGCACGCGCGGCTGGATGTTCAACCCACGTGTGACCTTGACCAGCAACTCGTAGTCCGGTTCAAGGCTCCCCGCTTCCACGCGGGCGAGGCGCCGCTCCCGGATACCGGCTTTGCTCGCGAGCTCTGCCGGGGTGATGTCCTGGTGCTCGCGGATCTCGCGGATCGCCTGCCCCAAGAACACCAGCTCCGCATCCCGATCCCACAACGCGGTGTTGCGCCGTCCGTGCCGGCGCGCGACACGCCGCTCACGCTGCTTGCGGCCAAAGACCCGGTCGCGCGGGTCACGGTGATCATCGACATCAGCCCGCGTGTCGTCTGGCTCTCGCCAATCCCACAAGCAATAGCTCGCCGACCCCAAACGCCTACACGCACGCTGCAGACGCTCTGCCATCTCGAACCAGGCATCCGAGAGCGACCCGCCGAGCACCTCCGGCGCCACACGGCCAGCCACCACAGCCATCTCGGCATCCAGCAGCTCGCTGGCATGCTCGAGCTCCTCGAGCACATCGAGGCGAAACCCCTCGACCCTCTCGCCCGCCAGCTCCTGCGCGTCACGCCACGCACGGTGCTGCGGGGACTCCGGCAGCACCTCCAGCCGCCCCGCACGGCGCGCCCGCGAAAGACGCCGACGCCCCGCCCTCGTCACCGACCACACCGTCACGCTATGGCGGCGCGAACGCTCCAGCGACCCCGCGGCCACCAGCTCATCTAGCCGCTCCCGGACCTGCCGGGCACGCCGCGAACGGCGTGGGGTCCCAAGGTGCTCCAACACGCTCCAGGCCGGCACACCCGGCGGGTCCACCTTGGGGACGCGGTGGCGCTCCGCGCGATCGACCGCCGCCAACACCAAAACACCAGACACGACATCGTCTACAGGGGCACTGCTCATCATCGGTTCCTCCATTCGCATTGGAGGCCCCGGGAGACAGCCAACAGCACACAAAACCCAGCCCACCCCCACCGGGGTACGCTGCGCCCTGCGCCGGGAGCCACACTCTCGGTGCCACGCCCCCGGCCGTTACAGCGGCGCGGGGGCACTATTTACTTGTCATCCCTACCGCTACCGCCGCGCCCTGCTACTCACGCAACAGCTCGCAAAACCGCACCGCCGGCCGCGACGCGCACACAAACCCGCCGACCCGATCGACAAGTCCTGCCGCGTGCAACCTGACGACCGCGTCGGTGACCGCGAGCTCCCAGCCGACCTCCCGCGCGAGCTCCGCCAGCGACCACACGCCCGGACCTGCAGGGTCCAACAGCAGCACAAGAACCGCAAACTGGACCTCATCGCTAAACCGCCCAACCGGCGACGCACCACTACGCTGAACGCGCATGGGAAGGACATACCTCCTTTCCGTGCCACGGCCCCGGGACAGCTCCAACTGTCGCCGGGGCCAACAAACTGGCGTTGACCAAACCGAACCTACACGGGTTGTCGTGCAAACACCAGCCGAAAACGCAAACCTGGCGCGATTGCGCTCTTAACGGCCGGAGACCTCGGTTTCAGGCGCTCGAATGCCGTGCGCCCGCTGGGGTGCTGTCTGCTGAAGTATGGTGGCGACCAGAGACAGCAGGGACGTTCGGTGGGCGAAGCTGGCCAACGTGCTCGCGGAGGCAGCGCGAGCCGGTCGCATTGACCCGAAAGATGCGCGGACCGTGCTGGTTCATGAGCTGAGAGTGCGCAACAACAACGTCAAGCTGCAGCTTCACCCGCGTTCGACTGGTGCACAGGCCTCCATCGACAGGTACGCACCGGAGGCGCCGCCGCCGAACGGGTCTCCCGATTCGCTCCACGCCGATCACGTCTACTGCTTTCCGCACGCCGGCCCAAGACTGACAGAGTTCTTCAGCCGGGTGACCACCGTAGACGCGTGGCTCCACGAGCTGCGGCAGCTAGACCAAGTCGTCTGCCTGACCGCTGCCGAAAACGAGACCGTACGGCAGGTGGAGAAGGATCTGAGGGGTCCCGAGAAGTACGACCGTGCGGGCATCGTTTTTTCGTGGACCCAACGCCGTGGGGCCACGCGGGCGCCACGCCGAGTCGTATAGAGCCGCTGCCGCAATAGCCATTCCGAGACTCCGGCCCAAGGCACGGTTGTTCAACAGGTGTGTTCTCGCGGTCCTGACACGGAGCCGCTAAGACATCGACTGGCCCCAAGCCCTGATGCTGCGACCAATGGCTCGTGAACTGCTCGCGCGTAGGTGGGGCAGACGGGCTCGTGTGGCCGCAAAGTCGGCGTTCCGTCCGCCGGACAGGACAGGCTTGCTGGTAGAAAGGCGAAGCCGTCACGCTCCGCATGCAAACGTCGCGCGACGGCTCCGTAGTGCATAGGGCGGCCCTTTGTGGCCGCCCTATCTACGCGGCGAGCGGGTGCTCGTCAGCCTCGCCGGTGCGGCGCGGAATCTGAGCCTGCTCCTCGGACTGGAGGGTCCGGAGAAACGCGCTCATGCGATCCACGTCGCCCTTGTCGAGCCTTGCGGGCAACCTCAGCTGTGCCATCAGCCCGCCCCTCAACGGGAACGGGTAGTCCACCAGGGCAGCGCCGCCAAGACTCGGCGCCGGCGTCCCCGCCATTGCCGCTGTCTGGGCGGTGCGAACCTTCCCCGCCTTCGGCTTCGCCTCCCCGTCCTTCTTCGGGGAGGACCCGCCGCGCTTGAACACTGGCGGACGGCCTGTGCTCAGGTAGTGCTCGTGGGCCTCGATCGCGTTGCTGAGCCTGCGTCCGTACGCCACGATGCTCTCCGACTTGTACTGCGAGCCGGCGAGCGTCTGGAACCGTGCAAGGTACTCCGCAACATCAACGCCGGAGAGGTCGAAGGAGAGGTAACCCTCGCCCTCCACCGTCTCAAACACCTTCCTAGTAGCGGTCTTCCATGGCTCAACGTGGGTCACGGGCGCATAGCCCTTCTCCATGAGCCAGTCGCAGTACGCGAGCAGGCCCTCAACGGTACGGCTTTGCATTACTGAGCCCATTGGTTTCACTCCTTTCGCTTGGGCTTGCTCAGAGTCGCATAGCGTGCGGATGGATGTTTTGCGCGATCAGGTGCGCCGACCGCCTGCGCCGTCTACGCATCCCTGCACGCGGGACCCGACCATCCGCGTCCCATGCAGGCGCCGTGCGCGTCGCGCGACGCGCGACGCGCCGACGCCGGCGCCAGAAAGCCAGTGTTTATGCCGCTTTCGGCGGACACGACGCACGACGCGGCGTCAGGTGCATGGCGCAGGCACGAACGAGCGTCACGAACGAACGTGGCTGTCCCCGATTACGCTTGCGCCGCCGAGACGCGGCGGGCGGGTGGCACTTGTGGAACCCAAACCGTGGAATCGTCGCGTCTCGTGACTGTGGCCTGCGGGATAGACTGCGCTAACGCTATGCCTGGTGTGAGATGAGCCGTTACGCCGCCGCCGTGTGCATGCGCGGGCATTACCGCGACACGATCCTTGACCTTCGCTCGCCTCGCGACGTCGTGGAGTCGTTCTGCAGTAAGTGCGGGGCGCCCGTCATCTCGGCCTGCCCGAAATGTTCCGCGAAGATACTCGGCTCGTATGAGGGAGTGATCGCGGCTGGCCCAGAGGCGCCGGAGAACTTCTGCTTCTCCTGCGGCGCACCGTACCCGTGGGCGGACCGCGAGAGCCTGATCATGCAACTTCGGAACGTGCTGGAGTTTGAGCCCGGCCTGGACGACGCGACGCGCCTGGAAGTCGGCGAGCAGATTGCGGTGCTGTCCGCGCCCGACGAAGACAACAAGCACCGCCTGCGTGCGGGGAAGGCGCTCCGCGAGCTGGCGCCGAAGGGCTGGCTGGCAGCGCAGCCGATCCTGCAGACCCTCGTGTCTGCCGAGCTGCGGAAGCAGCTCGGCCTTCCGCCAGCGTAGGCCAGCCGCTCTCCTGGCCTCCTATCAATTAGCTGCTGCGTTAGGCAGGCTTGACTGCCTGCTAACCTCCCACGTGGCTCGTCATCACCGGGCCTTTGGATGGGCATAACGGCTTTCGACACGTCGAGCTTCTTGCAAAGAAGCATCGGATCTCGGAGTCGGCCCGAAGAAGGGACCGGGGTGACAACCGAATGACTCACACCGCGATCGAGGTCGCGGGAGCAGTCACCGGGTGTCGGCTTCGTGCTCATCGGCGCGGCTGCACCTGACACGTTCAGGGCGCCCAGCGCCGAAAATCAAAAGCACGAGGCCAACCGACACCCGAGACATCGCGACCAAGCGCCCACCATTACTCGATGAATCGCGTCAGCGTTGGCGCGTGTGATCACCGCGTTCTCGACTAGGAGGATGCGGCGGGCTTCCCTTTCGGGGGTCGGTGCACTCGGCAGCAGTCCGCGGGCCACGAAGGTCTCTGGCGAGATCACGAGGAAACCGAAATGGACATCAGCAACACAAATCCATCCGCCCACGCCGATCAAGAGGCCTTTCCGATCGGTGGCGGCGCGTTTATGACTCTCCCGCAGGTCGCCAAGGGTCAGTCCGTGACCGCAGCAGCCAGGAAGTTGGCTCGAGGTCTGGAGCTGAGCGATGACGTGCTTCTCCGGGTCCCCGAGGAGGAGGCGATGGCGATCGCGACCGCGACGGTAGATCCGACGCAGCTCCGGCTCGATGTCGAGCGCCGGCGGGTGTCGATGCATCGCACGCCTTCTGGACACGTTCTCGTGTCAGTGCTAGTGCGCGTCTGGGCGTCCGGCGTCTCGTGCGACGGTGCGAACGGCCGCGGCCGCACCGAGGCGCGGCTCGCGGGAGAGGCTGTCTGGCCTCATCCCGGCAGTGTTGGAGGTGAGCCCTCGATGCGGTACACAACGCGGAGTATCGACCGCATGCGCGAGGCGGTACGCGCGAACGCGCACAGGATCGCCAGCCCAGACATGCGGCTACGGCTTCGAGATCACGCTGACGGCGTGTGGAACCCGATTTACCTCGTCGCTGGCCGCCTGATCGTGCAACCCACAGCAGAGGGCGACGTCGAGTCCGAAGCTGCCTTTGTCCATACGGCCGAGGGTTCCACTCGGCTCGTCACTTGCCAGGAGGGTCTCGATCTCGATCGGGACCTGCCACTGAGCTTCGCAGGCAACACGCTCGATCTCGTTCGACGCGCTCGAGCTTATGTGGCGGGGCGTCTCGCAGTTTCCCCGAGCTCGTCCGATGTGCACCATGCCGTGAAGGTCGCGACGCTACCTGCCCATATCATCATCGGCGTGCTAGGGCCGGATGGCCTGCCGGCGACGACAGCGTTCCCGGAGGTAATATCGGAGTTCGTCCAGAGCATCCACGAGGAGCCCCGTCCCTGGAATGCGATCGCGCAGGGCGGCGTGCGTGGTGAGCGTCTGGTGCTCGATCTCGCTGATGGCGGGTTTCTCACCGACGAGCAAGCGATCGACGTCGTCGGTCGCAATGATCACTACGAGGTCACACGCGCTCCCAACGTAATTGCGGGACGACTGCTGCGTGCGACGAGCCACCCCAATGCGAGACCGATCGTCAGAAGCGCCATCCTGCAGGACCCCAATCGGCAGCGATGGAGTGGCAACCGCTATGCGCAGACTGTTGGTCCACTTCTTCTCGGAATCTACCGGGAGGTACCGGGTCGGCAGAAGAACGTGGTCGCCGCCCTCACGCAGGAGTTCCAACCGCCGGCGCTCGTCGGCACGGGCTGGAGCGTGCGCGAGGATCACTCGGTGCGTGACCTCTTGGACGAAGCACTGGCGCACCTGCAGGAGAGTCCAGACACCGTGTCGGACGCAGCGGTCGAGCTGTGCGCCCGGTCGCTTGGAGGCCTCGCGAGCCTGGGGCTCGTCTACTCCGATCAGGGCAGCCAGGTCAACGACGAATCGTGGCTACGGGGTACTGTCGCACAGGTTCTCAGCAAGCTGATGGTCTGTACAGGGGGCTTGAAGATCCTCTGCGAGGCCGCGGAGCGGGCTGAGGACGGCAGTAAGCTGATGCCCCATCTGTACGAGGCCGACGGCGAGGCGGTTCTCGACGCCGACGGAAATCCTCTGCACCTACATCCGGATCAGGGTGCCAATGTCCATTTGCGCGAATTGGCATTCCGTGAACGGAAGCCCGACCAAGAAGATGAGGAGGAACCCGGCGAGCGGTCTCCGTTCGACAGATTCGTCGACGCGCAGAAGCGCACGAGCGAGATCGCCGGACAGCTCACGCAACTTGTCGAGGATCTGTTCGAGATCCGTGATTCTGATGGCCAGGCGCTCATCGAAAAGCACGGCCTTGATCGCTCGATCATGGGGGAGCTCCCCGCCGGGATGAGCGAGCTGCGCGATCTCGTGCTAGTCAGCCTCGCCGACGACAAGGCCAACGACGACGGCGACGAACACGATCCGGAGGACCTAGAAGCCATCGAGGACGCACTAATGGGCGACGAGCCCAGCTTCGACGTCCAGGAGACGGCGGCCTAGCTTGCTTGTACAACGCCCCGGTCCTCAGCGGTGGACCGGGGCGTGCCTTCTGAACATCGTGTGCGTCCCGTTCGCGAATCCGAGTTCGCGATTTGAAGGCGACGCAGCCCTGTTTCGGTCGCCGTCGGCGCCAACCGTTCCTTCCCGCGCCCCTTCCCACCGGTTCATCCCGAGATCCCGATACAGCCGCAGTGTCCATCTCGGGACCAAATGGGGACTAAATTGTGGGGTCTGCCGACGGTACCACGCAGAATGCGCTCTTTTCCAGGACCTTTCTGATGCCCCGTGCGAGACTCGAACTCGCCCCACCGGATTAAAAGTGGGCTCGCCGGGGCTATTCTCAGCGCAAAATTGCGATGGTTTTAGGGCATGAGGTGTGCTCAGATGACCTCAGAAATACTCATCTCGGGACCAAATTGGGGACCAAATTGAGGTCCCATAACCCGCCGGATTCGCGATCCGGTACGCGCCGGATCGCAGGCGCGTCCGGGCAACCCAGCTCGCAGGATTCGCAGATGTCGGACAAATCCATCTCTGCCACAGCAAAGGCTCCTCGCAAAGTGCGGCTTTGTCTGCTTGTCCGGATCTTGAACTTTCGCGGCGTACGGCTTTAGGGTCCCTACGCCAGCGCGTCGCGCGCCGCCCGTAATTCGACGGAGCGAGCGTGGGCGCGAACCGACGGAAGAGAAAGCGGGCGCCTAGGCGATGGATAACGAAAAGCTGGGTGCAGATCGGGCGCGCGCTGATCTTTGGCGGCGTAGGACAGCTGTGTGGCTCGCGCTGGCCGGCATCTTGGCTGCGTTGGGGGTGATGCCCGCTTCGGCATCGGAATCTTCGGGAGCCGTTGCTTGGGGCAAGAATGGCGACGGGCAGCTCGGCAATGGCACGACGACGACTGAGAAGGAAGCGGTGGCAGTCAAAGTGCTCACAGAAGCCACCGCCGTGGCGGCTGGTGAATTGCACAGCCTCGCACTATTGAAAAGTGGCAAGGTGATGGCGTGGGGCTACAACGGGGATGGCCAGCTAGGCAACGGAACGACCACGACGGAGAAGGAACCGGTGGAAGTCAAAGGCCTCACCGAAGTCGCCGCGATCGCTGCCGGCGCTGACCACAGCCTCGCTTTGTTGAAAAGCGGCAAAGTAAAGGCGTGGGGATATAACAACGACGGGCAGCTCGGTAACGGCACGACCACGACCGAGAAGGAACCGGTGGAAGTCAAAGGCCTCACCGAAGTCGTCGCGATTGCCGCGGGCGCCGACCATAGTCTGGCGGTTCTCAAAAGCGGCAAGGTAAAGACGTGGGGCTACAACAATGACGGGCAGCTCGGTAACGGCACGACCACGACCGAGAAGGAACCGGTGGAAGTCAAAGGGCTAAGCGAAGCCGTCGCTGTCGCGGGCGGCGAATTCGACAGCCTCGCGCTGCTTGAGAGCGGAAAGGTCGAGGCGTGGGGCTACAACAACGACGGCCAGCTAGGGAACGGCACGACCACAACCGAGAAAGAACCCGTAGAAGTCACAGGTGTAACGGAAGCCGCCGGGATTGCGGCCGGGCACAGCCATAGCCTGGCCGTCCTGACGAGCGGCAAGGTCGAGGCGTGGGGGGACAACAATGACGGCCAGCTTGGCAACGGTACGACCACGACCGAGAAGGAACCGGTGGAAGTCAAAGGCCTCACCGAAGCCGTGGGTGTCGCAGGTGGCGAATTCCACAGCCTCGCGCTACTAAAAAACGGAAAGGTCGAGGCCTGGGGCTACAACAGCGAAGGACAGCTAGGCAACGGGACGACCACGACCGAGAAAGAACCGGTCGAAGTCAAAGGCGTCAGCCACATGGCTGACGTGGCAGCCGGCGCCGACTTCAGCTTGGCTTCATACGCCGCCGCACCTGCGAACACCGCGTTGCCAGCGATCTCAGGCGAAGCGAAGGACGAAAAGGTCCTTTCCGCGGGCACGGGAACGTGGACGGGCACTCCGCCGCTCTCGTACGCCTATCAGTGGGAGAGCTGCAACACGTCTGGCGAAAGCTGCTCAAGCATCACAGGAGCTACCGGCCCGCGCTACACGATCGCCCACGAACAGGTCGGGCACACGATTAGGGTCAAGGTGACGGCGACTAATGCTGGCGGTGAAGTGGCGGCGAGTTCGACACACACCGCGACAGTCGTGGCGGTACCGCCCGCGGCCATTACGCTCCCGTTCGTCTCGGGGGAAGCGAAGGACGAAAAGACTCTGAGCGCGAGCACGGGTACGTGGGGTGGCACCCCGACGGTCACATACAGCTATCAGTGGCAGAGCTGCAATAGCTTGGGCGAAAGCTGCTCGACTATCACGGGAGCGACAAGCTCGAGCTTTACGGCAACCGCCGAACAAATAGGGCACACCGTCCGGGTTAAGGTGACTGGGAAAAACAGTGCGGGCGAAGGCTCGGCGATCTCCCCTCAGACATCGGCGGTACTCGGATTGCCGCCGGCTAACACAGCGCTGCCTGCAGCGACGGGAGAAGCCAAAGACGAAAAAACGCTGTCAGCCAGCACGGGTACATGGACCGGCTCACCTACCATCACCTATAGCTACCAGTGGGAGAACTGCAACGTCGCGGGCGGCGAATGCAGCGAAATACACGGCGCGACCAGCGCGTCATACACGCTATCGGGTATTGACGTGGAGAAGACGATCAGGGTGCTAGTGACCGCTACAAACGCCTTCGGTTCGCCGTCCGCCGCCTCAGAACCCACCGCGACGGTGCCACGGGTTGCCCCGGCGAACACCGCCCTGCCAACAATCTCCGGGACAGCCACCGAGGGCCAAACGCTATCCACGAGCACCGGCTCATGGACGGGCGCACCAACCCCGAGCTACAGCTACCAATGGCGGCGCTGCAACAGCAGCGGCGAAGCGTGTACACCGATCACAGGCGCGACCGGTTCGACATATCAGCTAGGACAGGCCGACGTCGGGACGCGGCTTCGCGCGCTGGTGACCGGCACGAACCTTGCGACCTCGGTATCAGTCAGTTCCTCCGCGACCGCCGTGATAGCGGGAACGGGAGCAGTAGCGCCGACGAATACTTCGCCGCCGACGATCGCGGGGACCGCACGAGACGGCCAGGTCTTGACCACGACCGCGGGTGGCTGGAGTGGCACCACACCGATCTCCTACAGCTACCAGTGGCAAAGCTGTGACGAAGCCGGCCGCGAATGTCAAGAAATCTTTGGCGCGACAGCGCCCGAATACACACTCACCCCCACCGACGAGGGCACGACACTGCGGGTGCTCGTAACCGCTTTCAACACCGGCGGTACCGCGCAGGCGACTTCTACCGCGAGCGCCACCGTGCTCGCCGGCCCCCCGAGCGAGCTGGAAGGCCCGTCGATATCGGGGAGCGCGAGTGTCGGCCAGCCTGTCCTCGCTGAACCTGGAGCGTGGGGTGGAAGCGAAATCCAGATCGGCTACCAGTGGGAAAGTTGTAACGAAACAGGCACGACGTGCGAAGACGTCCCTGGCGCCACGGCAGCCGAGTACCTTCCCACCGAAGCCGTGCGCGGCAAATTCTTGCGCGCGCGCGTCGGCGCTCACAACGAAGAAGCTTCGGTCAACGCAGTCTCTCCTCTAGGGGGACCGGTCGCAGCGGCATCGATGCTGCTCAACACGCTGGCGCCCACGATCTCCGGTGAAGTGCAGCGCGGCAAGACGCTTACGGCACATCCCGGCAGCTGGCTCGGGAGCGAAGCGCTCTCCTACACCTACCAGTGGCAGAGCTGCGGCCTGTACGGCGCTGCCTGCGAAAACATCGTAGGAGCCACCGCCTCCACCTACACGGTGGGCGCGGCTGTCGTTGGTCGAACTCTGCGCGTTCTTGTCACCGGAGAGGAACCGGAACACAGCGCGAGCGACGCCTCCGCACTCACTCAGCCGGTGGCGGGCGAAGGCGCCCCTAGAGTCGAAGTCGTGCCGACCATCCAGGGCACCGGTCTCGTCGGCCACACGCTGACGGCGGCCGCTGCAGCGTGGTCCGCCGAAGGAACGCTCAGCGAAGCGCTCCAGTGGGAGCGCTGCAACGAAGCCGGACAGGAATGCGCGGCAATCGCAGGCGCGACCTCCCGCTCCTACAACGTTGCTGAAGCCGACACACACGCGGATCTGCGGTTGCTCGTCGCCGCCACGAACACGCACGGCACGAGCGACGCCGTGAGCACGCCCATGCTCGCGGGCGCCGATAGTCCAGCCGACGTGTCGCTGCCGTACGTGTCGGGCGACTACGAAGCTGGCCGGCCACAGACCGCAGAGCCTGGCATCTGGACAGGGTCGGGGCCGATCGCGTTCTCCTACGCGTGGAAACGCTGCAACTCCGTGGGCGAAGGCTGCGAAACGATCGCGGGTGCCACGAACGCCACGTACTCCCCGGGCGAACACGATCTCGAACACACGCTGATCGCTGCCATCACTGCCACAAGCTCCTCGGGCTCAGCAAGCGCACCATCCCGCCCGACGCCCGTCATCCCGTGGATATACACGGCGCCGGAAAACGTCAGCGCCCCGAAAGTCGAAGGCTACCTCACCGAAGGTGACACGCTAACCGCGACTCATGGGTCTTGGACAGGTAGCGAACCGATCTCCTATGGCTACCAGTGGCAGCGCTGCAACAGCAGAGGCGAAAGCTGCGCGGAAATCGCCGGTGCGACCAGCGCAACCTATGCGCTAGCGAAAGCCGACTTGGGCTCGACCCTCCGTATCACCATCACGGCCAGCAACGGCACCGGCAGCAACCCCGCTGCGACTTCGGCTCAAACAGAAGTGGTGGGCGCCTCCGGATCACCGTCGAATAGTGAAGCACCGACGATCGACGGGCTCGCCAAGGAAGGCGAAAAGCTGTTCAGCTCAAACGGGACTTGGTCGGGGTCGCGGCCACTGACCTACTTTTACCGCTGGGAGCGTTGTAATTCCACCGGAGGGAGCTGCTCGGCTATAGAAGGCGCGACCAAACCAGGCTACACCCCGGCGAGCGCCGACGTGGGTAAAACACTGCGCGTGATCGTGACGACCACCAACTCCCACGGCGAAGCCGGCTCGACGTCGGCGCCCACAAGCGTCATCGTCAACGCAACGACGGCAGCGGCCGCGCCAGCCCTCGAAAGCATCGAGCACGATGACCCCTCGCTGCTTGCTGCCGCCGCGAGCGCCCAGATCGAAGAACAGCCGCTGGCGCCGGCGCTGCTGGACTCTGGCGAACAGCTCACGTCGCAGAGCACGCTCGCGAGCTCGACAGCCTCGAAGGCCACAGCGGGCGAATTCTCGATCGAAACGTCGGCGGGGGAAGTGACCTTCCTGCCGCTTCACACAGGAGCCGACGCTGCCACGCTCCCTACTGTCGTGGATGGCGCGGCGGCGCTTTACGCAGAAACGTGGCACGCCACGGACACCATTGTGCGCCCTAGTGCGCTCGGCGTGATCGCTCTGCTCCAGCTACGCTCGGCCGAAGCCAGCACCTCACTGTCATGGGAAGTGGGACTGGGTTCCGGCCAGCGCTTGGAACGTCTTCCCGACGGCGCCATCGCGATCACAGAACCACTACCCGGGTCTACGTTCGAAGGAACACCCGGGGAAGCGCTCGAAAGCCCCGGCCCGTCGTCGGGCGAACCACACACGAGCGGCGAAGGATATAGCGCGGGCGCCCGCGAAGAAGAGTTCAACAGCTCGCTCGTCGAAGCCGGCGAACTGCCAGCCCTGCCTGCCGCTCCCACATCCTCCACCGGAGAATTCACGCCCAAAGAACACGAACTGCACCCGCAGTACACCAGCACCGTCTACGAACGCGACAAAGCCGCAGTCGAATACGCCGAAGCGCACACCACGCAGACGGCACTCAGCGTCATAGAGCCCCCGACCGTCCTGGACGCAGCCGGACACACCGTGCCGGCGACGCTGACAACGAGCGGCGACAGAATCACGCTCACGATCTCTCCACCAGAAGGCGTGACGTACCCCGTCAGCGCCGAAGTCGCGACAGCCGCACCAAGCGACCTGGTGAGCATCGCCCGCGACCCCGTCCTATACGGCATCTCCGACCCCAAGCCGGAAATCTTCACATCCCTCGACCCCAAGCTGCAGAAAGCCCCCCTTCACGTCCGCATCGCTCGCGACCTCATCCCCTACGACTCAAAAGCGAGCGAAGTAAAGGCTTGGCTCGAAGCAGTCAACACCGCCAAACTCGAACCGTACATCACACTCGAAGAGCCTCGCGGCGAATACTGCATCACCGGGCAACCATGCAAACAGCCCGAAATCACGACATACAAAACCGATGTGGAAACGCTTGTAAAGGAAATCTACGAACTGCACACCACAGAACCAACGAAAATCCCACTCGTTACACGGTGGGGCGCTTGGGACGAGCCCGACTACGACCTAGAAGTCGAAGATGTTCATCATCTCTTCGAATATAATCCGCTCGCGGAAGACCCAGGTCGCGCCGCAGTGTTTTGGAAAATCATGCAGGCGACCGTAGCCGCAGCGTGTAGCGCCTGCAAAGTAGCGGCCGGGGAATTCTTCCAATACAACGAAGCAAAAGAACACCACTATCTCGCGCACTACGCGCAAACGCTCCTTACCAACAAGGACTACTGGACCGGCAAGCCAGCCGCCTGGGGACTCCACGACTACAAGGACATCGCCCACGCGTTCGAACATCACAAGGGCGCGGCGAAACTCGAAGACTTCAAGAACCCAGACCTCGAAGGGTTCCTGAAGGCGGTAACCGGCAGCCTCGGCAAAACCAAAATATGGCTAAGCGAGCAAGGAGTGGAGCTGCAAAACGGGGAAGAAGCGACACTTCTAGACAACAAAAGCGCAGCCACAGACAGCCGACGCCAACGCGAAGCCGCAAACGATTTCCTCGAGCTGGCCGAAGGCCACAGCCGCATCGAACTCGTTAACTACTACCTCTATCGGGGGCCAACCAAGAAGTACATGCAGGAAACGGAACAGTCACATGCGTTCGACAGCGCGCTCGTCGAGGGCGAAGGCGTAGTGGAACGCCAATACCCCCGCGAGGCCTACTGCGTGATCGTCGAAGGCAAACGCAAAGGGTGCCCAGCACGGGCTGCGACTAAGGGACACGGCGCAGTCGTCGCGACAGCCGCGACGGTCGCGGCAGGCGTGGAACCCGTCGGGCTACCCACGACATATTCATTCCAGTACGGCTTGACGAAGGCCTACGAACACAGCACGACCACGACCGCACTCCCCGAAGAAGCCGGCGAACAGACCGTTTCCGCGAGCCTGAGCAGCCTCGAATCGTGCAAGCTCTACCACTATCAAGTAACCGCCGAAAACGAAGCGAACGAAGGCCACACTAGCCTCGGAGGCGACCGGACGTTCCGCACTGGGAGCTGCGTCGGCACGGCAGTGGCGGAGGGGAACGAAGCGGCGTGCGCTCTGACGAGCGGTGGCGGTGTCGACTGCTGGGGAGCGAACACCTGGGGGCAGCTCGGCGACGGCACGACCGAAGCCAGCTCGTCTCCGCAGCCCGTGGGAGAACTCGCCACTGCGACTGCGATATCGATGAGTGGTCCGTCATCTGCGTGCGCTGTGCTCTCGACGGGACACGTTGACTGCTGGGGCGAAAACGGAGCTGGCCAACTCGGGGACGGCACGACCGTTGGCCCGGAAACGTGCGGCGAAGGACCAGGCGTCGCTTGTAGCACGACGCCTGTCGAAGTGAGCGGCATCAGCAACGCGACCGCAGTGGCATCCACCAGCTACGCAGCCTGTGCCTTGCTGACGAGCGGTCACGTCGAGTGCTGGGGCGAAAACGAAGAAGGTGAACTCGGGGACGGAACGACTACGTCCAGTGCGGTGCCCGTGCAGGTAGAAGGAATCACCAATGCCGTCCAAATCGCGGCCGGGGATGGCGTGATATGTACCGTCCTAGCGACCGGTCATATCGACTGCTGGGGGGCGAACTACCAAGACCAGCTCGGGGTAGGTTCAGACCGCACGGAATGGCGCCACAGCACGACACCCTTCCCGGTGATCGGTATAGCTACCGCTACCGCCGTGGCACCAGGTAAGAATGCGAGTATGTGTGCGCTGCTCTCATCCGGGACTGTCGAATGCTGGGGCTGGGCCCTCGACGGAGACCTCGGAGATGGCAAAACTACAGGACCGAACTACTGCCTCGGGCCGCTTTACGAAAACTATAAGTACTGCGCAGCTACGCCACAACGCGTGAGCGGCATCACGAACGCGACGGCAGTCTCGTCGGGAATGGAGGCCTCGTGTGCTCTGCTGACGGGAGGGGAAGTTGACTGCTGGGGTTTGTCCGGGTGGGAGGAAGAACCCGACTACGCGTACCACAGCACCCCAGTCGCCGTCCCCGGCTTCAAAGGAGCGACCGCCGTTACGGCGGGATATATCGAGGCGTGCGTCGTCTTCTCGACTGGCGGCATCGATTGCGCGGGATACAACGACAGCGGCCAGTTGGGTGCCGGTACGAATGTCGAAAAGAGCTTCACGCCGCTTTCAGTCGTCGGATTCGGCTAGCTTGGGCTGGTTAGCGGTTTCGATCCCACAAACGTCCAAGAATTCCGCAACTTCCGGTCCACGAGATAGTCTTCTTATAACCATGAAGATCCTAGGAGCACTGCTAGCTCTCGCTATCGCAGTGGGCATGCTGGCGCCTACATCAGTTCTCGCCCAAGGCCACCACAAAGCGCCCGAAGGCTGCCCCCCGGGCGGACGCCACGCCGTGATCGCAGCCGACACGCAGGCGGAGGTCTACGGGATCAGGAAGAACAGCGAAACAATCGAATACCGCGGATGCGTCTACGGGCAAACACGCTCGTTCGTCGTGGGTGGCGTTTCGGAATGCCTCAGTGGGGGAGGGGCGTGCGGTGGCACGCGGCACATCACTCTCGCCGGCACGCTGGTCGCACGTGAGCTATCCGTCATATCGCCGGTACTAGGAACAAAATATCTCGTCGAAGTGGAGAGCCTGCGCAGCGGACAGATCCTACATAAGGTCCCGACCGGGGTGCCGCAGACGGTAAATCCGAAGATCATTGGGGCTGGTCCGACGACCGCGATCGTCATGAAGAGCGACGGAGCTGTGGCGTGGATTAACCAAAAAGTAGTCGCAGCCGGCACTGAGTATGAAGTTCACGCCCTCGACAAGTCAGGGGAACGCTTGCTAGCTTCGGGAACCGACATCGGGGCCCAATCGTTGGCGTTGGCCGGGAGCACGCTTTACTGGACACAGGGCAAGGTACCCGAGTCGGCAACACTGGAATGACGAAAGAACGTCACCGTCTGCGGCGTCGATTGCGGGAGTTGGACCGACGGCTGGCAAACTGCGCTGGCCCGGCGCTTGCCCGTGCACGTGCGAGACTCGCGCCTCCCCCAGCCGGATGAAGGACCAATAGACCGGACGACAACTGGCAGCACCTCGTCGCTACACTCCGAGCGTGATTAGCCAGGGTGCCAAGGCCCCCGACTTCGAGCTCCCCGATCAGGACGGCAAACCGGTCAGGCTTTCGAGCCTGCGCGGACGCCCGGTTGTCGTCTACTTCTACCCCAAGGCATCGACGCCTGGGTGCACCACCCAGGCCTGCGGCGTGCGCGACCACCGCGCCGACTACGAGAGGGCGGACGCCGCGGTCCTGGGGATCTCCCCCGATCCGGTCGCGAAGGTCAAGAAATTCCACGATAAGGAGGGGCTCAATTTCGCGCTACTGGCCGACGAGGATCACGCTGTCGCCGACCGTTATGGGGTCTGGGTCACCAAGAGCATGTACGGACGCACCTATCTCGGGAACGAGCGCACGACCTTCATCATCGATCCCGCCGGGGGGATCGCGGAGGTGCTACGTAAGGTCAAACCGGGCCAGCACGACGAACTGGTACTCCAAGCTCTTGAGCAAGCTACGTCCGGCGCCGCCTAAATCACCAGAACGCGATCGCCCCTACCGCTGCTCGGTTCCGAAGTGAGCGGCGGGCGACTCTGAGCATGGGCAAGAAGCGTCGGAGGTCTCGTCAGCGCGGCAAACACGAGCCGGCTCCCCCGCGGCCTATCCATGACTTGGACGATGTCGAACGCGCTCGCCGCGAAAGGGCGCTTGTGTTCGTTGAGGAGACTACGCTCTCGACGTCCGCACAAGAATCGCGTCTCGCGGAATGGCGCGCGGACATCGCGTCGATTGAGCGGTCGTTCTCAGCAGTGAAGCAGGAAGTGTTGGGTGCCCTTGCTCCCTACGATCCTTTTGATGTCCTAGCCGCCGTGCAGATCGCGGTGCTCCAGCGGACGCCGGCAGCCGGTGAGCCTGTGCTGTCAGGCGTGTTGGCAGTACCAGAGCTGATGGCCCTCCTGCTGATCGAGGGCGGAGTGCAGAGTGGGAGCCGGACGGCAGGACAGCCAGATCTTCTAGAGGCGCTGGACCGGTTCTTCGAAGCGGCGGAGACGTGGCTTCTCGCGATCCCTGAGGTACTTGTGCCTAATCCGGCTCCTTTTGAGACTGGACGGGATGCAGCTTTTGCGCGCATCCACAACACGATGCTAAGCCAGTACTTGCTCGGCCCGGCTCAAGCTACGGATACCCAAGCGGACGAATGCACTCGCGCAGTACTCACAGATCCCGACGTAAATGTCCACCTGAAGACGGAGCTAGGCATGGATGCCTCGGCGGCTGTTCATCTGGTCGAGGTCATGGGCACGCTCGTGACTAAGAAACTTGAGGAGCTGATCAGGGCCGGCAATCGTGGCGTGCATGGCAAGGGGGCGGCGATGACATTCACCGTCGCGGAATTGGCTGAGGCTGCGGGTGTCGCACCGGTAGGCGCCCAGCGTTTCGTCGATCGTTTCGGATTGAAGATCGACGGGGCTCCGCTCGCCTTTCGCGAGCTGACCACACGCGCCCGTCACCGTCCACTACTGCGAGCTGGCGACCGTATTGGCCCCATATCCGTTCAGGTGCTCCGCCGCTCGCTGCGGGGTTCTATTGGCGCCCTGCTCAATCCCGCGATCCCTGCGGCGGGGAGAGGCACGCGAGCAACGTTCACCGCGTACAGTGACGCTCGCGGGACCTGGCTAGAGCAACGGACAGGCCAGGCGCTGAGCAAAGGCTTGACCACGGACTGGACAGAGCTCAACGTCTACTACAAGCTGCCGGACGGAACGTCTGGCGAGATCGACGTGCTTGCCCGCTTGGAGAACACACTGTTCGTGGTCCAAGCGAAGTCTGGCGTGACGCGAATCGACAGTGAAGCAGCGAACCCCAACAAACTTCGTGACACACTCGAAGGCCTACTCGGCGGGAGCGATCTTCGTCAACATCGCGACGGGCTGCGAGTGGTCACACAACATCCCGCGGCCCTCACGTGTGACCAGGCCGGACGAGTCCCGTTCAAGCGCACCGTAGCCGGAATCACTCGGTTTGTGGCGCTCAACGTGACGCTTGAGGATCTTTCCGCAATCGGTGCACAGTCGTGGCTCCTCAAGGAAGCCGGTCTAAGCTCTGGGCAGGAGCCGCCTTGGATTGTGAGTATCAGCGAATTGGAGCAACTAATAGATCTCTTTCGGTCCCCTAGCCTGTTCGTGCATTTCCTCAAGAGACGCCTCCAAGCAAATGCCACCGGACAGTTCATCGCACACGACGAGATCGACTGGGCCGTCCGCTATTGCAGCGACGAGTTGCTCTTCGCAGAACTTCCATCCGATCATCCCTACACGCAACGGAAGTTTCTCGCGCCGGACGAGCACAAGGAGTACGACGCGTGGATGCTTGCTCGTCAGCTCGGCGGCAAAGCCCGGCGGCCACGCCCGATCATGCCAACTGGACAGAAACCCCTGCTTGACAAGCTAGAGCGCTCCCGACCGACAGGCTGGCTCGACTTTTCCGTTGAGTTGCTCGATCTTCCACGACCGCAGCGCACAGAAGTGCTCAAGTGCTGGCAGAGGCATATGCGCGGCACGGTCCCCTGGTCAACACCGCTCGACGTTGCGTTTGGAGAAGACGACGGAAGGGTCGTTCGCGGCTTCTCCGTGCTTCGTGAACCTGACGGTCGGCGGTCTGATGGGGCACGTGTTTTGCGGCGCCACTGCGAGCACTTGCTCGACCATTCTGAGGCCAAGCAATGGGCGGGTATTCTCGCACCGTCCCAGCCTAGCGGACCGATTAGATGGAGCTGCGTCGTGCGGGCAAGTAGCTAGTCGATCTTGTCGGCCTCGCGAAGTAGAAGTAGACGACGAAACAGCTGGCCGCGGATGACCGGTGGGCCATTTCGTCCCGGCAACTCGAAGCAGTGGCAGTTTTGTCCTTCTCCATCATGAGCCTTTTCAGCGAGCCTGACGGACAAGCTTCCGCCGATCTGTTTACTATCCTCTACGAGAAGTCCATACATCGACTTCTCGACCCAGACACCGTAGGTGTCGGCGACGCGGTGGCCCTCGTCGGCGAGCAGGGGGAAGTTCAGCCCCTCCTTATCGTGGAACTTCTTGACCTTGGCGACCGAGTCCGGGGAGATCCCCAATACCACAGCATCCACCTGCTGGTAGTCGGCACGGTGATCGCGCACGCCGCACGCCTGCGTCGTGCAGCCCGGCGTCGATGCCTTGGGGTAGAAGTAGACGACCACAGGACGCCCGCGCAGGCGCGAGAGCTTGACCGGTTGGCCATCCTGATCAGGAAGCTCGAAATCGGGCGCTTTGTTTCCCACTTCGACCATTCGCGGATCCTAACCGGCACAGGCGTGACCCGCGCGCCCGCTGATCCAGTCCCCTTTTGCGATCATCCTGGCGCCATGACGGCCGATGACTTGCACGTACGCGATGCATCCGAGCGCGACGGCGAGGCATGCGCGGCGATCTACGCGCCGTACGTGACGGACACGGCGATCACCTTCGAGACCGAGCCGCCGTCCGGCGAGGAGATGGCACGGCGCATCTTGCGCGCCTCAGAGCGCCACGCGTGGCTGGTCCTCGAGAATTGCGGGCGCGTGGTCGGCTATGCCTACGGGGGCACCTTCAGCCAGCGCGCCGCGTACCGTTGGTCGTGTGAAGTCAGCGTCTACCTTGAGGTGGGTCGCAGACGCACGGGTGCCGGCAAGGCACTCTATGAAGCGCTCCTGCCGCGGCTGCGCGAGCGCGGCTACTGTGTGGCAGCCGCGGGAATGACGCTGCCCAACGATGCGAGCATTGGGCTACACCGCGCAATGGGCTTCAAGGATGTCGGCGTCTATAGACGCATTGGCTTCAAGCACGGGCGCTGGCACGACGTGGCTTGGGCACAGTGCTTCCTCGCCGACGGCGAGGAGCAGCCGGCGGAGCCATCGTAGGGGCGGCGCTCAGCGCAGCAAGCGCGACAGGCGGCGGTCCTTGAGGATCCGGCCCTCGGTCTGACACACGGGGCAGTAAGCGATCACGTAGTCCTCGAAGTGCACGGCTTGCAATGTGGTGGCGCACCGGGGGCACGGCTCTCCCTCGTGACGATGTACCTGCAGCGGCATCGGCAGCTTGTCGGGGATCGGGAGGCTGACCGTCTGCTCGTAGTGGGCGATCGCGTCGCCGAGCGTCTCGACGACGGCGAGCTGAAGTTGGCGCGCCTCCTGATCGTCGAGGTCCGCGCCACGCTTGTACGGCGATAGTTTCGCCCGCCAGAGGATCTCATCGACCCACGAGCGCCCGATGCCAGCGATCACATGCTGGTCACGCAGCAGTGTGTGCAGCGGACGCGGCGCGTCCAGCAGGGACCCCAACTCCGGCGGCTGCGGCCAGGCTTCCGGCCCGAGCTTCGCGAGTGATTCCTCCTGCTCGAGCCCGCCTGCACGCAATAGCTTCACCCATGCGGCCTGCTTGGAGCCGAACTCGCGCAGGCGCAACTCGCGACCGTCCTCGAGGCCGACAAGCAGGCGCGAGGTGCGGTCACGGGGTCCGGCGGGCTTGTCATACAGCTGCAGACGGCCAGCCGACATCAGGTGGATCAGGAGCGCCAGATCGTCCGCATCTCCCCCACCCCCATCTGCCTCGATGATCAGCTGCTTGCCGCGACGGCGCACGCCAGACACACGCCTGCCCTCCAGCGCCGAGAGCGGCGGGTCAAAGGTCTTCAGCGCGTTGATTCCCGGCGCCTTCGCGTACTCGATCCGAGATCCGGACAGGGCAGCGTCGAGCAGGCGTGCGGTTATCTCCACCTCTGGCAGCTCAGGCATCGTCTATTCATCGTAGGAGGGGGGCCAAGCCCCGCTGGCGCGCGCGAGCGGCCCAGGTCAGCCGGTGGGAGGCGTGGGCAGCGTGTACGTCGTCTCGGGATGGCCGTGGTCGAGCACGGTGGTCGTCGCGCGGTAGACGGCAATCTGGCTTGTCGCGCCCGTCGGCGCGGGAACGGTGGCAGTGAACCGGCCCGACGGGGTGAGCTTGACCTTGGCCGCCACCTCTTCCTTGGAGCACGTGACGCGCAGGAGGATCTTCACCGCGGTCCCCGCCTTGAAGCTCCCTGTGACGTAGCCGGAGAGCGTCACGTGTCCACCCGAGGACATCGCGCTCACCATGTACATGCGGCGCTCGAGCTTCAGGTTGAGGGAGTGCAGCGCCCCCACCACCGCTTCGTAGCGGGCGCGGTTACTGCCGCGGAGCCTGGTTGGGGGCAGTGGCGCGCTCGCGCTGAAGTCGCCGTCCGCGCCGACCGTGGCGGTCGCGACCGTCTTGCCCGTCGCCAGGAACCTGATGCTCACCTTCTTACCGGCGAAGACCAGGCGCGCGGCGCCGGTGATCAGCACGTGCGTGCCCTTCTGAACCACGTTGATCAGCGCGACCTGCGCCGTCGTGCAGGCCAGGACCGCAGACGTCGGGGGCGTGACGATGCCGGTCGGGGTCGGGGTCGGGGTCGGGGTCGAGGTCGATGTGGTGGGGGTCGTCGTCGATTCCGGACTCCCGCCGGCGCTCACGGGGCTTTTCGGCGTGAACGTCTCATCAGCTCCGTAGCTGGTGTCCACGCTGTTCGCTGCCACCAGTCGGTAGTGGTAGGTGACGCCTTCTTCTAGACCCGTGAGGCCGGCGGTTACTGATTCGCTCGCCGTCCCGGTGGCTCGGAAGGACGAGCACGGCGCTTCGCTGCCGTACGCAGTTGAGGTCCCGTACTGGAAGACACAGGTCATCACCGTCGTCTGGTCTGGGTTGAGCGTGCCCGTCACGGAGGCTTCATGCCCGCCGACGCCGGTAGGCGCTCCGGTCACGACCAGCGGCGCGTACGGGACGACGTCGACGGCACCAGCGAACTGCGCACCGGTTTCACCAGGTGGGCTGGCGCTCTCGCGCCCGGCGAAGACCTCACCACCACCAAGCGCCACGGTGCCGATGCCGGTTTCATTGGATTTTGGTCCCGCCGTGAATTCGGCGCTCTGATGCTGTTCGCCGCTCCAGCCCGTGTCGGGCATGGCGAACAGGAAGATGTTTTTCGCCCGCCCGGCGACCGCCACAGTGCTCCCTTCGACGGCCACGGAACGACCAAATTCATCGAGTTCTGAGGTTCCCGGATTCACCAACTCGGCCGCCTGCGGCTCTTCGCGAACGGCGCTCCATCCGGCGGCCGGGGCGGTGAAGACGTACGTTGCGCCATGTTTGATGCCTTCGACTTCGGCGTAGCGCGCACCGGCGGCGATCACACCGCCCGACGCGGAGACCGACGTCCCGAGTTCTGCGTACTCATTGCCTTCTGAGGCAATTAGTTTGCCCGATGGGAAGAACTGCCTATCGGGCGCGCTGGACCACCCTTCGGCCGGTCTCCCGAAGAGAAGCACGGTGCCGCGGCGGTATTTGTCGAATTCGGAGCCGATCTGTGCGCCGGGGGCCCCGACGACGATCGTCTGTGCGTCTCCCTGTTCGGCGATCGCGACGGATTCGCCGACATGTGTGATGTGTTCTTCACCTTCCGCTTCGTGGATATCGAGGGTGTCCGTCTGATAGGTCGGACTGGCGGCCCCCGTCCAACCTCCAGCGGGCTGGATGAATACGAAGGCCGCACCCTCTGCGGGGGGCGAGACGAGGTTCTGCGTGTAGTCACGGTACTGCGGTGCCCCGACGACGATCGTTTCGCCCGAGACCGCGACCGACTCACCGAACTCGTACTCGGCCACATCTTCGGAGTTGAGGAGTTCCACTGCATGCGTGTCTTCTTTGACGGCAGCCCAACCGCCGGTCGGCTCGGTGTAGACAAATGCGGCCCCGCCACCGAATCCGCCGTGTCCTTCTCTGCCTGGTGCTCCAACGACGATCGTGCCGCCCGACACGGCGACGGACGTGCCGAAGGCTTCTTCTTTCTCCGGCGCCGGAGAAAGAAGCTTCGCCTCCTGAGTCGCGGTCGCCCAGCCGCCTGCTCCCTCGGTGAAGACGTACGCTGCGCCCTCCTCGATGCCGCTTCTCAGGGCGGTGTAGTCGCCGACAACCACCGTAGAGCCCGAGACGGCTACGGCGTTACCCAACTCAGCTTCTTTGACACCGTCGGATGCGTACAATTCACCGACCTGGCTGATGAGTGGATCGACGATCAGCGGATAGCGTGCCTCGCGCGCGTTGATCTCGATCGATAGGAGGCCGGAGCGGACGATCATGTGCGCAGGCAGTGATCTGCCAGTTGCGTCGGTGACGGAAAGCCCGCCATAGCGCAACACGGGCTTGCCGCCCGCGCCGGTCAATACCAATGCGCCGGATGCTGCGGACCGCACTCTGAGCGTTCCCCCTAGCCCTAGCGTGAGCGTGAGCCGAGCGCTCCCTGCGCTATCAGGCCGCGCGCGAAGCGTGAAGCCCTGCTCAACTCCTGACGGTCCATTGGCAAACCATTCGGTCGCCGCACCACGCGAATATTCGGCCCGGTTGCCCCGCGCAAGCGGCTGCGCGCGGGCGCCTACCAACACCGTCGACCCGCCGGCCGCAATCGACCGCAGCACGATGCTGGCATGGGCGCCGTCACGCACGCTGATAGTGGCGCCTCGATCGCTGAAGCTCGCTGTCAGGCCCTGCCCCGCGTTGTGCGCCAAGAAGCCGCCGGCAGAGCGGGTGAGTCGATATCCGGGAAGCTCGGCGCCCAGCCCACGCGACACGGCAAGCCGAGCAGCCGCGGACAGTGTGGCGGAGTGTGGGGCAAGAGTGGCCGGGCGCGCCCGGTTCGTCGGGGCAAGCGACATAAAGGCACCGAGACCCACGGCGAGCGCGCCCAGCAGCGCGAGAGCCAAACGCCACCTGATCCCACTCGCAACGAAGCCTCGCACAAAGCGACCAGTGCGCACGCCGCGCGTCAAGTCGCCGGCTGGCACGAGCACACCATGGCCCTGCTGTGTCATCCCCCCCATGTGGCGCCGATCATACGACCCGCGCCAGCGGACTTAAAGAAAACTAGGACAACCGTCCACTCAATATGCGGCGATCGACGGTCCTTCGTACTTGACGCCGGCGGGACTCGTCCAGCGCACCCGCCAGTACTTGCCGGCGGTGGAGGAGCTGAGGCTCCAGTAGCCGAGGCCGTTCGTGGTGACGGTCTTGAGCGTCGTGAAGCGCTTGGATCCCTTGCGCTGCACGAGCACGGTCACCTTCGTCGCTCCCGCGGCCGGGCGTACGAGCCCCCAGAGCGAGACCCGATGCCCCTTCTTGGTGACCGTGAGCGGGATTGGCCAGCTGTAGTAGAGCGGCTTGGGTGTCCCAGTGATGTACTCGAGTCCCGTCTGGAAGCTGGCACCGGGTTCCAGGCCGCCTATGGGGTCGTCCTCGAGCAGATATTGCGAGAAGGCAGTAACACGGGGATTGTCGTAGGCGATGCGTTCGGCGATCGCATCGTATTCCGCCTGCTTGGCGGCCGAGACGCCAAGGAACTTGTTGGGCTTGCTCTGCACCCCGAACTCGGTGAGGTAGATCGGCACGTTGGCGGGGATCGCGTGTGCCCGCGCGGCGAGGTTGAGCGCGTTGGTGAGGCGTGAGAGCGAGCCGATCGAGACATCGTCCTTCTGCGGGAAGACGTAATAAGGCCCTGCAGGGAGCGTGTACGCGTGGTGTGCGTAGCCGGCCATCTGAAGCTCGCTGCAGGAGCTCGATTTCTTGTACTTCGCGTTCAGGCAGAGCGCTTCACGCATGAACGCGAGCGGCGCCACAGGGTGTTTGTACCCCTTGGCGCCTTCCTTGCGGATGTTGACCTTGTCATAGCCCGCGGGCGCGGTCTCGCCGAAGAGCACCTTCGGGTGGGAGAGCCCGGCCGCCTGCAGCCCTGCGTAACCGGCCTGGTAGAGGCCGCGGTAGATGCGTCCTGAGGCGGGCGCTCCCTTGGAAGTCCACTGCGGCATCAGGAAGACGGACTCGTTGGGCTCGTTCCAGATCGAGTAGACGGAGACCTCAGAGCCGAACTGACGCGCCACGGCGGTCATGAATTCTTCGAAGTCCTTGTCATCGGGACGCGTCACGTAGGGGGCTTTGAGGTTGGAGGTGGCCCACCTCGGCGCGGGTGCGGTGACGGTCAGTAGCACCGGCCATTTGCGCGCGGCTGCTTCGGCGAGCAGGACGGTGTACTGCCCCCAGGCGTAGCTGCCTGGATTGGTCGCTTCGAACGCGGGCTTCGTCGCGCTGGTGGGCGCAGGGGCGACCGAGCCCCAGTTGAGCTCGACGCGTAGCGCTTTCACGCCCAGGTGCTGCAGCTGTTCCATGGCGTGCGGGCGCGTGCTCGGATTGAGCAGCACGGCGGCACCCTCGAAGTAGGTGATCTGGTTGCTCGAGGCCAGGGCCTGGGACGCGCCGGCGGAGCCGGCGAGGAGGGTCGTGGCGAGCAGTGAGAGGAGGAGAGTTCGGATTCTGGGCATGGTCGCTTGAGACACCTCAGCGCAGAGAAGGTTGCGGTGTTTGTAGGTTGGGGGCCCGTGAGCACTCCGATCGCGCCAGACGACATCGTCCGGACCCCTGAGGAGGCGCAGGCTAACAGCCGGCCTCCCCTGCTCGTCCTGGAGCCCCTCCTCGCGTTCCTCGACGCCCACGGGCTCGGCGAGGGCGAAGTACGCGCGACGCCGATCGGCGAGGGACACTCGAACGTCACCTACCTGATCGAGCGCGGCGAGACGAAGCTCGTCCTGCGCCGCCCGCCTCGTCCGCCACTACCACCGAGCGCGCACGACGTGCTGCGCGAGGCGCGCCTGCTGAGGGCGCTGCGCCCGACGCCCGCGCGCGTTCCGGACGTGCTCGCGGTATGCGCAGACGAAGTCACGATCGGCGCGCCCTTCTACGTGATGGAGCTGGTCGAAGGCGAGGTGATCGTCTCGAGCGTCCCGGAGGCACTCGACAATCCCGCTGAGCGTCGAGGGATCGGCGAGCAGTTGATCGACGCGCTGGTGGAGATCCACGCGGTCGACTGGCGCGCGGCGGGTCTCGAGGACTTCGGTAAACCGACCGGCTACCTGGAACGCCAACTGCGGCGCTTCACCGGGCTGTGGGAGCTGAACAAGACACGTGAGATCCCGTCGGTGGAGACCGTGGGCGCGTGGCTGGCCGGGCACCTACCGGACTCCGGCCCAGCCACGATCGTGCACGGGGACTACCGCCTGGGCAACACGCTGTTCGCCGAGGAGACCCCCGCCCGCCTGGCGGCTGTGCTCGACTGGGAGATGGCCACGATCGGCGATCCGCTGGCCGACCTGGGCTACCTTTGCATGATGTGGACCGAGGCGAGCGATCCCGTCGGCGGTCTGCGCGAGCAGCTGGGCAGGGTCACGCGCGCCGAGGGCTTCCCCACCCGCGGCGAGCTGATCGCGCGCTACGAGGAGCGCTCAGGGCGCTCGATGAGCAACATCCGTTGGTACACGACCCTGGCGGTGTGGAAGAGCATCGTGTTCATGGAGGGCAACTACAAGCGCGCGATCGCCGGGACGACCGATGACCCCTACCTGGCGCAGTTTGGCGAGGGAGTGCTCGAGCTCGCCCGCCGCGCGGAGGAGGTGGCACTTGGTGGCTGAGGTCGACCAACCGGAGGGGCCCGTCCGCACGGCGCTGCTGATCGACTGGGGCGGCGTGCTCACGAGCAACCTGTTCGCCTCCTTTCACGCTTACTGCTTCTCCGCGGGCATTCCCCCGGAGAAGCTGATGAACCGCTTCAGGACCGACCCGGCAGCGCGTGAGCTCCTGATCGCGCTGGAGACGGGAGAGCTAGAGGAGGATGCGTTCGAGTTGCAGTTCGCCGCGCAGCTTGAAGTCGAGCCGGAGGGCCTGATCGACGGCCTTTTCGCGGGCGTGCACCCGGACGCGGCGATGGTGGATGCCGTGCGCAGGGCTCACCAGGCGGGCGTGCGCACAGCGCTCGTGTCGAACTCGTGGGGTGTGCACCGCTACCCCCACGAGATGTTCGACGAGCTGTTCGACGGTGTGGTGATCTCAGCCGAAGAGGGCATCCGCAAGCCTGCGCGTCGCATGTACGAGCTAGGCGTGGAGCGCGCAGGCGTACAGGCGGCCGACTGCGTGTACGTCGATGACCTGCCGTTCAACCTCACACCCGCGCAGGAGATGGGCATGGCCACGATCCACCACACAAGCGCCTCCAAGACGATCCCCGAGCTCGAAGCGCTGCTGGGGGTCGTGCTCTCCGCAGACGCTGACCCCGCGCCGAGCGCGTAGGAACCCCCGCCGCGTCTACGGCCGGCTCAGGCGCGCTTGCCGCGGCCGTACAAGAATTTGAAGACCCCGGCCAGCAGCCGCGACGTCCGCGTCTTGTACGGGTACATGAAGAGTTCCTTCTTCATGGCCAGTTTCGCGGTGACGACGATCGCCTGCTGGGAGCAGTACTTGCGGATCCCACCGGCGCCGTGGCGCGAGCCGATGCCGGATGTCTTGGCGCCGCCCATCGGCAGCTCCAGCACGGTGTAGTTGATCATCGCGTCGTTGACGTTCGCGGCGCCCGATTCGATGCGCCTCGCAACCGCCTCGCCGCGCGCAGCGTCGCGTGAGAACACGGAGGCGCCGAGGCCATAGGGAGAATCGTTGGCGAGGCGTACGGCCTCATCGGCGTCGGCGACCTTCATGATTGGCAGCGTCGGCCCGAACGTCTCCTCGGTCATGCACTTCATCGTGTGATCGACGTCCACGAGCACCGTCGGCTCGTAGAAGCGCCCAGGACCGGGCACCTGCTGGCCACCGGTGAGCACGCGTGCCCCCTTCTGTACGGCGTCGTCCACGTGATCCTTGATCGTGTCCAGCTGCGGCGGGAACGTGATCGCGCCGACCTCGACGGTGCCGAAGCCGCCCACGGGGGAGCCGACTCGAAGGGCACGCACCTTCTCGGTGACCTTCGCGACGAACTCGTCATAGACGGGCTCCTCGACGTACACGCGCTCGATTGAGATGCAGGTCTGGCCGGCGTTCTGCATGGAGAAGTACGCAGCGAAGTTAGCCGCGCGCTCGAGGTCGGCGTCGGAGAGCACGATCATCGGGTCCTTGCCGCCGAGCTCCAGCGACGCGGGGATCAAGCGCCGGGCGGCGGCTTCGGCGACCTTGCGGCCGGTCTTGGTGGAGCCGGTGAACATGATCATGTCGACGTGCTCGATCAGCGCCGCGCCGGTCTCTCCGCGCCCTGTGGCGATCTGCAACACGTCCTCAGGCAGCCCGCACTCGCGCAGACCTTCGGCCATCAGGAGCGAAGTCAGCGGCGTTATCTCAGACGGCTTGAGGATCACGCTGTTGCCGGCCATCAACGCTGGGATGCAGTCGCCAAAGGAGTTCGTCAGCGGGTAGTTCCAGGGCCCGATCACGCCGATCAGCCCGAGCGGGCGGTAGCGCAGGATCAGCTTCTTGCCCTTGACCAGGACCTGGCTCGACTTGATCGACTCATCGGCGAGGTACTCGGGGCCGTGCTTGGCCCAGAACCCGAACGCGTTGCCGGCGTAGCCGATCTCCGCGAGGTTGGCGTCCTCGAACGTCTTGCCGGTCTCTGAGACGATCGTCTCTGCGACCCGCTGAGAGTTGTCCATGAGCCACTTCTGCGCGCGCAACAGCACCCGCGCGCGGCCGTCGAAGCCGTATGCGTCCCACTCCGGCTGCGCGCGCCGGCCGCGTGCGGCCATCTCCGCGACAGCCTCCGCGCCGAGGTCGGGGACGGTGCGGACGGTCTCGCCCGTGGCGGGATTCTCGACCGCTATCTCGTCGCCTCGGCGGGAGATGGGGCTTTCGGCTTGGAGTATCTCCTGCTCGACGTGCTGCTCGACGCTCGCCATCTCGGCTCCCCTTGTTCGCTGAAGGCTTGTGACGAACAAGGCTAGCTCATATGCGCGCCTCAGCTAGATAGCTCTATGGACTCGATCCCGATCGGCTCCGAAGGGCGGTCCGAGCCGTCGGTGGAGACGCCCTCGAGCGTGTCGACGACGTCCATTCCGTCGGTCACCTGGCCGAACACCGTGTGCTTGCCGTCGAGCCAGGGCGCCGCGTCGGTGGTGACGATGAAGAACTGTGAGCCGTTGGTGTTCGGGCCCGCGTTGGCCATCGCCAGCGCGCCGCGTACGACCTTGTGGTCGTTGAACTCATCCTCGAAGGTGTAGCCGGGGCCGCCCGTGCCCGTCCCGAGCGGACAGCCCCCTTGGATCATGAAGTCTTTGATCACGCGGTGAAACGTGAGCCCGTCATAGAAGCCGTCTGAGACGAGCTTGCGGAAGTTCTCAACCGTTTTTGGCGCGTCGTCATCGAACAGCTCGAAAACGATCGGTCCCTCTGTTGTCTGCATCGTGGCGATTGACATTTTCCGCAGGTCTCCTCTGGGTCGCTCGGGATCAGCGGGCCACGATAGCGAGACGCTCTACCGAGCCTTCACGCGCTCCAGGCTGAGCGGGTGGGAGTCACCGGAACCAACCGAGTGTCCATTGAGCGCCTCGATCACGCGATCGGCCTCTGCGGAGGGGACCGATAGGAAGGAGAAGCGGTCGAGCACGAGCACGTCGCGCACGGCCTCGCCGTCGAGCCCCGCCCCGGATGTAACGGCGGCGACGATGTCGGCGACGCTCAGCCCGGCGGAGCGCCCACCGCCCAGCACCAGCTTCGCGTAGGGCTCCTGCTCATCGCGGCGAGAGATACGGGGCTTTGAGTGCCGGCGCGGGCGCTCTTGCACGGGTGTGGGGGCGGCCACCGCGCCCTGTTCCCATTGGGCGATGTGCGTGCCGATGTGACGTTCGATCGCCTCGAGCTCCCGCTTCTGGCGGTCCTCCACGAACGTGATCGCACGGCCGGAGCGCCCGACGCGACCGGTGCGCCCGATGCGGTGCACGTAGGTGTCGGGGCTCGTGGGCACGTCGTAGTTGACCACAAGCGTGACGGTGGAAATGTCCAGCCCGCGCGCGGCCACGTCGGTGGCGACGAGGATCGGAACGCGCCCGCCCTTGAACGCCAACATCACGCCGTCGCGCGAACCCTGGGACATGTCGCCATGCAGCGCGCGCACGTTCATGCCGCGGTCGCGCAGCGTGCGGAATAGCTGGTCGCAGCGGATCTTTGTGCGCACGAACACGATCGCCTGGTGGCCTTCCGCTTCGCCCTTCGGCCCCATCTCTGCGCGCAGGACCTCGACGAGCTTGTCGGGCTTGGCCTTCGTCTCGACCGGGAGCTGGAACTGCGCGACGGTGTCGATCGTGAGCGTCTCGGCCTCGACCTGGATGACCTCCGGGTCGTACATGTAGCGATCGGCCAGCGTGCGGATCGGCGGCGGCATCGTCGCCGAGAAGAGCGCCGTCTGGCGGCTGGAAGGCGTCAGCGAGAGGATCTTCTCGACATCCTCCAAGAAGCCGAGGTCGAGCATCTCATCGGCCTCGTCGAGGACGAGAAAACGGCAGTCGTGCAGGACCAGCGAGTGGCGCGAGATCAGGTCCAGGACGCGTCCGACCGTGCCCACGACCACGTGCCCACCGGCGCGCAGCTGAGCCTGCTGCGTGCGGATCGGAGCGCCGCCGAAAACGGCCACCACGTCGATGCCGGTGTGGGCGCCGTAAGTCCGCAGCGCCTGCGTCACCTGGATGCAGAGCTCGCGCGTCGGCGTCAGCACGAGCGCCTGCACGGTTTTCTCGGAGGGGTCGATGTACTCCATGATCGGCAGGCCGAAAGCGGCCGTCTTGCCGGTCCCCGTCTGGGCCTGGCCGATCACGTCGCGTCCCTCCAACAGTGCCGGGATCGCCTGTTCCTGGATCGGGCTGGGCGACTCGTAGCCGACGTCGCGCAGCGCCTGGAGGGTCGACTCGGAGAGCCCGAGTTCGGAGAAGGACTTGGCCATAACAGTGATGAGCTTAGGCGGACGGGTCGAGCAACAGCTTCCCGGTGCTTCCTCGGGCACGCAAATCCGTCTGCGCCTGCGCCGCCTGCTCCAGAGGATAGGTATGTCCGACGATCGCCCTCAGCTCGTTCTGCGCTGCGAGCGCGAAAAGCTCCGCCAGCGCCTGCGCGAACATGCCCGGGCGACCCAGGCAGTGGAACAGGTAGAAGCCCACGACCGCGCGCGAGTGGCGCAGCAGAGAGCCGGTTCGCACCTCGTTGGGCTCGCCGGTGGAGATGCCGCAGACGACGATCCGCCCGAACGGCGCGAGCGTGCGGTAGGAGGCATCGAACACGGCGCCACCGGACATGTCGAACACGACATCCGTCTCGCGCCCCTCGTTCGCTTCGATCAAGCGCTCAGTGAGGCCCTCGGGCGCGGGATCGACCGCGACGTCCGCTCCGAGCTCGAGCGCCAGCGCGCGGCGCTCCTCGCCGGTGGCGGTGGCGATTAGCCTGCCGGCGCCCATGCGGCGGCCGAGCTGCACGGCGATCGAGCCGACGCCTCCGGCAGCGCTGTGCACGACGACGCTCTCACCCGCTTGCACACGAGCGGCGGTGCGATACAGGTGCCACGCGGTCGTCCCCTGGATGATCAGCGCCAGCGCGGTGCCGTCCTCGACGCCGTCGGGGATCGCGAACACGCGGTCAACGGGCGCGATCGCGTACTCGGCGTAGCCGCCGCTGCCGGTGAGCGCCACGACCCGCTCGCCGGTGTCCTCGCGCACGCCCGCCACCTCTCCTCCCGGCACCAGCGGCAGCGTGGCCTTCTGCACGTAGGAGTTGGTGCGCGTGTGGGTGTCAGCGAAGTTAAGGCCCGCGCGGGCGACCCGGATCAGGACCTCGTCGGGACCGGGCTGGGGGATCGGCAGCTCGGTCAGCTCGAGCACCTCCGGGCCACCGAACTCGGTCATCTGGATCGCGCGCATCGCGGCCCCAGGCTAGCGCGTGCTCTAAGGTGCGCGCCCATGCCCATAACCGTGGTTGGATCGATTGCATACGATACCGTGACGACGCCGTTTGGCAAGCGTGAACGGATGCTCGGCGGAGCCGCCGTGCACTTCTCGCTGGCCGCCTCGTTCTTTGACGACGTGCGCGTCGTCGGCCCCGTTGGCGAGGACTTCGGCGAGGAGCAACTGGACGTGATGCGCGCCCGCGACGTGGACGTCAGTGACATCGAGCGCGTGCGCGACGGTAAGACATTCTTTTGGGAGGGCGAGTACGGCTGGGACCTGAACTCGCGCGAGACGATCGACACGCAGCTTGGTGTGTTCGAGGGCTTTGCGCCAAAGCTCTCCGAGATTTCGCGCTCGAGCGACGTGCTGTTCCTGGCCAACATCCAGCCGGATCTGCAGTTGCAGGTGCGCGAGCAGCTGCCTGATGCGCGCTTCGTGGCGCTGGACTCGATGAACCTGTGGATCGACATCGCCCGCGATTCGCTGGTGAAGGCGATCGAGGGAGTGGACTGCGTGATCCTCAATGATGCCGAGCTGCGCCAGCTGACGGGCAAGCCCAACCTCCTCTCCGCCGCCCGGGAGATCCTTGCCTGGGGCCCGCGCGTAGTCGTAGCCAAGCAGGGTGAGTACGGCGCCGCGCTCGTCACCGCGGACGGGTTCTTCGCACTTCCCGCCTATCCACTCGAGAGCGTGATCGATCCGACAGGCGCGGGCGACACGTTCGCGGGCGGCCTCGTTGGCTACATCGCCGCGCATCCCGACGAGGAGCTCTCCGACACGTTGCTGCGCCGCGCCATGGCTCACGCGACGGTGCTCGCGTCCTTCAATGTTGAGGAGTTCGGGACGGCCCGCATCGAGCGCCTGCAAGGCAGCGAGATCGCGGCCCGCATCCAGGAGCTGCACGCGATGACCCAGTTCAGCGGCGCCCCGCTGGCGCTCCGCGGCTGAGATCCGCGCTAGGTTGCTCATAATCGACGTACAGCACCAGAAACCGCGCGGACAGGAGAACGCATGAGCAGCCAGGACTCGACGATCACGGACGCCGGCGCGGCGGGTGGCAGCCAAGCAAATGGCGCGCCGCAGGACACGCTCACGGTCACCGACAACCGCACCGGTAAGAGCTACGAGCTGCCGATCCAAGACGGCACGGTGCGTGCGAGCGATCTACGCCAGATCAAGGTCGACGAAGACGAATTCGGGATGATGTCCTACGACCCCGCGTTCATGAACACCGCCTCGTGTCGCAGCTCGATCACCTACATCGACGGCGACGCCGGCATCCTGCAGCACCGCGGCTACCCGATCGAGCAGCTGTGCGAGCACTCGACCTATCTGGAGGTCGCCTACCTGCTGATCAACGGTCGCCTGCCCAACAAGGTCGAGCTCGAGGGATGGATCGACGAGATCACGATCCACACGTTCGTGCACGAGAACGTGAAGGACTTCATGCAGGGCTTCCGCTACGACGCCAATCCGATGGGCATGCTCGTCGCATCCGTCGGTGCGCTTTCGACCTTCTACCCCGACGCCAACAAGATCCACGAGGAGCGCGTGCGCGCGATCCAGATCATCCGATTGCTGGCGAAGATGCCCACGCTGGCGGCGTTCGCGTTCCGCCACAACATGGGCCAGCCCTACGTCTACCCGGACAACGACCTCGAGTACGCGGGCAACTTCCTGGGGATGATGTACAAAATGACTGAGCTCAAGTACCAGCCCGATCCGCGGCTGGCGCGCGCGCTCGACGTCCTGTTCATCCTGCACGCCGATCACGAACAGAACGCGTCCACGAGCGCCGTGCGCTCGGTGGGCTCGACGCAGGTCGACCCCTACTCTGCCGTCGCCGCCGGCGTGGCTGCGCTCTACGGCCCGCTGCACGGGGGCGCCAACGAGCAGGCGCTGCGGATGCTCAAACGGATCGAGAAGGTCGAGAACATCCCCGCGTTCCTGGAGGGCGTCAAGGCGGGCAACGAGCGCCTCATGGGCTTCGGTCACCGCGTGTACAAGAACTACGACCCCCGCGCGCGGATCATCCGCAAATACCTCGACGACGTCTTCGAGGTGCGGGGCAAGAGCCCGCTGCTGGACGTCGCCACTGAGCTGGAGAAGCAGGCGCTCGACGACGAGTACTTCACCTCGCGCAAGCTCTACCCCAACGTCGACTTCTACTCGGGCCTGATCTACGAGGCGCTGGGCCTGCCCGTGGCGATGTTCCCCGTGATGTTCGCGATCGGTCGCACCAGCGGCTGGATCGCGCAGTGGAAGGAGCTCGTGGAGGACCCCGAGCAGAAGATCGCGCGTCCGCGCCAGATCTACACCGGCGAGCGTGATCTCGACTACGTGCCGATGGACGAGCGCAGCTAACTTCCCTGAGGATGATGAAGCAGTGCTTGCAGATTCCGTCCCCTCCTTCTGCAATCATTGAGAGGCATCACGATGAAGTTTGGGTCGGCTCTCGTACGGTGAAAGAGCCCCTGGGCTCTGCTCTCCAGTCAAGGAAAGCTAGCTTTGCGGGGGCCGACCGTAGTTTCTAGTAGTAGTTGATGACGCCTCGCTGCCAGACATCGAACTCACTTCGAATCTTTGGCGATATGAGAGTGTGCGAGCGCTCGTCCGCCCTCTCCCACTTGCGCTGAATCGCCCATGTGCAGTAGTCGGCGACCTGAAGGCAAGGATCGCTGTCTGCCGGCCAGAAGGCGACTCAGTGAGATCGACAAGGCGACAACTGTCTGACGACGTCATCCACAGCCGTGTGAAGCGCACCACGAGCCTTTTTCGTTCCAAGACTCGACGCTGCCACGAATAGGCGATCCGAGGCGTCCATGCGGCGGGCCAGGTATTTGAAGTGCAGGTACCAGGCCATCTTGTAGATATGCGCTTCGCCGCGAAGATGCGGTTGCGCCTTGGACTTCTCAAGGATAGTCGCATCGACCCAGCAATCCATATCGGCTAGCAGCGCAAATACCTCATCTCGAACGGCCTGCGGGTCTTCTGTAGCGTGAAACACGCGATCCAGGTGAAGGCCCCTCCAACCGAGGTCACGCCGCAGCGCGAGCAGACTATCCCCGACCTCGCAGTGGCTGGAAGCGACGGTGCAGAGAATGAAGTAGCGCGAGGCGCCGGAACCTCGCGAGAAATCAAAATTGCCAGCCTCGTCGGCGAATACGTAGCGATCGGCCACACCTCAAGCATTCAATGCTGTTCGCGGCAAGTCCTTCTGCGTGGGCGCCTAAATTCTAATTACCGACGATTTCAGAATGTGTCGAGTCAGAGCACGAGCGTTGCGCCGTGCGCGCGCAGCCATGCGCGGTCGTGCGCGTAGCCGGGCCAGCGCTGCGCCACGAGCGCCCAGAAGCGGGGCGAGTGGTCGAGGATCTCCAGGTGGCAGACCTCGTGCCAGACGACGTATTCGAGCACGCGCTCGGGTGCGAGCAGCAGCCGCCAGTTGAAGCTCATCCGCCCCTTTGACGAGCACGACGCCCAGCGGGTGCGCTGCCCGCGGATGTCCAGGCCGGCGTAGGCGGTGCCCGCCAGGGCCGTCGCCCGGTCCAGGCGCGGAGCGATCTCTGCGCGCGCCGCGCGCCGGTAGAAGCGCTCGAGCGCCGGACGGGGATCACCAGCGGGAACGAGCAGGCGCTCGCCGTCACGGTGCGCGCGCTCGCGCCCGGGCTGGGCGACGAGCTCGAGCGTGCTGTCGAGGTAGGGCACGGTGCCTGCCCGCGCGGCGACGCGGTCGAGCACCTCGCGCGCCTCGCGCAGGCGGCGCTCGATCCACGGGCGCAGCTCGCTGACGGCCACCGCCGCCGCGCGCTCGGGCGCGCGCTGGGGAAGCACCACCTCCACGCCCGTGTGCGCGTGGACGTTGACACGCACGCGACGGGCGCGGGCCGAGCGCCGGATCGTGTAGGGAATCGGGGACGCCTGCAGCGAGGAGCTCATCGAGCTCAAGCCTACGCGCCGGCGCGGGCGGGACCGCGTCGAGGCGAGAGACCGCGCCGTACGCTTCAGCCGTGCCACCGCAGCCGCCGCAGCCGCGCGACCCCACGTTCGACGAGGAGCTCCTGCTGTGGCTGGACGACGAGCCCGACAGCGTGCGCGCGGCGGACGCCGAGCGCGTGCGCGACATCGCAGCGGAGTTCGCACGCGGCTTCGACGCGCTCGCCGACGTCGGACGCGCCGTCACCGTGTTCGGCTCCGCCCGCACGCCACCCGAGCACCCTCATTACGCGCTTGCGCGGGAGATCGGCGCCGAGCTGGGGCGCGGCGGCTACGCGGTGATCACGGGCGGCGGCGGCGGGATCATGGAGGCCGCCAACCGGGGCGCACGCGACGTTGGTGCGCTGTCGATCGGCTGCAACATCGAGCTGCCCCACGAGCAGGCGCTGAACCCCTACGTGGACATCGCGCTGCGCTTCCGCCACTTCTTCGCGCGCAAGGTGATGTTCGTGCGCTACGCCAGCGCGTTCGTGATCTGCCCCGGCGGCTTCGGCACGCTGGACGAGCTGTTCGAGTGCCTGACGCTGATCCAGACGATGACGATCCGTCACGTGCCGGTGGTGCTCGCCGGCGACGGGGAGTGGGAGGGGCTGCTGCAGTGGCTGCGGAGCTGGGCGCTGGCGGACGGCCGCATCCAAGCCGGCGACCTCGAGCACCTCCATCTGCTCGGCGAGCCATCCGAGCTGCGCGCGGTCGTGGACGCCGCGCATGCCCGACATCGCGCGTATGGCCGCGCCCAGCGCCGTCGCGGCGAGAGCTAAGCGTCCTTCGCCCACGGCTTGGCCAGCTTCAGCGCGCTCAGGATCGCGCGCGTGGCCGGCGATCGGTTGAGCGTGTAGAAGTGGATCCCGGGCGCGCCCGCCGCGAGCAGCTCCGCGCACTGAAGCGTGGCGTAGGCAACGCCGAAGTCGAGCACTGCCTCCGGGTCCTCTCCGCGCGCGTGCAGCTCGCGGCGCAGCGCATCAGGGATCGACGCGCCGCACATGCCCGCCATGCGCTCCACCTGGCCGACCCTGGTGATCGGCATGATGCCAGGGAGAATCGGCACCTCGATCTCTGCAGCTCGCGCGCGCTTTACGAAGTCGAAGTACACGGCGTTGTCGAAGAACAGCTGCGTGATCAGGAAGTCCACGCCTGAGGCCACCTTCTCCGCGAGGTGGCGCAGGTCTGCCTCGGGGCTCTCAGCGTGGATGTGTGTCTCCGGAAAGCACGCCGCCCCAACAGCGAACGGATAGCCGTCGGCGATGAGCGAGACCAGTTCGCTCGAGTACTCCAGGCCGCCGTCCGTCCTAATCCATTCCTGCTCCCCCGCTGGAGGGTCGCCCCGCAGGGCGAGCACGTTGTCGATGCCCGCCTCGCGCATCTCGTCGAGCGTCGCGCGCAGCTGCGCCTCGGTCGCGCCCACGCAGGTGAAGTGGGCCATCGCCTCGAGGCCATACTGCTCGCGGATGCGCTTCACGATCTCGATCGTCTTCTCCCTGGTGGAGCCGCCCGCGCCGTAGGTGACAGACACGAACGAGGGCTCGAGCGTCTTCAGCTCGGCTAGCGCTGCGTACAGGTTGCGCTCGCCGTCGGCTGTCTTGGGCGGGAAGAACTCGAACGAGAACACAGGGCTCTCGCCGGCGAGGATCTGGTCGATGCGCATCGGCTGATTATGCAGTCCAACGCTCGGGCTCACCGGCGATCCGTTGCGCCTCGCCCAACGCCTCGAGGTGCGTCAGGTAGCAGAGGATCTCCGAAAGCAACCAGTGCGCGTTCTCCTGCGAGAGCGAGTCTCCGTACACATATGGGACGACCTCGAAGCCCGTCAGCTCGCGCCCGTCGAGCGCTCCGCGTACGCGCTCGACGCGTTCGTCCACGAGCGTGCGGTTGCCGCGAATGTGCGCGTGCACGTCGGTGAACGTGCGCCCGTGACCGGCCAGGCACAGGCGTGCGCCCAGCCTCTCCACGGTGTCCAGCGAGCTCAGGAATTCCCCCACGGGGTCGGGCGAGTAGCCGTAGTCGAAGTACAGCGAGATACGCCCCAGCAGGTGATCTCCGGAGATCAACAGGCGGCGCTCGGGCTGAAACAGACACACGTGCGAGGGCGCGTGGCCGGGTGTCTCATACACGACCCACTCGCCCAGATCGCTGCCGATCGTGACGCCCGCCAACAGGTCGCGGTCGGGCTCGATCGGGCCGGCGATGCCCGACCCACGGTTGCTGCGCTCGGCCGCATAGCGCCGCAGCGGCTCCTGCGGCACGCCGCTCTGCCGGGCGACCTCCAGACGCCGTGCGAAGACCGCGTCCGGATCCTCGATCATCCGGTTCAGGTGCTCGTGGTTGGGGTGCATCCACACCTCGCAGCCCGCGCGCTCGAGGACCGTCGGCGCCTGGCCGCAGTGATCGGTGTGGGCGTGTGTGCACACCACCAGCCGCGCATCCTCCAGACGCAGGTTGCACATCTCCAGGGCGCGCTCGAGATGGGAGATCGAGTCCGGCTGGTGCATGCCCGTGTCGAACAACACGAACCCGTCGCCCGAGGTAACGGCCCACGCATTGCAGTGGGGCACGCCCGGCCAGGGCAGCGGCAGGCGCAGGCGGAAGAGCCCCGGCATCACGCGCTCGCCGCGGGCGTGGGTGGGCTTCCCTTCCCGCCTGCTGACCACATCCGGCATGCGCCGGAGACTAGACTAACCCTGTTCAGCGGCGTAAGGGAGACGGCATGGCGGAGCGGGAGAGTGCCAGCGAGGCGAGCGCGAAGGTGCAGGAGGTCGCCGCCAACATGCAACAGGCCGCGGCCACGCGCAAACGCATCACCGGGCGCAAGGCAGAGTCGGTCGCGCGGCGCTACTTCGGGGCGATCGATGCGCGCGATCTGGAGCAGGCGGTCTCGCTTTGGGCCGAGGGCGGGCGCGAGTATGTGCGCGGCCAGGTCGACACGCAGGCGCCCGATGGCGTGCGCACGTTCATCGGCGAGCTGATCGACGCGCTGCCAGATCTGAGCATGCAGGTGCTCTCCACCACGACCGAGGGCGAGCGCTGCGGGGTGCAGTGGCGACTGACAGGCACGTTCGCCGGGCCCGGGAGCTTCGGCGGCGTGGCGCCCACGGGCAACCCGATCGCGCTCGAAGGCTTCGACCTGCTCACGGTGCGCGACGGGCTGATCCAAGCCAACGACGCGTTCACGGACTCGATGACCTTCGCGCGCCAGATCGGGATGCTGCCGCCGCAGGGCTCGAGCGCGGAACAGCGCATCACGGGCGCCTTCAACGCGAAGACGCGTCTGACCTCGCGCCTGGGCGCCGGCGACGCGGAGTTGGTCGCGCAGGGCGTGTGGGTCGTGCAGGGCCAGCCGGGGCGCTGCAACGTGTATCTGCTGGAGGACGACGGCGGTGTGACGCTGTTCGACGCGGGCGCGCGCACGATGACACGTGCGGTCGCAAGCGCCGGCGCGAGGCTCGGCGGCATCCGCCGCGTGGTGCTCGGCCACGGGCACACCGACCACCGCGGCGTGGCGCCAGCGCTCGGGGTGCCCGTGCTGTGTCACCCCGACGAGGTACAGGACGCCGAAGGCAGCGGCGGCTTTCGCTACTGGCCCGACGGCCTCGCAGGCCTGCCCACGCCGATGCGCCAGTTCCACCGCCTGCTGCACCGCTACGCCTGGGACGCCGGCCCGGTGCAGATCTCGGGCACGGTGCGCGAAGGCGACGAGCTCGCCGGGTTCACGGTGATCGATCTGCCCGGCCACGCGCCCGGGCAGATCGGCTTGTGGCGGGAGTCCGACCGGCTGGCGCTCAGCAGCGACTGCTTCTACACGCTCGACATGTGGGGGCGCGACTGCGCGCCCCGTCTGCCCGAGCGGATCTACAACTTCGACACCGAGCAGGCGCGTGCGAGCCTGCGAAAGCTGGCGGCGCTGGAGCCTGCAGCCGCCTGGCCGGGACACGCCAAAGCGGTCACAGGCGACGTCGGCAGCCAGCTCCAGCAGGCCGCCAACGCCCTCTAGCGTGGCCAAGCGCAACCGCCGGCGCGAGAAGCTGAGCGCGCCGAGCAGCGACTACACAGACGCGGAGGGCAACGTGCTGACGCTGCGTGGCGCGCTCACGCCAGGCTCCAGGCGCGACTACGCCGAGGCGCTCTCCGGTGCGGGCAGCCGCCCCGCGGGCACCCAGGAGGACGCCTGGCAGCGCGCCGCCGAGCTGCTGTTCGAGCGCCTGGCGGTCCGCTGGGTGATCGCCGGTGCCCCGATCGAGCGCCAGCGCGAGCTGCTGGCGCGTTTCCGCGTTGCCTCGAGCGCGGAGCGCCTGTGGGTGCGTGAAGCGCTGCGCGAGCACTGCGCCGAGCACTTCCCCGACGTGCAGGCTCCCTGATCTCGCAGGCTACGCTGTTCGGGCTGCAATGACCAAGCCCGCCGCAGAGCACCGCTGGGACAGGCGGACGTTTATCAAGCAAGGCGCGCTGGCTGGCGCGGGCCTACTGGGGCTGCCCTCGCACAACGGCCGCACGCCGCCCAAGGCAAAGCACGGCCGCAAGCGATCCAAGCCCAGGGCGCGCCCGTCCGCGCCCAACATCCTCACGATCCTCGTCGACCAGCTGCGCCCGCCCGTGTGGATGCCCCCAGCCGTAGCCGCCTCCTCGGTGATGCCCAACCTCGCGGCGCTGAGCGCACGCTCGGTGAGCTTCGAAGGTCACTACAGCGCGGCCAACGACTGCTCGCCCTCCAGGAGCGTGCTGCTGACGGGGCTCTACGCCCACCAGACGGGAGTGATGATCACCGGCGCGGGCTGGCTTGACCCGCGCTTTCCCACGTGGGGCACGCTCCTGCGCAAGATGGGCTATGAGACGACCTACTACGGCAAGTGGCACCTGAACCCGAACCCCGACGCGTCACTCGGTCAGTACGGCTTCTCGGGCGGCACCTACCCCTCGCCGAACGGCGCGCCCGGCCAGGGCACGCTGATCGATCCGACGATCACGCAGCAGTTCGTCGAGTGGTTCGACGGTCACACGGGCAGGGCTCCGTGGGCGACGACCGTGTCGTTCGTGAACCCGCACGACATCGCCTGGTGGCACCGCTACACCGAACGCATCGAAGCGGAGGTCGATCCGCCGCAGCGGGCGGTAACGCTGCCGGGGAACTACGAGACGCCCGAACAGCTCGAGCTGAAGGGCAAGCCCGCGCTGCAGCGCGCGCTGCAGGAGACGGCCGCGAGGTCCTTCGGCGCAGTGCCCTTCGAGGGAGGAGAAGTGCTGCGCTGGTGGACGGGGATGATGGACACCTACCTGCTGCTGCAGAGCTATGTGGATGTGCAGATCGGGCGTGTCCTTGAAACGCTGGCCAGCCGGCCGGAGGTGGCGGCGAACACGGTCGTGATCTTCACCTCCGACCACGGCGAGTACGGAGGCTCACACGGGTTGCGCGGCAAGGGCGCGTCGGCCTACGAGGAGGCGATCCGCGTGCCGCTGGAGGTCTATGACCCGCGCGGCCTGCTCACGCTCGCGCCCGAAACTCCGCGCACGCAGCTGACCTCCAGCGCAGACGTGGCAGCGCTGATGCTGACGATCGCCTCCGGCTCATCGGACTGGCGCGAGGAGCGCGCGTACGAGCATCTGGCGAGCCGTCTGGACCTCGCGAGCATCTGCGCCGATCCGCAGGCGCCGGGACGGGAATGGATCCTGCACACGACCGACGAGGACGTGACCGAGTTCGCGACCGAACCGTACGCCTCCGATGCCTCCCGCCACGTGATCGCGCTGCGCTCGCCCGCGGGCAAGCTCGCGCTCTACTCCAACTGGCGCCCCGGGACGATCGAGATCGAACCGGGCGGCCAGGAACAGGAGCTCTACGACTACTCGAGCGAAGAAGGCCTGCTGGAGCTTTCCAGCCAGGGCCAGGGCGGCTCACAGCTGGAAGAAGACCTGCGTCAGACGCTCGAGGAGGTCGCGATCCCCGATGAGCTGCGCGCGCCACTGCCCTCAGCGCTCGAGCCGGCACGCCACGAAGCTCTTGGCAAGTACTACTCGTTCGAAGAACGCGAGGCGCTGCGCGTCTACGAAGAGCACCGTCCCGGAGCTCAGGAAGTCAGCCCAGAACCGTTGTAGGCGCTCCGGCGGGCGGCGCCGCCCACGCCCTGCTCAGTCGGTGGTGCGGCGCCGATAGAGAGCTGTGGCGAGGGGAGCGAACACGGCGATCAGCGCGGCCGACCACAGCAGCGAAGCGAGCAGCGCATGCTGCATCGGCCATGCGTGGATGCTCGCCGAGGGGTCCGGGTTGCCGAGCAGCTTGCGCGATGCGGCGGTAACGGCGCTCACGGGGTTCCAGTCGGCGAGCGCCCTGAGAACGGCGGGCATGTGCTCGGTGGGGACGAGCGCGTTGGAGACGATCGCCAGCGGGAACAGGATCACGAGCCCGACTCCCTGCGCCGACTCCGGGCTCTTGCTGATCATGCCGAGGCAGGCACAGCCCCAGGAGAGCGCATAGCTGAACAGCAGGAAGATCGCGAAGCCGCCCGCGATCGACGCCGCGCTCGCATCGGGCCGCCAGCCGATCACCAGGCCCGTGATTGCGACGAAGGACGCGCAGATCGCGGCGGTGAGCACGTCGGCGAGCGAGCGACCGACGAGCACGGCGGGCCGCCACATGGAAAGCGTGCGAAAGCGATCGATCACGCCGCTGCCGAGGTCGGTGCTGAGCCCAACGGCGGTGCCCATCGCCGAGGTGGTGAGGTTCATCGCCAGCAGGCCCGCGATCGCGAAATCCTTGTAGCTGCCGCCGCCGGGGAGCACGACGCCGGAGCCGAACACGTACACGAACAGCAGCGTGAACAGCACGGGCTGCACGGTCACGTCTGAGAGCTGCAACGGCTCGCGTTTGATGTGCACGAGGTTGCGCCAGGTGAGCACACCCACGTCGCGTAGCTTGTTCATGCGGAAACCTCCATTGGTTGCGCCGCTGGGTCCGCCTCCAGGGAGGATGCGGTGGGATGGCCCGTTAGCGCGAAGAACACATCGTCGAGCGACGGCTGGTGGACCTCGACGTCGTCGACCGTGATTCCCGCCGCATCGAGCGCCCGCACAACGGTCGTGGCCAGGCCGCCTGCGCTCTGTACCTGGGCGCGCAGGCGCCGCCCGTCGTGGCTCTCGTGCACGGGACCGGCGACGAACGGCGCTAGCGCCGCCGGAGCGTCCGCACGCGGCTCTGAGAGCGTCACCTCCAGGCGCGCGCCGCCGACCTGTGCCTTCAGCTCCGCGGCGGTGCCACCGGCGATCACACGGCCGTGGTCGATCACGACGATCCTGTCGGCGAGCTCGTCGGCCTCGTCGAGATACTGCGTCGTCAGCAGCAACGTGACCCCCTCGGCGACGAGGCCGCGGATCACGTCCCACATGCGCACCCTGCTGGTGGGGTCAAGGCCGGTGGTGGGCTCATCGAGGAACAGCACCGGGGGGCGCGTCACCAGGCCGGCAGCGAGGTCCAGCCGTCGGCGCATGCCGCCCGAGTACTCCTTGAGGATGCGCCCGGCGGCGTCCACGAGGTCGAACTGCTCGAGCAGCTCCGCCGCTCGTACCCGCGCCTGTCCCCTCGAGTGGCCACTCAGGCGTCCGATCATCACGAGGTTTTCGCGCCCGGTCAGGATTTCGTCGAGCGTTGCATCCTGGGCTGTCACGCCAATGTTGCGCTGCACTGCAGCAGCTTCCGTGACGACGTCGTGGCCGGCGACGCGCGCCGTGCCGGCGTCGGGGATCGAGAGCGTGGTGAGGATGCGCACGGCAGTGGTCTTGCCGGCGCCGTTGGGCCCGAGCACACCGAGGATCGCCCCCGCCGGGACCTGCAGGTCGATCCCGTCGAGCGCCACGGTCGTGCCGAAGCGCTTGGCGAGACCGTGCGCTTCGATCATCAGGGCATTGGTCATTGCGGTCCCCTTCGGTGTGGATGACTGGTGGGTTCTCGCCTGCTACTTACCGGTCGGCAAGCAAGCGCGCTGAATCATACACACTCCTTGCCGGTCGTCAAGTAAGCTAGATGCATGCCACGCTCAGTGCCGACGACGACAAGCGACGACGATCCCCGGGAGAAGGCGGCGGAGGAGGGCTTGCAAACCGCGCCGGGCGGGCCGTCCACGCGGGAGCGGATCCTCGACATCGCCCTGGAGCTGTTCACCGAGCGCGGCTACGACAAGACGTCGCTGCGAGACATCGCCGAACGGCTGGGAACGACGAAGGCGGCGCTGTATTACCACTTCGAGCGCAAGGAAGACATCTTTCTCGAGCTTCACATGCGTCTGCACGCGCTCGGCCGCGAGGCACTCGAGCGGCTGGACGAGCTCGAGACCGGCCAGCAGCGGGCCGAAGCCTGGCCGGCACTTCTGGACGACTTCATCGATCAGGTAATCGAGAACCGCGAGCTGGTCCTGCTGCACCAGCGAAACCACGGCGCGATGGAGGCGCTCCAGAACAGCGAGCGCCATCAGGCCGAGAACGACGACATCGAGCAGCAGTTTCGGCGCATGCTGCAAAGCTCCGACATCCCGCTCGAGCGACGCGTGCGCATGGCCTGCTCGATCGGCGCCGTGGTTGGAGCCCTAGCTACGGGTGAGGCCGTCTTCGGTGATGTGCCGATGGAGGAGCTCGCCGAGCTCCTGCGCGGCGCTGTGCACGACATGTTGGGGTGAGCGCCGAATTCCGTACACTTCCGTACGGATTTACTAGACTCTGTCCATGGCGAGGATCAAAGCTGAGGAGATTCGGATTCCCCGGCGTGCCCGGGAGGCCGTCGCCCACCACGAGGAGGTCGTGGTGTTCAACCGCGAGCGCCCGGCTTACGTGATCGTCCATCCCGACGATCACGAGCGGACGCGAGCCGCAGCGCCACGAGGGCGCCCGCTGGGCGAGGCCCTTGCGCTGCTTGCGCACGCCGGAACGTCGGATCCTGCGTTTGCCGAGGACATGGAAGCCGTGCTCTCTTTCATCGGACCAGCGCCGGCCGATCCTTGGGCACAGTCCTAGACAGCACGGTCTTCATCGAGCTCGAGCGAGCGACGCGCCGCTTGCCGGCTGGACATGCCTCGACGTCGCTGCGTCTGGCATCCCAGGTGGGTAAGAGCGAGGAGGTTGCGATCGCCGCGATCACCGCCTCTGAGCTTCTGCACGGGGTACACAGGGCGACGGACGAGCACCGCGCAAGACGAGCGGCGTTCGTCGAGGGCGTGCTCGCAGCCTTCCCCACCCTGCCGTTCGATCTCCTCGTCGCACGTGTCCATGCTCGTCTGTGGGCGAGCCTCGCCTCGTCCGGAACCGAAGGCGGCGCCCACGATCGACTCGTGGCGGCGACCGCGCTTTCGGTCGGGTGGCGCGTGGCTACGAGCAACGTCCGGCACTTCGAGCGGGTTCCAGGATTGGAGGTCGTGAGCGTGCAGATGTCCTGAGCTCAGACTTCCGCGCACCCCTCAGCCGTGATCGCCCAGCGCGTAGCGCGCGAGGGTCTGCGTGCGCTGCGGACTGCCGACCTTGTCCGTGCGCACAAGCGTGAGCTCCTGCAGCTCCAGCAGCTCGCCGGCAAGCGCGTGCCGATGTCGTGCCACGCTTCGAAGAAGCTCGTCGCCAATCGGCCCGTTGAGGCGCAGCACGTTGGTGAACGCGAGATCGCGAAGCGCGCCACCGGGCGCTCGCGCGCCGGGCAGCCGATCGATCTCTGCGCGCAGGCGCCGCAGGGCGACGTCTGCGCTCAACGTCAACAGGAGCGTCTCGCGCGTGAAGCCGAGGCGCCCGCCATGCAGAAGCAGCGGCCCTCGACCCACGAGCAGCGCAGCCAGCGTCGAGTGATCGACGCCGTCGAGATTGCGGATCGTGACGTGCAACTGCGCGGGCGCATAGCGGTAGTGACCCGCGACCTCCTCGAGCGTGCCGACGACCTCCGTGAGCCTCGCCGCGAACGCGGCCGGCAGAAATGCCACGAGCGTGGTGAACGGCCCCACCGCGGCGCGTGGATCGAAGCGGGGCGTCTCCCGCAGCCACCAGCGCAGCCGCGCGTCTGCTTCGATCGCCGAGAAGACCGCGCGTGCCCTCACGCTCAATCCCCGAGCAGCTCCAGACGCGCCCCGCCGACGCTCCCGCCGGCCAGGAACCTTGCCGTGGCGGGGTTGAGCACGAACTCGAGCACCTCCCCGGCCTCGTCGCGGACCTCCAGCCGCCGCCCGTCGTCATGGACGGCGAGCACCGTGCAGCGCTCGTGGCTGCCGCCGAAGTGCGCGATGCGCGCGTGCGCGCCGACGCGGGGCAATGGCCTCGAGGGACCGAGCACGCCTCGATGCTACGCGACGGCAGGCAACAGCTCGCCAACATCTGCGCACGCCCCAGCGCATGCGCAGGCGACGACCGATACCTTGGGCGCATGCGCCGCACGAAGATCGTCGCCACGATCGGCCCCGCCTCCCGCGAGCCGGAGGTGCTCCGACGCATGGTGGAAGCGGGCATGGACGTGGCGCGCCTGAACTACTCGCACGGCACGCTGGACGAGCACGCGGAGACGGCGCGTCGCGTACGTGACGCGGCCGGCAGGGTCGGGCGACCGGTGGCGATCCTGCAGGACCTGCCCGGGCCGAAGCTGCGCATCGGCCCGTTGAGCGAGGGCGTGGTGGAGCTCACCCCGGGCGAGACGCTGACGTTCGCCTGTGGAGACGGCGATCGTCCGGGCGACGCGCGCCAGATGAGCATCTCCTGGGCGGGTCTGGCGGACGCGGTCGAGGCGGGCTCGATCCTGTACCTGGCGGACGGCTCGGTGCGCCTGCGCGTGACCGGCGTGCGCGCGCCGGAGCACGAGGTGGACGTCGAGATCGAGGTGGGCGGCGCGGTCGCCTCGCGTCAGGGGCTGAACATCCCGGGGCCGGTCGCTTCGCTGCCGGCGGTGCCGGAGGAGGATCTGCACTTGCTGGCGCACGGGGAGTCGATCGGCGTGGACATGGTGGCGCTGTCGTTCGTGCAGACGCCGCAGGACGTGGAATTCGTGCGTGAGCACACGCGTCTGCCGCTGGTGGCCAAGATGGAGAAGCCGCAGGCGGTGGAACGCGCGTCGGACATCATCGCGGCGGCGGACGGCGTGATGGTGGCGCGTGGCGATTTGGGCATCGAGCTGCCGATCGAGCGCGTGCCGCTCGTGCAGAAGCAGCTGCTCGAGCTGGCCGGCTGGATGGCGCGGCCTTCGATCACGGCGACGCAGATGCTCGACTCGATGGTCAGCTCCTCGCGCCCCACGCGCGCGGAGGTGGCAGACGTGGCCAACGCGATCCTGGACGGCACGGACGCGGTGATGCTCTCCCAGGAGACGGCGGTGGGCGCCTACCCGGTGGGGGCGGTGGAAATGATGGCGGCGGTGGCGGTGCAGGCGGAGTCGATCGCGCCGTATGAGCGCTGGAACCTCTCGCGCGTGCGCCGCACGCACTCAGACCCCGCGTACACGATCGCGCACAACCTGTGCGACGCCGCACGCGAGCTGCGCCTGGACGCACTGGTGATCCCCACGCTGTCGGGCCGCTCGGCACGGCTCGTCTCCGCGCACCGCCCGACAGTGCCGATCTACGCGCTCTCGCCGGGCAAAGAGACGGTCAGACGCTGTTGTCTGATGTGGGGCGTGCAGGCGGCGTCGATGCCGCGCCACGAGACCACGGAGGCGCTGATCGCGGACGCGGCCCGGCGCGTGGTTGAGCTGGGGTGGTGCGAGCGCGGCCAGCGCGTTGGAATCACCGCCGGCCTGCCGTCGGGGCGCCCGGGTACGACAAGCCTCTTCCAGATCCAGGTGGTGTGATGGCAAGTGTGGAGGGAAAGAGCGCGGACGTGCTGGTGATCTTCGGGATCACCGGCGATCTGGCGAAGGTGATGACCTTCCGCTCGCTGTACAGGCTCGAGAAACGCGAATTGCTGGACTGCCCGATCGTGGGTGTGGCGGTCGATGACTGGAGCCTCGAGAAGCTGCGCGAACACGCACGCGAATGCATCGAAGGCACGGGCGAGAAGCTCGAGTCAGACGTGTTCGCGCGTCTGGCAAAGCGGCTGTCGTATGTGAGTGGCGACTTCACCGACGCGGCCACGTACGAGAAGGTGGGCAAGGCGATCGGCGACGCGCACACGCCGGTCTTCTACCTGGAGATCCCGCCGTTCCTGTTCGGCCCGGTGATCAAGGAACTGGCGGGCGCGAAGCTCACGAAGCACGCGCGCGTGGTCGTGGAGAAGCCGTTTGGGCACAACCTCGCCTCGGCGCGCGAACTGGCAGCAGAGATCCACAAATACATCGACGAGTCCCAGCTGTACCGGATCGACCACTTCCTGGGCAAGATGGGCACTGACGAGCTCCTTTATCTGCGGTTCGCGAACACGATGATCGAGCCAATCTGGAACCGCAACCACATTGCCTACGTGCAGATCACGATGGCGGAGAAGTTCGGGGTAGAGGATCGCGGCCACTTCTACGACCCCGTTGGCGCGCTGCGCGATGTGGTCGTCAACCACCTGATGCAGCTGGTGGCGCTGGCCGCGATGGAGGCGCCGGCCGGCAGCGACGCGGAAACGCTGCATGACGCGAAGTTCGCGGTCTTCCGCTCGATCGCGGATGCCAAGCCCATGCACTACGTGCGCGGACAGTACGACGGCTACCTGGACATCGACGGCGTGGCGAAGGACTCGACCACAGAGACATATGCGGCGCTGCGCCTGGACATCGACAACTGGCGCTGGTCGGGGGTGCCGTGGTTCATTCGCACGGGCAAGAAGCTGCCCCTGACACAGACGGAGCTGCGCGCGGTGTTCCGCGACCCACCGCGCCTGGGCTTCATGGAGCAGACCAAGCGTCGCCCGGAGCCGAACCAGTTCGTCGTCAAGCTCGACCCCTCAACCGGCACGCGATTGGTCCTGGATGCGCACCGTGCCGACCAGGCGGGCCCCGAGGCGGTGACGCTCGACGTGGAGTTCGCGCAGCAGGGCGGCGAGGCGCCAACGCCGTATGAGGTGCTGCTGCTGGACGCGATGCGCGGCGACAGCACGCGCTTCACCCGCCAGGACGGCGTGGAAGAGACGTGGCGCATCTTCGAACCGCTGCTGAAGGACCCGCCCCCCGTGCACCGCTACGCCCCCGGCTCGTGGGGTCCATCCGAGGCGGAGGACCTGATCGAGGGCTTCGGCCAGTGGCACAGCCCATGGGTCGAGTCCTGAGCAGTGCCCCGTAGCTCGACACGAGGAGGATGACGTGCCTGCAGACTCCCACCCCCCGCACGAGCGAGCGGACAGCTCGCCGCCGCCACTGACGCGCAGCGAGATCGAGAAACTGGAGGGCATCTACGGCAACCGCTACAGGCTGGAGCCCGCGCCTGACCACAAGCTGCCCAAGGTGGGGATGTCGGCGCAGGAAGCGAAGGGCCTGATTGAAGAGGAGATCGTGCTCGACGGGCTGCCACAGCGCAACCTGGCGACGTTCGTGACTACGTGGATGGAGCCCGAGGCTGAGGAGGTCATCAGCCAGACGCTGCAGGTGAACTTCATCGACCACGCTGAGTACCCACAGTCGGCGGAGATCGAGCAACGCTGCATCCGCATGCTCGCGGATCTGTTCAACGCGCCGGGAGAGACGACGGGCGCGCGCACGCAGGGCTCCTCGGAGGCGATCATGCTCGGGGCGCTGTCGTTGAAGTGGAAGTGGCGGGCGCGCCGAGAAGCGGCTGGAAAGGGGACCGATCGGCCGAACCTGGTGTTCGGCGGCGACGTGCACGTGGTTTGGGAGAAGTTCTGCCGCTACTTCGACGTGGAACCGCGGATCGTGCCGTTGCAGCCGGATAAGTACACGATCGGCCCCGAGGACATACAGCCCCACATAGATGAGAACACGATCGGCGTGGCGGCCGTGCTGGGCACGACGTTCACGGGCCACGCGGATGACATCCGGGGAATCAACGACCTCTTGGTGGACCTGAAGCAGGACACAGGCCTGGACGTGCCGCTGCACGTGGACGCCGCCAGCGGCGGCTTCGTATGGCCCTTCCTGTACCCGAACTCCGAGTGGGACTTCCGTCTGGAGCAGGTTCGCTCGATCAACGTCTCCGGTCACAAGTTCGGCCTCGTGTACCCGGGGATCGGCTGGCTGATCTTCCGCGAGAAGGCCGATCTGGCGGAGGACCTGGTGTTCTACGAGAACTACCTGGGTAAGCGCGATGCGACGTTCACACTGAACTTTTCGACGGGGGCGTCGATGGTGCTCGCGCAGTACTACAACTTCGCGCGCCTCGGCCACGCGGGCTACCGCTACGTGATGGAGACGATGAGCTACAACGCGCGCGTGCTCGCCAAGGAGATCAAAGCGTGCGGGGACTTCGAGCTGGTGGGCAGCGAGAAGGACGAGCAGCTGCCGCTGGTCGCCTTCAAACTGAAGGGCGAGCATCCTTACGACGAGTTCGACATCGCCGCACAGGTCGCTGTGGAGCGCGGCTGGATGATCCCCGCCTACACGCTCCCGCCGAATGCCGAACAGGTGAAGATCTTGCGCGTACTTGTCAAGGAGACGCTCGGCCAGACGCTCATTCAGACCCTCGGCGCGGACATCGCGCAGGCGTGTGCGACGCTCAACGCGAAGGGCGGCCTGCACCCCGGAGACCGCAAACGCGTGAAGACGAACACCGGGTTCTGAATTCAGCGCGCGCCGACGCCGCTGCGACCGTAGAACTCGGCCTCCTCGCGGCCGAGCTCCGTCACGGGCTCATCGCCATACATCCACTCGCGGGCGATCCTGTGCCAGTTGGCGCTGGCGCGCAACTGCGAGAGCACGGCAAGCGTGAGCATCTCCATGCGGCGACCGAACAGGTGCTCAGGGCGAATCGTCTGGTGGCGCATCTCACGGAAATGGCTGGAGCGCGGATCGGAGCTCTCGATCATCACCTGGGTGGCGATTTCCGGCGAGAGCAGGACCTCTTCGTCGGCGGTCGTGTACCACCAGATCGCATCGCGGATGAAGGCCAGCAAGTGGTCGGGGTCAACGCGCTCTGGTTCAGGTAGGAAGCCCGATTGGCTGAGCAGCTCGTGCAGCTTGGCGGCGTCCCCCTCTGTGACAGCACGCTGTGCTGCGAGCTCCAGTTCCACCGGCTCCGCATCCAGGCGCTTGAACAGGCCGAAGTCGAGGAATGCCACACGCCCGTCATCGAGCGCCAGGAAGTTGCCCGGATGCGGATCGCCGGAGAACTGGCGGTGGCGGTACAGGCAGCCAAGGAAGAAGCGAAAGATGATCTCCCCGATGCGGTTGCGCTCGGCCTGGGAACGACCCTTGAGCTCCTCGAAGCCGACGCCCTCGACGTAATCGCTGACGAGCACCCGCTCGCGCGAGAGCGAGCTGACGACGTCGGGCACGACGATGAACGGGTGTCCGGCGAAGATCCTCGCCAGCGAGCGCTGGTTCTGGGCCTCGAGCTCGTAGTCGAGCTCCTCGACGATCCGCTCCTTGATCTCCTCGGCGATCGCCTTCACGTCGAGCGCTGGGGTCATGCGCTTGAGCAGGCGCAGGATCATGTCCAGGTTCTGCAGGTCCGCGCGCACCGCTCCGGCGACGCCCGGGTACTGGACCTTCACGGCGACCTCGCGCCCGTCATGGAGGGTCGCCCGGTAGACCTGCCCGATCGATGCGGCCGCGATCGGCTCCTCGTTGAACGTGGCGAAAACCTCATCGATCGGCGCTTCGAGATCCTCCTCGATCACCCGGCGCATCTGCTTGAAGGAGACCGTGGGTGCCGCGTCGCGCAGCTTGGCGAGCTCCTGCTGGAACTCCTCGCGGTGCTCCTCGGGCACGAGACCGACGTCGAGGAAGGACATCACCTGCCCGAGCTTCATCGCCGCGCCCTTCATCGTCCCCAGGACAGCGACGATCTGCTTGGCGGTCTCCAGCTGGCGGCGCGCCATCGCTTCCTCGGAGGCCTCCTCGCCACGCGTGACGTTCGCGGCACGGGTGCCGAATTGCTTTACGGCCTCGCTCGCGGCGAGCGTGGCGACGGTCGCGGTACGCCTCGCACGCGAGGTCGGGATCTTCTCGTTCTCGCGCGCCATGTCCTGCATGCTAGGAGCTGAGCGGCCCCGGCGCTGGAGGCGGCGCTGGAGTCAGGCCCCCGGCTGCACGCGTGAGCCGGGAACGATGTCGTCCGAGCCGTCCTGCCAACGCACCCACGCCTTCGTGCCACCGTCGTAGTCAGCGCCGAGTAGGACCAGCGTGGCCGGCTGACCGAGAGCCGAGCATGGCTGCGTGCCCTCGGGATCCAGGCCGCGCCAGACGCGCACGAACGCGTTGGCATCCCACTCCCTGGCAACGGTGCTCTGCTCGGCGTGTCCGGGATAGATGACGGTGTCGGGCGGCAGCTCCATGAGCGTGCCCATGATCGAGTCGCGTAGGTCGGTGTATGTGGTGTGCCCCGGCGCCCTGACGCCGCCGACGGAGTCTTTGAAGAGCGTGTCGCCCGTGAACACGACGAGCCCAGAGCCGGCAAGTCCGCCGGGGACGATGCTGCGGGTGCTGCGAACGGGCGCTCCCTCGCCGGCGCCTGCCTGCGGGCGCTCACCAACGAGGAACGACAGCATCCCGGCCGTGTGGCCGGGGGTATGCAGCGGGCGCACGTCGAGCGCCCCGAAACGCAGCGTCTGGCCAGCCTCAACCGAGCCCATCTGTGAGGGCGGGACGGCCTGCACAGCCTCGTCGTGGGCGCCGGCAACACTGCTTTCCAAAAGTTGGCGCTCACGATCGCTGATCAGTACCACCAACTTCGGCCAGCGCTTGCGAAGCTTGCCGACCTCGCTGACGTGGTCATAGTGGTGGTGTGTGAGCAGCACGTGCGTGGGGGTCAACCCGAGGCGCTCGGCGGCGTCGATCAGCGGCTCCACTGGGCCACCAGCATCGATGAAGAACGCTGGCCCGCCAACGCCGTCGGCGATGAGATAGGTGTTGGAGATGAACTGCGGATGGGTGGCGCGCTCGACGAGCATCGCGCCATCCTTGCATGAATGGCTCAGCTGACGTTTGGCAGCACCGGCGCCTCAGCGGCTGTCCCGCCGGCGTCCCGCGGGCGCGCACCCGCCTCGTCCTCGACCAGCCCACGCAGCTCGCTCAAATAGCGCTGATCGCCAACGTCTCTGCGCCACTCGAGCACAGGCACCGTGGCAGCAGCTTCGCTCACGCACACACGTGCTTGCTCGAGCGTAGACGCGGTGCTTACGAGCGCTACCGCGCGGGAGGTTCCAACCGTGCGGTAGGCGTCCGGGCCGGTCTGCACCGCAGAGGAGAAGAACACGCGGCAGCCGCTGGCTTCGATCCGCTCGCGCTCGAGCGCGAAGTCATACGCGGGGCCCTTCTTCAGCGCGTAGTCCGGCGAGACCAGATACAGCACGACGGAGGCCTCCTCGCGCAGCGGCACGTCCTCGTTCGTCAGCGAGCCCGTGGCGATGCGCTCCATCGTCTGCACCCAGTTGCCGTCGAACAGGCTCATGATGTTCATGCACTCGGGGTCCCCGAAGCGGGCGTTGAACTCGATCACCTTGACGCCGTCGGCTGTGGCGAAGAAGCCGCTGTTCATGATGCCGGTGAAGTGGCGACCGCTCTCTCCCAGACGGGAGATCACGCGCTCGATGACTGAGCACGCTTCGTCGTAGTGGGCCTGCGTCATGAACGGAAGCGCCGCGGTTGGCATCGAGAGCGAGCCCATGCCACCGGTGCCCGGCCCCTCGTCGCCGTCGTAGCGATAGGGATAGTCATACGTGGAGTTCGGGAAGACGACCGTCTTGCCGTCGCTGACCGCCTGGATCGTGAACTCGGCGGCGATGACCTTCTCCTCGATCAGCACAGACTCACCGGGCTTGCAGCGATCCAGGAGGGCGAGGGCGTATTCGCGCGCAGCCTCATGGTCGGCGAGATGCGGGCCCATGACCTTCACGCCCTTGCCACCGGTGAGACCGGACGGCTTGACGGCGACGGGCGTGGCGCCGAACGATGCGAATGCGTCGTCGAGCTCGCCCGCGCTGTGCACGACGACCAGCCTCGACCCTGCCTCCGGTGCGACCTCGTCGAGGACCGAGCGCGCGTACGCCTTGTTCCACTCGATCTCAGCTCCGGCCGCAGTGGGACCGACGGCGCGCGTGCCCTGCGCGAGCAGCGTGTCGACGACCCCGGCGGCAAGCGGCTCGTCCGCGCTCACCATGGCGATGTCGACGTCGTGGGCGCGGGCGAACGCGGCGACAGCCTTGGGATCGCAGACATCACCGACGATGTGGCCGCCGCCAGACGCCGCGGCTTGCCCGACGATCGTGGGGTTCTCGTGCCCGACGAACGCGAACAGCCGGCTGTGCTCTGCCATGGCAGCGGCAAGCGCGCTCTCGCGCCCGCCATGGCCGACGATCAGGGTTCGCACGCCGCCAGTGTAGAGGGGCGGTTGGGCGCGTGGGCGGGTCACGCCCGGGCTACCGACCGGCGCGCGTAGACTCCCCAGCATGGCCCTGATCCACACCTGCTACCGCATCACCGACATCGACCGCTCCGTGGCCTTCTACGAGGCGCTCGGCTTCCGCGAGGTCGGACGCCTGCCGATCAAAGACGAGGCGGTCAACGTCTTCATGAACCAGCCCGGAGACGGCGACATGCCGCGCCTGGAGCTGACCTACAACTACGGCGTCGACTCGTATGAGATCGGCACCGGCTACGGTCACATCGCGATCACCGCGGGTGACCTCGACGGCACGCTTGCACGCCTGGCCGAGCAGGGGATCCAGCCGGAGAAGCCGCCGTATTCCGTGCGCGAGGGCGGGTCGCGGCTTTGCTTCGTCAGAGACCCGGATGGGTATCGAATTGAGATAGTTGAGCAGCGTCCGTAGATCCCACAACATGGTCGGTGCTCGCTCGCGACGGGCTCTGGTTAACGTTTTCCCTGCAATTAGCGATCTGCCACGCTGCTCGCCCCTGCTGGGCTCCTACGCTAATCCCATGCCGATCTTCTCACGTGGCGCGAGCAATAACTCCACCAGGGAACACGAGTGGCTACTCGAGCCCGGTCAGACCACTTCTCGCACCCTCACCGTGCGTGCCAAGCTCCAGTGCCCCTACTCGGGCGAAACCGTCACGTCCCCTGTTGAGATTGATTCCGCCTCCACGGACGTGATCGGCTTCCGCTAAGACACCACGACCCCGACCGGTCAAGGTCGAGGCCCAGCACCTGCTACCGAGCGTAGATAGCCGGACGGTAGCGCGGCTCGGGGATCTGCTTACCCGCCTCCCTGGCAGCGTCCAACCACGCCTGCTTAGCTCGCTCCACCTCGGCCAGGGCCTGCTCCGCTGTTGAGCCAAGCGCCGAACAGGCCTCCAGGTCGGGGATGTCGGCCACGTAAGCGTCATCCTCGTCGCTGTAGAAAACGTTGATGTGGTAGTCGCTCATGGCCTGTCCTTGAGCCTAAGATCGTAGCGCTCGACGAGCCTTATGAGCTGCCGACTCTGGTAGGGCTTGGCTTGTCCATGCACCGATTGCAGATTGATCAGCTGTGGGATGTGCGGATGCGCGAAAACGTGATGGCTGCGACTGACACGCCGCAGCTCGAAGCCCAGCGCCTCGGCGAGAGCGCAAAGGTCGCCAAACGCAACATTGGCCATATCGCCGCGGGCGAGGCGCTTGAGGAGCTTGCGCTCATCCATCGTGGGAACGTACTCGTGGCTTGGGATGGCACCCTCAGCCCGCACGGGGAAGCGTCACCTGAGTTGCAAACCGCCCACTACCTCGATGGCTACCGCATCGGGCTCATTGAGCAGCAGTAGCGCGCTGCCGACCTAGCAAGCCTTGCGAGGCGCGAACAGCGGACAGCGGACAGCGGACAGCGAACAGGTGGTATGCTGGCATACGTGGTACGCACGACGGTGAAGATTCCCGAGGAGCTCGACGAGCGGCTGCGGCATGAGGCGAGACGCCGCGGCAGCACCATCTCAGACGTAACGCGCTCGGCACTTGAAGCCCACCTGCGAGGTGGACGCCGCCAACTGCGGGCTGCTGCCGCCGGCCACAGCGGCAAGACCGACATCTCAGAGCGGATCGAGCAAATCATCAGCGCGGAGCTGGGCGATAGCGCTCATCGTTGACGCCGGTCCGCTCTATGCCTACGTCGACGGCGACGACGCTCATCACGAGGCGTGCCTCGAGCTGCTGGAAACCCATCCCGGCCCTCTGATCGTCCCGACCCTGGTCATCACCGAGGTCGCATACCTGATCGCGAGTCGTCTCGGCTGGCAGGCCGAGACTCGGTTCCTTGGCGATCTCGCGGCCGGCGAGATGAGCCTGGAGCCGGTCGAGCGGAAGGACACGCTGCGCATCGCAGAGCTGGTCGCGCGCTACCACGACCTCCCCCTCGGCACCGTAGACGCATCGGTCATCGCTGCCGCCGAGCGCCTCGGCGCAACCCAAGTGGCGACACTCGACCGCCGCCACTTCACCGTGGTACGCCCGCGCCACATCGAGACGTTTACCCTCCTTCCCTCATGAGCGCCGCCACATCGCCCGCAGCGAGAACCCGCGGCGAGCACCGCTGGGATCACGTCTTCGCGGCGCTGTACGACCGCATGATGCGCCGCGGCGAGGAAGCCAGCATGGGCAGACGCCGCAGCCAACTCGTCGCGACCGCGCGCGGGCGCACGCTGGAGATCGGCGCCGGCACGGGCGCCAACATCCGCCACTACCCGGACGACCTGGAGGAGCTGATCCTCGCCGAGCCGTCCGAGCCGATGCGCCGCCGACTGGAGCGCAAGCTCTCAGAGAGCGGCCGATCGGCGCACACGATGAGCGCGTCGGCCGAAGCGATCCCGCTGGAGGACGGTTCCGTGGACACGATCGTCTCCACGCTGGTGCTGTGCACCGTCGACTCCCCGGAGCTCACGCTGGCTGAGCTCGCCCGCGTGCTGCGCGAGGACGGACAGCTCCTGTTCATCGAGCACGTCCGTTCGCACTCGCCGCGCGTGGCCCGCTGGCAGGACCGCCTGGAGAGCCCGTGGCGGCACTTCGGCGCGGGGTGTCGCTGTAACCGCGACACGATCGCGTCCATCGCAACGGCGGGCTTCTCGACCGAGCACGAGGACGTGCACTGGAAAGGCGTGCCGCCGATCGTGGCGCCGCTTGTCGTGGGACGGGCCGTCAAGCGGTCAAGGGACAGCTGATCGCTCGAGCAGCCCGGAGGCATGTGCTACATTACGACGCACAATGGCGGCCACGCGTCCCAAACCGGGGTCCAAGACGGTTGGCGTCCGCGAGCTGCGACAGAACCTGAGCCGCTACCTGGAGCGCGTCAAGGATGGTGAGACGCTGACGGTCACGGAGCGGGGACGCGAGGTGGCACGGCTGGTGCCTTCACCCGAGGGGGTTAGTCCGTACTACTTGAAGCTCGCGGAAGAGTACGGCGCGACGGTCCCCACTGGGAACCTCCTCGACGCCATCAAGAACTTGCCCCCGCTCGAGACGCCGGCGCCCGCTGGAACGACCGATGCCTTCCTCGATGAGAGCCGCCGGGGGGAGTTCGGGCCCCGGTGAGCCTCCTCTACATCGACACGAGCGCACTCGGGCGCTCGTTGCTCGACGAGCCAGACAAGCAGGCCATCGAGCGTGTGCTCGCAGCCTTCGAGAACCGCGTCTCTAGCAGCCTCCTGCGCGTTGAGCTACGTCGCCTCGGGCTTCGTCGTGAGATGCTCGATCGTGTCGAGCCGCTGTTGGCCGGGATCTCATTGGTGCCGCTCGACGACCACATCCTGACAGCCGCCGAGAAGCTCACGCCGTCGACAGTCGCGACACTCGACGCGATCCACCTTGCGACGGCGCTTCATCTTTCTAAGGCAGGTGAGCTGGACGCGCTGATGACCTACGACAAGCAGCTGGCGACCGGCGCTCGCGAGCACGGCCTCGAAGTCCTGCAGCCGAGCTGACCCGATGGCCTACGACGAGGACATGGCCAACCGCATCCGCGCGCTCGTGGCGTTGCATCCCGACGTCAGAGAGCAGCGCATGTTCGGAGGCCTTGCGTTCCTCGTCGCCGGCAACATGTCGGTGGCCGTCAGCGGCAGCGGCGGCCTGCTGCTGCGCTGCGACCCTGCAGAAACCGAGGCGCTGCTCGGCAAGCCGCATACATCCCCGTTCGAAATGCGCGGCCGCGAGATGCGCGGCTGGCTGCGCGTGCACGCGGATGGAGTACGAACCAAGCGCCAACTCGAGCGCTGGGTGCAGCGCGGCGTCAGCTACGCGCGCTCGCTGCCCGCCAAGGGCTGAGCGCTACCAGGCCAGCACTCACAGCTCGGCGCGCACCGTCGCCAGCGCATCGCTCAGCCGCACGAGCCCGTCGAGCATCACGTCAGCCGCCTTCTCCATCGTCTCGTTAGCGTCGATCATGCCTTCGTCGTCGAGGAACTGAGCCACGAACGGTATGGAGACGGCCTCGGTGAGGGCAAACATATTCAACGTCGTCACGACCTGCTTGATCATCTGCACGGCGCGCGTGCCCGCGGAGACGCCACCGTAGGAGACGAAGCCGACGGGCTTGTGGCGCCACTCGTAGTGGAGGAAGTCGATCGCGTTCTTCAGCGGCGCGTTGAAGCCGTAGTTGTACTCGGGCATCACGAACACGAACGCGTCCGCGGCGTCGACTTTGGCACTCCAATCCTTGGTGTGTTGATGGGTGTACTCGCGTAGCCGCGGATGGTTCGGCTCGTCCATGAACGGCAGCGCCAGCTCAGCCAGGTCGGCGACTTCCACGTCGAAGGCCCCGTGCGCCTGCGCGCGCCCCTCGAACCAGAGGCCTACAGGCAGGCCGATCCGGCCGGGACGCGTGCTGGCAATGATGATCTGGAGTCGGGGCATGTGGTCTCTCCGCGTAGAAGGTCAGGACAGGACGCGGCCGCGGAACTTGCGCAGGCCGAACGTGAGGAACGTGGCACAGAAGCCGAGCAGCACCGGGTAGATGATGTAGAGGTGCATGTGCGAGGCGTGCGTGAGCCCAGCGCGCATGCCCTCGTTGACGTAAATCAGCGGGTTGACGAGCACGATGATCTGCAGCCAGTGGATGCCGTCGACTTGTACCGGCGCGAGGCGCGTCCACTGGTAGTAGGTGCCGCCGAGGAACGTGAGCGGGAGCACGACAAAGCCGAACATCAGCCCGATGTTGCGCGGCTCGAACGCCGTCCCCAGCAACAGCCCGAGCGAGGTCATCGTCACGCAGGCGAGCGGGATCAATGTGATCACCACCCACCAGTGCACCGACAGGTGCGCGTGCACGCCCGAGGCGTGCACGACGGCGGCGATCGGGAACACGATCACCGCGGCGATCAGGCCCTGAGCGGCTCCGGAGAGGACCTTCGAGGCCGCGACGAGCCAGATCGGGCAGGGCGCCTGCACGCGGTCCTCGATCTCGCGCGTGTAGCCGAACTCGGTGGAGAGCTGCATCGCCACCGCCTGGATCCCTTGGAACATGATCGAGATGCCTACGACGCCGGGGACGAGCACGGTGGCAAACGCCGACTCGCTGGCCTTGCCCCCTCCGCCGCCGACGCCCTGGCCGATGCTGGGGAATACGTACAGGAACACGAACACGAGCAGGAACGGCTGGATCAGCGTGCGCACGACGAACTCGCCCTTGCTCTTCCACAGCACGACCAGATCGCGCAGGATCAGCGCGCGCAGCGCGATCCGGCTGGCCGCCATCACCGAGCGCGTCGGTCTAATCGCGATGCGCTCGCGCGTACCCTGCTGCACGTCGGCGGGAGAGCTTGCCGTCGCGGCCATTACTCGCGCAGCTCCTTGCCGGTGAGGCTGATGAACACGTTCTCGAGGCTCGGCTCGGCCACGGACAGGTCGAGCACGTCGAAGCCGCCGCTCTCGGCTGCGGCGACGAGCCGCGGCACGAGCCGCTCGGCGCCCCGGACGTGTAGCTCCACACCACCATCGACCGCGCGTGTGCGCGTGACCTCTCGCAGCTCCTGCGAGAGCCGCGCGGCGAGCGCATCCGGGTCGGCGTCGGCCTTCACGGTGACGATCGTGTCGGCGCCGATCGAGCGCTTCAGCGCCTCGGGCGTGTCCAGCGCGAGGATCTTGCCGTGGTCCATGATCGCCACGCGATCGCAGAGCTCATCGGCCTCCTCCATGTAGTGCGTGGTCAGCAGCACCGTCTGGCCCTCGCCGTTGAGCTCGCGCAGGATCTCCCACAACGCGAGGCGACTCTGCGGGTCAAGGCCCGCGGTGGGCTCGTCTAGGAAGAGCACCGCGGGCCGGTGGAAGATCGCGCGCGCCATCATCAGCCGCTGCGCCATCCCGCCGGAGAGCGCGAACACGGACGCCTTGGCCCACTTGGCGAGCTGAAACTGCTCGAGCAGCCGGTCGGCGATCTCACGCGACTCGGAGGCTGAGATGCCGAACAGGCGCCCGTGGAAGTAGAGGTTCTCCCACACGCTCAGCTGCCGGTCGAGCGTGTTCTGCTGGGAGACGATGCCCAGCAGCTGCTTGGCCAGCGCAGGGTGCGCAACAACGTCGATGCCGCCGACGTACGCGGAGCCTGAGGTCGGGATCACGCGCGTGGTGAGCATCCCCGCGGTCGTCGTCTTGCCGGCGCCGTTGGGCCCGAGCAGGCCGAATATCTCCCCGGCCTGAACGCTCAGATCGAGCTTGTCCACGGCGGCGAAGTCGGTGCCGGCATAGACCTTCGTCAACTGCACGGTACGGATGACTTCGCCATCGCGCGGCGCCTCAGACGGCGCGCCGCCGCCGCCGGGGGCCGGCAGGGCGATCTCCACAGGCGGGGTGCCGGCCATCTTCCACAATCTATAGCGCTCGCGCTACCCTCCCCAGGCGATGGCTGACACGGGCAAGATCGCCAAGAACCTCGAGCGCTTCGCCCAGGCGGTGGCGGCGCATGACCGCGAGAACCCGACCCACACGGCCTATGGCATCGGGCTGGCGCACTTCGACATGGAGCGCTTGGGACTCGACGAGGGCGAGGAGATCCTGCCGGGGATCACGATCCAGGCCGACCAGGGTGTGACGGGCAACTTCCGCGTGCTGTGCGACGGCGACCACGAGGAGGAGCTGACGGAGGCCGAGGAGCAGGCGGTCGAGGCGATCGCCACGCAGTCGATCCCCGCGCTCGCGCCCGGCCACTCTCCATTCGAAGCGCAGTAGCAGCAGTCATATTGGACGTGCGGCTAAGGGCAACGTCCTTGGCTGTGCGCAAACTTCACGCAAGTGGCTATTGGCACAGGCGAGGAGGCTTTGAGTACGCAGACGTGCCGAGACTGGGTCGGCCACGTGATCGTGTGCGGCATCAACGACGTCGCACTGCGCACCGTGGAGCAGCTTCACCTCGCGGGTGCGCGCGTGGTCGTGCTGAGCGATGGGCCGGACGAGCGATTGATTCGCATCGTGCTCGGCTGGGGGATCCCTCACCTGCCACGCGGCGGTCACCTCACCGAGCCGCTGTTCGACGCAGGTATCGCGGGGGCGGCCGCGGTCGTGTGCGCGGAGGACACCGACCTGCGCACCCTGGAGACCGTGCTGCAGATCCGCGACCTGCGCCCCGACGTGCGCGTCGTCGCCGATCTCGACAACCCGTCGGTCGCGCATGCGGTCGAGCAGGTTCTGAGCTCTGTGGGCGTACTCGACGTGGCGGCCCTGTTCGCACCGGCGGTCGTGGAAACGTGCGTGGGGCGCCGTGCCCGCGAGATCCAGCTCGGCGGCACCAGCTTCGTGACCGCGGAGGTGACCGCTCCGCGTGACGGCACGCTGCGCGAGCTCTATGGCAGCCTGGCGCCGATCGGCGTCGTGACGGAGTCCGACGACGAGCTGATCGCCTGCCCGGGACGCGACCAGCGCGTCTCGGCACGGGACCGCGTGACCCTGCTCGGCACTCGCGCGGAGCTCGAGGACGCCGGATTGAGTCAGCGCGAGGCGGCCACGGGCGCCGCATCGGCGCTGCGGGCACGGATGCGCAGCTTCCTGAAGCGCTCGAGCGGCACGCTCAGCAGCATCGTCGATCGTCCGCTGCGCATCGCGCTCCTCCTGGCGCTCGTGCTGCTGATCGTCTCGACGATCATCCTGCACCTCGGCTACCTCGAACCGAGCGGACACGCGCATCTAGGCCTCTTGAACGCCGTCTACTTCACGGTCGAGACGGTGGCGACGGTCGGTTACGGCGACTTCTCGTTCGCATCCCAGCACAGCGACGTGAAGGTCTTCGGGATCGTGCTGATCATCGCCGGCGTAACGCTCGTGACGACGATGTACGCGCTGCTCACGAACGCGCTCGTCAGCCGGCGCCTGGCGCAGTCGCTCGGCCACGGACGCATCCCGGGGATGCGTGGCCACGTGGTGCTCGTGGGGCTCGGCAGCGTGGGCATGAAGGTGCTCGAAGGGCTATTAGCGGCAGGCGCGGAGGTGGTCGTGATCGAGCGCATGGAGAACAACCCCTATCTCACGGAGGCACGCGCGCTGCAGGCGCCGCTGGTGCTCGGCGACGCGACGCTCACACGCACGCTTGACGCGGTGAACCTCGCGGAGGCGGCGGCCGTCGCGATCCTCACCTCCGACGATCTCACGAACATCGAGACGGGCTTGGCGATCCGCGACCACCTCGGCTCGCGCTGGACGGAGGTGCCGGTCGTGCTGCGCGTATTCGACCGCCAGCTCGGCCGCCGGCTCGAGCAGAGCTTCGGCTTCCGCCACGTGTGGTCGACTTCGGCGATTGCCGCCCCGTGGTTCGTCGGCGGGGCGCTCGGCTTGGATGTGCTGTTCACCTTCTATGTCGGCAACCACCCCTTCCTGCTCGCGCGTCTGCGTGTCAGCCGGGGCGGCGGCCTGGACGGAATGGCCATGCGCGAGCTGCCGGGCACGGTGCGCGTCGTTGCGATCCAGCGCGCAGCCAGCGCGCTCGCGCTCGAGCATCCCCCTCGGCGCGACACGCGCCTGGCCCCTGAGGACGACGCCTACCTGGTCGGCCCGTACGCAGAGCTGCTGCAGGTGCTCCGCCACGATCGCGAGACGGCGACCAGCGACGATGCCTAGGAAATACCATGGCGCACATATTTTTCAAGCGGAGTGAAACACCCCGGCCCCGGAGGCTCCCGGCACGGCCACTTCCACTCGCGTGGCGATGAGGGCGATGAGCCGTTCGATCGTCGGGCACGAGATCCCGTGTCGAGCGCCGGCGCGCAGGACGGAGCCGGGAATCGCGTCGAGCTCGGGCTCGCGCCCCGCGGCAATGTCGCGCTGCATGGAGCTGCCGAGCGTGTCATGCGCAGCCTCCAGTTCGGCGATCGCCTTGGCGGGGTCGATGTCGGTCGCACCCTCGGCCCTACCCACCGCACAAGCCTCCTCGATCGCGCCCTCGAGATCCGCGCGCAGCGCGGGCGTGGAGCGGATCTCGCCGAGCAGCACGTCATAGGCACTCGTTACACACGCGAGCGCGTTTAGCCGCACGAGCTTCGCCCACAGAACGTTCGCCTCGGAATCGAGGACCTGGGTAGGAACCCCGGCGATCGAGAGGGCGGTGGCGAGCGCCTGCATGGCGGGCGCGACACGGGGACGATCGCAGGCCATGTCGACGCGCAGGAAGGGACTCGTGTGCACAACGACACCGGGCTGCGGCCTATCGGCCTCGACGCGAATCGCCCCCGCTAGCACGCTGTCCGCGGGAAACCGCCGTCGCAGAACTGCGATGTGGTCGAGGCCGTTGAGCAGCGGTAGGACGACAGGCGGCTCGACGGCGATGCGCTCGAGAGCCGGCTCCAGGCCGCTGGCCTTCGTGGCGACGATCAGCGCGTCGAGCGGCTCCTCGAGCACGGCGACGGCCGACGGATGAGCTGTGAAGTCACCGAGGAGCACGCTCCGCACCTGGATGCCGTGCTCGGAGATGATCGCCGCGGTCGACTCGCGCGCGATGACCGTGACCTGCTCGCCGCTGCGCGCGAGCGCACCGGCCAGCAGCCCACCGACGCCGCCGGGACCGAGGACGGCGACCCTCATGTGACTCGACCGATCGGCACGCGCCAGCATTATGGCGGGCGTCTGTTGATCAGCGTTCCGGTCAGATTCAATAGCCTTCAACGAGAGTGTCCAATCGAGCGGAGCCCGCCAGCCAAGCACCGCGAATCCTCGCCCGGGGACCGTGGGCGATGGAGAACATCACCGCGCACTGGCAGGACACGCAGTTCGAGCCGCCGCAAGCGCACACGGAGGCGGCGGATGAGGCAATCAGAGAGCTACAGCGACGCGGCTCGCCCAGCCACGACGGTATCGCCGCGCGCATGGTCGACTACAGCCAGGACGGCGAGGGAATCTCGATCGAGCTGCAGCCGCTGCGCTGGGCGCTGCGCCTTGTGGAAGGCGACGCCTCGCAGAGCATGGCGGCGCTGTGCGTGACCCGGGCTGCGGACGGGCGCTGGCTGGCGGGCCGCCGCGCGTCATGGGTCTCCTCCTGGGCGGGGCGCTGGGCACTGGGCGCGGGCGGCGCGGTCGACCTGGGCGAGAGCCCGGCGGACACGCTGGTACGCGAGCTTGAGGAGGAGTGGTCGGTCTCCCCAGAGCGGGTGCAAGGCGAGGCGCTGCTGTGTTTGCCGCAGAGGATGGTGATGTTCGTGGGACAGGCGTGGCTGGCGGAGGGGGCGGAGGACGAGGTCACCCCCGACGACGAGCACGACGCGTTCGCCTGGTGGCCGCGGGAGATCGATCGGTGGCCAGCCGAGGCGGGCGAGGTGCTGCCGCGCATGGCGCAGTGGCTGTCGCAGTGACGGCGCAGCTGCGTCCTGCAGCGGGCCCGCTGACGTTCACGCGCCTGAAGTGGACGTCGTTCACACATTCGTGCGTTTACACAGCGCTGCTGATTAGCGCCTTCGCTGCGGGCAAGCCGGAACCACTCACGTTCGTCTTGGGAATGACGCATGGGGTGCTGTGGATCTTCATGTCTCTGGCATGCATCACCGCCGCGCGATTGCGGGTTGTGTCTCTGCGATTGGCGGTCGCGGTGGCGGTTTTGGGCGGCATCGGGCCGTTCTTCGGCAGCTATGAGTTCATCCGCGAGCAGCGTCAGCGTGCCGGTACGCAGGCCGCGCTAAAGTGAGACGCTGATGGCAACCGGCACCACCGCAGTGCAGACGATAGACGTCGTAACCCCAGCTGCGGGCGAGTCGGTGACCGAAGGAACGATCCTCGAATGGCATGTCAAGGTCGGCGACCCGATCAAGCTGGACGACACGATCGTGGAGATTTCCACGGACAAGGTGGACGTGGAGCTGCCCTCCCCGGGCAGCGGCATCGTCAGTGAGATCCTGGTCGAGGAGGGCGAGACCGTCACCGTCGGGCAGGTGATCGCGCGCATCTCCGTCAACGGCAGCGCGCCGCCGGCGGCACGGGTGGCAGAGCCCGAGCCTGCCACCAACGGCTCGGCGACGAAGACTGTCGACGTGCTCACCCCGGCTGCGGGCGAGTCGGTGACGGAGGGAACGATCCTGGAATGGCGCGTGCAGGTCGGCGACCAGATCAAGGTGGATGACACGATCGTGGAGATCTCCACAGACAAGGTGGACCTCGAGCTTCCCGCGCCGGCGACGGGGACCGTGAGCGAGATCCTCGTGGCGGAGGGCGACACGGTCACGGTCGGACAGCTGATCGCTCGGATTTCAGTGAACGGCGCAGTGAGCACGCCGCAGCCGGCGAGCGGTGACTCCACAACGACTGCCACGCAGTCAACTGATGCCGCGGGCACCGGGCCGAGCACGGTACCGGAGGGCACGAACGTCACCCCCGTCGCGGCACGCGCAGCAGCGGCGGAGGGCGTGAACCTGGCGGAGGTTTCTGGAAGCGGCCCAGCGGGGCGGATCACCAAGTCCGACGTTCTGAGCGCGGCGAACGGTGTGACCCAGGCGACGGACGGTGCCCACGCGACGAACGGCGCCGCCGGCAACGGCCACGCACGCCCGCCGGCGAGCGAGCCGAGCTCGCAGCCGATGCGCGGCGGCGCGGCGATGCTGGTGCGCTACATGGAGGAGTCGCGCTCGATCCCCACGGCCACGAGCTTCCGCACTCTGACGGTGACGCGTCTGGACGCACGCCGGCGCGAGCTGAAGGCGGCATCGCGCAAGGTCTCCTTCACGCATCTGATCGCCTACGCGATCGTGCGCGCAGCGCGGGACATGCCGGTGATGGCCAACCACTTCGAGGAGATCGACGGCAAGCCGAACCGCGTGGTTGACGGCGGCGTGAACTTGGGCCTGGCTGTGGACGTGCAGAAGAAGGACGGCTCGCGCACGCTGATGGTGCCGGTGATCGTAGGCGCGGACAGCCTCGGCTTCGACCAGTTCCTGGCGGCGTATGACGCGTTGGTGGAGAAGGCGCGCACGAACACGCTGACGGCGGATGACCTGGTGGGCGCGAACGTGACGCTGACGAACCCGGGCGGTCTGGGCACGGTGGCCTCGGTGCCGCGGCTGATGCCGGGCCAGGGCACGATCGTGGCGACGGGCTCGATCAGCTACCCGGTGGGCCTGGAGAACATCGGCGAGATGATCGGCGCGGAGAAGGTCATGACGATGACCTCCACTTACGACCACCGCGTGATCCAGGGCGCGGAGTCCGGACGCTTCCTGGCGCAGATCGAGGAGTACCTACAGGGCGAGAACGGCTTCTACGAGGAGGTGTTCGCTTCGCTGGGCGTGGAGCTCGGGCCGCCGCCGAAACTGCCGGCGCCGGCCGCTGCTGCCGCCGCCGCGGGAGCGGCCGCGCAGGCTCCAGGCGCGGCGCCGTACACGGGCGGCGAAGAGCTGCTGCAGGCGGTGCAGGCGGCGAGCACGTTCGTGAGCCGCGTGCGCAGCCACGGTCACCTGGCCGCGCACCTGGACCCGCTGGGCTCAGAGCCCGAGGGCGACCCCGGCCTCGATCCGGAGGCGCTGGGGCTGACGCCCGAGCTGCAGGCGCGCCTGCCGGCGAAGATCTTCCAGATGTACGTGCCGGGGGCGACGCTGGCGGACGCGCTGCCGCACCTGCGCGAGACCTATTGCGGCACGATCGCGTATGAGATCGAGCACATCGCCTCGCACCGCCAGCGCGTGTGGCTGCGCGAGCACATCGAGTCGGGCGCGTTCCGCCACGAGCTTACGAACGACGAACGCCGTCGCCTGCTGAGGCGGCTGGTGAAGGTGGATGCGCTGGAGCGCTTCATGCACAAGGCGTACCTCGGCCAGCACCAGTTCTCGATCGAGGGCCTGGACATGACGGTGCCGATGCTGGACGAGCTGATCCAGCTCTCGGCGGCGCACGGCGGCCAGGAGGTCGTGGTGGGCATGGCGCACCGCGGCCGGCTGAACGTGCTGGCGCACAACCTGGGGCGCTCCTACGACACGATCTTCGCGGAGTTCGAGGGCGCCTCGACGCTGGAGGCGGTGACGACGATCCCGCAGGGCGGCACAGGCGACGTGAAGTACCACCACGGCACGCAGGGCACCTTCCACCTGCCTGACGGCGACACGATCCGCGTGAACCTGGAGTCCAACCCGTCCCACCTGGAGTACGTCTCGCCGGTGGTCGAGGGCGCGACGCGCGCGGCGCAGACGACGCGCAAGGGCCCGCACGCCCACCAGGACACGAACGCGGCGGTGCCGATCGTGATCCACGGCGACGCGTCCTTCCCGGCGCAGGGCGTCGTGTCAGAGACGTTCAACCTGCAGGGCCTGGACGGCTACAAGGTCGGCGGCACGGTGCACATCATCACGAACAACCAGGTGGGCTTCACGACGGACCCCGACGACGCGCGCTCGACGCGCTGGGCATCAGACCTGGCGAAGGGCTTCGACGTGCCGATCATCCACGTCAACGCAGACGACGTGCCGGCGTGCATCAGCGCGGTGCGCCTGGCGTTCGCGTTCCGCCAGGAGTTCGGCCACGACGTGCTGATCGACCTGATCGGCTACCGGCGCTTCGGCCACAACGAGTCCGACGAGCCCGCGTACACGCAGCCGGAGATGTACGCGAAGATCAAGACGAAGAAGCGCGTGTCGGAGCTGTGGGCGGATCGTCTCGTGACGGAAGGCATCGTCACCACGGAGGAGGTGGAGCGCCAGGCCCAGGAGGTATGGGACAACCTGACGCTGCTGCACCAGCGCCTGAAGGCGAAGATCGCGGCGGCGACGGAGCACGAGTCAGAGCACACGACGGGTGAGTACCAGCTCGACCGCTCGCCGAGCCCGGAGGTGGAGACGGCGGTGCCGGCGGCGCAGCTGCGCGATCTGGGCGAGCAGCTGCTGCGCGTGCCGGAGGGCTTCACGGTGCACCCGAAGCTCGTCAAACAGCTCGAGCGCCGCCGCGACGCGCTCGCCGAGGGCGCGGCGCCGGGCATCGACTGGGCGCACGCGGAGGCGCTGGCGTTCGCGTCGCTGCTCACCGAGGGGACACCGCTGCGCCTCACCGGCCAGGACACGGAGCGCGGCACGTTCAGTCAGCGCCACATGGTCCTGCACGACGCGAAGACCGGTCAGACGGTGTGCCCGATCCAGAGCCTCCCGGACGCGCTGGCACCGCTGGAGCTGCACAACAGCCCGCTGTCGGAGCTCGCGTGCATGGGCTTCGAGTACGGCTATAGCCAGGAGGCGCCGGAGACGCTGGTGCTGTGGGAGGCGCAGTTCGGGGACTTCGTGAACTCGGCGCAGGTGATCATCGACCAGTTCATCGTCTCGGGCCTGGCGAAGTGGGGCCAGACCTCGCGTTTGACGCTGCTGCTCCCCCATGGTTACGAGGGCTCGGGTCCGGAGCACTCCTCGGCGCGCCTGGAGCGGTTCCTGCGCGCGGCCGCGGAGGGGAACATCCGCGTGGCGAGCCCGACGACCCCCGCGCAGTACTTCCACCTGCTGCGCCGTCAGGCGCGCGTGGCCAAGCAGCGCCCGCTGGTCGTGATGACGCCGAAGTCGCTGCTGCGCCTGGCGCAGGCGGCGAGCTCGGTGGAGGACATGGCGGAGGGCACGAGCTTCCAGCCGGTGCTGGCGGAGCCGGGCGTGCAGGACGACCAGGTGACGCGCCTGGTGCTGTGCACGGGCAAGATCTACTACGACTTGGTGGGCCACCCAGAGCGCGCGTCGCACCCGGGCTTGGCGGTCGCGCGCGTGGAGCTGCTGTACCCGTTCCCGGAACGCCAGATCCTCGAGCTGATGGCACGCTACCCGAACCTGCGCGAGGTCCTGTGGGTGCAGGAGGAGCCTCGCAACATGGGCGCGCGGGCGCACATGTTCCCCCGCCTGATGCAGATCATGCCGGAGGGCATGCACTTCGGCTACATCGGGCGCCCCGAGCGCGCGAGCCCGGGCGAGGGCTACCCGGCGGCGCACATCGACGAACAGAACCGTATCGTCACGACGGCGATCGACCTGCGCCAGCCGATCTCGCAGTACCCGCGAAAGACACCGGGAGAGCGCTGAGATGTGGGCGCTGTGGCGGCGCTTCCTGGCGGTGCGCCGCCAGCGCAAGCGCAAGCGCCGCGGTTACTGACACGCGCTGAGGACCCTGCCGAGTCGCACGGCTAGGAGCTGCGCGCCCGCAGGCGCTCGAGTGCCTCGGGAGCGCCATCGAAGCGCAGTCCCCGACTGACGGCGTCCTCGCGCTCGAGCGCGCCGGTGATCAGGCCGAGAACGAGCTGCGGTGGCCCGCTGAGCACGGCGTCGGGCTGCTCGCTGGTGCCGGGGCGGGTGCGGACAGCGCCGTCGCGCGCCTCAATCAGCATCGGCTGCTCGCCGGCGCGCACTTCGATCGTCGTCGGCGCGCCGGAGCCAGCGACGAGAAATTGCTCGACGGGCATCGACAGCCAGTAGCTGCGGTACTCCTCCTCGGGGGTGGTCTCGGCCATCAGAGGCATGCCCCAGCGCCCGAGCTCGTCGATCACCGGCTTCAGCTGCACGCCGCGCGAAGTCACGCTGAACAGCGCGGTGGCGACCGGCGGTGGCGCGTCTTCGCGCACGACGATGCCGGCCTGCTCGAGCTCGCGCAGGCGCTCGGCGAGCAGGTTGGTGGCGATGCCGGGCAGGCCGTTGCGCAGGTCTGTGTAACGACTGGGTCCCTGCACGAGCAGCTCGCGCACGATCAGCAGCGTCCAGCGGTCGCCGATCACGTCGAGCGCCTTCGCCACCGAGCAGTACTGGCCATAGGAGCGCATCGCCTCATTCTAGCGCCAACTTGAACTTCTCATGCTTGTACTTGACTTTCTTGTTTTGATGATTTATTAATGGGTTGATGGCCCGCAGGTCTCTCGCTCTCGGTGCGCTGCTCGTCGCTGCATTCGTGATCAACCTCGACACGACGATCGTGAACGTGGCGCTGCCGACGCTCGTGCGCAAGCTGCATGCGTCCAACAGTCAGCTGCAGTGGGTGGTGGACGCGTACAACCTCGTGTTCGCGGCGCTGCTGCTGGTATGCGGCAGCCTGAGCGACAGGATCGGCCGCAAGGGCATGCTGCTGTCCGGTTTGGCGGTGTTCGGCCTGGCGAGCGTTGCCGGCGGACTGACGACGACGGCGGGGCAGCTGATCGTGGCGCGCTGCTTCATGGGCCTGGGCGCCGCGATGGTGTTTCCGGCGACGCTATCGCTGATCTCCAACATCTACACCGGGCGCACCGAGCGCGCGCGGGCGATCGGGCTGTGGGGAGCGAGCACGGGCGTGGCGATCGCGCTCGGGCCGATCGTGGGCGGCTGGCTGATCGAAATCTCCTCGTGGCCGAGCATCTTCTTTGTGATGGCGCCGGTTGCCGCGCTCGGCGCGGGGCTGGTCGCATACAGCGTGCCGACGTCGCGTGACCTGCGCGCGCCGCGCACCGACCGGGGCGGGTTCGTCCTCTCCACCGCGGCGATCGGCCTGTTGATCTTCACGATCATCGAGGCTCCGAACCACGGCTGGAGCAGCGCCCGCAGCATCGCGGGCTTCGCGTTCGGCGCGGCGCTGCTCGTGGCATTCGTCGCGTGGGAGCGACGCCTGCGCGAGCCGATGCTCGACGTGGGCCTGTTTCGCAACCCGCGCTTCGCCGCCGCGAGCGCCTCCGTGACGATCGCGTTCTTCGCGCTGTTCGGGTTCATCTTCCTGATCACGCAGTTCTTCCAGTTCTTCAAGGGCTACGGACCGCTGTCAGCGGGCGTGCACCTGCTCCCGGTGGCAAGCGCGGTGGGCGTGGCGTCGGTACTCGGCACGAAGCTCGCGGTGCGTTTCGGAACGAAGCTGGTGGTGGCGGCAGGCCTGGCGATGATGGCGGCCTTCTACGCGTGGGTATCGACTGGCAACGCCGGCCTCAGCTACGGCACGATCGCGATCCAGATGGTGCTGTTCGGCACCGGCATGGGTTTGACGAGCGCGCCTGCAACGGAGGCGATCATGGGCGTCGTGCCGATCGAGAAGGCGGGCGTCGGCTCGGCGGTCAACGACGCGACACGCCTGCTCGGGGGCACGCTCGGCGTGGCGGTGATCGGCAGCGTCTACGCGTCGCTTTACACCAGCCGCCTGAGCAGGGTGCTGCCACACACGCTCCCGGCGACGCTCGCGAGCGCGGCGCACAGCTCAGCCGGCGCGGCCCTGATCCTCGCAGGACGCCTGCAACACGCTGGTCGAAGCACCATGGCGGCGGCCCTCCGCGACGCGGCCAACTCCGCGTTCTTCCACGGCTTCAGCGCGGGCAACCTGGTGGCGGCGGGCGTGGCGGGCGCGGGCGTCGTGATGGCTCTGGCGCTGCTGCCGGCACAACCGTTGGCGCCAACCCTCGGAGGAGCGGAGCGGCGAGACGATCGGTCGCCCGCGCGAAGCGCCGCGACCGATCGTCTCGCCGCGGAGCGCTAGCGCCCTTTCCACACAGGCTCGCGCTTTTCCTTGAACGCACTGGCGCCCTCCTTGGCGTCCTCGGAGATCATCACGGGTCCGGTGATCTCGCCCTGCTTCTGCCACATCTCGGCGCTGGACCAGTCGAACTGCTCCTGCAGGATCTGCTTTGAGGCGATCAGCGCGAGCGGGCCGTTCTTGCTGAGCTGTGCGGCGAGCTCGAGTGCCACGTCGACGGCGCTGCCGGGCTCGGCCAACCGGTTGACGACGCCGAGCTCATGGAAACGATCGGCGGGGAACGGGTCACCGGTGAGCGCGAGCTCCATCACCAGGTGATACGGCATCCGTCGCGGCAGGCGCAACAGCGCGCCCGCGGCGGCGATGATCGAACGCTTGGCCTCGGGGATTCCCATTTTGGCGCCCTTCGCCGCGACGATCAGATCGCATGCGAGCGCGATCTCCAGGCCACCGGCGACCGCGAAGCCCTCGATCGCGGCGATCAGCGGCTTGCGCGCGGAGCGCTGGGCAATGCCGGCGAAGCCGCGATCGCCGAACCACGGCGACTCGCCCTTGACGAATGCGCCCAGATCCATGCCTGCGCAGAAGAACCCGCCGGCGCCGGTGAGCACCCCGACGGCCAGGCTGTCATCGGCGTCCAGCTCCTCGAGCGCTCCGGCCACGCCGGCGGCGAGTGCTGCGTTGACGGCGTTGCGCACCTGGGGCCGGTTGAGCGTGATCAGCAGGACGTTCCCGCGACGCTCTGTCAGGACTGGCTCCTCCTCAGAGGACGGTGCGCTGGCGGTCGCTTGCTCGGTGCTCATTGGGACTCCTCGGTCGGCTGAAAGAGACATCAGCCTACCCGCGGTTCTCCTCAGCGAGGCGCTTGACGGCGGCGAGCATGCGGCGGACGACGAACACGTGTCCGCGGCTGCCGATCACCGCCTGCCTGTAGAGGCGCCCGCCGCGACCGGGGAAATCGGCGCGTGTCTCCGCCTCTATGACCGAGCCGGAAAGCTCATCCGGGCGGATGCGGAACGTGAGCGCGTAGCGCGAGAAGCGGTGATGCCCCTGAAAGCTGACGAGCACAGGCCGCTCGCGGTCGGCTACGTGAAAGCCAACCGTGGTGTCGGGCATGCCGGCTCCTGGTGCGGGGCGCTCGGTGTCCGAGCAGGCGAGCGCTCGTGCGAACAGCGGACCGATGCCGGCCAACACCCCTGGCAGCGGGGGCTCCGTCCACCCTCGCATGACCTGGGCGAGGGCGTCCCATACCCGCTCCGGAGGAGCATCGACGGTGCGCGGGTGGACGTCGATGAAGGGCAGGTGGGCGGCGGGCTGGCTCATTACGCGCTCCTCACGGGTTCCGTCATGGCGTCGGATACGATGGTACTTATTCACTACCGGTAGCGATTTGCTATCGATATCGAAAGGCTACCGTAAGCGATGGCGACGAGTCAAGGTGAGAAGGTCGAGGACTCCGTTGGCGCGGCGGCGCAGCTGTTGGGCGACCGCTGGACGTTCTTGATCCTCAGAGAGGCGTACTTCGGAGCGCGGCGCTTCAACGAGTTCGCGGAGAGCCTCGGCCTTTCGCGCAACATCCTGAGCGAGCGGCTGAAGCTGCTTGTGGCTCATGGGATCTTCGAGCAGCGCGCGTACGGGCCGAGCAAGACCCGAAGCGAATACCGCCTGGCACCTGCGGGGCGTGACGTCTTTCCGATCGTGGTGGCGCTGCTTCAGTGGGGCGACAAGCACCTGGCGGGTGGCGAGGGCCCTTCGATCGTGCTGCGCCATACGGCCTGCGGCGCGAACGCTGATCCGCAGCTCGTGTGCCGCGCGTGCGGGAAGCCGATCGACGTCGGCGAGGTAATCCCCTCACCGGGACCAGGAGCGAGCGAGTGGACACGCGAGCGGCTGTCCAAGCTCGGCAAGGACACCGCGTTCGCCGCGAGCGAAGAACACGCCTAGCGCCTCGTTACGCGCACCAGCGGCCTAGGAAACGAACAGCTTCAGCTCTGGCTCGCGCTCGCCGCGCAGGACTTGCGGATCGACCTCGACACAGTCGATCCCGCGCGACTCCGCAAGCACACGCGCCTGTGGCTTGATCACCTGCGCGGCCAGCACCCCGCGACAGGAGCCGAGCGCGGGATCCAGTCGAATGCGCTGCAGGTAGCGCGTGAGCTGCTCGACCGCGTCGATCGTTCCTATCCGCTTGATCTCCACGGCGATCCACTCGTCCTCGCCGTCTCTGCACATGAGATCCACAGGCCCGATATCGGTGGGCCACTCCCGGCGCACAAGGCGCAACCCCTCTCCACACCATTCAGGAGCGCCTGCGAGCAGTTCCTGGAGTTCGCGCTCGACACCCTCCTTCTCGAGCGTGGCTTGCGTGGCGAGCTCGTGATCGGAGTCCGAGAACACCTCGGCCACGGCGATCTCGAGCCGATCCTCCTGACTACGCTTGCGTACGAGCAGCCGGCGCAGGACGCCGCTCTCGTCGAGCTCTTCCTCGATCACGGTCGGCGCGGACATCCAGTTCAGCGGCTTGACGCTGGAGCCGCCACCATCGGCCCACACCATGAAGGTGCCGTCGGCCTTGACCATCAGCAACATGACAGCCTCGGGCAAGACGGTGCTGAGGCGCCCGGCATAAGAGACCTGGCAGCGGGCGACGATCAGGCGCACAGCGCGAATCTAGCGAGCGGGACGGACCACAGGCAAAGCGCCTGCAGTCAGCGATCTTCGGGCGCGGGCTGCGGCGTGACCGGCTCTTGCGGGGCGGGCTGCTGTACGTAGGCGGGGGCAGGCGCAGCGGGCTGTTGGTGCTGAGCGCTGGGCGGCACGTGCTGCGCAGGGTCCTGGCTGACCGACTCGCGAAACTCGCGGATCCCATTCCCGAGCGCTCGTGCAATTTCAGGCAGCCGTTTCGGCCCCAGCACGACCAGCGCGACAGCCGCGATGAAGATCAGGTGGACCGGATTCTCTAGACCCATCTCACCTCAGCGTAGCGCCCTCCGATGCGCCCCCTACCCTCTCGGTTCGTGGCCGACGCCCCATCGACCCCGCAGGCCCGCCCCTACCCTCCGCCGGCTGGGCCGGAGGCTTTCTGGCCGGTGCAGGTCACGGTGCTCGTCGCGATCGGCCTGCAGGTCGGTCTGACGAAACGTCTGACGGTCGGGCCGACGTGGCTCGTACCGGCACTCGAGGGCGTGCTTCTCATCGGTCTGTCGATGGCCACGCCGCGCCAGCTCGAGCACGAGCACAAGACCCGTCGCCGGACTGCGATCGCGCTAACAGCGTTTGTAAGCGCCGCGAATATCGTCTCGCTGGTGCAGCTGACGGACCTGCTCCTGCACCACAACGTCGAGAAAGGCACCGAGCTGATCGTCTCGGGCATGCTCATCTGGCTGACGAACTTCCTGATCTTCGCGCTGTGGTACTGGGAGATCGATCGTGGCGGCCCCGGACGCAGGGCCGCGGGGCACGACGGTCCTCCGGACTTCCTGTTCCCGCAGATGTCAGATGACCGCATCGAGCCACGCTACTGGCGACCGCAGTTCTTCGACTACCTGTACGTCTCGCTGACGAACGCGACGGCGTTCTCGCCTACGGACACGATGCCGCTGACCGCGATGGCCAAGGGTGTCATGGGCATCCAGTCGATCGTCTCGCTCGTGACGATCGGCCTGGTGGTCTCGCGCGCGGTGAACATCCTCTAGGGCGCGTCGCCAACTTGCGCGGCGCGGCGCGGCCTAGCTGCTGGCGAGGCTGGGCTCGATCGCGAGCGCCTGCGCCACGAGCCCGTTCAGCTCCTCGCCGGCGCCGAGCGCGATTGCCCGTCTAAACGCCTCCAGGGCGCCCTCGCGGTCCATCAGCTTCAGGCGTAGCCGCCCCAGGCGCTCCCAGGCGCTTGGGTCGGAGGGGCCGCGCAGCGCAGCGCGCTCGGCGGCCTCCTCCGCGAGGTCGATAGCGCCCATGTCTTCATAGATCCTCGCTGCGAAGCGATGTGCGGCGGGACGCTCGCCATCCACCCGGGCCCAGTCGCGTACCGCGCGCCCCGCCTCCTCGAGCTTCCCAGCGTTCCAGAAGGCGAGCGTCATCAGGCGCAGCACGGCGACGTTGCGCGGCTCGGCGTCGCGCGCGTAGATCAGCCGTTGTGCGGCCAGCAGGTACTCGCCTTCGGCCATCGCGCGCTGCGCGGCCACGAGGAAGCGCTCTACCCGCTCCTCGGCGGGATCGGGCTTTGAGAAGTCGACGAATTTCATGCTGCCCGCGGGTACCGTGCGGATGCCGTGGCTGAACTTCACGCGCGCCCACTGCTGGACCTCCTCGCCGGTTGACTCGTCCCCGCCCGCCCCGTCGGTGAAGTAGATGCCGGCGACGGTGCCAACGCCCCACTCGGGGTAGGAGATGCAGCGGGCGTAGCGGTGGACAACGGAATGGTCGGGCACGCGGCTGCCGAAGGGGTCGTTTTCGGCCCGGTCTTTGGCCATCGCGCGAGCGCGCTGTTCAGCCTCGTAGGCCCGCCTGCCGGCCTCCTCGCGCTCACGGCGCGCTGCGGCGGCGCTCACTTTGACGGCGTTGCGCGAGACGCTGCCCCCGCGCGAGCCCTCGGCCAGGCGCTCGAGCTGGTCGGCGGCCTCGTTGATCGCCTTCAGATGGCGCTCATGCTCGTACTGGCGGCCCTGCGGCGCCACATCCGGGTGCCAGCGCTTGGCCATGCGCCGCCGGGCGAGCTGCACGTCGCGCTTGGTAAACGGCGCCTCGAGCTCCAGCAGGAGCAGGTGCTGCTCGACGTCCAGGACGGTGGTAGGCATGACCCGACAACGTTAGCGAGGCGGGCAAGGTCCTATCCTGCGTGCGAATGTCTTCTCAGTACATCTTTACGATGCACCGGCTGTCCAAGCTGCACCCGCCGGACAAGACGGTGCTCGACGATGTGTCCCTCGCGTTCTATCCGGGCGCGAAGATCGGCGTGCTCGGCTACAACGGCGCGGGCAAGTCGACGCTGCTGCGAATCATGGCCGGGGTGGACGAGGAGTACCGCGGCGAAGCGGCGTTGGCCCCCGGTGCGAGCGTGGGCATGCTCGAGCAGGAGCCGCACCTGGACGAGAGCAAGGACGTCAAGGGCAACGTCGAGGACGGCGTCGCTGAGACGAAGGCGCTGCTGGACCGCTTCAACGAGCTGGCCGCCAATTACTCTGAGGAGACGGCCGAGGAGTTCGGCAAGGTCCAGGCGAAGATCGAAGCGGCCGACGCGTGGAACCTGGAGACGCAGCTGGAATACGCGATGGACGCGCTGCGCCTGCCGCCGCCGGACGCCGATGTGAGCACGCTCTCCGGTGGCGAGCGCCGCCGCGTGGCGCTGTGCCGGCTGCTGCTGCGCGCGCCGGACCTGCTGCTGCTAGACGAGCCCACCAACCACCTGGACGCCGAGTCGGTGGCGTGGCTGGAGCAGCACCTGGCCGAGTACAAGGGCGCGATCGTGGCCGTCACCCACGACCGCTACTTCCTGGACAACGTCGCCGGCTGGATCCTCGAGCTCGACCGCGGCAAGGGGATTCCCTACCAGGGCAACTACTCGAGTTGGCTCGAGCAGAAGCAGGCGCGGCTGGCACTGGAAGAGCGCTCGGAGAAGGGCCGCCAGCGCACGATCGCTGCTGAGCTCGAGTGGGTGCGCACGAACCCCAAGGGCAAACGCACGAAGTCCAAGGCGCGCCTGGCGCGCTACGAGGAGCTTGTCGCCGAAGACAGCCACATCAAGCTCGACGAGGTCCAGATCCACATCCCGCCGGGACCGCGACTGGGTGGCAAGGTCCTCACAGCCACCGACGTCTCGAAGGGCTTCGGCGATCGCCTGCTGATCGAGTCGCTGTCGTTCGACCTGCCGCGTGCGGGCATCGTCGGCGTGATCGGTGCCAACGGCGCGGGCAAGACGACGCTGTTCAGGATGATCACCGGCGAGGAGAGCCCAGATAGCGGCAAGCTGGAGGTCGGGGAGACGGTGCAGCTCGCGTACGTCGATCAGTCGCGCGACTCCTTGAACCCGGAGAAGACCGTCTGGGAGGAGATCTCAGAAGGCTACGAGCACATCAAAGTCGGCGAGCGGGAGGTCAACTCGCGCCAGTACACCGCCGGCTTCAACTTCAAGGGCTCATCCCAGCAGGCGCGCATCGGCAAGCTCTCCGGCGGCGAGCGCAACCGCGTGCATCTGGCGAAGCTGCTGCGCAGCGGCGGCAACCTTTTGCTCCTGGACGAGCCCACGAACGACCTCGACGTGGACACGCTGCGCGCGCTCGAGGACGCCCTACTTGCGTTCCCCGGGTGTGCGATCGTGATCTCCCACGACCGCTGGTTCCTGGACCGGGTCGCCACGCACGTGCTCGCTTTCGAGGGCGACTCGCAGGTGACGTGGTTCGAGGGCAACTTCGAGGCGTATGAGGAGCACCGCCACGCGGTGCTCGGCGCTGCGGCGGACCGCCCGCATCGCATCACCTACAAGCGGCTCGTGCGTGGCTGAACCTTCATCAGGCGGCTCCTCGCTCGCGGATCAGCCGGCCGCGCCGCAAACGAAGTTCGATCGTGACACTGCCGTGTGGCGGGTTGAGGACGCCGACGGCACGCAGAGCGGTCCGGGTCGGGCGCTGTTCGGCGCAGAGATCGCAGCCGACTGGCGCGCGGGGCGCGGACCGCACGGCGGTTACATGGCGGCGATCCTCCTGCGCGCGCTGATCGAGTCGGTGGCCGACGAGGCCCGCGCGCCGCGCTCGCTGACGATCCACTACGCGCGCGCGCCGGAGCCCGGTCCTGTGGAGATCTCAACGACGATCGAGCGCCAGGGCCGCTCGCTGAGCACGCTCTCCGCGCGCATGCACCAGGGCGAGGAGCTGATCGCGCTCGTCCTCGGTGCCTTCTCGCTCCCATGGGGCGGGCCGGAGATCTCCCGTGTGCAAATGCCCTCGGTGGAGCCCGCGGACCCCTCTCGCGAAGGGGTCGAGCTGATCGAGCACGGCGGCCCCGAATTCGCCCGCTATCTCGTGCTGCAGCCACGCATCGAGGGCGAGCTGTTCGCGCAGGGCGAGCAGGCGATGGAGGTTCGCGCCTGGATGGGGCTGGCAGAGCCGCGGCCGATCGACGCGCTTTCGCTCGCGTTCTTCGCCGACGCGCTGATCCCCGCCCCGTACATGCGCCTGTCCGAGCCGGTGGCGGTGCCGACGGTCGACCTGACTGTCCACTTCCAGGAGCACATGCCGCGCAAGAGCGATGATCCGGCGTTCCCGCTGGGCGATCCGCGCGAGCTGTGCCTGGCGCAGACCCGCGCGGAGCTGATCCACGATGGCTTCTTCGTCGAGGACGGGATCATCTGGGCTTCCGACGGCACGCTGCTCGCGCAGTCGCGGCAGCTCGCGATCGTGATTCCGTTCTCCAAGCGCTAGTCTTTCGTGCCGCATGTCTGACTACACGGCCAAGCGCATCGGAGAGATGGAGGCAGCCTTTGGCGGCGGCTTCGTGAAGGCGCGCGCCGAGCTGGGCGTGACCGCGTTCGGGATGCAGGTGATCCAGCTGCCGCCGGACTACAGCGACTACCCCGAGCACGACCACGCGGAGAGCGGCCAGGAGGAGGTCTACCTGCCTATCGGCGGCTCCGGCTGGATGGAAATCGACGGCGAGCGCGTGAACCTCGATCCGGAGACGTTCGTGCGCGTTGGCGCGGAGCCCAGGCGCAAGGTGTACGCGGGGCCGGAGGGACTGCGTATCCTCGTGATCGGCGGCTGCCCAGGCGAGGCCTACAAGCTCGTGCCCAGCACTGAACTGGAGTCAGCCGCCTAACGCGCTGAACGCGATGCCGCTCGCTACGTTCACCTTCGGCGATGCGTTGCTCTCCATCCTGGAGCTGGCGCTCCTGTTCCTGTGGATCTGGATCGCCGTTGGCGTTGTGTTCGACATCTTCCGCAGCCACGACCTGTCCAACTGGGCCAAGGCGCTGTGGATGCTGTTCATCATCGTCTTCCCGCTGATCGGGGTACTCGGCTACCTGCTGATTCGGGGCCACACGATGCACGAACACCAGGCGCAGGACCGCGCGCAGTTCGCCGCGTTCCGCCATTTCTCTGAAGGCAGCAGCTCTGGCGCGATCGCGGATGAGCTGCACAAGCTCGCCGATCTCCGGGACCGCGGCGTGCTCACGGACGAGGAGTTCGAGCGCGCGAAGGCCAAGCTCCTCGCTTAGCTGGGGCGCGCGAACGAACTGTCGCTCGTCAGGCGCAGCGCGGCGGCAGCGATCAGCCGCGCGCACGCTTGCACGTCGTCGAGCTGGACGAGCTCGACGGGTGAGTGCATGTAGCGGATGGGGATCGATACGAGCCCCGTGGGCACGCCGCCGCGGCTGAGGTGCACGGCATCGGCGTCCGTGCCGGTGGCCCGCCCTGAGGCCTCGACGGTGAAGGGGATCTTCTCGGCAGTGCCCGCATCGAACAACAGCTCGAAGACGGCGTTGTTGAGGGTCGAGCCGCGCGTGATCACCGGCCCTGAGCCGAGCTCGTGCTTGCCCGCCTCCTTGACGTCGATACCAGGGGCGTCGGTGGCGTGGGTGACGTCGACGACGATCGCCGCGTCGGGCTCGAGCGCGAAGGCGCTCGTGCGCGAGCCACCGAAGGTCGTCTCCTCCTGCGCTGCAGCCACGGCCGCGATCTCCCACTGCGCGCCGCCCGCCTCGGCGACGAGGCGCGCCGCCTCGAGCGCCACATACGATCCCAGGCGGTTGTCCAGCGCCCGCGAGACGAGCCGTCCGTTGGGCAGCTCCACCGGCTGAGCGTCGATCACGGCCACGTCGCCAATGCGCACGAGCTCCCGCGCCTGCTTGCCGTCACGCGCGCCGATGTCGATGTGAAGGTCGCGGATGTCGGCGACCTTCTTGCGCTCCTCGTCACGCAGCAGGTGGATCGGCTTCTTGCCGACGACACCGATCACCGGGCCTTTGCTCGTGTCCAGGACAACGCGCTGGCCGACGAGGATCTGCGCGTCCCAGCCGCCGACTTCGCGGAACCACAGGTAGCCGTCGTCATCGATGTGCGTGACGATCAGCCCGATCTCGTCGATGTGGCCCATCACGAGCAGTCGCCGTGGCGTGCGCTCGTAGCCGTGTGCCGGCTCCACAAGCGCCAGCGGCGTGCCGACGATGTCGGTGCTTACCTGCGCGAACTCGGCGGCCGCCTCGCGCCAGACTCGCGCGGGCGCCGTCTCATAGCCGGAGGGCCCGCGCGCCGCGAGCAGCTCGCTCAGCAGCCTCGTCACGCCTTCCCCCGCGGATCCCTGCGTGGCGTCTGTCTCGGGCTGATCGCTCATCGTGCGAGCAGCCCGCGCAGGACGTACTGGAGGATGCCGCCGTGACGGAAGTAGTCGGCCTCGCGCGGCGTGTCGATGCGCACCCGCGCATCGAAGCTCACGGTCTCGCCGTCGGCGCGCTCGGCCGTGACGCGCACGTCGCTGGGAGCAGCGCCACCGCCTGCCATCGCCTCGGCGAGGCCGGCGATGGAGAAGCTCTCCTGACCGGTCAACCCCAGCGACTTGGCGCTCGCGCCCGGTGGGAACTGAAGCGGCAGGACCCCCATACCGACCAGGTTGGAACGGTGGATGCGCTCGAAGCTCTCTGCGATCACCGCGCGCACTCCGAGCAGCTTGGTGCCCTTGGCGGCCCAGTCGCGCGAGGAGCCCGACCCGTACTCCTTGCCGGCCAACACCACCAGATCGATCCCCTCGCGTATGTAGCGCATGGCAGCGTCGTAGATCGACATCTGTTGGTGCGAGCCGTCAGCGAGGTAGCGCGTGAAGCCGCCTTCCGGCAGCGACGCGTCGTCCGCGCCGCCGAGCAGGTTGCGCAGGCGAATGTTGGCGAAGGTGCCGCGCATCATCACCTCGTGGTTGCCGCGCCGTGCGCCGTATGAGTTGAAGTCGCGCGGCTGGACGCCCTGTTCCTGGAGATATGTGCCCGCGGGACCGTCGCGCTTGATCGAGCCGGCGGGTGAGATGTGATCGGTGGTGACGCTGTCGCCGAGCAGTGCCAGCACGCGCGCACCCTCGATGTCGCGGACGTCCTGCGGCTCGGCCGGCATCCCCTGGAAGTACGGGGGCAGGCGCACATAGGTCGAATGCTCATCCCAGGCGAAGCGCTCGCCCTCTGGCACGGCGAGGCCGTTCCAGCGCTCGTCGCCGGCGAACACCTCCCCGTAGCTCTTGCGGAACATGTCCGCGCGCACCGCTTCCCCAATCGTCTCCGCGACCTCCTGCTCGGATGGCCAGATGTCATGCAGGTAGACGTCCTCCCCGCTCTCGTCCTGGCCGAGCGGTTCTCCGACGATGTCGATATCCATCATGCCTGCAAGCGCATAGGCGACGCACAGCGGCGGCGAGGCGAGGTAGTTCATCTTCACATCGGGGTTGATGCGGCCCTCGAAGTTGCGGTTGCCGGAGAGCACGGAGACAACCGCGAGGTCGCCCTCCTCGACGGCCGCGGAGATCTCCTGCGGTAGTGGTCCGGAGTTGCCGATGCAGGTTGTGCAGCCGTAGCCCACGAGGTTGAAGCCGAGCCCTTCCAGGGACTCGGTGAGCCCGGCGCGGTCGAGGTATTCGGTGACGACCTTTGAGCCGGGTGCAAGCGAGGTCTTGACCCAGGGCTTGGAGCGGAGGCCGCGCGCGAGCGCGTTGCGCGCGAGGATGCCCGCGCCGATCATGACCGATGGGTTGGAGGTGTTGGTGCAGCTGGTGATCGCGGCGATCACCACGTGGCCGTGGTCGAGCTGGAAGCTCTCGCCGTCCAGGGTCACGGTCCTGGAAGTGCCGTTGTGGGGGAGCGTGGCGGTGGCGCCGGCGGGCTGCGACGCGGGATGGGGCTCGCCCGCGTTGGATCCGGGAGAGACGTCGGCGGGCGGGTCGGACGCCGGGTAGGACTCGGCCACCCCCTCGTCGATCGCGTCGCGCTGCTCGCCGTTGGTGGGAACGTAGTCGCGCAGCGCGCGGGCGAACGAGCGCTTGGCGTCGCTCAGCGACACGCGGTCCTGGGGACGCTTGGGGCCGGCGAGGCTCGGCTCGACGGTGGCGAGGTCGAGCTCGATCGTGTCCGAGAAGGTGGGTTCCTCGGAGTCCTCGTCGTGCCACAGACCCTGCTCCTTGGCGTAGGCCTCCACGAGCGCGATCTGCTCTGCGGGGCGACCTGAGAGCTCCAGGTACTTGAGCGTCTCCGTGTCGATCGGGAAGATCGCGCAGGTGGAGCCGAACTCGGGCGACATGTTGCCGATCGTGGCACGGTCGGCGATCGGCAGGCCGATCAGCCCGGCGCCGTAGAACTCGACGAACTTGCCCACCACGCCGCGCTCGCGCAGCATCTGCGTGACGGTCAGCACGAGGTCGGTGGCGGTGGTGCCCGCGGACAGCTCGCCGTGCAACCGGAAGCCCAGCACCTGGGGAATCAGCATGGACATCGGCTGGCCGAGCATCGCCGCCTCGGCCTCGATCCCACCGACGCCCCAGCCGAGCACGCCTAGCCCGTTGACCATCGTCGTGTGCGAGTCGGTGCCGACGAGCGTGTCGGGATATGCCTGTCCGGTCTTCTCGTTGGGAAAGACCACGCGCGCGAGGTACTCGAGGTTGACCTGGTGGACGATGCCCGTGTCGGGCGGGACGACCGCGAAGTCGTCGAACGCGCCCTGCCCCCAGCGCAGAAAGGCATAGCGCTCCTGGTTTCGCTCGAACTCGCGCTCGGCGTTGAAGCGGAAGGAGTCGCGCGTGCCGAACGCATCGACCTGCACGGAGTGGTCGATCACAAGCTCTGCCGGCGCGAGCGGGTTGATCGCGGCGGGGTCGCCGCCCATGTCTGCCATGGCGTCACGCATCGCCGCGAGGTCCACCACGGCGGGCACGCCGGTGAAGTCCTGCATGAGCACGCGCGCGGGCGTGAATGCGATCTCCTTGCTCGGCTGCGCCTTGGCGTCCCAGCTGGCGAGCGCCTCGATGTCGGCGGCGGACACGGAGCCGCTGCCCTCGGTGCGCAGCAGGTTCTCCAGCAGGACCTTCAGCGAGAACGGCAGCCGCGCCACGTCGAAGCGCTGCTGGAGCGCGTCGAGGCGAAAGATCTCATACGTGCGCCCGCCGACCGCGAGCGTGTCCTTCGCGCCAAAGCTGTTCTCCGACATGCTCATCTCCCGTGCGTACGCGGGTCTACAGGAACTCTGCGCAGTCTCGCAGAGTCGCGGCGCCGAGCCCGCGCACGCGATGCTCGCCCTCGGGTCGCTCAGCGCTCGGGGGCCGATGCGGATGCGCGCGTGACGCGACCCTTGCCCTGGCGCTTGGAGCGCAGCAGCGCGACGTCGCACGCTTCAAGCAGCTCGTCGGTGCTCATTGGCGGCTGCCACTGGGACACGCCGATTGACGCGGACACACCGGCGTGGTCGGGTGTGGGTATCGCCCGCAGACGCTCGAGCGCCCGGCCGGCGGCCGCGGCGGCACTCCCAAGCGCGGCGTTGGGAAGGATCACGACGAACTCGTCGCCGCCGTAGCGCGCGACGCGATCGAAGGCACGGAACTCACCGACGAGCGCATGCACAACAGCGCGCAGCATCGCATCGCCGGCCTGGTGGCCGTAGATGTCGTTGACGCTCTTGAAGTCGTCGAGGTCGATCAGCAGGCACGACAGCGACCCGCCGGCGCGCGCCGCGCGTCCGATCTCCTCGTCCAGGCGGCGACGCATCGCACGGTGGTTCATGCAGCCGGTGACCGCGTCCGTGCCTGCCTCCGCGCGGGCACGCGTGAGCGCGAGCGCGGTGGCTGCCTGGTCAACGAGCGCGACCGCGAGCTCGACCGCAGCGGTGGCAAACGGCTCGGTGTACCGGCGCACGAGCACGACAACCGCCTCGGTCTCGCCGCGCTCGGCGAGCGGCAGGAGCAGAGCTCCGCTCACGGGTCCGGTGGTGGCCAGTCGCGGTACGCTGGCGGCTAGCTCGTCGCCGTCGGCGGCGAGAAAGGTCCTGCGGGTGCTCGCCACCCAGCTGACGCCTGGCGGGCGCTCGGCGCGCGGCAGCAGGTAGCTGAGCCGCCCGTTCCCCTCGGACATGTAGACCGTCACGAGCTCCTGCCCGTCCTCGCCGTCGGCGAGCAGGTGATGCACGTGCACCTCTTCAGCGCCGAGAACCGACAGCAGCTCACTGGCGAGGGCGCGAAAGATCGCGTCGGCGTCGCTAGCGCCGTCGGCCAGTGCCCTCAGATGGCGGATCCCCGCCAGCAGGCGATCGAGCCCTGCGGCAGACGCTGAGGCATCCTTACCCGCAACGACATCCATACCGACAATGTACGGCATGCGCTGGGCGACGCCAATCGCCTACCCTCCGCGCGTAGGTCCGAGACGAGCAACCGCGGGCATGCGTCACCTTCGTGGCTGGGGACGCTGTCGTCTCGCCCCCAGCCATATCGGTGCTGCTACCTGAAGGTGAGCGTCGCGAACGAAGCGGACGCCGGCAGGCCTTTCTGCTTGGGAAGGAAGCCCACGCGGAGCTTCACCTTGAACGGCTTGCCCCGGAGGCGACCGCGACCCGAAAGCGGGACCTTCAGCGTGGCGGTTTTCCTGGCGCGGTTAAAGCGGGCGTAGGTGGTGGAGAGGCTCTTGCCGCTACCGCTCACGCGGCCCGCTGCGAACGTCTGCACCGTTATGTAGGCGGTGTTTCCGACAACCTTGTGGCCGACGATCCGCACACTGCAACCGGCGACCTTGATGATCGTGTTCTGTTTGAACACAACCCCGTTCTGCCCAGTGATCGTCGTGGGCATCACCAGCGGCTTGGGGCAGAGTTGGCCGTAGTTGGTGAGCGCCGAGTGCGAGCCGATGGGCAGGTTCACGGTGATGCTAGTTACCGGCGCATCAGGTGTGGTCGAGAAGTCGGTCGTGGTTATGCCTTTGGTGATTTTGGTGTGACCGACGAGGATCACGCGCACGTTGTCCGCTTCGAGCACGAGGTCGAGGTCCGGGAACGCCTCCCCGCCGTGAGACACGAGGATCGCGGGGCCAATGAGTTTGTTCGGCAGCACCGGCGTGTTCGCCCGCGCGCCGCCCACGAACGAGCCCGCCGGACAGCTGTAGGGGTTCGCCGCGAACACCGCTTCCGTGCACGCTTTCTGCAGCGTGGTCAAACGCGACGGCAGCTCCAACGGCAGCTGTACGATCGCCGACTTCACGTTGCCGTCGCCCAGCGGTAGGTTGAGCGTCGTTTCGAGGCTCGCACCGTTGGCTTTGGACGTCTTTGCGCTCGTTTTCGCAGCGAACGTCGGCTTGAATGCCAGCGCGCTGCAGTTGGTGACGGGGAACGCCGACGACAGGCTCTGCGTTGCGTTCATCGTCGATGTCAACGTCGATTCCGTGGCCAACGGCGTGGTGCAGTTGGTCGGGTTGAGCATGAAGCCCTGCTTGGTGACCGCGATCGTGATGTTGCGAACGCGCAACGGGATGCCCTTGTAGATCGTGGGCAGGGTGCTAGCGATCGTCACGCGCGTCGTTTCCGGGTTGATGTTGAGCGTGGCGCGGGTGACCACGTTGCCGAGTTCGAACGGCCCGGCGTTGGCGGGGACGACGATCGACATGCCGTATGGCGCGCCGTTGTACGGACCCGTCAGGTAGACGTGGCCAGGGAAACTGTATGGCGTAGGTCCGGAGCCTGCGAGCACCGTCGCCGTGCCTATTTCCGTTTCCGAGGAGCACGTACCGGCGTTTGCTTCCGCTTCGCCGCACTGCTTCACAGCGGGGATCTCACCGACGAGGCCCTCGGGCAGCGTGGTGCTCACTTTCGAGAGGTACTGCTGGCCGTTCGCACGCCCAAGGTTGAACGTGAACGAGGTGTGAGCACCAGCGTTCGTCGTCTGGTTGGACGTGCTCTGAGTGAGCGCGAACGGAATCGAGGACGCGCACCCTGTCGTTGAGAACGCGAACGAGCCTCCTTCAGATGCTGGATGACCGCTGGTCGGGGTGAACGCGTACGTCCCCTGAGATTCCCCACAGACGAGCGGGTTCGCAACCGCGGTGAGCACGCCCCGGTTGAAGTTGATCGCCAGGTCGGTGAAAGGCTGTTCGGGGTTTTCGTTGAAGATCGTCGTGACCTGACCGGTCGCTTCGTTCGGCACGACTTCGGCTTTAAGTCGCACCGAGACGCCGTACCGGACCGAGTTGGCGACCACGTAGATGATGTACGGTGGCGTGCCCGTGATCTTGCTCGATTCGGATTCGACCGCCGGTTTAGACGCTTCGGTCGACTGCGATGCACCGAGGTAGACAGCACCCGTCAGAGATCCGTTGGGGAGCGTGGGAACGTTTAGGCTCACGGTCCCGATTTCAGACTTCGCCGGGCAGGCGGTGCCGAATTCTTCGCCGTGAATCCTCGCTTGCGCCTCTGTGCAGGCTTCCAGTCCCGCTGCCGCCGAGGGGTTGAGCGTCATCCCTTCAGGAAGCGTAATCGACGCGGTCTTGACCTGTGAGGGTGCGTTTGCTTTAGGTTCGTCCTTCTCTTCGGCTGCCGTCGTGAGTTCGTCCGGTTCGTCGCTCGTCGCTGATGACCCGGAAAGCGTGAATTTTGGTTCAAACACCAAACGTTCGAATTTTGTGCCCGATTTGTCTGTTTCACCGTTACAGCCCATGAGACCAACAGGGGTGGTATAGGCTTTCCTGGAGGTTTCTTTTGCCGCGTTTTCCAGCGTCACGTAGGTCGTGTGATCGCCCGGGCAGCTCGTCGCGTTGGTGATGAAGTCGCCTTCGCCACTGGTGCCGTAGAGAGTCTGCCGCGAGCTGATGAGTGGAAGCGCGGTCGACACTTCAACTTCGAAGTAATCGTGGTAGTCGCCTTGGTCGGTGCCCTTGGATTCCTTACCCCATTCGACACTACCTTTGACGAACGAGTGTACGTAGTACTGTTTTGCCTCGAGCGCCGCTTCAGTCGCTTTTTTTGCGACTTCTTTTTCGGCTTTGTCGCCGGGAAACTCTTCTTCCGGAAGCGGTTTTTCCGCGAACGCTTTTTCAAGCGACCCTTTCGAGACAGGGATCGGAAGTTTGATCGCCACGCCGTAGTAGGACGCGAGCCCTTCAGGCTGCACGAGGTTGTAGACCTTGCCGGCGACAGGCAGGTCGGACACCCCTTCCGCGAGGCCATTGGGCCCGAGGTAGAGAGTCACGTCTTCTACGCCTATTTCAGTTTCTTCGTTGCACGTGGGCGCTTCGTAGAAGCCCGAGCCCGGAAGCGCTTCTTTATCGCCGAATTCTTCTGCCGAGCACATCGGCACGGCGGCAGGAGCGGTTGCGAGGCCCGGAGCGACATCGACGCGGACATGGCTGACCGGCGCTCCTTCGGGCGCTGCGTCGGGATACGTGCCCGTGGTTTTGACGATGAAGTCGGTGATGCCGTTGGGCACCCGGCCACCAGCCTGCACGAAGCCTTCTTTTTCCGCTTCTTCGACGGTAAGGCTTTCCTTCGGGAACACGGCTTTCGGTTCGGTGGGACCCAGCGGGCTTTCTGCTTCGACGCTCGCGCATTTGCTGTATTCCGCCTTGCAGTTCACCGCCACAAACGATTCGACGCCGAACGACGCCTGCGCCGCGGCGGTCGCGGTCAACGAGACGAGCGCGCTCGTAAGCAGCGCCAAAACCCAGACCCGAACGTGAACCCTCATACCGACCTCCCTATAAGAACCGAGCACCGACGACGTCTCCCTCAGACCGAGCAACCCTCGTCTATCCCTCTGAGAGCCCCTTGAAACGCAAAAGTTGCGGGACTTCATCGACTATTACACGCTGCCGGGCGTTCTCCTGCCCTCGCGGACGCAATGACTACAGAAGAACATTGGCGTGCGTGATGATCAATCCTGGAGGGGCGAGGGCGTGAACCCCACCGGCGCGCCGAAGCCCACGCGCAGCAGCGCCCCGCCCCCTGGCGCGTTCTGGGCTTCGACGAAGCCGCCGCACGCCTCCGCCGCCTGGCGCACGATCGCCAGGCCCAGGCCCGAGCCGGGGAGCTTGCGTGCGTCGTCCGCGCGATAGAAGCGGTCGAACACGAACGGCAGGTCGGCGTCTTTGAAGCCCGGGCCGTGGTCGCGCACGCTCAGCACGCCGTCCTTCAGCTCCACCTCCACGCTCGCCCCCGCGGGACTCCACTTGCGGGCGTTGTCGATCAGATTTGAGACCGCACGGCCGATGCGGTCTGCCTGCCCGACCACGATCGTCGGCTCCAGGCTCAGCTCGAAGCGCAGATCTCCGCGCCTGCGTGCGCTCGCCACCGTCCCCTCCACCACCTCGTCCAGACGCACGTCTTCAGCCGCGCCATCGCGCGCCGCACCCCGTGCCAGCTCGACCACGTCTCCCACCAGCGCCGTCAGCTCGTCCAGCTCCGCCACGATGTCCTCGCGCAGGCTCTGCTGCTCATGCGCCGGCAGGCGGTCCGCCTCCCCCAGGGTCTGGATGTTCGCCCGCAATGAAGAGATCGGCGTGCGCAGCTCGTGACTGGCGTCCGCGATCAGGTGGCGTTGCGCCTGCACCGAGCGCTCCAGCGCGTCCAGCGTGCCGTTGAAGCTCTCAGCCAGGCGCGCCAGCTCGTCGCGGCCCTGCACCTCCAGCCGTCGCGAGAGATCCAAGTTGCCCGTCAGCGTCTCCGTGCGGCGCGTGAAGCGCGCGATCGGCGCCAGCGCCGTGCGCGCCACCAGTGTTCCCAGCAGCGCCGCCAGCACCACTCCTCCCGCGCCGATCAGTGCCAGGATCAAAAGCAGATGGCTGAGCTCGTGTTCCACCTGCGTCAGCGGCTGCGCCACCTGCACCGCGCCCGCCGCACCCGAGCCCAGCGTCAGCACGCGTAGCTTCGTGCCCGCCACCGTCCTGTCAGTCAAGGTGGAGCCGCTGCCGCTCGCCGCGATCGCGCGGTCGGAGACCGTCACACCGATCCGCCGGGGCGAGGAGCCCTGCCCGCCGGGCACCGACACTTCCCCCTGAGGCGAGATGAACTGCACATATCCCGAAGCAGCCCCGAACGGCTCCGGCTCGACACGGCCCGGAAACCGCCCGCCGCCGCCCGGGTAGCCGCTCGTCGGCGGCGGTCCACCTTCGTAGCGGCCCGATGGCGTGAGCTGCCCCACTCCCGTCGTATGCACCAGAGCCGCCGCTCGCGCACGAAGCGCACTGTTGATTTCCCCGCCCAGGTCCGAACGGACAGCCGCGTACAGCCCAATCGCCGCTGCCAGCACCGCCACCGCCACCGACACGCTCGCCACCGCCGCAATGCGCGTACGCAGGCTCATCGCCCTGCCTGCCCGCTCAGGGCTCGCGCAGCGAGTAGCCCACGCCGCGCACCGTATGGATCAGGTTGCGCGCGCCCGCGTCCTCCAGCTTGCGGCGCAGGTAGCCCACATACACGCGCAGCGCATTCGACGTCGGCCCGAAGTCATAGCCCCATACGCGGTCATAGATCACGCTGTGCGAGAGCACCACGCGCGGGTTCAGCATCAAGAGCTCCAGCAGCTGGTACTCCGTGCGCGTCAGCTCCACCAGGCGCTCGCCCACCTCCACCCCATGGCGCGTCGGGTCCAGGTGCAGCTCTGCGAACGACAGCGCGCCCTCCACCTCCTCCGGCGCCTTCGACTGAGCCTGCGAGCGACGCAGGAGCGCGCGCAGGCGCGCCTTCAGCTCGCCTACGTCAAACGGCTTCACCATGTAGTCGTCCGCGCCCACGTCCAAGCCGTCGATGCGATCGCTGATCGCATCCCTCGCCGTGAGCACCAGGATCGGCACGCGGTTTCCCAGGCGCCTCACCTGACGGCACACCTCCAGGCCGTCGATCCCCGGAAGACCAACGTCCAGCACCACCGCGTCCGGCATCGCCGTGACGATCTGCTCGAGCGCGTGCTCGCCGTCCTGCGCCAGCTCCACCTCGTAGCCCGCGAGCGTCAGCGTGCGCCGCAGCGCTTCGCGCACCGCGCGGTCATCGTCCACCACCAGGAGTCTCACGATTTGGATTGTTGCGTGCTCACGCTCGCCAGCGCCCCCGCCCGGCCCTGGCAGTCATACAGCGTGCCCGCCGCCGCGCTCGCCGTGGAGCTTCCCGACGAGCCCGTCGTGGACAGCGTCACCTTCGCGCACGCCTTCGCGACCGCCGCCATCGCCGGTTTCGAGCCCACACGGGTTTCGCGCGTACCGCCGGGGCCGCCGAAGCCGCCCGCCGCGCCGCCGCTCGCTTCGTCCAGCACCCATCGGATCTTGCCCTCGCGCACCTCCTGCGCCAGCCACGACACGCTCGGGTCGCTCTCGCGTCCGGAGAAGCCGCCGATGCCGGCCACGTTCGCGTCGCCGTGGATGATCGCGCTCGCCGCCGTCGACTGGCTCGAGACCGCCAGCGTGCCGCCGCCGTGCTTGGAGATGTACGACAGCACGCTCGTCAGCGAGCTGTTCGACCCAAACGCGCCTCCCGCCGCGCCCGGAGCCCCGCCGCCGGGAAAGCTGCCGCCGCGTGAGAGGCTCGGTGCGCCACCTGCGCCCGCGCCGGGAATCCCCGCCCCACCGCCCGTCGCCGTGCCAGGGAAGCCGCCTGCGCCCGTCGGGGGAGCGCCTGCCTGCGGCGCACCGGTAGAGGAGGAGGAGGAGCCACCGCCGAACAGCTGCACGCCGCCCGCCCCTCCGGCACCCGCACCGAGGCGCCCGGTGCGCGTGCCGGGGAGGCCGCCGCGTCCGCCGAAGCCGCCACGACCACCGCCCGGACCGCCGAAGCCGACCGTCTCAGCCGACGTCGGGCCGCCCGCGGGGAATGTGCCGCTGGTCGCGTGGCCGAGCGTGTCCACCGCCCACACAGCCGGCGCCACCAGCAGAGCTGCAAGCGCCGCGCCCAAGGCGACCACGCGCACGGTGCGCGAGCTGAACGCCACCAGCATGAACGCCGCCAGCGCGCACGCCACGATCAGCAACGGCACCAGCCAGCGCAGCTGCCCGGCGTAGTCGCCCAGGACGACCAGCTCCGTGACCAGGCCCGCAGCCAGCGCCAGCGGACCGACGACGCGCACGCTCACCTTGCCCGCGATCAGCTGCGCCGCGCCCGCGCCCACCAGCGCCGCCGTGAACGGCGCCAGCAGCGACACGTAGTACGGGTGGAAGATGCCGCTCGCCGCGCTGAACAGCACCGCCGTCGTCGCAAACGCGCCGCCCACGGCGATCAGCCAGCCGCTGCGCGCATCGGCGCGGCGCAGGCGGCTCGAGACGAGGATCCCCAGGCCGGCCACGATCGCAAAACCCAGCAGCCAGCCCGCCTGACCGCCCAATGCCGAGTTCAACAGGCGCAGCGGGCCCGGTGAGCCGCCGAACACGTTGCCGCCGCCTAGGCCACCCGGACCTCCCGACTGGCCGCCCACGCGCCCCACGCCGTTGTATTCGAAGATCAGCGACAGGATCGTGTTGTCGCTCGTGCCCGAGATCCACGGGCGATCCGCCGCCGGCGTCAGTTCCACCAAAAGCGGCCACGCGCCGCCCACCACCAGCATCGCCGCGCCGCCGCCCAGCAGCTGGCGCAGCGCGTGCCAGCGTCCGCGCGCGGCCGGCGCCACCCACAGCCACGCCGCGAAGATGCCGGGCACGACGACCAGCGCCACGAGCATCTTCGTCTCGAAGCCAAGGCCCACCAGCACGCCCGCCGCCACCAGCCAGCGCGTACCCCCGCGCGCCGGCTCGGCCTCGAACGCGCGCACCACGCACCACAGCGCCGCCACACAGCACAGGATCAGCAGCGAGTCGGGGTTGTTGTGACGGGAGATCGCCACCGTGATCGGCGTCAGCGCAAGCGTCACGCCCGCCACGAAGCCACCCACGCGCCCGAAGCGCCTGCGCACCAGGTCGTACACCAGCGCCACGCTCGCCACGCCCATCAGCGCCTGCGGCACCAGGATGCTCAACGAGTCATAGCCGAACACGCGCACAGACAGCGCCTGCACCCACAGCGCCAGCGGCGGCTTGTCCACCGTCATCACGCCGCTCTTGTCCAGCGACGCAAACAGGAAGTCGTGCCAGCTCGTGCTCATCGAGCGCACAGCCGCCGCGTAGTATTCGTTCGCCCAGCCGTTGCGGGACAGCGCCCACAGGTTCAGCGTGCCCGCAAGGACGATCAGCCCCAACAGCTCCGGATGCGGGATGCGCTGCGCCAGCGAGCGCGCGCGGGTACGAGGGGCTCCCGCAACACCAGAACGTGTCGTGACCGGCGCCGCAGACGCTGTCGGGGCGGCGGCCGAGCTTGTCTCCCACGAATAACTCACCCGGGCAGCATCGCCGCCGCGTGTAGGAGCAGCGTGTGAGAAAGCTCAAAGTTGGCTAAACGCGAGCGGCATGTGCGGATGTCGATCGCTCGGACGCGCGATCTGGGACGACGGTCCATATTGCGCGGGGTTCGTCTGCTCCATGCTCCTCGAGGCTGTTCGAATCGCGACCCCAGCCGAGGGAGAGGGTTATGCCAAACCGAGCCCCGCAGATCGTCGCCCTTGGGGGCGGCGGGTTCTCAATGGAGCGTGACAGCTCGCTGCTCGACGACTACGTGCTCTCGCTCACCGGCGCCGGCCGGCCGCGTGTCTGCTTCCTGCCGACCGCAAGCGGTGACGCCGACCACTACGTCGTGCGCTTCTACCGTCGCTTCTCCCCCACCTGCGACGCCAGCCACCTGTCGCTGTTCCGCCGCGACCAGGGCACCGACGGCGTCGAGGACGACCTCGCCACGCACCTGCTCAGCCAGGACATCATCTACGTCGGCGGCGGCAACATGCTCAGCATGCTCGGCGCCTGGCGCGCGCACGGGCTCGACGCGATCCTGCGCAAAGCGTGGCGGCGCGGCATCGTCATGTGCGGCCCCTCCGCCGGGTCGCTGTGCTGGTTCGACCAGGCGCTCAGCGCCTTCCACGGCGCGCCGCGCATCGTGCGCGGGCTCGGCTTCCTGCCGTACTCCAACTGCGTGCACTACGACGCCGAGCCCGAGCGCCGCGCCGAGTACCACCGCTTCGTCGCAGACGGCATGCGCCCCGGCTTCGCCGCCGAGGACGGCGTCGCGCTGCACTTCCGCGGCACCGAGCTCGAGCGCGTCGTCAGCTCGCGCCCGGACGGCGCCGCCTTCATGGTCGAGCACGACGGCAAGCGCGTGCGCGAGACGCGCCTGGAGGTCGACTTCCTCGGCGCCGCCAACGTCCTGGCGCCCCCCGCTCCCCGCTCGTCGCGCCCGAGATCGCCGCGCAGAGCGCGCCCGCGCACGTCGCCGGCGGCGGCCCACCCGCGCTCAGCACGCGCCAGGCGGTCGCAGCGTGAGCGGCGCGCGGCAGGTCGTCCCCATCGAGTCGCGGCTGATCTTCGCCATGGGCGGCGGCGGCTTCACCATGGAGCCCGCCAACCCGCTGCTCGACGACTTCGTGCTCTCGCTCGCCGACGTCGGCGAACCGCGCATCCTCTTCCTGCCCACCGCGTCCGGTGACATCACCTCGCAGATCAACGCCTTCAAAGGGCGCTTCATGGAGCGCGCCTGCGTGCCCGAACACGTCTCCCTGTTCCACCTGCGCGGCTCCACGCGCTCGCTCGCCGAGATCGTCTCCGAACAGGACATCGTCTACGTCGGCGGCGGCTCCATGCGCAACCTGCTCGCCCTCTGGCACGCGCACGGGCTCGACGACCTGCTCGTGCAGGCGTGGCAGCGCGGCACCGTGCTCGCCGGCCTCAGCGCCGGCGCCATGTGCTGGTTCCAGGGCGGCGTCACGCGCTCCAGCGGCCCGCCCGAACCGATCGACGGGCTCGGCGTGCTGCAGGGCTCGCTCACCGTACACGCCGACGGCGAGCCCGAGCGGCTGCCCGTGTGGCTGGCCGCCGTACGCGACGGCACGCTGCCCGGCGGCTGGGCCCTGGACGACGGCGTCGGGCTGCTCTTCCGCGGGCACAGCCTCGACCGGGCCGTCAGCTCGCGGCCCGGCGCCGAGGCCCAGCGCGCCGACGCGATCGCAGGCGAGCTGCTGCGCACCCGTCTCGAGGTCGAACTGCTCGGCGACGGCCCGCACGCCGCGCTCGGCGGGCGCGACGAGGCCGTCGAAGAACTGCGGCGCATGCACCGCATGCGCCGTGGCAGCTCGCGCGGGCGGGGCTGAGGCGTCATACAAGCGTCCACTTCGATGGACTTCCGGCGCGTGGACGCCCAAGATGCCCGAAAAGGACGACAGAGATTGCCCGATACGTGCAGCCTCGTGTAGTCCTTCCAAGACGCGGAGCCATCGCATGCCCACTGCCGAGATCCAGCCAATCGAACGAATCAGCCCCACCAGGGTCGAGAGCCTGCTCCGTTGCGTCTCCTCCGGCTACCTCGCCGATGAGTGCTCCTGCCGAGCGACGATCCCCGGGAGCGTCGTCGCCGCCGCGTGGGCCAACGAGCAGGACCTGCTCGGCTCGCGCGAGGACCGCTTCTTCCGCTTCGCCTGGCGCGGCGGCGTGTGGTTCGCGTTCGGCCTCAGCGATGGCAGCGTCCGTGGCGTGTACTGCCCCACGCACAGCGCCGCCCGCGCGGAACGCTCGTTTGTGCAGAGCGTCGAGCTCGCCTCCTAAGCGGACGGGCTATGCGTCCACGCGCTCGAAGATCGCTGCCAAGCCCTGGCCGCCGCCTATGCACATCGTCTCCAGGCCATAGCGCGCGTCGCGCCGCTGCATCTCATACAGGAGCGTGGCAAGGATCCTGGCGCCGGTGGCGCCGACGGGGTGGCCGAGCGAGATGCCCGACCCGTTGACGTTCACCCGCTCGAGGCCATCCTCGAGCTGCCACTCGCCGAGCACCGCCAGCACCTGAGAGGCAAACGCCTCGTTCAGCTCGATCAGATCGAGTTGCTCCAACGTCAGACCAGCGCGCTCGAGCGCGAGCTTCGTCGCCGGCACCGGCCCGATGCCCATCGTCTCCGGTGCCACGCCCGCCACGCCCCAGGACACGAGCCGCGCGAGCGGCTGCAACCCCAGCTCCGCTGCCTTCTCAGTGCTCGTCACCACACAGATCGCAGCGCCGTCGTTCTGGCCGCTGCTGTTGCCCGCCGTGACCGTCGCCTCGGGATCGTCCTTGCCCATGATCGCGCGCAGGCCGCTCAGCGCCTCGAGCGTCGTGTCCGCGCGGGGGTGCTCGTCGAGCTCCACCAGCACATCGCCGCCACGCTTGGGCACCGGCACCGGCACGATCTCCTGCACGAACGCGCCGCTCTGCTGCGCCGCCACCGCCAGCTGGTGCGAGCGCAGCGCCAGCGCATCCTGCTCGTCTCTCGGGATGGAGTACTCGCGCCTGACGTTCTCCGCCGTCTCCAGCATCCCGCCTGGCACCGGGTGGTTCACGCCGCCCGCGTTCACGCGCGCGCGTTCCAGGCGATCCTCCAGCGCGATCGCGCCGCTCTTCACGCCCCAACGGGGACGCGTGGAATAGAACTCCGCCTGGCTCATGCTGTCCGCGCCGCCCGCCAGCACCAGCTCCGCCGCGCCCGTCTGCACCTGCATGCAGCCGTACAGCACCGCCTGCAGCCCAGAGCCGCAGCGGCGGTCGATCTGCAGGCCCGGCACATCCACCGACAGCCCCGCGTCCAGCGCCGCCACGCGCCCGATCGCCGGCGCCTCGCCGCTCGCGTAGCACTGACCCATGATCACGTCGTCCACGTGCTCCCCCGTCAGGCCGGTGCGCTGCACGAGCTCGCGTATGACCGTCGCGGCCAGCACTGCCGCACTCACGTCGCGGAACACGCCGCCGAAGCGGCCTACCGGCGTGCGCAGCGGTTGACAGACAACTGCGTCTCTACTTGCCATCTCTACAGGTGCCTCCTCGACGTGGTTTGGCGTTTGAGCCTAGCGAGCGTCGAGAGCCAGGCGGCGCTCACGCGACCTCGACTCCCTCCAGCAGCACGGCCAGCCGTGCGTACTGCTCGGACTCCTCGCCGACGATCATCCTCACCCAGCCGAGCGTCTCACCGGTGTCGATCACCGTGCCCCAGGCGATCATCTCTTCCACGTCCAACCAGTCCTTGGGTCGACCGAACACCACCTTGCACACGATCAGATGCTCCGGGCTGAGGATCGGGATCTCTACCGGGCCGAAGCTGACCTGACGTGAGCGCTCGGCCATCTCCTGGTGGAGCTCGAACGTCGCGAAGAAGAGATCGAGATACGAACCGCCCCAATCGAGCCGCGCCTGACCGTCTCGAGCGATCAGCTCTCGGTCGGCCGCAGAGACGCTCACGCCGAGATGACTGAAGGCGCCGAGCACGGGGTCCGCGTTCTCAGGGCGAACTGTCACGTTCAGGTCCACGTCGGTCGTCGCACGTGGATTGCGGTACCAGGCGAGGGCGATGGCACCGCCGAACTGATGCGCTACGCCCATCGCGTCGAGCATCTCGTGGGCCGCCACGATCCGCCCGACAAGGGTGCCCAGGCTCCCGGCGGCGCTCATCCTCAGGGGGCGCCGGAGGAGCCGCGGCGAGCCTCGAGGAGGCGCGAGAGCACTGGGAACTCCAGCGGCGTACGCGGCCGGGGAGGCTGGCTGTGAGTAACGGCGTCGGTAAAGCCCAGGAGGTCGATCAACGCGGCTCCTGGGTCGATCGGTCTGAGCGCCGGGGGATCTTGCAGATCTCGCGCCATCCGACGAGAGGCTTCCACGAAGCGGAGGCGTGAGTCGCCGGCCTCACCTCCAGCACCGACCGTCGTCGGCGCTCCGGCTCGGCGTGCCGATGCAAGCACCGCCCCCGCGTCGAAGGGCCGTTGCGCGCGCCCCGCTGCCTTGGCTAGAACTGCGTCGGTCAGGACATCGAATCCGACGAGGCTGCGCGCCCTCGGCCCGTCCGGCGTGTGCAGCGACTCGCGGATCTCGTAGCGTCCTTTGGGGCGAGCAACAGCGTATGCCATACCCACTAGTTTACCACTAGGTCACACCCACTAGCGTCGCGCGCAAAGCGAGGCACGGCGCGATGTGGCGCGGCTCGTGCTTGACATAGGCCTGCCTAAGTATACACTTAGGTGAGGCCAGTGGGGCAGGAGGAGACATCATGGTTTCTAACTTCGGGGTTCATCCAGATCCAGACGGCGCTGTGAGACTGTGCGTCCGGCTCGCCGCGGCAGTCCTCGTGAGCTGCACGTGCCTCTCTGTTGCAGCGTTCGCCTGGGCGGGCGAGGGGCTAAGCGTGCACGCGAGCTTCGCCCCCAACGAGCCAGGGGCGAGCACCAACCTCTCGCTCACCGCCGGCTTTACATCGAGCACGGAAATCCCACCGTCCCCGATCACGAAGTTCGTGCTCTACGCGCCGGGAGGGCTCGAAGTGAACACTTACGGTGCCGGCATCTGTGCAGCAACGACGCTCGAAACGAAAGGTCCCGATGGCTGCCCCGAGGATTCCCGCGCCGGCTTCGGCGGCGGTGTCGGCGTCCTGCAACTCGCGAACGAAACTGTCCACGAGCCATATACGCTCGACTTCTTCTTCGCCTCCACGCAGCGCGGCCACCTGCGGCTGCTGATCTACGCCGACGCGATCGCGCCTGCGAGTGTGCAGCTCGTGCTGGTTGCCAAGCAGGTTGTCGCACCCAAGCCGTTCGGGCTCGGGTTCAGCGTCGAAGTACCGCCCGTCGCTACCGTTCCCGGCGCGGCGAATGCCTCCATCGAAAGCGCCTTTGTGACCGTCGGCGGCGCCGACGTCGCCTACTACGAGTCGGTCAAAGGCAAGCGGAAGCTGGTTCACCTCAAGGGTCTCGTCGTCCCAAGGCATTGCCCTGCCGGTGGGTTCCCCGCGCAGGGGATCGTCGGCTTCCAGGACGGCACCACCCTGACCGCCGACACGACGATTGCATGTCCACACAGCTAGCCCCCCGCACCGCGGTCGGTCTCCTCGCAGCCTTGGTTTTTGGCGCTCCGCTCGCCGGTGCGGTGCAAACCGCCACCGCGCAGGCGCAGACCTCGGCCACGCTCACTGCGACGCTCTCGCCAGACCGGCTCAGCGCCAGGGGCGCCCTCACGCTCGAGGTCCAATACGCAGCAGACGGGCTCGGCGTTCCCTCGCCGGTGCGCAAGGCAGAGATTGCGCTTGCGGCCGGGCTGGGCCTGCACGTCCCGTCGCTGCGCAGCTGCAGCCCAAGCCGCCTTCGCGCTCGAGGGGCAGGTGGCTGTCCAAGCCAGGCGCGGCTGGGCGCCGGCCACGCATTGGTGGAGTCCACGGCCGGCTCACAGCTAATCACCGAGGAGATCCAGCTATCGCTGTTCATCGGGCCGCTGCAGAGCTTCCAGCCGACATTCGAGATGCTCGGCCAGGGCTATACCCCACTGGAGAAGCGAATCTTGATCGCCGGGACGGTCGCCTCCAGCGGGGCCCCCTACGGGGAAGAGCTCGTGATGAGCATCCCGCCGATTCCCACGCTGCCGCTCGAGCCGGAAGCCTCACTGGCATCGCTCACGCTGACGGTCGGCACGAGCGCCGACCGCCTGGCAGAGGACGCGAACACCGTCGTCGTGCCCTCGAGCTGCCCGGCCGGAGGATTTCCGTTCGCAGCCGAATTCACATATGCCGACGGCTCCACCGGCAAGGCCATCGCAACTGTTCCCTGTCCACGCTGACGAAAGTAGGCAGCCATGCGCAACCAGCGCCCCAACGTGAGATCAATCGCCGCCGTGCTCGTAGCGGTAGCCGCGTCCCTCTGCGCGCTCGCCGCCGTCGAGGTAGTGCCCGCCGACGGTGCCGGCGCAGCGCGTGCACACGCGGCGAGGACGACTTCCGTCAGTGAGCAAGGACAACTGCACTTCGTGAGCAAACACGGTTTTACCCTGTACGAGCAGGGCACAGCGTCCGGCACGATCAAAGGGACGATCAGCGTGGTGCTGAAGATCGTCTCCACGAGCAAGGTGACCGCGGAAATCAAGATCTCTCCGTCGGGCGGCTCGATCTCCGCGTACGGGAACGCCAGCTACCACAAGGGCTCAACGTCGGCCAGCTTCGCTGGCTCTCTGTCGATCAAGGGCGGCACGGGCAGCTATGACCACGCCCAGGGTTCAGGTCTCAGCTTCAGTGGCACGATCGCGAGCTCCAACAAGGCGATCGCCGTTCGCGTGAGCGGCAGCGTGTCGGAGTGAGCGGGGGCAGTTGATGCTGCAGCTGCACGAGCTCGTCAAGCACTACCCCGTCGTCGGAGGCGAGCCGGTGCGTGCCGTGGACGGCGTCTCGCTGGAGGTCGCAGGCGGCGAGATGGTGGCGCTTTACGGGCCCAGCGGCTCGGGCAAGACGACGCTGCTGCTGATGGTGGCGACGCTGCTCGAGCCGACGTCCGGCGCGGTCGTGATCGCCGGGCGCGACGTGTCCTCGCTCTCCGAGCGTGAGGCTTCTCACTTCAGGCTCTCCGAGCTCGGCTTCATCCGCCAGAGCTTCGACCTGCTGCCGGGGGTGAGCGCGATCGACAACTCCGTGCTGAAGCTGCTCAAGACGATGCGCTGGCGCGAGGCTCAGCGTGAGATCACACCGCTGCTGGAGCGTCTGGGTATGGGCGAGCGCCTGCACCACCGCGCCGAGACGCTTTCCATGGGCGAGCGCCAGCGCGTGATGATCGCCCGTGCGCTCTCCACCAAGCCGCGTTTGCTGCTCGCCGATGAGCCCACCGGCAGCCTCGACACACAGCGCGGGCGCGAAGTGCTGGAGCTTCTGCGAGAGCTCTGCCGCGAGTGGGACGTGGCGGTCGTGCTCGTCAGCCACGACCCGCTGGCGGCCCGCTATGCCGACCGCGTGCTCGCCCTGCGCGACGGCAGGCTGTCGGCGTACGAGGTCGATCCGGCATACGCGCAGCTGACCGCCGGTAGCCTCTGAGAGCACCGCGATGCAACCCGCCAACGCCCTGCGGCTCTACTGGGTGCGGCTGCGCGCGCGTGCCGTGCAGGAGTCGCTCGCCGTGGCCGGCATCGCCGCGGGAGTCGCCCTGCTGTTCGCCTCGCAGGTCGCCAACACGAGCCTTCAGGGCTCTGCCGCGCAGCTCTCCCACGGGATCGTGGGCAGCGCCACGCTGCAGCTCGTCGCACGTAGCCCCAACGGCTTTCCCGAAAGCACGCTCAAGCGCGTGCGGGAGATCCGCGGCGTGCGCGTGGCGGCACCGATTCTCGAAGCAGGAGCAAACGCGGTCGGCCCAAAGGGCAGCGAGTCGGTCGAGCTGATCGGTGCGGACGCAAGCCTCTCGAAGCTCGGCGGCGCGCTCGTGCGGCGCACCGCGCTCGCTCCCTTCGGCGGCATCGGCGCCGTGGTGCTCCCAGCGCCGCTCGCACAGAAGCTCGGCGTGACGAAGTTCGGCCAGGAAGTAGAGCTCGAGGTCGCCGGGCGCACCGAACTCGTGCCTCTTTACGCGCAGCTGCACGAGCGCCAGATCGGTGCGTTGATCGATAGCCCCGTCGCGATCGCGCCGCTGTCGTTCGCGCAGGAAGTGGCCGGCCTGCCCGCGCGCGTGAGCCGCATCCTCGTGGCCCCGGCTGCCGGCTTGCAGGCGTCCGTGCGCGCCGCGCTCGACGCAATCGCCGGCGGGCGCCTGAACGTCGAGAGCACCGACTACGACCAGCGGCTGTTCGCCCAGGCGGCGACCGCGAGCAATCAATCGACATCGCTGTTCTCGGTGATCAGCGCGCTCGTAGGGTTCCTGTTCGCGTTCAACGCGACGCTGCTCACGGTGCCCCAGCGCCGGCGGCTGATCGCCGAGCTGCGCAGCGAGGGCTACACGCCGGGCACCGTGATCGTGGTGCTGCTGATCGACGGGCTGCTGCTGGGGCTGATCGCGTGCGCGCTCGGGCTCGCGCTCGGCGAGGAGCTCTCTGTTCACGCCTTCCGCTCAGAACCAGCGCTCCTGTCGCTCGCCTTCGCCGTCGGTGCGCAGCGAATCGTAAGCGCCCAGAGCATCGCGATCGCCGCAGGCGGCGGCATGCTCGCGGCACTGCTCGCCGTGCTCAGCCCCCTGCGCGACATCCTCGCCCGCGACCCCCTCGCGGCGATCGCACCTAGAGAACAGGGCGGGGTGACGCGCTCGGCCAGCCGTCTGGCGCTCATCGGGCTCGCGAGCCTCGCGCTCGCCACGTTGCTGCTACTGCTGGCCCCTGACGCGGCGGTCCCCGGCATGGTGCTGCTCGTCTGCGCGCTACTGCTCGAGCTGCCGATCATGCTCTCGACAGAGCTGGCGCTCGTCGGTCGCATCGCCCGCGCAACCGTTGGCCCCGTCGCGCACATCGCCACGATGGAGCTGAGCGCCGCCCGCGCGCGAGCGATCGCGATCACCGCCACCGGCGCGGTCGCCGTGTTCGGCAGCGTCGCCATTCAAGGAGCGCACGGTGACCTCCTGGCCGGGCTCGAACGCGCCGCCCACGATCTCAACGCGGCCACCGATGTGTGGGTCGCACCGACCGGCTCATACAACCTCCTGCAGACCACCCCGTTTGCGCCCCGCAGCCAGCGCGAGCTCGAACGCCTCCCGGGAGTCAAGGAGGTGCGCGTGTATCGCAGCGGGCTGCTCGACTACGGTCGGCGGCGGACGCTCGTGATCGCGCCAGCGAGCTCGTCCAGCCCGCTGCTGCCTGCAGGGCAGATCGTCCAGGGCGAGCGCCGCCAGGCCGAAGCACGGGTACGAGCGGGTGCTTGGGTGGTGCTCTCCAGGACGCTCGCCGAGGAACAGCACCTGCACATCGGCGAGGCGTTCAGGTTGCCCTCACCCGAACCGACGAGCTTTCGCGTTGCCGCCCTGTCCACGAACGTCGGTTGGGCGCCCGGCGCGATCATGATGAACGCGGAGGAGTACGCACGCGCCTGGGGCAGCGAGGACATCAGCGCCTACAGCGTCGTGCTCGCGCGCAACGTCTCGCCTGCGGTAGGTGTACATGAGATCCAGCGCTTGTTCGGCCCACCTACCCGTTCCGGGCTCTCCGTGCAGACCGGTGCACAGCACACAGCACAGCAACAGGCGCTCGCGCGCGGCGCGCTCGCACGTCTCAGCCAAATTGCCGCGCTGATACCGATCATCGCCGTGCTCGCGATGGCCGCCGCAATGGGCGCCATGATCTGGCAGCGCCGTCCACGCCTGGCCAAGCTCAAGCTAGAGGGCCTCTCGCGCGCCGAACTGTGGCAAACGATCCTGCTCGAGAGCCTGCTGTTGCTGTCCGTCGGCTGCATCAGCGGCGCAGTGTTCGGCCTCTACGGCCAGCAGCTGGCAGACCGCGCGCTCGCGAGCGTAATCGGTTTTCCGGTCGTCTACTCAATAGCCCCCGTGAGCGCACTCTGGAGCCTCTTGCTCGTGCCGGCCGCGGCACTGGCGATCCTCGCGGTACCCGGATACCTGGCCGCCTCGGTGCCTGCCGCGCTGGCGCTTCAGGACTGAGCGTTGAACTCACTCGATCGCGTCACCGGCGGAGCGCTTGTCGTCGGCGCGCGTGTGCGAGTAGCTCGCACGATGGGTAGTCGTGGTAAAGCCATTCGAGAACTTCCTGGGACTCCAAGCGAAACGCTTCTCGCGGGAGAAGTGAGATCACCTCGAGGGTGAAGCTCGCGCACCAGTCATCCGCCAGCGCGAGGTCGTGAGCGCTGTCGTAGAGGATCGACCAAGCCAACTCTCGCGCAGAGGCACCCGAGCGCCCCCAACTGAAGCTCCAGAGGGGATCGCGGGTGCGTGGAGTCAACGGATACGTGCTCGCGCCGTCCACCACGGCCACGCGACACCCCGCCCGGCAGCGCTCACCGACGTAGCAGCGCTTGGCGATATCTAGATCGCGCGCCTTGCGCCCGGACACCGCCGCGAACGCGTGTGTGAGGTGGAGCGTGGACGCTGTCGAGGCGAACGGTTGGGTGGGGGCGGCGGGCTGACCCATGGCAGGACTCCTTTTCGGTGGCTGGCGCCTGCAGGACTTACGGTGCGAGACGATCGCGCGTCACACCCACCAATCGCGTCCGTCAAAGACCCTGGTCAGCACCCTGGCCTGCGCGCCGAGAAAGCCTGGCGCTCAACGGTCGCGGCGGCGCTTCAGGCGTCGAGCGAGGTAGAGCACGGCGAGCGACACAAGCGCGATCGCGAAGTAGGCCTCATAACGCGTGGCGGCGCTGTAGATCGCATTGATGTGACTGCCGGAGAGATATCCAATGCTCACCCACACGGCCGCCCATAGTGCTGCTCCAATCGCGTTGAAAGGCAGGAAGCGCGCCCAGTGCATGCCCGACACCCCAGCGACGATCCCGTTCGCCTGCCGGAAGCCCTCGATGAAGCGCGCGCCCACGACGATCTTCGCGCCGTGCCGTTCGAAGAAGCCCGTAGCCTGCTCGAGGCGCTTGGGCGTTATCAGAACGTACTTGCCGTAGCGCTCGATCAGGCGCCGGCCGCCCAGGCTCCCGATCGCAAATCCGATGTTGTCGCCGATCGTCGCCGCGATCGAGCCGACGAGCCAAACCACGATCACGTTCAGGCGACCTGCGCCCGCATACACTGCGGCCACGACCAGAATCGTCTCGCCCGGCACTGGCACGCCGAAGTCCTCCAGCAGGACGAGTGCGGCGACGGCGAGATAGCCGTGGCGATCGAGGATAGGCTCCAGCGAGTGTAGGACGCCGGGAAGGTGTCGAACAGTGACTGTCTCGAGCATGCAACCGAGAGTCTCGCCGCTGGGGCGCCTTCGCACCCGCGTGAACCACTGGCGATGAGCGATCAGCTTCCAGCTCCTCGTCTGCGCAAGGTCTATCGCCTGGAGGCCACCCTGGGAGAGCCGCAGGACCTGGGCGATGTCGTACAGGGCCACCGGCGGATCGTGCCGCTCAGCGGTGGCACGTTCGCCGGCCCTGAGATCGGCGGCAAGCTGCTCCCGGGCGCCAGCGCCGACTGGCAGATCGTCCTGCCCGACGGCACTGCACTAGGAGATATCCGCTATACCCTGCAAACCGACGAAGGTCAGCTGCTCTACGTACAGTCACGCAGCGTGCGTCACGGCAGCGCCGAGGTCCTGGCTTGTCTGGGCCGCGGCGAGGACGTCGACGCCAGTGAGTACACGTTCCGCACCGCCACCCAGATCGAGACATCCGCCCCCGATCTCGACTGGCTCAACAAAGGTGTCTTCATCAGCGTCGGCGGCCGAAAGCCCGGCGGCGTGATCTACGAGACATACCTCGTGGCATGAGCTCCCTACTCGCAGGCCGGTACGCACCACCGTGGGGACGCGCGCGCTGATCTATTAGCCTGTCGGGAGTCCCCCAGGAGGGGTGGCAGAGCGGTTGAATGCGGCGGTCTCGAAAACCGTTGTGCGCCTGATTGGCGTACCGAGAGTTCGAATCTCTCCCCCTCCGTTTTGGGCTTGAGCGCCCGGATCCTGGCTTGGTTGCTAGGGATCTGGTCGCTTCGAGTTCGAGTCAGCTCTGCCGGTAAGACCGCAGGAATCTGCCTGAAGCCGCCTGAGTGGCGCATGGGCTGGCGCGCAACTGGCGCGCAAACGGCGAAGTCGGTTGAGGGTTTACGGCGGTGTAAACGGAACGATCTGCTCAAGACGCGGAAGTACGACCGCCTCGGCTCGCGCCTGGCTGGCGAAGTCGGCTCGTAGCGCTCCAGAGATCCCTTCGCGGAAGCGGGGATGCTCGCGCAGACGGCTGAGTTCGCTGACGAGGTAGGCGCGCAAATCCGGCTCGGATTGCTGGGCTTCGACAACGAGCTCTTCGCGACCGTCAATCAAAGAGATCATGTCGCCGAAGTCGCGGCTGCCAAGGAAGTCCTCGCGGCCACGACCGTTGAATGCCTCGATCTTCGTCGCCAACAGGTAGTCGGGTCTCGTCGCGAGGATCGTCGCGCCAGACGGCAGTACACGCTCGACAGCGTGCGGGATCGAGGCTCCCTGCCAGCGGTTCTCGAGCCCCAGGATCGCGGCGTCTGCCGGCATCGCGTCCAGGATCAGATCATCGTCCGGGTAACGCCACCGGCAGATGATGCCGGACTCTTGGTGCTCTTTGAAACCCAGCGATCGCAGCCGCTCCTCGAAAGCGTGGAACGCTGCGCGCGAGGTGACCTCGACCACGACATCGACATCCTTGGTCGGGCGCGGAGCCGGCGCTGCCGGATCGGTGATCCAGAGCACGATGCTCGCGCCGCCGAGGAACACCACCTCGCCAAGCACGGGCTCCAGTGCCTGGGCGGCACGCTCGAGAAGCTCAACACTCATGCCGCAGCCGCGGAGCCCAGACGCGCACGCAACAGCTCCTCGGCGATGCCGCGCACGCGCGCGTCGCCGGCCCGGAGCCCATCCGTCAGCATCAAGAGTTCGCTAAGCGCCGGATCACGGCGCGATATCTCCGGCGCTGAGCCATGAAGAGGCTCGAGCGCGATCCCACGTGCGCTCCCCATCGGGTCCGGCCAGACCGGTGGCAGCTCGCCAGAATCGGCCAGCTTGTCCCGCAACGGTGGCGCCGCCCACGCAGTCGGTACCCCACGCGTCTCACCGCCCTGCACCGGCGGAAACATGTACTTCACCGCGTGGACCAAGAGCTCCTCGGCACGACCCACGTTCACGCGGCGACGCCTGCCCTCGAGCAGTCCTGCCTGCTCGAGGCGCACGAGCGAGCGCTGGATCACGCTACGCGGAATGGCGATCTCTGCCTCGAGCGAGCGGACGGTCCAGGAAGGCGAACCAGCCATCAGCCGGAGCAAAACGACGATGTCCTCTCCCTTGAGCATGGGCATAGCCTACCATCTTGTCCCCAGTCCCGGGACCTGGGACATACCTTGCACCAACCCATCTAAATCTGCTTTAGATGATGAGCCCAACGGGTTATTGAGTAGTAGCTGACGAGTGTAAAAGTGATCCGTCACCGCCGACCGGTCACGTTCGCGTGGAGCGATAGGTGGTTGAGGCGGCGGAGCTCGCTAATGCGTTCTCCAGGTGTGAGAACGTTGCTCGAACTCCGCTGGGGCGCCGCGGGATCGGCACGTGGGGTCAGCGGGGTCGGTAGACATCGGTGCGATGCGCGACAGCGACGACCGTGATCGAGCGGGTGGGGTCATCGGTCCGATAGATGATCCGGTAGGGCCCTCGGCGTGCAGACAGGTATCCCTCCAGCTCGAAACGCAGAGGCTTACCGAGGCGTCGGGGGTTGGACGCGATCGCGTCGAGCGTCTCCATAACCGCCGCGGCGACCGATATGGGCAGGCGGTCGATCTGGCGACGCGCGGGGGGCGCCACGAGCACCTCCCATGAAGGCTCGCTCACACTGCGGCGTCGCGGCGGCTCTGGAGTTCGCTACGCAGTTCGGCAAGTGTGGTGGCCTGCTCTCCGCCGGCGAGTGCTTGCTCGCTCTCGCGAATCTGTGCCATGAGCGACGGGTCGGACAGGATCGAGAGCGTTTCCTCGAGGCTCTCCAGGTCGTCGTGGCTGATCAGTACTGCGGCCGGCTTGCCGTTGCGTGTGAGCACCACGCGGTCGTGCTGGTCCTCGACGCGGTCCACCAGCTCCGAAAGGTGCGCCTTGACGGAGGAGAGGGGCAGGGTCTCAGACATGACCATTATTCTAGTCACCTTCAGCTATCGCTGGGCAGGATTGTGAAGGCTCCGCCTTGAAGGGGTGTGACGGCTCGGAAATGCCGCTCATCGAAGCTCAGAATCCGATTGGTCTTGTAGCGGTTTGCAATCACGATCAGCGCGCAGTCGGCGAGCCCAAGCTCGAGATCTGCGTAGCGCGCGTCGAGCTCGCCGATCGTGGCATAGTCCTCTCGTTCCAGACAGGCAACGGTAAATCGCCCGGCGGCGAGGTCGGCGATGAAATTTCGCGGTGGCCCCCGTCCAACCCGCTGTCCCAGTAAGTAGTCCACCTCAGCGGTGACAGGCGCCGGAATGATCAGCGGCCCATCGACCGTCTGAAGCAGCTCCTCGATGCGGGTGAAATACGGGTCGCTGGCATCGCCAAACGCAACGAGCGGTGCGGCGTCGATGACGACGGTCACTCGCCAAAGCCCTTGAGCAGATCCTCCTCGGAAACGTCCGCAATCGTTGAGCCATCGCCGCGCCCTGAGCCGGCCAGTGCGAAGTTCCGGTCTTGGGATGGCTTGGGCTGGTAGGTGGCGACAGCCTCGCGCAATACCTCCGCCTGTGACCGGCCCTCCTCACGGGCCATGCGCGCAAGGCGCCGAGCCTGATCCTCATCGAGATACACGCTGGTCTTACGCATGCCGAGAAGTATAGGGCATGACGTAGGGCACCTGTTCTCGGAAACATAATCGAGCGGCCCGCGAGCAGCTCTATATCCTGGCGCCGTGACGCCGGCGCCGTTCGTTCATCCGCTGCGGGTGCGCTACGCGGAGTGCGATCCGCAGCAGATCGTCTTCAACGCCAACTACTTCGCGTATTTCGATGTTGCGATGACGGAGCTCTGGCGCACGGCGATCGGGCGCTACGCGGTCATGCTCGAGCGGGGCGTCGACATGGTCGTGGCCGAAGCCTCCGCGCGGTTCCTCGGCGCTGCGCGGTTTGACGACGAGCTCGAGCTCGAGGTGTCGATCACGCGCCTGGGTAGAACTGCCTGCACGACACGACATCGCGTGCTGCGCGGCGAGGACGTGCTCGTGGAGGGCGAGATGCGCCACGTGTTTGTCGATCCCACGTCGTTCGAGAAGCTGGCGATCCCGGACTGGCTCCGGGAGGCGCTCACCGCCTGGGTAGCCGAAGAGTAGGCGGCTGCGGGTCGGCGTCCCCACAGTGGGCCGGCCACGCGCGTCAACCAGCCCAGTCAACGTCTTCGGGCCGGGACGCACCGCCCGCCCGGGCCCAGGATCACTGCGTCGCGCCGATCGCGCGCCGGCCCATATCGACGGCTGTCCAAACAACATTTGACGCTTGTCCAAACATTTTTGGGTGCGTTTGCCGGTTAAACGAACATGTTTACTGTAGTCTGGCCCCTCAGCGATGAGACTCAAGGACCGCCATGTGAGGACGCTCGAGGTTCTCGGAGAGCACAGCGAAGTCAGCGTCGTCGAGCTGAGTCGCATCACCGGCGTCTCCGAGATGACGGTCCGGCGCGACCTCGACGAGCTCGAGCGCGAGGGGCTCCTGCGGCGGGTGCACGGGGGCGCGACACGCGTCGTCTCCAGGAGCCATGAGCCCTCCTACGCCCTGCGCGCGGCGCGCAACGTCGAGGCCAAGGAGCGCATCGGCGCACGCGCAGCAGCGCTCGTAAGCGAAGGAGAGACGCTCGTGGTCGACGTGGGCTCGACCGCCCTGGCTCTCGCCAGGATGCTGGGAGAGACCCCGGTGACGGTCGTCACGCCGAACCTGCGCGTGGCGAACCTGCTGGCCGACCGAGCAACCGTGCGCCTGATCCTCTCCGGCGGACTGGTACGTCCCGGCGAGCAGTCGCTCGTCGGTCCGCTCGCCGAGCAGGCATTCGAAGATCTGCGTTGCGATACGGCCTTCGTCGGTGCCGGCGGGATCGAGCTGACGGCGGGCGTCACCGAGTACAACCTCGAAGACGCCCACATCAAACGCGTGATGCTGAACTCCTGTCGACGCTGTGTGGTGCTGGCAGACGCGTCCAAGCTCGGCGCCGTCGCCTTCGCACGCGTCTGCCCGCTGGACCGCGTCCATGTGCTCGTCACCGACGAGACGGACGAAGAGATCCTCCAACCCTTTCGAGACCTAGGAATCGAGGTGCTGATCGCATGACGACAACCGGCCCCCTGCGGGCGCCCCGTGCTGCCTTCGAAGAGCTGTTCTCCGAGCGCAAGCCGGTGATCGCCATGGCCCACCTGCCGGCGCTGCCCGGCTCACCGCTCTACGACGAGCAGCGCGGCGTCGGCGGGATCGTGGAATCGGTGCGCGCAGACGTCGAGATCCTGCTCGCCCACGACGTCGACGCGGTCATGTTCTGCAACGAGGGCGACCGCCCCTACACGCTCAAAGCAGGCCCGGAGGGCGTGGCCATGCTCGCTCGCGTGGTCGCCGAGCTGGCGCCCGACGACCGCCCCTTCGGCGTTGACTTCCTGTGGGATCCCGTCGCTGCCCTGGCTGTCGCGGTCGCCTGCGGCGCGAGCTTCATCCGAGAGGTCGCCACCGGTGCCTACGAGTCCGACATGGGGCTGTGGAGCACCGATCCAGGACGACTGCTGCGCGAGCGTCGGCGCCTGAATGCCGAGCACGTCGCGGTGCTGATGAACGTCACGCCAGAGTTCGCCTCCTTCCTGGGACGGCGCACGGTCGGCCAGGCGGCCCGCTCGGCTGCCTTCTCGAGCCTTCCTGACGCGATCCTCGTGTCAGGCTCGATGGCCGGAGTCGAGCCAGACCTCGAGATCCTGCGCGAAGCCAAGGAGGCGGTCACGAACGTGCCCGTCCTCATCAATACAGGGGCCAAATCCTCGAACATCGAAGCTTTCCTGTCGGTTGCCGACGGCGTGATCGTCGGCAGCGACCTGAAGGTCGACGGCGACACGTGGAGCCCCGTCGACGGTGAGCGCGTGACCCGCTTCCTGGAGGCCGCGAGGCGATGACTCACGCGCTCGGTATCGATCTGGGAACGACGGCCACCAAGGCCGTCGTAATCGATGCCGGCGGGACGGTCCTTGCCGAAGCCGAGCGTCCCAGCGAGTTGTCCTCGCCGCACCCCGGCTGGGCCGAGGAGGACACCGCGGTCTGGTGGAGCAACGTCTGCGAGCTCTGCCGTGAGCTGCCGACGGACCATGTGCGGGCGATCGGGGTCAGCGGGATGGTCCCCGCGGTGATCGCCGTGGATGCGGAGCTGAACCCGCTACGGCCGGCGATCCTCCAGAACGACGCGCGCGCCGATCGCGAGGTGGCCGAGCTCGCCGAGGAGCTCCCGGCCGCCGAGCTCCTGCAGCGCACAGGTTCTTCGCTGACGCACCAGTCGGTCGCGCCGACCGCGCGCTGGCTGGCGCATCACGAGCCCGATGTGTGGGCGCAAACGAGCGCGATCGTGGGCTCCTACGACTACCTGGCGGCCACCCTCACCGGCGTGATCGGCGTGGAGCGCAACTGGGCGCTCGAGAGCGGCCTGTTCGACATGCACACCGAAGCGTGGGCGCCCGACCTGTGCGCCTGCGCAGGCTTGGACGTGGCGGCGATGCCAGCCGTCCATGAGGCGACCGAGATCATCGGCGCGGTCAGCGCGCGCGCAGCCGCGCAGACGACGCTCGCCGAGGGCACCCCGGTCGTCGCCGGCTCCGCTGATCACGTCGCCGCAGCGCTGGCGGCAGGGGTGCTCGAGCCCGGAGACGCGCTGCTGAAGCTCGGCGGCGCGGGAGACATCCTGCTGGCCAGCGACCGCGCAGTGATCGACCGGCGCCTGTATCTCGACTATCACCTGGCCCCCGGTCGTTGGCTTCCCAACGGCTGCATGGCGGCCTCGGGCAGCTTCCTGAAGTGGTTCGCTCGCGAGCTCGCACCTGGCGCTTCCCTGGCCGAGCTCGACCGCGAGGCCGAATCGGTGCCGGCCGGTGCGCGCGGGATCGTGGCGCTTCCGTACATGCTCGGCGAGAAGACGCCGATTCACGATCCGCTGGCTCGCGGCGTGTTCGTTGGCCTGCACCTCGGGCACACACGCGCTGATCTGTTCCGCGCCGCGGTCGAGTCGATCGCGTATGGCTTTCGCCATCACCTCGACGTCTTCGAGGAGCTCGGCTGCGAGGTCGCGACCGTGCGGGTCGGTGACGGTGGTGCCGCCTCGCGGCTGTTCACCTCGGTCATCGCCAGCGTGCTCGGACGACCTTTGGAGCCGCTGCTCTCGCGCAGCTCCTCCGCGGTCGGCGTCGCCTTTACGGCAGCAATCGGCGCCGGCCTGATCGAGCGCTGGTCGGCGATCGAGCCATTTGTGACTCTCGGGCCGACCGTCGAGCCCGATCCTCGCGCCCATGACACCTACGACCGGGGCTACGTGCTCTACCGCGAGCTCTACGAGTCCTTGGCGCCGCTGCTGCACCGCGCGGGCCGTGTCGAGAAGGCGGAGGTGCTCTTGTGAGCTCGGTCGCGCTCGTCACGGGTGCGGGCGCCGGCATCGGTGCTGCGACCGCACGGGCGCTTGCGGCGAGCGGCTACACGGTGGCCGTGACCGACCTCGACGAGCAGGCGGCCGCAGCCGTGGCCGCCGAGCTGCCAGACGCCATCGCGATCGCCCTCGACGTGACCTCTAGCGATTCGATTCAGGCCGCCGCCGATTCCGCACGACAGCTGGGAGCGCTCGAGGTCTGGGTCTCGTGCGCCGGTGTCTCGAGCATGGCTCCGTTCCTCGAGCTCACAGAGGAGGAGATCGATGCGTGCCTTGCGGTCAATACCCGCGGCGTGATCCTCTGTGGACAGGTGGCGGGACGCATCCTCGTCGAGCACGGCAACGGCGGCGCGATCGTCAACGTCGCCTCGATGGCCTCCAAGCGAGGCGCCGTCCCCTACCTGGCCCACTACGTCGCTTCGAAGTTCGCCGTTCTGGGCCTCACCCAGGCGATGGCCGTCGAGCTCGCGTCGGATCGCATCCGCGTCAACTGCGTCTGTCCCGGCTACGTGGAAACGCCGATGCAGGAGCGAGAGCTCGCCTGGGAGGCGGGGCTCAGCCACACGAGCGTCGAGGAGGTCCGCCGAGCCTATCTGGAGGACACGCCTCTGGGCCGCCTGCAGACGCCGCAGGACGTCGCTGAGGCGATCGTCTTCCTGGCGAGCGAGCGGGCCGGCGCGATCACGGGCGAGGCCCTTTCGGTGAACGGAGGCTCGTTCATGGACTGAGAGTCCAGAGCGCACCCGTCATGAACACCGCCCAACCACAGACAGATCTAGCCGAGCAGATCCGAGCCAAGGTGCAAGAGCGCCGCGAGGATCTCGTCGGGCTGCTGTCGGAGCTCGTGCAGATCCCGAGCGTGAACCCGGTCTTTCCCGACTCACGCCCGCGCGGCGAGGAGCAGCTACAGATCCACCTGCGCGAGCGCCTGGAGCGCAGCGGCTTTCAGTGCGAGCTCTTCGAGCCCGACGTGCAGCGCCTGGAGCGCTACCGCGGCAGGCCCGGCTTCCAGGACGGGCGCAGCTTCGAGCACCGGCCGAACCTCGCCGGGACCCTGCGAGGGTCGGGCGCGGGGCGCTCGCTGATGCTCGCCAGCCACATCGACGTGGTGGGCGTCTCCGAGGACGAGCACTGGCTGCGCGACCCGTTCGGCGGCGAGGTCGACGGCGGCTATGTGTGGGGCCGGGGCTCGGCCGACATGAAGGGCGGGACAGCCTGCTTGGTGGCGGCCGTCGAGACCCTGCTGGCGCTCGGGCTGCACCCGGGGGGCGAGCTGGTCTGGGCGAGCGTCGTCGATGAGGAGACGGGTGGGATGGGCACGCTCGCCGTCGTGGACCGGGGCTACACGGCCGACGCCGCGTTCATGCCCGAGCCCACGCGACGGCGGATCGTGCCGATGTGCCGCGGGATCCTTTGGGGCGAGCTGACGATTCAGGGCCGCTCGAGTCATATCGAGATACCGCAGGCGGACTGGCGCGAGGGTGGCGCCGTCGATGCGATCGCCAAGGCGCGCCTGATGCTCGATGCGTTCGACGAGCTGAACGCCGACTGGGCTCTGCGGCCGGCCAAGCAGCATGCGCTCCTGCCCGTCCCCAACCAGCTGTACGTCTCCATGATCGCCGCCGGGCAGCACCCCAGCTCGTGGGCCGAGCAGGCGACGATTACATTCGACCTTCAGTACACCGCCAACGAGGCTGACGCGGACGGCGTCGGAGGCGACGTCAAGCGCGAGGTGCAGGAGTTCGTCGCCGCGGTTGCTGCCGGGGATGCGTGGCTGGCGGAGCACCCGCCCGTCCTGCGCTGGACGGTCGACGCGAACCCCGGGGAGGTCGCGATGTCACACCCCCTCGTGCAGGAGCTCCAGCGCGCCTGCGCGCGCCTGAACCTGGACCCGAGCCCGGACGGCACCGGCTTTCACACCGACAGCTCGATCCTGATCGATGCCGGGATACCAACGGTCGTCTTCGGACCCGGCGAGCCCGACGATGCCCACCAGGTCGACGAGCGCGTCGCGATCAGCGACCTGCTGGACGTCACCGCCGCGCTGGCGCTGACGATGGCCGAGTGGGGGCAGTGGCGATGACGGCGCTCGCACCAGCACGCAGCGGTGTGCTCGCGTGGCCTCGCAGGGCCGATGGCTCGAGCCGCCTCGGCAGCATCGGCGTGCACAGCCTGCTGATCCTCATGAGCTTCATCGTGCTCGGCCCGATTCTGTGGGTCGTGCGCACAGCGCTCGTGGATCGCTACGAAGCGTACAAGATACCCCCCGTACTGACGGCGCATCTGAGCCTGGACAGCTTCCATCAGGTCTTCAGCGTCGACGAATTCACCCCTTACATCGTTAACTCGCTCCTGGTCGCGGTTGGAGTCACCGCGCTGGCGCTCGCTCTCGGCGCTCCCGCCGCGTACGCGATCGCTCGCTACCGCACGGGTGGCTCTCCCCTGCGCATCGGGATCCTCATCGGTCAGATGTTCCCGCCGATCGTGCTGGTCGTGCCGATCTTCGTGATCGCTCGCAGCATCGGCCAGACGGACACGATCAGCGTCCTGATCGTGTCTTATCTCTCTTCGAACATCGCCTTCGTGATCTGGAGCCTCGTGGGCTTCTTCTCCTCGATCGCGCGAGACAGTGAAGAGGCCGCCCTGATCGACGGCTGCAATCAGCTGCAGGCGATCCGTCACGTGCTGCTGCCGCTCTCGCTCCCGGGGCTGTTCGCGGCGGCCGTGATCTCCTTCATCCTTTCCTGGAACGAGTTCCTGTTCGCACTGGAGCTCACGGGGCCCGTGGCCCGCACGTTCCCGGTCGCGATCGCGAGCCTTGTCTCCAGTCGCGGCGTTCAGATCGGACCGACGTGTGCGGCGGTGACAGCGATCGCGATTCCCTCCGCGGGATTTGCACTTCTGATCAGACGATTTCTCATCGGTGGCGTCACCCTCGGTGGCGTCAAGGGCTAGCAGACAGGAAAGGGAGTGACTCCTCATGAGTGAGACACCACTCGAGCACCTCATAGACGGCTACAGAGAGGGGCGACTCTCTCGCCGCTCGTTTCTCAAGCGCGGCGCGGGCCTTGGCCTATCGATGTCGAGCATCTCGCTGATACTCGACGCCTGCGGCGCCGGATCCTCGGGCAGCTCCAAGGAACTGCACCTTCTCATGGAAGACATCGATGAGACGGACTACGTGGCTGCGGTACTACCTCAGTTCACCAAAGAAACCGGCATCAAGGTGTCGATCGAACGAATCACCTACGAAGCTATGCACGACAAGCTCGTCCCGCAGCTGAGCGCGGGCAAGGGCAAGAGCGAATATGACCTGGTCCAGGTGGACGTCCCCTGGACAAAAGAATTCGCCGACGCCCATTGGCTTTTGAACCTCAGCGATTACCTCAGCAAGTCGACGGAGGTGAAGCTCTCCGAATTCATCCCCTCGACCGTCGAATCGAACGGGATCATCGACGGCGAGCCCTACATGGTCCCCTTCTACCACTACGCCTACGGGTTCCTCTACCGGAAGGACGTTCTCGAAAACGACACGCTCGGGAGCGCGTTTGAAAAAGAGTACGGGTCCACCTGGGAGGTGCCGACCACGCTTCAGGCCTTCGAGCGCTTCGCGGAGTTCGTCAGTGCCCGCGAAGGCCGCAGCAACCTTGCCGGCACCGTGATGCTCGCCAAGCGAGAAGAAAACGGCCTGGAATGGATGAACTACCTCTACGCCAACGGCGGCGACTTCACCCGTAACGGCAAGTCGGCGCTGCTCGAGCCCGAGGCGATCGAATCGCTTGAAATCTATGGACGCCTTCTCAACAAGGCCTCTCAGCCCGGTGCCAACGACGCGGCCTTCAACGAAGGACAAACCACGATGGAAGCCGGCAAGGGGGCCACGTGGATGATCTATCTGTGGATGCAGACCGCGCTCAACACGAGCAAATCCAAGATCGCGGGCGAGATGGGGCTGGCGCGGATCCCCGGCAAGGCAGGGGTGATGGCGGCCTGGGGATGGGCGATCCCGACGGCCTCGCCGAAGCAGGAGCAGGCGTGGGAACTGCTGCAGTACCTCGCGTCCTACCCGGTCTCGCTGAAGCGGGTGCTGATGGGATCCGAGCCCGTGCGACCGGCGATCTATGAAAACTCGCAGGTGCTGGCGAAGTGGCCCGAATACAAGGAGCACTACCAGATCGCCCTGCACTCCAAAATCGAGCCGATCGCGCTGCGTACGATCGCGGCCCAGGAAGCACTCTCGCTGGACATCTACGAAGCGACCTCGGGCAAGAAGAGCGCCCGCGCAGCCCTGGAAGCCTTCTCGAGCAAGTACGTGACGTGAGCGCGAGCACGAACCTAGGCACGCGCCTCGACGCATTCGCGCTCACGCGCGGCGTGGGTCGTGGGCGCTGGCTGTTCGTGATGCCGGCGCTGATGGCGATCACGGGCGTCCTGGGGGTGCCGATCGCGTACGCGCTTCACCTCTCGTTCGAGAAGGACATCCTCGACGCACCTGCGCTCCACGGCTTCAACGGGCTGCACAACTACTCGGCCTTCCTGGGTGAAGGCCTGTTCTGGACGAGCGTCGAGAACACCGTGCTGCTGTCCGTCGGAGCGGTGGTCGTGCAGTTCGTGTTGGGCTTCGCGATCGCGCTCTGCCTTGCCCGCGCGAATCTGCGCGGACGCAACACCTACCTGTCGATCCTGCTGATACCGATGCTGATGCCGTATGTCGCGGGCGGGCTGATCTGGCTGATGTTGCTCAATCCCACCCAGGGCATCGTCAACTATCTGCTCGGTCTCGTGGGCGGACCCCAACCGGCGTGGCTTGCCACCCCTGCGCTCGCGCGTGTGACGATCATCCTCGTAGACAGCTGGCACAACACCGCATGGACAGTCTTCATCCTGCTCTCGGGCCTGCTGATGCTGCCGCAGGAGAGCCTCGACGCGGCCTCCATCGACGGCGCCGGCAAAGTGCGCACCTTCATTCACATCACGCTTCCCCTGATGAAGCCGGTGATCCTCGTGGCCCTCATCATCCGGCTGATCGCCTCACTGATGACGTTCGATCTGATCTACGTCATGACCGGAGGGGGACCCGGCACCGCGACCGAGACGCTCAGCTTCTACATATACAAGCTGGGGTTCAAGTCGCTGAACATCGGCGAGGCCGCCGCTGCCTCGATCGTCTTCCTAGCTGTCGTGATCGGCCTCGTCGTAGTGCTGATGCGTCTGCTCCCCGACCCGACCGCGGCCTGAGCGCAGATGGCACCACTGCGTCTCGAGAACGTCGCGAAGCGCTACCCCAACGGCGTCGATGCCGTCGCCGGGATCGAGATCGACGTGGCGGATGGCGAGTGCCTGGTCCTCGTCGGGCCCTCCGGCTGCGGCAAGTCCACGCTGCTGCGCATGATCGCGGGCCTCGAGACGCTCACGGGCGGGAGCATCTGGATCGGCGATCGCGACGTCACCCGCGTCGCACCCAAGGACCGCGATATCGCCATGATCTTCCAGTCCTACGCCCTCTACGCGCATATGACCGTGCGCGAGAACCTCGGCTTCGGCCTGAAGATGAGGGGCATGCCGAAGCACGAGATCGCTGCCCGTGTCGAGCAGACCGCGCAGACGCTGGGCCTCGACGCGCTGCTCGCTCGCAAGCCCGCGGCGCTCTCGGGCGGCCAGCGCCAGCGCGTGGCGATGGGCAGAGCGATCGTGCGAGAGCCGGTCCTCTTCCTCATGGACGAGCCGCTCTCCAACCTCGATGCGAAGCTGCGCGGCACGATGCGCTCCGAGCTGGCGAGGCTGCACGAACGTCTCGGGGTCACCACCGTCTACGTCACCCACGACCAGACCGAGGCGATGACGCTCGGTGACCGCGTGGCCGTTCTGCTGGACGGTCGCCTACAACAGCTCGACACGCCAACCGAGCTTTTCGCGCGGCCCAAGAAACCTCTTCGTGGCAAGCTTCATCGGCTCCCCTCCGATGAACCTCGCGCACGCCGAGATCGTCTCCGGGCAAATCCACTTCGGCCCCTACAGGATCCCCCTGCCGCCGGGCGCGCCTTCGCACGAGGGCCCGGTGATTCTCGGCATCCGCCCGACCGACATGGCGCTGACGCGCAACGACTTCGAGCATGCCGCTGTGCTCGAGGTGACGGTCGACCTGATCGAGCGCCTGGGTGCGGAGATCCTGCTCGAGTTCCCCGTCGATGTTCCCCGTGTCGTGACCGACGGCGCAAAGGCGACGACAAGCGATGGCGATGACCACCAGCTGCTGGTCGACGACAGCCGCGCTCGTTTTGTCACCCAGCTGCGCGGCGATGTTCAGGTCACCGTCGGCCGGCCGCTGGAGATCTACCTCAACACCGCTCAGCTGCACCTATTCGATCCCGCGAGCGGCGTTGCGCTGGGGCGATCGTGACGGACCCGATCCGGACACCGCCCGGCGCCGACGGCTTCCCGTTCACGGGTCTGGCCAGCTTTCTTGGCTGGCCCGTCGAGGGGGTTCAAGGCCCGCAGCCATCCGCGCAACGGCGGCTGGTCGCACTCGGGGTTCCCTACGACGAAGGCACGCCTTACCGACCGGGCGCGAGGATGGGGCCGCGTGCGATCAGGGAGGCCTCGATGCGACTGCGCTTTGCGAGCGCAGACGGCCTGTCCTTCTTCGACGCACAGCTGCGACGCAGCGTCCGCCTCGCCGAGTCCGCGAGTGACGCAGGGGATGTCGAGGTGATCCCGGCACAGCAAGAGCGCACCTTTTCCGCGATCGCCGGCGCCGTCGCCGTTGTGCGAGCCGCCGGTGGCGTGCCGGTGCTCCTCGGTGGTGACAACAGCATCACCCTGCCCGCCCTGCGCGGTGTGGCCACGCCCGGCGTCGTCGTGGTGCAGCTCGACGCCCATCTCGACTATGGAGAGAGCTACTTCGGCAACCCCCACGGCAACTCGACCCCGATGCGCTCGCTGCGCCGTGAGGGGCTTGCGCGTCAGGTGCTCCACCTCGGCATCCGCGGCTATGACAACGCCGAGGCCGACCTACAGGCGAGCGAGTCCGACGGCAACGTCGTGGTCTTCGCCGATGACTGCCGCACCGGCGGCGCGCGCGAGGCGATCCAGGCCCTCCCTCCCGGGACGCAGGTCTACGTCAGCCTCGACATCGACGTCGCAGACCCGAGCATCGCCCCCGGAACGGGCTACCTGGAGCCCGGCGGGCTGCAGTACCCGCTGCTGCGTGAGCTGATGCTCGCGATCGGCTCGCGCTGCGAGCTGTTGGGCTGCGAGCTGGTCGAGGTCTCGCCCCCCTATGACGTCGGCGGGGCCACCGCTCTGTTGGGTGTTCAGTTGCTCGTCGACCTGTTGGGCGCCGTCGGCGCGTCGGCACAAACCCTAGAGGAGGAGACCGATGAGTGACCTCGTGGTGGGAAAACCGGCGTTGCTCCTGATCGACATGCAACACGACTTCGTGGACCCGGGCGCAGGCTGTTATGCGAGCGGGGCGGAGCTGATCGTGCCAACGCTCGCCATGCTGGCCGAGGCCTGCAGGGTGGCGGGCGTGCCCGTCATCCAGACGCGCGAGCTGCACCGACCCGGCGGGATCGACGCGGGGCGCGAGCTGGACTCAGGTCGTGGAATGCGGAGCGTCGCACCGGGCGAGCCGGCTGTCCCGTGGCACACGATCCGGGGTACGCGCGGTGCGGAGATCGTGCCTGAGCTTGGGCCTGCGCCGACGGATCACCTCGTCGACAAGACCCGCTTCAGCTGCTTTCTCGGCACCGATCTCGAGTTCCTGCTGCATGGATTGGGCGTCTCCACGCTGCTCGTCACGGGAGTCTGCACGGACGTGTGCGTGCTCTGGACCGTGGGGGACGCCTTTCAACGCGACTACCACGTGCGCGTGATCGAGGACTGCACTGCCGGGAGCGCGCCCGACCGCCACGACGCGGCGCTGTTGATCATGCGCTCCTTTACTTACGACGGAGACCCGATCAGTGCCGCGCGGGTGATGGCCGAGTTGGGCTGAGGCTGCGGCAACCCGCTGAAGCGCCAGACGACCAGAGCGAGCCAGGGAGTTGATTGGCTGCTTCGGGAAGTAATGCCGCGATTGTCGGGCGAGCGTCAGCGCCAGCTCGCCGAGGAGATGGCGCGTCGCTTCGAGTTGCGCGCCGATGCGCATTCACGGCCTTCGTCTGTCTGATCGTCGCTGGTCTCTCTCCTTGCGTGCTCGGTCTCCCAGCGCTGCGAGCTGGGACAGAATCCCACGGTTGTTTTCTACAGCCGCAGCAGGCCGTCGATCTGGCGACGCACGGGTGACGTTCTCGCAGGCGATTAGCGCCGCGAAGCAAAGAAAGCGCTGATCATCTCGCCGCACTCCTGCGCGAGGAGCCCGCCGGCGACCACCGGTCGATGATTCAACCGCGGCTCTGCGAGCACGTCGAGCACGCTCCCACACGCTCCCGCCTTGGGATCGCTCGCCCCAAAGACGACACGCGGCACGCGCGCGAGCACGATCGCGCCCGCGCACATCGCGCACGGCTCGAGCGTCACGTATAGGACAGCATCCAGAACGCGCCAGCTTCCAGCCGCGTGGGCAGCCTCGCGCAGCACGATCGTCTCAGCATGCGCAGTGGGGTCCTGACGCAGCTCGCGTTCGTTGTGCGCCGCGGCAACGACCTCCCCGTCGCGCACCAGCACCGCGCCAATCGGCACATCCTCGTGTTCCAACGCACGCTCGGCCTCACGCAGGGCCAAGCGCATGAAGTAGTCATCGCGTGGGAAGAAGCGCTCGCTCATCGTTCTCGCCCGCGAAGTCTGCGACAGTGCCTCCCGCGTCGCGTCCGTCCCGGGCACATCATCATTACCCAAACCCCCATGCTCTCCCGCACCGGCCGCACAACCTCCCGTCCGCCAGCGCACCGGACCGCGTCGCTGCTAGCGCTGCTCCTTGCCAGCACCGTATGCGGCCTGTGCGCGCCCGCACCGCAGGCCAGTGCCGCGGCCGCCTTCGTGCCCAACGAGATCGTCGTCAGGTACGCCCCTGTGATCGAGCGCGCCGTCGCCGCTCGCTTCCAGGGCACCGACGCCCGCGCATCGGCTGAAGCGCACACAAAGCTCGTGCACTTGGCGCCCGGGGAGAGCGTGGGCACTGCTCTGCGCCGTGTGCGGGGCGAGCACGGCGTGCTATGGGCGGTCCCCGACTACACCGCCCACGCTGCGGGAACGTGGGTTCCCGACGACGAAGGCGAGAGCCACGTACCCGGGGGGTGGGAGCAGCTGCAGTGGAACTTCAATGGACCGTTCAGCGTCAACGCACCCGAAGCTTGGGCGAACCTCATCGCCGACGGCCACTCCGGCGGCCAGGGCGTGACGGTCGCGGTCCTCGACACCGGCGTCGCCTATGCCAACCGCGGACCGTTCCGCCGCTCGCCCGACCTCAACCCGTACTCGTTCGTCAAAGGCTATGACTTCATCGCCAAGGACCCCTACGCCAACGACCGCAACGGCCACGGCACGTTCGTGGCCTCCACGATCATCGAGGCGACCGACAACCGCGAGGGGCTCACGGGCCTCGCCTACGGTGCGCGGATCATGCCCGTGCGGGTGCTCGACGGCGCCGGCGAAGGCGAAGCGTCCACGATCGCCGAAGGCGTGATGTTCGCCGTCAAGCACCACGCGCAGGTGATCAACCTCAGCCTCGAGTTCTCGCCGGGCGTGACCGCAGCGGATATCCCCGAGCTGATGGAAGCGCTCCGCTACGCGCACCGTCACAACGTGCTCGTCGTCGCCGCCGCCGGCAACGAGGGCGACCGCTCGGTCGACTACCCCGCCCGCGCGCCCGACGTGGTCGCGGTCGGCGCAACCACAGAACACGGCTGCCTCGCCGACTACTCCAACTACGGACCGGAGCTCACGCTCGTGGCCCCCGGCGGCGGAGCGGACGCGAGCCTGCCGGGCGACCCCAACTGCCGTCCGCAGGAAGCCGCGGGCAGAGACGTCTTCCAGGTCACGTTCGTGGGCAGCTCATACACCAAGTTCGGGATCCCCTCCGGCTATGAAGGCACCTCGATGGCCACGCCGCATGTGGCCGCGACAGCGGCGCTGATCATCGCCAGCGGCGTGCTCGGTCCGCATCCCACGACCGCGCAGATCACGGCGCGTCTGATCGAGACGGCCACGAAACTCGGCGGTGGCGGCGACGAACCTCTCTACGGGGCCGGCCTCGTCAACGCCGCTGCCGCCACAGCCCCGGGCGGCCCAGGCGCGCCTGTCGGCTGAGTCGCGTTCCCGTGTCAAGCACCAGCCCACGGGACGCACCGGCGCCCGAGCGCTGTGACCTTGCGATCGTCGGCGGTGGGATCGTCGGGCTGGCCGTCGCGCGGGAGCTGACGCGCCGCAACCCGTTGGCCTCCGTTTGTGTGCTCGAGCGCGAGCAGGAGATCGCCACCCACCAGACCGGCCACAACTCAGGCGTGATTCACGCCGGCGTCTATTACACCCCCGGCTCGCTGAAGGCACGGCTGTGCGTGGATGGCGCCCGCGAGATGTACGAGTACTGCGAGCGGCACGGCGTCGCAAGCGAGCGCTGCGGAAAGCTGATCATCGCTACCGATCGCTCTGAGCTCGCCCGGCTCGACGAGCTCGAGCGCCGCGGCCGTGCCAACGGCGTACAGGGCCTGCGACGCGTCGATGCTGGGGGAATCGAGGAGCTCGAGCCACACGCGCGTGGCATCGCTGGACTTCACTCACCCAACAGCGGCATCGCCGACTTCCAGGCTGTCGCACGCTCCTATGCTTGCGACGTCCGCGAGACGGGCGGCTCCATAGCTACCGGCTGCGAGGTGCTTGGTGTGGATGTCGAGGGACGTTCGTTGCGGCTGACCCACTCTCGAGGCGCCACCACCACCAGACACGCCGTCTTCTGCGCGGGCGCCTGGGCGGATCGCTTGGCGGTGGCGGCCGGCGCAGACCCGGACCCGCGGATCGTGCCGTTTCGCGGTGCCTACCTGCGGCTAGTGCCCGAGCGCCGCCGGCTCCTACGTGCGCTGATCTATCCCGTGCCCGACCCGTCACTGCCGTTCCTGGGCGTGCACCTGACCAGGCATATCGACGGCGATGTGCTGATCGGCCCGACCGCGCTGATCGCCGGCGCCCGCGACGCGTACGCCCTTGCCACGATGCGCCGTGGCGATCTGCGCGACACGCTCGGCTGGCCGGGCACCTGGCGCATGCTGAGACGGTGGTGGCGCACGGGGCTCGCCGAGCTTGCCCGCGCGGCGATGCTCCCCGCGTTCGTGCGCGCGGCCGCGCGCTACGTACCCGAGCTCGAGGTGGCAGACGTGCGGCCCGCCTTCGCGGGTGTGCGCGCACAGGCGCTCGCCCGTGACGGCAGGCTCCTCGACGACTTCGCTTTCTCCCACACCGAGCGCGCGCTCCACGTGCGCAACGCCCCGTCGCCTGCGGCCACATCCTCGCTTGCAATCGCCCGTCACGTGGCCGACGAGGCACAGCGAGCGTTTCTATGAGCCGTGCGCGTTTTCAGCCAGTTCCAGCGCGTACTCCGTCCACCATTCACCCGACGCCGGTGCACCTGGCCGACAACTGCCGTCGGAAGCACCGGGTGGCTTGACCCACAGGTACGCGTCCACGCCGGGCACACCAGTGTTTGTCGTGGGGTCAGAGCCGAGCGCCCTGCCGGGCGGGTTACACCAGAGCGGCGCATCTGCGGGGTTGGTCTCCGGGCCATTGCCGTTCCGGCCGGTGTCGATCACGAAGTGCGCGCCCCCCAGCAGGCGCGACAGTTCATCCCCGTAGGCGATGTTCGCGGCTGTCGTCAGGAAATTCGCGACGTTTAGCGAAAATCCGGCCGCCTGGGCGATGTCCGCTTCACGCAGGGGCGCGACGAGCCGGCTCGCCGGCGTGATCCAGGAGGGATTACCGGCGTCTATGTAGACACGGGCGCCGCTCGCCTGCACGAGCGTCTGCACAGCGCTGCCGATCAGCTTCAGGCTGATCTGACAACCGGCGACAGCGAACGGGACCGCGTCCGGCTCGAGGATCACGATCGTGTGGCGCGGGCCGATGCCCTTCGCCATTTCTGCGATCCAGCGCAGGTATCGACTCTGGCTCGCGCCGGCGTTTTCACCACAGCCGCGGTTGGGGATGTCATACGCGACGAGCACCGCTGCAGCACCCTGTCTGCTTGCGAGCTTCGTCGTCGCTCTGACCTGGCGCAACACGCGGCTGGCGTCCTGCGTCAGCCACGTCGCCGTGGGTTGCGAGGAGATCAGTTCGATCAGTTCGGCGTCGTGCGTCATCCCCTGCGCGCGAAACGCCTTCGCCGACGCGTCTGCCGGCGTGCTCGGGAAACGAAACAGCTTCCAGCCGGCCAGCGGGTTGGCCGTGAAGCGCACCTCGTGGTGATCCGCGCGCGCAACGCGACCGTCAGCGAGTCCCGTGCCGGCAGCCAGCAGCGCGAGCGCCGCCGCGACCGCGCTGAAGAGCCCCGCTGCTCGGCTACCCCGCATCTCCTACCGAGTCTAGAGCGTTTCCCACAAAAGTCCGAATGCTAGAACTCGAACGCCGTACGTCCGCCGCAGTCCACGAGATCCTGCAAGCGCGCGCGGCCGTCGTTGAGCACCGGACCGCCGTGAGCCAGCAGCAGGTGCTCGAACTCGAGCTTCTCGAGCAGCCGCGCGTAAGCGTCGAGCAGGCCGCGCTTCGTCGCGGGCGGGTCGTCCATGAGCGAGTCCGGCACGAAGCCGAGCGGGCCTGCCTGCCCGTACGCTCCGCCGCGCACGACGCCGTCGGCGATCACGAGCGCATCTGAGCCCGGAAGATGAAGCGCGGTCTCATCCGGACAGATCGCGTCCACCTCACACGCCACGATCGCGCCGCCGGCGAGCTCCTCTCCGAAGCCGAACCCGAGCACTGGCTGCTCATCTGAGAACTCGTGCAACCCGGCGCGGTTACAGTGGACCGCACAATCAAAGCGCTCCGCGAAGCGACCCGAGTCGCGATAGTGATGACGGTTGGAGAGAACGACCGCCGTCGGGGGCGTGGGTCGCTCGGCGAACCACTCGATGCCCTCCTCGGGCGGTATCAACGGATCGAGCAAGACGCCGGAAGGCTCGAGCCAATATGAGGAAACTTCACTGTGGATGTTTGGGTGAAGGGCCCTCCAGTGAAAGACCCCGGGCAGGATTTCGTCCACGCGTTGCACGATATCGCCAAGGACGCTGCGCATAGTCACCAGCAAAGTGGGTATGCATCGAGTCTGCTTCCGAACGGCTGCAGCCCGCGCAGCGTCTCACGCCGAACTCGGCCCATAGACTAATGCCGCAGATTCGGGCAACCGATACAGAGCCCCAGCTCGGCCCGAGCGACTGCCCCACTCAATACCGCCACCCCTTTCACATGCGACCCCTGACCGCACCTGCCAGCCCCGCCGTCGCGCACTCCCCAGACGCCACGTCCTGGCGTCCCAGCGTGACCCAACTCGTGATCGCCCTGACACTCCTCGGCGGCGTGCTGCGATTCGCGACGTTGAACGTGTCGAGCGTCGAACTCGACGAGTCGGCGACGCTGCTGCTCGTTCACCGCGGCCTCGGGGGGATGCTCTCACACCTTTCCCAGAGCGAGTCCACACCGCCTCTGTATTACGTGCTCGTGTGGGCGTGGACGAAGGTGTTTGGCGCGGGTCCGGTCGGCTTCCGCTCGATGTCCGCGCTAGTCGGCACGATCACGATCCCGGTGATGTATCTCGCAGGACGCGAGATCTCAACACGCGTGGGGGTGTGGGCGGCCCTCCTGACGACGCTCAGCCCGTCCATGTTCTTCTTCTCCCAGCAGGCACGCGCATATGGCCTGCTGGTGCTTCTCAGCGCGGCAGCCTTCGTCGCCTGGCAGCGTGCGCTGCGCGATCCGGGTGCCCGGCGCCTGGCGCTGTGGTCGGCGCTGTCGGCGCTCGCGATCCTCGCCCACTACTTCGCCGCGTTCCTGTTCATCGCCGAGGCCGCGATGCTGATCGCACGCCTTGGCTGGCGGCGCGTACTGCTTCCGATCGGCGCGGTCGTGATCGTCGGTCTGGCGCTGGCGCCGCTCGCGATCGCCCAGCGCAACGAAGGCAAGAGCAATTGGATCGAACAGCAGTCGCTGCCACGGAGGATCGCCGAAAGCATGAAGATCTTCACCGTCGGCGCCTACGGCCCGCTGGTGCTGTTCGCGCTTGTGCTCGCGATTGTGCTCGTCGGCTGCGCGATCGTGCTCGTCGCACGCCGCGGTAGCGCGAGCGAGCAACGCGGCGCACGCGACGCGGCAATCGTCGCGGCGGGCGCGATCGTGCTGCCCCTGCTGTTGGCGGCGACGCACCTCGTGGATGTGTACGACGGGCGCAACATGCTCGCGTTCTTCGTTCCCTTCACCGTGGTGGTGGCGGCCGGCCTGGGGGCCGCGCGCGCACCGCGCGCAGGAGCGCTCGTGGGCGGCGTCCTGTGCGCGATCTACGTGGCGATGATCGTCTCCGCCAACGCGATCCCCGATTATCAGCGCGACAACTGGAGAGGCGTGGCGCACTCGCTGGGGAAGCCGACGACGAGCCGGCTGATCGTCGCGGAAGCGTTCTCCGCGAGCCCGCTGTCGATCTACATGGGCAAGTTGAGCGACGCGGCCGCGTCGGTGCCGCCGGTGCGCGAAGTCGACTTCGTCGCGCTGCGCCACCTGCGCACGGTCGGCCCGCCGCAGGCAGCCGTCGTACCGACGAGTCCACCAGCCGGCTTTCGTCTCGCCGGCGTCACGAGGAGCGAATCCTTTGCGATCTCGCGCTTCGTGGCGTCGAGCGCGGTAGCGCCCAAAGCCTCAGAACTCGCAGAGCTGAGCCGTATCGGCGACACCGAACCGATCCTCCAGCGCTGAGCGACCATCGTCGGGCCACGGGCACGATTTAGCTAGCCGCGACTGCGCTCGACGCGCCGTGTGCGCTGTCCAGAGCGTCCGCGATCTGATCCAGGCGCGACTCCCATGAGTGCGCCTGCGCGCGCTCCGAGCGCGCCCTGCGCTCCGCGGGCGTGTCGCGCTCGAGTGCCTCATCCAGACGCGCCGCAAACTGCTCGGCGTCGGGCGCCTTGACCACGTCGGGCACGTCCACGAGCGTGTCCAGTGGGGTCGAGACCACAGGCCGCCCGGCGGCTAGGTACTCATAGATCTTCATCGGGAACACGCTGCGCATCTCACCGTCCAGCAGGTACGGGACGATCGCCGCGTCGGCGCCTCGCAGGACGCTCGGCAACTGCTCATATCGGCGGATACCGAGCATGTGCACGTTCGCGAGCTGGCCCAGCGCGTGGACGTCGGTGCGCGGGTCGCCGGGTCCGACGGGCCCGACGAACGCAAAGCTCCACTGCGGGCGCATGCGCGCGAGCGCAACCACCATCTCGATGTCGATCTTCGCCGCGAGGATCGCGCCGACGAACACGATCCGCGGCCCCGGCAGCGCAGCCACCTGCGGATCGATCGGCCCATCCTCCAGCGCCTGCGCAAACAGCGCGGTGTCGGCCACGTTCGGCCCGTAGTGAACGTTGCCGTTGAGCGCCTGCATTTTCGTCACGAGCTCCGGGGCGCTCGCGAGGACGGCATCCGCGCGAGGGGCAAAGCGCCGCTCGGCCGCGAGGAAGCTCTCCGCGTCGATGCCCGCCTTGGCGGCGTGGTCGTCGTCTATGTAATAGAGAATCTGAGACGGTTCGAGATCGTCGATCAGGACCTCGGCCTGCGGGACGAAGGACCACAACAGCGGATGGTGCATGCCGAGCTTGTTGACCGCGTAACGCAGGTAGCGCCGCAGCAGAAAGGAGTTCAGCGAGCGCACAGCCCGATTTGAGTGCAGCGGCAGCACCAGCGGCGAGAGCACCTGGATGCCGTCGATCTCGCGCAGAGGCTTGCCCGCGCGCGCCAGGCGCCGCACGATCCGACGCATGTCTTTCGCCGCCAGCTGCGGGCGACGCAGCCCGAGCGACTCGACGAACAGGATCCTGTTCTGCTTCGCAGCGCGCACGAGCAGATGCTGCTGGTTGGTGAGGAGCTCAGCGTGCCAGTCGGAGAACCCCACGCAGACGATGTCGCGGCCGCTGAGGCTCATCCCCGGCCTCGCTTCGCGGCATGCAGCGGACCGTAGAGTCCCGCCATCTTCAGACGCAGACGCAGCGGCGTGGCGCTCGGGTGGATCGGCTCACGGGGCAGGTTGAACGGCTCCCAGGGGCCGGGGCCGCTACACGCACAGGCGAGCTCGTAGCCCGCGCGCTGTGCGGCCAGCGGCGTCTGCCCCTTTGGCCTTCCGTACGGGTATGCCATCGATGTGACCTCTTTGCCGAGCAGATCCTCCAACGTTGCTCTACTACGACGCAGCTGATCGAGCGCCTGCTCGAAGGGGAGGTCGTTGAGCTCCACGTGGTCGACGGTGTGGGCGCCGATCTCGACTCCCGCCTGCGAGAGCTCGAGGACCTCCTCGCGGCTGACGATCATCTCCTCCTCGAGGTCGGGGTGGCGCCCACCCATCAGGCCGGTGGCGATGAACATCGTGCAGCCGGCCCCGCGCTCCAACAGCATCGGGATCGCCTGGCGGGCGGTCTGCACCAAACCGTCGTCGAAGCTCACCGACGCCTTGTGCTCGGCGCCGGCTCCCGCCTGCATCACGCGCCACAGCTCCCCGACCGCCAACAGCTCATAGCGCTGTGCCTGAATGATCTCGATCTGCTCGGCGAACAGCTCCTTGCCGAGGAACAGGCCATGCGGGTCTGAGCCTGTCCGTACACGTCCGACGCCGTGATAGCAGAGCACGAACGGCGTGCGCCTGCCCGTGAGCGCGCCCAGCGCTTGCCCCAGCCACCGGCCCGTAGCCGTCATGCCGCGATCCGCTCCGCGAGCGACTCGATCGAGTACTCGCGCTCTGCGAGCAGGCGCCCCTCGGCCGCCAGCGCGGCACCGCCGTCGCGCAGAACGTCGACGATCCCCCGCGCGAGCGAGGCGGCATCCTCCCCTTGGCGGAAGTGGACGCCCTCGCGCACCTCCAGACCGCGAGCTGCCTTCGGCGTCGCAACGACCGGCACCGCGTAGGCCAGCGCCTCGATGAATTTCAGCGGACTGCCCGCCCCGTCTTTGATCGGCACGACCACACAGTCGGCCTGACCGTAGAGCGCCGCTAGGTCCTCGACGAATCCGGCCACCTCGATGCGCTCGTCCGGCGCGCGCCAGTCGCCCATGCCGCGTCCCGCGAGCGTCAGCCTGACAGCCGGCATCTTCTCCCAGACGAGCGGCAGGACAGACCGCGTGAGCAGTTCGCGGCCGTCGATGTTGGGCGGGTAGGTGAAATCGCCGACCATCAGCAGACGCGCCGGCGCGTCTGCCGTGCGACCGTGACGAGCGGGCGTGGGCTGGATCGCGCGGACATCGACGACGTTAGGCACATAACGCACGCGTGCCCCTGGGACGAGTCCTTGCGCGGACGCGACATCCGCGCGACTGACCATCCAAGACTCCTCGGCCACCCCGATCAGCCGCCGCTCGTAGTTGCGTATCAGCGCGCGTGAAAGCGCATGCGGTCCCCTCGGGCCGCGCACGTAGTCGGACTCGAAGTTGTGGGCGTTGTAGATCACAGGGCGACGCCGCGCAAGCCCCATCATCGCGGTGGCCGCGTTGACATCACCGACGATCACGCGGCCGCGGTCGGGCGATTCAGCGAGCGCCTCGCCCCTCTCGATCAGCTCGGGGCTCGTGCCGCGGCACATCCCCGCCGGCACACCCTGCAGCCGCTTGCTCGCATAGACCGCCGCACGTCGAAAGCCACGCGACGGGGTGATCTTGTGGTAGCGGACGTTCTCGATCGACGCAAACGCCTCATCGGGCTCCTGCGTGTCGTGCGGCACGTAGGCGAAGTCCAACGGGCCGAGCATCGCCAGCGCGCGCACGCACGCGTATGCGCGCATGTCGCGCCCCGCTGCGAGCGCGGGGGAGATCGTCGTCAGATAGAGGTCCCGGTGCGCGCTCATCTCGCGTCGGACGTGGCATCCGCGCGCGCCGCCCAGCTCACGCTCGCAGGGTCGGTCCGCTCGGTGATCTCGGGAAGCACACCGCGCAGACCGGGGGGCACGCACCGGACCAGCAGGCCCGCCGTGCGACCGAAGGCGACGACTGCATCTATTGGGCGCAGCTGCTCCTCGGCGTCGAGCGCCCTGGTCAACGCCAACGGCCCACGACCCGCGAGCGGACGTACGCGCACCGCAGAGACCGCGTGCTGCTCGGAGCGAGCGATCAGGACGGCGTCGGCGCCCCCGGCGCGCGCAGTTCTGAGCCACTCTCGAGCCACGGTCATGGCGCTTTTATCGACCGCTACGCCCACAACTCTGAGACATCCCTGGCGGAACCTACGCGAGCCGTAGTGCTCGCCCGCGGACACGCCCGAGGACCCACGCTCCTCGCCCTGGCTGCCGAGCAGATGCCTGGTCCAGACGATCGAGTCGGTCGCACAGTCGAACCCGATCCTGACTACGCCGGGCCAGCCGTCGCGCCAGCCGCCGTCGATCAGCAGCCTGTAGAGAAACTTTGCCGCGGGCCGCAAGACAGCGCCGCGCACATATGCGGCGAAGGACCTCGGTGCCTGCATCTGGCCCGCCTCCAGGCGCGCGTAGCGCCACGTGTCGCTCACCGCTTCTCGCCAGCTGCTCGCGAGCAGATGCGTCAGCTCTCCCTCGAACGGATGCACGACCCCCTTCGGCGTCAACCCCTCGTGCACGGTGCGACTCTCGTCGTGGCGATACGCGTCGCGGCGGAACAGCCGGTGGCCGTACTTGGGGTACTTGGCCGACGCCCCGAGGTAGTGCCCGACGAGGATTTCGCGCCTGGGCATGCCGCACATGTCGACCCCGGCCGGCACATGGGCCAGAAAACGCTGGATCTGGGCCCCGAGAACGAGGCTGACGCGTTCGTCGGCGTCCAGCTCGAGCACCCAGTCGCCGTGCGCATGATCGAGCGCGACGTTGCGCTGCGCGGCGAAGCCGAGCCATGGCTGCTCGACGACGAGCGCACCCGCGCCCTTTGCGATCTCACGGGTTCGGTCGCTCGAGCCCGAGTCCACGACCACCAGCTCCTGGGCGAACGCGACGCTGGCGAGGCAGTCGGGCAGCGTGTGCTCCTCGTTGTGCACGATCATGCAGACGCTCAGCGTCACGCTCTTCGCGGTGTCCTGCTCCGGGAGTGCCATCCGCGCCATGATGCCTAAACGCACGGCGACCGCCTGTGCGACGGCGAGCGAGCTCACCGATCCGGCGTCGGGCGTGACGCGTCTCGCGGTCGCCTGCACGTCGGGTGCCGGCGCTACATTGCCTGCATATGGACGCTGTCAGCGGCCAGCGCGCTGCCCGCGACATCGCCATGCAGATCGTCGTCCGCGTGGCCAATCTGGCGCTTGGAGTCGTAGCGACCGCGCTGCTCGCACGGACGCTGGGCAGCGCGGGCTACGGGCAGTGGTCCGCGGCGATCGCGGTGATCGCGCTCGTGGGGTATTTCGCGAGCTTTGGCATGGAGACGGTCGCGATCCGCGAAGCGGCCCGAGCGCCCGAGACCGAGCACGAATGGCTCGGAGCGCTGATGCTGCTGCGCCTGTACATGCTGGTGCCGGTGGTGGCTGTGTCGGCGCTCGCGATCGTGCTGCTGCATCACAGCCACCAGATGCTCGTGGCGGGCCTGATTCTCGTCGTCACGATGCCGTTCAACGGGGTCGGCGCACTGCAGATCATCTTCCAGCTTCGCGTCAACAACCTCGTGCCGATGCTCGTGCTCACGCTCAGAAGCGTTCTCTGGACCGCGGCTGTGCTGATCATCTACCTGAGCGGCGGACACATGATCACGCTCGCGATCGCGCTCACCGCCACGAACGCCGTCGGATCGGTCGTGCAGGCGGTGACCGCCCTCAGAGCAGCCCCGCGGAGACCGCGCCCCTCTCGCGCGCGCCTGGGCATGCTCGTGCGCCACGGGCTGCCGATCGGTATCTCTGGCGTGATGGTGATCGCCTACGCGCGCATCGACCAGCTGATCGTGTTCACGATCAGCGGCAGCCGCCCTGCCGGCCTTTACAGCAGCGTGTACAACGTGCTCGAGCAGGCGCACTTCGTGCCGATCTCAATGTTGACCACGCTCGCTCCGATCCTCGCAGCCTCCTGGCCCTCCGACCCCGAGCGCTTCTTCCACACTGCGCGGCTGAGCGCCGAGGTGATGGCGGTGGCATCCTTCGGCGCGCTTGCGTTCGCGAGCGTCGCGGCGACGCCGCTGATCCGGCTCTTCTACGGACACGACTTCCTCGCCGCCGCGGCGGCCCTGCCGGTCCTCGGCGGCGCGTTCGTGTTCATCTGCTTCAGCTACCTCAACGACAACCTGCTCGTGGTGCTGGGGCTGCAGCGGCGACGGGTCGTGATCAGCCTCGTCGCGCTGGTGATCAATGTTGTCGGCAATTTGATCCTCGTGCCGATCGATGGCTTCATGGGGGCGGCGTGGATGACGTTTGCCACCGAGGCGATCGTCGTGGGGGCAAGCCTGTGGCTGATCCTGCGCGAGCTCGAGCTGCCGCTGCCGGCGCCAGGCCGGGTCGGACGCACGTTCATCGCGGCGCTCGTGCTTGCGGGCCTGCTCGACGGAGCGCGGCTACTAGGAGCGCCGCTGCTACTGCTCACGGCGCTGGCCTGCCTGCTCTACCCGGCGCTGCTGTTTGGCCTGCGCGCGCTGGGGCCTGCCGACGTGCGCGTCCTACTCGGCCGACAGGCGCTCGGCTGACAGAAGCACCGTGCGCTTCGGCGAAGCTAGATGGGGCCGGCGACGGCGAAGCGCGCGCGGGCATCGTGCAGATGCTCCACCAGTCCCACGAACTGCTTCTTGGCGTCGTAGTGCGTCTCGCAACGCTCCCGCGCGCGAGCGCCCAGAGACGCGCGTAGCTCCGGGCTTGACAGCATTCCGTCGAGTGCCTCGGCGAGCGCGCGAACGTCGCCGTATGGCACGAGCGCGCCGGCACGTCCGTCGTCGAGCATGTCCGGAATCCCGCCCACGGGCGTGGAGAGGACAGGGGTGCCGCACGCCATCGCCTCGAGCACCACCCACGGGGTCGCATCGCCGTAGGTCGGCAGAGCGAGCAGATCGGCCTGCTGGTAGAGATCCAGTAGACGCGGATCGGAGGTCTGCAATCGATGCACGCTGACGCCTAGACGCTCCGGAACGGGGCTAGGCGTGACGAGGTCCAGATCGACGTCACGCCCGAGGCGCTCACCGAGCGCCTCGAGCAGGTCCTCACCACCCTTCTCCACGAACCGACCGCCAACGAACAGCACCCGCGGGCGTGCCCGCTCGCGCCTGGGAGCGGGCACGAACCGGTCGAGGTCGAGGCCGGGATGGTGCTCTACAACACGCGCCCCGGGCGCGTCTCGCTCCACCCCGCGCTTTGCCCAAGGGGTCCATGCGAGGACGAGCGCGGCGGCGCGCAGGGCGCGCCGCTCGAGCGCCCGCACGGGTGCCCTGCTGACCGCTGAAGCGCGATCGCTGAGTGCCCATGCCGGCATCGACTGCCAGTCGTGCGTCGTGGTGTCCGTCGAGAGCACCACGGGGAGTGAGCGCATCGTCGCCTTCATCGTCAGCGCGACCGACTGTGTGTGCAAATGAACGATGTCCGCAGGCCACCGACCGAGCTCCGCGTTCAGGCGCCGACGTGCGCGGTCGGACTGGACCAAGTGCCAACGCAGGGCGTTGAAATCGAAATGCCGGCTCGCCAGTGGCTCGATGCGGCGCACTGCAACGGCGCTCGCCAACCGACCCATCGGCGGGAGCGTGGCAAACCGCGCCTCGATGTCCGGCGTCTGTGCGAGCCCAGCCGACATCGCCGCCTGAACCTGAGCCTGTCCCATGATGTAACCGCCGAGATTGCCCTCGTTGAAGAACAGCACACGCACGGACGGCCCACGGTAGCGCATGGGTTGGGAGGCGGACGCTAGGGTTGGTCTTCGTGCGTTTTCTCGTTGTCTCTACGCTCTACCCCCCGGGCGCGCTGGGCGGGTATGAGGTCGAGTGCTCCTCCGTGGTCGAGCGACTGGCGGAGCAGAACGAGGTCCTGGTGGTGACGAGCGGCCACAACCACGGCGTCTCCGTTGGTGAGGCGAGCTCGGGTCCACGAGTGCAAACCTGGCGCGAGCTGGCACTGCTCAGCCCCGACCAGTCCGGAGCGCTGCGCGCGCCGCTTGCCTCGCTGCAGGCGGCGCGTACCGCCCGGCGAGCGCTTGCATGGAAACCCGACCTGATCTACGCGTGGAACGGCGCGGCAATACCCCATGCAGCATTGCGCGTACTTGCCGATAGCGGTGTGCCACTCGCCTTTCGCGTATGTGAGCACTGGTTCGGTGGACTCTTCCGCAGCGACCAGTTCATGCGCGAGTTGCTACCCGAAAAGCGGACCCCCACGCGCGCCTGCTGGGCGGCGGGATGCCGTGCGTTTAACATGCTCCCGGCGCTGCAACTGGATGCGAGCGCGCCGGTGCGCACGGCGATCTCATGGAACTCTCAGGCAATTAAGAGAATGGTCGACACGCCACCGGTGATCGACGCTGTGCTCGAGCGCGTCGACCACTCGGTGCCCCGGTATGGAGACCTCTACGCAGCCGTCCAGCGTGAACCGACGACACGACCGGACATCTCTTTCGTTGGGCGCATCACGCCGGTTAAGGGTGTGGATGTGGCAATAGAGGCACTCGCACTGCTGCACTCCGAGCACCAGATCGCAGCGACGCTCACGCTGACCGGTCCGGAGGACAAGGAATACGCGGCCGACCTGCGAGACCGCGCCGCACGGTTGGGCATCGGCGATGCCCTGCGCTGGCAGGGCCCGCAGCAGCCGCAGGTCGTGACGGCAACGCTTGCACGCTCGAGCGCGATGATCGTCCCTTCCACCTGGGACGAGCCGTTTCCGCTGGTGACGATCGAGGGTGCGCTTGCGCGCGTGCCGCTCGTGGCCTCCGACGTCGGCGGAATCAGCGAGGGCATGGCAGACGAGGAGCACGCGTTGCTGTTCGCGCGCGGCGATGCGGCGGGGGCGGCACGCGCGCTGGCGCGCACGCTAGGTGAGCATGAGCAGACGGCAGCACGTGTCCAGCGAGCATTTGAGCATGCCCAGCGCTATCGGATCGGCCCCTACCTCGATAGCCAGGAGCGGTTCGTCCATGACGCGCTCGAGGCTCTCACCGGCGGGCGCAAACCGAGCTGACTACTTCCATAGGCGCTGCACCAGCGTGCGCCGGCGCGTGCTCGACCAGTCGAACATGCTGTCGTTGAGTTCGTAGTCTCCGCGCTGAGCGTCCGGCACATCGCCCGCCTCGATCCGCTCGATCAAGCGCGGCAGCGCACTGAAGAACTCACTCGAGCGATAGGGCGGATGCAGCGACCACATGCCTGGCTCGGAGCCGAGCATGTCGACGCGATGCACGCCGGCTGCCGCCATCGCGTCGCTGATCACGAGCTCAGCTGCCCTGTAGGGAGGGTTGCCGTGCAGTCGCGCCTTCGCGCTGCTGATCACGCGCGCCGGGCCGAGCAGCGCCAGCGGCAAGAGCCGTTCTCGCATTCGAGCACGGTCGAGGAGAAACAGCCGTGTGCTGAGGTGCTCGAACCGGTAGGCGAGCGAGTCATACTCCACGCGCACTGCCGACTCCCTGCGCAACGCTCCGTTAGCAGTAGGCGGCCCCGGTAGTGGACTGCAGGTGAACACGTCCGGTTGCGTGGCGAGTAGGACGCGGGCCTCGTCGATCCACGTTTGACTGCCACCACCAAACATGAGGTCCGAGTCGAGGTGAAAAATAAGATCGCTTCGCGCCTCGTGCAGGCCGTAGAAGTAAGGGTAAAACGGCGCCCCCTTTGTGTCCTTCGCAGGGATCGACGATCCGGCAGTGAAATCCGCTGCGATTTCAGCCAGCTTCCCCGGTGAGTAATCCACCTCCGCCACGCGCGCGTTTGGCCACTGCCCGCAGAGAGAATCGAGCAGATCACGCATCGGCGTGCGACGCTCCTCCCAACCCTCTCCGAAATGCCCACCGCGCGCAGTCCTGTGAAGGTCGAACGTGAAGAGAATCTCCTGCACCTGCCCACCCCACTGACGAAGCTGGTGGGGAAGCGTGTAGGTCGCATACGGCAGATCTACCGGTGCGACGTTGATCTGCAACGTCACAGAGGCCGCCTGCGTCATTTACGGCAGTCTACCAGTAGCCCCAGCCAGCGCGGGTCCGCATGCATCGTCCTCGAGCCCGGACGCGGGAGGCAGAGCCAACCCTCCCGCGCCCGCCCTCTGGTGTGTGTCAGTTGATCAGCGAGGACCTGTGAGCGGAGGCCAGGCTCGCGGTGACCCCCGGGCTCGAGATTTCAGCAAGGGCTTCCGTGAATGCCGTCGCCGAAGGCTTTGCCTTCAGCGGCCACTTGAACAGCCCATAGCCACCTTCTGGAGTGTCGATTGCCTCGTACAGGTACACCGAGGCGACGCCCCATTCCGCAGCTTGGCGGATGTACTGCTTTACGTCCTGAGCCTGTTCGGTTTCGCTCACGGCGGCGTTACCGTCGTCGCCCTGGTAGGTCGGCTGACCGACCTCGGTGATGTTCAGCGGCGCGTATACGTGGTCGGCCTTCATGTAGCTGATCATGCGCGGCACCGTCGCCCACCCTGTCTGGTAGACGCCGGAGGAGCCGAAGCCGTCCGCCTTCATCGGACCGTAGGGGTGAAAGCTCCAAGCGTCGGGGACATACCCGAGCGCCTGCACGAACACCACACACCAGCCTCCACCGTATTCCCAGTCCGACCACTGCCCGTTGGACTTCTGTGTGTCGGTCCAAGCGTCGGCGATCAGCGTGATCCCGCTGCCGACGAGCGCTTCGTGAGCCGCGCGGTACTGCGCCGCATATTCCGAGGGCGTTGAGCCGTGGAAATAGACCTCGTTGCCGAGCTCGATTTCAGTCAACCCGAGTTCGTGCATGTGCGCGATGTAGCCCTTGACGCCTTCTGCGACGGCTGCAGGCGACATGCCCGCCAGCGTGGGGTTGTAGAGGATCAGCGGCGTGATCCCATCCGCGACCATTTCTTTGACGCTGCCCCAGCCTTCGGAGACGCTCATCCTCGTGTACTTCACGCCCGTGGCTTTGCGAATCGTTTCGCTGGCTGCTGCGCCCCAGCCGTAGATCCCCCCAATCAGGCCCACCTTCAAGCCTGTCGAGTGCGCTTTTTTGCCGGCAAGCGGGACTTCGCCTTCTGATTCAAGGCCGCCGGTCGTCCCTTCGGGTTCGGGGCTCGTGCCTTCGCCTTCGGGTTTCGTGGCTTCGCCTTCCGATTTGGAGCCGGAACCGCCTGAGCCCGAGCCGCCCGGGGCCGAGCCGCCTTCGCCAGGGGTCGATTCTTCAGAGGGGGAACTGCCTGTCGAGCCCGATCCGCTGGAGACTTCGCCGGAGACGTTCTCGATCTCGCCGAGGCCGTTGTAGACGATCGTGATCGGCGGCGACCATGCGCTTCCGGGGATGTCGGTCCTGACGCTGTACACGACGGTGGCGCCGCGAATCGGCCGCAGGCTGACGGCGGTCGCCGCGAGCTTCGTCCTGCGCGTCTCACGACCATCTACACGCCGGCGGACGATGTAGCTCTCAGCGCCGCTCACCGCGGACCAGACGAGACGCGTGCCGACAACGTTGACGTGCGCGGGTGCGCTTCGGGCGAGGCTGGCGTGGGCGGCGTGGCGCGAGCCCTCGCGTGCTCCCGCTGGGGATGCAAGGGCGCTCATCGCGAGCACACTTGCCAGAAGTGTCAGGCAGAGCGTCGTCGCGAAGCTGCGCGGCGCCCGTATCTTGGTCCGGTGGAAGCGGACGGAGTTCGTCATCGATCATTGCTCCTTCAGTAGCTGGGCTGTCTGTGGCAGACCCCTGGCTTTGCGACCCCGCCTCGCGACGGGTGTGCCTTTGTTGTGGATTTGGTCGACGCGGCGCTTCAGGCTCCGAAGCGGAGCTGGAGCACCGTTGGGGCGGCTATCGACGCTTAGTTGCCCGTGCCACCCAATCGGGCGTCCCAGATGGACGCATGTTTTGCACGACCACGACCAGAACTGCAGAAACGATCGTCAGGCCGTCGATATCATGCGCTTGGCTGCGTCCACCCGATCCATCAGAGGTGCCGGCGTCGCTTCAGTCTCCGCGCCGAGCCGACGATAGGAGCAGTACATGAGACGAATGGCATGCAAGCGCGCCTACCCGCACCCAATCGGTCAGCTCGATGAGTCCCAGTAGCGAGAGCGCTCGGCGCAGCCCCGAAGGAGGCAAACAGGAAGGTCTGATCGCCGACCTCGAGATCGTCCGACGCCATTGGCGTCTGATCGTGGTTGTCGTGGTCGCGTGTGTGGCTGTGTTCGCGGTCATGCACGAGCGCTCGGCCAAGACCTACACCGCGGGCGCGAGCGTTGCCTTCCAGAACAACACGCTGCTGGACTCCGCGCTGAACATCTCGACGGTCACGAGCAGCGAACCACAGCGCGAAGCGGACACCGAGGTCCTGATCGCGCACTCGGCGGAAGTCGCACAGGCCGTCCGCGCGCAGCTGAAAATCGCGACCAGCACGAGCCAGCTGCTTGAAGAGGTGAAGGTCGAAGCGGCCCCCACCGCCGACGTGCTGAACATCATCGCCACAACCGGGGACCCGCAGACCTCGGCCACGCTGGCAAACGCGTTCGCTTCCCAATATATTGAATTTCGCTCCCAATCGCAGCTCGCCGGCATCTCCAGCGACGAGGCCAAAATCCGCAGCGAGATCGCAGCGCTGGCGAAAACATCTCCGGAACGGGCGACGCTCGAACAGACGCTCCTGCGGCTCGGTTCTTTGCAGGCGGTCGCAGCAAGCGGAACGAGCATCATCGGACGCGCGACCCCGCCGAGCAGCCCCAGCGGCGGCGGCGTGTCCGAGTCGATCGTGATCGGTTTCCTCGTGGGCATCGCGATTTCGCTCTCGCTCGTGTTCCTGCTCGAGTCGCTGGATCGACGCGTCAAGACGGTGGCGGACTTCGAGCGCGGCTATCGGCTGCGGGCGCTCGTGGGCATACCCGACCCGGGCCCCAGCACGCTCAACGCCGAAAGCTCGCCGTTGCTCGAGCCCTACCGGATTCTGCGCAGCGCGCTCGGCTTTACCGCGGTCACGCGCCCGCTCAACACGCTGCTCGTGACGAGCGCGGTCGCGGGCGAGGGCAAGACCACGGTTGCCATGAACCTCGCGCATGTGATCGCTCTGAGCGGGCGACGGACGGTCCTGGTAGAGCTCGACCTGCGCCGTCCGAAGACGTTCGGCCCAGTGGAACTAGGCGCCGAGCGCGGGGTCACGACGGCGATCACCGGCGCGGCCGAGCTCGGTTCGCTGCTGGTGAAACCACTGCCCGATCTGCCCAACCTGCTCGTGCTGCCCTCGGGGGCGCTTCCACACAACCCGTCTGAGCTGTTGAGCGCGGACCGCGTGACGGCGCTGATCTCGACGCTCGCCCGAGACGAGACCATGGTGATCATCGACACGCCCCCGCTGAACCCGGTCGCAGACACACATGTGCTGCTCGACAATCCCGCGATCGACGCTGCGATCATCGTCGCCCGTATCGACCGCACCACGCGCGAGCAGGTTCGACACGCCCGTTCGATCCTCGATCAGCACAAGGTTGAGCCCGTTGGCGTGGCGGTCACGGGCGTGAAGGATCCGAGCCGCTACGGCTACGGCTACGGCTCCTATGAAGCCGCGCCCGCCGAACCAACCGGCGACGCACGCACGCGCCGTCGCGGCAGGCGCTCGAAAGGTCGAAGCGCCCCTGAGCGCGAGGCGATCACGGCGGGTGCTCGCAAGGACACCAAGCGAAGCGGCGAGCCCAGGCCAGCATCCGGCAACGCCCAGCCGAGAAGCCGCCGGCGCGACCCGCGGTCAGGGCGCGACGGCGCCGGCAAGCCGAGCCGCCCTGCGGACACCAAGCCGGTGAGCGAGTCGCGGCTGGAGCAACCGGACATGGAGGAACTCACGGCCCCCTCCAGCAGCACCCCCGCCAAGCAAACGTCAGATTGAGGGGCGAGCAGTCGGTGGCGCCGCAATCGCTGAGACTGCTGGCGCTGCGGCGCAGGGACGTGCTGCTCGCGACGGGCATCGCCGCGTTCCTGGCGCTGACGATGGCGGCGGGGATCCGCGTGCTTGGAAGCGTGGGCGTGCTCGTCCCACTCGCGCTGCTGCTCGCGGCGATCCTCTTGACCCGGCCGGTGCTGACGCTCGTGCTGATCGTCGGTCTTGCGCTCGCGTGCGAGGGGGAAGCCTTCGGCCTCTTCAGCTTCACCGGCAAGCTCTACATACAGGTCTACAAAGACATCTCGGTGCTCGACGTGCTCGTCGGGCTGATCGTCGTCTCCGCGCTGTTTGACTTGCTGCGAAACGATCGCCCGCTGCTGATCCCGCGACCGCTGGTGTTCGGACTGACGATGCTCGCGCTGGCGATGGCCTGTGGCGCATACGTAGGGCACGAGACAGGCGTCAGCATCCGCTACTCGATCTTCTCCGAGCACATCCTCTTCTACCTGCTGCTGATGCCCGTGGCGGTCGCAAACCTAGATCTCGACGAACGTCAGATCAAGCGCATGCTTGCGCCCACGGTCGTCTTGGCGGCGATCAAGGCGGTGCTCGGGCTGGTGGAGATCTCAATGCATCTCGGACGCCAGATCGAAGGCTCCTCGACTCTGACCTACTACGAACCGACGGCGAACTGGCTGATGATGATCATCCTGCTGACGATCCTCGCGGCCGTCGTGGCGAAGACACGACGTCCACGCTGGGTGCTGCTCTGCAGCCCCCTCTTGATCGCCTGCCTGCTGCTCTCCTATCGACGCTCCTTCTGGATCGCCTCAGCACTCGGCGTGCTGCTGATCCTGGTGCTGGGAACCTCCCCCGCTGGGCGCCGCCTGCTGATTCCCAGCGGCCTTGCCGTGGCTGCGGCGATCTGGCTGCTGGGCTCGATCAACTTCCAGTCCAACCTGCCGGTGATCAAGCGCGTGAACTCGCTCTCCTCGAGCACGCTGGAAACGAACAGCGAGGATCGCTACCGCATCGACGAGCGCGAGAACGTGTTTGCCGAGATCGAAGCGCATCCGATCTCGGGGTTGGGGGTGGGCGTGCCCTGGCAGGCAACCGCCGCGCCGCTGTCGGTCGAACACGAAGGAGGACGCGAATACGTGCATTTCGTGGCTCTGTGGTTCTGGCTGAAGCTCGGATTTCTCGGTCTGTGTGCCTACCTCGGACTGGTCCTCGGCAGCATTGCGCTCGCCTGGCAGGCGTGGCGAAGATCGGTCGATCCGTGGCTGCGTGCGTTCGCGCTTGCTTCCGCCTGCGGCATCGCGGGGCTGATCGTGATGGACACAACCGCGAGCTTTACCGGCGTGGAACCACGATTTACGCTCGTGCTCGCCGCCCAGATCGGGCTCCTCGGGGTGCTGGCGCGCGGGCCCCGCCGCGAGCAAGCCGGCGAGCTCGCGTGAGCGACCTACTCGAGGACCTGCGCGCACGCATGCCTCGCGTCGCGATCGTGCACGAGTGGCTGACGATCCCAGGTGGCTCCGAGCAGGTCGTGCTCGAGCTGCTGGACATGTTTCCGCAAGCGGAGCTGTTCACCTCGATCTATGACCCGGCGCCGTGGCCAGCGATGATCACCGAGCGCCGCGTCCACGCCTCGGCGCTCAATCACATCCCGGGCGCGAAGCGCCACTACCCGAAGCTGCTACCGCTGATGGACTGGGCGTTTCGCTCCTTCGACCTGTCGGGCTTCGACCTCGTGCTCTCCAGCAACCACGCGTGCGCCAAGAATGTGCGCACGCCGGCCGGCACCCTGCACGTCTGCTACTGCCACACGCCGATGCGTTATGCGTGGGAGGAGGGGTTCCTCGAAGGGGAGGAGGTCGGAAGGATCACGCGACTGGCGCTACCCCGTCTGCTGCAGCGGCTGCGCCGCCAGGATCTTGCCGGCGCGTCCTCACCGGACCTGTTCGTCGCCAACTCCCGGCACGTCGCCGAGCGCATCGAGCGCTACTACGGACGCTCGGCTGAGGTCGTGCATCCTCCGGTCGACATCGAGCACTTCCTGGGACTGGAGCACGCGCCCGAGGACTTCTACCTGGTGTTCGGGCGGGTCGTCCCGTACAAGCGCGTCGATCTGGCGGTGGCCGCCTGCGATCGTCTCGGCCGGCATCTGAAGGTGGCAGGGGATGGGCGTGCGCTTCGCGGGATCCGTGAGGTCGGTGGGGAGCTGGACACGATCGAGTTCCTCGGCCGCGTCAGCGACGACGAGCGCGACCACCTGCTAAGCGGCGCGCGGGCAATTCTGTTCCCGGGTGAGGAGGACTTCGGGATCGTGCCCGTCGAGGCACAGGCTGCCGGCGTTGCGGTGATCGCATACGGCGTCGGTGGGGCAAGGGAGTCTGTGCTCGATGGCCGCACGGGTGTGCTGTTCGCCGAGCAGCAGCCCGATAGCCTCGCGGAGGCGATTGGGCGCTTCGAGCGCCTGGAGCTCGATGAGCGCGAGATTCGCGAGAACGCCAGGCGCTTCGGGCGCGAGCGCTTTCAGCAGGAGATGGCCGCGGCCATCGACATGGCCTGGCGCCGTCGGGCCGAGACGCGCGAGACCGGCGTGCGCGCCGGCCAGAGCTCCTGAGCCAGCGCCCGTGCGGGGCTCAGGTCGTGCGGATGATCAACACGGAGCAGGGGGCGTGGTGGGAGACCTTGTTCGGGACCGAGCCGAGCAGGAAGCGCTTGGCCCCCGTCATACCCTTGTTGCCCACCACGATCAGGTCGGCCTCCTGCTCCTCGGCGACGTCGAGGATTGCGTCGGCGGGGTCACCCTGACGGGCGTACACATCGACGGGCACGCCCGCCTCGCGCGCGACCTCTGCGGCCGTCGCCAGGGTTGCCTCGACGTCCTCACGGGGGTTGATCGCCCACTGCAGATCCTCGGGCGCGTCGCGGCGTTCCTCGCGCAGACGCTGCGCGGGCACCGGCTCGTACGCGCTCACCAGCTCGACCTTGGCCCCGACCGCGCGTGCAAGCTCGACTGCGCTGCGCACCGCCTGCGTCGCGGTGTCCGAGCCGTCGGTCCCAACTACGATCGCCTTGAACATGGTCCTTCCTCGAAGTTCGTCCAGGTTTCAGCCACTGGGTTCGGCGTCGCCGATCATATCCGCAGATCCACTTGCTGTAGTCCGGTCGCCGTAGGGTGCAGGAGCACATGATCGATCTTCACTGCCATGTGCTCTGCGGCATCGACGACGGGCCGGCCATGATCGAGGGATCGATCGCAATCGCACGAGCGTCCGCGTCGACCGGCACGCGCACGATCCTTGCCACCCCGCATGTCAGCTGGCGCTACCCCAACACGGCGGAGGCGATCGCCCTGGCGGTTGCACAGCTGAAGGAGCGTCTGGCCGCGGAGGAGATCGAGGTCGAGGTCCTGGCGGGCGGCGAGATCGCAATGACGCGCATCGGCGACATCACGCCGGATGAGCTTTCCCGCCTGGCGCTGGGCGGCGGAGAATGGTTGCTCGTGGAGCCGCCTTTCACGCCGGCGGCCAGCGGTCTGGACACGATCCTGATCGAGCTCCAACGTCGGGGCCATCACATCCTGCTGGCTCACCCAGAGCGCTGCCCGGCCTTTCATCGAGACCCGGACATGCTTACCGAGCTCGTCCGCGGAGGCATCCTCACGTCGATCACCGCGGGCTCGCTCGTGGGCCGCTTCGGCGAGTCGCCGCGTCGCTTCGCAATCGAGCTCTTGCGGGAGGGGCTCGCGCACAACGTCGCCTCCGACGCGCACGACGATGCGAATCGCCGGCCGGGGATGGCGAGCGAGATCGAGCAGGCGGGACTGGGCCCGCTGACCGACTGGCTGACGAGCGCGGTGCCCGCAGCGATTCTGAGCGGAGCGCCAATCCCCACCCGGCCGACCGTCGAGCTCCCTGATCCGACAGCGAGCCCGCGTTCGCGCTGGCGCCTGCGCCGGGGACGCCGAGACCAGGACTAAGCGAGGCGGACGATGGCGATGACCATGCCGATCACCACGAACACGACGATCGCCACCTGCATCCAGATCCACGTGGGGGACACGCGAGGAAGCCTAGCCGCCGTCGCCACCCGCGGAGCGCACCCCCGCTTGCGCGTGCCCTCCCCCGCTGCCTCTAAGGTGCAGGCATGAGACGAGGCCTACCGAGGCTCGCCGTGGCGGCGAGCCTTTGCATGTGTGGGCTCGCGTGGCTCTGCCCCGCCCTCGCGCCGGCGCGCGGCCCGAACGCTCACGCGTCCGCATCCGCCCCACTCGGCGGCGTGACGATCGGCGGGCTCGGCTACGGCTCGCCGCCGTCACAGGCCGACCGCGAGATCGCGCTTGCCGATCAGCTGGGGGCGAGGGTCGTGCGTCTGGAAGTCCCCTGGTCGGTGATGGAGCCGCTGGAAGCGGGGCGGGTGGAACCGGGCGCACTGGCGTTTACCGACCGTGTCGTGGCGGACGCCGCAGCCGACGGGATGAAGGTCGTGATGCTGGTCGAGAACACGCCATGCTGGGCCTCCTCGGCGCCGGCCTCGATCATGGCGCGCTGCGTGCCCGGCCGCTCTGCCACCGCCAACTCCTGGCCGCCGCGTGAATCGAGCACGTACGCAGCGTTCGTCGCCTACCTGGCGCAGCGCTACGGAACGCAGCTCCTGGCAATCGAAATCTGGAACGAGCCCGACCAGGCGAACGAACTGTATTTCGCGGGGCCAGAAAAAGCGGCGCGCTATGCAGCGCTGTTGCGCGCCGCATATCCGGCGATCAAGCAGGCCAGCCCCGGAGTTCTGGTGCTCGGCGGCTCGATCGTCGGCGTCAACGGCAAGTTCCTGCGCCTGCTCTATCAGGACGGGATCAAGGGCTATTACGACGGCCTGGCGGTGCACTTCTACACGCTCACCGTGGCGGCGCTGCGCTACACCCACGAAGTGCAGCTGGCAAACGGGGACAGCACGCCTCTGTGGCTGGACGAGTTCGGCTTCAGCAGCTGCTGGCCCAAGCGCAAGATCGAGGAGGAACAGGGCTGCGTGACCAAGCGCACGCAGGCGAGCAACCTGGCCAACATCTATCACCAGCTCGCGCGCGTGCCCTACGTGGCGACGATGATCGTCTACAAGCTCCAGGACGCGCCGGGCGAAGAATTCGGTGCGTTCACGACCTCCGGCGCGCGCAAGCCGGCGTTCACGGCGCTCTCGAGGGTGTTCGCCTCACCGTTCGGCGCTGTGAGCCCGGTCACGCTAAAGCTGCGCCGCCAGGGCACGCGGGTACTTGCCAGCGGCTCTGGTCCGCCTGGCGACTACCTGCAGCTGGAGGCCTTCCAGGGCAGCGTGCTGCGCTATCGCTCGGTGTTCGTCATGAACCGCTTCAACGAGTACTCGATCCGCCTGCCGAGCGTGCTGGGAACCTCGGGGCTGAGGGTGCGGGTCTTCCAGTATCAGTCCAACCCCGCGCACGGGGCGCAGCGAAGCATCTGACCGGGCGCCAGGCCCCACGCGCTATTCAGCGTTGCGAAACAGCGCCGCGAACGTCAGCGCGAGGATCTTCAGGTCGAGACCAAGCGACCAGTGAGCGATGTAGTAGTTGTCCCACTCGACCCGCTCGGCCAGCGAGGTCTGCCCGCGCAGCCCGTGCACCTGCGCCCAGCCGGTGATGCCCGACTTCACGCGGTGGCGGTCGCCGTAGCGGATGATGTCCTGCCTGAAGAGCTCCACGAACTCGGGGCGCTCGGGCCGCGGGCCCACGAGGCTCATGTCACCCCGCAGCACGTTTAGCAGCTGCGGCAGCTCATCGATCGAGGTGCCACGCAGGAAGCGCCCCACGGACGTACGGCGGTCTTCGCCCTCCACCCCGCCCGGCGCCATGTCCCCGCCGAGCAGGAAGCCCAGCGCGCTCGTGTCCTCTTCCTCCGCGTCGGTGGACGCAGGCGCGAGGCGCATGGAGCGGAATTTGTAGAAGTCGAAGACCTTGCCGTCGCGACCCACGCGGCGCTGGCGGAAGAGCGCCGGCCCGGGCGACGTGAGACGCACGGCCAGCACCGCGAAGGCGAGCAGCGGCGAGAAGAGGACCAGCAGCACGAGCGCGAGCACCCGGTCGAGCGCGTGCTTGATCGCGAACTGCAGGCCCTTGGGGTCGACCGCGTTGAAGAACAGCAGCGGCAGCCCGCCGACCGTCTCATAGGCGACGCGGTCGTTGATCGTGTCGAACATCCGCGGCACGACGGAGACCTCCAGGCCGAGCTCCTGGCAGCGCTGGATGAGGCGGCTGACGCGTGCGTCCGCCACCGAAGAGAACGCCACGATCAGATGCTTCACGCCGGTGCGCTGCACGGTCTGGTCGAGGTCGTCGATCGTGCCGAGGACGGGAACGTCGCGCCCGCCCACCTCGGCCACCGAGCGAGGATCCTCATCGAGGAAGCCAACCGGGACGAGGCCGTACTCGGGATGGGACTCCAGCCGGCGCGCCACCTGCGCGCCCACCACTCCCGCGCCCATGATCAGCACGGCCTTGCCCACGAGGTGGCGCTTGCGCGCCCAACGCTGGGCGCTTGCGAGCACGATCCGTCCGAAGCCGACGCCGAGCAGTGCGAACAGCCAGCCTCGCACCCAGTCGTCCTGGGCGGGAACCTCGCCGTTGAGAAGCATCCCGAGCGTGGCCACGCCCATCGCCGCCACCGAGACGCCGCTGAGCACGGGCACGATCGCGTCCAACACCAGCGCGCGCAGCCGCGTGCGGTACAGGCCGCGAAGATAGAACAGCACCATCACAAGCGGCGGCAGCGCGAGCAGCGGCGCGCGCGCGGAGGACACGTGCAGCGTGGCGTTCGGACCGCCGAGGGCGAGCACCACGGCCACCCACAGCAGCACGAAGTCGGTGATCGTGCGCAGGATCCTCCAGCCGGGGCCGTCGAGCGCCCACTGCAGCGGCCCGGCGAAGCTCGCGCGCCACAGCGCCCGCGGCGCGGGCGCGTCGTGACTCATCTCGCCGCGAAGCGGGAGCGTCGTCGACGTCTGCTGGGTGACTCGTGTGCTGTCCATAGCTGTTGGGTTCGCTAGTTGTTTACTCGGGTTTTGAGGCGCACACCTTGAGCACGAGTCTCCGTCATCCCGGCGGACGCGCGAATCTCCTCGTGAGAACGGCGGTGCAAGCCAGCGCGCCGAAGGCGATCAGCACGTAGAGCAGGTCGGCGCCCGAGAGCCCCAGCGTGGGGGAGCTGACGTCGGCGCTCTGTGCCACGCGAACCGGCGCGTGCGCGCCTGACAGCGAGCCACGCCGTGATTGCGAACGCCCGGTCGTGCCTTTGCTCTGCTTGCCCGCGGTCGGCTTGCCGGTCGCGCTCTTGCGCGCCGTGCCCGGCGAGGTCCGCGTGCCGACTTCGGCTCCAGTGCTGGCGGTATTGCCGGCATCCTGGGTGGAGGAACTCGAGCCAGCGCCATCAGAGCCTCCTCCACCCGCAGGGCCGTTCAGCAGCTGTGACCCGAGGATTGCCTGGCTGCCCTGCCCTGGGCCGCCGTAACCGCTGAGCAGCGAGCCGGCGATTGCGGGTACTGGCACCGCCAGCGCGGAGACGACTAGCGCGATCAGCGCAAGCATCGTGACCCTGGGGCGGCTAACGGTCACGCATCCGTGCTCTATGTCCGTTCCAACCCGAGCCAATGTCTCCATCCATGACGACCGTTCGCACCGCCTTATCGGTAGGTGCCTTGAGCAGACAACTGGCCGCTTCGACGAATTGACGAGATTCCACCACAAGCTAGCGAACGCGGTGGACCGTGTCGAGCCATTTCCCCGCTGTTCGCGAGAAATGCGCGAGCGACTATTCGATTTGTTGGGCTTTAAGTAGGATCGCGTCGTTTAGTTCCTCGATACTCACGCGGCGGCCCGAGCGCGCCGTTTCCAGGGCTTGGCGCGTCACCGGTTCGCGCGGGTCCAAATGCACAGCGCGGCTCAGCAGCCTCAGCGCCTGCGCGCGCTCGCCGTTGGCTGAGGCGATCGCTCCCTGCTCGAGCGTGGCGTACGCGTCGTCTGGATCTCGCTGCAGAGCCAGCGAGAACTGATGCTCTGCACGCATCGGTTCTTGGTAGCGCAGCGCGATGCTGCCCGCCACCAGGAACGCTTCATCTGCGAGAGGGTCAAGGGCGCCGGCGCTCTTCAGGCGGGCGTACGCCGTCTGAGGACTGCTTGTCCAGATGTGCGCGGCATTCTCGATCTCGAGCTTGCTCAACCACGGCGCCGCAAGCGACGCCGCGCAGACGAGCACGAGCAGCCCGCCGAATGCGATCGCGAGCGAGCGGCGGGGGAGCCGATGCGATGCGCCCTCGGGCACGGGCTCTCGAACCGAGACGGAACGCCCTGGGGCAAGCGCGCACGAGATTCCCAGCAGCGCAAACGCCGGCGCCCCGAGCCCGGCGAACTCCCAGAACCAGTCGAACGAGCCATGCACGACCCAATACGCGAACCCCGCGAGGGCGGCGGCGCAGACCGTACGCGCCAGCGGATCGGACGTGCGCAGCGCGCGCGCCGCAGCAAGCAGAGCCGCGGCGAGACCGACGAGCGCAAGCAGAGTGCCGATCAGGCCGGTCTCCGCGAGCGTACGCAGCTCGACGCTGTGGGGGTAGTGCGGCGTCTCGTTGCTGCGCCCGTGCAGGAGATACTGCTGTTCGAAGTTGTCCGCGCCGATGCCGACGAGCGGATGGTGCAGGAATTCATCGAGCGCGACACGGTAGAAGTCGTAGCGGTTGCTGCCAAGACCCCCGATCAGGCGGCTGCCGGTCGTGCTGTTGGTCGCGTAGCCGCCCTTGAAGGTGTCCCAGCCCCGTTCGATCCGTGACACCGGTTTCCCAAACGCCAGCCCGCCCACGACGATCACCACCAGCGTCACGATCGCGGCGACACGCACGCCCAAACGAACCCGTGCGAACGCGGTCTGCGAGAGCGCCCTTCGGGTCTCTAGCGCGGCGAGCAGCGAGACCACCAGCGCCACGACCACGGCTGCGAGGAACGTCGCCAGCGTCGCACTGTGTACCGCACCCCGAGCAACGAGGCCCTTGTGCAGATCATCCGCGCGCAGCACCGCGGGCGCAGCGGCGGCGATGCCGCAGACCACGGGAACGAGCAGCGCGAATGTCCTCACGCGCCCGGGGAGGAATGCGAAGACGAGCACCACCATCACCGGCGTCGCGTACAGCGAGCCGCGGCTCTGGCTGAGCAGCGCCACCTCCGCCAGCAGCACCGCGCCACCAGCGAGGACGCCGCGCAGAGCCCACGGCAGCCGCGCGCTTCGCGCGAGCAGCACGGCCGGCCAGAACGCCATCATCCACTGCGCTGCGTTCGCGTTGGGGTAGCCGGTGGGGTAGTCCAGTCGACCGCCGGGGATCAGCGTCTGCAGTGCAGCGGCGCTGGCGGCGTCCAGGTGCAGGGCGGTGAACGCTGCCAGCACGATCAGCGCCAGCGTCCAAACGCAGAGCAGCAGCGCCGCGCTCCTACCGCGCTGGCGCCACAGGGCGAACAGCGCGAACACCGCCAGATAGAGCAGCGTGCGGTTGGCGCCTTCCCACGCCACACCGGTGTCTGTCGCCCAGAGAATCGATAGGTAGCTGAGCGCCGTATAGGCGGCCAGCGCCGCGAGCGCGACCCAAACCGCGCGCGGCACCTGCGCAAGTCGCAGGGGCGTGACGATCAGCGCAATTCCCAGCAGCGCCAGCACGATCAGTGCGCCGGGCGCCCAGTGCGTCACCGGGTAGCCCGCCTGACTGGTTGCCCAGACGACGAAAAGCGCGATCGCCGCGAGCGCCGGAACCGTCGCCGGCGTCGCGCGCAACGACGCCGTGAGCCTCGCTGTCATCGCGGCAACGATAATCGTCGCTGTGGAGGACTCCGCCCGCCTGGTCCGCTTCTACGAGGACGCCTACACGCGGGCGCCCGCTGAGGCCGCCCGCTCGGCGCGCTGGCGCGCCCTGAGCGCAGTCGGCAAGGCCGACCACGTAATCGCGCTGTGCACGCAAGGGGGGGTGTGGGCGCACGGGAACCCGGTCAGCACCCTGGAGATCGGCTGCGGCGACGGCGCGCTGCTGTGCGAGCTCCACCGCCGCGGGTTCGGCGGCACGCTCTCAGGCGTGGAGATCACGCAGGCGGCTGTGGATATTGCCGCGCAGCGCACGGAGATCGCCTCGGTCGCGCTCTACGACGGGCAGCACCTGCCCGCCGAGAACGGCGCGTACGAGCTCGGCGTGCTCTCGCACGTGCTCGAGCACGTCACCGATCCGGCGGCCTTGCTCGCGGAGGTTGGCCGGGCCTGCGAGGCGGTGGTCGTCGAGGTGCCGCTCGAGGCCAACTGGTCGGCGCGACGCGCGGCAAAGCGCGAGCACGCGGCAGAGGTCGGTCACCTGCAGCGTCTCGACCGCTCAGCGATGCGCAAGATCGTCGCGCGCGCCGGCCTGCGCGTCGCGGCCGAGCTCGAGGATCCGCTGCCGGCGCAGGTTCACCGCTTCTTCGCGACCTCTCGAGCCTCGCGCGCGGCAGGCACGACGAAGTGGGCCGTGCGTGCCGGCGCGCACCGGCTCGCACCCCCCCTCGCGCGGCGGGCGTTCACCCTGCACTATGCGTGTCTGTGCCTCCCGCAGGACGCGTGACGGCGGCGAACAGCAGCGCGAGCACGCTGCCCATGAGATCGTCGGGAACAGCGTCGGGGTCTGCGAGCTTCTGGCGCGCGATGCCGTCGGCCAGCGCGTCGATCGCCACCGCCAGCTGCTCGGCCGGGAGCGCCAGCTCCAGGTCGAACTCACGCACGCCGTCGGCGATCAGACGGGTCAGCACCTGACGCATCTGGGCGAAGCGCGCGGCGACCTTCGGTCGCACCTGCGGGTCGCGCACGCCGTAGGCCCAGAACTCCATGAACAGCAGCAACAGCTCCGGCTCGCGCTCGATCATCGTCATCCAGCGCCGCGCCGCGCCTGTCGCGCGCTCGCGGATCGACGCACGTTCGCGCACCGCGTCTTCGATCTCGCGGGCGTGCTCCTCGATCTCACGCTCCATCAGTGCCAGGAAGAGGTCCTCCTTGCCGTCGAAGTTCGAGTACAGAGCACCGGTCGAGAAACCCGCCTCGGAGGCGATCTCCTCCACGGAGGCACCGTGAAAGCCGCTGCGCGCGAACACGCCGCGGGCGGCCGCCAGCAGGCGGTCGCGGGTGTTGGCCCGACTCTGCTCGCGCGTCAGCCGTCCGCGCTGGGAATCGGACTGCACGTCGTCCATGGGCTCCTGCTGTCCCCCGGGCGCTGTGACGTCCATGTGCGGGAGTCTAGTGGCGGAACGAACGTTATTTCGATAACGTTCACTATCCAATTCGGATCACCGGATGAGAGGAGCCGCACCGATGGCTACCGCGACGAGCCCGAAGACGCCCGACGCCGGCGTGGCGAGCCTGCCGGCCGACGCGATCTCCTACGACGATCTCTACGCCCGCTGGGAGCACTCCAACTGGTCCGCGACAGAGCTCGACTTCACCGAGGACGCGCGCCAGTGGCGCGAGGACTTCACCGAGTTCGAGCGCACCGCCGCGGTGTGGAACTACTGCCTGTTCTTCTGGGGGGAGGACGCGGTCGCCGACAACCTCTCCCCTTACATCGACGCGGCCCCGCGCGAGGAGCAGAAAGTACTTCCTCACCACACAGCAGGTCGACGAGGCCCGCCACGCCGTCTTCTTCAAGCGCTTCATGCAGGAGGTGTGCGGCATCGGCGACGGCACCATGGCCGGCGGCCTGCAGGCGATCAAGCCCCAGCTCACCTCCGGCTTTCGCAAGATCTTCGACCGCCTCGACCTGATGGCGGAGGAACTGCGTCGCGATCACTCGCCCGCGAAACTCGCCGCGGCGGTGACCCTCTACCACATCGTCGTGGAGGCGGCGCTCGCCCAGCCCGGCCAGCATTTCATCTGCGGCTATCTCGAGCAGCGTGACCAGCTGCCGGCCTTCCGCCAGGGCATGGCCAACATCGCCTCCGACGAGCAGCGCCACATCGGCTTCGGCGTGAAGCTCCTGTCGGACCTCAACCGCGAAGACCCCGTCGGCGTGCCCAAGGCGGTCGCCGCGATCCTGCGCGACGTCACGCGCTACACCGCCCAGGTGCTGATGCCACCTAACTGGGACGAACGCTACATAACCGTCTTCGGCGCGACCTACGACGACGTCGGCGTGGAAGGCCTCACCTCGATGACCACCAAGCTGCGCTCGGCCGGTCTCGCGATCGACACGCTGCCGGGGCCGCCGCTGCTCCCGCCGGGCCTCTCGCCGCTGGAGACATCCCAGCGCGGGCGCGCGCTCGCCCAGGCGGGCGTGCTCGGCGTGCGCGAAGGACCCACGCGACGCGACGCAGAGACACAGGAGCTGCTGTTCGACACGATCCGCCGCCAGGTGAACCCCAACCACGGGCTCACCCGGCCGATGAGCATCCAGTGGGAGTTCACCGACCCGGACGTGCCCGCGTGGAATCTCACCGTCAACAACGGGTCGAGCACGGTCGCGCAGGGAGCGGCCCCCAAGCCTGACCTGCGTCTACGCATTGCCTACCAGGACTGGGTGGACATCGTCGGCGAACGCCTGGACCCGGCGCGCGCGATCGCCACCGGCAAGCTGCGTCCGCGCGGCAACCCGCTGGCGTTCCTGCGGCTCGGCAAGGTCTTCCCGCGCGGCTGAGCATCCGCACGCTCAGGGGCATGCCTGCGCCGAAGCGGCGCCGGCGCGTCAGAATCGGGGTACTCCCCTCTGATGAAGCGCTGCCTTCCAGTCCTGATGCTGATCCTCGCGGCGCTGACCGGCGGGACGACGGGCGCAGCGGCGTCGAGCGCGTGCCCGACGACGCTCGTGCCGGGCAGCAGCATCGCGTTGCCCACGGCCAGGGCGAGCGGCACGCTGTGCTTGAGCCCCGGCCGCTACAGCGGACCGGCCACAAGCACGGCACAGGCTGAGGAAGCTGAACCTCAGACGACGCAGGCGCTGAAGGTGGGCCTGAACGGCGGGTTGACCGGCTGGGGCGCGGCGGCAGGAGAAACGATCCGCGACAGCACCGGGGTCCGCTACGCACGCCTGAACCCCCTCCAGGAAGGCAGCTGGAGCGCCGCCAGGGAACTCGTCGGCGAGGGAATCACACCGCTCGTGATCTACGACCCGGAACTGACAGGCATGTCGCCGGCCGCGGTCGCGGAGGGCGTGCAGAGCTTCGTGCCGCTGATGCGCGAACTCGGCCTCACGGAAGTGGAACTGGGCAACGAGGTCTACTTCCACGGCTCCACGCCACCTGAATACGCGGCGCAGTACGCTGCAGCGCACGAAGCCTTGGCGGGTGACGGGATCACGCTGATTGCCGACGCCTGGACCGATACGGAGCTGCCTGACGGCGAATGGTCGCAGTGGGAACGGGGCGGCGGGTGGTGCGTGCTGCTCGTGCAGGAGCTCGGCTACGTTCCCGACGCGTGGAGCTTTCATCCGTACGGGCCGATGCGCGCCGACGGCTTCGGCTCCGGCTCACAGAGGCTCGGCTGGGCGACCGTTCCAAGGATGCTCGCGTACATGCGCGCCGACCACGTGTATGCGCCGTTGAACATCACCGAGGTCGGCCAGCCCACGTACGAGGGCACCGACGGCAACGCGGCGGTGAGCGAAGCAGAACAGGCCGCGGACGTGACGCAGTACCTGACCCAGGCAGCTCAATGGGGTCTCGCCTCGATCTACCTGTATGAGGGGATCGACACGCCTGAAGGCGGCTATGGCCTGTACGCGTGGCCGCTCAGAGCGAAGCCGTCGGCGGCGGCCTTTGCGCAGACGCTCGCGGGCCTGCGCTCGACGCCCGAGTCCTAACCGGGCGAGAACTCCCGCTCGGCGGCCTTCGAGTCAGAGACGGAAGCCGGTCTCGATGACGCTTCAGCAGGGGGCGTCGAGGCCTGCGAGAGGCCGCTTGCGCCGGAGGGCGTAGTGCCCGGCGCGGTAGGAGAGGAGGCCGCACGAGCGACGCTCACGCGCCGTGGCGTAGCTGTTGAGGAGCCGCCGGACGCAGGCGTCGCGGGCTGCTCGGGCCCGAACTCGCGGCTCGCCGCTGCGCTCGGTGTCAGCGTCGTGTGCCCGGCCTGGCCTGCGAGAGAGCTGACGCCCGCCGCGGCGGAGCTCGCCCCAGTCTCCGCGGGCGGATCGGCCACGAGCGTACGGGCGCCCTGGCGTACAGCCGCGGTGTGCGCGGCCACATGCCGCCCGTGGGAGGCGCTGCGCAGACTCTGCTCGCCGTCGATCGCCACGCATCCGGCGCCGACGCCGAGCGCGAGCAGGCACCCCACGGCGAGCTTGCCGCCGAGCGAGCCTGCGCCGAGGAGCCAGCTGCCGCCTGCTGCGCCGCCGGCGCCCGCAGCGCCGGAGGCCGCCGCGGCACCCCCGATTCCGCCTCCCGCCTGCAGCCCGCCCCCGGCGGGGCCCGTCCCTGCGCTGGCGCCCGCGCCGATGCTCTGGCCGACGCCGGTGAGCACAGCTGCCCCGAGACCCCACGGAAGCAGCACCGGTGGCAGCGCCGCGGCGAGACCGCGCAGCGAGGCGACGTAGGCGCGGCACGCTGGGCACTGGTCGCTGTGCATGATCGCCAGCCGATAGCGCTCCCCGTCCGCGTCGAGGATGCCATACGCAAACGCGCGCATCAGCGAGGCCTGCTCCTCGCACCACTCCCCCGCGCGGATCGTCTGCACGAGCGCCCCCACCTTGCCGGCGACGCCCGGCCGTGCCGGCCCGCGACCCTCCATCAGCTTGCGCATGCGCGCGTCGCTGACCCCCATGCGCGCGGCGGCCTCCGCGCGCGAGAGCCCCTGCAGGTAGCAGAGGGTGGCAGCCTCGCGCTCGCGTCCATCCAAGCGCCGGCAGAGACCCTCGAACAGCTGGCGTAGCCGCATGCGGTCGTCGAGCTCCTCTGCGAGGTCGCGCTCGGCGCCAGTGACACCGAACGATGTCTCCGACTCGGGCTCCTCACCGGAGCCCCAGCTCCCAGCCGCAGGCGCGGAGCGGATCCCGTCGCGATGTGCGCGACCCTGCGCACGCAGCTCTTCGATCGCGCGGCGGAAGGTGACCAGCACGAGCCACCCGGCGGGATTGGCGATCTCCTGGCCCTCGAGCACGGCCGCGTAAAGACCTTGCCAGGCCTGCGCATAACATGCCTCGAGGTCGCCCTGGTCCAGGCGCGCACCGCTGGCCCCTAGCTTGCCCTTCACGCTCGCCAGCACCCGTCCTCGCAGCGCCTCGAAGTCCTCGCGCAAGAGACGCTCGGCGCGGTAGCGACGGAGGGTGAGGGGGCTCATTGAGCGCCAGATTATGGATATCGCCCGCCCGTAGCATTCTGTTATTTGGGGCCTCGGGAAGATGCCTGCAAAGTGCGCAATTTCGGAATTCGCGATCGCAACGGCCGGCGCGCCACGACCAAGCCTTACGCTCCTGGCGATGCCCGACCGCGCCACCTCGGTGCTCCCGCACCTGACCGAGCGTCTGCGCATTCGCGCGCTGCGCGAGGACGATCTGGAAGCCCTCGTCCGCCTCTACAGCGACCCGCGGGTGGCGCAGTTCATCGGTGCGCATACCCGCGACGAGGTGATGGCCGAGCTGCGCCTGCACATCGAACATCAGGCCGCGCACGGGTGGTCGCTGTGGGCGCTGGAGGAGCGGGCCACGGGACGCTTCGCCGGCGACTGCGGACTGCAGCCGCTAGAGCTGCGCGGCCCGGAGGTGGAGCTCAGCTACGACCTGCACCCAGACCTTTGGGGCCGCGGCATCGCCACCGAGGCCGCAAAGGCGGTCCTGGGCCTCGCGTTCCAGAACCTCGGAATCGAGCGCGTAATCGCGGTCGTCAAACCAACACACGCAGCATCGCGCCGCGTGCTGGAGAAGGCAGGACTCACCCACGCCGGCGAGCGCGAGGCGTACGGCGAACAGCTGGCGCTGTACGAGGCATCGCGGTCGGGCCCGACGGCCGCCTTTCAGACGTAGCGCAAATCCCGGCGCGACGATGTGGTTAGCCCGGGTTGGTCGAGAACTCGATGACCTCGAGTCCGAGGACGTGTTGGAAGCCACGGTCTCTGGTTGCGAGAACGAACCCGTGTTGTTTACACAGCGCCGAGATCCAGATGTCGTTTTGCTGTATCGCAACGCCTGTTTGTCGGAGCAGGGTCGCGATCTCGCCGAAGACGCGAGGTGTCTGGTAATCGGGGTTGAGCACACGAACGCGGGGCGTGGCGAGGAAGCGTTCGAGCGTGGCGGCGTTCTGCCGTAGCTTGGTTCCGTTCATGAAGCCGAACCAAAGCTCTCCGAGCACGATCATCGGTAGACCAACGGCGTCGGCCGTGCGTGCTTCCTCGGCTAGTTGCTGGTTGCCTTCGCCGAGCGCCTTGTAGGCGTTCGTGTCCAGGGCCAGCTTCACGCAGCGGGCTCGACCGGAAGTGAGTCGAGCCATGCTTGTGCGTCGGCTTCGTCGCCGTTACCAACCACCATGCCACCGATGAACCAGTCGAGGTCATCGTGCTCGCTAGCTGCGGATGACAGCTTCGCGTTCTCGAGCGTCTGCACGACCACGGCGTTGAGCGTCTTGCCGGTCTCGCTCGCCTCGCGGCGAAGCTCTGCATCTAGGGCAGGCGAAACGCGGCGTATCGTGTACTGGATTCTTGACATGCCTGCAGTATAGGCAGGATTTGCCTGCATCCGAAGCCGGCCCACACTCTTCTCTCTGCAGGTCAGACGAGCTAACCGCCGCGGCGAGCTTCATCGAGCAGCGCCCGCGCGGGACCGGCGGCGAACTGCTCGGCGTCCAGCCGCCAGAGGATGTCGCGTCCGCTCTCGCCGGGAGCCTTGGGCTGCGTCTCGACGGTGCCCACGCGGGTGAACCCGAGCCGCCTGGGGATCGCGCCGCTTGCGAGGTTTGCCTCGTCGTGATGGATCTCCACACGCTCGACGGTGCTGAGCGCGAGCCCCATCTCGCTGAGCGCCGCTGCGGTGCGCGTGGCGATGCCCTTGCCGGTGCGGTGCTTGTCGACCCAGTAGCCGATCTCCAGGCCGCCGGGGCCAATGCGGCCCATCAGGCCACAGCTGCCCAGCAGCGTGTCATCCCGGTCGCGGATCGCGTACTCGAAGCGCGCTCCGTGCTCCCAGCCGGCTTCGCTCTGGGAAAGGAACTCTGCCACTGACTCACGCCCATGATCTGCCGCCCAGGGCATCCACGGACGCAGGTGCTCCAGGTTGGCAGTGACGGCAACAAACAACGAATCAAGATCATCAATAGACCAGCGCTCGAGGACCAGGTCGCCGATCAGCACCCGCGCGGGTGGCCTCACGATCTCCTCACCCGGCGGCTGCATGGCGCCTACCGCAGCCGCGCGATCTGCTCGAGGCTCACCGCGCGCATGTCCCGCCCCTCACGCTGGGCGCGGTGCCAGTCGACGACCAGCTCGAGCGACTCCTGCAGTGGCCAGGCTGCGCGCCACCCGAGCAGCTCTTCGGCCGCGCTCGAGTCGAGCGCCAGGTGGCTTGCCTCGGGCGGGTTCTCCCGCTCATCAGGCTGCCACTGAAGCTCTCCTTTCCACAGATCCTGCAGCAACTCGAGCACTCGGCCGACCGACTGCTCATCGCCGGCAGGAGGACCGAAGTTCCATGCGCGCGCCGCGCGCCGCTGCGGATCCAGCGCGAGCTCCTCGGCCAGTCGCAGATAGCCGCTGAGCGGGCTGAGCACGTGTTGCCAGGGGCGCACAGCATCCGGGTTGCGGACCTGTAGCGGCCGGGCGGCTTCAACAGCGCGCACGGTGTCCGGCACGAGCCTGTCCTCGCCCCAATCGCCGCCGCCGAGCACGTTTCCCGCACGCGCGCTCGCCACCGCAGGCGCCCCTTCCGCGTGGAAGAACGAACGCCTGTAAGCGGCGGTGACGAGCTCCGCGCACGCCTTGGAGCTCGAGTAGGGATCGGAGCCACCCAGCGGGTCGCTCTCGACGAAGCGCCGCCCGCGCTCGCCCGCGTTCTCGTAGCACTTGTCCGATGTGACCACGACCACCGCGAGCACCCCGTCGCCCGCCTGGCGAACTGCCTCCAGGACGTTCACCGTGCCCATCACGTTGACCGCATACGTGCCCACGGGGTCGCGCAGTGAGCGTCTGACCATCGGCTGGGCCGCTAGGTGGAAGACGACCTCCGGCCGGGCCCCAAGAACCGCGTCGCGCACGCCGCCCGCGTCACACATGTCCGCGCTCAGCTCCCGCGTCGCTGCGCCGACGCGTGCCAGCTCGTACAGCGACGGGCTCGTGGGCACGCCACGTGCGACACCGGTGACATCGGCGCCGAGCGACTGCAGCCACAGCGACAGCCATGCGCCCTTGAAGCCGGTGTGGCCGGTGACGAGCACGCGCCGGCGCTTCCAGAAGGAGAGGTCGAGCACCACGGGGCCGGGTATCTTCACGCAATCGCCACGCCACCCGCCCCCACCCCGCCGTCCACGCCGTCTCCAGGCCCCGCCCCGGTGCTTCCCGAACGCGCGCAGATCCTGGGCATCCCGCTGGCGATCTCAGACTACGAGGAGGTGCTCGATTGGATGCAGGCGACGATCGCCGCGGACGGGCGCGCATACGTGACGGCGGCGGCGGTGAACCTGGTGATGTCCGCGCGGGAGGAACCGGACACGCTGGCGGCGGTGCTGGCGGCGACGCTGGCGGTGCCGGACGGCATGCCGCTCGTGTGGGCGCTGCACGCGCTCGGGCACCCGCGCGCCACGCGCGTGTACGGGCCCGACCTGATGGCCGCGTTCTGCGCGCGCGCGGCACGCGACGGGACGCCGATGTACCTGTACGGCGGACGCCACCCGCACGGCAGCGAGCTGCTCGAGCGCAAGCTGAGCGAGCGCTTCCCGGGAGTGCGCATCGTGGGGCGCTCCTCGCCGCCGTTTCGCCCGCTCACGGCCGCTGAGGAGGAGCACGAGCTCGAGCTGATCAACCGCTCGGGCGCGGCGGTCGTGTGGGTAGGGACCGGGCAACCGCGCCAGGAGCAGTGGATGCACAGCATGCGATCGCGCCTGTCGGCGCCGATGCTGGTGGGCGTGGGCGCGGCGTTCGACTTCCATTCGGGGCTCGTGCCGCAGGCGCCCGCGTGGATGCAGCGCAACGGCCTGGAGTGGAGCTACCGCCTGTGGCGCGAGCCGCGCCGGCTGTGGCGGCGCTACGCGCGCTACAACCCGCTGTTCGTGGCCGCTTTCACGCGCCAGTACGTGCGTTACCGCGTCGATCGCCGCCGCCGGCCCGAGGGCGGATGAGCCGCGTTCTCGTCACCGGGGGCACGGGCACGATCGGCGCGGCTGTGGTCAGGCGCCTGCTCGCGGACCCCGACTACGAGGTGCGCGTGTCCGATCGCCGCCCCGCGCCGCAGTGGATGCGCGAGGGCTGCGAGGTGCACACGGGCGACCTGCGCCTGGCGCGCGACGCCCGTGCGGCCACGTACGGGTGCGCGCGCGTGATCCACCTGGCGGCGCTCGGCGGTGGAACGGCCGGTCGGCGCAGGCTGCCGCACGCGCTGCTGGAGGCCAACAACGCGCTCTACAACGCCGTCATCCGCGCCGCACTGGGCGCTGAGGTGGAGCGCTTCGTGTACGTCTCCTCGGCGGCTGTGTTCGAGCGCGCGGAGCTGTTTCCCACGCCTGAGGACTACCTCCCGGACTGCCCCACCCCGACCTCCGCGTACGGCTTCTCGAAGCTCACCGGCGAGATGTACTGCCACGCGGCGCACGCCGAGCACGGGCTGCCGTTCACGATCTGCCGCGCGTTCAACGCGTACGGCCCGGGCGAGCTGCCCGACGCGGAGCCGGGCGTCGCGCACGTGGTGCCGGACCTGATCGAGCGCACGCTCGCAGGGCAGCGGCCGCTTGAGATCTACGGCACGGGCGCGCAGACACGCACGCTGACGCACGTGGAGGACCTCGCCGACGGGATCGTCACGGCGATGAGCTCGCCGGCCGGCCTGAATGACGACTTCAACATCTCCGCCGCGCGCGAGGTGAGCGTCGCGGAGCTCGCGGGGATCGTGTGGGAGGCGTGCGGCGAGGACCGAGAGACACTCGAGCTCGACCGACTGCCCGCGTTTCCCCAGGACGTGGAGCGTCGCTGGCCGTCCGTGGAGAAGGCCCGCAACCTGCTCGGCTGGAGCGCCGAGATCGAGCTGGAGGACGGGATCGCGGCGACCGTGCAGTGGCTGCGCTCAGTCAGGCGCTAGCCAGAAGGTCGTTCCAAGGGATCGAACTCATGCTGTCTCCGGATTCGGTCGATGGCCCGTGTAACGGTTCCTCGAGCGGAAGGTGGCCTTGTGCCCCGAAGCGACCATGCCTCACGAACACGCCCAACCGGCGCAGGCCGGACCCTGTCCAGCCGACTGACCACAGCAGCGCTCGTCCTTGGAGTTCTCGCAGTCTTCCTATGCACCGGCACCCCGGCGTGGGCGGCAGGGCCCAACGAGATCACCGGCGTACCGACGCCGTTCGCCGACATCCATTCCTCCGGGCCGCTCGAAGACGTCTACGTTGGCAACGACCTCAGCTGCCAGATCAAGCGCGAAGGCAAACTACAGGTCTACTCGGGCATCCCCGGCGACTGTGGCACCTTCGCCTCCTACGGCGGCGTCCTCTACACGCCTGACTTCGAAGACCACAAGGGCGAAGAATACGAAGAAGAAAACGAAGAAGGAGAAATGGAAGTCTTCGGCGGCGGCCTGGAATCGTCCGCGACCCCGTACGACTCGAAAGCCAACGTCACCGAAGCGGAAGTCGAAGCGGCGCCCGCCGCCGAACACAACGAGGCCTTCAAAACGATCTCGCAGTCGCCTGTCGAAGGGTCGGGAACCACCCAGAGCCCCTACGCCGTTACGACCGTAGTGCAGGCGGGAGAAAAGCTCCGCCTCACCCAGACGGACTCCTATGTGGTCGGCAACGACTACTACACCGTCGGCGTACAGGTCGAGAACCTCAGCGGCGCGACGCTCCCCGTCCAGCTCTACCGCGGGCAGGACTGCTACCTCGGTGGGGAAGACCATGGCTATGGCGTCATCAATGGCGCCACGTCGGAGTGCACGAGCACGGCCAACAACGAACCCGCGGGCTTCGTCGAGGCGCTCGTGCCGGCGGCTTCACCCGCCTCGGAGTACCTCGAGGCGCAATACTCCGCGAACTGGGAAGCGATCGGCACCCGCCAACCGCTGGCCGACACCTGCGACTGCGAAACATTCGAGGACAACGCCAACGCCGTGGGCTGGAGCCTGAGCATCGCGGCCGGCGAAACGGCGGCCGTCTCGGTGACCCACGTCTTCTCGGAAAACGGAGAGCTGCCCGAACCGCCGCCGTCTCCGTCAAAGCCGTCGGTGATCACGCCGCCGAGCGTGCCGGGCTCGGAAAGCCCGACCGTCGGCGCCACCGTGAGCGCCGAAACGGGCACGTACGCAGGCGCTGAAAGCTATGAATACCAATGGCAGCTGTGCACCACCAGCGAAGCCTCGTCGTGCACGAACATCGAAGGCGCCACCGCAACCCAGTACACGCCGGACGCCGGCGACGCCGGCTCCTACCTGCGGTTCCTGGTGACCGCCGTCAACGGCAACGGCTCATCACAAGCGAGCTCCGCTCTGATCGGCCCGATCGGCGCGGCTGAGCTGACGCTGACGTTTCCGGTCACGCTCACGCAGACGACCACCTCTCGGGCGCCGGCTGCGAGCCCGGCCGTGTGCAGCAGCACTCGCTCGGAGACAATCCACTGGAAGTCCGCGAAGGGCGTGCATCTGGCCGGAATCCTGATCACGGTCAACGGCAATATCTATCGGCGGATGCCCGGCGACGCCCGCTCGTTGACAGTCAGCCTCGCGGGACGGGGGCAGGGCGAGGTCGTGGTCGCAATCACCGGCACGTCGAGGTCAGGCGGGCGCTACCGCGCGAGACGCACGTATCGCCCCTGCATCACCGGTGGCGGATCCGGGACGATGCTCAAGACCGAGTTCCTCAGGCGCTGAGCAGGCGCCGAGGACGCCGGCCGGCGAGGCTGCTCGAGACCCGTGGGCGCTCCGCCATGAGCGCCTACGGGGACCGGCCTCTGTAGGCTCCCGGCCGTGTCTGCCCGTCCCTCAGCGCTGATCACCGGCGTCACCGGCCAGGACGGGTCCTATCTGGCAGAGCTGCTGCTGGAGAAGGGCTACGACGTCCACGGCATGGTGCGCCGCGCCTCCACGGAGAAGTTCGACCGCATCGAGCACATCCGCGACCGGCTGACGCTGCACCAGGGCGATCTGCTCGACCAGCGCTCGCTGGTGGACGCGCTGCGCGCGTCCAAACCGGCGGAGATCTACAACCTGGCCGCGATGTCCTTCGTAGCGGTGTCGTGGATCCAGCCGACGCTCACGGCCGAGTTCACCGGCACGGGCGTGACGCGCATGCTCGAGGCGATGCGAGAAGTGTGCCCCGAGGCCCGCTTCTACCAGGCGTCCTCCAGCGAGATGTTCGGCAAGGTGCTGGAGGTCCCGCAGACGGAGACCACGCCCTTCTATCCGCGCTCGCCGTATGGCGTGGCGAAGGCGTATGGGCACTTCATTACGGTGAATTACCGCGAGTCATATGACCTGCACGCGACCTCGGGAGATCTTTTAACCACGAGTGTCTCTCGGAGTCAACCCCCCTGATCGTTAGGCAGCTAGGGATCGTCTCGATCAAGACGCCCGCCGATCTGGTGCCCCTGCGCCGCAAGGGCGAGAGCGTCCAGAGCTACACGCCGGAGAACGTCGTGGAGGTTTGGGACGGCGAGGACTGGACATACGTGCGCGCTATCACGGCGACGCGGCGTCGACGCACGGACCCCGACCATGAGCTGCTCAGCATCGAGACGCGTGGCGGCGTCGTCGACGTAACCGCACACCACACGATGCTCGACGAGGAGCGCGCGCCGATCAAGGCCGGAGACGTGCAGGAAGGCGAGGACCTCGCGATTGCCAACTGGATGCCAAACGCTCCGGGATGGAGCGCGATCGCTCCGGAGATGGCGGAGCTGCTGGGCCTGCTCGCTGCTGACGGATACGTGTCGATGGACGGCCACCAGGTGAAGTTCACGAACAACGACTTCCTGATCCGCTGCCGGGCGATGGAGCTGTGGTCGCGCGTGTTCCTCGGCCTTTCGCGCGAGTCCACCGGCACATCGGGCTTCGACGCGAACGCCTCGGTGAGCGTCGTCAATTTCTCGGGCGCCGCCCGCATCGGCCCATGGTTGCGGGAACAGCTGTACACGCCGACCGCCTTCAAGCAGGTTCCGCCGATTGTGCTCAACGCGGATGTCGAGACACAGCGCGCGTTCCTCACGGGCTACTACGCGGGCGACGGCCTCAAGCGCGGCAACGGCGAGTCGCTCGAGACGAACAGCGCGGTGCTGGCGCAGGGCCTTTGCCTGCTCTACTTCAACCAGCGCCAGCCGGCCTCGGTGTACGTAGAGCACCGCGACGGGCGCGCCTACTACCAGCTAAACCTGCGTTCGGCAGCGCGAGTGGGCGGCAGGGCCCAGCACCTGCTGCGCAGCCCGACGGAAGTCCGGCGCGTGACCGCAGCGACGGTTCCCGACGACGAGTGGGTGTTCGACCTGGAGACCGAGAGCGGCGTGTTCTGCGCGGGCGTGGGACGCCTGGTGGTGCACAACTCCCCCCGCCGCGGCCTGGAGTTCGTGACCCGCAAGATCACGTGGCACGCGGCGGCGATCAAGCACGGCCTCACGAAAGAGCTGCGCCTGGGCAACCTGGACGCGGAACGCGACTGGGGCTATGCGAAGGACTACGTGGAAGCGATGTGGCTGATGCTCCAGCGCGACATCCCTGAGGACTACGTGATCGCGACGGGGAAGGCGAACTCGGTGCGCGAGTGCTGCGAGGTGGCGTTCGACGAGGCCGGTCTGGGCGACTTCGAGCAGTACGTGACGATCGACCCGGCGTTCGTGCGTCCGGCGGAGGTGGACCACCTGATCGGCGACCCGTCGAAGGCGGCCCGAGACCTCGGTTGGGTTCCGCGCACGAGCTTCGAGGAGCTGATCAGGCTGATGACGCGCGCCGATCTCGAGCTACTTGCCCCACACTGACGCGATGGGCGTAGCGCTGTTTGACACATCGACGCCGCGGGCGCCGCTGCGCGAGGAGCTGCAGGCGGCGGTCGCGCGCGTGCTGGAGTCCGGCCAGTACATCCTCGGCCCGGAGCTGGCGGCGTTCGAGCGGGAGTTCGCGGCGTACTGCGGCAGCGCGCATGCGATCGGCGTGGCGAACGGCACGGATGCGATCACGATCGCGCTGCGGGCGATGGGCGTGGGACCGGGCGACGAGGTGATCGTGCCTTCGTTCACGTTCTACGCGTCCGCGGAGGCGATCCCGCCGACGGGGGCGCGCCCGGTGTTCTGCGACGTGGACCCGGACACGTACTGCATGACTGCTGAGACGGTACGCGCGGTGATGAGCACCCGCACGAGGGCCGTCATCGCTGTGCACCTGTTCGGCAACGTAGCCCCGATCGCGGAAATCGAGGAGCTGGGCGTGCCGGTGCTGGAGGACGCGGCCCAGGCGGCGGGCTCCACGGGCGCGGAGGGGCGTCCGGGAGCACTGGGCACAGCGGCGACGTTCTCGTTCTTCCCCTCCAAGAACCTCGGCGCGTTCGGCGACGGCGGCATGATCACGACCTCCGATGACGACGTGGCGGAGCTGGCGCGCACGCTGCGCTTCCACGGCTCGCACGACAAGGTCACGTACGAGCGCGTGGGCTACAACTCGCGCCTGGACGAGCTGCAGGCGGCGATCCTGCGTGTGCAGCTACCCCATCTGGACGCATGGGCCGACGCGCGCAGGCAGGCGGGCGTGTACTACGAGCAGTCGGGCCTGGGCGAGCTCGTGAAGCTCCCCAAGGCGGTCGACGGCTCAGCGCCCGCGTGGCACCTGTACGTGGTGGCGGACGAGCGGGTCGAGCGTCTGGAAGCAGCGTTGAAGGCGGCACAGATCGGCTACAAGCCCTACTACCGCCTCCCGGTGCACCGCCAGGCAGCGATGCGCGAGTGGGGCGCGGGCGTGGAGCTGCCGGCCACCGAGCAGGCCGCACGCACGCACCTGGCGATCCCGATGAGCCCCGCGCTGACGCGCGAGCAGGCCGAGCAGGTCACCGCGGCCGTCCGCTCGGCGGCCGTGCGCTCGGCGGCCAGCCGGCCGTAACCCCTGCTCGCGCCAGACCCAGGCCCCCAAATCAGTCACTAAATGACTCATTATAGGTCGGGATCTGACCTATAATAGGTGGGGATGAGTGATGTTCGAGAACTGTTCCCAACGGACGATCCCGTCAAGCCCAATCTATTGATTGGCCGTACGGCCGACGTGCGCGATCTCGCCTCGCGTCTGGGAGACGGCACCCACATGGTGATGGCCGGACCCAGACGCACCGGCAAGTCAACGGTCGGTCTTGCCGCCCTCCAAAGAGCTCGCTCGAACAAGGTCTACACGGCGCAAGTCGACTTGTGGGACCACGAGAACCTCGCCTCGCTCACGCAGGCTCTGGCACAGTCGATCATTGCCAACCGCGGCCCTGTCGCCAAAGCGCTACGTCGCGCGAGAGAGAGCGGGCGTGAGCTACGCGAGATGCTTCCGACCGGCGTGACGGCGGCGCTGCGGACCCACCTCGGCGAGGACGTGGAGCTGGCTTGGACCCAGCCCGCAGGACGAGCGCCTGGGGTCAGTCTCGGCGCCACTATCCGTCTTGCGCAGAGGATCGCCGAACACGACAAGAAGCGGATCGTGTTGTTCCTCGATGAGTTTCAAGACATCGCGGCGCCGTCGCGTCGCTTCGGAGACCCTGATGTGCTGACCAAGCAGTTGCGCGCGCAGCTTCAGCGCTCACCGCTGATCAGCGTGTTGTTCGCGGGCAGCATGGAGCACCTGATGCGCGACCTGTTCGGCCCTGCGCACAGAGCGCTCAGCCAGTTCGGCAACTTTCATGAGCTCACGCCAATTTTGCCGAGCGAGTGGGCGGCGGGTATCGCGGACCGCTACGGCGAGCTCGATGTTCGGAGCGCCGCGGGCACAATCGAAGAGATCGTCGCTTTCGGTGACGGTCATCCGCGCACCACGATGCTGATTGCCCGCGAGACCCTGACCGTGGCGCTCGCCCGCAGCGAAGGCCGCACGATCGAGCTTGGCGATGTCCGCGGCGGCCAGGAACTCGCGATGCAGGCCGACCGTTTGCGCCATGAGGAGATCGTCGAGCGACTGCGCTCGACCGCTCACGCGTACTCGATCGCGCTGCGTGTGGCCCGCGGGCAGCGCCCGTACAGCGGGACGCCATCGTCGGGCGTCAGACGGGCGTTGAACATGATGGAGAAGGCCGGGATAGCAGAGCACCTCGGCCGCGGCGACTGGGTCATGCCGGAGCCACTCCTGCGTAGCTACCTGGCGGCGCGGCTGTAAAGACCGACCAGCCTTCAGCGTCAACGCCAGCGCTCGAGCAGGTCCTCCGCGGGCACCTCGCGCACGACACGCGCAGGCACGCCCATGACAACCGCGCGCGGGCGCACGTCGTGCGTCACCACCGCACCGGAGGCGAGGAAGGCCTCCTCGCCGATCTCGACGCCCGGCGTCAGGACGACGCCGCCACCCACGCGGCAGGCCCGTTTCAACACCACGCCGCGCAACGGCATCCCGCGCTCGTGGCGTGACATGGTGTCGTCGTTGGTAGTCGTCACGCCGGGGCCGATGAACACGTCGTCCTCGACCACGCTGAACGCCGCCAGATACACGTTCGTTTGCACGCGCACGCGCGCCCCCACGCTGACGTCGTTGTCGACGACGCTGCCGCGGCCGATCACCGAACCGTCGCCGATCGTGGCACGCTCGCGCACGAACGACTGGTCGCCCAGGATCGTCTCCTCGCCGACGCGCGCGCCTGCGAACACGATCGCCCCCGCGCACACGGTCACGCCGGCGCCGAGCTCGAGCGGGCCGACATCCCCTTGCGCGCCCGAACGGGGCGCAAGCCGTGGGCGCTTGCCGAGCACGACGTGATCCTCGATCGTGCAGTCATCGCGGATGATCGTGCCCTCGTGCACGACCACGTGCGCGCCGAACGACACGCCCACACCGATCTCCACCCCCTCGCCGAGCATCAGGCCCGGCGCGGCGGAGCTGGGTGCGAGCGCGCTCACAGCCTGATCACGCTGCTCAGGCGCGAGGAGCGTGTGACCCCGCGCAGGTCGAGCATCAGGCGCGCGCGCCTGGCCACGAGCTCATAGTCGACGTCCGGGTGCGCGGTGACCACCACGACCAGGTCGGCATCCGCGACAGCCTCCTCCAGGGGCGCGCTCACGAGCCCGTAGTCGCTCAGGGCGGGGACGTGGGGGTCGTGGTAGCTGACGTTCGCGCCCAGCTCGCTCAGCAGCGAGACGATCTTCAGCGCAGGCGACTCACGTATGTCCCCCACGCCCGGCTTGTAGCTGACCCCGAGGAGCGCGATGCGCGCGCCTTTGACTGACAGCCCAGCGTCGTTGAGCACGCGCTGGGCCTTTGCCACGCAGTGGTAGGGCATCTGCTGGTTGACCTTGCCGGCGAGCTCGATGAACTCGGTGGCCATGTCGAACTCGCGGGCGCGCCAGCTCAGGTAGAAGGGGTCAACAGGCAGGCAGTGCCCCCCCATCCCCGGCCCGGGCTCGAACGGCATGAAGCCGTAGGGCTTCGTGGAGGCCGCGTCGACGACCTCCCAGATGTCGATCCCCATGCGGTCGCTAAGCATCGCCAGCTCGTTGACCAGCGCGATATTGACGGAGCGGAAGATGTTCTCCAGGAGCTTTGTCATCTCGGCAGCGTCCGGCGTGGACACGCGCACCACGTGGTCGCACACGACGCCATAAAGCTCCTCAGCGCGCTCGGCGCACGCTTCGGTCAATCCGCCGACGACCTTGGGCGTGCTGCGCAGCGTGAAGTCCGTACGGCCGGGATCCACACGCTCGGGCGAGAACGCCAGATGGAAGTCGCGCCCGGCGGCCAGCCCCGACTCCTCCAAGAGCGGCGCCACACGCTCGCGCGTGGTACCGGGATATGTGGTCGACTCGAGCACCACCAGCTGATCGCGGCGCAGAACACCTGCAAGCGAGCGGGTCGCTTCGATCAGCGGCCCGAGGTCGGGCTCGCGGTTGCGCGTCAGCGGCGTGGGCACGCAGATCAGCACCGCGTCCGCGCGCTCGAGCTCCGCGTAACGCGTCGTCGCGTGGATCCGTCCTGAGATCTCCGCCAGCAGCTCAGACGAGACGTCCTCAATGTAGGAGTCGCCGGCCGCAATCGCGTCGATCTTGCGCTGATCTGAATCCACCGCGATCACCTCGCAGCCCTCGCGCGCAAACGCGACCGCAAGCGGAAGGCCCACGTAACCCAGCCCAATGACACCCACGGTTCTCACCAGAACCGCCAGTCTAGGCGCTCATTGGGACGCCGCTGCACCGGCGCCCAGTGCGCGCACGTCTGCGAGCACCATTCGCTCCACCAGCTCCTGGAAGCTCATACGCGGCTCCCAGCCGAGACGCTCGCGCGCCTTCGTCGGGTCCCCGACGCTGGGGCTGCGCTCGGGCGGCCTGACCAGCGAAGGGTCCACGCGCAGATAGCGCTCCGCATCCAGGCCGACGCACGCAAACGCGGCGCTCGCGAGCTCGGCCACCGTATGTGGGACGCCGCTGGCGAGGATGTAGTCGTCCGGCTGCTCCTGCTGGAGCATCAGCCATGCGCCGTAGACGATGTCCCCCGCGAAGGACCAGTCGCGGACGGCGTCCAGTGAGCCCAAGAAGAGCTCCTGCTGGAGCCCGAGGCTGATTGCCGCGGCCCCACGTGTGATCCTGCGCGTCACAAACTGCTCGGGCCGGCGCTCGGACTCGTGGTTGTAGAGAATCCCCGAGCTGGCGTGGAGCCCGTAGTGGGTCCGCAACGCACCCAGGATCTGGTGCGAGGCGAGCTTGGCGACGGCATAGGGGTTGGTGGGTCGGCATGGCGTGCCCTCGTGCTGCGGGCTTTCTGGTGCGTCGCCGAAGATCGCGCCGGACGCCGACACGAACACCCGCGCGCCCACATCCAGATCGCGCGCCGCCTCCAAGATCACCGAGCTCGCGCCGGCGACCGCGGCCATGATCTCGCTAGGCCGGTGCCAAGAGTCGGGCACGAACGAGGGCGAGGCGAGATGGTAGATCTCATCCGGGTGCAGCCGCTCGACGGCGAGCCGCAGCGTGTCCGGCTCGAGCAGGTCGCCGTGCAGGAGCTCGATCTCCCCACGCAGATGCTCAGAGCAGCCGAGCGACCCGCCTGCCGGGCCGCGCATCAGCCCGGTGACCCTGTAGCCCTTCTCCAGGAGCAGATCTGCCGTGAACGAGCCGTCCTGGCCTGTGATGCCTGTCACGAGGGCGCTTTGGAGGGAGCTCACGGGCGCAGCTTACGCGCCCACACGGCCGTCGTAGATCGCGCAGAGCGCGTCCGCCACGAGCTCCGGCGCCGCCAGCGCGCGCACTCGCTCGCGCCCCCGCTCACCGGCCACGCGGTCTCCAGCCAGGCGCTCGATCGCGCCCGCGAGCGCCGTCGCATCGCCCGGCGCCACGAGTTCCGGGGACTCCAGCAGCTCGGGAAGCGCGCCTACTTCGCTCGCGGCCACCGGAACCCCAGCGGAGAGCGCTTCGGCCACGGCAAGCCCGTACGTCTCCGCCGAGCGCGAAGGCGCGAGCGCGATCGAAGCGCCGGCCCTCAGTCGCGCGAGCTCCGCGTCGTCCACGTGACCCACGAAGCGAACGTCGCCTGAACCGGCGCGCGCCACCAGCGCTGCCCGCTCCGGCCCCTCGCCGGCAATGACCAGTGGCATGCGAGCCAGCCTGCAGGCGTCGATCGCAACGTCCACACCCTTCTCTGGAGCCAGCCTTGCGACGACAAGAGCGTACGGCGCCTCGCCGCCGCTCGATGGGCGATCCCGACCCGGCGAGACAGCCTCCGGCTCACGCAGCGGTGGTGGCAACACGTGCACGCGTTCCCAATCCAGCGGCGCGCCGAGCTCGCGCAGGCGCTCGCGCGCGAAGCGGCTGGGAACGATCACCGCGTCGGCCTGCTCTACGAGCCGCCGCTGCCATAGCGCCAACGACGCGCCGTAGGCGAGTGCCTCGGGCACGCTCTCACGGCAGTTCAAGCGCACTCCAGGCAATGTGTCGCGCCCGTGGCAGCGCGTGCACTCAGCGCCGCGCGTAAAGCACACGCCGATCGCGCAGACCAGGCGGTACTGGTGCAGGTGCAGCACCACGCGGGCGCCGGCCGCCCGTGCGCAGGCCAGCGCGCGCCAGCCGAGCGACGGCTGCAGGTTGTGCGCATGCACGACGCGTGCGCCCCCCAGCTGCACCGCGCGCTGGACGTCCTGCGCGTCCAGCCCACCACGCAGCAGGCCGGCCGCCGCGCGCGCGCGGCCGATGTCCGCAGAGTCGCGTGCGAGCAGCTCCGCGGGCTCGCGCAGGTACTCGCGAACGAGCCACATGAGGTCCTCGACGGTGCGCTCCTCGCCACCGGTCGTGCGATAGCGGTTGTGTAGGAACAGGACCATCCCGGCGTCAAACCTAGACTCTCTGCCTGTCATGCCACCGCCCGCATCGATTGTGATCCCCACGCGCGCCCGTCTCTCCTATCTGGAGGTGGCGCTTGAGTCGATCGCGCCGCAGGCCGCCGCAGCCGGCGCGGAGCTACTGGTGGTCGACGACGCGGGTGCAACCGCAAGCGCGCGGGAGCTCGTCGAGCGCTTCGGCGCCCGCTACGAGCCGCACTCTGGCCCGCTGGGTCTAAACGTCGCACGCAACACCGGGGTGCGCCTGTCCAGCGGCGAGCTGGTGGTGTTCGTCGACGACGACGTGCGCGCGAGCACCAGCTGGCTTCAGGCGCTACTGGACGCGGCGGGTGAGCACCCCGAGGTGGATGTCTTCACCGGCCCCATCCGTGCCAGCCTGGAGGGCCGGGGCGGGTGGGCTTCTCGCTCCTGCGGTCGCGAGCAGCCGCCGATCACGACGCTGGATCTCGGCGAGCGCGACACGGATGCCCGCTTCGCCTGGGGCGCCAACATGGCGATCCGCCGCGTGGCACTCGAACGCGTCGGTCCCTTCGATCCATCACTTGAGGGGGGCGGCGACGAGCAGGAGTGGCAGGAACGGCTGCGCACACTCGACCCGGGCGCACGCGTCCTCTATGTCGCAGAGGCGTCTGTGGAGCACAGGCGGGTGGGCGAGGATGCGCGCCTGCGTGCGCTCGCCCGCGGCTCCTACAGGCGCGGGCGCGCCGCCCGACGCTTCGACGCGCGGCGCGGCCAAGCGCCATCGTCGACCGCCGAGCTGGCCACGCTCGCGCGCTGCCTCGCCCACGTCGTGCTCCGCCGGTGCCCGGCGGGACTGACGATGGCCGCGCACAGCTGGGGTCGGCTACGCCGGGCGCTTGAGGAACGCGCCGAGCACGCGGGCGGCGAGCCCGCCGGCGATGACTTCCTTTCCGGCTCGAGCGGCACCGTCGGTGGCCTTGACGCGGTACGCCGCGCGGCGAGCGATGAGCTCATCAACGCGTTGGAGATCCTCAGCGCACGGCGCCTGCGCCTGGAGCTGGCGGCGCGCCACGCTCCACCGCTGCGCCGGGTGCTCGCGCTAGGGGTGGTGCGCCCCGAGCGCAGCGGTCTCGCGCAGGCGATCGAAGCGGAGCTGTTGCGCTCGCGCCACGACGTGGAGCTGCACACCTGCGCGGCGGACGGGCGCGGCAAGTTCGAGAACCTCAACCTGCTGCTCGCCGCCCGGGGCGCCGGTCGGGAGGGTGAGATTCCGATCCCCGAACACGACTGGCTGCTGGTGATCGACGACGACGTGGAGCTGCCACGCGGCTTCCTCGACCGTTTCCTCTTCCTCTGTGAGCGCTTCTCGCTCGCGCTCGCGCAGCCCGCGCACCGGCTGCACTCACATGCGGCGTGGCCGGTGACGCGCCGTCAGCCAGGCAGCGTCGTGCGTGAGACCGCCTTCGTGGAGATCGGGCCCGTCACCGCCTTCGCCCGCAGAACATTCGCCACGCTGCTGCCGTTCCCCGAGCTGCGTATGGGCTGGGGCCTGGACATGCACTGGGCGGCACTCGCGCGCGAGCAGGGCTGGCGCTGTGGCGTGGTCGACGCCGTCGCCATCGGACATCGCGTGGCTCCCGCTGCCGCCGGCTACGCCCGCGGGGAGGCGATCGCCGAGGCGCGCACCTTCCTCGCCGAGCGCCCATATCTGAGCGCACGCGAAGCCGACCGCACCCTCACGACCCACCGCAGCTGGTGAGCGTGCCGGCGCCCACCGGGCCGAAGGTGGCGGTGGTGGCCGAGTTCTATCCCACCCTGCGCGACCCGGTGCTCGGGGTGTGGGCGCACCGCCAGGCGCTGGCCGCGCGCGATGCGGGCGCGGAGGTCCGCGTCCTCGTCCTGCACCGGCTCGTGCCGCCGAAGTCCTCGCTCGCAGCCGGTCCGCGCGGTGCTGCAGCCGCGCTCACGGCGCTCGCGCGCGAGCCGCGCAGGCAGACACGCGACGGCCTGAGCATCACGTACGTCCCCTTCGTCTCGCCGCCCCGCGAGCGCTCGTATCCCGCCTGGGGAGCCTGGGCGGCGCCCACGCTGGCGCTCGCGCTGCGTCGACTCGCGCGCTCCTTCCCGTTCGAGCTAATACATGCGCACAACGCCGTGCCCGCCGGCGACGCCGTCCGCAGGGCCGGCCTCGAGCTGCCTCTGATCGTCTCCGTACACGGCGGCGACGTGCTCTACACGGTTGCTCGCGGTCAGGCGGGAGCACAGGCGGTGGCAGCAGGCCTCGGCGCGGCTGCGCTCGTGCTCGCCAATAGTCACGGCATCGCGGAGCTCGCGCGCACCCACGGCGCCCGTGAGACGCGCGTGGTGCACCTCGGCACTGAGCTCACAAGCACCGCCCGTCACCTGCGCCGCGAGGACTGGGACGAGCGCGAGCCGCCGGGCACGATCGGGCTCGGGCACGCGCGCCAGCCTCGCGCACCGTCGCTCGTGACGGTCGCACACCTGATCGCCCGCAAGCGCCATGCGGACGTCCTGCGCGCGCTGGCTGTGCTTGGACCCCGCCACCCCACGCTCCGCTACGAGATCATCGGCGACGGCCCCGAGCGGACCGCGCTGGAGGGGCTGGCCGCCCGCCTGGGAGTGTCCGATCGGGTGGACTTCCGCGGGCAGCTCCCACCGGAGGAGGCGCTCGTGCAGGCACGGCGCTGCACGCTGTTCGTAATGCCCTCCACGGACGAGGCGTTTGGTGTTGCCTACGTCGAGGCGATGGCCGCTGGCCTGCCCGCGATCGGCTGCCGGGGCGAGCCGGGGCCGGAGGAGATCGCCGCCGCCGGTGACGGGTTCCTGCTGGTTCCACCCGGCGATATCGAGCGGCTCACGCAGCGCATAGACGAGCTGCTATCCGACCCCCACCGACTGCGCGAGGCGGGGCAGCGCGCGCGCGCGACCGTCGCCGCCAACTTCACGTGGGAGCGCTGCGGCGAGCAGACCCTCGCCGCCTACCGGCACGTGCTCGCTTGAAGCCTGTCCTGTTCGTCACCGGGCACGCACCTGCCTACCGTGTGGGCGCGCTGGCGTGCCTGCACGAGAAAGAGCAGATCGAGCTGGCACTGTTCGGAGGACGCTCGCTGCATGGCGGCGCCGCCTTTCACGGCGACCTGCCGTTCCCCTCTCGCCATGTGCAGCCGCACGAGCTTTACGCGCTCGCCGCGAGCGGACGCTACCGCGCGGTGGTGTGCCCCACGGGCGGGCGTCTCGCGCCGCTGGCCACGTGGGCCGGAGCACGCCGCGCGCGCGTGCCGCTGATCCTGTGGGCGTCGCTGTGGGCGCATCCCCGGAGCGCCGCGCACGCGCTCAGCTACCCGCCGCTTATGCGCCTTTACAGCGCCGCCGACGCGGTCGTCACCTACGGCCCGCACGTGAGCGCGTACGTGAGCGCTCACGGAGCGCGCAACGTGTTTGTGGCGCCGCAGTCGGTGGACAACGACTTCTGGAGATCCACCGAGGTCTCGCCTCCGAGCGATCCGCGTTGGCCGACAGCCGCCCGCTCACGCTTCCTGTTCGTCGGGCGCCCGGCACCCGAGAAGGGGTTGTCGGTGCTCCTCTCTGCGTGGCGCGCTGCCCCGGTAGGCGACGCCGCCGCGGCGCTGGCGCTCGCCGGAGTGGGAGACGCGTGGCGGACGTACGCGGAGCCCCTCGCGCCGGCAGCGACCGCGGCAGCGCCGATCGTGAGCTTGGGCGCACTCGGTCCGGAAGCGCTGCGCGACGTGTACGCGGCCAGCGATGTGCTCGTCGTGCCCTCCGTGGCAACCCGCACTTTTCGCGAGCCTTGGGGGTTGGTTGTCAACGAGGCCATGAACCAGGAACTGGCAGTGATCGCAACAGACGCGGTGGGAGCAGCCGCGGGGGGGCTCGTGCGCGACGGACGAAACGGCCTGATCGTCGGCGCGGGTGATAGCCGCGCGCTGGCGGACGCGATCGCGCGGCTGGCTAGCGACCCTGAGCTGCGCGCTCGACTCGGGCGCGCCGGCGGCGAGGATGTCCTTGCATACAGCCATGAAGCGTGGGCGCAGGGATTCTCACGCGCGTTGGCCAGCCTCAACGTCTCCGGGGGCGTTGGTAGCGTTGAATAGTCGATCTATGAGAATCGCGCTGCCCGCCGCGCTGGTCGCGGCCCTGACTTTGGCGTTCGCTGCACCCTCGTATGCGAGGAACGTGGGCGAACAGGTGATCCTGCACTGCACCCACAACGAATCGCTCAGCGGCTTCAGCCAGAGCGCCTACCGACAGGCGCTGAAGGACCTAGAATCCGAATCCGACCTCGAAGAGTACAGCGGGTGCGCCTCGGAAATCGTCGAAGCGGAGCGTGCGGCCGCGGGCGGCAAGCGGGGCGCGGCTGGAACCGCGGTGCAGAGCACGGCCGCGCCGGTGGCCGTTACGGCAACGCCCTCGCAGCAGCGCTCGATCGAGAAGGCCACCAGCTCGCGTCCTGAAGCGGTCAAGCTCGGCGGCGGGATCGTCCACCCCGGCGTTGTGCACGTGGGCGTGGCCTCTGCCTTCAGCTCAATGCCAACGCCGCTGCTGGCGACCCTCGCCTTCCTGCTCGCCTGCCTGCTGGCGGTCGCCGGCGGAGCCCTGCGCAAACGAGTCCGTGCCGGCCGCTCCGACTGAGCCGGCGCCGACGCTGGCCGCACGGGCGTCTGCGCCGCGTGCCTCCGCGAGCGCACGCCCGCGCTCGTTGCCCCCGCGCCCTAGCCCTAGCTTCAGGCCGGGGCTGTGGTGGACGACGCTGGCGATCGCAGCGGTCTTCTGCTTCATCACCTTTCACGCCAAGGGCGGGCTGAGCCTCGAATCGATGGCGAGCACGGAGGTGGCGCTCACGCTCGGCGCGGGCGTGCTCGTGGCGGCGGCGATCTTGTTCGCTCCCACGGTGAGTCGCGCCTACGGCGCCTGGCCGGCGGGGCTGCTGCTGGCGTTCACCGCGCTCACGGCGATCTCGATCGTGTGGTCGGTGCAGCCGGACCACAGCTGGCAGGACTCTGGGCGGATGCTCGCCTACAGCGGCGTGTTCGTCGCGGGTATCGCGCTCGTACGCATCGCGCCGGAGCGCTGGCCGGCCGTCCTCGGCGGCCTGGCGCTGGCGGCGGTGATCGTGTGCGCCTACGCGCTGGCGACGAAGGTCTTCCCCGCGACCCTGGCGTCGACCAACGCGTATGCGCGCTTGAAGGAACCGTATGGCTACTGGAACGCCGTCGGCCTGAGCGCCGCGATGGGCGCGATCTGCTGCCTGTGGCTGGGCGCGCGCCGCACGGGCCATGCGTTGCTGCGCGCGCTCGCCTACCCGGCAATGGGATTGCTGCTGCTGACGCTCGTGCTCGCATATTCACGCGGCGCGCTGGTTGCGCTCGCGCTCGGTGTGGCGCTGTGGCTGTGCGTCGTGCCGCTGCGCCTGCGCGCAGCGGCGCTCCTGCTCGCCGGCGCCCTCGCAGCGGGAGCGCTCGCCGCGTGGGACTTCTCCAGGCACGCGCTCAGCTCCGAAGGAGTGCCGCTCGCGGAACGGACGACCGCGGGACACCAGCTGGGCGCGCTGATCGTGGCGATGCTCCTCCTGCTCACCGTCGTCGGCGTGGGCGTCGGCTTCCTCACCGGGCGCCGCCCGCCGTCGCTGCTTGCGCGCCGGCGGGCGGGCGCCGCGCTGCTGGCGGCCGCGGCGCTAGTGGTGCTCGCGTTCGTGGGGGCGTTGGCGGTGAGCCACCGCGGGCTGACGGGCAGCGTCTCGCATGCCGTCGACGCGCTCACCAACCCCAACGCGAAGACACCTCCGAACACGCCGGGGCGCCTGACGGCCGTCGCCAGTGTGCGGGCGCGGTATTGGAAGGAGGCGCTGCAGGTCTTCAGCGCGCATCCCCTCTTCGGCTCGGGCGCCGAAGGCTATGCAACCGCGCACCTGCGCTACGAAACCCAGACGCTCAACGTTCGCCACGCGCACGGCTTCATCGTGCAGACGCTCGCCGACCTGGGGCTCGTCGGCCTGCTGGTGGCGCTCGCGTTGCTCGCATCGTGGATGGCTGCCGCGGGGCGCGCGACACACCCCTTCAACCGGCGCTGGACGAGCTGGCGCGCGTGGCTGAACCTCCGGTCCGGCGGCCGTCCCGGCTGGCGGCGCCTGCAGGAGCACGAGCTCACGCGCTACACGCCGGAGCGGATCGGACTGCTGAGCATGCTCTGCCTCGTTGTCGTGTTCGGCGCTCATTCGTTCATCGACTGGACCTGGTACGTACCCGGCGACGCGTGTGTGGCATTGCTGTGCGCGGGCTGGCTCGCCGGCCGCGGCCCGCTCCTCGCGAGCAGTGATGCCGGCATCCACACGTTCGTGGGCCTCGCAGGCAGCGACCTCGACAAGACGGTCGTGACAGGCAAGGGCGACCGGAGCCACCGCCGTGGGCGCACGCCGAGCCAGGCGCGCGTGGCTCTGGCCGCTGCGGCGATCGTGGCGGCAGTGCTTGCGGCGTGGTCGCAGTGGCAGCCTGTGCGCGCCGAAGAAGCTCGCCAGAGCGCAGAGTCGCTGCTGGACGGGAATCGACTGCCAGCCGCCGAGGCAGCGGCCGAGAGCGCTGTGTCGCGCGATCCCTTGTCGGCCGTGTCGCTGTTCACGCTGGCGAGCGTGCAGCAGGCCGCCGGGCATCCCGCGATCGCGCGCGGGACACTGGCGAAGGCGGTGAAGCTGCAGCCGTCGAACCCCCAGACGTGGCTGGTATTAGGGCGCTATGACCTCGCCGAGGGCAACGCGCAGGCCGCGGTACATGAGATCGAGGCGGCGATCTACCTGGACCCCGAGTCGATCTCACCGGAAGCGATCGCCGCCGGCGAGCGTGAAGCGATCCAGATCCACAACGACTACATCCAGGCGCTGGAAGCCGTACGCAGCGAATCAGCCGCGCGAGCAGCCGCGGCGCGCCGCCGGGCCGCCCTCAAAAGCGCGCGCGAATCGCGTGCGCGAGCAGCAGCCGGCGGGCGCCGGGCAGGCCGCCGGCGCTCCACACACTGATCTGCTGGAAGCCGAAGTCCTCGAGCAGTTGCGTGAGGGTGTCGCGGCCGTAGAAGCGCAGGTGCTCACCGCGTGGCTCGAAGCGCTGAGCGAAAGCGCGACGGGAGAGCGCGCTGGCAAGGAGCGTGAGACGCTCGTGTGCGGGCGTGCTCAGCACGAGGCTCCCGCCGGAGCGCAGCACGCGGCGAACCTCCGAGAGCCACGCTGCGGTGTCGGCGACGTGCTCGATCACCTCGCCGGCCCAGACGACGTCGAAGCTCGAGTCCTCCAGCTGCCACGGCCCAGATTCCGCGACGAGCCGCACGTCGAGCTCGGGGTGCGCCGCGCGCGCCCGACGCAGCGGCTCTTGCGCCACATCGATACCGACGACCTGCGCCCCCGCGTCGAGTAGCTCGCCGGCAAAGCGCCCCTCGCCGCAGCCGACGTCGAGCACGCGCGCTCCGGTTGAGACGCGCTCGAGCAGGAAGCGTCTGCGCAGGACGAAGTCGCTTGGCTCGAGCCCCACCGCCAGCTCCTGCCACACGGCTTCGTGGTAGTCGCGCGAGGGCATCAGAAATGCAGTATGGCTTTCATATCTACCCAGAGGTTGGCAAAGCGATTAGTGTTGGCGCGATGGATGGCAAGGGAGCGTCGTGAAGGCTGGCACAAGAACGTGAACGTCGCGTTCGACAGCCGCCCGGTGTCCGATCCGGAAGGCGTCGGACGGTACTCGCGCTGCCTGCTCTCGGCATTGCACGAGACGGTCGTGGGCAGCGATCGGATCCTCGAGATGAACCGCCCGGCGACGCTCGCGCGCTCGCGCGGCGCGGACGTCGTGCACTCGCCGTGGATGAACGGGGCGATGCTGCACAGTCCCTGCCCGATGATCGTGACGGTCCACGACCTCGCGGCACTCAAGCGCCGCAGCGAACATCTGCGCGGCGGCCTGCGCCTGCGCCTACGTCTGCTGGCGGTCCAGCGCGCGGTCCGGGTGATCGTGCCAACGGAGGCGGTGGCACGCGACGCCGTCGAGCACCTGCGGCTGGAGCCCGAGCGCGTGGTCGTGATTCCGGAGGCGGCGGACGTGTCGATGTATCCGCGCTCGAGCACAGAGATTGGCGCCGTGCGGGCGCAGCTTGGCCTGCCCGAGCACTTCCTCGTGTGGGTCGGCGGTCTGCAGCACCCAGACCCGGCCAAGCAGGTCGCCAAGCTGGCTGCGGCGCGACGCGAGATGCCGCTGGTGCTCGTCGGCTCGACACGACCGTGGGCGCGGGAGCTGCCCAACGTGATCCTCACGGGGCAGGTCTCAGACGATCAGCTGGCCGCGATCTACAGCGGCGCGCACGCGCTGATGCTGTCCTCGAAGGAGGAGGGCTTTGGGCTGCCGGCGGTTGAGGCATTGGCGTGTGGCACGCCCGTGGCGGCCTGCGAGTCGCCGGCGCTGCGTGAGGTCCTGGGTGAGCGCGCGACGTTCGTTGATCCCGGCGACATGGAGGGTCTGATCGCGGCTGCTCAGGCTTCGTGCAAGCCCGCGCCGGCGCCCCCGCGCTGGAGCTGGCACGATGCCGCCCGCGCCACCTGGGGCGTATATGCGCAGGCCGCCTCGGCGGCCGAGCAACCGCGTATGACGCCTCGCAAGCGCCGCCACCGCCCGGCCGGGGCCGCGGGTGGGATCGAGGGCCTGGAGCCTCAGTAGGCACCACGCCGTGAGAACACGGCGGGGATCGTCTTCAGGAGGATCGTAAGGTCGAGCGCGAGCGACCAGCGCTCGAGATAGATGAAGTCCAGGTTGACCAGCTCGTCGAAGTCAAGCTCGGAGCGACCGGACACCTGCCACAGGCCGGTGATCCCTGGCAGGACCAGATAGCGCTTGCGGTGCCAGTCCTCGAGCATCGCGTAGTCGCGTTCGGGTAGCGGCCGCGGGCCGACCAGCGACATGTCCCCGCGCACCACGTTCACCAGCTGCGGCAGCTCGTCCAGCGAGAAGCGCCGTAGCAGCCGTCCCACCGAGGTCAGGCGCGGATCCTCGCGGATCTTGAAAAGCGCCCCGGATGCCTCGTTGAACTCTTCGAGCTCAGCCTGGCGCTCCTCTGCGTCGGAGTACATCGTGCGGAACTTCAGGCACGCGAACGGGCGTTGGCCAATGCCGCGGCGCATCGAGTGGAACAGCACGGGCCCGCGCGAGCTGAAGCGCACGGCCAGCGAGATCACGGCGAGCAGCGGGCTCAGCAGGATCAGCAGCAGCGTTGCACCGACGATGTCGAACGTGCGCTTGAGCGCGAAGTCGACGCCCTCGAACACCGGCGGGCCGAGCTCGAACAGCGGCACCGACTGACCGGGGACGAATTCCGCGCGCTGAATCAGGATCTCCATCGTGGATGGCGCGAGGCGCACACGCACCCCGCGTCGATGGCACTGGTCGACGAGCTCCAGCGCATCGTCCTGGGGGAAGTCGGGGTCCGCGATGATCACCTCGTCCACGCGCTCCGTGTCGAGCACGTGGTCGAGGTCCGCCAGCGAGCCGAGCGCTGTGAGCCCGTTGGCGGGCAACACCGTGGGCGCGAGGAAGCCCACGACCTGCACGGGAGAGTGCTGCGCGTCGTTGAGCGCGTTGGCGACGTCCTGGATGTGTTTGCCGCGGCCAACCAGCACCGCACGGCGGTGGTAGCCAGCGGCATGAAGCACGACACCGGTGACCCTTTCATACACCGCGCGTGCGGAGGCGACGTAAAGGATCGAGAAGGCCAGCGAGCTCCAGAAGATGTAGTAGCTGGAGAAGGTTTCACCGTTCACCAGCGCATAGATCACGGCCACGAACGCGACCTGGAAGAGCGAGCCCACGATGCGTGAGAGCCCAGGCCGTAGGGCGCGCTGCGCGTACAGGCCCGAGCGGGCGAACAGCAACGCCGTCAGCAGGTATGCGAACGGCACGAAGTGCTTCGCCGTTTCGACCGCGTTGGAGAGCCGCACCGGACCGTGGACGGCTTCCTTCAAGGCCAGCGCTGTGAGGATCGCGAGCGCCACGCCGGCAAAGTCGAGCGCGAGCAGCGAGGCCACTCGCGCGAGTCGCCTGACGGTGGACATCCGCAGCAGGAACGACAGCGCGGGCGGGCGCTTGCGGCGGATGTCCTGCTCGGAGAGATCGATACGTCGCACGGCCGCGCTCAGCGGCGGGCGTGGCGCGGCCGTCTGCCCTGCCACCGAGGAGGCGAGCTTCGAGCGAGTGCGCGCTGGGAGAGCTGTCGGAGTGGACGTTCCCGCCGGGCGTGGTCCCATCTCACTGCTCACAACACCGCACACTCGCATACGGAGCGGTTGCGCGGCTGGACAACAGAGCTGCGCAAGCGGCCTTGCATGCAGTTGCGCCCCAGCCGCTCAGATCGCGCCGCCACCCATGAGCATCTCGACTCCCGACTGCTCGATCGTGCGTTGCAGTCCTTCGCGCAGCGAGACTTCGGGCGCCCAGCCGAGCAGCTCGCTCGCGAGCGCAGTGTTGGGCTTGCGCTGCTTGGGATCATCGGTCGGCAGCGCCTCATACACGATCTCAGCGCTCGAGCCGGTCAGCTCTTTCACGATCTCCGCCAGCTCGAGCAGCGTGAACTCGTCGGGATTTCCGATGTTCACGGGGTTGTGATACCCGGACTCGGCGAGCGCGATCATACCTCTGATCAGGTCGCTGACGTAGCAGAAGGAGCGCGTCTGGCTACCGTTGCCGAACACCGTGATCGGCCGGTTGGCGAGCGCCTGGCGCAGGAACGTGGGGATCGCGCGGCCATCGTGGGGTCTCATTCGCGCCCCGAAGGTATTGAAAATACGAATGATCGCCGTGTCGACGCCCTGCTGGCGGTGGTAGGCCATCGTCAGGGCCTCGGCGTAGCGCTTGGCCTCGTCGTACACGCCGCGCGGGCCGATCGGGTTCACGTGACCCCAGTAGCTCTCCGACTGCGGGTGTTCGAGCGGGTCCCCGTAGACCTCGCTCGTGGAGGCGATCAGGAAGCGGGCGCGCTTGGCCTTGGCCAGGCCGAGCGTGTGGTGTGTGCCGTAGGAGCCGACCTTCAGCGTGTGCAGCGGCAGGCGCAGGTAGTCGATCGGCGAGGCGGGCGAGGCGAGGTGGTAGACGAAGTCGACCGGCTCATCCACGAAGTAGGGCTCGATGATGTCGATCCCCAGGTGCACGAACGTGGCGGGGTCGCGAATGTGCTCGATGTTGGCGAGCGAGCCCGTCTCGAGGTTGTCGACGCAGATCACGCGGTGACCGCGCGCGATCAGCTCATCGCAGAGGTGGGACCCCAGGAAGCCGGCGCCGCCGGTGACAAGGCACGTGCTCATCGCGACGAAGCTTAGTGATTCGCGCCTCTATGCTTTCGGACATGGCCTCCACCGCATCGTCCCCGCAGGGGGAGGAGCATCTGACGGTCGCGCCGATCGTCGGCCCCGACGATCCGCGCCGCTTCACCGACTCCGGCATCGAGATCGCGGAGCTGTACACGCAGGACGATCTCCCGGAGGTGCTGGACCTGGGCGAGCCGGGCGAGTACCCGTACACGCGCGGCGTGCACCGCGAGATGTATCGCAAGCAGACGTGGACAATGCGTCAGTACGCAGGCTACGCCTCGGCGAAGGAGTCCAACGAGCGCTACCGCTACCTGATCTCCAAGGGCTCCACAGGGCTATCGATGGCCTTCGATCTGCCCACCCAGCTGGGCCTGGACTCCGACAACCCACGCTGCCTTGGCGAGGTCGGGCGCACGGGCGTGGCGATCGACACGATCGACGACATGCGCACAGCGTTCGACGGTATCCCTCTGGATCAGGTGTCGACGTCGATGACGATCAACGCCCCCGCCGCGTGCCTGCTGCTGCTGTATGAGCTGGTCGGCGAGGAGCAGGGCGTGCCCAGCGAGAAGCTCCGCGGCACCACCCAGAACGACGTGCTGAAGGAGTACATCGCACGCGGCAACTACATCTATCCGCCGGACGCGACGATGCGCCTCACGACAGATCTGTTCCGCTACTGCCGCGAGCGCGTGCCGCGCTGGAACACGATCTCGATCTCCGGCTACCACTTCCGCGAGAAGGGCTGCTCGGCCGTGCAGGAGGTCGCGTTCACGCTCTCCTCGGGGATCGCGTATGTGCAGGCTGCAATCGACGCGGGCCTCGACGTGGACGACTTCGCGCCGCGCCTGGCGTTCTTCTTCAACGGCCACAACAACGTCTTCCAGGAGGTCGCCAAGTTCCGTGCTGCACGGCGCATGTGGGCGCACATCATGCGCGAGCGCTTCGGCGCCACCAACCCGAAGGCAACGATGCTGCGCTTCCACACACAGACAGGCGGCGTCACGCTGACGGCGCAGCAGCCGGAGAACAACATCGTGCGCGTGGCGCTGCAGGGCTTCGCGGCGGTGTGCGGGGGTACCCAGTCGCTGCACACAAACGGCTTCGACGAGGCGCTCGCGCTGCCCACCGAGCGCGCCGCGAAAATCGCGCTGCGCACGCAGCAGATCCTCGCTGAGGAGTCCGGCGCGACGGACACGGTGGACCCGTTCGCGGGCTCCTACTTCGTGGAGGCGCTGACCGACGAGATCGAATCCAGGGCGAACGAGCTGATCGCAAAGGTCGACGCGCTCGGCGGCTCCGTCCATGCGATCGAGTTCATCACGGGCGAGATCGACGAGTCCGCATGGGGCTATCAGGAGCGCTACCGAATCGGCCAGGACAAGGTCGTGGGCGTGAACTCCTATGAGGAAGACGAGATCGAGGTGCCGGACCTTCTGCGCGTGGACCCCGAGTCAGAGCGCGAACAGCTCACGCGCCTGGCAGCCTTCAAGGCCGACCGGGACCAGCGTCTCGTCGAGCGTCGCCTACAAGAGCTGCGCGACGTGGCCAAGGGCTCGGAGAACCTCCTCCCGGCGATCCGCCAGGCGCTGAAGGACCGCTGCTCGCTGGGCGAGGTGTGCGGCGCGATGCTGGACGTGTTCGGGCCATACGCACCAACTTTCTAGCCCGTTAGCCGGCGCACTCCCCGCTTAGGAGAACGGCTAGGGTGCCTGCGTGCTCACTTCGCCGGCCGTCGTCTTCTACGAAGTGGTCCTTGCGGTGCACGTGATGGCTGTGGTGGTGGCCTTCGGCGTGACGTTTGCGTTCCCGATCTTCTTCGCGGTGGCGGCACGCCAGGATCCGCGTTCGCTGCCGGTGCTGCACCGGATCGAGTACACGCTCGAGCGAATGCTGATCAACCCGGGCTTGGCGCTCGTCGTGATCGCAGGCATCTACCTCGCGAGCAAGGGTCACTACTGGAGCGACTTCTTCGTGCAGTGGGGCCTCGGAGTAGCGCTCGTGATCGGAGCGTTGATCGGCGCGGTGATGATCCCCACGGCAAAACGTGCGGAGGCACTCGCCACGCGCGACGTGGCCGCCTGCGGCGAAGGCGAGATCGTGCTCAGCGACGAGTACGCCGCGCAAACACGCCGACTGGCGCGGGTGGGTGGATCGCTGAGCGCGCTCGTGCTGCTCACGATCTTCTTCATGGTCGCGCACATCGGCGCGTAGGACGCACGGGTCGCGGACCTGCTGCCCCTGGAGGCCCACACACAGCCGCTCCCGTGTGCAGTCGCGGTGGGTCCCGCTTTTTTCTCACCTCATTCTTATATCTGGCGTGTGACACCGGTACTCTGGGTAACCCCACATCCGACGGGCTCTACTAGACGCAACCATCGGAATGCAATCCCCACGGACGACCCCCACCGCCCTTGACGAGCACCAGGCCGTGCTGCAGTCGGCGTCCGCGCTGAGCTCCACCCCCGAACCCGACGGCACACCTGCTGCCCAAGCGTCCTCGGCAGAGCGGCTCGCGGAGCTGCATTTCATCGCCCAAGATGAGGCGGAGGACCTCCGCGAGCTCCCGATTCCCCAGCTGGACGCGTTCCTTCGCGGCCTGCTGTTCACCGACGGGACGGTGACCCGAGCCCTCGAAGCTCACACATTGTGCAAGGTGGAGGTCGAGCCGGTGGAGCAGGAGCCGGTCCGCGCCCCCGCACGAATCGGACGCTATCTGGAGCTCGACGACCGCGAGGAATGCCTGCGCAGGCGCGTGTCGATGAGGATCGGGGGATCCCGCCTGGCATCGGTGTGGGCTGAGTCATATGTTCTCGAGGAGCGGCTGCCGCAGGAATTCCTTCCCCGGCTAGGCAGCGACACCCGGGGGATTGGCAGCTCGCTCCAGCAGCTGAAGCTGGAGAGCAGACGAGATCTGCTGTGGTTCGGTCTCGGGGCGCCTCCGCTGTGGGCGCCAGACAGAGTCCCCGCCACGACTACGCTGACACGGGCCTATCGTGTGATGACACAGCGCCGGCCCGCGCTGTTGATCTGCGAGGCGTTCGCCGTCGAGCTGGGCTCGAGCCAGTACCACCTAATGGGTCCAGCGCCCGCGTAGCACGAGATGCCAGTGAGCGATCACGCCAACGCCAGCCTCGTGATCGAGCGCGGCCTCGAGGCTTCCGGCGGCGAGACGCTCGCATACGTGACCGAGCGCGAGTCGCTCACATACGAGCAGTTGCGCGAGCAGGTGAACCGCATGGGCCACCTCCTACGCAGCGTGGGAGTGGCGCGCGAACAGCGCGTTCTGCTCGTGCTCGACGACACGGTCGCGTTTCCGATCGCGTTCCTGGGGGCGCTTCGCATCGGCGCAGTCCCCGTCCCGGTGAGCGTCCGTGAGACGTCAGAGAACTTTCGCCACTTCGTGGAGGATTCATATGCAGAGATCGTGGTGTGTGACGCCGCGATGCTCGGGTCACTGAAGCCTGCGCTGAGCGCTCACGACATGCGCTACATCGCACGCGGCGCAGGCGAGGGCGCGATCGAGCTGGACAGCGCGCTCGCTGCCCAGGAGCCCGAGCTGGAGGTCGTGAGCACGCACCGCGACGACATGGCGTTCTGGCTCTACACGTCGGGATCCACGGGCAAACCAAAGGGCGTCGTGCATCTGCATCACGACATGGAGGTGACGTGTGAAACCTTCGGCCGCGAGGTGCTGGCGATCCGCCGGGGCGAGCGATTGTTCTCCTCCACCAAGCTCTATCACGCCTACGGCCTGGGGAACGGCCTCTCCTTCCCGCTGCACTTCGGCGCCACCTCGATCCTGCTGGAGGGCACCCCCACGCCCGAGCGGCTACTGCAGACGCTGCGCGAGCTCAGCCCGAGCGTGTACTTCTCCGTTCCCGCGCTCTACCGGCAGGTGGTGGAGGATCGCGACGCCGACGGCGCGCTGGACTCCGTGCGCCTGTGTGTCTCGGCGGCCGAGCCGTTGCCGCCGCGGACCTTCGATCGCTGGCGTGAGCGTTTCGGGCTGGAGATCGTGGACGGCGTCGGATCGACGGAGATGCTCTCGGCGTACTGCTCGAATAGGCCCGGCGAGGTCGTCCGTGGCACGACCGGTCGACCGGTGCCCGGATACGAGATCCGCCTGGTGGACGAGGACGGTGTTGAGCTCGACGGCGCGGCTGCGGGAACGATGCAGGTTCGCGGCGACTCGTGCGCCGCCTATTACTGGCACCAGCGGGAGCAGACCAGCAAGAGCATGCGCGGCGGGTGGCTGAGCACCGGAGATCGCTTCCGGCGGCGCGAGGACGGCAACTACGTGTACGAGGGCCGCGCGGACGACATGCTCAAGGTCGGCGGACTGTGGGTCTCGCCGGTGGACATGGAGCAGGTGCTGCTGGAGCACCCAGCGGTCGCTCAGGTCGGCGTCGTTGGGGTGGCGGTCAACGACCACACGCGCGTGGCGGCGTTCGTGAAGTGCGCAGGCGCGGTGAGCGCCGACGATCAGCTCGAAGACGCGCTGCGGAGTTGGTGCAGAGAGCGTATGCGCGACTACGAATACCCGCACCTAATCCGCTTCGTGGAGGACCTGCCAAAGACGCTCACGGGGAAGGCTCGGCGCTTTGTCCTGCGCGAGCGGATCGAGCGGGAGCTGGGCGAGTCGAACAGCTCGGACCGCGCACACCAGAACGGAAGCACGGCGCATGAGAGCACGAGTGGCTCGCTGGCGCAGAGGCTGGACGAGCTGACAGAGGGCGAGCGCGATCAGGAGGTGCTGGCGCTCGTGCTGGCACACATATCGACGGTGCTGGGCGAGACGGCGGTCGAGCCGGGCGACGCCGAGCGCTCGTTTGAGGAGCTGGGCTTTGACTCGCTAACGGGCGTCGAGCTGCGCAACCGCCTCGAGAGCGCCACGGGGTTGGCGCTGCCCTCGACGCTGATCTTCGACAACCCAACGCCACTGACGCTCGGGAAACTGTTGCGCGCTCGCGCAGAAGGCCACGAGCCGCTCGCAGGTGGCACCTCGCAGATGAACGGACGACCGCAGCCCCATAAGGGGGCGCGCGAGGAAAGGCACAGCGACTACCTGGCACGTGCGCTAGACGCAGTATCCCGCGAGCCCTCCAAGCCGAGCATGCCGTCAGCGCCGCTGGCGACCCGCGTGAAGACCTCGGCGTTGTTGCGCGCCGTGCTGCCGACACGCCTGGCGGTGAGTCGCGCAGAACGCAGAGGGCGGACGATGTGGGAGCACAACTCGCAGGAACGCGACGACGCGCTGACCACGATGCAGACCGTCCTGACAGGCACCGCGCGTGAGAGCGAGGTGGAGGAGCTGGCACCCCTCCATCTGATCGAGCACCACGTGGACACGGTGCTGTTCTGGGAGCGCCCGTGGTCGGCGAAGGTCGATGCGCTGTCGGCGCTGCGCCTGCGCGATGCGCTATCGAGCAGTCGTGGGGTGCTGCTGAGCGGATGCCACGTTGGCGCCTTCTACCGGTTGCAGTGCCCCCCCGCGTTTGACGATCGCGTCACCTACATGGTTCCCGGGCCCTGGTTCTTCGAGCCTGCCGAGCCGGGCTTCGTGGGGCGCCGGCTGGCCCGCTGGCACAAAGGCATGCGCAGCCGACCGGTGCCTGCCAAGGGGTCCTTTCGGGTGATCCAGGCGCTGTTGGAACGGGGGGAGGCGGTCTTCCTGTTCTTCGACACCCCTGGGCCGCGCGCGACGCACTTCCTGGGCAAGCAGGTGGAGCTCGCGGAAGGAAGCGCCCAGCTCGCTGTCCGCGCGGACGCGCTGGTGCTGCCAATGCGCGCCCGACGTGCGGGTCATCGCGTGTGGGTGGATGTGGCCGAGCCGCTGGATCCGAGAAAGCTCACCAGCGTGGACGAGCTGCATAGGGCGCTTGGCGCCGTCCACGAGCGCTGGATCCTCGAGAATCCGGCGGCGATGGAGGACCCGCGCCGCTCGGAATGGGGTCAAGGAGCAAGCCCACAGGCGTGGGTCGCTCCTTAGCTGCTCGAATGCGCGTGCTCGCGGGCCAGTCCGGCAAGAAGCTCGACGGCGTCGCCCATCCGCTGCCCCGCCTGCAGCTCGGCGGCGAGGCGCGCAGCTGCCTCACGATATGAGTGCTGATCGAGAAGCGCGGCGGTGGCGCCTTTGATCGAGTCCGCCGTGACCGTCTTGAGACGCAGGCCAGCTCCTTGGCGAACAACGACGTCGGCGTTCAGCGCCTGCTCAAACATCTGCGGGCAAAGCAAAAGCGGCACGCCTGAGGCCAGCCCCTCCTGCACGCTGTTGAAGCCGCCGTGGGTGACGAACAGATCGGCGCGCCGCAGAACGGCGAGCTGGTCTACGTGTCGATGGGCGTGCACTCCCGCCGGCAGCGGCTCGAGTATCTCCGGCGATAGGCGCCCCACCGACATGATCACGCGCCGACCTGGCGCGGAGAGCGCGAGCGCGGCGTCCCGGAAGAACTCCGGCCGCTGCTCGAAGACGGTGCCGAGCGACACGTAGATCACGCGATCGTTCTCCGCGAGACCGTCGAGCGCCGGCTCCGAGGCGGCTTCGGTCGGCCCGAGCGCGCGCAGCGGACCCATGAACCGTACGTCCTCGCCCTCGAGGCCCTGCGGGCGCAGCTGCAGCGAAGGGACGGTGAGGACGAGCGTGGTCGACCCGTGGCGGCCCGCGAACACCGAGAGCGGCCCTCCGAGCGCTTTTCCATAGCGGCGGCCGAGCCGCCTGGAGACGCGTCGCAGGCGCATCGCCGCGGGAGCCCCGGCGAGGAGACTCCTCGCGAACGTCGGCAACTCGCGCGCATCCGGTCGGCAGCCCTTGTGGAACGCCATCATCGCGGGGATCACGACCTCGCTCGTGCCATTCTCGAGCGCGGCATAGTGGCCGTACTGGGCGAAGGAGTCGCGCAGCACGACGTCAGCGCCGGCGTCCTGGAGCTGCTCACACATCCACGGCGCCAAGCGCTCGGTCAGCCCGCCGAGGAACTCCGCGATGCGGAAGGGGATCGGAGGCGGCCAGGCGAGGTCGCGAAGGTCGGGCAGTGGACGGAACTCGCCACCGGCCGAAAGGCACGCTTGCTCCCACTCCGCGGGCGCCCATTGCACCGTGCGCAACCCATGCTCGCCGAGCGCGGCTACGAGCGGCAATATCGGCCGTATGTGTCCCCCGGACGGGAAATGCACGACGGCGACGGTCGGGGGACTGGTCATGGAAGCCGTTCGGCCCGCGACGGCGCAGCCGGCGAGGGATTCTAGCGGTGTGTCAGCTGGGGCAGAGAGCGCGCTGCAGTGCACGCCGGCCACCCGTGGGAGGACTCGCGTGCGATCGCTCGAATGTTTGAGCGATGATCTCCTCGGAGGTACAGCGCACGCTGGTCAAGTCGCCACCGGAGCTCTGGTCCGAGCTGAGCGACCCAGCCGCGCTTGCGCGCCACCTTGGCGAGCTCGGCGAGATCCGCATCGTCCGCGTCGAACCGGAAAAGGTCGTGGAATGGGCTGCGGAGCACACCACGGGCACCGTCTCCATCAAGGCATCTGGCTGGGGCACGAAGGTGACGCTCAGCGTGGAGCGCGAACTCGTCGCGCCCACGGACATCCAGGCCGAGCCCGATAACGCCGGTGCCGCCGATCCGGCCGACGTCGGAGAGCCGAGCGACGCTGCCGATCCCATCGACGGCATCCAGACGGGGGACGCCGCCGAGCCCATTGACACTCTCCAGGCGGGGGACGCCGCCAAGCCCCCTGACACCCTCCAGGCGATCGACGCGGCAGAGCCCGAGGTCGTCGAGATAGGGGCGACGGTCGGGATCGAGCCGGCGAGCAACGAGCCTGAGCAGGAGCCTGCCGCGGGCTTGCCTGAGCCTGCCGCCGCCGCGACCTCCGCGTCAGCGGTCACCGCAGCAGCGCCCGAAGCTCAAGCAGAGGCCCCGCGCGTCGGCTTCTTCGCACGCCTGTTCCGTCGTCGCCGCAGCAGCGGGGAGGCGGTCGAGACACAGAGCGAGGCAGTCACGCCAACGCCAACGCCGACGCCTGAGCCCGCGGGCGCCTTCGCAGCTGTGAGCGAAGCGCTGGCGCAGGAGGCGACGGACAGCCATGCATTCAGCGATCCTCCCGCCCCGGCGACGCTCGCCGACGAGCCGGAGCAAGACGAGCAGGCTGAGCCTTTGCAGCCCGAGCATGAGACACACGCGGAGCGGAGCGCCGACATCGCGGCCGAGCTGTTGGCGGCGGAGGAGGTGGCCGCGGAGGAGGTGGCCGCGGAAGAAGTCACAGCGGTGCTTGCGGCGGTGCTGGATCGCCTGGGGGCAGCGCATCACCGTCCGTTCTCACGCTCCTAGCCGGGTCTGTACACCTTCGGGCGCGTTAGGCTTTGAGCTATGAGTGACGGATATCGAGTCGCTGTAGTCGGCGCGACGGGCCAGGTGGGCGCGCTGATGCTCGAGCTGCTGCGCGAGCGGGGCTTCCCGGCGCGTGAGATCGTGCCATTCGCATCTGAGCGCTCGGTGGGGCGAGAACTCGCGCACGGGCTCGTGGTGCAGGGTCTCGACGAGGACTCGATCCAGGGCTTTGACCTGGCGCTGTTTTCGGCGGGTGGCGCGACCTCCGGCGAGTGGGCTCCGCGGTTCGCGCAGGCCGGCGCGACGGTGATCGACAACTCTTCGCGCTGGCGCATGCAGCCCGACGTGCCGTTGGTCGTCAGCGAGGTCAACCCCGACGCGATCGAGGCCAACCAGGGAATCGTCGCCAACCCCAACTGCTCGACGATGCAGATGGTCGTGGCGCTGAAGCCGATCTACGACGCGGCGGGGATCGAGCGCCTCGTAATCAGCACCTACCAGGCCGTATCCGGCACGGGTAAGCGGGCGGTGGACGAGCTCCTCGGCCAGTCGCACGCGCTGTTGCACGACAGCGCGATCGAGCGGCCGAGCGCGTATGCGCACCAGATCGCGTTCAACGCGCTCCCCCATGCCGGCACGTTCGCCGCTGGCGATGACCACACTGACGAGGAGCGCAAGCTGATCAACGAGACGCGCAAGATCCTCGACGATCCGGAGATCCGCATCTCGGCCACGTGCGTGCGCGTGCCGGTCGTCCACGGGCACTCTGAGGCGGTCAACGTGCAGACGCGCGCGGATCTGTCACCCGAGCGCGCCCGTGAGCTGCTCGCGGCGGCGCCGGGTGTGAGCGTGATCGACGATCCCGAGGCGGGGCTGTATCCGCTCGCCATCGATGCAGCCGGCAAGGACGGTGTGTTCGTGGGGCGCATCCGCCGCGACCCCGGCCACGAGCGCGCGCTTGACATGTGGATCGTGGCGGACAACCTGCGCAAGGGCGCCGCGACGAACGCGGTCGAGCTCGCCGAGCTGCTGCACGAGCGCGGCCTCGCGCACAGCCGCGGCGCAGCACAGGCTGCTTAGCCCGTCGCGGATAACATCCTGCGCCGAATGGCAAGCACGCCCCACAACCGACAGACGGACGCCGCGCTGCTGGCAACCTCGCGCAGCGGCCACCGCAAACCGCCACGGCAGAAGGCGCCGGAGACCTACGAGGAGAAGCTCGAGCAGCTGCAGGAGCTGCGCGAAGCAGCCGTCCACTCCTCCCCGGAGGCGGAGGAGAAGCAGCACGCGCGCGGCAAGTACACGGCGCGCGAGCGCGTGGAGAAGCTGCTCGACCCCGGCTCCTTCCAGGAGCTTGACACGTTCGTACGCCACCGTACGTACGACTTCGACATGCAGAAAAACCGCCCGTGGGGCGATGCGGTGGTGACCGGGCACGGCACGATCGACGGGCGCACGGTGTGCGTGTTCAGCCAGGACTTCACCGTGTTCGGCGGCTCGCTGGGCGAGGTGATGGGCGAGAAGATGTGCAAGATCATGGACCTGGCGGCAAAGATAGGCTGCCCGGTGATCGGCATCAACGACTCGGGCGGCGCGCGCATCCAGGAGGGCGTCGTCTCGCTGGGCTCCTATGGCGACGTGTTCCTGCGCAACGTGCGCTGCTCAGGCGTGATCCCGCAGATCAGCCTGGTGATGGGGCCGTGCGCGGGCGGCGCGGTGTACTCGCCGGCGATCACGGACTTCATCTTCATGGTCAAGGAGACCTCGCACATGTTCATCACGGGTCCCGACGTGATCAAGACGGTCACGGGCGAGGAGGTGGGCTTCGAGGAGCTGGGCGGGGCAATGACGCACAACTCGAAGTCGGGCGTGGCGCAGTTCGCCTCCGATGACGAGGACGCGTGCCTGGAGGACTGCCGCTACCTGCTGAGCTTCCTGCCGTCGAACAACCTGCAGAGCACGCCGCGCGTGCAGCCGACGGACGACCCCGAGCGGATGGACCCGGAGCTCGACCACGTCGTGCCGGACAACCCCAACAAGCCCTACGACATGCGAGACGTCGTCAAGCGGATCGTCGACGACGAGGAGTTCTTCGAGGTGCACGAGCACTACGCGAAGAACATCATCTGCGGCTTCTCGCGCCTGGACGGCTACACGGTGGGGATCGTGGGAAACCAGCCGGCGCAGCTGGCGGGCGTGCTCGACATCGCCGCCTCTGAGAAGGCGGCCCGCTTCGTGCGCACGTGCGACGCGTTCAACATCCCACTGCTGACGTTCTGCGACGTGCCGGGCTTCCTGCCGGGCACCGCGCAGGAGTGGGGCGGCATCATCCGCCACGGCGCGAAGCTGCTGTACGCGTTCGCGGAGGCGACCGTGCCGAAGGTCACGATCATCACGCGCAAGGCCTACGGCGGCGCGTACGACGTGATGTCCTCCAAGCATCTGGGCGCGGACTTCAACTTCGCGTGGCCGACCTCAGAGGTCGCGGTGATGGGCCCCGAGGGGGCAGTGAACATCATCTACCGCCGAGACATCGCCGGCAGCCCCACCCCGCAGGAGCGCCGCACGAAGCTGATGGAGGACTACAAGGCACGTTTCGCCAACCCCTACACGGCGGCCGAGCGCGGCTACATCGATGACGTGCTCGTGCCGCACGAGACGCGTCCCAGGCTGATCACGGCGCTGCGCACGCTGCAGGGCAAGCGCGAGCCGGGACCGAAGCGCAAGCACGGCAACATCCCGCTGTAAAGCCTGTCTCAAAGAGACCAGCGCACGCCTCGGCGACGTTCTCGGCAACACCTTAAGCAACTAATCACACTATGTGGATGATTTAGCAGCCATATGTCCTGATAATCATCCACATGGCCGATATACTCTCCACGATGGACGTGGGACATCCTTATAAGGCGGTTTCCCCAACGCTCGACGGCGACGTGTTGCGGGTGCTCGCCAGGACGACCGGCGTTCTCACCGGTCGGGAGGTGGCGGCCCTGACGGGCAGGCGCTCGCACAGCGGCGTTCTGGATGCCCTGAACCGCCTGACCGAGCACGGCCTTGTAAACCGGGTCGAGCTGAACCGGGCATATCTGTTCACGCTCAATCGCGAGCACCTTGCAGCACCTGCGGTGGAGCTCCTCATGGAGATGCGGGCAGAGTTGCGCCGACGCATGCGAAGCGCACTCGACTCCTGGGAGATCGCACCAACCCATGCCTCGATGTTCGGGTCTGCTGCGCGGGGAGACGGCGGGACCGCAAGCGACATAGATCTGCTCATCATTCGACCCAGCGGCGTCGAAGACGACGACATGACGTGGCGAACACAGCTGGCCGATCTCAAGGACCAGATTCGGCGATGGACGGGTAACTACGCTCAGATCGTGGAGCTCGCCGACGAGGATGTCCATGAGCTGCGCAAGGACGACCGCGCTATCGCCACCGCTCTTCGTTCCGACGCAGTCGTACTGCACGGATCAGAGATCTCCACCGTGCTCGGACCAACATGAGCCCACGGAACGTCGGGCGCACTCAACACTGCTCTGAGACAGACGCAGCCACCCGACTTCGTCACGCGCGCCTGTTCCTTGAGGTGGCGCAGCTGGTGGCCGACGAAGGCGAAGACCTCGACTATGCAAGCCCTGCCGCAGCGTTGGCCGTGCTAGCGGGGATTGCCGCATCCGATGCCGCATGCTGCATGGCCCTCGGACGGCGGTATCGGGGTCAGGACCATCACGAGGCAGCGGCGCTACTGGAGCGAGTTACGCCCGGAGGCCGACAGGCCGCCAACTCCCTGGGTCGACTGGCCGACCTCAAGGACGAGGCGCACTACGGGCTGTTCGATGTGGCGCGCAAAGACCTCAAGTCGGCGCTGCGCCAGGCGAGCAGCCTCGTGCAGTTTGCGTCGGAGACCATTCAGAGCTGACGCCGCGCGAGCTCCACGAAGGGTCACAATACTGTGCGGCGGATCTCGGCATGACATTCTCCAGACCAATCCCAGCCCCGCCAGCGGTCGCAAAGCGGACACACAAGCGCCTAGGACACACCTCGTATCTACCATCGCACACAAATTTCATGACAGCACACACCCACCCCCCCTCCTTTAGAAAAGTCACATCCCTAAAGACCGGGGCGTCCCCCACCCCCGAGGAGGCGGCAGCGGTCGTGGCGGCGCTGGAGCGCTTCATGCGCGAGACAGCCCCACCACCCGTGACCGACACCCCGACCACGCTGGACGGCTGGCACGCGGCGGCGCTCCTGGAAGGCGTATCCCGCGACCCGTGGTCAGCGAGCGCGCCGGACGAGTGGCTCGACGGCAGGGCCACCACCACGGGATGAGCCACCCCGGGGTGAGCGCACCCCTGGATAAATACCTAAAAGCCGCTAGGCTTTAGCGCAATAGCTGTTCACCGTCCCGTGTAGTCGAACGCAGTTCGGGCCGAGCGCGTCCGGACCAGGAGGTTTTCGTACCCATGGAGCCAGGTTCTATCTCCGCCCAGCGCGGCACGCTGGAGGACCCCGAGGTCCTGCAGAACGTGCCCGGGCACCTGATCCCGATCCTCGAGCAGGAGTTCGACGACTTCAAGACGGAGGCGGGCAAGTTCCTCGCGGGCGACATGCCTGAAGACGAGTTCATCAAGTTCCGCCTGAAGCAGGGCGTGTACGGCCAGCGCCAGCCGGACGTGCAGATGATCCGCGTGAAGCTGCCGTTTGGCGGGATCACGCCGGAGCAGCTCGAGTCCTTCGCGGACGTGATCGAGAAGTACGTGCCGCTGAACAAGGGCCACGTAACGACGCGTCAGAACATCCAGCTGCACCACATTCCGCTGCCGGAAGTGGAGCAGGCGATCCGCGAGCTCTCGGAGTCGGGGCTCTCCAGCCGCGAGGGCTGCGGCAACACCGTGAGAAACGTGACCGGCGATCCTTGGGCGGGGGTGGCGGCGGACGAGCTGTTCGACATGACCCCGTACGTGGGCGCATACGTGCGCTACTTCGTGCGCCACCCGACGACGCAGGCGATGCCGCGCAAGATCAAGACGGCGTTCGACGGCTCCGAGCAGGGTCGTGCGATCAGTGAGATCCACGACATCGCCTACCGTGCGCGCGTGCAGCACATCGACGGCCGCGGCGAGGTGAAAGGCGCGGAGATGCTGGTGGGCGGCGGCACGTCGATCATGCCGCGGGTGGCGCCGGCGCTGTACGAGTTCGTGGAGCTGGACAACGGCGACTACCTGAAGATCGCGGAGGCCGTGTTCAGGATCTTCGACCGCCAGGACTGGCTGCGCGTGAACCGCGCGCGGGCGCGCATCAAGGTGTTCGTGGACAAGTTCGGCATCGAGGAGCTACGCCGCCAGGTAGAGGAGGAGCTGGAAGGCGACTGGGTGGGCGAACGCGACTTCTCGGTGGAGCACCGTCTGTTCGTGGACGACGAGCGCGAGTCAGCGCCGGCGCCGCGAGCGAGCTACACGAGCCCGAACGGCGACAGCTCGCAGTTCGAGCGCTTCCGCGCGGCAAACGTGGCCCCGCAGAAGCAGGACGGGTTTGTAACGGTCGAGGTGAAGATCACCCGTGGCGACCTCAACCCCGACCAGCTGCGAGGTCTCGCGCAGATCGTGCGCGACTACGCGGGCGGCTACGCACGCACGACGGTGCAGCAGAACCTGCTGCTGCGCTGGGTGCGCCACGAGAGCGTGTACGAGGTGTGGCGTGCACTCGGCGAGCTGGGCCTGGCTGACGCGGGCACGCGCGAGATCACCGACGTCGTCTCATGCCCGGGCACGGACTCGTGCAAGCTCGGGATCACGAGCTCGATGGGCCTGAACCAAGCGGTGCAGGAGCGTGTGCAGTCGATGGAGATCACCGACCCCCTGACCCGCGACATCCACATCAAGATGAGCGGTTGCCCGAACGGCTGCTCGCAGCACCACGTCGCGGACATCGGCTTCTACGGAGCGTCGATCAAAGTGGGGGACCACACGATCCCCGCATACATCCCCCACGTCGGCGGCGTCTACGAAGGCGCACCGGTGAAGTTCGGCACGCGGCTGAAGCTGCGTCTGCCGGCGAAGCGCGTGCCGGAGGCGATCGAGCGCTGGATCCACCACTACGAGTCCAACCGCGAGGAGGGCGAGGCCTGGGGCCCGTTCACGCAGCGGGTGGGCACGGGCGAGCTAGAGGCGCTTGTGAAGGATCTTTCGCTGCCGGTGGACTTCTCACTGGAGACAATGAACGAGTTCATCGACTGGAACCGGAGCGTCCCGTTTGAAGTGCAGCGGGGCGAGGGCGAGTGCGCGGTATAGGGCAAGGACGCTGCACAAACTTCAAGAACTTCATGAAACGAGACGACCAGATCAGATGCCCCCAATAGAAACCCACATTGCTCCGGTGACCTCCTCCAAGATCGACCCGACGTTCAGCCTCACGCACACGCTGCGCGAGGCCGCCCGCCACGGCGAGCGCGCGGTGCTGCTGTGCTCCTTCCAGAAGGAGGAGTCGGTGCTGATCGACGAGCTGCTGCGCCTCGACCAAGGCACGGGCGAGACGGTGCGCATCGTGACGATCGATACGGGCGTGCTCTTCCCGGAGACACTGGAGACTTGGCGTCAGTTCGAGGAGCGCTTCGGCGTGAAGATCGAGGTCCAGGACGCGAGCAACCCGGAGAATCCGTGGAGCGGCCCGGAGCATTGCTGCTCGGTGGCGAAGGTGGCGGCGCTGGAAAGCTCGCTGGCGGGCGCGGAGGGCTGGATCACGGGCATCCGCCGCGAGCAGGGACCGACGCGCGCGGACACGGAGCTGATCGAACGCGACGCGAAACGCAACCTGTGGAAGTACAACCCGCTGGCGCACTGGACGGATAAGGACCTGTGGCGGCGCATCCACGAGCGCGACCTGCCGTACAACCCGCTGCACAACCAGGGCTACGAGTCGATCGGCTGCGCGCCGTGCACGCAGCCGGGCTCCGGCCGCGAGGGCCGCTGGGCAGGCACAGAGAAGACGGAGTGCGGCCTGCACGTAGAGGTCGTTGAACCCTGATGAGCGTGGCTGCACGCCCCCAGCTGAGCCACCTGCGCGCGTTGGAGTCAGAGGCGATTCATGTGATGCGTGAGGTGGCGGCGGAATTTGAGAAACCGGTGCTGCTGTTCAGCGGCGGCAAGGACTCGATCGTGCTGCTGCGCCTGGCGGAGAAGGCCTTCCGGCCGGCGCCGTTCCCGTTCCCGTTGATGCACGTGGACACCGAGCACAACTTCCCCGAGGTGATCGAGTACCGCGACCGCCGCGTGGCGGAACTGGGCGAGCGCCTGATCGTGGCGAGCGTGCAGGACTCGATCGACAAAGGCCGCGCGGTCGAGGAGACGGGCCCACGCGCGTCGCGCAACAAGCTGCAGACGGTGACGCTGCTGGACGCGATCGCAGAGCACGGCTTCGACGCGGCGTTCGGCGGGGCGCGCCGCGACGAGGAGCGCGCGCGGGCGAAGGAGCGCGTGTTCTCCTTCCGCGACGACTTCGGCCAGTGGGACCCCAAGAACCAGCGCCCGGAGCTGTGGAACCTGTACAACGGGCGCATCAAAAAGGGCGAGAACGTGCGCGTGTTCCCCCTGTCGAACTGGACCGAGCTGGACGTGTGGGAGTACATCGACCAGGAGCAGCTGGAGGTCCCGTCGATCTACTTCGCGCACGAGCGACCGGTGTTCGAGCGCGACGACATGCTGTACGCGTGGCGCGAGGGCACGGAGCTGATCGAGGGCGAGACGGTCTTCAACGAGACGGTCCGCTACCGCACGGTGGGCGACATGAGCTGCACGGGCGGCGTGCGCTCGCGGGCGGCGACGCTGGAGGAGGTCGTGCTGGAGATCGCAGCGACGCGCATCACAGAGCGCGGCGAGACGCGCGCGGACGATCGCGTGTCGGAGGCGGCGATGGAGGACCGCAAGAAGGCCGGTTATTTCTAGTGCGTGGACGACCCTTTTTGATGAGGCCCCCTCGAGGGGGGCCGGCGGGGTCGCGCAGTGATCTGACGGGGGAACGGCGATGACCCTGGACTTGTTGCGCTTTACGACGGCGGGGTCGGTGGATGACGGCAAGAGCACACTGATCGGCCGGCTGCTCTATGACTCGAAGCAGGTGTTCGAGGACCAGCTGGCGCAGGTGACGCAGGCGAGCGAGCGTCGCGGCGGTGAGGGCACGCTGGACCTGGCACTTCTGACGGACGGCCTGCGCGCGGAGCGCGAGCAGGGCATCACGATCGACGTCGCGTACCGCTACTTCGCGACGGCGAAGCGACGCTTCATCATCGCGGACTGCCCCGGCCATCGCCAGTACACGCGCAACATGGTCACGGGCGCGTCCACGGCGGACGTGTCGGTGGTGCTGATCGACGCGCGCAGGGGCGTGCTGGAGCAGTCCAAGCGCCACGCGTTCATCAGCGCTTTGCTGGGCATCCCGCAGATGGTGGTGGCGATCAACAAGATGGACCTGGTGGACTACTCCCGGGAGCGCTATGAGGAGCTGATCGCGGAGTTCGAGGAGTTCGCACAGAAGCTGCGCGGCGGCAAGAACCCGCGCCGCACGGAGACCTCCTACATCCCGATGTCGGCGCTGAACGGCGACAACGTGGTGGAGCGCTCGGAGCACATGGCCTGGTACGCCGGCCCGGTGCTGCTGGACCTGCTGGAGCAGGTGGAGGTGGCGTACGACCATCCCAACGAGCGCCCGGCGCGCTTCCCGGTGCAATGGGTGATCCGCCCGGCGAACGGCAGCTCGAGCGACTACCGCGGCTACTCGGGCCAGCTGGCGAGCGGGGCACTGCGCCTGGGTGACGAGGTGGCGGTGTTGCCGGCGGGCGCGCGCACGCGGATCGCGGGCATCGACACCTACGACGGCGAGCTGGAGGAAGCGACCGCGCCGATGTCGCTGACGCTGCGCCTGGAGGACGAGCTGGACATCTCCCGCGGAGACCTGATCTGCCACCCGGACGAGTCGCCGGTGGTGGCGCGGGAGCTGGAGGCGGACATCTGCTGGATGACAGACGAGCAGTTGCGCCCCGGTTCGCGCTACTCGATCAAGCAGACCTCGCGCAGCGCCACGGCGGTGGTGGACGGGATCGAGGACATCGTGGACGTGCACACGCTGGAGCGCGTGGGCGCGGCACAGGAGCTGAGCCTGAACGACATCGGACGCGTGCACCTACGCACGAGCGTGCCGCTCGTGTTCGACCCGTACGCGAGCAACCGCCGCACTGGCAGCTTCATCCTGATCGACGAGTCCACGAACGGGACCGTCGGGGCGGGCATGATCGCTGCCGCCAGCACGTAGCAGCCGGTCATCCGTCCAGGCCGGCCGGACGCACAGGTATGCTCGCCATACCAATAGCTAGCCTGGGCTCTGCCCTGGCGTCCATCTCGCAATCGGGGGATTTGCATGACACGGCTTCTGCGGCTGGCGTTCGGCACGACATTGACGGCTGCGCTGCTCGCGACTTATGCGAGCGCCGCCTCGGCGAACACCTTCTACGCCAACACGCGCGGCGCGGACCTGGACAACCACCACTGCGAACACCAGGGCATCAACGCCTGCGGATCGGTCGCGGAAGCCGTCGAACAGGCCGAGCAGGTTGCGGGTGCGAGCACGATCATCGTCCAGAGTGAAGGCCCCGGCGAAGGCGCCGTCTTCCATGAAACCGAACCGCTCGAACTCGCAACCGCGAGCGACAACGGCCTCACGATCGAGGGCGAAGAAGCGAGCATCAAGGTGATCGGGCCGTCGAACAAAGCGACGCTCTCGCTTGGCGCTGCCGCCGGCACCGTCACGATCTCCCACCTCACGCTCGAAGGCGCACTGGGGCCGGTGGCAACGATCGTCGACCACGGCGCCAACCTCCAGCTCGACGACGTCGAGGTCGAAGCCTCGCTCGGCTCAGCCGAAAACGGGATCGAAGCCGAAAAAGGCGGCTCGCTGACGATGGAAGGCGGCGGCGTGGAGATGGAAGGCAACAACGGCTATGACATCCTCGCCAGAGAAACGCCGGTCACGCTCGAGAACGCCGGGCTGTTGAACGCGCTCGCGTCGGGTGATGAAGCAGGCGGCGTCTACAGCGTCAAAACCGGGCTCACGATCGAGAACACCAAGATCGTGACGGGCTCGGGCGCCAACACCAGCGGCGACGGGATCCACACGATCGAGGACGGCAGCGTGACGCTGCAGAACGACACGGTCCAGCAGAGCGACAGCAAAGCGGCCGGGGTGCTGCTCGAATCCTCACCGGCATCGGTCGACGGGCTCACGATCGAAATGGACGGCGGCACCGTGGACAACCAGCCGGGCATCTACTTCGACACTGGCTCCAGCTCGAGCGTCGAGCACCTCACCGTCGACGGCGACTGGGGCGGCCCGGCCGCCGCCGCACGTGATGAGTCGCTCACGATCGCCGACAGCCATCTCACGACGAACCCCGCAGCCACGGCCGAGACGCTCATATACGTGAGCGAAGGCTCGGGCCGGTCGCTGCTCATCCAGCGCAGCATCCTGAAAGCCAACCCCGGGTCGCCCAACGGCGTGCTGGTCGCGGTCGACGGGAACGTCACGCTCGACTCCTCCGAGGTGCTCGGTGCGACGGAAACGATCAAGTTCCTCGACGCGGAAGGACACGCCGGCACCCTCACCGTCGACGCCTCCACGATCGACGCGGGGCCACCCGGCACCACGAGCGACGCCGCCAACGACCTGGCGATCAAGGCGTTTGCGATCGAAGCGCCAGGAACCCTCACGAACGTCGACGTCGAGGGCTCGATCATGCTCGAGCCCTCCGCAGCGGTCTCCGAAGGAGGGGGACAGGCCAGCATCGCCTGCTCCTACTCGGCGGTGCCGAGCCAGGTGGTGGCGGCGAGCGGCCTCGAAGGCGCGATCAGCTGCGCCGGCGGCACGGACGGCAACACCAACCTCTCGAGCGAACTCCCCTCCCTGTTCAGCGAACCGTTCTCCAGCTACGCGCTCAACCCCGCCGCAGCGGCGATCGACAGCGTGCCTTCCAGCGCGCTCACGCTCCCGGCCGGGATCAGCGCCTCGGCGACCGACCTCGCAGGCAACCCTCGCACCGTCCAGGTCGGCACGAACGGCGTGTGTGCCGCCTACCAGGACCGCGGAGCACTGCAGCTCGCCGCCCAGGCGTCGGCCTGCACGCCCGCCCCACCCGCACCGTCTCCAGGCCCGGCGCCGCTCGTCAAGCCGCTCGTGGGCACGCTCACGGCGTTGACCCTGAGCCCTTCCGCGTTCTACCCCGCACCGTCAGGCGCCACGATCTCGAGCACCGCCAAGAAGGCCAAGAAGAAATACGGCACCAAGATCGCCTACCGCGACAGCCAGGCGTCCACAACCACGTTCACGGTGCTGCTGGAGACGAGCGGCCGCAAGCACGGCAAGAGCTGCCAGAAGCCATCCAGCAAGAACAAGCACGGCAAGCGCTGCATGCTGCTGAAGAAGGTCGGCACGTTCGCCCACACCGACACAGCCGGAGCCAACAGCCTGCACTTCAGCGGACGCATCAAGGGCAGGAAGCTGGCGCCCGGCACATACGAGCTCCTGGCCGTCACGCACGACGCCGCCGGCAACGGCAAGCCCGTCGAGAAGAGCTTCAAGATCGAGTGAGCCCGCGGGCCGGTGGTGCTCCTGGTGGCACACTTTGCACGATGCCGACGTCCCACCCACGTGTCCAGGTCACCCTCGACCCCGAGCTCGCGCAAGCCGTTGACCGCGCAGGAGCGCATCTCGAGAGCTCGAAAGGGCGCGCCGGGCTCATCCGTGCGCTGGCTTTGCGGGGTGCAGCGGAGATCTCCCGGCAGGCCTACGCCGAAACCGAGAGCCGCGCACAGGCAATCGAGGATCTGCTCGCGCGTGACTTCTCGCAGCTGGAAGACGTAGTCGCGATACGCGAGTCAGACCTGTCGGAGAATCTGCGACGGACACCGTCGGCGGCAAAGCCGACGTGACGTACGGCAACGGCGTCGCGCTTGTCGTCGACGCTTCCGCGTGGCCGCGCCAGCCCCATCTGGACGTCGCCCCCCACTTCCGCGATACGGAAAAGGCCGATCTGCTGTCGTTCTCGCCAACACGCTGCCCCGCCAGCCCGCCCTCCGGGGCGGCTCTTAAGTAAGCTGTCCACCCACATGTTCTCCAAGGTCCTCATAGCCAACCGTGGCGAGATCGCCGTGCGCATCATTCGCGCGCTCGACGAGCTCGGTGTCGCGAGCGTCGCCGTGTACTCCGAGATCGACCGCGACGCGCCCCACGTCAAGCGCGCCAGCGAGGCGTACAACCTCGGCGAGGGGCCCGCGTCCGAGAACTACCTCAGCGTCGAGAAGATCCTCGACGTCGCCAAGCGCTCCGGCGCGGAGGCGATCCACCCCGGCTACGGGTTCCTGGCCGAGAACGCGCCGTTCGCACAGGCCTGCCAGGACGCAGGCGTGGTCTTCATCGGCCCGCCCGCCAGCGCGATCGAGGCGATGGGCTCAAAGACGCGTGCCCGTGAGCTGATGCAGGCCGCCGGCGTGCCGATCGTGCCCGGCACCACCGAGCCTGTCGCCACCGTCGCCGACGCGCTGCGCATCGCCAAGGAGGAGATCGGCTTCCCCGTCGCCGTCAAGGCCGCCGGCGGCGGCGGCGGCAAGGGCTTTCGCGTGGCGCTCACCGAGGATGAGCTCGAGGGTGCCTTCGAGGGCTCCAGCCGCGAAGGCGAGAAATTCTTCTCCGACCCCACCGTCTATCTCGAGCGCTACCTGCACGACCCGCGCCACGTCGAGGTGCAGGTGCTCGCCGACACCCAGGGCAATGTGATCCACCTCGGCGAGCGCGACTGCTCCATCCAGCGCCGCCACCAGAAGGTGATCGAGGAGTCCCCAGCGCCCGAATGGGTCGTCGACCCGCAGATGCGCGAGCGCATCGGCAAGATCGGCGTGGAGGCCGCCAGGGCCGTCAACTACGTCGGCGCCGGCACGATCGAGGGGCTCTTCTCCGTTGGCGAGGGCGCCTCCGAGCCGCAGTATTTCTTCCTCGAGATGAACACCCGCGTCCAGGTGGAGCACTGCGTCACCGAGATGACCACCGGCGTGGACATCGTCAAGGAGGGCATCAAAGCCGCCGCCGGTGAGGAACTCGCCTACGCCCAGGAGGACATCGAGCTGCGCGGGCACGCGATCGAGTGCCGCATCAATGCCGAGGACGCCTCCAAGAACTTCGCCCCCGCCCCCGGCAAGATCGGCGTCTACCGCGAGCCGCGCGGTCCCGGCGTGCGTGTCGATTCGGGTGTGGAGGAAGGCGGCGAAGTCTCGCCCATGTACGACCCCATGGTCGCCAAGCTGATCGTCTGGGATGCCGACCGCGAGCAGGCCACCGCGCGCATGCTGCGCGCGCTCAGCGAATACGAGATCGGCGAGCTCAAGACGCTGATCCCCTTCCATAAGGCGCTGCTCGCCACCGAGCAGTGGGCCAAAGGCGAGACCTGTCGCGACCTCATGGAGGACAAGAAGTGGCTGAAGACGCTCGCCTTCCCACCACCCACGCCGCCCGCCGAGGACGACGAGGCGGAGAACGTCGAGCAGACCTACGAGGTCGAGGTCTCAGGCAAGCGCTTCGATGTGCGTGTCGTCGGGCCACCCTTCGGCGGGGGCGTAGTGCTCGGGGCTGCCGCACAGAACGGCAGTGGCGGCGCAGCGGCGGCGCGCAAGGCGCCCAAGCGCGGTGAGCGCAAGGCATCCAGCGGTGGCGGGCCGGACACCCTTCCGTCGCCTCTACAAGGAAACATGTGGAAGGTGCTCGTCAAAGAGGGCGACGAGGTCAAAGAGGGCCAGCTGCTGTGCATCATCGAGGCGATGAAGATGGAGAACGAGATTACCGCCCACAAGTCCGGCAAGATCACCGAGCTGCCGATCACCGAGGGCGCGCCGATTCAGGCCGGCGCTCCCATCGCCACGATCGTCAGCGCCGACGTCACCTGATTCAGACCCTCGGGGAGGCGCCGCACCTCCTGGCGTGTGGGGATTTGTGTCCTGGTTGTGACGGCGCGGTGTGTGTATGTCCGGTTGGAAAAATTGTGTGCGATAGTATTCACGCGAGCGCGCGAACGTTCTCAGCATGAATCACGCGCTGCTGACGTGAGCCCCGGGTAGCAGGCAACGCCGCGTCCTCTCCCCGGTCTCGCAGCCCGCCCAGGTAGGCGACGTCCTCCTCCAGCACCACCAGCGCGTCTGCGCCGCTGCTGACACGGCCGTGCCCCGGCACCACGTGCTCGGCCTGCTGCACGAGCGGCCTCAGCCGCTCGAGCGTCGCCAGATACGCCTCCACCGTGTCGCCCGCGTTCAGCGCGGGGATCTCGATCCCTGAAAGGTAGTCCCCGACGGCGAGCACCCTCGCCCACGGCAGGTAGATCGTCATGCCGTCGATCGTGTGCCCGTCTGCCTGGTGCAGCTCCAGCTCGCTGTCACCGATCTCACAGCGCCCCGGCACCGGCAGCGCCTGCAGCGATCCAAGCGCCAGCGGACGCGGCCGCTCGATCATCAGCTTTTCGTCGAACGTCCGTAGCTCACGTTGGGCCTCCCCCGGCGCCGCCTGCAGCCGCCGGGCGGTGCTCTCCGCGCAGCCAAGCGCGACCTCGGGAAAGGCGAGGCGTCCGAGCAGGTGGTCCCAGTCTCCGTGCGTCGCCAGCAGCCCGCTCGGCTGCGGAAACTGCGCCTGCTCGAGCAGCGTCGGCAGAGCGTCGAGCTCGTCCGGCAGCACCGGCGAGTCGATCACGAACGTCTCCCCTGCAGCGTCGCCGGCCTCGGTGCCCGCGACGGCCCCACGAACGATCACGCAGTTGACGCTCAGGACCGCGCTGGTGACCACGATCACGTCGGGATGCAGCGATACGGCCCGCACCGGATGCGGCCGCTAAGCGACGCCCAGGAGTTTGGCCGCCTCTTTGAGGCTCGTCACCTCGGCCGTGGGCTTCTTCTGGGAGGAGTCGAGCGTCTCCTTGTTGCGGTTCACCCAGATCACGGGCACGCGCTGTTTCACGCACGGCACCACGTCGTGGTAGTGGCTGGCGGCCACGTGCACCCAACCGCGCTTGCCGCCCATGCGCCGCGCGCACTCCGTGAAGTGCGGCAGTTCGGGCTTGTACGAGCGCACCTGCTGCGCGGTGACGACGAGGTCGAAGTCGGTCTGGATGTGGCGCCGGGTCTGCCCCAGCAGCTTGTCGTCGATGTTCGACAGGAGGCCCAGCTTGTACTTCTTGGACAGCTTCTGCAGCTGCGGCGCGGTCTCCTTGAACGGCATCCAGCGCTGCACCGAGTCGGGCAGGAAGCCCGAGCGCGAGGGCTCGAGCGCCCAGTCCAGGCGTTTGGCGATCTCGATCGCCGTGCGGCGCAGGACCTCCGCGTAGAGCTCGTATGAGCCTCCCTCGATTTCGCGAGAGATCTCGTGGAACATCGGCAGCAGGACAGCGCGATCTATCTCAACGCCATCTCTGGCGGCCTCTTTGGAGAAGGCGTCGTAGATCCCGCTCTCCCAGTCGATCAGCGTGCCGTATACATCGAAGGTGACGAAGGTGATGTTCTTTGGGATGGGCATCGGCGGGCATTATGCCGCGCCTGGCCTCCTCGGCGCGGTGCGCCACCCCTCCACGGGGCTGGCTGCACGCGATCGTTCATCTTGCGTTAGAGTCCCGCGCCGCTAATGGACCTCTTGGAGTACCAGGGCAAGCAGCTGTTCGCCCGCCACGGATTGCGCGTCTCTCAGGGATCGGTCGTCACCACCGTCGAGGATGCCGTGACAGCCGCCGCCGAGGTCGGCTACCCGGTGGTGGTCAAGGCGCAGGTGCTGATCGGCGGGCGCGGCAAGGCCGGCGGCGTGAAGCTCGCCGCCGACGAGGGCGCGCTGCGCGAGCACGCGGCCAACATCCTTGGCATGGACATCAAGGGACACGTCGTGCGCAAAGTCTGGATCGAGCACGCCTCGGACATCGCCTCCGAGTACTACGCCTCCGTGCTGCTCGACCGCTCCGCCAAGCAGCCGCTGGTGATGTTCAGCACCGAGGGCGGCGTGGACATCGAAGAGGTCGCCGAGAAAACGCCCGAGAAGTTGATCCGCCAGCACGTCGACGCGCTCACGGGCCTCTCGCACGGCGAGGCCGTACAGATCGCAACTGTCGGCGGAGCGGACTCCGACGTGATCGACGGCGTAGCGGACGCACTGGTGGCCCTGTATGAGGTCTGGCTTCAGGAGGACGCCACCCTCGCCGAGATCAACCCGCTGATCGTGACACCCGACCGCGAAGTCAAGGCGCTCGACGCCAAGGTGTCCCTGGACGGCAACGCGCTCTACCGCCACCCCGAGAACCAGAACCTCTCCGACAGCGAGAACGAAGACCCGATCGAGCGCCGCGCCAAGGAAGAGGGCGTCCAGTACGTCAAGCTCGATGGCGACATCGGCATTCTCGGCAACGGCGCCGGGCTGGTCATGTCCACGCTCGACGTGGTCGCCCAGGCGGGCGGCGCCCCGGCCAACTTCCTCGACGCGGGCGGGGGCTCGGACGCGGAGAAGATCAAGCAGGCGGTCGACCTGCTGCTGGCGAACGACGCCGTGAAGGCCGTGCTCTTCAACATCTTTGGCGGCATCACGCGCTGCGACGAGGTCGCGCGCGGGCTGATCGCGGCGTTCGCCGATATCAAGCCGTCCGTGCCGTTCGTGGTGCGCTTGGACGGGACCAACGACGTCGAAGGCCGGCACTTGCTTGCGGAGGCGGCGCTGCCCAACGTCTACCCGGCCAAGACGATGAACGAGGCAGCGGAGATGGTCGTCGCCCTCGCGGCCGGCCAACCCGTGGGAGCGAGCGCCTGATGTCCGTCCTCGTCGACGAGGCCACGCGCCTGTGCGTGGCCGGCATCACCGGGCGCGAGGGCAGCTTCCACACGCTCAACAACCGCAACTACGGCACCAACGTCGTCGGCGGGGTGACCCCCGGCAAGGGCGGCCAGGACGTCGACGGCATCCCCGTGTTCGACAGCTGGGAGCAGGCGATGGCCGATGCGCAGCCGAACACAGCGATGATCTTCGTGCCGCCGCGCTTCGCCGCCGACGCGATCCTCGAGGCCGCGGCCGCCGGCGTCGCGCTCGTGATCGCGATCACCGAGGGCATCCCCGCCCACGACGAGCTGCGCGTGTACAACACGCTCAAGCGTGACTACCCGAGCACGCGGCTGATCGGCCCCAACTGCCCCGGCATTCTCTCGCCGGGCAAGGCCAACGTGGGGATCATCCCCGCTTCGTTCTTCAAGGCGGGCAACGTCGGCGTGGTCTCGCGCTCGGGCACGCTCACCTACCAGATCGGAAACGAGATCGCCCAGGCCGGATTCGGGTGCAGCTCGATCGTGGGGATCGGCGGCGACCCCGTGCCCGGTTCATCCTTCGTGGACGTGCTCGGCCTGTTCGAGGCCGACCCGGACACCGAGCTGGTGGTGCTCTCCGGCGAGATCGGCGGCTCGGCGGAGGAAGAGGCAGCGGACTACATCGCGCAGAACATGAGCAAGCCAGTGGTCGCCTACATCGCGGGCTTCACCGCCCCAGCCGGCAAGCAGATGGGCCACGCGGGCGCAATCGTCTCCGGTAGCGCCGGCACCGCCGCCGCCAAGGCCGAGGCGTTCGAAGCCAAGGGGGTCCGCGTGGGACGAACCCCCACCGAGACCGCCAGCATTGCCGTCGAGGTGCTCGGCGGCGCCTCTGTCAGCGCCTCCTGAGCGCCCGTCAGCACCTCCCGAGCACCGACCGCGCGGCGTGCCGGGCCGGTACGCTAGGCCGTAATGGACCAAGAGGTGGCGAGGACGTTGGACGAGCTCGAGCGAAAGCTCCTGGAGATGCAGCAAACGCTCGAGTCGATCCGCGGCGAGGAGCCGGCGCCGCCAGCCGCACCTGCACCCCCGCCCGCTCCACGCGGCTTCGCCTCCAGCAGGATCGTCGACGAGAGCATCGAGAGCCCGGCCCACGCAGAGCCGCCGGCATCCGCGTGGCCGTACACGAGCATGCCCGCAGCACCGACGTCCACCGCATCGCTCAGCCCGCCGTCCCTGGCGCCCGCGGCGCCGTCCCCAGCACCCCAGAGCACCCCCCGCGCTCCGCGTCCGCCAAGTCCAACAGAGCTGCTCAGGTTCCGTGACCGGCTGGAGCAGACGGCGCGTGATCTGACCCACGACTACGACGAGCTGCTCGGACGCCTATCCTACGCCGCTGTGCCAACTGCAGCCGGACCCACGATCTCCTTCGCCCGCGGCGCCCCATCGCTCGACATCGTCGACGTCGATGGGCTGCGCGACGCTGCCGTGCGCGCCTTCGAGAGCGACCCTGCGGGCACAACCGCGTACGGCACGTCGGTTGGCTACCCGCGCCTGCGCAGCTGGATCGCCGACCGCCACGGCGTGGAGCCCGAGCGCGTGCTCGTCACCAACGGCTCCATGCAGGCGGACGCGTTCCTGTTCGAGCAGCTCGTGCGCCTGGGCGACGAGGTGATCGTCGAGCGTCCAACGTATGACCGCACGCTGCTGTCGCTGCGCGGGCGTGGAGCGCGCGTGCACGCGGTGGAGCTCGAGCCCGACGGCATTGACACGGACGCGCTCGCGACGCTGCTCGGCACCGTCCGCCCCACGCTCGCGCACATCATCCCCAACTTCCAGAACCCTGCCGGCTACACGCTCTCCTACGAGAAGCGCAAGCGATTGCTGGAGCTGGCCGCCGACCACGGCTTCATGGTGTTCGAGGACGACCCCTACGTGGAGCTGCGCTTCAGCGGCGAGACGCTGCCGACGATGCTCTCCATGGACCCAGAGCGGGTGGTGTACGCGTCATCGTTCTCCAAGACCGTCTGCCCGGGCATCCGCGTCGGCTACCTCGTGGGCCCGCCCGAACTGATCTCCTCGATCGCGCAGCTCGCCACGAACACGTACATATCGCCGAACATGGTCTCGCAGTCGATCGTGTACGAGTTCTGCGCCTCCGGCGCGATCGACCGCTCGATCGAGACCGTCAAGGCCGCGCTGGCGGAGCGCGCGAAGACACTCGCGGACGCGCTGCGCAGCGAGCTCGCCGACGCCCAGTTCGTCGAGCCGCAGGGCGGCTACTTCATGTGGGTGACGCTGCCCGAGGGAACCGATGTCGGAGCGCTCTTCAAGGCCGCCGCCGACCGCGGCGTGGCGTTCGTGAAGGGCACCGACTTCCTGCTGGAGGGCGGCGAGAACACGCTGCGCCTGGCCTACTCCGGCGTCACGCCCGAGCAGATCCGCGCGGGCGTCTCGCGCCTGGCCGAGGCCTACCGCTCCCTATAGGAACGTGATGGACGACGTTCGACTCGAGCAGATCCGCCCTTTCGCGGGGCTGTCGGTCGCCGAACGCAGGATGCTCGCGCGCCTCGTCGACGAGTTCAGCGCTCCGGCCGGTGCGGCGCTCGTCACCGAGGGAGACTTCGGCTACGAGTTCATGGTGATCGAGGAGGGAACGGTCGATGTCTTCCACCACGGCGAGCTGATCGACAAAATGGGCCCAGGTGACTTCTTTGGCGAGCTGGCGGTGCTCGCTGACGGGGCTCAGCGTAACGCGACGATCGTCGCCACCTCGCCGATTCGGGGCCTGCGGATCTCCGCCCACGACATGCGTATCGTCCGCGAGCGGATGCCTCTGGTGGGCGAGCAGATCGACGCTGTGATCGCCGACCGCACGCACTGAACGTGTGACCGGCGGGCCTAGCGCCCGTAGCGCTGCCCGAGCACCAGCTGCTCCGGCAAGGCGGTGCGCACCGGCGGCGATGGGTCGGCGATCACCGAGACCGTCTCGGCGACGCTGGGCGTGACGCTGATCAGCTTCCCGTCATCGGCGCGCACACCCACGTGCTCGTCGTCGCGCTCAGCGAGCGTGCCACGGAGGCCAGGCTCCACGCCGGATGCCTTCAGGTAATGCAGGAGATCCTCGGCCTCGTTCTCAAAGCGCAGGATGCGCACGGAGGCGCCGAGCTCGACGTCGGCTAGCGGCACGCCGGCCAGGCGTGCTCCGGCGACGATTGGGTGGCCGTGGGGACACGTCTTTGCGTCACCGATCGCGGCGAGCATGCGCTCCTCGAGCACAGGCGACATCGCGTGCTCGAGGCGCTCGGCCTCCTCGTGCACCTCGTCCCAGGGAACCCCCAGGACGTCGGTGAGGAAGCGCTCGATCAGCCGGTGCCTGCGCACGATGCCCTCGGCGTGTGCGGCGCCGCTCTCTGTGAAGGTGATTGCGCGGTTGCTGGCACGCGTGATGTAGCCGTCGCGCTCGAGGCGCCCGATCATCTCGTGCACGGTGGGCGCGGATAGTTGCATTGCGCGCGAGACGTTCGCGCCGGTCATTGGCAGGCCTGCCTCCTGCAGCCAATAGAGGCTCTGCAGATACTCCTCCTCGGCGACCGTCGCGGGCGCGTGGCTCTCCTCATTGCTCACAACAATGATGCTAGACCACGCCTCGTGCGACCGACGCTCAGCTGTAGAGCTGGTCGAACGTGCACTCGCGCGGGGGCTTGTCATCGCGCCACCGGCGTAGCTTCGCGCCGTGGCGGATACGCCCAGCTGAGACGTGGTCGAAGTCGATCTCCACGACCAGCTCTGGGCGCAGCGCCACCCATTCCAAATCCTTGCCCGCGCTCCAGCGGCTTGGCTCGGCAGAGCCGCGTTCGCCGGACTCATACGCGGCGAGGAAGCCGACGAGGCGCTTCTTCTCAGCCACGCTGAGACCCGAGCAGTGCCCCACGACGCGCAGCTCACCCCCGTCGTAGAGACCGAGGATCAACGCGCCCACCGTTTCCGGCTCCTTGCCCGGACGCCAACCGACGACGACAGCGTCGATCGTGCGCACGCGCTTGACCTTCGCCATGCCCTTGCGCTCGCCCGGACGGTAGGGCGCCGAGCGTTCCTTGGCGATCGCGCCCTCAGCGCGCTGCAACCAGACGCCGGCCTCCTCGGCGCATGCGACGGTGGGCATCAGCTCGACGGGCGAACGTGCGAACGCCTCCCCCGAGAGCAACGCCTCGAGCGCGGCGCGGCGCTCGGAGAAGGGACGCTCGAGCAGCGCTTCCTGTTCGTGGGCGAGCAGGTCGAAAGCGACGTAGACGGCAGGAGTCTCTTTAGCAAGGAGTTCGATGCGCGAGACTGCGGGATGGATGCGCTGACCGAGCGCGTCGAAGTCCTCACGGCCGTCCGCGTCGCGGACGACGATCTCCCCGTCGAGCACGTAGCGACCGGCAGGCGGCGTGAGCTCCGGGAAATAGCGCCCCAGAGGCTTGCCGTTGCGCGACTGCAGGAAGATCTCGCCGCCATCGACGAACGCCACACAGCGGAAACCGTCGAGCTTGATCTCGTAGACGTAGTCCTCCCCCACCGGCAGCTCCTTGCGCGAGAGCGCCAGCTGCGGCTTGATCGGGGGCGCGAGCGGCAGGCTCAAGCGCCCGTCTCCCCGTTGGTGGGCGCCGCTGCGTCGGCTTTGCGCGCCCTGCTCGGCTGCACGCGCGGTGGCTCACCCTTCTGCTTGCGAAAGTGCGGTGGCCAGGGGGCGTCGCCGAGGCCGTCACGCTCGTCGCGCGCGGCCAGCTCGAGCAAACCGTCGAGGCGACCGGGGTGCTCGTCGATCGTCGCTGACGGATCGCCGCGCTCGCGCAGGCGCGTGGGAACCGTCGTCAGCGTCAGCTCGGCGGGCTCGACGTCAGCCACCTCGTCCCACTCCAGCGGACAGGAGACCCGCGCGTCCGCGACGGCACGGACGGAGTACGCGGATGCGACGGTGCGGTCGCGGGCGTTCTGGTTGTAGTCGATGAACACGCCCTGACGTTCCTCCTTCCACCAGCGGCTGGTGGCACGGCCTGGCATGCGGCGCTCGACCTCGCGCGCGAGAGCGAGCGCGGCGCGGCGCACTTCTTCGAAGCTCTCGCTTGGCTGGATGCGCACGTAGATGTGGATGCCCCGCGAGCCGGAGGTCTTGGGGAACCCCAGAAGATCATGATCCTCGAGGACTCCGCGCGCCCCCAATGCGACCGCGCGCACCTCCGCGAACGGCACACCGGGGCCGGGGTCGAGATCGATGCGCAGCTCGTCCGGATGCTCGAGATCCGCGCGACGCACGGGCCACGGGTTCCAGTCGATCACCCCTAGGTTCACGCCCCACACGAGGTGCGCGGCGTCGTTGGGCACGAGCTCGCGCGCGTGGCGTCCGCTGGGGAACGTCACGGTGGCGGTCTGCAGCCAATCGGGCGCACTGTCTGGCACCCGCTTTTGGAAGAACGGCTCGCCGGCGACCCCGTCGACCCAGCGCTTCATCACCGTTGGTCGCTCACGCAGATGGCGCACGACCGCCCCCTCGCACTCTACGTAGTAGTTCACGAGATCGATCTTCGTGAGCCCGACGTCGGGGAAGAACGGCTTGCCGGGGTTGCTCACGCGCAGCTCCCGCCCGGCGACCTCGACGACGACATGCTCTCCACTCTTGGCGGCCATTGCTGGAAGGATGCCCGATCGTGGCGCCTCACACGCTCACCGTCTGCATACCAACCAGGCTGCTTCTCGCCTGCGAAGCATTCGGCCCACGTCTGCCCGCCGCCGCCGTGGCCCACGCTATCGCCAGCGGCGTCCAGGACGCCGGCAAGCCCGAGCCTGACGCCTTCGTCTTCGGGCCAGAGGCGCAGGCGTCCGACGCGCGCCGGCTACTGGACGACCTTGGCTTCGACGCGCGTATGCGCGGCGCCCGAGCGGTCGTGATCGCTGCGGCGCGAATGCACGAGGAGACGCTCGCGGGCAGCGTGGCGTTTGAGATCGCCACGAGGGCGCGCCAGGGCGGCGTGCCCGCCTACGCGATCGCCGCTGAGAACACGCTCGATGCGTTCGACGCGCGCATCCTCGACCTGCAGCTGATCGTGCGGGCGAACAGTCGCCAGAAGCTCCTCGCGGCTGGGCGCGAGCTCGCCGAGCTGGCGTGAGCCACAAGAAGAGTCAATGCTGGCAGCCCGGACACCAGTAGGTGACGCGGTTGTTCTCGCCCTGTCCGCGCTGCAGGACAATCGCGCCGCAGCGCTCACACGGCCGGCCGGCGCGGCCGTACACGGCCCGCGGGCGCGATGCGAAGCCCTCGCGCGCGGAGATCGGCATGCGTTCGCGGGCAAAGGACACGAGCGCGAGCGCCTCATCGTCGCTGACATCGGCGAGTGCTCGCCAGGGGTCGATGCCGACGGCGAAGCAGCACTCCGCCTTCCACACGTTGCCGATGCCTGCGAGGGTGTTTTGGTTGAGAAGCGCGTCACCAATCGGACGCGTGTGGTCGTCGCGGCGGAGCCTCGCCAGGAAGGCGCTCTCGTCGAATCGCTCGCCGATGACGTCCTGGCCGAGCGCCATCAGCCGCGGGTCCGAGCGGATCCGTGCGTCGCTTGCGAGCTCCAGCACGGGCCCGTCGAACTCGACCACCTCAGCGCCTTGGTGACGCAGCACGAGCCAGGCGCGCCGGCGCGCGCGACGCCAGCGCTCACCGTCGCGATATACGCCCCAGGAGCCGGTCATGCGCAAGTGCGAGTGGAGCGTCAGGCCACCGTCGAAGCGCAGGAACAGGTGCTTGCCGTGCGCTTCCACGGCGCGCACCGCGTGGCCGGTGAGTCGCTGCGGCCAGCGCTCGAGCTGATGGCGCGGATGGGGCGTGAGGATCTCCTCGGGCATGTGCCCCAGGAGCACCGCACGGATGCGCGCGGCTGCGTAGTGGATCGTGTCGCCCTCGGGCACGCGCTCACGATCGCAGAGAGCTAGGCTCGCCCGGCGCATGAGAACCGAGCCCGAGCCACATCCGAGCGCTCGCGCGCCGCGAGTGCGCTCGCTCTCGCCGGCCAGCCGGCGCGCGACGGTGATCGGCGCGGGCTCGTTCGGGACGGCACTGGCGCTCCTACTCTCGCGCGGCGGGCTACGCACGACGCTGCAAACGCGCACCGCTGAGCAGGCAACGCTGATCGACCAGCAGCGCGAGAACCGCCAGTACCTGCCCGGTGTGGAGCTGCCCGCGCAGCTGCGCATCGAGCCAGCCTCAGCGGGCGTCGCACGTGCGGACTACGTCTTCCTGGCAGTTCCCTCGCGCGGATTGGGCGAGGTGATCGAGAACCTAGCCGCTTCCGGCCTGGGCAAGCGAACCGCAATCGTCTCCGCAGCCAAGGGTCTCGTCCCTCCTCAGGGGACGCCACCGACGATCCTGTTGAGCGCACGCTTCGGTGCCGACCGCGTCGCCTGCCTGGGCGGCCCCGCCCATGCACAGGAGATGGTGCATGCGGGCGCCGGGCTCGTGGCGGCCTGCGCGGAGGAGGAGCTCGCGCGCGCGATCGCGCAGGTGTTCACGCGCGCGGGCGTCGTGTGCGAGCTCTCGAACGACCCGATCGGCGTGGAGCTCGCCGGCGCCGCCAAGAACGCCGCGGCGCTCGCGGCCGGCGCCACGGAGGCTCAGGGCCTGAACGCGGCCGGTGCCGCCGCAGGGCACATCTTCGCCGAGGTCTGGCGCTACGCCGAGGGATTGGGAGCGCGGCCAGAGTCGATGATCGGCCTCGCAGGCGCCGGTGATCTGCTCGCGACGGCGCTTGCGAGGGAGAGTCGCAACCGTCGCGCTGGGGAGCTGCTGGCCGCCGGCGTCCCCGCGGTGGAGATCCCCACGCAGATCGGCCAGGCGGTCGAGGCGCTCGAGTCGGTGCCGCTGCTCGCACGTGCGCTCCAGGCAGCGGACGTCGCCGCCCCCGTCACCACCGCGCTCGCCCGTCTGATCTCAGGGGAGCTGCCGTTGGACGATTGGGTGGCGCTCGTCCGCGCCACCGTGCCGCCGCCCGCACTGTGGCGACGCCGCCCGAAACCGGGGTTCTGGCGGCGCGCATGGCGGCGTCTCGCCGGCGCTCCACGCGCGTGATCGAAGCCGCCGTCTCCAACCTCTTGCCAGGAAGAACGCCCGACCCTACGATGGCCAGATGGCCACTGTAAGCGCGGATTTCTCGAGGTCGTCGGAGCCGATGCAGTGGTGGCATCACTTCGAGCAGCTGCTCGCGCTGAACCTGCCGGACCTCACCGGCAAGACGGTGCTGGACGTGGGTGCCCGCGACGGCTACTTCTCGTTTGCTGCGGAGCGCTTCGGCGCCTCGCGCATCCTGGCGATCGATAGTGGCAACTGGAGCAGGCCAGGCGGGAAAAGCAGCTTCGAGCGCTTACGAAAGGCACTCGCCTCGCGTGTGGAGGATCTGGACATCGACGTGCTCGACATCTCCCCAGAGACAGTTGGGCAGTTCGATGTCGTTCTCTTCCTGGGGATGCTCTCCAGTATCCGCCACCCGCTCCTGGCGCTCGAACGTTTGGCGAGCGTCACTGAGAAGCTGCTCGTCTTGGAGACGCTCGTGGACACGACGTTCCGTCGCTTACCCGCCGCCGCCTTCCATCCCTCTGAGAAAGCTACAGAGAAGAGCGGCTGGTGGAGCCCCAACCGCGCCGCCGTTCTTGGCATGCTCGAAGCCGCCGGCTTCGCCACGGTCGTCCCGTTCCCGTTACGGCGTCTGACGGCCGCGCATCTCCTCGGCCTGCCGGCGCGCGCCAAGCTGGCCGGCGACCTCGTCCACTCGGCCCCCAAACGAGCGCGGCAAAGACTGGTCAAGGACTTCGCCCTGCACGCGTTCACGCAGACTCACCTCGTCGTGCACGGGTTGAGGTGATCCCCCGGAGGCGGAGCCTAAAGAACCGCGACCCGCTGATGAACCTCGCGCCAGCGCCGGTCGCATGTCCACACGACGTCGGCGTCGATCAGCTCGGCGATCTCCAGCGCGATCGCGTCAGGCAGGCTGAGCCCGCGGTGTCGGGCTTTCAGCATTGCGGCGTTGTCAGCAACGATCTCGCTGACAGGCACGGTCTCGCAGCCGGCTGCGAAGTCTCGAGCAGCCGTCAGTGCCCTCCCGCCAACGCGGGCAGGCCCGACGAGGATCTCTGCCCGCGTCGTGGCGGCGAGCACGAGCTCGGCGTCAGCCGCGTCGGCGAGTGCACCCACGGCGGCGTCGTGGTGCGCGTCGTCGACCGCGAGCGCGGCAATCACAACGCTTGCATCGAGGACGATCAGTCGCGCCACTGGGCGCGGAGGTCATCGAGGTAGCCGGACGGGTAAGCGGAGCTGTCGAGTGTGCCTATGGCCGCCAGTAGGCGAGCGCGCCGCTCGGCGCGCTCCTGCTGATCTGCCGGCGCGCCCAGCAACTCGTGTCGAACGGCCGTGCGGATCAGCTCTGCCTCGCTGGTACCGCGCTCCTTTGCGGCCTGCTTGACCCCGTGATGGAGCTCGTCTGGAAGATAGATCGTCGTCTTGATCATGGACAAAAACTACCATACATGAGGTATGGCACCAGCCTACCGCGGCCGCGACACCACTGCTTCTAGCGGTGCACTCGGCGTATATCTAAGGTATAGACGCCGTCCCTGCTGACAACGCCGCCGCAAAGGAGCCCGTATGTCGCCACGAACACGCCCCGGAGAAGTAGACCCTGCCAAAGGCCTGTCGCTCGATCCGGACGAGTTCTTCGAGCAGGAGGCCAAGCGCGAGAAGGCGCTGCGCATGCAGGACAAGATCCGCCCCGGCCGCACGACACCGATCGCCATCCGCTTCGACCAGTTCACGCTCAAACGCCTCAAGGCCCTCGCCGCGCTGCGCAACACCGGCTACCAGACGCTGCTGAAGGAGTTCGTGATCGAGCGCCTCTACGAGGAGGAGAAACGCGAAGGCATCATCTAGGAGGCCGTTGGGCGGCGCGAGGCGGCGTCCTCGTTCGCTCGCGTGCACAAGCACGCCACGCTCTCTGCGTCCTTGCCTCGCTTGCCTACCGGCCTCCTGGATCACTCGTCCATCAGGGTGCTGATCACAGCCTCGTAGACGCCTGGGCCGTGGCCCGCCTCAGCGACGCGCACGTTGCTGTGAGGTGCCAGCACATCGCGCATCGAGGGGTCGCGCTCGAGCGCGTTGGCGACGAGCCACATGACGCCCACCTCGCTCGCACACGCCAGGTCCTCGCGCGAGTCCCCCACCGCGAAGGTCTCCTCCCGCGCGTAGCCGCCCACACGGCGATGGAACGCCACCGCGCTCGCCTTCGACGCGATCGCCGGCACAAGGTGATAGCCGCGCACGTGCGGCAACGCCGCAAGTGCCTCGGAGCGTCTGTGAACTACCCCGTTATCGACCAGCCGCAGGTTCCCGTGGCCAGAGTCCGACAGCAGCCGGTCGACCTCCTGCGCGTCCACCAGGCCACGGAAGAGGTGTGAGACCTCACGGTCCAGATGCCACGGCTCGTGGTACTCCAGGCGCCCCCCGTAGCGCTCCAGCAGCAGCGCCGGCGCCCCCGAGCGCTCGATCTGCTCCGCGACCGTCAGCTCCCCGGGAAGCAGATCGCCCGTGAGCCAATGCTCCTCTCCGTTCAACACCACGCACGCCCCAGCCTCAAATATGTAAGACCCCTGGCCCAGCAGCCGCGCGTCCTCCGCCAGCTGCGCGCGACGGCGGCCAGACATCAGCACGATCTCCACGTTCGCCCTCAGGCACGCCTGCACGGCGCGCACGCCGTCGATCGTCACATTTCCCTCGCCGTCGTGGAGCATCGACGCACCCTGCCCCAGCAACGTGCCGTCGAGGTCCAGATACAGGCACCGCATGCTCACACGACCGCCAGGCTGTTCAGCGGCGGCCGTTCCAGCGGAACGCCGTCAACCGCTCCCAACCGGCCCTCCTGCTCCAGGCGGCGCGCCACCGTCGCCAGCACCGTGCGCGCCATCGGCGCCAGTGCCGACAGCGGCTGGTGGGGATTGCGGTGCTCGTCTAGGTCCACCTGCGCGAGGCCGTCCAGGCCCAGCCTGCGCCACGCGTCGATCAGCATCGCGATCTCAACGCCGTAGCCGGTCACGAATGGGAGCGACTCCAGCAGCTCGCGCCGCGCCGCCACCTCGCCGGCGAGCGGCTGGCGCACGCCTGAGAGCTCCGGGTAGAAGAGCGACAGCGCCGGGCGCGCCGTCAGGTGGTTCACGCGGCCGCCCCCCTCCCCGTCGCTCGAGCCCTCGCCCGGCAGCGGCCGGCGGTAGAAGCCCTTTACGAACGACACGCCCTGCTCGCACACAAGCGGGCCCAACAGGCCCGTTACGAAGTGCTGGGAGAAATCCTCCGTATCCGCGTCCACGAAGCACACCAGCTCGCCGTCCAGCACCGAAAGCGCCCGCCACATCGCATCGCCCTTGCCCAGCACGGGGCCGTGCGAGGGCAGCAGCTCCGCCTCCTGGTGGACCCTCGCGCCCGCCTCGTGCGCCAGCGCCGCCGTGCCGTCCACCGAGGCGCCGTCCACGACGACCACCTCGTCGATCGCGCCCACTTCGCGCAGCCCCACCAGCGTGCCCACGATCTCCGCGATCGTCGCCGCGCACTCGCGCGCGGGCAGGCACACCGACACGCGCTGGCGACGATCGGCCGCGATGCGCTCCGCCGGGTAGAGCGAATGGTGGAAGGAGCGGGCTTTCGCCCAGCGCTCAGCGGCCGTCTCAGACATCGCCTCTACTATCTCAAGTCCTTGGCCATCGACCGCAGAACCGAGCCGTGGAGCGCGCTGCTTGACGCGGGGCGCGAGGACGGGCGCCTCGTGCGCGAGGCAAACGAAGGGCCCGGCCGCGCGACGCTCGTGGAGCTCCCGCCAGAGCTGCATCCCGACGTGCTCGCAGCCCTGGAGCGCATGGGCATCGACAGCCTCTATGCCCACCAGGCGCAGGCGCTGCACGCGGCCACGCAGGGACCCACGATCATCACCACCGGGACCGCCTCCGGCAAGTCCATGTGCTTCAACCTGCCCACCCTGCACATCCTCTGTGAGCAGGGTCCCGCGCGAGCGCTGTACCTGTATCCCACCAAGGCGCTCGCCCAGGACCAGGCGCGCGCGCTCAGCGCGTTCGGGCTGACCAAGCGCGTGCGCCCGGCGATCTACGACGGCGACACCCCGCGCGAGACCCGCCGCCAGATACGTAAGAGCGCCAACGTCGTGCTCACCAACCCCGACATGCTGCACGTGGGGATCCTGCCCAACCACGACGCCTGGGCGGAGCTGTTCTCCAACCTCGCCGTGGTCGTGATCGACGAGGCACACGTCTATCGCGGCGTGTTCGGCTCGCACGTCGGCGGCGTCCTGCGGCGGCTGCGGCGGATCGCCGCCGCCTACGGCACACAGCCGATCTTCATGCTTACCTCCGCCACGATTGCAAACCCGGTCGAGCTGGCCGAGCGCCTCACCGGTCTCGAGGACTTCCAATTGATCGACAGCGACGCCTCGCCCATGCCGCGGCGGCAGATCGCGGTGTGGAACCCGCCGCTCACCGACGAGGCGCTCGGCACGCGCCGCTCCTCGCTTGCCGAGGCCGCCGAGATCCTCGCCCGCCTCGTGCGCGACGGCGCTCGCGCGATCTGCTTCATGAAGTCGCGCAAGGGCGTCGAGGTGCTCGCACGCCTGGTCAAGCAGGACCTCCAAGGCAGCCATCCCGAGCTGGCCGAGCAGGTCGAGCCCTACCGCGCCGGCTACACCCCGCAGCAGCGGCGCGAGCTCGAGCAGCGCCTCATGCGCGGGGAGCTGCGCGCCGTGATCACCACCGATGCGCTCGAGCTGGGTATCGACATCGGCGAGCTCGACGCCGCCGTCGTCGTCACCTTTCCCGGCACCGTCGCCTCGCTGCGCCAAATGTGGGGACGCGCCGGGCGCCGCGGTCGTGGGCTGGCGGTGTACGTCGCCGGCGAGGACGCCCTCGACCAGTTCTTCTGCCGCAACCCCGAAGAGTTCCTCGAACGCCCTGTCGAGGCCGCCATCCTCGACCACGAGAGCCCGCTGATCTACCGCGCGCACCTGCTCTGCGCCGCGCACGAGGGGCCCCTCTCGCACACCGACGCAGAGTTCCTCGGCCCGCGCTGGCAGGCGCACGCAGAAGTCCTGGAGACAGCCGGCGAGCTGCGCCGCCGGGGCGGCACCGTAGCGCGCGACACCTATGTGCCCAGGCGCCCGGACGGCTACCCCGCCGCGCAGGTCTCGCTGCGCTCCGCCTCTCCCGACAGCTTCGCGATCGTCGAGGTGTCCTCCGGGGAGCTGCTCGGCTCTACCGAGGCTGCACGCGCGCACTCGACCGTGCACGAAGGCGCGATCTACATGCACCAGGGCCGCTCCTACGAGGTACGCGCATTGGACCTCGAGCGCAGGCAGGCGCTCGTGTCGAGCTTCAGCGGCGACTGGTACACGCAGCCGAAGGTGGAGACCGACACAGAGATCATGCGCCTGCTCGACCGCCGCGAAACGCTCGGCGTGCACCTCTCATTCGGTGAGGTCAGCGTCACCGACACCGTTCTTGCCTACCAGCGCCGACGCTTGCAGGACCACGCTGCCGTGGACATCGTCGCGCTCGACCTGCCCCCCACGAGCTTCGCCACGCAGGCGCTGTGGTTCGAGCTTCCACTCGAGGCCGGCGAGCGCGCCGGGCGCGGCTCGGGGCCGGGTGGCTTCGCCGACACGCTGCCCATGGAGACGCTGCTGGGGGCGCTGCACGCCACCGAGCACGCGCAGATCGCCGTGCTGCCGCTGATCGCCATGTGCGACCGCTGGGACATCGGCGGCCTGTCCACCAACTTCCACCCGCAGACAGGCGTGCCCACGATCTTCGTCTACGACGGGCACCCCGGCGGCATCGGCATCACCCGCACCGCCTTCGCGCGCTTCGAGGAGCTCTGCGAGGACGCGCTGCGCCTGATCGCCGAGTGCACCTGCGGCAGTGGCTGCCCATCCTGCGTGCAGTCGCCCAAGTGCGGAAACCTCAACGAACCGCTGCACAAGGCCGGCGCGCGCGCGCTGCTCGAGCGCCTGCTCACCGGCGCCGCGGAGCCGCTAATCACCGCCCCGCTCTGAACGCCCCGCGCGGTTGTTGAAGCAGGAACCGGCGGGGACGCGCCAGGGCACCCGTCAGAATGGTCCGCCCGGCCCCACCCGACAAGAGACGATGATCAGCCTGCTCACTAAGCCTATATGCGCGCTCATGTTCGCCTGCGCCGTCCTCGCCGCGGGGCACACCGCCGCCGCGCAAGCCCCCGGCAGCGAGCCGGTCACGTCCGAAGGCCCCGGCGGGCGCACCGCGCTGACGAGCTGGGTCCTGCGGCGCGACCCCGACAATCGCGGCCTGGTGCAGGGTTTCTCGCACGGCGGCTTCGCTGGCGCGGACGTGAGCGTGCCGAACGTCGTCAGCCCCACCCCCTACACCGGGCACGCGGGCGCCGCCAACTACGAAGGCTCGATCGCCTGGTATCGCACGAGCTTCCAGGCGGCAACGGCCGGCACGTACGCGCTCAGCTTCCAGTCCGCCAACTACCTCGCCACCGTGTGGGTCGACGGGCGCAAGCTCGGCTCCCATCACGGCTCCTACCTGCCCTTCGAAGAGCGCGCCACGCTCGCCGCCGGCAGGCACACGGTCGTCGTGCGGGTGGATTGGCAGGACCCCGCGCAGCAGGCGCGCGAAGGCTTCCACCGAACCTGGTTCAACTGGGGCGGCATCGACGGGCCGGTCGACGTGCGCCTCCTCGGCGAAAGCGAATTGTCCGAACCCACACTGCAGACCACGCTCTCCCCCGACACCGCGAGCGCCAAGCAGGCGAACGTCACCGTCGGCGTACGGGTCCACAACTACGGTCCGGCCCGCACAATCACTCCCGAAGGCTCGCTCGTGCACGGCTCGCAAACGGTGAAGCTGAGCTTCCCCGCGATCCCCGTCGCGCACGACCAGGTGCTCACCGACACGACCACAGCCACCGTCGCCGAACCGGAGCTGTGGTCGCCCGCGAGCCCCAGCCTCTACCAGCTGACGCTGAACGTAGGCGCGCAGAGCAGCTACTCCGCGCGCGTGGGGCTGCGCCAGCTGACATGGCACGGCGGCGGCCTCTACCTGAACGGTCAGCAGCTAAGCCTGCACGGCGTCTCCATCCAGGAGGACGCACAGGGACACGGCGACGCGCTCACGCCCGCCGACGACACGAGGATCGTCGAAGAGCTCAGGCAGGTGGGCGCCAACGTCGTGCGCTCCCAGCACCCGCTGTACCCGGAACTGCTGGAACGCCTCGACGAAGCGGGCATCCTCGTCTGGCAGGGAATCGGGCCGGTGGAAGGCGCAGCCATGTGGTACTCCACCACCCCTAGACTCCTGGCCGAAGCAGAGCAGCAGGCACGCACAGCTGTCCTCGCCGAGCAACTGCACCCGTCGATCTTCGCCTGGAACCTCGTCGATGAGGTCGCCGAGAACGGCCGCGACGCCCAGGAGGTGGACTACGTGCGCACGATCTCCCGCTGGATCCACCAGCAGGATCCCGGCCGCATGGTCGCCGTGGACGTGTGGGGCGATCACCCGCCAACGCACGCGGGGCCGCTCTACTCGGAAGTAAACGCCGTCGCCGAGACCGACTACTCCGGCTGGTATGACTACCCGCACGACAGCGCCGCGCAGACCGAGGCGAAGATGCGCGCGCGCCTACGCGCCATGGAAGAGACCTTTCCGGGCAAGGTGCTCGTCGTGAGCGAGTTCGGCGCCGAATCCAACGCCCTGAACCCTCCCGGCAGCCCGGGCAGCTATGCGTATCAAGCGAAGCTGCTCGCCGAGCACATCGCCGTGTACGCGGCCGACCCGCACCTCACCGCGATGATGGTCTGGGTGCTGCGCGACTACCCGCTCACGCCCACTTTCGAGGGAGGGTCGATCAAAAGCGTGCTGCCCAAGTTGAAACTGATCGAAGGGCTCAACCAGAAGGGGCTGTTCACCTATGGGGGGCGGGCCAAGCCTGGGGTGCTCTCCACGGTTGCTCAGCTTTACAAAGCGCTGCCTAAGGAATGATCGTGGTCGCTGGTTCGCGCGAACGAGTGCGTCTTGTGCGTCCTGCTGGCTTTCGGGTAGGACAAGCCGACTCAAGCGTGGCGAACAACCAGCCGACGTATATCCAGCGATGCCACGTGGCACGTCATGGGTCATCCAATGAAAAAGTCGGTCTACTTTGCGCTGCTGGCCGTGTCGGGCGCCTGCGTGGGGGTAATTCAAGGATTGGCGAGCCTGGAATGGCCCGCGCTGCTCGCGGCGCTGATCCTGATTCTGATGGCCGTGGCGCTTGGCAGATCCATCCGCTCTGAAACGAAAGAGCAGGCCTACTGCCGAACGTACGAAGCATCACGCGAGGCGACATATACCGCCCTTTGCGGTGCGCTTGGCAACCTCGACTACAAGGTCACTGCACGCGATCCGGCCGCGGGCACATTGCAGTTCAGCGGCGGAACGCGCGGTCCGTGGATAGGGCGTCTCGGCGCAGAGTGCACGGCGTCTGTGCGTCAGGTCGGCGAGCAGGCATCCGAGATTATGATCGCCGGCCACGCGACTGCCGCGGACAGACGTGGACTGGGGCTGCTCGTATACCCGGAAGGTATGCGCGCTCGGATCTCGAGAATTCTCGATCAGGTCGGGGCCACCGTGGTCAGATACTCAGTCATCAATACTGCGCTCGCCCAGCAGCGCGAGGATCTGCGTTGAGCGGCTTAGGGGCTAACCGCCTGCGCAATCTGGTCGCACAGGAGATCGGTTCCCAGCTCTCCGCCCGACGCCCCTATGAACTCCCCGGGGGGACCGCCAACGGTGCCCAGCGCACCCCCGACGGCGCCCCCGCCGAGACCGACGACCGTGCAATACCCGTGCCCTGCGAGTAGCTTCAGCAGCTCGCCCGAGATTTCCTTCCTTTCAAGTTCGGATAGGCGTGCGAGGGTTTCCTTCAAGAGCTCGATCTCGCCCAGCAACGTGGCGACAACGGAGTGCTCTTCCCCGGCCTTCTGGCTGGCCAGGGCCTTGTTTCCACATCTTTCGGCTTCGGACTGTTCCTGGTGCAGCTGGCGCAGTCTTTCCTCCCAGATACCGATGTCCGTCTGAACTTCGTTCGCGTTGGACTGGGTCTGTAGCTGCGTTTCCAGCGTCGATTCCAAGCCAAGCGGGTCGGACGCATTCAGAGGGTCGTCATCCGCGAAGCTAAACGGCACGCCCGTGGATTCAATGACCGGGTCCACGCTCAGGAACTGTCCTGTCGCCGGTTCGTAGCTCCTAGCCCGCAGGTATTGCAGCCCCGTTTCGGCGTTCGTGTACTGCCCGTCATAGCCGAGGGGCGTCTTCGCCGTTCCTTCGCAGTCGGGGACTCCGTACGCGCTGTAGGAGCACGTGCCTACCGTAGCCCCCGTGCTCCCCGTCAAGAGCCTCGTGGAGCCCTGCTGGTCGTGATGCAGGTAGGTCACTATGCCGCCGCTGGAGACCTGCTCGAGCGGCAGGTTGCCGGGACCGTAGATGTATGAGTTGCTGCCGTCAGAGAGCAGAAGCGGCAGCTCTTCGGAGGTGTCCCAGGTCAGGTAGTGCGTCGTGCCGGAAATCGCTTCCGCGACGCGCAATCCGCCCCCGTCGTAGGTGTAGGTGTCTTCGATCGGCGCTGTTGCGCCTTCCCCAGGTCGGTTGATCGCCGTCAGTTCGCCCGCCTGGTTGTATTTGTAGGTGGTGGTGGGCCCGCTCGACGGCGACGCTTTCGTGCGCTCGCCCTCTTCGTTGTAGGCGTACACGGCGCCCGCAGATGTGCCGGTCAGCTCGCTGGCAGCGTTGAAGGTGTTCGTCGTCGAGCCAATCTTTGTGGGGTTATCCGCAGCATCGTATTCGTAGGCCGTCGCACCGCCGTCGGTGACGCGGTTGCTTTTGTCGTATGTGTAGGACGTTTTTGCTTCTCCCGGCAGGCCTTTGCTGGTCGATTTCGTCACGCCCCCATTTTTGGCACGCGTGTATGTCAGCGACGCGAGCGTTTTTTTGCCCAGCTTCATCAGCGTCTTCGTCAGCTCATCGGCATCGTTGTATGTGTAGGTGTCTTCGTCGTCACTGGCATGCGGAAACACGGTGGCCGTTTGGTCTGAGTCCGCGTTGTAGGTGAACGTGGTGGTGTTCCCCAGCCAGTCGGTCGTGCTCTTCAGGCGCCCGTCCGCGTCGAACGTTCGTGTGATCGCCTGGCCGTTGGGGTAGGTGATCTTCGTCTGGTGGTCGTCGAGGTCGTATGCGTAGACGCTCCGTTCGCCGTGCCCGTCGAGGATTTCGGTCAGACGGTCAAGCTGGTCGTGAACGTAGGTGGTGGTGCCGCTGCCGTCGAACATCTTGGTGCGGCTGCCGTCGACGTCGTATTGGTATTCGACCGGAGCGGTTTTGCCGTCGGAGTAGGTGACTTTCGTCAAGTTGTTGTCGGCGTCGTAGCCGTAGGCGGTGACCTGGCCTTCTGGATTGGTCACGCTTGCGAGGTTGCCGTTGGCTTCGTAGGTCTTGATTGTTTTGCGACCGAGCGGGTCGATCACTTCGGTGACCTGCTCGAGCGCGTTGCGTACGTAGGTGGTCTTGTGGTGGTCACCGTTGATCTGACCGATCACCTGTCCGGCGGCGTCGTATTCGGTTTCCTTCGTGGCGCCGTCTGCTTCGGTGACCTTGGTCTGCTCGTTGTCGGCGTCGTAGGTGTAGGTCGTCGTGTTGCCGTCCGCTTCGGTGCTTGTCGCCACCTGACCGTCGGGCGTGTAGGTCGTTTTGGTCGTGGCTTTGAGCGGGTTGGTCGTCTTGATTGGCCGCTCCTGCGCGTCGCGTTCTGTGGTCGTTGTGAAGCTCGCGGGTTTCGCGCCGGCGACGTTACCCAGCGGACTGACGGTGGTGATCAGGTTGGAGTCTGCGTCGTAGGTGTAGGTGCGCTCCTCGCCTTCCGGATCGGTTTCGCTTTCGCGGTCGCCGTATTGGTCATACGTGTATGTCCATTTGTTGCCGAGCGCGTCGGTCTTTGACGTCATGTCGCCGTCGGCGTCGTAGCCGTATTTCGTCGCCTGCGTCTGACCGCCAGGCGCAGGGCGCGATACTTCGGTCTCGTTGCCGTGCGCGTCGCGCGTGATCGTCGTCGTCTCGCCGCCGGGCGTAGTTTCGCTGACGACTTCGTGCTCGCCGTTGTATGTCCATTTGTTCGTGTTGCCGAGCGGATCGGTTTCGCTCGTGCGGTTGCCTTCCGCGTCGTAGGTGTAGGTCGTCGTGCCGCCGCCGGAGTCGGTGCTGGAGACCAGCTCTTCCTGTCCGTTGTATTCAGACAGGCTCGTCGTGGCCAGCGACGTGCCGTACGCGCGCGTGACGCTGGTGGGCGATCCTTCGTCGTTGAACTGCTCGACCGTCGTCGATCCATTCGGTTCGGTGATGATCGTCTCCGGCCCCGCCCCCGTGGTGGTGTATTTCCAGGCGCGTTTGCGACCCATCGCGTCGGTCTGCGTGATCACGCGGTGGGAACTGTCGTATTCGGTCGTGGCCGCGGGGTTAGCGCCTTCGCTCTCGGACGTCATCTCCCCGCTGGAGTTGTACGCGAAGCGCCAGTTCGGGCTCGATTCGCCCGGCTCGGTGACGCTTACTAGATCACCTTTTTCATAACCATATTTGACCACGTGCCCCATCGGATCGGTCGCGCTGGTGATCTGCCCTTCGGAGTTGTAAGAGAGCGAGATTTTGCGCCCCGCCGCATCGGCGATCGCGGTCATCTCGCCCGCTTCGTTGTAGGAGAAGGTGAACGCGTTCCCGTTGCGGTCCGCTTCGCTTGAGATCGGCGCCGTGCCTTCTGTCCATCTAAAGAATTTCGCCGGGCCCAGCTTGCTCGTCAGATGCCCCGCCGTGGCGAAGCTGAGCGTATGACCGTTTGGCAGCCTGAACAGGAGGTTATTGCCTGCTTCTGTGAGCGTCGCCTGCACGAGCGGTCCTGCGACCCAACCTTCTTTTGATTTCGCTTCCTGTTTTGAGAAGAACACAGTGCTGCCGTTCGCCTGGTGGACGACCGCATCACCACTGCCGGGATTACTTTCCGAACAGGAGCTGTAGGTCGCCACGCACCAGCGCGAGATCGTGATGTAGGCGCCGTATGGCGCCGTCCAGCCGTAGCCGAACGGGCCGGGTTTGCTTTGACGTACGGCTTGTTGTGAGTTGTACGTGCGCGTCACGGTCAGCGCCGGCCCGCGCCCGCCGACGGAAAGATCGGTCTGGGTCTCGGTGTGATTGCCGCTCGCGCAGTTGACGGAGTCGCCGGATTCGCATTGAGGACGGTCCGGTTCGGCTTCGTTGTGCGGGCCGAGGTGCTTTTCCTTCTTTGCTTCTTCTTCGCGTTCGTGGCGTTCGCGTTCCTTTTCTCTTTCTTCTTCCTTCTTTCGTTCTTCTTCTTCTTCTTTTTCTTTGGCTTCCTGCGAGGCTCTCGAGGCTTCCACGAGCGGATGGTCGAGTACCAGGCGCCCGCCGATCAGCGCGCTGACCCCGTAATAGTCGGTGCTCGGCCCAGCCACTTCGGCGCTATCGGCGGTCGCGGGGAGAGCCGCCAGTGGATGTTCGTCGAAGGGCGTCCCGAGCGAGGACGTCGAGAAGATCTCATACCCTTCCGCCCCGGGAACCTGCTGCCATTGCAGGTGCACCTCGCCGCCCGCGGCCGAGGTGATTTTTGCTTCATAGAGGGTCGGCGGCGAGACGCGTTCGATCGTGGGGGTGGCGTTGCTGCCTTCCCCGGCAAGCGTGACGCTCTGAAGTTCCGCGTCGGATTCGCCAACGAGCTTGCCTTCTTTGATTTCGCCGTAGATTTCATGCGGCGAGGGAGTTATCAGGATGTACTGCGGCGCGAACACGGTCTGCCCGGGACGAAGTTCGCCGATCGTGGTTGTGAACTGCTGCTCAGGTTGAAGGATGAAGTGGTTGTGCACCGGTGCGCTGGTGTTGACCGCCACGTTGTACAGCGGGATGCTGCTCACGTTCTTGACGCCGACCGTGACGTGGTAGGGGATCCCCGGTTCGGCCGGCCCGCTGTCGATCTTCAAAACCGTGCTGAGGGCGTTTGCGCCCCACACGGTCAGCGGCTGCGCCAGCGCGGCCTGGGTGCTGACGGTTGTGCCAAAGGGTTCCAGCTCGGCCTGGTAGTTGACCGACGGCGTGTAGCTCCCCGGCGTATCGCCGCGGACGATCCAATGCGTGGTGTCGCTGCCCAGCGGCGGAATCGCTTCCATGCCCTGACTCAGCGACTGCGTTTCGCTGGTGGGCGCAAGGCTCATGCCCGCGGGCAGGCTCAGCGTGGCGGTGCCCGCCGTGAGTCCAAAGGGCTCTTCGGGGGAGAGGTTCTGGACAACCATGCTCACTTCGAAGAACTGCTTGACGGTCACGGCGCTGCCGCGCAGGATCAGCCACTGGATCACGGGGTGGGTTTCGATCGTGGTGGGTTTGGCGATGATGCGGGTTTCTTCGCCCTGCGTGTTCTTGAACGTTGCTTCGCAGGAGGTGTGTTCGGGAGTGGCACCCTGCTGTTCGCATGTGAGCGGTTTGCCACCCGCGGCTTCCTGCGTGGATTTGATTGTCCCTTCAGGCGCGCCGCCACCCGCGAACTCGCCTTCGGAGTTGATGTCGCCGTGCAGTTCCACTTCCACGCTGATCGAGCCGGCGAATTCCAGCTTGGCTTCGAAGCTGTCCACCGTCTGGTTCGCAGGTTCGCTGGGGTTGATGCCGGCTTCGACGATTTCGCTGAACGTCAGTTCGTGCGAGCTCAGGCCCGTCGTGGCCACTTCCCCCGGTTCGAGCGTGATGCTGGCGACCCCTTGATGTTCGCTGCTGACGTCGACCACACCGGTGGCCGGCCGGAAACCACTCTTGTAGACGTAGACGGTGTCTTCGCCTTCGGGCAGGCCGGCCAGGTCGGCTTCCCCGCGTGAGTTGGTGGTTTCTTCGGTGCGAACACCGTTCGCGCCTACGTACAGGACGGTCGCTTCGCTGATCGGGTGTTCGCTCGCGTCGCTGAGCATGATCGCCGCCGCGTGTTCGGCGCCGGGCGGGGTGACCACGTCGACGGTGAGCGACTGGCTCGTGTGTTCGCTGCCTCGGCTGATCGTGAGCGTCGCTGTATACGTGCCAGGGCTGCGGTATACGTGGCGTACGACCGCACCTTCGGCACTTTCGCCGTCGCCGAATTCCCAACGGTAGTTGCTGATTTCTGCCGATGGTGTGCTGGCACTTCCGTCGAGCGTGACCTTCGCACCTGTGTAGGTGCTCACCGGTTCGCCGGCCGCCGCGCGTAGCGGTAGCGCGGTGACAACCGCCGTCGGACTGGAATCTGCGGGTTTGCTCTCACCGCCTGCGTTGCGGGCGATCTCCTGCGCGACGATCGTGTATCCCACGTCGCTTCGGGTTGTCACGTACTCCTGTCCGCCCGCGCCCGCGATCGGTTCGCATTCGCCGCCCGCCCCATTGCAGCGCAGCCACTGATCGATGTATTCGCTCGGTGCGTGTTCCCAGGAGCCGTGGCTGAGCACCAGCGTTTGACCCTGTTGCAGAGACCCCGAGGAAACGTGCGGCGGCGAGACGAGGAGCGGCACCGGCACCTGGCCTTCGGAGTTGGTCACGAGAACGTTTACGCCGGTGTTGGCGTAGTTGGGCTCGTACGAGAGGCCCGACGCGAGCCCGCTGCCGCCGACGTAGGAGAACGCGCCGGACTCCGCCGCGCTCGAGAGGATCGCGAAGCTCTGGCCCACTTCGGCGCTGTAGCCGTTTGCGGAGGTGATCTCCAGTAGCCCGTCCAGCGCACTGGTGCCGCTCACCGACAACGAGCCGAAGCTGGACGGGCTCGCCACGCCGAGCTTCAGCGTCCCGTCTTCGCCCTCCGTGTAGTTGCCGGTCACGTTCAGCGACGCGCCGGCGGCGATGTAGAGAAGTTTGTTGTTGGCGAGGTTGCCGTCGATCTGCAACGTAGCGCTCTTGGCTTCCACCGTGCCCTGATCCTGGAATGGCACCGTTACCACGAGGGTGTCGCTGGCGCCTTCGGCCTTGAACGTGCCAACGTCGACGATCGTTGATTCGCTGCCACCGCCGTCGTAGATCGAAGATCCGCCCGAGCCGTAGCCGCAGTCGGGATCCTCTGATTGATCGAGGAAGGTGCCGTTGTTCTGCAAATGCGCGCCGTCCTGCATCCAAAGCGCGGCGCTGCCGCTCGCCAGCGTGAACGTTCCCTTGTTGATGTAGGTCACGTCTTCGAGCAGCAGGCGTGAGCAGTCGCCCGGGGTGGTCGTGCTCGCGCCCGGCTCGGCGACAACCGTTCCAGGCCCGGCGATCGTAAAGTCGCCGCCAATCGCAACCGCATTGGACAGCTGCACTTCTGCCGCCTGCGGAACTGTCAGCTGCCCGCTGCTCAAGCTCACTGCGCTCGTTGCATGGACACCCGAAGTGGTCACGTTGGCGCCCTGGACGGCGACCGTGCCCGCGCCGCTCCAGCTTCCGCTGGTGAGCGTGTAGGAACCGCCGGTGAATGCCACGGTAGCGCCCGACGCAGCCGTGAAAGAGCCATTCGTGCTGGCGCCACCACCGGTGAGCTGGAGCGTTCCGGCCTGCGCACCGATCGTGCCTTGATTCGTGAACGGCACGCTGATGCTGACCGGTTCCTGGCTGTCGTTCGCCTGCAACGTGCCGGTGTTCGTGATCGCCGGCGCGCTGCCGCCGCTGTCGTAGATCGAGGGCTGGCCTCCAAAGCCACAGCCACCCGGTTCGCTCGAGTCGAGATTGAACGTGCCGGCGTTCTGCAGCTGTGCGCCGTTTTCCATCGCGATCGGACCGTTCTGCGCGCCGCCGGCCGTGCCCAAGGTGAGCGTGCCCTGGTTGACCAGCGTGACGCCGTTGAGCGTCAGCCGCGCGCAGCGCTCGCTGCCGAGCGTGCCTTGCGTCGCCGCTTCGAGCGTGAGCTTGCCCGAACCGTCGATCGTCGTGTTCTGTCCGCTGCCCGAGAGCGAGCCGGCGACGTTGAGCCGACCCGGAAGGTCGAGCGTGCCGCCGTTCAGCGCCAGCGAGCCGACGCTCGTGCTGGAGCCTTCGGGAATCGTCAACTGGCCGCTGCTGAGGCTCATCTGTGCGCCGCTGACCTGCAGTTTCGCGGCGGTGACGCTTGCGCCCGCGGTGGCGATCGTGCCTGCCCCCGACCAGGTCGCGCCGTTCAGCACAAACGAACCGCCGGTAAACGCCACCGTGGCGCCCGACGCCGCCGTGAAAGAGCCATCCGTGCTCGTGCCGCCGTCGGCCAGCTGCAGGCTGCCCGCCTGCGCGTCGATCGTGCCTTCGTTGGCGAACGGCACACCAACAGCAGGCGATTCCTGGCTGTCGTTGGTCTGGAAGGTCCCCGTGTTCGTGATCGCCGGCGTGCTCCCACCACTGTCATAGATCGACGGCTGATTCCCGAAACCACACCCACCCGGTTCGCTCGAATCCAGATTGAACGTGCCGCTGTTCTGCAGCTGCGCACCGTTTTCCATCCAGATCGGCCCATCCTGCGCACCACCACTGGAACCGCTCGTGAACGTGCCCTGATTGACCAGCGTCACACCATTGAGCGTCAGCCGAGAACACCGTTCACCGACCACAGCCAACGCGCCAGAACCCACCACCAGCTTCCCAGCACCACTCACAGTCGAAGCCCCATAACCACCCCCCGAGAACGCCGAAGACACTTCGAGCTCGCCGGCGAGAGTGAGGTTCGCCTCGCTCAGGGTCAGAGCGGTGAAGCTGCTGGTCGAGCCTTCGGGGATCGTCAACGATCCGTTGCTGACGTTGACGTGGGCGCTGCTCGATCGCAGGTTCGTTGCGGTGAGGCTGGCGCCCGCCAGCGCGAAGGTGCCCGCTCCCGACCAGCTCGCTCCGCTGAGCGCGAACGCGCCGCCGCTGAAGCCGAGCGTCGCACCCGACGCCGCCTTGAAGGAGCCATCGTCCGCCGTGCCCACGTTGCCGCCGCTGAGCTGCAGCGTGCCGGCCTGTGCTTCGATCGTGCCTTCGTCGGCGAACGGCACACCGATGCTCACCGGTTCCTGGCTGTCGTCGCTCTGGAAGGTCCCCGTGTTCGTGATCGCCGGCGTGCTGCCACCGCTGTCGTAGATCGACGGTAGAGCCCCGAAGCCACAGCCACCCGGTTCGCTCGAGTCCAGGTTGAACGTGCCGCTGTTCTGCAGCTGCGCGCCGTTTTCCATCCAGATCGGCCCATCATCGGCACCACCGCCGGCGCCCATCGTGATCGTGCCCTGGTTGACCAGCGTCACCCCGTCGAGGACTGTGCGCGAGCAGCGGGCGGTCGAGAACGCACCCGTTGCACCCGCGCCCAGCACGAGCCTGCCCGATCCGTCGACCGCCGTCGTGGCGCCGCTGATCGTCAGCGAGCCGCTGCTCACTGTGGTCGTGGCGCCTTCCGGGACTGTCAGCAGCCCGCCGCTCAAGCTCAGCTGCGTGGTCGTGGAATGGACGCCCGATGCACTCACTTCGGCGCCTTGGACGGCGATCGTGCCTGCCCCCGACCAGGTCGCGCCGTTCAGCACAAACGAACCGCCGGTAAACGCCACCGTGGCGCCCGACGCCGCCGTGAAAGAGCCATCCGTGCTCGTGCCGCCGTCGGCCAGCTGCAGGCTGCCCGCCTGCGCGTCGATCGTGCCTTCGTTGGCGAACGGCACACCAACAGCAGGCGATTCCTGGCTGTCGTTGGTCTGGAAGGTCCCCGTGTTCGTGATCGCCGGCGTGCTCCCACCACTGTCATAGATCGACGGCTGATTCCCGAAACCACACCCACCCGGTTCGCTCGAATCCAGATTGAACGTGCCGCTGTTCTGCAGCTGCGCACCGTTTTCCATCCAGATCGGCCCATCCTGCGCACCACCACTGGAACCGCTCGTGAACGTGCCCTGATTGACCAGCGTCACACCATTGAGCGTCAGCCGAGAACACCGTTCACCGACCACAGCCAACGCGCCAGAACCCACCACCAGCTTCCCAGCACCACTCACAGTCGAAGCCCCATAACCACCCCCCGAGAACGCCGAAGACACTTCGAGCGTCTCGCCGTCCACGAGCGTGGCGCTCCGCAGCGTCAGCGACGCGATCCGCGACGATTCCAGGGCGTTGGCAAGTTCGAGCGTGGCGTCCGAGACGACGAGGGCGCCTTCCCCCTCGAGCAGCCCCGCCTCGGATGTGCCCGACGTGACGCTGACGGTGTCACCCGAGCCGATGCAGGCGACGTCCGAGGAGCCGGGCACCTGGCCGGAGGACCAGTTGCCTGCGGCCTGCCAGTTGCCTTCGGCGGGCCCCGTCCAGGTGTCGGTGCAGAACGGTTCGGCGGCGTTGGCCGCGGAGGGCCGGGAGAGGACGGCGAGCCCGAGTGCCAGCACCAGGAGTGCGGTCAGCAGGCGAGGCGTGGCTCGGAGGGGTACCTGGAGCGCGAGACCCGTGCCCCTGGTACCCCCGGTGCAGCGCCAATCGCTGCGTTCACCCCTCCGCTGCATACAACCAGGCCTCCGATGCCGACCACGCCGCTGCGATATGGCGCAAACCTAACATCAGACATTTGCCCCGTCAATCGAATTTGCCACGTCTTCTCAAATCGGCTACATCCATCGCGGCGCGCGGCCTGGGGTCAAACGGGGGGGCTCAGCCCTGATTCCCCCGAGCAATCTTCCGCAAATCAATTGTCTCGTCATAGAGCCTCGCGTCGACGCCCTCCTCGAGCGCGACCTCACGCAGCGGCCGCCCAGACTCCGTGGCCTTCTTCACGATCGCAGCGCCCTTGTCGTAGCCGATCGCGCTGTTCAGCGCGGTCGCCACAGCGAGCGTCGACCCGGCGGAAGCAGCGGCCCCGGCCTTGTTGACTTCGATCCCGTCTACGCACTTCTCCGCGAACGCGCTGGAGGTGGCGGACAGCAGCCGCAATGATTGCAGCAGGTTGCGCGCGATCAGCGGGATGCGCACGTTCAGCTCGAACTGACCCTGCATACCGCCGATCGTGATCGCGGTGTCGTTGCCGATCACCTGCGCTGAGACCTGCAGCACGACCTCCGGGAGCACGGGGTTGACCTTGCCGGGCATGATCGAGGAGCCCTTCTGCAGCTCCGGCAAGAAGATCTCGCCGATCCCGGCGCGCGGGCCGGAGCCCATCAGCGCGAGGTCGTTGGCGATCTTCGTGAGCGAGACGGCCACGACCTTCAACGCACCGGAGAGCTCCACGAGCGCGTCGCGGTTGGCCTGCGCCTCGAACGGGTCCAGCGGCGGCGCGATCTGCTTGAGCCCGGATTCCTTCTTCAGGCGCGCGCGCACCTTCTCCGCGAAGCGCGGGTGCGTGTTCAACCCGGTGCCAGTGGCGGTGCCGCCGAGCGGGATCTGCCCTACGTGCACGAGCGCCGAGGCCACGCGCTCCTGCGCGAGCGCCATCTGCGCGGCGTAGCCCGCGAACTCCTGTCCCAGCGTCACCGGTACCGCGTCCATGAGGTGTGTGCGCCCGGACTTGACGACGTTCTGGAAGCTCTTGGCCTTCTTCGCGAACGAGCGCTCGAGCTGTTTGAGCGCGGGCAGCAGCTCATTCTGCGCGACGTCCAGCGCCGCCAGATGCACCGCGGAGGGAAAGACGTCGTTGGATGACTGCCCCATGTTGACGTGATCGTTGGGGTGCACGCTCTCACCGGCCAGCGCTGCAATGACCTCGTTGGCGTTCATGTTCGTGGAGGTGCCAGAGCCCGTTTGGAAGACATCGATCGGGAACTGCTCGTCGTGCTTGCCGGCGGCGATCTCAGCGGCCGCTTTCTCGATCTTCGCGGCACTGCGCTTGGACAGCAGCCCTAGCTCACCGTTGACGGCGGCGGCGGCACCCTTGATGCGCGCCAGCCAGTGCACGACCGACACGGGCACGGTCTCGCCGGAGATCGGGAAGTTCTCGACGGCCTTTGTTGTCTCCCCGCCCCACAGCTGCTTGTCCGGCTCCGGCATGTGTTCTCCTTTGTCCTAAAAGACGGTCGACGGTTGGCCGCGCCGAGTCTACCGGCACAAAAGTCTGTATAACCATGGCGATACAGACTTTTTAAATGAAGATACAGCCCAGCGCCACCCACGCGCGCCGCGACGCTACCCGCAGCTACCCGCAGAACGCGGTCAGCTCACGCGCGAGCCCCACAGGGTCGTCGTAGGCCATCAAGAAGCCGACGCTCTCGAGCACCCGCAACTGTCCGTTGGGAAGCCGCGCGAGCGCTTCTTCGGCGACCCTCAGCGGGTGCATGCGGTCCTGGTCTGCCCACAGCAGGAGCACCGGCATCTCCAAGCGCGAGTACTGCCCCAACAGCTGACTCTGGGCTCCACGCGGCCATGCTCGGGCGCACTTGGCCCAGGAGCGCGCGAGGCTGGAGTTACCGGGAACGTCAGCGAACGCTTGCCTGAACAGGTCGGCCGCTTCGGGGTTGGCGCGCACAGAGAGCAGCGGTCCGCGCCGGGGCGCGAACAACGCCCCCGCGCCGTAGGAGAGCAGCCGGTCGAGGCCGGGAACAGCTGCGGCCTGGGCGGTCAGCTGCCAGGCCGCCCGCATCCGTGGACGCTCAGGTGGCGCATGCATGCGGTTGGGCATCAGCACGAGGCGCGAAGGCCGGGTTCGTCCGCCGAGCACCGCCTGCAGCAGCACCTCCGCCCCCGCCCCATGTCCCGCGAGCAGTGGCCGCGGTCCGAGCACCTCAGCGGCGAACCCGCCGAGCACCTCGGCGAACCAGTCGAGCGTGTAGGGGTGGCGTGGCCGGTCCTCGGAGTCTCCGTGCAACGGCAGGTCGGGGAGCACCACGCGAAAACGCTCGGCGAGGTCGGATACGAGCGGCTCCCACTCCTTGTAGGAGAGCATGCCCGAGTGCAGCAGCGCCAGCGGCGGCCCGGCACCGAGCTCGCGGTAGGCGACGCGGGCGCCGTCGGCGTGGTGGTAGAGGCGGAGCCTCATCGGGGCCTGTTGCTGACGCAACCCATCGATGCATGGTAGGTCGAGGCGGCCAAGGGCGAGTCGCCGCCCGCGAAGGCGATCCTCACGCCTGCCGATGATTAACTGGAGACAATTGCGCGGATCTTCACTGAATTGAACGCGTGACGCTTATACTTGGTCGGTGTCCAGGTCGATCGATGTCGTCGTTGTCACCTATAACCGATATGACCTCATCGACGACTGTTTGCGCCATATGGAGGCGCAAACGCTGAATCACCGCACGATCGTCGTCGATAATGGTTCGACAGACGACACTCGGGCGCGACTGCGTAACGACTGGCCCGACGTACAACTCGAGTGCATCGATGAGAACGATGGCTTCCCCAAAGCGTGCAATCGAGGCGTGGCGGCGGGCTCCGGTGAGATCGTCGTACTGCTCAACAATGACGTCAACTGCCGCCCCGACTTTCTCGAGCAACTGGTCCCGCCGCTGGCGGACCCGACCGTAGGGTCGGTGGCGTCATTGGTGATCCAGCGCGACGAGCGATCGATCGACAGCGTCGGCATAAGCGCAGATGTGACGCTCACCGGGTTCCAGCGACTGCGGGGCAGGCCGCTCGAGGATGCGACCGATCCACGGCCACTGCTGATCGGCCCCGAGGGCACGGCAGGCGCCTACCGTCGCACGGCGTGGGAGCAGATCGGCGGCATGGATGAGGCAATCCCCGCGCACATGGACATCTTCGATCTCGCCCTGCGACTGCAAAATGCCGGATGGGGCACAGCCTCCGCCACCAACGCCGTCGCAGTGCACCTCGGTTCGGCTACATATGGCTTCCTGTCTCGCGGACACAGGCGGCTGGCGGGCTTCGGCCGCGGCTATGTAATGCGTCGCTACGGCGTACTGCGGGGCCGCGCGGCTCCGCGCGCGTTGCTGACGGAGAGCATCGTGGTCGCGGCCGACGCGATGCTGTCTCGTGACCTCATGTCTCTGCGCGGACGACTGGAGGGCTGGCGGGCAGGCGCCGGCGAAGAACGCCAGTGGCCGCCCGCCGAGGCGATCGACCGCGAGATGACCTTTTGGGACTCACTGGCCCTGCGTCACCGCGCCTCCAAGCCGGCCCAGACGGCGCCCTGATCAGGCCCCCACGGGAGGCGGTCCTTCACTGCAGCGAAAGCTCGGGTGTGCGCACAGCAAACCGTCCCCCCCACTCCTCAATAAAGCGCAACTGCTGCATGATCTCTTCTTTGAGGTTCCAGGGCAGGATCATCACGACGTCCGGGCGGTCCTCCCTGATCGCCGCGGGTGCGCGAATGGGGATGTGACTTCCCGGCAGCAAGAGTCCCTGCTTGTGCGGGCTCAGGTCGACCGTGTAGTCCAGGAAGTCGCGACGCACCCCACAGTAGTTGAGCAGCGTGTTGCCCTTCGCCGGCGCGCCATAGCCAACGACACGTCGCCCGTCGTTCTTCAGACCGATCAGGAACTCCAGAATGCGGCGCTTGTCGGCCTCGACGCGGGCGCCGTAGCACGTATACGTCTCGAGTCGTTCGTAGCCCGCGTCGCGCTCGCGCTCGCGCATCTCCAGAGCACGCGCCGTTTCGGGCTTGGCGGCGTCGTCGTCGTGAGCGCCGTAGACCCGCAGCGACCCCCCGTGCGTAGGCAGCTCTTCGACATCAAACAGCCGTAGACCATGGGCAGCGAACACGCGACTAACGGTGAGAAAAGAGAAATACGAAAAATGCTCGTGGTAGATCGTGTCCCACTGCCTGTCCTCCAGCAACCGCATCAGGTGTGGAAACTCCATTGTGATCGTGCCGTTGCGGGCCAACAGGATCTTCATCCCTGCGACGAAGTCGTTTAGATCTGGGACGTGGGCGAGCACGTTGTTGCCGAGCAACAGATCCGCGCGCGACTCGGCCGCAAGCGTGCGTGCGACGCGGGTTCCGAAGAACTCCACCAATGTTGGTACACCCTTCTCGCGGGCAACCTCGGCGACGTTGGCTGCCGGCTCAACCCCGAGCACCGCGATCCCGCGCTCCTGGAAGTACTGAAGCAGGTAACCGTCGTTGGAGGCCAGCTCCACGACGCGGCTACGCTCGTCCAGCCTCAGACGCTCGCTCATTTGCTCCGTGTAGCGCCGGCAGTGCTCCAGCCAGCTGGCGGAGTATGAGGAGAAGTAAGCGTAATCGGAGAAGATCTCCTGCGGGGTCTCGAACTCCTCGAGCTGCACGAGGAAACAGCGCTCGCAGACCAGTGCACGCAACGGGTAAAAGGGCTCCATCGCGCCGGCCCGATTGGCCGAGACGTAGGAGTTGGCCAGCGGCGAGGAGCCGAGGTCCGCAAACACGTGCTCGAGGGGAGCCGCGCAGAACCTGCATGTCGAACAATCTTCTGGCGCCCGGATCATGCCAACGCGGCCATTTGCTCGTACGCCTCGATCTGCCTAGCGGTGAGCGCCGATACGTCTTCGCCGAGGCCGAGCGCGCGATACCAGGAGATCGTCGCGTCCAACCCTTCATCGAGGTTCCAGCGCGGGCGCCAGCCCAGGCGCGAGCGTGCACGCGAGGAGTCGAGCTTCAGATACCGCGCCTCGTGCGGCGCTGCGCTCGCGGGCGCAGCGCCCTCGACGAGCGTCAGCTCTCCCGGCCACAAGGCAGCGATCCGTCGTGCGATCCAGCCAACCGAGCGGGCATCCTCCTCAGCAGGACCGAAGTTCCAGCCGCCGGCCAGCTCCGCCGAGGACCACAGCGCCTGGGCGAGTACGAGATACCCGCAGAGCGGGTTGAGCACGTGCTGCCACGGCCGAACGGCATCCGGATTGCGCACCCGCAACTCGCGACCATCGAGCGCAGCGCGCATCAAATCTGGAACCAGGCGATCCTGGGCCCAGTCGCCACCACCGATGACGTTGCCCGCACGAGCCGAGGCCAGCCGCGGCGCGTCGGCGGCGTCGCAGAACGAGCGGCGAAAGGCGTCCGTGACGAGCTCTGAGCAGCCCTTGGAGCTCGAGTAGGGGTCGTATCCGCCCATTGGCTCGTGCTCGCGGTAGGCCCACTCCCACTCGCGGTTCTCGTAGCACTTGTCAGAGGTGACGTTCACAACGACACGCACGTTTCCGTCACGGCAGGCTGCATCGAGCAGATTGACCGTACCCATCACGTTCACCTCATAGGTGAGGCGGGGCTCAGAAAATGATCGACGCACAAGCGACTGCGCGGCCATGTGAATAACGACCTCAGGGCGGGCCTCAGTGAACGCGGCGGACAGTGCGCGGAAGTCGCGCACGTCGCCGTCGATGCTCTCGATTCCCTCACCCACACGAGCCATTTCGTAGAGCGAGGGCTGGGTGGGCACTTCCGAGGAGAACCCCGTGACGCGCGCCCCGAGCTCACGCAGCCATAGCGCAAGCCATGACCCCTTGAACCCGGTGTGCCCGGTCAGGAGCACCCTGCGCCCCCGCCAGAAGTCGCGGTCCACAGTGCCGTCCCCGGCGGAGGGCCACGATGCCCGCTCGGGCGCCGGCGCGGCTGGCGCATCTACGAGCGGCGTTGCAAGCGCCGTCCCGGCAGATGCGGTCACGATAACCAGCTCATTCCCACACCCTCCACGGCGCGCTACCGGAGCTCCACATGTGCTCAAGCTGGTTGCGGTCGCGCAGCGTGTCCATCGCCTGCCAAAAACCCTGGTGGCGGTAGGACGCGAGCTCCCCATCGCGTGTAAGCGTGCGTAGCGGGCCGTCCTCCCAGACGGTTTCGTCGTCCTCGATGTAGCGGCCGATCTCGGGGGACAGTACGAAGTAGCCACCGTTCAGCCAGGTGCCGTCCCCGCGCGGCTTCTCCTCGAACCTACGTACGCGCGTGCCGTTCAGCTCGACCGCGCCGAAGCGGCCGGGTGGCTGCACGGCGGTGACCGTTGCGAGCGCGCCTTGCTCCTTGTGGTAACTGATCAATGCCGTGATGTCGATGTCAGCGAGACCGTCGCCGTAGGTGAAGCAGAAGGGTTCGTCGCCGACGTAGCGCAGCACACGCTTGAGACGTCCGCCGGTCATCGTGCCCTCGCCGGTGTCAACAAGCGTCACCTTCCACGGCTCCGTACTGGAGCGGTGCACTTTGACCTCCCCCTGGCTGAGGTCGAAGGAGAGATCGCACGTGTGCAGGTGGTAGTTGGCGAAGAACTCCTTGATCACGTACCCCTTGTAGCCGAGGCAGATCACGAACTCCTCCACGCCGTGCGCGGCGTAGATCTTCATGATGTGCCAGAGGATTGGCTTGCCGCCGATCTCGACCATCGGCTTCGGTCGGACCGTTGTCTCCTCGCTGAGCCGGGAGCCCAGCCCGCCGGCAAGGATCACCGCCTTCATCGCGTGCGCCCGGTGCCCGATCTGAGCAGCCCGCGAAAAAACGAGAGTCCCCGTGAAGCCTTAGCTAACGGCATTGCACGCGCAAGCTAACACTGCATGCATGGACGGGCGAGCGGACGCCGGATCGGGCACTATCCAGCGCAAAACAGGTACTTCTAGTGTTTCTATCAGGGCCGTTCACGGGGCCGGGGACCGATGCGGCCTGGAATTTGATCGAGCAGCTCGCTCGGCACTGCTCGCAGCACGAGTAGACACGTGCAGTAGATCGTCATCGCCAGCGCCGGCCTGGCGATGTTAGGGAGATCTGGCGGCACCAGCGCCAGCGCGCCCAGCAACGCTGAGATCCAGGCGCGCGCGCCCCGGGACGCGGATATTTGCGGGCGCGTCCCAGTTCGCACAACGGCAAATGCGAGCATGCCTGTGTAGAGGAGCTCGACGACGGTAGTGGCGCTTGCGGCACCCAGCGCCCCGAACCGGGACGCGAGTACTGTTGTGAATCCGCCGCTGAGTAGCAGCACGGCGAGGTTGATCAAGAGTACCTCGCGGTAGCGCCCCAGGCTGAGCAGCGCGTATCCGAGCAGCGCGCCCACGAAGGTGGCGATCAGTGCGAACCCCTGGATACGCAGCACGTTGGCTGCGGGGCCGAATTTTGGCCCAGCGATCACGGCGATGATGAAGTTTGCACCGGTGATCAGGACCAGGCCCACCGCCAGCCCCAGCAACAGGCATACGTCGAAGGTGCGACCGAGTGCGTAGTCCAAGCGGGCGCGGTCGTCTCTTGCGGCCCTCGCGAAGATCGGCAGCGTCGACCCGACGATCAGCTGAGGGAGGATGAACAGGACTTCGATGATCCGAAACGAAGCGCCGTAGTAGCCGGTCTGCTCGCTGCTGGCGACGTGCGACATGATCAGGATCGCAAGCCGGAAGTACACCGCACCGACCGCCGCCGCCATCGAATAGGGCAGCGTTCGCCGCAGGATGGGACGCCAGATCGCAGCGTCGAAGGCAGGCAGCAGGGGCATCGAGCGCCGGATCAGGAGCGCCGCCATCGCGGTGGCAAGAATGCCCGCCGGGATCGTTGCCGCCCAGAACGGGAGTAGCGGCGCGCCGGCCACGGCCAGCGCTACGATCGCGAGTGCGGTCCCGAGCGCTCGCACCGCCTCCACTGCCGTGACCCAGTTCAGCCGCAACTGCGACAGCAGCGGCAGTGTGTAGGTCGTCTGAGTGGTGATCAGGACGTATCCACCCCCCGCGAGCGCAGTCCCGAGCACCAACGTGGAGGAGTACTCGCTGAGCGCGGCGAAGCCGACCGCGACAAGAACGCCACCGAAGATGAAGACGAGACGCAGCCCTGCGAGGCTTCGGAAGAAGCTCTGTGCACGACCCGGCGCCAGCGTGCTCAGTTCCCGCACGCCGATCGCGGCGAGCCCCGTTTCGGTCACGCCGCCGATCAAGGCGACCAGCGACATGACCGTCACATAGTCTCCGGTTTGCACGACGCCTAGGTGCCTCAATAGCAGGGCTGAGGAGACCACGCTCACCGCGAGTCCCGCTACATATCCGGCAATCCTCAGCGCACCACCGCGGATCGCGGCCGGGCCGGCGGCAGGCGTGTCGAGCACGTCCGACACAGAGGACGGCCCGGAGGAAGCAGACACATTAGAGATGGCTGTCACGGGCAACTGGCGAGGAACATCTCGGTCTCCTGGAGAGCCGCTGGGGTACCGATGTCGAAGAACCGCAGGGAAGCCTCGTACCCGAAGAGCTCGCCGCCGCGCGCGAGCTCGCTGTAGAGCACCGCGAGCTCGCCCTCGCCGTCGCCGACGCGGTCGAATGCGGCGGCGGTGAGCCCGCCAAGGCCGTAGTCGATCCACGCCATGTCGCGGCGCGGAGACTGCTTCTCATAGGCGACTACACGGTCACCCTCGTAGCGAGCATTGGAGCGCTCCCAGCGCCCTTCGTTGCGTAGCACGACCATCAGCGCGGGCAGCCCGCTCGTGCACCAAGCGCGGCTGACGGCCTGGTAGTCGATGCGCAGGTAAGTGTCGCCGTAGAGCACCAGGAAACGCTCAGGCAGCAGCGGCAGCGCGCGTCGGATCGCGCCAAGTGTGCCATCCAGCCCAGGGCCGTCGTGGCTGTAGGCGATGCGCATGCCAAAGCGCTCCGGGCCGATCCGCGACTCGATCATCTCGCCCAGATGACCCACGCAGATGACCACCTCTGCCACGTGATGCTTTGCCAGCAGACGAAGCTGGTGGACCAGGAACGGCTCTCCCGCCACTTCGAGCAGCGGCTTGGGCACCTCGCGCGAGCGCGCGCCCAGCCGCGTACCACGTCCTCCCGCGAGGATGCATACAGGCCTGGGTGCGAGCTCGCTCACCCTGGGCCGCTCGGATCGCGTGTCTGTCGAGCAAACCGCGACGGCGCTGGCTCACCACGCAAGTCCCGCAGCGCGTCGGTCGTCTCGGCCGTGTCCGGGACGGGCGGCTCCCACGGTGTGTGCGCTAGCGGTTTGGGACGAGGACGCAACGCGAGGCCTAGGCATAGATTGACGGTGACGAGCGACAGCAGCGGAATTGGAAAAAAGCGCCTTACGTCAATTGTGAAGTACGTTTCGAGCTCGGCGAGAATCTCGTGCGGTTGGTTGAGATGCTCATGCTCCACAAATGGCCGATATGGCATCCGGTAGGTGCGTTCGAAGATCGGCTGCGCCGATGCACGCCTTGCCAGCGCGTAAGCGAGCCCGCCCTCGCACGGAATCACCACCAGCAGCTGCCCCCGGTGCTTATCAAGCAGACGCCAAGCCTCCTCCACACACGCGGGAAGATTGGGCAGGTGCTCGAACACGTGGATCGCGAGGTACCTATCAAAGTGGCCGTCGGGAAACGCCAGACGATTCTGACAATCACCGACGATGACCGAGATGTGTTGATGTCTGGCACGTAGGCGCTCCGCCATATTCGGACGCAGCTCCACCACGCTATAGGCGGACTCCTGCTCAGGCGAGAGGCGCTCGTGACACAAATGCTCCCCCAGGCCCGCGCCGACCTCAAGCGTCCTGTGGAACCCTGGGCGTGAGTAACGAACAGGAAATGAGTGGTTGAAGCGCTCGATGGATGCGTATCGTCGCGGGAGGATCTCGTGCCAGCGCTTCATGAAGTCATCGTGCGCCGCACGCTGCTCGCCGCTCAGAGGCGTCGGTGTCTTTGGCCACTTGGTCTTAGCGCTCGTCACCGCTGCGCTGTCGGCGGATGTCATCTCGGTAACCTCATCGTCGGGTAGAAGTTCGTTTGCACGTTCGGCAGCATCGCGGGGGCTGAGCGTTCGCGCAACTCACGTCGGCTGAGTTTTCTCTTGGCAGATACCGCGTGTAGCCGCGAAAAGCCTCGATACACTGTTCTGGATGCTCGACCGAGAGGAGAATCTCGGGTCGAATGCTCACCTGGGCTGTCGTCTGTAGTGTCTCTCATAGTTACGTGGGACCTGGATTGGACGCGGCTCGCTCGCGCCGAACGCAACGCACCGGCAGGCAGAGCGCCCAGGGGCATTTCACACCTCGCCCCAGTCCAGCCCTCGGTCCCGGGGCACGATTCGTCGCAGCGTATATAGGTCCGAGGCAAGCTCATCGAGGTGCTCGGGTAGCGCCTGCCATGGATCCCAGACAGCACTCAACAGCTTGCCGGTGATGCCATCGCTGGCAGGCGATCCTAGGAAGACGGCGAGCTTGGCGCCTTGGCCGAGAGGTATCCCACCGCTGCGCTGTTGCTCCAGCGCTTGTGCGTAGAACTCCTCCCCGACGCAATCGGGGCCGGCGCGCAGAACCTCGTCGAGCATCCGCGTATTGAGCGCACCCGGCGCGATTGCGTTTACATCGATCCGGTGCTCTCGCAACTCCTCAGCCAAGGTCTCAGCGAAGCGGACCACGGCGGCCTTGGATGCGGCATACGCGCTGAGCCCAGGCAGCGGCCCTGTGGCCCCTCCTCCGGAGAGCTGGACGATCTTGCCGTAGCCGCACTCGATAAAGTGCGTAAGCAGTTCCCGCGCGGGTAGCACGGAGCCATACAGGTTGATCTCGACCGCCCGCGTCCACTCTGCCCAGTCGAGCTGCCGAAGCCCACCCTTGGGGCCGTAGACGCCAGCGTTGGAGACGAGGATGGTGATCGCTCCAAGACCTTCGTGCGCATACTGCACGAGGCTGGAGACATCCGCCGGGCTAGACACATCGGCGGTTCGGCCTAGGACCTTCTGGCTGGGCGTAGATCGTGTGCGCAGATCGACGAGGGCCCTCTCCAGCATGAGCGGATCGCGCCCACAGATGCACAGGCCCGCGATCCCGGCATCGAGGTAAGCACGGGCGATCTCCAGCCCGAGCCCCTGGCTGGCTCCGGTGATCAGCGCGCTACGCCCCCTCAGCGGGTTGCTCACGCGTTGACCTTCTCACGAGAGGACGCGGCGGCCCCCCGAGTGGCACGAATCTCAACGGAGGAGCCGACACGCACGTATCGCACCCCCGCATGTGATGCGAGCACGCTACGCAGTACGCCGGCTGGGTCGACGACCAGTCCTGTGGCGAGCGTCGCGAGCATCTCTTGCACGGGCACCTGAAGGTAGTCGGGCCAAGCGGTGCACACCACGAGTGCATCCGCCCCGGCGAGCGCACATAGGGGACTCGTGCACAGCTTTACCTCTGCAGCCAGATCAGCGGGGAGAGCGCTCACCACGGGGTCGTGTGCGCTAACCTCCGCGCCGACAGAGGACAGCCAGCGGCACAACTCGACTGCGCTGGAACGTCGCAGGGTGTCGGTCCCGGGCTTGTATGTGAGCCCCCAGACCGCGACCCGGCGCCCGCGTAGGGCATCGGCTTCCGGGACGCCGCCTGCGCCGCCGAGCAGCTCGAGCAGCTTGCGACGTGTCCATTGCTTGTGCGCGGCGTTGCCGTCAGCGACGCCGGCGAACACGTGAGCGGGTAGCCCGCGACGCTTGGCCAGACCTCGCAGGAAGCCGATGTCGCGGGCGAGTGTTCCGCCCGCAAACGCGTCCCCAGGACCGAGATATGCCCGCTGGCCGATCCGCTGCTCGCTCTTGAGCCCCCGCGAGACCTCTTCGGCGTCGGCCCCAACGGACTCGCAGATCTCGGCTATCTCGTTGATAAACGCGACCGACGTGGCGAGGAATCCGTTGAGGGCGTGCTTGGTCATCTCGGCCGACTCCACCCGCATCCATTGGACCTCGTCGGTGAAGGGACCGAGCAGTTTGGCCAGCTCGGCGCGATCGCGCTCACTGCGGACACCAGCCACGATCCGGTCGCGCGCGCGAAACGACTCCAGGGCTCGCCCGAGTCGCAGGTTCTCGGGGATGCAGGCGAAGCGCAGACCCGCGTCGCCGCGACGTGCGACACAGCGCTCGTGGAGCGTCGCAATGCTGCCGACGGGCAGCTGCGAGGAGACGACTACGAGCGAGTCCTCGGGCAGCTCGGCGAGCAGCTCGAGCGCCTGCTGCAGCACCCACTCGACATCCGCGCCATCGTCGTCGTCGACGGGCGTGTCGAACGTCACCCAAGCGCGCCGTGCGCCCGCGAGTGCCCAGGGCTCACAGGTGAAGTCCAGACATCGGGCATTACTGGCGAGCAGCTCCGCGAGCCCGGGCTCGGAAACCGGCGGGCGCCCAGCAAGGAGCCCCTCCACGACTACTGGGTCCGGGTCGACGCCGATTACGTGGTTTCCCGCGTCAGCTAGGCAAGCCGCGGTGACGCTCCCCAGATGCCAGAGACCCACTACCCCGATCGGCTCTCCTCTGTTTGTGCGGCTGGTACGCATCGATTGCGCTACCCCAGCCTCGCGAACGCGCGCATCCCGGCGAACGATCCACTCGCTGCGTAGGCGGCCTCGACCTGTCCCCACGCGTCACGCACCGACCGTAGGTCTCCGAGCAACCGCCGGCCATCAGCGGCGATAACGGCCTCGGCGAGGTGCTCCCATTCAGCCTTCCAGCTGAGATCGATGTCTGGGTACTGGACCTCCTCGAGCGTCGGGGGCCCGAGCTCTGGTCCCATCCGGTAGATCCGCAGCCGCTGCGGACCGTAGGAGCCAACAAGACCGTCGACCTGGATCTTGGCAGTGAGGCAGTAGATCTCCAACGAAAAGAGGTTCTTCCACTCGGTCCAGGTCACGTGCAGCATCGCCCACGGACCGGTGCGCACATCGGCCTCGCCGAGGAGCAGGGCGGCATTGTCCTCCACCTCGGCGTCCCAGAACTGGGTGCGAAGCAGCGCCGAGTGCAGCGGCAGCGGCCCGGCTAGCCAGTTAGTGAGGTCGAGCAGGTGCATGCCCTGGTCGACCAACTCACCGCCGCCCGAGCGTGCAGGGTCGGTACGCCACTCGCGGTCATATCCAGGGCGTCCGCCGTGCCCGTAGCGTGCGCGCACGTGCATCAGCTCGCCGTGGCGACCTGAGTGCACCTCGGCGACCGCTCGTGCGATCCCAGTGTGGAAACGATGGTTGAAGCCGACCTTCACAAGTAGCCCGGTCGCGTCCTTGCAGGCGATGAGGCGATCGACCTGCGCGGTGGAGACACCCGCGGGCTTCTCCACCAGCACATGCGCTCCGGCAGCGAGAGCGGCCTCGGTGAGCTCGGCGAGCTGGTCGTGGACGGCGGCGATCACGACGATCTCGGGGGCGCGCTCGAAGAGCGCGTCGGTAGTTGTGCAGACCGCGCAGCGGTAGCGCCGCGCGAGCTCCTGTGCGGCTCCGGCGTCCACGTCGAAGCAGGCGACGAGGGTGTCCTGGGGCGCGAGTGCACCGGCGCGCTTTGCGCCGATGAGCCCGCAGCCGACCACCGCCACAGATACTCCTCGCCTAGCGCTCACGCGTACTCGCTCGCGTAGGCGCCGCTGAACTCGAAGTCAAACGCCAGCTCCGGCGCGTTCATGGCGGCCATCGCCCTGCGCGTGTCCTCGGGGCGGCGTGTGTACACGAGCAGGAAGCCGCCACCACCGGCGCCCACGAGCTTGCCGCCTATAACTCCGTTGCGCCGAGCGAGTGCGTAGAGCCCGTCAATGCGCTCGTCGCTCATGCCGGGGGAGCGCCTGCGCTTGTGTTCCCAGTGCTCATGCATCAGCTCGGCGTACTCCTCGAGCCTGCCGCCGCTCAGGAGCTCGCGGCTGCGCTGCCCGAGCTCCTTGGTCCTGTGCAGGTTCTCGAGCATCTCCGTGTCGCCCGCCTTGGACCGGTTGTCCTGGTCGGCGAGCATATGGGAGGCTGCACGAGCCTCGCCGGTGTAGAACAGCAGCAGCTGATCGCGCATGCGCCGCAGCGCTGTGGCGCCCAGCTCGAGTGATTCGACTGTGACACTGCCGTCGGTGGCGAACGTGTAGGCGCAGATGCCACCGTGCGCCGCGACATAAGGGTCTTGCTTGCCGACCGGCTCCCCGAGCACATCCATCTCGATCTCGCAAGCAGCCTCGGCGAGGTCTCCAGGCGTGATGGCAGTACAGCGCGCGCGTGCCAGGCCCTTGAGTAGGCAGACCGTGTAGGCGCCCGAGGAACCCATGCCGGTCCCCGCGGGGACGTCGGCGACGGAGGCAATCTCCAGGGGGTTGCCGCACCAATGGCGCAACAGGCTCTCGCGCAGGATCGGGTGACGGATCTGGCTCGGCTCCTCGACCTCCTCGAGCTCGGTGTACTTCATCCGGTAGCGACGCTGGAACGTCGTGTGCGTGAGCATGTAGGCGTACTTGTCGATCGCCCCGGAGACGAGGAAGCCTCCGTGCTCGCTGTAGTAGGACGGGAGGTCTGTACCGCCGCCGCCGAGCGAGATGCGCAGCGGCGCGCGGCTAAAGATGACGCTCATCCTCTGCTCCCGCTCCTCATGAGAGGACCTTCTGCATCGCCTCGTCGCGCCACGCATACTCGTTTGCGTCCAGCCAATCGAGCGTACGCGCGAGCGCCTGCGCGATCGTCAGCTGCGGGCTCCACCCGAGCGCGCGGACGCGCGAAGTGTCCAGGCGGATAAGCGGGCTGTCACCGGCCCAGCCCCTGCGCCCGCCGGTATGCTCGATCTCGGGTGACAGGGCAAGGTGCTCGGTGATAATCGCGACGGAGTCGTCCACGACAAGCGTTTCGTCTGTACCGAGGTTGTAGACATGCGCAGCCGGCTCCGTCTCAGCCTCGTGGTGCGCCACGGCTGTGAGTATCGCGTCGATACAGTCCTGTACGTACAGATAGGACTTCTCCTGGCACCCATCGCCGAGCACCCGCAGTCGCGTGGGGTCGCGCTTGAGGGCCCGGAAGAAGTCGAACACGTGACCGTGCGTGTAGCGCTCGCCCAGCACTGAAACGAAGCGGCAGATCACACCGGTGAAGTCGAAGCCGTGCGCGTACGCCCCGATCAGCCCCTCGCCGGCGAGCTTGGACGCCGCATAGAGTGAGGTCTGGATCGGGAAGGGGGCGTCCTCGGGGGTGGGGAACACCTCGGGCTCACCGTAGACGGAGCCGGTCGAGGAGAAGGCGATCTGCCTGACACCCTGCGCACGCATCGCCTCGAGCACGTTGGACGTGGCGATCGTGTTCTGCTCGAGGTCTCGCCGCGGGTGCTGCAGGCCGCCGCGCAGATCGGCGTTGGCCTGCAGGTGGAAGACCCAGTCGCAGCCCTCGACGGCCTTTTCGAGGCATGCCGTGTCGAGTGCGTCGCCCTCGATCAGCGTCGCTCCGGCGCCGAGCGCGCGCTCGGCGAGGAACTCGCGCCGCCCGGTGGAGAAGTTGTCGAGGATCGCGACCTCGACCCCACCGTCGATCAGGCGGTCTGCGAGATTGCTGCCGATGAACCCGGCACCCCCGGTGATGCACGCTCTCTTCACAGAGTGAAGCCCGCGGCGAGCGCGTCGTCGTGGAACATACGGACCGTCTCCAGCGAGTACTGCTCGAGGCTCTTGCCGAGACCATCGAGCTTCTTCAGTAGATCGTGCGTGATCGTGATGATGTGGCAGCCCATCTCGTCCGCCTGGACGAGGTTGAGGATCTCGCGCGGCGAGGCCCAGATCAATTCCGAGCGGGGAGCTTCCTCCATAATCTCCACGGAGCGGGCGATGATCGGCATCGGGTCCACACCGGCATCAGCGATGCGTCCGGCGAAGACCGAGATGTAGGACGGCGCGCCGTCGGCGACCGCCGCCGCGATCAGCTCGACCTGCGCGGTTGTGAATAGGGCCGTGACGTTTACTTTCACGCCCTGCTCGGAGAGCTCACGTGCGAGCGGCGCCATCGACTCTCCGGTCGTCGAGGTGACAGGGATCTTCACGTAGACGTTCTCACCCCAGGAAGCGATCTCGCGCGCCTGACGGCGCATTTCGTCCACCTCATCGGCGAACACCTCGAAGGAGATCGGGTGCTCGGTGACGTGCTCGAGCAGTTCTCCGGCGAAGCGCGCGTAATCGGTGAGACCTACCTTTCGCATCAGCGTGGGGTTGGTGGTGAAACCGGAGATGCGGGGATCGGCGGCGAGGGCAAGGATGCCGTCGAGGTCCGCTCCGTCCGCGAATATGCGTGTGGAAATTTGATCGAGCATGGTGACTCCCCAACGGCGAGGCACCATAACGTGGTCAGCTTTTCACGAGTGTGTCCAACTCGTTGGACGTTAGTTTTTGAACTGCGTCGCCGAGGTCCTCGGCTGTCAGAGTGGGGCTTACTGCCTGCAAACGCTTGTGAACGCTGGCTGGATTTCGGATGAGGATGGTATGTGTGCCAGCAGCGATTCCAGCGGATATATCCGCGTCGGTGTCTCCCACCATCCAGGAGCTGCTCGCGTCAAGGCCCAGCGAAGCTGCCGCATCGAGCAGCATCCCGGGCGCCGGCTTGCGACAGCTGCATGCCTTGGAGAGTCGAGGAACCACTCCGTGCTCATGGTGCAGGCAGAGTCGAGAGTCATCGAGCGCAACCCCTTCGAGCGCGAGCAACTCGACCACCCGTGCGTGCACCGCGCGCAGTTGCGCGACCGACGCCGTGCCCTTCGCGGCGGCTGGTTGGTTGGAGACGCACACGAGCACATAACCCGATCGCGCCAGCTGCGCAGCGGCGGCAGCGGCTCCCGGGACCAGGCGCACGTCCTCAACCTCCAGCGGCGACTCGCATGCGCCGGTGAGCGGGTCGGGAACGAGCTCGTTGAGGACGCCGTCGCGGTCGAGGAAGACCGCCGAGGTCACGGCTTCGCGACAGCGACTAGCGACTCCCAGTGGCCCTGTTTGACAGCCAGATTAGGGTGCGAGACGATCGCGTGCCACACGAGCGCCTGGAAGGACTCAACCAAGGGCGTGCGCAGATCCGGTGGCGGCTCGAGACATATTGCGACGTCAGCGAGCTCCGCAAGGGTCCCCCCCGGCGCTCCGACGACCCCATACAGCGATGCTCCGGCGGCGCACGCTGCTTCCATGGCGCACACCAGGTTGACCGATACCCCCAGCTCGCGCGATCCGCCACCGACCGAGAACACGAGTACTCCATCACGCTCACAGACCCGTGAGATCTCAAGCCATGCGCTGAACGACGTCTCCCAGCCGTCATCGTTCGTGCGAGCGGTCAGCTCAGAGACGTTGTCGGTAGGGGTATAGCTCTCCAGGCCGCAGAGCTTACGGAAGTCATTCACCGCATGCGATGCGTGACCGGCTCCTCCGCCTACGCCGAGAATGAACAGCCGGCCGCCGCGATTACGGACCTCCAGCAGCCCGTTGGCGATGGCGTCCACTTGCTCGGGATCCATCGACCGCGCCAGCTCGGCGGCGACGGCGAGATAGTCGGCACAGTGATTCCTGGCACTCATTGCTGAGCCGGCCCGGCGAGTGACTTCTTCGCGTGCATGCGCTGCATGGTAAGCAGATTTCGCTTCATTGTCCGCAAATATGAGAAATTGTCTCCGACAGCACCGGCGGTCGCTCGTCCAGCATTTCTGCGACGTGAGCACTCCACCATCCGTTGCATCCTGTCACCCTCCAGTCTGGTGTTTGCACCTCGTGGGACTCGGGCCTAGACTCGCGAGCGGTGAGACCGCTTGGGGGACATCACGCGCTCGACATGGATGAGCCGACCAGCCGCGCGAGAACGCCGCCAGCCGCGTATGCGGCCGGCGGTGCCGGTGGATACGACGCGAGCGCCCGTCGCGCAGGAGCCCTCGCATGGGCAGCTCGCTTGCCTGGCGACGCGTCTACGCTCATCTGGCTGCTCCCGCTGGCGATAGCCATCGCCTACATTGCCCTCTTTCTGGCAAAGCTTCCACACAACATCGCACTACTCGGGCAGGACAGTGACTACGCCTCGGAGTTCCTCATCCCGGAAGCGCTCGTCAGAGCGGGTACCGAGGGCAATATGGTCATGGCATCGGCCGGCCAGTGGGTCCCGCTGTGGTTTGGCCTGCTCACGGCGAAACTGCCGCTGCATCGCGAGCTGTGGGGCGTCGCACCCACGCTTCTGTTCCTCGCCACGGCTCTTACCGTGGGATGGTCGGTAGCTCAGATCGCAGGGCGCCGCGCGGCGGCGCTAGCTGTCCTAATAGGTGTCGTCGCCTCCGCGCCGGCATTGGCGTTCCTGATGGCACCCGCGCACACGACCGTGTACCTATCTACCGCGCTGCTGGGGGCGTATCTGATTTGGCTCGCACGCGGAGAGGGGCGCAGGCGGTTGACCGCGTTTGTCGTGCCGCTGGCGTTGGGTATCGCAATGGGAGCGTGCTTGGCCTCGGATGCCCTGGTCGCGGCCGCGGCCTTGGTCCCGCTCGGACTAACGGCGGTTCTCGCGGGATTGCGACGCGACCGGCGTTCACGCATCCTCGCGCTGTCGGCGCTAGCGACTGTGGCGGTGGCGATCCCGATCGCAAAACTTACCTCCTCGATTATGCACTCGCTGGGCTTTCTGACGCTCGTGACACCGGCTAAAGCCGCTCCGCTGTCTGAACTGCCCGAACGAGCGCGGCTCCTGTTCAAGGGCCTAGAGGCGCTGTTCAACGGCTACCTCGACTCCAAGCACCCGAGCGCGTGGCACGCCTTGCTGGGGATAACCAACGACATCGTTATGTCTGCGGCGCTCTTGGCGCTCGTCGTCATCGGCATGCGGACGACTGCGAGGTTCATCGTTACTGGCTTGCGCAAGAACGGGGCTGGCACTGCCGCCGAATTGACTCGTTCGGTGCACATCATCTTCTGGGTCTCCTCGGCAGCGGCGGCTTGCGGCGCTTTCTGGATCGCCGCGGAAACGGGCGGCGGCACGAACCTCCATGAATCCTACTATGGGACCGTTATCTTCTCGGTTGCCGCGGTGCTCCCGTTGGCGCTGTCGAGCTCGACCCGCGTGCGCTGGCTGATACCCGTAGGCGCGGCCGTCTTTTTCGCGGCCGGCCTCGTCGGGTTGACCGGCCAATACCTCAACTTGATGCCGTGGGTTGGACGTAGCGAGCCGACTGTTCTAAAGATTGCCGAGGCCGATCATCTCGCGGTCGGCTACGGAGGGTATTGGGACGCCTCGAGCGTGACGTGGAGCTCAGACGGACATGTCAAGGTCCGACCGCTGATGGCGTGCGAAAACCCGGCGGGTGCGAGTGTTTGCCCGTTTTATATGGCCGACCCGCCATCCTGGTATGTGCCCGCTCGGCGCCGCACGTTCCTACTTGTAGACAGCGAAGAACCTTGGGTGAACTCGCTTCCGAGCGGCCTGGGAGCGCCGCTGGCGGCCTACGCCATCGGGACGATGCACATGTACATCTATCCGTACGACATCGCCTCGCGACTGGGTCCCAAACCGGACTGACCGGTTACCGGCATCACGATCGCGGCACCGGCGCGGCCGACAGGTCGCCGCGGCGCCCTCGCCACCTGATCGTCCGGGCGAGCGCGCCTCCTAGACCCCAAGCGCCGAGAGCCGCGCCGGCAGCGAGCGGGCCGAACGTCGGGTAGGCATAACGAGCGTCGTAGCCATTGCCCGCTACCGCAAACGTGATCGAGCAGACTGCAGTGAGCGTGAAGAGGACCGCGGCCCAGCGCAAGCGAGGCGGCAAAAAGAAGGGTCCTAGGATCGCTGCCAGCAGCAGCACGATGAGCACGGGTCCCTGGATGCGCGTGTAGCTCTCATATACCGCCAAATCGCTGCCATCGCTGGTCGGGCGATAAACGGTGCTGTGTGGATAGAGGGGTGTAAACGCCTTCTGCAGGGACTTCGCCGCAGTTGAATCGGTCACGGCTTCCCGTACGCCCTGCGGCGTGTACCCTTCGCCCCCCCGCGGGAATATGTACCGTCCCAGGCCGCGTGCTATCGCCCCTGCATACGCCACAGGCTCATTCTCGATGGCAGCGATGCTGAATTCTTGAAGCACCGCATTGGCGTCTGGGGGAGCTACGTATGGCTGGCCGAATACCTGGACGGCCGGTGCTTCGGTAGCGTCTTGGTAGTAGGCCTGGGGCTTGCGCTGCCCGACCGGTTCGCTTGGGCACAGGAAACTGGTGCCCTTTGGGGGCGTAAACGCCGAGCAGTTCACAAACGTCGCTACTCGACCGTACAGATCCCACGCACTCTGGCGCTCATAGCCGAGATAACCAGTGGCGAAGTACTGCACTCCCACATAACTTGCGACCAGCGCCGTCACAACAATCGCAGTCGTGGCCGCCGCGAGGAGCCTACGACGAGCGCCGCCGGGGGCCGCGCACAGCAGCATGAACGCAATCAGGACAGCGCTCGACAGCGCAGCCGTCTTGACCCAGAAGTCACAGCCAACTGCCATGCCCGCCAGCAGCGGCCAGCGTATTCGTGAGTCGTATAGCGCACGGATCGCTGCGTACACGCCCACCGACTGCAGGAAGGCGAAGAGCGAGTCCGCCAGCAGGGAATGCTCCAGAAAGAGGCCCGTGCCTCCGAAGAACACAACCGCCGCAGGCAGAAGCCCCAGCACGGACGGCGCACCTGTCCGACGCACAGCCTTGTAGAGGAAGACACCGGTGACCACACCGATGATGTGCTGCACCGCGATCGTGAACAACAAACTGTCACTGAAGTAATGAACCAGACGCAGAAACAGTGGATAGCCAGCCGGCCGCTGAACGTCCTTGAAGATGTTCACCGCCGCCGCAATTGCGTACTGACTGGAATCAGGGAAGCCCGTGAACCCGGTGGGAGCACTGACGATGAACCACACGCGTACGCCGATCGCGCCGGCGACCAGCACCACGAGCCCTATCGCACCGATCCGCGAGCCGCGATCGAATGTCTTCCAACGCTGGCTCAGTGTCTGCCCATTGGCGTTGCTGATTACTCGCACAATTTGCCCTTGCTCCCGACCTGACTACCGCGGGGTGTCCCGAAACCGAGCGAGCTCTCCCGAGCGCCGTTGAATCGATTATCGATAGCGGCGCAAACGAAGTCAAGATCCCGTTAGCCATGACACCATCTCGCATCTCGACATTGCGTCACTTCTCGGACGGAGCGCCTGCAATCGTCGCGATGTAGTGCCAATAGGGAGTCGGAGACAGGGACGGCCAAGTCCGATCCACAAGTTGGAGACACGCCATCGCACTCACACATATGTCGGGAGCCGGCTCTTCGCGAGCCACTCGATCATGACGGATCGCTAGGACTACAGTGCGACACGCGATGGCCATACATCCCGACCAACGTCGAGCTAGCGGCGTACAGTGGTGGTGGCAGACATGACGGTCGTAGTCATAGGCTCAGGTCCTGCGGCGGCAGCGGCAACGTGCGCGCTTTGCGACGCTGGCGTCAGCGTGACGGTGCTTGACGCCGGTGACAGGATCGAGCCTGGCCGGATGGAGCTCTTCGATACGCTCGCGCAGTCAGAGCCCGACGAGTGGCGGCGAGGGCTCGCCGACCGCGCCCGTAACGCATTCCCGGCGGACATCGGGCGTGTGCCGCTCAAACCGGCATACGGCTCGCTCTTCCCATATGTCCTTGAAGACTCGGATCTGACAGTGGCAAACGATAACGCGGATATCGTGTCCTCGCTTGCCTACGGAGGCCTAAGCAACGCATGGGGCGCATCCATCTTGCCCTACCGACAGTCAGACATCGCCGACTGGCCGATCCGCGTCGCTGCCTTGGAGCCCCACTACGAAGCAGTGCAACGCTTCGTGCCGGTCGCAGCGGACCACGATGAGCTCGTCGAGACCCTGCCGCTCTACACGGATTCTCCCGTGACGCTTCGACGTGGTGAGCAGGCAACGAGACTGCTTTCACACTTGCGCAGGCACAGCGAGGGCCTGCGGGCGGCTGGCTTTGCGTTCGGGGCGTCGCGGCTCGCGGTGGCGGGCTCCGACGATGATCCCCGCCATTGTCGTTACAGCGGCATGTGTCTCTACGGATGTCCGTATGGGTCCATCTACAACGCCGCGCATACCTTCGACACGCTCAGACGGGAGGGGCGAGTCGATTACCGTGGCCAGATCTATGTTGACCGCTTGACCGAAGCCAACGGCGTGGTGGAGATCTCCTTTCACGAGCGAGGGCATGCTGCTGCGACTGGCGTGCTCAGCGCGTCGCGCGTTTTTGTTGCCTGCGGAGCACTTTCCTCCACGCGACTCGTGCTTGCGTCGCAGGCGCATTCGCGTCCGGCTAGCCCAATGCAAGATAGCCAGTACTTCGTGATCCCCATGGTCACTCCTCGGGCATCGCCCGTCAGCACTGCAACGCAAGGGAACACGCTCGCACAGGTCTTTCTTGAGCTCGAGGGCTCATACGTATCACAACATTCGATCCACCTTCAGATGTACTGCTACAACGACATCATGCTGTCGGCGCTCGGCAGGCGCTTGCGGGTGCGCAGCGCGCGGCTGGAGCGAATGTCACGATCCGTGGTCGGGCGCTTGGTAGTCATCCAGGGCTTTCTGCACTCCTCGGACTCACCCAAGCTCGCGATCAGCTGGGACGCAGGCCGTCTGCGCATCGCGGGCGGGGACGTGACAGCCGCCACGATGCGCGTAAGGAGCATCGTGCGGCGTCTTGCGGCATACGGCAAATTGCTCGGCATGATGCCGCTCCCGGGCCTATTGCACGTGGGAAGACCCGGCAAGAGCAACCATGTCGGCGGTACCTTGCCGATGCGGCGCGAGCCCGGCGAGCTCGAGACGGATGTGCTTGGACGCATACCCGCCTGGAAGCGCGTGCACATCGTCGACGCCTCCATCTTTCCCTCGGTGCCTGCGACAACTGTGACGCTTTCAGTGATGGCCAACGCACACCGCATCGCGACAACCGCCCTGAAGATCGACGCTGAGCGGACAGGGGCGTGAGTGGTTAGCTCGACCCGCGTCGCAGTGGACGTCGTGTCGCGATCGCCGCGGCGTGAAGCACGACTGTGAACGTGAACAGGGAGAACCCGATGACGAGCAGCATCAATCCAGTCACTCCCAACCGATCCTGCGCAGCGGCATGCACCGTCAGCCGCTCGTGGTGTGAAAGATAGTAGATAACCAGCGGCGCGACGCACGCCAAGCCGGCAACCCCGACCAGCGCCGCGATGATCACAGTCCTGGTATAGGAGAAGATATTTCAACCAACGGCGTTTGGCCTTCTCCCGATAATCGAAGAACATCTGCGCTATGCAACCGAGAAGAAAAGCTTGAAGACCGGTGATCGTAAGCGTGGTGCCGAGCAGCATCCAGTAGAGCGAGAACCTAATCGGGCCGATTGTGATCGGCCCCACGCTCAGCGGCAGTGTGATCAGCAGGCCGAGCGCGAACACAACGAGGCCGGGCTTGAGCAAGAAAAAGTCGGGACCGTAGATGAACATAGCGCGCAGGTTGATCCACGCGGCCTGCCACGGCGAGAACCAGCCTACGCGCTTGTGGTGGCTGATGCGCCCGTTTCTATCCTTCAGCAGGGGAATTGGCACCTCCGCGATCGGCAGCCCCATGTGAACCGCCTTCGCCATCATCTCCGACGTATAGTCCCACGACTCGGATGCGAGATCCATCTCGACCAACTCAGCGCGCGTGACGCCCCGCATTCCGCAGTGCATGTCCGTGAAGTGCGTGGAATAGAGTCGGTTGAGAATCCAAGTCGTAAGTGGTGTGCCAAAGTAGCGATGCAGGGCCGGCATCGCGCCAGGCTCGATCGAGCCTTGTAGGCGCGAGCCGATGACGAACTTGTAGCCTTCGTGAAAGCGTTCGACGAATGGCTTGAGATTGCGGAAGTCATATGTGCAGTCGGCATCTCCCATGAGGACATAGCGTCCGCGCGCTCGTGCGATCGCTTCCCGATAGGCGACCCCAATGCCCCGAGTTGGTATCTGCAGCACACGCGCCCCCGCTTGCAGGGCGCGCTCGGCGGTAGCGTCAGTCGAGCTATCGGCGATCAGTATCTCGCCGCTGACTCCCGCCTGCGCCAGCCCCTCATGGCACCAGCGGACGAACTCGACGATCGTGACCTGCTCGTTGAGCGTGGGAATCACGATCGACAGCTCCGGGTCCTGGACGTCGTGCAGCGGAGTTAGTAGCTGCACTCGATCCTCGATGATCGAGACAGCGTTCATTCACGTCACCACGCAGCGAGCCGTGGGAACACCTAACTCGACTTTCGCCGTGTCGTTCCCATGCCGCGATCTCATGATGCGGGAGTGTATCCACAGTCGGATCAATATGTGGGTGCAACACCTGCCGATCGCGAAAGTGTGCGTGGTCGGGGAATGCCTCACTATCCTTTCGCTCTCGGTGTCTCTGTCTACCGTCGCGATGAGGGCGAGCATCGCGTCAGACCTACGTGAGACAGATCCATAGATGCGTATATCGGAGTCAGAGACAATCGTCTCCACGAGTCACCGATTCACCAATTGTGTGGGGTGCGTTGCTAGAGTCCGCGGACATGGCGGCACCGCCTGATTGCCGTGTCTGCAACGGCCGGCTCGAACTGATTCAAGCCGGAGACGGTCACGGATACGCGTCGTCTATCTTCAGTCCGAGCTATCACCGAGCCGACACGCACGGAGCGCTTTCTCGTTGCCGTAAGTGTGGGACCGTTCACCAGCTTTCACTTCCACGGGGCGAGGAGCTCCACAATCTCTACCGCGGGATGAGCGATGATCTCTATCTGCGCGAGGAGACGGGCCGCAGGCGCATGGCGCGGAGGCTGCTCGACTTGCTCGGTGGATATGTACCCGGCGGGCGCATGTTGCAGGTTGGATGCGGCTATGGCTTGCTGCTCGACGAAGCTCGCCGGCGTGGCTACGTCGTGCAAGGCGTGGACCTGTCAGCCGAGGCCACGCGTCACGCGCGCGAGACGTTGGAGCTGCCAGTACGAGAGATGGCACTCGAGGACACCGTAGTCGACGCGGCGGCGCAGGGTGAGCAATATGACGCGATCGTTGCGGTCGACATATTGGAGCACCTGGAGGAGCCGGCCGTCGCACTGTCCCATTTGTCCGCGCTGCTCGCACCCGGCGGAGCCCTACTGATAACCACGCCCGATCCGTCATCGCTGGCAGCCCGAATCACGGGCAAGCGCTGGTGGGGCTATGAGCCCGCGCATGCCTGCCTGATTCCTCGAGGGACGCTACGGAAGCTCATAGATGCGCAGGGCCTCGTGCTGGCCGAGGACTGCAAAGCCACGCAGTCGTTCTCGCTCGGATACTGGTTGCGCTGCCTCAGTCAGCGCGGCGACGGCATGATGATGAGATGGCTCGCGTATGTAGCGGCGAGGCTGCCAAGGAAAGTCATGCTCACCGCATCTCTTGGGGACGAGATGCTGATGCTCGCGCGCCGCCCACAGAGCGATGCGCCCGCGCGACGTTAGGACAGCCTGGGTGAGCCGGTGAGCGTCGCGGTCATAGGCTCAGGCCCGGCAGGCGCTGCGGCGGCCCACGCGCTGTGCGACGCGGGTGTGGACGTGGTCGTGCTCGATGCGGGGGACACGATCGAGCCGGGGCGCATGAAGCTGTTTGACACCTTGGCACGATCCGAGCCCGAGTTCTGGCCGCGGGAGCTTGCTCGGCGTGCGCGCACTGCCTTTCCGGCCGACCTGAAGCGCGTGCCACGCAAACCGGCCTACGGCTCGCTGTTCCTATACGCGATGGACGACCCCGACCTGCCGCTGGCGTTCGATAACGCGGACGTCCTCTCGTCGCTCGCGTACGGCGGCCTGAGCAACGCATGGGGGGCCTCAGTTTTGCCTTATCGCCAATCGGAGATTGAAGACTGGCCGATCACGCTTAGGGAGCTCGAACCCCATTATGAGGCGGTGCTGCGGTTTGTGCCGCTCGCGGCAGAGCGTGACGGGCTGCAGGAGATACTTCCGTTGTACACGGACGCACCCGGTGCACTACGGCGTGGCCGGCAGGCGGAGATGCTGCTGGAGCGAATGCGCAGACACGCATGGGCGCTGAAAGCCGCAGGCTTCACCTTCGGGGCATCGAGGCTCGCGGTCCAGACGTCGGTAGACGATCCTCACCGATGCCGCCACGGCGGACTCTGTCTCTACGGCTGCCCGTATGGATCTGTCTATAACGCAGCGCGCACGCTGGACGAGCTCGCGCGCAGCGGCAAGGTCGACTATCGGGGCGGCGTCTACGTCGACCGCTTGGCCGAAGGCGACGATGAGGTGATCATCGACTTCCACGACCGCAGGAACACAAGTAGTAGAGGGCGAGTGACCGCGTCGCGTGTGCTCGTCGCGTGCGGTGCAATCTCTTCTACCCGGCTGATGCTCGAGTCAATGGGACACACACGCTTCTCGCGGCGCCTGAAGGACGGGCTTTATTTCATGATCCCGATGCTGACGCTGCGTTCTGCGCCGGTCAGCGTTGATGCACAGGGAAACACCCTGGCGCAACTGTTCGTTGAGCTCGAGGATGAGCGTATCTCCAAGCACGCGGTGCACATGCAGCTGTACGGGTACAGCGACATTATGCTTTCCGCGCTCACAAAACGGCTACCGCTGCGTCAGGATCGGCTCGAGCGCTTGTTGCGCTCTGTCCTGGGGCGCCTGATTCTCGTGCAAGGGTTTCTGCACTCGGCCGACTCACCCGGTCTCACCGTCATGGGGAACGCGGACGGTATTAGTGTGGTCGGCGACGACAGGCGGGCTCGAACGGTCTCAATGGGGAGCTTGGTGCGCCGGCTGGCCGCGGTGGGAACCCGCCTCGGCATGGTGCCGGTGCCCGGGCTATTGCAGGTTGAACCTCCGGGGAAAAGCAACCATATCGGTGGCTCGCTGCCGATGCGACAACAGCCGGGTGAGTTCGAGACGGATACCGTCGGGCGCGTTACCGGCTGGCAACGTGTGCACGTTGCCGATGCCGCCGTCTTCCCGTCCTTTCCAGCCACAACCGTGACAATCTCGATCATGGCGAACGCACACCGAATTGCGACGGCGGCAGCGAGACTCGAGCGGACGACTGGACCATAGGCGCCGGGCGCCCGGAGTGAAACACCACGTTACGAAACAGCAGGAAGTTGGAGATCGTCATAAGCGCCATCGTCATCAGGTACACCACCTCCGACGAGAGGCCAAGCGCTCCAGGCAGCAACGAGGTGGTTGTCGCTGTCAGACCCAACTGCGCAGCCTGAACCGTCAGGTAGCGACGCGCCTGATGCTTGAACGACAACGCGAACCGCTGGTCGTGGACCCACACGAATCTCCGCTGCAGCACGAAGTGAACGCCGAGCTGAAGAGAGAACCCGAGCACCAGCGCCCAATGGAACGGCAGCTCCGCGACTTCGGCCAGCAGTGTCGTTGTGAGTAGGTACACAACCGCGACGAATGCGCCGGCGAGTGCGTACCGTGCACCTTGACCCAGCAACCCCGACTCGGGGGCGAGGAGTCTACGTAGCGCGCTCATCTCTCCCGTTCGGTATCGGCGTGAAAGACGCGACCGCGGAAGACGAGGAAGTTGATGCCGGCGACAGTTACCATCGTAATCAGGTAGACGACCTCGACGGGAAGCCCTACCAGGGCAGGCAACTGCGAGGTGGACAGCGCAGTGATCCCATATTGGGCGCCACATACACATAGATAGCGAGCCGCCTGGTGGTGTGCTCGCAGCGCGAACCCCCTGTGGTGGCGCCAGACGAACAGGCGTTGAAGCGTGAAGTGCAGACAGACGCCGAGGACGAACCCGGTCGCGAGCGCGACCTGGAAGCGCACACCAAGAAGATCATGCAGGGCGGTCGTGACCGCGACATAGACGAGCGCGACGAGAGTTCCCGAGAGAGCGAAGCGAAACCCTTGGCCGGCGATGCCCCACCGAGGCGAGCGAATGTCGCGTAGGAAGTTTTGGGCGAGTTGCACACGGCCGCCGCTGGTGGTCGCGTTCACGCGCGCTTCTCCCAACCGAAGCGAGACTCCACGATGTACTTCGGTCGGTCGCGAGATTCGTCATAGATGCGTCCCACGTACTCACCGATGACGCCCAAGGACAAGAGCTGGATGCCGCTGAAGAACGACGTGACGATCACGATCGTTGGATTCCCCACGGGAAACGGCACACCGCCAAGCTTCAGGCCCAGGTAGGCAAGCGCCAGCGTGAATGCGAGCCCAGACAGGACCATGCCCAGCAACGAGATCAGCTGCAGTGGGTATCGGGAGAAGCCGATAATGCCGTTTAGACCGATCAGCAGCGAGCCCACGAAGCGGTTGTACTTGGTGCGTCCGGCGGCGCGGGGGTCGCGATCATAGAGCACGCTGACCTGGCGAAATCCGACGAGCCCTACAAGACCGCGAAGGAACCCGTGGCTCTCCTTGAGCGAGACCACGTTGTCGACCACCCGGCGACTCATGAGCCTGAAGTCGCCCGTGTTCGGAGGGATCTCGACGTCGGCGATTCGCTTGATCAACCGGTAGCCGACAGCGGAGACGATCCGCTTCGGCAGAGTCTCGCCGGCGCGCGTTCGCCGCTGCGCATAGACGACGTCATAGCCCTCCTGCCACCGTCGGACGAGCTCGGGGATCAGCTCGGGAGGGTCCTGGAGATCACAGTCCACGACGACGACAGCATCACCGCGCGCGGCCTCCATCCCTGCGATCGTGGCCATCGGCTGACCGAAGCGACGCGAGAAGCGCAGCATCTTCACGCGTGCGTCTTCGTGGCACAGCTGCACAATCAGATCTTCGGTGCGATCTGTGCACGGATCGACGCTAAAGATGACCTCCCAGTCAATACCGAGCTCATCCAACGCCCCACTGAGCCGTGCGTACATCTGAGGCACGTTTTCCTGCTCGTTGTAAGTCGGAATTACGACGCTGAGCAGCCGCCTCGAGGATCTGCCGTTGGCGCTTACGGCGCGCGCGAGCGTCCCGGTTGAGAGGCTGGCTAAATCTGCAGTCGAATCGAGCGTGGACTCCTGTGCGAGTTCAGTCCCCATCGCCCCCAAGATACAAAGACGGCCTCGACACGAACGTCTCTGACAACAGACAGACACCCGAGTCGGGCAAGCGTCGCAAACGACGACAATATGTAATCGCGATGAACCGGCTGTGAGCGCGGCCAAAAGCCGTGCTCTGCTGCACGCCTGGCGCGCTCGCCCAGCCGGGCCGTGCACACGCTTGATCTGCCCTAGGTGTCTCTGACCACCGTGCCGGCGCGCTTGGCCCGCACGCAGCACGCCCCGGAGAGGTCCCGAAGACGGGCCACCTAGAATGGGCCGCCCGTGACGGCCCACGCCCGACATTCCCTGATCCCCGCCCACGAGGTCGACCCTCAGCAGGAGCTGCCCGTGCTCGAGCGAGACATCCTCGAGCGCTGGCGCGCGCGCGACGTGTTCGGACAGTCCCTACGCGTGCGCGAGGGCGCGAAGCAGTGGGTCTTCTATGAGGGACCACCGACCGCGAACGGCCCACCGGGCTCCCACCATGTGCTCTCACGCGTGTTCAAGGACATCTACCCGCGCTTTCAGACGATGCGCGGCCGCCGCGTGGAGCGCAAGGGCGGCTGGGACTGCCACGGTCTGCCGGTGGAGATCGCGGTGGAACAGGAGCTGGGCATCCACCACAAGTCGGAAATCGAGGAGTACGGCATCGCAGCGTTCAACGCCAAGTGCCGCGAGTCGGTGTTCACGTTCCTTGAGGAGTGGAACCGACTGACAGAGCGAATCGGTTTCTGGATCGACCTTGACCACGCGTACCGCACGCTGGATGAGACCTACATCGAGTCCGTGTGGTGGGCGCTCCAGCAGATCGACGCGCGTGGGCTCTTGTACGAGGGCCGCAAGGTGGTGCCGTATTGCCCGCGCTGCGAGACAACGCTGTCCTCGCACGAGGTGGCGCTCGGCTACAAGGACGTAGTCGACGAGAGCGTCTTCCTGAAGCTCCCGATCACAGGACCCAACCCACCCCGGGAGCACCTTCTGGTGTGGACGACCACACCGTGGACGCTGCCGGGAAACGTGGCGGTGGCGGTCTCGCCGACGGCCACGTACGTGAAGGCGCGCATGGACGATGATTATTTCGTCGTAGCCGAGGCGCGCCTGGCGGCGGTGCTCGGCGAACGCGCAGAGGTAACAGATCGCTTCACTGGCGATGAGCTGGTGGCGCGATACGGCTCGTACGAAGGACCAATCTTCCCAGCGAGCGACCGTGAGCCGGGCCCACTGCCGATCCTCACGGACGCGTTCGTGACGACTGAGGACGGCACGGGCATCGTGCACCTGGCGCCGGCGTTTGGTGAGGACGACTACCGCGTGGCCGGCGCGTCGGAGCGTGTCCCCTTCGACCCGACGAAGGCGGAGACGCTCTACAACCCCGTCAAGCCCGACGGCACCTACGATGCGCGCACGCACGACCGCGACGGCAACTCGTATGAGGGCCGCTTCGTGAAGGACCCAGAGCTAACGAAGGAGCTGATCGCGGACATCGAGGCCCGCGGCCTGCTCCTGCGCGCCTACGACTACGAGCACTCCTACCCCCACTGCTGGCGATGTGGCACGCCGCTTCTGTACTACGCGAAACCGTCGTGGTACATAGCGACTTCGAGGCTGCGTGACGAGCTACTGGCGGCGAACGAGACGGTCGATTGGCATCCGCCCCACGTCAAGCACGGGCGCTTCGGGGACTGGTTGAAGAACAACGTCGACTGGGCGCTCTCGCGCGAGCGCTACTGGGGCACGCCGCTGCCGGTGTGGCGCTGCACGCGCGGGCACGTGCACGTAATCGGATCCTTCCTGGAGCTCGAGGAGCGCTCGGGCGCGATGCTCGCCGATCACCACCGCCCGTACGTGGATGAGCTCAGCTTCCCCTGCCCGCAGCAGGCTGACGGGGACTTGGGCGAGTGCGGCGAGCCGATGACGCGCGTGCCGGAGGTGATCGACGTGTGGTTTGACTCGGGCGCGATGCCGTTCGCCCAGCACCACTTCCCGTTCGAGAACAGCCAAGTCCTCGAGCAGAGCTACCCGGCGGACTTCATCTGCGAGGCGCAGGACCAGACGCGGGGCTGGTTCTACTCGCTGCTGGCGATAGCGACGCTCGTGAAACCGCTGGGCGAGGACTCCTCTCCTGACGCCCCATACCGCAACGTCGTGTGCCTCGGCCTGATCCTCGACGAGGACGGCCAGAAGATGTCGAAGTCTCGGGGCAACGCGGTGGAGCCGTGGCAGGTGCTGGACACCTACGGCGCCGATGCGTTCCGTTGGTACTTCTTCACCTCCAAGCAGCCATGGGACGACTACCGCTTCTCGACGCAGGCGATCGGCGACGGCGTGCGCCTGTTCCTCAAGCAGCTGTGGTCGACGTACTACTTCTACACGCTGTACGCGAACGCGTCCGCCCGAGAGCTCGAGCATGCGCCAGACGCCGAGGAGAGCGGGCCCGCGGCTGAGGGGCACGCTGCGGATCTCGACCGCTGGGCGCTGTCGCGCACGGCAGGAACGGCGGAGCTGGTGGCCGAGCGCCTGGAGGCATATGACGCGACCACCGCCGGCAGGGCGATCGCGAGCCTGGTGGACGAGCTTTCCAACTGGTACGTGCGCCGCTCGCGTAGGCGTTTCTGGGACGGAGATCCGGCGGCGTTTCAGACGCTGCGCACCTGCCTGCTCGCAATCTCCAAGCTGCTGGCGCCTTTGTGTCCGTTCATCACGGATGAGATCTACGACAACCTCGATGGAACGCTGGCGAGCGTGCACCTGTGCGACTTCCCCACGGGAGAGGAGATCGGCGAGCGCGACGAAGACCTCGAGCAGGCGATGGCGCTCGCTCGCGAGACGGTACGCATGGGCCTCGGCGCCCGTGGACAGGCGAAGATCAAGGTGCGCCAGCCGCTGGGTGAGGCGGTGGTCGTGGCGGACGGCCGCGAGCGCGAGGCGATCGAACGCCTGGCGGACGTGGTGCGCGAGGAGCTGAACGTGCACCGGGTCCGTTTCGTGGCGGCTGCGGAGGAACTGAGCAGCTACGAGGTGAAGGCGAACTACCGCACGCTGGGTCCGCTGTTCGGCAAGGAGATGCCGCTTGCGGCTGCGGCGATCGCGGCATTGGACCCAGCCCGCGTGGCGGCGACGGTGCGCGAGGGTGGGCAGATCGGCATTGAGGTGTCAGGGCGTGAGCACTCCCTCTCGGTCGATGACCTGCTCTTGACGATGCGCGCACCGGAGGGCTACAGCGTGGAGCGCGAGGGAGCGCACGCGGTGGCGCTTGACCTGATGATCGACGAAGACCTGAGGCGCGAGGGGTTCGCGCGGGAGATCGTGCACGCCGTGCAGAACGCCCGCAAGAGCGCTGGCCTGCAGGTTGAGGACCGGATCGAGCTGGCCCTCGGCGGCGACATCGAGCTGATGGCCGCCGCTGAGCGCCATCGCGACTACGTTGCAGGCGAGACGTTGGCGCTCGAGCTCCGGCTCGTTGCCGACGAGCTGCACGCTGATGGCGCGGGCCGCTACTCAGAAGAGGCGACTGTGGACGGGCTCGCGCTGAACATCACCCTCGCACGTCGCGCGTAGCCGCCCGCCAAAACGCCGGTCGGCCGCGCGCGCTGCTCAGGCCAGCGCCGGCTCCAGCTCTGCCTCGAGCTTCTTCTTCGGGTACGCACCGACGACCGTCTTGACCGGCTCGCCGGCTTTGAACAGGATCATCGTCGGGATTGAGAGCACCTGGTAGCGCGCGGCGGTCTGCGGGTTGTCGTCGATGTCGAGCTTGACGATGCGTAGATCGGGACGCTCGGAGGCGATCTCCTCGAGTACGGGCGCCACGACACGGCAGGGGCCGCACCAGGGGGCCCAGAAGTCGACGAGCACCGGGCCGTCGGCCTCCAGCACCTCAGCGTCGAAGTTTGTGTCGGTTATCTGGGTGAGAGTGCCTGCCATCGTGGGTCTCCTTGGTCGCTTACCCCTTACTATACAAAATGAAGGGCCACTCTGAAGGGCCTTCACCGGCGCCTGTATCGTGTCGCTCATGCTTCCGCTCGCCTCTGCCAGCGGGCCGGCGATTATCGGCGTCGTCGTCGTCGGCTCGGCCTTGTTTCTCTGGTGGCTGCTGCGCCAGGACGCAAACGACGAGCAAAGCGAGCATGCCGCGGAGCACAACGGCGAGCCACCCGACCAGCACTAACGCACGGTCACGACCCAGCCTTCGGAGTTGCGCACGATCGGTGGGTGGATGTGTGTGAGCGCCGTGAACAGGTGCGGCGAGACGTACACCTCCACGAACGCGGCAACCACGAGTATCGGGATCGCCACGGCCACGGTCACGAATGTGGCCGCCAACAACTGGTCCCACTCGCCCTTGCGGCTGGCGATGATCCACGCCGCCAACGGCAGGAACAGCGCCACGAGCTCGGGGACAGCGTGCGGCAACACGCCGAGCAGCAGGATCCCGGGTGAGACGCGCAAGAAGCCCGAGACGCCGGCGAGCGTGTGCCCGATCACGTACGCCTGCGCGCTCAGCGAGAAGGCGGTTGCGCAGACGACGAAGGCGATCGCCAGGCGGCCCCCGTGTTCGTGCACCCACCGCGAGACGCCTCGATGCTGTTGCGCCTGCAGCGGCAGCGAGCTGCCGGCGATGAAGCCCGCGACGCACGCCATCGCGTGCAGCGCGAGCACGAGCAGGTTGCTGCCTAGGACCCCCAAGACATTCGAGAAGTTCCCCACCGCAAACGGCGGCTGCAGCGTGATGACCTGCTGGTAGCCGCCGTCCAGCGAGGCGACGACCCATACTGCGCCCAGTAGCCCGGTGGCCGCCAGCGCGGCGCCCGCGGCCCACCGGCCCACGACCCGCAGCGGCGCCTGCTGCCACGCATGCAGCGTCGCGCGCGTCTGGCGCACGCCGTGGGCGAACGCGTAGGCGGAGGCATCCATCCAGGATGCATCGACTGCGGAGGCCGTCTACCTGAAGCGCAGGAGCGGCACCAGCCACATCGCCTCCGCGGCGATGCGCCAGGACATCTTGCTCGTTCCCTGCTGGCGGTCGCGGAACACGATCGGCACCTCCACGACCTTGAAGCCGGCCTGCACCGCACGGTATGTGAGCTCGACCTGGAACGCGTAACCCTGCGAGCGCACGCCGTCGAAGTGGATCGCCTCCAGGACCTCGCGGCGGAAGCACTTGAAGCCACCTGTGAGATCGTTGACGTGCAGGCCCAGCACCAGGCGCGCGTATGTCGAGCCGCCCTGGCTGATGAAGCGCCGCAACAGGCCCCATTCCGTGACGCCGCCCCCGGGCACGTAGCGCGAGCCCAACGCCAGATCGGCGCCCTCATAGACCGCCTGCAGCAGCCGCGCCAGGTCGGCAGGGTCGTGCGAGAAGTCAGAGTCCATCTCCATGACATAGCCCGCGCCTTCGTCCAGCGCGTGGCGGAAGCCAGCGAGATATGCCGGGCCGATGCCGTTCTTCTCAGTGCGGTGCAGCACGTTCAACCAGCCGTTTTCCCCGGAGAGACGGTCCGCGAGCGCACCGGTGCCGTCTGGCGAGCTGTCGTCCACGACGAGGATGCGAAAGCCGTCCGGGGCGGCCTCGCCTAGCGCTTTCGCCGCCGCCACCACGATCGCCTCGAGGTTCTCGATCTCGTTGTAAGTGGGGAGAATCAACCAGGGCTCGCCGGACATGGACCGGGGTACCCTAGTCCGCGCCGCGGTTGGGACGCGCCGACATGCTCTCGCCTACCCTGATTAGCGTGCCCGAGCTCTCAAACGCCGCGATCGCAGACACACTGGAGGAACTGGGCGACCTCTACGAGCTGGATGGCGCGATCGTGCACCGCGTGCTCGCCTACCGGGCGGCCGCGAAGGCAGTACGCGAGGCCTCCGTGTCCATCGCCGCGCTCGCCCGCGAGGGGCGCGCGAGCGAGCTGCCGGGGATCGGCAAGACGCTGCAGGAAAAGATCCTTGCGCTCGTGCAGACTGGCGCGATCCCCGCGGCGGAGCGGCTGCGGGCGAAGTTCCCGCCGGGGCTGATCGCGATCACGCGGCTGCCGGGGTTCGGGCCCAAGCGCGCGCGGCTGCTGTTCTCCGAGCTCGGCATCGACTCGCTGTCGGCGCTACGCGAGGCGGCGCTCGCCCAGCGCCTGCGCACCGTACGCGGTCTCGGCCCCAAGCTCGAGCAGAGCGTCCTCGAGGCTCTCGACGAGCTGGATGCGAACCCGAGCGCGGGCAGCTCCGCACGTATCCTGTTGCCGCGCGCGCTGGAGATCGGAGAGGACCTGCTGGCGAGCCTAAGAGCCCTCGCACATGGCGAGGATCACATCCAGCTCGCGGGCTCCGTCCGCCGACAGGCGGACTCCATAAAGGACGTCGACATCATCGCCACCAGCAATCGGCCGACCGCGCTCGCCAAGAGCCTCGCCAAGCTCGAGCAAATCGAGCGCGTGAGCTCAGCCGGCAAGGCCGGCGCCAGGGCGCGCACGCATTCGGGCGTCGGCGTCGATCTGCGCATCGCCGCGCCCGGCCAGCTCGGCAACCTGCTGCAGCACTTCACCGGCTCGGGCGCGCACAACGCCGCGCTGCGCGAGGCGGCCGTGCGCCGGGGGCTGCACGTCTCCGAGTACGGGATCCTCGACGACGCCACCGGCGAGACGCTCACGTGCGCGAGCGAGCAGGAGGTCTACGCGCGCCTCGGCCTCGCCTACATCGAGCCGGAGCTGCGCGAGGATCGCGGCGAGCTCGAGGCCGCGCGAAGCGCGGACGGGCTTCCCCTGTTGATCGAGCTGCAGGACATCCGCGGCGACCTCCACAGCCACACGATCGCCTCCGACGGCCACAACACGATCGAGGAGATGGCCCGCGCCGCGCTCGATCGCGGCTACGAGTACCTGGCGATCACCGACCACTCCGCCACGCACGGCTTCGGCAACGACGTCTCCCCCGGGCAGCTGCGCCGGCAGATCGAGCTCGTGCGCGAGGCAGACGCGCGCATCGAGGGCATCCGCCTGCTGGCTGGCAGCGAGGTCAACGTCCTCCCCGACGGCTCGCTCGACTACGAGGAAGAGCTTTTGGAGCAGCTGGACTGGATCGTCGCCAGCGTGCACACCTCCTTCGGCATGGACGCGCAGGCGATGACCGAGCGCTTGATCGCCGCGATCGAGCACCCGCTCGTCGACGTGATCGGCCACCCCACCGGCCGGCTGATCGAGCGCCGCGAGCCCTACGCGCTCGATCTCGGCGCCGTGTTCGAGGCGGCCGCGAGGACGGGCACGATGCTCGAGATCAACGCCAACCCCGACCGGCGTGACCTCTCCGACGTGAACGCGCGCGCCGCCGCTCGCGCGGGCGTGATGCTCACGATCGACTCCGACGCGCACCGGACTGCAACGCTCGCGAACATGCGCTGGGGTGTGGCGACCGCGCGGCGCGCCTGGCTCAGCGCTGACGATGTCGCCAACACGCGGAGCTGGCCGGAGCTGGATCGCTTGCGCAAACGCGCACGCCGGCTCCAAACCTAGGCCTGCTCCCGCACTGACGTCTCAGCCGACGGCGCCGATGTCGTAGTACTGGGGGCGGCGCGTCGGGCAGTACAGCGCCAGCTTGTGCGCGCTCGTGTCGTAGCGCACAACCCATACGCCCGTGCTCTTGTGCGTCGGTGTTAGCAGCGTGCTGACGCTCGCGCTGATGCGGGTGCACGGCGGCGGAGACGCGGTGCTCACCGGCTGGTGAAGCAGCGTGGCGACGGTCGGCGACCGCGAGAACTCAGGTCTTTCCGTGAGCGCCGGCGAGAGACCGGCAATGATCGCCAACGGAGTCAGCCCAGCGGCGGAGAATTCTGGAAGGCCGGTCTGCTCGATGCTCCACGTGACGGTTCTCACGCCCTCACGGTGCAGCGCTTCAAGCAGGCCCGGGACGTCGCCGTCGCGGTTCGGCGCACCCGCCAGGAAGCTGGTCGTCGAGTAGAGCACGACCTCGTCAGGGAACTGCTCGGTGCCGGGCAGCCGATGCACCAGCGCAACTTTCGCTTCCCCGCCCACCGCGAAGTCATCCGCGAGGGTGTTGCCGATCACGCCGATCGCGAGGAGCGCGATACCCACCAGCCGCGCCCTGCGCCCCACGCATGCGATCCAACCCGCACCCACGACCGCGAGGTATCCGAGCAGCGGCATGCCGTAGCGGATGTCGTGGTGGATCGTCACGAACGTGATCACAAACCACGCGCCGAAACCGCCGATCAGGAACTCCAGGCGCGCCGCCTGCTTGCCCGGTGAGCGCACCACTGAAACGAGCGTCCACAGGAAGCCGATGACCGCGAGCACGAACAGCGGCACGAGCAGCTGCGAGTTCAGAACGCTCCAGAAGTACCACAGCAGGTTGTCGGTGGAGAAGCGCGCCGGGATGTTGCCCGGCGGAGTGCCTCCACCGGAGCTCGCCAGTTCGAACATTTCCTTCAGCTCAGAGGCGTGCTCGACGTACCACGGCAGGCCCACCGCCAACGCAACGACCGTGAAGAGCGCAAAGCCACGCCAATTGCGCCAGCCCCCGTGGGCTAGGGCGGCGAGTACGAGCACGACGAGGAATAGCGAGAACGTCACCTTCACGTTGATCCCCAGCCCCACCGCCAGGCCCGCGGCCGCGGACATGCCCGGACGACTGAAGCCCTCGCTGGCGAGCACCAGCCACATCGCCAGCGCCACCGCGGCGGTCAGCGGGGCATCGAGCAGGAACACGTGGAAGGTCGAGATCAGCAGCGGCGAGCCGAGCACGAACAGAACCGACAGCAGGCCCGCCAGCGGGCCGTACAGGAGCTTCCCGGCCTGGTAGCAGCCGAGCGCCAGCACCGGCACGAACACGACGTTCTCGCCGATGATCGGCGAGGCGACGTTCGCCCCGCCGATCAGTGCGGCGATGGCCCCCACCATGTGTCCGAGAATCGGGTAGATGTTGTTGAAGGTGAACGGCCCGAGGATGTTCCCCGCGGCCAGCATGCTGCGGTACAGAAGCGCCGTTTCCAGCTGGTCTCCGGCGTCGTAGATCGGGATCGTGCGGTCCTGAGTCAGCCACCAGCAGGTGATCGCGATGAAGATCGCGACAGCGCCAATCGCGCCCCAGGCATACGCGCCGACGCGCGGCATGCGCACGCGTGCGGTGGCGCGTGCGGCGTTATCGCTGAGCCCGCGGTGCGAGGCGGTGGTGGGCCCTCCTGCGACGCGTGGGCCATGACCCGCAGGCGCATTTGCGTGCTCGGAGGCCGACACCGGCCGACCGTAGCCCACGACCTCCGCCAATTCCACCTTAACCGGGCCATTCGGCCGGGTATGTCTCCGTCTAGCTCATGCTCGTGCAGCCAGGAGACGCGGCAGCAGCTTCTCTGCCACGAGCCGGTCGAGCGACGCCTGGCGGAAGGGCTCGAGCGCCTCCAGCGCCCGCCGCGCGTAATCCTCAGGCGGATCGAAGAGCGCGACCGCGAGCGCGCTGTGAAGGTCCTCCGTGACCGTGCGAGGGTCGAGCGCGCGAGCGACCGGCACGGCGGCGTAGGGGCCGGGCGCGGGCGTGGTCGCCAGCACGCAGCCGTCGGCAAGCGCCTCCAGCTGCGCGATGCCGTAGTCCTCGCGGCGGGGCGCGCACACGAACACCCGCGCGCGTCGCACGAGCGCACGGTAGTCATCGGGGGCGAGCGCACCCACGACGCGCACCGCCGGAGTGGCGTCGAGGTCCACGCCGGCCGCCATCAGCGCCGGTGGCGCTGCTCCCGCCACGACGAGTTCGCGCGGCCCGTCGGCGGGTAGATCCGGGTACACCTCCCGCCAAGCCGCGAGCACGCGATCGAGGCCCTTCTTGGACGGGTTGGCCGCATACGTGATCGCCGCGATGTCGCGCACAGGCTCGGCTGGACCGGACGGCTCCACCGACACCGGCAGCACCAGCGCGTGGTCGCGGACGCGCGAGGAAATGGCGGAAGGCAGCTCGCTGAGCGAGCCATCGCTCCAGGGGAGCAGCAGCGGCGCCTCGGCCAGCCGGCGGCGCTCGAGCGGTCGCTGCCAGAGGCCGTGGCGCCCCGGGCGGTTGGCCGCAGAGGGCGCGTCGAAGCGGATCGCCCCGGGGCTCGGCCATAGAAGCGCGGCGGTCGTGCTCGAGTAGACGGTCGCCCTGGGTGGCGACTCGCCCGTCTCTTCAAGCGCATTGGCAGCGGCCGCCCGCGCGGCACGGGCCCAGGCGAGGTCTGTGAGCATCAGCGTCCGAGCCGGAGCGGGCGGCTCGGCAGTGGCAAGCACCACGCTCGCGCCAGCTCGCTGGAGCGAGTCGCGCAGCTGGCGGTCGGCGACGCGCAGCCCTTCGGTCGAGCCGAGCGAGACGATCAGCACGTCGGGACGCTGCGTCTGGGGCATCTCAGCTGACGGCGTCGCCGACGCGCTCGGGCCGAGCCGCCTTGAACCCGGGCGTACGCATCAGCTCCATCGGGCGCACGGGCGAGGTGCGGCGCACGTAGAAGCTCGCGCCGTCGCGCTCCTCAATCGCCTCCACGGCGGCGTCCTGCCGGCGCCAGGAGAGCGACCAGATGATCGCGAAGCCCGCAGCGATGCCGGGGATCTGCGGGGCGAGGAACGCCAGGCCGCCAGAGAGCAGCGTGAACGCGAGCAGCGGCCACAGACGGTTGATGAGAATTGCCGTCGGGCGGTGCTCGGGCAGCGTCGTGCTCGCCCGCGCCGCCGAGAGCAGGCGCGCGATTGGCGGGTTTGTCTGCGCGCGCCTGCCCATGCGCAACCCCACCGCGCCGGCGATGATCCACCATCCGACCGCTATCTCCGCGAGCGTCGTGTCCGATTTGGCGCTGGCGGCCAGCACCGTGATCAACGCAAGCGCCGTCGCCGCGCCCGCGCTCAGCAGCACTGTTGTCCGAAGAAAGTCGACGAATCTCACGGGGCTACAGCAGCGCCTCGAGCAGCTCTCGCACGCCGCCGGGACCGTCGACGCTCAAATCGGCCTCCTGCGCCATGCCGGGAGGGGCTTCGTCGGAGCTGACGGCCACGCATAGCGCGCTCTCCAGCGCCCCCGCCTCCACCATCGCGCGCAGCGCGCGAAACGCGTCCAGGTCGGTCGTGTCGTCGCCCACGTACACGGCCGCGTTGACGTCGCCGCCACGCAGCAGCGTCGCGATGCCGAGACCCTTGTCGAGCACCACAGGAGGCCGGACCTCCAGCACCTTGCGCCCCCAGTGCACGGCGAATCCCTCCGCCTCAGCTTGCTTGGCAATCTCCTTTACGGCCCGCTCAGCGGCCTGCTCGTCGGGCGCCCCGCGCCAGTGGAACGCTGCGATCGCGTCCTTGTCCTCGCTGCGTATGCGCAGGCGCTGATGCTCGGGCGTCTCCGCGCGGGCGGCGAAGTCGCGTACGCGTGCGGTCCACGCGCCGAGCTCGGGGTCCACCTCTGGGCTCGTTGCGCGCGGGCGCAGCAACTCGCCGCCGTGGTTGCCCACGTAGGCGATCGTACCGATCGCGACGATCTGTCGGGCGGTGCTCGCGCGCCTGCCGCTGATGCAGCCGACGACGCGATAGCGACGCGCGATCTCGATCAGGAGCGTGCGCGTGGCCTCCGGCACGTGGGCGTCGGCCGCGTGACGCACGATCGGCGCGAGCGTGCCGTCGATGTCGAGCAGGACTGCCGAATGGCTGGGATCGGCGCGGAGCGGCTCGAGCGCCTCCACGAGCGTTGCGGCTGGGGACACGAGGTCTAGTATGGCGATGATGGTGGCCGGCCACTCCGCTCGCGCAAGTGGCTGCTGAGCGCCTTTCGCAGCGCTCGCTGAAGCTGATCACGATCGGTACCCTCGCCGGTCTTTTCAGCGGCCTGTTCGGCGTGGGCGGCGGCAGTGTGATCGTGCCACTGCTCGTGCTGTGGCTCGGCTACGACGAGCGCGCCGCGACCGCGACGTCGCTGGCGGCGATCGTCTTCATCGCCGCGTTCGCGGCCGCCGTGCAGGGCGTCTATGGCAACGTCAACCTGCTCGACGCGGCGCTCGTTGGAGGACCGGCGTTGCTCGGCGTGCTGATCGGTGCCTGGCTGCAGCAGCGCCTGCAGACGCGCTCGATCGCGCTCCTGTTCGCGGCGATTCTCGTGGCGAGCGCGGTGGAGCTGGTGCTTAATGATCGGCGCAATCGCGATCGGCCTGGCAGCTGGCGTGATCGCCGGGCTGCTGGGGGTCGGCGGCGGTGTGCTGTTCGTCCCCGGCCTCGTCCTGTTCGTGGGGCTCAGCCAGCACCACGCGGAGGCGACGTCACTGCTGGCGATCGTGCCGGTGGCGATCGTCGGGACCTACCGCCACGACCGTTACGGCAACGTGCGCCGCGGCGACGCGCTGCGCTTGGGCCTGTTCTCCGTCGCGGGTGCCGCCGGTGGTGTAGCGCTCGCGAACGCGCTCTCCGGCGCCGTGCTGCGCTACGGGTTCGCCGCGCTGATGGTGATCGTCGCGGCACAGCTCGTGCATCGCACGCAGCACCATGGACAGGACGCTGAAAAGTCGTAGACTGGAGCCACTATGGGACTCGATAATCCACTGCACGTAGCGCTGCTGGTTGTCCTTCTGCTGCTCGTCTTCGGAGCCAGGCGGCTGCCCGAGATCGGACGCTCGCTCGGCTCAGGCATGCGCGAGTTCAAGGACTCGATCAGCGGTGCCACGCCGTCGCTGACGCAGACCACGCACCAGCAGGCGCCGGCCCAACCGGCTGCGGCCCCCATGGCACAGCCTGTCGCCCAGCCGGTGGCGCAGCCCGTCGCCCCACCCGTCGCGCAGCCGATCGGCGGACAGGTGCCTGTGCAGCCCGTGGCCGCTCCGGCACAGCCTGCCCCGGTTCCCGCCGAGCCGACGCCGGTCGAGCCGACACGCCAGGGCTGATCAGTACTTGGCCTGAGTCCGCCGCGGAAGTTGCGTGGTCGCAGCGAGGCGTAGCGCGCTCAGGCCGATGCTCGCGACGTACGCCGCGGAGTTGGGGTTCACGGACGCGTCGGCGATTTCCTCGTTGAGGGGGTCTTCCGTGGGGAGGGTCGAGCAGCCGTATTCGACGGGGCCTCCGGCGCTTCGGGCACGTGGAGGTTGGGTGCGGGCGGATGCGGTGCCGCCCGACATGAGCGGCTCCCGCCAATAAGACGACCACGACTCGGCAGGCTGCCAACCTCGAGCGCACGCGCGACCGATCTCGCATGCGGGGCACATTAGCGACCTTGGCGCTCGGCGCCGCAGAAGCTCGCACCGCCTTCTTTCCGTGCTAATAAAATATGATTTAAGTCTTTGCGTGCTACTTTATTGGCACAGATGCCCAAGCGTAGGCACGCATATCCACCGACTGTCCACGACGCAGCAGAGCTACTTGGCGCTGAGATCAGGCAGGCGCGAGTCGCGCGGCGCTGGACCGTGCGCGAGCTTGCCGAGCGCGCCGGCATCAGCCCCGCCACGCTGCAGAAGGTAGAACGGGGCGACCCGAGCGTCTCACTGGGGACGGCGTTCGACGCAGCCACGCTCGTGGGCGTGCCGCTCTTCTACATCGATGGTTCACGCCTGGCCGACGAGGCCGCACGGGTGCGACGGCCGACGCTGCTGCCTCGCGCCGTGCGCCATCCCCGGCGAGAGCTGGACAATGAGTTCTGAGCCGTCAGCGGATGCGTTCGTCTGGATCTGGCTGCCGGGCGCGTCAGAGCCCGTCGTGGCCGGCCGCCTCGACGAGGCGGGCGGCGAAGCCACCTTCGTCTACGGGCGCAGCTATCTCGAGCGACCCGAGGCGGTCTCGCTGTATTCGCCCGAGCTGCCCTTGATCGAAGAGCGCATCAGACCACTGCCAGGTCTCGATGCACCCGGTTGCATCCTCGACGCCCGTCCGGACGCGTGGGGGCAGCGCGTGATCATGAACCGACTGGTCGGCCCCGCCGCCGCCGAGCGCGACCCGGCGGACCTCGGCTTGATCACACTGCTCCTGGAGTCCGGCTCGGACCGGATTGGCGCCCTCGACTTCCAAAGCTCTTCCAGTGAGTACGTGGCGCGGGGACGGGAGAACGCAAGCCTCCACGAGCTCGCCACATCAGCACAGCGCGTCGAAGAGGGGATTCCCCTCTCGCCGGCACTTGACGCGGCCCTGCTGCACGGAAGCTCGATCGGCGGTGCTCGTCCGAAGGCACTGATCGACGACGGGCCGCGCAGGCTGATCGCGAAGTTCTCCTCGAGCACCGACACGTTCGCGGTGGAGCAGGGCGAGTACGTCGCGATGGAGCTCGCGCACCGTGCCGGCTTGAACGTCGCCCGCGTCGAGCTCGCCCGCGCGCTCGAGAAGCCGGTCCTCCTCGTCGAGCGCTTCGACAGGATCCCCCACAGCGACCGGCGGCGCAGCCTCGTCTCAGCGCTGACGATGCTAGGCCTCAATGAGCTGGCCGCCAGACACGCCAGCTACGCCGAACTGGCCCAGATCATCAGGGCAAGCTTCGTGAGCCCCGGGGCTAACCTGAGCGAGCTGTTCTCCCGCATCACCTTCAACATCCTCGTCGGCAACACCGACGACCACGCTCGCAACCACGCAGCCTTCTGGGACGGGCAGATGCTCACGCTGACCCCCGCATATGACATCTGCCCGCAGACGCGCAACACCGGGCGCGCAACTCAGGCGATGATCATCGGCGACGCCGCGGACCCCTTCAAGGAGAGCCAGGTTGCCGGCTGCGTCGAGCGAGCGCACCTCTACCAGCTGAGCAAGAGAGAAGCGACGGCCATCGTCGATCACCAGATCGACGTGATCAAAGGCGACTGGGCCGAGGTCTGCGAACAGGCGGAGCTTTCGGAGACCGGGCGCAGCTATTTCTGGAAACGCCAGTTCCTCAACGACTACGCGCTCGAGGGGTGGCCCCCCGTCTCGACTACCACCAGTGCAGGCTGATTTGGCTGCCCTCTGGTGGACACGCTCGCCGGAGCGTGACTCTCCGGCGAGCGCGTGATGGCTCAGGCTTTCAATTCCGCCGTCTCGACCATGACTTCGTCCGGCACGATTTCGAGACCCAGGACATGGCTGGGCCGACCTGGTCGCTCAACCCTGCGCATCATCAGAGACCCAGATAGCTCTCGACTCGGTCGAGAAGCATCTGAGGCAATGGCAGATGCATTGTCGGCTCACCGAACAGGCCCAATATGTGGACAGCGATCCACGTCAGCATTATGACGAGCACCGTCGCTCTAGCAATCCTCAAGATGCCCAAGATCAGGCTTATGATCGATCGGCGGGCCGCGTCGCGATTTTCAAGCGCCATGCGCTCCTCCTCCAGCTCGTTCTGCGCACGCGCCGCGTCGAGATCCTCTCGCGACTGTTCGACTTCCACCTCCAGCAGTTCCACTTCTGCAGATTCTCCGCGACCCACGAGTGGTTTTGCTCCAGCACTGGCGGCAGAACCGGTCCAGTCGAAGGCGCTCTCGATTCCCTCCGTGAATTTGGCGAGGCGGCCTAGCACGTCCTCGCCGTCGTCTCGTTGACTTAGCCGAGCTTTTCGCCTTCGGCGCGCGCGTTCGAGCGGATCCACAGTGTGGTCGTCTGTAAGCCGCGGGCCTCCGAACGCGTCCCCCGCGGCCACCTTCACGCCCCGCTTGCCCGTCTCAGAGGTATCGGCTGAGTCGCGTCCGGGATGTCTTGACGTTCGAGCGCGAGGAAGTCCTCGAGCCTCTTGCGTGCCGCGGCGATCTCTGCGGCTAGCGACACGACGAACACAGCTGTATCCCGAGGAAGCGCCTCGTCGAGCTCCGCCGAAGTCCGAACGAGCCACGCTTTGTCCGTGGCAGGGCGGACTACGACCTCCAGACGATCGTCGTCGAACCCATTGATCTCCTCGCGTATTTGCAACCACACCGCCCGCGCGAGCTTGGGCTTCAACGCTCCAACGAGCTGCTTTAGGGCAGCAGCCCGCACCAGATCAAGCTCGCCGAAGACTTCTTGCTCCGATAGGAGACCGACCCGCGTCCAGCGCACATGACGCGTACGCTCGATATCGACGAGCTCGCACAGTCGGGTTCGATCGAGCGAAGTTGTGCGTGATCTTACGACCATAATGCCGTGCGATTTTACATAAATTTGCACAGGCCCGCAGGCCCGCATTGCCACTCAGCCGCGGCTTACGAGAGCCTCGATGGGCAACCGAGGCCTGGGGCGCCCGCAAGACGCCCATCGCGGACGGCCGCCGCCCTCAGGCAGGCTGTTCAGCAGGCAACACAGAAGGCCGCGCCTCCTGCATGAGCGGCGCACCACAGTGCCAGCAATAAGCCGCCCCACGGCTGTGCACCGCCCCGCAAGAGCGACACTGCCCATGAATCCCCGCCTCGGCGGTGGCGAGCAGCCGCTGTACCTCCCCCAGCTGCGCATCCACCTCCTGCAACTCAGACGCTTTGCGCGCGAGCACGTCCAGGCGGTAGTGATCGCGGATCGCCATCTCATACGCGAGGCCACCCAGGTCCCAGGTGAGCGCGGCCACGCGCTCGGCCAGCTCCAGGCGCCGCTTGCGCAGCTCCGACATCGACCCGCTGGGCGTTGGCAGCCCGCCCGCGGGCAGCACGATCCCACCCGTCGAAGCGTCCGCATCGACGCCGCCGGGCTGCGCGTCCGGCCGTGCCGCCTCCGGCGCCGGAGCCTGACCGGGCGCAGGCGGCCTGCTGCCGTTTCCGCCGGGCCCGCTCATTTGACTTCGATCGGGGCGGTGCTGAGTTTGCTCAGTTCCTTCTCGTGCGTCTTGCCCGTCGATTTTTCGAGTTTGGTGATCGTGGAGCTGCTGACTTTCTTCGCTTCCGGAGCTTTCGCAGGCGCTTTTTCTTCAGCCTTTTCTTCGGCCTTCGCTTCCGCTTCTTCCTTTTCTTCTTCGCTCTTGGCCGAGGTGGCGGATTTCGTTCCGGTCGCGGGCGTGGTGCTCGTCGCGGACGTGGAGGTGGGCGCGGTGCTCGCGGCGCCCAGCGCGCCGAGGCCTTCCACTTTGATCACCTGCGGCGCTGCGCTGGTCTTGTTCTGCGTCACCCAGTGACCGACGAGCAGGCCGATGATCATCGCCAGCAGCAGCACCGAGAGCACCCCAAACAACGGCGCGTAGCGGCGCAGCCACAGCGGCCCGGCGGCCGGCTCCACGTAGGAGGCGTAGGGAACCGGCGCGCTCACCATCCCACCGGGGGCTGCCGGCTGGGGTTTGTGCTCGGTCTCGAGCACGTCCAGGAACGCCAGCCGCACGGGCGAGGTCGGCTGCCCGCAGGAGAGGCAGTAGCGCTGGTCGGCGACCAATGGCGCCGAGCAGTTGGGGCAGGTGGAGCTTTCCGAGGGCACCGGTGCAAGATTAGTCATGGGGACGTCGGGGCCTTTGCGTGCGTTGTGTGTGTACTGGTGTGGGTGCGGCTGTGTGAGCGTCCGCCGCCGTGGGTCTTCGACGCATGCTTCGGCGCCGCGGCGGCCTTCGCGGCGGCTTCGCTTTCACGCCCGATGCGCGAGCTTTCCTGCTCGGTGCTCTCGCACGCCGAGAGGCCCACGCTGAGGACGCTACAGCCGGCGAGGGCGAGCGCCCGCCTCATCCGCGCCGCCCCGGAGCCCGGGACAGCGCGGGCACGCGTGCTCATCCAAATGCTCCCCGCACGTATTCGCGTGTGCGCTCGGCACGGGGGTCCTCGAAGAGGTCTTCGGTGGTGCCGTACTCGACGAGGTCGCCCAGGTACATGAACGCCACCTTGTCCGCCACGCGGTGGGCCTGGGCGAGGTTGTGCGTGACGATCACAACCGCGAGGTCGCGGCGCAGTTCGCCGATCAGCTCCTCGATCACGCCCGTGGAGATCGGATCGAGCGCGCTGCAGGGCTCGTCCATGAGCAGTACCTCCGGGCGCGGGGCGATCGCGCGCGCGATGCACAGGCGCTGCTGCTGGCCGCCGGACAGGCGCAGGGCCGGGCGGTCGAGGTCGTCGCGGACCTCGTCGTAGAGGCCGGCGCGACGCAGCGCGTCGACCACGAGCGGCTCGAGCTCCTTGCGGCCGGGGCGCTTGCGCCCCTGCTCGCGCAGCGCGAAGGCGACGTTGTCGAAGATCGACATCGGGAAGGGGTTGGGCTGTTGGAAGACCATCGCCACGCGCGAGCGCAGCGTCGTGTCCACGAGGTCGTGGATGTCCTGCCCGTCCAGCAGGATCTCGCCCGAGCGCGATGCGCTCGCGGTGAGCTCCGTGAGGCGGTTGAGCGTGCGCAGCAGCGTCGTCTTGCCGCAGCCGGACGGTCCGATCAGCGCGAGCACCTCGCCCTGGTGGATCGCAAGCGACACGGACTTCACGGCGGGCTTGCCCGCGTAGGAGATGCTGACGTCGCGCACGCTCAGGCGCTCCGGTCCGGCCGCGTAGGAGGGCCGGCGCACGGCCTCGCGTTCCTGCAGCGGCCGCACGGCCGTGGGCGCGCGGTCAAGCACGATCGTGCGCACCGGCGGCACGATCGGGGAGCCGGGATCGGCCGTGATCGGCTCGGGCGCGACCGGCTCAACAGGCCGCACGGCGCCGGGCCGGCGCTCGCCGACCTTCCGCACCTCCGTGCCGTCGCTGACCAGGCTCAAGGGCTCCATGAGCATCTCCTCAGGACTCATCGACCACAAACTCCATCGGCATGACTTTGGCCATCAGAACACTGAGGTTAGCGACTTCTGTCGAGTTTTGTGAAAAGTTCGGGGTCATCACCGGATCGGCCATCTACACCACCGCGCCGATCGGTGCGATGCCGGTCGAGCTCGCCTGCGCCCGGCCGATCCGATCCACGATCACGTTCAGCGCGAGCACGAAGATCAACAGCACGAACGCGGCCGCGTAGGCCTTCTGCGCGGCCTCGCCTTCACCGGCGGGCGAGTTTTCATAGATGTAGTACGTGAGCGAGGAGCCGGTGCCGCGCAGGAGGTTGACGACCGGGATCGAGCCCTGCGTTTCGATGCGCATCGTGCCGCCGAGCAGGATCAGCACGATCGCGGTCGAGCCGATGATGCGGCTCACGCCGAGCGTGACGCCGGTGGCGATGTTCGAGCGCACGCTGGGGAGCAGCACGCGCCGGATCGTGGTGATGCGCGTCTTGCCGAGCGCGAACGCCGCCTCTCGCTGGTGCCCGGGAACGGCCTGCAGGCCGTCGCGCGTGGCCGTGTACACGGAAGGCAACGCGAGCAGCGACATCATCGCGCCGGCGGCGATGAACGAGCGCCCGAACACGCCGCCGCCTTCCGCGGTGAACGAGAACACAGCGAGCAGCGGCAGCTGGAAGAGCGCGAGCCCAAAGATCGCGATCACGATGTCGGGGGTGCCGGCGACGATCTCGATGCTCGACTCGACCACACGCGCCAGCCAGCTCGGCCGACCGTACTCCGCGACCCACACGGCGCTCGAGAGCGCAAGCGGCATCGCCAGCGCGATGCCGATGATCGTGAGGATGATCGTTCCCAGCAGCGGGTCGAGAAAGCCGCCGGAGCCCGACTGGTCGGCGCTCGTCTGGGGACGACTGAAGACCAGGTCGGGGCGCAGGTACTGGATCCCGCGCACGCCCATGTAGATGACGATCGCGGCGGCGATCACGCACAGCATGATCCCGGCCGTCCACGCGGCGGCGAGCACGAGCCGGTCGCCCCAGCGCCAGCTCATCGGCGAGGAGCGACGGCCGCGTCCGCCGGGAGCGCCGCCCTTGGGAGCCGCGGGCTGGGTGCTCTGAGCGAACGCGTTCATCCGCGCGTCTGGTACTTGCGTAGGGGAAGCTTCACGAGATAGCCCGACACCGACAGCACGAACGCCGAGAACAGCAGCAGCAGCGCCCACGAGTAAACGGCCGGGCCGAGCGCGGGTGAGCCGACGCCTTCGCGGTAGTCGACGATCGCCGAGGCGAGCGTGCGCAGCGGCTCGAAGAAGAACACGAGGCCGTCGACGGGCTTGGGGCTGAACGTCTTGCCGCCGGAGACCATCTGGATCATCACGGCCTCTCCGAGCGCGCGGGCGGTGGCGAGCACCGCGGCCGCCACGATCGCCGGTCGGATCGCCTTCAGCGTGACCGCGCGCACCGCGCGCAGCGGGTTTAGCCCCAGCGCCACCGCGCCCTCGCGCCAGGAGGGCGGCACGGAGGCGAGCGCCTCGCAGATCAGCGCGATCATGATCGGCGTGATCATCACCGTAAGGATCACCACGGTCACGCCAAGCCCGGCGCCGGTCAGCTGCACGACGTTCTGCACCGAGACCCTCTCGTGCTGGGTGATGACGTGGTTGCCGACGAACGGCACCAGCACGAGGATCCCGATCAGCCCATAGATCACGGACGGGACCGAGGCGAGCAGGCGGATCATCGGGATCACGATCCTGCGCAGGCGCGCGGGCGCAAGCTCGACGATGAACACGGAGGAGAGCACCGAGATCACGAGGCCCAGCGCGACCGCGATCGCGCTCGTGAGCACCGTGCCATAGATCAGCGGCCACGCGCGAATGTGAAAGACGGACGCCGACGGCGTGCCGGCGGTGGTGGTCATGCGGTTGACCTCGGTTTCGAAGTCACCGCCGCCGAGCACCCAGCTGAGGCCGTTGTGTTGGAAGATCGGCCACGACTTGGTGAAGACAAACACCACCATCGCCACCACGCCGATGCCGATCAGCAACGACACCGCGCCGAGCAAACGCTCGGCGCGGTGGTCGGGCCACGGCTTTCGCAGCCGTTCGATCATTGGCTCGAGAGCCGTTCGGTCAACCGAGCTAGCCGATCACGACCCACTGGCTGGCGATGATCTTCTTCGCGGCCGGTGACTTGTCGATCCAGTTGATGAACGTCGCCGCGGCGCCTGTGGCCGTGCCTTTGGTGACCTCGAAGAAGACCGACACGCCGGCGTACTGGCCGGAGGCGGCGGTCGTCTTGTTGCATGCCACGCCGTTGTAGGAGACGGAGTTCAGCCCGCCTTTGTCCGCCTGATAGTTCGACAGGAAGCCGATGCCGTTGGGCGCGCTTTCAACCGCCTGGCGCATCAGCCCCTCGGTCGCCTCTTCGCTGGCCGAGGACACGACGCTTTTGCCTTCCAGCAGCAGCGACTTGAAGCTCGTCAGCACGCCCGCCACAGCGGTGCGGGAGAACACTTCGATGTTGCCGGTCGCGGTGGCGCCGGGAACGCTGCTCCACGTTTTGATCTTGCCGGTGAAGATCCCCGTGACCTCGCTCGGCGTGAGGTTGGCGAGCGTGTTGGCTTTGTTCGTGACCACGCAGATCGCGTACTTGGCGATCGGGTAGAAGTCCAGCCCGGCGTCCGCGCCGGTCGGTTCCTGGGCGACGTCGGCGATCGTGACACTCCCTGCTTTGACGTCTGTGATGCCGACGGTCGTGCCACCCTGGGCGATCTTGAAGCGGATCTTGTGCGGGTGCAGCTTCACGTACTTGGCCGCGAGCAGCGATACCAGCGGATATGAGGAAGTGGCCCCGCTGATGGTGACGAGCGAGGTGGCGCTGGCGAGTGCAGGCGCCGCAACCCCGACCACGCCAGCCACCGTGAGGGCGACGGAGAGACGGCGGATTCGATGCATTGAAAAAGGGCTCCGTTTCGAGTTCGTTTGACAAAAAGTTGACAACGTGGAGGGGCGAACATAGCATATCCCTATAGACCTGATCGACATTAGCTATTTTATGGACAAGGTCCGGAACCCGCGGGGTCCCGGACCGTGTTCTTGCTTGACGACAATTCCGCTCCACACGATGAACAACACAACGAAAAAAGAAAAGTCGCCCTTCCGCGCTCCCTCCGCTCGCGTGACCGCCGCGCTGGCGGCGGCGACGCTCGGCATCGGCGTGGCGGTGGGCGCCGCGATCGGCCCCGCGCCGAGCCCCTCGCAGGCGAGCTCCGCCCTGCCGGTGCTGCTGACGACGCTCGCGCGCGCGGCAGCCGTGCGAGCGGCAGAGGAGGCGAGCGCCGCGGCACAGCCGACCGCGACGACGGCTGAAGCGACGACGCCCGTGAGGAAACACCGCCGGCGCAAACACAAAGCGGCGGAAACCGAAGAAGCATCCACGGCGGCGAGCACACCGGAAGCGGAAACGGAAACAACGGCCCCGGCCTCGACGAAGCCGAAGAGCAAGACCAAGACGTCCCCACTGCCGCCGGTCACACATGTGTGGCTGATCGAGCTGGCGGGCACGTCGTTCGAACAGGCGCTCTCCCAGTCCGCGGCAGCGCCCTACATAGACACAGAAGCGGTCGCGGCGGGCACGCTCTTGAGCGGCTGGTCGGGGCTCGACGGCAGCGCCTTCGCCAACGACGCGGCACTGCTCGCCGGGAGCTCACCGCAGCTGCTCGACACGATCGTGCAGCCACCGTGCCCCGAAGGCGCCGCCGGCGCCTCCTGCGCGACGGAAGCCGGCCAGCTGACGGCGGCGAGCGAATTCCTGAAGGCGACGATCCCCACGATCACCGCGACGGCGAGCTTCCGCGAAAGCGGGCTGATCGTGGTCACGTTCGCGACGGTCGGCCTGGCGACACAGACCAGCCTGCCGGCGGGCTCGACGACCGCGACGCTCACCTCCACCCCCCCGGCGGGCGTCCTGCTGATCTCGCCGTTCGTGGGGGTGGGCGCGAAGTCTACCGCGAGCTTCAACCCGACTTCACCGAAGCAGAGCCTCGAAAAGCTCCTGCGGCGATGAGAGACCCATCACCAATCAACGAACGGAGACCCCCGTTGCACGCATCACTACCAGCCCACCACAAAGCGACATGGTGGCTCGCCGCGATCGTGGGCTTTCTCGCCCTGCTGCTCGCGACCCCGGCGATCAGCCACGCTGAAGAAAGCAACCCCAACACGTACAGCTGCCTCGGCAGCATCGGCGCCGGGGAAGTCGAAGAAGGCAGCGAAGAACAGCAGGTGAAGTACCAGTTCTACTGCGACGGGCCGATCACCGGCTACCAGCTGCAGGCGCAGGTGCCGATGACGGGCATCGCCGGCGCACCGCCGGTGGTGACATCGAACGCGACGCTGAAGCCGCTGGCGGAAACCTTCTCCTGCTCCGGCGAAATCCCAGGCCTGGCGCTCAACTGCGTCGGCTCGGCGAAGGCGGGCTACGAGACGATCACCGGGCAGTTCGCGATCGGCAAAAAGCTCTGCAAGGAGCCGCGCGTAGATCCGCTGCTGACGGTCACCTACGCGTACCTGGAAAAGGGCGTGATCACGCAGGCGATCTCCGGGCCGTACGACCTCGGCCGGCCGGCGGGCTGCCCGCCTGACGCATACTCGGGCAGCACGCGGCTGGAACCGAAGCCGCCGCTGGGCCCGACGCCCAAGAAGAAGCCCACCAAGAAGAAGTCCACCAAGAAGACCGCCAAGAAGGCGAAGAGGGCGACGGTCAGGAAGTAGACGACCGCGAAGTAGACGACCGGGCCGGCGGGAGGGCGAGCCCGTCGGTTACACCTGGCGGCATCTCACGGCGGCGGCGCGTAGCAAGCGTGCCGCCGCCGGTGTGATGTTGGGGTGAGAGGACGCGGTGAGGCCGGCCACCGAGGCCGTGATTCGGCCGCGCGCTGGGTTGCCTCCCAAGACATCCCGCCTACAGCAGGCTGTTTGTCATGCGTTCGACCTCGGCGATCGAGGTGAGGCCTTCGCGTACCTTCGTGAGACCATCATCGCGCAGACGGTGCATGCCTTCGCTCAAAGCGACGGTGACCATCTCATCGACGGAGGCGCGCTCGAGGATCAGGGTGCGGATCGGCTCGCTGACGGTCATTACCTCATACAGGCCGAGGCGGCCGCGGTAGCCGGAGGCCGAGCAGCGCGAGCAGCCGACGGGCTCGTACGGCTGGGCGCCTGCGAGACCGTGGTCGGCGAGCACCGCCTCAGAGACGACCTGGGGGCGCTTGCAGTGGCTGCAGAGCATGCGCACGAGCCGCTGGGCAACGATGCAGTCGACGGCGGAGGAGACGAGGAACGGCTCGATGCCCATGTCGATCAGGCGCCCAAGCGCGCTGGGGGCGTCGCGCGTGTGCAGCGTTGACAGCACGAGGTGCCCGGTGAGCGCCGCCTCGATCGCGATGTGGGCGGTCTCACGGTCGCGGATCTCGCCGACCATGATCACGTCGGGGTCCGCGCGCAGCATCGAGCGCAGACCCACGTCGAAGGTGACGCCGGCCTTGGGGGCGATCTGCATCTGCTTGACCCCAGCGATGCGCTTCTCGACGGGATCCTCGATTGTGAGGATGCTGCGTTCGCCGTCGTTGAGCGCATGCAGCGCGGCATACAGTGTGGTCGACTTGCCCGAGCCAGTCGGACCGGTGACGAGCACGGCGCCGTTGGGGCGGTGGATCGCCCGGTCGAAACGCTCCAGCTCGGCCGGCTGCATTCCGATCGAATCGAGCGCATCGACCATCGCGGCGGCTTTGCTGCCCTGGTCGAGGATACGCATGACCACCCCCTCGCCGTTGACGAGCGGGAGCGTGACGACGCGGATGTCCACGCGCCGTCCCTCGAGGTTCAGCGCGAAGCGCCCGTCCTGGGGCACGCGCTTCTCGGAAATGTCGAGGTCGGCCATGATCTTGATGCGCGACACCACTCCCATGGCCATTCGGCGCTTGATCGTGGCGGCGGGCGCGAGCACACCGTCAACGCGGAACAGGACCTTCGTGTCCCCCTCCTCGGGGTTGATGTGGATGTCGGAGGCGCCCATCTGCACGGCCTGGGCCACGATCGAGTGCACGAGCTTGATCACGGGCGCGTCGGCGTCGGCTTCATCGACGGAGACCTCGTGTTCGCGCTGCTCGTCGTCCTCGTCGACGATGTCCTCGATCGAGTCGCTCATGCGCGCCAGGCGCGTGAGCAGCAGGTTGAGGTCCTCGACAGAGGCGGCGGCGGGCTTGATGCGCCGACCGGTCATCATCCCGACGTCGTCGATCGTGAGGACGTTGGTGGGGTTGGCCATCGCCAGCAGCAGCGAGCCGTCGTCGGTGTAGCCAACGGGCACGGCCTGGTAGCGCTTGGCGGCCTGGATGCTGATCATGTTCACGGCGCCCATGTCCAGGTCGTAGAGCGTGAGGTCGACGAAGTCCAGGCCGAAACGCTCGGCGACGACGCGGGCGAGCTGGTCGTGGCGCAGGATGCCGCGCTCGACGAGCACGACCCCCGTGGGCCGGCCCTGCTCGCGGGCTGCGGCAACGCCCGCCTCGACGGTCTCCCGGTCAGCGAGGCCGAGGTCAACGACGACCTCGCCGATCATGCGCGCCGAACGCCCCGTGTTGCGCGGCGGGTAGAGGCCCTTCTGCTCTTCTTCAGGCGTCCGCGGCCCGTTCTTGCGGCGGTCGTCCGCATCCACCTCGGAGGGCGGCTCCGGGGATCTCCCAACGGTTGGCGTGGCGATATCGCCCATCACAGGCTTCTATCGGCATCCCCGAGAGGCCACTTGACCTGATTTTCCGGGGTTTTTTGGGCTCGATCGGCCCCTGATTCAGGCGGTGAAGGCGCCGCCGCCGTGCTCGAGCACGCCCTTCACTTGAGCGTCGAGCGCGTTCAGCCGATAGAGGGCGAGCGCCTCGGGCGAGGCAAAACGCTGCCCTGAGGCCTGATCAGGGCCGTGATGCAGGATCACGCAGTGCTCGAGCGCCAGCCGCCGATCGGCGTCGAGCGCCGCCGAGGCGTGCTCGGCGATCACGCGCAGCCCCAGCTCGACGTGTCCGAGCAGGGTGCCCTCGCGGCTGCGCTGGATCTCTGCGCCGTAGGTGAACTCGCGCGTCTTGCCGAGGTCGTGGACGATCGCAGCGCAGAGCAGCAGGTCGCGGTCCAGGCGCGGGTGCAGCGCGCAGACCTCGAGTGCGAGCGTGGCGACTGCGACGGTGTGCTCGAGCAGGCCGCCGAGGTATGCGTGGTGGGCGGAAGGGGAGCGACCCACCCGTGCCCCACCCGCAGGGCCGCTTGCGATCTGTCCCGGCAGCGAGCAGGGCGCTGTGCGCAGCTGCTCGCGCAGCGGCTCGTCGGCGAGTAGGTGCTCGAGCAACGCCTTCAGCGCCGGGTCATAGACCTCGCGCGCGAGATGCTCGAGGAAGCCCTCGAGCTCTTCACGGTCGCGATAGGCGGTTGGCAGGAAGCGCGCCGGGTCGGCGTCATCCCCCTGCGCGCGCTCGATCGTGCGCGCATCGATCTGCAGCTCGTCACGAAAGCGCTGCACGCGCCCGCGCACGCGCACCAGCTCGCCGCGCTCGAAGCGCCCGGCGAGTACATCGGCATCGCGAAAGGCACGGGCGAGGATCGCGCCGGTGCTGTCGCGCAGCTCGAGCGTGAGGTAGGGCGCGCCGGAGCGCGAGATCTGGCGCTCCTTGCGCGTGCAGGCGAAAACGGCGTTGACGTCGTCGTCGCAGCGCAGCGTGGCGACCGTCTGAAGCTGCTCGGATTGTGGGCCAAAGGTGGCGGAAGCCATGAGCGCATGATGTACGGTGGTTCGGATGCAGCCGCTCATTTGGGACCGCCGACCGGCCGGCCTGAGGGCCCCGGCGATGGTGTGCGCGTTTCAGGGCTGGAACGACGCGGGCGACGCGGCGTCCAGCGCGGTGTCGTTCCTTGCCTCTTCGCTGAAGGCGCAGAGCTTTGCGCGCATCGACTCGGAGGAGTTCTACGACTTCCAGGCCAACCGCCCGACGATCCGCTTCGACGAGCAGCAGACGCGGGAGATCGTATGGCCGACGGTGGAGATCTTCGAAGCGAAGGCGCCGCGCGCGCCGCGCGACCTGGTGCTGGTGCAGGGCGTGGAGCCGTCGATGCGCTGGCGCGCGTTCAGCACGCACCTGGTGGACCTGGCGGAGGCGCTGGGTGTGCAGGTGGTCGTCTCCCTGGGCGCGCTGCTGGGCGACGTGCCGCACACGCGCCCGGTGGCGATGAGCGGGCACGCCTCAGACGCGGCGCTACTCGAGCGACTGGGACTGCACGCGTCGAGCTACGAGGGCCCGACGGGGATCGTGGGCGTGCTGCACACAGCGTGCGCGCGCGCCGGGCTGCCCGCGGCGAGCCTATGGGCGGCCGTGCCGCACTATGTGGCCGCGGCGGCCAACCCGAAGGCCGCGCTGGCGCTGCTGCGCCGTGTGGAAGTGCTGATCGGCGTCTCTGTTGATGTGACTGAGCTCGAGGTGGCAGCGGCGGACTACGAAAGCCAGGTGGGGCTCGCGGTACGCAGCGATCCTGATATCCAGGCGTTCGTGGAACGGCTCGAGCAGGCCGCGGACAGCGAAGAGCAGGCTACCCCGGATGAGTTGCCGTCTGGGGACATCATCGCCAGTGAATTTCAGCGGTTCTTGCGGCAGCGGGGGCGGGACGGGAAGTAACCAGCGATGTCTGTGGGTGGGCGGAAAGCCAATCCCCGCCCACCCTGAGATGTGATTTCTAGTGATCTGCAGGCGCGTTGCTTAGCCTGGCGTCATGTTATTTCTGTTGCCACAGTATATTCGAATTCCTCCGCCTGTGAAAGGGCTGCCGGTTCGCCGAACGCCTCGAGTTCCGGCTCGACTAAGCCAAGCCCGTGAGTCAAGTCGAAGTCTTTCACACTCGCTACGCCAGCGTTTAATGTAAAGAAGAGCTTGCCGCCACGCAAAACGGCGGCACCAACCGGTTCTACTTCCGCCACGACATTACCAGTCACCAGCGATGCTACCGTACAGTTGTTTGCTTCAATGCTAGCGACGGTAGCCCCGGCGACGGGTAAGAAGAGGAGCCCTGTCCGCCTGCTTGGTAAAATTAAGCCGAGCACAGCGTGCAGTGTTCTCGTTAAGATTAACCCGCCAGTCGCACCGATACTATTCACCGTACAGTGTTCATCTGCGGTGGGCGATGCTAAGGATACGCAATTTAAATAGTGAAATGTAATGTTACCGATTAATAACGTATTGGACACCGTGCCAGAGAATCTATTTTTTGCACATACAATTAAGCGTCCGCCACCGAACAGAACGGATCCACCACCTTCTCCACTAACGCCCTGTTTTTCCGCCGGCCTGAATAACGGATTTTCTCCCGCCCACGCCGTCGAGGCGGCCCCGAGACCCATAGTCGCGATGACCGCAGACATCAGCCCTGCTAATCGACCGATCCTCATGTCCTTCCGCTCCTTGTCCAGGATTTATCTTTAATCCGTGCGCACGATGGAGCCTCGTCGGCGAGAACCTCCGACTGGGACTTCAGTCGTAAGCATCGGCAAGCCCCCAAAGCCACCAACAAGAGGTCAGTTTGCTACCGGCAGTGAAGTGCTAGCCGTTGTAGCAGGAGGGCGGCCGCCAATCCAGCTCTGTCTCTGACTGCAGTGTTGTGCCGCCGCGGTCGGTCGCCGGTTGGCCGACCATTCGCCTTAGAGCCGTATGCGAGGCACCTCTGTCCGCTTCGCCGGCGCACACGCGGATCCCAGCGCCGGAGCTCGTCGGGAGAGATTAGGTAATTTCAACCGGTTCCCGGAATTCCCATTCCTGGCCGGCGCTCTCGGCGGCCGGGCTCGCGAACGCGACGAGTTCCGGTACCAGTTCGCCGCTGCTCACTTTGACTCTCCTGATGGCCTGTCTACCGCCGATGACCTTGAAGATCAGACCGTTCTTGACGCCGCCTATGCCGACCCTTTCGACTTCGCCGGCGATGGAGCCGGTCACGGTGGCTTCTTCGGTGCATCTGTTGCCTTCGACGACGGCAAACTTTTTGCCCGTTTCCGGACGGATCAGGAGGGCCCTTTCGGACGGAGCTTCGCCTGCGGCAACGCTACCGAGTTCGCCCTTCAGGACCTTCGTACTTATTTCGCCGGCCTTGACGGCTCCGTCGCTCTGGACTGAGCAACCTTGTCCGCCGATTCCGGCGGAGGTGCAGCCGGTGTACACCACGAGCACTTTGCCGACGGTCGTCGCTCCGGTGATTTCGCCTGTGCTCCTCGACGCGGCGCAGGTGATCTTTTCGATCCCGCCGTCACCCGCCAGCACACTCACGCCGGACCTGGTTTCGAACCCCCGATTCGCCGGTATCGGGCTGAATTCAGCGGCCGCCAGCGCGACGGATACACAGCTTAGGCTGACTGCGATCGCAATTACAAGCGCGACACCACCCGACCGGCAAGCTCTCATCTCCTACCGCCTCCGCAGCAGATTCTCGGCACGCTCGCCCGTAGCGGCGAGCTTTGCTCGTAGCATCCGGACGCACCTGGAATCATTCAAGCTAGCGGTTGGCGCCGACGGCGTCCAGTCCTGTCTCTCACCGGCCTAAGTTTCCGCTACCGGACAAACGATCCGGTAGTCGCAGATCGAGCAGGCGGAACGCGAAGGCGTCGCCTCGAACTCCTGCGCGAGGATCCCCTCCCCGACCTCGAGCACGACGCCCTTGACCGATTCGGCGTCCCGATCGTCGCGTGAGACGGGCACCTTGAGATCGTCCAGCACGTAGTAGTAGGCCTGCTGCGAGCACTCGAGCTTCCAGTCTTCGCGCGCGGCAAGCGCGTAGAGCGAGAGCTGGATGTCGTCCTTCAGCTGCTCGGCGGTCCTGGGACGCGACGTCTTGTAGTCGATCAGCTCGTAGGCAACGTCGGTGTCTTGCCCGTCAGCCTCGCCACCGGCAGTACGGCCCGCCGGGTGGGTCACACCCACCCGGTCAACACGATCCACGCGCCCGCGCACGTGATGCGGCCCGAGCCGGAAGTCGAACGACCGCTCGAACCAAACGGGCTGCGAGTGCTGCCCACCCAGACGCGCGTGGTAGCGCGTCAGCGCGACCTGCGCCTTCTCGAACAGCTCGCGGTCGCGCTCGCTCTCGCCAAAGCCCGCCCGGCGCCAACGCGCGTCGAGCAGCTCCAGCAGCTGCGCCAGGGTCTGACCGCCGTCGGCGTGATAGCGCTCCAGCACCTGGTGCACGACGATGCCGAAGCGCTGGTGCACGGTCTGCTCGGTGGGGATGCGCAGCACGCGCGCGAACTTGTAGCGAAGCGGGCAGGCGCGGTAGGTCTGGATGTCGGAGGCGGAAAGCGCGAGACCGATGCCACGCCGCGGCAGAAACGGCCCGAGCGAGTGCTCCTCGCGCGGAGCGACCGCCTGTGCACGCGCGCGCTCGCCCTCGCCGCCTGCATCGGTTGCGAGCAGCGCGTCGTCGAGCGTGGATGTCTGAAGGATCTCACGCTGCAGCGGCGTAGCGGCGGCGAGCAGACGCACGTTGACATCGTCGAGCGCATCGGCGAGGCTCTGCCCATCTGGACGCTGGAGCACGGCGGAGAGCTTGAGGAGCTCCAGGTAGCGCGCGACCCCATGCGAGATGTCGAGGTCGGTGTCGAGCCGCAGCTCGCTGAGACGCCCGCCGATGCGGGTGACGCCATCGAGCACCTCCTCGCGCAACAGCCGCAGCGTGTCGGCGAGCCGGCCCGCGTTCTCCTCGAGCGGTTGATCTTGAAGGTCCGCGTACGCATGCTCGCCCGCGCTTGTCTCATCGTCAACGCCTGTGGGAACGCCCTCGGCTGCTGGCGATGGTTCCCGGGCGGGCGCCGCAAAACGCGCATCGAGCACCTCGACGGCGTTCGGTACGACGGTTGCGAGATGGCGGGAAAGCTCCCGCACGCCGACGTCGGGGCGCTCTGTAACGAACTCCCGCGCGAGTTGCTGCAGCTGCTCGAGCGCAACGGTCTGCGCGCGGGCGTCGCTTGGTGCGAGCAGCGCGCGCCCGCGCATGCCGAGCCGCTCGATCAGGAGCGCGACGAACACGTCGGGCGCGAGCGTGGCGAGCTCAGCAGCAGCCCCTCGATGCAGCTCGAGGAATCGCTGGATCCGTTCGCGGGCCTCGGGCGGCACCTGCGGGGACTCGGTGGCGGCGCTGAGCCCGAGGACGAGGTCGAGCTTGCGCCGCCGCGCGACCTGGATCACGCGCGCGAGCTCGACCTGGCGCAGCTCCACCGGAGGTCTCGAGAGCGCGCGTACGACAGCGGCGGCATCGCCGGGATCGACGAGCAGCCGTAGCCACGCGAGCACGTCGCGCACCTCCGGACGCTTGAGAAACGCGCGACTCGGCTCAGCTGCAGGTTGGTGCTGCTCGTCCTTCGTCACGGCCGGGCGCGCCTTCGGCGAGCCGGCGGGCAACGCAGAGGCGATTCTGGGGCCTGGCACCTCCTAAAGGATACGCGCGGGGATTGTGCGAGTCATGGCAAGCTCATGGGACCTTTACGCACCGCGGCTACGCTGGAGGCGTGGACGTCGTCGATTGGAGCACAGCGCAACGGATCGGCGAGCTGATTGCCGGCTCACCGCCCTTCGGGGGTGTACGCGCGGCGTCGGTGGAGCCGCTGGCACGAGAGTTCGCAGGACGCGTGGGTGACTACAGCGGTCTGCATGTGGCCGGTGAGCTGCCGGCGCTGGAGCTGGTGGACCGGCCCGGTTGGATCGCGGCGAACCTACGCAGCATGCAGCCGATGCTGGCGCCGCTGACGGACGCGATGGCCTCGGGCGGCGGGTTCCTGGCGGGCCCGATGCGCTCGGCTTCAGGGCTGTTGATGGGCGTGCAGGTAGGAGCGCTCGCGGGCATGCTCTCCCAGCGGGTGCTCGGGCAATACGACCTGGCGCTGCTGGACGCATCGGTGAAGCCGCGACTGCTGCTGCTCGCGCCGAACCTTGCGCAGGCGGCGCGGGCACTGGATGTGGACCGCGAAGAGCTGGTGCTGTGGGTGAGCATCCACGAGATCACGCACGCGGTGCAGTTCTCGGGCGCTCCGTGGCTGCGCGAGTACCTGGGCGGCATGCTGAAGGAGTTGATCGAGGGCCTCCAAGTAACGCTCACGGGAAAGTCCTCTGCGGACGGCGAGGACGGATCGAGCGCCGATGGCGGCCGCAGCGGATGGATGCCGAGCCTCAGCCTGCCCAAATTGCCAGATCAGGCCGAGCTGCGCGAGATGGTCGAGCGTGCGCGCCGCGGTGAGCTCTTGCGCTTGACGCTGGGCGAGGACCGCTGGGCGCTTGTGGAGCGTATGCAGGCGGCGATGTCGCTGATCGAGGGCCACGCGGAGCACGTGATGGACGAGATCGGCGCGGACGTGCTGCCGTCGCTGCCGCGCCTGCGCGCGGCGATGAACCACCGCCGCGAGAACCGCGGGCTGCCATGGCGCGTGCTGGAGCGCCTGCTGGGCCTGGAGCTGAAGATGAAGCAGTACGAGACGGGCAGGCGCTTCTGCGACGCGGTGGTGGCGGACGGCGGTCCGCAGGCCCTCGCGCTTGCGTGGACGGGACCAGATGAGCTGCCGACTCCGGCGGAGCTCGAGGAACCGGCGCTTTGGATCGCACGCGTCGCGGGCGCAAGCCCCGCAGGCAGCCCCAGCTAACCGGCTCGGGGCGGTCAGTTCCCGTAAACACGGGACGAACGCACGTTCCTCCTGTTACAAGCTTGTGACCCAGGATCACCGATGGTTACAGGGGTTTCACGGCGTGCTACGATCGTGCTGTAACGATCTCTCAGAAGCGGGGTACAAACAGGTGTTCGACCGCTGAGACGGCGGTCAGCTCCAATACCAGCCACTCCTCGCAGCCGGCGAGGGAGAGACAGGAGAAGCTCCAAGATGCCAACCGCACCTAAAACTTCATCAGCGACCCCCAAAGCTCGAACGAAAGCCGCAAGGAAACCGGCTTCCGCCAAAGCTTCCAGCGCCAGCCGCAAGACCACGCCTGGTCGGGCGGGCACGACGCAGGCGAAAGCAAGCCACGCCAAAGGTGCACGTACTCGCGCCCTGCACACAGGCGAGTCGGCCGTGCGCCAGGCGCAGACGGCGACGAAAGAGACGGCTGACGTGTTTGGCGACTACGCCGAGCGCGCGGTCCTGATCCCGGTCGGCGCAGCACTGATCGCTCGTGAGCGCATCGTCTCGACGGTCAGTGACACGGTCTCCACTTACTCCTCCCCCACGAAGACGCAGGCGCAGCTGCGCAAGTTCGAGCGCCGCGGCGCAACTGCCCGCAACCGCCTCGAGCGCGAGGTGCGCAAAGCGCGCGTGCGCGTCGAGCGCGAATTGCGCCAGCGCCGTCGCAAGATTGAGAGCACGGTGGAGAGCACCGTCAACGACCTGGAGGGCCGCCGCGACGCGATCGCGAAGAACGGCAACGAGATCGCCAACCGCGTGCCGGACATCGCGAACAAGGTCCAGGAGCGCATCCTGAGCCTCGTCTAGATCGACGAATCTTCCCCCGAGCGGTCCGGAGAGGCCGCCTCGGGAAAGTCTGCCGGCCTCATATCCCGCCGGCAGTAGTAGCACCCTCTCCTCCCCTCGACCCGCGGGCGGCCCCCACCGCCCGCGGGTCACTTTAAGGGCAAGGGCGCGGTTCGTGTGCTCGATTCAGTCGGGAACATTCGAAGGATTCGCTGGCTTCGGCCGGCGGTCGAACCTAGACTCGGCGCCGATGTCGAACCCTCTGGTGGCTGGTCAGACCGCGAGCGACCGCGGCGAGAGGAGCCCGCGCGCCGGCCGCACGTGGACACCCCTCTCGAGGGCCCTGGAGGCGGCAGGCGACCATTGGACGCTTCCAATCGCCCTGGCGCTTGCTCCGGGCAGGACGAGGCTCGCGCACTTGCGCGAGCGCCTTCCGGGGATCAGCACCGGCGTGTTGGAGCGGGGGCTGCAGCAAATGGTGAGCCAGGGTTTGGTCAGCCGCAGTCGCTTCAAGGAAAAGCCGCCGCGCGTGGAACTCGAGCTGACGGACGCGGGACGAGAGCTCGTGCCGATCGCCGAGGCATTGGCGAGCTGGGGCATGCGCCACCTATGGTCGCGGCCGCAGGAGCGCGAGCGGGTCGATGTGGCGGCGCTACTGCGACTGCTGCCCTCGATCGTGGGCGCGCGCGCCGAGCTGCCAGACGGCGCGCTGGAGGCGGTGCTGACGGGCCCGGACGCGCCAGAGCGCTTCCGCTACCGCGTGAGCGGTGGCCACCTTTCGATCGTCGAAGAGTCGCGGCAGCCGCGTACGGGAAGCGAGCCGACCAGAGAGCCACCGCCGGCGCCCGGTCGGACGTCCGCCACGCTTGAGGGCAACGCTGAAGCGTGGATCGCGGCACTCGTCCCGACCGCCGAGGCCAACGCACTACAAGTCACGGGCGATGAGCCGCTAGCACGACGCGTGCTGGCGGTGTTGCCGGGGAGCGCGACCGCGGTTTGCCACAATGGGGGCCGTGGTGGACAGAGACGAGATCCGCAAGGCACTTGAGGTCGTGATCGACCCGGAGCTCCACCGCTCGATCGTGGAGCTGGACATGGTGCGCTCGATCGAGCCGAGCGCCAACGGCGTCGTGGACGTGACCGTCTCGCTGACGACGCCCGGCTGCCCGATAAAGGGCCACTTCCAGACGGCCGTCGCCGAGGCCGTTTCGGCGCTCGAGGGCGTCACCCACGTGAACGTGTACTTCGACGTCCTCACCGACACCCAGAAGTCGGCCCTGCAGCAGAAGCTCGGACGTGGCAGCCTGCCCGCTGGGGCACTCGCGCAGGTGTCCAATGTCCTTTGCATCGGCTCGGGCAAGGGCGGTGTAGGCAAGTCGACGCTGACCGCCAACCTTGCCGCGGCGCTCACCGGCGAGGGCAAGCGCGTGGGCGTTCTGGACGCGGATGTGTGGGGCTACTCGATCCCGCGCATGTACGGCCTCGGCGCCACACGCCCCCCGGTTTCGGCCGAGCGCAAGATCATCCCGCTGGAATCCCACGGTGTGAAGGTGATGTCGATCGGCTTCTTCGTGGAGGAGGACGCGGCAGTGGTGTGGCGCGGACCGATGCTGCACAAGGCGCTCACGCAGTTCCTCAACGACGTCGACTGGGGTGCGCTGGACTACCTTCTCGTCGACCTGCCGCCTGGCACGGGCGACGTCTCGATGACGCTCGCGCAGCTGCTCCCGCAGGCGCAGTTCGTGATCGTGACTACGCCACAGGCAACCGCACAGAAAGTCGCGCGTCGCTCTGCGCACATGGCGCACAAGGTGGACCTGGAGATCGGCGGCGTGATCGAGAACATGTCGAGCTTCACCACGCCGTCGGGCGAGCGCTTCACGATCTTCGGCGAGGGCGGCGGACAGGAGCTCGCGGACGAGCTCGACGTGCCGCTGCTCGGCAAGGTGCCGCTGACGATGCCCCTGCGCGCGCAGGCGGACGCCGGCGTTCCACTCGTGATCGAGGACCCGGATGACCCTGCCTCGCAGGCGATCCACCAGATCGCACGCGGCCTGATCGCGATGGCGCCGCAGGGGCTTGCGCTACTTCCGCTGATCGGAGTCGCACCAAGCGCACCCTCTGCCGCAGAGGACCGCAAGCCTGTTGGCATGTCGCTCCCCATGGCTTGAGCGCCGGCGGCCTCGGCCGGCCATCGGCAGACGGAAACGATCTGCGTAATCGCTCGCAACGGTGACATTCACCGTTGTAGGTTGCAGCTCATTGCCGCCAACCGCGAACGTAAGGACCTTGAGCCGACATGTCACACAAGCTTCGCCTGATCTTGCTCGCCGTGCTTGGCGCGGTGGTGCTCGCTGCTTGCGGTGGCAGCAGCGGGCCATCCAGCCGCGCAGAACTCGTTGCCAAAGCGGACCCGATCTGTGAGCAGGTCGCAGCCAAGCGTTCGGCGGCCAATGCGGAATTGAGCAAGGCCGGAGCCACCAGCGCGAAGGGACTGAAGGTCCTGGCGCGCGTCGCGCCCAGCGTCGCAAACGACGAGCACCAGGCTGTCGCCCAGTTGCGCTCGCTGAAGGCGCCGACGAACCTCACGAGCGACTGGCGGCAGCTGCTCAACGGCATGCAGAAGCTCGCAGAGGACGCGACGCAGATCGGAACGGAGGCGAAAGCTGGGCAGCTCAAGAAGGTCGAAGCGATCACCTCCAGCGGCAGGTCACTGCGCCAAGAGCTCACGGCCATCGCCTCGCGCGACGGCTTCACGTATTGCGGGCGGACCAGCTGAGCCGGGCACCGGTCCGCGAACGGCGGCCCGGACCGGTGGACGAAGCGCTCGCATGACCCGCGCGTCGCTAACGTGTCGGAGCACGCGTGCACGCGGGCGGGCGCGCCCGGGGCGCTTGACAAGCGCGAGTCAGCTGAGAGGATCGCCTTTTTCCATGCCACTACAGGACGAACAGAAGGCACAGGACGACGTGGCGCCGCCGACGTATGCGGCGTCGGCGAGCGACATCGTTGCACCGTCCCCGGAGAGGGAATTCGACGAACGACGCGCCAAGCTCGAGCGGCTGCGCGCCGCCGGTATCGACCCCTATCCCCCGGTCAGTCTCTGGAATTCGCGCACGCGCATCGCTGAGGTGCTCGCCGCCCACGACCCGACGAAGTTGGAGGCAGGGGAGCACCCGGAGCTCCGCTACGAGATCGCCGGACGCCTGATCTCCCGACGCGGCCACGGCAAGACGGCGTTCCTGGACATCCGCGACCTCTCCGGTCAGATCCAGGCCGTCGTCCGCGTGGATGCGCTCGGCCAGGAGACCTACGATCGCATTCTCAACCTCGACGTCGGCGATATCGTCGCAATCGATGGCTGTATCTACGTGACCCAGCGTGGTCAACTGGCGCTCGCTGTGAAGGAGTGCACGCTGCTGACCAAGGCGCTGCGTCCACCTCCGGACAAGCACCACGGCCTCGGCGACACCGGCACCCGCTACCGCTACCGCGAGCTCGATCTGCTCGCCAACGCAGACACGCGCGAGCTGTTCATCACCCGCCACAAGATCGTCTTCGAGATCCGCAAGTGGCTAAACGAACGCAACTTCGTCGAGGTCGAAACCCCGGCACTGCAGTCCCTCGCAGGCGGCGCCGGCTCGCGCCCCTTCACCACCCACCACAATGCGCTAGACCGCGACCTCTACCTGCGCATCTCCGTGGAGCTATTCCTCAACCGCTGCATCGTCGGCGGCATGGAGAACGTGTACGACATGGGCAAGGTATTCCGCAACGAGGGCATCTCCCCCAAGCACAGCCCCGAGTTCACGATCATCGAGTTCATGATGGCCTACGCCGACTACAACGACGTGGCCACAGCCACTGAAGAGATGTTCCGCGACGTCGCCCAGCGCGCGCTCGGCCGCACGCTGATCAAACGGAACGGCGAGGAGATCGATCTCGCCAAGCCGTGGCGGCGGGTGACGATGCGTGAGCTGATCCTCGAGCGCTTCGGCCTGGACTTCATGGAGTCCACGCGCGAGCAGCTCGCGGAGGTCCTGGACGAGCCGATCGACCCGAACGCCACTTGGGCTGACGTCGTCGCCGATATCTACTCCGAGAAAATCGAGTCCACGCTCAACCAGCCGACGCACGTGTTCGACTTCCCCCTCGAGCCGTTCCCGATCACCAAGCGCCACTCGGTCCATCCCGAGCTGGGTGAGCACTTCGACGCGGTAATCGGTGGCATCGAGCTCGTCAGCGGCGACACTGAGCTCAACGACCCTGTCGATGAGTGGCAGCGCTTCGTCGACCAGCGCAAGCGGCGCGCGGTCGACGACGGCGATGTGCCCCACCCGAACGACGAGGAGTACACGCGCGCGCTGGAGTACGGCTACTCACCAACGGCGGGCGGCGGCATGGGCGTGGATCGCCTGGTGATGATCCTGACCGAACGCGACACGCTGCGCGAGGTGATCCCCTTCCCGATCGTGAGGGACATCGGATGAGCGTCTCCAAGCTCGACCTCGACCCCGGCGTGGTCGCGGTCTGCCGCGAGGCGGCCGCGCAGATAGCAGCGCAGGTGAGCGAGCAGATCTCCGGACGCACGACCGTTTCGGTTGAGCGCAGCGTCACGAGACTGTTGGGGATTGACGGCGCCGACGGCTTGGAGGTGCCGCTGCCGAACGTGCTCGTCGACCACGTGCACGACGGTGGCGGCCTCGGACGTGGCGTCGCATACTGGGTCGGAAACGCGATGCTCCAGACCGGCAAAGCGCCCCAGCAACTCGCCGAGGCGGTGAGTGCCGGGGAGATCGACCTATTCGCGTTGGAGTCTGCCGAGGAGGCAGCGATACGCGAGCGCGTGACCGAGGAGGCCAGCCGACGTCTCGGCGAGATCTCACGACGCTTTCAGCAGCGACGCGCGGTGCGCGAGCGTCTCGGCGAAGCAGCCACACCCTTGCGCTATGTCCTCACGGCCACGGGCGACGTATATGAGGATGTCGTGCACGCCAAGGCGGTGGCGCAGGCAGGCGGCGACATTGTTGCCGTGATCCGCTCGACCGCGCAGAGCCTGCTCGATTATGTCCCTTACGGCCCGACGACCGAGGGCTACGGCGGCACGTTCGCCACGCAGGCGAACTTCCGCATCATGCGCGAGGCGATCGACGAGTGGGCAGAGCAGCACGGGCGCTACGTACGCCTGTCGAGCTTCTGCTCGGGCCTTTGTATGTCGGAGATCGCCGTGATGGGCGCCTGGGAGGGCTTTGACAACATGGTCAACGATGCCCTCTACGGCATCCTCTATCGCGACATCAACATCGTCCGAGGCTTGATCGACCAGCGCGTCTCGCGCATGATCAACGGCTACTTCGGCGTGGTCATCAACACCGGCGAGGACAACTACCTGCGCACCGCTGATGCGATCGAAGCAGCTCCGTCTGTTACCGCCTCGCAGTTCATCAACCACCAGCTCGCGCGCACGTCCGGTGTCCCCGACGCGCAGATCGCGCTCGGCGACGCGTTCGAGATCGACGTCCCCGTCACGAACGGTCTGCTGTACGAGTGGGCGCAGGCCCAGCTCACGCGCGAGCTGTTCCCCGACTGTCCGGTGAAGTACATGCCACCAACGCGGCACATGGACGGCAACCTTTTTCGCACGCACGCCGCCGACACGCTGTTCAATCTCGTGACCGTCGCCACGCACCAGGGCATCCAGACGATCGGCGTGCCGACGGAGGGGATCTTCACTCCCCACATCCACGACCGCGTGCTCGGCTTGCAGAACGTCGACTACGTCTTCAACGCCGCCCGCGACCTCGGCGAAGAGATTGAGTTCAAGCGCGGCGGCATCATCCAGACGCGCGCGCAGGATGTCCTGGCTGGAGCACGCGAGATGCTCGAGCGAATCGCGGATACGGGGCTCTTCAAGGCGATCGAAGACGCGACCTTCGGCGACGTCAGCCGCAAGCTCGACGACGGCCGCGGTATCCCAGGGATCGTCGAGACGGAGGATGGCTACTTCAACCCGGTTGTCGATCTGATGCATGAGGCCAGCTATGCATGAGGTCGACCTCACGGCCGTTAAGCCTTATGCCGATCACCTCGGTGATGGTCTCGTGCAGATGAGCTTCACGCTGCCGGTTCCGTTTTCGCTGGCGGCGCGCCGGGCGGCGCTCGAGCTTGCCGCCAAGATGGGATTCTCCGAGCCGGAGGTCGTCCACTACGAGCAGCTGACCGAGGGCTATACGTACTTCGTCATGTTCGGCAGTTGCACGCAGACGGTCGACTTCGCCGCCCTGCAAGGCGAGGGCTTTGACATCGAGTACATGAGCGAGGACGAGATCGAAGCCTTCGCGCACGAGCACTTGGGTCGCAGGGTTGTTGTCGTCGGCGCGAGCACCGGGTCGGACACACACAGCGTGGGCATCGACGCGATGCTGAACCTCAAGGGCTACCACGGCCACCACGGCCTGGAGGGCTACCGCTCGTTTGAGACGTACAATCTCGGTAGCCAGGTGCCCAACAGCGTGCTTTTGGCCAAGGCGATCGAGGTGGGCGCCGATGCGTTGCTCGTCTCCCAGACGGTCACGCAGCAGAACCTGCACGTACACAACCTGACGGAGCTCGTGGAGATGGTCGAGGCCGAGGGTTTACGCGGACGCATGATCCTCGCGTGCGGGGGGCCGCGGGTATCAAACGAGCTGGCCAAGGAGCTGGGGTATGACGCGGGCTTCTCCAAAGGCACCGAACCCCATCACCTGGCGACGTTCATCGTACGCGAGCTCGCTGCACGTCTCGCTCGTGTCCCAGCGGTGGACTGATCGCCGATGTTGCATGAGCTGACCGCGTCTACGAAGCGCCTCGCGCTGGTGGGACTCGCCAAGAACACAGGCAAGACCGTGGCGCTCGCCGCGCTTCTGCGGGAGCTCGAGCAGGAGGGATTGACAGTTGGTGTCACATCGGTCGGTCGTGACGGTGAGGAGCACGACGTGATCGATGCCCGCATCTCAAAGCCGCGTGTGCGCTTGCCCGCGGGAAGTCTCCTCGCCACGACCGACGCGCTACTGCGCGCCAGTTCGCTGCCGTACGAGCTGCTGGAGCAGACCGGCGTGCGTACCCCTTTGGGACAGGTGCTGATCGCACGCCTCGACGAGACGGGGACGATCGAGGTCGCGGGCCCGAGCGCCGGCGGCGATGTCCGCTCTGTGAGCGACGCAATGCTCCACCACGGCGCTGCCAAGGTGCTGATCGACGGCGCGGTCGACCGGCGCGCGGCGTCCTCACCAGATGTGGCGGACGGTCTTCTTATGTCGACAGGCGCGGTCCTCAGTGACGACATCGCTGAGGTTGTGTTACAGACCAAGGACGCGATCGACCTGGTGCGCCTGCCGATCGTGGACGACATCCCTGGGACCGGAGAGCGCCTGCGGGCACTGGCACACACGTCCGAGCTGGATGCACCGGGCGGCAACCGCGGGGACATGTTCGTCAGCGAGGACTTTGGGACGGTCGTGCTACCACCTCGATTCATCCTCACGAGCGACGCGGAGCAGATCGCGCAGCTCTTGGACCAGAACCCCGGCGCGCATTGGCTGATCGTTAAGGGTGCCTTGCCGGACAGATTCCTGCGCGGGCTGGTTCACCCTCTGCACCACCGTAAACGGGAGCTCGTGTTGGTCGTCGCGAGCCCGACCAGCGTCTTTCTCTGGAAACGTGGCCCCGAATGGTACTCACGCCAGGGCATTCACCTGCGGACCTTCGACCATGTCGCGCTAGAGGCGCTCACCGTAAACCCCGTGGCACCCCAGTCTCACAGCTTCGACTCGGCGCATCTACGCGCGCTCCTGGAGGAGACGATCGAGGGTGTTCCGATCTTTGATGTGCTGGACCCCAGCTACGCCGCCCGGCGCCAGCCGGCGCCGCTTACCTGACACGCCTCCAGGCGCACCGTTGAAGGTCCGCTATGGGAGACATGCAGAGGAGTCTCGTGCTTTGTCTCCAGCTAACGCCTCCGCTGCCGGCGCGGTCTTCCAGATGTGGAAGATCCGCCTGTGCAGGGCTATGAGCACTATTTGGCGTATGCGTACGAGAGTAGCCTGAGCACCCTCGACGGGGCGCTGCTTGACGGTGCTCTGACGCGTAGAGATAGTGGCCGCTGTCCTCATGAGCACGGTCATCGAGAGCCTCGACGCCAGCGACGCGCGCGACAGCCCCCTTCAGCTGCTCTCGGTTGTCATTCCCTGCCTAAACGAGGCGGAGAACATCAAGCTGTGTGTCGACTTAGCGCTGAGTGCGATCGCCAAGGCGGGCATATCTGGCGAGGTGATCGTGGCCGACAACGGCTCCGAGGACGGCAGCGCTGAGCTGGCGCGAAACGCAGGCGCACGCGTGGTGCACCAACCGGCACGCGGCTATGGCAGCGCATATCTCGCGGGGCTCGCGGCTGCTCGCGGCCAGTACATCGTGATGGCCGACGCCGATCTCACATACGACTTCGCGGACATCCCGAGGTTTCTCGCAGAGCTGGAGCAAGGCGCGGACATGGTCGTTGGTGACCGCATGAGCAACATCCACCCTGGTGCGATGCCGTGGCTGCACCGCTACATCGGAAACCCGCTCCTTTCGGGTTTCCTGAACCTCCTCTTCCACACCGGCGTCAACGATGCTCACTGCGGAATGCGCGCTGTCAGGCGTGATCGCCTAGAGCAACTGCAGCTGCGCACCACAGGTATGGAGTTCGCCTCGGAGATGATCGTGCGTGCGGCAAAGGAGCGGCTCGACATCCGCGAGATCCCGATCGAGTACCACCCGCGTGGAGGCGAGTCCAAGCTGTCGAGCTTCCGCGACGGGTGGCGACATCTGCGCTTCCTGCTGCTGCACTCTCCCAATCATCTCTTTATTTTGCCAGGCGCGGTGATCGCACTGCTCGGCGGGCTGATCTCGCTGACGGTGCTTTCGAACATCGAGCTGCTCCAACGCCGCTGGGACGTGCACACGTTGATCGGCGGCTCACTGCTACTAATCGTGGGCGTCCAGCTCGTCGGTCTCGGCCTCTGCGCACACGCTTACGCCACATATTTCATGGGCGAGCGCGATGCATGGTTTGACTGGGCACGCAAGCGCCTGCGCTTGGAGCACGGCTTGATGGCGGGCAGCGTTGTCGCCCTCGTGGGGTTGACGACGATTGCGGTGATTGTCGTCAACTGGGTCGCCCGCGGCTTCGGAAGCCTCTCACAGGAGAGCGCCGCCATCTGTGCGGCCACGCTTCTGGTGATCGGCATCCAGATCGTCTTTACCTCCTTCTTGCTCAGCATCCTCGGCCTACGCCGCCACTGATGCGCGGCGTGCGGCACGCGCTTGCGGCTGGGCTTGGGCTGACAGCCCTAGCCGCTGCCGGCGTGCTGTCGCGGTCGCCGGTCACGGTCCTGGCAACCAGCGGACCGCCGCCGAACAGCGACGTCGGCCTCACGCGCGGCGGCGCCACAGCCTGCCAGAGCAACGAACGGCTGCCGTCCGGCACGCGAGCGATCCGCTTGTCGCTTGGCGCGTTCACCGGTCCCTCACTCAGTGTGACGGCGATGTCGGGTGCGCGCGTTGTCACCTCGGGAGCGCGCGGCTCAGGCTGGGACGGAGACACGGTGACGGTGCCTGTGAAAGAGGTCACTCACACAATTTCACCAGTGCAGCTCTGCTTTGCGATCGCACATGGTGGAGGAGAACCGGTGGAAGTGTCGGCGAGCCGCATTCGTCCATCGGCCATCGCCGGCGGCGGGCGAGCACTCGGCGGTCGGCTGACGATCGAATATCTCGGGCGCGGGAGCTCCTCATGGCTGGCGTTGCTGCCGTCGGTCGCGACACACATCGGTTTCGGTCGCGCCTGGGGCGGCGCCTGGATCGCCGTGCTGATCACGGTCTTGATGCTCCTCGCCATCACCCTCGCGTCCCGGTTGATCTTTCGAGAGCTCGATGGGTGAGCGCGACATGGCCTTTGCGGCTCCGGCTTCCTCGCCCTCAACCGCGTCAGATGCCCCGTCCGCCAAAGCATCAGCGCCGCGACGGGCACGGATTCGCAGAGGATCACGCGCGCTTGGGCATCTGCCGAAAGCCGCGTGGATCTGTGGGCTGGTGGCGAGCCTGAACGCGGTGAGCTGGTCGTTTATCAGCCCTCCCTTCCAGGTCCCCGACGAGCCGTCGCACTTCGCTTACGTGAAGCAGCTCGCCGAGACGGGAACCACGCCGACTTCCCCTGAAGAACGGTTTTCCCCCGAAGAGACGCTCGTCCTGGAAGCGCTGAAGTACGAGGAAGTGCGCCAGCACCCAGGCACAGGCACGATTGCTTCACAGGCTGAACAGGAGAATCTCAACGAAACGCTCTCGCGCGTGGGGCCGCTCCCGAAGCAGGGCAGCCCCGACGCAGGCGTGGCGACCTCTGAGCCACCTCTGTATTACGCGCTGGAGTCGATTCCCTACCTGCTTGGGTCACACGGCACGTCACTCGATCGCCTGCAGCTCATGCGACTTCTGTCGGCTCTGATCGCCGGGCTCACCGCCGTGTTCACGTTCCTCTTCTTGCGGGAGACCCTGCCCGCAGTCCGCTGGGCTTGGACGGTCGGTGCGCTTGCCGTCGCGTTCTCGCCGCTGTTCGGATTCATGTCCGGCGCGGTCAACCCTGACTCGATGCTGTTCGCGGTCTCGGCGGCGTTGTTCTACTGCCTGGCCCGCGCGTTCCGGCGTGGGCTGGCGCTGAGATCGGGGCTCGCCTTCGGCTTGGTGATCGCGGTTGGCTTTATGACCAAGCTCAATTTCCTCGGGCTCGCCCCCGGAGCTTTTGTGGGGCTTTTCGTCGTGGCCGTGCGCGGCGCCCGCAGATCCGGTCGTGGCGCCCTGCGGGCCCCGGCGCTGGCCGCGGCGATCGGCTGCCTGCCGGCTGTCGCGTTTCTGATCGCCAAGGCGCTCTCTCGCCACTCCGCGATCGGGATCGCCACCGGCACGATCAAGGCCACGCATGGATCGGTGTTGGCTACTGCGAGCTACATCTGGCAGCTCTACCTGCCACGCCTGCCGGGCATGCCTCACGACTTCCCGGGCATCTTCACCGCGCGCCAGATCTGGTTCAACGGCTACATCGGCCGCTTTGGCTGGCTCGACACGTTCTTCCCGGGGTGGGTCTACACCGCCGCGCTGGTCGTGACGGCGGTGATTGCCGGGCTGTGCGTACGCTCGCTAATCGCCGCGCGCGCGGCGCTCCGCGCCCATCTCGCCGAGCTCGCCGTTTATGCGCTGATGACACTCGGCGTACTGATCCTGGTAGGCGCAGACTCCTACCTCGTTTTTCCTCGGCAGCTGGCCTCCTACGGGCAAGCCCGCTACCTGCTGCCGATGCTGCCGCTGCTGGGAGCCGTGCTCGCGCTGGCAGCCCGAGGCGCCGGACGGCGCTGGGGCCTGGCTGCCGGCGCTTTGATCGTGACGCTGTTCGTGGCCCACGACCTCTTCAGCCAGCTACAGGTCATCGCCCGCTACTACGGCTGAACACCGAGATGATCATGACTGCGAACACCGACACCTACACCGACGCCGAGGCGCGCACAAGAGCCGATCGTGCCCGTCCCCGCCACCTACTACCGAGCGGAAAGACCGGCGCACGGATTGCGCTCGTAATCGGGCTGAGCGCAATTCTGGTCGCGCTGGGGGTCGTGGTGTCCGCCTCGCCATTGGCCGTGGCGGCCACGGATGGTGTCCCCGCAAATCTCGCGGTCGGACATTTCTACACGAGCCAGACGAGCTGCCAACCCGGCGGCGCGGTGCCGCGGGGGACGACCGCAATCCGCGTGTCGCTGTCGGCGAACATCGGGCCAAACGTCAACCTGGAACTGCTGTCGGGCTCTACGCTCGTCAGTGAGGGAGCACGGGAAGCGGGCTGGGGCGTAGACGAAACGGTCACCGTGCCGATCAAGCGCGTGACGAGCAGGATCGACCACGCCCGCATCTGCCTGACGACCGGGCCGGTCGTGGAACCGCTGCAAGTCAACGGCACCCGTGTGCAAACGCCCGGCGGCGACACCACCCTTCTGCGACTGGAATATCTGCGTCCCCGCTCGGCCTCGTGGCTCTCGCTTCTGCCTTCGATCGCCCGCCGCATGGGCCTCGCCCACGCCCCCGCTGGGACGTGGGCGGCCTACATGCTGATCGCCGTGATGGCCGCCGTCGCCGCGATCGCTACGCGCCTGGCCCTTCGGGAGCTCGGGTGAGCGAGGGCGCGCCATCGCCGCTGCCCATCGCGGCCCCCGCTCGGGGCGCAGCGAGCCCGAGCCAGGGCAACTCGTCGTCTGTGCCCGACGAACGCGCGTCGAGCGGCGAGCGGGGCCGCCGAGGACTTCGACGCGTGCGCGCCGCAACTGCGCGCGTACCGCGAGCTGCTTGGATATGCGCGCTGCTCGCCGTCCTTAACGCCGGGTGCTGGTCACTGCTCACGCCCCCATTCCAGGCCACGGACGAGCCGTCTCACTTCGCTTACGCGCAGCTACTCGCGGAAACCGGGCGGCTGCCGTCCAACGCGGAGGGCGATGTGTCACAGGAGGAGGAGGCGGCGGTGAAAGCCCTGCACGAGGTGGAAGTACAGTGGCACCCGGAAGTCCAGACGATCTCTTCGCCTGCGGCGCTACGTGGGTTGCACGAAGCGCTCACCCTGCCTCTCGATCGGGTAGGACCGGGGGGCGCCGGCGTGGCGACGGCGGAGCCACCTCTCTACTACGCGCTGGAGGCGATCCCCTACGATCTTGCGTCGAGCGGAAACCTGCTTGATCGCCTGGAGGCGATGCGCCTGCTGAGCGCGCTGATGGCGGGGCTGACGGCGTTCTTTGCCTTCCTGTTCGTTCGTGAGCTGCTCCCGGGACTCCGGTGGGCGTGGACGGTCGCCGGTCTCGGCGTCGCGCTCACGCCGATGCTCGCAGCGACCTCGGGAGCGGTCACGCCGGATGCGATGTTGAGCGCCGTGTGCGCAGCGCTCTTTTTCTGCCTCGCGCGCGCTTTCAGATGCGGACTCACGCGTGAGCGCGCTGTAGCAATCGGCGTCGTCACAGCGCTCGGCTTCCTCACGAAGCTGAACTTCATCGGGCTCGCTCCGGGCGTGATGCTCGGCCTTGTGGTACTCGCATTCAGAGGAACGAGAGAGCGACCTGACGGCGAGCGTTCGCGAGGGGCCTTCGGTGCGATGGCGATCGCCATGGTGATTGCGATCGCACCGGTGGTCGTCTACGTGGCCAGCAACTTCGTCCAGGACCACAACGCGCTCGGCATCGTCTCGCATGCAGCTCGGGTTACCGGGGCGCAGCGATCTCCTTTGCAAGAGCTCGAGTACATCTGGCAGTTCTATCTCCCGCGGCTCCCGGGGATGTCTAACTACTTCCCCGGGATCTCGAGCATGCGTCAGCTGTGGTTCGCCCGGGTGGTGGGGCTCTACGGCTGGCTCGACACGGAGTTCGTACCTTGGGTTCTTGAGCTCGCGCTCATCCCAGCGGCGTTCATCGCGCTACTCGCCCTGCGTACGCTGATCGTTCGCCGCCAGACGTTGCGCCGCCGCCTCTCTGAACTCGCGGTCTATCTGACGATGACCCTCGGGCTGCTCGTGCTGATCGCCGCCGACTCCTACAGCGCGCTGGCGATCGAAGGCCCAGGCTACATCCAGCCGCGCTACCTCCTGCCTCTGCTCGCGCTTGGCGCGGCCGTGCTCGCGGCCGCCGCGCGCGGCGCCGGTCGACGCCTCGGCCCAGCTGCGGGCGCTCTGATCGTGACGTTGTTCCTCGCGCACGACCTCTTCAGCCAACTACTCGTGGTCTCTCGGTTCTATGGCTGATCTCGCTGTCGGCTACCCCTCGACGCCCGGACGCGCCCCGCGAGAAGGCGAGCGCACGCGCGGGGCAGCGCGAGCGGTCAAGCTCACGTTTGGGGCGGGCATTGTGATTCTCGGTCTCCTCGTCGCGTTGGCGATGACGCAGGCGCCGCCGCGGGTGTTGCGCGCCGGCCCGAAGATCTCCTCAGAGCTGGCCACCAGCACCGGCGACGGCACGGTCTGCCAGCGCGGGGAAGTACTGCCGGCGGGGGCCTCCGCGATCCGCATATCGGTAACCGCATTCATCGGTGCAAGAGTCCGCGTCGCGGTCTTCTCTGGGGCACATGTGATCGCCGAGGGAGCCCACGGCCCGGACTGGTCGGGGACGTCCGTCACGGTGCCCATAACCCCGGTGCACCAGACGGTCGACCACACAAAGGTCTGCGCATATGTCGGCCCGAACAGTCAGCCGATCTACATCCTAGGCAGCCCGTCAGCGCCGCAGGAAGCCGCCGAAAACGGGTTCGGCCAGCCCCTGAACGGGAGGATCCAGACGGAATATCTCGCGTCCGCCGAAGGCTCGTGGTGGTCTCGCATCCTCACAGTGGCGCGCCACATGGGCCTCGGTCACGCGCTCGAGGGAACGTGGGTCGTGCTGCTGATTGCAGCGCTCGTGGCGAGCGCGCTTCTGCTCTCGATCTGGACGGCACTGAGAGAGCTGCCGTCGGATGAGGGCCGTACCCGGCCGCGCAACAGCGCACCCTCCACACGATCTAGGCACAGGATCCCCGCCCTCCTGGGAGCGCTTCGCCGAGTCCCGACGGCAGCGTGGGTCTGCGCGCTGATCGCACTGCTGAACGCGAGCGCGTGGTCGCTGATCGTGCCGCCGTTCGAGGGCAAGGACGAGGCCGACCACTTCGCCTATGTCGTGGACCTTGTCGAAAACCACGTGCTGCCGGAAGGCGGCAACGAGGACGGGGTGTACTCAGCTCAGCAGAACCTCGTGCTGGAAGCGCTCCACTATCCGAGCATGGTGCACTCGCCCCAGACGCCCGCGATCTCCTCGCTGGCGGAGCAGCGGGCGCTCACGCGTGACCTCAGCGCAGGCGAGTCGACGCTCGGCTCCGGCGAAGCGGGCATCGCGACGGCAGAGCCGCCGCTTTACTACGCGATCCAGGCAATTCCGTACGTGATCGCCAAAGGAAACATCCTCGACCAGTTGCAGCTGATGCGGCTCGTCGGAGCGCTGTTCGCGGCGATCACGGTGCTGTGCACGTTCCTGTTCCTGCGTGAGGTGCTCCCGCGGGCGCCCTGGGCGGCAACCGTCGGTGCGCTGTGCGTTGCGCTACAGCCGCTGTTCGCGTTCATGTCCGGCAGCGTGAACCCCGACTCGATGCTAATCGCGGTCGCGGCTGCTGTCTTCTTGTGTCTGGCGCGAGCATTTCGACGCGGCCTCACGCGTCCTCTCACCGTCGCCCTCGGTGTGCTGATCGCCGTCGGCTTCCTCACGAAGCTGAACTTCATCGGGTTCGCTGTGGGGGTGTACCTGGGTCTAATCGTGCTGGGCGTGCGAGGGGTTCGCGCCGCCGGCCCGCGAGCGCTCCTGTCGCCTGTGCTCGCCGGCGTTATCGGTCTTCTGCCGGTCGGAGCCTATGTACTGCGCAACCTGCTCTTCAGTCACCCAACGCTTGGCATCGTCTCGGGAGCCGGGACGCCCAACTCGTTGCCCAACGAGCTCAGCTACATCTGGGAGATGTACCTGCCGCGCCTGCCGGGCATGACGGCTTACTTCAAGGGCATACTCCCCTACAAGGACATCTGGTTTGACCGTTCGATCGGCTTCTACGGCTGGATGGACACGCTTTTCCCAGCGTGGGTTACAAACGTGGCGCTCCTGCCGGCGGCCGCGATCGCATTGCTGTTCGCCGCCGGCCTGTTTGCGGCGCGCGCCGCGTTGCGCCGGCACATCGCCGAGCTCGTGGTCTATGCGACGGTTGTCGTTGGCGTGCTGGTGATGATCGCCGCGTCGTCGTACATGTCCGTGCTTAGCAAAGAGGTCCCGTTCGGCGAGCCTCGCTACCTACTCCCCTTGCTGCCGCTAGTGGGCGCGTCGATCACGCTCGCGGTGCGCGGTGCAGGGCGCAGATGGGCCCCTGTGGTGGGCGCTGCGCTCGTCGTCCTGTTCTTCGGGCACGACCTATTTAGCCAGCTGCAGGTGATCGCTCGCTACTACGGCTGAGAGGCTGCCCACCCAACGCCCGGCGCCCGACGCCGTTCAGCGGCTGTTGGCAAAGTACTCGGCGTTGATCTGCGCGTACTTCTGCCACTCATCTGGGAGCTGATCCTCGGCGAAACATGCGTCGACCGGGCATGCCTCTACGCATGCGTCGCAGTCGATGCACTCCTCGGGGTCTATGTAGAGCATCTCGGCCGCGTCATACCCGGGCTCGTCGGGCGTCGGATGGATGCAGTCCACGGGACACACCTCGACACAGGAGTTGTCCTTGGTGCCAATGCACGGCTCGGCGATTACGTAGGCCATTCGCTTCTTTCTCGAGTCGATTTGCGGGAGGTCAGGCTCAGGAGACGCATATTGTACGAACGATGCTGCTCCTTACCGGCGCCACCGGCCTTGTGGGCTCGACGCTGCTGCCGAGACTGCTGGCCGAAGGCACGAACGTCCGCTGCCTGGTGCGCGATCCCCGGCGCCTTGGAGCGCAGCGCGTGCGTGTGCAGATCGCGCTCGGCGACCTCACCGACCCGCCTTCGTTTCGCAACGCGCTGCGGGGCGTGGAGACGGTGGTACATCTCGCGGCATCGATTCGCGACCAACCGCGGGGCTCGATTGAGGAGCTCGACGGGATCGCCACGTGGCGCATGGTCGAGGCCGCGGAGCGCCAGGGCGTCGAGCGGTTCGTGTTCTTCTCGGCGCTGGGCGCATCCACGCACCACCGCACGCGCCTGTTGCGCGCGAAGGCGCTCGCCGAGCAGGCGGTGCGTGACGCGGACCTATGCTCGATCGTGTTCGCACCGTCGATCGTCTACGCACCGGGCGACCCATGGCTGACGCTGCTCGAACGCCTGGCGCTGCTGCCGTTTATGCCCGTGTCCGGTCGGGGCCAGTCCTCCTTCCAGCCGATCTGGGCAGAGGATGTCGCCGCCTGCGTGGTGGCGGCCCTGCGTGCTCCCGCTGGGGCGCAACACGAGCGCTTCGAGCTGGCCGGGCAGGAGACCCTCACCCACACCGAGATCGTGCGCATCGTGCTCGCTTCGCTGGGCCGCAAAAGGCCAATCGCGCATGTGCCGACGCCGATCGTCTCGCGTGCGCTGCGCCTACTCGAGCGAGCCGTCGGCCCGGCCGCGTTCGCCACGTGGGACGAGGCGGAGCTGATGGAGGTGGCAATGGTCTCCGCTCGCGGAGCAGCCGATGCGGAAGCGCTCGGAGTCCACCCACAGCGCATGGCAGCTGTGCTCGGCACAGGTTGAGCTGCCCTGCGAAGATGTTGGTCTGTCCACAAGGCAGCCAGGGCGGGCGGGTCATCAAAAACATCTCAAGCCCAGAAAGCGAGTGCCATGAGCGCGGTTCAGACACCACCGGAGGTCCAGTCCGGCCTCGAAGGAGTAGTCGCCTTCGCGACGGAGATCGCGGAGCCCGACAAAGAGGGTGGCGCGCTGCGCTATCGCGGCGTGAACATCGAGGAGCTCGTCGGCGCCGTGCCCTACGAGCAGGTTTGGGGGCTGTTGGTCGACGGTCACTTCAAACCGGGGCTACCCCCCGCTGAACCGCACGCGCTCACGGTCCGCTCGGGCGACCACCGCGTCGATGTGCAGTCCGCGCTCGCGATGCTCGCACCGGAGTGGGGCTTCGGACAGCTGATCGACATCACCGACGAGGAGGCACGCGACAACCTCGCGCGCGCGTCGGTTATGGCGCTGTCTTTCGTCGCTCAATCCGCCCGCGAATCAGGCCAACCGCCGGTTCCTCAGTCGGAGATCGACGAGGGTAAGACGATCCCCGAGCGCTTTCTCATCCGTTGGCGCGGCGAGGCCAACCCCGACCACGTGAAGGCGATCGACGCCTACTGGGTCTCGGCGGCTGAGCACGGCATGAACGCATCCACGTTCACCGCGCGCGTCGTTGCCTCTACCGGCGCCGATGTGGCTGCGGCCCTGTCGGCGGCGGTAGGAGCACTTTCTGGGCCGCTGCACGGCGGCGCGCCCTCTCGCGTCTTGAAGATGCTCGAGGAAGTCGAACAGAGCGGCAACGCGGAGAAGTGGGTGTCAGACGCGCTCGACCGTGGCGAGCGGCTCATGGGGTTTGGACACCGCATCTACCGCGCCGAAGACCCACGAGCGCGGGTACTGCGGCGAACGGCCTCCGAACTCGGCTCGCCGCGCTTCGAGGCGGCGGAGGCGCTCGAGAAGGCAGCGTTGGCGGAGCTCCACGCGCGCCGGCCCGACCGTGTGTTGGCTACGAATGTGGAGTTCTGGTCGGCGGTGATCCTCGACCTCGCAGAAGTACCGCCGGATTTGTTTACGCCGATGTTCACTTGCGCACGTGTGGCGGGCTGGTCGGCCCACATCCTCGAGCAGAAGCGCGAGGCGAAGCTGATCCGTCCGACGGCTAAGTATGTGGGCGAGGGACCGCGGTCGGTCGCCAGCGTCACGTAGTAGCCGCGCGAGGCCGAGTTCTCCCGCCTCGACGGGAGGTGGGAGACAGTTCTCGCAATCGCTTGGAATGAGAATGCTCCGGAAGTAGCGTTGCGTCGTCCCGTGGCGGTACACGCCACACCGGTACCAACAAGGAGCATCGATGCGACGAGCACTGCGCGCAACTGCAGCCATGCCAATTCTCAGCGTGCTGGCCGCGGTGGCGCTTGCTGGCTGCGGAAGCGCTGCCAACGGGAGTGCAGGGCTTTCCGTCCCCGCGGCGCCGGTGACGCTCACGAGCAGCGCGATCCACGGCGGCCGGCTGGCCACGTTGTACACATGCGCCGGTCGGGACATATCTCCGCCGCTTTCCTGGAGCACTATTCCTTCGAACGTCGAAGAAATTGTGATCTTCGCGCTTGGCGCCCACGACGTCAAAGGCCACACATTGACGGGCATCGAATGGGCGATCGCCGGCCTAAAGCCTAGCCTCCACAAACTAGGAGCCGGCGAGCTCCCGCACGGGGCGTTCCTACTGGCCGGTAGCAGTAGAACGCGACGGTACTCGATCTGCCCCGGGAAGGGCCAGACTCTGAACTATGAGTTCGCGCTTTTTGCACTTCCGCACGGCACGCGTGCCAGCGCGGCGCTACCGGCCAACGGGCTCCTTTACAACCTCACGGAGACCGGGGTGCCGGAGGACGACTCGCCAGCGGCCGGCTCACTGCCGTTCTCCTATACGCGCAGGTAGCTCCGCGCGGTGGCTCGCGTACGGAGCGCGAAGGGGGCCCACCGCCCACAGCGCAGGTGGGTCCCCTTCTCCGCCTCGATACTCCAGCCCTCGCCACGCTTCACCAGGACTGGAGCGCCCACGACCTTCCTACATCATGCCGCTCATGTCCGGCATGCCTCCGCCGGGACCAGCGCCTTCCTTCTCAGGAACCTCGGCGACGATCGCCTCGGTGGTGAGGATGTTCTTGGCGATCGACGCCGCGTTCTGCAGCGCAGAGCGCGTGACCATCGCCGGGTCGATGATGCCTGCGGCGACGAGATCGACGATCTCGTTGGTGCCGGCGTTCAGGCCCTGACCTTTCTTGGCCTTGCGCACGTCGTTGACGACAACGGAGCCCTCGAGGCCCGCGTTCTCGGCCAGCTGACGCAGCGGCTCCTCCAGCGCGCGCAGCACGATGCGAGCACCGGTGCGCTCGTCGTCTGAGCCGTCCGCGGAGGCGCCGTTCTCGCTCACCGTGATCGACGATGCGGCCTGCAGCAGCGCGACGCCACCGCCGGGAACGATGCCCTCCTCGAGTGCCGCCCGTGTTGCCTGCAGGGCGTCCTCGACGCGGTGCTTCTTCTCCTTCATCTCCGTCTCGGTTGCCGCGCCGACCTTCACCACGGCGACGCCGCCGGAGAGCTTTGCCAGGCGCTCCTGGAGCTTCTCGCGGTCGAAGTCCGAGTCGGTGTTCTCGATTTCGGCTTTGATCTGGTTGATGCGGCCTTTGATCGCATCTGCGTCACCGGAGCCGTCGACGATCGTGGTGGTGTCCTTCGCCACGACCACACGACGCGCACGACCGAGCTGCGAGAGCTGCGTGTTCTCCAGCTTCAGGCCCATCTCCTCGGTGATCACCTCGCCACCGGTGAGGATCGCGATGTCCTCGAGCATCCGCTTGCGCCGGTCGCCGAAGCCAGGCGCCTTCACGGCCACGCCAGTGAACGTCCCGCGCAGCTTGTTCACCACGAGGGTGGCAAGGGACTCGCCCTCGACGTCCTCGGCGATGATCAGGATCGGCTTGCCCGACTGGATCACTGCCTCGAGCACCGGCAGCACGTCGCGTACCGAGCCGATCTTCGAGTTGGCGATCAGGATGTAGGGGTCCTCCAGGGTCGCCTCCATGCGGTCCTGGTCGGTGACCATGTAGGGCGAGATGTAGCCCTTGTCGAACTGCATGCCCTCGGTGAACTCGAGGTCCATGCCGAACGTCTGGCCCTCCTCGACGTTGACCACGCCGTCCTTGCCGACCTTCTCGATCGCGTCCGCGATCACGTCGCCGATCTCATCGTCGCCGGCGGAGATCGTCGCCACACGGGCGATCTGGTCCTTGCCGGAGACCTCCTTGGACTGCGAGGCGATGTTCTTGACGACCTCGTCGACCGCTTTCTCGATACCGCGCTTGAGCGCCAGCGGGTTGGCGCCGGCGGCCACGTTCTTCAGGCCCTGGCGAACGATCGCCTGAGCCAACACCGTCGCCGTCGTCGTGCCGTCGCCGGCGACGTCGTTGGTGGCGGTGGCCACCTCGCGCACGAGCTGTGCGCCCTGGTTCTCAAAGACGTCCTCGACCTCGATCTCGCGAGCGATCGTGACGCCGTCGTTGGTGATTGTGGGCGCGCCGAACTTCTTGTCCAGCACCACGTAGCGACCCTTGGGGCCGAGCGTGACCTTGACCGCGTTGGCGACCGCGTCAACACCAGCCTCGAGCGCAGTACGCGCCTCTGAGCCGTACTTCAGTTCCTTGTGAGCCATGTTCCTCAGATCTCCTTAGGACTCGACGCGGGCGAGGACATCGGACTCGCGCAACACGAGCAGATCCTCCCCGTCGACCTTGATCTCGGTCCCGCCGTACTTGCTGTAGAGGACCTCATCGCCCTTCTTCACGTCCAGCGGGATGCGCTTGCCGTTCTCGTCCAGCTTGCCGTCGCCGGCAGCCAGGACCTCGCCCTTCTGTGGCTTCTCCTTGGCGGTATCGGGAAGGACGAGGCCACTTGCCGTGGTCAACTCCTCCTCGATTGCCCGCACGATCAGCCGATCGCCCAGGGGCTTGAGCTTCATATCGAAAACCTCCATCTAGAGAATGCGACCAGCGGAGCACAGCCCTCTAAAACATGCGCTCCGCCTCCTTTGGCACTCTCCCCATGAGAGTGCCAACTCACGGCCAATATAGCCGAAATCGAGCCAATATCAAGAGCCGATTGGCAGTCTCCCGGCACGACTGCCAATCTCTTCGAAGATCGAGGCCGAAGCGAGAGGGCGGCAGGCTACCCGTGCTGCTTGCGACGGTGGCCCGGGAACCACCAGTTCCACCGTCCCGCAAGGACGACGCAGGCGGGGCTGAGGGCCCACCTGACGATCGTGACATCAAGCAGCACACCGATCGTCACGGCTACGCCAAGCTCTCGGACCGCTTGCAGCGAAGAGAAGCTGAACGCCGCGAACACCGTCGTGACAGCGAGCCCCGCCAGGGTGATTGGCCGTGCGCTGCGCATCAAACCGAGCGAGGTCGCCGCTGCGGTCGCGTGACCACCGTGCACCAGCTCGCGGATGCGGCTTAGGAGGAACACCTCGTAGTCGATCGAAAGCCCCAGCACCAGCGCGAAGGCGACGATCGGCAAAAAGAACGGGACACCCGTCCTCGAGGGAAAGCAGAGACGCAGCGCGCCCAACGTCGCGGCAACCGATAGCGCACTGCAGATAACCGCCTTGAGCGGGATCAGAACGGATTTGAACCCGAGGAACAGAGAAAGCAGTAGGACGACCATCGCGACGCCAACGACGACGGGCATCCTCGTCAGAACGCGACGCGCGAGATCCATTTCGTCCGCCGTGGCTCCGCCAACTGCGATGGGGAGACCGGAGAACTCTTCGCGTAGCCGCATGACCGTCTGATGCGATGCTTCGCTGCTGGGCGCGGTCTTCAAGGCGACGTACATCTCAGACCATTTGTCGATGCCGTGGATCACGCTCCAGATCGCTCGCTCATTCGGGTTATCCGTGACCACTTCACGCGCATATTCCGCTTTGTTGGTAATCACCTGTGTCAGTCCCGTAGCACCCGAACCCAACGCAATAGCCACATCCCGCGTCTCGCGTGCGATCGCCGAGCCCGGCGGCACGACGGCGGCAGGCGCAAAGTCAAGACGTAGCGCGAGGGTGGGCGTGGCGAGCACCAAAAGGGCGGAAATGCTCACCAGGGCGACGATCAGCGGATGAGCAGTCACGGTCGCAGCCAACCGCCGCCAGAACGTGCCGCGGTGTGAAGCTTCAACGGCCGGTTTGAACGACAGCCAGTCGATGCGGTCGCCGAGAAGCGCGAGCGTCGCCGGAAGCAGCGTCGTGGCGGCGGCGACTGCGGTCAGCGTGGCGATGATCCCACCCAAGGCGACCGAGGTGAACAGCCCCACGTTCACGATGATCAGCGCCGAAAGCAGCGTTGCAACGGTCACCCCGGACAGCACGACGGCGCGGCCGGCCGTGTGCATCGCACGCTCTATCGCCTGCGCCACGCACGATCCCGCCCTGCGCTCCTCGCGCACGCGCGTGACGACAATCAGCGAGTAGTCGACGCTCAGACCGAGGGCGATCGCGGATGCGGCAGTGACCACAAATACGCTCAGGCCCGCAATCAGGCTGATCATCTGCACTGTCGCGAGCGTGTACACGAGCGCGACTGCGGCCAGAATTACCGGCAAACAGGCCGCAACGATCGACAGAAACGCGACGAGAAGGATGCATAGGGTCACGGGAAGCGCCACGAGCTCGGCCCGCCTGAGGTCTTCCCGGATAATCGTTGAGTCGTAGTAGGCGAGCGCGGCTTCTCCGAGCAGCGCAAACGCAACATGCCTGCCCGCCGACTTGCTCAGGGCCTCACCGATCGTCGGGATAAGTCGCTCTGCAGCCGGATAGGCAAGATCTATTCGCACGAAATAGACCGCAAGAGCTTCCTGTTCTCCCCTGGCGATGTGGAGCAATCCCGACTCTGCCTGTTCAACGGCGTATACGTGCTGCAGCTGCCGCAGCGGGTTCACTGCGGCCGCGATGTCCGCTTCGCTACGGCTATTCAACGCCACAATGACCGCCGTTCCCGGCCGGCTTGGGATGTAGCGTCGAGCGAGCTCTTCTGCGTGTGCAGCAGCAGAGCCAGGCACGGTGAACCCGCCGTTTGAGATGTTGCCGGGCTCGGCGAGGGCGGCGAGGCCGGACGCGAGCAGGCCGCACAGCCAGACGAGCACGACCGCGCGCGAACGCGTTAGGGCCGTGCTGAGGACATACGCATACATGCTGCTCTGCTGAAGGTTATTGAGACCCCTCGTACGGTCGCGCGGCACTCGCACCCGGAGGGATAAAGCACGTCAGTGGGGCGTCGTGGCCACACTGCGGACAAAGGCCGGCCTGGCCCCCGATGAGCGACTCCGCGTCGCGCGCTCTCACCGCATAGCGCCCGCGCCGCGCCGATCGCAACTCGACACGGAGGTCCTCAACTGAGAATCTCTTTGCGGCGGCGCGATCGAGCCAGTAGGACTGCTCTTCTGGCTCCATCGCAGCGAGGAGCGCATGATGGCTCCAAGTCAAACTGTCCCTACGTAGGGACAATTCGAACCTCGATGCCACGTAGCGCATATTTCGTAGGCTCTTCGCGTCGTAGCCGGTGATCTTCACAGCGTCGCGATACCTTTCGCCCCACCGCGAGATGCCGTAGTGGAGCCAGTCCCCCAGCCACCACGGGCTGCCCCGTCCGATCGCGCCGATACGGCGCCCCTCGACCACCCAGTTGCGATACTCGAGCTCAGCGTTGGGTGTCCAGGCGAGCGCGCTCAAGACCGCGCCACGCTCGCCTCGACGAGAAGGGACAACGCGATCGGGTGAGCAGTTGGATGGGGGGTGCGCCGCGCCTTTATCGCCGATACCGTCCCTCGCCGCGTCGTCTAATACGTATCTATCGCCCTGCCAGCCAGGCTGGGCCGCATCCGTACGGCGAGCGTGCAACCGGGATACGCCTTCAGCGGCGACATGGCTCTGGGACGCTGTGCGCGTCGCGTCTCGTCTCGAAGTCGGATTGAGTTCAGAGGGCATGCTCATTGGTATCGCCTCAAGCATTCATTGGCCCGTAAGCCGCGTCAAGTAGGTCTACCTATTGGAATCCGATAGTTCTACTTGACTCGTTTGAAACAAGCAAAAATCGCCCGGCTCATTACGTACCGATTCACCGTGGTGTCTCTCGCTGGCCTTTGCAGGGACGGAGCGAGCGGTCAGCCGCCGGCAAAGAGCTGGGCGTTTCGATCCCCGGAGCGGCATCCGGAGCGCCAACCACAGGCGTCACTCATCATCCCTACCCGCGCCGGCTCACAGGACCGGAGTGATCCACAGGTACGTCGGGACACCCTTGCGCCGCCGTCCGCATTGGCCACGCCAAGCGTCCCACATGGCCCACCACGCACGGTGTCCGCCGTGGTAGAACGAGCGGAGACGATCAACGCTCATCAGTTTCCTTCACCACGGCGCGACTAGGGAGCGGCGAATTATGAAGGTTTGGCCATTAGCCGGGGTTTTGCTGGCGACTACAGCCGCTATAGGCATCGCCACGGCACCAACAGCATCGGCATCGGGGGAAAACCCATTATTTATTCCCGCGAGTGGACAAACCGTTGTCGCAACGAGCGGCACGAGTATATTTTTCGGCGCGGGCAAGTTAGTCGTCTGCCTGAAAGGCGTCGGTACCGGAAAGGTATTGAATGCTTTATTAATCGGGGACGGCATAACCCACCTTTTAGAATGCGTATCCTTATCAACGCCGACCTCCGTGGCACATTGCCCGGTCGATAGTCCCGGTGCGGCCGCGGGCTTAATTGTCGCCGCAACGCTGCACGGGATCTTGGGATTAATTTTACCCAGCAAGAGAACGGGCCTCCTCTTCTTACCGGCGGGTGGAAAAGTCTTCACCGAACTCGCGGCGAACGAATGTACGCCCGAAACAAGGGTGACGGGCAACGTCGTGGGTGAAGTGAGCCCCGTCGGCGGATCGAGCACAACTGGTAAAACGATCTTTACGTTAACCCCGGGGGCGGGCGACCCGGCGAGCGTAAAAGACTTCGATCTGACTCACGGTCTCGGATTAGTCAAGCCCGAACTGATTGCCTTCACTGAAGATACCGGGATATCCCAGACCGAGGAAGGCGAAAGCTCGGTGGCGACCGAAATCACATAGCGTGCCGAGGGCGCGAGGTTCGGATCACGACCTCGCCTGTGTTGCCCGCCGCCGAGGAAAGCGCCCGCTGTGGCCCACCAAGCGCCTTCTGCGTAGAACGTGGCAGGCGAGGAAATAATCACGGCGTTTTGCCGCTACGCGCGGCACAAACAAGGAGAAGTCGATTCATGATGACCACTCGATTAGCCGGACTAATGCTCGTAGCTATCGTCGCTATGGGCCTCAGCGCCACGACGTCAGCCTCGGCGTCGGGTGAAAACCCATTATTTATTCCTGCGACTGGACAGGCAATCGTCGCGACAAGTGGTACGAGCATCTTTTTTGGCGACGGGCACTTAGTTGTGTGCCCCAAAGGAGTTGCGACTGGGGTGGTTTCGAACGCCTTATTAATCGGGGGCGCAGTGAGTCACCTGTTAGAATGTGTGTCGTTATCAATCCCGACGTCCACGCTACATTGCGTAGTGAACAGCGTGGGGGCTGCTCCTGGGTTAATTTTATCCAACACGCTGCACGGCATTCTCGGGTTAATTTTACCGAGCAAGAGGACCGGGATACTATTCTTACCGGTAGCGAGCCGCGTCTTCGTGGAACTCGAAGAAACTGCGTGTAGTCCGGAAACAAGAGTCGCTGGCAACGTGGCGGGGGAAGTCGGCTCGGTCGGCAGCTCGAGCAAAACGGGCAAATTGGTGTTTAGCTTAATCGCGGGTTTCGGAAGCGTTAAAGACTTCGATCTAACCCACGGCCTCGGCTTAGTGAAACCTGAAATCACGGCCTTCGCCGAACCGGCGGCAATATCTCAGACTGAGGAAAGCGAAACGGAAGCAAGGCTTGAAGTCACATAGGGCGATGGGCGGCCGACGCCGACCGGTGGTATGGCGGGCCGATCGCCGCTCACCGTGGAGCGGGCTGTTAGGCAACTGGCGTTGCTTCGTCAAGCATCGGCCCCGTTGCGTTCCGCGGATCGGGCCGGTGGGCGCTTTCTGAGTAATTGAGGTTGACGCTGGCTTTTGGAATGATCGCCTGGAAGCTAGACGCCCCGCCGGACACGGCGCTCCACGGCGCAGGACTCTTGAGAGGTGCTTGCCGATGACCGCCGACCAACGTGCTTGTGCGACCCCATTTCAACGGTCCGTTTTGGGCACAGCGGCGGGGTTGCACGCGCGACGCGCGGAGATCGAGCGCGCGGTAGGCGCACGTATCCAGGATGTTGCGGCGTTGCCGCACTCCGGCGATCCGGACGAGCACGCGGGCGGGCGAGCCCTAGTGGCAGCGCTTGTCGGCTTTAGCCTAGACGCCATCGAGCGCGAGCCGGCAGGGACGGCACCGATTGTCCCCACGCCGGTGGCAGACCATGCGCGGCGCGCCGCACGGGCCGGCGCGAGCCTGGCGTGGGTGTTGTGTCGCTACTCGCTCGCCTGCGCACAAGCCTGGGAATTCGTTGCAGAGGAGGCCGCGCGCGCGGGTCTGGCGAACGGCGACCCTGCGCTCCGCCGGATGCGCAGCGCGCTGGACACCGCGCTGGAACGCTTGGCGGCCGCAATCGAAGGCGAGTACGCGCGCGAGCTCGACCTCGCGGCGGCGTCGACCGAGCAGCGCGGCGCGGACCTCCTCCGGAAGCTCCTCACCGGGGAGCCTCCAGATCCGGTGACGCTCTCCGATCTGGACTATGACCTCCACTCGTCCTGGCATGTGGGCTTGATCGCCACAGGTACTGGAGCCAGGGAGTGGCTCCGACGCCTGAAGGTAGGCCTCGGCCGTCAGCTCCTGTGCCTACCGGAAGGCGAGAAAACGCTGGCCGCATGGCTGGGCGGTCAGCGACGACTCGCGGTCGCAGAGATCGAGCGCATGTCGAGCGATGAGTACCCGGGCGGCTCGTTCGCGATCGGCGAGCCGTGTAAAGGACTCGAGGGTTGGCGCCTGACGCATCGACAGGCGCAGGCTGCCTTTGGTCTGGCAGCACGCAGGGGAGAGCGGGTCATGCGATACGGCGACGACATGCTCCTCGCCGCGACTCTGCAGAACGACACGCTCGCGCGCTCGCTCGAGCGGGTGTTCTTGGATCCGCTTGGCGAGCGCGAGGACCGACGGAGCATCGAGCGCCGCCGCACGCTGCGGGCATACATCGACGCTCAGTGCAACAGCACATCGGCGGCTTTCCCGCTGGGCGTGAATCGACACACGGTGGAAAGGCGGGTGCGCGCGATCGAGCGGCTGCTGGGCCGTCCCGTTCGCACCTGCCTCACGGAGCTGGATGTCGCGCTGCGCTTGGGGGAGCTCGACAGCCTCGCGCCCGTCAGTTCTGCGCGCCGCCAAACCCCTTGATCGCCTCGGTCATCCCGGTGGGGTTCTCGAGGATCTGCGAGAAGCGCACGACCGTGACGACGTCCTCGGTTGAGACCGCACGGCCGTAGATCTGTTCGAGGAATTTGATCAGCTCTTCGTGACGGCGGAACTCGGGGTTGTCGTGCTTGATGTCGCGCGGGGACAGATCGGCAAGCTTCATCACCTCGACCTGGTCGATGACCGCTTCGAAGATCCGTTCGCGCGGCGAGTACTGGTAGCCGATCGTGACGAGCACCGCCTGGTTCTTGCGGTACTTGCCGGACTTGTCGCCAAGACGGATCGTGGCGGTCTTGCGACCGCGCTTGAGCTCGTCGGCGAAGATCGTGGAGTAGAAGTTCAGGACCTGCATCGCGCCAGCAGGCTATCGGGCTTTGTGCAAATAGGCCAGCGCGAGCGTCACCATCTCGCGCTCGGCTTCGTGCGTGAGCTGCTTCTCGGCCTCCGGGAGGGAGAGCCAACGGACCTCCTCGACCTCGTCGTCGTGGTCTGCGGTGTCGCCTGCGACGTGACGGAAGAGGAAGAACACGACGGTCTTGCCGATCGTGCGCCCGTCGCGTCGATACCAGTAGCGCGACTCGCCGAGCTCAGACACGAGCTCGCCGACGATGCCCGTCTCCTCACGCACCTCGCGCGTGGCGGCCTCGATCGGCGTCTCGCCCGGGTCCACGTGCCCCTTGGGTAGCGCGAGTACGCGTGAGCCATCGGCTGCACGCCGCGTGGGCACGATCGTCACGACCTCCTCGCCGCGCACGACGACCCCCCCGGCGGAGAACTCGCGCGCCTGCGTTTTGGAGGGACGTTTGGAGCCTCTGGCGGGCTTGGGGCCAGCCTCGGCCTTGGGCTTGCGGGATCGTGAAGACTTCGAGGGTTTCTTGCGAGGCTCAGAAGACATACTGCTCCAGCGCTTCCGGGTTGTGGACCACAAGACGCCCACGTCCCTGGGATATGACACCGGCGCGCTCGAGCACGGCGAGGAAGCGGCTGGCGGACTCACGTGAGGAGCCGGCGAGCTGCGCGAGGTCGGCCTGCGTGGCGGTGACGAGCACGTCTGTGGCTTGCTTACCCGCGGCGATCTCGCTTTCAACAAGATCGGAGAGCACCGACGCGACACGGCTCTGCACGGTCTGGAAGGACTGGCGCGAGAGGCGCTCGTTCATCTCGCGCAGACGCCGGCCGAGCGCAATCACGAGGCGTGCGGCAATCTCGGGGTGCTGTTTCATCAGCCGGCGCATGTCTGGACCTAGCACGCCGACGACGCTCGTGGGCTCGATCGCTTCGATCGTGGCGGAGCGGCGCTCGTCCTCGAACATGGCAAGCTCGCCGAAGATGTCTCCAGGCCCGAACGTGGCGAGCGTGATCGTACGTCCATCCCCGTGGGTGCGAACGGCACGCGCATGCCCCTCGCGCACGACGTAACACGTGTCGCTGGCGTCACCCTCGCGGAAGACCACCTCGCCCGGCTCGAAGCGCCGTGGCAGCGCCAGCTCGGCGATGCGCTGCAGGTCGTCGGGCTCGAGCGTCGAGAACGCGGGCACCCGCCCGAGCAGCTCGACCACGTCCGCTGAGCGAGTCACCCCCATCACGCCAGGAGATACCACACCGCACCCCGGCGGGCCGGCCAAACCTGCGCTTCGACGCCCCACCGGCGCTATCGTCAGAGTGTGATTCGATCCCCAAAGCTGCTCGTCCTCATGGCCGCTGTGGCAACGCTCGCTCCAGCCGTGACGTTGACCCCGTTGGCCTCCGCGAAGTCGGGCAGCACAACCCCGGCAGAGCGCAAGCTGCTGCAATCCCACGAACTGTGGGCGACGATCGACGTGTGCGACCCGGCCGACCAGCCGAACACCGTTGGGATCCGCGGCTCGATGCCGGGCGACAGCGAGTCCAACCAGAAGATGTACATGAGCTTCCGCCTGCAGTACCTGAGCACGAGCAAGCAGTGGGTCAATCTGTCCAGCGGCGCGAGCTCTGGCTTCCTGGCGGTGGGCGGCGCGATGTCCGCGCGCCAGGGCGGCACGAGCTTCGAACTGAAGCCGGTGGCAGGGGACGCAGCGGTGACGCTACGTGGCGTGGTGGATTTCGAGTGGCGCCACGGCAAGACGGTGGTCCTCTCAGCGACGCGCACCTCGGCCATCGGCCACAAGAGCCTCGCGGGTGCCGACCCGGCGAGCTACAGCGCCGCAACCTGCATCATCGGCTGAACAGTCGAGGGTCGTTGGTGATGATCCCGTCGACGCCCATTGCGGTGAGTCGTTCGATCATGCGCGCATCGTCGACAGTCCACACATAGAGCTCGCCACCGCCCTCGGCAACCGCTCGTACGAGCGCGGGCGTGACGACTCTCCAGTGCGCCATGATCGCATCGAAGCGCCCTTCCTGAAGGGCGACGCGGGCGCGACGCGGAAGCGTTGCCCGGTAGCCGGTGAGCATCGCAAGCGCAGGTATCGCTGTCAGCATGTCGGTGGTGTAGTCGCGGCGCACACGCGGCACCGACCAGCCGAGGCGCAACTCGGGCTCGGCGGCGCGCATCTGGGCGAGCCCCGAGGGGAACATGCCACTCGCGAGTGTGCGCTCGACGAGGCCGAACTCGCGCAGCGTCTCGAGCACGCGCAGCTCGTAGCCGGGCAGCTTGACGTCGACGTCGAAGTCAAGCTGGGCGAAGTCGTCCCCACCGAGGTGCTCAAGCGCCTGCGCGAACGTGAGCGGCGCGCGCGCGCGGGCGTCCTCGTAGTCGTGGGCGACGAGTAGGCGCCCGCTGCCGTCTGCGTGCTCGCTGAGCACGTCGAGCTCGATCATGTCGACGCCGTGGCGCAGGGCGGCGTCGAAGCTCGCGAGCGTGTTACCCCGCTCGATGTCCGCGGCGCCCTTGTGGCCCACCCGCCGTGGGCGCTTCCCCGCCACGGGAGGATCTGGCGATGACTCGATCATCGCCAGGCACGATCGCAGAGTCGACTCAGACGGCGCGCAGCGGTCGGCGCGCGCCCTGGATCTCCTCGACGGCGGCCTTCGAACCGATGTAGGGAGCGAGCACGATGAACGTGAGGTGATCAACGAGGCAGGGCAGCCGCGCAACGCGGTCGTTGGCGACATAGCTTGAGATGATCGACCAGATCGCACCGGTGATCGCCTCACGCGCGATTTCGGGGCCGCGCCGTGGCACAGGGCCCTGCTCGGTGAGCAGGCCGGTGAAGGCGTCGATCGAGCGGCTCATACGGCCGATAATCGCGGGACCGACTTCGAAGATGTCGATGAACGCGATCCGCAACAGTGCCTGGTGGGCGATCAGGTAGTCGACGAATGCGCCCATCGCCCGGTAGACGGCCTCCGGCCAGGTGGATCCGCTGTCGAAGCTCTCCTGTACGGAGGCGAGCGCTTCGGCGACGAATTCGTCGAGCACCGCGAGGAAGCACTCCTCCTTGTTGGGGAACTGCTTATGGAAGGCCTCCGTGGACATGCCCGCGAACTGCGCGATCTGCGGGTCGGTCAGGCGCGAGTAGCCCTCGTCGAGCGTCAAGTGCACGACCGAACCGAGCACGCGCGCCCGACGGTCGTCGCGGGCGAGGAACTCGGCGGGCATGGGCGGCACCCTCGTGCTCGAGGCTAGGCTCAGAAGGCCGAGTCGCGCTGCGGCGGGCGTGCGGTAGGACTCGATCCAGTCGAGCACTTCATCGGTCAGCGTCAAGAGCTCGCGCTCGCGTCCCTCGTGTACCCGCGTGAACGCGATGTGGCGCACGCCACCGACGACGCCGCGTGAGGTGAGCCGCGAGAAGCCGACGCCGTCTGGCGCAGCTTGAAACGCACCAGAGACGAGACGCTCGAACGTGAAGCCAGCGAGCTGCATCCGCTCCCTGACCTTCGGGCCGATCCCAAGCGAGTCCACGAGCACCAGTCGTGGTCCGTTGGGGGATTCGGCGACGTCGTCGAGCATCGCCTTGCACGAAGCGTGTAGGCGGTTGGCCCAGCCGCGCTCGCCCGCCCAGGCGTCGATCACGCGCTTGCGTGCACGCGCGACGACGATGTCGTAGGTCGCCAGGAAGCATGCTTCCTTGTTGGCGAACAGCTCGTAGAAGGCTCGTCGCGAGACGCCCGCAAGCGCGATCACGTGCGCGACGGTCGTGGCCTGGTAGCCCCTTTGGGCGATCGCCTCGATCATCGCACCGTAGAGGCGCGCCCGCTGATTGCGTGCGACCTCCTCACGATCCATACCGCTGGGCCCATGTGGCAACCGGCGGTACAAAGGTGCGACCTGGCTCCCTGTTCGACTCATCCCCACTGTTCCGAAAGATAGTTGAAGTTTGCGTTTGGCGCAAGCGTTTCTCGACTTTTAATAACAAGCTGGCGAAGGCATTGCTAGCGGTGTCTCTCATAGGCTCAAGCGTCCGACAGACAAATGGATTCGGACGTCCGGGAAAAAGCGCATGGACATTGCGGATTCTGCCTGCCGGGCGGTCATCCGGCAAGCAGAACGAGCGGCCCTTCGGAGGTGCATGCGCTCAGGCGCTGAGCGTGAGCCGGCGCGGGCCGAGCTGAAATCCGAGCTCGATGAGCGCGTCCGCGAGCCCCGAAGCGACCGCCGGCTGGCCGTCGATTCGCTCGAAAGCGAGCTTTCCGACGCGCCCCGCGCGCACCGCCTCGGCGAGAGCCGCTAGCGCATCGAGTACCACTTCGGGCTGGTGCGAAGCGCGGACAGCGGTGAGTGTCGCGAGGCTCCGTCCGCCGCGCTCCACGTAAAGGACGGGCTCATCGTCGATCAGCACCACGTGGGCACCGGCCACGCGTGCTAGTCGTGGCTGCCCCTCCTCTCGCTTGGGCCAGGGCAACGCGGCTCCATAGGGCTGCGCAGGATCGGCGGCCGCGAGCACCAGCGTGCGTCCCGCCTCACTTTCGCCGCCGTGTCCCGGAAGCGCACGCAGACGCTCGACTGCGCCGGGCAGCGCGAACTGTGCGCCGCCCATGCCCTCAATGAAATAGCCGCGCCGACACACGCCGAGCGTCTCGAGGTTGGCGAACGTGTCATAGAGCAGCGCAAAGCCGCCCTTGATGCCCTCGGCGAGCACCTGCTCGCGGGTGACGATCCCGTAGCGCTCGAGTAGCAGTTCGGCCAGCGCGCGACGGCGTTCGGCCGAACCGGCAGCCACTGCGACGGAACAGCGAAATATGGGCTCGGTGAGCGACCAGCGCCCCTGCACCTGCGACTGCGCTCCTGATCGACGGCGGCTGGCAAAACGCGAGCGGGCACCTACCGCCAGGTGCCCGCCGGGCGCCGTGGCGCGAGCGAGGGAGAGCCGCGGTGCGCGCAGTGGCGCCCAGGCATCGTTGGTTACCTCGCCGGCCCACACGAGATCCCAGAGCGCGTCGCGCAGCCCCTCCGCCGACGTCTCCCCCGCCGGGGACGATGCGACCTCTGCGAGCAGGTCTATGAAAAAGAGAGGCCCCTGTGCGAGGCGCGCACGCAGGAGCTCATGCTCGGCTCCACCCGGCGGTTCGCCGCCGGCACGTACTGAGCCGACGATGGATGGGGGCCCAATGGCGGCGGCGTCGTCGCGGAAGTACAGGGCCACGCGCCCGGAGCGCCCGAGCGCGCCGGCCCCGACCCAGGCGAGCTCGCCACTGGCGCAAAGGCTGTCCATCCAGGACGGGGAGTAGGCGCCTGTGCGACGCGGCAGCACGTCGCGCTCCCACACCTCCACGGGTAGCGCGAGGCCCTGCAGCGGCACGAGAACCTCCCGCAGGCGATCCACTCCGGCGCCCGAGCTGGAATGGCGGTCGATTCCCTGCCAGGACGGCAGGAACGCGGCGAGGCGACTCCGGTCAGTCGGCTCGATCTCCTTGCGCAACGCTGCGAGCGACGCGCGCCGCAGTCGCCGCAGCACCTCGACATCGCACCACTCGCGCTCGCTCCCTCCAGGGCGAAGCTCGCCGCGGATGAGATCGCCACCGCGCTCGAGCTCGCCGAGCACAGAGCTAGTGTCGATTCGATAGCGCACAAAAAGCTCGTCTGAGGTGAATGGCCCACGCGTGCGCGCGAAACGCGCAACGAGCTCGCGCAGCGCGCCGGGGACGTCCACCAGAAATGCCTCTGGCAACCCACCGGGAGGCACGACGCCCAGGGCGTCGCGGTAGAGACCAGCCTCGTCGGCAGCGATGAAGCGCTCCTCGCCGCCGACGCGTACGCGCACCGTGCGCCGCTCACGCTCGAGCTCACCCAAGAGGACCTCGGCGTCGACGCCGGCGAAGACGCGCTGCCCGATCTCCTCGCGAGTGAGATCGCCGACGTGGCGCAGCACGTCGTGGAGGGCGTCGCGACCGGCAGCGCGGGTCATCTCGGAGCGATGCTGGAGGTCGTCTTCGACCCGCGCGAGCGCGTCGGGGTCAATCAGCTCGCGTAGCTCCTCCTGTCCGAGCAGCTCGCGCAGGAGGTCGCGGTCGAGCGAGAGCGCGGCTGCGCGTCGCTCGGCGTTGGGCGTGTCGCCCTCGTACATGTAGGTGGCGACGTAGTCGAACAGCAGCGAGGAGGCAAACGGCGAGGCTGTCTGCGTCTCGACCTCCACGAGCGAGATCTCGCGCGTGGAGATGCCACGCAATAGCTCCTGCAGGCCGGGGACGTCGAGCACGTCTCTAAGGCACTCGCGATATGTCTCGAGGACGATCGGGAAGTCCTCGTAGCGACGAGCGACCTCGAGCAGGCTCTGCGACTTCAGGCGCTGCTGCCACAGCGGCGTGCGCCTGCCGGGGTAGGCGCGCGGGATCAGGAGCGCACGCGCGGCGTTCTCGCGAAAGCGTGCGCCGAACAGCGCTGATCCGCCGAGCTCGGCGGTTACGGCGTCCTCGACCTCGTCCGGCTCGAAGGCCACTAGCTCGCCGATCGATCCCCATCCACCCAGGGGGCCCGAATCCTCCGCCTGCGCAGACGATGGGAGATCAAGGTCGGGGAGGTGCATGACGATGCCCTCGTCGGAGGCGATGACGTCCGCCTCGACGCCGAGATGCTCCCTGACACGGGCGGAGAGGGCAAGGCCCCAGGCAGCGTGGACACGGCGGCCGTAGGGCGAGAGAATGCAAAGGCGCCAGTCGCCGATCTCATCGCGGAAGCGCTCGAGCACGATCGTGCGGTCGCTGGGCAGCACGCGCGTGGCGGCCTGCTGCTCTCGCAGATAGGCGAGCAGGTTGACAGCGGCGCGCTCGTCTAGGTCGTAGTCGTGCTGCAGGGTCTCAGCGCCTTGATCGACGGCCCAGCGCGAGAACTCGCCGATCGCCTTCCCCAGCTCCGCAGGACGCCCGACGGAATCGCCCTTCCAAAAGGGCACGGCGCCCGGAGCGCCCGGAGCGGGGGTGACGATGACGCGATCGCGCGTGATTTCCTCGATCCGCCAACTCGAGGCGCCAAGCAGAAACGCCTGCCCAGGTCGAGCCTCGTAGACCATCTCCTCGTCGAGCTCCCCCACGCGACGGCCGTCGGGCAGCGTGACGGCGTAGAGGCCGCGGTCGGGAATCGTGCCTGCGTTGGCCACCGCGAGCCCGCGTGAGCCCTTGCGCGCACGGATGGTCCCGGCCAGACGGTCCCAGACGATGCGCGCGCGCAGCTCGGCGAACTCCTTGGACGGATAGCGCCCGTCGAGCATGTCGAGCACGTTCTCGAACAGCGCGCGCGACAGCGTTGAGTAGGAGTACGTTCTGGTCACCAGCGCATACACCTCGTCGACGCTGATGCCGTCATCGGGGTCATGGGCGACGGCGATCGCGACGACCTGCTGGGCGAGCACATCTAGTGCGTTATGTGGCACTGCCGTCGGCTCGATTAGCCCTTCATGCATACGGCGGACGACAACTGCACACTCGAGCAGATCACCTCGGAACTTGGGGAAGATACGTCCGACACTCACCTCGCCGACGCCGTGCCCGGCGCGCCCGATGCGCTGCAGCCCGCGCGCGACCGACTTCGGTGACTCGATCTGCAACACCAGGTCGACGGCGCCCATGTCGATGCCGAGCTCGAGCGAGCTGGTGGCGACGAGGCATGGGAGCTGCCCGGCCTTGAGCATCTCCTCGACCGTAGTACGCTCCTCGCGCGCGAGCGAGCCGTGATGGGCGCGCGCGATCTCGGCGGTCTCGTCCCCTTTCGAGCCCGACGCGGCGAGCTCGTTCAGGCGCAGTGCGACGCGCTCGGCGGACCGCCGGTTGTTGACGAATATGATCGTCGAGTTGTGTTCGCGCACGGCCTTTAGCAGCTCGGGATAGATCGCCGGCCAGATCGAGCCGCGCGTGGACTCTCCGCCGGCGAGGGACTCGATGCTCGATGAAGCTGCCAACGTGTCGGGGTCAGCCATCGATGCCACAGGAACTTCGATGCGCACGTCGAGCTGCTTGCGCACGCCGGCGGTCGGGGATGCCGCCGATCCGCTGACGTCCACGATCGTGACCTCGCGTTGGCCACCTACCAGGAAGCGACCAATCTCCTCGAGCGGCGTCTGCGTCGCGCTGAGCCCGATGCGCTGAACGCGGCCGCCGCCTGCTGCGAGGACTTGTGCCTCCAGACGCTCGAGCGTGATCGCCAGGTGGGCGCCGCGCTTGGTACCGGCGACAGCGTGAATCTCATCGACGATCACGCCTTCTACGCCCTCGAGCGTATCGCGCGCCTTTGAGGTGAGCATCAGGTAGAGCGACTCCGGCGTCGTGACGAGGATGTCTGGCGGGCGCCTGAGCATCGCCGCCCGCTCGCGCTGGGGCGTGTCACCGGTGCGAATGCCGACTTCGATCCCGTCGGCACCGATCCCGTACAAAGGAACCCGGAGGTTGCGCTCGATGTCATACGCAAGAGCCTTGAGCGGGCTGACGTACACCAGCCGCGTGCGCGCCCGATCCAGCGCGGGTTCGCGCACCATACGATCCAGAGCCCACAGAAAGGCAGCGAGCGTCTTGCCCGACCCCGTGGGCGCCGACACAAGCACATTCTCCCCGTTTGCAATGGCGGGCCATGCGGCGACCTGTACGTGTGTGGGCTCCGCGAACGCGCGCCCGAACCAGGAGCGCGTCCGCGAGCCGAAGTGAGCGTCCTCGGGTATCTGGCGAGGTTTGGAGTCCATTGCCACTCATTTTGACAGCGCGCGGCGCGTCCCCCGGGCGGGTGGCCCATCGCGCATGCTGCCGCGACGAGCCACCCAGAGTGCTTCAGTTGCTGCAGGTCACGTCACTATTCTTCAGATTCTTCCACTAGTTCGGAGTTGGCGATTTCGACTTTGCCGTTCAGCACAGCCACATTTTTGCCCGACGCTGACGGTAGCCCGATTTTTGAGTTGATCAGACCGTCAAGCAGACCGAAGAGGCCACAGCCGCTGGCACCCGGAGCTTTGAACGTGTTGTTGACGAGCGACACTCCGCTGATCACGAGAATGCCGCCTTTTTCCTTCGTGGTCTGAGTACCCGGTTTGCCGGTCGGCCCGCCTGTCGTGGTGCCGGTCGTGAGGTTCAATTCGAGTGGTTCTGAGCTCGAGCCGATGTAGCATTCGCTCCCGAACAGCGGGTTTTCCAGGCGGACCTTCACGGGCAAAGTGAGCGCCGTGCCCTCGCCGAGCTGCTCGGCTGCGGAGTTGAGCACGATCCCACTGGCGGGCCCGGCCACTTCGGTAATCGCGTAGACATTAGTCAGACTGTTTGCGAATAGGTATTCACATAGTTTGCGCGCTTCTGTTTCGAGCCAGCCTGACCCCGTGATTTCTTCGCATTTGATTCCGAGCAGGCCGCCCGGCACTTTCTGCGGCGTTTTAGTTAGCGTTTCTTCGTTGAGCGCGCCGGCCAGATGTTTTACGAATGGTTCTTCCGGCCTGAGCAACCCGCCCTGCAAATCCTGCGTCGTTTTGATCGGGACTTCCTGTTTCCCGATCGTCACATAGCCGCTTTCCGTCGGCGAAAAGATGCATGCATTGACTTCTTCTGCGTGGATGGGGCACTGCGCGAATACGGCATAGCCGCCTTTCGGCGTCGCCATCGCGCCAGGCACCCCGATAATCGCCAGCGACGCAACCGTCGCGAGTCCAACAACCAGCTTCCTCATTTGGTTCTCACTTTCATCGTCATCTCGCCATAGATACTTCCGGGCGCAGCGTAACGAAGCGGGGGAGGGGGCCGCAAACCCCGTTTCCCACTACGATTCCATTTTGCGGACTTCTCGTCCGCCGGCGCTGCAAGACCCAAGAGGGCATGCCCACGCCCGTGCTTGCGACGACGCCCGTGACCTTCTGGTCGTCGCTGCGACGCCTGCCGCGGGTGCAGAAGGGGCCAGCCGCACAACCCCGCGCGACTGGCCCCTAGATCTACCGATGCTTCCTAATGGTTAGTGTTCTTCGACGATTTCCGAGTTGGCAATTTCGACTTTGCCATTCAGGATCGCCTTGTTTTTGCCCGCAGCCGCCGGAAGGCCAACTTGGTCGTCGACAATCCCGTCCAGCAGGCCGAGCGGCCCGCAGCCGCTCGCTCCTGGCACGGCGAACGAGTTGCTGACGAGCGAAACCCCTTCGATCACAGCGATGCCACCTTTGGCCCGGGTAGTGAGCGTGCCGGGTTTCCCGGTCGGGCCCCCTGTCGTCGTTCCCGTCGTGAGTTCGAGCGTTACCGGGTCGGCGTTCGATCCGATGTAGCATTCGCTTCCCAGCAGCGGGTTTTCCAGCTTCACCTTCACTGGGAGCGTCAGGGCAGTGCCTTCGCCCGATTCCTCGCGCGCCGAGTTGAGCACGACCGCACTCGCGGACGCGGCCAGTTCCGTGGTCGCCTTAACGCCGGTGAGACCGTTTTCGAATGCAAGTTCGCACGATGCGCGAAGCGCATCTTCGACGAGACTCGAACCTTTGATTTCGTCGCACTTGACGAGCCCCGCAAGGCCGCCAGGAACTTTCTGCGGCGTTTTCGTAAGTGTTTCGCCATTCAACGCTGCCGCCAAATGTTTGACGCGTGGTTCTTCAGGTCGCAGCAGACCGCCCTGCAATACCTGCGTGCTCACGATTGGGACGGCCTCCTTGCCCAACACCACTTCGCCGCTTTCCGTCGGTGAATAGATGCACGCATTCACTTCTTCCGCGCCCAGGGGACACTGGGCGAAGACGGCGTATTCTCCGGTCGGAGTCGCAAACGCGGCAGGCGCGACCACAGCCAGTGTGGACGCGGCCGCGACTCCGATCAACAGTCGTCTCATTGCAAGACACCTCACCTTTCGCTTGGATTGTCCGACTTTCCTCTCCTAGCTGTCCAGGTGAACACTTCCCGCATCTCGCATCGGCGCAAACTTGCGTTTCTCACTCTCGGCCTGCAGTTAGCGCACTGTCCTGCCTTATCCGCACGAACTGCGGGCCGCCGCGACATCGTCGCGACAGCCCGCAGTGACACCTACAATGCTGCTTACCAGCTACCTCTGGCTATTCTTCTGATTCTTCCACCAGTTCGGAGTTGGCGATTTCGACTTTTCCGTTGAGCACGGCGACGTTTTTCGTCGACGGAAGACCGAGTTTTTCGTCGATCAGCCCGTCGAGCACGCCGAACAGTCCACAACCGGTGGCCTTCGGGGCGCTAAACGTGTTACTCACCAGCGATACGCCGCTGATCACGAGAATGCCACCTTTTTCCTTCGTCGTTTGCGTCCCCGGTTTACCTGTCGGTCCGCCGGTGGTCGCACCCGTAGTCAGGTTCAGGTTGATCGGTTCAGAGTTCGAGCCGATGTAGCATTCGCTGCCGAACAGGGAGTTTTCGAGTTTCACCTTGATCGGGAGTTTGAGCGCTGTACCCTCTCCCAGCTGCTCAGCGGCCGAGTTGAGGACGACTGAGCTCGCCGGCGCGGCCAATTCGGTCGTCGCCTTCACTTCGGTTAGCCCCTCTTCGAACAGCAGTTCGCAACCGATCCGCACGATGATGTTGCTGATTTCTTTGCATTTGATGCCCAACAGCCCGCCAGGGACTTTCTGGGCGACTTTAGTCAACGTTTCGCCGTTGAGGGCCGCCGAAAGCGGTTTGACGAAGGGTTCTTCTGGCCTGAGCAACCCTCCCTGCAGAACCTGCGTTTTCGTGATCGGCACTTCCTGTTTGCCGAGCGTCACGTAACCACTTTCGGTCGGCGAGTAAATACACGCGTTGACTTCCGACGCGTGTATCGGGCACTGCGAGAAGACGGCGTAGCCGCCTTTTGGCGTGGCCATCGCAGCCGGTACGCCTATAGTTGCCAGAGCCGCCGCCGAAACGACTACCCCCACAAACAACCTTTTCATTAGATCTCGCTTTCTCTCTCTCGCATTAGAACTGCGGGCAAGAGGCTAACGGGGCGACGGTGCGACTGGAACCGTTGTTTCTGACCGGGTGAGCTATCGCGATAATTGCGGCTAGCAGATCCGTTTTCTGATGGCTGTGTCGGCGCTACCGCCCGCTCGGTAGTTGTCGGCGGACCTGCGCGCCCCTAGTCCGGCTATGCCCGGCGCCGTGAAATGGGCCGAGCCATTCCAGCTTTGGGACGCGTCAGTCCGGCTTGGCCTGGCCTCCTCGCCCGCGCCGGCGCGCTCTCACTGGCCTTTGAGGGGTGTGTGCGGTACGTACGGTCGTGCCGGGCCATGGTGAGCGTCCGGGTGGGTCTCGTTTGAACGGCATGCCGCGCGCCGCTCTATTCCGCGTGCGGGTACCTGCTGGCGATAGATCTCGGACATGCTGTGGGCCCGGATCGGCCGGGCATCGGTCCGCCGCCTGGCCCTCCGTCGATCTGCTTGCGACGCGCGCCGGCACTCCCTTGCTCGGCGGCGGCGGCTCGAGCCTGTGAGCGCGCCTCATAGCCCGTTACGGAGACCTGGCGGTCCGCGCCCTCCGTTGTCATTATGCCTTCGTCCCGTCGGTCCCCGGGGGGGGCTACTTCTTGGTTTTGTTGTGTTGTCTGGCGGTGTGTTGGCATTTGGTGCGGCGGGTTTTGTTGTGGTCTTTTTTGCAGGCTGCGAGTGCTTTTTTGAGTTTTTGGCGGGGGGTTAGTTTGGGTGTTTCGTGGATTGTGACGGTCTGGGTGCCTGTTGTGAAGGGGATGGGTGGGTAGGTGAGGGCGGGCTGGGTTGTGGGGGTGGTGAGGGGCGCTGCGGGGGAGGGGAGCAGCGGGGGGGCGGGGGGTTCGGTGGGGGGGGCGGTGGGTGGGGCGCTGGTGGTGGTGAGGGTTTGCGGGGTGGCGTATGTGGTCGTGAAGGGGGTTTTGGCTGTGAGGCGGTAGTAGTAGACGGTGTCGGGGAGCAGGCTCGTGGCGAGGATCGGCCCGGCGGCCTGGGGTTCGGTGTTTTCTTCGGCTGTGCGGGCTGGTGTTTGTTCGCCGTTGAGGTAGGGGTCCTGTTTTTCTTCCGCGTCCCCGTTCGTGAGGGCTTGTTCGTAGGCTGCTTGGGAGATGTACTGGTAGGAGTAGGTGGTAGGGGCGCCTTGGGGGGTGATCGTCCCTGTGAGCGCGGCGCTCGTCGCCGCGACGTCTTCGGCTTGCCCCGTCGTGAGGAGGGGTTCGGGGGGGGTCGTGAGTTCTTCAACGGGGCCGTAGGCGGGGGTCCCTTCCCCCGCGGACTGTTCGTTTTCCGCGGCAGCCCTATAGAAGTAGACGGTGTTGGGGGCGAGGGCGGCACCGACGGTCACGTTGGCTTCCTGGTCCCCATAGGTCCCGGTCAGGGGTTTGGTGGCCTTCACGACGATCCCTTCCCCATTTTCAAGGGCTTCCTGGGTCAGGGAGTATTCGAACCGGTATGTCGTTTCCTCGTTGTTCGCGTTGATCTGCGCACCCAGCTGCATCCCTGTCTGGGTGACCTGGTGGCCCTGCACATCAACTTTCGGGGCGGCAGGCGCCGTCTGGAACGTGAGGAGCGCACCGTTCACGTAGGGCGGCGCGACCGTGACTTCTTCCCCCGCTTCGTTGCGGTATGTGAGGCAGAACGAGTACCTCGCGTTCGGCTGCAAGCCCGTCGCGGCCGCCACGACTTTTTGTTCCTTGGCGCCGGTCGTGGGTTCTGGGGGTTCCGGGGCGTTCGCTTCGTTGCATTCCCCCGTCACGGGGGCGGACAGCGCGAACGCGTGGTAGTGGAACTGGTAGGTGCCCGCTTCCCCAGCTTTCACGGGGTTCAGCTCGCCTTCTAGTTCCGCGGTCGTGGCCGTCACGTCCGAGAACCCCAAGCCAGACGGCGCTTCCGGCGCGACAGCCGCTTTGAAGCTTTTGATCGCGCCCTGTTTCGTGCCCGTCGCGTTTTTCGCGACCACACGGTAGTAGTAGGTCGTCCCCGAGATGAGCGTTTCGCCCGTCGCGCCTTCCACACCTTGTTCGCCATACCCACTCAGCGTGCCCGCCGCGATCGTGGTCGCACCCGACAGGACCGCGCTCGTCGAGTATTCAAACGACACCGTCGTTTCCTGGTTATTAGCGTTCACCGTCCCCGAGAGGACCGCTGCGTTATGGGTCCTTGAAGCGACGCCCTCAGCGAGGATCGACGGGGCCGACGCGAGCGTCGTAAACGACAGCTGGTTCCCCTGCCCCGTTTCTTCAGCCCCATTCGAAGCGACCAGACAATAAGAGTATTCCTCGCTCGGCTGCAACCCGGTCACCACGACCGACACCGCTTTATGGTTCCCCGACGCTTGCGGGAATGGTTCCCCAGGCGCCGTCGCGCCGCTTTCCGTGCACACCGACCCCGCACCCGCGCTATAAGCAAACCGGTAGGCCACCAGTTCCGTCCCCGACCCAGGGTTCAACAACCCATGCAACGTCGCGCCCGTCGCAGACTTCCCAGACACCACTTCCGTGACCGGCACTTCAACAGCCGCGAACGCGGGGGCCGCCGCAACCCCAAACACACCCACAACACCAACCACACCCACGGTCGCCAACACACCACGCACGCCCCGCATCCTCTTCAGGCGCCGCGCGCTCTTCACGCCCCCGGTGTCCTTTCGCGCGTGGGTGCTCATCGCTTGGCCTCCTTGCCGTGGCTGGCTCTCCTCGCCCGGGCCGCCCGGCTCGCACGGCTAGCTTTTTTGGCTTTCTTCTTGATGATCTTGCAGCCGTTCACGGTCACGGGGGTGCTCTGCTTGATTTCCTTGCCGTTCTGCGCTTTGAATTCCGTCGGGACGACAAGTTTGGTGCCGCATAGTTCGTAGGGGTGCTTCGCGGACGCGTAAGCACCAAACTCGCTGAATTCCCCCGCCGGCAAGATGACTTCGAAGGATTCAAACGGGACATCCGGGGTATCCGGGAACGTCGCAGACGTCACGTCGTTCTTGATCAACGTTTCCCCCGTCAAATCGACCGTCACGCCTTCCCCCTGCAGCACGACCACGACATCAGGGAACTTCGCCGCACCGTAGGACACAAAGAACACAGGGCCCTTCAACACACCCGGTAGCACCGGCGTATGCACCTGCGCATACCCGATCCTTGACGCCGCAGGACAATCAGCGGGGTTCGCTTCGAACACCTTCTGCAAACACGCCTGCTGGATCGTCGTCAACCTCGCCGGGAGCTGCTTCGGGATCACGAATTTCGCCTCCCTAAACCACGATTGGGAGCCCATCGCGCCCTGCGGGTAGGTGATCTTGAACAACAACCCCGCCCCATCCTTTTTCGAAGCCCGCGCCCCCGTCGAGATCGACACCCTCGGCGAGAACCCAAGATCCCCACAATCAGCCACCTGGAAAGACGACGAAACACCGACAGACGCGCCTTCCACACCCGTCAACGTCCCGTCCACCGCGGTTTTCGTGCAGTTCGTCGGATTGAACGTAAACGCGTCGCTCCCACCAACCGTCACATTCACCCGCCGGATCTGAAGCGGAATACCATCCAGCTCCGTCGGGAACGGGTCAGACGTCACCGTCACCGCCGCCGTCACCGGATCCACACTCACCGCCGCCCGCACCACCACCAGACCAGACCCCGTCGTACCCGACAACGTATAAGGCCCAGCCTTCGCAGGCACCACCACCGACAACCCATACGGCGCACCACGATACGGACCCGTCAAAAACACCCTCCCCCCAGACACCAACAACGGATCCGACCCCGGCCCAACTTCAGTCGAAGCTTCCCCAACAAGGCTTTCCGCACCACACGACCCCGCATTCGCCGCAGCTTCACCACACAACTTCACCCTCGAAATCATCCCCAACAACCCCTCCGGCAACCCAACCCGCAACCCACCCAAAAACCCATCCTGATCAGACCTACCAAACACCACCGACACCGGCGAAAAACCACCAGCCACATTGTTGCCAGTACCGGCCACAAACGACGGGTTGAACTGGCTGCCGATGCAGCCTTCGTCCACATCAAAACCCGCCGATAGGTCAGCGTCTGCGGTGAATGGGGTGCTCCATGGTTCCACGACCATGCTCGTGGTCGCTGTCCCGCACGCTCTCGGGTTCGCTACCGCCGCGCGTTCCCCCGCCGTCAACGACAATTCAAACTCGCTGAACGGGACCTGTGGGTCTTCATCAAAAGACGCCGAGAGCTGCCCCGTCGCCTGGTTCACGCTCCCAGTGCCCTGAAGCTTCACACGCACCGCGTCTTCGCCCTTACCTTCCACCTCCATAAACAACCGCAGCAGCCGCCCTTCCGCCGCATCCGACGGCGAGCACGGTTCGCATTCCGGGGCACCCAAAAACACGCTCCCATGCAGTTCTTCTTCCAAATCCGGGGTCTTCACCCGCACCACCCCAACCTTCGAATCACCCGGACACGACGCCGGCGCTTCCCCCCCACCGCGAACTGTTCATCAGAACACACCCCAAGCCCCACAGCCGCAGACGGCGAAATCACCGCACCCGCCGGCAACGTCGCCGACACATCCCGCACATTCGCCGACCCCAACCCTTCAGGTTCAACACTCTGCGGCACCCCAAGATCCAACGAGTACCCCGCAGGCTCACCCGCCTGAAAACTACTCGAACCCACAACCAACGACGGCTCAAACGGCACCACACCACAACCCACACCCACACCCGACGCAACCGTCTCCCTCGAAAACACGCCAGGGTCTTCATAGTCATCCGCTTCAACCGTCGTCGACAACGGCACAGAACAATCCGTCCCACCCGTCAACAACGGCACCCGCGCCTGCAACACATCTTCAAACGTCGGACCCGAACCCACCTGTTCAACCCCCGGACCACCAAACGTCAACTGCGGCGGCACGCCACTACCGGGTTTCAGGAAGGTATTTCCTTTCAACGTTCTCGCCGCGGCATCCGGCCCTGGGCCGCTGTGTTCTGCGGGGTCACCCCACAACGTCACCGACGCACCATACACAGCCCCACCACCCGTAATGTCCGACACCGTCGCCCGTACGCTATACCCACCAGCCACGCCACTATTACGCACGAGCGCTGTATCGATCCGTCCAGGGAAGAACAGCGCGTTGAACGCGAACGCGGCCGGCTCGCCCGAATTCGGGGCAATGTTATACACCGGGACCGTCAACACGAAACGTTCCCGGAGGGGCCCTCCCGCGCGAGCAATCACCGTCGCGATACCGACCATCGAGTCCCGCGGGCAATTGGCGCTATTCACCACTTCCGCCAGCTGACACCTAGCCACACCTACAACCGACCCCACAAGGCCAGCCGGCAAATCGAAGCTGACATCCTTCGGGGGCGCGACCGGTTCGATGTCATTGATCGTGCAGTACGCCCCTCCCGAACCACAATTTTCGTTGTCAGGGCCGCCGCCACCCGACGACGCGTGATCGGTGTTAAGAAAAAACTCGCCCGTGACATTCGGGTGACCGCCCGCCTGATAACTGGACGCCGCTGCCAACACACCTCCACGAGCGATCCCAAACGCCGCGGGCGCCGCCGCGATCGTCACCGGCTCATCTGCCGCCACCTTAGGCGCGCCTCCACCCGACACCGAGGCGCTGTCGACTTCCGTCGCCCCTTCTACTACCGTGTTTACGTGGACACGGACCGTCATGGTCAACGTGTCGCCGGGACCGATCGCTTCTGAGGTCACGCAAGACGGCACGGCGTCGGATATCGAACAGCTCATTCCGTACGGCGGCCCCTCCCATTCGGGCTTTTCCAGCATCTGGCCCACCGGATCGTGGTAGGCATTCACGCCAAATACTTCTACCGCCGTCAAGCCCGCCGGCAACACGTCACTGAGCGTGACGGGGCTCCCGTCCGTCGACCCACCACCGACATTCGTCGCCATCACGACTACGGCGTCGGCGCCCGATTGGTCACCAGGCGCGAAGTTCGTCGGATTGGACACGGAGAGCACCCTCCACTGGGGACTGAGAACGCCACTGGCGTCACAGACCGACGTAACGACGAGCGCAGCAGCGAAAACCACGGTCACTATCGACATAGCAGCAACTCGCCGCCATCTGTCCGAGTCGCCGCGAAGAAGATCCAGGGATATCATCACTTGCTCCCCCCTTTGGTCGAAGTCTTCACGGCAGTGCCGAATCTTTTGCGGGCGAGCTTTTCGCAACTTCCTCTCTTCGCTTTCTTCCGGTCACGCTTACAAGCCTTCAAAGCCTTCGCCAGCTCTTTCGCTTTCAACTCTGCCGCGGTCTGTGCGGATGCCACCGGTGACGGCGGAGACGTTTCCGGCGCCGGGTTACCTATCCCGGAGAAGACCGCACTCGTGGGCAGCGAAACCGGAGGCTGCGAGCGTGAAGCGCCCTGGCAGCCCGACCCTACACATTCCGCGGACCCGCCTGGCGGCGTTTCGCCTGGCGCAGGCACTCTCGCGTCGTAGACGACATAGCCGCCATCGAGATCATCGCCCGGTGCGAGCGATTCATCCGTCGCGAAGAACACATCACTGCCGCTTTCGCTGTTGTCCAACAAGAATGAGTTTCTAGCGCTATTTCCGCTAGAAATAAGGGAGACCACGCCGTCGTCCCACTCATAGACATCACGACCTTGCGCAGCCAAGCCTTCTTCCTTCAGAGGCAGTTCCGGCGAGTTGGTGTTCGCGTCGCGCGTCACCAACGGGTCCGGCGAATCGAAGAAGATCTCGTTTCCTTCGGCTGCCATGCCCCGGTCGTCACGTGTCCCGACAACGAATTCGTTCTTTTCGAAGGATTCGCCGGCATACAGATCAGAGAACCAAGCGTCGCCACGCGGCGTCGTACCCGGAGGCGCACACGAGACACACCCCAGCTCGTTGGACGCGGTGTCGTAGCGATAGATCTCTTCACTTCCGTCGCTATTGAACAGACTCGACAGTCGAGAAGCGGTGCTGAACACCAACACGTTTCCGTCATCGGAAAGGCGCGCCTCCGGAACCCCCGACGGTTCTGCCAATTGCGTGACCGGCGTGACGACTTCCCCGGACCATAGGTCCAGTTCCGGAGGTTCTCCGCCATTTTCAGGGCGGACGAATGCCATCGTCGCCCCACTTCTGCTGGTCGCGACGATTTCGCCCGCGACCCCTGGGAGATACGACACTGCGCCTGTTTCCAAGTCAAAGTCGTATACCTTTGCACCTCCGCCGCAGGCGCCCGCGACGAGTGCCTTTTCGGTCAAGCAATCGACGGTCTGGAAAAATGCGTGGGATCCGTCCGGCGAGGCGAAGACGTAGGAGCCATCGAATTCCGCTCCTTCTTGGCGCGTCGGGTTGGGCATCTGTGCCACACCGTTGGGCGCCGGCGAGCCTGTCAGGGCATCGTCGGAAACCAGCACGGTCTTATCACCATCCTCCCGTACGTATAGCTCCGGCGGATCCGCCGCGCAATCGTTCTGGCCGCCATATTCTTCACATGAAGCCGGATCTGGACTCACAAAGAATGCGTCCTCGCCACTTTCAGAGACCTCATTGCCGACTCGCGACCTTCCGTGGCCCGATGCCGCAGGCACTGCCCCAAATGGGTCCAAGTTCCCATTTGGCAAGACGCCAGCCTCGCTCAGCAGCCCATCGCGATATTCGTAGAACCCCCACGCTTCGACGCTTTCTCCGCTTCCGGCATGTGCAGCGCGCGCCGCATCTTCAGGCAACAGGGTCCCCGGATATGCGAAGTAGACCACACTAAAGTTTGGGCTACCGCCGGCCGGCACTCCGCCGCGATATTTTTCGCAGTTGACGACCGGACTTGCCGGCGGCCCCATCTCAGGCTGCTCCAGCCAAACCGCCGCGTCAAACGGATTGGGGCCGGCCAAGTACAGTTGGGCGACGCTGCCGCGAGGGTTGGGACAATTGGTCCCGGCCAGCGGGGCGAGGGTTTCGCGACTCGCCGATTCGACCAGAGAACTCGAAAGATCTTCGGAGGGATCAAGGGTCTTGGCCTTCGCGCCGAGTATGCCCCCGACTTCGCCAAGAGTCTGCTGCGCGCGCGGCTCGATCGCACGGGTCGTCCAACCCGAGGTGTCTCTCGTCGCGACGAACCACTGGCTCGCTCCCCACGGGCTGTTACCCAGCGCGCCCGTACCTTCGAACAGGACCGATTGCCCATCCGGCGCGGCCACACCGTAGTGCTCCAAGTCCCCTACGTCATACGGCGAAGTGCCGAACCCGGCCTCATTTCCGTTGGTGTCCGCAGGCGACACCTGTTCGTACACCCGGCCATTAGGCAACCCCGACGCCGATGAATACGCAGGCGGGCCTTCTATTGCAGCATAAGCTCCGGCCGTGGCCGGAGCGAGCGTCATGCCCAATAGCGCCAGGACCAAACCTGGGACGGCGCGTCGACGCAGGGGGCTGGCCGCGGTGCCGAAGACAGACGCAGACAGTCGGCTTACACTGCTAAGAATACTTCGCGTCTCCATCTGCATCCTCTCTCCTCGACTCGTCTCCCCGGTCCCCAGCAGAGGGTGGGCGAGCCCAAACTGGCTCGCCCACCCGATGATACTCGTTGACTAACTTGATTGTAGCGAGCCTACTGGCTCGTCAGACGGTTTTACTGTCTTACCTACGTATCAGGTTACTTCAAGGTTAGCTGCGGTTTCCGTTTCCTCCGTCTGTGACAGCGCGCCAGCTTCGCTGAACGCCACCAGTTCCGGTTTCACTAAGCCACCACCATTCGTCAGGTCGAAGTCTTTCACGGCCGCGACGCCCGCGGATAACGAGAATGTGGTTGTTCCAGTGGTCTGCGGTTTGCCAGTTGGCGTAATCGCTCCCGCCACATTGCCCGTAACTTTCGTTTCAGGCGTGCAAGCGTTTTCGGCGAGTTCGACGAATACTTTGCCACTTTGCGGTAAGAACAGGATGCCAGTGGCGCCGCTGGGTAAGATTATGCCTAGTCTCCCATGCAGTGTCTGAGTTAATATTAAGCCACCCGACGCGCCGCTACTGTTGGCGGTGCAGTGTTCTGCAGATGTCGGAGTCGCTAAAGACACACAGCTTAAGTAGTGCACGTGAGCGTTGCCGAGTAACGATGAGCTGGAGATCGCCCCGGAGAATACGTCTTTTCCGCAGACGATTAAGTGACCACCGGCAAAGAGGATGCTGGTACCACTCGTGCCGTTGATCGCCTGCCCACTTGCCGGCGAGAATAACGGCGGCGATGCCGATGCCGTTGCTACGACTCCGAGACTCATAGCCGCGATAGCCACGAGCGTGAGCCCGAATAATCGAGCGAGTTTCATGTTTTGTTGCTCCTTTATGAGGATTGTCGATGGTGCGTCCCGAGGACATTGCTTTCCCAACGCCGCCCTCCGAACGCTTCGCGCCTCCGGCCAGGTCCAGTGATTACCGGGAGAACCTGAGGCTGCGTTGCGACGATAGCCGGAGGGGGTCCGCAGATCCAGTGGTGTTTCTCACTGCCCAGGGGGCTCGTCGGCGTCGGAGCCTTGACACCCTTGATGCTCTCCCGGCACGCCTCAGTCGCGGGACCGGATTCCGCGACAGAGATCCCCGATGGACGCCACGACTCGGGTCTCGAAACTCCAGTGTTTCTGTTTGTCCCGCGCCTGTACTCGAACTATGGTTGCTCTCTCAACCAATTGAACTTTCGGGCGTCCGAGGGTTCCTAGCCGACGACCAGAGGACCAGATGCCGATGCCGAGAACGAGCGCAGCCGCGAAAGCCAGCAGCGACCAACAAGAGCCAGCGTGGTCGATCCCGAGCCTGCGCGAGCCGCGCTACTCTCAATCCCTCGAGCGGGGCCTGGCGATCCTCGGCTGCTTTACGCCCAAGCGCCCCGTGCTCGGGATCGCCGACATCGCCGACGAGCTTGGTATGAGCCGTTCCACCACGCATCGGTATGTGATCACGCTCGTGGCGCTCGGTTACCTGGAGCAGGGCGCTTCGAGGAAGTACCGGCTTGGCTTGCGCGTGACTGATCTCGGCATGTCTGCGCTGAACTCGACGGGGCTGCGTGAGCATGCCCACCCATACCTCGAGGAGCTGCGCCAGCGCACCTCCTACAGCACCAGCCTCGGTGTGCTGGACGGGGTCGAGGTGCTGTACGTCGACCGCGTGCGTAGCTTCCGCCGCGGTCAGGCCAACATCGACCTGAACCTTCACACGGGATCACGTCTGCCGGCGTATGCGACGTCGATGGGCAAGCTTCTGCTTGCGAACCTGCCCGAGGCGGAGCAGCGAGAACTGATTGCACAGATGAAGCTGACGAAACGCGGCCCCAACACGATCACCAGCAAGAAAGCGCTGCGTGAGGAGTTGGAGGAGATCCAGGCCGCCGGGTTCGCAGTCGGCGACCAGGAGCTCGCGGCAGATCTATACGCGATCGCTGCGCCTGTGCGCAATGAGGCTCGTGACGTGGTGGCTGCGGTGAACCTCGCGGCCAGCGCGAGCATGATCTCGCTCGAGGAGCTCGTTGATGCGCTGGGCCCGCATCTGGTGTCAACTGCTGACCGGATCTCCGCTCGCCTGGGCTACAGACGCGACGACGAGCAAAGCTAATCAATACGCTTCGCGGCCATGCGCCGCCACCTTGCTGTGATCCTGTGCCTGCCGCTGGCCGCCGTCGGGCTGTCGGCGTGCGGTAGTGCCGTCTCCACTTCAGGCTTCAAAGGCCAACAGCACGAAGTCGCACAGGCGGTCGCGAACTTCCAGACTGCTTCGACGACCGGCGAATACAAGAAGATCTGCGGCGAAATGCTCTCTAGCGCGATTGTCGCGCGTCTCGGGGGCGCCAATGGCTGCGAAGCGGCAATCAAAAACCAGCTCGCAGAGATCGACAACCTCCAGGTCAGCGTCCAGTCGGTGCGCCTAGCCGCCGGCAACGCCACCGCCACGGCGAGCGTGGGGAGCGTCTACGAAGGCAAGACCCGCGCTGGCAAGCTTTCGCTCGTCAAGGAAGGCAAGCATTGGAAGATCGCCGGGCTGTAGCCCGGGAGGCCGGATCCGACGATGTGCCTGCTCAGCTGATGTTCTCGAGCAGCTGAGCTACCGAGTCCAGCTTCAGGCCACGGGAGAGCCTGACGAGTGTGTCTAGGCGCGGGAAGCGAAGCCCGCGCTCCAGCAGGCTGATCTCTGTGCGGTCGAGGTCGCACAGCTCAGCCAGTTCCTCCTGCGATAGACCCACCCGCTCGCGGTGGTCGCGGAGGTTGCGGCCCAAGTGCTCTCGGACGTCATCCATGCCTCAAGCTTGGCGCACTGACAGACAGATGTCTACGGATAGTTGTCTGCAGCGAAATCGACGCGGCTGCATCCCCATCACGGCTGCAACGAACGCCCGTACTGGCGCTCGTAGTAGGCGCGGTAGTCGCCCGAACGAATCGGCGCCCACCACCACGTGTTCTCTCGATACCACGCCACCGTCTGCTCCAGGCCCTCCTCAAAGCGCATGCGCGGGAGCCAGCCGAGCTCGCGGACCTTGTGGGAGGAGAGCGAGTAGCGGCGGTCGTGGCCGGGCCGGTCGGCGACGTGCTCGATCTGGGACTCCTGCGCGCCGGCGAACTCAATGATGCGGCGTACGACCGTCATGTTCGTCTCCTCGTCAGGACCGCCCGCGTTGTAGACCTCGCCCGGCAGACCGTGCTCGAGCACGTGACCGATCGCCGCCGCGAAGTCGGTGGCGTGAATCCAATTGCGCACCTGCATCCCATCGCCGTACACGGGCAGGACGTCGCCGTGCATGGCGTTAAGGATCATCAGCGGGATCAGCTTCTCTGGGTACTGGTATGGGCCGTAGTTGTTCGAGCCGCGGCAGATCAGCGCCTGCAGGCCATACGTATGGAAGTAGCTTTGCACCAGCAGGTCCGCGCCAGCCTTCGTCGCCGAGTACGGCGACGAAGGTGCCAGGGGGCTCTCCTCCGTAAATGTGCCCTCCTCGATCGAGCCATACACCTCATCCGTGGAGACCTGCACGTAGCGCAGCTCGCGCTCGCGCGCGGCCTCGAGGAGAACGTAGGTACCAAGCGCGTGGGTTGACACGAACGCGTCCGGCTCTGCGATCGAGCGGTCCACGTGCGTCTCCGCCGCGAAGTTCACGATCGCCTCCGGCGCGGCGGCCTCGATCGAGCCTGCCACCGCCTCCGCGTCCTCGATCGCGCCACGGATGAAGCGGAAAGCGGGGTGATCGACGAGGTCGTGAAAGTTCTCCTCGCGACCGGCGTATGTGAGCTTGTCGAGCACCGTCACCTCATCGCCGTGCTCTTGCACGCGCTGGCGCACAAACGTCGAGCCGATGAAGCCGGCGCCCCCGCAGACGAGAAGTCTCATGCGCGCATCATCCCAGCTCTTGCCGCGAGGTAGCCCGCGAGACCGTCCTGCCACGGGGGTAGCGGCAGCAGGTCGTCGCGTTCGGACTCCAGTGCCGACCATGCCGGGCGCGGCGCCGGGCGCGGCATGTCCGCCGTCGTCGCATCCTCCACGCGGCAGGAAACCTCCGCCTGGCGAAAGATCTCCTTCGCGAAGCCGTTCCACGAGATGTAGCCGGCACCTGCCAGGTGCACGAGACCGGTGACCTCCCGCTCGAGCAGACCAAGTAGCGCCGGCGCCAGATGACCTGTCCAAGTCGGACAGCCAACCTGGTCGGTCACCACCTGCACGACCTCGCGCTCCGAGGAGAGCCTAAGCATCGTCGCGGCAAAGTTCGCACCGCCCACGCCAAACAGCCACGCGCTGCGCGCCACCGCGTGGCGAGGCGAGGCCGCCAATACCTGCTGCTCGCCAGCGAGCTTCGTCTGGCCGTAAACCGTTCGCGGTCCGGTGGCGTCGGACTCAACATAGGGACGCGGCGCGCCAGAGGCCCCTACGGACGCCTCTCCATCAAAGACATAGTCGGTTGACACGTGCACCAGGGGCACACCCGCCGCCGCCGCGGCCCGGGCGAGGTTGCCCGCACCATCGGCGTTCACCGCGTGCGCCTGCTCGGAGCGCGTCTCCGCGCCGTCCACGTCCGTCCACGCCGCGCAATTGAGCACCGCGTCGGGCGCGATGCGCGCAAATGCCGCCGACACCGCGCCAGCGTTCGTGATGTCCAGCTCCGGGAGATCGACCGCCACGAGCTCGTGGCCCATGCGCTCGCCCGCACGCAGGACATCTGCGCCGAGCATGCCAGCCGCGCCTGTGACCAGCAGCCTCACCGCGCGTTCCATCCCAAGCGCGCCCTAGCGTCGCTACCCTTGAACAGGCCATGCGCACACTCGTGTTGGACCCCCCTCCTCCGCAGCTCGAAGCGCTCCTCGAGCAGCGGCGCCGCACCGGCACCGACAAGCACGACGAGGTCTGGGAGGGCGTCTACCACGTGATCCCCGTCGGTGACATTGCTCACTCGCTGGTCGCACAGCAGCTTGCCGTCCTGCTCGACGCGCCCGCCCGCGCACACGGGCTCCTCGTGAGCACCGAGTTCAACCTCGGCAGCAACAAAGACAACTACTGCGTCCCCGATCTCGGCGTCCACCGCAACCCACAGCCCGCGGTGTGGGTGCCCACCGCCGCGATCGCCGTGGAGGTCCTTTCCCCCGACGACGACACCTGGAAGAAGCTGCCGTTCTACGCTCAACACGAAGTCGGCGAGCTGCTGATCGTCGACCCCGCCGAGCGCTCCGTCACGTGGCTTGCCCTGCACGAGGGGGAGTACCTGCCGATCGAACACAGCGCGATCCTCGACCTGGGCGCGTCTGGGCTCGTCGAGCGCATCGATTGGCCGAACCGGTAGAGGAGCCCTGGCGGCGGCGCTTGTCACGGCCGGCTCACAGGATCGAGATGTCGGAGTTGTCGCCGACCATGAAGCGGTATGCGCGCGGCTGGCGGTCGCCGCGACGGATCGTCACGTTGCGCCCCAGCAGCGAGGACTCCATGCGGCCGTCCAGATCGCATACGCTCGAGCCAGCCAGCAGGATCGAGTGCTCCACCTCCGCGCCGGAGATCACGCAACGCTCGCCGATCGCCGTGTACGGGCCGATGTAGCAATCCGTGAGACGGGCGTCGGCACCCACGATTGCCGGGCCCCTGACAGTCGTTCGCTCCAGACGCGCGCCCTGCTCAATCACAACGCGGCCGTCCACCTGCGAGTCGATCAGATCTCCCTCCACGCGCTCCTGCAGGTTGTCCAGGATCAGGCGGTTTGCCTCGAGCATGTCCTCCAGGCGCCCCGTGTCCTTCCACCAGCCTCGCACGATGTGCGGCTCCACACGCAGCCCGGAGTCGACCAGATACTGGATCGCGTCTGTGATCTCCAGCTCGCCGCGCGGCGAGGGCTCGATTGCGCGCGCTGCGTCGTGCACGCCAGCTGTAAACATGTACACGCCCACCAGCGCCAGGTCCGTCGCCGGCTCCTTCGGCTTCTCCACCAAGCGCACCACGCGGCCCACCTCCCCCACAGCAGCCGGCGCGAGCTCTGCAACGCCGTAGTTCTCCGGGTCCGGGACCGGCGTAAGCAGGATCAGCGCGTCCGGCTCGTGCTCGCGAAAGGCCGCTACCAGGTCTGAGATGCCTCCTTGCAGCAAGTTGTCGCCGAGGTACATGACGAACGGGCTTGTGGCGAGGAACGGCTCAGCCGTGAGCACCGCGTGCGCCAGGCCCAGCGGCTTGTCCTGGAGGATGTAGGTGATGCTCAAGCCGAAGCGCGCGCCGTCGCCCGCCTCCGCTTCTATCTCCGGGCCCGTCTCCGGGGCGATGATGATCCCCACCTCCTCGATGCCCGCCTGCGCCATCGCCTCGATGCCGTAAAAGAGCACCGGCTTGTTCGCCACTGGCACCAGCTGCTTGGCACTCGTGTGCGTGATCGGACGTAGGCGCGTGCCCTTGCCCCCGGAGAGGATCAGTCCCTTGAGCGGCTCCACTAAGTATGGAGCCTATCGATCAGTACGTCCAGGCCAGCTTGCGGTGATCCCAGCTCACGCGCCGACACTCGACGAACTCGAGGGCGACGCGCTTGCTCGCTTGCTTGTCCACCATCGTGCCGACCTCAGGGGGCAGTTCCCCAACTGGCGGCTGCCCCCGTGGCGTTGCGTAACGAGCAAAGATCTCATGGCCAAGTGCAGCGACCGTCTCGAGGTTGCGATGTAGGAGCACGTCGCACTCGAGCGCCACGCCGCGAAGGAGCTCGTAGGACTCTTGATCTGGTCGCGGCGGCTCACTACGGCGCTCAGGCCGGTGCAGGCGCGCTATTGACCTCGCGCAAGCGCTCGACCGCCACACGCACCGCCTCACGGGCGTCCTCCGGCTCGAGCACGGCAGCGTCTCCCGCTTCCTTGAGGATCTCACGAACGAGCCAGTCGACGCCCGCGAAGCTGAGCTCCACGACAACCGCACCGTCGCTCCAATCCTCAACAACGCGCCGCGCCTCGCGCGCCCAACGGGCACGCTCTGGCGAGACCCAAACGCGCGCCGTCGCAGACGCCGGGACCTCGCCCGTACGCAGCCAGCCGTCAACCTCGCCGGCCGGATCAACCTCGGGTCGCGGCTCGAACTTCTCGTCGGTAACCCGCACGCGCTTGATCCGGTCGAGGCGAAAATGGCGCACGCCGTCGCGCTCCGGATCAAACGAAGCTACGTACCAGCCCTCACGCCCGTTTGTCAGTGCGTACGGCTCGACTACCCGCGGGGTGAGCTCGTCCTCGTTCTCCTTGTAGTACTCGAGCTCGATCAGCCTACGTTCCACGATCGCGTTGGACACCAGACGCGCGACGTCTGAGTCATCGCCCGCCGTAGGCGCCACCTGTAGGCCCTGCTCCATCGGATCCTCACCCAGCGCCGCAACGATCTTCTCGCGCGCCGAGGTGAGGGAGCCCTCGGGGATGTGCTCACCGATCAGGTCGATCGCCGCGACGAGAGCCTTAGCCTCGACGGGCAACAGGCGGGCGGGACGGTCGAAGTTGTCGCTGTAGGGCTCCGGGTCGACCTCGATCTCACCGTCCTCCTCCTTGAACTCCGCGTACAGCACGTAGGAGCCGCCACCGAAGTTCACCACGTTCAGCACGTTCACATCCTCTCGGAGCTCCTCCTCGCTGATCTGCATGCTGTCGCAGACCTCGGCGATAACCACACGCTCACCGAGGCGGCCTGCCCTGATGAGGATGCTCGCTAGCGTCACCAGTCGCGCAAAACGCTCCGGTCGGATCGCCGCCTCCGGACGCAATGCGCCCCCGTCCTCGTCGGAGCCGCGCACGGAGTCGCCGCCGCGACGCGAGCGCGAACGTGAGACACCCGCCAGGCGTCCGCGCGCCGCACCGCCGCTGAGCGCAGTCGTCGCGCTGCCCCCACGCGGCGCCACCGGCGGCGCGTCGGTGTGCCGTTCGTCCAGAAGCTCAATTCGGCGCTGAAACTCCTCCACGAGCTCCTCAGGTCCGAGCAGGCGCGCGTTGGCCCCAAGCCCCAGCACCCACGAGATCACGCTGCGGGGGCTCGAGTAGCCAGTGAGGAAGACCGTCTCCCCCTCCGAGGCCGATGCGCCGCCCTCTCCCTCTTCGACGACGTCTGCCTGGTTACCGATCTGTCCGTAGCGGCCGAAATGGCGTTCGACCTGCCATGCAATCCGCTCGGAGATCAGAACCCTCGCCACACCGCGCTCATCACCGAGCTGCCAATCCGCTCGGTTGGCGTACGCACGAGGATCGAAATCCGTGGGCCGATGGAAATCGTGCTCGGCCTTCGTCGCGTAGGAGACCTTGCCACGGATGCGCGACAGACGGAACACGCGGATCGCCTTGCGCTCATGCGCGTAGCCCAGCAAGTAAAACTGGCCACCCTGGAACAGCAGGTGGTAGGGATCCACGCGGCGCGTGCTTAGCTCATCGCGCTCCATCGTGTAGTACTCGAACACGATCGTCTTGTTGCGAAAGATCGCTGTCTCGACCTTGGCCAGGCGCGCGGAGAGCTCATGGCCGCCCGCGGAGGCCGTGATGCCGAGGGCCACTGAGCGCTGCTCCGGTGCCTGCAACGGGCTGGGACGCCCCCATGTGATCTGCTGTAGAGCCAGGCGTAGCGGCTCGGCGTATGCGAATTCGCCGTCCAGCAGGCTGAGCGCCGTCTGCAGCGCCGCGAGCTCCTTATCCGTGAAGGCGATCGGCGGCAGGTGGAAGTTCTCAGGGCGCAGCGAGTAGTTCTCCTGCTCGGCCGCCCCATCCGCAGGTCGCTCAACCGTTAGCTGGATGCGCAGCGATTCAAGCTCGGAGCGGTCCGCGTAGAAGCGCCGCGCGAACGCGTCCTCGTTCATGCCGCTGTAGCCCTCCACGTCGCGCCGTATCTCTAGGGCCGTGACCGGCCGGCGCTCGGCCATTAGGTAGGAGATCAGCGACAGCTGGCGGATCAGCTTCTCGGTGTCCTTTGCCATCGACACACAAAGATAGAAGCCAGGGGCGAGACGGATGCCGCACGAGCGAATCGCCGCCCCGCTATTTGCGGAGATTCAGACGGCTTCTTCGTCGAGCACCGGTTCGTCGGCGACGCCTGGACCCGGCAGATCGAGTAGCGCGGCTCTGCCCCGAGGCGGTCCTCCGCTACCGATAGGGCACTCGGTCGCGCCAGCGGAGAGGACGCTGCACCTCTCACCGCCGCCCAGCCAGCGCGAAATGACCCGACAGTGGGAGACAAAACCGGTTCGAATTAGCAGAGGTCCATATTCGTCGGTCCGAGCCGCGCACGGAATCACGCCTCGAAGCACACCGCAAGTTGCGCTACCGGAGCTGCTTCGCTCCCCTGCTGACTTAACACCACATCCATAAGCGCCGAAGGGAGCGAAACCGGGTGCAGCTGAATTCGAACCACTCGTCTTCACGCACGTCCCGAACCGCGCGGTGCCAAAACCGCTCTTTGACCCAAACGTTTGGGACTGATAGGAAGGGGTAGCAATATGGAGCAAGTGGGCCGGCGCCGGGTGTCTCTGACCTGAAGACAGTTTTCCCGGCGCCGACCCTGACAATCCCCCCCGGCTACGGGGCCGGTGGAGCAGTGTAGATCTTACGCATAAATTCGATATGTGGGCATTTTGGGTGCTGGTAGCCCGCTATCCCCTGTAGCGGAGCGCTTTCCCCGCGTCAACCGTCGTAATGCGACTGTTTCCGATTCGCGATACATGCCGACGCGCGCAGCTCTGCGACCAGCACGCCAGCCGCGGACCTACACGGCCGTGAACCAGGACGGACAGCACTTGGGCCCAGGCTTCTAAGGTGCGCCCGGCAGGCGATACGCCACCAGGCCGGGCTTCTGCCCACTGCCGAGAGGCAGTCCCGCCGGGGCAAGCAGAGTGCCGCCGTCAACCGCCACACCCGTGTTACTACCCGCTGGCAGCTGGCTTTCCCAGACGGTCGCGCCGCTGCTCGCGTTGAACGCGTACAGCTTGCCTTCGATCGTGGTCGCAAACACCAGGTCGTTGACTGCCGTTGCCGCCCCGAACGCTGAGGATGTGAGCTTGCGATCCCACTTAACGGCCCCCGTCGCCGTGTCGATCGCCACCAGTTCGCCCGTCGACGGTCCCGATTCTTCAGGTTCAGTCTGACTCTTATACGTCACCGGGTGGTTCACCACCGGCGCAAACACCGTCGAACCGTTCGTGGCCATCGGCGCGATCACGCCGCCCAAGAGGCCGGGGTAGACCGTTTCCGAGAGGTGCAGCTTCGAGTATTCGTGGCGCATCGCATACAGACCGTCGTTGTCGTGGCCGTTGTGGATGCCCACAGAGCGCTTCCACAAGAGCTTTCCTGTCTGCGCGTCCAGCGCGATCACGAAGCCCGCCTTACCTGCCGCGAGCACCACCTGCCTGCCGCGCACTCGCGCGAGGATCGGCGGATCCTGCAGGTCGCGGTCATACAGGTCGTGCGGTGTCAGCTGGAAGAACCACTCGAGCTTGCCCGTGCTCGCGTTCAGCTTGACGATCGAGTCTGTGTACAGGTCAGGTCCCGGCCTGCTCGAACCCCATGGAAATTCGCTCGTGCCCGGGAACGGCGCCGGGTTGCCCACGCCGATGTACATGTTGCCCTGTTCGTCGAACGCTGGCGTGTACCAGAGGCCGCCGCCTGAGTTCAGGTGACCGTTTTCGGAGGACCACAGGTCTTCGGGCACCGTGTTGAAATGCCAAAGCCTGCGACCTGTGTTGCCTTCCAATGCCCATAGCGTCCCCACACCTTCACCCTCATAGAACTGCGTGGTGCTACCGGGCACGGTCGAGACATACACGATGCCGTCGTGATAGCCGGGAGCCATGTCGATGCCTTCGTGTTCGTTACGCACCAGCCTCACCGACCAGAGCTGCTTGCCCGTCTTCTCGTCGAGCGCGAACGCGGCTTCCGTCGTGGCGCCGTACACGCGCCCTCCCTGCACGACCAGACCGTTGGGTCCCTGGTCTGGCGAGTCATACGTCTTCGTCCAGATCACCTTGCCGGTCTTGAGGCTGAGCGCCTGCACGTTGGAGTCGAGGTCCTGCGAGTAGACCACGCCGTTGGCGATAACCGGCGCGGAGGAATAGCTGCCGTACTCACTTTTGGCCGTCAGCGGCAACGTCCACGCTACGCTCAGCTTCGCCACGTTCGAGGATTCGATCGGGCCCCCCACGTAGCGCGTGTTCGAGGTGTTCACGTTCGGGTAGCCCGACCCCGTCAGCAGACGGCTTTCTGGGGAGGGTGAGGAGCCTCCGGAGCTCAGTACCACGACCGCCACGACGACAATCACGATCGCGGCGGCCGCGAGCCATGCAGCCCGCGGGATCCTCACAAGAGACCCCATATCCAAGCCGGAGCCGCCCATGCGCGAGGAACGAGGGCCTTGCGCCCGACCTCGGCGCGCCTGGGCGCGTTTGGCGTCCGCGCGACGGGCCTCAGCGCGGCGTGCTTGACGTGATCGAGAGGGCGACATCGGGTGCGCCGGACGCTAGTTCCCGGCGGCCCAAGATGTCAACAAAACGAACCGTTTGTTTCTCTTGTCTGAAGGCGTCCGGATTCGCGTTAGAAGCGACCCCTCAGACCTTCACGGACGCCGCGGCCGGTAAGAGCTACGGCGCCCGCGGAGACCTGGACGCCGGGGGACGCCTCGGCCTCTCCCCGAGCATCGTCGGAGAGGTTGGACGATGCCCAAGCTGATCGCACCCCCCGCGCTCGAACTGTAGTTCCAGCCACAGGACCGCCACCAGCCCTGTTTCCAACTTCGAGGACCCATCAAGCCGCCTCTACACGAGGCCCATAGACTTGACCGAACATGGAAGAACGCACAGCGACATGACCACATCATCGGGCGCCGCCACAGCGTACGAGCGCACGCCCGGCGGCGGCTCTCAGTCTTCGGGTGTGCTGCCGGCGCAGCGGCTGCGGGAGGCGATCGCCGAGGAGTGGCTCGTCGCGGACCCTTGGCGAATACCACGCGAGTCGGTCCAGCCCGCGAGCGTAGACCTACGCCTAGGCGAGCACGCATGGGCGCTTCGCTGCAGCTTTCTCCCCGACAGCGACTCGACGGTCGAGGAGAAGATCGAGGACATCGCTTTCGAACGGATCGACCTGCGAGACGGCGCCACGCTCGAGCGCGACCGCCCTTATCTCGTCCCACTGATCGAGGAACTACGGCTGCCCGATGAGATCCGCGCGAAGGCAAACCCCAAGAGCTCCACCGGACGGCTGGACGTGTTCACGCGAGTGCTCACCGACCGGAACCACCGCTTCGACGAGATCGTACCCGGCTACAACGGCAAGCTCTATCTGGAGGTGGTCCCGCGGACATTCGCCATTCGTGTGAGGACGGGGCTGGCCCTCAACCAGGTGCGCCTGATGTCCGGGGACGCCCGTCTCAGCGACGCCGAGCTCCTCGCGCTGCACGAGCACACACCACTGCTTTACCTGAACTCCCAGCCGGTCTCCGAGGCCGAGCTGTCGCTCGCCGACGGCCTGTTCCTGAGCCTCGACGTCTCCGGCGGCGCGGAGGCGATCGTCGGCTACCGCGCCAAGAAGAACAGCCTCCCCATCGACCTCACCAAAGTAGGTGCCCTGAGCTGGCGCGAGTACTGGGAGCCGGTGCACCCCGAGAAAGGCGGGCGCATCGTGCTCGAGCCAGAGGTCTTCTATCTGCTCCTCTCTGCCGAGGGGGTCAGCATCCCACCGTCATACGCCGCCGAGATGCTCGCCTACGACCCGACCGCCGGAGAGCTGCGCACGCACTATGCCGGCTTCTTCGACCCTGGTTTCGGCTACGCGGCAGCAGGCCCCGGCGCCGCACACGGCAGCCGCGCCGCGCTGGAGGTCCGTGCGCGCGACGTGTCGTTCATGGTCGAGCACCGTCAGCCCGTCTGCAAGCTCGCCTTCGAGCGCATGTCCGAAGTGCCGGACGTCCTTTACGGAGAGGACATCGGCTCTAACTATCAGGGGCAGCTGACGATGCTCAGCAAGCACTTCCTCGAGCACCGACCGGTGAGCGGCTCGCCGGCCTGAGTAGAGCTGTAGGTGCAGCACCCGGTGCTACACTCGGAGAGTGCCCACTCGTCACCCACGTCACTCAATCACCGAAACGCCGCCCGTCCGTGAGGCGCTCGACGCCCTGCGGCGTCGAGGCGAGCGCGTACGACTCGACGATCTCGTGATTCGTGGAGCCCGTGAGAGACTTCGCGAGGTGGATGCCACCCGAGCGTCGGATGCTCGTGACGCCGAGCTTCGACAGCAGCTGATACAGCAGCTTCGTTCCGGCGAGGGCCTCGACGTCGAGGCGGCGTACGAGGTCAGCGAGCGCGGCTGGACACATTGAACGACTACGGCCAGCCACTGATCCTGGACAACTCCGTCTGGGCAAGGTTGCTCGATGGCCGACTCGAGGGACGCGCGCGCGAGAAGCTCGAGAACGCACTGGGCGCCGGGGAGCTGTGGACCTGTCCGCCAACGCTTCTGGAGATGCGCTACAGCGCGCGCGACGGTGACGGATTCGCGCTCACTGCAGCACGCCTCGACGCGCTCCCCCACGCTCCGCTCAGCACCGAGTCGGCCGCCGCGGCCGTCACAGCCCAAGCGGAGCTTGCGGCCGTCGCCGGGATCTCCCACCGCGTCAAGCCGGTCGACCTACTGATTGCTGCGATCGCCGCCGCCGAAGGTGTTGGCGTGCTCCATTACGACCACGATTACGACACGATCGAACAGCACACGACATTGACATTCAAGAGCGTTTGGGCAGCACGACGAGGCAGCGCCGGCTAGTACGGGCAGGCGAGCTTCCAGTTCCGCGGAATCTCCCGACCCGGCGCACGCCCGGTGAATTGGAGCGCAAGCCTGCCGTACACGCGCACGCCGTGCTTGCACGCGAGCGCGCCGGTGGCCTTCACCTTCACCGGGTAGCTCACATCCCTGCCCGCCGCGCAGTTCGGTTCGCAGGTGTTCGTCACGAACGTGCCCCTGCCCTGGGCGGTCGCGCCGCCAAAGCTCGACCAGATCATGCCTTTCAGCGCGGTGTTCGCGTCGGCGCAGGTGAGCGTCAGTAGGCTGGGCCTGCTCGCAGCCCTGTTGCAGTTCGTGATCTTCAAAGGTGAAGCCGCCGAGGCGGAGATCGCCAGCGTCACCGTCAGGATCGCCGCCGCGAGCAGCACGCCAGCCGTGCGGTGATGCGTGCGAGACCTCACCTGCCAGATCATGCCACAGCGCGCGGGCCGCTCAGCCCCGCCAACAACGTGTCCGCCGCGATCTTGTGCGCGTCGCAGATCTCGCCCAGGTGCAGCAGCGAGTCCGTCTCTGCCGCCACCTCACCATCGCCCAGGCGCAGCACCAGCGGCACGCCCGGCGCCAGATCGCTCGCCGCGAGGCCAACCGCCACGTTCACCAGATCGTCCGAGGTCACCGCCGCCACCGCAGCGCAGCGGCGGATGCCCACGCGCTCCAGCGTCTCGCGATCGTCGCCGCGGCCGATCGCCACCGGGATGCCCGCCGCACGTGCCAGGCGCACGCACGGCGCATCCGGGTCGCGCTCCACGCCCAGCACCGCGATGCCGCGCCTGCGCAGGTCCTGCGCGAGGCGAAAGCCCACCTGACCGAAGCCGATCAGCAGCACGTGGTGGCGCGCGGGCGCCGCGCGGGCGCCCACCAGCGTCGTCAATCGTGGGCGGCTCACCCTGCGCACGAGCGCCGCCGTGAACACCGCCACCAGCGCCAGCGCCGCCAGCGTGTCCAGCACCGAGATCACCTTGTACCAGGCCGCCGCCCGTTCCGCCCCGGGCGTGCCCGCCACCGTTGCCACCGCTCGCGTACTGAAGTACAGGGCGTTCACGAAGCTCTCGTGCAGCGCGATCGCGCCGATCACGCCCTCCACCACCAGCGCCGCCACGATGCCCGCGCCCGCGCGCACCAACAGGCGCAGCGCGTCGTCCACCAGCGCCACCCCCGTACGGCCGCGCCCCACCGGCTTGCCCACCTTCTCGCTCAGCTTCTGCGCCACGTCCGCAGCCACCAGTTCCGCCGGGGAGATCACCTGCACCGCGGGCATCTCGTGGTGGAGCTCGCGCGCGATCGTCTTGTCGAACAGCGTCACCCACAGCCGCACGTCCGGGCGCAGGTGCTCCACCAGCAGCGTCAGGCGCAGCGCCAGCACGTCTTCGCGCGTCACCACCACCACCGCCGACCAGCGTTGCTCCGCCAACAGCGCTGAGATGCGGCTGTCGCTCAGCGCCATCGCGCGCTCTACCGCCGTCGCGCCCTGCTCCAGGCGCCGCGCCAGCGCCTCGCCAAGCCCTCCCGCGTCACCGAGAACGAGGACCGACTGCGACGCCGCGCTCGCGTCCGCGCTCAACGTTGCCATCCCTCTCCCACTCAATCCGGCGCAACGGCGGACAGCTCCACCTCTACCGAGAACTCAGCGTCCTCGACGCGCTCCAGCTGCTCGATCGAGCCCGCCGCCAGCAGGTCGTCCTCCCCCAGCGCCAATGCCGCCAGCCGCTCCGGCGCATCGCGCACGATCACGCGCGCCACCGGCGCGCGCATCGGCCGCTTCGCCTGGGACTTCGCCTTGCGTACCTCGCGCAGCACGTCCGCCGTCACCTCCAGCGCCGTTGCCTGCACGCGGCGCGCGTCAGCGTCCTGGCTGCGCTCGGCGGCGAGCTCCTCGAAGTCAGGCCACGGCGCGCGATGGATCGAGCCCTCCTGCCACCACGACCACACCTCCTCGCACGCGAACGGTAGGAACGGCGCGAACAGTCGCTGAAACACCGACAGCGAGATCCGCAACGCGCGACTCACCGGACCGTTGACATCTGGGTCTGGGTCATAGCGACGACCCTTCACCAACTCCAGGTAGTAGTCGCAGTACCACCAGAAGAACGTCTCCGCGTGCTCCAGTGCGCGCGCGTAGTCGTACTCCTCAAAGCTGCTCGTCGCTGCCTGCACCGTGCGCTCCAGCCGCTCCATCAGCGCCCTGTCAAGCGGGTGCGTGAGCGACTCGCCCGCGGGCGGCAGGTCCGCAAGCGCGAACTTCGACGCGTTCAACAGCTTCACCGCCAGGCGCCTGCCAACCTTCATCTGCTGCGGATCGAATGCCGTGTCCGTGCCCGGGCGCCCATTCGCCGCCCAGTAGCGCGCCGCGTCCGCGCCGTGCTCCTCCACGAGGTGCATTGGTGTCACCACGTTGCCCTTCGACTTGGACATCTTCTTGCGATCCGGGTCCAGTACCCAGCCGGAGATTGCCGCGTTTGCCCACGGCAGCTCCTCGTAATCCAGTTGCGAGCGCAAGACGGTGGAGAACAACCACGTCCTGATGATGTCGTGCGCCTGCGGGCGCACGTCCATCGGGAATACCTTTGCGAACAGCTCGTCGTCCTCGATCTCCTCCTGCGTCGGCCCCGCGTCCGAGCGCTTAGGCGTGTGGCCCGCGATCTGCGGCGTCAGCGACGAGGTCGCCCACGTGTCCATGATGTCTGGGTCACCCACAAAGCCGTTCGGCTGGCCGCGTTGCGAGGCCTCATAGCCGTCCGGCACATCCGTTGACGGGTCCACGGGCAGGTCTGCCTCGAGCGCCGAGATCGGCTGGTCATACAGCACGTTGCCCTCGCCGTCCATCGGATACCACAGCGGGAACGGCACGCCGAAGAAGCGCTGGCGGCTGATGCACCAGTCACCCGTCAACCCGTTCACCCAGTCCTCAAAGCGCGCGCGCATGTATGGGGGGTGCCATTTCAACTCGCGCCCGCGTGCGATCAACGCGTCGTGGTGCTCGATCGTGCGGATGAACCACTGGCGGCTCGTCACGATCTCCACCGGGCGCTCGCCCTTCTCGAAGAACTTCACCGCCCTGTTCACCGGCGTCGGCTCGCCCACCAGCTCGCCCGATGCCTGCAGTAACTCCACGATCTGCCGACGCGCCTGGTTGATCGTGCGCCCCTGCAACTGCGCGTACGCCGCGCGTGCGGAGTCCAGGTCCTCGCTCTCCCAACCCGGCGTGCCCCACGGCACCTCAAGCAGGCGCCCGTCCGGGCCCAGCACCGAGCGCACCGGCAACGACAGCTCGCGCCACCACTGCACGTCCGTGAGGTCGCCAAACGTGCACACCATCACCAGGCCCGTGCCCTTCTCGCGCTCCACAAGCGGGTGCGTCAGCACCGGCACACGCGTAGCGAACAGCGGCGTCAGCACTTCCGTGCCCACGATCGCTGAGTGGCGCTCGTCGTCGGGGTGGGCCAGCAGCGCCACGCACGCCGGGATCAGCTCCGGACGCGTCGTTTCAATCAGCGCCTGCGTGGAGAAGCGCACACGGTGCATCGCACCCGGGCGCTCGCGGTCCTCCAGCTCCGCCTGCGCCACAGCCGTCTGGAAGTCCACGTCCCACAGCGTCGGCGCCTCCAACTGGTAGGCCCCGCCGCGCTCCAGCAGCCCGAGAAACGAGCGTTGCGAGACGCGCTGGGCCAGGCGACCGATCGTCGTGTACGTCATCGACCAATCCACCGACAGCCCCAGCGTGCGCCACAGCGCCTCAAACACCTGCTCGTCGCTCTCCGTGAGTTGGAGACACAGTTCCACGAAGTTGGGCCTGGAGATGGAGATCGGGTCCTTCTCCGACGGCTCCGGCGGAGGTGAGAAGTCTGGGTCGTAGGGCACCGAGGGGTCACAGCGCACGCCGAAGTGGTTCTGCACGCGGCGCTCGGTGGGTAGGCCGTTATCGTCCCAGCCCATCGGGTAGAAGACCTCCTTGCCGCGCATGCGCTGGTAACGGGCGATCGTGTCCGTGTGCGTATATGAGAAGACATGGCCCACGTGCAGCGAGCCGCTCACCGTCGGCGGCGGCGTGTCGATCGCGAACACGCGCTCGCGAGGCGCCAAGCGATCGAAGCGGTAGACCCCGTCGCGCTCCCACACCGCGCTCCACTTTGCCTCCAGACCCTCGAGCGTTGGGCGCTCCGGTACGCTCGGCGCGGCCGTCCGCTCGGGGGAGCGATCGGCCCCGGCGGTGCTCTCGGATGCCTGTGAGCGGGACAAGCAGTTGATCGTATCCGTCCGCCGAGGAAGCGCACCGCGGAGGCTCATATGCGCCCCAGGATGTTCGCCTGGCGCACCACGCCGAACGATGGTTAAACCTTCCATGAGAGTTCTCTCAGAATGCTGTAAGTTTGTCCCCGCGTGGCTATAGAGTGGCGCCGTCTTAGCGGTGCAGGTGCGGAGCAGGTAGTGCAGTACCAAGGGAGGCCCGTTGAGCTTTTTGGGGAGCGACGACGGTTTCTGGCCGAGTCGCATGAGCTGGTGGAGGGAAGCGTGAGCCTGTTCGCAAAGAAGCTCCTGGGGGTCGGCCTCGCCACGGCGCTGCTCGGCGTGCTACTCGGCCTCTACGTCGGCGAGTGGGCCACCGGCGCACCGCCCACGATCACCGCCAGCAACGTCAGCAGCACCTCGCCGTCGAGCAGCGGGACGCACCTCACGCTCATGACCGTCGCCGCGATCGGGCCCAAGTACAGCCCCACCCACCCCGACTGGGTCTCCTACTTGATCAAGAAGAACGGCAAGTGGATCCACAGCACGATCTACACCGTGCCCGCGAACACGGTCGTGCACGTGACGATCTACCAGTACGACGGCGACAGTGGGCTGCGAAACCCCTGGCTGTCCCAGGTACAGGGAACGATCGGCGGGACTGAGAAGATCAACGGCAAGGCCGTCAACGCGATCAGCCCCGAAGAAGCGTCGCACACGTGGGTCGTGCCGGAACTCGGGATCTTCGTGCCGCTGCCGGGCGTGCCGGAAGAAGCGAAGAACCAGTGCGAATACGCACCGTGTGAAGGCGCTGCACACAACACGGTCGAATTCAGCTTCTACTCGGGTAAGAAGGGTCGCTACCACTGGCAGTGCTTCGTACCGTGCGCCGCCGGCTACCTCTACGGCCTCGGCGGCCCGATGCAGACGGTGGGCTACATGGACGGGTTCCTGAATGTCGTCTAATCCGGCAGCCGCATCTGGCGCCCCCGCAGGTGGTGGCGGTTCCGAGCCCAACCACACGCGGCGCTTCGCGACGATCTGGATCGTCGGCACGCTGATCGCGCTGCCGCTGGCGATCTGGGTGATAGGGCCGCTGCTCGGCCCCGGCAGCGGCAGCGAACAGGCCCTCGGCCAGGGTCAAGACGACACCGTCCTGGCCGCGCTCGCCACGCCCGTCCTTACGCTCGTCGTCTTCTACCTGATCTACGCCTCGATCTTCTTCCGCCAGGACCGGGGCGGAGTGCTCGAAGGCCCGGCCGTGCGCGGGCACGCGCGCGTGCAGACCGTTTGGATCGTCGTCACCTCGCTGATGGTCCTGGCAGTAGCGGTCTTCGGGACCGTGCGCCTGGAGAGCGGCGACGGTGCCGGCTCCGGAAGCGGGCCCAACCCGCTGACCGTCCCCAAGGGACCCAAGTTGCCTGTACAGGTGATCGCGCAGCAGTGGATGTTCACCTACCGCTACCCGACCTACGGCGGAGTCGAGACGCGTGAACTTTACCTCCCGGACAACGAGAACATCGAATTTCACGTTACCTCGATCGACGTGATCCACTCCTTCTGGGCCTACAAGCTCGGTGTCAAGGCCGACGCCAACCCGGGTGTCGACAACGTCGCGTTCGTGAAGCCCACGAAGCTCGAGAACTTCACCGTCCGCTGCGCCGAGCTCTGCGGCGTCTGGCACGGATACATGGAGAACGCCGGCAAGGTCGTAACCCCAACTGAATTCACGAGCTGGATCCACGAACAGCAAACCAAGTATGCACCTGCCACCAAGGTGCTTCCGAAGTACAGCACCACCTACCTACCCGAACCAATAAGGCGTGGAGAATGAGCACGACCAGCGCAGCCGCAGCCGCACCCCTGCCCACCGGACGTCCGCTGTGGCGGCGCCTCGTCGGCTTCAACCTGCTGACCGCCGTGATCCTCGGCGTCGGCGGCTACTACCTCGGCTGGTGGATCGGCCACCTGATCAACGGCCCCTCCTTCGAATACGAGTCCGCCACCGACGAGAATGACGTCGCGCTGCTGCTGGGCTACGTGTTCGGCGTCGTCGGGTTCCTGGTCGGCCTTGGCTTCGCCAACTACCCCCTCTCGCGTCTGATGGGCCGACCCGCCTCGCTGCGCGAGAAGGAGGGCGGTGGCATGGCGCGTTACTTCGGGCTGTGCACTGACCACAAGGTTGTGGGCATCCAGTACCTGGTCGGCATCGGGCTGTTCTTCTTCGTCGGCGGCGTCAACGCGATGCTGATCCGCGCCGAGCTTCTGAAGCCCGTCCCCACGCTGATCGGGCCCAACCAGTACCTGTCGCTCGTGGGCATGCACGGCACGATGATGATGGGGATGATGACCTCAGGCATCCTGGGGCCGTTCGCCAACTACTTCGTGCCGTTGATGATCGGCGCACGTCGTATGGCCTTCCCGCGCATCGAGGCGCTCACGTTCTGGCTGCTGATGGCCGCCGGCTTCATCCTTGTCTCGACGATCTTCTTCGGCGGCTTCCCCACCGGGTGGACGGGCTACGAGCCACTGAACGACGAGGCCGTCATGGGGATGGACTCATACATCGTGTTCTTCGCGCTCGTCGGCATCTCCATGTGCCTGCTGGGCTTGAACATGATGGCCACGATCATCACGATGCGCGCGCCCGGCCTGACGTGGTCGCGGCTGCCGATCTTCGTGTGGTCGGTGTTCGCCACCGCCGTGCTGATGGTGCTCGCCGCGCCGATGCTGATTGCCACGCTCTCGATGGCCGCGCTCGACCGCACGATCAACACCTCGTTCTTCATGACCGGCGGCGGGGGAAGCTCCTACCTGTTCGAGAACCTGTTCTGGTTCTTCGGACACCCCGAGGTGTACATCCTCGCGCTGCCCGGATTCGGGATCATCCTCGAGCTGATCCCCGTGTTCACGCGCAAGCCGCTGTGGGGGTACAGGCTGGCCGTCTCCGGGATGCTCGGCGTCAGCCTCCTGAGCTTCTTCGTGTGGCAGCACCATCTGTTCGTCAGCGGCATCAACGGCGACCTGCGCCCGTTCTACATGCTCTCCACGGAGATCATCTCCGTGCCCACAGGGTTCATCTTCCTGTGCTTCATGGGAACGCTGTGGAAGGGACGCATCTCCTTCACCGTGCCGATGCTGTTCTGTATGGCCTGGGCGTTCAACTTCCTGATCGGCGGGCTCTCCGGCGTGGTGCTCTCGGACGTCCCAACGGACACGGGCCTGCACGGGAGCTTCTTCGTGATGGCGCACTTCCATTACACGATCATGGGCGGGCTGATCTTCAGCTTCTTCGCCGCGATCTACTACTGGGTGCCGAAGATGCTCGGGCTGCGCTTCAACGAGAAACTCGCCAAATGGCACTTCTGGCTGATGTTCATCGCCTTCAACTCGACGTTCCTACCCCTGTTCGCACTCGGGTTGGAGGGCATGCCCAGGCGCGTCAGCACGTACGAACCGAGCCTGCAGGGCCTCAACGACTGGGTCTCGATCTCCGCGTTCGTACTCGGCTTCTCGATGCTGATCTTCCTCGCCAACGTCGTGTACTCGCTGATCTTCGTCCGCCAGCCCGCCGAGGCGAACCCGTGGCACTCGAAGTCACTCGAGTGGCAGGTGCCCACACCCGTCCCGGTGAACAACTTCGAGCAGATCCCCGTGATCGACCACGATCCCTACGACTACGGCACGCCGCTGCAGGTCGAAGGTGGCGCCCGACCCGCGACCGCAGGAGCCTGAGCGATGGCATCCGAAAGCGAAAAGCTCCCCCTCGGCCTGATGGTCCCGCCGGTAGCGGCGGGCGTGGAGATCCCGCCCGAGCCACCGGACGTCGGCGCCCGCGCGCTGTCGGTGGCCGCGCGCATGCTGTGCGGTGCCTCGACGTTCTTCTTCCTCGCGTTCGCGTTCGCATACTTCTACCTGCGCTCGATCAACGAGAACAACATGTGGCACCCGCCACACGTGCACCCCAACCAGGGGCTCGGGGCGGCGTTCATCGTGTGCATCGTCCTCAGCGCGATCTCCACGGTGATCGCAGGCCGGCGCATGAAGGTGGCCTCACCGAACTGGCTCGCGCCTGGGATCGCCGGCGTGGCGCTCGGCCTGGTCGCCGTCGTGCTGCAGTGCGTGGAGTACACCGCGCAGCACTTCGGCCCCACCAACGGAGCCTACGCCAGCGTGTTCTGCGCGTGGAGCGCCTTCTACCTGATCGCAGTGCTCTTCACCATGTACTGGCTCGAGACGCAGGTCGCCACCGAGTTGCGCGCACGCCGCTCGCCCGCGCCCGCCGCCGAGGGCGACATCAAGGAGCCCGACAAGCTGATCGCGCCCGGCCTGGATGCCGCCGTGTTCTACTGGAGCTTCCTTGCCGGCATCGGTGTCATAACCTACGTCATCCTGTATCTCGTCTAGGCACGATCCATGTCCGAGCTCTCGATCCCAATCGCCGCCAGCCACTTCCTCACCGGCTCGATCCTGACGCTGGTGCTGCCTCTGGGTGTCCTCATCTGCGTCGCGATCTGGTACGTCGTGATGTGGAAACACGGCTCCGGCGAACGCTGAGCGCCGCCTCCTGAGCGTTCTGAGCGCGGCAGCTACTGCGCGGCCAGTTTCGGCACGTCGTGGGCGATCTCGCTCGGTTCGAAGCTCGCCGGGTAGATCGTCGTCAGCTTGCCGGCCGCGCTGATCCCGTACACGAGCGCCGAGTGCGCCACCTGGTCGGGCTGGTTGACCTCGCGTTCGGAGCCGACCTTCCACGCCTTCCAGGTCGGCACCAGTTCCGCCGCGGAGCCGATCAGGTACTGCATGCGGCCGACCATCTCGTGCGCGCGCACGAACCTTGCGACGTTCGCCGGCGTGTCGCCGCGCGGGTCAACCGACACCGCGATCACCTGCACCTTCGATGCCCGAGGCCCGAGCATGTTCAGCGCCACGCGCAGGTTGGAGGCAATCAGGGGACATATCTCCGGGCAGTTCGCGTACAGGAACGTCACCAGCACCGCCTTGCCCTTGTACTGGCTGAGCGTCACCCGCTGACCGAGGTAGTTGCGCAGACTGATTGACGGCGCCTGCTCGGCGGGCAGCGCGAGCGTCCCGTAGTACCCCTCGCCTGCAGCTCCCTGGTGCGCGCCGCCGGGCAACGCCTGCGTGGCCGGCCCTTTGACGAACAGAAAGCTCCCCACGGCGGCCACCACGAGCACCAACACGAGCAGTGGCAGCACCTTCAGCCACATGCGCTCGGGAGCCGCGTTTCCGGGAGTGGTCGTCTGCTCGTTCATCCGCTCCGCCCTGACCCGAGTGTACTCTCGCCAATCAGCTCGTGTTGACGTAGCCCGTCGCTTCCGTAGGCGTGCGCACGTTTGCCGCGACCTTGTTTTCGTAGTTGCCCTCGATCGTCTGGATGTCGCCGTTGGGGAGCACGTCCTTGACGATCCCCACGTGTTCGTCGCCGAACACGATCAGGTCGCCCGGCTGAGGCACCACGCCCGGTCCGTTTGCAATCGCGCGGCCGGTGCTCTGCGCCCACGACCACACATCCGAGACCGAGCCCGCGCCCTGGCCGCCTGCACCGATCGGCTCGCCCGCCTGGCTCGCCGCCCAGGAGGCGAAGTACGCGCACCAGGGTGCTCCGGGCACCGCTCCCGCCGTCGCCGTGCGGTACTGCGCGATCGCCGGCGATTCGTTGGAGCCCGGCGGCTGCTCGGTCTGACCGATCTGGCTTTCCGCGATCGCCACGATGCGGGCTCCTGGTGAGTCGGCGTACTCGCTTGACGTGGCCGATGAGAGGCCCGTGGAGCCGACAACGCCGTTCACGCTCTGCAGGCCATAGGTGGGGGTGATCTCCGACGCGTTTACGAGGCCGGATGTGCCCGTCGAGCCGGTCGTGCTCAGGCCCGTCGCGCTCGAATCCGCCAGCAGCGCGGCTGTCGCGGGGTTTGCGTCCTGGAGAGCGGCCGCGGTTGCCGTGGTTGGGGAGCTTTCACCCGAGGCCCCGTAGCCGTCCGTCGCCTGTTCCAGGGCGGCGGCAAAAGACGACCCTGTGCCGGCGGCCGCTGTGCTGCCCGACGACGGGGCTTCGGTGCCGCCCGTCAGCGCCCCGCCGGAGCCGATCATCGTGGCGGGGTCGGCCAGCGCCTGCCTGATCGCGGTGACCCGCGCAAGCGTGGCCTCGATGGTGGTCATCGCCCCGGGTAATCGGCAGGGGGCAGGGGTGGTTGAGCATGCTGGCGCACTTGACGTCCGCACGTGGTGTACGTATACTTGTCGGACATATTCCGAGAAGGCCGAGGGCGTCCTATGAGCACTATCAGCATCCGTGAGCTACAACGCAACACCAGTGGCGTCGTTGCCGACGTCGCCGAGTCCAAGCACACCGCCCTGGTCACACGACACGGCGAGCCCGTTGCCGCCCTAGTCCCGATCGACGCGCAGGATCTCGAGGACTACCTACTCTCGAAGGTCCCGGGGTTCGCCGAGGACATGGCGGTCGCCGATCAAGCTCATGCAAGTGGCGCGACCCGCACAGCTGCTGTCGTGTTCGCTGAGCTGGACGCGCAGGACGCTGGGCGATAGCAACTACCAGCGAGGGGCGTCTTAGATGACGGACCCGCTGAGCAAGATCGAGCTCGCGCCGCGCGCGATCCGCGACCTGAAGCACCTGAGCCGCACGACCCGCAAGCGGGTGCAGCAGGCATTCGAGTCTTTGGGCGCAGATGCGGCGAATCTCGACATCAAGCCCGTGGCCGGACACGCGCCTTGGCGTCGCCTGCGCGTCGGTGAGCACCGCGTGCTCTACCGGGAGCTCGCCGACGAGGACGCACGCTACCTCGTGGCACGAATCATTGACCGGCGGGACCTACACCGCGCCATCGACAAGCTCTGAGCCAGAACGCAACGGCACCACAGGCCACTGGAGGCGTTAAGCGACGGGCGGCGATCGTCGGGTCGGTAGCACCCATTAAAGGAGGACGGGCGGCCGTCGCCGCCCGTCCGACCACCGTTCCCTCGATGAAGCGGCGGTATATGGCTTGCGTCGGTCCGTTGCCTGACCGCCGAAGCGTTATGACCCGTTTGCCCGTAGCGACCGACGCGAAAGCATCGACCGACGTTCAGACAGGCTTCGCTGCAGCGGTGGCGTCCTCTAGGCGCCACCGCTGAGGAAGTTCTTGACTACTCCTGGTCTTATTCCAGGAGTTTCAGAGTCGCGTCAGGCAGCTGGTTGGCCTGTGCGAGAATCGACACGCCAGCCTGCTGGAGCACCTGGTCCTTCGTGAAGTTGGTCATTTCGGTGGCCATGTTCACGTCGTCCAGAGCGCTTACAGCCGACGTCAGGTTCTGGCTGTAAACTTCCAGGTTGGACTGTGTGTACTGAATACGGTCCTGCACCGCACCGAATTCGCCGGCGAGACCCGCGACCTTGGCGATCGCTTCACTGATTTCTTTCAGGCCCGTCGGTTCAGCCGCTTTCGAAAGAGTTTTGACTTCTTCTTTCAATGTGGCGATTTCTTCTTTTTCGGTTTCGGTTGCTTCTTCGATTTCTTTGGTGGTCTTGCCTTCTTCTTTCAGTTCTTTTTCGGCTTTGACCAGCGCCGTTTCCTTCGTGGTGATTTCTTCGTTCTTCGTTTTGATTTCTTCGACTTCGGTTTTGCCGAGCGTCGACACGAGCCGTTCGCCGAGCGTCGACACTTCGAGCTTGCCTTCGATCGATTTGTAGAGTTCGATCGTCGTCACGCCGATGTGTTCACCGTCGTTGGCACCCACCTGGAAGCTGATTTCTTCCGCGCCGTTCAGCAGGCTCTTGCCGTTGAACTGGGTGGTTTCGCCGACGCGCTTGATCTCTTCAGCAAGCTGGCTGACCTCAGAGATGATTGCCGTCTGGTCTTCCGGAGAGGTCGTGCCGTTCGAGTACTGAACGGAGAGCTCGCGGATACGCTGGAGCATCTGGTTGACGTCGTTCAGCGCGCCCTGTGCTGTCTGCGCGAGCGCGACGGCGTCCTGGATGTTTTCGCTTGCCTGGTTGAGCCCGTTGACCTGGCTCTGGAGGCTTTCGCTGATCGCGTAGCCGGCGACGTCGTCGGCGGCCGAGTTGATCTTCAGCCCCGAGGAAAGCCGCTGCATCGACTGCGCGAGCATGTTCTCGGTGCTGTTCAGGTTCCTGCTGGCGTTCATCGCCTCCAGGTTGGTGTTGATCGTGAGGCCCATTCGTTCATCTCCTTGATGACGTTTGCTTGGTCGGTCCCGAGTCGACTCCGTGTCGACCCACGCGGATTATCGTCAGCGTGCAGGGAAACTTGAGAGGGAAGTCCCGATACGTTCGTGATTCCCGCCCCGCGCAGCAATTCCTGCAAGTGGGAGCGCGGAGATCAGACGCGCACGTCTATGTGCGGGCGCCCGCCGTCGTCGGGCTCGTCGTCATCGCCCGGCTCGGACAGGACTTCAGGTTCGTGCTGGCGGCGACGCTGACGCTCCTGCGCGTCTTTGGAAGGCCGGTCGCCCTCGCGCGTGATTCGCTCCAGGCGTTGCACCGCCGGCCGGCTCGCAGGCGAGACCGTCGGGGGGCCTGGGGTGATGGGATGGATCGGATCCATGCCGTGCTCGTGGCTAAGAGGCTACCCTCGCGCCCGGTCGTTCGTTCGGCGGCGCCGGAAGCCGGCGGCGCTTGGCCGCAGCTTCGACGGCCTCCTGCAGCTGCTGCTCGCGACCCTTGATCTCGAGGATCACCAGGCGCCGCCACAGGAACACGGCACCGGCCCACACGACCACGTAGCAGACCACGCCGGCGATCAGCGCGCGCAGGCCGGCCGCCGCGACCGTGTTCGTGGGCAGCGAGAGGTAGCCACCCAGCACGAAACCGGTCAAACCGCCCCAGCTCTTGGCGCGCGCGACGGCTCGCACCGCCCGCGGGTGGCCAGCGACGCTAGGCCCGCCCTCGCCCGCATCCTCATCGGCGTCCTCGTCCTCACCCTTCTTGCCCTTCTTGCCCTTCTTCTTGTCGTCCTTGCCCTTGCCTGCCTTTGCGGCCTTCTCCTTCGGCGGCTTGGGGGCGCGCACGGGCGTGGCTGCGGGCGCCTCTTCCGTTGCGGGCGGTCCGTCGGGTACCGCGGGGGCCTCGGTTTCGGCAGCCATCTCGGCCTACTTCCCCGTGTCCAGCCCGCGCTGGCGTTCATCGCGCTGGCACTCGAAGATGAAGCGGATCAGCCGGCGGCGGTCGAGCTCGCTGATCGAGGTGAACTCGACGGCGCGACGGCGCCGGTCGTCGATCCGCACGACCCTGCCCTTGCCGCCGATCGTGAGCACACCGGGGGTGAGCGTCAGCTGGAACTCGACCTCGTCGCCGATCTTCAGCGAGTCTGGACCGGCGAGCAACAGGCCGCCGCCGCTCAGATCCACGGTGTAGCTCTGGACGGGGATCTTGTCGGGCCCCCCGTACACGAGTGCCGGACGCGTGGACATGATGCGCACGTATTCGCGCTCCTGCACGACCTCGATCGAGCGCGGGTTCTCAAAGCGCAGAACGTCCGGATCGCTTGGGCTCTCGACGCTGACCGTTCCCGTGAGGCGCACGCGCCCCCGCGGTGCCACGAACTGCAGCGTCATGCCTTCGAGCTGGCGGGGGCTGAGGGGATCGATCGGGATCATGATCGCCACGAGCAGCAGGTCGGGGTGGGACTCGAGCACGCGTGCAGGGATCGTTTCGCCGCGAGCGGGCACGAGCGTGACCGTCTGTGTGCGCTCGGGCAGCGCCACCGGCTTTGACTGCCCTGAGCCTCCGCGTCCCAGTTTCATGGCAGGAGCCTTTCTGCGAGCGCGCTTGGCAGCAGCTGGCGCAGCCTCCAACCGCCGCCTCGCGCCCGCTCGAGCATGTACTCGGGGGCGAGGCCGAAGCGACAGGCCGCTTCCACGGCGACGCCGAACTGGTCGGTCTCATCAGCATGCGTCAGCGCGAGCGCGTTCGCCCCCAGCGGCCGCAGGGACTGCAGCAGTTGCGCGGCCGCCGTGGCCCCCAGCGTGGCTGGCAGCGCGACAACGACGCGCTCAGGAGAGAGCTCAGCGAGCAGCTTCGCCAGCTCGCGCACGCCCGCGCGATCCGACGGCGAGAGGCTGGGCGTGTCGATCACCGCCATACCCTCGCCGCGGGCTTTGCGCAGCGCACGCAGCGCACGCGTGGAGGCCACGGGCGTCGGCTTCATCACGTACGGGCTCAGCAGCATCCGCAGCTCCCCCTCCTCGTCCTCACGTGCGATCGTCGCGCAGCCGGCAGACAGCGAGCTGCTCTTGCGATAGGCCCCCAGCAGCGCCGCGCAGCAGGTCGTCTTCCCGGCGCCGCCCGCGCCCACGATCACGATCGCAGCGCCCTTCGTCGGCAGTGGCGGTGCCACCGGAATCCGCTGAGCGAGCGTCGTACGCACAGCCTGCGCGAGGCCCGCGCGGGGCGCGAGCGCGAGCGCGTGGGCGCTCGCGCCTTCGATCAGATCGCGGGCCAGCTCCTCGCCGATGCCGCAGCGGCTGAGGCTCCTGGCCACGCCCGCCTGTGCGCGGGTGGTAGAGCCGGGTCCCACAGTACGCCGCTCTCCCGGCCGCTCACCGGCTTTCGGAGCGGGTGCCCGGCTGGGCGGCGAGGAAAACAGCTGAGGCTGCTCGCGTGGCGCCAGCTCGGGTATCTCAGCGGCCCAGCCAAGCGGGTCTGTAGGGCCCCCGGGCGCGGCTGTGCGCGGCGGGAGCTTCGTGCGATCGGCGCGCGCGAGCGCCGCCAGGTGAGCTGTCACATAGGCGCTGCCGCCCGCAGTGGTGGGGGCGGCCGGCTCACGCGAATAGAAGGGCTCAGCCGGCGCCGGGGCCGGCGGGCGGGGTGGCGCTCCAGACGCCGAGCGGATCGGCGGATATGGCTCATAGCCTGGGGCGCCAGGGCGCGGCAGCGGCGCAGGCTCGCTGGCGGCGGGGACCGCGGGCTCGGGCTCGGGCGCGCTCGTCGGAGCCTGGGGTGAGGGCGCCGCGGGTGCGGGAGCCGGGTAGGCAGGTGCCGCCGCAATCGGCGGGTACTCGGCCGTGGGCGGCGGCGCTGAGTCAGATACCGGTGGCAGGGGCGCCGGCGGCAGCTCGTACTGCGCCGGGGCCGGTGCGACGGCGGGCTCCTGCTCGGGCGTTTCGTCGTAAACGTCGACCCCGGGGGCACCTGGCATCGCTTCGATCTCCACGAACGCGCGCTGGAAGAACCCGAACATGCCCCCGGTCAGCCCCTCGCGCCGGCGCAGGATGATCGCGTCGGAGCCCAGGTCGCGCTGAATCTGCGGCACGAGCTCCTCGACGGAGCGCCCGCGGTAGACGCGCGTGGCCGTGTCGCGCCCGCCGAGCCGCGCACGCGCCTCGCGGCCGAGCGCTTCCAGCAGTTCCCCCGGGGTACTCATGCGTGGATCACGCCGATCGTTTCAACGTCTATGCCGGGGGCGATCTCGTTGTAGGAGCAAACGGCGAGATGCGGCTGGGCCTGTGCGATCAGGCGACGCAGATGCCGGCGAATGCGCGCGGAGCACAGGAGCACGGGTCCGCGCCCGCCCCCCTGCCCGCCGTGTGAGCCCATCGCGGTCGCGTGCTCGACCTGCGCGCGCAGCGCGGTGACGATCGCCTGCGCGCGCGGAGGATCCATCGCGAGGTACTCCCCGTCGGTCGTCTGTGTGATCGAGGTGGAGACCTCCTGCTCGATCGCGGGATCCAGGGTTATCGCTTGCAGTCGCAACCGCTCGTCCAAATGGGGAGCCGTGATCGCCCGGCCCAGCGCCTGGCGCGCGTACTCCGATAGGAGGCTCGTGTCACGTGTTGTTCGCGCCTTGTCGCCAATCGCCTCCACGATCGTGCCCAGATCGCGAATCGGCACGCCCTCGGCGAGCAGCGACTGCAGCACGCGTTGGATCTCCCCGAGCGAGAGCGCGTCGGGCACGACCTCTTCCACGACAGCGGCATTGGTCTCCTTGAGCCTGTCCAGCAGCGCGCGCACGTCCTGGCGCGTCAAGAGCTCGGCGGCGTGCGAGCGGATCGTCTCGGTCAGGTGCGTGACGATCACCGACTCGGGGTCCACGACCGTGTAGCCGAGCGCCTCGGCCTCGCCGCGCGCAGACTCTCCGATCCACACAGCCTCAAGGCCGAAGGCAGGCTCGCGCGTGGGGATCCCCTGGAGCTTGCCGCCCGCGTCGCCGGGGTCCATCGCGAGCAGGTGCCCCGGCATGATGCGCCCGCGCGTGACCTCCGAGCCGCGCACCTTGACCATGTACTCGTGCGATTCCATGCCGAGCTCGTCGTGGATGCGCACGGGCGGCACCACGAGCCCTAGGTCGCCGGCGATCTGGCGGCGGATCTGGCTCACGCGCCGCAGCAGCGGCGAGCTCGCGCCCGGGCCGGACCCGGCATCAACGAGCGGCACGAGACCAAAACCGATCGCCAGCTCGAGCGCATCGATCCCCACCTCGGACATCGGCTCGTCGCCCGGCTTTGGCAGCGCCGCTTTGGCTGCGGCCGCGCTGGCCGCCGCATCCGCGTCGGTGGCGCCGGGCATGCCGTTGCGCACAGCCCAGGCGATCGCCCCGAAGAGCCCGGCGATCAGCAGGAACGGCAGCTTCGGCAGGCCGGGGATCAGCGCGAACAGCCCGATCGCACCGGCGGCGACGAGCGGCGCCTTGCGCTGGCCGAGGATCTGGTTGGCGATATCCGAGCCGAGGTCACGATCGGAGGCGGCGCGGGTGACGATGATGCCGGTGGCGACGGAGATCAAAAGCGCGGGGATCTGGGCAGCGAGGCCATCACCGACGGTCAGCAGCGAGTACTCGTGGGTAGCTTCTGAGAAGCCAAGGTGGCGTTGGAGCATGCCCACGACGATCCCGCCGACGAGGTTGATCCCGGTGATGATCAGCGCTGCCATGGCGTCGCCTTTGACGAACTTGGAGGCGCCGTCCATGGCTCCGTAGAAGTCGGCCTCGCGGGCGATCTCGCCACGGCGTTCGCGTGCCTGCTGGTCGGTGATCAGCCCGGCGTTCAGATCGGCGTCGATTGCCATCTGCTTGCCGGGCATCGCATCCAGCGTGAAGCGCGCACCGACCTCCGCGACGCGCCCGGCGCCGTTCGTGACGACGATGAACTGGATCACGACGAGGATCAGGAAGATCACGAGGCCGACGACGACGTTGCCGCTGACGACGAATTCCCCGAAGGACTTGACCACGCTGCCGGCGTCGCCGGAGGTGAGGATCAGCCGCGTGACGGACACGTTGATCGCCAGGCGGAACATCGTCGTCAGCAGCAACAGGCTCGGGAACGCGGCGAAGTCCAATGCCTTGCCGAGATACATCGTCGCGCAGACGATCGTCAGCGCACCGGCGATGTTGAGCGTGATCAACAGGCTCAATAGCTCCGAGGGGAGCGGCACGACGAGCATCGTCACGACGAGCACGACGGCGACCGCCGCGAGCAGGTCGGTGTGGCGCAGCATCCTGCGCAGGCCGTTGGCGTTCACGACGCGAGCCTCCCGGGCGTGGGCGCGGGTAGGGCGGTGACGCCCGTCGGGCGCATGCCCCCGGCGCGCCGAGCACGCCCGGCGAGGCGGTACACGAAGGCGAGCACGCGCGCGACCGCCGCATACAGCTCCTCGGGGATCACCTGCCCGATCTCCACGGAGCCGTGCAGCGCACGCGCGAGCGGCGGGTCGCTGATCACAGGGACGTCGCTCTCTTCGGCGATGCGCCTGATCTGCATCGCGATCAGGTCCTTGCCCTTGGCGACGACCTCGGGGGCGGTGCGGCTGCCGTCGTAGCGCAGCGCGACGGCATAGTGCGTGGGGTTCGTGACGACCACATCCGCGGTGGGGATCGCGGCCATCATGCGCGCGCGCGCCGCCTGCATCTGGCGGCGGCGCTGGGCTGCCTTGACCTCGGCGGAGACCCCGTACTGACGGTTCTCGTCCTTGACTTCCTGCTTGGTCATCTTCAGCTGCTGCTCGTGGCGGTGGCGCTTCCAGGCGTAGTCGATGATCCCGATCAGGACGTAGGCGAAGGCCGCGTCCTCGGCGACGCCGAAGGCCTTGCCGACGGACAGCGAGGCGAGCCCGCCGGCAGAGATGCCGACGACCGAGGCGAGCCCGGTGAGGCCAGGCAGGAGCGCCAGGGCCGCAACGGCGCCGACGACAGCGACCTTGACAACCGTCTTGATCGCTTCGAAGAGCGCGTTTGGCCCGAGCAGGTTCTTCAGGCCTGACACGGGGTTGATGCGGCGGAAGTCCGGTTTGAGCGCCTGCGCAGAGGGCTTGAAGCCGACCTGCCCGACGCCGGCGACGACGCCGGCGAGGAGGCACACGCCGGCCACGGGTGCGATCGCAAGGCCGACGGTGGAGACGGCAGAGCGCAGCAGGTCATCCAGCCCGGCGGCGCTCGTGGCATGGTTTGGCTGGGCCATCTGGCCGAAGGCGAGGCGGAACATCGAGGCGCCGGCAGCCACGATCCGCGGGCCCATCAGGCTGATCGCGAATAGGCCGGCGACGACCACCACCGAACCCCCGAGGTCGGGGCTGCGCGCAACCTGGCCCTTCTCTCGCGCGCGCTGGCGATGCTTAGGGGTGGCCTTCTCGGTGCGGTCGTCGCGGGGCATATGCGTCGAGCCTCAGGCGACGTGCAGCGCGCCGAGCGCGCTGCCGACGCTCACCGAGAGCTGGTTGGAGATCCAATTGGCGGTGAACGGCAGCGAGGCACCGACCACGAGCATCGCGACGGCCACCTTCGTGGGGAAGCCCACGGCGAACACGTTGAGCTGCGGCACGACGCGCGAGACGATCCCGAAGGCGACGTCGGTGATCAACAGCGCCACAAGCACCGGTGCTGCGACCTCCAGCGCACCGGCGAAGACGGTCGTGAAGACCTGCTCGGCGCCGCCCAAGAGCGACGTGAGCTTCGGCCCGCTCGTCAGCGGAACGAGTTCGAACGTGCGATCCAGACCCTTCAGCGTCCACGCATCGCCGCCGATCACGAGGAAGATCAGCGTGCCCACGAGCGAGTAGAAGCGCGTGACCACGCCGCTTTCCTGGCCGTCCATGGGGTTGATCAGGGCGCCGTAGGAGAAGCCGGCGAGCACGTCGATCACAGAGCCCGCGGATTCGACGGCGGCCATCAGCAGGCTGAGCGTGAAGGCGAAGCCGAACCCGATCAGGAGGCCCTCGACGACCAGCCCGACGAGCGTCACCGGGTCGCTGGGGATGTGCTGGCCGTGCAGCGCGATCGGAGCAAGGCCGATGGAGATGCCCACGGCCACCAGCCCCCGCACGTGCGGGGGGATGATCTGCGAGGAGAACAGCGGCGCGAGGAAGAACAGCGGCGTGACGCGCGCGAGCACGAGGATGAAACCGACGAGCTCCCCGCCCTCGAGCTTTGACAGCAGCTGGATCACGAGCCGACCATCGTCGGGATAGAGGTGTAGAGCGCGGTCGTGTAGGAGACGAGCTGCCCGAGCATCCACGGACCCAGCAGGACGATCACGACGGCGACGGCGGCGATCTTCGGGATCAGCGAGAGGCTCTGCTCCTGGATCTGTGTGACGGCCTGAAAGACGCTGATCAAGAGGCCGACGACGAGCGCCGCAAGCAGCAGCGGCCCGGCGATCTTCAGCGCCAGGCTCATGGCCTGCGTGGCGAGGTTGACGACGGTGTCCTGGTTCATCAGTGAAAGCTCTGCACGAGCGCCTTGATGACGAGTTCCCAGCCGTCGACGAGGACGAACAGGAGGATCTTGAAGGGCAGCGAGATGAACGTCGGCGGCAGCATGATCATGCCCATGCTCATCAGCACCGAGGAGACGATCAGGTCGATCAGCAGGAACGGCAGGAAGATGAGGAAGCCGATCTGAAAGGCGGTCTTCAGCTCGGAGACGATGAACGCGGGGATCAAGACCTCGGTGGGCACTTCGGCGCGCGTGTGCGGCTCCTTGGCGTGCGCGAGGCTCACGAACAGGGAGATGTCCTCGTCGCGCGTCTGGCGGAACATGAATTCGCGCAGCGGCTGCTCGGCGCGCTCGAGCGCGACGGTGGTGCTGATCTTGCTCGCCTCCAGCGGTTCCACGGCGTCCTTCTTGATCGCGCCGACGACCGGCGCCATGACGAAGATCGTGAGAAACAGCGCGATCCCGACGAGCACCTGGTTGGGGGGCGCCGTGGTCGTGCCGACGGCTGTGCGGATGAAGCCGAGCACGATCAGGATGCGGCTGAAGCCGGTGACGGTGAAGAGGATCGCGGGCACGAGCGTGAGCCCGCCGACCAGCAGCAGGATCTGCACGGCGTTGCTCGAGGTCACGGAGGGCAGCGCGGAGGAGGCGGCGAGGATCATCGGCGCACCGTCAGTTCGCGCAGGCGCTCGACCAGCCCGGTGGAGGGCGAGGCCATGCGCATCGGGTCCGGCCTCGCGGGCGGGTGGGAATCCCATCCTTCGGCGATCGGGCTGCGCGCGGTGTATTCGTGCGAGCCGGGGATCGAGCCCTCATCGGGCGCGACGGCTTCGCTCAGCACCCGCTGGCCGTAGCGCCCGCCCTGAGCGGCGCCGCCAAGCAGCTGCCCGGCGAGGGCGGCCAGTCGCGAGCGTTCAGGGCGCTCATCGGGAATCGCGCCGTCGGCAGGGAGCAGCCCCGCTTCGAGCGCCTGCTCCTCGGTGTAGCGGTGGATCGGCGCGACGCCGTGCTCGGTGGAGCCGAGCAGCACGTAGTCATTGCCGGCGCGCACGAGGTGCACCGAGCGCCCGGAGCCGAGCGTCAGCGCGGCGACGCTCGACAGGCCCGAGCTGGACACGTTCGGCTCCCGCCCGCTCTTGACCTGGCGCAGGATCCACGCGAGGCCCCAGATCACGGCGATTACGATCGCGAGACCGACGATCGTGCGCACGATGCTGGCGCCGCCGCTGCTCGTGGTGCTCGTGTGCGCGGCACCGCCGCTCGTAGAGCCCAGGTGCAGCGGTGTGTTTTCGCCTGTGCCTCCCTTCGCCTTGATCTCGGGCGAGAACGCAGACGCGGGACCCGCAAATGCGAGCAGGCAGGCGCACAGCACCGCGAACACCGGTGCCAGCGCACGGGAAAGCAGGATCGGCTTAGTCATCGAGGGACCGACTCCGAGGAAGAGTCGTCCCGGTTATCGGCCCTGCCAAGCCGGTCTTGAGGAGACGCTCGGAGGCCGCTGATGCCGGCCAATAGGCGCCCGCCAGCTACACCCGCCGCCCGATCAGTACTGCCCCTCGAGAGCCGCCTCTCCATATGCACCTGGGAACACAAACCCCGTCTCCTGGGTCCACGACCGGAGAGAAGCCATCAGGCGGTCGCGCTCTCTGATGCGATCCTCCAGCCACACCAAGGTTGCCTGCCGATCGCCATCAATCATCACCAAGCCATCCATGCCATGCGCGCGTTTGAGCGTGGTGAGCATCTGCGTGGGTGTGTGCGCAATCGGCGCGCCAACGTTGAGTGAGGTGTTCACCGACACCTCCGCACCAGTCCTGCGCCCCATCGCCAGCAGGAACGCGTGACAGAAAGGGTCGATCTCCGGCCGCACTATCTGAAGGCGGCCCGTCCCGTCGTGATGAATAACAGCGGGGATCTCAGCGTAGGCGTGCGGCCGCGCCCGTGCTGTGAGGATCATGTAGTTGTATGCGTTGTAATCGTCGCTCGAAGCGCCATCCTCGAGATAAAAGAAGCGTTCGGCGGCCGCACGCGTGAGCATCGGAGCCAGCGGCCTGATCAGTTCGCGATACTTGACGCGTTCGTTGAGCAGTCTCCTCGTATGCGGAGTGCACGGATTGGCGAGGATGCTGCGATGGCCCAGCGCACGAGGACCCGTCTCGGATATGCCCTGCCCTAGGCCCATGATGGACTCCTTGGCGACCGCGTACGCAAGAAAATCGGCGACCATCTCCATGGCGTTGGGATCCGAGCAGTCGCCCAGAGGCATGCTTGCTGCGTTTCTGTCAGCCTCGATGACAGCGCGTGTAGCGTCTGTGCCGGGCGCAATGCCGCAGTAGAAGGCGTGCTTTAGTGGTCGTCCTGGACGTGCGCCGGCGCGCATGGCGAACGCATACGCAGCGCCGACTGGCGCCCCCGCATCACCCGGTACCGGTGGCACCCACAGATGAATGCATGTGCCTCTCTGGCCGAGGTTGCGCTCGTACCACGCCTCATCGAAGCATTCCAGTAGGCGCATGTTAGCGACGCAGTTGAGAGCCGTACCTCCGGTGAGCACGAGGCGGTGGCTACCGGTCGTGCGAATCAGATGATCGACGATGTGCACAAGTGCGTCCTCGAACACCATCTGCACGGCCGCCGCCTTGTCGACGCGATCTCGGGTGACCTCCGGGTGTTGAACGTCCTCGACATTCAACACAGCATCCGGGTTCCACATCTCCTGAAGCGTGATCGGCTCGCCGAGAATGTCGATCAGTTCCCCGCTATAGGGTTTGTCCCACGAGTACTTCGTCCAGCTCGCAAGGCTGCGATTCAGGCTTATCTCGCCGTCGGGTCCGAAGTGGAACAGATGCTTCAGTCGCCGGTAATATCTATTGGTGAGGCGGTTTCCATCGCCCCATGCCGCTGCTCCCATGTACCTGCCCTCTGAGCTCAACGGTGGCCAGCCGCCCTGCGTCGCGCTAAGCGTCCCATACATCCAGCCGAGTGACCCGAGTTGACTCATTGCCTGTGTACCAAGTAGGGTCAGATGGCCAGATCGTCCGGTGTAGAGCGACGTGCAGGCGCCGTCACCGCCTCCGTCTATGACGAGCACCATGGTCGGCTCAGCGTCGGCTGCAAAGGGTGACACGGCATAGCTAAAATATGCATGGCTGTCTGGGTGGCGCACGCCCACGATCGGGATGCGCGCGCCGAACCCAAGCTGTTCACCCAGACGCGCCGGAGCCTTCACCAGCGTAGTGGCGCGTCCACCGGCGTCAATTGATTTTATGCGCCCGGCCCGTCCCCAGACGAGCGCCATACTCTCAGGTGCCTCCTCCAAGGTCGGTTGCGCGATGACAGCATTTGCGATCGCGGCGTAGTCCCAGCTGCTGACGCAAGCGGCTACGTCCGAGGCGTCCAGGCCAAGCGTCCGCATGTGCTGCTTGATTGAGTCGATCGCATGCTCAGGGTAGTTGTGACAGTGCTTTACCGCGGTATAGCGCTCCTCCTCTTCGTTGCAGATCATTTCGACATCTCCGCCCTGCGCTACTCGGATGAGCGCAGCCCCAGAATTGTGGCTGCCTGTGTTGAACCCGATGACATACGCCTCACGCCCCGCTCGTATCGTCTGTTCCAACGAGGTCAGTAGATCGCGCGCCACTTGACTGTCAGGCCGATGCAGACCGTGGTAGGAAAAATATCGATTCACGATAGCCACGACCGACCGACCGCCCCACGCTGCGAGGCGCGGATGCTTCGGCCACCACCGCCCAGGTTCAGCTAATCGGCGCACGACCACGGACCCCAACAGGACGCATCGGCGACACGACGATATCTGTGTATCCCGCTTCCCGAAACCAGCCCACGACCTCACGCTCACTGTGCCACGAAGTGTACGGCGCAATTAGTATGTCGTTCCAGATGAGATGAAAAGTGGATCGCGAGATCGGTTTGACACTATCGCGGGCGTTAGTCGTGCGGGGCCGAAAGAAGGAGAAGCGGCGTACCGCACGATAAGCCCAGTGCAAGCTCACGGTCGGGTAGGAGAGAACGGCGGCCAGTCGGACGATCGCGGGATCGGAAAGCCGCCGTAGCCCGATTCGAGCGAAGAGCGACGGAAGCCATTGGATGAGATTCGCCCAGTGAAATGGCCGCCAATTTCGTGAATATACCCAGACGAACAGGGTTCCGCCTGGGCGGACATATCGCGTTAGGGCGTGAAACGCGGACGCTGCGTCGTTTGTGTGGTGGATTACCCCCATCGACCATACGAGGTCGAAGGCGGAGCGTAGTGGAGCGGCGAAGAGATCCGCCTGGATTGGATGGAGATTGCAGAGAGTCGACATCTGGCTCTTTACGGCGTCGATCGAACTGCTGGCGTCCAATGCGACAACTGCGCGAGCACCGTGAAGTGCGAGCTGTCGTGCGACACTCGCGGGGCCACAGCCTGCGTCGAGAACGGCAAGTCTCGCAAGTGCCGACTCCTCGAAACCGGTCGCGTCGAGGATCATCTGCCAAAGGTCTTCCTCGTTGCGCCCGTAGACGGTTCCCCGCTCGAACGAGCCGCGCTCATACTCCTCCCACAAGAACGAGAACGACCTCGCGACCTGGGCTTGATCGGGTGTCGCGCGGACGGCGCGCGGGACACCGCTCATCACCCGAATGCTCGCTCCGCATTCTTGGCACGACAGCATCCCGTCATCAATCTCGTCGCCGAGATCGGCCGGCTCGGCGATGAGATCGCCACCGCACTCTGCGCAGCCGAGAAAGCTCAGCAGCTCGACGCGCATCGCCGGCTTTCCACTAATGGGGGCTCTCCTACGACACACCAGCCTGTCATTCCGCCAGTCTATATCGGTGCGCGGCGTCTTTGGTGAATATGGCGCCGATTCCTTACCCGAGCACCAACAGCACGCTTTGTGCTCCCGTGAAATGGCGCTTGGTGTTTCCGACACAGTGCTTTTGCCGCATGCTGGGAAGATTCGATCAGCGGGCATCTCGATGTGCGCGCAATGCACACCCCCGCATCATCGCCGCTTCACGAAGATTGTCTCTCACTAGCTCACGGCGCCGAACCCCGCGCTCCGGGCAATTATTGGCGGCGACACGTCCTCCACACGCGAATCGGAACATCGTCTTGCGCGGTCGCGGCGTCGCACTTAGACTCGTGGCGCCATGAGATCACCGTTGAGTAGCGATCGTGCTACCGATGCGAACTCCGTCATCGAGCCGGTGAAGACGCAGGGCGTTACAGGCGCGCTGGCGGCTGCCGCTCGACAGATACGCGCCCACCGGAGATTGGATCTATCGACGCTTCTGTGGCTGATACTGCTGACGATCGCGTTTGTCTATGTAGTCATGTTTGTGGTGCAGCTTCGGCATAACCTCACCGAGCTTGAGTGGGACAGCGACTACTCAATCGGCTTCACCATCCCCGAAACGGTCGCGCATACGGGTACGGGTGGCGACACGGTGATCTCCTCGGGTGGTCAGTGGCTGCCGCTTCTATTCGGCCTGCTGACGGCGAAGTTGCCGCTACACCGGGATCTATGGGAAATCGCACCTACCGTCCTGTTCATCGCCACCGCGCTGATCGTCGGGTGGTGTGTAGCGCAGGTGGCCGACCGACGTGCCGCCGCGCTTGCTGTGCTGCTCGGGGTGATCGCTTCGCCTCTCGCGCTCAGCTTCTTCATCGCAGCCGGTGGGCATAACACCGTGTTCCCCTGCACCGCGTTGGTTGGCGCGTATCTCATATGGCTGGGACGTGGTGACGGACGCCGCGTGCTGAGCGCGCTGAGCGTGCCGCTGCTCGCCGGCGTGGCGCTTGGGGCGTGTATAGCGTCCGATCTATTGGTGATCTCAAGCGCTGCAGCCCCATTGGTCGTCGTGGCGTTGTTGGCCGGCGCACGACGTGATCGGCGCTCCCGAGTCCTCGCAATCTCCGCGCTCACGACTGCCGTGGTGGCCATTCCGATCGCGATCCTTACTACCTCGATAATGAACTCGGCCGGCTTCATGAAGATCGAAACGCCGGCGAGGGTCGTGCCGCTGTCGGCGCTACCGGAACGTGCGGAGCTCCTGTTCAACGGCTTGCAGGGGCTGTTCAACGGGTATCTTGCGGGCGTGAAGGGAGTGGGCCCGCTGCACGTCGAGCTGGGCATCGCCAGCACGGTAGTGATGTCAGCCGCGCTGCTGACATTGATTGTCATTGGCAGTCGCTGTGCTGTCAGATTCCTCGCTTCCGGGCTACGCAAGGACGTCGAGCAAAACCCGACTCGGCTGGCTCGCTCATTGCACACGGTCTACTGGGTGACATCGGCTGCGAGCGCCTGCGGCGCTTTTTGGCTTGCCGCCGAAACAACTGGCGGGGCGCTACACGAATCGTATTACGCGACGACTATCTTCTCCGTAGCGGCCGTGGTGCCGCTGACGCTTTCGGCGTGCGTACGCGTGCGCCATCTCGTTCTCGTCGCTGCTTCTATCTTTTGCGCCGCGAGCGTGGTAGGCATGACCGGCAACTACCTGAACATCTCGCCGTGGGTGGCCGAAAAAGCGCCGATCGTGACGCGACTCGCCGAGGCCAACCACGTTAGCTACGGTTACGGTGGATATTTCCTTGGGTCAAGCCTGACATGGAACACCCACGGGCGAGTGACGGTGCGACCGCTGATCGAGTGCGAAAGTCCGACAGGCGTGGACATCTGCCCGTTCTACGAGGCGAGGGTCCCATCGTGGTACGTGCCCAAACACCGCCACACATTCCTTCTGATCGATCAGAAGGAATCGTTTCTAAGGGCGCTACCACAGGGCTTGGGCCGGCCGCTCAAGGCGTACGCCTTCGGGAGCATGAGCATGTACATCTACCCCTACGACATCGCGTCCCGGCTTGGCCCGCCGCTGAACTTCCTGAACTTCTAGAGCACGCGCCGGCGGCGCTACTGCAGCAGCTCGGCCAGCTGCACGGCCCACATGCCCTCTGCGGTAACGACGAGGCTACCGTTGGCAAAGCACAGGCCGTTGGCGAACAGCTCGATCGGCGCCTCGGCCGTCTGGTCGAGCTCGACGAGGGCCCCCTGCGCGAGGTCGAGCGCGCGCCCAAGCGGCAGGTGCGTGCGACCGAGCTCGGCCCACACGCGCACGAAGATGCTGCGCAGGATCTCGCGACCCTCGGGGCTCTGGCGCGTCTGGTCGAGGTGCGCGCGCGCGCGTTCGAGCTCTGCGCGGCCGAGCTTCGCGTATTTGTCGGCACGCACCGGCGGTTCGCCGGTGGAGGTGAGCTTGACCGCGCGCCTGGCGCCGCTGCGACCCGGCCGTCCGCGCCCGAGGGAGACACCCTCGGCGAACAGCAGCACGCCATCGCCGGAGCTGTCTTCGAGCACGATCAGCGACCCGGGGGCGAGCTGGAGCATGTGCTCGATCGGCATCTGCACGGAGCCGACCTCGGCGCGCAACAGCACGCCCGCGCCGGCGACCCCGCGCCGCAGCGCCTCGGCGCCATGCGGGTCAAGCGCGGTGAGCTCGCCGCCACCGCCGCGGATGCGCTCGGTCATGGGCTCGATCGCGCCCCAGGGAATCAGCAGGGACATGGCGGAGGCAAGGCCGTCGATCTTGACCTCGAAGTTTACCGCGAGCGTGGGCTCGCCGATCGGCGTGATCACACCGGCGTCGCCCTCGATGTCGAGCTCGCCGCGCACGAGCTCCTGCCCACCGAGCTCGTCCCACGCGACGGAGAGCTGGTGCACGACGGCGTCGAGCACGCCCCGTGTGAGCACCCAGTCGACCTCCGTCAGGTGGCGCTCGGTGGCCGCGTGTGACGCCCCGCCTCCGAGCAGGCATTCGAGCGACTGCAGCACGAGGGGCAGCTCGACGCTCATGAGCATGTGGCGTTCGATCGAGCGCGCCTCGACGGCCACGGCGATCGAGTCCGCCGGCAGCTGCGCCTTGGCGGCTGCCCAAGCGTGCTGGCTGATGTCGGCGACGTCGATTTCGACCTCCGCTTTCAGCTCGCCGGTGAGCCAGTTGCCGAGCGCGTCACAAAACTGGTCGAGCGAGCGCACGATGCGGCGCCTGAGCTCCGTTGTGAACTTCGTTGGCTGCGAGAAGTCGAGCGTGCGGATCTGCTCCCCGTCGGCCGATACGGCGTCCTCGATCTCCGGCGCGTCGCTCTGCTCCTGGCTGACACTCATGTGAGGCTCAGCCCTCCGGCTCACTCGCCGGCTCGGCCTCGACCGCCGGCGCCTGCTCGGCGGGGCTCTCGCCGCCCACCTCGGCGGCTGGCTCGGCGGGCGCTTGGGCGTGCGGCTCGGCGAGCTCGCCATCGACGTGGCCGTCGAGGATCTCGGTGACGCGCAGGCCGTACTGCTCGTCGATCACGACGACCTCACCACGGGCGATCGCGCTGCCGTTGACGAGCAGGTCGGCGGCCTCGCCGGCGAGACGCTCGAGCGTGACGACCGAGCCGACGCGCAGGTCGAGCGTCTCCCCGACGGTCATGTGCGTGCGCCCGATCTCGACGCTGAGCTCCATGGGGATGTCAGAGAGGCGTGAGAGATCGACGTCGAGCGAGCCGCCGCCGGGCTGTGCGCTCTGCTCGAACTGCTCGTACTCGATCGTCTCGGCCACGTGCTCGCCTACTGGACCGTTAGATCTGGGATCAGCACGGCTTCGACCTTGTCGTCGGTCTGCTTCTCGATCGCCTTCAAGATCTGGCGCTTGACAGCCTTGCGACCGGATTCGCTGACGAGGTTTTCGCCGTTCTGGTTGGTGATCGTGTCGGTCACGATTTCACGGACGAGCGGTTCCTCTGGGAGCGTGCCGACGGCGCTTTCGCCGCTGGAGGAGCTCGCCGTGGCGCTGGCACCGTCGCTCTGCCCGACGGCGAGCTGGAGCGCGACCGTGAGCTTGGCGTAGCGGCCGTCTTGGAGGTTCAGCAGAAACGGCGCAGGCAGCACGTAGATGGTCCCCTTGATCTTGTCCTTGTTGACAGGGGCCGGCCTGGTCTCCTTGTAGCCGACTCCCAGTATGAGAATCGGCAGGGCCACTGCGAGCATTAGCTTTTTTTTCTTGAGCATGATCTCGTCGTCCTCGCCTAGGTGCCGCTTTCGCCTGTTTCGCCTTCGCCTTCGCCCCCGCCGGTGCGTCGCATCACGATCTCCACACGGCGGTTGCGCGCCCGACCGGCGGCGGTCGCGTTGCTGTCGACCGGATGCTGTTCGGCGTTGCCCGTGGCCGTGAGCCTGCTCGGGCCAACCCCGTGAGCGATCAGGAACTGCACGACCGTGCTGGCGCGCGCGGTCGACAGTTGCCAGTTGCTCGGGAACTGGCTCGAGTGGATGGGAACGTTGTCGGTGTTGCCTTCGACTGAGATCGGATGTGTTTGGTCGACGTTCAAGAGCTGGGCGATCTCACCCAGCAGCCCGTCGGCGCGGCCTTCGAGCGTGGCCTGGCCTGAGGCGAAGAGGAGATCGTCGGTGAGCACGCGTATCACGAGGCCCCGCGCTTCGATCGAGGTCTGCACGCTCTTGGAGAAGCCATGCGAGGCGGCGTAGGCGTCGAGCTCGCGCTTGATCCGAGCAAACTCGGCCGCCTGGCGCTGCGCCGCAGATGCGCTCGCCGCGGACGCCGCGCTCGTGGAAGCCGTCGGCGCCGTCGGGCTGCTTGGGGAGGTGCTGCGGGCGGTGCTGTTCTGCAGGGCGCTCGAGCCTTCGCTGACCTGCGGCTCCAGCGCCTGCAGTTCGACGCTGGCTGGGGCCTGCGCGGCGTTGACGGTGGAGCCCTGCTGGGCGATGTCCTTGCCGCCGGGCAGGATGTTGCCGGAGAAGGCCGCCTTCAGCGACTTCTGCAGCGTCTCGTACTTGGAGATGTTCACGCTGGAGATCGAGAACAGGACCATGAACAGCGCCATCAGCAGCGTGATCATGTCGGCGTAGGTCAGCAGCCAGCGCTCCTCGCTCTCGTGCTCGGCGGCATGGCCGCGGCGGCGTTTGCCGTGACCGGCCATCGTCAGGCCGCCCGGGCCTCGTCCAGGCGCGCCACCTTGTCCTCTTCGCCGGCCTCACGGTCGGCCGGCGGGACATAGGACATCAGCTTTTCGGAGACCAGCCGCGGGTTATCCCCGGCCTGGATCGCGAGAATGCCCTCGAGCGTCATCATGCGCAGCTCCATCTCTTCCGCGGAGATCGCCTTCAGACGGTTGGCGATCGGCAGGAAGATCACGTTCGCCGAGCCGACACCCATGAGCGTGGCGATGAAGGCGGCGGAGATCGACGGGCCGAGCGTCGAGGGCGCGGCGAGGTTCTGGAGCACGTGCACGAGCCCGAGCACGGTGCCGATGATGCCCATCGTCGGGGCGAAGCCGCCGGCCTTCTCGAACGGCGCGGCCCCCGCGGCGTGGCGCGCGGCCATCCCGTCGACCTCGGCCTCGAGGATCGCGTTGACCATCTCCGGGTCGGTGCCGTCGACGACGAGCTGCAGTGCGTTGCGCGTGAACGGATCGTCGATCTCAGCGAGCTGTGCGTCCAGCGCGAGCAGGCCCTCGCGCCGCGCCTTGTCGGCCAGGGACACGAGCTGGTCCAGGCGCCCCCGCATGTCCGGCGGTTCGGATGACATGACGAGCTTGTAGAGGCTGGGGACGCGCTTCATCGAGGCCATACCGACGCTCGCGAGCGTCACGCCACCGGTCCCGCCGAGGATGATCATCAGCGCGGGGATGTCGATGAACGAGGCAGGACTCGTCCCGCCCATGATGGCGCTCATCAACAGGGAGCCGAAGGCCACCCCGATTCCGATGGCCGTAGAAGCCTTCATTGCTGCGATACATCGGCTCTCGCCGGCAAATTCTTCAGTCCTGCCGGATGCGCCTGCACAATCCGCCGAACGGGGCTGCCGTCGGCGCGAGAAACTACTGGGGGCCGGGTTCGTCCTCGACCGCGGCCAGGCGCGGCGGATCGCGGTGCAGGGGCGCGACCGACGTGGGGCGTTGCGGGGTGCCGCGGCGCCTGAGCGCGTCGCCCAGGATCGCGGCCTTGTAGGCCTGGACCGCCGCGGCGACCTCAGCGGGCGTCTCGGCGACGACGACCTTTGCGCCGGTGGCGAGCGTAATCACCGTGTCGGGCGTTGACTCGACCGTCACGATCATGTCGATATTCAGATGGAACGGCTCGTCGTGGTGGCCCAGCCGGTTGAGCGTGATCATCGGCACACCCCCCTCATACGAACACATTAGCCACAGGGTGGGACGGCCCGTGCGTCGGCCGTCCCACCCGAGGCTCCTCGGAGTGATCCCTGCGTGTATGCACCGTCCTTTCACACGGCAATCGACCTACTGGATCTGCACGAGCGTCCCCAGCATTTCGTCGGCGACGGAGATCACGCGCGAGTTGGCCTGATAGCCACGCTCGGCGGTGATCATGTTCGTCATCTCGGTGGCCATGTCAACGTTCGACATCTCGAGCTCGCCTCCGATCGTGGAGCCGAAGCCGGAGGAGTCGGGCGTGCCGACGATCGGCGTACCGGAGTTGGCGGTGGCGCCCCACAGCGAGCCGCCGAGGCGTTCGAGCCCCGTTTCGTTGGCAAACGTCGCCATCGAGATGTAGCCGGCGGTGACACGCTTTTCGAACTGTTCGGAGCCGACTTCCTCGTCGGTGTAGCTGACCGAGCCGTCCTCTCCGATCGACACGTTGGAGGACCCCGGCGGGATCTTGATGTAGGTGTCTTTTTCGCCCGCCTTGTACGTGTCGCCGGTTTCGCCTTCGCTCGAGACTTCTGCGTTGCGCCCGATCACGTATTCACCGGACTGCGTGGTCAGGTAGCCGCCGGCGTCGGTCGTGAGGTCGCCGGCGCGTGTGTAGAGCACTTTCACGGGCGTGTTGGCGGTGAGTTCGGCTGCCTTGGGTTCGCCCTGGCCGACGCGGATGAAGCCGGGACCCTCGATCGCGACGTCGAGCGGGTTGCCCGTCGTCTGGAAGGAGCCCTCGGTCATTTCGTTGACGGTCGCGTTGACCTGCACGCCGAGCCCAATCTGCTGGGCGTTGGTGCCTCCGTTGGCGTTCGTCGGCCCGGAGGCGCCGTGCATCACCTGCGTGAGCGAGTCCGCGAACGTGATGCTCGCGGCCTTGTAACCCACCGTGTTGACATTCGCCAGGTCGTTGGCCGTCTCGTTGAGCATCGCCTGGTTTGCATCGAGGCCGCTGATCGCGGCATACATTCCACCCATCATCGCTGCTGCCCTTCCTTTCGCGGCCTCCTCGAAGAGGTCCAGCCGGGGTTGTGAGTTGCCGCTTTTTTCATGCGATCACGGCACTGTCGATGTTGGTGAACACGTTGTCCTTCATGTGTTCGGATCCGACCGCCGTTATGACGGTGCGATTGCTGACGGACACCACAAAGGCGGTGCCGTCGACAAGAACGAGGGAGTCGCGCGAGCCCTTGCCGGCGGCGCGTTGCACACCCTGAGAAAGCCTTCCGAGCGTGGCCGAGTCCAGCTCGATCCCACGACGTTCCACGCGTGCGAGCGCGTGCTTTGAGAACTGCAGCGGCTGTGCGCCGTCAGCCTGCTTGAGCGCGTCTGCGAAGGAGGCGCCCTGAGTCGCGCCGTTGGCTCCGGCGGGCGCCGACGCGCCCGACTTCCCTGACCCCGAGGCGGGAACGACCGGTGCGCCGAGACCGCCCGGCGGTACGAGCGCTGGATTTGAGATTGGGCTCATTCGACGTTGGTGAGGCTCGCGAGGGTGATGTTGGCGACGCCTTCGACGGTCACCGTCGTGCCGGTGGCGGCCGACTGCACGCTGTCGACGGTGCCGGTCACGACCTGCCCGTCAGTGCCGTTGTAGGAGACCTTGTGGCCGATCATCTGCACGGCACCGGAGAGCTCGTTGGCGTTGGCCATGTTCGTCATCTGCTCAACCTGCGTGAACTGCGCGAGCTCGTTGAGGTATTCGTTGCTGTTGCCTGGTTCCAAGGGGTTCTGCGCCTGCAGCTGGGCGATCATCAGTTTCAGGAAGTCGTTCTGGCCGAGCACGCCGTTGGGGTTTTCGGGGGTCTTTTCGCTCGAGCCGCCGGCCGCGGGAGTGGCGGCTGCGGCGGCGATTGCTAGTGGGCTGGTGGTCATGGCGTTGGTCCTTTCGTGGGTTCAGGCGAGCACGTCGACGAGCGTGCCACCGGCGATCACTGCAGGGGCGGCGCCGACGGCGACGGTGGTCGGCTCGCCGCCTTCGCCCTCTTCGGATGGCTGGGAGCTGGAGGAGCCGCCGGCGGAGCCGGCTTCACCGGTGAAGCGTTCCTGGCGTTCATGCGCTTCTGCAGACCCGTGCGCGCTCATGTCCAGGCGCACCGGTAGGCCGAGCGAGCTCAGCGACTGGCGCAGCTCGGAGCGTCCGTCGGCGAGCGCCTGCGCCGCTGCCGGCGTGTCGGCGCTCACACGTGCGAGCAGGCCCGCGCTGGTCTGGCTGATGCGGATGCTGATCTGGCCGAGCTCATCGGGCTGCAGTGCGATTCGCGCCTGTGTCTCACCCTGGCGGACGACGAGCTCGATCGTGGCGTGGATCGACTCGATCATCTCGTGCATGCCCACACCGGCGGCGAGCGGTGCAGGCGCGCTCGCGACGGCAGAGCTCACGTTCGTCTGCACCTGCGCATAGGCCGCGGGGGCCTGCACGGCGCCCGGTCCCGATCCGACTACGGGCGCGCTCGCCGCTGTCGTGGCTGGCGTGCCGGGAGCCTGGGCGGAGCTGCTCGCAGCCTGGCGGACTTCAGCCACCGTGCCGGCTTGCGGCTGAGCACCCGTGCCCGCCCGCTGGCCACCGGCCTGGGCGCCACTGCTCGCGGATGAGGTGGAGATGTTTGCGGCGTTCGCTGTTGCCGTCAACGCCGGTGGGGAGTCTGCCCGCGGCGCGCCGGACTGCGCGCCTGTCGGGCTGTGAGCCTGCGCCGCGGCCACGACGGCGGCTTCGCTCGCGGAGAGCGGCACGGAGGCGGGAGCGCCCTGAGCGGAGCCGTTGGGGGCCTGAGCCGGTGTGCTTGACGGCGCGCCGGCGATCGGTGCAGGTGAGCCTGCTTCTTCGGCGCCTGCGGTGCCCACGGAGGACGCGGGCGCGGCGGGCGCCGCAGCTGGTTGGGGGGCGTTTGCGGCCGATGCGTCCTTCGGTGTGGCCGTCGCCGGCGAGCTCGATGCCGGCTTCGTCGGGTCGGCCTTTGCGGAGACCGACACGGGGTCCCCAGCTTCAGCCGCGGCAAGAGCCTTTTCGAGCGGACCGGTGGCGGCCGTGACGGCGTCTGCCTGCGATGCGTCTTCGACCGCGGGGGCGACGGCTTCCTCGGCGGGCACTTCGTCGGTGGCGCCTGGTGACGCTTCCGTGGCGGTGTCGGCGCCGGCGGGCGTCGAGGCGGCAGGCACCGCGGCACGAACGCCATGCAACGTGGCGGCAGCGACCCCCGCTTCAACACCGGCCTTCGGGTCGGCTTCGCGTTCGTGCGCGGGGCGATGGGTGCCGCTGGATTCGCCTTCGGCGCCCTTGCTGTAGTGGCCTTCCGCTTGTGCGGTCCGGGCCGAGTGTTCGGCGAGCGTGCTCTGGAACAGAGCGTCGCCCGGTGGGGGATCGGCCCCGGGCGGCGCGCCGGAGGTGGGCGATGGGGAGCTCGCGGGCAGCGCCGCGATCGTCGGTGCGATCGTCATGCGAGCCCCGCCCCGTAGGTCGTCGGGTGCGACTGCTGGTAGGCCTCGGCGTTGCTGAGCACGTTGGCGACGTAGCTCTGCGTTTCGGCGTAGGGCGGGATGCCGCCGTACTGCTCGACCGCGCCCGGGCCGGCGTTGTAGGCGGCGAGGGCGTCTTCGGTGTTGCCGGCGAACTGAGAGGTCAACTCGCCGAGGTAGCGCGCGCCGCCTTCGATCGATTCGGCCGGGTCAAGCGTGTTGGCGACGCCGAGCGTGGCGGCGGTGCCAGGCATCAGCTGCGTCAGGCCGGAAGCGCCGGCGCTGCTTACGGCGTCGGCGTTGAAGCCGGACTCCTGCTGGATCAGACCGTGCAGGACGGCGGGGTTGACGCCGTTGCGCGCGGCAGCCTGTTCGATCAGCGCGTCGTAGGCACTCGATTCTTCGCCGGTGGAGCTGCCCTGAACGGCGCCGTAATCGATCCCGGAGGAGGTGGCGGGGACCGCCGCCGCACCTGTGGCGCCGGCCGCGTCGTCGCTGGTGGCAGCCTGTAGCGCGGAGGCGAAATCCGTGGCGGAGCTCGGCGTGTAGGAGGAGGCCGTGGCAACGGGCGACGCCGTGGTGGCAGAGGCGCCCGTGAAGCTGGGGGATGAGACCTGACGCGCGCTTTCGATCAGAGCCTGCAGCTGCTGCACGCGCTGCATCACGGCGAGCTCGCCCGCAGGCACTCCGCTCGAGCCGGCAAGCGCGGCGGTGCTCATGCGTGGCTCCTACCGAAACGTGAGGCAGCGATCTCGTCGAGCGCACCCTGCTCCACGCGTGCGGCCTCGCGCTCGTGCTCGCCGCGGTGGCGCTCACGCAGGCGGATCAGCATCTCGTGCTCGCTGGCGGCCGTGGCGAGCTCGGCGTCGCGCTGGGCGAGCTCGGTCTCGCGCTGCTCTAGCTCGCGCGCTCGCAGCCGCCGCTGCGCTTCGACGCGCTCGAGAAACGTCTGGCGGGCAAGCAGGTCCGTTGCGCTGACGGCCGTCTCCTCGGCGACGCTGCGCTGCTGCTCACGTGCGTGCTCGAGACGAGCGTCGGCGCTGCGCAACTCCGTGACGCTGCTGGAGTGACGCGAGATCGCGTTCGCGAGCTCGCGCTGAGCAAGCTTCTCCTTGCGCTCGCGCACAGCGCGGACGCGCTCGAGGCGGAAGCGAAACGCCGATCCGGTCACGGTCCGGTTATCGGTCGCGCCATCGGGTTCTTGAGCGCGCTCAAATGCTCAGCCCAAAGGCGGGTATCGCGGGCTGATCGGAGGCGGCGTAGGCGTCTGCAGCCGCGCCTGTGCCGTCTGGCTGGGATGAGACCACCTCGGCGTCGGGAATCTCGTCGCTCGCCAGCTCGAGCTCGCGCGCGATCGAGGAGCTGAGCTCGATCAGACGGGCGTCGGTGCGCTGCGGATCGCTGTGCTCCTGCACGGGCTGGCGCAGGAAGCGCTCGATCCGCGAGCGGTGCGAGAGGGCGGTGTCGAGCTCCGGGTCGCTGCCCGATTGGTAGGCGCCGATCGAGACGAGGTCTTCCTTCTCGTGCAGCACGGCGAGCGCGGCGCGCAGCCGCTGGCCGGCCTGCTGGACCTCGGGCGAGACGATTTCCCCGACCAGGCGCGAGACGCTCTGCAGGACGTCGATCGCGGGGTAGTGGCCGGCGTGGGCGAGCGCGCGCGTGAGCACCACGTGCCCGTCGAGGATCGAGCGCACGGCGTCGGCGATCGGCTCGTTCATGTCGTCGCCGTCGACCAGCACCGTGTAGAGCCCCGTGATCGAGCCCGTCGTGCTCGTGCCGGCGCGCTCGAGCAGCCGCGGGAGCAGCGCGAACACGCTGGGCGTATAGCCGCGGGTGGCGGGCGGCTCGCCGATTGCGAGCCCCACCTCGCGCTGGGCCATGGCGAAGCGCGTGACGGAGTCCATCATCAGCATCACGTCGTGACCCTGATCGCGGAAGTACTCGGCGATCGTGGTGGCAGTGAACGCCGCCTTGATACGCACGAGCGCGGGCTGGTCGGAGGTGGCGACGACGACGACGGAGCGCTCCAGCGCGTCGCCGAGGTCGCGCTCGACGAACTCGCGCACCTCGCGCCCACGCTCGCCGACGAGCGCGATCACGTTGATCGACGCGCTGGTCGAGCGCGCGATCATCCCCAACAGCGAGGACTTGCCGACGCCGGAGCCGGCGAAGATCCCCAGGCGCTGACCGCGCCCGCAGGGGACGAGGCCGTCGAGCGCGCGCACGCCCAGCCCCACCCGCTCGCGGATGCGGGGCCTTGAGAGCGCGCTCGGCGGCGAGGCGATCGTCGAGCGCGCGATCGCGCGCGGCACCGTGCCCCCGTCCTCGGGGATGCCGAGGCCGTCCACGATGCGACCGAGCAGGCCGTCGCCGACGGCGACGCGAAAGGGCGCGCCGGTGGCGAGCACGCGCGTGCCGGGGCCGATGCCGTGAAGCTCCCCGAGCGGCATCAGCAGCGTGCGCCCGTCGCGGAAGCCAACGACCTCGGAGGGCACCGGCTCGTGGCCGGCTCCACCACGGCGGTCGGTGCCGACAAGACACACCTCGCCGACCTCAGCCTGCAGGCCGGTGGCCTCGATGATCAAACCGATGAGGTTGCTGACGAAGCCGTGACGGCGAGCCAGGTCGGCTTCGAGGATCGCCTCGCCGGCGCTCTCGAGCATCGTCCCTTCGCTCACAGCGCGGCGCTCTCGACGCGCTGCATGGAGAGCTCCACGACCTCGCGCGCGCGCTCAAGCTGCGTGTGCACGCTCGCGTCCACCTCACCCTCGGAGGTGCGCACGATCGCGCTGCCGAGGCCCACGCGCTCGTCCGCCTGCAGGTCGCAGATCTCCACGCCGCTCCCCTGCGCGGTGAGCTCGCCGATCGCGGCCTTCACGACCTCGAGGTCGGCTGGGTTGACCATCACGGTGATGCGGCGGCGGTCGACGATCCGGCGCAGCGCGCCCTGCACGACCTCCACGACGAGCTCCGGACGGGCCTGCTGGGCGCCGGCGAGGATCTTGCCCGCGAGCCGCAGCGCCAGGTCGATCGCGTCGGATTCGATCGCCTGCACCGTCTCGGCGCGCAGCGACTCGATCCCGGCGACGGCCGCGGCGAGCGCGGCGGAGCCCGCGGCGATCTCATCCCCGCCCTGCTCGTGCCCGGCGGCGCGCCCCTCCTGCAGGCCCTCCGCGCGCGCTGCCTCGCGGATCCTTTCCGCGTCGGCCATCGCCTTCGCGAGCAGCCGCGCAGCGGCGTCGCGCGGTGGCGCGGCCGACGGCTCGAGCGGCTCGAACGCGTAGCTGACGGCCGCGTCAGACAACCGCTTCGCTCTCGTCCTCGCCCTCGCCGGCGATCACGATCGCGCCGGTTTCCTCGAGCGTGCGCACGACCGCGACGATCCTGCTCTGCGCCGCGTCGATGTCGCGTTTGCGCTGCGGCGGCTGGACCTCCATCTCTTCCTTGATCATTTCCGCGCCGCGCTCGGACATGTTCGTGAGCACGACCTCCTTGACGTTCTCGGGGGCACCGCGCAGCGCCAGCACGAGGTCCTTCTGGTCGGCCTCGCGCAGGACCTGCTGAACGGCGCGCTGGTCGAGCTTGACGATGTCCTCGAAGACGAACAGCATGCTGCGTACCTCCTCGGCGAGGTCCTTGTCCTCGGAGGCGAGCATCTCGAGCACGTTGCGCTCGGTCGTACGGTCGGAGTGATTGAGGATCTCAGCGAGCGTCTTGGTGCCGCCCGCGGCGGAGTACTCGCGCTCGGCCACGGCGGTGAGTTTGTGGCGGATGACCTCCTCGACCTGCTCGACCACCTGCGCGCTCGTTTCGCCCATGCGCGCGATGCGCAGGGCGATGTCTGGCTGCTGGCGCTCAGGCAGCCGCGTGAGCACCTGTGCGGCGAGCGTCGTATGCAGGGACGCGAGGATCAGCGCGATCGTCTGCGGTGACTCGCCGCGCAGCAGCGCGGCGGTCCGCTCGGGGGGGACGCGTTGGAGGAAATCGAACGGAGGTGTCTCGTTGCGCTCGGAGAGGCGGCCGAGCACCTCGGCCGCGCGCTCGGGTCCAAGCGCACGCTCGATCACGCCGCGCGCGTAGTCAAGCCCCCCGGAGGCGCCTGTCTCGCCGGCGCCGGCGAGCGCGGCGAGCTCGGTGAAGATCGACTCGGTCGTCTCCGGACCGACGGAGGTCATGTTGGCCATCTCCATGGAGAGGCTTTCGATCTCTTCCTCGCCCATCCGCTGCAGGAGGATCGCGGCGCGCTCCGGACCCAAGGCAGCCATCAGGACGGCGGCCTTGCGGGTGCCGATGATCGGGCCGGCGATCGCTGGTAGGCGCGCGGTTGGGGGGCAGCGGGAAGTCCCGGCACGATGTCCGCCGCGGACTCGCCGGCCATCGCGGATCAGCCCTCCTGCATCCAGCTGCGCAGTTGCTGTGCAACCCGGTCGGGCTCGCGATCGACGAGCTGCTCGACCTGTTCGCGGATGCTCGAGCCGTCTTTGGCCTGGGCGCCCGCGGCGCCACCGCCGTTGCTGGGCGACGCTGCTGCCATCGCCACGGCCGTGCGCGGTGCCGTTTCGCGTTCGAGCTCGGAGAGGCGCACGGGTGCATCGAGCTCGCGCAGCCACTTGGGCTCGTCGATCGTCTCCTTCTCGCGCTTGCGCAGCGAGCGCGTGGTGAAGAACAGGAACAGGAGCGAGCCGATCCCGAGCAGCACGTACTTGGCCATGCTCAGTGGGCTGCTCGCTGCTGCGGCGGTGGTCGCGCTCTTGGCAAACGCCACCTGCCCGATCGAGATCGTGTCCCCGCGCTTGGTTTGGATGCCAGCGGCGTTGGTGATCGCTTCGCGGATCGCGGGCAGCGCCGAGGCAGGCACGGATTTGTCGAGCAGCACGGAGACGTGCTGGCTTTCGACGGTGCCGGGCGCAACCGCGGTGTGGGTGACGGTCTTTGAGACCCCCAAAGAGGAGGTGGTCGTTTCGTGTTTGTAGTTGGACTTGCCGCCGGTGCCGGTCGTGGTGAGGTTGGCGGTGCCGGTCGTGCCGCCCGCAGTGGTGCCGTTGCCGGCGAGCGTTTCGACGGACTTGCTCTGCTGCAGGGGCGTGCCGGCTTTGCCGTATTCGAGCGATTCCTTGGTCGTCTGGTCGACGTTCATGTTGGCGTAGACGAGAACCTGCGCCTTGCCGGGCCCGAGCGTCTGCGCGAGCATCGCATCGAGGCTGGCCGCGGTGCTCTGGTCATAGCGCTGCTCGGCTTCCTGCACGCTCGTGCCCGAGCCGCCGCCGGCGCCGCCGGCCTGCGGCCACAATAGTTCGCCGGAGGCGTCCGTAATCGTGACCTTGTTCAGCTGCAGCCCAGAGACGCTGGAGCTCACGAGCTGGGCGATCCCGCGCACGGAGTTCGCCGAGAGCGAGCTCGTACCCGAGAGCAGCACAGCAGCGGAGGAGGCGTTTTGGTTTTCGCCAAAGATCTGGTTCTGGGAGCTCGGCAGCACGAGCTCGACCTGCGCCCCGGAGACGCCTTGGACGCTGTTGATCGTTTCCTCGAGCTGGCCCTGCAGCGCGCGCTGATAGGTGACCTGCTGCTGGAAGTTGCTTTCACCGAGGTTCTGTTTTTCGAACAGCGAGAAGCCGGGCTGGGTGTTGCCGAGCAGGTTCGCGCCGGCAAGCGCGACGCGTGCCTTTGAGGACTCGTTGGCCTGCACGGCGATCGCGGTGCCGTTGTTTTGCAGCTCGTAGGCGATCCCTTGGGCGGCGAGCGTGCTCGTCATCTTGCCCGTCTGTGACGGTTCCACGCCGCTCACAAGCGTCGTGTAGCTGGGCTTGGAGACGGTGTTGATGAACAGGTAGACGAACAGGATCGACACGACCGCGGCGGCGCCGGCGATCAACCAACCGCGGGGCGTGAGTCTCGAGGCGAGGGCAGCGGTGGGCATCGGCTAGACCTGCGTGTTGAAGATGTCGGTGGTCGCTTCTGTGGCCTTCGTGCGAATCGTCGATGCGAGTTCCATCGCCATCTGCGCGTCCTCGACGGTCACGATCGCGCTCTCGGGGTCGCTGACCGTGCCCATCGCCAGCGCCTGCGAGGCGCTGGAGGCGCTCTGCTGACTCTTCTCCAGCGAGGAGATCGCTTCGGTGAGCTCACCGCCGAACCCACCGGCTTCGCCACCCGCACCGACGCCGCCGCTCGATTGGGCGGCCTGGGTCGCACCTTCGGCGGATCCCAGCGACAGGTGGCTCAGTCCGCCGACCGGCGGGACAATCACTTGAGCAACCCGAGCGTCGAGGTGAACATCGACTTGGCGGTCTGCATCGCGGTCACGTCGGACTGGTAGGACTGCGACTCGGAGATCAGGTCGGTCATTTCCGTGACCGTGCTGATGTTCGGCATCTTCACGTACCCCTGCGCGTCTGCTTCGGGGCTCCCCGGGGCATAAACCTGCTGATCTGGCGTGGCGTCGCTGACGATGCCCGTGACCTGGACGCCACCGGCGGACGCTGCACCCGAGGCGCCACGGCTGATCGCGCTGGAGAGCGCGCCGCCGAAGTCGCTCGAGCCGACCTGCGACAACTCGACCTCCTGACGCTGGTAGGGCTTGCCGTTGGCGGCTTTCGTGGTGTCGGCGTTGGCGAGGTTCTCAGCGGTCACATCCATGCGGATGCGCTCGGCCGTGAGACCGCTGCCGGCGATGCCGATCGCGTCGAAGAGCCCCATCAGGCGGGCGGCGCTCCGAGCGCCGATCGGATGATGTCGTTGCGGGCGCCCATCACCTGCGTGAGCGCCTGATAGTCGAGGGCATTTTCGGCGAGCTTGGCGGATTCCTGATCGACGCTCACGCCGGAGCCGTTCGGGCCCGCTTCGGTGGGGACCGTCTGCGTCTGAAACTGAAGTTCTTCGGGCGATTCGCCCGTGTTCACCGCGCTTTCCAAGGTGCTCTCGAAGCTGACTTCCTGCGGCTGGTAGCCGGGCGTGTCAGCGTTGGCGATGTTGTTCGTGAGCGCCGTCTCACGCTGCCAGGAACCGCGCATGGCAGCCTGCAGCAACTGCTGTGTCGAATCGACGAGAGCCATTGGTTTGGTGTCCTTTCCGCCCTCCCTGGGCTGAAACCGACGCTCTCCATGAGGTCGCGAACTCCACGGCCATCGAGGGGCCGTCCCCGTGATCGGCCGCCCGCGGGCGATCTTTAGAGCGCGCGAGCGTAAGAGGCCAAAGCGGGCGACTGTGGCTACTTCAACGAGAACTGCGGCGACCTGGAAGCCGCCAACTTCCCGGCGAGCTCGCCCGACGTGTCGCTGTGGGCGGCACGACGCTGATGGGCGAGGGCAGCGAATGGTTCAGCACTGTATGAGCGGACGGCGACAGCGGCTGCATCGTTGCGTTCACGGCGCCGCCGTGGCAGGAGCGACCTCGCCAACTTCTCGGCGACCGCTTGCGGAAGCGCCCGCTCGGTAGCGGACGGACGGGTAAGAATAAGGGGTTTTCTCCCGCCGCGAGAGCGGTCGAGGTGGCCCCTAGGCTCATAGCAGCAATGACTACGAGCATAAGCCCGGTTAATCGAGCAATCTTCATTTCGTGCTGCTCCTTTATCTTGACCTGAAAGCCCCGGCCAAGACACCCCGATTCGGGACCGTCCTGCCGAGACCCCTTGAGCGGCCCCTGTCGATGTAGCCCAAACTAGCCCGGCTGCCAGCAGCAGAGAACGCAATCCGCGAGGATAACCCGCATCGCCCAGCGGGTCCAACAGCGTTTCCGACTACCTGACCCAGGATTCCCGTCTAGCGTCAGCCCTTCTCAATCGGCCTTGACAAGCTGGCTGAAGCAGGAGCGCATTGACCGTGGTGAGGCACCGGGTTGAGCACCGAGGGGCAGATGGAGCTCGCGGCCGCCAAGAGGCGGATCCGGCAGCTGGAGACCGAACTCACGGTCTCCAGGAAGGTCAATGAGGTGCCCCTCGAGCAGAACCTGCCCCAAAAGTCTCTTCCCGGTTGATCGCTTCCCTGGTTTCACGTGCAGCGGGCGTGTCTGATGCTCGGCGTGTCGGTCTCTGGCTACCACGACTGGAAGCTGCGCCCGCCGTCGGTGAGAACGCTGAGGCATGCGTGGCTTGCAGGTGAGATTGCGCAGGTGCACAAGGACTCGGGTGGCACCTACGGGACCGCTGCGGGTGACGGGCGAGCTCAGGTACGGCCGTGGCATCCACGTCGGCAAGGAACAGGTGCATCTGCTGATGAAACGCCTGGGGATCTATGGGCTGCCGAAGCGCCAACTGCCCCGAGGCGCGAGGGTCGGCAAGGTCAGCTCGCTGGATCTGGTGCGCCGACGCTTCAGTGTCGAGGGCTCTGACCGGCTGTGGATGACAGACATCACGAGCACCCGACCAGAGAGGACAAGCTCTACTGCTGTGCGGTGATCGACGCGTTCTCAAGGATGGTCGTGGGCTGGTCGATCGACAGCCGCCAGACCGGGCTGTTGGTCGCGGATGCGCTCGGCATGGCCCTGAGGCGAAGGACACTGCGAGAGGGACGAATCATTCACTCCGACCAGGGGGTGCAATTCGCATCCTGGGTCTTCAGCCAAAAGGTCACGGAGGCTGGCCTCGCGCCGTCCGTGGGTGCTGTTGGTGTGCCGTTCGACAATGCGATGGTTGAGGGGTACTGGGCACGCATGCAGGTCGAGCTACTCAACCGCTTATTTTTTTGGTTTTGTATCGTCGTTTGGTGGTTTGTTCGCATTTGTGCCGGCGGGTTTTGTTGTGGTCTTTGTGGCATTTGGTGAGTGCTTTGTGGAGTTTTTGGTTGGTGGTGAGTTTTGTTGGTTCTTCGTGGATGGTGACGGTTTCGGTGCTGGTTGTGAAGGGGATTGGGGTGGATGTGAGGGCTGGGGGGCTGGGGGGGGTGGTGATGGCGGGGGCCTGGCCGGGGAGGGCTGGTGGGTTGGGCGGGGCGGGTGGTGGGGTGGTGGGTGGGGTGGGTGGGGTGGTGAGGGTTTGTGGGGTGGCGGTCGTGGTGGTGAAGGGTGTTTGGGCGACGAGTCGGTAGTAGTAGGTGGTGTTGGGTAGCAGCCCGTTGATCGCGATGGGCCCGGCGGTTTGGGGTTCTGTGTTTTCTGCGGCTGTCCGGGCGGGGGTTTGGGTGCTGTTGAGGTAGGGGTCTTGCTTTTCTTCGGTGTCGCCCTGGGTGAGGGTGGTTTCGTAGAGGACTTGGGTGATGTACTGGTAGTAGTAGGTGGTGGGGGCGCCTTGGGGGGTGATCGTGCCCGTGAGCGCTGCCGTGGTCTGCGTCACGGCTTCCGCCTGGCCGGTTGAGACCAGTGGTTCTGGTGGGGTCGTTAGTTCTTCGACGGGCCCCTCAGCTGGTGTGCCTTCTCCGGCGGACTGTTCGTTTTCCGCGATCACGCGGTAGTAGTAGGTGGTGTTGGGTTCCAGGACGCTGCCGATGGTCACGCTCGCTTCCTGGTCCCCATAGGTTCCGGTGAGGGGTTTCGCGCCCTTCACGATCGTGCCTTCGCTGTTTTCGACCGTCGCTTTGCTGGTGGAGTATTCGAACCGGTATGTGGTTTCCTCGTTGTTCGCGTTGACTTTGGCCTGCAGCAGCAGGCCGTTGGTGGTGATGGAGTGCTGCCCTTGTTCGTCGATTTTCGGGGGCGCGGTGGAGGTCTGGAACGTCGACAGGACGTTCCCGATGTAGGGGGCGCCCGCGGTGACTTCTTCGCCGGCTTTGTTGCGGGCCGTCAGGCAGAACACATACCTGGCGTTCGGCTGTAGGTTCGAAGCAGTCGCGGTGACTTTTTCTTCCTTCGCCCCGGTGGTGGCCCCTGCGGGTTCGGGGGTGGACGCTTCGTTGCATTCCTCCGTCGGGGAGGACGCCAGCGAGAATGCCTTATAGTGGAATTCATAGCTGCCCGCTTCCCCCGCCTTTGAGGGGTTCAGGACACCTTCGAGTTCCGCGGTGGTCGCGGTCACGTTCGCGAACCCAAGGCCGGTGGGTGCTTCTGGGGGGATCGCGGCGTTGAAATGCCCGATCGCGCCTTCTTCCTTCCCCGTCGCGTTTTCCGCGACGACACGGTAGTAGTAGGTCGTTCCCGAGACGAGCGTTTCGCCCGTTTCCCCCGACACCCCGTTTTCGCCATAGCCCGACAGGGTGCTTTCGCCAACCGTGGTCGCGCCCGCGAGCGACGGGCTCGTCGAGTATTCAAACCAGTAGGTCGTTTCCTGGTTGTTCGGGTTGATCGTCGCCGCAAAGCTCGCCGCATTACGGGTCCTGGACGCCACGCTCTCCGCCAGGATCGACGGTGCCGAGGCTGCGGTCGTGAACGTCACTTCGTTGCCCTGCGCCGTTTCCCCACCCCCGTTCGAAGCGACCAGGCAGTAGGAGTATTCCTCACTCGGCTGCAACCCCGTGACCGGTTCAGAGACTTTTTTGTGGTTCCCGCTGGCTTCCGGGAACGGTTCGCCCGGCGCCACCTGCCCACTTTCCGTGCATAGCGCGCCCGCACCCGGGGTGTACGCGAAATGGTAGGCCACCTGTTCTGTCCCCGCACCAGGGTTCAACTGCCCATGCAACGTCGCCGTCGTGGCCGTCTGCCCCGACACCGCTTCCGTGACCGGTACTTCGATCGCCGCGAACGCCGGCGCGGCCGATACCCCCAACACACCAGCCGCACCCGCGAGCGTGACCGCCACAGCCAGCGCGCTCTTCAGCCCCCGCCGCGTGTTCTTTAGCCTGTGGGTGCTCATGACCTGGCCTCCTTGCCGGCGCTGGCTCTCTTGGCTCTGCTAGACGCCCCCGCCTTCTTGGCCTTCCTCGCCTTGGCTTTCTTTTTGATGATCTTGCAGCCGTTGACCTGGACCGGTGTGTTCTGCTTGATTTCACGGCCGTTCTGTGCTTTGAGTTCTGTGGGGACCGTGAGTTTGCTCCCGCACAACTGGTAGGGGTGCTTCGCGTTGACGTAGGACCCGAACTCGCTGAATTCCCCGGTCGGGAGGATCACTTCGAAAGATTCGAACGGGACGTCCGGTGTGTCCGGGAACGTCGCGGACGTGACGCCGTTCTTGATCAACGTTTCCCCCGTCAAATCGACTGTCACGCCTTCCCCTTGAAGCACGACGACGACGTCGGGGAACTTCGCGTTCCCGTAGGACACAAAGAACACCGGGCCCTTCAACACGCCGGGCAACACCGGCGTGTGCACCTGCGCATAACCGATCCGTGACGCCGGCGGGCAGTTCGCGGGGTTCGCTTCGAACACCACCTGCGTGCAAGCCTGCTGGATCGTCGTCAACCGCGCCGGGAGCTGCTTCGGGATCACGAATTTCGCCTCATGAAACCACGACTGGGACCCCATCGCGCCAGACGGGTAGCTGATCTTGAACAACAACGACGCCCCGTCCTTTTTCGATGCCCGCGGACCCGTCGAGATCGATACTTTCGGGGAGAACCCGAGACCCCCACAATCAGACACCTGGAAAGACGACCCGACGGCCGCTGTGGCGCCTTCAACGCTCGTCAACACCCCACCAAACGCCGTTTTCGTGCAGTTCGTCGGGTTGAACGTGAACGCCCCGTTCCCACCAACCGTGACATCCACCCGCCGGATCTGCAACGGGATGCCATCCAGCTGGGTCGGGAACGGGTCAGACGTCACCGTCACCGCCGAGGTATGAGGGTCCACGTTGATCGCCGCACGCACCACCACCAGGCCCGTGCCCGTCGTACCCGACAGCGTGTAAGGGCCCGCCTTCGCGGGCACCACGACCGACAGGCCATACGGCGCACCACGATACGGCCCCGTCAAAAACACCTTCCCGCCTTCCACCAAATACGGGTCAGACCCCGGGCCCGCTTCCGCGCTCGCTTCCCCAACGAAACTCGCCGCCCCACACGAACCAGCGTTAGCTTCCGCTTCCCCGCAAAGCTTCACCCTAGAGATCATCCCCAACAACCCCACCGGCAACCCAACCCGCAAACCACCCAAAAACCCATCCCGATCACCCCGACCAAACACCACCGACACCGGACTAAAACCACCAGCCACAGTGCTCGTCGCTTCAGCGAGAAACGACGGGTTGAACTGGGGTCCGAAGCACCCTTCGTCCACGTTGAAGCTCGATGCTAGGTCCGCGTCTGCGGTGAACGGGACGCTCCATGGTTCCACCACCATCGACGTGGTTGCTGTGCCGCACGCCCTGGGATTCGCTACCGCGGCGCGTTCCCCGCCCGTCAACGACAATTCGAATTCGCTGAACGGGACCTGCGGGTCTTCGTCAAAGGACGCCGTCACCTGCCCCGAGCCCTGATCGATCGTTCCCGTGCCCTGAAGCTTCACGAGGATCGCGTCTTCGCCCTTTCCCCGCACCTGCATAAACAACCGCACCAGCCGCCCTTCCGACGCATCCGCCGAGGAGCACGGATCGCATTCCGGGGCACCCAAAAACACTTCCCCATGCAATTCTTCTTCCAAATCCGGGGTCCTCACCCGCACCACCCCAATCCTCGAATCACCCGGACACCCCGCCGGCGCTTCCACCCCGACCGCGAACTGTTCATCAGAACACGACCCAAGCCCGACCGCCGCAGACGGCGAGATCACGGCCCCCGCAGGCAACGTCGCTGTCACATCCCTAATATTCGCAGACCCCAAACCTTCCGCTTCCACACTCTGGGGCACCCCCAGATCAAGCGTATACCCCGCAGGCTCACCCGCCCGCGCACTGTCCGAACCCACCGACAACGACGGCGCAAACGGCAACACACCACAACCCGTGCCCACACCCGACCCCACAGTTTCCCTCGAAAACACACCCGGATCTTCATACGAATCCGATTCCACCGTAGTCGACAACGACACCGAACACTGCGTGCCACCCGTCAACAACGGCACCCGCGCCTGCAACACATCTTCAAACGTCGGACCCGAACCCACCTGTTCAACACCCGGCCCACCAAACGTCAACTGCGCCGGCCCACCATATTCAGGGTCAAGGAACTGGTTGCCTTTCGGGGTCCTTGCGGCCGCGTCTGGGCCGGGGCCATCGTGTTCTGCGGGGTCTCCCCACAACGTCACCGACGCCCCGTACACCGCGCCGCCACCCGTGATATCAGACACCGTCGCACGCACGCTATACCCCCCGGCCGCACCATTGCGCACGAGTGCCGTGTCGATCCTGCCCGGGAAAAACAGGCCGTTGAACGCAAACGCCGCCGGCTCCCCGGGATTGGGGGCGATGTTATACACCGGGACTGTGAGGATGTACCGTTCTTCTAGGGCGCGTGCGAATACCGTCGCGACGCCCACCATCGAGTCGCGCGGGCAGTTCGCGCTGTTCACGACTTCCGCGAGTTGGCACCGCGCGACCCCCACCACCGAACCCACAAGGCCCGCCGGAAGCACGAAGCTCACGTCCTTCGGCGGCGCGACAGGTTCGATGTCGCTTACCGTGCAGAATGCCCCACAGTTTTTTTCGTTGTCGGGGCCGCCGATCACGCTCGAGGGCGCGTTCTTGGTGTTCAGGAAGAACTCGCCCGTGACGTTCGGATGCCCGCCCGCCTGGTAGCTGGACGCGGCCGCGAGCACACCACCCTTCGCGACACCAAACGCCGCAGGGGTGGAGCTGACGGTCACCGTGTTACTCGCCGATACCCCCGTGGCGCCGCCACCCGATACCGAAGCTTCATCTGCTTCGCTTGACCCTTCGACGGTCGTGCTCACGTGCACACGCACCGTCATCGCCAGCGTGTCACCCGGCCCGACAGCTTCCGAGGTCACACACGACGGCACACCCCCAGACAGCGCACAGATCAGCCCATATGGAGGGCCCGAGAATTCGGGCTCCTTGCGCAGCTCACCGATTGGGTCGTGATAAGGATTATCGCCGAACACTTCGACCGCTTCCAAGCCCGCGGGCAACACGTCACCGAGCGTCACGGGGCTCCCATTCGTAGCGCCACAACCCACGTTCGTCGCGGTCACGACCAACATGTCGGCACCCGACTGGTCACCCGGCCGAAAGTTCGTCGGGTTAGACACCAACAGCACACGCCAACGTGGCGTGCAGATCAAGCTCGAGGTGTGCCCACTACCACACCCAAGGAACAACGTGACCGACACGACGACCGCCACGACCGACAGCACGACACGCAAACGCCGAGTATCCCAACCCCGACCAAGAAGCGCCACAACCCCCATAACTACGCCCCCCTCTTGATCGAAGCTTTCACCGCACCATACCTCTTCCGCGCCAGCTTCTCACAAGCCACACGCTTCGCTCTCCTACGATCCCACCCACACGACTTCAAAGCCTTTGCCAGCTTTTCCGCCCGCAACTGCGCCGCCGTCTTTTCCACAGCCGGCACAGACACCGGTTCCACAGGCGGGTTACCCAAACCCGACAGCAAGGCCGTCCCCCCCGCCCTCACACCGGGCTGCGTCCGCGGTTCCCCCTGACAGCCCGATCCTTCACAACCCGTCACGGTGGCCGCCGTGCCTTCACCCGGTTCCGGGAGCCTCGCGTCATACACCACATACCCACCATCCGGGTCAGCACCCGCAGCGAGCGATTCATCACTCGTGAAAAACACATCATCGCCATTTTCGCTGTTATCCAACAAAAACGAGTTACGCGCACTCTTACCACCCGAGACCAACGACACCACCCCATCATCCCACTCATACACATCCCTACCCTGCGGCGCCAGACCTTCTTCCTCGAGCGGGAGTTCCGGGGAGTCCGTGTTCGTGTCCCCGGCCACCAACGGGTCCGGCGAATCGAAGAAGATCACTTCCCCGTCCGCGGAAACACCACGCTCATCCACCGTACCCACAACCGGTTCTGCTTCGCCCCCCCCTTGCGCTGCTTCGCCGGTGTGGAGGTCTGAGAACCAGGAGTTCCCGCGCGGGGTCACGCCCGCCGGTGCGCACGACACGCACCCCAGCCCGTTAGACGCAAGATCATACCGGTAGACCTGTTCGAACCCACCACTATTGAACGAGCCAGACAGTGTCGAGGCGGTGCTGAATACCAACACCCCACCATCACTAGAGAACCGCGCCTCCGGCACACCCGAAGGTTCCACAAGCCGCGCCACAGCAGCCACACCACTACCGGTCCACAAGTCCAGTTCCGCGGGTTCCCCACCCGCTTCCGGACGCACAAACGCAAACACCGACCCATCCCGATCACTCGCCACGATTTCCCCCGACACCCCCGCCAAATAGCTAAGGACACCCGTTTCCACATCAAAGTCATACGTCTTCACTTCCCCACCACACACACCACCCGACAACGCCCCCCCAGTCAAACAACCCGTGCTCTGAAACACCGCATGCGACCCATCCGACGACGCAAACACATACGACCTATCAAACGGCGCGCCCAACTGCCGCGTCGGGTTCGGCATCTGCGCCACACCCGCCGGTGCAGGCCCGCCACCCGCCAACACGTCCTGGGACACCAGCACCGTCCTTTCACCGCTCTCCCGCACATAAAGCTCCGGCGGATCAGTCGCACAATCGTTCTGGCCACTCGGTTCACAAGACGCCGGATCCGGGCTCACAAAGAATGCACGCTCACCACTTTCAGACACCTCACTACCCACACGCGACCTGCCATGCCCCGACGCGGCAGGAACAGCACCAAACGCATCCAACTGCCCACCCGGCAACACACCCCCCTCACGCAACACACCATCCCGATATTCATAAAAACCCCACGCTTCAACATTTACTCCGGCGCCGGAGTGCGGGGCACGGGAGGCGTCTTCGGGCAACAGTGTGCCCGGATAGGTGAAATAAACGGTACTGAAATCCGGGCTACCACCCGCGGGCACTCCGCCGCTAAACTTGCTGCAACTCACCACGGGGCTTTCCACCTCGGGCGTCTCCAACAACGTCGCCGCCACAAACGGATCAGACCCCGCGAGATAAAGCCGCGTGTGACCACTCGGGCAGCCCGCTTCCGCCCCGGGCGCGAGCGTATCCCGCGACGCCGGTTCGATCATCGCCTGAGAGAGATCAGACGACGCGTCGACCGTCTGGGGTTTTGCCGCAATGAGTCCATTTTGTTCGCCGAGGGACTGCTGCGCACGCGGAGCGATAGCGCGGGTGCACCACTGCGTGTCGGGGCTCGCTCCAGAGTCGGCACAACTGGCGGACCTCGTCGCGACGAACCACTGGCTCGCACCCCACGGGCTTTCCCCCATCGGGCCCGTACCTTCAAACAAAACAGCCCCCCCATCAGGGGACGCCAAACCGTAGTGGCTAAGCGCACCCACGTCATAAGGAGAAGTCCCAAAACCCGCCTCGTTCCCATTCGTGTCAGCAGGCGAAACCTGTTCGAACACACGCCCAATCGAACCCGAAGAGAACACCGGCGGGCCTTCGATCGTCGCATACGCCTGCGTCACCGCAGGCACGAGTAGCCGAAGCACGAACACGAAAGCAACCAACAGGAGCGCCCGCGAACCGTACGCGGCTCGACTTGCTCCCCACACCCCCGGCCATACATGCCGCACGTCGCGCTCAGTCGTCTCGCGCATCCTTCACCCTCCCCTTCAGATTAGTCCGGTCCGCCCCTCGCGGTTACTTTACCTCATTTGGGCGGGCAAGGCACGTACGCGCCTCACCCGCCCACCTACAAGCTAATCCCTACTTAACATTTCATTTTGGTACGTAACTGTTGCCCTCGTATCAGGTCACTTCCACGGCCACGGTCGATTCTACTTCCTCTGTCTGTGATAGCGCTGAGGGTTCGCCGAAGGCCACGAGTTCGGGCTTAACTAAGCCGAGCCCGTGAGTTAGGTCAATGTCTTTTATGCCCTGGACACCGGCGACTAATGTAAAGATCGTTTTGCCGGTCGTAGTATGCACACCTACGGGAGTTATTTCCCCTGCAACATTTCCAGTGACTTTTGTTGGAGGCGTACATTCATTTTCTTCGAGTTCGACGAACACTTTACTAGCCACCGGTAAGAACAGGATTCCCGTCGCCTTGTTCGGTAAGATTAATCCGAGTATCCCATGCAGAGTGTTCGTTAACATTTAAGCCTGCTGCTGCTCCAGGGCTACTGACCGGGCAGTGGGTGGAAGACGACGGCGAGGCTAACGACACACATTCTAAATAATGTACCGTGGCATTACCGATTAATAACGAACTCGTTATGGTGCCATGGTAAACATCTTTCAAACATAAAACTAACCTTCCACCCCCGTAGAGGATACTTGTACCGCTGACCCCGGACTGTAACGCACCGACGGGTAAGAATAAGGGGTTTTCTCCCGCCGCGAGAGCGGTCGAACTGATCCCGAGGCTCATAGCAGCAATGACTACGAGCATAAGCCCGGTTAATCGAGCAATCTTCATTTCGTGCTGCTCCTTTATCTTGACCTGAAAGCCCCGGCCAAGACACCCCCGATTCGGGACCGTCCTGCCGAGACCCCTTGAGCGGCCCCTGTCGATGTAGCCCAAACTAGCCGGCTGCCAGCAGCAGAGAACGCAATCCGCGATGATAACCCGCATCGCCCAGCGGGTCCAGCGGCGTTTCCGACTACCTGACCCAGGATTCCCCTCCGACGTCAGCCCTGGCGAGCAGCTGCGCTTACGCGCAGAGAGAACGTCAGGCGCTGCGATCCAGACGCGGGCGCCTGGACAACTGCCCGGCATAGCCGCCAGCGGCACGACGCGCGCGCTTGGTGTCTCCCAACTCCTCGAGCACCAGACTACGCAGACGCTCAAGCTCGACGCGCGTGCGCTCGTGCACCAGTCGCGCCCGCTGCAACAACGCGGCAGCAGCCACCGGTGGCTGCACAGGCAGCCCAGCAGTCAACTCATCCCAATGCCCCAGGAGCTCGCCCAAACGTTCGATCTCCCCCCGGCCAGTGAGCTCCAATTCGAGCTCGGCATGCGCGTAGATCGCCTCGTAGCGCTCGAGTAGGCTCTCGGCGTCGCCGTGGAGCCCAGGGGAGCTCACGCGTCGTACTCCGCCTCAGCGGCCAGCTGGCTCCAGGACTCCCGCAGCTCACCCAGTAGCTCGATCACCTCTTCGACCTTCCCGGCATCCTGGTTTAGGCGCGCGCGGTTGAGGTGCGTCAGGCAGAACCGGTAGATCGAATCCAGGCGCTGTGAGATTTCGCCCTGCTGGAAGTCGAGCGTCCCGTCGAGGTGGCTGATGATCCGCTCACCGTTGCGCAGCGACTTGTGCGCCCGCTCAACTTCGCCCTCACGCATCGCGCTCGCGGCCTGGCTGAGGAAGCGACGGGCCCCGTCGTAGAGGAGGACCACGCGCTCCACGGGGGTGGCGGCGAGAACCGCGCCCCTGCGATAGGCCGCGTGGGAGGCTGTGACGTTCGTCATCTCACTGCAATGATCGGCCAGCGGGCGAAAAAGTTGACACGCGGGCGCGAGCTAGATGCCGGACTTGTTGAGCGATTCCTCCTGGCTCGTCAGCCAGTCGCTCTGCGTGCTGTTGCGCGAGATCACGCTTTCAAGTTCGGCGTAGGTCCGCTGCAGCGATTTTTCGCGCTGGGCGAGCATTTCGTTCATCGAGCTGATCTGCGACGCGAGCCCAGTCACCTCGGTGCCGTCACCGTTGACCCTGGCTTCGAGCGTACCGCCCGGGGCGCCGACGCTGTTGATCTGCGTCTGCAGGCTCTGCGACCACTGCTGAAGCATTTTCTCGACGCCTGTAGGATTCGCCTTGACCGCTTCCGCGAGCTTCGCCGGTTCCAGCGTCAACAGCCCTTCCAACGACGCACCCGAGGAGCCACCAGAGCCGGTGGCGGAGCCCGTGCTTATACCGATGTCAAAGGGGCTCGACATTTCCGTGGGTAGCCCGGCGATCGGTTCGTACATCGTCACGCGCATGTTGTCCAGCAGGCCCGTGAGTTCGACGTCACCAAACAGGATCCCCGTCCCATATTCGCTCGTGCTCGTATATTTGCTCGGAGGCTTGGTCTGCAGCTGCGTCTGGATCGCTTCCACCGTCGAGTTGTAGAGCTTCACGAACGACTGCACCTGCGCTTCCACCGCGCTCGCGTTAGGGCCGGGAGGGGCAACGTCGATCGTGACCGGCCCGTTCGGGGTGAGCCCGCCGAGCGTGAGCGTGACGCCGGGGATCGCGTTGGTGACGGTATTCGAGCTCGAGGTACCGGCCACGCCGTCGACTTCGAATTCCGCGTCCTTGCCTTCTCTGGCGGTCCCGGCCTGTTCGGTGAGCGCCGCGCCGCTGACTTTGATGAATTCTGCGCCAGTGTTGCCCGTCGCGCGGCTGGAGAGCACGAGCGTCCCATTTTCCAGCACCGCCGCGTACACAGGCGCTTTCGTGTTCGTGTTGATCGAGCTCGCGAATTCCTTCGCGCTCTCCCCAGCCTTCAACTTGAATTCCTGGCCTTCGATCGCGAGCGTCTGTTCGCTGGCCGGGCTCGTGAAGGTGAAGCTGCGCTGCGAGGAGTTCGCGAGCCGCGTCACGCTCACCTCGTAGCCACCGACGCCGGCGCCGGTGGAGCTCGACGCGCTGACGCGCTGCGGTTCGCTGGAGGTGACCGTCTGCGCGCTTTCAAACAGCGACGGGAGGCTGAATTCGGCGGCGGAGAAGGCCAGCTGCTGCAGGCTCGACTGCACGCTCGACAGCTGCGTCTGCTCCGCCGCGAGCTTCGCCTCCTCGTCGGTCAGGTGCGTGACGGGCTCGCGTTCCGCGCCCATCAGCGCGGCGATGATCTTGGTCGTTTCCAGCCCCGATGCCAGCCCCGAGATCGTGATCGGGGAGCTCGTGCTGGAACCGACGGAAAGCCCTGAAGTGGACATCGGAGGAGTGTCGGCCTAGTCCCGCGGCGCGCCGGCGGCCAGCTCGAACGCCTCGGTGATGGACAGAGTTCTCACAGCGTTGCCGTCGCGGTCGTGCAGCTCGATTCGCGGCGCTCCGCCGTACGCCTGGGTGTGGAAGCGCAAATGGTGGCCGCCTTCACGCAGCCGCTCCTCGAAGCCGGCCGCCGCGGCGATCTGCTCGAGCAGCTCCTGCGGCGGGCCGCCCCTGCTAGCGGCGAGCATCAGCGGGTTGGGGTCGGTGGCCATCTCCGACACGAATGTCGCGATGTCCTCGGTGTTGCTGTCTGCTATGGGGATGATGGGGATGTCGGCAGTGGGCCCCAAGAGGTCCTCTATAGGCATGATCGGCGAGCTCATATGGCGTTTTCTCCCTGAAAACGGGTGACGCGGTCCAGTCCATGGGCCGCCTCGCGATTTACGGTCAATACGGTCATCGACGCGGCCCGCCGAAACTTGAAGCATCGCCACCCACCTGCACGAGAAGGCTCGCCGCGAGCTCGTTCTCGGGGTCGCGCAGGAGCGCCGCGGCTGCGAACTCGCCCACCTCGCGCGCCATACCTCGAACCGCGGCCACGCGCGCGAGGCCGACAAGTGCACGTGTGTCGGGCTCACCGGCGCAGACGCGCATCCACTCCTGTGCAGCCGAGGCAGCGAAGCCGCGACGCATGTACATCTCTGCGAGCAGCTCGCGGCGCTCGCGCTCCTCAAGCGGCGCGCGTTCGAGCAGGCCAAGCAGCTTTTCAAAGCTCTCGAAGTCCTGCACGCGTAGCAGCGCCTCGAGCATCACGGCCAGTTGCGGTATGACCTCGCGGGCGGGCTCGATCGCAGTCTCACCGGTGCGCACCAGCTGCTCCCAGCCGAGGAACAGAGCGAGCTCGTCCTCCGCCATGCCGGCCTTCTTAGCTCGCACGAGCGCCGCCGGGGCACCGTCGTGGTCACCGCCCGCGATACGGGCGAAGAGCTCGGTTCTGCAAGCCATGGCGGCGAGCGGGTCGTCGCTGTCAAGCTTCGAGGTCTCGGCCACCGCCTCCTCGTAGCGACCCTGTGCGAGCAGCGTCTCGGCGAGCGCCACGCGTGCCCTTGCTGAGTTTGGCTGGCGCTCGATGACGCTCCTGAACTGCACCTCTGCGCCGCCCGTGTCTCCCGCCTCATATAGGCAGGTGGCAAGCAGGAAGCGGGCGTTCAGAAACTGGGGGTACTCGCTCACGCATCGCTCCAAGATCTCCGTCGCAGCGGCGCTCTCCCCTTGCTCCTGCCTGAGCTCGGCGAGTTGGAGCATGGGGAGGTAGCTACCCACGCCGACGGTGGCCGTGTAGCGGCGCGGGCTCTCGCCCATCTCCAGGCAGCGCTCGCAGCGCTCGATCGCACGCTCGCGCTCACCGCGCGCACGGGCAATCAGGGCCTGCTCAAAGACGAGGTCGGTGAAGTCGGGGTAGAGCTCGAGTCCCTCAGACGCGCGCATGCCGGCGTCCTCGAGTCGCTCGCATAGTCGCAGCGCCTTGACCAGGCGGCTTAGCAGCGCGGGGACGTACTTGTGGCTGTCACGGTCGTCCTCGTTGTCGAGCGCCCGCCACGCCTGCTCGAACTGCTCGAGCGCGGCCGCCCGCTCACCGGCCGACGCGTACTCGCAGCCAAGGTTGAAGCGCAGGAACGGCGTCGCATCGCCTTCTGCCAGCTGCAGCTGCAGTAGCTCGATGTTGCGGCGCGACTTCTGGCGCGCCTCACGCACGACGCCGAGGTAGCCGAAGTGCTCGACGCGGACGTCAACAGCCTCGAAACGCTCCGGCAGAGACCCGGGCAGGCGATGCGCGATCTGCTCGTGCACGCGCCCCTCGAAGCGATACTCGGGACGGTTGCGGAACATGCGAAGCGCCCTGTGCGTGACCGCCGAGCCCTCCTCGACCTCGCCTGTGTAGCTGGTCTCAGCGAGATAGAACGCCTCGCGCCAGGTGCGGGCGGTGAGCGAGCGCAGGTGCGCAGCGTCCGCGCGCACAAGCACCTCGTCGGCGTCCAGATAGATCAGCCAGTCGCCGCTAGCCGCGTCGAACGACGCGTTGCGCGCCTGTGCAAAGGAGCCCGTCCATGCGCGCTCGATCACACGTGCCCCGAACGAGCGCGCGATCGCGATCGTCTGGTCGCGCGAGCCCGTGTCCACGATCACGATCTCATCGACCGCGTCCGCGACCGCCTCCAGGCAGCGAGGGAGCATCTCCTGCTCGTCGCGCACGATCATGCAGAGGCTTAGTCGTAACCCTTGAGCGGGCTGTGCGCGGGCCGCGATCTCGAGCGCCCGGGCGCTTAGCTCGGACGGCCCTCGGTTGGCGAGCTCACGCAGGCTGTCGGGCAGGCCGCCTAGCGACGGGTCCAAACGCCCCGCCGCCTCGAAGAGCGCGTCGGCGGCGTCGAGGTTTCCCAGCTCACCGAGTAGCACCCCGGCGCGCTCGAGCAGCCGCGGCTCGGCGGGCTCGCGTTCGAGCAGTTCGAGCGCTCCCCCAGCACTCTGCGCGAGCAGCGCCGTCACGTCCTCGTGGTCCGCGGCGGCGCGCGCATTACACCCAAGTTCGACGAGCTGCATGCCCACCCAGTAGCGGGCGTGAACGTCCGCGATCGCGCCAACGCGCGCGAACAACTCGCGGTAGCCGTCAAGATCGCCGCTGCCCAGGAGCTGCGCGGCGCGCTGCGGCAGCTCATCTGCCAGCGGGACGGCGTCCCGGAACGCTGGGCCTGAGGGCGCGGAGACCATTTCCTTACCGCGTCATCGACCGCCGCGCACATTCTCTGAGCGGCAGGGGATCGCACGGCCGCCTCGAATGAGGATCCGTTCCCGTTTGACACCCCTCGATCCCAGAGCAGGAGCATGGCCATAATCGGAAAGCGTGCAGCCAGGGTGCCGGCATCGGAGGTGCTGGCGACGTGGCAGGAGTACAGGCTCACCGGCGATCGCGAGATCCGCGACCGGCTGGTGTTCATGTTCATGCCGATGGTGCGCTACATCGTCTACCGCAAGGTCCGCGAGGTGCCGGCCCAGTGCGATGTGGACGACTTCCTCTCGTGCGGTCTGGAGGCGCTGATCCGCTCGATCGATCGCTTTGACCCGGAGAAGGGCGCGACGCTCGAGCAGTACGCCTGGACGCGGATCCACGGCGCGGTGCTCGACGAGCTCCGCCGACACGACTGGGCGCCCCGCTCGCTGCGCCGCGACGAGCGCGCGATCAACACCGCTCGCGAGCGCTTCGCGACAGACTTCGAACGCCAGCCAAGCCGCGAGGAGCTCGCCGCCCAGGTGGGCATGACGCCGCTTGAGCTGCGCAATCGCCTCGACCAGGTGGCGCTCTCAGAGGTCGGCTCACTGAACCGGATCGTGCGCTCGGACGAGAGCGCCACGATCGAGCGGATCGACACGCTCGAGAGCTCTGATGAGGACTGCGACCCGACGATCCGGGCTGAGCGCCAGGAAGCCAAGGCGCGTTTTCGTAAGGCCTTTGCGCGCCTGTCCAAGCAGGAGCGCGAAGTCGCGGTGCTGTTGTACGTGGAGGACTGGAACCTGCGCGAGATCGGCGATCGCATCGGCGTCTCAGAGAGTCGCGTCTCACAGATCCACACGCAGCTGCGCCGCCGCCTGTACGAACAGCTCTCCAGCGAGCTGCCGCTGTTCACCGCGGTCGGCTGAGACCGGCGTTCCCAGGCGAGCGCGCCGCCATGAGCGGTGGCCTCCCCAGCGCCGGGCGCGCTCAAGAATCGACGGCGACGGTCGAACACCCGAGGGGAGATGGATCTCGGCCTTTACATCGCCGCGTCGGGCATGGTCGCCGAGCAGGTCCGCCAGGATCAGCTCGCCAACGACCTCGCCAACGCCTCCACACCCGGCTTCAAGCCCGACGAATCGACCCAGCACAGCTTCGGCAATGTGCTGCTGGCCAACACCGAGGGCGGGAGCGCCGTCGGCTCGGTGAACGAGGGCGTAGCGCTGGGCAAGTCCTACACGAACATGACGCAGGCCTCGATGCAGGAAACAGGCGAACCGCTCGACTTCGCGATCGAGGGCAGCGGCTTCTTCGCGGTGAAGACGGCCCAGGGCGTGCGCTACACGCGCGACGGGCAGTTCACAGCCTCCTCCACGGGCGTGCTCACAGACACGAACGGCGACCCCGTCCTCGATCAGCGCGGCGCGCCGATCAAAGTCGGCTCCACGGGGACCGTATCTGCGAGCGCGCTCGGCGTCTTCGAAGTGCCAGGCGCCATCAAGCAGGGCGAAGACCTCTATACGGGCAAAGCCTCCGGCAAACCAACGGGAACCGTGCGCCAGGGATCGCTCGAGGGCTCCGGCGTCGACGCCGCGAAGGTGATGGTGGAAATGATCACCTCGCTGCGCAGCTTCCAGTCCGGGCAGCAGGCGGTGCAGGCGATCGGCCAGACACTGCAGGAGTCGGCATCGCAGGTCGGCTCGATCGCCACCAGCTAGACGCGCGACTCAAGTCCCTGCGGCGACGGCCGATCACCGGCTAAATGCTCGAAGGTCTCTATTCCGCAGCCGCAGGCATGGAAGCGCAGCAGGAACAGCTGAACGCGATCAGCAACGATCTCGCCAACCTCTCGACAAGCGGCTACAAGTCCGAGCGGGTGGCGTTCAAGGACCTGCTCTACAACCCGGTCAACATCGCCGGCACCGTCAGCACCGCTGGCTCCGGCGCAAGCGCCCAGGTGATCGGGCGCAGCGAAAGCCAAGGCGCGATCGCGGAAACGGGCGACCCCCTGAACATGGCGATCGAAGGCCCCGGCTACTTCGAGGTGACGCTCGCCAACGGGCAGAAGGCGCTCACACGCAACGGCGACTTCGGTGTCGACGCGAGCGGCACGATCACCAACGCCGAAGGCAACCGTCTCTCACCGCCGATCAAACTCCCTCCGGGCGTCGCGCCGAGCGAAGTCAGCATTTCCTCCGACGGGACCGTGACCGCGGGCGCGCGCAAGCTCGGACAGGTCAAGCTCGTGACGGTCACCTCGCCCGAACACCTGCTCGCCGACGGCTCCGGCACGCTGACGCCGACCAAAGCCAGCGGCGCGCCGCACCCGGCCACGGGCAAGATTCACCAGGGCGCCCTGGAGGGCTCCAACGTGAACATGGCCAGCGAGATGGCAGACATGGTGAGCACGCAGCGCGCTTACCAGATGAACAGCACGGCGATCCAGGACGAGAGCCAGATGATGTCGATCGCCAACCAGATGCGCCCGACGTCATGAGCGTCGCAGCCACGAGCGGGTCTACCGGTCTTCCCGTCGTCAATCAGGCGACCGAGCCCGAGTGGGTACGCAAGGGCTCGCAAGCAACGCAAAAGGCCTACCAGAGCGCGCTGTCCTTCGAAGCAACGCTCGTCGAAGAGCTCTCGCAGACGCTCGCGAAGACAAGCGGTATCAGTGGGGAATCCGAAGGTGAATCGGGCTCTGAAGAAGGCGGTTCCTCAGGCTCGGGTGGCGCCAACTCGCAGCTCTCCTCGATGCTGCCGCAGGCGCTCACGACGAGCGTGATGGACGCCGGCGGGCTCGGCCTGGCGGCACAGATGACCAGCAACCTCGAGGGCCTGGAAGGCGCCTCGCAGGCGAAGGTGACAGGGGGCTCGAGCGCATGATCTCCGCGCAGCTGGCCAACAGAGAGGATGTTCAGCGCGACCGCGCGCTCGTCCTCGCCGTGCTCGATCACCTCGATGCACAGATCGCCTCGGCCCGAAGCCTCTTGGGCGTCGTGCTCGAGCAGGGGGCGGCGATCCGCGCGCGCGACGTGCATTCGGTCGTGCGCCTGGCAGGCATCCTGCGCGGAGAGATGGGCCGCCGCCAGCTTCTCGAGGAGCAGCGCTCCAGCCTGTTGGCGCGAAGCGGCGAGCGGCTGGGGGTACCGGGCCAGTCGGTGACGCTGGCGCTGCTGAGCACGCTCATGGACAGCGCGAGCGTGGAGCGGGCGAGCACGCGCAGCGCCGAGCTGCGCGGTCTGCTGCACGAGCTCCAGCGCGAGCACTCTTGCAACCGTGCTCTGATGCAGATCGAGCTCGGCTTCCTGGACCACCTGATGGGCATGCTCTCGCTCGACGGCGTCAACGGCTACGACACGCACGGCTCCTCCAGAGCGATCACCAGCTCCCGCCCACGCGGCGCCCTACACGTCCTCGACCTGCGCGCGTGAGACGATGACGATCCCCTCGTTGCAAGGACTGCAGACCGCGCTCAGCGGCCTGATCGCCGAGCAGACCGCGCTGGATACAGCCGGCAACAACATCGCCAACGCGAACACCGAAGGCTACTCGCGCGAGACCGCGCTGCTGGAACCTGACCAGCCGCTGACGGTCCCCGCGCTGTCGGCGCACACGGGCCTGGGCGCCCAGGTCGGAACCGGCGTCAGCGTGACGACGATCACGCGTGTGCGCAATGAATACCTCGACGCCCAGTACCGGACCCAAAACAGCTCACTCAGCTCCGCGACCGCCAACGCGGAAGTGCTCGAACAGGCGCAGAGCGCCTTCAACGAACCCTCCAGCGCGAGCGTCGCAGGCCAGCTGTCGAACTTCTGGTCGGCGTGGAACGCCCTCGCCACCTCCCCCACCGAAGAAGCAGCGAAAGAAGCCGTCGTCGCGGCCGGCCGACAGCTCGCCACAACGATCAAACAGCTTGGCAGCCAGCTCTCGGCGATCGCAAGCCAGGTCAGCGAACAGTACGAAGCGCTCACCGGGCCATCGGGGGAAGTGGCGAGCATCGCCGAACAAGTCGCGCAGCTAAACGGCCAGATCAAGCTCTCCGAAGAAGGAGGCACGCCGCCGAACGAGATGCTCGACCGTCGCGATGCGCTGCTCGACAAGCTCTCGAGCCTCGCGAACATCACCGTCACCGAAGCGCCGGACCACATGGACACCGTCAGCTTCGGCGAAGCCGCGAAGCCGCTCGTGGAAGGCACGAAGGTCAACTGGCCCCAAGAACTGACGGCGTCCTCCGGCGGGCGGCTCGGCGCGCTGCTCTCGCTGACGGCCCCTGAAGGCGCCCTCACACAGCTGCAGAGCAGCCTTGACAGCGTCGCACACACGCTCGCGGCGACGGTCAACGAACACCTCACGACGCCGTTCTTCTCCGGCGAAACAGCCGCGACGCTTGCGGTCGCGGTGAAGTCCTCGGAAGTGAGCGCGTCGAAAAGCGAAGCGGAAGGCGGGAACAAAGTCGCCCAGGCGATCGCAGCGCTGCGCGGTGGCGCCGCCGAAAAAGACTATGCGACGCTCGTTGAGAAAGTCGGCAGCGATGTGCAGGGAGCTAAGAACGACGAGAGCAACATGCAGACGACGGTCACGGCGATCAGCGACCAACGTCAGAGCGTCTCGGGTGTCTCGCTGGATGAAGAAATGACGAACCTGATCACCTTCCAGCGCGGCTACCAGGCCTCAGCGCGAACGCTCACGGCGATGAGCGAAATGCTGGAAACCCTGATCGAGCACACCGGCGTGGTGGGGTTGTAGGCGATGAGCGAGCGGATCACACCAACGATGGTCACGAGCACCACGCTCAACAACCTCAACGCGTCCCTGGCGGCGATGGAGCGCACGAGCGACGAACTGTCCTCTGGCAAAACGATCCTGGAACCGTCGGAGAACCCCTACGGCGCGAGCCAGGTGATCGACCTGCAGAGCCAGCTGGAAGGGCTCAGCACCTACGAAGCCAACGCTCAGGACGGGATCTCCTGGGAGCAAACTGCCAGTAGCTCGATGGACAACATGAGCGAAGTCACCCAGCGCGTGCGCGAACTGCTCGTGCAGGGAGCCAACGGCACGTACAACAAAAGCGATCTCGAAACGATGGCGCTGGACGTGGAACAACTGACCGAAACGATCAAGCAGGACGCCAACGCCCAATACGCGGGCCAGTACATCTTCTCTGGGACGGCCACCACCACAGCTCCCTACGAATCGGGCGCAAGCGACGAATACAAAGGCAACACAGAAGGCGTGAGCCGCGTCGTCGGACCCGGCGCGTCGATCACGGTCACGACGAACATCTCATCGCTGCTCGGTAACGGCGAAGCCTCCGAAGACGGGGGTCTGCTGGACACGCTGCGCTCGATCGCAAAGACGATGCGCAACGGCACGGCCGAAGCCCAGAGCGAACTCGGCGGCGTCTATTTGGAAAAGCTCGACGGCAACATGCAGACGCTGCGAGACCTGCAGGCGAGCGCCGGCAGCGCCACCGACCAGATGCAGACAGCGCTGACCCGCAACGAAGACCTGCAGGCCTCGATCACCGGTGCCCTCGCGAACCTTGACTCCACGAACGTCGCTGAAGCGTCGATCGCCTACGCCAACGAGCAGGCGGGCTACGAGGCGGCGCTCCGTGCCGCTGCGAGCATCGTTCAGGAATCGCTGCTCAACTTCCTGCAGTAGACGAACGCCAAGGAGAACCGACCATGTCCGTGAAATTCCAGAGCATCCGCTTCGGCGCCGTCGAGATCGACGAGCGGGACGTGATCGAGTTCCCCTTCGGCCTGATCGGCCTGGGCGGCCTGCAGTACACGTTGCTCGACCGCAACCCCGGCAGCGGCTTCTTGTGGTTGCACGCGGTCGACAATGCAGCGCTGGCGCTTCCGGTCATCAGCCCGGAGCAGTTCTTCCCCTCCTTCTCGCTGGAGATCGCTCCGGAGGACCGCGAGCGCACCGGCATCGAGGACGCCGAGCCGTCCGAGCTGTACGTGACCGTCCGCGCCACCCCGGACCCGGCGGACATCACCGCCAACCTGCGCGCCCCGCTCGTGATCCGCGATCGTCGCGGCTATCAGGTGCTCAACGTCGACGAGGACGCTCCGCTGCAGGCACCGCTGTTTGCGCTGCCCATGCAGTCCAAGATTGCTTCATAATCGGCCTCGATGCTGATCCTGACGCGTCGTCCTGGAGAGCGCGTCGTCATCGGCGATGAGATCCTCGTGACCGTGATGGGGGTCAGCGGCCACACGGTCCGGCTCGGGATCGCCGCTCCCGAGGGCATCCCGATCTACCGCGAGGAGATCTGGCTGGCGGTGATGGAGGAGAACCGCGCCGCCGCGGAGGCGAATGTGGACGCGCTGCCGACGAAGCCGCCTGCCGACGCGCCCAAGCAGACCTGAAGCGCGGCTCGCCGGAGTCGCTAGCCGTAGTAGCGAGCGATGACCTGCAGCTGGCTGACGACGTCATAGCCGAAGATGAGCGCGATCAGAGCGGCGCCCGCGGCGGGCGTCCACCGTCGCCCGGCGCCTCGCACTGCCAGCGCGAACGCGGCCCCCAGCAGCGGCACCAGCGGCAGCAGGTAGCGAGGCTCGGCGAAGGCGGGGCTGTGGTGTAGCGCGTCGCTGTCGTAGGAGGAGCCGCCGATCAGCACGAGCAGCCCCAGCACGATCGCCGCGTAGACACCCAGCTCCGGTAGGCGCCTGCGCAGCGCCTTGCGCCGACACACGAGCTCGCGCAGCAGTAGCCCGGCAACGAGTGCCGCGGGGAACAACGCAACGTTGTCCACCCAGCCCGCGAACATTGTGTCCATCCAGCCGTACATACCGACGGAGCGGTCGAACCAGATGTCCTTGTACGTTGCGAGTCCTTCGAAGTAGTGGGTCATGCCCGGCAGGCGCGGCAGGTAGAACTGCCAGATGTAGCTGACGAGGTGCAGCAGTTCTTTTGGCGTGAACAAGCTCCCCGAGCTGGAGGCAAGTCCCAGCGTGTGGTGATGAACGAGCGCATTGCGCAGCGCGTAGAGGGCGACCGGGGCTACTCCGATGACGGCGGCGAGCAAGGGCAGACGTAGCGCTACGCGACCTTTGGCCCTCGCTTCGCGGACCGCGAGCACGGCGAGCCCCACGTACACGCCGAACGCCAGACCGATGAAGTTGAGCTTCGTGAGGAAGCCGACAGCGATGCTGAGTCCCAGGGCGATCGCGACACGTCGGGTGAGGCCCCTGTGCAGCGCCCGGGCGAGACCGTAGAAAACGATCGCCATCACCGCGAACAACATCGAGTCCGGGTTTACGCTGCCTGACATGAACGCCAGCAACGGCTGCAGCGCGACCCCCAACGCGCCGACGGTCGCCGCCCATCGCGGGCGCGGCAGCACCTCGCGCAAGAAGAGAAACGTGAACAGCGCCGTGATCGCCCCGAACAGTGCGCCGACGAGCCTCATGAGCTGCAGCTCGAGGAGGATGTTGCCGCGAGCAAGTAGATAAGGGACTGCTTGAACCAGGTAGTAGAGGGGCGGCTCAGCCGTGGCGATCCCGGCTTCACCAGAGCCTCTGCGCGATGCGCCCGCGTGGTTCGCTTCGATCAAGGTCCGCTGCTCTTCCTCCGAAGAGATCGAAGTCCCCTGCGGCGAGTGGATCACTTCACCCGCATGGAGTCCTTCGAGCACGAGATTCTCCTGCGCAGAGTATTTGCCGTTTGGCTGACCATTTTCCGGGAGACTGCCGTTTTCAACGATCTGCTCGACATAGGCAAAGTGGTCGGACTCGTCCTTGCCCTCGAAAGGCGGGACGATCAGCGACCACGTCGCGGCGTTCAAGAGCGCGATCAGGGCGCACACCCAGGCGGCCGTCGGCACGCGCCCAAGCAACGTGCTCGCGCGTCTGCGGCGCGTGCCCTCCACCCGCCTCAGCCGGGCGCCTACGACCGGCGAGCGCACGGCGAGCGCAAATCGACTCACGAGAGCTCCCGCAGCGCGAGCCGCCCCGCGAGCAAGCCAACGGCGAGCACCATCGCGGCGATCAACAGGACGATCCAAGTCCCGCTGAAGGCACGACCGAGTCCCATGCGCCGCGCCACCGTCAGAATTCGTGACCACCACGAACCCTGACCTGCCCCCAAATATTCGATGTCCAGGCGGCCGGGGAACCTTTGGCCGTTGGGCAGGATCACACCTGCCGACACAGGCACTTTCGTGCCCAGGATGAAGAGCGGCTCGTTGTTCGGCGCGATCGTGAAACACACGACCACGTCGGAAGCACCGTTGCGCAGCGGGGTAACCGGCACCGTCACCGACGTGCCCGTCCAAGTCGGAGAGCGAGTGCCATGCGTAATGACCTGCGGGCCTGAAAGCACCGAGACCTGAACCCTCGCGCCGACGTAGGCGAGGATCGAGAGGCGGAGCGCCGAGACATCCGCCGGCAGCGTTTCGCCGGGCTGGCACGCCGCCGCGCTGGTGTCCGTCGCATTCAGCTCACCGGTCTCTTTGGGCCCAGCCCGCAGAACTCGAGGGGGCGAGCGCGTGAGCGCATAGGCACAGACGGCGATCAGAACCATGACACCAAAGCCGAGCGTCACCTTCACGATCCTTCCAGCGCTCATGCGTTCATCTGCAACCTCCAAAGCCTCGATCCCGGTGTCTCGCCGTGTCGGAGGGCGTCAGTCTCTGTGACGACCTGGGGGGGCGTCAAGCGCGAGAACGCCGGGTGCGATTGGGCGACACAACCGCCTGACGGAGATGCGCTCGATGCCCCAGCAAACCGTGACTATCCCGATCTGGAAGAACTCCGCGGCACGTGGGAGACAAACCGCTGGGAGTACGTCCAGGCGTGACGGCCGGCGCGGCGCTAGCGTGCTCCGACGAGCTCGCGGAAGCGCTCACCGCGCTCTTCAAAGTCGCGAAAGCTGTCATAGCTGGGAGCGGCCGGGGAGAGCAGGACTACCCCGCCGTCGCGGGCGATTGCATCGGCGGCGGCTACCGCAGCATGCAAGTCGTCGACTTGCACGGCGCGTGCGGCGGGCGCGCCCGCGGCTCGGGTCGCGGCGAGCAGGCGCGGTCCCGTCGTCGGCACCCCGATGACGGTGGCGTGCGCTTCTGCGAGCGCCCTGCCGAGCTCGGTGTAGTCCTGGCCGCGGTCCTGCCCGCCGCCGATCAGCACGATCTCACGCCCAGGAAAGCTGGCAAGTGCCGCCAACGCCGACTCTGGCGTTGTCGAGATGCTGTCGTTCACCCACAGCACCCCCGCGCGCTCGGCGACCCGCTCCAGCCGGTGCGGCAGCGCCTGGAATCCCTCCAACGACGCGGGGAGCGGGGGCGCCCCCACGCCGAGTGCTTCCAGCGCGCTCAGCGCCGCGCACAGGTTGAGCAGATTGTGCTCCCCAAGGAGCAGTGTCTGCGAGGGGCCCACACGGAGCTCGCCCTTCAAACTAATCCCGCCCGACGCGACATCCCAGCCATCTGGCGCGCCGAACTGCCTCACCTCGACGCCGTCGCGCGCGATCCGCTCGCCAGCGAGCGTAAGCAGCTCGTCGCGCGCGTTGAGCACACACACGCGCACTCCCGGCAGCTCGAGCAGGCGGAGCTTCTCCGCGCGGTAGGCCGACTCGGAGCCGTGCCAGTCGGTGTGCTCCCTAAATACGTTCGTCACCAACGCAACCTCTGGGCCCACGTCCAGATCGGCGGTCTGGTAGCTGGAGAGCTCGAGCACGGTCACCTCCGCCGGCTCCTGGTCCAACAGGTCGAGGGCAGGCACGCCGATGTTGCCCGCCAGTTGCGCTGTCCTGCCCGCCGCGCGCGCGAGATGGAACGCCAGCGCCGCGGTCGTGCTCTTGCCCTTCGTGCCCGTCACGCCGATCACATCCTGCCCGCCACGCTCGGACAGCCACAGCGACGTTGCCGTCGTGACCGCCACCCCCATCGCGCGCAGCGCCACGATCTCCGGACGGTGGATCGAGACACCCGGGGATCGCACCACCATCTCGCAGCTCGAGAATGCGGCGACCACGTCATCGTCGGCCGTCGTGACGATGCGCGCCGCAGGCGCCTTCAGCGCGTCCAGCGCCTCCTGTGAGGGCGGGGCATCGAACGCCACCACGGCAATCTGCGTCGAGGGCAGGCGGCGCGCGAGCTGCGCGGCGAACGAGCGGATCTCCCGGCCGGCGCCCCACACGCCGATACGGGCGCCGTCAAGCTCCGAGAACCGCACGGGCATCCGCCAGCAGCGCCGCTGGCACGTCATGCTCATCGCTCAGCGCCAGCACCCGCTCGGGGTCGCCCCAGGCGGCTGGGTACAGCGGCAACACCTCCTCCACCAGACGCCGCACGACGCGGTGAGCGCTCCAGCGCTGGTCCGCCGCCAGCAACCTGATCGCCGCGAGACTCTCTTGCTCCTCGCCCACGCACTCAAACGGCTTGTGCCCGCCTGTCGCGGTCAGCAGCGCAAAGCCATCGAACTGGTCCTCCTCATCGAGCAGGTCGCGGCCGAAGATCTCGCGTAGAGCACCCGGCTCGCTGAACGGTGCCAGCGCGAGGAACACAAAGCGACACTTCGGGCAATCACAGCACCACGACGCCGCCCGCAGCGCCGGGTCGATGCGGAAGATCGCGTTGCAGCTCGTGAACGCAGGGTGGTAGCGCTCCATACGCGCGAACGCGCGTGCAATCGCCAGCTCCGAGGCCGGGCGCAGCACCGAGAATACGCGCGGGCCCTGAGCCTCCACCGCCGCTGCGCTCAGCAGCCGCTCCGCGCGAAGGCCCTTACTGAACTGGTGGTTGACCTCCACGCCGTCCCAGCTGACGTTGCCCGCGGAAGCCGAGCGCTCGTTCGCCATCGCCACCGCGTCCAGGCCGTTCAACGCCGCCGTCAGCAGCGCCACGCACGAGACGATCGCCGTGATCGGGATGTGGCCATTGATCGCGCCCGCGCGGTTCAACGCGGCAAGGCCCGGGTCCAACCGCCGCGTGGCCAGCAGCCGCGGTAGCCCCGCCGCCGCGACTGTGCGCGCGATCGGCGGCGCGTCGCCCAGCGAGAACAGCGTGACCTCCAAGCCTGCGCCGCGCACGATCTCAAGCGCCACCGCCGAGTCCTTGCCCCCGCCCACCGGCACCAGCACGCGCTCGAGCGGGCGCGAGTCGGGCATCGCTCGCTGCACACCCGCGCCCTGCGGCTGCGCCTCGGCGCCAAAGCTCGGGCGCGGCATCCCCGGGAGCGCGTTCGTGTACGCGAGCTCTCCCAGACCCTCCGAGTACAGAGCCTCCAGCAGCGCCGCAGCGGCCGGTGGGGGCGCGCCCGTCTCGCAGCTCACCTGCGCCGGCAGCGAAGTCTTGAAATAGCTCACACCAGCCACCCAATGCAACAGTGAGAGGAGACCCTGCACTCGCTCGATATCTGCCTCGCGCACGCCGCACTCGACCGGTAGGTCGAGCTCCTCAACAAAAAAGATCTCCTCGTCGAGCGCGTAGCGCAGCGTCACGTGGCCGTCGGCCTCCAGCTCACGGCTCGTGAAGCGAAATCTCTGAAATGCGGTGGGATCGAACAGCGCAGGGGACTGCTTGGCATCGGCCGCCATCGGCCTAGCCTAGAGCGAACTCCTCCTGTGGCTCGGGCTCGCCAGTGAACATCCACGGGATGCGCGTGCCGATCACCGCGCCGTGGAAGCGCTTGCGCCGACCGTAGACGACCCATGTTGTGTCCACCGCTCCGTAGACCTCCTCCACGCGCAGCACGTCCGGGTGTTCGTACGCGTAGTGCAAATGCGTGAGGCCCGCGTCGTAGTCGCCCGCCAGCAGGTGGCGCGCCACCACCGGCTTGGAGGGCTCGTCGATGATCTGCGACCAGCGGCTCAGGTCTGGGTAGCCGCGCGTCGCCGACACGATCCCCAGGCTGCTCGGATCTTCCGCGTCGGTGCGGATCAACAGCGCCAGCTCCTTCGTCGGATAGATGAACGTGTCCACCACGAACACCTCGCGGAACCAGCGCTCTGTCACCAGGTGCACGTGCAGGTGCGCGCTGCACTGCACAAGGAACGTGTCCTGCTCCTCGCGCACCCGGTCGATCGCGCCCAGCAAGTCTTCCACCAGCACGATCTGAAAATCGGTGAGCCCTTGGAAGTCAAGATAGCGGCGCAGCGCCGCCTCGTGACACGTGCCTGATGGCCCCAGCGTGATGAAAGTAGGGCCGCTCATCGCACGTCTACCCTGGGGTTCACCGGCGCCTCATCCAGCTCGTCCAACGGCAGCGACTCGATCGCCATCCCCTCCGGCAACGACTCCATCAGCTCATCCTCCATGCGGCACGTCGCCTCGATCAACAGGTCGAACAGCGCCGCCGTGAAGTCCGGCGGCAGCTGCAGCACCACCCCACGCTCGCGATAGCGCTGACGCACCGCCGCCACGCGGTCTGGCTGCATCATGGGAACGTCGTGCGCGCGCTTGTAGAGCGCGATTTCGCGACACACCTCGAAGCGTTCGCCCAGCAGCCGCGTGATCTCCTCATCCAACCCGTCCAGCCTCTGCCGGAATGGCTCGAGACCGCTCATCGCACACCTCCTATGTTCTCCGCCGTACCTACCTGGACTTCCAAGGGTTCCTCCGCTGCGTGCGCGGCCCCAAGGAGCCCCTGCGCAAAGGCATAGCTGCACGCGGCCAGCGTGTCCAGTGCGTAGCCGCCCTCTTGCACCACGCATACGGGAAGCCCGCACTGCCACAGCAGCCGGCCGATTCCTGTGAAGATTTCCGGCGAGAGCTCCCAGCAACCGTGTGGGTCGCCCGCCACCGTGTCATAGCCAAGCGACAGCACGAGCGCGTCGGCGTCAGTGGCCAGCTCCTGGAGTGAGCTCGCCACCGCGTCCAGGTAGCGCTCCTTACCCGGAGGGCTCTTGAACTCCACCACCCGCTCGCGCTCGCAGGACGGCTGCGCCGAGGGTGAGGCGATGTTGACCACCGGCCAAGCGTGCAGCGAATGCAGCGTCGTGTCCTTCGCGCGCGCGACGATCGCCGCTGTGCCATTGGGGTAGTGGATGTCCACGTCGAGGATCGCCACCGGTCCGCGCCCCCGCTCCTGCAAGGTGTGCGCCGCCGCCGCCGCGTTGTTCAGGTAGCAGTAGCCGCCCAGCCACCCCGGCCCCGCGTGATGCCCTGGTGGGCGGCACAGCGCATAGGTGTAGCGCGCGCCGTCCGCGAGCAGCCTGGCTGCGGCGATCGCGGTGCGCACGCCCTCGTAGGCGACCGCCGCGATGTCCGCGCTGAGCGGCGTATCAGGCGCCATTCCCGGCGCCGCGAACTCGGCCATCAACACCGACTCGCTCGAAGGCGCCTGCGCGAGCGCGCTCAGGTACTCGCGCTCGTGCAGCGCGCGCACCACCCGGCCCAGCTGCTCGTCGCTCACGCGCGCCCACGCCCGCCGGACATGTGGATGACGCAAGAGGCCCGCCCGCACCTCCCGCAGGCGCTCCTCGCCGTCGTGACCTTGCATCCACTGTCCGTGCTCGTCGCGGATCCACGGCTGAGCGTCGCAGCCGCCTCGCTGCTCGACGATCAGCATCGCGCTCACGACACGATCCTGCGCATCCGTGGACCGTTTGGCGTGAAGCCGTTACCCACGTAGAAGGCCTCCGTCGAGGCGAAGCCAGCGAAGCTCTCGCGCGGCAGCCCGACCTCCACGCGCTCAAAGCGCTTCGCATAGGCCAGCGCGAACAGCGCCTCCAGCAGGTCCCTGCCGACAGACCTACCGCGCCACCCCGGCTCGACCCATAGGTCCTGGATCAGCGCGTAGGAGCCCGGTACGTGGATTGCCATCTGCCAGCTCGCCGCCAGCACCCCCACGAGCCCCTCCTGCGCCTCGGCGACGAGCACCGCCCCCGCCCAGGGACTCACGATCAGCATGCTCGCGGCCGCCTCCATCGCCGGCGACGCGCTCGGCCTCCCGTCCAGCTCCAGCAGCAGCTCGCGTACGGCCGCCGCCACGGCCGGCGCGTCGGCCGGGATCGCGCGGCGGACCTCGCACTCCTTTTGAGGCCGAGCGATCGCGTGCCCCGCGCCCACCCGCGCGCTCGCCGATGCGGGCTCGCTCATGGCGCCCCCGCGACCTCGTAGGAGGGCTCCAGCTCGACCCTCCACGCGTGCGGCGAGGCGCTGCCGGTGACGACCTGTGCGATCGCCGCCATCGGCGCGCGCGCCTTCAGCAGGATCTCGTCGAACTCCTCCACCGGGTCCGACTGCGTCACGATCGCACCGCCCGCGCCGATCGTCGTGTTCCCGTTCCCGCCCCCCCGGATCACGATCGTGCGGATCACGATCGAGAGGTCCACGTTGCCGTCCAGGCCAAAGTAGCCCACCGCACCCGAGTAAACGCCCCTGGCCTCGCGCTCGATGTCGTCGATGATCTCCATCGTGCGCAGCTTCGGCGCGCCCGTCATCGAGCCGCCGGGGAAGCATGCGCGCACGCAGTCCACCGGGCTGCGGTTAGCTGACAGCAGCCCCGTGATCGTCGAGGTGAGCTGGTGCACCGTCCGGTAGCGCTCGCCCGCCATGAACTCCGACACGCGCACGCTGTCCACCTCGCATACACGCCCCAGGTCGTTGCGCAGCAGATCCACGATCATCAGGTGCTCCGCGAACGTCTTTTCGTCGCTCAACAGCTCTGCGCGGATCTCCTCGTCGCGCTCGTGGTCGGGCGAGCGCGGGGCGGTGCCCTTGATCGGGCGCGCCTGCACGCGGCGCTCGCGATCGACCGACAGGAAGCGCTCGGGCGAGGAGCTCACGATCGCGATCTCGCCGAGCTTCAAATAGGCCGCGAACGGCGCCGCGTTGGAGCGCCGCAGGTGGCGGTAAAGGGCCCACGGATCGGGGCTCTCCGAGGTCGAGATCTGATCGGTCAGGCAGACCTCGTAGGACTCGCCTTCCGCCAGCGCCGCCTGGCAGCGGGCGATGTCGGCAAGGTACTGGCGTCGCCCGCGCCCGCAGCGGAACGTCACCGGCGCGGGCGGCTCCGCGTCGCTGTCCGTCTCGTGCTGCGCCGATAACGGTGGCGCCGCATCGACCGGCTGGGAGATCAGCTCGCGCACGAGCAGCTCAGAGTCGCTCAACCAGCGCTCCGCCTCGAAGGCATCCACGTCCGAGCAAACAGCCAGCAGGTAGGTGCGCTTGGCGATGTGGTCGACCGCCACCACGCGGTTGGCGAGCATCATCACCGCGTCCGGCATGTCCGAGCGGTGGACGTTGCGCGAGCCGCAATCCGCCTTGCACTCATAGCCTAGATAGCCCACGAAGCCACCGATTAGACCCTCCGCAAGGTCCTCTGGCGGCTCGATCGCGCCGGCGGCCAGCTCGCGCTCGAGCGTGTCGAAGATCGACTCGTGCACGACCGTCGTCTGCTCGCCGCGACGCATCGTCACAGCCGACTCCTCCACGTCGTATTCCACCAAGCATCGATCCGCACCCATCGTCGTGCCCATGTAGGAGCACTGCGCGAGGCGTGTGGGCGCGTCCGCGCTGTCGAGCCAGAATGCGTACTCGGCGGAACCGAAGAGGCGTTCGAAGGTGAGCTCCGTCGACGGTTCCCCCTCGATCGATCGCACCTGCAGGCGCATCGGCGCAGGCGCATCGGCGCGGGCCGTCGCGCTCGGCGTCTGCGACGGCGTCATCAGCCTGCGTGCTCCAGGCGCCCGCGTCGGCTTGTGGTGCTGCGCCAGCGCGTAGAAGTTCTCGATCAGCACGCGACCGTACTCCGTGGAGATCGACTCCGGGTGAAACTGCACGCCCCACATCGGGCGGTGGCGGTGTTCGATACCCATCACCACGCCGTCATCTGTCCATGCTGTCACGCGCCCGTCGGGGCTCATCGGACCGGTCACCGCCAGCGAGTGGTAGCGCACGACAGAGAAGTTCTGTGGGATCCCCGCGAACAGGCCATGACCCACGTGGCGCACGTGCGAGACACGCCCGTGCATCGGCATCGGCGCCGCCGTCACCGTCCCCTCCAGCAGCTGCCCCAGACCCTGATGGCCGAGGCACACGCCGAGGATCGGGACCTCGCTCCAACGCAGGATGTCCGAGCACACGCCGAAGTCGTGCCAGCGCTCCGGACGGCCGGGGCCCGGCGAGATCACGATCGCGTCGAAGTCCCAGCGCGAGAGCGCGTTCCAGGAGACCGCGTCGTTCTGGATCACGATCGGCTCCTCCCCGGAGACCGCCGCGAGGATGTGGAACACGTTGTACGTGTACGAGTCATAGTTGTCGACCAGCAGCGTCGTCATCAAGCCTCCTCCAATCCCAGGCCGCGGGCACCGCGCGCCAGTAGCGTGTGAACGACCCGTTGCACCGGCTCGCTGCGATCGCGCTCCAGATACCAGCGCGCGAAGTGCACGACGTAGCGCGCCAGCGGGCCCGGGTCTAAGCGCTCAACCGCAATGCGCAGATGGCGCCTGTGCAGCTCGGACTGCACGACCGCGAAGCGGTAATCGGGGTCGCGCGCAAGCTCGCCCACCGGCGTCGGCGCGCGCGCGTCGCGCGAGCGCGCGAGCGCCAGCTCCCAGCCGGGGCTTTCGCTGGCATCGAGCAGCTTCTCCGGATGGAAATCCACGCGAGGCGTGACCGGCCGCGGCACGAAGAAGCCGAGCGCCACCTGCCCGGCGATCCGCTCAGCTGACCCCAGGCGGTTGACCATCTCCTCGTTGCGCGGATCGGACTCAATCTGCGCCTGCAGCCACTCCGTGAGCTCATCGATCAGAAGGGCCCCCTCCTCGCTGGAGGCGATCGCCCGCTTCTGGCGCGAGACCATGCCGTGGAAGATGTCGGCGCCCGGGTGCATGCCCCTGCCACCGTCCGCCATCAGTTGGCCCATCAGCTGGCGCCTACAGGTGACGTGCGAGACCCACTCCGAACCGCACACCTGCACCGAGGTCATTCCCTCAAGGCCCGGCGCGGCCATCCAGTAGGCCAACGCGCGCATGTGCTGGGTCGGCAGGTCATCGCCACGCACGAGCGGGAATTCGTCGAAGTCCTCGCGCTCGGTCGGGTAGATGACAACGCCGTCCTCGCGCCTTTGCAGCAGGCCGTCGCGCAGCCCACACGCCGTTAGCTCCGCCGCCTCCGAGAGGAAGTCCGACTCGAAGAACACCCTGTCGAAGGAGATCCCCAGCCGCGCCAGCGTCTTGCGCTGACCGGCGATCACCCACGCACGCGTCTTGTACCAGAGCTCCAGCGCCTCGCGATCGCCGGAGAGCACGCGGCGTAGTAGCTCATCCGCCTCGTCGTCGCGCACGTTTAGCTCGCGCGTCAGCGACGCCTCCGGCGGCTGCGTCCCGTGGCCATTACCGTTTGCGCCACCGTTGTAGGAGCGCCCGGCCGCGACGTACTCCGCGTAACAGCAACCCACGAAATGATCGCTCTTCTCGTTGCGATCCGGCCACGCCTGCGCGTGACGGCCACTGCGCATCACGCCGGCCATCGCCTCGCCCATGCTGCGCCCCGCGTCTGAGATCAGCGCGCGGCGCTCGACCTGGCCGCCCGCCTGGGTGAGCGCCGCCGCGAGCGCGTTGCCGATCGCGAGGTTGCGCAGGTGCCCCGCGTGCAGCGCCTTCGTCGCATTGGCGTCCCAGAACTGGACCGAGTAGCGCCCGCCGAGGGCGAGGTCGGTGAGATCCTGCCCGGAGCAGTCGCCATCCTGGAGTGCCGCGCCGAGGCGCCCCACCCATCCGTCGTCCAGGCGCAGCTCGACCGAGGTCTCGGTGCGCGTGAGACGATCCACCCACGGCTCGCGCTCGAGCAAATCAAGCGCCTGAAGCGCCGCCGAATCATCGCGCCAGGCGGGCGAGCGCGGCACGAGCTTCACGTCGAAGCGGTCGCTCGGGCGCAGCGGTGTGCGTGCGGCCCAGTGCGCGCCCGCGCCCCCATTCGGTGAGAGCTCCTCGAAGTAATCGAACAGGTTGGTGTCCATGGGCCTCGTGTCTCTGTGGGTGGATCGCTTTGTCGGACTTCGGTCAAACCGATGCACCAGCCGGGGCTCGAACCCGGATCTACGGCTTTTAAGGCCGCCCCCTTAACCGATTAGGGCACTGGTGCAAGGCACCCGACCACGCGCCTCGGCCGCCTGGACCGAGGCAGTTGCGTCGTTGGGTACGTGGAGGCCACCATACGATTCGTTGTGGCCGAGCGCACCTTTTCACCGACGGTAGTCCCGGACCGCGGCTTCCCGCCCGGACCGCGGATGCCGAGCGCGGTGCAAGCGCTTGGCTGGTCCTCACGCCCACTGCCATTCCTCGAGCGCTGCGCGCACCGCTACGGCGCCACGTTCACGCTGCGCGTGCGCCACGGAAACCCGTGGGTGATCCTCACACGCCCCGAGGACGTGAAGGTGGTGTTCACCGCCGATGCGCAGGACGTCGCCGCCAGCGCCGTCGAGGCCAGCCCAACGCTCGGGCCGCTGCTCGGCCCGCGCTCGGTGATGCTCCTGGAGGAGCCCGAGCACATGGCCCACCGCAAGATGATGCTCCCCTCCTTCCACGGGGAGCGCATGAGCTCATACGGGGAGATGGTCGTGGACGTCACGCGCCGGGAGATCGCCAGCTGGCCTCGCGGCGAGCGCATCGCGCTTTGGCCGCGCATGCAGGCGATCAGCTCCGAGGTGCTGATGCGCTCGACGTTCGGCCCCGTCGAGACCGACTCCCTGCGGGTGCTCAGCGAGCGCCTGAAGCGTCTCACCTCCTGGCTGAACGACCCGCGCCGGCTCGCGTTCACGACCGCGCTGGGCCCGCGCTGGCTAACGCGCAGCCCACAGTTTCGCGCCGTCATGGAGCCGGTGGAGCGCTCCGTGCTCGACGAGGTCCGCCGCCGGCGCGCGGGCGTCACAGCCGCGGAGAGCGAGGACGTGCTGACGATGCTCGAGCGCGCCCACGCACGCAGCGGCGCACCGATGGACGAGCACGAACTTCGCGATGAACTGGTGACGCTGCTCTCCGACGGCCCCACCTCAACGTCGCTGGCGTGGGCATTTGAGCGGCTGCTGCGCCACCCCAAGAAGCTGGCGCGCCTGCGCGAGGAGACCCTGGCCGGACGCGACGACGCCTACGCGGAGGCGGTCATGAAGGAGACGCTGCGCCTGTGCCCGGTGGTGCCGCTGATCATGCGCAAGCTGCTCGAGCCGATGACGCTCGACGGACGCACGATTCCCGCCGGGGCCACAGCCGCCCCATGCCCTTACCTGATCCACCGGCGCGAGGACATCTATCCGGGTGCACGTACGTTCATGCCCGAGCGCTTCCTCGGCACGCCCGCGCCGCCGTACTCATGGATCCCGTTCGGGGGCGGCGTGCGCCGCTGCCTGGCGGCGAGCTTCGCGCAGCTGACGATCAAGCGTGTGCTCCAGACGGTGCTCAGCGAAGTCGAGCTGCAACCCGCCGCCGGCGCGAGCTCCGAAGGGACGACAACGAGAAGCTCCGTCGCATTCGCGCCCGGCGATCAGGCGCTGGCGATCGTCACGCGCCGAGTGCCAGCGGCTCGCGCCGCGAACGCTGCGCCGCTGCTCTGACGAGCGGCTCAAGCACACGATCGCCCACCAGGCCAAGGGCGCCGAGCGTCGAGAAACCAGGGCCCTGGCTGAGCGCCGCAAGCCCGGGCATGTGCACGCGCGGATGCATGCCTGCGAGCTCAAGCGCGCGGCCGATCGGGGTGGCGTCCGCGTCGATCGCGCCACGCCACAACGGGCCCACCTGGCGCTCGACCTCGGCGCGCGCGTCCGGCGTCAGCAACAGCCGCAGCTGCTCGAGCGGGTCATAGCCGGTGCAGTTGATCACGTAATCGTGCTCGTCACGCATCGTCCCTGCGGGCGAGCTACAGGCGACGCATACCGTGCGCCTGTCGGCGCCTGCGGACACGTGCGTGACACGCGCACCCACGAAACGACACTTGGGGTCATAGCCAAACGGCGCGACACGCTCGGTGCCGAACACGCCGCGATCGCTGCGGACGATGAAGTCCCTACGCGCAGACACGCTCAGCGAGGTCCAGTCGACGTCATCCGGCCTCGAGAAAACCCTGTTCTCCAGGAAGCTCTCGACCCTGCTCATGGGCAGGTTCGCCGTGTAAATCGTGAGCCGGGCGTCCGGGCGTCGCGTGCGCACGAACTCCATGCAGCTCAGCGCGCTCTCGCCGCCGCCCACGATCGCGATGTCAGAGCTTTGCTCCTCGGCCACGCGCGCGATCTGCATGCGCCCGCTCTCGCAGTCGAGGACCCGTGGCGCCGCCTCGCGGTCGTGGGGGATCTGGCGCTGCGCGCCCTGTCCGGTCAGCGCAAGCGCCCCGCACGTGACGCGGGAGCTCCCCTCGCGTTCGGCGACCTCCACCACCCAGCGCTCGCGCTCTGGCGTGAGCCCCACGCGGACGACGCGCCCACGCACGACGCTCACACCGTTGCGCGCCCGCGCCAGCACCCACCCCAGGTAGTCGCCGAACACGCGACGCTGCACCGCCGGCGCGCCCGCGTCGATCCACGCCGCGTAGCGGCCCTTCTCGACGAGGTAGCTCTGCCAGGAGAACTCGAGCGCTGCCCGGTCCACGGCGCCGCCGTGCTCGCCAAACGCACGCCCACCCTGGTAGGGAAAGCCGACGTCTTTGGAGGGACCGAGCCCCAGTACCTCGCGACTGGAGGTCACTCCCTCGCCATCGCGCCACGCGGCCGCCGGGCCAACCGCCTCCACGATGCTCACCGCCACCGGCCCCAGCCCCACGGAGTTCGCGGCGTGAGCCTTCATCGCGATTGCTGCGCCCTTGGCGCCGGCGCCGAGGACGAGCAGGTCGGCTTCCATAGAACGTCAATGTGACAGCGGAACCGCCTCTCCGCAATTCGGACACACGACCACGCCGGGATGCTGGTGCGGCTCGGTGGAGCCGTCTTCGCGGGCATCGCCGTCCGCGGCGCCCGACGTGTGCGTGCGGCGCGCGCCACGCAGCTCGACGCGCAGATCAGCGACCGAGAGCTTGTCCGCGACAGCACGCGCGAGCCAATAGTCCTGTTGATCTGGCTCCAGCGCCGCGAGGGTCGCGTGGTGACTCCAGGAGAGGTTCTCCCGACGTCGGGAGATGTCGAATCGGGATGCGACGTAGACCATGTTCATGAGCGACTGCACGTCGTAGCCGGTGAGCTTCACCGCGCGGGAGTAGCGTTCGCCGAACTTCGTGTTGCCGTAGTGGATCCAGTCGCCCAGCCACCATTGGCTGCATCGCCCGATCTCCCCGAAGCGACGGCCGACCGCCGACCACTCGGCGAGTCCCAGGTTCGCGCTCGGCATCCAACCGACGCGCGTGAGCTCCGATTGGTTGACAGGCCGTGCTATCTGCTGTTCCCGACGGCGGGAGCTCCCCAGCTCCGGCGTCGGTGAGAGCGTGCCACCCATCTAGAAGCCCACGTCCTCGTTTGCATGCTTCTGCACTACTGCTGACATCCGCACACCTCGCTCGACTTATACCCGTGATCTCCCAAGTCGGAAGTGACCGTAGCGGCGAACTATGCAACGGCTCGAATATTTGTCAATGCCCCCCTTAGCCAGGGATACGAAGGGGTCGCCAAACGGGCGATTCCGCAAGCAAACTTCGTTAGTCCAGCTCTGGAACGATCGAGACCCATCGGAAACAAGCCGGCGATCCTAGGTCAGGAACATGCCTTGCCCGCAGGGGTCACTAGTCGTTCGCGGTGACCGCCTCGAGCAACTCGGCGAAGCGCTCGCGCGCCTGCTCGCGACGCCTGGGCAGATACTCGCTAGGCACCCCATCGGCAGGTGCGTCGTAGCCGCGCAGCAGGTGACGTGCCACCGACTGGCGGTGGACCTCGTCGGGACCGTCATAGATGCGCGCGGCACGCGCGAAGCGGTACATCTGCTCGAGCGGCAGGTCGGTCGAATAGCCGAGAGAGCCATGCACCTGCACGGCGCGGTCGACGACGTCGTGCAGCACCTTGGCGCCGTAGAACTTGATCAGCGCGACGTCCGTGCGCGCCGCGCTCGCACCCTGCGTGTCCATCACCCACGCCGCGTGCAGCGTCATCAGGCGAGCCGCCTGCATCTCGGCGGCGCTGTCGGCGATCCAGTTCTGGACGGTCTGCTTCTCAGCCAGAAGCGAGCCGTGCGCGTGGCGGTAGGTGGCACGCTCACAGAGCATGTCGAACGCGCGGCGGGCGACGCCGAGCCAGCGCATGCAGTGGTGGATGCGTCCCGGTACGAGGCGGTGTTGGGCCAGCAGGAAGCCCTCGCCCTCGCCGCCGAGCAGCGCTTGCGCGGGAACGCGAACGCCCTCGTAGGCGATTTCCGCGTGGCCGCCGTAGGCGCCGAACTGCTCCCACGGGTGCTCCATCGTGGGCACGTCGCGCACGATCTCCACGCCTGGTGTGTCGGTGGGCACAACGAACATCGATGCCCGCTGCGATGCGCGCGCCTCGGGGTTGGTGACCGCCATCACGATCAGGAAGTCCGCGATCGAGCCGTTGGAGGAGAACCACTTGCGCCCATCGATCACCCAGTCATCGCCGTCGCGCACGGCACGCGTGCGCAGCTGCGTGGGATCGGAACCGGGGGTGTCGGGCTCGGTCATGCTGAAGGCGCTGCGCAGGTCTCCCGCGAGCAGCGGGTGCAGCCAACGGTCCTTCTGCTCGGGCGTACCCGCGAGCGCGAGCAGCTCCGAGTTGCCCGAGTCGGGCGCAGCGTTGCCGAACGCCAGCGGCGCGATCGGCGAGGTGCCGAGGATCTCGTGCATGAGGCCGAGGCGCACCTGACCCATCCCTTGGCCGCCCAACTCAGGAGGCAAGTGTGTCGCCCACAGGCCGCGCTGCTTGACCTGCTCCTGCAGCGGCGCGATCGCACGTGTGAGGCCGTCGAGCCCAAGCTCGTGCCAGATCGACTCCAGCGGCCAGATCTCGGTGCGGACGAAGTCGCGCATCCAGTCGAGCTGCTCCTGGAAGTCGGGGTCGGTGGAGAAGTCCCAGCTCATGAGGTTGCGTCCTTCCGGTCAGGCTGCATTCGTATCGTCAAGCCCAAGCCTACGCCCTGCGCTTGCTTGTGCGGTGTGCTTTGGACTTTGTGCAGCCAGACACGGCGAGCTTGGTCCTCTGTTTGAGCACGGCGCCGTTCTGGCCGGTGATCTCCGTGGGCATCTCCAGGCTCTGCCCACACATGCTGCGCCTGGCCCTCGCCGGCAGGTTCGCCGCGAACAGCGAGTGCGTTCCTTCTGTGAGCACCAGCCCGAGCGTGGAGATCGGCACGTCAGGCAACGCACGGAAGGTACCGGCGAGGATCCCGTGCTGCAGGCTCGTCTGCCCGACCACGTCAACTGTTACGCCTTCGCCCTGGAGCACGAACTCGACCGCGGGCGAGGCGGAGTGGCCGTGGGAGACCACATACACCGGCCCAACGAGCGGCTCGTGCAGAACCGGCGTGATGACGGTGACGCTGCCGACAATCGACGCTGCCGGACAGTGAGCAGGATCGGCTTCGATCACGGCGGCAAGGCACGCGTTCTGCAGCGTCGAAAGACGCGGCGTGAGCTGCTTGGGGAGATCCACCTTCAGCTTCGCGATGTTTGCCTGGCCGCCGGCAGAGACGATCCTCAGGTGCAGATAGGCGCCGTGTGTTTTGCTCGTGCCGGCGTGGGTGAGCCCGCTCAGTTTCGGCGTGAACGGCAACGCTGCGCAGTTGGCGGCCTGAAAGCGAGTGGAGATTGGCGCCGTCAGCGACTGGCTGCTCTGCGCGGCGCCTTCGAACGCCAGCGGTGCGCAGTCGGTGGGGTTGAACGTGAAGCCTTCGCGGTCGATGTCGAGGTTGATCGTCCTGATCTGCAGCGGCACGCCATCCAGGCTTTGCGGCAGCGGGCCGCTGGAGATCGTCAGCGCCGCGGTCGCGGGATTGACCTGGATCTTTGCGCCGAGGACGATCGTCCCCAGGGAGAGCGGGCCGACGGTGGCGGGCACGACGATCGAGAGGCCGAATGGCGCGCCCTCGTAGGGCCCCGTGAGGTAGACGGTCCCGTTGACATACGCCGGTTCGGGGCCAGAGCCGGCCCCGACGGTCGCACTGCCTATCTCGCTCTGCGCTGCGCAAGTCCCCGCCTGGGCGTGGGCTTCCGGGCACAGCGTGACCTTGGAGAGCTCGCCAAGCAGTCCCGGCGGCAGACGCACGCTCAACGACTGCAGGTTCTCGTTCTGTTCGCTGCGCGACAGCGTCAGCGTCAACGGGCTGAAGCCGCCCGCCTGGTTGTTCGTCGTTCCCGCCACCAGCGACGGCTGGAAACTCGGCGCAGGACAACCGCTGAGGACGAACGGTTCGCTGGTGGGCTGCGCCGGCGTTTCGCTGCTGTACGGGATCAGGGACGAGCTCGCGGAGAACGGCACGCCACAGGTCGAAGTATTGGCGAGCGGCGCACGCGGGCCACCGTTGAGCGTCAACTTCAGGTCTTCGAACGGCAGCTGCGGGCTTTCGCGGAAGGTGACCGTCAGCTGGCCGCTCGCCTGGTCGATCGACCCGGAGCCTTCAAGCTTGACCGTCACGCCGGAGCCCTGAGCCTGCAGCAGCAACCGGAGGAGCTTGCCTTCCTGAGCATCGGCCGGCGTGCACGGCGCGCATTCTGGTTCGCCCAGGAAGATCTGGCCTTCGAGCGGGCTGGACAGGATCGGTGTCGAGATCGTCACCTTCCCGATCTGCGATTGCGGCGGGCAGGAGGCTGTGTTCGTGGAGTCCAGCGCGAACTGGGCCGCCGAGCAGTCCTGCAGACCATTCGTGGATGACGGCGAAAGCACAATGCCCGCCGGCAGGGTGACGGTCGCGTCACGCAGATCGGCCTCCGCGAGGCCAGTCGGGTCTTCGTTCTGCGGGACGTGCAGTTCGACGGTGTAGCCGCTGGGGGTGTTCGCCTGGGTGGTTTCAGGCGTAAGCGTCAGGGACGGGGTGAAGGCCAGCTGTTCGCAGCCGGTGGTTCCCAGCTGCGGCGATGGAAACGACTGGAACTGGCCCGGGCTCTCCCAGGAGTCTGTTGTGATCGTGAAGGGCTGACCCGATGCGCAGCGGCTCGGAAGCGTCAGGAAAGGCTTGGCAGGGGCGTCACTCGGGCACGTTGTGTCTTCTTCTACTCCTTCTTTGACCTTGACCGATGGTTTGCAGACATTGCCGTCCTGCTGACCTCCGCCTCCGACTGTGCCTTCGCGTTCGAGGTCGTGGCTCGATGCCGACGGGACGCCCCAGAGGGTGAGGGCCGCCCCCTGGAAGGGTCCCGTCTCGGGGATGCCGCTTAGCGACGCGCCAAGGACGTATTCTCCGTGTTCGTTCAAGCGCAAGTGAAAGAAGACCGTGACGCGCTCGCCGCCAGAGAACGAGAAGCCCAGCTCGGCGGGCGCACCGGGCGGCGGAGCCAGATTGAAGACCGGGTAGTCGGCCGAGGGAAAGGCACCGTAAAAGTACGGCCTGATCGTGCCCACCTGCGTATCAACCGGGCAGCTCAGGTTTTCACCTTCGAGGAACGCCTGCTGGCTGCACCGCGGCCCGGCGTTTGGATCGCCGACCAGTCCCGGCGGGAGCGCTACTTCAACATCTCTCGGAGCGGCGATCGCGAGCGCGCGTTCCGCACCTCCGTTTCCGGCGCCCGGCGATTCTCGAGCGGCCACCGTAAATCCGATATCGACACTCAGCTCGAACGGGTGTGAGCCGGCCTGCGTGGCCCCTTCGCCGCCTTCATCGACATCGTCAACGCCGAAAAGGTCAAGGCCGAACGGCGCGGATTCGCTCGCGATCGGAGTCGTCTCGGCAGTGGAGGCGCTTGCCGCTCCGCCACCCGATACGGTCGCGGAGTTTTCACTCAAGGCTTCCGTTCCTTCGGGAAGAACGACCGTGATCGTCACTATGAGCGTCGAGCCGGCGAGGACCGGGCCGTGTGTGGAGCTTTCTTCGTAAGTGCACGTGACCACTTCCGTGCCCGGTGAATCGGGGCAGCTGAGTTCGTATTCCGGAGACCCGATGCTGTTTGGCCCTTCGCCGCTAGCCCTGACCTTCGCGGCAGTGACTCCTTTCGGAAGCCGGTCGGTGATTGTCACGGCACTCGCCGGTGCGGTGGACGCTCCGCCATCGTTGCGAACGATGAGCACATAGGCGTTGGATGTGGCGTGGGCCTTGAAGTACGTCGGCTCCGCCTCTGAGATGATGCGCCAATGGGGACTCGCGGAAGCTGCGGCTACCGGCGGGACGGCTGCAGATGCAAGGACGAGCGCCATCGCAACCAGCGGCGCGAGCCACAGGAGCCAGAGCCGCGCTATGACCCGGCGCGGGCGACCCAAATAAGTCACGCGCGAGACCCAGGTCGCTTTGTGGCGCGAGCGTGACGCGTCGGCTTCGGCTTCGGCTTGTACCGCCGCTCGGCGAGCGCTACGCACTCGGCACGACGCTTGCTGGGTTTCAGCCGCCGACACTTTGCCAGAGCCCGGCGTAGGCGCTGCCTGCGCGTCGGCTTCAACGGCGGCTTGGGCGAGGGCTGGGCGAGATTCCCAGCCCCGATGAACGATGCCGACATCGGCGTCGTGAGCAGCGACGGCGCGGCAATCGGCGGTTCCTGGCAGACGCCGCCTGCACAGGACGACGGCTGACTAAACGCCGGCAGACCTCCATCGACGCGCGCGTCGTAAACGTCGAGCAGTTCGTCGGTGTCCGTCGCCGCCAGCCGTTCGCGGGTTGCGAAGAAGACGTTATCTCCGTTCGCACTGGCGTCGAGGAAGACGGATTCGCCGCCCGCTTCGGCGCCAGAGATCAGCTGGATCGCCCCTTCCTCATACTCGAACAGCTTGTCGCTGCCGCCCGGCATCCCGGCAAGCGCATCGGGCGAGCTGAAGAACAGTCGGCTGCCTTCGTTATTCAGCGTGCGTGGCTGGTGGAACGGCGTGCTGTCGCGTTCGCCGAGTCGCGCTCCTATGAACGCGCTGCCGAGTGGAGGGGCGCCGCCCGGGTCGCACGAGGCACACGTGAGCTGGCCTGATTCCGCGCTGTACTCGAAGACCTCGTGCACGGCTTTGCCGCGTTCGTCGACGTTGTCGTACCCAGTAAGCGGCTCCACCGACATGAACGCCAGGTGGGTTCCGTCGGGTGTGACGTAGGCCTGCGACTCATTCGGCCAGCTTGTCCAGTCCTCCACGTCGCTTTCGTACGAAAAGGCTTCCCCCTGGGCCATCAGTTCGATGTTCTGCTGTTCTTCTTCATCTGGCGACGCCAGGGTCGCGATGAACCGCACGGAGCCCCCGCCGCCCGTCGCTTCGTGCCACATGTACAGATTGGGATGACCGGAGGTAGCGCCTTCGGCCAAGTGGCCTTCGGCGACGAAGTAGACGTAGGAGCCGCTTTCTGAAGCACCAACGACCCCGATGACACGTGCACCGTCCGGTTCTTGCGTTCTCCCTTCGTAGGAATCTGGAGTGAGGTCGCGGAGCGTCCCGCCGCCACCATTGCTATGTACTTCGTACCGGTAGAGGTCGTCTCCTGGATCCGCTGGTTCCGGGCCGGTGTTCGATTCCTCCGTAAGTGCGGCTTTACTCGTGAAGTACACGACGGACCCGTTCGTAGAGGCTGCCCAGAACTGCGCGGGCTGAGCGGCACACTCATGCCCTGCCGTTTCGCACCTCGAGGGTTCGGCGCCCGAGGCCGGCGCCGACACCTCGACCGTTTCGTTACCGTCGATGCGGTCGTAGAGCTCCGTGTCCCCACCCTGCTGTTCGTCTGGCTCACCACCGTCTGCGGCCGCCTCGAACAACACGCGAGAGCCATCGCTTGAGATCGCGTGCTCCAGCTGGTGCGCGTGCCCCGAATCGAGTTCGATGCCGCCACCGGCGGTCGCTCCGGCCGCCGGAACGTCCCCATCCGGCAGGACGTCAACGAGACTGACACGGCCCCCATTCGCTTCATAGAGATTATCCACACCGCCTGCTGGCGCGCCGGCGACGAGGCTGTCGTTCGCCTCGAAGATCACATGGTCGAACGCACTTGATGCGCCCACAAACACCGGCAGGTCCTGACGTTCAAAGCACCGGCCGCACCCGGCTTCAGGTGGTTCAGGCGGCGCGACCGATGTGAGCAGCGAGTAGACACCGCTCGGCGCACGTAGATAGAGGTTGTAGACGTCCGCCGGTGCGCTTTCCGTCAGCTGCTGCAATGGGACTCGGATCACCTCGTCGGACAGGTCTTCCGAGAAGGCGTAGCTGAGCTTGGGGGCGCTACTCGCGGGGGCCTGCGGGGTCGGAGGGGAGACGGGCGTGGTCTGCCAGCCGGCGGCGCTCCTCGCCGCGATGTACGCATTGGGATACTCGTTTCCCGGATCGCCAGCGAAGGCGCCGCCGACGTTCATGTACGCAATCGCGCATGGTTCCGCCCCTTCGCAGGGGGAGGCCTGAGCGGGCAGCATCTGCTGGAGCGTGACGGCGTCCTGCCCGCCCTTTTCGACCGGCGAAACCTGCTCGTAAGCGCGACAGTCGGGAAGGTCTTCCGAAGGGCCGGACCGAAACTGGGCATTTGCGCATCCCGACGCCGACGCGCGTGGGGCCGACGCGAAAATGAGCCACGTCGTAGCCAGCGCGACGAGACACGCGCCGCGTACACGGGTGCTGCTGCTCATCGATCGACCGCGTAGCGACTTTGCGCGCATGTTTGCTCCCCTCTGCGCGTCGTAGTCTAGCTAGCCACTGAAAATGCGGTGCCTATTCGTCCAGATACGTTTAGGCACCGGAAGCGGGGCGCCTCCGATTCGCGCCCCGCTGCCGTCGTCTACCGCAGCCGCCCGCTACGCCCAGGCTACGATTTCCATTCGACAGTGCCGCTTTCCAGTTCGCTTGTGATGGTGCCGCTGTAGGACCCTTCCGTGTTTTCGCCGCCGCACGCACCGCCGGTGCCCCGGGAGTGGATTTTCAGGACATCCGGTTCAATCTTGACCTTGCCGCCCGTAATGTTGCTGTACCCGAAGCCTTCAAGTGCCTGAGGTTCGATGAACACTTCGCAACCGGCGCCTTCGGGTTTGAGGGCCACCCGTTTTTCGAGTTTCGCGGACCCATTGGCGTTGAGTTCCAGGTGCGCCGTGGAGATCGTCACGGTGCTGCCAAACCCTTCGCAGTTGACAAACGTCAGCACTTCTTTGTGCGTCACCGATTTGAGTTCACTAGCGACGACTTCGCTGCTCCCTGTGACTTCGGCGCATTCGATCGTGCCGGCCGAGGTTTTGAACTTCTGCGGGCCACCTTTGCTTTTGATTTTGCCAGCTTTGCTGGACACGAATTCATCGCCCGAAGCAGAGACCGAGATGGCGTCGACAGCCACGACCGCGAAGGCCGCCACCATTACCACCCCGAGAATCACGATGCGCCGCATAGTCCCTCACCGCTCCCTTTGTCGATTGGTCACCGGCCTCCACAAAGCCGAGCCTGTCGATCAGGTACAGCCTAGTACACTTTAGCCAGGCTCCGGGAGGATTCGGCTCTCCGGGCCATACGGCCCGAACTATCACAGACACCATTTGTTCTGTCAAGCGGAAGCAGGTCACGTCTATGACGTGCAACCCGCATAGATCGACATACCAGACACTGGACCTTTACATCTCCATCGGACGGAATTCGTAGCAGCCATTAGAATCGGGTCGGCCGCCGCCCAGATCGCCTGAAGCAGCCGGCTGGATGCCAGTTCGGGCCCATGTAGATTGGGCATGTGATCGACGTCAATTCCCCAGTCCTGGAGCTACTTCCCGGCGCGCGTAAGCTGCTGGCGTTGCATGCCCAGGAGCTGCCGCAGAGAGACGACCTCTGCGGCGCTTTCTGCGGCGCGCTGGCCCTAGGCGCCGCCGGGTTCGCAAACCGCGGCGGCGAGCCTGTTGACCAGGATGCCGTCGCGCTCGCCGCCGGCAGCGTTGTCTCTGGCATACGCGAGTCAGGCGTGCTGCCGTACGGCGAATCCGGCCGTCGCGACTACCGCATAGCGTTGCCGCAGATCGAAGATTCGGACCTATCGGGAACGACCGCCGCCGGATTGCTCGAGGCGATCGTCCGGCTTTCGAGCGGCGAGCTCGCGGTCATCCCTTACAAGGGTCCGTGGGACGCGAGGACGCTCGCAGCCCTATTCGAGGCGGCCGCGTCGCTGCCGCGGCCGGCAACGCTCGTGGCGAATTTCGCCACCCACCATCTGTGGGGCGGAAGGCCAAGCGTGAACCAGCTGCTCGCCTACCTGTTCGAGGGAGAGGGGGACGGCCCGCCCCCCGACTGGGACGTCGGCCACTTCGCCTGCGTGGTGGGCCGCGTGCGCGGGCCGCGCGGGAGCCTCTACTGCGTCGCCGACACCTACCCCGCGCTTGGGATTGGCGGCGTGCATATGCAGCCGGCGGAGCGACTCGCCGCGGCCCTGGAGCGGCGCGACATGCCGGCCGGTGGCATGCTCGCGATCGTCTCGGCTGAAGATGCAGGGGCGATCCGCTCGGGCGCCAACGCCGTTGGGCTCCTAGAGGGCATGTGGGACAACGGGACCGTGACGCCAGAGACGCTGGCGTGAGCGTCGCAGAGCTGGCAGCGCTCGTCTGTTGCGACCTCGGCTCGATCGTCCGCGGACGATCAGTTTTCTCCGCCGATCTCGGCGAGCACCTGCAGACCGGCGTCGGCTGGGTGCCCGCCAACCATGCGCTCACGCCGCTCGGTCCCGTCGCCGAGCCGAACCCCTTCGGCTCGACCGGAGATCTGCGCCTGATGCCGGACGCCGAGACCCGCGTGCTCGTCAGCGGCGACGATCACGCGGGCGCACTGGAGATGATCCTGTGCGACATCGTCGAGACCGACGGCACGCCATGGGAGTGCTGTCCACGCCAGTTCTTGCGCGAGGCTCTGGGGGAGCTCGAGCGCGAGCTCGGCGCGCACCTGAGCGCCAGCTTTGAGCACGAGTTCCAGCTGCTGGTCGCCTCGCCGCCGGCACTGCCGTTCACGCTTGAGGAGCAGCGGCTCGTCGAGCCGTTCCCCGCGCGCGTGATGGGTGCGCTCGTTGAAGCAGGGGTGGAGCCGGAGCGCTTCTTCGCCGAGTACGCATCGCACCAGTTCGAGATACCGGTCGCGCCGGCCGAGGGCGTCGCGAGTGCCGATCGCAGCGTCGTCTTCCGTGAGGTGGTGCGCGAGGTCGCGCGTCGCGAAGGCATGCGTGCCACTTTTGCGGCACTGCTCGACCCGGAACAGGCGGGCAGCGGCGCCCACATCCACCTGAGCCTGCTCGATGCCGGCGGCGCATCGCTGCTCTACGACGCGTCCCAGCCTGGATCGTTGAGCGAGCTCGGGGGGCGCTTCGCTGCGGGGATCCTGCGACACGCGCGGGCGCTGAGCGCGCTTACCGCCGCGAGTCCCGTCTCGGGGGCGCGCCTGACGCCGCACCGCTGGAGCGCGGGCGCGGTGTGCCTGGGCGAGCGCAACCGCGAGACGCTGCTGCGGATACCGCCGATTCTGCGCTTCGGCGGGTCCGACCCTTCGGCGCAGCTGCACCTCGAGTACCGCGGCGCGGACGCCACCGCCAACCCCTACCTCGCTCTTGGGGCGATCGTCAGGGCGGGCCTGGACGGGGTCCGCTCGGAGCTGCCGGCGCCGCCGATCCTCGACCTAGATCCGGCGCAGCTCGACGCGGCCGAGGCGGAGCGCTTCGGCGTGGGCGCGCTGCCGGCGACGCTCGAGGAGGCGCTCGGCGCCCTAGCCGCCGACGAGAGCGTGCGTGGGTGGATGGGACCGCTGCTGTATGACGCGTACGTGAGCGTGAAGCGCTCCGAGCTCGAGGCGACGGCGGGTCTCGACTTGCAGGAGGTCTGCGATCGCTATGCCTCCATCTACTGACGCGCAGCTGCTGCAGCGCTTGCTGGACGGGATTGAGCGCGAGCTTCCGCGGGCCGTCTCCCTGCGCCGGCGTCTGCACGCGCACCCGGAGCTCGCGCACATGGAGCAGGCGACCGCCGCGAGCATCGCCGCCGAGCTATCGGTCCCCGCCAGGAGCGTGGCCGGCACTGGCCTGATCGCACGCATCAGCGATGCCACCGGAGACGACATCGCACCGGTCGCGGTACGCGCCGAGCTCGATGGCCTTCCGGTGCAGGAGCGAACCGGCGTCTCTTTCTCCGCGCGTGGCGGCATCATGCACGCGTGCGGACACGACGTTCACATGGCGGCACTCGTGGCGCTGAGCCGCGCCTCACACCAGCTCGCCGGTGCCTTGCCAGTCCCGCTGCTGGCGGTCTTCCAGCCGAGTGAGGAGGCGTACCCGTCGGGCGCCGAGCAGATCCTCGACGAGCTCACGGCAAGCAGACCGGCGGCAGTCGTCGCGGCGCACATACACCCTGAATTGGGTTGGGGCGAGGTGGCGCTCGACGCCGGCCCCGTCAACGCATCGTGCGATGCGGTCGAGATCATCGTCGAGGGCGAGCCCACGCACGGCGCCTACCCCCACCGCGGGCACGACCCGATCCTTGCGCTTGCAAACATCGTCGTGACGCTCCACGCGCAGGCCGGCCGACGCATCGACCCTGTGCATGCCGCCTCCCTGACGGTTGGTGTGCTCGAGGGCGGCAGCGCCGAGAACGTGATCCCCGGCCGTGCCCGCGCACGCGCGGCCCTGCGCGCACACCGGCAGGAGGATCGGCTGGCGCTGCAGGCGATGGTCGAGGAGGTCGTCAGCGGAGTCGCTGCCGCGCACGGCTGTCGCGGGAGCGTCGTGCTCGAGCCCGGTGAGCCGGCGCTGGAGAACGATCGGCAGATAGTGAATAGCGCGCGCGAGCTGCTCAGCGCGGCGGGTTTGCAGGCAGCAAGCGAATGGCGCTCCTGCGGCTCTGACGACTTCGCCTTCTTCGGCGCGATTGCGCCGCTGGCGATGGGCTTCGTTGGGCTCGACGGCGCCGACGGGTTCAGCCCTCGCCCGCTGCACCACCCCGAGCTGCTGCCCCCAGATGAGGCGGTCCGGGCCGTTGCTCGTGTCCAAGCAGTGTTGTACGTGGCCGCCGCGGGGCTCTCTGTTTCACCGGCTTGAACGAGTCACCGATACGATGCAGCCCGTGCCCGATCGCCTCTACTTCACCGACTCCGACGAGGCCAACGCGCTGATCGCGTTGGAGCCGATGGCGTTGCTCATCGGCTTCGTGCTCGACCAACAGGTCTCCGTGCAAAAGGCGTTCGCCGGGCCGTTGGCGATCCGGGAGCGGCTGGGAACGCTCGACCCCAAGCGACTGGCCAAGCTCGACCTCGAGCCGGCGTTCAAAGAGAAACCGGCGATCCATCGTTTCCCGGGGTCCATGGCACAGCGCGTGCACGAGCTCGCGGTGTACGTGAGCGACACCTACGACGGCGATGCCGCACGGGTGTGGACAGACGCCAGAGACGCGGAGGAGCTGCGCGCCAATCTCAGCGCGCTTCCCGGCTTCGGTGAGATGAAGGTCAAGTCGCTCAGCGCCGTGCTCGCCAAGCGCTTCGGCGTCGGCCACGCCGCCGATCTCGTGCCCGCCCATCCCACACTCGGCGACGTCGACTCACCGCAGGCCCTCACCGACTACCAGGCCGCCAAGCGCATTCACAAGGCCGAGTGGTCGAAACTGAAGCCGCGGCGTTAGACCACCGGCGGAGGAGACCCTTCGGCGCTGCCGGCCAGCGCGGTGTCCCATTCACAAACGGCGCAAGCATGACGGAACGCCGAGCGCGCGAACGCGACCCCGCCCGCGTGCGCATCCTCGCTGTCGGCGAGCGCGTCCCAGTCGAGCACGTACTCGCCGAGCTCCTGCTCCCAGCGCGCAGCGGCGGGCTCGAGCGTCGCCTGCGAGAAGCCCCCGGGCGCGGGGTGCGCGTACGCGTAGAAGGCCGCCTTCCCATAGCGCGCGTCCCCGGGCCACCAGCCAACGGCGACCTCCTGCGCGTCCATCGCGTTGCGCATGATGAAGTCCTCCGACGGCGGAGCGGCCGGCTCCCCGGAAAACAGGTTCACAGCCAGGTCGAACGAGCCCCACCATGCGTTCACGGGCGTCGAGCGCCCGCGGTACGGCGCGCGGAACGCCGCAAGGATCAGCGCCGCCTGCGTGGCCGCGGCGAAGTAGTCACCCACCTGCTGGGCGTCATACGTGGCGTGCTCGTCGTCCTCGTCGAGCGCCACGCTCCACGAGACCTCCTGCGGCGTGGTGTTGATCTCCACCGCGCCCGCGAGCGAACCGATCGCCTGAAGCAGCTCGCGCGTAACCTCGCCGACGGCGCGGTTTGGCGTGAGCGCGATGCGCCGCGCGCCCCCGCCGCTGTGCTCGACGAGTGCCTCGTGGCTGCGCAGGTCGAGCGCCGCCACGAACGCACCCGAGCCATCCGGCGCGGGCAACGGGTTCGTCTCCCAGCCGCGCGCGGTCAGGCGCAGCGCGGCGTGTTGGAGCTCGGGCTCGGGCGGCGCGCACGCAACCGCCAGCTTGCCGAGCACTTGCGTGTGCGCGTGCAGCGTGTCGCACGTTGCGCTCCACTCGTCGTAGGCGGGCAAAGCCGGCCAGCCTGAAGACATGCCCGCAGCGTAGCGCTCGCCGCACATTCAGGTTCCTTTCACCTTTGTCCCTCAGCATCTCCGCCATGCGCCTGCTGGTCGTCGACGACGACCCCTCCGTCCGCGAAGCGCTCGCGCTCGTGCTGGACCTCAACGGCTTCGACGTGGCAACCGCATGCGACGGGCGCGAGGCGATCCGCACGCTCGCGCTCGATTCACCCGACGCTGTGGTCCTCGACGTGCTGATGCCGGGCCTCGACGGGCTGGAGGTCTGTCGCCGCATGCGCGCCACCGGTGACCGCACACCGGTGTTGATGCTGACCGCCCGCGCAGAGGTCAGCGACCGCGTGGCGGGTCTGGAGGCCGGCGCCGATGACTACCTGGCCAAGCCGTTCGCGCGCGAGGAGCTGATCGCCCGCCTGCGCGCGCTGTTGCGTCGCACCGGCTGGGAGGGAGACGACCGTGTTCTGCGCTTTGAGGATCTCGAGCTCGACCCCCCCGCGCACGAGGCTCGCCGCGGTGGGCGCCTCCTGGAGCTGACGCGTACCGAGTTCCTGCTCCTGGAACTGCTCATGCGCCACCCGCGCCAGGTGCTCACGCGGGGGGCGATCTTCGATCATGTGTGGGGCTATGACTTCGGGCCGGCATCGAACTCGCTGGAGGTGTACATCGGTTACCTGCGCCGCAAGACCGAGGCCGAAGGCGAGCCGCGGCTGGTGCGCACTGTGCGAGGCGTTGGTTACGTGCTGAGGCCATCCGCGCCATGAGCTTTCGCCGGCGCACCGTGTTGCTAGCCGCGGGCGCCGTGGCGGTGGCGATCGTGATCGCCACCGTCGTCGTTTACGTCGTCACCCGAAACGAGCTGAGCGGCCAGCTCGACGCGAGCCTGCGGGCCAAGATCACCCCCGGCCAGCAGCAGGTCGTAAAGCTCGAATCCCACCTCACCAAGCATGAGCTCACCCAGCTCAAACGCGAAGGCAAGCTGCAGCCTCTGCTCGCGGCCGTTCCCAGCAGCTTCGGCACCGCCATCCGCACCTCCGGGAGCACCAGCAAGATGTCCGTCGCGCCGGGCGAAGGTCCGCGGGGTCATGCGCAAGGAAGCGGCGTCGTGGAAGGAGGCAGCGACGCGGAAGAAAGCACCAGCGCAAAGTCGGCGACTCCGGTACACGCACCGACGAGCGCTACCAAGAGCGCCCCCAGCGCCGGCATTCCCGCGCACGAAGGCATATCCCCCAAACCGGTAACCGGCGGCATCGCGCAGGAAACGTTCACGTTCGAGAGCCGCCTCTTGCACCCCCCCAAGGGGGCCACCGGCATCGCTGCGGGGCAGGTCCGGCTCGTGCTGCATGGTGCCGCGGTGGAAGGAGCGACCGGATACGCACAGCTGTCCCTCGCCGATGGCGAAGTGCTGACCTCGACGAGCGGAAGATCGCAACTGCCGATCACCAAGGCCACGCGCGCCGTGGCCTCGGGGCGCCGCAACGCCTTCTTCAGCGACGTGGACGTGCACGGCACGCCTGTGCGTGTCTTGACCGCACGCGCCGCCGACGGAGCTGCCTGGCAGGTCGCGCTGCCGCTCGCAGATCTTCACAGCACGCTCGATCACCTGAGGCTGGTGCTCGCGATCGTGGTGCTCGGCGGGATCGCGCTGGCGGCGGCGCTCGGCCTGCTCGTCTCGCGCGCGGCGCTCGCGCCCGTGCGTCGGCTCACCGGAGCGGCAGAGCGCGTGGCCCGCACCCAGGACCTCGGACACCGCATCGCGCCGGGGGGCCACGACGAGCTTGGTCGCCTGTCGGCGAGCTTCAACACGATGCTCGCCGCGCTCGAGCGATCGCGCCTGGCCCAGCGCCAGCTCGTCTCCGACGCCTCGCACGAGCTGCGCACGCCGCTGACGAGCATCCAGGCGAACCTTGACGCGCTCGCGCTCGGCGCACAACTCCCCGCCGAGGAACGCGCGCGCGTCCTCGCCGCCGCGCAGGCGCAGCTGCAGGAGCTGACCGTGCTCGTGGGGGATCTCGTCGACCTCTCCAAGAACGAGGTCGAGGAGATCGAGGTCGAGGCCGTACGCCTCGACCTTGCCGTCACCACTGCGATCGAGCGCGCGCGCCTGCACGCGCCGCGCTGCAGCTTCGAGCTCGACGCCGAGCCGTGCCTCGTGCGCGCCGCTCCCGCGCGCTTGGACCGCGCGATCGCGAACCTGCTCGATAACGCGATCAAGTGGACGCCCGGGGCCACGCGCGGAGATTCCTCCGCCAGACCCGCCGCGCCCGTCGAGGTACGGGTACGCGACGGCACGGTGCAGGTACGCGACCATGGTCCGGGGATCGCCGAGGAGGACCTCCCGCGCGTGTTCGACCGCTTCTACCGCGCGCCCGCCGCGCGCGGGCGCCCCGGCTCGGGCCTCGGGCTCGCGATCGTGAGGCAGACCGCCGAGGCCCACGGCGGCACGGTGCACGCAGCCAACGACCCCGGGGGCGGCGCCCGCCTTACGCTGGAGCTCCCGCCGCTGCCGATGACCGACGCCGAGCTTGCGTGGTCGGCGCAAGAGCAGCTTCACGAACTTCCTCCCCTCGTCTCAGGCGATTCTCAGCTTCCGCGGCGACCGTGACTTAGGCCGCCGAGGCGGCTGTAGACGTACTCGACAGCTTCGACGCAAGTTGCGCCCGGAGCCGGATCGCCCGAACACAAGGAGAGCGGAGATGCAGACGCCCGACACCGCCACGAGCCGCCCCGCGGTGCGACGGCCGCAGCGACGCGGGCCTCTGGGATTGCGCCGTCTGCCGGCGCTGCCGGCGCTGGCGCTCGGCTTGGCGCTGGCGCTCGCGGGCTGCGGCGGCTCCTCCTCGAGCCCCGGTGTCGCCCACGTCGGCACGACGAGCGCCTCCAGCCCGACGGGCGGAGCGGGCGGCGACACGCCGGAATCGCCCGAAACGAGCGCCACCGTTCAGAAGGAGATGGTCAAGTTCTCGCAGTGCATGCGCACCCACGGGGAACCCGAATTCCCCGAACCGAGCGAAGGCGGCATCCACATCGAAAACCACAACGGCCACGGCCCGAATCCGGAATCGCCCCGTTTCCAGGCGGCCGAAAAGGCATGCAACAAGTACGCACCGCGAAAGATCGCGCCGAGCCCGGCGCAGCAGGCCAAGATGCAGGAACAGGCGCTGAAGTTCTCGGGATGCATGCGCTCCCACGGTGTGCCCAACTTCCCCGACCCGAAGTTCTCCTCCGGCGGGGGCACGCGGGTCACGCTGAAGCTGAAGGGGGGCGCGCCGGGCGCGCTCGACCCAAGCTCGCCGCAGTTCCAGGCGGCACAGAAAGCGTGCCAGTCGAACCTGCCGGGCGCCGGCAAGGGGCTGCGCACCCGTCCCGGGCCCGGTCAATCCACCTCGAGTGCGGTGGGCGCTGCGCCGTGAGCCTACATAGCCGCTTTCTCCTACCGGCAGCGACGGTGCTGACCCTGACCCTGGCGCTGACAGGCTGCGGTAGCTCTTCCAGCCCCGGCATCGCCCACGTCGGTTCCAGCGCCTCCACCACGACGGGTGGATCGGGCGGCGGGACGCCGGAATCGGGTGAATCGATCGCCGCCGCGCAACAGAAACTCGTCAAGTTCGCGCAGTGCATGCGCTCTCACGGGGAACCAGAATTCCCCGAACCGAGCGAAGGCCACATCCAGCTCCACCGCCAGAACGGACACGGCCCAGACCCAGAATCGCCCCAGTGGAAGGCCGCCGAAAAGGCATGCAGCAAGTACGCGCCTGCGAACGTCGCCCCGAGCCCAGCGCAGCAGAAAGCCCGCCAGGAACAGGCACTGAAGCTCTCGGCATGCATGCGCTCACACGGTGTCCCCAACTTCCCCGACCCGAAATTCTCCTCCGGGGGCGTGGAGATGAGCATGAACGGGATCAACCCCAGCTCACCGCAGTTCCAGGCGGCGGCGAGAGCGTGCCAGGGGAACTCGCCGCTCGGTAAGGGGCTAGTTGGAGGCCCACCCGGCGCCAAGGCGGGCGCCAACAACAGCCAATCCGGTGAAGCGACGAGGGTCGCCCCGTGAGCGTGCGGTCGCGGCGCGGTCGTTGGGCTGCCCTCGCCGCGATCGTCGTGATCGTGCTCGCCGTACTGCTGATCGTGCTCGAACCGTTTCATGAATCGGCCAAGCCCAGCGCCGGTGTCGCCGACAACGCCACACCGACGAGCCTGACGACGGTGAAACGCGAATCTCTGTCCTCGCAGACGCAGGTCTCGGGCACGCTCGGTTACGCGGGCTCCCGGAAAATCCTGGTCGCCTCCGGGAACGCCCCCACGGCCGTGCAGCAGTCAGAACAGCAGCTCGCGAGCGGGGAAACGCAGGCGGCCGCGGCGCAACGAACGCTCGCGAGCGACGACGTGGCGCTCCGGCGCGCGCAGAGCCGGCTGGCGGCAGCGCGGGCGAAGGAGGCAGTGGACTGCGCTGGCGAAGGCGCTGCTGAATCCAGCTCCTCCGCCGGCGGCGGCGCAGGCACCTGCGCGGGCGACCGCCAGACCGTGACGAGCGGCGAACAGGGCTTGACCGGCGCCGAAGCGAAGGTCACCGCCGACCGCACGCAGATCGCCTCGGCGCAGTCCTCCCTGGCACATTCGCAGTCGGCGCTCGCCACTGCTCGCGCGACGGCGGTGAGCTACGCGCAGGGAGCGGTCTACACCTCGCTGCCCTCCGTCGGTGAGGTAATCACGCGCAATCACAGCCTGTACGCGATTGGCGGCCAGCCCACGATCCTGCTCTATGGTGCGACGCTCGCAACGCGGGCGTTCCTCGGCGGCATCTCCGCAGGCCCGGACGTGGCCGAGCTGAACGCCAACCTGGAAGCGCTCGGCTACGGCTCCGGTCTGGCAGGCGAGGAGTTCACGGCCGCCACCGCCGCGGCGATCCGCGCCTTCCAGGCCTCCCACGGGCTGACGCAGACGGGAGAGCTGGCGCTGGGCACGGTCGTGTTCGAGCCCGGACCGGTGCGGGTCACGAGCGTGACCCCGACAGTGGGGATGGGCGTCTCGCCGGGCCCGGTGCTGGCGGTGAGCTCAACGGCGCGGCAGGTGAGCGTGAAGCTCGACGCCTCGCAGCAGTCGAGCGTGAAGAAGGGCGACCGCGTGCTGATCACGCTACCGGACAACCAGACCACTCCGGGCACGGTCTCGTATGTAGCGAGCGTCGCGGTGGCGCCTGCAAGCGAACACGGCGAAGAAACCACGCCGACGATCGAAGTCGACATCACCCCCAGCGAACCGCAGGCCACGGGCCATCTGGAAGCGGCGCCCGTGCAGGTCTCGATCACGACGGCGAGCGTGGAAAACACGCTCGTGGTGCCCGTGAGCGCGCTGCTGGCCCTCGCCGGCGGGGGCTATGCGGTGGAGGAGGTCCAGTCGAACGGGGTGCACGGGCTCGTCCCCGTCACGCTGGGGCTGTTTGACGACGAAGCGGGCGACGTACAGGTCAGCGGCAGCGAGCTCGCAGCCGGCCAGCGCGTGGTGGTGCCGAGCACATGAACGACGCGGAGATGGTGGTCGGGCGGGCGGGCACGCCAGTCCTGGAGCTGCGCGAGGTGAGCAAGCGCTACGGCGCCGAGCCGCCCGTGTACGCCCTGCGCGACGTGAGCTTTGAGGTCTGCGAGGGGGAACTGGTCGCGATCGTCGGGCCCTCGGGCTCGGGCAAGTCGACGCTCCTGCACATCATGGGAACGCTCGAGCACCCGAGCTCGGGCGTCGTGTCGATCACCGGTGTGGACGCAGCGAGCCTGTCCGACCGCGAGCTGGCGGTGTTGCGCGCGAGGAGCATCGGCTTCGTCTTCCAGCAGTTCTTCCTCGCCGAGCACTCCACCGCGCTGGAGAACGTCGCCGACGGGCTGCTGTATGCCGGCGTGGCGGTGACCGAGCGTCGCGCGCTGGCGGCGCAGACGCTCGCCCGAGTGGGCCTGGCCGAGCGTGCGAGCTTTCGTCCGAGCAAGCTTTCCGGCGGAGAGCGCCAGCGCGTGGCGATCGCGCGGGCACTCGTCGGGGTCCCCCGCGATCGTGCTCGCCGACGAGCCCACCGGCAACCTCGACAGCGCCTCGGGAGCGGCGATCGTGGAGCTGCTCGAGGAACTGCATGCGCAGGGCGCGACGATTCTCGTGATCACCCACGACACCCAGCTCGCCGCGCGCCTGCCGCGCCAGGTGCAGATGCTCGACGGTCAGATCGTCGCGGACAGCCCCTCCCGGGGCCTGCTCGAGGGGGCGGGACGATGAGGGGCGCGCCGAGCTGGGTGAGCAGGCGAGGACGCGCGTTGGCGATTCTGGCAGTCGCGGGGGCGCTCGGCGCGGGCGCGAGCTCGCTGGCGGCAGGGGCGACCGCCGCTACCGGCGAACCCGGCGGCTCCAGCTCGAACTGTCCGGAATCCACCGCGCCGAACGCGATGACGCTCGTGGCCGGCACCCCCCAGACCGCGACGCTGAACAGCGCCTACGGATCCGGACTGCAGGTCGCCCTCACGAACACGGACGGGTGCGCGGTGACGAGCGGCGCAGCCGGCGTGGCGGTGACGTTTACCGCCCCATCCAGCGGCGCAAGCGGCGTGTTCTCCGCAAGCGGCACCTACACGGCGACGGTGGGCGCCGACAGCGGCGGCATGGTCGCCGCGCCGACGTTCACCGCCAACGGGGTCGCGGGCAGCTACACGGTGACCGCCTTCTCGCAGTACGGGACGCTGACGTTCGCTCTGACGAACACGGCCGCGGGGACGGCGGCGCGGCTGGTGGCTGTCTCGCCGGCGAAGCAGACGGCGCCGGTCACCGGCAGCTACCACCGGGCGCTCGCCGTGCAGGTACTGGACGGCGACGGCAACCCCGTCGCGGGAGCCAGCGTGACGTTCACGCTCACCGCCTCCACCGCGACGAGCCCGTGCGGCACGAGCTCCGACTCCAACAGCGGCGCGGGATCGACCGCCGACGCGAGCTTCGCCGGCGGCGCGAGCGAGGCGAGCGCAACCAGCAACGCCGACGGCGTCGCGACCTCGCCGGCGCTGACGGCCAACGACGAGGCCGGCGCGTTCACTGCGAGCGCCGCGCTGGGGAGCGCCGGCGCCGGCGAAAGCTCTCACGGCGGCGGAACATCGAGCGAAGTCGCACCAGCGCTCTTTGCCCTCGCCAACCTCGCGGGGGCACCGGCCAAGCTCACGCCGGGGGTGGGCGCGACACAGTCCACACGCGTGGGCACCCGCTTCCCGGTCAGCCTCGCGGTTACGGTCACCGACGCGCAGGGCAATCGCGTCCCCGACACGCTCGTGTCGTTCACCGCACCTGTCCGAGGCGCGAGCGGACGCTTCACCGTGCGGGTCGCGCCACGTTCGCGCCGGCGAGGGCACCCGCGTCGGACGCGCGTAGCGAGCACGAGGACGAACGCGTGCGGCATCGCGCTCGCGCCCACGTACACCGCCGACCGCGAGCCGGGCGGCTATGTGATCAGGGCGAGCGCCGGCCACGCGCGCGCGGCGGCCTTCGCGCTCGTGAACGAAGCCTCCTAGCCAACGGCCGTGCGCGCGCCCCGCGAGATCACTGCATCAGCCCCCATCGCCCCGAAGCTCGCTCCCGCGCGGCTGCGCCCAGGCGATCTCGCGCGCGTGGCGAGCGTCGGGCTGCGCACGAGGCGTACGCGAGCGGCGCTGTCGGCGCTGGGGATCGCGATTGGGGTCGCAGCGATCGTCGCTGTGCTCGGCCTCTCCTCATCCTCGCAAGCTGGGCTGCTGGAAGAAATCGACCGGCTCGGTACGAACCTGCTGATCGTCACCAACGGGCAGAGCTTCGCCGGCAACACCGCCGAGTTGCCGCTGGCGGCGCCGGCGATGATCGCCCGCATCTACCCAGTCGAACACGTCGCCGAGACAGGCAAGGTCAGCGGCGCCGTATACCGCTCGCCGCTGATCCCGAGCGTCGACACGAACGCGCTCAGCATCGCGGCGGCCAGCCTCAACCTGCTGCACGCGCTGAACATCACGATGGCGCAGGGGAGCTACCTGAACGCCGCCACGGCGAGCGAGCCGGTCGCCGTGCTCGGCCCTGCCGCCGCCCAGCGCCTCGGGATCGATCGCATCTACCCCGGCGAGCGGATCTGGGTCGCGAACCAGTGGTTCTATCCGGTGGGCATCCTCAGCTCCTCGACGTTGACACCGGAACTGGAAGGCGACGTGCTCGTAGGCTTCGCCGCGGCGAAACGCTATCTCGGCTTCAACGGGCACCCCAACACCGTCTACGTGCGCGCCCAGAACAGCCAGGTGGCGGCGGTGCAGTCGGTGCTCGCCAACACCGCCGACCCGGAAGCCCCCAACGAAGTCGACGTCAGCCTCCCATCGGCGACGCTCACGGCGCGCGCGGACGCTCAGGGCGCCTTCAACGGCCTCTTCCTCGGGCTCGGCGCGGTCGCCCTCTTCGTGGGCGCCGTCGGTGTGGCAAACATCATGGTCATCTCCGTGCTCGAACGCCGCTCGGAGATTGGCCTGCGTCGCGCGCTCGGCGCGACCAAAGGCCAGATCCGCCTGCAGTTCCTTTGCGAAGCGATCCTGCTGTCGCTCGCCGGTGGCGCGGTCGGCATTGCCGCGGGCATCCTCGCGACCGCTGTGTACGCCGCCACCAAGCATTGGACGATCGTGATCCCCACGCTCGCGTGGGCCGGCGGCTTCGCTGCGGCGCTCTTGATCGGCGCGATCGCCGGCCTGCTGCCGGCGATCCGCGCCGCCCGCCTGTCACCGACCGAGGCTCTGCGCAGTGTCTGAGCACAGCTGAGCCCGCTCGCGCCAACGATCCCAGCATTCGGACGGGTGCAATAGGCTTTCGCGCCGCGATCGACGCGGCGAAGGAGCCAATTGGGAGACCCCGCGGCGCACAACTCCATGAGGACCGGCGGCTGGCGCGTGATCGTCGCCTACGGGCTCGTGTGCGCGGCCACGCAGGTTCTGTGGCTGACCTACGCCGCGATCACGACCGCGACCGCGAGGCGCTACGGCGTCTCGGTCAGCACGGTCGGCTGGCTGGCGGAGATCTTCCCGCTTCTGTACGTGGCGCTCGCGATCCCAGCCGGGATCCTGCTCGACCGCTGGTTTCGCCCCGCGCTGATGACGGGCGGGGCGATGGTGGCGCTCGGCGGGCTCGTGCGCCTGGGCGGTGAGACGTTCGCGTGGGCGATGGCGGGACAGGTGCTCGTGGCGGTGGCCCAGCCGATCGTGCTCAGCGCGGTGAGCAAGCTCGCGGGCGAATACCTGCCGGCCGAGCAGCGCGCCGACGGCATCGCCGTGGGCTCGGCGGGCAGCTTCGTGGGGATGCTGCTGGCGCTGCTGCTGGGACCCACGGTGGGCGGGCACGGTCACCTGGAGCGCCTGCTCGTGCTCGAGGCGGTGCTCGCTGTGATCCCGGCGATCGCGCTGGCTTTCGTGTTGCGCAGGCCGGGGCAGGCGAGCGACGAGCACGCGGCGATCGAGGGCAGCGCCGCGCGGGCGCTGTGGCAGCTGCCGTCGATGCGCACGATGTGCGGCCTCGTCTTCCTGGGCTTCGGTGTGTTCGTGGCGCTGGCGACGTGGCTGCAGACGCTGCTTGAACCGTCGGGCGTCTCAGAAGCCGCGTCGGGCGCCCTCCTCGTGGGGATGATCGTCGCCGGTGTGATCGGCTGCGCCGTGCTGCCGCCGCTGATCGCGCGCCGGCGCACCGAACGCGGCTTTATGCGCACGGTCGTGATCGTCGCCTGCCTCGGGTGCGTCGTCCTGGGCGTCGCACCATGGATCGGTGTGCGTGCGCTCGTGCTCGTCGCGATGGGGATCGTGCTGCTGCCGGCACTGCCGGTGATCCTCACCGCCGCGGAGCAGCTCGCGGGGGCGGCGGCGGGTACGGCCGGCGCGATCGTGTGGATGGCGGGCAACCTCGGCGGCCTCGTCGTGGCGCTGATCGTGCAGATCCTCGTACACCACCCGCTGGCGGCGTTCCTGGCGATGGCGGCGGTGTCACTGCTGGGACTGCCGCTGGCCGCGCGCCTGGTCTCCGCAGCGAGCGCCTCGCGCAGCGGCGAGCCGGCAACCGCGAGCGCCGGCTGAGCGCGTATGTAGAGTCGGCAGCGTGAGCGGCGCGGGCACGGCATCTGAGGCCTCGGTGGACTGGCACGCATGGCACTCGGGCTACGCGGACCCCGACTCCGAGTTGGGACGGCGCCTGACCGTGGTGCAGCGTCAGCTGCGCGCCGCGCTCGAGCGCATGCCCCCGGGGCCGATCCGTGCGATCAGCGTGTGCGCGGGGCAGGGCCACGACATCATCGGCGTGCTGGGCGAGCACCCGCGGCGCGCCGATGTGAGCGCGCGGCTCGTCGAGCTCGACCCGCAGAACGTCGCGCTCGCGCAGAGCGCAGCGCGCGCGATCGGTCTCGATGGCGTGCAAGCGATCGCGGCGGACGCCTCGCTGACCGACGCCTACATCGGCGCCGCGCCCGCTGACGTGGTGCTTGTGTGCGGCGTATTTGGCAACATCGCCGCCGAGGACGTCGCCAACACGATCGCGAAGCTCGGGCAGCTGTGCGCGCCGCAGGCGACAGTGATTTGGACGCGCCACCGCCGCGCTCCGGACCTCGTGCCGCAGATCCGCGCAGCATTCGAGCAGGCGGGCTTCGCGGAGCTCGCCTTCGAAGACGCGCCGCCGTTCGGCATCGGTAGCAATCGCCTGCAGCGTCCACCGGAGCCACTGCAGCCGGGCGTGAAACTGTTCGAGTTCATCGGCTACGAGGCGCTGTGGCCGCACCTAAGCGCGGGCGAGCGCACGGCTCTGGGTGCGCTGTTTCGCGCCGACAGCTCGCTCTTGGAGCTGGTGGAAGCGATGCGCGCGATGCCCCACGGACTACCGAGCGAGCCGACCGTGGAAAGCATGCTGCTGCAGGCGCGCGGCACGAGTGCCGCCAAGCACCTGTTCCTTGCCCAGGTACTTCAGCAGCGCTTCGCGCAGACCGAACCGGCGATCGTGCACCGCGTTTACCGTCTCGATCGCGCTCGCGCGCGGGAGCTCTTCGGTGCGACGATCGCCGAGACAATCCCCGCCGAGGGGCTCGTGGATGTGCACCGCTATCTCACGCTCGCGCTTGACGGGAGGCGTATCGAGTTGGACGTGACGCTCCCGGGAGAGCCGTGGGACGGGCGCTCGCCGCTCGCGCTCGCGTGCGGCCACGGGCGCGACTACCCCGCCGGCGCGGATCCCGACGCCGATCTAGGAGCGCTCGAGCGCGATCACTGCGACGCGCCGGCGCGCGCGCCGTTTCTGGCGGCGCTGGCGAGGGCTGGCGCGCCGCCGAGCTGAACGCTTGGTGCGGGCGCCCAGGTGACGTCCATGCGCACGCGCACACGGCTGAGCACGCGCGCCAGCTCGGGGGCGAACGCGAGACCGAAGAGGAAGCTCGCGACGACGCCCGTCACGTCGTAGGGGAGCGCCTGCCCGGCGACGAGCAGAAACGCGGCCGGTGTGTGCACGGCGCCGAGCGTCCACGTGTACAGGTCCATGATCTCGCCGGCGAAGAACGCCGCAAGCGCACACGCGAGGGCGAGCGTGACCCGCCCGGCGCGCCGTCTGGTGAGCTGCGCGAACGCCGCGCCGGCGAGCCCGACGAGGCCCCAAGCGGCCATCTGCCAAGGGGTGTAAGGGCCCTGGCCGAGCACGAAGTTCGAGACGAGCATCCCCAGCGCACCGACGGCAAACCCCGGCAGCGGGCCGAGCGCGTAGCCGACGACGAACGTCATCGCGGTGATCGGCTTCACGTCGGGCAACGCGACGAACGCGTCGCGCCCGAGCGCCGCCAGGGCGGACATGACCGCCACGACGGCGGCCAGCCGCGCGGAAGGACGCCGGCGCTCGTAAGAAAGCCAGCCGATCCCGAGCACGACGCCGACGATCAGAAACGACGCCAGCGGCCAGCTCATATGGCAACCCCCGGAGCAATATCGGCGGATTTTCGATGCTTCTCGGCAGACCGCTCCCGTGCGTTCGCCCGCGCGTGCAGGAGCTCGGCGCCCTGCTCGGGCAACAGCGCGCCGCCGGCGCCGGAGAGGATGCGCGCGGTCTCGGTGGCGAAGTACCAGCCGCCGGCGAGCAGCTCCGCGGCGCTCCCGTCGGCGATCACGCGCCCGTCTGCCATCAGCACCGCGCGCGCCGCGCACGCCGCGGCGAACTCAGGGTCGTGCGTGGCGACGATCACGGCCTGGCCCTCGGCGGCGCGATGCTTGAGCTCCTGCGCGAGCTCGTCCTTGGCCGCGCGGTCCATGCCGCGCGTGGGCTCGTCGAGGGCGAGCACAGCCGGCGCCTCGCCGGAGCCGGCGACGATCGCCAGGGCCAGGCGTTGGCGCTCTCCGCCGGAGAGGTCGCGCGGGTTGCGCTCGGCCATCTGTGCCAGGCCGACGGCCGCCAGCGCGTCCGCGGGAGCCTCCTGGCCGACGCGCTCGTGCACGAAATAGTCCCCGGGGTTCTGGAGCAAGAGCGCCACCCGGCCCGCGCGCTCCAGGCGCCCGCGCGTCGGCTCCAGCAGACCGGCGGCGTGGCGCAGCAGCGTGGACTTACCCGCGCCGTTGCGCCCCATCAGCGCGACGCTCTCCCCAGGCAGCACGCGCAGGGAGACGCCGCGCAGGATCGCCGGGCCGTCGCGGAGCTCGTGCCAGACACCCTTGAACTCCAAAGCAGCAGCGGGCTTACTCACGCGACGCAGCCTCGGTCTGGCGGCGGGACTCACGGGCGGTGCAGGCGGCTGCTCTGTCTCCTCGGGGAGCAAGCCGTTTGCGCGCAACGTCGCACGCGCGCGCCTGACCCCCGCGGGAGCGGGGTGCAGGCCAGCGAGCGCGAACAGCTTGGCGGCGGGCGTCTGCAGCGCGGGCGAGCCATGGGCGGCCCACTCGAGAAACGCTGGCGGGTCGCTGTCGCAGACGACGCGGCCCTGCTCGAGCGCGATCACGCGGTCGACCGATGAGAGGCAGCGCTCGAGGCGGTGCTCTGCGAGCACGATTGTCGTCTCCCACTCCTGGTTCAGGCGACGCAGCAGCCCGATCAACTCATCGCCGGCGACGGGGTCAAGCTGCGAGGTGGGCTCGTCGAGCAGCACCAGCCGCGGGCGCCCGGCGAGCGCGGCGCCGAGCGCCACGCGCTGCTTCTCGCCACCGGAGAGCTCGTGCGTGGAGCGCTCGAGCAGCGCGTCGATGCCGAGCGCAAGCGCAACCTCCTCGACGCCACGTGCGACCGCGCCGGCGCCGTGACCGCGACTCTCGAGCGCGAGCGCCAGCTCGGCGCGCACGGTGCTCATCACCAGCTGCGTCTCGGGGTCCTGGAAGAGGACGCCGACGAACGCACCGAGACGCGCGGGCCCGTGCTCGCGTGTGTCATGGCCGGCGAGCGTCACACGGCCGGCGAACTCCCCGCCGTGGAAGTGCGGCACGAGCCCGCACGCGGCCTGCAGCAGCGTCGACTTGCCGTGGCCTGAGAGACCCGCGAGCAGGCAGAACTCGCCGGGCCCGATCTCGATGCTCACGTCGCTGAGCGCCGGTGCCTGCACCCCGGGGTAGCGATAGGTCACCTCCTGGAAGGACAGCAGCGGCGCGCTCATTACGCGATGCCCCTGCGATCGGTGAACGGGAGCAGCACCGCTGCGAGGAGCCCCAGGCAGAGGACGACGGTGCCCGCGCCGATGGGCGCGTGGATTTCGGGGTAGGCGTTGAAGCTCGCGACACCACTGATCCGGCCGAGGATCGCGAGCGCGAGCACTGCGGCGGCGGACAGCAGGAACGCGACGTCGTGGCGCGAGAACGGACGCGGCGAGCGGGGCGCGCGACGCGCGCTCGCGAAGCCGCGCACCTCGAGCGTGGCGGCCACGTCCATCGCCCGGTCGAGCGAGCCGCCGATCACGGCGCTCAGCAACGCCACCCGACCTCGAGCTCCGCGCGGGGCGCCGTGCGGGCGCGTGCGCTGCGCCTCGGCCAGTCGTTGCGCGTCGGCCGTGAGTACAGGGATCATGCGCGTCGCCAGCGACGCGGTGAGCGCCGAGCGGAACGAGAGTCGGCGCAGGATCCGCAGGAGCTCGTCGGGGTCGACGGTGAGGCTGGCGAGCGTGGTGATGAGGATTAGCAGCATCACCTTCAGGGCGATCACTGCTCCGTAGACGACCGCCTCGACGGTGAGGTCGCCCTGGCCGAACGGGCCGAGGTTGCCGAGCCGCGCGAACACCGTCAGGCCTTCGCGCGAGACGAGCACGTTGACGAGGACGATCGGCACCCACACGATCGCTCCGCGTCGCATCGAGCGCGCGAGCGCACGCCCGACGCCGGCGCCCCAGCCGGCGCAGAGCACAGCGGCGAGCAGCGCCACGAGCACCAGCGGGTGGAAGAGCAGCAGCGCTGCGAGCGCCAGTGAGCCTGCCCACAGCGCGCCGACGCCCGCGCGCGCCGCGTGCAAGGGGCTCGCGATGCGACGGTAGAAGAGCAGCGAGCTTTTCACCGGCTCGACCCCGCATCTGGCAGCGAGACCGCACCGGCGGCGGTCAGCGCGACGGCGAAGCGATCCTCGAGTGTGCTCGCGTCAAACGCCCTGGCCGCGCGTTCGGCGCCTGCGCCGTCAGTTCCCGTCACGAGCCACACAGGGGCGCTTTCGCCTTCTCGAGTGGCAGCGATCAACCCGGCGTCGGCGCCCAAGCTCTGCACCGAGCGGCCTTCCTGGTCGAGCAGGCTCAGCTGACTGCCATCTGCAGAGAAGCGGGCATAGACGCCGCTGGCGCGGGGGCCGTGCTCGAGACCCTGGGCGCCGAGTCGATCGGCAACGCTCGCCCACGGAGCGACGAGCACGCTTAGCACGCTTCGGTTCCCCGCGCTCGCGATCGGACCGGTGACAGAGGAGACGCCGAGCGCGCGCAGGCGCGCTGCGACAGTGCGACAGGCATCGCCGCTTGGCACCGCGCATTCGACGCGCACCGCCAAGCGCTTGCCTTCGACCCCGTGAACGAACGGCTCGGGGAACGACCCGACGACGGCGGGCACCCCCTCGGTCTGACTCCAGTCGTGGCGGTCCCACCAGATGCGATCGCCCGAGCGCACGTTCGTGGCGTCTGCGCCCTTTGTCGCTTCAACGCCGTTGACGTAGTAGAACCAGTCGACGGGCTGTCCCGCTTCGTGGCCGCCCGCGACGCCGTCAACGCTCTGCACAAAGCCGCCGCCATCATCGGTGTCGACGCGGTAGTTGCGCTGCAGCAGGCTCATGGCGGTTTCCTGGCCCTTCACCTTCAGCGGACCGGAGGGATGCACGACGTGCGCTCCGAACCCACTCGTGACGAGGAGCGAGACACCACTGGGCGCGGATCCTGCGCCGAGCCCGCAGCCGGCAAGCGCGACGGCGGCGAGCACAGCCAGGGCGAGGACTCGCGACGGTCTCATCTCTGCTTTTGCACATAGACGAGCTGCCCGTTGCTGAGCCGGTAGACGGTGCCGACCGGCTTGCCGTGCCCGCTCTCGACCGGCGCGCTCGCGGGCGAGGGCACCGTCTGCGTCTGCTGCTTGCTGGGCGTGCGCGTCTGCAGGCTGTGGGTGGAGTGGTTGAGCGTCAACCCGAGACCGGCGATCAGGAACGCGACAGCGAGCACGATGCCGATGTCGAACAGGTTGACGAGGCCGTCGAGCGGATCGCCGGCGGCGTCCCTGATGGCGCTGTGGCGGCCGAGGCCTGTGTGACGCGTCATGTGCGCGCCTGTGAGATCGGCGGCGGCGTCTGCTGCATGAGCCGCGACATCGCGACAGCGGGCACGGCGCGCTCGAGTGCTGTTAGGTCTTCGGTGTACATACGTGTGCGCGTGAGCGTCAGCGCATAGGCGACCGTTCCCACGAGCAGCCCGATCGTGGTTGCGGCGAACGCGGTGCGCAGATCGGTGGCGAGTGTTGCCACATCGCCGTGGCCGAGCGCCGCGAGACCGGGGGCGAGCGGGATCAACGTGCCCATCAGGCCGAGGGCGGGTCCAGCACGCACGAGGATGCGCGTGTGGTCCAAGCGTCGCTCGACCGCGAGCTCGTAGTCGGCGAGCGCGTGCTCTATACCCACCTCTTCCCCCGCCTGCACGGCGCGCGCGATCTCCACAAGCGCTTCGCCGGCGAACGAGCTGGGGGCCCGTGCTGCCAAGGCCGCCGCACAGCCCGGGTCGGCGAGGACCTGGCGCACGAGGTTGCGAAGCGCGCCGCGCCCCGCGCGCGTGCGTGTCCATAGCTCGGTGGCGAAGCGCCCCGCCTCCAGCGCACAGATCAGCAGCACGAGCAACGCGAGGATCAGCACGGGGGTGCGTAGCGCGGAGGCGATGCGCGCAAGTGCTTCGGCGATGCCGTCGGTGGCGAGCAAGCTCACACGATCACCTGCGGGCGTCTGCGCTCGAGCTGAGAGCCGGCGAGGATCAACAGCCCGATCAGGCCGCCGATCGCACCCGCGAGCCACGGCGTCTGGCTGCCGCCCGCGCCGGCGCTGCGCAGACCGGGCGCGCCCGGTTCGAGCGCCTGATTGTCCGAGGTCGCGTTGATCAGCTCTCCGCGCACCTCTTCGCCGCCTTCGGGCCCAGCACCGGAGCCGCTCTTGGCGGTGCCGGAGCCCGTGCCGTGGCGATTGACAGTTGTCTTGGACGGCTCCGCCGTGATCGTGACGGGAGCCCTGGCGGCGCTAGCCGCGGCGCGCCGTGCTTTGGCCGTGCTCGCGGTTTTAGCCTTCTCTCGCTGCGCGGCGCGTTCGCGGGTCGCCTCCGGCAGGCGCACGCCACCGGGAGTGCGGCCTTGGCTCTGGGACTGGGGGCGACTGAACAGCGGTGCGCCTTTGCCGCCGCCGCCCGCGGTCACGCCGGCGCCGTGCCCGGCGGATTCGCCGCTCGCCCCGACTTCGGCGCTGCCCGGGGAAGGCTGTGTCGCCGGAGTGGAACCCGAGGGAGACTGGGGTGGTTCTCCGCTCAGTGGCACTTCTGCGAGCGGGTACGGCTGCCCAGCGAACGCGGGGGCGACCTGAGCGGTCATCCATACGCCGTTTAGCTCTTCGCTCTCCTTGTAGCGGATCTGGCCATCGGGTTCCTGCAGCGAAGCCATATAACCGAGCGGTTCTCCGATTGCGCCAGACGCGTCCTTTACCCACGCTTCGGGACGTTCTCCCGCCGACCACATGGCCTGTACCGCCCACGCCGTGGATGCCACGTTCGGTTCTTCCCCCGCATACTCGGGGAAGCCACCGTTCCCCGATTGGACTTCGCGCAGGTACTTGAACGCTTCCTGCTGGACATCGGTGTCATGGCGCCCGGCGGCGTTCAACGCCTCTATCGCAGCTCCGGTCATGTCCACTTCGCTCGAGCATTCGTTTGCAGGCTGCGCATGAGCCTGACAGACGGTCTGGGAAGGCCAACCCCCTCCGACGTTGTGCACTTCGATCAGCCACTGGGCTGCCTGCTGGACGGCGCTCTGCACAGCCGCTTCCTTGATCGGACTGAGTGCGAGGATCGCAAAAGCGGTGTCGTTCACAGCGGGAGTCGAGCCCCCGACTTCGTGCGAAAACGCGCCTTCCTCTTCCGGACCTGTGAGCCTGCGCCCGAGGATTTCATTCACGAGGTTCACTCCCCCGAAGTCGTAGGGGGAAGTGCCGGCGGCGTCGACCACGAGCAGTTCCCGCGCGTAGTCGGTCGTGCGCTCCAGTTCGTGCGCGTGCCCCGTCAGATACGCATACACCGTGGCTCCGCCTTTGCGCTTCTGTTGTTGCGGATTGATCCCAGCGCCGGCAAGCCCGAGGGCAGCCCAGGCGCTGACTTCCGCCCCGGAGCCACCGCCGACTTCAGCCGGGAAGCCTCCGTCGGGATTCTGCGCGCTCTGAAGGTAGGCCTCGGTCCTGTCGAGGGCTTCCTGGTAGGCCGGAGCGGGTGTGGCTGCCAGGGCGCTCGAGCCGGCGAACGCCAGCGTCGCGGTGCATATGGCGAGAGTCGCCAAGGCAGCCCGTACCGGCGTACCGAGATCAGCCTTCAACAGCCACGCCGTCCAGATCGACCATCCCTTGGAGCACGCGCAGGCTGACCGTGCCTGCGCGCGAGCGGGCTGCCCCGGCGAGCAGGCGCGAGGCGCTGCTCGAGATGTGCCCGAGCGTGAATACCTGTCGCCGTGAGCCCTCACGCACTTCCACCTTGGCCGCGCCAGGCGCCCCGCGCAGCATGAACACCGGCCGCCCTGCCCCGAGCGTCGCTATGACCTGCGCACCGGCCCCGCCTCGACTCACCGTGCCGAGCCATGCGCTCGCCTGCTTGAGCTTTTGCCAGCGTCCGCGGTAATGCAGCCCGCTCCAGCGATCGTCAAGTGGCACGAGCACCTTGCCGATCGCGGTCGTCGATGTGCGCCCCAGCGCGTCCGTGAACGTGATCTGCAGATCGTATGCCGCGCCCGGCGCCAGCGCGAGCAGCGCCGAGGTGGCGCTCGTGCCCATAGCCGTCGTCACATAGCCGGCGCTCGCCAAGCCGAGCGCCTTCGCGGAGATCGTCCATGACCGTATGCCAACCCCGGCTTCCAAGATCCGCCAGCTGACCCTGATCAGACCTCGCGCCGCACCCTGTGACTCGATGACCGGGACCTGCACGCGCAGGGGCGCCCCTTCCACCGGCGGCACTTCAGAGGCTTTCGCTTGGAAGGACAGGACTTCAGATTTTCCGGGTGAACCGGTTTTCGCTTGCTGTGCTTCTTCTTCGCGCTGAACTTCTTCTTGAAGCTTCACTTCTTGCGCGTACTTCGCTTCTTCCGCCTGCCTCGCTTCCTCTTCACGTTCGAGTTCTTCCGGGGTGCGCGAGGGGGCTCGCACGTCGTCTTCGGGTGGGAGCGGCCCGCAGCCGCTGAGGCCTTTTGGTGGCACGCACACATCCAACCGGTTCGAGCGAATCGCCCCTTCCTCGCCGCCCACCGAGATCGCCCTGATCCGATGCCAGCCCGCGGTGGTGAAGGTGAGGCTCGCCCTGCCACCGGAGCCGGTCACAGCCAAATCGCTGACTTCGGTGGACTCGAAGCCCTTCTCGGAGGTTTTCACCGGCACGATCTCCGCACCTTGCAGTGGCGAGGAACCGGCGCGTCCTGGCACGGCGGGCGGCTTGTCTTCCGCGTTGTCTTGGTACTGGAGAACTTCGACTTCGAACGGTTGGTTCAACGTCGCTGTCGCCGCCAACGGACGCGGCCCAGAGGCGTATGCGTCGGCTACCGGCAGCAGGGCGAGCAGGGGCTCCGTGCTGGATCCCTTGTAGACCCACAGCAGTTCGTCGCCTGGCGCGAGCTCATACTGACATCCGCCGACGTTGGTGAAGACGTTGTTCACCACCAGGTGCCACGCGTCTTCGCCTTCGCTCTCTGGACCCCACCGCGTGATCAGGAAGTCGTCGTATCCGGGATACCACTGCCCTGAGAACGTTTCTCCGATGAGGCTCATCGCATCGGCACCCGCGGCGGTGGGCGTTGGGCCCGGCGTGGGATGCGCTTTGTTGTTCGTCCCGTTGCAGGGATGCTCTTCGGTGTTGCCCGTGGCCGATGCGACATCGTGGCCTTCGGTCAGGATCGGGCCTTCGAAGTAAGTTTCGTTCTGGCCCTCCACGCGCACTCCAACCTCAGTCGGTGACGCCCACGCGCAGCTCGGCAGGAGGATCGAGATCACGGTTGCGAGCGTGAATGCGGCGATGCTTGTGCGCATGTGTGCGTCGGCTCCTCTCTACGACTCGAGCCTGCGCCGCGTCAGCTGTGCGACGCAGGCTCGCTTACCGGCTCTGCGCGAGCTAGCCCTCGTGCAGGTAGATCGTGTCGCCGAGCTTGATCTTGCTCGAGCGCTTGGCTGCCTTCTCCTTGCCGCCGTCGATGCTGATTTTCCAGCTCGCCGCAGCCGGGCTTGGGCTCCCGTTGATCTGCGTGATCGCCTTCGAGCCACTCGCCGGCGCAAAGCTCGTCACACATCCCGACGGTGTGGCACTCGACTCCGCTGCCTGCAGCACGGCCGCGAGCGTCGTCTCCGCGCCACTCGGCGAGAGCGTCACCGAGCAGACGTCCAACGCGGACGTCCCGTTGTTGATGATCAATGCCAGTGGGCTGTCCACGCCCGACTGGAAGTCGCTTTCGGCGACCCACTGCGCTGCACCCTTGGGCTTGGGGGGGCGGGCCGTGAAGCCGGCGCCCGCGAGCGCGCGCACCGCGTCCTGGCTCGAGTATTCGTTCGCTTCGGCTTCGCCGGCTTCATAGACGAAGCCGCCGCTCGCCAGCTGCTGGGAGATCAGGAAGTCGATCGGCGTCTTGCCGTCCGAGCTCGTGAATTCGCTGCCCTGGGGGTTGATGCCACAGGCATTCAGGCCTTGGACCGCCCACGCGTTGGAGTCGGTGTTGGCACCGAACGGAGCTTCGAACGCGCCCGTCGCGGCGACCAGGTCGGACTTCAAATAGCCGAGCGCCTTGACGATGCTGGGGTCGGCGGTGGGCACGCCCGCGGAGCACAGAGCCGCGATCGCGGCGCCCGTCTCGTCGGGTTCAGCCGCCGCGGCCAGCTTCGTCGGGTTGCCTTCAGCCTTTTCATACGTCCAACCCCCGTCGTTGTGCTGGTTTGACCGCAGAACCGCGATCGACTTTTCCAGCAACGCCGCCGGCAGGCGCTCAGCACCCTTGGTCGTCTTCGTCTCCGCGAGCGCCAGCAACCCGAACACGGTGCCGCTAAAGGCCGACGGCGAGCCGTAGTAGCCGGGACTCGTCGGCTGGTAGTGGGAGACAACCTGTGCGATCAGGTTCTGAGTCTTGGACACGCGCGCCGGGTCGATGCCCGCCGCGTAGGCGTTGAGCGCGGCCGACTCGAACGTCGTCACCGACGGTTCGCTTTCGCCCGGCCAGGTGGCGGTGTTGCCGAGCAGTTCGCGCTCATATGTGCGCGCGTTCGTCGAGCCGCCGCTGGGGATCACGCTGACGGCGGGTGTGCCCGCAGCAGCCAGGGCGCCGAGCGCCCAGTCGGTACCGAAGCCGCCATCGGATTCCTGGAGGGACTTGACGTACGTGACACCTTTGGTCACAGAGGCCTGTATCTGTGTGGGCGTCGAGGTCGCAGACGCGGTGGCTGGCACGAGCAGGCCACCGATGACCAGCGCGAGCGGCGCCAGCCGGCAGGTATTGAGTCGCATCGGGTGGATCTCCTTCTGTAAGGGGCGGAGGGGCGTCTCCGTCCGCTCAGAAGCGAGAGAAGCACGACCCGCCGCCCTATCGCGAGAGCAGGGTCCGTATGTCTGTGCCACTCAGCGAGTACTCGGACTCGGGCTGCTCCAGTGCCACTCACCGGACCCATACCGTTGCGCGTCAGTTCCGGCTTCTCACCGGATTCCCTCGACCGCGTGACCTGCCGGACCATACCACCGCACCGCAGCTCACGCCCTTTGCACCAATCCGAACTTCGCGCTCAGAGCGAGCGCTGGTAGCTGCCAAAAGCGCGCGTGGCGAATGCCGCGCAGAGCAGCGCCAGCGCCGCCAGCAGCCCCAGGCGAGTGCCCACGAGCCCCCAGTCGATCTTTTCCATCGCCGCTGAGCGGCCCGCCTGCGCCGCCCAGTTGACGGGGTTGAATTTCGCCACCGTACGGATCCACGCGGGAACGAGGCTCTCCTGCATGAGCGCGCTCGAGAGGAACGTCAGCGGCAGCACGACCGCGCTGACCGCGCCGATCAGCGTCTCGCGCTGGCGCGTGAGCACAGCAAGACCGTTCGACAGGGACGCGAACGCTGCCCCCAGGAGCCCTGCCAGCACGACCAGGATCAGCACGCCGCCGATGCCGCCCTTGTAATCGGCGCCCAGTGCCAGCGCCAACAGCACGATCAGAGCGCTCTGCAACACAATCGTCGTTACCGCGTAAATCACGCTGCCCGCGTTTAGCGCGCCGCGCCATACCGGCGAGACGAGCATGCGATCCATCACGCCGCCGTTGATGTCTTCGATGAAGCCCATGCCCGTCCAGCCCGCTGAGGTGATCGCCAGCATCACGACGATCCCCGGGGTCAGGAAGTCGATATAGGAGCCGCCGTGAAAGCCCGGGATCTCCGTGACCGCCTTGAACAGCGCCCCGAACAACAGCAACCAGATGATCGGCTGTGTGAGCGTGATGCCCAGGTAGGCCGGTTGACGCATCAGCACCCGCACGCCGCGCATGCTCACCTGCAGTGTCTGCCTTGTCCTGGTCATGCTCCTACCTCCGTGAGTTCGTCGTTCGTGCGTCGTGCCCGACCCGTGTGGTGCAGATACACGTCATCCAGCGACGGGTCGACGATCTCGGCTGGCAGCTCGCTCTTCAAACGCTCGGGGCTGCCCTGCGCCACGATCCGCCCGTGATCGACGATCGCCAGCTGCGAGGCCAAGTGGTCGGCCTCCTCCAGGTAGTGCGTGGTCAGGAGAACGGTCATCTGCTCATCGCCCGCCAGAGCTTCGATCTCCCGCCACATCTCCACGCGCGCCTGCGGATCGAGGCCGGTCGTCGGCTCATCCAGAAAAAGCACGCGCGGGCGGTGCAGCAGGCCCATCGCCACATCCAGACGACGCTGCATGCCGCCCGAGTAGGTCTTCGCCAGGCGCGTCCCCGCATCGCCCAGGCCGAAGCGCTCCAGCAGGACATCCATGCGTGCGCGCAGCTCGCGGCCACTGATGCCATGGAACTCACCCTGCAGCACGAGGTTCTCGCGGCCGCTCGCCTCACGATCGAAGCCGTGCTTCTGCCCGACCACGCCGATCAAGCGCCTGACCGTCACGGGATCATCGAGTACATCAACGCCGGCCACGCGCGCGGAGCCGCTGTCGGGACGCGAGAGCGTCGTCAGTACACGCACCGTGGTGGACTTGCCCGCGCCGTTGGGCCCCAGCAGTGCGAAGATCGTGCCCTCCTTCACCGCTAGGCTGAGGCCGTCCAGCGCGCGCACGTCCGGCGCGTAGGTCTTCACCAGATCGCTTGCCTGGATCGCCGCATTGGCCACCGTCATCTCTACGCCTCCTCAGTTTGCTTAGCGCGTAGGATATCTTAATAACTAAGAGATAGAAATGCCAAACGATAAGCGCAGCGTCTTCGAGGAGTTGATCCAGGAGATCCGCCGCTCGCAGAATGCCACCGACCGCTTTGACCAGGCGGTCGCCGACGCGCTCGGCTTGAACCGCACCGACATGCGCTGCATGGACGTGATCGAGCGTGAGGGACCAGTACCGGCGGGGAAGCTCGCCGAGGCCACGGGGCTGACCAGCGGCGCGATCACGACCGCGCTCGACCGCCTCGAACGGGCCGGCTATGCGCGCCGCACAGGCGATCCCTCAGACCGCCGGCGTGTGCTCGTCGAGCTCACCGAGCAGGCACGCAAAGACGCCAACGGCTTCTACACCTCCCACCAGGAGCTCTCAGAGCAGCTCTACCGGCGCTACACGCTCGCCCAGCTCGAGCTGCTGCTGCAGTTCGTGCGCGAGGGACGTGAGTTCAACGAGCAGCACGCCGCGAGCGTCGAGGAGCGCAACCGCGCCCGACGCAGCTGACTGGGGTCCCGCCGCTCAAGCGAGCTCTGCGGCGCCGATCTCCGCGCCCGCCGGATCGCCATCCTCGCCCGGCGCATCCTCCTGCACGCCCCGCCGCAGCCCCACGAACGCCACCACCGCGGCGGCTGCCATGATCGCCGCCATCACGTACAGCACCGAGCGCGTCGCGTAGGCGAAGTCCAGCCGCACGAAGTGAGGGATCGCCGTGTTCGCGCCATTGCCGCCCTGCGACTGCGCGATCTTCGACGCCTCAGCGTGCGCACGCGCCGCCGGCAGCCCTTTGGCGAGCAGCGAGCTCGTCACGTGCGAGCGCGTCTGCGAGACCACGATCGTGCCGAGGATCGCGAGGCCCAAGCTGGCCGCGTAGTTGCGCACGGTCTGTGTGATCCCCGTCGCCTCACCGTAGGACAGACGCGAGGCACGGTTGACCGCATCCGTGCTCGCCGGCCCGAGCATGAAGCCCATGCCCGCGCCCGCCAGGATGATGTCCAGCTCCTGGGAGCCGAAGTCAAGGCCCGTGACCTTCTTGGCCCACAGCCAGAATCCAACCGCGCCGAGCACGCAACCGATCACTACCGGCCGCTTCGCACCTGCCCTGTCGAGCATGCGCCCACCGATCTGCGCGGCCACGACGAAACCTATAAAGAAGTAAAGGAGCACCAAACCGGCTTCAGACGGAGTCTTGCCCAGTGAGATCTGCGCGTACTCGCTCGCAAAGAAGAAGATCGGGATGAACACCAGCATCGTGATCCCCAGCACGAGGTTCTCCACCAGGAACGGGCGAATGCGGAAGATGCTCACCTCCATCAGCGGCGAGGCAGTGCCGACCTCGACGAAATAGAACGCCACCAGCAGCAGCGCGCCCACAGCGATGCTCGCGCCGGTCAACGGGTCGCCCCATCCCCACACCGCTGACTGCTGGAAGCCAAAGACGCTGAGCGCCACGCCCGGCGCGATCAGCGCCAGGCCGCGGTAGTCCATGCGCGCGGGCCGGTGCACGGTTTGCGGCTTTGAGATGAAGATCAGGATCAGCGCGATCAGCGCGACGGGGATGTTCACCCAGAAGATCGCGCGCCACGTCCACTGCGTCAGATAACCGCCCAGGATCGGCCCAATCGCGGTGAGCCCGCCCGCGATGCCAAAGAAGATCGCAAGCGCCTTACCGCGTTCGCGCAGCGCGAACGTCTGCACCACGATCGCCAGAGCTGCGGGGAACATGATCGCCCCGCCCGCGCCCTGGATCACGCGGAAGGCGATGATCCACACCTCCGCGAGGCTCCCTTTCGGCGTCAGCCCGCACAGCGCCGATGCACCTGCGAACACAACCACGCCGAGCGTCACCATCTTGCGGTGGCCGACCGTGTCTGCCACGCGACCGCCGAACGCGAACAGCGCTGCCAGCGACAACAGGTATGCGTTCACGGCCCACTGCACGCCCGTGCTGCTCAGCCCGAGCTCCTTGCGGATTTCCGGCGCCGCGATCGACACGATCGTCTGGTCGATGAACGTCATCGCGACCGCGAAGATCATCGCCGCCAGGATCAGGTTCCTCGGTTGTGCTCCAGAGGCGCTGCCCGCTGACATAGTTCCTCGCGAACGGTACCGGTTACCCTGCCTTCGCACCCGCTCGGTAACCGCCCCGTTTCAGAAAGAGGAGAATCGATGCCCGGATTTTCAGTCGTGAACCTGTTGGAGGTCGAAGACTCGGTCGGCGATCGCGCACCTGGGATCGAGGGGCGCTTCGGTCGCAAGCACCTGGACTCGCGTGATCTCGGCGTGAGCCTGTTCCGCTATGCGTCAAACCTGCGCAGCCCGTTCGCGCACAGCCACCGCGAGCAGGAGGAGGCCTACGTGGTCGTCTCAGGCTCAGGCCGCGTTGTGCTCGACGGCGAGCTGCAGGAGCTGAGCCAGTGGGACGTTCTGCGCGTAGCCCCCGAGGTGGTGCGCGCCTTCGAGGCGGGCCCGGACGGGCTCGAGCTGATCGCGATCGGCGGGCCCAAGCCCGAGGACGGCGACGGTGTGATGGGCGAGGCCGCCTGGCCGGACGCCGCGTAGGCGCTGCGTCAGGTCAGTCCTCGTGGTCGCCCGGGGGCGACTGCGCGGAATCTGCGGCGCGGTCCCCGTTGCGGGAGGATTCGCCCTCGCCCGGCGCCAGCAGCACGAATGACTCGATCGCGATGTCCGGGTCGATGTGGTTCTCGCTGAGGAACGCCTCCACGCGTCGCCCCGAGTGCTTCTCCACGGCCGCGATCATCTCGCGGCTCATCGTGCGCTGGAAGGCTTTGCGGCTGGCGAGCACGAGGTCCACCTCGCCGTCGCGCACGAGGCTGCGCTCGCCCATCGTCAAGGTGTCCTGGAGGACAACCGTGATCAGGTCGTCGTTGATGTACGTCCTCGCCCTGGTTGGGCCGCGACCGGTGTACTCGCGCATCAGTTGCACCACCGCGCCGGAGATGGCCGAGGCGATCGAGCCCTTAGGGGCAATCGGCGTGTCGGACAAGAAGGGTCCCCCTTCGCGTCTCCCTCCTTGAATCGGGCCGGGCGAAGGAAAGGAAGGAGACGGAATGGAGTCCGTACGCCGGGCCCGTGTTTCCCCTCCGTGCCGCGCCTGCTGCGGCCCATCACGAACTCACGTAGCGCCAGTCTAGTCGCTCCCACCGGCGCCTCTTCCGCGTCGCTGCTGCGACTATCATGCGAGTTGTCGCCGCGTCCTCTCCCAGGGGGCTGGGGACCGTCGTCAACAGAGGCACGCCAGGCGTCCAATGGGCGCTGGAGCCGGAGCTCTGCACTTACACCCCTCACACGTAAGAGAGAGACAGCCGTGACGATCGACAGCACCGACAGCGAGCGCATCGAGTCCCGGGGCTCCCCGCAGCTCGAGCTCCAGGAGCATCGTCTCGACGATGGCTGCACGCTCATCCTGCGAGGAGAACTCGACATCGTCTCAGCACCGACCCTGGATGCGGCGCTGAGGCGACTGTGCACCGACCTCACAGATGCGCTCACGGTCGATCTGAGCGAGCTCACGTTCATGGACTCGACCGGACTGCGCACGCTCCTGCTCGCCGGCGAGCTCTGCCGGGAAAGCGCGTGCACGCTGCTCGTAATTCCGGGCCCACCACAGATCCAGCGTCTCTTCGAGGTCACGGGGACGCTCGGCCAACTGCCTTTCCAGACCGACGCGCAGACGCCGAATCCGGCGAGCTGACCGCCCTTCTCGCACGCCGACTCAGCCGCACACGTTTGAATCATCGGGGGGGAGGGCAACCCGATAGCTAGATGGCGCCACAACTTCCCCCACCGGATCTCGCGATCTCGCTCTGCCCGGACCTTCGCGCCCCCCGCGCCGCGCGCTATTGCGTGACGACGATCGAGCCGGCCCCGTTCGAGCTGCGTGAGTCGGTCGTGCTGCTCACCAGCGAACTGGTCTCGCGCGCGGTGAGATTGCGCCCGAGCGACTCGCACGATCTCGTTGAGCTGCGCGTCTGGGTGCGCGAGGACGTCGCGCGTGTCGAGCTCCGAGGAGCTCGCGAGCTCCTCTGCTCCCCGTTCGAGCTCTCCGGCACCCCAGAAGAGGGACTCCTGCTCGAGGACCTGCAGCTCGTAGAGACGCTTTCCGATCGCTGGTCGATCGACGCCGACGACGACTCCGCATGCATCTGGTTCGAGGTCGATCGTCACGAGGACGCAAACGCGACAGACGCTGGATGGCAGTCGGGCAGCGCCGGGACCTCGGCGGCCCGTGCGTGGTCCATCATCTCCGCGCGCTGAGCGTGTTGCGCACGCTCACCCTCACATTCGATGACGGCCCCGAGCCTGTCTGGAGCGCGCGTGTACTGCACGAGCTCCAGCGCCGAGACGCGCCCGCCACGTTCTTCCTGGTCGGCGAGCGGGTGCGCAAGTTCCCCGAGCAGGCGAGGGCGATCGTGGCGGGCGGCAACGAGGTGCAACTCCATTGCCACACGCACATACGCCACAGCGAGCTAAATGAATCCGAGATCGAGCGCGACACGCGCGAGGCGCTGTCCGCGCTTGCCGCGGTTGGCGTGCGTCCCACCTTTTGGCGAACACCGTGGGGGGTCACCACTTCCGACACGCTGCGCGTCGCAAGGCGCCACCGGCTGCAGCTCGTGCGCTGGAGGATCGACACCCACGACTGGCGGGGGGACACCGCGCAGGAGATGCTCACGCGCGCCAACCCTCAGCTCAGGACAGGTGGTGTCGTCTTGATGCACGACGGCATCGGTCCCGGTTCCCGGCGCGAGAACTGCGAGAACACGGTGGAGCTGATCGGGCCACTCCTCGACGCCGCCCGCAGCGAGGGCCTCAACCTCACCCCGCTCTCCGCCGGCGCCGGGGCACGCCGATGAGCATCCTTCAGCTGGACCCGCTTCTCGACACGCCGGGAATCGAGCTGGCGCTCGCCTTGGACGGCATCGCCTCCCACGCCGGCGAGCTGGACGCCAACCCGCGTTTCCCCAGCGAGAGCTTCGCGCTACTGAGGCGCGCCGGCGTCCCCCAGCGCGCCGGCGCACGTCAGCACTGCGAGCTCGAATGGGAAATCGCCGTCGTCCGAGCGCTCGCAGCCGCCGACGCGTCCACCGCTCGGATCCTCGACGGACACCTCAACGGCGCCGAGCGCCTCGCTCTGTACGCCCCTGACGAGCTGCGCGCCCAGGAGCTGGGCGGTGTCGCCCGCGGCGAGCTGCTGATCGGTGTTTGGGGCGCAGACCCCGGACCCGGCGAGGGGCCTCCCGCGAGGATCGCGCTGGGCGCCCGCGGCGGGCTCGTGCTCCGCGGGGTAAAGACGTTCTGTTCCGGTGCCGGCGGCGTGCAGCGCGCGCTCGTCGTGGCGCGTGATGAGGCCGGCGTCCGGCGTCTTGCCTATGTGGATGTGACCCACGGGACGTCGGTGGACCCCAGTTGGTATGCCGCCTCGGGACTGCGCTCTTCTGAGAGCCATCGCGTCGAGTTTCGCGATGCACCCGTGCTCGCGCTGCTCGGCGGTGAGGACGAGCTCTTGCGCGAGCCGTGGCTGGCGCGCGACTCTGTTCGCAGCGCCGCCACCTGGGCCGGCCTCGCCGACTGCATCCTGCGCGAGACGATCCAAACCCTCGGCGACACCGACGACCACGTCAGGCTGCACGCCGTCGGCGGCATGCGCGTCGCGCAGTGCACGATCGACCGCTGGCTCGAGTACAGCGCCCGCAGCCTGAAGGACACGCGGGACGGGGATGCAGCGCATGCGCTCGCGGGCGAATGCCGCGTGGCCCTCGCCGACGCGGCCAGGCTGATCGCCGCCGAGGCGGCGCGAGTGTGCGGCTCGCGCGCGCTCGTTGGCGGCGGCACGCTCGATCGCGCGCGCAGGGATCTCGACCTGTTCCTGCTCCAACACCGCCTGGACCCCAAGCTGCTCGAGATCGGCACCCGTGCCCTCGCCGCGGACTCGCTGTGACCCCGCCGACCCGCGCGCCACGCATGGGCGCGGACTCCTTCGAGCGGATCTACGCGACCAGCGAGGACCCGTGGGGCTATCGCACGAGCGAGTACGAGCGGCGCAAGTACAAGGACACGCTCGCCGCCCTCCCCGCGCGGGCGCTCGGCCGCGTGCTCGAGTCCGGGTGCTCGATCGGTGTCTTCACGGAGCTGCTGGCGGCACGTTGCGCAAACGTCGTGGCGATGGATTTCGCGCCGAGCGCGCTCGCTCTAGCGCGCGAGCGGCTCGGCGGACTGGAGAACGTCGAGCTCCTGCAGGCGAGCTTCCCCGAGCAGGCGCCAAATGGGCCATGGGACCTCGTCGTCTGCTCGGAGGTCCTCTACTACCTGGATGGGCCGGCGCTGCTCGCCGCCACGCAGTGGCTAGCCGAGCAGCTGCGAGAGGGCACAAGCGTGCTCGCCGTCAGCTGGCGCGGTGAGGGATCGCATGAGCCGATGCGCGGAGACGAAGCCCACGACCTGCTCGCCCGCGAGTTGCGCCGGTGGCACGTGCTCGACGCCCGTCGCGACGGCTACCGGCTCGACCGCTTCGACGGCGATGGACGCTGAGCTCCGCCAGATCGCTCCGCCCGACCCGGCGTTGGTGGCGGTCGTCGTCGTGCCCGCACGCGATGAGGAGCAGCGCATCGCCGCCTGCCTGCTCGCGCTCGCGCACCAACGCGGCGTGGCCCCGCACTGCTACGAGGTGATCGCCGTCCTCGACGGCTGCCGCGACGCCACAGCCGACGTCCTACGCGAAGTCGGAGACAGCGAGGCGCATCTGCGCCTGCACGTGATCACGCTGGCGGACTCTCACGGCGTCGGGCGGGCGCGCCGTGCCGGCATGGAGGCGGCGTGCGCGCGCCTGCTCTCGCTCGGTCAAAACCAGGGGCTGATCGCGAGCACGGACGCGGACAGCGTCGTCGCCGATGACTGGCTCGCCTGCCAGCTCGCGTTGGCCCGGAGCGGAGCGCGCGCGATCGGAGGTCATATCGAGCTGCATCCACATGAGCTCAGCGGGCTCGCCCTCGATGCGTTGCAGGAGCGCGAGGATCGCGCGGCGACCCGCATGCGCGTGGTGCTCGCGCACGCGCAGCCGGCAGTGAGCGCGGAGCACCATCAGTTCAGCGGCGCGTCCCTCGCGCTGACCGCCGACACGTACAGACGCTGTGGCGGCTTGCCGGTTCGCGCCGCACTGGAGGACGAGGCGCTCGAGCAGGCACTGCAGGCGCGTGGCGTGCCGATCCACCGCAGCCGCAGCGTGCGCGTGAGCACCTCTGCGCGCACCGACGGACGCGCGCCCCGGGGGCTCGCCCGGGATCTGGCGCGCTCGGACTGGCGCGCACGACGCTCCTACTCCGCCGAGGAGTTCACGCTGGAGCGGCTGCTGAAACGCAAGCGCGAGTCGGTCGCGCTCGTGCTCCCCGCGCGGGAAGTGGCCGACACGATCGGGCCCATCGCACAATCGGCCGCGGAGCTCCTCGACGCTGGGCTGATCGACGAGGCGCTGGTCGTGGACGCGCGCTCACGCGACGACACCGCCCGGATCGCGAATGCCGCCGGGCTGACGGTCCTCCAGGAGGACGATCTCGCCGGCGAGCTCGGGCCGACACTGGGCAAGGGGGATGCGATGTGGCGCGCCTTCGGCGCGCTCGACAGCGAGATCGTCGCGTTCGTGGACACGGACACCGAGGACTTCGCCCGCCACTTCATCACCGGCCTCGTGGGACCGCTGATCTGCGACCCCGCTGTGCAGCTCGTCAAGGGCTTCTTCCGTCGCCCCTTCCGCACGGCCGAAGGCGGCGTCACGCCGGAAGGCGGAGGGCGGGTGACCGAGCTGATGGCGCGACCCCTGCTCAACCTGCACGCGCCGGAGCTGGCCGTCTTTCACCAGCCGCTCGCCGGTGAGACGGCGGCCAGACGGGACCTGCTCGAGCTGCTGCCCTTCAGCGCCGGCTACGGCGTCGAGATCGCGATGCTGATCGACGCCTGGCGCATCGTCGGCCTCGACGGGTTGGCACAGGTCGACCTAGGCGTACGCCAAAACCGCCACCAGGCGCTGCGCGAGCTCTCGGCGATGGCCTATGCGGTGCTCCTTGCCGCCCATACGCGCTTCCTGGGAGCGGACTTCGCCGACGCGCACGCGTCCGGGTCGATCTCGCTGCCCGCGCTCGAGGCGCCCGGCGCGATGGAGTTGCGCCGCGTCACCGTCGAGGAGCGCCCGCCGCTCGTCGAGTTCCGCGCGGCCGCCACCGCGGGCTGATCTCAGGCGCCTCGGAGCTCGGCCCAGACGACCTTGCCGGCGGGCCGGTCTTCGACTCCCCACACGTCCGCGATCGCTTCGACTACACCCAGGCCGTGCCCCAGGCGCGGGGTCAGCGAGCCGTCCGCACGCGCGCGGGTGTCCGCCACCGCGATGCGCAACGCTGACTTCTCCGCACGAACCGCGATCGAGAACGAGGAGCGCGCGTGGATCACAGCGTTGTTGGCGAGCTCGCTGAGCACGAGTGCCGCGTCGTACACGAGCGTGTCCTCGACGCCCCATCGCCGCAGCGCAGCCACGACCAGGCGCCGCGCGCGTCCGGGTGCGTCAGGAAGAGAGGAAAACTCGCCCGTCAGCGCCTTGGAGGCGAGCTGAGCGTCGGGCGGGGTGAGCTCCGGCGCCGCCGGCAGCACCGAGGAATGCAGCGCGCACACGTGGTGCAGCGCCTCGGCGTGCTCGCAAGCCTCCATCGATGCGGCCGCATACGAGCAGAACAGGGCAAACGGAAGCTCCTGCGCGAGCTCGTTCCACAGTTCCTCGAGCTTGATCGCGGTGAGCACGTCGCCCGCCTGCCACAGGAGCGAGACCATCTCGCCGTAGACACGGACCGAGCGGCCGCGCTCGGCCGCGAGCCGGATCGGCGTGGCCACGTCCCGCGCGAACGCGTCCGCGTCGATCTCCCCGTCGGGGATCAGCACCGACAGCGTGCTCGCCGCGTCCAACACGATCAGGCCGCTTGCCGCCGCTCCGAGCCCACCCTGGAACGACCCCAAGTGGGCGTCGCTCGCGATCGCGATCACGGTCTCGCCCGCGTCCAGGCCCGCCGCCAGGTAGGGGACGACTGCGTCTATGAGCTCCTGGTCGTGCTCATAGAACTGAACGATGTGCTCGCTCGGAGCGGCCGCGATGTCTTCGATCTCGACTGGCATAGCTGAGGCCCGCGCAGTCCTTTACCCGATTTGAGACGAACGAATCGCCAAGTCTCGTGAGCAACTCGCCCACGCGAGGCCGAGAAGCATGCGTGGCTGCCGGCGTTCGATTTTGCTGAATTTCACCCCAAATGGGTTTAGGCTGTGCGGTGGAGACGAGGCAGCGCAAGACTCACGGCCGTAACGGCGGCTGACGATAGGGGTCCAAGCGTGGCGAGCGTGCTTCGAAAGCAGATGACCAGTCAATCGGTTCGTACCCTCTCAACAGCGACCGGCACCGGCCGACGAGCGAGCACGAGGGCGCCCAGCAGAGCACCGCTTGGGAAGTCGCCGAGCTCACAGCCGGCGGCGGCGAGGGCGCTCTACATCCGCGATCGCGACGAGGGCCCGACCGTGTTCGCGATCTTCCACGAGCCCACGCAACCGGTGCACGATGTGGCGGTCCTGATGTGTCCGCCGTTTGGGTGGGAGGACATGTGCTCATACCGCGCCCGCCGCGAGTGGGCCGACTCGCTCGCCGCCGGGGGATTCGCGGTCCTGCGTATCGACCTTCCCGGGAGCGGCGATAGCCCTGGCGGCCCGCACGACCCCGAACGTTTGCGCGCGTGGACCGAAGGCGCGGGCGCCGCGGCGCGCTGGCTCTCAGAGGAGACGGGCGCGCGGCGGATCGCCGCGATCGGCATCGGTCTCGGGGGAGTGATCGCCTACAACGCGCTCGCCGCGGGGGCCCCGATCGATGACCTCGTGCTCTGGGGGACCTCAGCGCGCGGCAAAACGCACCTGCGTGAGCTACGCGCGTTCTCATACATGGAGGGGACGGCTGGAGCGGATGCCCAGACGCCCCCCACCGTGCAGGACACCGACGACGGCTCGCTGGCCGTCGCCGGCTACGTTCTCAGCGAGGAAACGCAGCACGAGCTGCAGGAGCTGGATCTGGCAGAGCTCGCGGCTCCGCGCCTGGACTCAGCGCACGTGCTGCTGCTCGAGCGCGATGGGCGACCGGTGGACGCGCGGCTGAAGGGCGCGATCGAGCAGCACGCGACGAAGCTGACGGTCGGCGAGGGCGATGGCTACGCGGCGATGATGATGGCTGAGCTGCCCCATTCGGTGAGCGCTCACGCGGTGTTCGACAGGGTCTCTGAGTGGCTGCTCGAGGAGACTGTCTCGCCCGAGGATGCGATCCCGCCGACGCCGGCCGGCGGCGAGCCGCCCTACGGCGAGAGCTCTACCGAGATCTCCATGCCCGCGGGAATGCGTGTGCGCGAGACGCCGATCACGATCGAGCATCCGCTGGGCAGCCCGATCGGGATTCTCACTGAGCCGGTCGGCCCGGCGGTGGGCCTGTGCGCGGTGTGGCTAAACGCCGGGCCCCAGCGCAGGATCGGGCCGAACCGCATGTGGGTCGAGGCGGCGCGTCGCTGGGCGGCGCAGGGGGTGCCGAGCTTCCGCGTGGACCTCGCGGCGATCGGCGACGCGGACGGTGACTCGCGCAAGCTGCTCGAGATCTCCTCCTACTACACCGATGACTACCTCGGCCAGGTGCGGCTCGTGCTCGACACGCTCGAGGCCCGAGGCATTACTCCTCGCTTCATTCTCGGCGGGCTCTGCGCGGGGGCGTACTGGTCGCTGCGTATCGCCGAGGAGGACACGCGCGTCACGGCCGCCGCGGCCCTGAACCCAGGCTATGTCGTCTACGACGGGGGACTCTCCAACGCGATCGGGCAGAGCCGCGAGCTCGGTCCGCGACTGCTCAAACGCTCCACCTGGGCGAAGGTGCTGCGCGGCCAGTTCACGCCATCCTCGCACCTGCGCTCGCTGCGCACGATCCTCATCGCGATGGTGCGCCGGGCGCTGCGGTTTCCGCGGCGGATCCTTCACCCGGGAGCTGGCTCCGAGAACGAGGTGACTCAGCTCTTTGACCACCTGAGCGAGCACGAACAGCGGGCGTTGATCCTTTTCGCGGGCGAAGAGCGCCTGTACGGGGAACTGCTGGCGGGCGGGCGCCTGACGGGGCTCGAGCGCTGGCCGAACGTCTCCATCGAGCACATCCCGATGGCGGGCGACATGCATACGCTGCGCCCGCCCGTCCTACAACGTGAAGGGCACCGGCTCCTCGACGAGCTGCTGCGGCGCGAGCTCGCGCGGGTCTCCACTAACGGCAGCCAGGTCTAACCGAGCGCTGCGCCTACCTGCGCCGGCCACGCGCCGCTGTCCAGGCCGTGGGCGCGGAACAGCGCGAGCGCGATCCGCTCGACGCCAAAGCCGAGGCAGGCGGTATGCGCGCGCGAGCCGTCTGCGAGCTCGATGCCGTACGCGGAGGCGAAGTGGTCCTGGTGGTAGTTGAACGACGCCACCGCGGTGGGCTCCTCGCCGGCGATCGGCACGGTGAGCTCGAACTTCAGCTCCTGCTCGCGTTGGCTGGCGGCAAGCATGCGCCCAGCCCGACCGAAGAACGGGTCGGAGGCGACGGCGAAGCGCGCGTCTAGGCTGAGCCCGAGCAGCAGCGAGGAGGCACGCTCGCGCCACAGCTCGCGCCACGCGAGCACGGTCTCGGGCTCGCCGATGCGCACGATCTCGCGCTGGTGGAACATCTGCATGCGCGCGGGGTCGCCGGAGGGCTCGTGGCGGAAGACGTATGCGCTGCCGGCGTCGACGGTCACGCCGCCCGGCGCGAGCGCGCCGCGGGCGGCGATCGTCGGGTACACGGGGTAGCAGGCGGCGGGGGTGAGCACGAGCTCGGTCATCGACTGGAACTCGCTCCAGTCCTCGTGGCGGCAGGCGCGCTCGTACTGCTCCGCCGCCTGGGCTTCCTCGCCCTCGAACGCGAAGATGCTCCCGGCGAGGTGGGGGAAGTTCTTCAGATAGCCGACGAGCTCCAGGTCGCGCCTGGGCAGCACCGGGGGAAAGCGCATCTGCTCGGGCTCCTCCAGTGCGCCCGCGCGCGAGACCATCGCGCCGACGCGCGTGCACACGTGCTCGAACTCGCCGCCGCGCCCGTAGACCCCGGGTACGCCCGTCTCGAGCAAGAGGCGGCGGTCGATGAGCTCTGCGAGGAAGGCCTGCTGCGCGGGCGTGCCGGGGCGAAGCTCAGCCATCACGCGGCTTGCTGGAGCTCGCTCAGCGCCGCCTCGATCGCGGCGACGCTTTCGAACACGCCGCGCCTGAGCATGCTGTCGGGGAACTCCACGTCGAAGCTGCCCTCCAGCGCGAGCATCAGGTTGACGGTCGCGTGCGAGGTCATCCCCGCCTCATAGAGGCTGGCGTCGTCGGCCAGCGTGTCCACGTCTACCGCCAGGCGCGCATGCTGCGCGATCAGCTGCCTTATCTCTGTGCCCATGGTCTCAGTATCGGCCAAACGCTCGGCTTCTCGATCTCTGGCTGCTAACCACGGCTCGCGCGTGGATGTTGCTGGAGGAATTCGGCGACGAGCGTGCCGATGTGTTCGGGCCAGCCGTGGCCGACGCCCTCCAGCGTGCGCAGCGTCACGCCGACGTGTTCGCGGCATCCCGTGTAGTTCGTGAGTTCCGCCGGCTGTGAGCTCGCTTGCGAGGACTTGCTCTGTTTGCGGCAACCGTCGAGCTGCGCCCAGCGCGCGGCGCTGGCCGGCGCGGAGAGCACGGTGGTGCCGCCGCCAACGCCGTAGAAGCGCCCGCCGGCGTATGGGATCGCATCGTCGGCGGTCCCGTGCATCTCGAGCACGGAGATCGGCAGCTTCGGCCGGCATCCGGGCGAGACCGACACGGGCAGCGGCCCGGCGATCGGCACGATCAGCGTGAGGCTGCCCGCGAGGCGACAGCCGAGCAGCTCGGCCAGGAGCGCGCCGTTGGAAAAGCCCGCGGCGGCGACGCGCGTGGGGTCGATCGAGTGCTGGTGCTCGATTTGGTGGAGCACGTCGGCGGTGAATTCGACGTCGTTCATGCCGGCGGCGTGGGCGGGTGTGTCGCCGGCGCCCTCGTTCCACGTGTCGTCATACCCCTGCAGGTAGGCGACGACGAACCCTTCTTGGGCGGCGACCTGGACGAAGTCGGTTTCCCCGACCGCCTGTTCGGCGGTCGCATCGGCACCGTGGTAGACAAGGATCAGGGGGCTGTTCTTCGCACCCCCGGGCGGGAGGTAGAGCAGGTAGTCGCGCACGATCCCGTCCGCGACCTTGACCGTTTCGCGCGTCGCCTGGAACCCGGAGAGCGGCTGTGTGAAGGGGCCGAACGTCGTCTGCGTGGGGGTGTCGGAGGCCTGTGTGGAGCCACAGCCCGCGATGAGCAGGGCGATCAGCGCGCAGAGCACCGTCAGCACCGCGGATCTCAGCAGGCGCGGGCGTCGCTCAGTCACCGTGGATCTCAACCTCTACCGTCGCGTAGCGCTCGAGCGAGCGCAGCGTCTCGTAATCGGGTACGGCACCCCGCACGGAGAAGACGTGTCCGTGGTTGCCCGCGCGCCAGTCGACGCTCTGACCAGGGCCGCGGTTGAGGATCACCTCATCCACGCCGGGCAGCGCCCGCAGCCGCTTGAGGCCGACTACCTCACGAATCGTGGTCATCGCCAAGGGCGCCTGAACATACAGGAGGTATGCGACCTGCGTGCAGGCGGGCATGCGCTCGAAAACGACCTGCTGCCCGAGCGCCAGACGCAGCGCGATCGGCAGCAGCTGCACGCCGGTGGCGTCGGCGAGCATCTCGGGCACGCCGCCGCCGATGCGCCCGTTGAGCTCGATCACGCGAGGGCCGTCGGGTGTGAGCTTGATCTCGGTGTGCAGGGCGCCAACGCTGATGCCGATCGCAGCGACGGCCGCGCTCGCGACGTCTGCAATCGCAGCGCACTGCACCTCGTTGAACGCAGCAGGGATGAAGAAGCCTGTCTCCCGAAACGGCTCGGCGGGCGGGAAGCGCCCGGTGATCGCGAGGTGGCTGATGCGCCCGGCGCTGACGATGCTCTCGACGGAGACGTAGTCGGCGAAGTCAGCGCCGGCGGCCTCCGGTCGGTCGCGCAGGTACTCCTCCAGCACGAGCTCATCGGGAGCGGATCCGGCAGGGTCGGGGCTCGCGGCCACCGCCGCCTGCAGCTCCTGCAGCGAGTCGACCCTGACGGTGTCCCTGCTGCCCTCGCCGCGCCTGGGCTTCAGCACCGCGGGGAAGCTCGCCTCTTTCGCAAACACTTCCCACGCAACCCGGTCGCCGCTCTCGGGAACCTGCCAGTACCCGGGCACGGGCAGGCCCCCTTCGCGCAGTGCCACGCGCTGCGTGTACTTGTCGGTGAGGCGCGCGGCCACGTCCGGGCTCATGAACGGCAGCTCGAGGATCGCGGCGACGCGCGCTGTCCACACGAGCAGGCTGTCGGCGAGCGCGAGGATCCCGTCGGGTCGCGCGCCGGCCACGGCGGTGGCGGCCTCCTCGAGCGAGAGGCCGGCGATGTCCACCAAGTCCCCGAGGCGACCGAGCAGTCGCGCCATCGAGCCGATCTCGGGGTCATTGGAATCGATCACCCAGATCAGCTCGCAGACTCCCTCGGCGGCTTCCTTGATCGCCATCGTGGGGAAGGAGCGGGGGTGGTAGACGAAGGCCAGGCGCGGGAGGTTGCCGTGGCTGCGCGAGGGCACGGTCTGCGCCTCGCTATAGGTGCTTGCGCGCGAGCAGCATCTCGGCGTTGGCGCGCAGGTAGCGCTCGTTGCTGACCATCACGAGCGAGCCCTGCGCGTCGCGGATCTGGCGGTCGAGCGAGAAGGGCGTGTCGCGCTTGAAGGCGGCGATGCCGCAGATCGTGAGCGCACCGGTGGCGATGCGCACGGCTAGCTCGGAGGTGGAGACCTTGAGGTTGCGCACGGCGGCGACGAAGCTCGGGCTTTCCATCTCCGGCGAGGCTTCAAGCGCGGTGAACCTGTTGGCGGCGGCCACGAGCAGGCTGCGCGACTGCTGCAGCTCGGTGGCGAGCACGGCGAGCTGGCCGGCGGATGGGGGCACGGTGCCGATGCTGCGCCGCGCGGCTGCGCGCACGTACTCGTGCGCCTTGGCGGCCGCCGCCTCGGCGAGACCGACCCAGGCGGCGCTGAGCAGGATCGTCGATGCCTGGATGCCGCCGTTTGCGGCGACGGCGGCAAACGGGACTGGGTAGATCATCGCCTCATCAACGTTCGCGACGATGCGAAAGCCATTGCTGCAGGTACCGCGCAGGCCGATCGCATCCCAGCTGGAGGTCTGCTCGAGCGTGAAGTCCTGCTTGCGGCAGAAGGCCTGGGCCTGGTCGGTCGGCTCGCTGTCTGGCGTGCGCCTGGCGGTCACCGCGATCGCGTCGGCGTATTCGCCGTAGGAGATCGCGAGCGCCTGCTTCTCCAGACGCAGGCCGCCGTCAGCCGGTTCGATCGCACAGCTGCTGCGCCCGACATCCCCGCCGATCCCGACCTCGCTGTTGGCGTTGGCGATCAGCAACCCTTCGGAGGCGATCTGCGCGAGGAATGCCTGCAACCCCTCGGAGCTCCCGTGGCGGGCGAGGTTTGAGACCTCGACGCTGTGCATGGCGAGCACGAGCGCGCTGGAGGTGCAGTTGCACGCAAGCGCACGCACGGCGCCGGCGACTTCGGCGAGCGTGGCGCCGCCACCGCCGAGCTCCGCGGGCACGAGCGCGGCCAGCAGCCCGCTACTGCGCAGCTCGGCGACGGTCTCGCGGGGAAAACGGGACTGGCGGTCGACCTCATCCGCAACGGGAGCGGCGACCTCGACGCTGATCTTCCAGGCGAGGCTTTCCAGCGGCCCGCTCGCCTCGGCGGGCGAGACCATGCCTCCTAGAAGCTGGCCCATGGCGCCAACCCCCCAAATATGCGGATTTGTTCTGACAAGTAGCTCACGAGTGCGGGAACCACAGAACCCTATCGGCAGCGGCGCTGTGATTCTGCAACAAACGCCTCTCAGAAGCGCTCGAGCTGCGAGGCACCGACCCACTCGCCCTCGGGCGCGAGCTGGTCCACCCCAATCGCTGCGGCGACATTGAGCCACATGCCCTTGCAGATGAACTCGTCGAGACGTTCGGGCTCGGCACCGGAGAGCTCACGAATATGGGTGATCAGACGTGCGTAACAGGCACGCACGCGCGCACGGATCTCGGGGTCCTCGCAGGCGGCGTAGGCCTGATGTTGGAGCATCAACAGGTCACGGTCGCTCTCGAGTAGCTCTCGGTAGGCGCTACCCATCGCGTCGAGCACCTCGTTCTCCACCGCCTGCGCATCGGGGGGCTCGAGCCCGGTGGCGGCTTTCGTGAACGTCTCTTCGGTGCGCTGGAAGTCACGCTCGACAGCCGCGAGGAACAGCTCGCGCTTGCTCGGGAAGAGGCTGAAGACGTACGGCTGTGCAACCCCCACACGTTTGGCGATGCGCTCGACGGGGGTGCCGTGCAGACCCCCGCGCGCGAACTCGTGGATCGCCGCCTCGATCAACGCGTCGCGGCGCTCAGCGGCGGGGACGCGCTGACGTGGGGGATTTTTTGTTGATGTTTGTGTGGTTGCCATGTCTGCAGAGGCGGTGTTGGGGGGCCGCTCAGGCGGCCCCGACGAGCTCTGCTTCGCGAAGCTCGGCGTTCTCGGCCGAGCCTTCCGCAGCCGTGTTGGCGGCCGAGGAGTCGCGCGTGCTGAAGGGGAGCACGGCTGCGATTATCGCGCCGGCGGCGAGGACGGCGGTGCCGACCATCAGCGCGGGCACGAGACCGTTGACGAACTGGTGCGGTGAGGCGTAGCTGCCGTGGCTGGTGAAGACGGTGGCGAGGATCGCGATGCCGAGCACGCCGCCGAGCTCGCGGATCGCGTTGGTGGCCCCAGATGCCTGTCCGGCCTGATCGACGCGCACGGAGGAGAGCACGGCGTTGGCGGAGGGCGCGAACACGAGCGCCATGCCGGAGCCGGCGAGGATGAACGGGGCGATCATGCTGGCGTAGCTCTGGTGCACGGATGCGAGCTGGGCGAGCCAGCCGAGGGCCAGGGCCTGGAGGGCGAGCCCGGCGACCATGAACAGGCGGCTGCCGTAGCGCTCGGAGAAGATCCCGGCGAGCGGCGAGACGACCATCGTGGCGCCTGTCCAGACGAGCAGCTTCTCGCCCGCCTGCAGGGGAGTGTTGCCGAGCACGTTCTGCAGGAACTGGCTGAGGAAGAAGATCGAGCCGAACATGCCGAAGTACATCGCCATGGAGACGACGTTGGTGACGGCGAAGCCGCGGTCGGCGAAGAAGCTGAGCGGCAGCATCGGCTCGGCGGCGCGCAGCTCGTAGCGGACGAACGCGACGACGAGCACAGCACCGGCAGCGAGCGCCACGATTACTTCCAGGTCGTTCCAACCCTGTGACTGCGAGCGCACGAGGCCGTAGACGATCCCGAAGAGACCGCTGGAGGCGAGCGCGAGGCCGGGCAGGTCGAGCTGCTTGGACGGGCCGCGGCTCTCGGCGAGGCGCAGGTAGGCGAGCGGGATCAACGCGAGCCCGATGGGGACGTTGATCCAGAAGATCCCGTGCCACGAGCTCAGCTGGATGACGGCGCCGCCGACGAGCGGCCCGAGCGCAACGGCGATGCCGCTGATCCCCGACCAGACGCCGAGCGCCACGCCGCGGCGCTCCGGTGGGAAAGCGTCGGCGAGCAGCGTGAGCGTGAGCGGCGTCACGATCGCCGCGCCAACACCCTGGGAGGCACGCGCGGCGATCAATAGCGCGGTCGACGGCGCGACGGCCGCGGCCGCCGAGGAGAGCGTGAAGAGGCCGATTCCGAGGATGAACATGCGCTTGCGCCCGAAGCGGTCGCCGAGCGCAGAGCCTGTGAGCAGCAGCACGGCATAGGCGAGCACGTAGGCACTGACCGTCCACTCGAGCGCCTGGATCGAGCCGCCGAGGTCGCGATGGATGCTGGGTAGCGCGACGTTCACGACGAGGTTGTCGAGCACGACCATGAACAGGCCGATGGAGACGATCGCCAGTGTCCATCCGCGGTGCGTGGGGTTGTTGATCTTCGGTGCGCTGGGGAGGCTCATCGCCATGCCTTTCTTAGTGAGTGCTAACTATGTACGAGATTAGCAGCCGCTAAGAACTTGTCAAGGGCAGGCTCCCCAGCGAGGGCTTTCATGGATCATGAGCGGGTGAGCACCCCGCGCGCACTGGTCCTCCAGCACGACCTCGACACCGGTCCCGGCTTCATCGAGAGCTGGCTCGGCGACCGCGCGATCGACGCCGAGGTCGTGCTCGTCCCCGAGCAGGAAGCTCTCCCCGAGCCGACGGACTACGCCCTGGTGGTGTCGCTCGGCTCCGAGCACTCAGCGGCGGAGGATCTCGGCTGGCTCCTGGCGGAGGCGTCGCTCCTGCGAGCGGCCCATGGTGCGCGCATTCCGCTGCTGGGAGTGTGCTTTGGCGCGCAGCTGCTGGCCCGTGCCCTCGGCGGGCGCGTCAACCGCGAAGCGGTGTGCGAGGTGGGCTGGCGCACGGTGCGCAGTCGCTCCCCGGCCCTCGTCCCTGAGGGGCCGTGGTTGCAGTGGCACTTCGACACGTTCGAGCCGCCGGCGCAGGCGGAGGTCCTCGCAGACAGCGACGCGTGCGTGGAGGCGTTCTCCTGGGGGCGCACGCTGGGCGTGCAGTTTCACCCGGAGGTGACGAGCGAGATCGTGGCCGACTGGACGCAAGCGAACCACGCGAAGCTGGACACACACGGCATCACGCCGGCGGGCATCGCATCAGAATGCGAGCGGCACGCACCGGATGCTCGCCGCCGGGCCTACGAGCTGTTTGACGCGTTCGCGGCCTGGAGCGGCTTGCGCTAGCGGCCTTACCTGTAGGTGTAGTTGTTGGCGGTGGTTGGGGTGTTGGTGCCGGCGCTTTGGATGACGTAGAGGTGCCAGGTGCCGGGTTTGGCGTGTCCGCCGGTGGTGGCGGTGATTTCGGTGGGGGAGATGACCTGGATGCTGGTGGCGGGGATCGCCTCGGGGCCCAGGGTGCGGCCTTGGGCGATCTTGACGGTCGCGCCCGGGGCGAAGTTGGTGCCTTTGATCGTGATCGGGGTGCCGCCGTTGACGGTGCCTTCCGGCGGGGTGATGCTGGTCACGGTGGGGGTGGTGGTGTATGTGTACTCGTCGGTCGTGGGGGTGGCGGGGCTGGTGCCTGCGGTGGTGATGACGTAGAGCTGGAAGGTCCCCGCTTTCGCTTTCCCGCCGGTGGTGGCTTTGATTTCCGTGGGGGAGATGACCTGGATGCTGGTGGCGGGGATTGCCTCGGGGCCCAGGGTGCGTCCCTGGGCGATCTTCACGGTGGCGCCTGGCGTGAAGTTGGTGCCCGTGATCGTGATCTGGGTGCCGCCGTTGATCGTGCCTTCGGGTGGGGTGATGCTGGTGATGGTCGGGGCAGTGTTGTACGTGAAGTACGCGTTGTTCGTCGCGGAGCTTGTGCCGGCCGCCTCGATCACGTACACCCGGTAGGTCCCGGGTTTTGCTTTGCCGCCCGTGACTGCCTTGATTTCCGTGGGGGAGAGCACTTCGACTTGGGTGGCGGGGATTGCCTCGGGGCCCAGGGTGCGGCCTTGGGCGATCTTCACGGTGGCGCCTGCCTGGAAGTTGGTGCCCTTGATCGTGACCGGCGTCCCGCCGCTGTCGCTCCCCGTGTTGGGGGTGACCGACGTGATCGTCGGTACGCCGGGCGTGGTGGTGGTGGTCGCGAACACGGTGCCGGAGTAGTCGGTCACCGACGGGCTGCTCGTGGTGTCCGCGGTGACCGTGATGCACAACGGGCTCCCCGCGGGTTTGGTTTGGCTCGAGACGGGTTCCCAGGCTTGTTTCGCGGGGTTCCACCACTCGATCACCGTCGACGGGGAGACGCCACAGACTTGGAAGGTGATCGTGGAGAACGTGCTGCCCGTGGCGGTCGCGACATCGAAGAACCCCGTCGCCGTGGGGAGCTTCGTGACCGGGTCAGACCCATAGAACCCTGTTTCCAGGGTGCCCGCGCCTTCCCCGGTGGCGGTCATCGTCTGCCCGCCTGTCAAACCCACGGGTTCGGTGGATACCGGCGCACCGCCCGTACCAGTCGCGGCCTGTAGCCCTTGGAGGGGGGTGGATGTCGGGACCACGTTCCCGGATTCCCCCGCCTGCCCTGTCCCGACGCTGTTGGTTGCTTCGACGTTGAAGCTGTAGGCCACCCCGACCGTGAGACCTTCCACCTTCACGCTCGTTTCCGTGGCGTCAACTTCGACGGACTGGCCGCCCGGGGTGGCCTTCACGACATACTTTTCGATCGCGGCTTCCCCATCAGACGCCGGGGCATCCCACGAGACTTCCGCCGCGGCGACCGCCGCCCGGGCCTTCACGTTCCTCGGGGCGCCCGGGACGTCCTGCACCGTTAGCGTGAACGCCTGCGTCGCGTCCGCCTCACTCCCGTTGGACGCGGTGATCGTGACCGGGTATGTGCCCGCTGTCCCTTCCCCAGGGGTCCCCGACAGCGTCGCCTTGCCTTCCCCGGCATCCGTGAACTCCACGCCTTCCGGCAGCGCACCCGCCTCCTTCAACGTCAACGGGCCGGGGCCTTCCGCGGTGATACCCATCGAGCCTTCATCCCCGACCTTGAACGTCGCCGCATCCGCAGAGGTGATCGCCAGCGCGTTGAACGCAAACTCGTCCCCTTCCACCAGCTCGCTGGCGACGCTCGCGCCGACGTCGTCTTCGATCGTGACCTGCACATCCGTCGCGAGCACACCACCCTTAGCCTCGCTCAGGTCTTTGGAGAGATCCGGGGAATCCACGTCGATCTCTGTCGCGCTCACAGGGGTCACCTCGACCTGACCCAACACTTCCTGGGTTTCCGCGTCCAGGAAGGACACGGTCGCCTTGCCTTCCTCGGGCACTTCAAAACCCGACCCCTGGATCTCGAGTTCCTCCCCACCGGCGATCCCCCCAGCACTCTTGTCGGTTTCCTCATTGCTGACCGACGCAACGACCGGCGCGATCTCGCTGAACAGATCATCTTCGGGTTCACTCGTTGCCTGGCTGGAGACTTCCGAGAGGCCATCCGTGATCGACACCACCACACTCACCTGCAGTTCCCCGTCTTTCGCCTCACCCACAAGATCAGAGAGATCGGGGGAGACAACCTCCAGTTCCGTCGCGCTCACAGGCGTCACATCCACCGACGCACCCAACAGTTCGCCGTGTTCCCCGAGGAAACTCACCGTCGCCTGCCCACCCTCAGGCACCACAAACCCAGACCCCACCACCACAAGCGCATCCCGGCCGAGGATCGTCCCATGATCCTCCCCCGCTTCTTCGGTCCTCACCGACGTCACAACCGGCGCGAACGCTTCATAATCCCCGTCCTCCGCGAGGCCGCTGCCTTCGCTGGAAACTTCCGACCCGCCCTTGGAGATCGAGACAACGAACTTCACCGCCAGCTTCCCTTCCACCGCGGCCGTGACGAAGGCCGTCAGATCGGGTGATTCCACGAGCATCTCACTCGCGCTCACCGGCGCGTCCTGCACTTCCGCCAGCGTCGTGCCATGCGAGTCGACGGCCTTCACCGTCTCGCTGGCACCCTGCGGCGCGATCAACCCCACGCCCTTCAACTGCACCACATCACCACCCAGGATCGACCCGCGCGCCGCCCCAGTCGTTTCGTCGACGACGGAGTCGATCACCGGGAACTCCGCGTCGAACACATCGCGCGAGGCTTCCTCTTCATGGCTGCTCTTCACTTCCCCGGTCCCGTCGGAGATCGTGACCTCCACGACTACCCCGAGTTCCCCGAGCTCCGCGTCGTCCGCGTCCTTGGACAGATCAGGAGAGCTCACTTCGAGCTCCGTTGCGCTCAGCGGCGTCGCGTCCACTTCGCTGAGCACCTTTTTCGTTTCGCCCTCCAGGAAACTGACGGTCGCTGACCCGCCCGCCGGAACCCGGAAGCCGGCCCCCTCGACATCGAGGGTGTCCCCACCGATCGCCGAACCCTGCGCATCACCCGACTCCTCATCCGTGACCGAGTCGACATATGGGGCATCCGCGAAGTACACGTCCCTGCTTTCTTCGCCCGCGGGCATCGAAGAGACGTGTTCCGCGCCTTCGCTGATCGTCACGACCACTTCCGTCGCCAGCACCCCTTCTTCCGCCTGCGCAGCGAACGCGGACAAGTCAGGAGCCGTCAACCGGATTTCGGTCGCGCTCACCGGGGTGACCATGACTTCGGAAAGCGACTTCTGGCCCCCGCCGAGGAAGCTCACAGACGCGCTGCCACCCTGCGGCACTTCAAAACCAGAGCCCTTAACGACCAGCGTATCCCCGCCCAAGATCGAGCCACTCGCCGACGCCGTCTGTTCATCCACAACCGAGCTCACGACAGGCACATCCGCGTCATAGCGGTCCCCCGCGCTCACATCGCTCTCCGCGGCTTCGTCTGTCGAGTTGACGATGATCACGCGCACATCGATCGGAAGATCGTCCTGGCCCGCCGCCACCCGCGAGTCAAAGCTCGCGAAGTCCGGGGCTGTCACCTCGATCTCAGACGAACTGTCAGGCGACACGTCCACCGGTTGACCCAGAGGATCACCGTCCCAATCGAACTCCACCTCCGCCTTGCCACCTTCCGGCACTTCGAAGTCCGACCCGTCGATCTTCAGCGTCTCACCGCCGAAGATCGACCCCTGATCATTCCCGTCACCCTCGTCGGTGACGGATGACACGACAGGCGTATCCGCACTGCCGGCTTCATAGAGGTCGCCCGTTTCGCCTTCGGCGTACTCCCCGCGGCGCTGGGCCCTGCTCTGGACTTCGTCGTTCTGCAGGCTCGGGTAGGTGATCGTGACGATCGCGTCGGTGTTGAGCGTCTCTTCGCCTGCGACGAGCCTCGATTCGTATTCGGAGAGGTCGGGTGCGGGGACCTGGATTTCGGTCGGGCTGACGATCGTCGCCTGGACCGGTTCGCCCAACGTTTCGCCTTCGTCCATGAACGACACCGTGGCCGTGGCGCCCTGGGGCGCGATGAAGCCGGAGCCGTCGAGGGTCAGCGTGTCGCCGCCGCCGTCCAGCGGGCCCCGGTGGGTGCCGGTGCTCGAGTCCGTGACCGAATCGACCTCGGGCAGGTGCGCTTCATAGATGTCGCCCGAGCTGACAGGGCTCGTCAGCTCGAGCAATTCCCTGCCGCCTTCTTCGGTTTCTTCTTCCACGTCGTAGCTGACTCGCACGTCCAAGGGCAGCGCGTGATCGCCTTCGGGAGCCCCGCTGGAGAGGAAGTCCAGGTTGACGGGGGTCTTGACTTCGATTTCCGATTCGCTGATCTCGGTCGCTTCTTCGCTCATCTCGTACGTACCGTTGAGATAGAAGGAGACTTCGGGCGTCTCGCCTTCGGGCACCTTGAAGCCTTCGCCTTTGATACGGAGCGTTTCGCCACCGAGGAACGAGCCTTCGTTGGAGCCGGTGCTTACGTCTTCGACGGAGGTAACGGTCGGGTCTTTTTCCGCTTCCTTGGCTTCCCGTTCTTCCCTTTTTTCGATGCGTTCTTCTTCGCTTGGTTCGCGAGTCTGACGGGTGGCCGTCCAGGTGCCCGACCGTTCCTCGACCTCCGGTCTACAGCTGCGGTGGTCTTCGACTTCCCATTCGATCCGCTCGCGTTCGGTCAGGCACGGCTTGTATTCGGAGATGAAGATGAACGTGCCGGATATGGCCTGTTCGTTGCTCGAGACCGAGCCGGTGTACGTGATGTTTTCGAACTGGTTGGGGTCGTTGATCGGGTAGTACGTAACGGTGAAGCCGAGGGAGCCGCCCGAGATCGTGCCTTCGAGGTTGCCGTCTCCGCTGGTGTACCCCTCGCCTCGCGGGGCGGTACTGCCCCGGAGGTGGCCTTTGAGGAGCTGTTCGAAGCCGACCAGCTGGCCGTCGTTGTAGGCCTCGAGTTCCTCGTTTTGGTAGACGGTCGGCACGTATTCGGTGACCATGTACCAGGCTCCGGCGACATCCACTTTGCCGGATTTGGATTTCGCCGCCTGTGCGCCAGGTGCGCTGCAGAGCACCACGCCCAGCACAAGCGCGACGAGCGCGGCGGCTACCCGCGCAGACACACCGAATACTTTGCGATCAACCACCGCACGACCCCCCATCCATGGCCAACACTGGGCGGCAAGGTACCAGGACGGTTCCGTCCACGCATGCGCACGACTACGCAGAACTACGCAACCGCGTCGGGCTGGTTGGCGTCCGCCTACCAGATGGCCATACTGGGGCTTGACAATGCCGGGGGGAATGCTCACCGACACTGAGTTGCTGCTGGAAGTGGTTGGAGAGGCCTACTCCTTCGAAGACCTCAGCCAGTTCCGCTGGGGCGTGCTCGAGCTGCTGAGCCGGCTGGTGCCATGCGACTCCGCGGGCTACAACGAGCTGGGATCCGACGAAGCATTCGTGGTGATGATCCCGGAGATGTACCCGGCGCTGGTGCCAACGTTCACAGAGCTGGCCCACGAAAACCCACTGGTTAGCCGCTTTCAGCGCACCGGCGACGGTCGCCCCTACCGCATCTCCGACATGATCGACCAGGAGAGCTTCCACAAACTCGCCCTGTACCAGCGCGTCTACCGGGAGATGAAGGTCGAGACGCAGGTGGCCTTCACCCTGCCAGCCAGCGCGCCTTTGATCGTGGGGGTCGTTCTGTGTCGCGAGCGCGAGGACTTCACCGACCGCGAGGTGGAGCTGTTGGCGCTCGCGCGCCCGCACCTGATGCAGGCCTACCGCAACGCGGAGTTGTGGGGTGCGCGCGCGGCGATGCTTGCTGCCCTGGAGGAAGGGCTAGACACGCTGGGCAGGCACGTGGTCGTGCTCGATGGACAGGGACAGCTGGAGTTCGCTACCGACGGGGCGCGCCGTCTGCTCGGCGAGTCCTCGACGATGCGCCTGGCGGGCGAGGTTCGTCGTTGGATCTCAGAGCATGCGGCCCCCCACACGTCCGCGGAGCCGCTCGTGATCGACGGCGCGCAGGGCGGAGTGCTCGTGCGCGTGCTGCCGAGCACACGTGAGGACCGTCGGCAGGTCCTGCTCCTGGAAGGCGGAACGGGAGAGCTGAGCGTGGCGGCGCTGCGCGCCATGGGTCTCACCGGCCGCCAGGCGCAAGCCCTACGCTGGCTGTCACTCGGCCACACACCGGCGCAGGCGGCAGCAGAGATGAGCATCTCCAGGCGCACGCTGGACAAGCACGTCCAGCACGTCTACGCAAAGCTGGGGGCGCACACGCTCGCCCAGGCGACGGCCACGGCGTGGGCGGCGGTCGGCGTGGAACGGACCGGCTGAACCTCCGCCCACGGAGGCCGGCGGTACGTCAGGACGTGAGCGCGGCGGCCATCTCGTCGAACGCCTGCACGTAGGCGTCGATCGCCTCGTCGGTGTGGGTCACCGACAGCGTCCACTCCTCCTCACGCCCCGGGGTCATGTAAATCCCGCGGTTCATGTTCCAAAGCCAGGCGAGTTCGGTGACGGCGACATCCTGGCTCGCCTTGAAGCTTTCGTAGTCGACGACGGGCGTGGGCGAGAAGGTGACGCAGCCCTTGGAGCCGATGCCGACGGCGTAACCAGGGAGGCGGTGGCGCTCGATCACGGCTTCGCAGCCGGCGAGAATGCGGTCGTTGAGGGCATCGAGGTGCGCATAGGCCGCGGGGGTAAGTACCTCCTGCAGGCTGGCCCTTGCAGCAGCCATGGTAAGCGGGTTGCCGTTGTAGGTGCCGACCTGGTAGACGCTTCCGTCCTCGACGACGCTCATCACGCGCTCGGTGGCGCCGATCGCGCCGGCTGGGAGTCCGCCGCCGAGCGTCTTTGCCATGGTGACCATGTCGGGCTGCACTCCAAAGCGCTCGGTGGCGCCGCCGGCGGCGATCGCGAGGCCGGTCTTGACCTCGTCGAAGATCAGCACGATGTCGTGGCGCTCGGTGATCTCGCGTACCTGCTGCAGGTAGCCGTCCTGTGGCAACACGACGCCGAGGTTCATCATGGCTGCCTCCATGATCACGCAGGCCGGCTTGCGGTCTTCGCGCTCGAGGCGCTGGATCCGCCGCTCCATCGCGTCGGCATCGTTGAAGGGCACGGGAATCGTAAGCTCGGTCACGGCGCGCGGGATGCCCGCGCCGTACGGGAGCGAGGCGAGGTTGTCGCGGTCGCCGATCTCATCGTAGGGGACACCGATGGAGACCATGACGGCGTCGTGGTGGCCGTGATAGGAGCCGAAGATCTTCATGATGGTCTCGCGGCCGGTAAGCCCACGCGCGATGCGGATCGCGTCCATCGTGGCCTCGGAGCCTGAGTTGACGATGCGCCAGCGCTCGAGGTTGAAGCGCTTGGAAAGCTCCTCAGCGACGACCACGGTGTCCTCGGTGACGGCAGCAAAGTGCGTGCCGAGCGCGACGCGCTCGCTGACGGCCTTGACGATCGCGGGGTTGGCGTGTCCCTGAACCATGGACCCGAAGCCGTTGTGGAAGTCCCAGTACTCGTTGCCGTCGATGTCGGTGACGCGAGGGCCCTCGCCCGTGGCGAGGTAGATCGGCCAGGGGTCGCGCAGCTGGTAGGAAGAGGCGACGCCTCCGCTGAGGGAGTTGCCGGCGCGCTCGTACATGCGTGCCGAGGCTGCAGTGCGCTCGTTGAGGGTCTCGAGCTCACGCTGGGTAAGCTCATCGACGCGAGCGGCGTCGATCTCGATGGGGGTTGTGGTTGACATTGGCGTACAGGGTAGCTGCCTTCGCGCCGGTTCAACCCGACCGGGAGATTGTGCTCGTTCTCGAGCTTATTTCGCTCGTCGAGCTGGTCCCGAATTCAGATCTGTCTCCTGGCGGATCTCAACCCCGCTCGGGTCTGTGAACTCGTGCTCCGCCGGTCAGCACGAGTGGCGTTCGAGACCGTCGTCGGTGATCTTCCAAGTCCCGCTGTAGTCGGTGAGCCGGTAGTAGCCGGTCCACGTGTAGCAGCCCGTCTTCCTCGCGACCGTCTCCAGCGACCCGACGTTGACCGTGGCTTCGTTCCCTTCGAGTGAGCCCGGTTCGAAGCTGTAGGAGACGTGCTCAATGCCTTCCTTTTCCTCGGCCCGCACCCATTCCGATTCGCTGGAGCCAGCGCTCGGTTCCTCGATCTGATACGCCCCGAAGAAGTCGTGGTTTTCGATGTCGCCCCAGTAGCTGTCGACCGCGGCAACCGCATGCGCCTCGCGTTCGCTCGGCGATGGCCCCACGGGCGCGGCCGGCACTGTGGGTGTTCTCGCGCGCGTGTATGTCTTCGGTGGCGTCGAAGACGTATGGGCGGCGGTCGTCTTCGACGCAGCGGACAGCGTCTTTTCCACCGTCCTTTCCTTCACGGTAACCGTCGGCGTGTTGTGCTTCTGCGAGGACGAGCTGATCGCGAGCGCCACTCCCGCGCCGAGCAGAGCAACGACAACAGCGCCTACGGCGATGGGCCCCGCCGGGAAGCTTTTGTTTGCTGGTGCAGGCGGCGGCTTCGACGGAGGTGGTGGGGGGGGAGGAGGAGGTGTGTACGCTGCGGTCGCGGTTACGGGAGCAGCCGCCGTCGCGACGGCGTGCGTCGCAGTCGTATTCGACGGCCCGTTTACGCAGCCGGTGACACTGCAGCCGCAGTTGTCCCGCCAGCACTCGGCGTGGTGAACTGCGCCGCACGATCCACACGCCTCGATCGCGACGCCCTCCTTCAGCGGAAACCGACAGTACGGGCAGACGCGGCCCGTCAGCTCGGGCCCAGCTTTTTGTGCAAACGGTTCCGCCGACATCCCCCAACGCTCCTAGTTCGAGCCGCGATCATACCGGAGAGCTACTTTTATCGACTTCTGCAGGAGTCCAGGTGCTCGCAGGGTTCGATCTATGGACAAATGATTCTGTGTGCAACTGGGCGCACCACACGCCGTAGCCACGTTGCTGTTCGAGTGAGCATTTCCGTGCCGGCTGCGAATGAGGATTCTCCGGCCGGCGGGTGCGCGATGATCGCAACGGCTACGGCGTCGGACGATTCCGGATCGATCACGCCTGACTGCCTGACGAGGTAGGTGTCGCCTTCAGGCCCCCAGCCGCCCTTGAACGCGACGTGAGCGAACCCAGCGGAGCCCAAGCCCCAGCTCTCCGACGGCTCGATCTGCTGCATGAGGCTGAGGATGTGGCGCGTACGAGGCGCAGGCAACAGACACCCGGCGTCGAGCGCGCTCAAGAACAGCGTTGCTGCTTCAGGGGCCCACTCCGTCTGACCGAACGTCGTCACGGCTCCGGGCGGCGGCGGTTCGGTGGCGACGACCGTGTATCGATCGCCACTGTCTCGCAGCTCGGCTTCGACGGCTTCGCTCGCGGCGGCGAGACCGCCCTCGATCCCTTCCAGCGCATGGAAGAGGCTGAGGATCGCTTCGTTACTCGATTCAGTGATCGCGCTCTTGACCTCGCTTTGTTGTTCGTAGCTGAGGTCGCGCGCCCCCAGCGCGGTCATCAGCGCCGCGATGACGGGGATCTTCGTGGTGCTCCAGCCGTGCGCGGGCAGGTCCGAGCCGAAGATCGTTGCTCTGGACGAGCTCACGGGCATCACCGCGACCTCGACCGGCCCGGGAAGTCCGCGCTGTAGAGCGTCGAAGGAGCTCATCGCGTTCGCGGCGAGCTCGGTCGTCGCTTCAGCCGAGACCGGAGCGCGCGGTGACAGGTGCTTAGCGACGCTCGCGCGCTGCGGCGGAGCGGTGGAATGGATGTCGTCGAGCTTGGTGGCCGTCGTTGCCGGACTTCCGCTCGAGCCGGCAATGCGCTGGACGATCACCCCAGCAGCGAGCCCTCCCACGAACAACGCACCCACGAGCAGCAGGAGCTTCCTGCGGTGGCTCGCCGCAGGAGGTCTCATACGTAATGCCCGACCAGCGTAAAGACGTAGGTTCCGCTTCCCAGCGGCTGAACGGACACGGAAGTCACGGCTACCTCTGGGTCATTGAAGAGGGATATGTTGACGAAGCCAAAGAGAGGGAGTTCGGGCGCTATCTCGAGCACCCCGCCCCGCGCGACGACGCGTGCACCGAGCGACTCGACACGCCCCAAAATCGATGTGGAGAGGGACAGACGCATACCGCCGGTCGCGACGTCAGCCGCGTTCAGATGCAAACTGATTGGCAGGATGTGTTCGATCGCCGCTGCACTGACCGTCGCTCGGGTCGTCAGTTCGGAGCCGTTCTTTGCGAGGTATACATGCGTGAGCTGCAGTGGTCCGAGGTGCATCCTTTCAACGCTCGAGGTGAGGCGCCCGACATGCGACGCTCGTGAGAGCAGCTTTTCTAGGCCGCCCGTCCCGCCTTGCCTGGCTTCGGCGATGCGCACGCTCGCGGAGTCGGCGTGGCCGAAGAGGAGCATCACGGCTGGGAAGCTCGAGACGGATACGGAAACGCCGCGGTCAGGCGGTTCGAGCGATTCGCGAACGACTTTTGCGGCGACCGCTGGCAAGACGAACTGGGCGACGACGAGCACTATCAGCACGGCGAGGCAACTCGCGAGGATGCTTCGCCTCCACCTTCGATGCTTGCGGGGCTGCGCAACGCGCGTCGAGATGGGGATCTGGGCGTTGCTCATTGCGCAGGCTTGGCGAGGAGGCGCACGATTCCGGCTGCGAGCGCTGCCGCGAAGAGCGCACAGATAAGGATGAACTCGATCAGCGTGACGGAGAAGAACGATTGACCGTAGTGGCTGATGCGTGAGAACACGCGGTCTTCGTCGATGCGTTGCTGCATGTGCACGATGTGTCCCGCGGTGGCGAACCCCCAGCGCGAGGGCACGAGCACGGAAAGCACCTTGACGATCGGCTGCATTTCCTTGAACTCGACAAGCGCACCGCTGAAGAGCAGCTGCGGCACAAGGACAAGGGGGATGATCGCCGTGGCCTGGTCCTCAGATGTTGCAAACGCTGAGACGAGCAGGCCGAGCAGGACCGCAATCGAGCCGGCTAAGACCAACACGAACAGGAACTCAAGGACGGTGAACGCCGGTTCGTGCAGCGGACGGAAGACGAGCACGATCAGCGCAAACAAGACGATCTGGATCGCCGCAAGCGCGAGAAGGACCGCGAGCTTTGACGCGAGGTACGCAGGCAGCCTGACACCAATCGCGAGCTCGCGGTCGAGCACATTGCGCTCCTTTACGATCTCGCGCGCTGCGTTGATCGAGCCGAGCCAAATCGCGATCGTGACCATGAGAAAGACGAGCTGCGCCGCTTTCCCCGCGTAGTTCGGTTGCGGCGGCGTCACGAAGATCGACGAGGAGAAGAGGATCGCGGTGAAGATGCCAAGGAGCGGCACCTGGATCAGTGCACTGCGAAGGTGTTTTCGGTCACGCACGACGAGCAGCGCGTAGCGGCTTGCGAGAACCCGCGTCTGGTAGCCGAGCGACTGGCGGACACGTACCGTCGTGGGCGGTGCGTCGCGACGGACGGGCGGTAGCGCAGGAACGGCGGCGTGCGTGCCGGTTACCGGCTCGGTTGGCGGCAGCTGCTCGAGTGCCGCATAGATTTCGTCATATTGCTCTACCCCGAATGCGTCGAGCAGCTCGTCGGGCTTGCCGTCGAAGCGCAAATGACCGCCCCGGCCCATGACGATCACGCGGTCGTAGAGGTTCATGCTGCCGGTGGCATGGGTGACCAAGGCCACGGTTTGACCGGAGTCCGCGAGTTGCCGGAAGAGCTGGGTCATGTGGTGCTCGAGCCCGGGGTCAAGCCCTGTCGTTGGCTCGTCGAGGAAGAGCGCGCCGGGCCGATGCAGCAACTCGACGCCGACGGCGACGCGCTTACGCTGCCCCCCGGAGAGAAGGCTGACCCGGATATCCGCGCGCTCGGTGAGGCCAAGCTCGGCAATCACCTCGCGAACCCGCTCGCGGCGCTCGTGCTCAGCGGTGTCCGGGGGTAGTCGCAGGCGGGCGGCGAAGTCGAGGGCCTCGGTAGCCGTGAGCTCGTCGTGCACGATGTCGAACTGCGGCACGTAGCCGATCTCCGACTGACGGACTTGGACCAGTTCGCCACCGACGAGCACCTGACCGCCTGTCGGCACCGACACACCAGCAAGCGCCTTGAGCAGCGTGCTCTTTCCCGCTCCGGACTCGCCGATGATCGCGACGAGCTCACCAGCGCGGAGCTGCAGATCGGTGGGCTGCAGAATCGTCCCACTCTCCACGTCGACGCGCACCCCGCTGGCCGCGATCGCAAGGCCGAGCGCGACCGCTCGCTCGAACAGCTCGAGACCATCGAAGACGATTCGATACGGCCCGATCGCGATCTGATCCCCTACCTGCAACCGACCCCTGCGCACCGGCGCGCCGTTGACGCGCACCCCGACCGCACTGCCAAGGTCCGTGATCGTCGTGCTCTCGCCGTCCGAGCTCAACACGGCGTGGTGAAGTGAGATCGTCGGGTGCTCGAGGACGAGGTCGCACCCCGGGTCGCGGCCGATCGTGAACCCACGCTTCGTAGCACGCAGGCGTCCGGCGTCAACAGGCTTGACGGGGGCCAGGCGTGCGAGGCCCTCGCCCATCGGCAGGTAATAAAGGTTCGCGCCGCCGACAGCGACGGCGTCTCCGCGACGAAGCGAGCGGCGCTCACCGGCGCTCAGGAGTTCGCCGTTGACATAGGTTGCGCCACGCTCGCCCCGGTCAACGACGACATGGCCCTGCGCCGCCGGTTCGACAGCGGCCTGAATCACCGCGACGCCTTTGACTCTCACCGTCGCGCTCTCACCGGAGCCGATCGTGAGACCGCCGCGAGGGATCGGGATACGCTGCTCGCCGCTGAGGAACGCAGCTGACTGGAGCGTGATCTCCAAGTCACCCGAAGCGGTGCCCGGCGCGGACACGAGCGGCGGCCGACCGTCCCATGGCCCCGCTACCGACGGATCGACACGGCCCTCCGTGTCCGTCGGGGAACGGATCTTGACTAGGTCATTGTCTGGGTCCTCCACCACGAAGATGCCCCCTCGGAGCGATTTCTTGCCGATGCGCCCACCGCATCGTATAATCGTCGCCGCCGTCGGCGAAGTTCGGTCAGATTGGGCCGTCCTGTTTATCGGGCGATCAGGGGGTTAGGATGGATCCGCGTTTGCGGAGACTACAGTCAGACTACGAACTCGTGCGGGAGGTTTTCTCTGGTCACCCCCATGTCGCGTTGACGGCGCTGGGCACCCGTCTCCCGCCGGAGAACTACCGCATCGAGTTCCGTCTACGCGGCCTTTTCTTGGACGGCGACCAGCCGGCATACCGGGACGTCCACCATGTCGAGGTCATGCTGCCACGGCGCTACCCAGCGGAGAGGCCGTATGTCGTACCGCTCGAGCCGATATTCCACCCGAACATCCGCGACTACTTCTGTATCGCTGACTACTGGGCCGCAGGGACGACGCTCGCCGACGTAATCGTCAAGCTCGGCGACATGATTCAGTGGCGAATCTACAACACGGCCAGCCCCCTGGACGCGATCGCCGCGCGCTGGGCGGCAGAACAGGAGTACTCGGGGATCTTCCCGATCGGGAACGTGGATCTCGGCGTCGCCGACTTCGAAATCGCGATCCGCTCGAGTGCTGCCGAACAACCGATCCCCGCTGCCGAGACCGCGCCCACGCTCGCGCCGGTAGCGGTGCTCGCAGAGCCCGAGGATAAGCCGGCGACGATGCCACTGCCCGCCGACGACGATGACGACGGACTCGTCGTCATGCTGCGCTCGCGCGGCTAGCAGGAGCGCGACCAATGGCCCCGAAGCAAAGGATCGTCCTAGGAGAGGAGGACTTTCTCGGTCCTCCGGCGCCGCCCCCAGCTTCCGCGGCAGTCGCCACCCCCCCAAGGCGGCCGGCGAGACCACCCGCGCCGGAGCTACCGGCCGTCACGCGAGGCGTTCCGCGGCGCGTGGAGCCGGACGCGCAAAGCGTGGGCGAACCATCGCCTGGCGCGCGAAGCCCTCAGAATTGGATGGTTGCGGCGCGGACCGCTCCGTTCCTCGCTGCCGCGATCGGAATTCTCGCCGGATGGGCGATCACGGAAGTCACCGGCATAGGGAGCATCACCGCCACCTCGCGGCTGGGGGGTGATGCGACCGCAGGGCTTTGGGTGGGCGTCGTCGGACTGGCCTTTGGCGGCACGGTGATCGCCTACGACAGCGCACTCGGGGGAGCATGGGCGGCAGCGAGAGAGCAGTTTGCGAAGGCCGCGCTGCCAATGCTGGGAGCGTCATTCGCTGCGGGTTTCCTCGCCCAAGTCGTCTACAGCGAAATCATTAAATCCATTGTCGAAGAAGCGCTACGCGGCTTCACCACGCTGAGCGAAAACGACGTGCGCTTGTATCTCGCCCGGGCACTCGGCTGGGCGCTATTCGGTCTCGGCGTCGGAGTGACCGTCGGGCTGATGCGAAAGTCAAGCCGGCAAGCGCTCAACGGCGCGATTGGTGGAGCGCTCGGCGGTGCCCTCGGAGGGGTGATCTTCGAGTACCTGGCGGTCAACGCTTCGCTCGGCCAAGCGCTAACGCGTTTGATTGGCCTCATCGCGGTGGGCGCTCTGATCGCGGCGGCGACACGTGTGGTTGAGACGGCACGCCGCCAGGCATGGCTGCACATCATCGCCGGCGGCATGGCTGGCAAGGAGTTCGTTCTTTATCACGACGTTACGCGCATCGGCGCATCGCCGGAGTGCGAGGTCTTCCTGCTCAAGGATCCTGCGGTCGCGAAGCTCCACGCACAGATCGACGACAGGGACGGGTGCCGGCTGCTGACCGCCATGCCGCATGCGACGGTTTATGTCAACCGGCAGCCGGTTCAGTCTCACCTGTTGCGCAACGGCGACCAGTTGCAAATCGGGAACACATCGATCACGTACGCCGAGCGTGCCGAAGCGTAAGCGCGTACCACTCTCTTGCTGCTCGAAGAACACCAGGCACTGCCGGTAATCAAAACGGAGGCGACATGGATCTGACGATAGTGGACGCGACTGGTAACAAGACGGAGGAGGTGAGCGTTCCGGACACGGTTGCCAGTGGGCGCATCGTCGGCAGGCTCGTCCAGCTCTTGCAGCTACCGGCGATGGGCCCAGATGGTCAGCCACTCTCGTACAAGTTCCACCACAAGCAGTCGGGAAGGCAGGTCAACGACAACGAGACGCTCGCCGATGCTGGCGTGCACGAGAACGATGTACTTCGACTCGTGGCCGAAATCACGGCCGGGGCCTAGCGTCTGCGCGATGCCCGCCAGTGCTGACAGTGGACGGGTTGAGATCGACGCCGAGGAGGAGGGTCGCTACCACCGCCAGAGCTTGATCACCTGGTGGGACCAGTCGCGTTTGCAACACGCGCGCGTCCTCGTTGTCGGCGCGGGCGCGCTCGGCAACGAGATCGTGAAGAACCTCGTGCTCCTTGGTGTGGGGACTGTGGTCGTTGTCGACATGGACACGATCGAGAACTCCAACCTCTCGCGCTGCATCTTCTTCCGCCCCGAGGACGAGGGTCGACCAAAGGCCACGGCGCTGGCGGAGCGAGCGTCTGAACTGAACGCCGACGTCGAGGTGATCCCGGTCGTCGGGGATGTGCGACTCGCTGTTGGCCTGGCGGCGTTCGCGGAGGTCGACATCGTAATCGGCGGACTCGACAACCGCGAAGCCCGTCTCTTCGTAAACCAGGCCTGCTGGAAGACGACAACACCGTGGATCGACGGCGCGATCGAGGGGCTCATGGGCCTCGCCCGAGTGTTCGTGCCACCGGACACGGCGTGCTATGAGTGCACGCTCAGCGCACGAGATCACGAGCTGCTCGCTGCCCGGCGCACATGCGCGATGCTCACCCGTGAGGACATGCTCGCTGGTAAGACGCCGACCACGGCAACGAGCTCGAGCATCATCGCCGGCCTGCAGACACAGGAGGCGATAAAGCTTCTGCATGCGGACCGCCTCGGCGCGCCCACGCTGGCCGGAGCAGGCATCCAGTTCGTAGGGCTCACACACGAGTCATACATCGTGCGCTACCCCCGCCGCGAGGGCTGCCTCAGCCACGACACCTACAACGAGACGTCTGTCACCGTCGTCGAGCACGATATCGCCTTCGGCGAACTGCTCGGCCTGGCCCGGGCGCAAGTCGGGCGCGATGCGGTGCTCCAGCTCGAGCACGAGCTCGTGCTCAGCGCCTCCTGCCAGGGCTGCGGCACCAGCGAAGAGATGATGGCGCCTGTCGACTCGCTTCACGCCAGCGCGGGATTGTGTTCGAGCTGCGGCGAACCGAGGAAGCTCACGTTTGCGCACACGATTGATGCGGCGTCGCCCCTGCTGACACGGACGGCGACAGAGCTTGGCTTGCCGCTTGGCGACTATGTCATCGCCCACGACGGGCTCGAGCGCCACTTCTATTCGCTCTCGGCGCCGGGCACAGCGCTCGAGCTATTGCGCCAGCGAGCCACCGCATGACGTTCGCGTGGCGATTCCTGGTCGCGGGCGTGCTGATCCTTTCAGCCCTGTTGCCGAGCGAGGCGCTGGCCGCGAACTCGCTTCTGCTGGGCGTCGCGGAACACAGTGTCGCCGCGGCACAGCACACGGGAACCAGCACCACCGCGTTCGCATACGGAAGGGAAGGCGGCGTGGTCGCAGTGGCGAGCGCCGGCACGGTGCACATGGTCACGAGTAACGGCGTCACGCTCAGCGCCGAAGCCGGCGCGTCGCGTGACGGCGTGGATGTCGCGCACGTGAGCACGCCTGCCCTCCGGGGCCTTACCGCCAGCCACGCGACCAGCGTTAACAGGCGCACGCCGAAGTACGTGCTCGGTCCGCCGCTTGGCTACGAAGGCGGGCGTATCCGCTCTGTGCAGATGCCGACGGTTCGGCTGACGGGGTCGCAGTTGCAGAGGATCAGCGGGACATTGCCGGCGAAGTTTCTCGGCGCGCCCGTGGTCACGACCCACGGGAGATTGATTGGGTCTGTGGCCAACATCAGTGCGAGGAGCTGGGAGTTCGCGCCGCTTGGGCTGCTGACAGCGCTGACGGCGCTGCATCGGGGCACGGGCGTGCCAGTCGTGCCGATTCTCGTTGGCGGCGTCATCGTCTTCCTCGCCGGCATGGCGTTCGGGATCTTGCGCATGAAGCGCCGCCGAGACCGCGAGCTCGACCTTCGCCTGCGACAGAGGCGGGCGCGAGGGGTCGGGGAGCGGCGCGCCGAGGGCCCACTCGTCCGCCTACGCGAGCCTTCCGAGCAGGAGGCGCAGGACGAGGGCGGCGACGAAGACTTCGAGGTGGTCGTGAAGCCGCGGAGACAGGACACGTGAGCCCACGCGACCGTCGCCTCTTGAGCGACCTGCGCCAGATGCAAGAGCTGGCGTCGAACGGTGGCTTTAGCTTCCGGACGGAGGGAAGCCCTCCGGACGTCTACCACGTGATGCTGAGCGAGAGCGGGATCGCGATCGGCGCTGACGGGGAGCTCGGAATCAGAAGCCTGCATCGGTTCGATGCCTACCTGCACCGCGAGTACCCGCGTCGCCCGCCGATCATCACCTGGCTCACGCCGATCTTTCATCCCAACATCCTCGGCCCGGAGCGCAACGGCGGGGTCTGCATCGGGAGTTGGAGCGCGGCCGAGAGCCTGGCCGACTTGTGTGTACGGCTCCGTGATCTCGTGACCTACCGCTCCGTGAATCCCGCCGACGCGCTGAACCGCGAAGCCGGCGAATGGGCGACACGCCACGCGATACGCGGGGGCGCCGACGTAGCGGCGCTCACGACGCTCGAGCTCGAGCAAGGCTTCGGGGTCGCGCTCGCGAGGTCCGGGCGGTGAGTGCGCGGCGCACAGAACGTGCCGATAGCCGCGTGAAGTCCAAGCAGCGGCGTTCGCGACGCCGCGAGGCCGGCCCGGAGATCGCCGGCCTGAAGGGAGTGAGCAACGCGACCATCTACGCGCACGTCTTCGCCAGCGCCGACCGCGAGGTTGGCGGCGTCTTGATCGGTCGCATGCCCGCGGACGGAGGCCTACCTCTGGTCACGGGTGCGATACCGGCGATCAGCGCCGACGAGCAAAAGGCGACGCTCACATTCACCCAGGAGGCGTGGGCGCATGTCCACCAAGTCCTGGAATCGGAGTTTCCAGTGGATGAACAGATCGTCGGCTGGTACCACAGTCACCCGAGCTTCGGCATTTTTCTGTCCGGTCACGACCTCTTCATCCACGAAAACTTCTTCGATGCACCATCACAGGTCGCGGTCGTAGTCGACCCCATCGGCTGCCGCGAGGGTGCGTTCGGATGGCAAGAGGGCAAGCTCGTGGCTCTCTACGAGCGAGCAACGCCGAAGCGATGGCGGGTGTCAGCTGACGTTCTCGAGGGCCTGCACCCTCGACGCGTGGAGGAGACGCGGGTCGTGGTCGCGCCGGAGCCGGCGACCGCGCGATCGATCCGCATCCTCGCGCTCGTAGTAATGGTCGGCTGCGTCCTGGCTGTCGTCGCGTTGCTACTCGTGACGGGCGTCGTCGGCGGATCAAGCGGTCCGCATGTCGGGAAGTCGCCGCCGACGCATGTGGAGCAGCCCAACGAGCGCTCTCAGGAGCCGTGATGGCAGACCGACTGGCGACACCAGAGGACGTGGGCAAGCCCTGCCCGTATTGCCGCTTCCCGCTCAAGGAACGCGTGCCGGTCCATGCGTGTGAATCCTGTGGATCGGTACACCACGCCGAGTGCTGGACGGACGGGGGTGGGTGCGCGATGTTCGGTTGCGCCGGCACCGCGGCCGTAGCCGCCCAGCCATCAGCGCCTGTCACGCAGGCGTACGTCGCGCCCCCCGCTTATCAGGCTGCGCCTCCAGCGCGCGTGGCGTACACGCCTCCACCGCCCGAGCCCCAGCAGAAGCCGGCCAAGAGCCTCGGGACGAGCCCGTGGACGATCGCGCTTGCCGCGATCGTGGCACTCGCCGGGATCGCTGTGGGAGTGACAGTGGCGAGCGGATCCTTGAGCTCAAACGGGCATCACACGGTCACCGTCGTCACCGTCCATCAGGCAAAAGGCACGACGGGCGCGACGGCGATGACCCCGGCCGAAAAAGGACAGAAGCGCGGTGCGGTCGTGGGTGTGCTCGATGCCTATCAACGCGACTACACCAACCACAGTGCATCCGGCCTCGAGAGCATCTTCGCCGAAAAGATCAAACGCCACGGACTCTCCGGTTCAGGGTGCAGCGTCGTAGAAGGACGCCAACCCGTGCTCGAAGACTACGAACAGCAGTTCAACGACGGCACAGGCACGTACACCCTCCTGGGGCTCGGGCCGAACCAAGTTCAACTGAGCGGGCCGAACGACGCGGAAGTGCACTCTCACTACGAAATCTCCCCCGGCGGCTCCGGGTTCGTCAACTTCAAGCTAGCCGCGAACGGCAACGAATGGAAGATCAGCGAAGTCTATGCAACGTGCGCGTGACCCGAGGAAAGGCCGACTGAAATGAGCGATGAGCTACCAGGCGTAAGCCGACCACAGAGGATCGTAATCGACGAGGCCGACCTCGCGGCGGCGCCGCCAAATCCTACCTACACCGCGCCGCAGCCAGCCCCTATCCACACCGCGCCGCCAGCGCCGATGCCGAAGCCCGCGCCGCCGCCGCCAAAGACCCCGGCGCTCGGCAACTACTGTGCTGGGTGCGGGAACCCTGTGCACGAACAGGCAGTCGTGTGCCCGCGCTGCGGTGTGCCCACACGCGGCGCCGCGCAGGCGACGACCGCGGCGATGACGGTGGCGCTGAACTCGAAGTCCACCGCCGCGGCGATCCTTTTGTCTCTTCTGTTTACGGGCGCAGGGCACTGGTACGTCGGTCGTGTGGGGCGGGGCTTTGCATGGTTCGGGGCCGCAGTGCTGGCGGGCATCCTGGTGATCGCCGTCGTGGGTCTTGTACTGCTCCCGGTCGTGTGGGTGGCTGCCGCAATCGATGCGAACAACTGCGGGCGCAAACACAACGCGGAGCTCATGCAACAAGCCGGCATGCAACCGATGCCACCGACGCTCAATGCGTGAGAACGCCGCAGGTGGATTCAAAGAAGAGGCGTCATCGAGCAGGCGCTGCGGGCGAGTGCGCCGACTTGAAGCCGCCACACGCGTATGCGCTGCAGTGGTTCTGACAGCGACGGTCGCGGGCTGCGGCGACACGGGAACGCACGGGCACACGATCACGGTCACAAAGACGGTAGTCCGGCATACCCAACCGATCGCAAAGGTGCGGGCGAAGGTCTCGTTGCCACGTGCTGCTGCGAGCAGAAGTGAGGTGCCGCTCGACCAGATGCTTGGACAGATGATCGTCTCGCCGTATGCCGGTAGCGCCCCGCCGCCGGCATTGCTCGACCGGGTACGGGCGGGCGAGCTCGGCGGTGTGATCCTGTTCTCGGAAAACACCGCCGGCGGGAAGACCTCGACGCAATCACAGATCTCTGAGCTCCAGGCCGCGGCAAGCGCCGGCGGCAAGCCGCCGCTGCTGATCATGACCGACCAGGAGGGTGGAGAAGTGCGGCGCCTGGCGTGGGCGCCTCCGCTTCTCGCGGCTGCGGACATGCGCTCCGCCGACGTCGCGCAGGCGGAAGGCGCTGCCACTGGACAGGCGCTACGGGCTGTTGGCGTGAACCTCGACCTCGCACCGGTCTCCGACGTTGTCCGCGTCGCAAACTCGTTCCTTGGCACGCGCTCCTTTGGAGACGAACCGATCGCCGTGTCTGAACGCGCTTGTGCTTTCGCCGGCGGTTTGTCCTCGGCAGGCGTCGGATACACGCTCAAGCACTTCCCTGGGCTTGGTCGCGCGCTCGGTGACACCGACAACGAACCAGTGACGATCAGCGCGTCGGCCCGGGAAATCCGCTCGGACTATGAGACCTACATCGGCTGCGCCTCCAATCCCGACGGCGTAGTCATGGTCAGCAACGCCACATACCCGGCGCTGACCGGGAACTCGACGCCAGCCGTGCTGTCGCCTGAGATCTACAAGACCGAGCTCGGACAGATAGTTGGCTACGGCGGCGTGACGATCAGCGACGCGCTGGGCGCGGGTGCCCTCGCGCACGAGGCCGACCCGGCAGAGCGCGCAATCGATGCGGGGCTCGACTTGGCGCTGTACGCCGGCACCGAAGAAGAATCGGCCAACGCCTACGCGACCCTTCGTGAAGACTTGCGCACGGGAGGGATCCCCCGAAGTCGCATAGAAGGCGCGTACAACGCGATCATCGCACTGAAGGTCAAGATCGCCGGCGCGACACCGCAGAGCACCGCGAATTACTCACAGGCATCGGCCTACCCCGAATACGTGGGGGCGCCGGAAACGCTCCATCCCGAACAGGGGAAGTAAGCGACGATGTCGATGCGCCGGACGTGGGCTGTCGCGGTATGCGTGGCAGCGACTGCAGCCTTGGGTGCATCCGTTGCCGTGGCGATCGCGAGCGGCGGGCCCGAAGCCGGTGGAACGGCTGCACCCGAAGACACCCGTGGACCTACCCAGCCGAGCACTACGACGCCCACGAGTTCCACCACGGCGACGCCCACCACGAGCACGCCCACCCGAGCCCCGGCGGCAGCGACGTTGACGCTCGGACAGGCCGTCGGGCAGATGCTGATCAGCCACATCACCGGCCTCACCGCCTCCCCTACGCTCCTGGCGAGGATCCGCGCAGGGCAAGTTGGGAGCGTGATCCTTTACTCCGAAAACATCTCGAGCACCTCCCAACTCTGGGCACTGACCAACTCACTGCAGCACGCAGCCCGCGAAGGACACAATCCGCCGCTCTTCATCGGCACCGACCAAGAGGGCGGCCCGGTAAAGCGGCTCGAAGACGCCCCTCCGTGGCTGTCTGCGGCACAGATGGGCGACACCCGCCATGTCAGATCCGTTGCACAGGCCGAAGGTCGAGCGGCCGGGCGGGCACTACTGAAGGCGGGCATCAACCTCGATTTCGCTCCGGTCGCAGATATCCCAACCAGTTCGAACAACTTCCTCGGCGAACGGGCCTTTGGTGATAGGCCGCGGACAGTCGAAGAAGGCGTCACGGGGTTCTCGAGCGGCCTCGCGGAAGCCCACGTCGCGAACAGCGTTAAGCACTTCCCGGGCCTCGGCGGAGCCGGACCGAGCGACACCGACACTGAAATCGTCACGATCGACCTCTCCAAGTCGCAGCTGAGGTCGGCGTGGGCTCCCTACCGTGCCGTCGCGAAACTCAACGGGAGCGTTGCCCCATTCGTGATGATCTCGAACGCGATCTACCCTGCGCTCAGCGGCTCCGGACTACCAGCCGACCTTACCCCCAATATCGTCCGAAATGAACTCGCGAGCACTGGCCTCGGCAACCGAGTTACGGTCACCGACGACCTCCAGGTACCCGCCGTCGAGCGCTATCCCGACGTGGCCGTGAAAGCGGTACGCGCCGGCATCGACCTGCTCATGTTCGCGCAGGACGAAGCGGCATCCGAACACGCCTTCCGCGAACTCGAGACCGCGGTAAGATCCGGCTCGCTGACGACAGCCGACATCACGACCGCGGCAGATCGCGTCGTCGCACTGAAGAGCACCCTGCTCAAATAGCGCCGCGCCACGCGCCACGGGGGCATCGGCGCGGTCGCTATTCGCAGCTCGAGCGGAACGAGTCTGCAACCGCCCGGAACATCCCACGCAGCCCGTCAAAACGGGAGGGTGTTGTGGAGCCAAGCACGGCGATCGTATTACTACAGGTTTCGAAGAAGTAGTCGATGCGCTCGTTGCCTTCGACTTCGAAGATCCACATCCACGATTCGGGGTGCTGCGAAAGATCGCCCGGACCGTAATAGATCCGGGTGTAGCCGGCTTGCTTGGCCAGCTGTTCACGTACAGGTTCGGCGCCTTCGCGCATCGTCGTATGTACGGGCGTGTGGACGTCAAGCAAGACATACTCGCTTGAGGATGCAGGATTCACCCACTTCGATTCGGCTTCCCGGCCGATCTGCCTTTCATTGACCTCCTGAACCCATCTGGAGGGAACCATCATGGAGAAGTCAGAGCCGGAGTAAGACTGCAGGGTCGGTGTGTTGGAAGCCGGCAGCTGAGACGACGTGCCGGTCGACGGCTTCTTCTGCGCCGTCGTCCCAGCGTTCACAGCTGGGCTGGTGTGCGGCGAGTCGGTAGTGACGAGCTCGGTCGTAGTCGCGCCGCGACCGTTGTTCTTGCCGACTACGAAGGCCAGCGCGCCACCCAAGACAAGGATCGCGATGAGCGAGGCGAAAAGCACGGCGTTGCGCGCCCGGTCACGTGACGAGCGACCGGAGGGTGGGCGACCGACCGGGGGCTGACGCTTCGGTGAGATCAGCGGCGCCGAGGGGGCGGCAATCGGCTGAGCCTGCGGCTCCGACGGTCGGCCACTGGTTGAGGTCGGTCCGCTCGCGCACGCTGTGATTGCGCATCCCTGGTTGTCGTTCCAACACTCGCTGTGGTGCGGCGATCCACAAGTGGGGCAGACGATGGCGTCTGTGCCCTCCTTGATGGAAAACCGACAGTAAGGGCAGTTTCTGCCCGCGATGTCCGCATGCGCTTTCACGGCGCGTCGCTTGTTCCTGGAGGATTGCCGCAGTTGCGCACTGTGTATTCGTTGACGCGTTGTTCAGCCCCGCGGGTCTCCAGTCCGTCGAGGAGGCCGCCGGCGAGCGCTCCGATGGGGTCGCTGCCGGCGCTACCCGCGTCGGCGGAAACGTGTTTGAGCGCTTCCGCGAGCGTCTTGACGTCCGGCGCGATTTCCTCGGGCGCGCGTTCGGAGAGCTGATTCAGAAAGCTCGCGGCTTCTGGCAGGTCGGCAAACACGTTGGAGAGCTCCACGAATGGGTTCTGAGCGTCGGCGTTGTCTGCCTTGATCCAGCGGTTGCGGAGTTGGCTGCCTTCACCATAAAAGTAGGAGCAGTACGACGCGACGCTACGCGATGCGCCTCCGCAACCAGTGAGCGTCGTCACCGTGACACAGGCGATCACGGCCGCAGCCAGTCCCCTCGCGGCGGCGGGCCGCATCGCGTGAGCCTTCACGATCGCCAGTATCACGGATCGGAACGATTGGCGTCAATAGCGTCGCCCGTGAGCTGCGCCGCTTTCGGCCCGCGTTTGAAGCGGCCGTGGTGTGCACTGGGTACGCAACCAGTCTCGACGACGCTCAGGCTCTTGCCGAGGCGGGCCGACTCCGGATTGCATGAACTCGTTCTGCATGTCAGGATGGTCCTCTGCATGAAGACACCAGCCGGAGCAACCACGTCGAGGCGCTTGGTGCGCCGTGCAACGCACCCCCGGCTCAGGATCGCACTTGCAGCGGCGCTGGTGGCCGTATCCGCCTGGTTGCTCGTCCTGGCGGCCGGTGCTGCCGCGCAGGGCGGCACGACGATCGGGACCGCGCCCCCGCTCACGCCCGGACAGACCGTGTCGGGCAATTCCGCCTCGGACGCTGTGATCTCACACAGCCTCGAATCGCTTCCGACCTGCACTCAAGACGAGGAGCTGTGGACGCTCAACCTCACGGCAGGCGAACACGTTCTTTTGAAGGGTCCAACCGCTTCGCCCGCGAGCGACTTTCAGGTGCAGGCAGTTCCACCAGGCGTCAGCGAAACGACGCTGCTCGGCGACTCGCCCATGGCGGGCGTGCAGTCGGGGTCGCTGGGCAGTGGCCTGTCGTTCGCCGCGGCCCGAACGGGCACCTGGCTAATCGTCGTCGGGCCGGCCTGCGGCTTTGAAGGCCACGACGGCCCATACCAGCTCGCCGCCACCGTAACCCCACCCACCTTCGTCGCCGGGACAGGCGGAGGCAACACGATCGCTAGCGCCGTCGCACTAGCGCCCGGGAAGACCACATCCGGCAACACCGCCGCAGACTCAGTCATTTCACACAACCTTGAATCGCTTCCAACCTGCACGCAAGACGAGGAGCTGTGGACACTTAACCTCGTGGCGGGCGAAAAAGTGCTACTCAACGGCCAAACCGAGGCTCCCGCGAGCGGCTTTCAGGTCCAGGCCATACCGCCGGGGGCAAGCGAACCCACCCTGCTCGGGGTCGCGCCCGTTGCGGGCGTGCAGTCGGGATCGCTGAGCAACGGATTGTCCTTCGCCGCAGCCCGGACGGGAACCTGGCTAATCGTCGTCGGGCCGGCCTGCGGCTTTGAAGGCCACGACGGCCCATACCAGCTCGCCGCCACCGTAACCCCACCCGCCTTCGTCGCCGGGACAGGCGGAGGCAACACGATCGCGGCCGCGCCGCTGCTGAGCTCCGGCGCCACGGTCTCTGGCAACACCGCCGCCGACGCGGCGATCCCCCATAGCCTTGCCGCGGTCTCTACCTGCACCAAAGACGAGGAGCTGTGGACGCTCAACCTGACGGCTGGTGACAAAGTGCTCCTCAAGGGTCAGACCGAGGCTCCTGCGAGCGACTTCCAGCTCGAGGCCATACCCCCGGGAGTAAGCGAACCGACACTCCTGGGAGTGGCACCGATCGCTCTGGCACAGTCAGCATCTCTCGAGAACGGACTGTCGTTCGCGGCGTCAAAGTCCGGTACCTGGCTGATCGTCGTCGGACCAGCCTGTGGCTATGAAGGTCATGATGGGCCCTACCAGCTGACCACGAGCGTGATCGCCGTGCGTCCCGCACTGAGCTCAAACACATCGAAGGTCGTCGTGTCTAGGGACGTGGCAGCCGTCGAGGTTGGCTGCAAGACGGCGCCGTGCTCGGGTGAGGTGGAGCTGACCGAGGAGATTGTCGTTAGGCATCGCAAGCACAGAAGGGTGATCCGACACCTGAAGACAGTCATCCTGGCCAGCGCGTCGTTCTCGCTCCCAGCCGGCAAGGACGAGACGATCCATTTGCAATTGACGTCGACAGCTAGGCGACTCGTCGCTCACGCCGCCAAGCATCACCTCACGGCGAAGCTCACCGTCGTGGCAAAAGGGGCCGACACCATCACCAAGACCGTCGTCGTGAGCTGACCCCGGCGAGGAGGGTACGAAAAGGTCCCGGAATCAAAAACGCCAGATCCGGCGCCGCAGGAGCGAGATCCGGACGCCCCAGAAAGTGCCCGCCAGCAGGCAAAACGCGAGATGGCGAGACCGGGATTCGAACCCGGGACACCACGATTTTCAGTCGTGTGCTCTACCAACTGAGCTATCTCGCCGCGACCCCCGATCCTAGCGTTTATGGGCCATCAAATGAGCGCTGCCAGCTTGATCGGAGGGCGACCAGCAGGTCTCGCGCAGATGGCGGGAAAGCTCGAGGTAGCGCTGACCTTGGACGGCTACGAGTTGGTTTGCGGCGCCAGCACGGCCAGGCCGGCTGCTGTCGCCCGCTCAGCAAGCTCCCCGTTGTAAGTGACGATCTCATCGGCGCCAACCCTAAGCGCGACGGCGAGATGGATCGCGTCGTTGGATCGCAGCGGCGCGTGCGTGCCGGCCGCGAGCAGATCTCCGCGTGTGAGATCGATCAGGCTCACGGAGTCAAGCACGGTCCCTACCGACTCGAGGTCGACGTCTCTGGGGTGGCGGCCTGCGGCACAGTGCATCTCGGTGTGCAGCAACCACGAGGAGACCAGCGCCTGATCGTCCCGTCCTGCGAGCTCCGCGGTCAGCGCGTCAGATTGTGGCTCCTCGAGGACGAGCTTCATCGCAGCCGAGGTATCCAGATAGCTGATCGTCACCAGTGGCCACGGGCGTCGGCCACGATCGTCTGGCTATCGACGCTGCCTTTGCGCCTAGCGATCGACCGCAAGCTCGACAGGGGGATTCGCGCCACTCGCACCTGCCCTCGGGAGACGAGGTCCGCGAGCGGATCCGTGCCCGGCGGCACGATCAACGCCGCGACCTGGCCATTATTGGTGACCTGGATGGTTTCCCCGTCGGCGACACGACGCAGGATGTCACCGCTTTGATTGCGCATCTCACGATGAGTGACGGTTTTCATGTCGCACAGCGTAGCACTCCCCTCAGGCTGCTTGGGAGCGCTGGAATTCCTCCACGAGCGCCTCGTAGGTCCGCCGCAGCCCCTCTGAGATCGGCACCTCTGGGCGCCAGCCCAGCTCGCGCTCGGCCAGGGAGATGTCCAGGCAGCTGTGCGTGAGCTCCCCCGGGCGCAGGTCCGCGAGTTCGGGCTCGATCTGCTTGCCGGCGGCCTTGCACAGCTCGCTCCACACGGTCGCCACGTCCGTCTCCACGCTCGTGGCGATGTTGTACGTGCCCGAGCGCCCGGAAGCTGCCAGCAGAGCGCTGACGACGTCTCCCACATACACGTAGTCGCGCGTGGGCGTGCCGTGGCCGAAGAGCTTGGGCGCTTTGTCGGTGTACAGGTGGTGGCTGAAAATCGACACGACGCCCGCCTCACCGTGGGGGCTCTGGCGTGGCCCGTAGACGTTGCCCAAGCGGCATACCGCATGCGGGATGTCGGAGGACAGCGACCACGTCTTTACGTACGCCTCACCAGCCCACTTGGATGCGCCATATGGCGACAACGGTTCGGGGATCCGCTGCTCGTTGGTCGGCATCGGCGCATCGTCGCCGTAAAGCGCTCCGCCGGTGGACGTGAACACGACGGGCGTCTCGCCCGCCTTGGCGGCCTCCACCACGTTCAGGGTCCCGCGCACGTTGACTTCGCAGTCGCGGCCGGGGTTCTCGACGGAAGCAACCACGCTCGATTGAGCTGCGAGATGGAAGATCGCACGCGGCTGGACATCGGAGATGATCGCCTGCAGCGCGGTGAAGTCGACGATGTCCTGCTCCACAAGCGTCGCCTGCGGGGCAACCCGGGCGGCGTTGCCGGAGGAGAGGTCATCGATCACGGTGACCGCGTAGCCGTCTGAGAGCAGCGCGTCCACGAGATGCGAACCGATGAAGCCGGCGCCGCCGGTGACGATCGCGTTTGCAGCCATGCAGGGAATCTATACCGACGCGGTCGACGCGGCGGTGGCGAGCAGGTCTTCCACCGCTTCCACGGACTCGTCGATGCGCTCGAGCACGCGCATGCCGCCGCGCTCGCGCGGCAGGCTCCCGCCGACGGCGGGTCCGCCGAGGACGATCGGCAGGTCGGGACGGTTCGAACGCAGGTCGCGCAGCGCCAGCTCCACCGACTCCCCCGTGCCCGCCACCGTGGCGCCTACCACGACGAGATCGGGGCACTGGCTGTCGACCATCTCGAGCAGTCGCTGCGCAGAGAGGTCCGTGTCGAAGATCGTGTGGAAGCCGGCGGCGGCGAGCTGGTCATGAACCATCTGCAGGCCCAGCGTGTGCTCGTCGCCCTCCACGCCTGCGAGCAGCACACGCTCGCGTGTGGGCTCGGTGGAGCCGGTCATGTAGCGATAGAGCGTCGCCAGCACACGCCTGGTGATCGTCGTGGCGCGGTGCTCGCGCTCAGCGTCGATCTGTCCGGCTTCAGAAAGCACGTTGATGCGCCGCAGCGCCGGCCCGATCACCTCCGCGTGCAGCGTGGTGGGCGTGACGCCGTCCTCGATCGCGGTGGCGATCGCGCCCTCGGCCATCTCCGCGTCGCCGCGTTCGAGAGCGGTGGCAAACGTCTCCAGCGAGCTCTCCACGAGCGCCTGGGGGTCGGAGCGAAGCTGTTCGCGCGCGTCGGGCCCCGTGCGGCCGAGCACTTCCATGAACGCGTCCAGCAGCACCGGGTCGAAGTGGCGCCCGCGCTGTTCGCGCATCATCTGCACGGCGTCCTCGACGGAGAAGGCCTTGCGGTAGACACGGTCGCTGGTGAGCGCGTCGAAGACATCCGCGACCGCCACGATCCGTCCCTCGATCGGGATCGCCTCGCCTTTCAGGCCCCGCGGGTATCCGGTGCCGTCCCACTTCTCCTGGTGGCTGAGGGCGATCGTCGCCGCCATGTCGAGGATCGACGATGACGAACCGCGCACGAGGCGGTGTCCCTCCTCGGCGTGCGTCTCCACGATCGCGCGCTCCTCCGGGGTCAGGGGCCCGGGCTTCAGCAGGATCGCGTCGGGGATCGCCACCTTGCCGACGTCGTGCAGCGGCGCGGCGTGCTTGAGCCGCTCGCAGAAGTCCGCGTCCATGCCGATGTGTTCGGCCAGGAGCACCGAGAATCGCCCGATCCGCTCGATGTGTGCGCCGGTGTCCTCGTCGCGGAACTCGACCGCCATGGAGAGGCGCTGCACGGTCTCCGCCTGCGCGATCTCGAGCTCCGACAGGGCGCGTTTGAGCTCGCTCGTGCGGTGCTCGATCTCCTCTTCAAGCGTCGCCTTTGCGTTCTCCCCAAAGCGCCAGCCCAGCGCGATCGCGCCGGCGGCGAGCACGATGAGACAGACGACCACGAGCAACGATGCGCCGGCGACGATCGCGCCAACGACGGCGGCGACGCTGACTAGCGCCCAGGGCGCCACACCGACGACGGGGTGGCGCCGCTTGGCGCGCCGACGTGGCGGGCGCCCGCTGGGTCCGCCGTCGGAGCTTGGCTGCCTACGCATGCGCGCACCGATCCAGGAGGCGAACCGCCCTGCCGCAGTCGTCCGCCCGCCTCCCGACTCGGAGGGTTGCCGAAGAAGGCTGGCTTGTATTGCTCCATTCACTGAGAACTCTCGCATCCTTGTCCGGTCCCCGATATGCGCTGTCGAACACGTCACGGTTCGACGGCGGACACTGCGGGCTTGACTCGTATTTGAGGCGGATAGACATATGGCGCAAGACGATTCAGTGGGTTCTGCTCAGCCGCGAGAGGCTGATCGAGTGATCCGGCGCCGCGAGCGACACCGGCTCGTTCCACCTGTCGAAAACGATCGTCCCGGCGCGCGAGCCAGCGCCTGCAGAGGACTTCACGATCTCCAGCGGATAGGGCACACCGGTGGTGGAAACATAGAGCGTGCCGTCGTGCGTAGCGTCGGTAACGCCGACGGCCTGTTTGCCGCGAACCTCGGCAAGGCCGGCCCGCGAGAGCGTGCCGTGGTCCGCCAGCGTGCTGTCGATCACCTTGTCCAGCTCAGCCAGCGCAGCGAGCGACGCGAGCGGACCCTTCGTCGCGGAGCCCTCGATCCACTTGCCCTGAAGCAGGTTCGCCGCCTTCGTGCCGGCGAAGCGCGTGTAGAAGGCCTTGCTGCCTTTCGCGAAGACCGCACCATCGACGTCGACCAGCCTGATCCCGAGACCCTCGAGCGTCACGCTTCCCTTGCCTTCGTTGCGGCCAACGAGCTCCATATCAAGAGATATCGGCTTGCCTTCGCTGACAATTGAGCCTGCAACGTGGACGCTTGCTGCGGAGGCGGCAGCTGCTTTGGCCGCCGAGAGGATCTCGACGGGCGTCTTGGCGGCCACGCCGTTACCGGAGCTGGAGGAGAGAGAGGACCCGCAGCCGGCGAGCGTCAGGGCAAGGACAGCGATCACGCCGGCGGGGAGAGATGCAAGGCGGTGGCGCATCGAGCGCCAATGTAGCCAGCTGCCGGCGACGGCAGTGGGCGCCGCCTTTCAGCCTGACCGCGCCGCTAACGATGCTCGCGGCCGAGCAGCTCTTTGAAGAAGCCCTTGCCGAGCACGCTCAGCACGAGCGCCGAGCCGAACATCGCGACCGCGTCGATGCTCTCGCGCCCCTGCTTGGTCCAGTAGTCGTCTTCCAGGTTCAGCCACAGCGCGAACTCGTCGAGCGTGAGTGCCGCGCCGGCGCCATAGACGACGGAGGTGACCTTGGAGGCGCTGCGCTGCTCGTTGATGCCGATCTCCAGCAGCCACAGGTAGCCGACGCTCAACAGGCCGGTGATGCCGAAGGTCATGTGGTGGATGTGGCGGCCACCGGGCGTGATGTTCTTGAAGGGCCCGCGTTCTGCGCGGATCGCGTGCGTGATCGCGCGCACGGCGGCGAACGTGACGAAGAAGGAGCCGGTGGAGAACAGCTGGCGCTCCTTGCGGCGATCTTTGAAGTGCTTGTGGTAGAGCGCCCGAATGTCGCGCTCGGGCTCCTCCCACGAGGGCTTCTCGCGCGGTGCGATGTGCGGCGTGGGTATGCGCTCCTCGGCCATGCTCACCCCATACCCTAGTCCGAGCGGGGCGCACGGGCGTAACACGCATCGGCCCATAGCGCTGGACCGTCACCGTCGCGGAAGGGACGCGAGATGTCGATCAGCTGAAAGCCCTGCTCGGCCATCGCGGCGTGAATCCCGGGAAACGTGGTGTCGCCCTGGTAGTGCTCCACGAACAGCACCTCGACGAGCACGCAGTCGGTGTGCTCGAGCGCTTTGCGACCGCCGCGCAGAACCGCCAGCTCGCCGCCCTGCACGTCGAGCTTGAGGATCGACACGTGCCGCTCGCCCACGAGCTCATCGAGGGTCACGGTCTCGACCTCGACCGTGTCGAGCTCCTCGGTTGAGGACCCGGCTGCGCCGTAGAGCTCGTGCAGCGCGGCAGCCGGTGGCAGCAGCGAGGAGAACACGCTCCAGCGCGTGACGTGAAAGGTGGCGCTGCCGGTCGTGTCGCTGACGGCACGCGGGTCGATCGTCACGTTGCGCTTGCCGGCGAAGCGCGCCTCGAGGATCGCACGTGGCTCGCGTCCCGGCTCGGCCGCGATCACCTCCGTCCCGGGAAAGACCCGCAGAACCTCGCTCGTCCAGTTGCCCTCGTTGGCGCCGATGTCCACGATGACGCCGCTTCGCGGATCGACCCACGCCGGCAGCATGTCCAGGTTGGCATCCAGCGCGTCGGGATAGGCGAGTGGGCTGACGCGGTAGCGGCGCGCAAAGCGCAGCGCCGATCTATACGCACGGGCGTCGGCGAGCTGCAACAGGCGACGGAACTCATCCAGCATGGCGGAGCCCAACCTACTAGCGAGCGGCTAAATACTCATCGCCACGTACTTGGTCTCCAAGTACTCGCCTATGCCCTCAAAGCCACCCTCGCGACCGAAGCCGGACTGCTTGACGCCACCGAAGGGCGCGGCGGCGTTGGAGACGACCCCCTGGTTGAGCCCCACCATGCCGGTCTCCAGGCCCTCACACACGTGGAACGCGCGCGCGAGGTCCTGCGTGTAGACGTACGCGACGAGCCCGTACTCGGTGCGATTGGCAGCCTCAAGCGCCTGCTCGTCGGTACTGAACGTGGCGATCGGCGCGACGGGACCGAAGATCTCCTCCTCCAGCAGCCGCGCGTCATCGGGGACATCCGTGAGCACCGTGGGCTCAAAGAAGTAGCCGCGGCCGTCGGCGGGCGCGCCGCCCGTCAGCACTCGTGCTCCGCGATGCACAGCGTCGCCGACGAGCTCGGTGACCTTGCCGCGCTGATCCTCGTCGATCAGCGGGCCAACGTCCACGTCGGGATCGGTGCCGCGTCCGAGCTTCAGCGCGCCCATGCGCTCGGCGAGCCGTCGAGCGAACTCCTGGGCGAGCGACTCGTGCACGTGGAAACGGTTGGCGGCGGTGCACGCCTCCCCGACGTTGCGCATCTTCGCAAGCATGGCGCCCTCGACGGCAGCGTCGAGGTCGGCGTCGCCGAACACGAGGAAGGGGGCATTGCCGCCGAGCTCCATCGACACGCGCAGGACCTGCTGGGCCGACTGTTCGATCAGCGAGCGCCCGACCTCGGTGGAGCCGGTGAAGGACAGCTTGCGGGTGCGCGAGTCCTTGAGCAGCGGGCCGATTACGCTGCCGGCGCTCTTGGCGCTGATCACGTTGAGCACGCCGTCTGGCAGCCCCGCCTCCTGGAGGATCTTGGCGAGCGCGAACATCGACAGCGGCGTCTGCTTGGCGGGCTTCACCACGATCGTGCAGCCGGCGGCGATCGCGGGGGCGATCTTGCGGGTGCCCATCGCGGTGGGGAAGTTCCAGGGGGTGACGAACACGCACGGCCCGACGGGCTGGCGCATCGTGAGGATGCGGCCTTTGCCTGTGGTGTTGACCATGTAGCGGCCGTGAATGCGCACGGCCTCCTCGGAGAACCAGCGGAAGAACTCGGCCGCGTAGGTGATCTCCGCACGCGACTCCGCCACGGACTTGCCCATCTCCAGCGTCATCAGCAGCGCGAGCTCGTCGGCTTTCGCCGTGATCGCCTCATATGCGCGGCGCAGGATCTCGCCGCGCTCGCGCGGCGCGTGACTGCCCCACTGCGCCTGCGCGTCAGCTGCGGCGCTGAGCGCGTCCAGCGCGTCCTGCTCCTGAGCGTCCGCTACCTCGACGAGCGGCTCAGCGGTCGCGGGATCCTCAACAACCAGCGTGCCGCCGCCGCTGGCGGGCCGCCATTCACCACCGATCAGCAGGTCGGTGGGCACCCAGTCGAGCACGTCTCGCTCGCGCTGGGAGGAGGCGGTTGTGCCGGCAGCGCTCACCATCTCAACCTACCACCGCTCAGCCCTACGCAAACGCCAGCGATCCTGCAGCTCTCAGGCCTTTTCGGCGCACGCCCGACGGGGTTCCCATGGAACTCTCGGCCATGGAGCGCGACCACGGGTGCGCGGCTGTGTTGCGGCGGGCATCGATGTGCAACTCGAGACGGATCTCAAGGGCGCTCGTGTGCACGCTGGCGGCCGTGTCGCTGTCGGCGGTTCCGGCGGCAGCGTCCACGCTGGTGGTCGAAGGCGCGGGCGACGGCCACGGCGTGGGCATGAGCCAGGACGGAGCGCTCGGCTACGCACAGCATGGCTGGACGGACGCGGAGATCCTGGCGCACTACTACACGGGCACCACGCTCGGGCAAGCGCCGGCGAACTACATCGTGAAGGTGCTGGAGGGGGCGAAGGTAGTGAAGGTGCCGCTGGAACGCTACGTGCGTGGCGTGGTGGCCGCGGAGATGCCCGCCAGCTGGCCGGCGGCGGCGCTGGAGGCCCAGGCGATCGCGAGCCGCACGTACGCGCTCACCTCCGACGCGGGCGGCTCGCGCTTTAACGTGTACTCGGACACGCGCTCGCAGATGTACCTAGGTACGGCGGCGGAAACGGCGAGCACGAACGCGGCAATCGCGGCGACGGCAGGGCAGATCGTGGAGTACGAAGGCAAGCCCGCGGTGACCTACTACTTCGCGAGCTCCGGTGGCATGACGGAGGACAACGAGAACTCGTTCCTCGGCTCCACACCACAACCGTGGCTGCGCGGGGTTCCGGACAGCTATGAAACGGCGTCTTCCAAATGGAAGCTGAGCATCAGCTTCGGCTCCGCAGGCTCTCGCCTGAGCGGCCTGGTCAAAGGCGCGTTCCGCGGGATTGAGGTGCTCAAACGCGGCGTCTCGCCGCGGATCGTGGCGGCGGAGGTGCTGGGCTCCCGGGGGAACACGCAGGTGAGCGGCCCGGAACTGGAGGCGCGCCTGGGTCTGGACAGCGCATGGGCGTACTTCAGCGTGAAGAACGGCACACACGTCACGGCCGAGCCTGACGTAAGCGGCCAGACGGCGTTCACGCCGCCAACGCCTGAAAGCCCGCCCGCGCTCACGCCGACACCCAGCCCTGGGCCGCAGGGCGGAGAGGCCGCGCCGGCGACGGCGGCAAGCACCAGCTCCACCGCGGGCACCGGTGGCGTGGCTGCCGCTGGCTAGCAAGATGCTCACCAGTTGAACACGCGGGCCGCGCGGGCGCGTACGCTGCGCAGGTGCCCTCCCCGCTGCTGATCGCGGACGTGCCCTGGCTGCTTTACCGCTCGTACTTCGCGCTGCCCAAATCGATCGTCGGCAGCGACGGTCAGCCGGTGAACGCGCTGCTTGGCACGGTCAACGCGATCCTGACTTTTTTTGATGCGCGCCTGCCGGCGCGAGCGGACGGCGTGGTGGCGTGCATGGGCGCGGAGGAGGCGGTCTATCGCGTGCGCCTATACCCGCCCTATCACGCCCACCGCGAGCAGATGCCGCCGGAGCTGGCGGCGCAATGGAAGCAGGCGCCAGCGCTGCTCCAGAGCCTCGGCTGGACGTACGCCACGAGCGAGGACCTGGAGGCGGACGACGTGATGTTCTCCCACGCGCTCCTGGAGGAGGAGCGCGGCGGACGAGCGCTGTTGCTGACGGGCGACCGCGACCTGTACGGAGCGGTCACAGATAGGGTCGCAGTGGCAGAGCTGAAAAAAGATCCCGCCCACCCCGCCCACGGAGAGATCGGCCCCGCGCAGGTGCGCGAACGCTACGGCGTCGAGCCCGAACAGGTCCCCGACTTCATCGCCCTGCGCGGAGACCCCTCCGACGGCCTGCCCGGCGCCCCCGGCGTCGGCGCGAAGACCGCCGCGGAGTTGTTGCGCGAGCACGGCTCACTGGAGGACATGCTCGTAGTCGCCAACAGCGTCAGCGCAGCCCACTCCTCAGGCATGCGACCACGCATCGCCGCCGCTCTGCGAGACAACGCGGAGCTGCTGCTCGCGTTCAAGGAGATCGCCACGCTGCAGAAGATCGCCGTGGAGTCGCCCACCGACCGCGGAACCAACTTCGCGAACGGTGCGCACGCCGCGCGCGATCTTGGCATGAGGCAGCTGGCGGAGCGGTTGGAAGGCATGGGCCGCGAAGGGCCGGCAGGCTAGCCAGCCCAGCCCATGTATCACACAACCACGTAATGTGATACGGTGGCGCAATGCGCAGCATAAGACTGGATGACGATCTTGACACCCGCGTGCGACAGGCGGCTGCAGCGGAAGGATCTTCGGTATCGGAGTTCATCAGGCGAGCCGCCAGCGAGCGCGCCGATCAAGCACTTGCCCACGGCGCACGCGAGCGCTTGGCAGACGTGCTCGGCGCGGTTCACGGAGGCGGGGGCCAGGCCCGCGATACCGGGGCCGCCTTCGTAGAGATCATCGAACACCGAGCGTGACGCTTACCGACGCCGGCCCGCTCGTCGCGCTCCTCGACGCAGACGAACCCGACCACACACGCTGCCTGGACGCGCTCTCGCAACTGAGCCTGCCGCTCATCACGACCTGGCCCGCGTTCACCGAGGCGATGTATCTGCTCGGCCGCGCCGCCGGCTGGCGCGGACAGGAGCCACTGTGGCGTATGACCTTGCGAGACGATCTTGTCGTTGCGCCACCGTCAGTTGCTGCGAACAAACGTGCCGCACGCCTGATGGAGCGCTACGCCGACCGTCCCATGGACCTCGCCGACGCGACCCTCGTGGCCCTAGCCGAGGAGCGCGGGCTCAAACTCATCTTTACCCTCGACGCCGACTTTCACATCTACCGGCTACACGGTCGACAGGCATTCGAGATCCTGCCGAGTTGAGCTGGCGTGGCCCAGCGCCAGCGGGTCGCTAGGGCGTGAACTTGACCGTGATGACATCCCCGTCAGCCATCACGTAGTCGCGCCCCTCGAGGCGCAGCGTCCCGCGTTCGCGCGCGGCCGCATAGCCACCGGCATCTACCAGCTCCTTCCAGCCGATCACTTCCGCGCGCACGAAGCCCTTCTGGATGTCCGTGTGGATCTCACCTGCCGCATGCCACGCGGTGAGACCGCGGCGCAGGTGCCACGACTGCGCGATCGTGCCCTCGCCCGCGGTGAAGAACGAGATCAGATCCAGGAGGGCGAACGCCTCACGCACCACCCGTTGAAGGCCGGACTCGCTGACGCCGAGCTCCTCTCGCATCGCTGCCGCGTCCTCGTCGTCGAGCTCCGCCAGCTCAGACTCGATCCGCGAGGACACCGCCACCGCGCGCGCTCCCTGTGCCGTCGCGTGCTCGGCAACCGCCGCCGGCACCTCCTCCGAGCCCTCGTCCACGTTGGCCACGAACAGCACCGGCTTGCTCGTCAGCGAGCCCAGGTCACGAGCCGCGTTGGGGGCCTCGTCGGGCACCGGCACCGTGCGCGCCGGACGGCCGGCCTGCAGCGCCGCGACCACCTCGCGCAGCCACGCCTCCTCCGCGACGGCAACGCGATCGCCCCCGCGCGCTTGTTTGCCGACTTTCTCCAGACGACGCTCCGCCGCCTCCAGGTCCGCCATCACGAGCTCCGTCTCAATCGTCTCAATATCCGCCAGCGGGTCCACGCGGCCCTCCGGGTGGATCACGTTTTCATCGTTGTGCGCGCGCACCACATGCACAATCGCGTGCGTCTCGCGGATGTTCGCCAGGAAGCGGTTGCCCAGACCCTCCCCCTGGTGCGCCCCCGCCACCAGACCCGCGATGTCGTGGAAGTCCACCGTGTCCCACACGATCTCCGAGGAGCCCAACGTCTGCGCCAGCGCCACCATGCGCTCGTCGCGCACGGGCACCACCGCCACGTTGGGCTCGATCGTCGTGAACGGGTAGTTCGCCGCCTCCGCGCCCGCTTTCGTAAGCGCGTTGAACAGCGATGACTTGCCCGCGTTCGGCATTCCCACGATTCCTATGCGTGTGCTCATTCGTGTCCCATCTGCAGAATCCCCTCGTCGGTCAGCCAAGCGGCGCAACGGTCAACGTAGCGATCCAGCTCGGCCAGGAGGATCAACACCCCCTCATGCAAAGCTCTCCAGCCCGCTGGAGGGTAGGCGTGCGCCAGATCGTCGCGTAGCTCCTCGGCCTCGTGCAAGCGGGTGGCTGAGCCCCGCGATATGACCGCCAATTCGGCCAGTCGCGTCCATGGATGGCCGGAGTCCTTTTCCACCACGCCAAGCCGCTGCCCCTCGGCGAGCGAGCGGGCCGCCATCTCGTGCAGCCAGTTGAGAAGCACCTCGTACTCGCGCTCCACCACAGCAACCTTGTTGCGCTCGTGCGCGTCCGGCGAGCCCGCCGCGAGCAGAAATGCGTCCTGGTCGAAGTCCGGCTCGAAGCCTTCGACGGCGACCAGCAGCTGCTCACGTGCGCGAGGAATCGCCTCGAAGATCGTGTTCAGGCGACGCTGTGCCTTCGAGAGTGGCGGCACCGGTTATGCCGCCGCCGCGATCCGCTCCCGTGCAGCCGCCACCGTCCGGCGCGCCCGACTTGCCGTCATCGCCTCTTCGCGCGCAGCGGCCGCTAGAACCTCGGGCTGACGCTGGCACAGGCCGTCCCATAGTCCATCGCGATCGACGAGCACGCGGCCCTCGCGCAGAATGTCTGCCAGCAGCGTAGGCATCGTCTCGGCCTGCACGAGTCCGACGACATCGACCGGCCGCTCGAGCGTCCCGCGCAGGCGCACCTGCAATCCCGCGAGTGCGCGTGGCCCAGGAGTCCGATGCGCAACGAGAAGATCGACGTCGGAGGAGCGCTCATCGTCTCCCGTCGCAGTCGAGCCGAACAGCACCGCCAAGCGAACAGATCGCTCGGTGCGCAACACCGTTCTCAGCCTGCTCAGCAGATCCCAGTGGCTCATCAGATAGGCCTCCTCCGCGTGTGAAAGCTCGAGTTGACCTCGGCTTATCCGGCGCCCGCGCAGCAGGCCCTCGTTCACGTAGCGACGCAGCGTACGCTCGCTACAGCCCAAGCGGCTCGACGACCTCGAGAGTGCCTGGCTCATGCGTCCAGTATATGCGCTTGTGTGTCCAAGTCGTGCCACGGTGGCACCAAAGAGCCGAGCGTCGCGCCTGCAAACACGTCCGACGGGTAGTGCACGCCGAGATACAGACGCGACAGCGACAGGCCCGTGGCGAGCGCGTACAACGGCACGATCGGCAGCCCCAGCTGGGAGTACAGCCGCGCTCCCGCAAACGCAGTGGAGGCGTGCGCACTCGGGAAGCTAAGCCCCGTGGGCGTACCCGTCAGCGGCGGCAGGCCGGGGAACTCCGGCCGACGGCGACCGACGAGAAGCTTGATCGCCGTGTTCAGCCCGTACATCCCTGCAACGGTCAGCGTTGCCCTACGCCATTCGCTCCTGCGCTCAGCGTCAATCGCGCCGCCCGCGACGCCGATCGCCAGCCAGACACCGGCGTGCTCCCCCAGCGTCGAGAACTGCGCCACCGCGCGCTCTGCCCGCGGCGTGTGTCCGCGCGTGCGCGCTATCCGCAGCAGGCGCTCGTCGAGGAGATTCAGCTTTCCGGAGAACAACGGGTTAGGGGGCCGATGGGCAAGCGAGGCAAGGACGCAGTGAGCGAAGTGTGCGCTAGCACACGAGCGATCGAGGACGCCGCATCGCGCCGCTCAGCGGTTCCCTAACCGAAGCCGACGCGGGGCTCGTCGCTATCTGCCGAGACATAGACCACCTGGCCGAGATCCACCCGCACCGGGCCGTCCTCGCTCTCGAGCTCGTGCCAGCCGATGCCGCCCAGGGCGCCGTTGAGGTCGTCCAGCTGCTTGTCGCTGACGCGAAGCGCCAGCACCTGTCCGCCCTGGAAGCCAAGCGTCACGCGGCGTGGGCTGGAGGCCATCAGTGGGCCCCCGAGCCGGCTGCCGGCTGCACGATCTCCGTGAGCACACCCGCCGTCGAGCGCGGATGCAGGAACGCCACGCGCGATTCGCGGATACCCGTGCGTGGCTCCTGGTCGATCAGCTGTAGGCCCGCCTTCCTCAAGGCGTCAAGCGTAGCGTCGATGTCGGTGACCTGGTAGGCCACGTGGTGAAGCCCCGGACCCTTCGCCGCAAGGAACCGGCCCACCGGCGTGTCCGGGCCCAGCGGCGCCAGCAGCTCCACATGGTTCTCGCCCGTGTCCAAGAGGACGGCCTCCACGCCCTGCTCCTCCACCACCTCGCGGTGTGCGAGCTCCAAGCGGAAGCTGTCGCGGTAGAGCTCGAGCGCCGGCTCGATCTCCGCCACGGCCACGCCTATGTGATCGATGCGGCTGAACACCGGCCGCAGTCTATAGGCGCCCGGGCTCGCCCTCCTCTGGCGGTGGCGGGATCGCGATCGGCGCTGGTCGCGGCAGCGGCTCGTGAGGGCTCGCGGCGGCCACCACGCGCAGGCCCACGCCCGGCGCGCGCTCCATGCGCGGCACGCCCGCCATCACCCTGTCGATCCCCTCGCGCTCGAGCACCTCGTGCTCGAGCAGCTCCTGCGCGAGCTCCTCCAGCTGGCGCCTGTGCGCGACGATCAGCTTCTGCGCGGCCCTACGGGACTCCTCGATCAGCTCCTGGCGCTCCTCGTCGCGCAGCCTCAGCGTCTGCTCGGAGAGCCGCACGTTGCCGTCCGGCGAGCGCCCCACACCGGCCGTGCCCATCGCGTAGTCGTGCACCATCGAGTGCGATATGTCCGCCACGCGCTTCAGGTCATCCGAGGCGCCCGTGGTGATCGCGCCGAACACCACCTGCTCCGCCACGCGACCGCCCAACAGCACCGTCATGTAATCCAGCAGCTCCTCGCGCGTCTTCAGATAGCGGTCCTCCGCCGGCAGGTTCAGCGTGTAGCCAAGCGCACGCCCACGCGGCACGATCGAGATCTTGTGCACCCGGTCCACCGACGGCAGCAGCTCGCCGCACAGCGCGTGGCCGGCCTCGTGGTAGGCCACCACACGGCGCTCATGGGAGTTGAGCACGCGTTTGGACTGCACACCCGCGATCACGCGCTCGAGTGCCGACTCGAAGTCCACTTGTCCGATCGTCGTTGCGGCGCGGCGCGTCGCGAAGATCGCCGCCTCGTTGCAGATGTTCGCCAGATCTGCACCCGTCAAGCCGCTCGTCTGCTGCGCCACCAGCCCCAGGTCCACGTCGCCCATCGGCTTCTTGCGCGTGTGCACCTGCAGCACCCCCAGCCTGCCTTTCACGTCCGGCGGCGCCACGAACACCTGCCGGTCGAAGCGTCCCGGTCGCAGGAGCGCCGGGTCGAGCTTGTCCAGCAGGTTCGACGCCGCGATCACCACCACGCGCCCGCTGGAGGCAAAGCCGTCCATCTCCACCAGCAGCTGGTTCAGCGTCTGGTCCTTCTCGCCGGAGATGTCCATCCCGCGCCGCCCGCCCACCGCGTCGAGCTCGTCGATGAAGATGATCGCCGGTTCGTGCTTGCGCGCGATCGCAAACAGACGACGGATGCGCGCAGCCCCGAGGCCCGCGAACATCTCCACGAACGACGCCGCCGACTGCGCGAAGAACTGCGCGCCCGACTCGTTCGCCACCGCCTTTGCCAGCAGCGTCTTGCCCGTGCCCGGTGGGCCGTGCAGGAGCACGCCCTTCGGGACCTGCGCGCCCAGCGCCTGGAAGGGCTTTGGCGCGCGCAGGAACTCCACGATCTCCTGCAGCTCCGCCTTCGCCTCGTCCACCCCCGCGATGTCAGCGAACGTGACCGACTCTCCGGAGGAGGGCTTGATGCGCTGCGGCTTCACCCGCGGCATCACCTTCAGCATCCGCCACATCATGAAAACCAGCGCCGTGAAGAACAGGATCGCGATCACCGGCTCCCAGTTGATCGCCTGGTTCTGGATTTCCTGTGTCAGGGAGACGTGAGGCGCGGCCGCGACGGGCACCGTGACCGCGTGCGCGTGTACAAGCGCAGCGTGGGTTTTCGTGCCCGTCGCCGCGGCTTTCGTAGCCGCCGCGCCCTTCGCCGCGACCTTCGTGAGCACGGCATGCGCCGTCCCCGTATGCGCTGCAGGCGCGTTCCCCGCCGCGCCAACGCTCACGGGAGAGTGCGCAGCCGTCGCCGGCTTGCTCACGCGTCCACCCTCTCCAGCGAATCCACCATCCGTGGCACCATCCTTGGCATCGAGCCCATTATGCGGGTTTTCCCCCCGCTTGTCGAGCGATGCAATCCGAGCGGGCAGATGGAGTGCCGACCGGGGAGCCGCAGCCGCGTCAGCCGAGAGTGCGCAGCGCCAGGTCCGTGAACAGCTCCGTCGCGAACGCCAGGTCACGCACGTCGACGCGCTCGTCCGCGCCGTGGATCAAAGGCGCGGTCTGCATCAGCGTCTGGTGGCGCTGTGGGAAGAAGCCGTAAGCCACGCACTCGGGGAACGCCAGACGGAAGTGGCGCGAGTCGGTGAACCCGGGGAGGATCACCGGCACCACCCCAGCTCCCGGGTCACGCTCGGCGATCCACGAGGAGATCGTGTCCATCAGCTGCGAGGCAACCGGGGAGCGGTTGCCGACGACGCGCTCGGTGAAGTCGATCCGCCACGAGTCGTTTTCCTCGCCCAGCACCTCCGCGATGCCCTCACGGACCTCCTGCTCACCGAGTCCCGGCGGCACGCGGCAGTCGACCCTCAGCACGGCGCGGCTGGGAATCACGTTGATCTTCTCCGAGGCGCTGATGCGCGTGGGCGTGAACGTCACCCCCAGCATCGGCTCGAACATGATCGCGAGGCGAGGATCGAGCGCGCGCAGGCGCTCGAACGCGCCCTCCGGATCATCCGCGTCCTCGCCGATACCGCGCAGGAACGCCAGCGGCTCATCTGTGGGCCTGTACGAGGGCTGGCGTGCGGCGAAGCGGTCGAGCACGGGACCCATCTTCAACAGCGCGTTATCGCCCATCCCCGGCATCGATGCGTGACCGGCCACGCCGTCGGTAGTGACCGTGAAGCGAAACACGCCCTTCTCCGCGCAGCACACGCCGTAGCAGCGCCGGTCGCCGACCTCGAATACCGCCCCGCCGCCCTCGTTGATCAGCAGATCGCAGCGCACCTTCTCCGGGTGGTTCTTTGTGATCCATTCCGCACCCAGCGAGCCACCCGTCTCCTCATCGACGACCGCCACGATCAACAGCTCCCCCCGCGCCGGGCGCCAACCCGATCGCGCCAGCGACGCCGCCGCCGCGATCTCCGCCGCGACCTGCGACTTCATGTCAAGCGCACCCCTGCCCCACAGATATCCCTCAGCGATATCCCCCGACCAGGGGTCGTGCGTCCACGCGGCGGGGTCCGCGAGCACCGTGTCGACATGGCCGAGATAGCAGAGCGTGGGACCCTCCTGCGCGGAGTCCGAGCGCAGCCTCGCGACCAAGTTCGGGCGCTCAGGCTCTGCACCGAGCAGCTCACACGCGAAGCCCGCCTGCGTGAGGTGGTCGGCCAGGTACTCCTGGGCAGCGCGCTCGTTGCCCGGCGGGTTAACGGTGTCGAAGCGGATCAGACGCGCCAGGAGCTCCTCGGCCTCCGCGGCGGCCTGGCCGCTCTGGGCCTGACTCGCGCTCATCGCGCAGATCGTACGCCCATCCCTGCCAGTTCATCGCGACTCAGCGGGAAGTGACAGGCGACCATCGTGCCCGAGTCCTTGTCCTCCAGCAGCGGCTCCTGCTGAGAGCACAGCGGCTGCGCCTTCGGGCAGCGCGTGTGGAAGCGGCACGCGCTCGGCGGGTTGGCCGGGCTCGGCACGTCACCGCCCAGCGGCCGGCGCTCCTCGCCGCGCCGCGTAGGGTCGGCAACCGGCACCGCCGCCAGCAGCGCCGCCGTGTAAGGGTGGCGGGGGAAGTCATACAGAGCGTCGCCCGGCCCGATCTCCACGACCTTGCCGAGGTACATGACCGCCACGCGATCGCACATGTGGCGCACCACGGACAGGTCGTGCGCGATGAACACCACCGTCAAGCCCAGGCGCCGCTGCAGGTCGCGCAGGAGGTTCAGCACCTGTGCTTGGATCGATACGTCCAGGGCCGACACGGGCTCATCCGCGATCAGCAGCTTTGGGTTCAGAGCGAGCGCGCGCGCCACGCCAATGCGCTGGCGCTGACCGCCGGAGAACTCGTGCGGGTAGCGGTTGTAGTGCTCGGGGTTCAGCCCCACCGACTCCATCAGCTTCTGCACCGCCTGCTTGCGCTCGCCGCGGTCGGGCAGCATCCCGTGGATCGCAAACGGCTCGCCGATGATCGAGCCGATCGTCTTGCGCGGGTTCAGCGAGGAGTAGGGGTCCTGGAAGATCATCTGCACCTCGCGTCGGACCGCCTTCAACGCGGCGCCCTTCAAGCGCGTGATGTCCTTACCTTCGAAGTCGATTTCGCCCGACGTCGCCTCCAACAAGCGCATGATCAGCCGCGCAGTGGTGCTCTTGCCGCAGCCCGTCTCGCCCACGAGCCCCAGCGTCTCGCCGCGCTCGATGTCGAAGCTGACCCCGTCCACAGCGCGCACCGCGCCGATTTTGTGCTGGAAGATGATCCCCCGCGTGAGCGGGAAATGCTTGACCAGCTGTCGCACGCGCACGAGCGGGCCCGTGGTGCCGTTCGCGCTCGAGACTCCGGCCGTCTGCGCGACCGGCGCAGCGTCCGCCGCGGGGTCTTCCTCCCCGAACGGCGAGGTCTGCGTGTCTCCTTCTCCCGCGCTCACGCTGCCGCCCCCGGGAGCCCCACGTCAGCCACGGCCTCCTGCGGCGTCTGCCCGGAGCGCAGCTCCGCCCACAGCCGCCGGCGCACATCGGCCTCGAGCAGGCACGCCGCGAAGTGCCCGGGCGCGCCGGGGACCTGCTCGAGGGCCGGGTCGATGCGCGCATGCTCGGGTGCTGCATAGGGGCAGCGCGGGTGGAAGTGGCAGCCCGTCGGCGGGTTGATCAGGCTCGGCGGCGTCCCCGGAATCGGGATCAGGTCCTCATCGCGCGGGCGGTCGAGCGTGGGGATCGAGCGCAACAGGCCCCACGTGTAGGGGTGTTCGGGGCTGGCGAAGATCCGATCCGCCGACGCCGTCTCCACGATCCGCCCCGCGTACATGACGGCGATGTCATCGGCCATCTCCGCGACCACGCCGAGGTCGTGGGTGATGATCACGATCGCCATCCCCAGTTCTTGTTGCAGGCGTTCCATCAGCGCGAGGATCTGCGCCTGGACGGTCACGTCCAGAGCGGTCGTGGGCTCGTCCGCGATCAGCAGCTTCGGCTCGTTGGCCAGCGCCATCGCGATCATCACGCGCTGGCGCATGCCGCCGGAGAACTCGTGCGGGTACTGGTCCACGCGGCCGCCGGGGTCGGGGATCCCGACGAGCCCCAGAAGCTCCACCGCGCGCTTGCGCGCCTGGTCCTTGGAGACGTCGCGGTGCGCGCGCACCGCCTCGATCAGTTGCTTGCCGACCTTGTACAGCGGGTGCAGGGAGGAGAGGGGGTCCTGGAAGACCATCGCGATGTCATTACCCCTGATCGTGCGCAGCTCATCGTCTGGCAACGTCACCAGATCCCTGCCCTCGAACAGAATCCGTCCGGAGATGTGCGCCCCCTGCAGGCGCGTGAGGCCGAGCGTCGTCAGCGAGGAGACCGTCTTGCCCGAGCCCGACTCGCCGACGATCCCCAGCGTCTTGCCCGGGTGCACCTCGTAGGTGATCCCGTCGACCGCATGCACGATGCCGTCCTCGCTGGGAAACGCGACGCGCAGATCCTCCACGCGCAGCAACGCCTCGTTCGTGCTCACTAGAAACGCACCCGGGGATCCAGATACGCGTACGCGATGTCAACGACGATGTTCGCGACGATGATGAATGCCGCCGCCAGCAGCACCGTCCCCTGTGTCACGGGGAAGTCCGAGGACTGGATCGCCTTGTAGTTGAGCTCGCCGATGCCGGGGATGTTGAACACTGCCTCCACGAGCACCGCACCCCCGAGAAGCACGCCGACTTCAAGCCCAAAGAGCGTGACCAGCGGGTTCACCGCCGCGCGCACTCCCTGACGCACGACCGCTTTCTCCCGCAGCCCCTTCGCGCGCGCCGTCCTGATGTAGTCCTCGCGCATCGTCTCGCTCAAGTTGCTGCGGATCAAGCGAGCGTAGATCGCGGCCGAGCCGGCAGCGAGCACGATCCACGGCATGATCAGCGAGGTGAACCATTTCCACGGGTCCGCGGTGAGTCCCACGTAGCTGCCCGATCCAGGAAAGATCCGCAACTTGCCGATGTCGCTGGAGAACAGCAGGAGGAACACCAGCCCAAGCCAGAATTCGGGTACGGAGAGCAACACCAGCGCCGAGCCCATCGAGAACCGGTCGAGCAGCGAGTGGCGCCGCAGCGCCGAGATGATCCCGACGCTCAGCCCACCTATCACCCACAGCACTGCCGCGCCCAGGGTGAGCGACAGGGTCGCCGGGAGCCGTTCCACGATCAGGCTCTTGACGGCCTCCTGGCTGTAATAGCTGTAGCCCAGGTTGAAGTGAAAGAAGAATTCCTTCAAGTAGTCCCAGAACTGCACGGGCAGCGACTTGTTCAGCCCGAGCACGACTTCGATCTCTTTGATCAGCTTCGGCTGCGGGTCGCGTCCGGCGCGCAGCAGCGCCGGGTTGCCGGTCGGCAGCACGCGGAAGAAGACGAACGTCAGCGCACACACGATCACCAGGATCAGGATCCCGATGAGCAGGCGCCGGATGATGTAGCGGATCATCGCGCGCCACACCCCATCGGGAGGGTCGCGATAGTCGAAAGGTGGACTGGGTGTCGGGTCATGGCCTTTTGCTTGTTTCTGTGAGACGAGGAAGGATCGGGGCGACGACTACGTGGCGGAGGGCCCCGCGCCTCGCGGGGCCCTCCTGCCATGTCGACTCACTGCTGCACGCTTACTTCAGCGACGTGTAGTCGTAGTCCCACTCGCCGACATCCCAGATGTCGCCGACGCCGGCTACGCCGCTGCCCTCGATGTTCGCCTGCTTGTCCCAGTCGAATGGGATGTCCGCGGCGTCTTCGACGAGTTCTTCGTCGATCTTGGCCCACGCCTTGGCGCGAGCTTCGGTGCCGGTGACGTTTTCCGCCGCCGCCATTGCCGCGTTGATTTTCGGCACGTCCGTCTGGCCCCAGTTGACGTTCCCCGTGGAGACGATCGTGGTGCCGTTGAACGTGATGTTCAGCACCGTCTGGGGGTCCGGGAAGTCCGCGATCCAGCCGACGCTCGGGCAGATCGTGATCTCTTCTTTCGGCACGTTGCAGTACTTCGCGTACATGGTCGAGGTTTCCACGAGTGAGAACTTGACCGTGAAGCCGAGGTTCTTGAGCGTCTGCTCGACGATCTCGGCGTCCTGTTCGGCCGGGTTGCCGCTCGCGCCAACCACGGTGATCGTTTCACCGCCCGTGTATTTGCCGCTCGGGTAGCCGGCCAGCTTCATGTACTTTTCCGCGATTTTCATATTGCCTTCGGGGTATGCGTTGAAGTCGAACTGCGCACCCTGCGGGCCCTTCGTGCCTCCGGACTGTTCGAAGCCGTTGATCGTCGGGTAGATGAAGTGCGTGGCAACGGTGGTCACGAGTTCTCCACCGCGGGCCTTGTCCATCGCCGTACGATCGAGCGCCGCCCACAGGGCCTTGCGCAGATCGACGTTCTTGAACGGTCCCACCTTGTTGTTCACGCCGATGTAGTGGCTTCCCGCACCCGGCGAGATCTCCATCTGGCTTTTGAATTTTTCAGCCGCGAGACGGACCGAGGACTGCGCCGGCGGTTCGTTCTCGACGAGGTTCTTACCTTCCAGCACCTCACGACCGATGACCGCCTGCGTACCACCGATCTTGATGTCGATTTCGTTGAGGTAGGCAGGCCGGTAGTCCGTCTTCGCGTTCCAGTTCGGGTTGCGCACGAGCGTCGCCGACTTGCCCGGGACGTAGCCCACGCCAAGCACTTTGCCTTCAGCGTTGTTCTTCAGCATGTACGGGCCCGTGGCGACCTGGTAGTTGGCGTAATCCGATGGCTTGTCCTTGTCGAATTTTTCGGCGTAGGACTTCGGCACGGCCGCGGTCAGCGGCAGCACCAGCGCGTCTGCCACGAGCTGACCTTTCGGTTCGGTCAGGTGGAAGACGATTTCGTACTTGTTCGGCGTTTCGATGCCCTTCATCGGACCGCCGCTCGCCGTCGGCTCGCCTTCGATCGCTTTGAAGTACGAAGCGATGTAGGGGTTGGCGACGTTCGGGTTCGCGCCACGCTCGATCGCGTAGGCGACGTCTTCAGAGGTCACTTCGCTGTCCACCGGCGGGCTGAAGTGGATGCCCTTCTTGATTTTCACCGCGACCGTCTTGCCGCCGTCGCTGATCACGGGCGGCCCTTCGGCCATGTCCGGCGTCGGTTCGCTCGAGTTCGGCTTCTGCGAGTACAGCGGCCGCTGCGTCGCGAACACCACCTCGTAGTCGAGCGAGTAGTAGGCGATGCCCGGGTCGAGGTGTTCGAAGTCGGTTTCCTGCAGCACTTCCAGCGTGCCGCCGCGTTTGCCCCCCGACAACGACTCCGTCAGCGGGCTCTCATACCCGCTCGAGCTCAGCGCGCTGCTTGCGCTCGTGGAGCTCGAGCTCGTGCTCGAGCCGGTGCTCGAGTTTTCGGAGCTGCTCGAGCCACACGCAGCCAACAGCACTGCGAGCCCGGCCGCGAGCGCAAGCGCCGCAACCGATCTAATCGACCTCATCAAGTCGCCTCCTGTTTGTGTAGATGACCCTTCATCGGGCGTTCCTTGGGTTCAAGGCGTCCTGTAGCCCGTCGCCCAGCAAGTTGAAGGCAAGCACCGTGAGCAGCAGCGCGAGACCGGGAAAGACCATGAACCACCAGGCGGTGTTGAAGATCGGAGCCGCCTGGGCGATCATGTCGCCCCAGCTGGGGGTCGGAGGGCGGATCCCCACGCCGAGGAACGACAGCGAGGCCTCGAGCAGGATGTTCGTGGGGATCAGCAGGCTCGAGTAGACGATGATCGGCGCCGCCAGGTTCGGCAGGATCTCCCTGAACATGATGCGCATGTCCGACGCGCCGAGGGCGCGCGATGCCTCGACGAACTCGCGCTCGCGCATCGAGAGCACGAGCCCGCGCACAATCCGCGCGATGTATGGCCAGGTGGCGATGCAGATGATGAAGATGATCGTGCCGAGCCCGGGCCGGATCAGGTCTTTGACGCAGCCCCGTACCCCGCAGGCCGCCCCGAGCCCGAGCCCGAGCAGCAGGATCGGAATCGACAGCACGATGTCCATGAAGCGCGCGAGCACCGTGTCGACCCAGCCACGGTAGAAGCCCGCGAGCATCCCCACCACGACACCGATGACCGTGGAGATGCCCGTGCCGATGATCCCCACCTCGAGAGACACGCGCGTGCCGTAGATCACGCGCGACATCACGTCCTCGCCGAGCTGATCGACCCCGAACGGGTGCGCGAGGCTCGGGCCGAGCGGAGAGCCGAACGAGTCCGTCAGGTTGAGGTTCTGCGTGTCCGGCCCCGGCAGGCCGAGGATGCTGACAAACAGCGGTGCCGCAACCGCGAGCACGACCAGGAAGACGATGAAGGCAAGCGAGGCGAGCGCGACGCGATCCTGGCGGAAGCGCAGCCAGAACAGCTGCAGGGGCGAACGCGCGGCGATGTCGCCGCCGACGTCGAGAAATTCAAGAGCCCCTCCTCCTGATCCTGACGGCAGAGCCTCAGCCGTGCCGGCGCTCATTTTGCCGTTCTTCCATGCGGGAGATGTTGAGATTTGGCAATGTCGTCATTCGAATCTACACCTTCGACAATTCTTAGTGTGCAAGCCTCCGTGCCGCGATCCCCGGCGCCCCGAGGGCAGCGGCTCCCGGAGCGGGGATACTGACACCAATGGATACCCTGTTCGACGGCGATTCGCTCGACGATCTGGCCAAAGATTCACCCCCCGTTATGGCCAGTCGTGACAAGCGCTCCGCTCGCGATGAGGGCTCACCGCGGCCGCTGGCGGTGCGCGTCAGGCCCCGCGAGCTCGCGCAGTTCGTGGGCCAATCCCACCTGCTGGGCGCCGGTTCGGCGCTGCGTACGGCGATCGAGCAGGGCCATCCGCACTCGATGGTCCTCTACGGTCCACCCGGCTCCGGCAAGACCACGCTTGCGCGGATCGTCGCCGAACGCTCGGGCGCCGCGTATGAGGAGCTGAGCGCCGTGGCCGCCGGTCGCGCGGAGGTTCGTGCCGTGATCGAGCGTGCAGCGCACCGGCGCGAGACGAGCGGCGGACAGACAGTGTTGTTTCTAGATGAGATCCATCGCTTCAACAAGGCCCAGCAAGACGCGCTACTGCCCGCAGTCGAGGACGGCCTCGTGACGCTGATCGGCGCGACCACGGAGAACCCCGCGTTCGAGGTCAACGGGGCGCTGCTCTCCCGCCTGCGCGTATACGCCCTGCAGGCGCTCACGCCTGAAGAGGTCGCGACGGTGCTGCGCAATGCAGGCGCCCAGACGAGCGGCGACGACGACGGCGAGCTCGCGATCGAGGACGACGCGATCGAGTTCCTGGCCGCGCGTAGCGAAGGCGACGCGCGCACGGCGCTGAACGCGCTGGAGCTGGCGATCAGCACCGCCGGCGAGCTCGGCGAGCCGAGCGTGACCCTTAGTCGCGTCGAGGACGCCCTGCAGCGTCGCGCCGTCCTCTATGACAAAGGCGGCGACCGCCACAACGACTACATATCGGCGTGGATCAAGGCGACCCGCGGGTCGGACCCGGACGCGTCGCTCTACTACCTGGCGGTGATGCTCGAGGGCGGCGAGGACCCCCGCTTCATCGTGCGGCGCATGGTGATCCTCGCCTCCGAGGACATCGGCAACGCCGACCCGGCCGCGCTATCGGTGGCGACCGCCGCAGCAGCCGCCGTTGAGCACGTCGGTCTGCCCGAGGCGACGTACGCGCTCGCCCAGGCAGCGATCTACCTCGCGCTCGCGCCGAAGTCCAACGCCGCCGGCAGAGCGCTCGGCGCGGCACGCAGGCACGTACGCGAACACGGCGCGCAGCCGGCGCCGCCGTGGCTGCGCTCGGGGCCGCGTCCGGGACAGGACAAGCGCGAGTACGACAACCCCCACGGGCATCCGGGACACCTCGCCGCGCAGGAGCTGTTGCCCGAGGGCGTCCTCGGCGCGCGCTTCTACGAGCCCGACGACGCCGAGGCCGAGCTGGCGGCACGCCTGCAGCGAATTCGTCGAGCGCGCGGCTACGAGGCGTGATAATCGCGGTGCGATGAGCGCACCCTCGAGCCACACCTCCGCCGCGACCGACGACGCTGCGGCCGCGGAGCGGCTCACCGCGCGCGACCCTGCGACCGGCGCGGTGCTCGGCAGCGTCGCGCGCACGGCGCCCGAGCGCGTCGAGGACGTCGTCGCAGCTGTCGCCAAGGTGCAGCCGTTGTGGGCGCTGTTGCGGGTGCGCGACCGTGCGCGCTACATGGGCCGCATGGCGCAGGCCGTGATCGACGACTTCGATGAGCTCCAGGAGGCGCTCGCGCGCGAGCAGGGACGCCCGCGCGCGGAGGTCGCAGCGCTCGAGCTGCTCGCCGCGATCGACGCGCTGAAGTGGATCGCCGAGGACGGAGCTCAGGCACTGGACGGCCGCCGCGTCGGCGTCAGCCGCTCGATGGCGCTGGCCAAGCGCGCGAGAATCGCCTTCGAGCCTTACGGCGTGGTCGCGGTGATCGGCGCCGGCAGCGCTCCGTTCGCGCAGCCGCTCGGGCAGATCGCCGGCGCACTGCTCGCGGGCAACGGCGTCGTCTTCAAGCCAGCCCCACGTGCCGCCCTGGCCGCAGAGCGGATCGCGCGGGTAATCGCGCGCGCCGGCCTGCCGGAGGGGCTGGTGCGGGTGATCCACGGCGAGGCCGACGTCGGCGTCGCGCTCGCCCAAGCGTCCGTGAGCAAGGTCCTGTTCACCGGATCGCCGGCCGTCGGGCGTGTCGTCGCGCGCGCATGCGTCTCGCGCGAGAAGGAGGTGACGGTCGAGCTGGGCGGCAAGGACGCGATGCTGGTGCTCGCCGACGCGCACCTGCGCCGCGCCGTCGGCGGCGCGCTGTGGGCGGGCTGCGCCGGCGCCGGCCAGGCGCGCGGCTCGATCGAGCGCGTGTACGTCGCGCGCGAGGTGTACGAGCGCTTCCTCGCGGGGCTCGTGGACGGAGCGCGAAAGCTCGCGGTCGGCGACCCAGCCGATGCGCGCGTGCAGGTTGGCCCCCTGGCTTCCGCCAGACGCGTGCAGCACGTGAGCGCGCTCGTCGAGGAGGCCCTCGCGCAGGGCGCGCGAGTGCACTGCGGGGGGCCGGTCAGCCCCTCCGGCTGCGATGCCGGTGCGTTCTACGCCCCCGCCGTGATCACCGGTGTAAGCCCCGAGATGCGCCTCATGCGCGAGCCGATCGATGGCCCCGTGCTCGCGGTAATCGCGGTCGACTCCGTGGAGGAGGCGATCCTCGCCGCCAACGCCAGCGACTACGGGCTCGGCGTCTCCGTGTGGACAGCGGACCGCTACCAGGGCCTGCGCATCGCACGCGAGCTGCACGCGGGAATGGTGTGGCTAAACGACCATCTCCCCGGGCCGACGGTCTCGCGTGGGCCCTGGGGCGCCGCCGCCGGCAGTGGTCTCGGGCGCACCCTCGGACATGCCGGGCTGCGTGCGTGCGCACAGGAGAAGCTGATCACGTGGGACGCGCCCGCCACGCGCGGCCTGTGGTGGGGCCCCTACGACGCCACCAGCCTGAAGGCGATGCGCTCCGTGGCCAAGCTGCGCTCGCGGCGCGAAACCGACCGCGAGCGCGCGTGGCGCGAGGGTGCGCTCGCGCTCGCACGGATCGGCGCGCGCGCCTTTGGGCGCGGGCTGCCGCGCTGACTTCCCGAGCCCCTGCACTACTCTTGAGCAGATGCCCGCTCAGGCCTACGCCGGTAAGGAGTGCGTCTGCCAGCTGCGCAGAGGCATATGCGATCAGAGCTGCGTGCAGGGGATGCTCGACACCCCCTTCTACATCGCATGCCTGAAGCTCAGCGGCAGGCGCTGCGTGGTCGTCGGCGGCGGCGAGATCGGCCTCGAGAAGGTCGAGGGGCTGCTCGCCTGCGACGGCCAGGTGACGCTGATCGCGCCAGAGGCCGAGCCGGCACTCCAGGAGTACGCACGCGAGGGCTCGATCCAGTGGGAACGGCGGGCATATGCGGGGGCCGCCGACCTCGAGGGCGCGTTCATGGCAATCGCGGCCACCAATGACACCGACGCGAACATCGCCGTCTACGACGACGCCGAGCGCCGCGCAATGCTCGTCAACGTCGTCGACGTGCCCCCGCTGTGCAACTTCATCCTGCCCGCGATCGTGCGCATGAGCCCGCTGGCGATCGCGATCTCGACCGCCGGCGCTTCGCCGGCGCTGGCGAAGCGCATGAAGCGCGAGATCGAAGCGCAGTTCGGCGAGCCCTACGCGCAGCTCGCGGTACTGCTGAACGAGGTGCGCGGCTGGGCGAAGGGAACACTGCCGACCTACCAGGAGCGCAAGGAGTTCTTCGAGGGGATCGTCGGCGGCGAGCCCGACCCGATCGCGCTGCTGCGCGACGGCGGCACGGACGGCGAATCGGGCGAGCAGGCGGTCCGCGCGCTGATCGCGCGGGCGCAGGACGCGCACGCCGTGCAGGCCTAGCGCCGGCGCGAGCTGAGCTCGATGGCAGCAGCGCTCGAGCTCGACGGGCTCGCTCGCCACTACGGCGAACGCGAGGCCCTGAAGGAAGTCTCGCTGTCGCTCGAGCACGGGCAGACGCTCGTCGTCTTCGGTCCCAACGGCGCCGGCAAGACAACGCTCTTGCGCGTGCTCGCCACGCTGCTACGACCCCACGCCGGCAGCGTACGCGTGCTCGGCTCGGCGCTCCCGGACGAGTCATGGCAGGTACGCGGGCGCGTCGGCCTGCTCGGGCACGAGCCGCTGCTCTACCGCGAGCTCACCGCACGGGAGAACCTGCGCTTCCATGCACACATGTACGGCCTCGGTGAAGAGCGTGTGCAGGAGGTGCTCGAGTCGGTCGCCATGGCCGCCCGTGCACGCGAGCCGCTGCGCACGCTCTCGCGGGGCATGGTCCAACGCGTGGCGGTCGCACGTGCCGTGCTGCACGATCCTGAGCTGCTGCTGCTCGACGAGCCGCACTCCAACCTCGACCCCGCGGCCGTGGAGCTCGTGGCGCCGTTGATCGGAGCGGCGTCCGGTCGCACACGCGTGATCTGCAGCCACGACCCTTCGGGTGATCTCTCACAGGCGGATCTCGTGCTGGGCCTGCGCGCAGGCCGCCCGGCGCTGCTGCGCGCGGCTGTTGACGTCGATCCGGCGGAGATCTCGGAGCTCTACAGGTGAGCAGCGTGCAGGCCCCCGAGCGCGCTGGTGAGAGCGCCCGGCCGAGACCGCGCACGGTCGGGCTGTGGCCCACCGTCGGCGCGCTGCTGCGCAAGGAGCTGCTCGTCGAGCTGCGCACGCTGGAGTCGGTGCCCGCGATGTCCCTGTTCGCGCTGAGCACGTTCGTCGTGTTTCACTTCGCGCTGGACCGCAACAGCGTCGAAGGCGACCTCGGCGCGGGCATCCTGTGGGTGACGCTGCTGTTCGCTGCGATCCTCGGTGTCAACCGTCTGTTCGTCGCGGACGCCGATCAGGGGGGCTTCGACGCGTTCCTACTCGCGCCCGTGGACCGCAGCGCGATGCTGCTGGCGAAGGTCGTCACGCTGCTCGCCTACCTGGTGGTACTCGAGATCGTGGCCGTGCCCGCCTTCGCGCTGCTGCTCCTGGGGCCCCCGCTCGGCCCTGCGCTCCCAGGACTTCTGGCGACGCTCGCGCTGGGCGACCTGGGCATCGCCGTGATCGGCACGTTGATCGCCGCGATGGCGGTGCGCACGCGTTCGCGGGACCTGCTCGGCCCGCTGCTCGCGCTACCGCTGCTCGTCCCGATCGTGATCGGCGGCGCACGCGCGACGGAGCCGCTGCTCGTCGCGGCCCATCGATCGGCGCCGGCGGCACGCTGGCTGCTTACGCTTGGGCTCTATGATCTTGTCTTCGGGCTGATCGCCTTCGCCCTGTTCGACTTCCTCTTGGAGGATTGACACGTGGAAACCTCGAGTCGCGCCCCCGCACGTCCGCCGCAGTACGGCAGGGGCTTGCGCACCTTGAGCATCGCCACCGTGGTGGCATTCGCCGCATCGCTCAGCCTCGTCTTCTTCTACGCCCCGCTGGAAGCCGAACAGGGGTTCCTGCAGAAGATCTTCTACGTGCACGTGCCGCTGGCAATCGTCGCCCTGTGCGGCTTCATGCTCGGCGGTCTGCTCGCGATCCAACACCTGCGCACGCGCGACCCGCGCTGGGACATGCGTTCCTACGTGGTGATCCACATGAGCCTGATCTTCGCGCTCGCCACCCTGATCACCGGCTCGATCTGGGCGAAGGGCTCGTGGGGGCACTGGTGGGTGTGGAGCGAGCCGACGCTCGTCTCGTTCCTGATCATCTTCCTGCTGTACGCCACCTACCAGCCGCTGCGCTTCGCGATCGAAGACCCAGAGCGTCAGGCGCGCTACGCCTCCGTGTTCGCGATCACCGCCGGGGCCTTCGTGCCGCTCAACTACGTCGCCGTGAATCTCTCAACGGCCTACCTGCACCCGCGGGTGTTCGGCAGCACCTCCAACCTTCCCGCGTCGATGTCCTTCACGCTGCTCGTCTCCCTGATCGCGATGGCGCTGCTGTTCGCGACGCTCTGCAAGTTCGAGCTCACCGCCAAGCACGCACGCTCGCAGGTGCGCGCGCTGCGCAGGCGCCTGTCTGGCGAGAGCCTCGATGCGCCGCGAGCACGGAGCGCCGCGCCTGCGATCCAGCACGCACCAGCCGTGCCCGCGCGCACAGCCGGGGGGGCAGCGCTGTGAGCGCGCTGGGGCTGGTCGTGGCCGAACTGCCGGCGCTGCCGCTGCACACCGCCGGCAAGTACGTCGCGGCGGCCTACATCGTGCTGTTCCTGATCGTGCTGATCTACGTCGCGATCATGGGCATCCGCCTGAGCCACCTCGAGCGCGACCTCGGCGAGCTGCTGAGCCTCGCAGATCGACGTGATGAGCCCACACCGGCGCCGAACGCACACCCGGGGGAGCAGCACAACGGGACACAGCGGGAGTCCACGCCGGCATGAGCGAGCTGCTGGCACTGGGCATATCCCACAAAACAGCGCCCGTGGCGCTGCGCGAGCGCCTCGCGTTCAGCGAGCGTGAAGCCGAAGCGTTCGCCGCGGAGGCGACAGCCACCCCGGAGGTGCGTGAGGCCGTGGTGATCTCCACGTGCAACCGCACCGAGGTCTATCTCGTCGTCGGCGACGCAGTGCGCGCGGAGGCCGACGTGCTTGGGCTGCTGGCCCGGCATGCGGAGATCCGGCCGACAGAGCTCGCCGAGGCGATCTACTCGCCGCGCAACTGCGACGCCGCGCGTCAGCTCTACCGCGTGACCGCGAGCCTCGAGTCGATGATCCTCGGCGAGGCTGACATCCAGGGACAGGTGCGCCGCGCGCACGAGACGGCGATGCGCGTGGGCGCCACGGGGCCACTCTCCAACCGGCTGTTCGCGGCCGCGCTCACCACCGGCAAGCGCGTGCGCTCGGAGACCGACATCGGCTCGAGCCGCGTGAGCGTCTCCTCCGTCGCCGTCGATCTCGCGCTCAGCCTGCTCGGGGGCCTCGAGGACCGCAACGTCGTGATCCTCGGGGCGGGTGAGACCAGCGAGCTCACCGCGCGCGCACTCTCCGAGCAGGGCGCGGGCACGATCTTCGTGGCCAACCGCCACGCCGACCGCGCGATCAGCCTCGCGCAGCGCTTCGGCGGCACTGTCGTGGGTCTGGACAAACTGCCCGAGCAGCTCGTGCAGGCCGACATCCTGCTGTCCTCGACGTCATCGCCGCACCCGATCCTCGGACGCGACGAGCTTGAGGTCGTGATGCAAGAGCGAGGCGCCAGGCCCCTGCTGATCATCGACATCGCCGTGCCCCGCGACGTCGACCCGGCATGCGGCGAGCTGCCCGGCGTGAACCTCTACGACATCGATGACCTGCAGGCGGTGAGCGCCCGCAACCTGAGCCTGCGCGCGGAGGAGACGCCCCGCGCCCTGGAGATCGTCGAGGAGGAGATCCAGCGCTTCGCCCGCTGGCTCGGCCAACTCGACGCGCTCCCCACGGTCTCAGCGCTGCGCGCGCACGGCGAGGACATCGTCGACCGGGTGCTCGCGGAGAACTCCGGCCGTTGGGAGAGCGCCTCAGAGCGCGACCTCGCACGCGTGGAGGCGCTCGCGCGCTCGGTCATGAGCCGCCTGCTACACGAGCCCACGATCCGCCTGCGCAGCCTCAGCGACGAGCGCGGCCACGCGAGCCTCGAGCTCGTACGCGAGCTGTTCGGGCTGCGAGAGGATACGCGCGAGGAAGATGCGCAGCCGGCGGAGCTCGCGGAGGTGCACGACCTGCGTCCGCGCCGGCGAGGTTGATGGCCCCGCCACGCCGCGCGTCGCGCTGATGCGCATCGGGACGCGGCGCAGCGCGCTCGCGTTGGCACAGGCAGAGCTGGTCGCCGAGCTCCTGGCAGCCGCCGGGCACAGCGATATCGAGATCGTGCCTATGAGCACCGGCGGGGACCGCGCGAGCGCGGCCGGCCTCGATCCGACAGCGGACGGGAGCGACAAGTCACGCTGGGTCGCCGAGCTCGAGGACGCGCTCGCCGACGGACAAATCGACCTGGCGGTGCACTCCGCCAAGGACGTACCCGGTGAGCTCGCGGAGGGGCTCGCGCTGCACGGAGCGCCCGCACGCGCGCCGGCCGAGGACGTTCTGTGCGGGGGCACCGGACTCGAGGAGCTCGAGCGCGGTGCGCGCGTCGGCACCAGCAGCATCCGACGCGTCGCGCAGCTGCGAGCGGCGCGCGAGGATCTCGACGTCGTGGCGATCCGCGGCAACGTGGACACGCGCCTGCGCAAGCTCAGCGACCCAGAGCAGGGTCTGGACGCGATCGTGCTCGCGCGCGCGGGGCTCGTGCGGCTGGGGCTCGAGGCTCACGCAGGGGCCGTGCTCGACCTCGCGCGCTTCGTGCCCGCGCCCGGGCAGGGGGTACTCGCGCTCGAGGGCCGCATCGAAGACGAGGCGACGCGTACCGCCGTCCAGGCGATCACCGACAAGGACGCATTCGCGTGCCTGCTCGCCGAGCGCGCCGTCGCGCGCGAGCTCGACGCGAGCTGCCACACGCCGCTCGGCGCATACGCCGTGCCCGCGGGCTGCGGCTGCCTGAACCTGCGCGCGTGGGTCGGGCTTCCCGACGGCTCCGCCTGGGTCGAGGACGAGCTGCTCGGCGGCTTCTATGACCCCGACGCGCTCGGGCGCCGAGTGGCCGAGCGGCTGCGCGCCGCCGGTGCTGCGGATCTACTGCGCCAGGCTGAGGAGATGGCTGGGCATACAGCGTGACGACACGGATCTGGGCGTATTTTTGTGTGCTAGCTTGTGGCCATGCGTTTGCACATAAGCCTAGACGACGATCTCGTGAAGCAGCTCGACGGGCGTGTGGGAAGGCGTCGTCGGAGTACCTTTATCAGCGAGACCCTCCGGCGGGCGCTCGATGACGAGCAGCGCTGGGATGACATCCAGGCCGGCCTCGGGGCGCTTTCAGACACCGAGCATGAGTGGGATGCCGATCCCGCCGGTTGGGTCAGGGCACAGCGTCGCGACGACCCGACGCGTGTCGGCTAGCTGTCCCGCCGACAGCGACCCCGACGGATAATCGATCGTGCGGCTTCTGCTCGATACGACCGTCCTCGTCGATGCTCTGCGCGGCCGCGGCGCCGCGGCGCGACTGCGAGGTCTGCATGACACCGGAGAGCTGCCATGGATATGCGCCGTGAACGTTGAGGAGGTCATGCGAGGCATTCGCGATCACGAGCGAACGCTCACCATGCGTTTCCTAGGTGGCCTGCACATAGCGCCGATCGGACGTGCGCAGGGCATACGGGCCGGCGATTGGCGCAGGGAATTCGCCGGCGAAGGGATCACGCTGTCGCAGGCGGACTGCCTGATAGCGGCAGCCGCGCTCGGCATTCGTGCGCGGCTGGCAACCGGCAACCCAAAGGACTTCCCCATGCGGGAGCTGGAGATCGAACATTGGCCGGTCGGGGAGTGACCGGCCACGTCTACCTCGTCGGCGCCGGGCCCGGTGACCCGGGGCTGCTGACGGCCCGCGCGCTCGAGCTGATCGCGAAGGCCGACGTGATTTTGTACGACCGCTTGATCCCGAGTGCGGCGCTCGACGGCGCGCGCGCCGATGCCGAGCTGCTGTTCGTCGGCAAGGAGGGGGGCGGCCCGTCGGTACCGCAGGATCAGACCGAAGCGCTGATGGTCGAGCGCGCACAGGCGGGCAACGCGGTCGTGCGGCTGAAGGGCGGCGATCCGTTTGTGTTCGGACGCGGTGGCGAGGAGGCGCTCACGCTGCGTGCCGCGGGGATCCCGTTCGAGATCGTGCCCGGCGTCACGGCCGGGATCGCCGCCAGCGCCTACGCGGGCATCCCCGTCACGCACCGCGGTCTTGCCGGCGCGGTTGCGCTCGTCACCGGCCACAGCCAGGCGAGCCCCGACGGTGCAACCGACGACGGTGACGGCGGCATCGATTGGCCCGGTCTCGCGGCGTTCCCCGGAACGCTCGTGCTGTACATGGGCGTGCGCCAACTGCCTCAGATCACGGCCTCGCTGATCGCCGCCGGGCGCCCCGGGACGCAGCCGGTGGCGATCGTCGAAGCGGGGACGCTCCCCGGCCAGCGCGAGGTCAGCGGCACGCTCGAGACGATCGCTGAGATCGCTCGCGAGCAGGGCGTGCGTGCGCCGTCGATCACCGTGATCGGGCCTGTGGCAGCACTCGCCGAGCAGATCGCCTGGCTCGGACCGCGGCCCCTGCGTGGGCTGAGCGTCGCGGTCACACGCGCCCGCGCACAGGCGAGCGGCCTCGCGCGGCGGCTGGAAGCGCTCGGCGCGAACGTCCTGCAGGCACCGGCGATTCGCATTCAACCGCTGCCCGACGCCGGGCCGGAGCCGCTGGACCCGACGCCGTATGACCTGATCTGCGTCACCAGCCCCAACGGCGTGGGCCCGCTGTTCCAGCGCCTCGATGACGGGATCCATCCGCCCGGCGACGCGCGCTCGCTCGCTGGGGCAAAGATCGCAGCGATCGGGCCGGGCACCGCGCGCGAGCTCGCCGCGCGCGGGATCCTCGCCGACGTCGTCCCCGAGCGCTTCGTCGCCGAGTCGCTCGTGGAGGCGCTCGCGGAGATCCCCGTCCAGCGCGCGCTCATCGCACGCGCCCGCGAGGCGCGCGACGTGCTCCCCCAGGCGCTACGCGAGCGCGGCGTCGAGGTGGACGTGGTGGCGCTCTATGAGACCGTCGCCGAGCCACTCTCGCCGCAGACGCTCGAGGCCGTGAGCGAGGTCGACTACATCACCTTCACCTCCTCCTCCACCGTGCGCTTCCTCCTCGAGGCTGCCGGCGAGGCCGGCGTGCAGCTCTCACCCGAGACGCGCATCGTCTCAATCGGACCCGTCACCACCGAGACCTTGCGCGAGCATGGTCTCGAGCCTCACGTGGAGGCAGATCCGTACGACATCGAGGGTATGATCGCCGCCCTGCTCGCCGACGCGGCAGCCCGGGCAAGCGATGGCCGATAGAGCGCTCCCACCCGTAATCTCGTTCATCTCCGACTACGGTCAGCTGGACGAGTTCGTCGGCGTCTGCCACGGGGTCATGATCAGGCGCTGCCCCTACGCGCGGATCATCGACCTGACGCACTCGATCCCGCGCCACGACGTTCGCTCCGGTGCGATCGTGCTGCGCTCGGCTGTCCCGTTCCTGCCCGCCGGGGTGCACCTCGCCGTCGTCGACCCGGGCGTGAGCGCCGTCGGGCGCCATGCGCGCCGCGGTGTGGCGATCCGTACGGCCCAGAGCAACAACGTCTTCGTCGGACCCGACAACGGTCTGCTGATGCCGGCCGTCGAGCGCCTCGGCGGACCGGGCGAGGCCGTCGATATCGGCGAGTCGCCCGAGCGCCTGCTGCCGGTCTCGCGCACGTTTCACGGCCGCGACATCTTCGCGCCCGTCGCCGCCGCGCTCGCCGCCGGCGAACCGCTCGAGGCCGTCGGCGAACCGCTACTGACCTCCGAGCTGCGGCGCATCGGCCTGCCCTCCGCGCACGTCAGCGACGGCGTGCTCACGCTCCACGTCCTGCGCAGCGACACGTTCGGAAACCTGATCCTCGACGCCGCGCACTCGCAGCTCACGGGGCTTGGGGTGCTGCCGGGCGACACGCTCACGATCACCCACGCCGGCGCCGTGCGCACCGCCCGCTACGCCGCCACGTTCGCCGAAGTGACACCGGGGGAGCTGTTGATCTACGAGGACGCCACGCGCACGGTCGCGCTGGCCGTCAACCGCGGCTCCGCCGCCGCCCTGCTCGGCGCCGGCCCGGACGACGAGATGACCGTCCGTCCCGCGTGAGCGACGCGCCCGCGCCGAGCGACGCCACACCCAGCCGCGCCCGCCTCGGGCATCCGCGTCTGCACCTGAGGCGTACCGGCTCCACCAACGAGCGCGCGCGCGAGCTCGCGATCGCAGGCACACCCCACGGAACGCTCGTCACCGCCGCCGAGCAGACCTCCGGGCGCGGGCGCCAGGGCCGGCGCTGGTCAGCCCCGCCGGGCAGCTCGATTCTGATGTCGCTGCTGGTGCGCGAGCCGCCCGAGCTGCTGCCGCTGATGGCCGCCGTTGCCGTCTGCGACACCGCCGGGGAGCACGCGCGCATCAAGTGGCCCAACGACGTCGTCCTGCCGGTCGGCGCCGGGCTGGCGAAGCTCGCGGGCATCCTCATCGAGGCCAGGCCCCAAGAACAGTGGGCCGTGCTCGGCATCGGGCTCAACGTCGCCGTGCGACTGGAGGGTCTTCCCGCAGAGCTCCGTCCCGGAGGCACGCAGGTCCCGGGCGAGGGCTCGGGCCTGCCCGCCGCCACGCTCGGCCTCCCGCGCGACGAGGTGGAGCCGACGCTCGCGCGTCTTCTCGGCGCACTCGAGCGACGGCTCGGCGAGGACACCGCCACGGCCCTGGAGGCATGGCGCGCCAAAGATGCGCTGTGCGGTCGCGAGGTCGCGTGGTCGGCGGGAAGCGGATGCGCCGACGGCATCGACGAGGCGGGGCGCCTCGTCGTGGCGCTCGCAGACGGCGGATCTACGACACTCGGGGCGGGTGAGGTGCACCTGCACCGGATCAGCTGACGCGGCCACGCCGCGTGGACGCTACGCCACGTTCTGGTCGAGCGCGTCGCGCACGTCACGGCGCACCTCCGCGTCGACGACCGCTGTCGTCGGCGACTCCTGCGCGACATCGGCGCTGACCTTCGCCAGCTGCGCGTCCGAGCCCGCGCCGTTGTTCGCGCCCTTGCCGCCTTTGCGCCTGCGCCGTGCGTTGCGCGCGCGGCGTTTGGGGAAGTTGCGCAGCAGCTCGCGCGCGAGCGCCGGCGGCTTGCGCGCCATGCGCGTGCGCGCGCCTCGCAGAGCCTCCTCCGCCTCCGGCGTGTGCGCGAGCGCCGCTGCCAGCAGCGCCGCGGCGAGGCGGCGGTCCTGCTTGCGCGCCGCGTGGATCAGCCGCCGCGCGTTGCGCGCATGCGCGCCACCCGCCGAGTTCACCAAGAGGCCCAGCAGGCGCTTCGTCTCCGGCCAACGCTGCACCGCGTACTCCTCGTGCACGTCGCGCGTGTACTCCGCCAGGCGCCAGATCCACGCGTTCGCCTGGTCGCGGCGGCCGATGCGCCGCTCCACCAGCGCACGCAGCATGATCTTCGTCGCCTCCTTGCGCTCCTCGCGCGGCCAGCCGCCGATGATGTCGATCGCCTCGTCGAACGCGTCCGGGTCGCGCAGCGCCGCGATGTCCGTCAGCGCGCGCAGGCGCAGCTGCGAGCTCTTGTTGCGCTTCACAGCCGTGATCAGGAAACGGCTCTTCAGCTCGCCCGTGCGGTCGAAGTGCAGCATCGCGCGCGCCCGGCGCCAGCCGTTCGGCGCGACTCGCGCACCCGCAAGCGCCGCCCACAGGTGCTGCTCGCCGTAGTCCAGGTGCTCCACAGCGATGCGCCACAGCTCGCGCTCGAACACCTGAAAGCGCCGCTCCTCCTCCGCGCACACCGGCAGCACTCGGCGCTCAACGCGCATCCTGCGCCCCCGCCCACGCCGCACGGGACCCACGACGATCGCTCCACCCCTATAAACGTCTCTATCCAGCAACGAGTGAAGCGTCACGACAGGGTCGTCGTGCTTGGTCGCCGGGTGCACGAAGTCGACGACGAGGCCGGCCTCCTTGCCCGGGTGCCGCCGGGTGACACGGCCGACGCGCTGCTGGTAGATGCGCTTGGACGCCGTCGGCGCCAGGTGCACGCACACCGTCGCGCGCGGGCTGTTCCAGCCCTCGGCGAGCAGCTGCGCGTTGATCAGCACGTCGATGTCGCCGCGCTCGTAGCGCGCCAGGATCTCCGCCAGCTCGCGCTTGGGGGTCTCGCCCGAGACCGCCTGCGCCTTCATGTTCTCCGCGCGGAACGCTTCCGCGAGGTTGTACGCGTGGCGCACACCCGCCGCGTACACCACGCCCGGAACGCCGTTGAAGCGCGTCTTGTACAGGTTCGCCACGGCCATGTTGAACGGCTGCTGGTCGAGCAGTTTCGCGAGCTCGTCCTGGTCGAACTCCGTGTCCACCTCGCCACGCCTGAGCGGCACCTTCGCGATCGTGCGCACGCCCACGCCCGGGGAGATGCGCACGCAGCGAAGTGGCGCGATCACGCCGCGGCGCGCGGCCTGCGCGAGGTCGAAGCGCGAGGTCTGCGTCGGGAACAGGTCGGTCACGTGGCGTGCGATCAGCGCGCCCGTGGCGGTCATGCCGATGAAGATCGGGCCCGTCCACTCGCGGATCGCCGCGCTCGTCTTCTCGCCCAGCGCCGTGTGCGCCTCGTCGCAGATCACGATCGTGTAGGCGCTTGAGATCTTGCCCGCGTTGCGCACGAACCACTGGTAGGTCTCCACCGTCACCGGGCCCTTCACCGAGTCCTCGCCCTTCAGCAGCGGGCGGCTGATGCGCGTCGAGTAGCCACGGTCGCGCAGCTCGCCCAGGAACTGGTCCACGAGGTTGCGCCGGTGGGTGAGGATCAGCACGCCGCCCGTGTGCGTCGCCTCCACGAAGCCCAGCGCCGCCACCGTCTTGCCTGCGCCGGTCGCGTGCTCGAACCAGAAGCGCTTGGCCGCATTGGGGTCCTCCGGCTGGTCCGCAAGCGAGCCGTCCTGCTCGTCGTCGTCCTCGTCCTCCCAGTCGCGGGGCTCCTCCCCGTCGCTCTCGCGCTCGAGCTCCGCTTCTTCCTCCTCGTCGTCCTCGTCGGAGTCCTCGGAGTCCTCATCCTCTTCGTCCTCCTCGTCCTCATCCTCCTCCGGGGCCGCCCGCTGCACCGGGCCGAGATCGTCATCGTCCTCGTCGATGTCCTCCTCGTCCTCGTCCTCGTCGTCCTCCTCCTCGTCCTCCTCAGCCGCCCGCGCGTCGCGCTCGGCGGCGCGCTCCGACGCCGTGTCAGCTCCGTCGGAAGCGACGTCATCCGGGCCGAGGATGTCCGCCGAGGCCAGTAGATCGGGGGAGGCGGAGGCGGCGGCGCGCCCGTTGCCGTCCTCGCGGCGCTGAGCCTCCGCCAGCAGCGCCGTGAGCGTGCCCGACAGCGCGTCCACCTGATGGGCGGAGAGCACGGTGCCGTCAACGAGCTTCGGCTCCTCCTCGGAGAGCAGCCGTTCCAGTCCCAGCAACAGCGAGAACTCACGCCGCCATTTGGTCGACGGGCTCTTCGGCTTGGGGTCCGCGCGCAGCTCCGCCAGCGCCTGGTCAAGCGCACGCCGGCGCGGCGTACCCGGCGCCAGCGCGACCTCCGGGTCCTCGCCGTCGTGCAGGAAGCGCTCACGCACGAACTTCTCCGCACGCTTGATGTCGGCGGAGCTCGGAATGGTCGCGGCCGCGAGGGCCACTGAGGTGGACTCGGCCATAGAGGCTCTGGGCTTCGAGACAGAGCCGCTGCGAAGCAGTGCTCCAGCGCGGCTCGAAAAGGATTGGCGCCCGTTCGGCACCGGATTGCCAGGTGCTTGCAGCTACCCGGCTACAACGTGTCCCAAGGATATAGCACGCGCAGGCGCGATTGAAGTGAGCGCCATGTGACAACCTTCACGCGATGACGCTAAAGCGCCTCCCGCTCGCGCTGGCCGGCGTCGCGATCGTGGTCTTGCTGGTGGTGGGACTGCTCCAGCTGAAGAGCTCGCCGGCGAGCACGCGATCGACGCTCACGCTCGCGCAGATGCGCGCCAGACTGCAGGGCTCTCCGCCCCAGTTGGCGAGCCTTCATACCCAGGCCAACGAGCTGCTGGGCGGGGGATTGCCGGCGCTGCGGGCACGCCTGGCGTCCCTGCGAGGGACCCCCGTGGTGATCAACAAGTGGGCGTCCTGGTGCGCTCCCTGTCGCGAGGAGTTCGGGGCGTTTCAGCGCGTCTCCGTCTCGCGCGGGCGCGAAGTGGCGTTCATCGGGATCGACTCCGGCGAGAGCGGCCGCGGCAACGCGCTGGCATTCCTGAGATCGTTTCCAGTCAGCTACCCGAGCTACTACGACGAAAGTGGGCAGGCGGGTATCGCGATCACCGACTCCTCGTTCACACCCGTCACCGTGTTCTACGACCGCCGCGGCCAGATCTACATCCACCAGGGCCCCTATCCGAGCGCCGCGAAGCTCGAACAGGACGTCAAGCGCTACGCGCTGGACGCGTGATCGTTGCCTGAACTGCGCATCGACCCGCTCAGCGGGCATCGCACGATCGTCGCCGGCGAGCGCTCGCGACGGCCGGGAGGAGAGCCGCGCTGCGAGCCGCCGCCGCCGATCGACCCCGAGAAGGACCCATTCGCCGAGGGTCACGAGGACCGCACACCGCCAGAGCTCTACGCGGTGCGCCCAGGCGGCGGCCCGGCGAACTCCCCCGGATGGCAGGTGCGGGTCGTCCCCAACCTGTATCCCGCGCTCGATCCGCCGGCTGAGAGCGCCGCCGGCGGTGCGAGCGCCGAGCCGGTGGAAGTGCGCGGCCAGCCTCAGCTGTTCGTCTCGCTGCCCGCCACTGGGGCGCACGAGGTGATCATCAACGGGCCGCAGCCGGTGCTCTCGCTCGCGGAGCTGCCCGTCGAGCAGGTCGTGGCCGCCGTGGAGGCCTGGCGCGAGCGCATGCGCGCGCACGCAGGCAGCGCATGCCTACAGCTGATCGTCAACGAGCGACGCGAGGCGGGGGCGTCGCTGCCGCACACGCACGCACAGCTGTATGCGCTGGACTTCGTGCCCGCAGCTGTGGCACGTGAGCGCGAGCGCGCCAGTGCGCACACGACGCGCACGATGGGCCAGAGCCTGCTCGGAGATCTCGTCGCGGAAGAGGTACGTCGCCGCGAGCGGATCGTCGCGATCGACGAGGAGGCGGTGCTGATGGCGCCCTACGCCTCGCGGCTGCCGTTCCAGCTGATGCTCGCGCCGCGCACCCCGCGCGCGCGCTTCGAGGACGCCGGGCCCTCCGGCGCGGCGCTGCTGCACGACGGGCTCTGCCGCCTGGCGCGCCACCTCGGCTCCAGCCCGCCGCTGAACCTGTGGGTGCGCACCGCACCGCTCGGGGCGAGCGACTTCTGCTGGCGGATCGACGTGATGCCGCGGCTCACGCATCTGGCGGGCCTCGAGCTCTCCACCGAGGTCAACCTCAACATCGTCGCGCCCGAGGACGCCGCAGCGGCGCTGCGCGACGCGTAGGCTGCCCCGCTGAGATGGTTGATTTCACGGTGGTGTGCCGTTTTTCGGGGGTGCGGATGGTCGAGTCGGCCGCGGACGCGGGGCGAAGCCCTTGCTGGCAGCAAGGGCGAGCCCGAGGACAAAGGCCGGCGAAGGCAAGGCGTGCCAGCCGGCGGTGCAGCACCGTGCAATCAACCATCTGATGCCCCCCGAGGAACGACTGGTACCCCGCTTCGCCGCCGAGCCCGCCCAGGAGGAGCTCCCCTACGGCCGCTGGGAGGAGCGCCTGCGACAGGAGTTCCTGACCGCCGCGCTGGTGCTCGACGGCGAGCAGGACGACCTCGGCGAGCCCGGCACGGTCGTGTGGTTCCCCGACCGCACCTGGCATGGACACACGTATGTCCCGGCGACCTCGATGACCGCCAACGGCTTCGAGCTGTTCGGCTACGTGCGCTTCCGGCCCGGCGTGGACGAGGGCGAGCCCAGCGACTTCTCCGCGCATGTGGACTTCACCGAGGAGACCGCCGAACGCAACCCCGACTGGAAGCTCGACCTGTGCGACGAGATCATCGGCACCTGGCGCGGGAACCTCGGCGCGGTGGCCTCGATGACGCTCGTGTGGGGTCGGCCGCTCGTCTCCGGCGGGCGCGTCGTCACCGCCGAGCTCGCCAACCTGGCCGTCGACCAGTGCGACCTACTCGAGGAACGCTTCACGCTGATCGCGCCTGATGACTACCGCCACGACCTGCTCGAGATCAAGCTGTTCGATGTGAAGGGTCGGGAGCTTGCGCGGGAGTCTTTGTATGACCCTGATGAGGGCGAGGACGGCGAGGAGGAGGGCTCGGACGAGTCCGACCCAAGCTAACCGGGGACGTCGCGGCGGGGAGTGAGCCGTCGACTGTCCCGCTAGCTCCCTTTGCAGGCGGCCAGCGCCTTTTCCTTGTCCGCCGCTGGGATCGGCGTAGATTTGATCACTTCCGCGCAGACCTGTTTCGCCGCGGCGCGTGCACCGGCGAGGTCGCCGTCTGCGGCTTTGCTACAGATGCCTTCCAGCTTGCTCTTCAGGCTCGATTCGAGGGTTGGCTCGTGCGTGATTATCGACTTGCAGACGGTCGCGTACTCCGCGGTAGCTGCTCCGGCCACTGTGGGCTGACTGGGTTTGGTGGTCGCGGTCGGCGTGGAGGTGGGCGACTTCGATGCTGTCGTGGGCGTGGTGGCCGCTGCGCTCGAGGTCTCTGCCGTCGTGGTTGCGGCCGTCGAGGTGGTGGTGCTCGAGTTGCTGCTTCCACAACCAGCCATCAGCGCTCCGCAGAGCAGTGTCACGGCGAGCTTCGAGAATCGCCCTGCGGTCACCTTTTCCCCCGTTGATTTATTGAGCGCCGGACTTTCGCTACTGAGTAGTGATCGATGATCGCGTTCGGAGCAAGGCTACCCGGCGGGACGGATGCAGCGTGCCTGTCCAGCTGCCGTCGCGCGATAAGCGCCCTTATGTTCTCGCGGTCTCGGGAGAAGCCCGGTCAGTCGCTGTCGACGTCGATGATCGGATCGTCCTCCTTGCTCGAATCTCGTGCGGTAAAGCGCACGAGACCGTCGTTTGCCGCGCCCGAGGACATCGGGGCGAAGAGCACTACTGCCATAACGACCTTGCTGGCGTCGAGATCCGGGGGCACGGGATCCGATTCCTCCTTCTCAAGCACCGAGTACACAAGGACAGCTCCGCGCCGAGACTGACGTAGCTCGTCTGCGATCGGATCTGCGTAGGTGCCTACTCCGGCGATCCGGCCGGCTGCGTGCCGATGTTTTGGGTCGCTTATCGCTCCGAAGTGCGGCGGACGACGACGTACGCGGCCGATGACGCTGAGGTCTTGTCTTCCCGCGACTGTTGCTCGTCGCCCTGGCGTCTTGTGTTCTGGGACGATCACGACCCAGTCATCGAGCTGCTCCTGCGTGAGTTTGGACAGCCATGTGAGGTCCGGCTCGAAGTCGTCCGACGGCAGCCACGTGAGCTGCTCTAGCTGCCCGACTAGATCAGCGTGGGTGATGATTCCGTAGCGCGCCGGGTAGTCGTTCTCGCCTCCGCTTGTGGTCGGGTACGAGAACGCGCCGGTCGAAGTCGCTTCGTCCACGAGCGCCATGACCGCATGAGTGTTCGTCTCAAGGCTGTCTGCGGCTTCGGGGTAGCTCGTCGGCTCGAGGCGTTCGCCAGGTGAGCGGCGTTCAACGAGGATGGCGTTGTACATCTTGTTCGCGGCCGCGGGTTTCAGGCCAGTCACATACTGTGCAACGAGCGGTGGGATCTGGGCGGGAGTCAAGGCTGGGACCCCGTCCTTGACTGTCGCGTATTTCTTGATTTCTTCGCGGAAGAGTTCCTCCGATCGGCACGCAGCCTCGAAGGCCTTATAGAGGCTAAAGGTAGCCCCGGAGCTGCCGTTTGAAATGTAGAGACGGACGAGGTCTTTGTATCCGGCTCGGAATCCGAACCAGCGACCCATCTGCATGAGTGTGTCGGCCTGCATGGTGACGCGTCGGTAGTAGGCGACCGTCAGCCCCTCGATCGTGAACCCTCGGGCGAGCTTGGTACCGCCCACGAGAATCCTCCACACAGGGTGTTGATCGAACGCGACGTCCTCCGTCGCAGCTTCTTTGTCGCCGTTTACGATCATCACGGGATTGCTTGCCGCTCCCTCGACGTTGCTGGTTACGGCTCCCAGGAACGGTGCGATCGCATCGTACGAGTCCGGGATCGGCCCATGTTCGCTGTCTCTTGCGACCATGACGGGCATCACGTCCTTCGCAAACAGTGCCGCCAGCCGATCTTTCCCGGCTTTGCTGGTGTAGCCGCTGTCTTTCCAGAGGCGACGAACTTCCTCGGCGAGGATTACGTGGTTTTCGACTCGGTGGGACTCGTGGATCAGCATCGTGTGATGCTCGAAGTGGCATAGATCCGGTCGAGCATCTTCGCGGAACAGCTTGACCATGCCGGTCAGGACGTACATGTCGATTGCTTGCTGGAGAGCCTCGAGGGGTTCCTCGTCGTCGATGGGGCGAACGAAGGCCATCTCGTTCGAGTTCTCGTAGGTTGGTTTCTCGCCTTCGCCGAGTGGTTCGAGGTCGTGGTAATCGCGTGCGCCCATGTATCCGGGGGGCCGGTCGAGTGAGATGATGAAGTCGCGCGGGAAGATGTCGACTGCATCGCCTGGGTCGACAAAGACGTTTGCGAATGGGGTCGCGGTGTAGCCGACGTATTGGCTCCGTGGTAGCAGGCCGAGAAGCTGCGAGATGAGTGCGTTGATTGCTGTCCTGCTTTTTTGGCCTTTAGCCCACTTTTTAGGGTCGGATGTGTTGATCGATGCTTGGTCGGACTCGTCATCGATTATGAGTGCGGGGATGTCGGGAAGCCGGGGGCTGATTTTTTTGAGGTCCTGTACCAGCTTGGACAGGACGTACTTGTTCTTCTTCACCACGGCGATGCGGGTCGGTAGGCGGTGGAGGTTGATGGGCGCGTTCAGCGGCTTGGTCTTGTCGAGGGCTTCGAAGTCGAGTGCGGCGATGCCTTGCTTCAGCGACTTGTAGTCCCCGGCATAGGTCGTCAGCCGGTGTGTGTCGGAGAATCCGAGGTCCGAGGGTAGGTTGCCGTGTCGGACGAAGTCCTTCCAGTCCGGGTCGTCGTGATAGTCGACGGAGAGCATCGCCTCTTCGTCTGACGCGTGGATTCCGCGCATCATATTCTCGTAGCCGCACAGCTCCTTGTCGAGTCTGCGCTGGGTTTGCGCACGCAGCAGGTTGGTGGTGCCGCTGAGAACGATGATCAGCCGGTAGCCCGCATCGATAGCTCGTGCGATTACGCCGGTAAAGTTGGCGGTCTTGCCACTCTGAACGTATCCGACGACGAGGCCCTTGGCTTGGTAGGCCTCTGTCCGCTCGGGGTCGCCGAGGCGCTCGACGATCCGCTGCGTGTTTAGGCCCAGTGAGGCGATAGCGTCCGGATCCCAACGCTTGGACGCGAGATAGTTTGCGTAGTGCTCCCAGTAGAACGGCGTGCGTTCGGCCATTACTCGCCCGTACCAAGGCTTGAAGACGCGGCTGATAACGATGGTCGTGTCGGTGGCCGGGGGCGTCGCGGAGTCGAAGCATTTGATGACATCTTGGTCGATCTCGAGAAGCTGATAAATCAGGTTTCGCCGCTCAAGGGTTCTCGGCTTGGTTTCGGAAATCCAGCCTTTTAGCGCCTCGGCGTCCCAGCTCGCGAGTGCAAGGCGCCACTCCATGAGCAGCTGGTCACCCACGGCGGCGCCGGTCAGGTGCGTGACAAGAACTACCGGATCAGCGAACTCCGCCGCGTCGTGCTCGTCGGCCTCGAACGCGATTCGCCGTGCCAGTCGCGACGGCCCGCTGTTCTTCATGGCGTTGAGTGCTGCCGTGTAGATCTCGCAGAGAGTGTCGTCGGCGCTGTTAGCCATGAGGCGATCCGTTCATTGCGGCCAGAGCTGTTGCGAGTGCTGCCGGGAGGGGGTCGGCTCGGATCTTGTCCGTGAGGTCGATCTCGTAGGTGACCTGACGAAGTCCGGAGGTGTCCAGGTCGGCCCTCTTGAGAACTTCGGGCGTAAGCCGAGGGAGAGCGTCGTCGACGTGTAGTGCGAGTGGGGCCGACCGTAGTCTCCAACGCTCGTCGAAAAGGTCCCGGGTGTCCTCGCGCCAGCCGACTTCGGCGAGGTTCTTCGCGATTAGCTCGTGCATATTCTCGTTGGCCGCGTCTAGAACGACGTCAATCAGCTCGGGAAGGGTGTGGCCGGATCCGTCGCCCGCGCGGGTTATCTGGATGGAGACGACCCACAGCGGCGTGGCCCCCGTGTTGACCAGCTGGGTGAGGCCGTGGATCCAGTGTTGTCGACGCTCGCCTGTAGTCGTCTTGATCTCGGCGTCGGCGTCTGGCAGGCCGAAGTCGTGCTCCTCGCCGAGCCCGCCGCGCCAGGCTGTCGGGGCAGCCGCACCCGTCGAGACGAGGGCTTGAAGGACGAGCAGCTCGCCAAAGAGACCGATCTCCGCTGTGGCGCTCAGACGGGAGCGCTCGGTCAAGATTGACCGCCAGACTTCGAGTGTGTGGGTGAATGCGTCGAGCGGGTCCGCGGCGGCGAGTTGGATACGGTCGGCTATCGACATCAACATCGCGTATCCGTCGACGACGAGCCGGCTATCAGTGGTCGATATCTCGAGGTAGCCCGTGCCCGCCTCCGTGATGAGGGTCGCACTTACGTGCGCGAGCTCTTGCTGCGGTAGCTGGGCCGTGTCGGCGACCGGTGCCCTAAGGGTGAGCTGTCCAGCCTGCGGATTAATTCGCAGGAGGAGCGTGGGGTCTCCTGTAATCGGGATGGCGATGGGAACGCCTGCATCCCAGTGCCGCATCAGCATCGGCGTCGTAAGGCGCCTCGTCGGGTCGAGCGTCACGGGGCTGCCTCTTTTGCGGCTGCCCTGAGAATGGGCTGCCACATCTCGACGTTGTCCTTGTCGCGCGGACCCATGTTTTGTCCAGCGAAAATGTGCTCCATCAGCAGGAACATCAAGGTCTTTACGAGCGGAACGTCGTTCACGCTGGCCCGTCGATGCTCCAGTAACGCCTTGCGGTACCGTTTGTTGAGCCAGAGGACGCCCTGCTCTCGGTCTATGTCGAAGAAGTCGTCGCCGTGAAAATCGCCCCAAAGCACGGGGATCGCCTCAGCATCCTTGAACGGTAGCTCCTGACTCAGCGCGGTCCGCACCTTCGCCGGAATGCCGCTCCCGGGCGGCATGATGGGGGATCGAGCACGGTTACGCCGGTTCGCCTCCTTGACGACGCCTCGCGCCCGTTCAAGGTAGTCGGAGAACCGTATGCCGCCTCGAGCGACAGCCGCGTCGACGGCGGGACCGAACTCGGGTCCGACCTCAACCCCGTTCTTCTCGGGCTTGAGGTAGAGCATCCCCGGGACGTCACAGTCGATATCGAGGGCGACGCGGGCGAGGTTCAGCTGCTTGTCGGCGTTCGCGAGGCCGTTCCACCCGCCGCGCTGAACGAGTCGATCACGGTAGTAGACGTAAAGACCCTGCCGCTCGATCAGCTTGCCGTCGAGCGTGAACTGCTCGGCGGTCGACCGGCCAGGCCAAATGTGGCACGTGAGGGTGAGCGTCGTCGGCTGCCCGACCTTGAGCTGCTTGGGCCAGCCGGGAGCGCCACTGCGCGAGTAGCCGAAGGGGTCCAGGGCGGTCACGACCTGGCGGATCAGCTCTTCGCCATCGTCTTCTACATCGATCAATACCTTGACGTCCGTTTCTTCGAGGATGCGGTGAAAGATGAGTCCAAGGTGGGTTCGGATCCTGGCCATCGCCTCTTGTAGAAAGCGGTCGACCGTACCGTCGCCGTGGATGACAGGAAAGCCTTTGACGTCGTCCCATCGCACAACTGTCCCTGTGGTTGTGCCGGGCAGGTTCCAGTCGCGACGAAGCTGCGCTGCGGCAAAGCTGGGCTCCACGATCTCGCAGCCGAAGTCTCGTTTCGCCCGCTCGATCCGCCAGCGTTTCCCGACCGGGCGGTGGCCTCGAGCTTTCGACACGACCGTGACGCTGCTCGCCTGGCTGAAGGACGCCGCCTTCAAACCCAGCCCGAACCGCCCGATCTCGTCTGAGGAGTAGGACCGCTCACCCCCAACGGTCATCGCCACGTTGATAGACGCCTCATCCATGCCGGCGCCGTCGTCGATAATCAGCAGGCGCACCAGGCGCGGGCCCTCCCTGACGAACCTAATGAGTACGTGCCCCGCCCCTGCGGCGATCGAGTTATCCACCAGCTCGGCGATCGCCGCCTCAAGTGTGTGGTTGCGTCCTAGAGCCTCAAGGGACCGGGGCTCGGGGGCGAGGGTCACGCTCCCGGTGATTGGGACGTCGTCAGCGGCACCGTTGTTCTCACCCATCCTATCTCCCTGATCTCCTCGTTCGTGTCTCATCAAAGCGACCCGGCATTGCGGCATAAGGTTCGCATAGGTGGAGTTCGCCCGGCGTTCCGGACCACGCCTCCAGGCATTGTGAGGGTCCTGTGTCGATGGAGGGTTCTTACGGTGCGCCGGCGAACTGCCTGGTGATGATCCGCAAGCAGGGAGCCGCCGACGAACTCCGTCGAGTCGCCGAGGCCTTGATGGAGCTCGCAGATTCGATTGAAGGTCCCACTGCCGCGCGCGAGGATCTCGACGAGTTCGTCGCTGAGATCTACGGCGTGCAACGGGCCCGCTTCGGACCGCGCCCACGCGCCAAAGGAGGCGAAGGCGCAAAGCGCAAAATCCTCGACTTCCTGATCGCACACGTCGGAGCAGAGGTTTACGGAGAGCAGCTGCATGCCGTGAGCGGAGGGATCGGCGAGTGGGCTCGACGCGTGCGAGAACTACGAGGCGAGGACGGTTACGACATCGCCGAGATCGGCGCGAGCGTATACGTACTGCAGAGCTCCGAGCCGAACCAGGAGCGCGCCGCGAAATGGCAGCTCGCGAACTCGATCCGCAAACGCAAGGGTTCCGCAAAAAGCCGCGTCGAAGCCTACCTCGAGGCGACCGTTGGCCAGCGCGTCACCGGTGAACAACTCGACTACGTCGCGAGGATCAAAGAAGGAGTGCGGCGAGCCCGCGAGCTCCGGGACGAGTTCGGTTGGCCAATCGACTCGCACATTGAGGAGCCCTATCTCGGCCCGGGCGGATACAGGCTGCTCTCAACCGACCCCGCCGACCGCCGCGATACATCTCAGCGGCTGTATCCGGATGAACTGAGAAGGCGTGTCTTCGAGCGCGACTCCTACACGTGCGCGGTATGTCGTCGTGATCGCGAGCGTGCCCTCGCGGAAGGCGACACGCGGTTTTATCTCGAGGTACACCACAAGATCGCCGTAGCCGACGAACTTGCCGAGCTACCGAGCGCCGAGCGCAACAACATCGAGAATCTAATCACGCTCTGCCACCGCGATCACGTCCGCGAAACCGCCTCGCTTCAGCGACGAAAGCGCAGCTCGCGTCAGCCCGTGGACTAGGCGGCAGTAAGCTCAAACGCCCGATCTGCTCCCGACACCGCATCGAGCTGCTGCACGAGCTGCTCGGCGATCCTTCGCGCCAACAAGGGCGGTACGGCGTTCCCGATCTGCCTGGCCACCGACGTCATGGACTGCATCTCGGGGAAGTAGAAGTCGTCCCGGAACGACATGCACCGCGCAGCCTCTCTGACCGTTATCGGGCGGTGCGCCGACGGGTGCAGGTAGCGACCCTTCTCCGGCTTGTAGAACTCGGTGCGGATCGTGAGGGCCGGCCGGTCCCACCACAGGCGCCCGAAGACGTCGGTAGTTCCAGTGGGCTTGTTGCGCCAGCATTTAGGGACCAGGTGCCCGAGCCCAGCTCGATCCAAGTTCTTCTGCATCTGAAAGCGATCGCCACCATCACGGGGCACTGCCCTGTAGCGGCGCAAGCTCTCCGGACGGGGATTACGTGGGTTATGCCAGCCGTGACCGGAAGGATTCATTGGGAGTCCGCGTACCGCGTCGCGGAACGTCCTCCAAGGCTCCGTCCCCAGGACAAGGGCCGCGGGCGCCGAGTGTGTTTTCTCCGGCAACCGCGGGGCGCTGCCGCGAAAGCCAACTACGATGGCTCGCCTGCGGCGCTGCGGCACGCCATAGTCGGCGGCGTTGAGAATCTGGCTATCCACCGCGAATCCGCGCTCTTCGGCAGCGGCGCGAAAGTTTCTGTACTCAGGTGCGACCAGTAGCTCGGGTACGTTCTCCATCACGAATGCCCGCGGTTGGACTTCGTCCAGAGCTCGTAGGTATTCCCGCCAGAGGCCGCGGCGCTCGAATCCGACGCCAGCGCGGTTCAGGGGCGAGAAGCCCTGGCACGGCGGCCCGCCGATCACGACATCGGCTGCCGGAAACCTCGTGACATCCTCGATCCGACCGACGAATGTATGCTCAGCGCCGAAGTTGGCTGCGTAGGTCGCGGCGGCGTCGTCGTCTATCTCCACCGCGAAGACCGGTTCAAACCTTCCGGTGTCGGCGAAGCCACGTGTCATGCCGCCACATCCGGCGAACAGGTCAATGAGCGTATAGGCCGTCATGGTGCCGCAACCTATTGACGGGCGCGGACGGAACGCGAACGTATGTTCGCGTATTGGGGGAGCTTCTCGCGCACCCAACTCACGCATTCATCCGGATTAGTCTCGATCTCGAAGTCCCAGAGCCGCAGAACCATCCAGCCGAGCTCGTGGAGCGCGGCGTTCACGTCCTTGTCGCGCTCGCGGTTTCGGGCGATCTTCGCGTCCCAGAAAGCTCCCGATTGTCCGTGGTAAGAGTCGGGGTGCCCGTGCCAGAACGCGCCGTCGACGAATACGGCGAGTCGGGCACGCCGAAAAACGAGGTCGGGTCGACCGGGGAGGTCCTTCGGATGCAGTCGCCAGCCGCGGACCCCAGCCGCCCACAGCGCCCGACGGAGGGCGGTCTCGGGCGCCGTATCCCTCGTCCGGACGCGAGACATCAACCTGCTGCGAGCCCCAGGCTTCCACGAATCAGCCATCTGCAGCACCGTATGCGAAGAATCGCACCTGGGTTACGCACCTATCCGCACGGCATGCCGCACTTGAGGAAGCCCCTCCGTTGCTCGCAAACGCGCGGCACTCTATCTACCTTTAGGAATAAAGCCTTATAGAGCCGCGACGCTTCGGTCCTCGTCAAAGCTAGCCAGTGGGTGTTCGTCACGCAGATAGCCGCCGAAGAGCGGAATCGTGAAGTCGATGAGACCCCGCCGGGAGCTGTACACAAGGTCCTTCCGCAGCAGGCTGTTGCGGACCACCGACGCGCTCCCGCTGTCTTTGTAGCCGGCGCGGGCTGCCACCTCGGCACTGCGCACCGGGCCGTCGCCGACGTCCGCCATCGCCGAGAGATATCGCTGCTCGGCATCGGAGGCCATCTCGGAGCGATCCTTGAAGAAACGGCGATTCAGCGTCTCTTTGATGAGCACATCCGCGCCCTCGACGTCGCTTGCGCTGATCGGAGACTGCTCCACCTCGTTCCACAGCACTCGCCCGTACTCCTGGATGAAATGCGGGTAGCCCGCAGAGGCCGCGATGATGAGATCGACCGCACCGGGCTCGGCGCGACCAGGGCGCTGCGAGCCTCCGCGTCGGATAGCCGCGCAAGCTCGTGGTAGCCGAACATGCGCTCTGGGTAGGGCTTGGCTGTGCGCAGGAGGCGTGGCAAGGGCGGAAGCCCGGCCCCCACAAGGGCCACGGGCAACCCGCTTTGGCCGACGCGGTTCATCGCCATGCACACCGCCGCCAGGGCCGTGTCGTCGAGTCCCTGCATCTCGTCGAGGAAGAAGACAGCGCCCGTACCGCCGCTCTGCGCGACCTGACCCACCTCGACCAACAGCACTGCAAGGTCGCGCTCTGGATCGCCACTGTCCGCCGTTCCAGTCGCCGCTTCGACATCGAGCCTGGCGCTGAACCCGCCAGGCACCCCGACTGAGAACGCCTTCAGGACGCGGAACGCGGCGGCGGCACGAGCGTGCATCCGCTCCCGGCGGCTCATGGAGGAGCAGCTGGTGGGCAAGCTCCGCAAAGGTCTGGCGGAAGGCGCCCGAGCCCACCTCCTCCACGTCGTTGCACACCCATCCCGACTCCCGCACGAGCGTCTCAAACTTGAGCAGCAGGACGGTCTTGCCCACCCCGCGGAGTCCCGAGTAGATCAGGCTCCGCTCGGGCTGGCCGCCAGCAAGACGCTCGAGCAGCACGCTGAACGCCTCGAGATCGCCATCGCGACCGGCAAGTTTCAGCGGCTTTACGCCGGAGCCGGGCGTGTAGCAATTCAGGCGCTGGTCCATCTCTATCTGCAAATGTAAACAAAAGCAGATAGACGGCCGCTCGCAGGCTCTTCGCCCGATGCCCCACCGGCTGCTGCCCACCCGAATGAGCCATCGCAGTACGTGACTAGTCTGCGCGAGCTATGAGCATCTGGAACCTATCGCCCCCTGGTTGCGGCACCAGCGTCGCGCCATGAGCCAGCGATACCGCGACGTGCTCGACTACGAGATCGGCGCCCGCATCATTGTGGAGTTCACGACCGACGGGCGCATGATCGTCGACTATGCGGTGATTCTCACGATCGACTCCGCGGAGGGCGAGGCAACAGTGCGTGTTTACGACGGCGCCCCACGGCGTCAATGACATGCACCGGCACAATCGCCGCGGCGAGAAGGCGGCCGCAACGCCCTTCCACGCCGGTACTCTTGGGGAAGGGATGCGGGCCGCGATCACCACGGTTCGCACCAATTACAAGGATGATTGCCGCATGGCGCGCGACGTGAATCCTTCCCAGTCGCCTACAGCGAAGGCTATGGATCGCGCCATCGACTCGGCGATCGAGGGCAAGTCGCCGTACCCGGAGCACGCTGCATTCATCGACGCCGAGTCGCCCCATGCCGGCAACGAGATCACGCGCGCGTTCGACGAGGGCTACGCCGTGGTGCTCGTCTCTGCCGACGGGCGGGAGCGCCTCATCACGGCGAAGGTGCTCGCCGCGAGCGCCTGAGCGCCGATGCCCCCGCCAGGAGTCGAACCTGGATTTACCGCTTAGGAGGCGGTCGTCTTATCCATTGGACTACGAGGGCGTGCCGATCGCGCTGCGCTCGACCAAGCGAAGGCTACCGGCGCTCGACGGACCCGGCAGGCGCGCCGTCGGAAGCCTCATCAGCGAGCCGCGCCAGGGGCTCGCTGACCAGGCGGTGCGTGATCCACTCGTCCATCGTCTGCGCCCCGAGGCTCTTATAGAAGCCAAGCGCCAGCTCGTTCCAGTGCAGCGCCGTCCATTCCAGGCGCCCGCCCTGCTCGCGGGCCGCCGCAGCGACCGCCGCGAGCAGCGCCCGCCCGACGCCCGCGCCGCGATGCTCCGGGCGCACGAACACATCCTCAAGCCAAACTCCCGGCCGCGCCAGGAAGCTCGAGAACGTAGGGAAGTAGACGGCGTAGCCGGCCGGCCGCGAGTCGCATTCGCCGATCAGCGCCCGCGCGGCCGGACGCTCACCGAACAGCGCCTCGCCGAGAAGCTCCTCGGTCGCGTGCAATTCACCCTCCAGGTGCTCGTACACGGCCAGCTCAGCGAACAACTCCAGCAGCAACGGCACGTCCTCGGCACGCGCGTCGCGTACGGTCACGCGGCCGCCCCGCCCGGCGCCGCCGCGCACGTCCGTCAAGCAGCGTCTCGCTCAGCCACGCGGTCCGGGCGCTCGGGATACACCTCGTCGATCGTGCTCAGCGGCACGTATGGTGCACCCGCCGCCGCCTCGATCGCCGCGCCACCACCGGCAAGCCGGTCGAGCACGCTGATCACGCCGCAGATCTCATGCCCCGCCTCCTGCACCGCCGCGATCGCCGCAAGCGTCGAGCCACCCGTGGTGACCACGTCCTCGACAATCACGCAGCGGTCCTCCACACTCAGCGGGGGCCCCTCGATTCGCCGCTGCAGGCCGTGCGCCTTCACGTCCTTGCGCACGAAGAACGCCTTCGCGTCGACTCCGCCGGCGAGCGCCGCGCAGGCCACCGGGTCCGCGCCCATCGTCATGCCGCCAACCGCCGTGCCTTCCCACTCCTTCACGTGTGCCGCCACGAGCGTCGCCAGCGCAGCGAAACCCCTAGGCCGCAAGATCGCGCGCTTGGCGTCCACGTAGTACTGCGCCACCGCACCACTGGTGAGCGTGACTTGGCCGATAACCAGGGCATGCTCACGAAGCTCCGCCACCAGCTGCTCCCGGGCCGCGCCAAGCTCGGCCGTATATCCGTCTATCGCGTCCACGCAGGCACCTAATCTAGCGGCGTGATCTCCCTGATCGTGAAATTGCTGCGCTTGGCTTCCTTCGTGATCTGCCTGATCGTGATCGCGTCCTTCGTGCTGTTCGCCGCCAACAGGGCCGGCAGCGCCTCCAAACACCAGACGGAAAAGATCGCAGGCACCCCCGCCACGGAATCGAGCGGCAGCTCGACCAAGAACGAGAGCAGCATTCACAAGGCGATCGACGAAGCCTCCCAGAAATTCACCTCACCGTTCGCCGGAGTCGTGTCCAGCTCGAACAGCGAATGGGTCAAACATGGCGTCGAGCTGCTGATCGCGCTCGCCGTCTACGGCTTCGCGCTCAGCTACATCGCCCGCGCGATACGCATCCGCGTCTAGCCTCGCCGCGAGCTATTCGTAGTAGACGTCTACGGGAGTGCCCGTCTGCACCCACGCGTAGATCGCCGGTGCGTCAGGGATCGGCACGCGCAGGCAGCCATGGCTGGCCGCATACGTAGGGACTTCCGCGTATCCGTGGATCGCGTATCCGCGGATGAAGTAGTTGGAGTCGACCATGCCCTCGCTGTTTTCACCAGGGGTCTTCAGGTAGACCTGGAAGCGCCCCAGCACCGTCGGCGTGGAGGGCTTGCCGGAGCTCGTCGTGTAGATCTTGCGCACGCGCCCGCCCGGTTCGATCTCGGCCAGCACCTGCCTCGTGAGGTTGGCCTCCACGTGGCGCCCATCGCCGCGGTAGCGCACGTGGAAGTTACCCGCGTGGCGCGCGAGCAGCTCGAACACCTGCGTGCCTGCGTAGGGGATGCGCGCGAGGCCCGTCATCTTGCGGTAGGCGATCAGCGCCTCACCCGTGCCTTCGTCAAATACCCCAGTCAGCGGCACCGCGTAGTGCAGCGCGTCCAGCTCCGACTGCAGCAGCCGCACCGACTCGTCCTGCGCACCCAACCCGAGATCCGCATGGACGTAGCGCACGCCGCCAAGCCGGGCACTAAACGCGCTCTGCTGGGCGGTTGCTGCGTGCGTCACCCGTACCTGCAGGAGGCCCGCATATTTGCTCGTGAAGCCGACCTCGAACCTCCCTGCGCCGGCGCTGCCCGCAAGCACGCTCACGAGCTTCGTGCCCAGCTCGTGGCCGTCCACGTAGAAGGCGACGCTGACGCTCTGGCTGGCGATATACGGCGTCACGACACCCCGCACAGCGATCCGCCGTCCCACGAGCGCAAACAGCGGGCTCCCTCCCACGTCCTGGAAGCTGAGCTTTAGCTGCCCTGATGCCGGCGCGGGCGCAGGCGTCGTGGGGGGCGCGGTCGTCGGCGTCGTTTCTGCCGAGGCCGACGCCGAGAGCCCGCCAACACACGCAGCGGTTGCCAACAGCGCGGCTATGCGTCTACAGACCACGCGCAAATCCTATGCGCTCGATCGCGCAAGGCGCGTGTCGGGAGCGATCAGGCCGACGCGCTTGCACACGAGCACGACCACGCCGATGCCGAGGAACGCGCTCACGGTCAGCACTAGGCCCTGGCCGAAGCTCCACCCCTCCAGGCTCGAGAACGCGATCGAGTTGTTCAGCGAGTGCGCAACCATGCATGGGTACAGCGAGCCCGAGTAGCGATAGAGCATGCATAGGCCGAATCCCAGAGCAGCGAGGGGGATCAGGTCGAGCACGGGCGCTGACTCGGCGTGGACACCACCGAACACAAGACCGGTGATCACCGCGGCCGGCCACGTGCCGCGCCAGTTGCGAATCGCGGTGAACATGAACCCGCGAAACAGGAACTCCTCGCACATCGGCGCGATCACGCACGTCAGCGCCGCGCTCAACACGAGCAGGGCAGCGCCTTCGTTTGAGCCGAGATCTTCGAGCGTCTTCTCTTTGCCCGGATGCACCGCCGCCGACCACAGCGCGGTGAGCACGATAAACGCGACCAGCAGCGCAAAGATCATGCCGATCGCCGACGGCCAACCTGCGCCCGGACGGCGCAGCCCAAACTGCCAGGAGCGCACCACGCGTCCCCCCAAATGCGCGCAGTACACAGCGGCGAGCACGAAGCCGATGTCCTGCACGACCGTGTCGGCAATCGATAGGCCCGGCGGGAGGTTGCCGCCTGAGATCTTCGTTCCGAACAAGCCCGCCGCGACGGCATCCACCACCAGGCCCCCCACCAGAGCCAAGAACAGCCCCGCCAGCAACGCCACCGGCGCCGTCCACACAGGCCACGAAGGGCTCGGTGAACGAGACGGATCCCCCTCCGGAGGATCGTAGGGGGATTGGTCCTGAAGGGCCGCCGGCGGGGCGCTCGGGCCGGGCGCCAGCCCATTGCTCCACGTCGGTGGGTCCTGCAACGGGCGGTCCTCCATCTCTAAGCCACCCAATGCCAGGTCGCAAACTGGGCGAGGAACAGCACCATCAGCGCCGCCGAGCCAACGAGCGCCGGGCGCTGCGCACGCGGATGCTCGCTCAGCCACATCGCCAGCCAGATGCCCAGCGGGAACAGAACGAGCAGGAAGCGCGGCAGCGACATCAGCGGCTGCGAGCTCACCGGGTCTGACAGCGGCAACGCCAGTGCCACTAGGACATAGGCGCCGTAAGCCAGTGGCAACCGGCGCAGAACCCCGATCGTGGCCGGCACCGCAGCGAGCAGGAACGCGAACAGCGTCACGTTGTGAGCGGCGGCCACCGTCGGGCTGCCGGAAGCGGCAGGGAAATACACGTGTCGGCTCTGGAACGACAGCAGCTGACGGGCGCCGTCAAAGGCCGCCTTCAGGCCGTCCCACACGGCGACATACGGACCGGCGAAGTGCCGCCCCCAGGCGTTCTGAGCGCGCAGCGGCGCCATCGGATCGCCGCCCGCAAGGCCGAGGTAGGCGCCGTAGGCGATCGCCCCAGCAGGCACAAGCGCCAACCACAACGCATCTCGGCGCAGGCGATAGCGCGGGAGCAGGCGGGCGCGGCCGCTGCGCAGAAAGTCCGCAACACGATCCTCCCGCGGCCCATACAGGTAGATCATCGCGGCCGGAAGCAGCAACACGAGACCCGTGCTGCGCGTGGCGCCCGCGAGCGCGCCCAGCGCGCCCACCCACATCCATCGCCCTTGACGCGCGCTCCAGAAGAGCCCCACCGACAGAGCCAGGTAGAGCGACTCCGAGTAGACGGCAGACAGGAAGAACGCCATTGGCGCGAACGCCGTCACGAGCACCGCCAGGCGCGCCGCCTCGCCGACGCGATCGCTCGAAAGCGAGACGCGCGCGTCGCGCAGAAGCTCGAGCGTGGTCAGCCTGTGGATGCCGTAGAGCGCCAGCGCCAGCGCACACACGGAGATCAACACTCCCGCCACCACCGCCGGCACCCCAAACCAGTCGACCGACCGGATGCCAAGCGGATACATGGGGAAGAACGCCGCGCGCGAGGACGTGTATTCACCCAGTTCCGGGCGATAGCCGTAGTGGGCGATCACCAGATACCAGGCCGAATCCCAGCGTGCAGCCGGAGCCGCGAGCAGGTTTCCCAGCCAGCCGAAGCCGCGCGTCACCCCAGGCGGGTCGAAGGCTTTGCGCTCCGGTCCGAAGCCAAAAGCGAGGACCGGGCCCACACCCGCCACCCACACCAGCAGGCGCGAGCGCCACAGGGCGCGCCAGCTGTCCCGCACGGCAGCGACCCGCGCAGGATCCTCGCGCAGACGCGTCCACCAGCGCGGGGGCGCGCCGGCGAGGAGCTCGCCCGGATCTTCGCGTACTGCCAGCTCAGCCGTGTCGGAGTTCATAAATGCTCGCACCGAGCCTAGAGATCGCCACGGTTGCAGGCGGCAGGAAATCACACAAACCACGGTAATCTCGACTGTCGCGCATGTCTCGACAAGCACGAAAGCGCCGCCGCACGCGCGGCACCGCCAAGCGAGCCCTGCTGATCGGTATCGGCGCCGTCGTGGTGGCGCTCGTCATCGGAGCGATCGGCGCGGTCGGCTACGTGCTGCACGTCGCCCACGACACGCGCGGCCTCGCCTCGCGCCACGCGACGATTGGAGGAGGCACCTCGGAGGTCTACGCCGCCAACGGCGCGCGCCTCGGCGCGATCCAGTCAGACGAACTGCGCACGCCCGTCGGCTGGAGCGAAATCCCCACCTATCTGAAGGACGCCACGGTCTCGATCGAGGATCAGCGTTTCTACAAAGACGACGGCATCGACCCCACGGGGATCTTCCGCGCCGCCGTCAGCGACCTCGTCCACGGCAAAGCGTTGCAGGGCGCCTCCACGATCACGATGCAGCTCGTGCGCAACCTCTATCTGGGCGGAGACGAGCACACGCTCAAGCAGAAGATCGCCGAGGCCAAGCTCGCGCTCGAATACAACGAACATCACAGCAAGCACGAAATCCTCAACAGCTACCTCAACGACGTTCCCTACAGCACCGTCGGCGGACAGACGATGATCGGCGTCCAGGCCGCGTCACGCATCCTCTTCGACAAGCCCGTATCGGATATCGACCTCGAGCAGTCGGCGCTGCTCGCCGGCCTGCCGCAGGCGCCCTCGCAGTACAACCCGCTCATCTATCCCACCGCGGCCAAGGAACGCCGCAACGAGGTACTCGCGAAGATGGCTGAACTGCACTACATCAGCAAAGCGCTCGCCAGGCAGACCGAGCAGGAGCCGCTGGAGACACACCGCGGCCATTACTACTCAGAAGTGATCGAAAAGTTCTTCTTCGAATACGTCCGCCAACAGCTGATCGAACGCTACGGCGCCAAAGCGGTCGAACACGGCGGCCTGAAGGTGTACACCACGCTCGACCTGAACATGCAGCGTCTCGCGCACAACGCGATTGCGGAAATACTCGATGAGCCCGGAGACCCCGCCTCCGCGATCGTCACGCTCAACCCCCACAACGGCGATATCGAGGCAATGGCCGAGTCTGAGAGCTATGAGCAGTCGCAGTACAACCTCGCCGCTGACGGACACCGCCAGCCGGGCTCGACCTTCAAGGCGATCGATCTGGCCGACGCGCTCACGCACGGGGTGGATCCCTACAGCACCTATTACTTCTCGCACACGCTCGCGCCTGGCTGGCTACCGGAAGAACCGAAGTACGAAGTGAAGACGTTCGAGGGAACCTCGCTGAACAAGTCGATCAACCTCGTGCAAGCGACGCTCACCTCCGACAACACCGTCTATGCACAGCTCGCCGCTGATCTCGGCGAGGAAACGATCACCCACACCGCCTATGAGATGGGCGTAAAGACGCACCTGGAAGGCAACCCTGCGCAGGCGCTCGGCGGTCTGACCCTAGGCGTCACCCCACTTGAAATGGCGGTCGTCTACGCGACGCTGGCCGACGGCGGCTACCGCAACGAACCGATCGCAATCACAAAGGTGGTCTTCCCCGACGGCCATGTCGATCACAACTGGGGCGAACCGCATCGCGTGAAAGTGCTGAGCGAAGCGGTGACCGGCGTCGAGACGAGCATCCTGCACGAAAACGTCGAGGAGGGCACCGCGACGCGCTCTGCGATCAACTGCCCCACCGCCGCCAAGACCGGGACAACAAGCGAACTGGTTGACGCGTGGCTCGACGGCTACAACCCCGATTACTCCACCGTCGTGTGGATGGGCTACCCGCGCGGAGACGTGCCGATGACCGACGTGCACGGCGAGCCACAGCAGGGCGGTTACCTTCCCGCGGAAATCTGGCACGCGTACATGGCCGCGGTGACTGAAGGCAAGCCATGCCCGCCGCTCCCCGAATCCAAAGAAGCGATCGCCTACAAGCCGTTCTACGGCAAATACGCGACCACCGGCCAGGCGTTGGCAAACCAGGAGGCCGAACAGTCCGCAGAACACACGACCAAGCCCAAGGCCCACAGGCCAGGGTCGAAAGCCGCCGAACCGGGGGCTGGAAGCGCGCCGAGCGAACCGGGTAAAGCGCACGCTCCGGCTCCGACGCCCACCGAACCGGTCGTCCCTCCGACCGTGCGCGAACCTCCCGTCAAGCAGACTGGCGGAGCGCCCGCGGGCTGAAGTTTCACGGCGAGGAAACCCCTTCGCGACCCGGGCGCTGGTAGTTTGAGTGTGGATAACACAAAGACGAACGGTCGGCCGCGCACAGCGTCGGCGACCAGATGGGGTGCCGCGTGGCGAAGGAGGACAAGGTTGAATTCGAGGGCGAGGTGATCGAGGCCCTGCCGAACGCGATGTTCCGCGTGAAGCTGGACAACGACCACGTGGTCCTCGGACACGTAGCGGGCAAGATGCGCCGTTTCCGGATTCGCATCCTGCCGGGCGATCGCGTTCGCTGCGAGCTCTCCCCGTACGATCTCGATCGCGCGCGAATCGTCTACCGCCACCGCTGAGGACGGCATCGCCGAGCGCTCACTGATCGAATCGATCGCGGGCGAGCTGAACAGCTCGCAGCTGGCTTCGAGGATCGTGCGCGGTAGTGGGGATGACGCTGCGGTCGTGCGCGCGCGCGCGATCTGCGTGACCTCTGTCGACGCGATGATCGAGGGCGTGCACTTCCGTCTCGAGGAAGGCTGGGCGAGCCCCGGGGAGGTCGGGCATCGAGCGCTCGCGGGCGCGCTCTCTGATCTCGCGGCAATGGGGGCTGACCCGGGAGAGGCATACATCGTGCTCGGGCTGCCACACGGGTTCGGCGAGCACCGGGCGCTCGAGCTTGTGCGCGCTGCCGACGCGCTGGCCACGCAGACGGGCACCGCGATCGCCGGCGGTGATGTGGTCAGCGCACCTGCACTCACTGTGGCGATTACGGCTGTCGGCTGGGCCGATGACGCCGGCGAACTGGTCGGCCGCGATGGCGCCCGCCCCGGTGACCTGCTCGGCGTCACCGGCCTGTTGGGTGCCCCTGCGGCGGCCCTCGCCGTGCTGGAGGGCCGCGCCGAGCGCGCCACCACCGGCGCGGATGCCGTACTTGCCCGCGCGAGGCGTCCCGTGCCGCGCCTGAACGAGGGCCGGGCGCTGGCTGCAGTGGGCGCCCACGCGATGATCGATCTCTCCGACGGCCTCGCCACCGACGCCACGCACATCGCCAACGCAAGCGGCGTGCACTTGCAGATCGAGCTCGACGCGCTGCCGCTGCACGACGGCGTCGCGGATATCGCCGCACGGCTAGGCGTGCCACCCTGGCGACTCGCCGCCGCGGGCGGAGAAGACTACGAGCTGTGCTTCTGTGCAGCCGCCGCCGATCGCGCGGCGATTGAGAAGGCGCTATGCGAGCGCGGCGGGGAGGCGGTCACCTGGATCGGCGAAGCGCGCGCAGGCTCCCCCGGCGTGACGCTCTCAGACGACCGGGGAGACGCCGTACGGATCGCGGGATACGAGCACGCCGTCTAGCGGGCGCACGGCAGCAGGGGCCTGCGCGGCGCTCGGCGCTGTTTCGATCGGCTGCGGGATGCCACCGCCCGGCAGCTCGCGCGCGGCACCCTCGGGGACCGTGCGCGTCAAGCGCGCGTACACCAGCAGGCGTTTGGCGGCGCTGAACACAGGCGTGCACGCGGAGAGCACCAGGCGCGTGTAGCCGACTTCGGCGACCGCAGCAGGCACGTCGTTGGGCGAGACGACACGCTGACCGGTGACCCGATAAGTGAACTGCGCGTAGGGCATCTTCAGCACGATCCGGTTGCCGGGTTTGAGGAAGTTGATTTCGCGAAACGGCGCGAGCCAGGTGGTTCGGTGACCGGCGATCGCGGTCGTGCCCGGCACGCCAGGAAAGTGCGTTTCCCTGTAGATCCCAGGCCCCTTGATCAGGTCTTCGGTGTCGGTCCCGTTGACGACGATGTAGCTCGCGTCCACGCGCGGAATCCAGATACGTCCGATCGGCGCGCCGTTGGGGGTGTGCCGCTGGGCCTGGCTAGCGAGGTATGCGATGCGACTGCGCTCATCGGAGAGGCTCGCCAGCGCGCGCCGCTCGACAGGCGTCGGCGCCGCGCGTTCGGCGTTGCGCAGCTCCCCGCTCAGATGGTCCTGCTCGAGCAAGGCGTACAGCGCCGTGATCGGCTCCTGCCAAACAAGCGTCACGACCGCATCCGCCAGCGCGAGGACGCCCAAGGCGATTAGCGCGACGGCGGCAACGCGCAGCGCGCGGGCTGCGCCGGGACGGCGATCATCCTGGCTGCGGATGCCTGCTGCGGGCGCTGGAGTGAAGCGGAGCTCGGACACCGGCTTTCCTATAGTCGCAGAGCCGACTCCGTACCACCGAGTGATCCCGGCCCTGCATAGCTCATGGGCCCGCGAATCGTGACCTCGATCGGCGTGCCACTTTGCGCGACGGGCACGTCCGGTGCGGCCCTCACAGCGAGGATCGCCGCCCCTGCGATGCAGCCAAAGGCGATGCTCCAGAGAAGTCCGCCCCAGAAGCCGACGTAGCCGCCCGCGAACAGCAACAGCCCCGTCCAGGCCACCTCGCCACCGCCGAGGCCGAGCTGGCTGGCGTAGGAGAGGATCAGCAACGCGAGCGGAAGCACGCCAACCACAACCAGCGCGAGGCAGGCCAGGCGACGCGCACGTTCACCGAGACCGAGAGCTTCTGGCGAGGCGATCAACAGCCAAAGGTGCACGGCGGGGATCGCGAGCAACGCCGTCAGCGGGTTGCCCAGCCACGCGATGAGCGCGAGCGGGATCGCCACGAGCATGATCGACAGCCCTGCCACCTCTGGCGGCGGCGGTCCTCTCCAGCGCAGGCGCCGCACGAGCGCGCCCCACAGCAGCCATGCCAACGCGAACGTGAGCGCAACGGCCACGAGTGCCGTGATCGCCGTGCCATCAAGCGCGAGCGCCGCCGGTGGCACCGGCCCGGAAGGCGCCTCGCCGAGCACACCAAGCAGGCCGAGCACCCACGCGAGCAGCGCACAGCTGAAGAACGGAAGCGCACAGCTGAGCGTCCAAAGGACCCAGCGCCCTACGGGCAGGCGCCGGCGGCGCGCACGCGCCAACCCGTCCACGGCCGCAACGAACGACGGCAGCAGGAGCGTGATCACCAGCAGACGCAGGACCCACATCGGCAGCGTCTTGCGCGAGAGCACCAGCCCCGTCTGCATCGACGTGGAGACGCTCGGCGAGGTGTCCAGCGCGTCCACCGCGCTCAGCACGGCGCGCCCGAAGCCTTCCAGGCGTCCCATGCTCACGCCCTCGCCGGAGGCGGGCCCACGTTCGCCGGAGACCTGAACGAGCACGGCCGGCACGCCGGCGGCGTTCAGCACCCCCTGTTCGCCCAGCGCCATCGGAAAGACGAGATGGGAGAGCTGGGCGGCCGTGCTCGGCGCGCCGGCGCTTACGCCGGCCTCCTGGCCGATCGCTTCGTCGACCGTGCGCTGCAGCTGCAGCGGAGCAGAGCCGAGCCCGTCCGAGAAAGGGACCACGAACGGGCGGCGCATGCGCGTGCCAGCCACGTCCCCGATCACGATCGCCGCGTCGAGCGGCTCGTGCAGCTCGGAGGAGAGCTGCACAGCGCCGGCGTTGCCGCCGCTGCCACCGCTCGTGGAGGCGATCACGATCGTGCGCTTGGTCTCGCGCGTGGCAAACACGCGCGCCAGCTCGAGTAGCGCCGCCGTGCCGGAGAGCTCCGCCTGCGCGCCGAGTCCTGCGGCATCGCGGTGGGCGAGGATCAAGATCGGCGGGGCGCTCGTCGATCCGGCGCGCTGCGCAACGACGTTCGTCAGCGATCTTTCGCCGTCGATCGTCTGGGCCTCGAAGCGATATGTGTGCACGGAGAAGCCGCCGCCACCGGAGCCGCCCAGCCCTGCAAGCGTGCTCGCCACATGTTGCGCCAGCCGCTGATCGCCGCGGCTGCCGGGGGTGCGGTGCGGAAACCGAGCGGCCATCGCCTTCAGTTCGGCGAACGCAGGCGCACCTTCGAACGCGTCGGGAGCGAGGCTCGAGCTGAGCGCCCCCGGTTGCGAGCCGAGCGAGAAGGCGCCGATCGCAAGGGCGAGCAGGAACGGCAGGAAGGCCGCTCGGTACAGGCGCCCGTTCAGCATGCGTAGACCATAACCAGCGGGTCGGCTCCGCGTGCGCTCACCCGCTCACCAGCCTCCAAAGCGCACCGCGACGCCCATTGGCGCGGGTCCGGGCGCCGGTTTAGGTATCGTGCCGCCGCGTGCTCCAGCCCGTAGCCGTTGCCCATAAGACACTCTCTGACTACACGCACATCTGCGGACGGGAGCTGATCGCGGAAATCCGTGAGCTGGCCGAGCCGCTGCAGGGCAAGCGTGTCGTGCACATCTCCGCGACCGCGTTCGGCGGCGGCGTCTCAGAGATCCTCTACACGCTCGTGCCGCTGATGCGCGACGTCGGCCTGGACTGCGAGTGGCAGGTGATCTACGGGCGCGAAGAGTTCTTCAACGCGACCAAGCTCATGCACAACGCGCTCCAGGGCGCCCCCCAGGACCTCGACGAGGAGCAGTGGGCGACGTGGCTGCGCTACAACGAAATGAACGCCGCTGAGCTCACCGGCGGCTGGGACGTATGTCTCGTGCACGACCCGCAGCCAGCAGCACTGTTCAAGCTCGTTCCCGAGAAGGCCAAGGGCTGGGTGTGGCGCTGCCACATCGACGTCTCCACACCCAACCCGGACACGATCAGACAGCTGCTGCCCTACATCCAGGACTATCCCCAGTCGCTGTTCCACATGCGCGACTATGTGCCCGCGGGCATGGGCGGTCACGTCAACGTGGTGCCTCCCGCGATCGACCCGCTGACGCCCAAGAACATGGCGCTCTCCCCCGAAGACGGAGCGTTCGTGTGTGCGCAGTTCGGCATCGACGTCGACCGGCCGCTGATCTGCCAGGTCTCCCGCTTTGACCCATGGAAGGACCCGCTGGGCGTGATCGACGCCTACCACCAGGTCAAGGAGTCGATGCCGGACGTGCAGCTAGCGCTGGTGGGCTCGATGGCCAGCGACGACCCGGAGGGCTGGGACTACTTCAACGCCACCGTCGCGCACGCGGACGGCGACGCGGACATCCACATCCTGAACAACTTCAACAACGTCGGGGCGATCGAGGTCAACGCGTTCCAGTCGCACGCCGACGTGCTGATCCAAAAGTCCACCCGCGAGGGCTTCGGACTGACGGTCTCCGAGGCGATCTGGAAGGCGCGCCCGTTCGTCGGCGGTAACGTCGGCGGGATCCCGCTGCAGATCGAGGACGGCGTCACCGGCTTCCTGGTCTCGAGCCCCGAGCAGTGCGCCGAGCGCACGCTCCAGTTCCTGCGCGACCCCGAGCTCGGGAGGACCCTGGGGCGCAAGGGTAAGGAGCACGTGCGCGCCCACTTCCTCACGCCGCGCTACCTGCGCGACTACCTGAAGATCTTCAACGAGCTAGCGGAGGCATGACCGGCGAGCCGGCACAGCGGTCTCCGCTGGTGCTGGTGAGCAATCGTGGGCCGGTCACCTTCCAGGCTCACGGCGAGGTCCAACGCGGCTCCGGCGGCCTGGTCACGGCGCTGACGGGCCTCGCCTCCTATCGCGAAGCGATCTGGATCGCCTCGGCGATGAGCGACTACGACGCGGAGGTCTCGCGCGAACACGACGGACGCGCCTTCCCCGTGCGCGCCCCCGGTGGCGGCGAATATCAGGTGCGCCTCGTGGTCAGCGACCCATACGCGTACGACCGCTTCTACAACGTGTTCGCGAACCCGATGCTGTGGTTCATTCAGCACTACCTGTGGGATCTGTCCAACGCGCCGGACATCCGCCGTGAGGAGGTCGAAGCGTTCGAGTTCGGCTACAACGTCGTCAACGAAGACCTCGCGCGGGCGGTCGTCGAGCAGCTCGAGGGCGCCGAGGAGCCGGTGGTAATGGTCCACGACTACCACCTGTACACGCTCCCCGACCTCGTCCGCCGCGCGCGTCCGGACGTGTTCCTGCACCACTTCATCCACATTCCCTGGACGCAGCCGGACGCGTGGCGCGTACTGCCAACGCGGATTCGCGAGGAGATCTACAAGGGCCTCTTGGCAAACGACATCATCGGCTTTCACACGCGCTCCTACCGGCACAACTTCCTGCAGTGCTGCCACGACCTGATGGAGCTGGACGTCGATTTCGAGGGGGGCGTCGTGCGCTTCGGCGAGCGCGAGGTGTGGGTCCGCGCCTACCCGCTGCCGATCGACCACCAGGCGACGCGCCAGATCGCCCAGAGCGCTCGTGTGAGGGAGTTCGAGGAGGAGCTGTTGCGCCGCCGGCGCGATTTCCTGATCCTGCGGGTCGATCGTGCGGACCTGAGCAAGAACGTGCTGCGCGGCTTCTCCGCCTTCGACCTGTTCCTAGAGCAGCATCCCGAGTTCACCGAGCGCGTCACGTTCATGGCGCAGCTGATGCCCTCGCGTACGGACGTGCCGCAGTACGCGGAGTACCTCGAGCGCATCGAGGCGCTCGTGGCGGTCGTCAACCACCGCCACGGCACGCCCGACTGGATGCCGATCCAGCTGAAGCTGCGCGACGACCTCGAGGAGGCGATGGCCGCCTACAAGCACTACGACGTGCTGCTCGTGAACGCGATGTTCGACGGCATGAACCTCGTCGCCAAGGAGGGACCGATCGTCAACGAGCGCGAGGGCGTGTCGATCCTCTCGGAGAACACGGGCGCGCATGAGGAGCTCGGCGAGTACGCGCTGTCGGTCAACCCGTTCGACATCCAGGAGCTTGCCGACTCGATCTACGCCGCGCTGACGATGGACCCGGGAGAGCGCCACCGGCGCGCCGAAGGGCTCGCGCAGATCGTCACGCAGCGCGATCCCGGCGACTGGATCGACGAGCAGCTGGCGGACATCCGCGCCAAGGCCCGCTCGCATTGACGCGGCGGCGCCGCCGGACCGCCGCTCACAACGCGCTACTCTTTGCGACCGACGCAGATGACCTTGCCCGCACCCACATACGATCTCGTGCTCCTGCTTGACATACAAGCGGAGGATGACGTGCGCGCGAAGATCCTCACCGACGTGCGTTCCGCGATCGAGGCGCAGGGAGAGCTGCTGCGCAACGACGACTGGGGCGAGCGAGCGTTGAGCTACCCAATCGAGAAAAAGGCGAACGCCGAGTACCACCTGCTGCAGTTCCACGCAGGCACCACCGAGCTGCTCGATGGCCTGGACCGCACGCTGCGGATCACCGACGGCGTGCTTCGCTTCCGCATCATCAAGCTCGCGCCGGGCGTCCCGGACGCGCCTGACATGCGTTCCCCCGCCGCCATGGCGCGGCCCACCGAGACCGAGACCGCACCGGACACACCGGTGGAGCAGGTCGAGGTTGCGCTCGGCGAGCCGGCCTAGCCGTTTTTCTCTTTCCTGGACGCCGCGCGACCGCTTATGTATTCGCTGCGAGCGTAATAACATCGCCGCATGAGCTGGGCCGAGGCTGAGGACATGACGGACCGTTCCACGACGAGAACGGACGTGCTGCGCGCGTCTCCGCCGATGTTCGAGTCACGCGTGCTCGACGCCCTCTCACGGGTTCACCCCGCTGTGCCGGTAGTCATCTTCCTGCCTGCGATCGTCGTCCTGTTCGCGTGGGCGCTGTCGCGTGTGAGCGTGCTCGTCGCGATCGGGCTGACCGTCGGCGGATATGCGCTCTGGACGCTGTTCGAGTACTGGCTGCACAGGCTGGTGTTCCACTTCGAGCCCGAGGACGGGCTCGGGGCGCGCCTGCACTGGATCATCCACGGCGTCCACCACGACCACCCGAACGACCCGCTTCGCCTCGTGATGCCACCGGCGGTGAGCGTTCCCCTAGGCGCCGTCGTGTTCGGGATCCTCTACTTGATCTTCGGCTCTCGCTACGCGCCGGCGATCGGCGCGGGGTTCTTCGCGGGCTACCTCGCGTATGACCTCACGCATTACTACCTACATCACTTCCGCCCCCGCGGCCCGCTCGGGCGCATGCTGCGCGAGCGCCACATGCGTCACCACTTCCAGGACCACACCCGCGGCTTTGGGATCAGCGCGCCCTACTGGGATGAGGTGTTCCGCACCTCGCCCCGGGCAAAGCGATCTTCGCAATGAGCGGGAACGAAGCTCACCCACCGTGCCGCCGCGAGAATCCCGCCCGCGGGCGCCTCTAGACTCGGGAACCCAGTTCGACGAACGATCGCCTCCTGCGCACCTCGCAGGACAGACAAGCTGAAAGGAAGCCAGACATGGCCGCCACCAACATCAACCGGGTCGTGCTCACCGGAAACCTGACCGCGGACCCGGAGCTGCGCTCGCTGCCGAGCGGCAACTCCGTTTGCAAGCTGCGCGTCGCCTGCAACACCCGGCGCAAGAACGGGAGCACGGGCGAATGGGAGGACAAGCCCAACTACTTCGACGTCACCGTGTGGGGCGCACAGGGCGAGAACGCGGCTCGCTACCTCGCCAAGGGACGCCCTGTGGCGATCGACGGACGGCTCGAATGGAGAGAGTGGGAGACCCAAGAGGGCGCGAAACGTCAGGCAATCGATATCATTGCCGACTCGGTGCAGTTCCTGGGCTCGCGTGAAGAGGGCTCCGGCGGTGGAGGCTTCTCAGGAAACGGGGCCTCCAGGGGCAGCGACATTCCCGTAGACGAAGGGGATTTCCAGCCCGCACCGGTCTCCGGCTCGGCCGGCGACGACGATATTCCGTTCTAGTCAGTACAGCGAGGTCTTTGTGTTCGTAGTCCCAGTCATGCCCCAGCAGCACCTCCCCGGCGAGCAGGCGCGCTGATGGCCAAGGCACGCGGTCGCGGCAAGCCGGTGCGCCGGCGCGACAAGAAGGGCGGTCCCGGCAGCGGACGGCGCAAGCCGTGCCAGCACTGCCGCGACAAGATCGATCAGGTCGACTACAAGGACGTGGCGTCGCTGCGGAAGTTCATCTCCGAGAAGGGCAAGATCCGCTCACGGCGGATCACCGGATCCTGCCGGCGCCACCAGGTGCAGATCGCGCGCGCGGTGAAGCGCGCTCGTGAGCTGGCGCTGCTGCCCTACGTGAACGAGGGCGGCCGCGACGACGCCCCCGGCGGCCGTCGCGAGCGCGGCGACCGAGACCGCGAACGCTAGACGCGCATGCCCGAAGCGATTCTCCTCAAGGACGTCGAGACGCTCGGCGAGCAGGGCAATGTGGTCGACGTATCCAAGGGCTACCTGCGCAACTACCTGATGCCCCGCAAGCTCGCCCAGCCGGCGACCAAGGGAGCCATAGAAACGATCCGCCAGCGTCAGGCGGCCGCCGAGCGGGCCGCGCGCGAGGCGATCGAGCGCGCGCAGGAGAACGTCAACCTGCTCAACCGCACGGTGCTGACGATCCCCCAGCAGGCGGGCGCGGACGGACGGCTTTTCGGCTCGGTGACCGCCCAGGACATCGCCAGCGCGATCCGCGAAGCGCGTGGGCTGCGGATCGACAAACGCAACGTGCATCTGCCGGAAGCGATCAAGAACGTGGGGACTTACATGGTCGTGGTCGAGGTGGTCGACAACGTGACTGCCACGATCAAGACCATGATCGTGGCTAAGAAATAGGCGCTCCGCAGGTTGCGTCGATCGTCCCCGACCGCTTCGCGGTGGGGGGAGCGAGTCGACTCAACTGCTCCGCTTGGCCGAGAACGGCGACCGTGCGCGGTGGGTCCGTCCTTGCTTGATGCGAACATTTGTTCGTGCTTGGTCCTGGCGGTTTTTCCGGTCGCGATTTGCGGGAACCGGTCCCCGGGGTGGGACGGGGGCGACCTAGACTCGGCTCGGCTATGCCCATAATCGCCAGCCCCCCAGCCAACGGCTCCTCGGGCGCCCATGCGGGCGTGATCACGCCTCCTCACAACCTCGATGCTGAGCAGTCGGTGCTTGGGGCGATCCTGCTTTCTGATCGCTCGCTTTACGCGTTGGTGATTGAAGAGGGGCTGCGGCCGGACGACTTCTATCGCGAGCGCCACGGGACGGTTTACGAGGCGATGCTTGCGCTGTACAACGAAAGCGAACCGGTGGACGTGCTCACCGTGGTCGACCGCCTGCGCCAGACGGGCAAGCTCGAGGGCGTCGGCGGCCCGGCGACGGTCGACGAACTGACCGGGGTGGTACCCGCGGCCGGGCACGCTCGCCGTTATGCGCAGATCGTGCGTGAGAACGCGCTTTTGCGGCGGCTGCTGCAAAGCACTTATGAGATCCAGGAGAGCGTGCTCGGGCATGACGCGGCTCCACGTGAGCTCGTGGAGCAGGCGGAGAAGGCGATGCTCGAGGTCGCGCGCGACGATCGCCAGCAGGACTTCCGGGCGATCGAGGAGGTGCTGCACGAGGAGCTCGACAAGCTGCACCGCCTGTCGCTGGAGGGCACCTCGCTTACGGGCACGCCGTCGGGCTTCAAAGACCTGGACGAGATCACCGGTGGCTTTCAGCCCGGGAACCTGATCATCATCGCCGCGCGCCCGGCAATGGGCAAGAGCGCGCTCGTGTGCAACATCGCCGAGAACGCCGCCGTCGAACACGGCCGGCCGGTGGCGCTGTTCTCGCTGGAGATGGCAGAGGCGGAGCTCGCACAGCGGTTCGTCGCCTCCCAGGCACGCATCAAGGGCGAGGAGCTGCGCAAGGGCCGCGTGGCCGAGCAGCGCTGGCCGAAGATCCTCAACGCCAGCCAGCGCCTCGCCGCCTCGCCGCTGTGGGTCGATGACTCGAGCGACGTGGGCATGCTCGAGATCCGCGCAAAGGCGCGGCGCCTGCACAGCCAGTGCGAGGGTGGCCTCGGGCTGATCATCATCGACTACCTGCAGCTGATGCGCACCGACAGCCGCTACGACAGCCGCGTGACCGCCGTCGGCGAGCTCAGCCGTGGGCTGAAGATCCTCGCGCGCGAGCTGGGGGTACCGGTGATCGCGCTTTCGCAGCTCAGCCGCGCGGTGGAGACGCGTCCTGACAAGAAGCCCCAGCTCTCAGATCTCCGTGAGAGTGGAAACCTCGAGCAGGACTCCGACCTGGTGATGTTCATCTACCGCGACGAGTACTACAACGAGGACTCCGAGCGCCCCGGCGAGGCCGACCTGCTGATCGCCAAGCACCGCAACGGCGCCGTGGGCAAAGTCACGCTCACCTTCCAGAAGGAGTACCCCAAGTTCATGAACTACGCCGGCGAGCGCTATCAGTGAGCTGTCCCCTTGGGATATGCGACGGCGACGGCTTCGTGATCGACGAGGCCACGAACACCGCGATGGACTGCGGGTGCCGGGCGGCGAAAATCGCGGGAGCGCGCACGGCGCGCCTGGAGGGGCGAATCCCGAAGCTCTACCGCGGCGTGTCGTTCGACCGACCGCCGCTCAGCGACCTGGCGAGGACCGCCCCCGATCAGATCCGGGCGGTGCGCCGCTACGTGCAGGGGATCGACGCCAACATCGACTCTGGACGGGGACTGTGGATACAGGGAAACGTCGGCACCGGCAAGACGACGCTTGCAATGCTCGTCTCCAAGGCAGCGCTCGACGCCGGACGCTCGGTCGCGATCTACTCGCTCCCGCGCCTGCTCAACCTGCTGCGCGAGTCGATGGAGTCCGACGGAGGGCTGCTCGACCTGCTCGACCGACTGACAGCCGTTGACCTGCTGCACGTCGATGACCTGGGGGCAGAGAACCGCACGGACTGGGTGCTGGAGCAGCTCTACTCGATCGTCAACGCACGCTATGAGTCCCAGCGGGCGATCGTGGCGACGACGAACCTGATGCCCGACGAGCTCTCCGACCGGCTCGGCGCGCGCACGGTCTCACGTCTGGTGGAGATCTGCGGAGACCTGATCCCGCTCGACGGCGAGGACCGGCGTCGCGAATATCGCGCCGGGCCCGCGAGGATCGTCGAGCGCGCCGGCTGAGGCCGAAGCCACAGCGCCCTAAACTGCACTGCTCATGCCAGGAATAGTGATAGTGGGCGCCCAATGGGGCGATGAGGGCAAGGGCAAGATCACCGATCTGCTCGCCGAGTACAGCGACGCGGTCGTGCGCTTCCAGGGCGGCAACAACGCCGGCCATACGATCGTGCGCGGCGAGGAAGAGTGGAAGCTGCACCTGATCCCCTCCGGCATCCTGTATCCAGGCAAGCGCTGCGTGATCGGCAACGGCGTGGTGATCGACCCGAAGGTCCTGATCGAGGAGCTCGACGCGCTGCGCGCGCGACGTGTGGACGTCAGCGGGCTGCGCATCTCCGCCAACGCGCACCTGATCATGCCCTACCACCTGCTGCTCGACTCCGCCGGGGAGGCGAAGCTGGGGAGCCTGCAGATCGGCACCACCCGCCGCGGGATCGGACCGTGCTACGCCGACAAGGCCGCGCGCCTGGGCATCAGGGTGCAGGACCTGCTCGACGAGAAGATCCTCAAGAAGAAGATCGTCGCCGCAATGGAGCCCAAGCGCCTGTCGCTGCGACCGTTCGAGAAGGACCCCGCGCTCGACCTGCACACGATGACCGAGGAGTACCTGACCTACGGCCACCGCCTCGAGCAGCACATCGCGGACACCGCGAAGCTCATGTGGGAGATGCTCGACGACGGCCAGACGGTGATCCTCGAGGGAGCGCAGGGAGCGATGCTGGACATCGACCACGGCACCTATCCGTTCGTGACCTCCTCCAACCCGCTCTCCGGCGCCGCGTGCGTGGGGAGCGGCATCGGCCCGAAGGCGATCGACGAGATCTGGGGGATCTCCAAGGCGTACACGACCCGTGTGGGCGCGGGACCGTTCCCGAGCGAGCTGCACGACGAGATGGGCGAGACGATCCGCCAGCGCGGCGGCGAGTTCGGCACGACGACCGGGCGCCCGCGACGCACCGGCTGGCTGGACCTCGTCGCGTTGCGTTACGCCGCCCGCTTGAACACGCTCACCGCGCTGGCAGTCACGAAGCTCGATGTGCTCTCCGGGCTCGACCGCATCCAGGTGTGCACGAGCTACCGCGGCGCCGACGGCGCCGAGTTCGAGGACTTCCCCTACCACCAGACCGTGCTGCACCACACCGTCGCCAAGCTCACCGAGCTGCGCGGCTGGAGCGAGGACCTGGGCGAGTGCCGCACGATGTCCGACCTGCCTGATGGCGCACGCGAATACCTCGACTTCATCGCCGAGCACGTTGGCGCGCCGATCACGATGATCGGTGTCGGCCCCGGCCGCGAGCAGACGGTATGGACCGAGGCCGGACGCCAGACGATCATCGCCAGCAACGGTGGGCTGGCGGAGCTGCATTCCTAGACTCCTCTTACGCGGCTCCTAGGCGCGTTTAACGCGCGCTCCCGATGATCGAGATGTGAAGTTCCTCGAGCTTCGACGCCGGAGCGGCGCCGTCTGCGTAATGGCCGGCCTCCTCGCGCTCACCGCTAGTCCCGCCTGGGGAGCGAGCGTCAGCGCCAACTGGGCCGGATACGTCGCCCTGCCTTCCACGAGCGCAGACTCGGGCTTCTCGAGCGTCTCGGGGACGTGGCAGGAGCCGAAAGCAACCTGTATTTCCGGGCACCAGACCTACTCAGCCGCGTGGGTCGGCCTCGGCGGCTACAGCACACAGGCCAGGGCACTCGAGCAGGTCGGTGCCGACGCCGACTGCTCACGCTCGGGCGCCGCCACTTACAAAGCCTGGTATGAGCTGCTGCCAGCCGGTCCCGTGAACCTGACCATGAAGGTACGCCCCGGCGACGAGATGTCCGCCTCGACGACCGTCGAGAAGCATGACGTCACGTTGAGGATCCGAGATCTCACGAGCGGCGCGCGCTTCACCATCACCAGGCGCGCCTCGAGCGTCGATACGTCCTCCGCTGAGTGGATCGTCGAGGCGCCGTCTACGTGCGCGACCAGCAGCTCCTGCGAGCCGCTGGCGTTGACGGACTTCGGCGAGGTGCTGTTCTCCAGCGCCACCGCGACCGCGAGCGGACACACGGGCACGATCCTCGACACCGCCTGGTCTTCAACCGCGCTGGAACTCCAGCAGAGTGCCTCAACGGACCGCACGGGCGCGGCAGACGCACAACCGAGCTCCGTACCGACGCTCATCCTCGCCACCGCCTCGACGGCCGACACGTCGAGCGGGGGCTTCTCCGTCAGCTGGCAGGAAGAGCCGCTGCGGGTCGAACAACCGAGCCCGGGCACACTCCCTGGCTTCGGTGGCGTCGCTCAGTGACCTTCGAGTTCGCCGCGCTCTTTCTGAAGGAAGAAGAGGCGGTTGCGCTTGCGCAGCAGCTTTGCCGTCTGGACCTCCAGCCCGTGCTGGCGTCGTTTCGAGTTGGCGGGAAGTTGGCGCAGCTGGCGTCGCCTCGCGCGGATTCGTTCTTTGACGACGCGTAGATGGTGGATCTTGCGAGTAAGGCGAGCGATCTTCCCGGACGCCGAGGTGCTCCCCTCGCGCGTCGCTCTCGGTTGGAAGGCTGGGGCCGCTTCCGCGCTGACTTCCGACGCTTCTTCCTGGGCTTCGGTCGCTTCTGCGGCTTCTTCGCTCTGTTCGGTGGCGCTCGCCTGAGCCGTCGGCGCCGGGAGCACCGGCTCCGCTACAGCGCTCACGGCCCACAAACACGCGATCGTCAGCGACGCCACGAACGCTGCGGCGAAGATACGTATGCGATCCATCCCCACAGCGTGGATCACGCTCGCTCCGTCCAGCAGAGCCAGTTGGCGAGAGTATGGGCAGCGAGATTGGACATCTGACTCGTTTGCTGGAAGAGATACCCGGCGTCGACCGCCGGCTAACCAAGCCGTCCTAATTCCGGCCATTGGACTATACAGACTAACCTGATTTCGGTCGCCTCGGCGATCCTCGAAGTCGAGGCACCTCGCGCGCGTCCTCTCTCGACTTACTGCATCTGATGTATAATCTGCATCATGAAAGAGCGTAGAACCACAGTCGTAGCTCGCGACGAGGACTTGGCATTGCTCGCCCACGAGGCCCGGAGCCGAGGGCTGTCCCTCGGCAGGATGCTCGGGGCCGTTCTCGCTGAGCGTGCGGATGAGCTGAGGCAGGCCCGACGTCCACGCCTGGCGACCTTCCGCGCGGATACGAGCATCGCTGTTGCCGCGGATCAAGAGCAGCCAGCAGCGCGCAACTTCCGCTCCACGTGACACTCATCCTCGACACGGGGCCAATTGTGGCGGCCCTCAACGAACAGGACCCTGACCACCAGCGTTGCGCGACTCTACTCGCAGGAGCGCAGGATCTGCTCGTACCCAGTCCGGTACTCGTCGAGGTCGACTACTGGCTCGTCAAGCTCGCCGGGCCCGGGGTGTGGAACGACTTCGTTGCCGACATCAACCGAGGCGCCTACCGGGTGGCCCATCCAACCGATTCCGATCTAACACGCGCGGCCGAGTTGGAGAGCACCTATGAGGACCTCGATCTGGGGCTAGTCGATGCCTGCACCATCGCCCTTTGCGAGCGTCTAGGCGAGACCAGCGTCGCCACACTCGACCAGCGACACTTCTCAGTCGTTCGCCCCCGGCACTGCACGCACCTAACGCTCCTCCCGGACTGACGAGCTCGGCTTCGGGTTGGTTGCCCAGCCGAGTGATCAGATCGCGACAGATCCTGATCGCTTGCTCGTCCCGTCAGCAGCCGACGGCGTCTCTCAGCGTCCGGCAGACCTGCGCCATGCGAGGACTCGACAGCAGGGTGACACGGCGCCGGAAGGAAGCACGGGGCACTGTGTGGAGGTTGTCGAAGTTCACCACGCATGGCGTAGGAACGCCGTCATCGCTCGGCGTTAGTTCGAGCTCGGATACCAGGCCGCGACGTGTCCTCGTCAGCGCAGCCACTACAACCGATCCGATGCGATCGGCCACGGGATCACGAGTCAACACCAGCACCGGCCGGTCCCCGCCCGGCGTCGCGGCGAACCAGATCTCACCCCGCTGCATCGTCCCAGTCCGCCCAATCCTCAGCTGGACCCCAGTCCGCAATACTCTCGAGCGACCGCTCGGAATCCGTCAAGGGGGCTTGTGCCCACGCCTCGGCATCGTGCTCGCTACTCAGGCCGACTAGATGCCGATGGAGAGCGTCGCGGAGAATCTCCGAACGGTCCATCCCAAGCGCCTCCGCCCAGCGCTGCACCTCCGCCGCCTCGTCATCCGACACGCGAAAACTGAACATCGTCATACGGCCTAAGATAGCGAGTATGACAGATGGCCGCCGCTCGCAGCGGGACTGCTTGCGCAACGTCCGAAAAAGTGGGCCGTCCGGGAATCGAACCCGGAACCTTGGGCTTAAGAGGCCCCTGCTCTGCCGGTTGAGCTAACGGCCCGTGAGCGCACCGGCAGCATCGGCCGGCTCGAAGCGCCGATTCTAGCCAAGCTGGCCCGGCGGCTACTTTTTCGTCGTGCTCGTCGTTTTGCTGGTCGTGCTCGACGTTTTGCCGCTGGACGTCGTTTTCGCTTCGGTGGCCTTCAGTTCGCCTTTGGAGTTCAGCTTGCCCGTGTACGTCTTGCCGTTCGTCGTCGTCGTGTAGGTCTTTTCCCCGGTGGGGTTGGCCTTCACTTCCGCGAGCTCAGCCTTGACGCGGGCGCGATCGGCGGCGGGAGCCAGCGTGACGGCCTTTTCGGAGGCGAGGTCGCCGATGCTGGTGTTCTTCGCTTTGTAGGCGTACTCCGCGAGCGCAGCGTAGAGGGCCGCGTCCGTCGGTTTCGCCGCCACCGCCACCTGTAGGACTTCGACCTCCTTGGAGGGTTCGTTCAGCCCGCCTTCGCCGTAGACGCTCTCCATCAGCTGCGCAAGTTCAGTGTCCGTCTTGGCCGGTTTCAGCGCGATGTAGCTGTCCCACGCGGCGGCGACCTGCTTGAACAGTTCCTTGCCCTTGCCCGTAACTTCGCCCGCGCTCGTCGTATACGGTTCGTTGCCCGCTTCGTGATAGAGGTTCTTGGCGAGCAGCTCCCACGCGCTCACGTCGCTCGGTTTCTTCTGGGTCAACTTGCGGTACTTGGCGACTTCCTTCGCGTAGGTCGAGCCGCCGCCGCCTTCGCCTTCTTTGCCGATCGAGCTCAGCAGCCCGCCGCCACCGAAGCCGCCGCCGATCCCGAAGCCGACGAGCCCCACCCCCATCAGCAGCGCCAAGCCCGTGTAGATGACGCGCACCGTACGACGACGGCCGCGGCCTCTCAGGTCGAACAGCATCAGCTCGAAAGCTCTGGGTCTATGTGGTCGATCAGCTCTTGCACGGTCGGCTCCGCTTGATCCTGCGTCGTTGGCGCCGGGTCCTCCGCGGGATGCCGGGTGCCTGCATTGGTTGTGCTCCCCTCCGCCTGGCGGTCGAGATCCTTTCGAGCGACAAACGTCGCAAGCAGGATACTCGCCTCGTAGAGGAGATACAGCGGTACCGCCTCCAGGACCATCGTGATCACTTCGCCCGGCAGCACCGCTGCGATCACCGCACAGGCGACGAGCGCGTAGCGACGCGCTCTACGCAGCTGTTTGGGCGTGACCAGACCAGCGCGGGTGGCGCCGAGGATCACGACGGGAACCTGGAACACCAGCCCCATCGCCAGCAGAATCGTCGCCGCCAGCCGGTAATAGGGGCCGGCCTGGACGATCACGTTGAACTGTTCGGAGTTGAAGTTGACGAAGAAGTGGATCGCAGCAGGCAGCACTACGAAGTAGCCAAACGCGACACCGAGGGCAAACAGGAACGGAACGGCGGTGAGCAGCGGCGCGGCCGCGCGTCTCTCATTTGGCTTCAGCGCCGGCAGCACGAAGCCGTACAGCTCGTACAGGATCACCGGCAGTGAGACGATCAGGGCGAAGATGAGCGTCACGGTGATCGTCGTCGTGAACGGTTCGCCCACGCCCAGCGTCGCCGGCTTGTCCGCCGGCACGCTGTGCGGGATCTTCGCAACGTCCTTCTTCAGCTCCTTGGCCAGCGAGGAGAGCTGCGCGCGCGAGGACGTGGGCAGCCCGCTGTGCGGTCCGGAGAGCACCCCGAGCGCAGCCTGCGTGTCGGCTGCGACTTTCAACAGGCCCTGTTGCGCGAGCGAGGCCTGCCCGACCGTGCCGTCGCCCTTCAGAACCTGCTTTTTCGTCTGGCTGATGAGTGGCTTGTTGATCACTTCCAGCAGCACGTGGTTCTGCCACATGCACACACCAAAGGCCACAGCGAGCACAACCCCGCTGACGATCAGCCTGGTGCGGAGCTCTTCCAGGTGGTCGACGAGGCTAAGTCGATCCTCGTGGCTGATCGTGCGAATCGCGCTAGCCATGGGCCCAATGAACCTACCACCGCTGTAGCTCGCGGCCATCGGCTAAAGGCCCTTGCTCCACGCGTCGATGACGACTCAGAACGCAATGGAATCGGAGAAGGACCCAGACATCAGGCACCGCCCGCCCTCCCCGGTGGGCAAGCCCGCGCACACCGTCTACGGCGACCAGCGCCAGGGTGTGGACGGCACGTGCTCGCCGGCGCAACTGCACATCTGCTTCCACTGTGCTGGCGAGCTCGTCTACCCGCTCGACTGGTCGGAGGAGGGACCGCGCCACTGGCGCATCGTGCTGCGCTGTCCCGAGTGCGAGTCACGGCGCGAAGGCGTGTTCGACCAGAGCTCCGTGGAACGTCTCGACGACGAGCTCGACCGCGGCTCGAGCGCTCTGCTCGGCGACCTCAGGCGCATGACGCACGCGAACATGTCCGAGGAAATCGAGTTCTTCGTGCGCGCGCTGGACGCTGAGCTGATCATGCCCAGCGACTTCTGACAGCGCGAGCGAGGACGCCGCCTGACGCCGCGCCGGCAGGCCGCTAGCGGTAGCGCTCGACCACCGCGTCGGCGACCAGGCCCAGCAACGCCGAGCGACCATCGGGAAGCATCCCCGGGAGCGCCGCCTTGGCCTCGGCGACCACAGCGAGCGCGCGCTCGCGCGCCTGCTCCAGCGCGCCGGTGGCAGCGATGCGCTCGCACAGCGCCTCCGCCTGGCGCGGACCGTCGGGGCCCTCGAGCGAGCTCAGGTCGAATGCCGCCAGCTCTGGCTCGCGTTCGCGGGCGAGGATGAACGGCAGCGTGACGGTGCCGTCGAGGAGGTCCGTGCCGCGCGACTTTCCCGTGCGCTCGACAGGCCCGGAAACGTCCAACACGTCGTCGAGCATCTGAAAGGCCAGCCCAATGCGGCGCGCGAACGCGCCCAGCGCGTCCGCCAGGCTCTTCGAGGCCCCCACCGCGGTCAGTGCCCCCAGGCGACATGCCGCCTCGAACAGCGCTGCCGTCTTCAGCTCGCAGCGGCGCAGATAGCGCTCGACGGCCACGTGCGCGGCGTAGGCATCCTCGCGCTGGAGCAACTCGCCTTCGGCGAGCGCACTACTGGCCTGCGAGAGCGCCGAGAGCTGCTCCACATCTTCGTTTCGAGCGAGCTCAGCGAAAGCCCGGGAGAACAGCAGGTCGCCCGTCGCGACCGCCACTTGGCGTCCGGCGACTGCAGCCACCGTCGGGCGTCCGCGGCGCAGCAAAGCGCCGTCGATCACGTCGTCGTGCACGAGCGTCGCCGAGTGCACGAGCTCCACCGCCACCGCCGCTCGCACGAGGCGCTCACCCCCCTCCTCCGTATGCGGTGGGCCGCCCGCGGACTCCGCCGCCAGCACAACCAGCAGCGGGCGCAGGCGCTTTCCAGCGGGGTTGACCGTCGCGTTGGCGTGGGCAGCTAGCGGCGTGCCCGCCTCCGCGGTGACGCGCTCCAGGTGACGCTCGGTGCGCCGCATCCAGCCGCGCAGCCGCTCCCCGCCGCGTTCCATGATCGCGTCGAGCCCATCCACTCCCGCAAAGCCGCCGGTAGCTGTGCTGCTCACCACGACCATCATGCACGCTCGCCCGGCACGGTGCCGGCGTGAATCGCCACGATCCCGCCCGCTGTGAGCACGTAGCTGATCCCCGAAAGGCCCGCCCGCTGCATCTCGGCGGCAAGTGCGGGAGGCCCCGGAAAGCGCTTGACCGAGCTCGGCAGGTACGCGTAGGCGTCCGCGATCGCCGTGTCCGCGGGCGCATCGCGCAGGCGCGCGGAAAGCCTCATAACGGCCCCGGTGAGTATTCCCAGCGCGGGAACGATGCGGTCGAACCAGAGGCGGTAGAAGAGCGATAGTGGCATCCGTGTGGGCGTCGTGATCTCGAGCACCACAACGCGCCCGCCCGGGCGCACGACGCGCGTCATCTCCGCCAGGCCGCGGGCGAGATCGCCGAAGTTGCGTGCACCGAAGCCGACCGTTGCCGCATCGAAGGAGTCGTCGTCGTAGGGCAGCGCCATCGCGTCCGCCCATTCGAAGCGCGGGCTCACACCGGCGGTCACGCGCGCGGCGACCTTCGCCCGCGCCCGATCGAGCATGCCCTCCGCGAAGTCGCTGCCGACGACCTCGCCCCCCGGGGCGACGCGGCCGGCGAGCTCAATCGCGAGGTCACCGGTTCCGGTGGCGACGTCCAGCACGCGGCTGCCCGGCCCCACCAGCGCGAGATCGGCCGCACGCGCGCGCCAGCGGTGGTGTAGCCCCGCGGTCATGGCCGTGTTCAGCGGGTCGTATACGCCGGCGATGCGATCGAACATCGCACGGACCTGAGGAGCCTCCAGCGTTCCGGCGCCGCGTGGCGACCGAGCGGGCATGCGTGCGCTACTTGAGCGTGGAGAGGAAGTCGACGACGGCTTTGAACTTCTTCGCCGGCAGGCTCTTGAACGAGGGCATCGGCGCCGTCGGATTCACCAAGGTCCGCGCGATTCCGTCGGCGGGGATGCGCGAGGCGATGTGGGTCAAGTCCGGACCTGGGCCGACGTTACCATTGTCACCGATTTTGTGGCAGGCCTCGCAGCCTGACTGGGCAACGACCTCTCGTCCTTCGTTCCACTCGGCGACCGCCGCCTTGCCGTCTTCATGCACGATTTTCGGAACCGGCCATTCCAACGCATCCGGCGTGCCAGCGGTGGCTCCGTTGTAGGTGAGGTATCCCATCGCGCAGATCACGATCACACCCGTGATCGTCGCCACCGGGCGTCGCTCGGGACGACGCTCGGGCCCGCGGTCGTAGAACGGCAGCAGGAACAGCAGGATCATGAACAGCGTCGGCAGCCCGATCGTGGCGAGCTGGATGATGCTCGACACGCGGATGATCCGCAAAATGTCGAACAGGAAGAAGAAGTACCACTCCGGGCGCGCGTCGTAGCTGGTCGTCGTGGGGTTCGCCTTCGCCCCCAACTCCGCGCCCAGGATCAGCGACATCGCGATGATGATCGCCATCACCACGCAGGCCATCGCCGCGTCCTTGGCCACCGCGTAGGGGAAGAACGGCTTGCCTTCTGCCTTCAGGGCGGCGTACTCGCGGAGGTACTCCTCCTTCTCGTGCTGGTTCATCGCGCGACCCTAGATCTCTGTCTCGCGCAGCTCTGAGCGCGTGTGCGATTTTTTCCACGGAGGCGCCGTGGTGCCCAGCTTGGCCACGAGGTAGAGGTGCGCGCCGATCAACGCCGCAAGCAGGCCGGGGATCAGCAGCATGTGGATCGCATAGAAGCGCGACAGTGTCGTCGCGCCGATTTCCGAGCCGCCCCGCAGGAAGTCCGAGAGGTACGGCCCGATCAGCGGGCCGGTGCCGTTGATGTTCACGCCGACGATCGTGGCCCAGTAGGCGCGCTCGTCGAACGGCAGCAGGTAGCCGGTGAACGACATCGCCATCGTCAGGATCAGCAGCACGACGCCGATCACCCAGTTCAGCTCGCGCGGATACTTGTACGCGCCGAAGAAGAACGTGCGCCCCATGTGCACGAACACGAGCACCACCATCACGCTCGCGCCCCATTTGTGCATGCCGCGTACGAACTGGCCGAGGAACACGTCGTTGGTGATGTAGCGGATCGATTCGTACGCCCCGCCGTTTGCCTCCGGGCGGTAGTACATCGCCAGGAAGACACCCGTGACCGCCTGGCTGAGAAAAGCGAACATCGTGGCCGAGCCGAGCGTGTAGAACCAGTTGGTGCCCTTGGGCACCTTGCGGAACATCATCCAGCGGGCCGCGCCGCTCAGCGAGGTGCGCTCGTCGACCCATGCGACGGTCGTGATCCCCGCCTGCTTGGCCTCGTCGAAGGGCCCGCTCTTGCCGTTCTCGCTCGGACGCGGCGGCGGTTCCTGCAGTGGCCCCGGCAGCGGGGGGGCGGGCAGCTTTGGCAGCTTGGGCACGGTCGCGCTCTCCCTCGCCTATTTCCTGGCGTCCGGTCGAGAGGGGTAGAAGTACTGCCCGATGCCATCCAGCGGCTCGCCGGGGTCGCGCGGCGAGAAGCGCCGCAGCTGGCTGTTCACGCTGAAGCGCGGCCCAACTTCCACGTTTTCACCGGTCACGCGCGTGTAGAAGCGGTCGAGCGGTCGCACCGGGGGGCCCGCAACGGGTTTGCCCAGGAGGTCATAGACGCCGCCGTGGCAGGGGCAGATGAAGCGCTCAGCGGCACTCACCCAGCGAACCGGGCAGCCCAGGTGCACGCATCGATCGGAGATCGCCACGTACGGCGTGTCGCGGTCGTAGATGTCGGTGTCGATTTCCGGGTTGTGCTTGCGCATGTAGACGGTCGTCTTGCCCGCCTCGCCGATGCCGGGGGTGACCGTGAGGACCGCGGGGACGTAGTTGTTGTCGGTGAACTCGTCCACCGTGCCCACCGTTTCCCAGCGAATCACGTTGTGCTCGAAGATCGGACCGAGGGCGAAGCCAAGGGCCGGCAGCGCGAACGACGCAGCCGCGACCGCGCCGGCCGTGTGCGCGGTCCCGGTCATGAACCTCCGCCGTGTGATCGTCTCACCCTCGAATGCGCCCGGAATTCCCCGGTCGAGCGTGTATTTGGATTTGTGCTTGGCTCGCTTGTCTGGCACCGCGCGCAAACAATACCGAGGCGCGATTCAGGGCGCCGTCGAAGCGGCCGCAGCGCTTGTGCGCATCGCCTCTAGAGCCTCCGGGGCGCCGGCCAGCACGAGCGCCTTGGCGCGGCTGTGAAGCTCGGTCGCACCCCAGCCGACGGCGCGCGCACCGGCCTGCCAGACGGCGTCCGCCAGCCCGACGCTGCCGGCGCCCTGAGCGAGCGCGCTCAGCGTGATCGTGTCCGCCAGCTCGGCGACCGCGCGCGTGTCGCCGAGCTCCACCAGGCGCGCGAGCCCGACCGCGTACAGACGGTCGCCCGCCAACAGCCGCAGATCGGCGTCCGGCACGCGCACCACGCGCGGCTCGCCGTAGTGCAGCAGGTAGCCCTCGTAGATCGCCTCCACGAGCAGCTCGTAGTCCTCGCGCCTGCCGGCCGCCCTTGGACCTTCGGCGGCAATCGCTGCCGGACTGAGTGCCTCGTTGGCATCGCCCTCGAGGTCGTTGACCGCGCTGGACTCCACGAGCCTTGCCATGAGGCCGCCGCCTTCTAGCAGCAGCGCACGCAATCGCCCGAGCGCGCCAGCGGCTGTGGCCTGCCCGGTGCTCATCGACCTGTTGCCGCCGGTAGGGCGGCGAAGGCTGCCGCGGCCGCCTCGAGCGTGCGCTCGAGATGCTCGTGGGAGTGCGCCAGCGACGGAAACCACGCCTCGAACTGAGACGGCGGCGCGTACACGCCGCGTGCGAGCAGCTCGCGACACCACGCCGCGTGCGCGGTCTGGTCACACGCCTGCGCATCCGCGAAAGAACGCACCGGCTCTGCGCTGAAGAACAACGTCACGAGCCCCGGCGCGCTGCTCACGTGGACCTGCTGGCCAGCGCTCGCCGCTGCGTCGCGCAATCCCGCAGCGAGACGCTCGGTGATCGCGCCAAGGCGCCCGTATGCCGCCTCGTCCAGGAGCTCGAGCGTCGCCAGGCCGGCGGCCACGGCAACCGGGTTGCCGGACAGCGTTCCCGCTTGGTAGACCTCTCCCGCGGGCGCGAGCAGCTGCATCAGCTCCGCGCGGCCGCCAACAGCCGCCGCGGGCAGCCCGCCGCCGATCACCTTGCCCATGATCACGAGGTCCGCCTCGACGCCCAACAGCTCCTGAGCACCGCCGCGCGCAACGCGAAAGCCGCTGATCACCTCGTCCAGCACGAGCAGCGCGCCGTTGGCGTGCGCACGCTCGCGCAACAGCTCCAGGAAGCCATCAGCCGGCGGAACGAGACCCATGTTGGCGGGCAGTGGCTCGGCGAGGATCGTCGCGAGCTCGTAGCGCTCGGTGGCAGCGATCAGCGCGTCGGCGTCGTTCCACGGCACGATGATCGTGGCCGCCGCCGCGCTTGCCGGCACGCCCGGGCTGGCGGGCAGCGCCTGCGTGGCCAGGCCCGAGCCGGCCTGCGCCAGCAACCCGTCGGAGTGTCCGTGGTAGGCACCGGCAAACTTCACGATCGTCTCTCGCCCAGTGGCCGCGCGTGCGAGCCGAATCGCCGTCATCGCTGCCTCGGTGCCGGAGGAGGTCATGCGCAGCATCTCCACGCCCGCCATCCGCCGCTTCACCTCCTCGGCCAGCTCGACCTCGGCGGCCGTCGGCGCCCCAAAGCTCGTCCCGCGCGTCGCCGCCTCGATCACCGCGGAGAGGATGTGCGGGTGGGCGTGGCCGTGGATCAGCGGCCCCCACGAGCAGACGTAGTCGATGAACCTGTTTCCGTCCACGTCCACGAGCTCTGCGCCTTCGCCCTTGGCGATGAATATCGGGTCGCGCCCGATCGCGCGCATCGCGCGCACGGGGGAGTTGACCCCACCCGGGATCGACTCCAGCGCGCGCCTGTAGAGCTCGGCTGAGCGCGTGTCGGTGAGCGAGGCTGTCACGACCCCGCGCTCAAGCGTGCGCGCTCTCCCAGTTCTTGAAGTCCTCGGTGAAATAGAGCAGTCGGATCTTCTTGAACTCTGTGGAGGAGTACAGCGTCGCGCGCTCAGATATGCCGGTGCTCTCGGCGATCGAGTCGAGCACCGCGTCGCACTCCTCCTTGGAGCGCCCGTGCGCCATCGTGAAGACCGAGTACGGCCAGTCCTCGTAGGTGGGGCGCTGGTAGCAGTGGGAGATGCCGCGCACGGCCGCCATGCGGCAGCCGATCTCGAAGATCTGCTCGTCGGGGACCTTCCACACGCCCATGCCGTTGGCGGAGAAGCCCGCACGGCGGTGGTAGAGGATCGCGGCCACACGGCGCAGGATGCCGCGCTCCTGCATGCCCGCGAGGTGGTCGAGCAAGCGCTCTTGAGTGATGCCCAGCTCGGCAGCAGCGGACGCGTACGGTTCCTCGACCACGGGCATGTCGCCCTGCAGCGCGCGGATCACAGCGATGTCGAACTCGTCGTAGGGCTGGGGCTCGAGCTCGATCGGCTCCTTCACCTCGGCGGAGCTCGAGAGCGCATCGGTGCCGCCCTGCATCTCCAGATCCATGCGGATCTTGAACAACCGCAGGGTTGGCAGCTGGCGCACCGACTCGGCGCCGGCCTCACGCGCGAGCACCTCGAGCGTGCCCTCGAGGCCGAGCTTGGAGTCCGGCTCGGTGGCGATCGTGAACCACAGGTTGAACTCGTGGTTACGCAGGTAGTTGTGCGAGACGCCGGGGTGCTTGTTGATCACCTGCGCAGCCCGATGGGGATGCTCGGGATCGACCTTGGCGGCGACGAGCATCGACGAATAGCCGAGGGCGCGCGTGTCGAAGATCGGCGTGACCTGGCGGATGATGCGCTTGTCGAGCAGGTGCTGCACACGCTGCATGACCTCTGCCTCTGTGACCTCGCCGAGCTCGGCCACCCGCTGGTAGGGCCGCGGCGCGATCGGGAAGCTGCCCTGCATCAAGTTCAGCAGCTTGCGGTCGACGTCCTCGAGTGGGATCGCCGCGCCGTCCGTGCGGCTGCGGAGCTTTGGTGTGGCGGTGGTCGGCTGCGTGGGGTCGGCGACGTCCGCGAGCGGCGGCGCACTGGCGCGCTCGGCGTCGGCCGTCAGGTCGCTCAGCTCTGTTCTGCTAGCCATGTGGCTGCGTCCTTTGCGTGGTAGGTGATGATCGTGTCCGCGCCGGCACGGCGCAGCGAAGTCAGGATCTCGAGCACCGTGGCGCGCTCGTCGAGGTAGCCAGCCGCGGCCGCAGCCTTGACCATCGCATACTCGCCGCTGACGTTGTACGCCGCCACGGGCAGGTGCGTGGCGCGCTTGATCGCCCTGATCAGGTCGCCGTATGCCAGCGCCGGCTTGACCATGACCATGTCGGCGCCCTCCTCGACATCGAGCAGCGCCTCGCGCACAGCCTCGCGACCGTTGGCGGGATCCATCTGGTAGCCGCGACGATCGCCGCTCGCTGGCGCGGAGTCGGCGGCCTCGCGGAACGGCCCGTAGAAGGCCGAGGCGAACTTGGCCGAGTAGGCGAGGATCGGAGTCTCCGAGAAGCCTTCGCCGTCGAGCTCCTCGCGGATCGCGCCGACGCGGCCGTCCATCATGTCCGAGGGGGCGACGATGTCCGCCCCGGCGCGCGCGTGGCTGACCGCGGTCCTCGCGATCAGCTCGAGCGTCGCGTCGTTGTCAACCGAGGGATCCCCGCCGTCGCTGCGCAGCACACCGCAATGGCCGTGCGAGGTGTACTCGCACAGGCACACGTCGGTGATCACCAGCAGCTCGGGCAGCGCCTGCTTGATCGCGCGCGTAGCCAACTGCACGACGCCCTCCTCGTCCCAGGCCCCCGAGCCGTGCTCGTCCTTCTCGGCCGGCAGGCCGAACAGCATCACGGCGGGGATGCCGAGTGCGGCGGCGTCACGCGCCTCCTCGATCACGGCCGCGAGCGACAGCCGCTCGACGCCGGGCATCGTCGCGATCGGCTCGCGTCCGGGCATCTGACCAGGTTGCTGCGCGGGCTCCACCTCGGTCACGAACAGCGGCAGCACGAGCTGACCGGCGCGGACATCGGTCTCGCGCACGAGCCCGCGCAGGCCAGCCGTGGCCCGCAGTCTGCGCATACGCGTCTGAGGAAAGGCCATCGCACTTCCCAGGTTAGAGCGTCACGCTCACTCCGGGCGCTGCAGACCCACGCGCGCGAAACCGGCGAAGACGACCGCCAGGACCACCAGATGGGCCACGGAAAGCCCGATCGCCGGCGAGGCGCCATTGACGGCGGCGTCGAGCGCCTGCAGCGATGCCTTGAAGGGGAAGACGAAAGAGATCACACCGATCGCGTCGTAGAAGCCCCGGGAGACCGCGCCCGCTGGGACCAGCGCAAGGAACGCGAGCGGCAGCGAGAGCAGAAACGCGAGCAGTGAGGCCGCGCGAACCTCGCGCACGAGCGCGCCGATCGCCACGCCCAGGGTCGCGAACGCGACGGCGGCGAAGGCCAGCGCAAGGAGCCACAGCTCGACGCGTCCCCAGTCGAGCGCCACGAACGCGCCGATCCCCGCGAGCATCGCAAACGCGAGCACGAACGAGCAGCCCGCCGCCAGCAGCGTCTTCTCGGCGAGCAGTGCCTCGCGTGAGATCAGGTGCCCGCCACGACCGCGCGTGCCGCGGATCAGGCGCGATAGCGCCCGCTCCTCGCGCTCGAGCGCCACGGCGCCGGAGGCGAGCAGCACGCATACGAACATCAGCGAAACGCTCACGGCGACGACGACGGCAAACGTGTTCAGCGGCGTACGGCGACCGTGCAGCAGCACGCTCTTGACGCGGATCGGCTGGCTGATCGTGGAGAGCACACGCTTGGCAAGCGTCAGGTTCTGCGCCGCGAAACCCGCGAACGCGTCGATCCGTTCGAGCTCGCCGCGGTCGTGCCCCCGTGGCTGGCGGGCGATGATCGTGCCGAGCGTTGCGGGGATCTCGCTCAGGCCGATCAGGTTTTCGGGTGCGCCGATCGTGGCGAGGTTGCCGCCCTTCAAGAGCGTGCCGATCGCGCCCGCCGCGGCCTGCTGGATCTGTTCGGAGAAGCCCAGGTTCGCTTTCGCGAGGGCCGAGTCGAGCGTCGACTGCACGAGCGACTGCTCCAGCGCGTTGCCGTTGTAGATCACTTCCAGTCGCGCCTGCTCGATGTCGGAGGCGAGCCGCGCGGCGAGATTGGCTGGGATCACCACAGCGGCGATCACCGCCCCCGACTGGACCTTCGCCACAGCCTGCGCCCGCGAGGAGACTTCCACCGCCTGCACCTGGCTGAACAGCTGCCTCGCATACTCGCCGACGGCGACGTGCTCGCCCCCCACCTGCACGGTTTCACCAGGCGCAGCCTCGTCGAGGATCGCCACGTGCGGGCGTGCAGGGCTGCGCGAGATCGCGAGGCCGATCAACAGCGCGATCGCCACGGGGTAGATGACGAGCAGCGCGACCAGCAGCCTGGAGCGACGCAGGATCAACAGGTCCTTGCGCAGTAGCCATCTCACAGCTGGGGCCCCGGTTGCGAGCCGTCACGCGCGGGGGCCTGCACACGCTCGCGCAGGAAGCGGACGAGGGCACCCTCGAGGTCACCGCCGTCCCGTTCGCCCGCCGCCTCCCCGTCCGGGGAGGATGCGAGCAACTCTCCAGGAGTGCCATCGAACACCAGCCGCCCGTCGGCGAGCACGAGCACGCGCCCGGCATGACGCTGCGCCTCGCTGACGTTGTGCGTGGAGAACATCACCGTCGTTCCGTGCGCCTGCAGGCCGGCGATGAACTCCCAGAGGCGCTCGCGCTGCTCGGGGTCGAGCGATGCGGAGGGCTCGTCGAGGAGCAGCACCTCCGGTTCCGCCAAGAGCGCGACGGCGACGTTCACGCGCTGGCGGTTGCCGCCGGAGAGCCGCCCCACCGCGGCTCCCGCGCGCTCGCGGAGACCCGTCTGATCGAGCATGCGCTCGACCGCGGCGCGCGGATCGGAGACTTTCTCCAGGCGCGCGAACAGCTCGAGGTTCTCGGCAACTGAAAGCTTTGAGTAGAGCGCGGGGTACTGCGGCGCCCAGCCAACGTCGCCGGGCGCGCGGCTGATCGTGCCCGCACTCGATCCTTGGATCCCAGCGATGATCGACAGCAGCGTTGTCTTGCCGGCCCCGTTCGGCCCGATCAGCGCCGCGAGCTCCCCCTCATGGACATCGAAGCTCACGTCGATGAGTGCCTGCAGATCGCCGTAGCTCTTGGCGAGCGCCCTGACGCTGAGTACCGAGCTCACAGCAGGTTGCTGCTGCCGCGATCCCAAGGTTCCAGGGTCAGGTGACGACTCAGGTAGACGACCGTCTCGCGCGCCACGGCCAGGATCGGCAGCGCGATCAGCGCCCCGACGATCCCGCCCACCTGCAGCCCGAGCAACAGCGCAAAGATGATCAGCAGCGGGTTGATCCGCAGCGTGTGCCCAAAGATCTGCGGCGCCACCACGTGACCCTCGAGCTGCTGCAGGGCGACGAACAGGACTACCAGCCAGAGCGCGGTGATTGGGTCTGTCACGAGCGCCACGACCATCGGCGGGATCGCACCCAGGATCGGCCCGACATACGGAACAAGCTCCATCACGCCGTAGAAGACGCCAAACGCGATCGCGTACTTGCTGCCATCGGGGAAGATGCCGAGGATGCCGAAGATGTAGAGGGAGATGCCTGTGGAGGCGCCCATGATCGTGCTGAACAGCAGTTGCCCGCCGACGTAGCGCCCGACGGCCCGCTGCGTGAGGTGGGGGTAGTCGTCGGCCTTCGAGCCGTCTCCGTCAGGCAGCATGCGCCGCACGAGCGCCCCGATCTGCTGACCGTAAACGAGCATGTACACAGAGAGCACGAACACGAGCACCAGGTCGAAGATCGCGCTCGCCGCTTCGGTCGCCAGCGCGCCGCCGAACGACGCGAGTTTGCTGGCTTCCTTGGCGACTTTGCCCTCGATGCTCTGCAGCGCGGTTTTGCCCTGTTTGACGAGTTTGATGTGGATGCCGTCGTGGTTGAGTTTCGTCTGCAGGCTCGCGAGCGTCTTGTTCGCTTCATCGACGATGTGCGGAAGGTTGTTGCTGAACGTGCGAACCTGATCGGAGATAGGGTTGGCAAGGAGGAAGCCGATCCCGGCGAGCGAGAGGAAGAACCCGAGGTACACGGCCAGCACCGCCAGCCCGCGCGGCAGGCGCGAGCGCTGCACGAAGGCGACTACGGGGTTGAGGATCAACGCGATGAGCCCGGCGATGATGAACACCAACAACACTTTCCCGGCCGCTTTCGCGAGCGCCCACAGCGCGAGCACGGCGAGCGGCAGAGCCACGAGCTGTATCCAGCGCGGCACCACCACGCGCGGGGGACGCTCGGGCCTCGGCGAGGACTCCCCCTCCGTGGCCGCCAGCTCCCGCTCCTCCTCCGGTGGCGCCGCCGGCGAGGCGCTCTGCGAGACCGGCTTCACGTGCCTCCCATCATCGCCAGAGTATGGCTGAGGGCGAGGCGGCCGCCGCCGGCGCGCCAGACGCCGCGAACCCCTCTGCGAGCGAGCGCGCGTCGGGCGGCGAGACGACGAGCATCCTCTTCGTGGGCGACGTCGTGGGCGGGATCGGTCGCCGCACGTTGCTCGAGTGCCTGGTGGTTCTGCGCGAGCGCCACGCGCCTACGTTCGTGGTGGTCAACGGCGAGAACGCCGCCGGCGGCCTGGGCATCACCCCGAAGATCGCCGATGAGATGTTCGCGCACGGCGTCGATGCGATCACGCTGGGCAACCACACATATCACCGTCGCGAGATCTACCCGTACCTGGACTCCGGCAAGCCGATCGTGCGACCGGCCAACTTCCTGCGCAGCCAGCCAGGCAAGGGCGTGTGCGTGGTCGAGCACGGCGGCGTGCGCCTGGGCGTGGTCAACCTCAGCGGCAACCTGTACGTGCGCGCGGGGCGCTCGGCGTTCACGGAGATCGAGGTGGCGCTGGGCGAGCTGCGCGACGTCGATCAGATCCTCGTGGACGTGCACGCGGAGGCAACATCGGAGAAGGTGGCGATGGGCTGGCACCTGGACGGACGCGTGACGGCTGTCGTGGGCACGCACACCCACGTGCCGACCGCCGACGCGCGCGTGCTCCCCGGCGGCACGGCCTACATCACCGACGTGGGCATGACGGGGCCACGCGGCGGCGTGATCGGCGTCAAGCGCGAGCAGGCGGTCGAGTCGCTGCTCACGCAGATGCCGGTGCGCTTCGAGACCTCCGAAGAGGACCCGTGGCTGATGGGCGTGCTGATCAGCTGCTCGCAACCGTTGCGGGCAGACTCGATTGAGCAGGTGCTGATGCCGCGACCGGCGCAGGGTTCCAGGGGTCGCTGAGCGACCCCAGCAGGGCCACGATCACGAGCCCGAAGAACCAGGGGATGTACAGGTAGAACCAGTGTTCGAGGCCGATCTCGACGAGCAGCATCACCACCGCGCACGCCGCCGCCAAGCCGACCAGGTCCGAGCGGCGACGCACGAGCGCCAAAAGAACGGCCGCCACCACCGCTGCGACCTCGACCACGCGCTCCGCGCCGTGCCAGCCGTATAGGCCCCACGCAGAGAACGGCGATTCGCGCTTTGACTGGTAGACGATCGTGCGCTCGTAGATCGTGTGCAGGGAGTCATGGCTGAGCGCGGGGATTGACGCGAGCGCGACGGTTCCCGCGAAGGCGAGCAGGTAGAGCGCGAGCATGCGCGCGCGGCGGACGAGCGACATGCCTGACATCCCGTGTGTAGCCAGGATCGGCGCGAGCGCCAGCGGGGCAATCTTCGTCAGCCCGGCGAGCGCAGCCATCGCGCCGCGGGCGGCGGGGGCGAGCTTTGAGCGGTAGGCGGCCGCGAGCACGGCGGCCAGTACGAGCACAGCCACGAGCGAGTCGTTGGAGTTGCTCTCGAGGTCATACAGCGTGAACGGGTAAGCGGCCCAGGCGTAGGTGAGCGCGACGCCCAGCGTGGGACCGCGCATGCGCCGGCCGATCAGGAAGAGCAGCGCCATCGCGAGCAGGTCGAACACGATCGCCGCCGCGTGCGACGCCGGTAGGTCGTCCCACGTGCCACTCCAGCCGAAGATCTGCTGAAAGGGAACGTAGGCCTCGTAGTTGAACGGGCCGTACGTGTCGCCATGTTCGTTGTCGGATGGATAGTGGCCGTACAGCGCTTCGTCGTGGACGATCTTGCCGGCGCCGATCACGCCCGCGTAGCCAACGTCGATCACGTTCGAGTCGGTCACGTTCAGCGCGATGCGAAAGCCGATCAGGAAGACCACGCCCAGCGCGAGCCAGGGCGCAGGCACGAGCAGCCGCAGTCGCGGCGGCGCCTTTTGCGACGAGCGCGATCGCCGCCGCAGCAGGGCAAGCATGCGCGCGAGCAGGTAAAGCAGCGGCGGGTAGCTCAACGGCACCGACGCCCAGATGTTTGCGTGGTTGAAGAACGCGAGCGAGACGGAGAAGGACAGCAGCATCAGCAGGTCGAGGTGCAGCAACGCGAACGGCCTGCGGAAGTCGAAGAAGGGCAGGAAGAACAGCAGACACATGGGCAGCCAGATGTACAGCGCGTTGACGTGCCTGCCGAAGGCGCCGGGGTAGCCGCGCGCCATCGTCCACGCGACCTGAAAGCCGGTCCACTGTTCGACCACGCGCCCGGAGACGTCGTCGATGATGACGAGGCCGATCTCCTTCTTGCCGTTCTTGGTGAAGTAGCTGACCTGCCACTGAAAGCCACCCTTCAGGTAGACGTCGCCGAAGGAGCCCTTGTATTCCTTCGCGAGCGCGCGCATCTTCGCCACACGGTTGGCGATCGCCAGAACCTGATCGGAGGACAGTTTGTGCGCGGCAGGCGGCACTTTGGACAGCGCCACGGGGATCGGCGTTTCCGCGCTCGTGGAGGTGGTTGGAGTTGAGGCGTGCGTCGTGGTTGACGCCGGCGCTGCGCCCGCGGGGGCGATCGGCCCTACGACGCTTAGCAGCGCGGCTGCCGCCGCGGTGGCGAGGAGGCGCATCGCGCGAGATTAACGGGGCAGCGCGCGCGCCCGCCGCACGTCAGGCGCCGGCGTCGAGTCCGAAGTGCGCGAGCACCAGCGGCGCGACGTCGCGGATCGCCCACTGGCCCGGCTCTGGCTCCGGCAGTGAGACGCCGCTGAGCACGAGTGCCCCCAGCGAGTCGCTCGCGTGCAGCGAGCCGTGGCTGCCGCCGCCCACGTGGGCCTGCCCGCCCCAGTCGAGGAACTCGTAGCCGGGGGCCGCGGAGAGCAGCACCTCGCCGGAGTTCACGCAGGTGAGCGCCGCCCACGCACGCGCGAGCGCGTCCGGGTAGTCGGGCGTGAGCAGACGGCCGTCCTGCACGCGACCGTCGATTGTCGCGAACGCTCCGTCAACGCTCCAGCTCACTCCACGCGGGTCGCGCAGCTCGCCGCCGGGTGCGAAGCGCAGCTCGCCGCGCTCGGGGCTGGAGATGACACCCTCGCGGGGCGCGTCGTGCGCGTCGCGCTCGAGCCACATGACGAGATCGACGCCCTCCACCGCCAGCGCGCGGGCGACGACCGACGCGCGCATCGCGTCGCGCTCGGACTCGTGCAGCGCGTACACCATCGCTCCCCGCTGAGAGGGACAGACGGCGATCCGCGGCTCCTCCTCTGCAGAGCCCTCTGCTGCACGCGCCGAGCGTTCCGCGCGGGCGCTGCGCGCAGGGCCGAGGACGCCGAGCTCGGCGAGCTCGTCCTGCAGGGAGATCGTGGCGGTGACCGGCGCCTGCGAGTGGTCGGCCATCACGATCATCGCGTGCTCCTCGAGGAACGCGTCGACGCCGCCACCGGCGTTCATCACGCGCGCGAGCTGCAGGTCGGCCTGGCCGATCGACTGCACCTGACCCTCGGGTCCGCGCTTGTGCGAGAACCAGTCGTTGTCGGGCAGCGACAGCAGCAGGAAGTCGAACAGGTCGTGCTCGACCATGTACGCGGACACGCAGCCGGAGTGACGATCGCGCACGCCGGGCATCCCCAGCCCGGAGCGGCAGCCGGTGGCGCGCGAGGCGAAGATGTCCGCGTAGAACAGCTCGCGGGGACCCATGACCGCGTGGCGCATCAGCGCGGAGGCGACGCGTGTAAGCGTCGTGTCGCGCTGGGGCTCGTGACGGTAGCGGCCCCTGTACATGAGATACGTGGTGCCCGCCGTGCGCACGTCCGCGTCATCGAGCGTCTCGAACACGGTAGGCGTGTGCTCGGAGAGGTGCGCTCTGTTCATGTTGTAGACGGTGTCTGTGAGCTGGCGGGTGATGCCGAAGCGCTGCGCTGCGCGAAAGCTCGAGCCGTACTCGACATAGCGGTGCTCCTCGCGGTGAAACCAGTTCATGCCGGGGATCTCGTGGGCGTCCTGACCAACGCCGGTGACGATCGATGCGGCGCAGACGGGCGTCACGGAAGGAAACGCGGCGACGCAGTCGGGGACGTAGCGTCCTTCCTGCACGAGCCGCTCGAGCACCGGCGCCACGCCCGCCTCGATCGCGCGCTCGAGCATCTCCGGCGCCATCGCGTCGATCACGCACAGGACCAGCTTTGCCCTTCCAGGACGGCGTGGTGAGGAGGCGCTCACGAGGCGAGCATCAGCGGCGCAGGATGCGCAGCCCGGCGTACTTTTCATCCGCGCGCGCACGACCGCGCCAGCCAAACCACGCGAGCAGCGCGACGAGCACGTAGCCGAGCGGATGCAACAGTGCCACGAGTGCGGCCGCCACGAGCGCGGCCGCGTCCAGGTATACCGTCAACGCCTCACGCGCTGAACGGTCACTGAGCCGCCCGCGCGCCCGCACGAGCACCGGCCAAGCGGCTCGTTGTGCGAGCGTCGCGGCGAGCAGCCCCCCGATCAAGCCGGGCCACCACGCATCGCCGTGCGCCGCAAGCGTCCCCGCGAAGGCAAGCGCGCCCCCACCCAGCCCCAGCCCCGTCAGCGATGCGGCCAGTGGGTCGGCCTGGCTCCTGCCCGCCCCGGGGTCGACGATCGGGGTGAGCTTCAGCAGTAGCTGCGCGGCGTACGCGCCGACGAGCACGACCGCCACGACGAGCAGCCACCAGCTCGCCTGCAGGAAGTGAAAGCTGCCGTGGCCGAACGTGACTCCGAGGACCTTTGCGGAGCCGAGCGCGCCGGCTAGCAGGAGCGGCAGGAACGGGCGTAGCCCACAGGCCGCTGCGAGCCCGGCGCCGAGGCCGATGTAGAAGACGAGACCGTTCATGCAGAGTGCATTTGGAGGTGCGCTACCGTGCGGTAATGCGTACCCGGGAGGGCACCCTCCGTGGCGGAGGACAGGCAGGCGGGCATGGACGATAGACGACGCGCACGCCCGGCGGCACATGAGCTCGAGCGTTACGAGGCGTTGTTCGCGACGCGCACGCGCGGCATGAAAAGCTCGGCGATGCGCGAGATGATGGCGCTGACCGAGCGCCCAGACGTGATCTCACTGGCCGGCGGGCTGCCCGACACGACGACGTTCGCGCCGGAGCTCTACGCGAAGCTGATGTCTCAGGTGGCCGCTGAGTCGACCGCACGCGCTTTGCAGTACGGGCCGACGGAGGGGATGGCGGCGGCAGTCGAGTGCATCGTCGAAGTGATGGCCGCCGAGGGGACCGTCGCGGACCCGTCAGAGGTGATCGTCACCACCGGCGGCCAGCAGGTGATCGACCTCGTGTGCAAGACGTTGATCGACCCCGGCGACGTGATCATCGCCGAGGCTCCGACATACCCGGGCGCGGTGCCCACGTTCAGCGCCTATGAGGCGGAGGTCGTGCAGATCGAGATCGACAGCGACGGCATGCCGATCGACGAGCTCGAGCGCACGCTCGACCGTCTCCAGAGCGAAGGCCGCCGGCCGAAGTTCATCTACACGATCCCCAACTTCCAGAACCCAGGCGGCGTGACGATGTCGCTGCCACGGCGCCGGCGCCTGGTCGAGGTGGCGCGCGAACGCGAGCTGCTGGTGCTCGAGGACAACCCCTACGGCCTGCTGCGCTACGAGGGCGAGCCGCTGCCCACGCTCTACTCGCTCGACGCCCAGAACGCAAGCTCGGGCGCGCAGGACGCGAGCTCGGATCTGGTGATCTACCTGGGGACGTTCTCGAAGATCCTCTCGCCCGGCCTGCGGCTCGGATGGGCGCTGGCGCCGCGGCCCGTGCTGGAGAAGCTCAACCTCGGCAAACAGGGCTCGGACCTGTGCAGCTCGCCGATGACGCAGCTGTTCGTCTCCGCGTACTTCGCCGAGACCGGCGCCAACGGACGGCCTGCATGGATCGACTACGTCGAGCGCCTGCGCGCCCTCTACAGACGCCGGCGTGACGTGATGCTCGAGGCGCTGGAGGAGCACTTCGGCGGTCGCGCGAGCTGGACGCGTCCGGAGGGCGGGCTGTTCATCTGGGCGACCCTGGATGGAGGCGTCGACACCACCGACCTTCTCGCCCGCGCAGAAGGCGTCGCGTTCGTGCCCGGCCGCGCCGCCTACGTTGACGGCAGCCGGGGTGGCACATCGATGCGCCTGAACTTCGCAGGCGTGCCCGACGCGGACATCCGCGAGGGTATCCGCCGGATCGGCAGGACGATGGGCGGCGACACGGGACTGCTGGGCACATTGATGGGGACCCCACCCGCCGCATCCCCACCCCGCGCCTCGCCGTCCCACGCATCGACCGCAGGATCCGCGGCGAAGCAGGAAGAGCCGTCCACGAACGAGGATCTCAGCCCGCTCGCAGACATCGTCGCGCTACCCCGCCGCGACGCCGATGACCCCGCCCGGCCAGCGCGCCGGCGACGGGATCGATGAGCGCCGCACACAAGGTCGCGGTGCTCAAGGGCGGGGGGTCGCTGGAGCGCACGGTGTCGCTGCGCTCGGGCGCGCGCGTGCAACACGCGCTCAGCCGCCTCGGCCACGACGTGGTGGCGATCGACGCAGGCCAGGACCTCGTGGCCCAGCTTCACCAGTGCCAACCGGACGCCGCGTTCGTGGCGCTACACGGCGGCGACGGAGAGGATGGCACCGTGCAGGGGCTGCTGGAGGTGATCGGCGTGCCGTACACGGGGTCGGGCCCAGCGGCGTGCATGCGCGCCACGGACAAGGCGCTCGCCAAGTACCTGATGCGCGAGGCCGGCATCCCGACGCCAGACTTCACCGCGATCAAGGAGAGCGCAATCAAGGAGCTCGGCGTGGCGGCAGCGCTCAGCGACATCGAGAGCAGGCTCGGCCTCCCGCTCGTCGTGAAGCCCGCCAGCCAGGGCTCCGCGCTGGGCGTGAAGTTCGCGCGCTCGGGCGAGGAGCTGCCCGCGGCGATCGTGGGGGCCCTCTCCTACGACCGCAAGGTCGTGATCGAGCGCTACGTCAAGGGCCGGGACCTGGCGGTATCGGTACTGGACGGCGACGCGGGCACCGACGAGGAGGAGCCACAGGCGCTGCCGATCGTCGAGGCGATCCCGCGCGAAGAGGCGTTCTACAACTACGAGTCGCGCTACGAGATCGGCATGACCACCTTCGTCTGCCCCGCGGATCTACCCGAGGAGACGACCGTGCGCGCCCAACAGCTGGCGCTGGAGACGTACAGGCTGCTCGGCTGCCACGGCGTCGCGCGCGTGGATCTGATGCTGGATGCCGAGTCAGGCGAGCTGTCCGTGCTCGAGACCAACGTCGGCCCCGGCCTCACCGAAACCAGCCTCCTGCCGCTCGCCGCCGACGCCGACGGGATCGGCTTCGACCAACTCGTCGAGCGCATTCTCGCGAGCGCCTTCACCAGATAGGCAGGCGGGTCCCCGTGAGTGTGGTGACCGGCGCCGCTAACGCCGGTCGAAGCATGCGCGAACGTGTCTCCCAGAAAAATCGGGGCACGACCGCAGGCGGCTCCTGATCAAGCGAGACACGACCGGGTCGGCGCCGCAGGACGCAGAGAGCGAAGTGTGCTCTGCACACGAGCGAACGCATCGTCCCCGGATGGGGGAGGACGCAGTATCGCGCCGGTCAGGAGTCGCCTGCGGCGAAGTCCTCCGGGCTCACCTGGTCCAGGAACTCCTTGAACTTTTCGACGACGTCCTCGGACTCCTCGACGTCGTGCTCGAACTCGATTGCCGACTCGGTGATGACCTCCTCGGCCGCGTAGATCGGCGCGCCCGAGCGTACGGCCAGGGCGATCGCGTCGCTGGGGCGAGAGTCGATCTCCAGCTCACGGCCGTTGACGCTCAGCGTTATCGACGCGAAGAACGTGTTCTCGCGCAGCTCCGTGACCGACACCTGCGTGCACTTCACGTCCAGCTCGCCAAGGATGTCGCACAGCAGATCGTGGGTCATCGGACGTGGCGTGCCAGCACCCTGGAGCTTCATCAGGATCGACGCCGCCTCCGGATGCCCGATCCAGATGGGGAGGAACTTGTTTCCGTCAACCGTCTTCAACAGCACGATCGGCTGCTTGCCAACCATGTCGAAGCTGACGCCGTAGATCACCATCTCCTGCACAAGGATCCTCCGAGAGGGGGGAAGTCAGAGTATAGGTCCCGTGTGAGCCGCCGAGGAACGCCGCCACGGCGCGATCCTGGGCTCACAGAGACGCGGAGCGCCAGCTCCTCAGCGGAAGCTCCACAGCTTGTTTCCAAGGAAGTTCAACGGCATCGACGCCGCCACTGCCAGTGCCTGCGCGGGCACCTTCGCGAACCCCGCGCTCTGCACGAGGAGTGTCAGGAGGGCCAGGCTGAACGCCTCCGCGAGGAGGCTCACCAGGAAGAAACGCATCGCCTGAGCGTGAGCGCGACCGCCGCGCGCATCGAACGTCCAGTGGCGGTTGAGCACGAAGTTGTTGAGCACCGCCACCAGCCATGCGAGGACGGATGAGAGCCGGTAGTCCAGCCCGATCGCGTGCACGGCGAGCGTGTACACGGCCAGGTTGACGAGGAAGCCCACGCCACCAACGAACGCGAAGCGGACGAGCTGCAGCCAGTTGGCCGGCCGGCGCATGCCATCGAGGACGCGGGCGTGCGTGCGCAGCTCCACCGCGCTGGCTTCCTCTGGCATCGCATCAGGGTAGCGGCACTGCCTGGCGGACCGGGTCGCTAGCCTTGACCGCGTGCGCGTGCTCGGCAGGCAGACATTCGCGGGCGTCTGCGCGCTCGCAGCGCTCACGCTAGCGGGCTGCGGCGGCTCAGGCGCGCGGTCAGACCCCCCGGCGAAGAGCGACCCCCCGGGCCAGACCAAGACGAGCGCCAAAACGGGCACGACCACCGCCGCTGGTACGAGCACCAGCGCGGTCGCCCACTCGACGGCCAAGAAAGCACCGGGCGTCGCCAAGGAGGTCGCCGACCCGCTGGAAGCCGACAGCTACCCGGCGCCTGCGTCCGTGCACCACTCTGCCGCCACCGCGCCCGTGAAGGCCGGCGAAGCGATCGTCGCCGCCGGTGCTCCCTCGAACGCGGAAGTGCGCAAAGAGCTCCAGCAGATGCAGGCCGTGGAAAAGAGCGCCAGGCAAACACAGAGCCGCACGCTCACGCCGGTGCCGGGCGGCGAGTCGATCGGCGGAAACGGCACGATTCCGATCCCCACGAACGTCCCTGAAGTAATACAGAAGGTGATCGCCGGCGCGAACGAGATCGCAGACTTCCCCTACGTATACGGCGGCGGCCACGCCTCGTTCATCGACAACGCCTATGACTGCTCCGGCTCGGTCAGCTACGCGCTCGCCGCCGGCGGCCTGCTCAGCGCACCGGAGACCTCAGGCCAGCTCGAGAGCTGGGGCGCGCCCGGACCCGGGAAGTACATCACCGTGTACGCCAACGCCGGGCATACGTACATGTACGTCGACGGGATCCTCTACGACACCGCCGGACGCAGCGGCGTGTACGCGTCGCGCTGGCAGGTCGGCGGTACCGACAACGAAGGCTATGTCGTGCGGCACTGGCCGGGGCTGTAGAGCGGGGGAGGCTCGCCCGCTGGTGGGTCGTTCAACCGCCGAGTGTGAACGCGCTGAGCACCGCTGTCGTTTCGCCGGAACTGTTGCGCACGTTCAGTTGCAACAGCAGCGCCACCTTGCCCAAGTGCCGTAGCCGTGCGCCGGTGACCTTGCCGAACTGGATCTTCATCGTCCCGCGTCCGCCTTTGGTGGTGATCAGCAGCGCCTTGCCGACGATCACCTGCGGTGGTGTGCCCGCGGGCAAGCCCGTCGCGACCGGCAGATGCAGGCCGATGCGGCGCGCCACGGACGCAGGAAGCAGAACGTTGATCTTGCCGGCCACCTGCTCGTTGACCGAGTAGCGGACGACCACGCCCGAGCGAACAGTCTTCGTCAACGAGCGCGACGCCACAGCGGTGCTGACGACGGGACTCGGGATCACGGGCTTGGTCACCGTGCCAGTCGAGGTCGTTGAGCCCGTGGTGGAGCCTGGAGCAGTTGTCGAGGTCGTGCTCGAGCCCGAGCTGCCTGCGGGCGGCGTGGGGGTCGGGGTTGGTTCCGGTGGGCCCTCGACGAGGATCGAATGCGTGACACTTTCGGTGTTACCGCCGTCGTCGGTAACCGTCAGCTTTACTTCGTAGTCGCCGCCGTAAGTGTACTCGTGGACGACGCTGGCAACTGGGTTGGGGTTGCCGATCCCCGATGCCCCGTCACATTCAGTCGGCTTGTAGCGGTTCGTCGGGATTTGCACTCCACAGGCGACTTCCGCCGTCGTGCCATCGCCAAAGCTCCACTGGTACTTTGCGATTCCGAGCGTTGCCGCCGTCTCAGTCGCATTGAAGGTGACAGCGGTGTCGTTTTCAACGGGAGTCTGCGCGGTGAATTCAGGTTCGAGCGTTACCCGATTGGTGCAGGGTACAGGCACGTACCTGTTGTAGAGGCCCGCCTGGTTGAACGCGTCGTTGAGATAATAGCTTTCACCCGCGATCAGCTGGTTGTAGTATTCCCCGATCTGGGGTTCGCCTTCGAGGGGGAAGAATTCGTTGCGACACTTGTCGGTGACCTCGTCTTCGTCTCCTGCCGTCGCGATCGTGTCGTGCCACCCGTTCAGTAGAGGATCGGTTAGGGTTGCGATCTGCTCGTCGACGACCTCATTGTCTATCACGTAGGCGAGGGTCCTCTTTTGGGGATCGGCGAGCTCGAGCCTTTTACCGTCCTGGCAGGCTACGATGGGCGTCCACGGCTGCACCGCGTAGAGGATCGTGCTCAGCCCGTCACCTGGATTCCCTACAAAAGAGTGATAGCTACAAAGCGGAGTGACCGCGTTTGTGTTTGAGCAGTGTTCTTCCCCAGCGCATACATTCACGTGTTCCGGCGTAAAAACGACATAGACGGGAGTCGCACCTGTCGAGGGATTCAGGCCAGTCGGCAGGTGGTTGGCCACAATGAAGGTCTCGAGCTGTTCGCGAATTTGACCGTCCGTCAGGCACGGAGCTCCTTCGTCGAGCGTGCAGCTGGCCAGGTCGGGGAAGGGGTTTACGTCTGTGTAGGCGCCGCGAAAGCCGGAATCGTAGGAGACTTTGTGTTCGACTGGTTCTCCGTACTGCTCGGCTACCGCGAAGACGTCATCGCGCGAGTTGTCTTCGCTGTCGACGTTGTCGAAAAGACCGTTTAGTTCGCGCTGCCATTTTACCGGGTAGACACTTTGCGGATCCCAGTAGATCGCGTAGGTCGCGTTGTTGTGGACGACAGGACCGCCCCCGTAGGTAAGCGGCGTCGTGGGTTCGACCGTGCTCGCCGTGCTTTGCGGCTCGATCCCGTATTGCTGGCCGCCTAGGGTCGTCACGACCGCCCCCGCAGGACCGGCAAACGCCAGGGCGCTCACGAGCACAGCTGCGAAGGCCGCTGCCAGCGCCCACCTGCGTGCGAGGGTCGAGTGGACGTGGGGGAGGGTAGAGATGCTGCGCGCAAACATGGTCACGCCCCCTCATCGGCAGGGCCGGCGTGTTGCCTTAGCCCGCTGGACGACATCGCTGAATGGTGGATGCGCGGCTAATGCGGTTGGCGCGGGAGGCCGAGATTGAACCTATGACCAATCGACGGATCGCGCGCGGGCGCAAAGGCCTGTGGCTGCTGGTCACCGGCCTAGTGGTGCTGGGTGGCATCGTCGCGTCGGTGTTGGGCGCGCGTGCGGTCTCGCAGGGGGCAGCCGACCGCCAGCGCCTGGCCTTTCACCTGAGCTCATCAGAGATCGCCTCGACCCTGCAGCTGGCGATCCAGCACGAGGAAGACCTGGTCGTCAGCGCGAGCGCGTTCGTGAGCGGCAGCCCGCACGCGTCCGCCGCGGACTTCGACCGCTGGGCGGAAGCAGTACACGCGATGCAGCGCTACCCGGAGCTCGAGAACATCGGGCTCGTGGCGCTCGTGCCGGGCGCACAGCTGGGCGCTTTCGAAACGGATATGGCGGCGCATCCACTGCGGCCGTTTGGCCCCAACTCGGCGCCGCTGCGCGACCAGGTCGGGGTCTTTCCCTCAGGAACGCGACCGTACTACTGCCTCGCGGTGGCGGGTATGGCGCGCAACGCCGCCAGCTACCTGCCTGTGGGCCTCGACTACTGCGCGCTGGCGCCGACGCTAATGAGCGCCCGCGAAACAGGGCTTGCAACGTACGCGCCTTTCACGCACATGGGCGCCACCGCACTGGGGGTGGAGACGCCCGTCTATGCAGGTGGAGTGACACCCAGCACGCCAGTCGGCAGACGGCGCGCCTTCCTCGGCTGGCTGGGCGAGCTGCTGGTTCCGGAAGTGGTGCTCGCGCGCGCGCTCCAGGGCCACGCGGGTGTGGCGGTTCGGTTCCGCTACGAATCGGGCCGAACGCACGTGGAATTCGCCAGCGGGCATGTCCCGAAACACGCGCAGACGGCCACGATCAAGCTCCACAATGGCTGGACCGTGCGCAGCTTCGCCGCGCTACCGGCGAGCGGCGTGTTCGCCGACCGCGAAGCGTTGGGGCTGCTGGCGAGCGGCACGCTGCTCAGCCTGCTGCTGGGAGTGCTCCTGCTCGTGCTCGCGACCGGCCGCACGCGGGCGCTGTCGCTCGTGCGCGAGAAGACGCGCGAGCTCTCCCACCAGGCGCTGCACGACACGCTCACCGCGCTCCCCAACCGGGCGCTCGTGCTCGACCGCGCGGCGCAGATGATCGCCCGCGTCTCGCGTCAGCCGGGCTCGATGGCGGGTGCGCTGTTCGTCGACGTCGACGGTTTCAAGCACGTCAACGACAGCCTCGGACACGCCGCCGGAGACCAGCTGTTGAAGGTCGTCGGCGAGCGCCTGCTGGAGGCGGTGCGGGGCGAGGACACCGTCGGTCGGTTGGGGGGCGACGAGTTCGTCGTGCTCGTCGAGACGACGCCCACCGAAGCAGCGCTGGACGTGCTCGCGGACCGCCTCACCGATGCCCTGCGTGCACCCGTTGAGCTCGGATCGGGTGGCAAGGTGTTCTCGGTCACCGCCAGCATCGGCGTGGCGTGCGGACGCTACGAGTCCCCCGACGATTTGCTGCGAGACGCCGACCTGGCGCTGTATGCCGCGAAGGCCGCCGGGCGCGACCGCTACGCGCTGTTCGACACCAGCATGTACGGGGGCGTAGAAGGGCGCCTGGAGCTCGCCGCCGACCTCGACGGCGCGCTGCGCGAGGAACAGTTCTTCCTCGCCTACCAGCCGATCTTCGAGCTCCCCTCTCGCGAGGTCGCAGGTGTGGAGGCGCTGATCCGCTGGCAGCACCCCACGCGCGGCCTAGTGGCACCGGACAGCTTTATCCCGCTCGCCGAGGAGACCGGCCTGATCGCCGCGATCGGGCGCTGGGTGCTGAACGAAGCCTGCAGGCAGGCAGCCGACTGGGCGGCTGACGGGCTGTCGATCGGCATCTCCGTGAACGTGTCCGCCTATCAGCTCGGGCGCAATGGATTCGCCGAGGACGTCCGCCGGGCGCTTCAGGAGTCGCGCATCGACCCCGCGTCGCTGACGCTGGAGGTCACCGAGACGGCGCTCATGCGCGACGTGCGTGCAGCTTGCGAGCACCTGCTCGAGATCAGGGCTCTCGGAGTACGCGTCGCGATCGACGACTTCGGCACGGGGTACGCGTCGCTTTCGCAGCTGCAGCGGATGCCCGTCGACATCCTCAAGATCGATCGCAGCTTCGTTGCTGCGCTCAGCGATGGTGGCCACGGTCGCGGGCTCCTCGAAGCGATCCTCGGCGTTGGGCGCTCGCTGTCGCTGACGGTCGTCGCGGAGGGCATTGAGGAAGACGAGCAACTACGCATGCTGGAAGAGATGGGCTGCCAGATGGCCCAAGGGTTCCTGCTCGGGCGGCCCTCCAGCGCCGATCAGGTCGAGGGGCTCTCGGGTCGGCGCGCGCTCGGCGGCGCGCTGCGCACACCTTCCGCCTGAGGCGCTGCCGCGACGCCGGTGGAGGCCGCACCTCTAAGAGGTTCGCACCTCGTAGCCGGCATTAGCCAACGCAGCCAGCACCTCGTCGGTGTGCCCGCGCCCGCGCGTCTCGAGCGTCAGCTGCACCCCCGTCTCCCGCACGTGCAGGGGCACGGCTTCACGCTGGTGCTCCACGCTCAGCAGGTTCGCGCGGGTGCGTGCCACCAGATCCAGTAGCTCCGCGAGCCCGCCCGGTCGGTCGGGCACGAGCGTGAAGATGCGTACGCGCCGCCCCGCCTGCGTTTCCTGGCGTAGCAGCAGGCCCGCCAGCAGGCCACTATCGACGTTGCCGCCCGACACGATCGCCACCGTCGTCCCCGACACCGGTGCCAAGCGCGCGGCGAGCAGCACCGCCACCGCCACCGCGCCGGCGCCCTCGGCGACGAGCTTCGCCTGTTCGGCCAGGAACACCATCGCACCAGCGATCTCCTCCTCGCTGACCGTCTGCACCCCGTCCACTAGCTCGCCCAGCAACGGCAGCGTCAGCGTCCCCGGATGCTTGACCGCGATCCCGTCCGCGATCGTCGCGCCAGCCGAAGGCGCCAACCCGTCCGCTGCCGCGACACCGCTCAGCGCCTGCGCGTACGGAGCGCACGCCTGCGCCTGCACGCCGATCAGCTGCACGTCGGCCCCCGCGCGACGCAGCGCGATCCCGATCCCACTCGCCAGCCCGCCGCCACCGACAGGCACGATTACGCGCGCGAGGTCGGGCACGTCTTGGAGCAGCTCCACGCCCAACGTCGCCTGCCCGGCTATCACATCCAGGTCATCGAACGGGTGCACGAACGCTGCGCCCGTCTGTAGGGCGCGCTCGCGAGCCAGGCCGAGCGCCTCGTCCACCGACGCGCCATCCAACTCAACACTCGCACCCAGCCCCTGCACTGCAGCGACCTTCGACACCGGGGCATCGCGCGGCATGAACACCTCGCAGCCAACGCCCGCCAGCTGCGCCGCGTGCGCAAGCGCGCGGCCGTGGTTACCGGCGCTTGCAGTGATCAACCCCGGTGCCGCGCCCTCGCCGAGCGCCGCAATCTTGCTGAGCGCACCGCGCAGCTTGAACGAGCCGGTCCCCTGCAGGCACTCCGCCTTCAGCAGCACCTGCGTGCCTGCGCTACGCGTCAGCTCCTCGCACGCGAGCGTCGGCGTGCGTACGGCCGCGCCGTCGACCGCCTCCAACGCCGCCTGCAGATCAGCGTGCGCAATCAGTTCAGCGGCGCTCCGTCCAGCCGTTGCGGCATCGCCCACGGCGTCGCTCGGGCTCATGGGCGTGAAGGTATAGGTTGCATGCCTTATGGAGGAGAGCTACGTTGCAGGGGTGCAGCGGCTGGAGGACATCCTGGCGCGTCTGCAGGCCTTCGTCGGTCCGCTGAGCGGCGAGCCGGTGCCGCTTTCAGGAGGCATCACCAACCACAACTTCCGCATCATGCTCGGAGGCGAGGACTACGTCCTGCGCATCCATGGCAAGGATACGAAGCTCCTGGGCATCGACCGCGAGTCCGAGCGTATGGCGAGCAAGCTCGCCGCCGGGCTCGGGATCGCGCCCGCCCTCGTAGCCGCGTTCGATGACTGCCTGCTGACGCGCTTCGTCACCCGCGATGCCGCAGAGCCGGCGGTGCTCGCCGAGAGCATCGAGATCCTCGCGCCCGCGCTACGCGCCTTCCACCACGCGCCCGCGCAGCTGCCCTCGCGCTTCTGGGTGCCAGACCTGCTGGAGCAGTATGCCGCGCTCGTGCGCACCCGGTCGGTGACGCTGCCCGACGAGTACAGGCAGGCCGCCGCCGTCGCAGCCGAGATCGCGGCCGCCGTGCCGTTGCGCGACCCGCGCCCCTGTCACAACGACCTGCTCGCCGGCAACATCATCCAAGCGCAGGACGGCGCGGTGTTGATCGTCGACTGGGAGTACGCCGGCATGGGCCACCCCTGCTTCGACCTCGGCAACCTGTCCGTCAACAACGACTTCAGCGAAGCCGACGACGAGCGCCTGCTGCGTGCCTACCACGGTCACCCGCCAACGGATGCACAGCGCGCGACGCTCGCGCTCATGCGGATCCTTTCCGACGCGCGCGAGGCCGCGTGGGGCGTCGTGCAGGCCGAGGTATCCGATGTCGAGTTCGACTTCCCGCGCTACGCGCGCACACACTTCGAGCGCCTGCAGACCGCGACCGTGCAGCCGCAGCTGCGCGAATGGCTCGCCGCCGCCCGCGGCGGCGCGGCGGAGTGGAGCATCGGAGAGGAGCACGGTGGTCAGGCCGCGTGAGCTACCCGACCGCGCACGCGTGGTCATCATCGGCGGGGGCGTCGGCGGGACCTCTATCGCCCACCACCTCGCCAAGCTGGGCGAGCGCGACGTCGTCTTGCTCGACCGGGGGGAGCTCACCAGCGGCTCCACGTTTCACTCCGCCGGGCTCGTCGGTCAACTCCGCTCGAGCGTCTCGCTGACGCGGCTGATGATGGACTCCGTCGAGCTCTACCGCACGCTCGACTGCGGCTGGGTGCAGTGCGGCGGCATCCGCCTCGCCTGCACGCCCGAGCGTGAGCAGGAGGTCATGCGCCAGGTCGCCTGGGCGAAGACGTTCGGCCTGCCGCTGGAGTTGATCTCCGCCGATCAGGCGCGCGAACTATTCCCCTTGATGAGCACCGACGGCGTGCGCTGCGCCTCCTACCTGCCGAGCGACGGCTACCTCGACCCCTCGCTACTGACCACCGCGCTCGCCGACGGTGCCCGCGCGGGCGGCTGCCGGATCTTCACGCACACACGTGTCACCGGGATCGACGTCGAGGGCGGGGGTGGCACTCGAGGACGTCGCGTGCGCGGCGTGCAAACGGAGTGGGGACCGATCGAAGCGGAGGTGGTGGTCAACGCCGGCGGCATGTTCGCCGCAGAGATCGGGCGCCTCGCGGGCATACGCGTGCCGATCGTTCCGTTCGCGCACGAGTACCTCGTCACACAGCCGTTCCGCGAGATCGGAGCGGGTGAGGATCGCGTTCACCTGCCGACGCTGCGCGATCCCGACCTGCTGATCTACTTCCGCGAGGAGGGCGGCGGCCTCGTCATGGGGGGCTACGAGCGTGCCTCCGCGCCGTGGGCACTGGACGCGCACCTCGTGGACGCGATCCCACCGGATTTCAATGGGCGCCTGCTGGAAGAGGACTGGCCGCGCTTCGAGGAGATCGCGATCAACTCCCGCAGACGCGTGCCCGTGATGGACGAGATCACCGTCACCAAGCTGATCAACGGGCCAGAGGCGTTCACACCCGACAACGAGTTCTGTCTCGGAGAAAGCGAGGTCCGCGGGTTCTTCGTTGCCGCAGGCTTCTGCGCGCACGGCCTCGCCGGCGCGGGCGGCATCGGCAAAGTGATGGCCGAGTGGATCCTCGAAGGTGAGCCTGCGCACGACGTCTGGGAGATGGACATCCGCCGTTTCGGCGGCCACTTCCGCTCGCCCAGCTACACGCTGAAGCGCGCCAAGGAGGTGTATGAGACCTATTACGACATCCGCTACCCCGGACACGAGCGCCACGCGGGACGTCCGCTGCGCACCTCCAGCGCCTACCCGTGGCACGTCGAGCACGGCGGCGTCTTCGGTGAGAAGTCCGGGTGGGAGCGCGTGAATTGGTATGAGTCCAACACGCCGGCGGGAGACGAGTCGCTGCGCCCGCGCGGCTGGGCGGGCATGCACTGGTCGCCTGCGATCGGCGCCGAGCATCGCGGCGTGCGCGAGCGCGCAGGGCTGTTCGACGAGTCCTCGTTCAGCAAGCTCGAGGTCAGCGGGCCCGGCGCCGCCGAGTTCCTGCAGCGCCTGTGCGACAACCACGTCGCGCGCGAGATCGGCGCAATCACCTACACGCAGATGCTCAACCGCCGCGGCGGCATCGAGTGCGACTTCACCGTCACGCGCGTCGAGGAGGAGCTGTTCTCGATCGTCACCGGCACCGCTTTTGGCAACCACGACCTCAGCTGGATCCGACGCCACGCGCCCCACGACGGCAGCGTGCGCTGCACCGATGTGACCGCCCGCTGGGCTTGCTTTGCGCTGTGGGGGCCGCGCGCACGTGAGATTCTCGCGCCGCTGAGTGCAGATCCGCTCGAGTTCCCCTACATGAGCATGCGCGAGCTGGCTGTCGGCGACGCGCCCGTGCGCGCGCTGCGCGTCACGTTCGTCGGCGAGCTCGGCTGGGAGCTCTACTGCCCCACCGAGTACGGCGCGGGACTGTGGCGTACTCTGTGGCGCGCGGGACAGGAACACGGCCTCGTGGCCGGCGGCTACCGCGCGATCGACTCGCTGCGCCTGGAGAAGGGCTACCGTGTGTGGGCGGCTGACATCACGCCCGACGAGAACCCCTACGAGGCGGGGCTCGGGTTCTGCGTGCGCAAGGACGGCGGCTTCATCGGCGCCGCCGCGCTCGGCGTCGGCGCCGGGGAGAAGGGCGACAGCCCGCCGGCGCCTGAGCGTCGGCTGCGCTGTCTCGTGCTCGAGGATCCACGCTCGGTCGCCCTCGGCAACGAGCCCGTGCGCATCGACGGGGAGATCGTGGGGCGCGTCACAAGCGGCGGCTACGGCTACACAGTCGAGCGCTCGATCGCATACGCATACGTGCCCGCAGAGGTCGAGCTTGACACCGCCGTCGAGGTCGACATCTTCGGTCGCTGGGTGCCAGGCACGGTCACGCGTGAGCCGCTGTTTGACCCGCGCGGCGCGCGCGTCAGGAGCTAGTCGACACCTGGGATGCCTTGGCGTGCGGGCTGAGGTCCTCGATCGTCAATCGGTGCGCGGGGGCGTCACGCAAGAGCTCGTGCGCGCTCACGTGCAGGGAGTCGTCGATGTGGATCAGCTCACCAGACTTCATCGGGCGCCAGCCAGGGTCGCTGTCCATGCGCTCGCTCGCGAGGACCACCAGCGGGCGCGAGACGCCCTCCTCTGCGTGCACGCGCGTGCCAAGGCTGCTCTCGTGCGTGAGCGGCTCACCGGCGGCGCGCTCGAGGACGTAGAGCGGGTGCGTCTCGGGATAGCGCAGCGCCCACAGCCCGGCGTCCGTGGCGAGCACGAAGTTGATCGCAAACACAGGCAGGTTGGCGGCCACCCAGCCGCAAGCCGTCGCGATACCCGCGTGGACGTCACCGTCGTGCGCGGCGATCTCGCGGGTGATCAGCGCAAAGAAGCGCTCGGAGTCCGTGTCGCCTTTGACCAAACTTAGGTCATCGCCAAGCTGAGCCTCCAAGGTGGGCAGGTCCTCGATCACGCCGTTATGGGCGAACAGGCGACCGTCCTGCTCGAACGGATGTGTGTTGCGCACCTCCAGCGCACCGGTAGAGGCGAAGCGGATGTGCGCCACGAATGTCGTCGCAGAGACCTCGCGCGCCTCGCGGGCGAAGCGCCTGTCGCTGAAGGCAGCGTGCGCCTGCTTGGAGACGTGCGGCGCGCCGTCGCCGTCAAACCAACCGAGCCCCGTCCCGTCGGGCTCGCGGTGGCTCTGCACGGAGAGACTGTCCGGTGCGTCGAGCAGCCAGAACGTCGCCGTCGTGGGCTCGCTACCGGCACTCATTCCAAACAGGCGACACACGCTCACGTTGACGCTAGCGGGTAGACGGCCGCCATGTGGGCGCCCGTGCGGTCATCCAAGCTGGTTGGTTACCCTTTGCGCATGAGCGCAGGTGGCCGTCGGAGGTGAGCGACGAGCTGGCGGAGCTGCTGCTCGCCGACCACCCTGCCTGGCGGGAGTGGCTTCGCGTGAACCACGAAGGCGCCGGCGTATGGCTGGTGCTGGCGAAGAAGGGGGTCACCGAGCCGACACGGCTCACCTACGACGAGGCGCTCGATGAGGCGCTGTGCCACGGCTGGATCGACGGCCAGGTCCGTCGGCGCGACGATCTCACCTACCGCCAGCGTTTCACGCCGCGGCGCGCCCGCAGCTCGTGGTCGCGGCGCAACGTGGGGCTGATCGAGCGACTGATCGGCGAAGAACGCATGCACCCCGCGGGCCTGGCTGCGGTGCAGAGCGCCAAGCAGGACGGTCGCTGGGATGCCGCGTACGCGGGCCAAGCGACGATCGAGGTACCGACCGACCTCACCGCAGCGCTCGCGGCACAACCGACGGCGCTCGCGATGTTCGAGACGCTCAGCTCGCAGAACCGCTACGCGGTGCTCTACCGGATCGGTGAGGCAAAGCGCGCAGATACCCGCGCCAGGCGCATCGAGCGCTTCGTGGCGATGCTCGCGCGAGGGGAGACCCTGCATCCGCAGGGCAGCGCGGGGACGCGCCGGGCGAAGCGCGACTCCAAGCCCGACTAGTTACGCGCTTGGCACGGCCGGCGCGACCGCAAGCGCCGCGGCGCTCACGCCGTCGCGAAAGAAGGCTTCCGTGGCAGCCACGTCGAGCGGGCGCGCGAACAGGAACCCCTGACCGTGATCGCAGTCCTCGTCGCGCAGGAGCGAGAGCTCCTGGTGCTGCTCAATCCCCTCGGCGAACGTCTCGATCGAGAGCGCCTTGCCGAGCTGCACGAGCGTGCGGATCAGCGTCTCGCCCTCCTTGTTGTGCTTGAGCCCGGAGATGAACGAGCGGTCGATCTTCAGTGCGTCCACCGGGAACTGCTGCAGGTGCGCGAGCGATGAGTAGCCCGTGCCGAAGTCGTCGATCGCGATGCGCACACCGAGCTGCTTGATCGCGGTCAGTCGCCGGACCGTCTCCTCGATGTTGCGCATCAAGGTTGTCTCTGTGATCTCGATCGTCAGCGCTTTCGGATCGAGCCCGCTGTCGCCCAGCGCTTCTTCGATGTCGACGATCAGCTGGTCGGTGTCGAGCTGGCGCGCGGAGACATTCACCGCCATCGCGATCGCGTTGCCGTCGCGGTGCCACACGCCGGCCTGGCGGCAGGCCTCGCGCAACACCCACCGACCGACCTCGGTGATCAGTCCTGTCTCCTCGAGCAGCGGGATGAACGCGTCCGGCTGGACGACGCCTTTGCCCTCGTGGCGCCAGCGGATCAGCGCCTCCACGCCCGTGGGCTTCATGTCGCTCAGAGCGAACGTCGGCTGATAAGCGAGGAAGAACTCTTCTCGCTCGAGTGCGTCGTGCAGATCCATGTCGAGTTCCATGCGGCTCTGCACCGCGTCCTGCATGCCTGACTCGAACACCGCGTAGCGGTTCTTGCCGTCCCACTTCGCGCGGTACATCGCGATGTCGGCGTCGCGCAGCAGATCCTCGGCGGACGTGCGCTTGCCAGAGGCGATGCCGATGCTGGCGGTGATCGTCAGGCGCGTCTCGCCGTCCTCACCGAGGTTGAAGGGGTGCTTGAGCGCCTCCAACAGGCGCTCGGCGACGAGCTCGGGACCCGCCGCCAGCGAGAGCTCCTCGGCAATCACGACGAACTCGTCGCCGCCGAGGCGGCCGAGCGCATCGACGTGGCGCACGACGCCCTCCAGGCGCGCGGCGACCGCCCGTAGCAGTTCGTCGCCAACGCCGTGGCCGAGCGTGTCGTTGATGCCCTTGAAGCTGTCCAGGTCGATGAACAGCGCCGCGACCGGCGTCTGGTTGCGCGCCGAGCGCGCGAGCATCTGTTCCACGCGGTCGAGGATCAACGTGCGGTTGGGCAGGCCCGTCAGCGGATCATGCGTCGCCAGGAAGGCCAACTCCTCCTCGCGACGCGTGAGCTCCTCGTCGGTGCGACGGCGCTCGGCCTCGAAGCACTCACAGACGCGCAGCAGGCTGAACTCCAGGCTCAGCTGGAGCATGTTCAGCGCCTGCGTGAGCGCCTCAGCCGGCGAGTCGAGCTCGACGGCGCTTGCGCGCAAGATGTCCGCCATCACGTTGCGCCACCACAGGCTGCGCCTGGTCACCTCGTTCAGCGACGCGGCGCGCCGCGCGGCCAGCTCCCCGAAGATCTGTGAGGTTTCGCGGGCGGCGTCGTTCGTCACCTGGATGTCCTCGCCGGCGATCCAGCGCGCGACGGCCATCGTCGAGCTCACGCAGATCTGTTCGAAGTGCCTCTGTACGGGCGCGTCGACGACTTCCCCTGAGTCACCGGTCTTGAGGACCGTTTCCGCCAGCACCTCATCAGCGCGCGCCAGCAGCGCCGCGCCGAGAAGGTGGACGTCCTGCTCACTCGTCGCGGCCATCTCAGCTGAGCGGGTCGGTTGCGAGCGGGTCAGTGGCGAGCGGGTCGGTTGCGCGTGGCGTTGGGAGGGCCACGCCGAAGAGGCTGTCGATGGACTCGGCCGGCGTCGGCTTACCCATGAACAGGCCCTGGGCCATCGTGCAGCCCATGCCCTCGAGGTTGGCCAGCTGCTCGAAGGTCTCGATGCCCTTGGCGATCACGGTCAGCGAAAGGTCGCGGCCGACGATCAGGATCGCCTCCAGCAGCCATGTGCGGTAGTCCTCGTCGTCTGACGCCGCCAGCGAGCTGCGGTCCACCTTCAGGAAGTCCAACGGAAGCCGCCGCAGGTCTGAGTGGTATGCGTAGCCGCTGCCTCCGAAGTCGTCGATCGCGACCAGCACGCCGAGGCGCTTGATCTCCTCGAGGCGGGCGACAGCCGCATCGACGTCTGTCATGACCGTCGTCTCCGGTACCTCGAGCGTCAGCAACGACGGCTCGATGCCCGACTGCTGCAGCGCGCGGCGCACGTCCGTGGCGAAGCCTTCTCGGTTGAGTTGGTTGGAGGAGACCTTCACCGAGACGCCCACAGCGTGGCCGGCTACGTTCCAGGCGGCTGCACGCGTGCACGCCTCCTCGAGCATCCAACGCCCGATCGGCACGATCAGGCCGGTTTCCTCGGCCAGCGGGACGAAGTCGTTGGGCGCCACGTCGCCCTTCTTGGGGTGCTGCCAGCTGATCCGCGCCTCCAGGCCCGCAACCCTGCCGGTCGTGAGGTCATAGATGGGCTGGTAGAGCAGCGAGAACTGTTTCTCGGCGAGCGCCGCGTTCAGCTCCACCTCGAGCACGCCGCGTCCCTCGATCACGGAGCGCATGTTCGCGTTGAACAGGGTGTAGCGGTCCTTTCCAGCTGCCTTCGCCGCATACAGAGCCAGCTGCGCGTCGCGCAGGAGGTCATCCGGCGCGGAGTAGCGGCCGAAGGCGAGGCCGATGCTCGCTGTCATGAAGAAGTTGGGCCCGAAGTCCTCTAGCTCGAACGGCTTGTGCAGCGACTCGATCACGCGCCGTGCAAGCGCGTCCAGGCGCGCGCCGCGCGCCGCCGACTCAACGAGGATCACGAACTCGTCGTCGCCGAGACGACCGACGGTGTCGCCGGCGCGCACGACGTTCTCGAGCCTTTCTGAGACGTTCTTCAGGAGCTGGTCCCCGGCGGCCTCGCCGAGCTTCTCGTTGACGTCTTTGAACCAATCGATGTCGATGAACAGCGCCCCGACCAGCAGACCCGATTGACGCCCCGCGCGGGCGAGCATGATCTCTGCGCGATCGAGCATCAACGGCCGGTTGGGCAGGCCCGTGAGCGGGTCGTGCAGATCGTCGTGCGGGAGCTCGGGAGCGAGCTCCTGTGAGACGGGCGCCGCGCTGCGGCCGGCGCCGAGCACGAACACCAGCAGGCCGATCAGCAGGCTCAAGACGATGCCGCCCACGAGCAGTGCCGTCGTTTCGCCGTTGGAGAAGACCCCCGCGGGAATCGGGACGGCGAAGCTCGTCACCGTCCAACCATTCTGAAGGTTCGTCGTGGCGTTGCGGGCACCCACCGGCGGCGTGCCGTTGGTGAAGGTGAGGCTGCTTGCGCCGCTCTGGTAGCTCAGGCGCGTGGCAATGCCCGGGTGGCCCTCCAGCACGGCTTGCATGAAGACGCTGGGCACGAGCACCTCGCGCAGCCATCCGACCGAGGCGGCCGTGCGTCCGAAGACGCTGTGCGGGATGACGTTGCCGCGGTAGACAGGGGTGACGATCGCGAGCTCCGGCTGGCCGCCGGAGGAGATCACCGTGTAGCGGCTGAGGCCTTTGTCTCTATCGCTCAGCAGCCCTGGCGAGAGCGCGCAGTAATCCTGACCTGCCGGACGCGCCAGAGATGCGCTGCGCACCAGTTCGGCGGTCGCAAGACAGTAGTAGTGGTGATCGCTGGCGGGGATCACCGGGAAGGCTTCCGCGATCGCGGGCGCAACGCCCGGTGTGGCGCGCCTGAGCGCGCGGCCGGTGACGTGGGCCTCGAACGTCCCGAGCTGAGCCTTGCGCACAATCTCGATCAACGCGAGGTTGTCGAGCTCCGGGAAGCGATGCAGCGTCCTGGCCCACTTGACCCAGCGGGCGAACTGAGCCGGCGTCGCCTTGGCGTTACCGGCGAAGAACGTGCCCGCGCTGACGGCGAGCTCTTCCTCTCGCTGCAGCGCGAGTTTCGTGGCAGCGGCCACGGATGCGGCGTTCTGTCCGAACGCGGCACTCTGCTTGTTGGCGTCGTGGCGCGCCAGCGCGTGTGCGCCGAAAATCGAGGCGCCCGTTCCCGCGAGAACACACAGAAGCGCGAGGCCGGCGCATGCCGCCTTGCGCGTGCGGGCAGCGTGACCGAGACGGTCAAGCCAGCTGTCGTTGCCCCCGCTGGACTCGGCGGCATCGGTAGCGGGGGTATCGGCGAGCTCGCCGTGCGGGCTCTGGCCGTTTGCGATCTGCGCCTTGGCGATCTGCACCGCCGGGCGCTCGACGGGCGCGTTCGGCGCCGCGGGCTGAGGAACCTCCGGTGCCGGCGACGGCACAGGGGGAACGCCAGCGAGGTCTCGCTCGTTGTTGTCGTTGGGGGTTTCGCTGTCTGACATGGAGCTCTCTTGCTGCTCGCAACATCCGTCCGCGCGTCTACGCCCTTGGCCCTGATCGAGCCCGGATGCGGCTACCCATCTGAATGCTGCGTCCATCTCGACAAATAGCCGAGAAAGGTTTACCCCTGCAGATCGGCTTGCCGAGCGTTCGCCATTCGACGAAGGCCAATCATGTCCGCCGTCGGGGCACGCTTCAGCTGAGGTGAACAACCGGTGACCGTGCGGTGAACATCCCGTGATGGAGGGCTTGCCTGGAAATCTGGGCTGGTAGAAAGCGCGGGCCCATCCTCGAGGAACGGAGATCCTGTGCGTCGCAGATTCGCCCTGCTTTTCACCATGACGGTCGCCGCTGGAGCGCTCATGAGCGCATTCCTGAGCGCCGCGACGGCGTCGGCCGCCGAAGCTGTGACGACCTACACGCCGGGCACGCCCGTAGTCGACACGGTCTCCGGCGGCCCGTGGAACACGTCGCAGGGCGACCCGTCGGCAGGCAGCGAATACCCGAGCTCAGACCTGCTGCCCACGTTCAGCTTCGGCGGTCCGGAAACCACGCTGGGAGGCGTCAGCGAGCCGAACGTCGCCGTATACCCTGCGGCGAGCGGCTCCGTGCCCTACCCGAGTGGCGTCGCGGGGACCCCGGGACCGCTGGATGGCTACTGCAGCAGCCTCGGCGCGAACCCTGAGACCGGTTCCCCCGTCGCGCAGCCGGCGGGCAGCGTCCTGCCGTTCGCGCCGTACTACTTTCCCGACGTGGTGCGCAATCCCGACGGCTCGCTGACCGGATACTTCGACTACCGGCCGAAGGATGCCGACGAGGCGATCACCGTGGCGCGCTCCACCGACGGCGGGAAGACCTGGACGAGCGAGGGCGAGGCGCTCGAGCAGAACCACGGCTACTGCCCGACCGCCGACACCAACGACGACGGGCAGGGGCACCCGTACGTCGCCCCGATCGGCGGCTCCACCAAGCTCTACACGCTCAACCGCCCCGCGGGAGACTACGAAGGCGTCGGGCTGCTCGTCCACAACGTCGAAGCGAACGCCGCGGACCCGCTCGCGGGGCTGCCCGCCAGCGAATCGGTGGGCATCGACCCGAACACCTACGCGGAAGCGGAAGTCGAAGTCCCGACGAGCGGCGGGGTGAGCATCCCCGTCTCCACGCTCGGCAGCGAAGGCTCGCCCGAGCACATCGTCGCCGGACCCTACGAGGACTACAACGCGTTTTCACCGTCGAAATCCATCCTCACTTGCACAGGAACGAACGCGACGCCGACGGAGCTGACGGGCTGCACCGTTGCCGGATCGAGCCCCCTGATCGTGAAAGCCAACGACGACATCGTCCAGGTGATCGGCACCGTCAGCACCGCCGCGACGATCCCGGCCGGACCGAACAAGCCGAGCGGCGAAGGCGGCCTGGAATCGCTGAAATTCACGAACAGCAACTCGGTCGTCGCGCCGTTCACAACCTTCATCCTCAACGAAAACGCGCCCAACCGCCTCTACATCGACGGCGACACCGTGTACTGCACGCAGTCGAACGCGAACCCGACAACGAAGGTGGAGGACTGCACGAACACAAGCGGATCGGCGCTGCCCGTGAGCGTCGGCGCGGCGATCACGGCCGACCCGATCCTCCCGCCGGACGCATCCGTGACGACCGGGCTGAAGGCGCCCGACGGCATCGTGGGCACGCTGGCGAGCTACCCCGGCGCACCGTCCGGGTCGACCGTGGTGCTCTATACGCAAAAGGAGCTCGCGTACTTCATCGTCGGCACGACCGACGGGTCGGTGAGCGGCTCGACGTACAAGGCGGGAACGATCTCGCTGCCGGCAACGACGATCACCTACACGCCGTCGGTGCACCCGAGCGAGCCATTGCCCACGGGCGAATCGTTCAAAGTCTATGTCGGCACGGAAACGGGCAAGCCGATTCAGGAAGTGACGTGTACTGGTTTCACCGCCGCTACGCAGACGGGGGTTCCCGCGGGCAGCTACGACCTCACCGGCTGCAGCGGCGGCACGGGATCGGTCAAGGAAGGAAACTGGATCGGAGGCCCGCACGCGGCGATCGCTTCGATCGAAACGCTGGAAAAGATCGGGGAGGGCAAAAACACCTCGAAGGGTCCCGAGAAGCTCTTCGGCAACAACGAGGACCTGACCGTTCTACGCGCTGCGTACACGGAAAACGGCATCAACTTCACCGACCTCGGGCCGATCAGCGGCTCGACCTCGGGAACGGGCAACGACAGCGGCGCCTACAACGACATCTCCAACCCCGACCAGCAGACGAGCCCGTCCAACGCGATCCCGACCGACCTTGCGCCGGGCGAATCGGACACCACCGAGCTGCGCTACGTAGGATCGCGCGGGACGATCATCACCAATCCGAACGGAAGCTACGGCATGTTCCTCTCGGGCGCGTGGGCCACGGACGGCGACAGCGATGCGTTCAACCAGATCTTCTACACGACCTCCACCAACGGTAAGGAATGGTCTGTGCCGAAGGTCGTGGTGAGCACCGACTACACGTTCTCAGCCTCTGCCAAGCAGGACGAAGAGCTGTCCAAAGGCGAACACGATCCACTGGGCGTGAGCGCTTATTACTCCGGACGTGCATACGGGCCCGCTGTCGTGCAGAACGCAAATGGCTCGCTGACGATGGTTTTCTCCGGGTACCGCTTGCCCAAACCGATCGAAAAAGCTGGGGCGATCTTCGGGACCAACCCGACCGACCGCTACAAAGTTGGCGAAAAAGACCCCGCCCTCTACCGCAATATCCTCACCGTCGAATTGAGCTCGGCGACGACGCCTGGTGTGAAGACGAGCACCTCGGTCACGTCTTCTGATGAAGGCACTGGCCTGGTCGGCGCACCGGTCACATACACGGCGACCGTGGCGCCGGTTGCACCAGGCGCGGGCATTCCAACCGGGAAGGTGTCCTTCTCCGACAGCTACGGGCCGATTGAAGGGTGTGAAGCCGAGGCGCTCAACGAGGGCACCCCGGACACGGCGACGTGCACAACCACGTTGGTCCACCCCGGCTCGGACGAAGTCACGGCCAGCTACGAAGGCGACGCCAACTATGCGGGATCCGCGGGGTCAGTCGCACAGACCGCCGACGAAGCACCGGCGTTCACGTCTTCCGAAAGTGCGACGTTCGAAGAGGGCAGCGAAGGCAGCTTCAGCGCAAGCGCGACCGGATCGCCCAAGCCAAGCATCAGCGAGTCGGGCACCCTGCCCGAAGGCGTCTCCTTCGACCCCGCGAGCGGCGTGCTCTCGGGAACCCCCACCCAGGAAGGCAGCTTCCCGATCACGTTCGCCGCGTCCAACGGCGTCGGCTCGCAAGCCGTGCAGAAATTCACGCTGACGGTCGACGCCGCTCCAGCGTTCACGTCGGCCGACACGACGACGTTCACGAAAGGCGTGGAAGGCAGCTTCACGGTCACGGCGACCGGCACGCCACAGCCGACGATCACCGAGAGCGGCGCGCTTCCGAGCGGGGTGCGGTTCGAAGATGGCGTGCTGTCGGGGACCCCGACTGAGACCGGAACGTATGAAGTGACGTTCACGGCGAGCAACGGCGTGGGCACCGAGGCGGTCCAGAGGTTCACGCTCGAGGTGCTCGGGCTGCATGTCACGACAACCTCGGTGCCGTCGCTGAGGAAGGGCGTCGCCTACGGCTACCAGCTGCAGGCGGCGGGCGGGACGTTTCCCTACAAATGGAAGGTGACGTCGGGGTCGCTACCGGCGGGACTCAAGCTCTCGGGGACGGGGCTGATCTCCGGCAAGGTCAAGGCGAAGACTGACCCGAGCGATCATCCGTACACGTTCACGGTGACCGTCAGCGACCACACGAAAAAGGCCAAGCAGTCCTCCAGCGCGACGTTCACGCTGGACGTCTCCTAGGCGGGACGGAGCCAGGCGTAGCTCAGAGGGAGCGCAGGGCCCGGGAGCAACTCGCTCTCGGACCACGGCGGCGAGCTTCGCCTGGCTGTCGGCGCCGACCTGTGCGTGTAGCCGAACGCGGTCACGGGCTCTGGCTACCCGGGTGGTGGTGTCGAAACGGCGCGCCGAAACCGTCAGGCGCAACTGATCAGGCTAGACTGATGATCTGTGGCTCCACGCTTCGACACAGAAGGCCCGAGCGCAGAGCAGGTCGCCGGCGAGATCCGCGGCACGCTTGGGGCGCTCTATCGACGGATCCGCCAGACGAAGAAGCTGGGGGACCTGACGCTGCCCGAGAGCTCGGCCCTGAGCCGGCTACAGCACAACGGGCCGACGACGGCCGCGACGCTCGCCAAGCTGGAGCAGATCAGCCCCCAGTCGATCGGCGCCACGGTCGCGTCGTTGGAGGCCAAGGGCCTGATCGAGCGCGCCGCCGACCCCGGAGACGGCCGTCGCGTGATCCTGTCGCTGACGAGCGCAGGCGACGCAACGGTGCGGGCACGGCGCAGCGCCCGCGAGCAGCAGTTCACCCGCGCGCTCAGCGCCCTGAGTGCCGAGGAGCGGGCGCAGCTCCTCCAGGTGATGCCGGTTCTGGAACGGCTGGCAGACGAGCTCTGATGGCCGCAGCCGCGCCTCCGAAGGCCAGGACACCGACCGAGCTCCCTCCTGGCTACAAGTGGACGGCGCTCGCCAACACGACAGCGGCCGTGTTCATGTCCCAGCTGGACGGCAGCATCGTGCTCATCGCGCTGCCCGCGATCTTCGCGGGCATCCGTCTCGACCCGCTGGAACCACAGAACATTGGCTTCCTGTTGTGGATGCTGATGGGCTACCGCCTGGTGCAGGCGGTGCTGGTGGTGAGCGTCGGGCGCCTCGGCGACATTTTCGGCCGGGTGCGCATCTACAACGGGGGGTTCCTCGTGTTCACGCTCGCGAGCGTCGCCCTCTCCTTCGACCCATGGCACGGCGCCAGCGGGGCGATCTGGCTGATCGGGTGGCGCTTCCCGCAGGCCGTCGGCGGGTCGATGCTGCAGGCCAACTCCGCCGCGATCCTGACCGACGCCTTCCCAGCCGAGCAACGCGGTTTCGCGCTCGGTACCAACCAGGTAGCCGGCCTGGCCGGAATGTTCATCGGCCTCGTCGCCGGCGGCCTGCTCGCGACCCTGGACTGGCGCGCGATTTTCTGGGTGAACGTGCCGGTCGGCATCTACGGCACGGTCTGGGCGTACCTGAAGCTGCGAGAGACTCGCCGTCCGTCCGGCAAAGCCCACATCGACTGGTGGGGGAACATCACCTTTGCCGTGGGCCTCTCCGCGATTCTGGTTGCCTCCACGTACGGGATCCAGCCGTACGGCGGTCATGTGATGGGCTGGACAAACCCGTGGGTGCTGGCCGGCCTGATCGGCGGCGCGCTGCTCCTCGTCGTGTTCCTGGCAATCGAGCGTCGCGTGAAGGCCCCGATGGTGAACCTCAGCCTTTTCCGGATCCGGGCATTCTCCGCGGGCAACCTGGCCGGCTTCACGATGGCGCTCGCCAGGGGCGGGCTGCAGTTCATGATCGTGATCTGGCTGCAGGGGATCTGGCTGCCCCTGCACGGTTACAGCTTCACCAAAACGCCGCTGTGGGCGGGCATCTACATGCTGCCGCTGACCGCCGGCTTTCTCGTCGCCGGCCCGATCTCCGGCACCATGAGCGACAAATTCGGCTCACGCGGCCTGGCGACCGCCGGCGCGGCGCTCACGGGCGGCGCCTTCATCGGCCTGATGCTCCTACCGGTCAACTTCCCCTACGTGGCCTTCGCGCTCCTGCTCGCGCTGATCGGCGTCGCGACGGGGATGTTCGCCTCTCCAAACTCGTCCTCGATCATGGGCAGCGTGCCGGCCGCCGACCGGGGCGTGGCGTCTGGCATGCGCTCGACCTTCCAGAACTCCGGGACCGCGATCAGCATCGGGGTGTTCTTTACGCTCGTGATCGCCGGGCTCGCCGCGAGCCTGCCGGGAACGCTGGACACCGGGCTGCTGCACGCCGGCGTGCCCCACTCGGTCGCGGCGAAGCTGGCCGGACTACCGCCCGTGTCATCGATGTTCGGTGCGCTGCTGGGGATCAACCCGATCGAGCATCTGCTCAGCCAGCACCACGCCCTTCAGTATCTCTCGCCGTCAGGCCGTGAGGCCCTGACGGGGCGAGCGTTTTTCCCGCACCTGATCTCCGCACCTTTCCACGACGGCCTAATTGTCGTGTTCGCAACCGCTGCCGGCCTCTCGGTCATGGCAGCAATCGCCTCGCTGATGCGGGGCACGATCCCCACCGCGACCCAAGGAGCAAACGTATGAGCACCCCCAACGCGATTGAGCCGATCGACCCGTCCGAGACCGCCCTGCTCGTCATGGACTACCAAAACGGGATCATCCCGATGGCCCCGAACCCTGACGAGCTGCTGGCCGGCGCGCGTGAGGCGATCGATCTGCTGCGCTCGCACGGAGCCACGATCGGCTATGTACGTGTCGGCTTCGCCGACGCGAGCGAGATCGGTGGGTCGATGGGCAAGCGCGTGGGCGGGGTCGCCGCGCTCGAGCACTTCCACGCAGATCATGCAAACACGCAGATCCACGACGCCGTCGCACCCGAGGAGGGAGATATCGTCGTGCGCAAGACTCGTGTCGGCCCGTTTGGCAGTACGGACCTGCATGAGCAACTACAGGCGCGGGGGATCGACACCCTGGTTCTGGCGGGTATCTCCACCTCCGGCGTCGTCCTGTCGACCGTCCGCGACGCTCACGACAGGGACTATCGCCTGATCGTGCTTGGTGACCTCTGCGCCGACCGCGACCCCGAGGTCCACGAGGTGCTCATCGGGAAGGTGTTCCCGGGTCAGGCTAACGTGATCGACGCCAAGGAGCTGCATGGCTTGCTGCGTTAGGCGCGCAGCGGGCGAGTGCGGATCCAAGATCTGAACGGCTACGAGGTCCCCGCTGGCATGGTCGCGCTCCCGCACGCGCTTCTGCACGGTGGCGTAGGCTCTTGATGTGTCATCCAGCATGATGCCTCGCTGTTACGTGGCAAGCCCGCTCGGCTTCAATGAGACGGGGCGGCATTATTACTGCGAGGTCTATCTGCCGGCTCTAAAAACTGTGGTTGAGCCCGTCGATCCTTGGACCTTGACCGCCCAAGCTGAGATCGACGCCGCGCGTGCCACTGACAGGCTCCATGACATGATGCTCGAGATCGGACGCCGCAATGCTCTTGCCATCCGCTCCAGCTCGCTACTTGTAGCGCTTCTTGAGGGCCAAGAGCCTGACTCTGGCACAGTCGCCGAGCTGGGGTACGGTGCCGGACTAGGCAAGCGGTGTTTTGGGCTCCGGTCTGATTTCCGCCACACTGGAGAGGAGGGCGTCAGCGTCAATCTGCAAGTCGAGGCCTTTGTTGTCGACAGCGGCGGAGAGATCGCTTCTACCCTTGCGGAGTTGGTAGCCGCGATTGGAAAGTCAAGTCGGTCGCATGACTAAGAGCATCACCGCCAAGCACGTCGCGTGGTGCGGCTCGATGAAGCCGGATACACGCCGAAGATGGGTGAAAGATCTTGGACTCCTAGGATCTGGGCCCGAGTTCTCTGAATTCGATGTGGTCTTGACCGCTGTTGCGGGCGCCATAATCGACGCCACCACGAGCCACCGGGCACCAGAGGCCTTCCGCGCCTTGGTCCCGGATCTTCGCCAGGCCTATGTCGCCGGCAAGCAAGACCTATGGATAGTCGTCCCGGTAGAAGGCGATGGCTTCCGATTCGCCGAATCGGCTGGGCGTGCAGCTGGCGATGCGGCCCAAGCAGGGTGCGCAGCGTGGACCATAAGCCTCCGAGGACCGATCTCCTCAGCCCTGGCGCGACACGCACGACTGGTCACTGGAGCGCCCGCCCAACAGGGCAGGATACGCGAACTGCGACCCGTTCGAGACGGATCCTAGGGGACCAGTGACCGGCTAGGCACCGCGTGCCGCAGTGTCGAGCACCGAACCAGGCGACACCCCCATCATGCGGCCATAGAGCTCAATGGCTGTACGCTCGGTCATTCCAGCGACCATGTCGGTGATGAGCCGAATCTTGTGCGACTCGGAGTCCTCACCCCTGATAGCCGCCAGGCGAGTCTGATACTGCGGCGGAATCAGCCGCGAGTCGCCCGAGTCCTCCGCAGCTTCGCGGTACCACTCCCACAGACGTTTGACGACGTGCGCCTGGCCGTGCTGAATCACCGCGAGGGAGGGCCTGCGGATGACGTATTGCCACGTCAACTGCTTGAGTGCGTCGACCTGCAGACGCGCCTCCGACTTGATCCGAACGGCAGCGTGAGTGTCGTCGACCTGCTCAACCGTAAGGGCCTCGATGTACTGCGTGATCAGCATCGACCCCAGGCTTCGAATGCCCACCCGCTGCATCACGCGATCGTCGTAGCTCCCCTGTAGATCTACATGTCCGAGGGCATCTTTGAGGGCACCCAGCATCTCCCCAGGGTCTGGATCTCCCTCGTGTCTGTCCTCCCGAAGTCGATCAGCGAACCGCTCTCGCTCACGGGGATCGCTGGCGAGCTGATCAAGTGGGATCAGCCCCGCGCGAGTAAAGTCGTCCAAATCGTGGACCGCGTAGGTGACGTCGTCGGCCCAGTCCATCAGACATGCCTCGATCGAGCGCTCCCGAGCTACAGAGCTCTGCCGGACTTCCTCAAAGGTGTCTTCGTCCGAGCTGTATACGCCCCACTTGCGCCCTCGCTTGTGATGCTCGTGACTAACCGGCCATGGATACTTCAGGACGCCGTTCAGAGTCCGTCGGCTGAGGTCGAGGCCTTCGTAAGGTGCCCGGAGCGCGAGCCGGGTGAGGACGCGAAAGCTCTGTGCGTTCCCCTCGAACCCGCCCGCGTCGTGTGCTTCTTTGTTCAGCACGGTCTCTGCGAGATGACCGAATGGCGGGTGGCCAATGTCATGCCCGAGTGCAGATGCCTCCGTGGCGTCGACATCGAGTGCCGCGACGAGCGCCGCCGCGGATCCGTCGAGTTGCCCGTCCGCCAGCATGGCCTTCAGGCGTTGTGCAGAGCGGCGGGCCACCTGGGCGACCTTGAGTGTGTGAGTAAGTCGGGTATGGAACGGCCGACCGACCTCACTGGCAGTCACCTGCGTAATTGCACCCAGCCGTTGGAACGCTGAGCTGTAGAGGATACGGTCGTAGTCCCGCTGGCTTTGCGAGCGCCACCGAGGGGTGCTGGTGCGACCCGACAGTCGGCCTTCGAGATACTTGAGCCCCTCAGCGGTCGGCACGGTGATGACGTCGTCGTCAGACATCGCAAATCGCATTGTCCGCTACTCGGCGGCGTCAAATCAGAAGGACAGAATACTTCTACTCTGCGCCGCTATGCAGCCGGACGCGAAGATCGTCGCGCAAGTCGAGCTTTCCCTGATTCACGAGGTCGGTCAGCGCGAACATCATCACGTCCCCCCCACTCCCGTTGCGGGCGGCTGTGCGAAGCTTCTCCGGATCCAGCCACTCGCCCTCTCCTGCGGCACGGGCTTGGCCGAGGAGCGCGTCCTGAGCCGCCGCCACCTTCCCTTGCAGATCCTCCAGCGTCGGTTCGGTCGCTGTTCGGTGTCTTGCGTTATCGATCATCGTGCCCCTCGGTCTTTATAGCCTAGCCTGCTATTGCTGTATTTCCCGCGCTTATTCCCGAATGTTTTCGAGCGGAAATTTCTGCGAAAACTTCTGTTCCGATCTTAGGGATCTTAGGGGTCGGAACGGAGCGCCTAATACTCCGAGCCAGCTCTGTCCGCAACGGGCAAGGAGTATCACGGCCGCTTCCAGTGCCTGCAACACCACGGCTCACCCGACCCGCAGCTTGCGAGAAAGCGACCCAAGGCCAGACGAGGCGGTCGTACAGCGCTACGACTTGCAGGCCACTCGCGAGTGGGCGATCCAGGATTCGAACCTGGGACCTCTTCCTTATCAGAGAAGCGCTCTAACCAACTGAGCTAATCGCCCGGGGGCGCCGATTCTAGCTCGACACGACCGCGCGGGCCGCGATGCGCTCTGCCAGCCCGATCGCCTCATCTGCCGTCGAGAACGAGAGCTGCGCGCTATAGCGGCCGTCACGGGTCGGCTTTACGTGCACGTCCGCCCCCAGCGCGCCTCCGAGCGCCTCTGCGATGTCCCTCGCAGCCTGCTCCTGATCTGGGTGCACCCCCGCACTCGTGCGGCGCGTCTTGCGAGGCTCGCGCTGTCCGTTGCTCTCGCGCGCACGCTCTTCGGTCACCCTCACCGACCAGCCCTCCTCCGCCGCCTGGTGGGCGAGGCTGCGTCGGGCCGCGTGGTCCTCCGCGAGCAGCAGCGCGCGGCCGTGACCCTCGCTGAGCGTGCCCTGCTGGAGCAGCTCGATTGCCTCGTCCGGAAGGTCGAGCAGGCGCACGAGGTTGCTCACGGCCACCCGGCTGCGTCCGACGCGGCGCCCCACGCCCTCGCGTGTGAGACCGAGCTCCTCTACCAGAGCGGCGCAGGCGCGCGCCTCATCGATCGGGTTGAGGTCTTCACGGGCCATGTTCTCGACAAGAGCGACTTCAAGGGCCTGCGCGTCCTCGCGGTCGCGCACGATCGCCGGGATGCTCTGCAGGCCCGCGATCTGGGCCGCCCGCCAACGCCGCTCCCCCGCCACAAGCTCGTAGGTCCCGCCAGGCTTTGGTCGCACCAGCACCGGTTGCAGCACGCCGCGCTCACCCAGGGAGCCGGCCAGCGACTGCAGCGACTCCTGATCGAAGCGCTGACGGGGTTGGTTGGGGTTCGCAACGATCAGGTCGATCGGTAGCTCGCGCAACTCGTCATCGCCCTGCTTGACGCCCTCAGCAGACACCGACAGGATCGCGCTCAGCCCCCTACCCATGCCCGGCCTTGGTTTAGCCACGCGCAGCCACCTCCTTTGCGAGCTCGAAGTACGCCTCTGCTCCGGCGCTGTGCGGGTCGTGGTGGGTCACAGGCAGGCCGTAGCTCGGCGCCTCGCCCACGCGCACGTTGCGCGGGATTACGGTGTCAAACACCAGGTCCGGGAAGTGCGCTCGGACTTCGCGCTCCACGTCCTGGCCTAGTCGCGTGCGGGCGTCGTGCATCGTCAGGAGCATCCCAGCGACCGTGAGGCGCGGGTTCAGCTCTCGCTGCACTATCGCGAGGGTCTCGAGCAGCCCAGCCAGGCCCTCCAGGGCGAAGTACTCGGTCTGGACCGGCACGATCACCCTGTCGGCGGCCACCAGCGCACAGACGGTGAGCGGACCGAGTGACGGCGGGCAGTCGAGCAGGATGTAGCGGTAGCTCTCCTTCACGGGCTCCAGGGACGCCCGCAACTGCTGCTCGTAGCGCTCCATTCGGGGCAGCTCGATGTTCGCGCCCGCGAGGTTCGGCCCCGCCGGCAGGGCCGTCAGGCCGGGGACCGGCGTCTCGCACAGCGCCTCCGCGACGGTCGCCTCCCCGGTAAGCACCTCATACAGGCCCGGCGTCTGCGTGCGCGCAATCCCAAGTCCCACCGAGGCGTTTGCCTGAGGATCGACGTCTACGAGCAGCGTCGGATATCCGGCCTCCGCAATGCAAGCGGCCACATTCACAGCGGTCGTGGTCTTTCCCACGCCGCCCTTCTGGTTCACGATCGCGTAGACGGTACCCATGCGCGGCACGCACGCTAGCGCCGATCGCGCTTCGTGTGGCAGCTCCTCCGGCGTGGGGATAGCCGGCTCGGGTCCGTCACTCGCCCAACGGCCGCTTGCGGGCGATCCCGGGACGGCGCGGAAAGCGCGCGGGCGTCGCGGCTGTCTTCATGAACACGTGGAGGTGGCGATCGGTTGCCCCCTCGAACGGGACCACCCGGCGCACCTGCTCTCGAGCGAGCCCCAGCGTCGCTGCCGCGCGGTCCGCCGCCGCCTCCGCGATGGGCTCGCGTTTGCCGCGCCAGTCCACCAGAGCCCCCCCGATGCGTAGCAGTGGCGCCGCATACTCGAGCACCACCGCCTGCGAGGCGAGCGCTCTGGCTACGACCAGATCCTGGCTCGACGCGCCCTCGGACCACTCCTCGGCGCGCGCGCAGACGACGTGTGCGTTCTCCACTCGCGCCGCCGCAGCGAGTCCTCGCAGGAACTCACACCGGCGCCCCTGGCTCTCCACGAGGCTGACCTCGGCCTCGGGGAGCGCGATCGCAAGCGCCAGTCCCGGAAAGCCGGCACCGCTGCCGAGATCCGCGATTTGGCGGGCGTCGCGCACGACCGTCAGATGCAAGGCCACCAGAGAGTCGGCCACATGAGCCTGCATCGCCTGCTCCTGCGTGCGGATGGCGGTCGGTGCGTGCTCGTCCGCCTCCAGGAGGCTGAGCGCGGCACTAATCTGGCCCTGCTGATGCGGGGTCAGGTCAACCATTTCACGTGAAACACCACGCGATGGCCCGCAGGATCAGTCCGCGAGCGGGCTGATCACGAGGTAGCGCTCGGGCTCGTTGCCCTCGCTGTGCGTCTCGACGCCGCCGCGGTCGCGCAGATACTCATGCACGATCCGTCGCTCGAACGGCGGCAGCGGATCGAGTTCGACCGGCTTGCCCGACGCGATCGCACGGTCCGCGGCGTCCTCGGCCTCAGCCCGCAACGCCTCAGCGCGGCGCTCGCGATAGCCGTTCGCGTCGATCACAACTCGCACGGAGGACGGACCGTCCGGGAAGACGATCCGCTGGGCAAGATGCTGCACCGCGTCGATCGTCTGTCCGTGACGGCCGATGAAGAGGCCGACATCTTCGCCGTCGAGCCTGCCCGTGAGGACCCCTCCACGCTCGTCGACGAGTATCTCTGCGTCCAAGCCCAGGCCATCGACTACCTCCTCGAGCAGCTCCTCGAGGGCCTCGACGGGGTCGAGCTCGCCGTCGTCCTGCTCGTCGCGCGATTCGCTCATCGCCTCCGACCAGACCTTTTCTTCTTCTTGCGCGGCGGCCGCGGCGGGGGGGCACCACGGGTGATCGTGCTGGGCGCTCCCCCGCTTGCTGTGCTTCCACCGCCCGCAACCTCTGCGCTGGCTGGGGCGCTAGTCGCGCCGGACGCCGTCTGCGCGAGCGCCTCGCGCCACGGGCGTTTGGGCTTTCCGTTCTGGGACCCAACCGGACGATCGACTTTTGGCGGTGGTGGCAGACGCCGACGAATAAGGAACTGCTGCCCGATCGTCCAGAGGTTCGTGGTGATCCAGTAGACCAGCAGACCGGCCGGGTAGCGGTAGAGGATCACGACAAAGATCAGCGGCAGCAGCAGCATCATTCGCCGCTGCGTGGGGTCGGCGGTCGCGGTCGCGATCAGCGTTGAGCCCACCTGAGAGCCGACGTAGAGCAGAATCAGCACCACAAGCACGACGCCGGTCGCCTTGCTTGTAATGTCAGGCAGGAAGAGGAACTTGCCGGAGTGCGGTGCGACCGTATTGCAGGTCGTGTTTTCGACGAACTTCGAAGGCAGCTTGGCGACGGTCCCGATGTGGGAGGCAGCTTTGTAGGTGCTCGCCAGATGCAGCTTGACGTTCTCGGAGTTCTGGTTGTAGTACGAGACGAGCTGGGTGCCGCAGATGTGCTTCTTGAGGTCCGTCCGCAGCATGTAGAAGAGGGAGATGAACACCGGCAGTTGCAGGAGCAACGGCAGGCAGGACGCCAATGGGTTGATCCCTCTCTCTTTGTAAAAGTTCATCATCTCCTGCTGCTGGCGCTGCTTGTCCTCCTTGTACTTCTCTTTGAGCGCGCTCAGCTCGGGAGCAAGCCGCTGCATCTCCTGCATCGACTTCAGTTGCCTGTAGGTCAGAGGCACGAGGATCGCGCGGATCAACACCGTCAACCCGACGATCGACAGCCCCCAGCTCCCGCCCACGACGTGGTTGTGGATGAACACCATGATCGCTTCGAACAAGCTGATCAGCGGCGAAAACGCGCTCTGGATCACATTGGCGAGGATTGGCATGCTCTAGTTTCTCGGCGTCGTGCTGGTCGGCAGGTACGTGGCGGTGCGTCCCGCGGCTCGCGGCAGTGCTCCAGGCGACTCGCCCGGCGCCTGCTCAGCCGCCATGATCGGGACCCCCATCTGCCCCGACCCTGAAAACTCGCTGGGCCTCAACTGGATCGTACCCGCCATCGCTCCACGGGTTGCACCTCAACACACGCCAACCGGCGAGCACCAGTCCCCGGAGTATGCCGTACTCGCGGATCGCTTCGACCGCGTAACGCGAGCACGAGGGGTAGTACCGGCAACGCTGCGGGATCGCCGGCGAGATCACACGCTGGTAAACCACGATCGGCGCGACCGCCACGGCTCTGCCGGCACGCGCGAGCCTGCGTGTCCACGGGGCGGGCGCAGCCGCAGCCGTCGAGTGACTCACGTTTGCGGTCCCTGCGCGGCCACAATCGAAAGTCCTGCGCGGGAAATCAGATCCATCAGCGCAGCCTCCACACCGGCCAACCCCTCGCGCTCGGCGAGCTCAGCTGCTGGGGGACGAGCGACGACGACCATGTCCTGGTCGCTTTTCAAGCCGCCCTCTGCCTGGGCGAACGCCTCTCGCAGCAGGCGCTTGACGCGATTTCGCTGAACGGCGCCGCCGACCTTGCGCGAGACCGACAGCCCCAGACGCGGGCGCTGCGCGGAAGCGTTCGGGAACGTGTAGAGCACAAGATGACGGTTAGCAACCGACCGACCCTGACGATACACGCGCTCGAACTCGGCGCTCCTGGACAGCCTCCCGCGCGGCGGCGTGCGCCGTCTCATCGATGCGACCAGGGGATCGCGGGCCGAGCCAACACGACCTTCAGGCCGAGAGGCGCTTGCGTCCCTTATCGCGACGGCGCTTCAGCGTGAGCCGTCCCGCGCGCGAGGCCATACGAGAGCGAAAACCGTGGGCACGAGCCCGCTTGCGCTTCTTTGGCTGATAAGTCCGCTTCATAGCGGCATGCAGTATAGGACTGCTGAGCCCCGGGCGATTTTTTCCGCCAAATGCGGGCAGCCACCGAAGCCCCCCACCGGGCGTTGGCTATAGTCGCCCGACCGGGCTTTCGGGCCCTCCTTCGAATAGTTCTCAGCACTGTCCCAGAGAGGAGTGGACTGACGCTGCCGTGAGCAATGAGCTCGAGCAAATATGGTCGCGGGTGCAGGCCCAGCTTGCCCTCGTAGTAGACGAGCCCACCTACCGCATCTGGCTCGAGCCTCTCCGCGCGCTCGAGCACGACGGCAGCATTCTGGTCGTCCAGACTCCGACCAACACACGCGGATGGATCGACGACCGCTTCGGGAGGATCATCCAGGCGAGCGTCGAGTTTGTCCTCGGCAGTGGGTCCCGCGTTGAGCTCGTAGCCGAAGCTTCTACAGACGCCACGCACGCGCAGCCCTCCGCGAAGCGATCCTCCCCCCGCCGTCCTCTCAGCGGCGCTCAGCGGCAAAGCTCCACCGATCCCGTGTTTGCCGCACAGTCCGGCCCCCTCGGCAACCCAAAGCTCACGTTTGAGCAGTTCGTGATCGGCGACTGCAACCGGCTCGCCCACGCAGCGGCGCTGGCGGTCGCAGAGATGCCGGCCCAGGCGTACAACCCGCTCTTTCTATGTGGACCCCCAGGCGTTGGCAAGACACATCTGCTCAGCTCTATCGCCAACTTCCTAACCGCCTACAACCCCGGGCTCACGGTCCGCTGCACAACAGGCGAGACGTTTACCAACGAGTTCATCGCGGCCCTCCACGCCGGTGACACCGACAGCTTCAAGCTCCGCTTCCGCGACGTGGACGTCCTACTGCTCGATGACGTCCAGTTCCTCGAGCGCAAGACAAAGACAGAGGAGGAGTTCTTCCACACCTTCAACGCCCTCCACGACGGCGGCCGGCAGATCGTGCTCAGCTCCGACCGGCCACCACGCGACCTGCAAGCCCTCGAGGACCGCCTGCGTGAGCGCTTCGAGGCAGGGCTCGTCGCGGACGTCAAACCACCGGAGCTCACCACGCGGCTGGCGATCCTCCGCAAGCGCGTGCACCACGACAACATTGCGCTCGCCGACGAAAGACCGCTTCTGGAGATCGCCAACCGCGTACAGTCGAACATCCGTGCGCTCGAGGGTGCGCTGATACGCGTCGTCGCATACGCGTCCTTGACAGCTCGAGAGCTCACTCTCGAGCTTACGCTGGAGGTCCTCGACAACCTCTACCCGCGTAGCGCCTCGCCTGGCGCGGGCGCGCACACGATCGCGGACATCCAGGATGCGACCTGCAGCCACTTCGGTGTCACCAGCGACGAGCTCATCTCCCCGTCACGCGCTGCTCGCATCGCATGGCCACGACAGGTCGCCATGTATCTCTCCCGCGAGCTCACCGACGAGTCGCTTCCCGCAATCGCGCGACAATTCGGCGGGCGTGACCACACCACCGTGCTGCACGCCTGGCGTCGCACCTCAGCTCGCATCGACTCCGACGACAGCTCACGCGACGCTGTGAAACGCCTGTGTGAACAGCTCGGCTCCACACAGCTATAACGCTCGTCACACGCCCGACCGGCAAGCCTGAGAGACTCTCCACCCAGCAATCCACAGATCCGCACAGCGGCGTACAGCCCAACAGCCAATACCCAAGCCAAGTACACAACCTCACAGGTCCTACTAACTCTTATCCCCATCAGAGAATCAGTCCATGAAGCTTTCCCTTTCCGCCACTGAGCTGTTGACGCAGCTCCAGACGACCACACGAGTTGCGTCTGCGCGCAGCGCTGTTCAGGCCCTTTCCGGGGTCATGATCTCGGCCGCTGAGGGCTCAAAGCCCGAGCTTTTGGCGACAGACATGGAGATCGGGCTGCGCGTTCCGCTCGACGCCGAGGTCGCCCGCCCTGGCTCAGCCGTTCTCCCGGCCCGCCTATTGCTAGACGTAGCCCGCTCGCTTCCATCGCAGGAGCTGACGATGGAGCTACGCAGCGCCGAGCAGGACGTGGAGATCATCTGCGGCCCAACGACGTTCCACCTACGAACCCTGCGGGCCGAGGACTTTCCGACGTTGCCATCGCCCGCGGCAGACACTCGCGTGGAGTTGCCCGCGGCGGCCTTCGTGCAAACGGTCACGCGTGTAGCTCGATCGGCGTCGCGGGACGAGACGCGCCCGGTCCTCACGGGCATCCTTATGTCCGCCTCGGGGCAGGAGCTTCGGATGGTCGCGACGGACTCCTACCGTTTGAGCGTCAAGGAGACGGCGCTCGAGTCCCCGTTGCAGGGGAGCCTGGAGGCGAATGTTCCGGCCCGGGCGCTTCAGGAGCTCGTACGAATCTCACAGCAGGCGCCGAGCGACTCGATCGCCGTGAGCGTCGGCCAGAACCAGGCGATCTTCGAGCTCGGGGACGTGGTGCTTTCTTCACGCTTGATTGATGGTCAGTTCCCCAACTACCGCCAACTGCTCCCCGAGTCCGTCGAGCACGAGCTGCGGGTTTCCAGCGCGGAGCTCACGGACGTCGTGCGCCGGATAAGTCTCTTGGCCCAGAAGAACGCTCCCCTTCGTCTGAGCTTCAGCGAGGGGACGCTCACCGTCTCTGCTCAGACCCCTGACGTCGGTGAGGCAAGCGAGGCGATTCCGGTGCCCTTCCACGGCGAGGCGTTCGAGATCGGCTTCAACCCTGAGTTCCTCCGCGACGGCCTCGAGAGCATCGAGTCCGACGAGCTCGTCCTGAAGCTGATCAGCCCGCTTCGGCCAGGCCTGATCGAATCCCCCGACTCGGGCGATTTCGTATATCTGATAATGCCAATTAGGCTGAACGTCTGAGGTGGCGTCATGCGCGTCGCAAGCGTGGAGCTGCGCGACTTCCGCACGTACACCCGCGCGGCGGCGACATTCGGCGAAGGCCTGACGGTTGTGCATGGCCCCAACGGGGCCGGTAAGTCGAACCTACTCGAGGCGCTCTACTACGGATGTACAGGCCGCTCCCCGCGTACGCGTAACGAGCGGGAGTTGGTGCGCTTCGGTGCCGAGGCAGCACGGGTCTCCGTGCGGCTGCTCGATGGCACCGCAGAGCACGAGCTCACGGTTGGGTTCGGCGCGGGTACCGACAGCAGACAGCTCGTCAAGCGCATGACCGCCGATGGCGCACCGGTCGAGCGCCTGCTCGACGTCGAGCTCAGGCCTTTGCTGAGCGTCTTCCTTCCTGACCGCCTAGAGCTGCTGAAAGGGACGCCTGCGCTGCGGCGAGCCCACCTGGACCAGTTCGTCGCGGGCATGTGGCCGGCACGCGCTGCCACGCGCAGTGAGTACTCGCGCGCCCTCGCACAACGCAACGCGCTGATCGCGAGCATTCGCGCTGGCCGCGCCTCGCAGGCGACGCTGGCCGCATGGGACCGCGAGCTCGCGGTGAAGGCGCTCGAGTTGCGATCGCATCGCGATACCGCTGTGGCGCTGCTCGCGGAGCCGTTTGCGCGCCGCGCGGAGCTCCTTGGTTGCAGTGGAGAGGTCACGCTCGTCTACAAGCCGCGTACGCGGGCCGTTGACGAGGAGCAGTTCCTTGCCGAGCTGCGGGAGCGCCTGCCCGGAGACCTCGAACGCGGCTTTACTGGCCATGGGCCCCACCGCGACGAGCTCGCGCTTCTGCGTGACGGTCGTGAGCTACGCGTGTACGGATCACAGGGGCAACAGAGGATCGCGTTGCTCGCCCTGCTGCTCGCCGAGCGTGCGGTGCTGGCAGATGAGCGAGGGAGCGTGCCGCTGATGCTGCTCGATGACGTCATGAGCGAGCTCGACGGCGAGCGGCGCGAGCTGCTTGCCCAGGAGCTGCGCTCCGCGGGACAGAGCGTTATTGCGACAACAGACCTCGCACACGTCCCCGGCGCGGGCGATGCTTCGGTGACACGGCTGCGCATCTCACCTGGCGCGATCCTTCAGGAGGCGATCGCCGCGTGAGTAGGTCCGCGCCGCGTACGCTCGCGAGCGCCCTCGGCGAGCTCACCGCCGGGCTAGCGCCAGCCAGCAGGCTGGCCCGCGTTCAGGAAGTGTGGGGGGGCGTGACAGGCGCCGTAATCGCATCCTCGGCGCGTCCCACGGCCGAGCGCGACGGCGTCCTCACGATCACCTGTGAGGCAGCCGTGTGGGCTCAGGAGCTCGACCTCATGGCCGGCGAGCTGATCCCTCGCCTCAACGCCGCTCTCGGCGGCGAGGACATCCGCGCCCTGCGGTGTCGCACGGGGTGAGTTTTCCCTGCATTTTGCAGGTATTTGACGACGATTCACGACCCGACGCAGGGGGCTCTTGTGCTATCCTTGTGTGCACATCCAAACCGCCCCAGCCGTGGACTTTGCGCCCCGGAATCCGGGGTGTTCTCATGTCATCGGAGGGCCAGTTGGCGGCAGGCAGTGATAGCCCTGAGAAGGGCACGGGAAAGGGCGGCGTAAACGACCCGTCAATGGGCGGCGCGTCCGCCGACTACGACGCACAAGACATCACGGTTCTGGAGGGCTTGGAGGCCGTCCGCAAGCGCCCCGGCATGTACATCGGCTCGACCGGTGCGATGGGCCTGCACCACCTCGTCTACGAGCTCGTCGATAACTCTGTCGACGAGGCGCTCGCCGGGTTCTGTACCGAGGTCTCGGTTACGATCCACCCCGACAACTCCGTCACGGAGACCGACAACGGTCGCGGAATCCCTGTCGCGACCATGGACAAAGAGGGTCTGCCTGCGGTGCAGGTCGTCCTCACGGTCCTGCACTCCGGCGGCAAGTTCGGCGAGGGCGGGGGCTACAAGGTCTCCGGTGGTCTCCACGGCGTCGGTGTGTCGGTCGTCAACGCGCTCTCCGAGCAGCTGCGCGTCGAGGTCCGCCGCGACGGGCACGTGTTCTCCCAGGAGTACTCACGCGGCGCCCCACAGACGGAGCTGGTCAAGGGCGAGCCGCTCGCGCCAGGTGCCTCCACCGGCACGAGCGTCACGTTCCTCCCCGACGCAGACATCTTCGAGTCGCTGGACTTCGACTTCACTACGCTCGAGGAGCGCCTGCGCGAGACGGCCTTCTTGACGCGCGGGCTGAAGATCTCGATCGTGGACGAGCGCGGTGAGGGCCACTCCGCCGAGTTCCAGTACGAGGGCGGGATCGAGGACTTCGTCTCCTATCTGAACGAGAACAAGGAGACCGTCCACCGCAAGGTCATCTTCTTTGCAGGCGAGTCTGATGAGGGCGCCGCCGAGGTGGCGATGCAGTGGAACTCCTCTTACCAGGACTCGATCCACTCCTTCGCAAACAACATCAACACGCGCGAGGGCGGCTCGCACATGAGTGGCTTTCGCTCGGCCCTGACGCGCACGCTCAACAAGTACGCGCGCGAGCACGGACTGCTCAAGGACAAAGAGGACAACCTCACCGGCGAGGACGCGCGCGAGGGGCTGACCGCCGTGATCTCCGTCAAGCTCCGCGACCCACAGTTCGAGGGGCAGACGAAGACCAAGCTCGGCAACCCCGGCATGGCCGGCTTCGTCGAGTCGATCGTCAACGCCGGCCTCAGCGAGTTCCTCGAGGAGAACCCCAGCGAGGCCCGCGCGGTGATCATGAAGTCCGTGCAGGCGCAGCGTGCGCGTGAGGCTGCGCGCAAGGCCCGCGACCTCACGCGCCGCAAGTCAGCGCTCGAGAACTCCACGCTGCCGGGGAAGCTCGCCGACTGCTCGATCAAGGACCCCTCGCTCGCGGAGCTGTTCGTGGTCGAGGGTGACTCCGCCGGCGGCTCGGCCAAGCAGGGGCGCGACCGTGAAACACAGGCCGTGCTGCCGCTGCGGGGCAAGATCCTCAACGTCGAGAAGTCGCGCATCGACAAGGTCCTCCAGAACACGGAGGTCCAGGCGCTGATTACCGCGATCGGGACCGGCGTACGTGACGAGTTCAACATCGAGAACGCCCGCTACCACAAGATCGTGCTCATGACCGACGCCGACGTCGACGGCGCCCACATTCGCACGCTCGTCCTCACGCTCCTATTCCGCGAGATGCAGGAGCTGATCGAAGCGGGCTACGTCTACATCGCCAAGCCGCCTCTCTACAAGCTCAAGCAGGGCTCACGTGAGCGCTACATCGAGAAGGACTCCGAACTCGAGGAGATCCTGCTGGCGGATAAGTGGGAGAAGATCGATGTCTTCGATCGTCACGGCACCCAGTTCAAGCTCACGGAGGCCCGCTGGCAGCGCTTCTGCCGACTCCTGAAGCAGTACGAGGGCTGGTCGCTCTCGCTGCGCGGGCATTACGGTCACGACGTCGTTCAGTTCCTGGAGGAGTCGTCGTTGCTCGGCGAGCAGGTGATGAGCGTAGAGGCGGCGATCGAGTTGCTCGCCCGCGCGAGCGCCGTCGGTGACACTCACCTGGCCGACGTCGTCGACCAGGACGCTGACGCGATCAGAGTCAAGGCCGTCGAAGCTAAAACCGGTTTCGCACGCACCCACACGATCAAACGCGACCTGTTCGACTCGCCGGAGTACCGCCAACTCGCCCGCGTGCATGCGCAGATCATCGAGCTCGCCGGAACCCCCGCCTTCGAGGTGCGGCTGGGAGATGCGTTGGAGGTCGCACCGACATTCGAGGCGCTCCGCGAAGCCGTCATGAACGTCGCCCAGAAGGGCATCAAACTCCAACGGTTCAAGGGGCTCGGCGAGATGAATGCCGAGCAGCTCGGCGAAACGACGATGTCGCCGACCACGCGCACGCTCGCACAGGTCACGCTGGAGGACGCCACGATCGCCGACCGCATCTTCTCCAAGCTGATGGGCGATCAGGTCGAGCCGCGCCGAGAATTCATCGAAGACAACGCCAGAACAGTGGCAAACCTCGATGTTTAAGGAGGTGAGTAATGGCCAGCGCTGACGTGATCGGCGGAGGGAACATCGAACCACGCGCGCTCGAGGAGGAGATGCGCACCGCTTATCTCGACTACGCCATGTCGGTGATCGTCGGGCGCGCGCTGCCCGATGTTCGAGATGGTCTGAAGCCCGTGCACCGTCGCGTGCTCTACGCGATGAACGAGCTTGGCCTCGGGCCCACCCGTTCCTACGCCAAGTGCGCCAAGATCGTCGGCGAGGTGATGGGCAACTATCACCCGCACGGCGACTCCGCCATCTACGACACGCTCGTGCGCATGGCCCAGGAGTTCTCGATGCGCAACGAGCTCGTCGACGGGCAGGGCAACTTCGGCTCCGTCGATGATGACCCGGCTGCCGCCATGAGGTACACCGAGGCCCGCCTAGCGCGCATCGCCACGGAGATGCTCCGCGACCTCGACATGGACACGGTGGACTTCGTGCAGAACTACGACGGCTCGCGCCGCGAACCGCTGGTCCTCCCGGCGCGCTTCCCGAACCTGCTCGTCAACGGCTCCTCGGGCATCGCCGTGGGCATGGCGACGAACATCCCGCCGCACAACTTGCGGGAGGTGATCGACGCGACGGTCGCCTACATCGATGACCCCGAGATCGACACGGCGGGGCTCATGCAGTACATCAAGGGCCCCGACTTCCCAACGGGCGGGATCATCCTCGGCCACGGCGGGATCAAAGACGCATACGAGACGGGCCGCGGTCGCGTGCGTGTGCAGGCGCGTGCGCACATCGAGCCGCTCACGCACGGCAAGGAGGCGATCGTGGTGACCGAGCTGCCCTTCATGGTCAAGAAGGGCGGCGAAGGAAACCTGATGACGAAGATCGCCGAACTGGTCAACGACAAACGGATCCCCGAGATTTCCGACCTGATCGACCAGTCCGACAAGCGTGGCATGCGCCTCGTGATCGAGCTCAAGCGCGACGCGATCCCAAAGGTGGTGCTCAACAAGCTCTACAAGCACACGCCGATGCAGACGACTTTTGGCGTGAACATGGTCGCGCTCGTCGACAACGTCCCGCGCACGCTGAACCTGCGGGCGGTGATCCACAACTACGTCGCCCATCAGCGCGAGGTGATCGTCCGCCGCACCAAGCACGAGCTCTCAGAGAAGGAGGCGCGCGCGCACATCCTCGAGGGGCTGCTGATCGCGCTCGAGCACCTCGACGAGATCATCGAATTGATCCGCGGTTCGCGCGACCGTGACGCTGCCCGCGAGCAGCTGGTCGAGCGCTTCGAGCTCAGCGCGATCCAGGCGACCGCGATCCTCGACCTGCGCCTTTCCCAGCTGACCGCTCTGGAGGCCGACGGCATCAAACAGGAGCACGCCGACGTCAGCGAGCGGATCGCCGAGCTGCGCGCGATCCTCGGCGACGAGACGCGCGTGATGGCTGTGATCAAGGAGGAGCTCTCAGAGATCCGCGAGCGCTTTGGCGATGAGCGCCGCACCGAGATCAGTCACTCCGAGGACGAGATCGACATCGAGGACCTGATCGCCGACCAGCAGATGGTGATCACGATCACCCAGACCGGCTACATCAAGTCGCTGCCGCTCGCGACCTACCGCCAGCAGCAGCGCGGTGGGCGCGGCGTCACGGGGATGGACATGAAGGACGGGGACTTCATCGAGCATCTGTTCGTGACGTCCTCCCACGACTACCTGCTGTTCTTCTCCAATCGCGGCAAGGTCTACCGCTCGAAGGTCTACGAACTGCCCGAGGCACAGCGCACCGCGAAGGGACGCGCCCTCGTCAACATCCTGCCGCTGCGTGAAGGCGAGCGCATCCAGGCCGTCGTCTCCACACGGGACTTCACCGAGGCCCAGTACCTCGTGTTCGCCACCCGTAACGGCACGGTCAAGAAGACAGAGCTGCAGTCCTACAACACGCCGATCAAAGCCGACGGGATCATCGCGATCAACATCCGCGACGACGACGAGCTGCTCGCCGTCCGCGCAGTCGATCCCGACGATGAGATCATCATGGTCTCCCGCGCCGGGCTCACCGTGCGCTTCGCCGAGTCCGACGCGCGCTCGATGGGACGCGACACGACCGGTGTGCGCGGGATGGACGTGGGGAAGGACGGCCGTGTGATCGCCATGGATGTCGCCCGCGACGACATGGACCTGCTCGTCGTCACCGAGAACGGCTACGGCAAGCGCACCCAGATCGCCCAGTACCGCAAAACCAACCGCGGCGCCAAAGGCGTCAAGACAATCGGGCTGACCGAGAAAAAGGGCGGCCTCGCGGGCGCGCTGGTCGTCCGCGAGCACCAGGAACTCGTCTTCATCAGCGTCGGCGGCATGGTCCAGCGGACCTCCGCCGCGGGCATCTCCCAACAGGGCCGCTCGGCCACCGGCGTGCGTGTGATGAACCTCAAGGACGACGACGTCGTGAGCGCCGTGGCGCTCGTTGTCGATGCCGGCGACGCGGTCGTAAGCGAGGTTGAGCAGATGCCGGCGGACGCGCTTTCTCCCGAAGGCTCCAATGGAGCAGCGCCAGTCGACGGCGTCGGCGAGACACCTGACGCCTGACGCTCGCGGGGGCTCCACGCAAGAAGCCGCCCAGGATTACTGCTTTCGGCTTCCACCTGTCCAGATTGAGCGTTAGGACTCAGATAGCTCAGTACCCCCGCCGACAGGCTGAGGGTGCCTACCCCGCGCAGACTTCTCGTGACAGTACTTTCTGCCCTAGCTTGCATGACCGTGGGTGCCGCCGGACCGACGGTGGCCGCCTCCTCCGCATCGAGTCCAACAGCCACGATCGCGCGCAGACACGATGGGCGCGCCACAGGCGCCCGCGCCAGCTGCGCCCGCGCCGCCCGCCGAGCACATGCGGCATCGCGCGGCTGCGGTGCGAAAACCCACCCGCGTAGCGATTCCAGGCCGCGCCGGACCCACTCCCGCCGCCGCGAACCCGCTCCCACCACTGAAGAAGCCAGCAGCGCGGCAGAAACAGAAGCGCCCATCCAGAACGCGGCGGCGGTCATCGCCAGCGTGCTGGCTACGCCCTGCCAGAACACCGAACTGACGCCCGAAGCGCAGAACATCGAACTAGTGCGCGGCGCCGTCCTTTGCCTGATCAACCGCAAGCGCGCCGAAAACGGCGAGAGCCCGCTCGAGATCAGCCCCAAGCTCCAGCAGGCCGCCGAAGGGCACTGCGAAGAACTGATCGCCGACGATTACTTCGCGCACGTCTCCCCCAGCGGCGAGACGCCCGTCGATCGCATCCGCGACACCGGCTACATCCCGAACACCAGCGACGGCTACGTGATCGGCGAGAACCTCGCATGGGGGACCTACCAGCTGTCCACTCCGCAGGCGATCGTGGCGGCCTGGATTGCCTCGCCGGGGCACCTGGCCAACATCCTCGAAACGCAGTACACAGAAACGGGCATCGGCGTGATCGCCGCGGTCCCGTCCTCGCTCGGTGAAGGCGCCCCCGGCGCGACCTACGCGCAGGAGTTCGGCGTCATCATCAGCTGAGCTCAGCACGGGGAGTCGTCCTCGAGTCCCCAAATGTCATCTCCGTTCGCTACTCTGGCCAGACCAGAGAAAGGAGGTGGTCCAAACGTTGAGTGACAGTTTTTGCGGGACCCTGGAGGTGACCGGCCGCTAGGTCGGACAGGCTGGACCGCTTAGCGGAATCCAACCCGGGACACCCCGAGACGACCGCCGGCTCTGGTCCCTCCGGCTGCTTTTCTCGTCGCCTCGGTCATCCAGTCAGAGCAGCAAGCGAGGGGCGCCTTTCGGGGCGCCCCTCGTCATTTCATACTCGCGCGGCTGACGGACGCTGGCCAAGCCAGACAAGGACACAGAGAGCGTGGCGTGCGCCGCACGCGAGCGATCGAGGACGCAGTATGGCGCCGCGCCAGCGTCCGTCAGGCCGCTTGCGGGAGGTACGCCAGCCAAGCCGCGGGAATCGTGGGGCTGGCGACGTGGATGAAGATCTCCGCTCGCGGCGTGCTTGGCACGTGACGCGGGTGCATCCCCGCCTGGCGGGGCAGCCGGTCACCCTTGCGGCGGTTGCAGGGCGCGCAGGAGGCGACGATGTTCTCCCAGCTGGAGGTCCCGCCCTTCGAGCGCGGGATCACGTGGTCGACGGTGAGGTTGGAACGCGAGCCGCAGTACTGGCAGGTCCAGCTGTCGCGCGCGAACACGGCCCGGCGCGTGATCTTGCGACGGTGGGCGTCACGGGGAACCTTGACGTAGCTGACGAGGCGGATCACAACCGGACGCGCGAGCGTCGAGCTCTCGGAGTGCAGCGCCCAGCGTCCACGCTCGAGCAGCTCTGCCTTCTCCTTCAGCAACAACACGACCGCACGCCGCACCGTGCACACATTGATCGGCTCATACGTCGCATTGAGAACGAGCACCCGGCCGCTCATCGCCCCGGTGGGCGATGGGCTAGGTCCGTGCCGCTGGTGCTCTGAAGGCGGCACGGACCCCACCGGCTCTGGTGGGACTGTGCTCTCCATGTTCGCGCCGCAGTCTAGCGGGGGCGCTCGCGCGACGCGGCGCTGGGCATGTCCGGCGCGGCCGTCCGCTCCCGCGAACGGGCGGCAGCGGCCGCCGGGTAGGAGCCCAGGACGTGCATCTCCTCGCACATCGGGCTCACGCCCGCGATCGCTTCAGCGACCGGCTGATCCTCCACAGCGCCAGCGAGATCTGCGAAGAACATGTAGCTCCCAAGCCGCTTTCGTCGAGGGCGAGACTCGATCTTCGTGAGGTTGATCCCCCTGCGTGCGAACTCGTCCAGGCAGCGCACGAGCCACCCGGGTCGGTCGGCTCCGGCACCCCAGAAGACCAGCGACGTCTTCCACTCCGACGGCCCGGTCTCGCGCAGTGGCGGTGCCTCGGCGCCGTCTCCAGCCAGCCACACGAAGCGCGTTTCGTTGTCGTCGCGGTCCTCCACCGCTTCGCGGATGACGGTGCCCCCGTAGATCGCCGCCGCCAGCGGCGTGCCGAGCGCGGCCTGGCTGGGTCGGCCCTCGGTGAGGACCGTCCGCACCGCCTCCGCCGTGGAGGCCGCCGGAACCACGCGCGCCTGCGAGAGTTCGCCGCGCAGGAACACCGTGCACTGTCCCGGGACCTGCGGATGCGTGAGCACGGTGTCGATCTCCTGTAGCGGCACAGGCCCCGTGCCGATCAGCGAATGGCTCACCCGCAGCAGCGCCTCACCCACGATCGCAACCTCGTCGGCCTCCTCCACGAGCAGGTCCAGCGTCACGGTGATCGACCCCTCGAGGGAGTTCTCGATCGGCACGATCGCCCAGCCGACCTCGCCGGCGCGTAGCGCCATCACCGCGTCGTAGATGCTTGCCATCGCGACCGGCTCGACCGCGTCCTGGGCGGCGCTCGCCAGCAGCGCCTCCTCGCTGAAGGTGCCAGCCGGGCCGAGATAGCCGACGCGCGCGCGCCCGCCGTCTTGCTCAGGCCGGGTGCTCATCCGCGGGCACCCCTTCGCGGGGCCCGGCGAGCGCCAGTCGCACAGCCTCGGCCTCCTCCGGGGAGAGCTCCAGTTCGCCGCGTCCGCCGTGCACCTGCTTGCCGTACACGCGCGCCTGATCGCGGTGGTGAATGCACGAGAGCACGATGCCCGACTGTTCGTCGTCGAGCAGCGCGATCGACATCGACTGGTGGCCGGAGAGCTCGTTGTAGGCGTCATAGCGCACCAGCGCGCGATGCGCGATGCGCCCGCGTAGCGCCGACTCAGCGCTCGCTAGACGTCCGTCCAGGCGCGTCGCGGTGTCCTCGACATAGGAGCCCAGCGCTTGGAAGGCCTCCTGCAGAGCGGCCGCATGCTCGATCACGTCGCGCTCCTCGCGCTCGCCGAGCACCAGCCGCTGGGCGCGGCGCAGACGGCGCAGGTTCACGCTCAAGGCGACGCATCCGAGCAGCGCCGCCGCTGCCACCGCCGCTGCTGCGATCGCGATGATCCCCTGGGTGTCCGTGATCGACGCCAACATCGCCACAACTTAGCCGCTGGCGCAGCGGCTGGGACGCGCCACCGGAGCCCCGGCCTATTCGCCGAAGATCGCCAGGTAGGTCGCCTTGTTGTTTTCCACGTCCGTCTCCCCCTGCACCGGTTCGACGTACGCTTCCACGGTCGCCGCCGCGCCCTGTGGCACGCCCACGACGCTCACTTCCACGTTGTACTTCTGTCCCGGCTGGGTCGAGTCGATCACATGCGAGGCCTTGTATTTCTTGCCTGCCGCCGTGACCGTCACGTCCACCTTCACGTCCGTCTCCGGGTTTTCGCCAGAGTCTTCGACGACCACCGTGAAGGTCGGGTTGGCGCCGGCGCTGATGTGGTTGAGCGTCGGTTCCGGTTGGAGTTCGTTGGCTCCCACGCTCACGCCCAACAGCGCGCTACCGTGCGTGCCCGGCGCGAGGCCCGTCGAGGAGGTAGACGCCGACTGGCCGCTGATCCGCGAGAGCACCGTCGCGCTTTCCAGCCACCCCACGTTCGGCAGGAAGCGGCTGGGAGCCGTACTCAGGCCCGTGGCCCCGTTGGCTTCGAGCGTCTCCTGGAGCAGCGGCACGACGCGCTGAGAGTAGATCACGTCAGAGGCGAGGAAGATCTCCATGTCCCCGGCGATGTTCGCGCTGGTCTGTTTCGCCTTGCCGCCGAGCGCCGTGGGTAGCAGCGCCGCCACCTTCGTCAACCCTTCCTCGCGCAGATCCATCGTCAACAGCAGATCCCGCTGCGCCGAGGCCATTTCGCCTGGGACACTCAAGCCCTTGGTGCGCGTCACGATCGACTGCGCCTTCGTGAGCAGTTCGTCGACCTGCTGCTCGACGTCGAGCGCCGACTTGGTGGTGGCGTTGGGCAGCGCGGTAAACAGCGGGTTGGCGACCTGTTCGACGGATTCGCGCCCCAGCTGGCTGACTTCGCGGTTGTAGGTCTTCAGGCCTTCCTGCTTGCCGCTCTTGATGATGCTGCTGATGAGGAGCGCGGCGATGATGATGAACACGATTAGCGCGCCCACCAGCGTCAAGCGACGGACCATCAGCGTGCGCTGGTCGGGCCCCGAGGGTCCCGAGCGCGAGGGGCGACGCGGACGCGGGCGTCTCGGCGCACCGGCGGTCGCCGGGCGCTGGCGCGCTGTCCGGGAGGACGGTCGAGGCGCCGTCTCCTCGTCATCGTCAAAGAACGACAAACCCAACCGCTCCTTTGCAGGGTCTTTAGGAAGGCCCCAGTATGACTGCCCGCAATTCCCCTTACGAGACTGCAACTTCTCGGTCACTGCGCGTTTTCCTGCCCTTTACAGCAGGTACGCGGGTCGCGCACGGCGAACGCGGGAGCCGGTGGAGTCGCCGCGTACCCTCGTCCAGTCAGCTGGAGCCGCCAAGGAGCCGGCGCGTCGACGCATAACCGGACCCGGAGATGCTCCGCGACCCGACGATCTGGTGCTGGAGCGCTATCGCCTGCTCGAGCGCCTCGGCGCCGGGGGTTTTGGCGTTGTCTGGCGTGCGCAGGACGAGCTCCTGCAGCGCGAGGTGGCCGTCAAGCGGGTGTGGCTCGGGCCCGAGGGGGACAGCGATCGCGCCAGCCGTGAGGCGCTGGCCGCAGCGCGGTTGTCGCACCCCGCGATCGTGGCGCTATACGAGGCGTGTGCCGTCGATGACGCCTTCTATCTGATCTCCGAGCTCGTCGATGGGGACACGCTCGCCACCCTGATCGCCGAGGAGGTGCTCGAGGACGAGGAGATCCTCGAGATCTCCCTCGCGCTCGCCGGCGCGCTCACGCACGCCCACGCGCGCGGCGTGATCCACCGCGACATCAAGCCCCAGAACGTGCTCGTTCCCCACCAGGCCGACGACGATGCCACGCCCCAGACGTTGCGTGCGGCGGCCAAGCTCACGGACTTCGGCGGCGCGAGCCTCGTCGGAGAGGATGCGCTCACGCGCACCGGTGACGTCCTCGGGACCCTCGCCTACATGGCCCCAGAGCAGAGCGAGGGCCGTGAGGTGGGCGCCGAGGCGGACCTCTATTCGCTGGCGCTCGTTACCTACGAGGCACTGTGTGGGGTCAACCCCGTGCGCGGCGCCACGCCGGCGGCCACCGTGAGGCGCATCGGGCAGCGGGTGACGCCACTGGAGCGCGAGCGTCGTGACCTCTCGCCGAACCTCACCAGGGCGCTCGATCGGGCGCTCGCGCCAGAGCCGCGCCAGCGCGGGACGCTCGAGGAACTGCGCCTCGTGCTCGTCGAGACGCTCGAGAACGGCATCGGACGGCCGCGCTGGCCCAGCCGCCTGCGCAGCACCCGAGAGCCTCGCCTTGCCCAGCAAACCGCCACGCAAGCGTCCTCCCCGGTGCGTGAGCCGCCAAGGGCAGCGCCAGAAACACGTGTGCCCCGGTCCGCCCCCGGCCCGGCGCGCGGGCGCCGCGAATCCGAGCTGGACCTCCGGGGGCCCGTCGCCGACGAGGAGCACGTGCGATCGCGATGGCAGCCAAGGCTGCCCCGGGGCGTCTGGTTGGCGGGAGCGGTCGTCTTGATCGGCTGGCAGGCGTTCGCCGGGCGTACGGGCGTCGCGTTGCTGGCATTCGCAGCGCTGGCGCCGCTGGCGGTCGTCCCGGCTGAGCGGGGCAGCTCTCGCCTCGGCGCACGCTGGCTCTCCTGCGCGCTGGCGCCGGTGCTCGGTCTCGCGGGGCTTGCCGGCGCCTTCCCTGCGATCGCCGGACAGGCGTCGCACTGGCGCGACCGCGCGAGCGTTGCTGCGCTCGGATACTGGTGGCTCACGCTCGCCGGGCCGCTGCTCGATCGCCGTCTATGGCTCGCGCTCGCGAGCGGGACGCCCGCGCGCTCGGCGTGGGAGAGCTCGCTGGGCCTCACCGCCTCGCACGTAATCGGACCCCTGCTGGCGCTCGGCGTGCTGCTAGGGGCGCTCCTGTGGGCTGCGGGCGCCGTCTTGCTGCCGTGGATCGTCCGGGGTCACAGCGCGGCCCTTGACATTGTCGCTGTCGCCGTTTGGTCGGCCGCGATCGCGGCGGCCGCACCGATGCTGGATGCGGGCCTGAGCGCGCATGCCTCGTACCCGAGCCCCCGTGGCGCCGTACTGGGTGCGATCCTCGGTGGCGTGGTGGCCGTCGCCGCCCGCGCGCTGCGCGGCCCCGTCTGAGTACGGTGCGTAGCATGCCTGACGATTGGCCGCCGATCTCCAGGCGAGTGGCGTCAACCCTGCCCCGATGAACCCGCTAAAGAGCGTCGAGACCACGATCGCCAACCTCGTCGAGGGCGTCTTTGGACGCGTATTTCGCTCTGAGGTGCGCCCGATCGAGCTGGCGCGCAAGCTTGCGCGCGAGATGGACGCGAACAGAACCGTGTCCGTGTCGCGTGTATACGCCCCCAACGAGTACTCGGTGTGGCTCTCGCCCAAGGATCGAGAGCGCTACCGCGGTGTCGAGAGCGACGTAATCGACGAGCTGTCCGCATATCTTCTCGAGCACGCGCGCGGGGAGGATCTGATCCTCGCCTCACGGCTGCAGATCACGTTCCATACCGACGAGCGGCTGTCGCTGGGCGAATTCGGCATCCAGGCGCGCCTCGTGCAGCCGCCTGGCGAGGAGCACGCGGCTCCCGCACCAGCCCCACCCGTGCAACCGCCCGCGCCCGAGCACGGCAACACGATGATCTACAGCAACTCCGAACGTGTACAGGGCTCTCTGGAAGAAGCGAAGTCGCAGTCACGCCCCCAGCGCGCGCTGCTGGCGCTCGCCGACCGTAGGTTGATTGTGCCGCCGGGCGGCGCCACGATCGGGCGTAGCCGTGACTGCGACGTGGTCATCGAGGACGCCGGTATCTCCCGCCGTCACGCTGAGATCCGTCCTGGCCCCGCCGGCTGGACGGTGGCCGATCTGGGCTCTACAAATGGCGTGCTCGTCAACGGGCGGCCGGTCGACGTCGCGCGCGCGCTCCAGCCCGGGGACCGCGTCGAGCTCGGCTCCACCGAGCTCGTGTTCGAACTTGCATGAACACGCTCGAGCCCGTATCGGTGGCCTTGAAGTTCGGGTTCCTCGCCGTCATCTACCTATTCCTCTTGTGGGTCGCGCGCAGCGCGCGGCGCGATCTGCGCAGCGGCGGCGGCCAGCTCGGCTCCGGCCAGCCCGATCCGGCCCGCGCAGGCGCGCCGATCCCTGCGGACGCCACAGGCCTGTACTCGGCCTCCACGCTCGGGCCCGTGGACGTCGTGCACCGCTCGCCGCGCCTGGTCGTCGAGCGGGCGCCCGGGCACGATCCGGGGATGATCTATGACCTCGACGGCGACCTCGTGCTCGGGCGCGGCGACCGCGCCGCGATCCGTCTCGAGGACCCATTCGCATCGTCTCAGCACGCACGCGTGTTCGAGCAGGGCAACATAGTGGTCATCGAAGACCTCGACTCCACCAACGGCACCTACCTCAACGAGGAGCTGCTGCAGACCGCGCGCCCGCTGCACCCCGGCGACCGCGTGCGTATCGGCGACAGCGAATTCGCGTTCGAGGTCGATTGACGATGGTTCCTCGAGCCTGATGCTGCGCGTATCCGAACAGTACGCCGGCACCGACACCGGCCGCCAACGGCGCGCAAACGAGGACTCGCTGCTCGCGCGCGCGCCGCTGTTTGTCGTCGCCGACGGGATGGGCGGCGCGCAGGCCGGTGAGGTCGCCTCGCGTCTCGCCGTGGAGTCCTTCCAGCTCGGCGTCCAGGATGCCTCCCAGCCAGAGCTCGCGCTCGCCGATCTCGCGATCGCCGCGAACACCCGCATCCACGAGCTCTCGCACGCCAACGCAGAGCACGCTGGCATGGGCACGACGCTCACGGCCGTGTACGTCGGCGAGCAGGAGGTGGCGATCGCCCACGTGGGCGACAGTCGCGCCTACTGTCTGCGCGACGGCCAGCTGGAGCGCCTGACAGATGACCACTCGCTCGTGGACGAGCTCATGCGCCAGGGCCGGCTGACGCCCGAGGAAGCGATCGAGCATCCCCAGCGCTCGGTGATCACGCGCGCGCTCGGACCGGAGGGCACCGTCGAGGTAGACACTCGCTCCGTGCGTGCACGTGCCGGCGATGTGTACCTGATCTGTAGCGACGGTCTCACGACGATGATCGGCGAGGATCAGATCGCGCAGGTGCTGCTCGCGCATCCGCGCCTGCGCGACGCCGGCGAGGCGCTGATCGCGGCAGCCAACGAGGCGGGAGGACGCGACAACATCACCGTCGTGCTGCTGCGCCTGGAGGACGTGCAGGTGGGACAGCCGCCTCCGGGTGAAGATCACGCCACGCTCGTGGGGATGCCAGCGGTGTCCGTACCCCCGCAGGCGCCGGCGCCGCCTCAGACAGCGGAGCGACGGGTGCCGCGGGTAGGCTCCTCGCCGGGGCCTCAGGCAAGCGTCAGACCACGTCGCAGGCTGCGTCACGCGGGCCTTTTCGCGGTCTTGCTGGGGCTGCTCGTCGTCCTCGGCTCCGGCTTCTATCTCGCCTTTCAATCGGTCTATTTCATCGGCACCAACGATCGCGGCCTCGTGACGCTGTTCGAGGGCGTGCCCTACCGGCTTCCGGGAAACCTGGCGCTCTACAGCAGCCAGTACGTATCCGGGGTCAGCGCCTCGACGCTTACCCCTGAAAAACGCAGCAAGCTGTTCGATCACCTGCGCTCGGAATCCAACGCGGGCAACCTGATCCACAGCCTCGAACTGGAACAGCTGGAATGAGGCACGCGCGATGAACCGCCCGATCGTGCGCCTGTATGGGTTCGTCGCCGTGCTGTTCGCCCTGCTCGTCGCGTTCACCTCGCGCTGGACGGTCTTCGAAGCGTCCTCGCTGCGTGAAAACAAGCTCAACGCGCGCACGCTGCTTGAGCAGGAGCGGATCCACCGCGGCTCGATCGTCGCCGCCGACGGCAAGGTGCTCGCGCGTGACGTGCGCGGACGGGAAAGCACCTACCAACGCACCTATCCGACCAGGTCGGCCTTCGCCAACGCGATCGGCTACGACTACATCGACCCCGGCACCTCCGGCGTGGAGCAGTTCCGCGACTCCGCGCTGGACGGCCACGGCTCGACGAACCTGCAGTCGATCCTCAACCAGCTGCAGGGCAAGGAACCTGAAGGCGACAAGGTCGTGACGACGCTGCACCCCGGAGCCCAGGAGGTCGCCAACGCGAAGCTCGCGGGCTACGAAGGGGCGGTCGTGGGCCTGGAACCGCGGTCGGGGGCAGTCACGGTGATGGCCTCCTCGCCGAGCTATGACCCGAACAGGCTGAGCACCGGTAAGGGCTATGAAGAGGTCGCGACCGACCCGGGCTCCCCGTTGGTGAACCGCGCGACCCAATATGGATACGCGCCCGGCTCCACGTTCAAGATCGTGACCGCCACGGCCGCGATCGACACCGGCATGTTCACCCCCGAATCGACGCTCAGCGGGCGCAACGGGATCATCGTCTCCGGTGTGCCGCTGGACAACGACGAGGACGAAAGCTTCGGGCAGATCTCGCTCACCCAGGCACTCGCCAAATCCGTCAACACCGTGTACGCGCAGGTCGCCGAGCGGCTGGGCAAGCGCACGCTCGCCCGCTACATGAGCCGCTTCGGCTTCGACCGCAAGCCCGAGCTCGACTACCCGGCGAAGGAGATGTCGGCCAGTGGCGAGTACGAAGGCGAAAAGCTGCTCGAGCCCACGAGCCCGAACGTCGACGTGGGGCGCCTGGGCATCGGCCAGGACAAACTCGACGTGACCGCGTTGCAGATGGCCGAGGTCGCCGCGGCCGTCGCCAATGACGGGCGGCTGATGGTCCCGCACCTGACCGCGCGCATCGTCGACCCCGAAGGACGCGTGGTCGAGCGGGTCTCGCCGCGCGTGCAGTCCGTGGTGATGAAGCCCTCCACGGCGAGGGCGCTCACCGCGATGATGGAGGCTGTCGTCAACGAAGGAACCGGCGAAGCGGCGAAGATCCCAGGCGTGCAGGTTGCGGGCAAGACGGGCACCGCGGAAACGGAGATCGGCACCGCTCTGAACAACGTGTGGTTCATCGCCTTCGCGCCCGCGTCGAACCCGCGTGTGGTCGTCGCGGCCACGCTGCGCAAAGTCCCGGGCTACGGCGCCGTGTATGCACTGCCGGTGGTCAGGGCTGTCATGGAAAGGCTGCTGAGCGAATGATCGAACCCGAGACGATCATCGACGGGCGCTACCGCGTGATCTCGCGCCTGGGCTCCGGTGGGATGGCCGACGTGTACCTGGCCCAGGACCAGCTGCTGGGCAGGGAGGTGGCGGTCAAGGTCCTGCACCACCACTTCGCCGAAGACCACGAGTTCGTCGAGCGCTTCCGCCGCGAGGCCTCCAGCGCCGCGGCGCTGTCGCACCCGAACATCGTCGGCATCTTCGACCGCGGCGAGTGGAACGGCACGTACTACATCGCCATGGAGTACGTGGCGGGACGCTCGTTGAAGGCGATCGTCCGCGAGCAGGGCCCGCTGGAACCGGCGGCGGCGATCGACATCGTGATCCAGATCCTGCGCGCCGCTCGCTCGGCACACCGGCGCGGCGTGATCCACCGCGACCTGAAGCCGCACAACGTGATCCTCGACGAAGAGGGCCGCGCGCGCGTGACCGACTTCGGGATCGCGCGGGCGGGCGCCTCGGACATGACGCTCACGGGATCGATCATGGGAACAGCCCAGTACCTGTCCCCAGAGCAGGCGCAGGGCTTTGCCGTGAGCGCCGCCTCCGACCTGTACTCGATCGGCGTGATCCTCTACGAGCTGCTGACCGGCGTCGTCCCGTTCGAGGGCGAGAGCGCCGTCGCGATCGCCTACAAGCAGGTCTCCGCCGAGCCGCGCCCGCCGAGCGAGCTGATCCCGTCGTTGCCGCGCTCCTTGGACGCGGTCGTGCTGCGCGCGCTCGCCAAGGACCCCACGCAGCGCTATGCCGACGCGGACGAGCTGATCGCGGCGCTTCAGCGCGAGCGCGAGATGCTGCCGGCCTACGCGGGCACGCCTGTCGCCGGTGGGCACGAATATCGTGCTGCTGCCGTCGCACCCCCAGGACCCGGTACCGGCTCGATGCTGCTCGCCACAGGTGGGCCCGGCGAGTACGACGGGCAGAACGGCGACGCTACGAATCGTCGCCGCCGGCGCGCGTGGCTGTGGGCGCTCGCGGTCGTCGTGATCGCCGCCGCCGCGGTGCTCGCGGTGCTGCTGACGCGCTCGAACCCGTCGGTGAGCGTGCCCAGCGTGACCGGCAAGACCGAACAGGCTGCGGGCTCGGAGCTCAGGCGTGTCGGCCTCGTGCCCGCGTCGTCGCTGAAGCCGAGCGTGAGGGTCGCCACCGGTCTCGTGATCAGCCAGTCCCCGCTCGCCGGCGACATCGTGAAGAAGGGCGCTCGGATCAGCATCGTGATCTCGGAGGGGCCCGCCAGCAAGTCGCTGATGAACGTCGCCGGGATGACCGCCGCGAGGGCCGCCGCCGAGCTGCACAAGGCCGGTCTGAAGACGACGACGAGGATGGAAGCGAGCAAGACGATCGCCGCGGGTCTCGTGATCGCAACGGAGCCATCCGCGGAAACCGAGATCCAGGAAGGCCACGTGGTGACCTTGATCGTCTCCAGCGGACCCGCGCCCGTACACGTCCCTGATGTGACCGGCCAGTCCTTGGAAGCGGCTGAAGCGACGCTCACGAACTCCGAACTGGAGCTGGGCACGGTCACAAAGAAGGTCTCCAGCACGCAGACCCCGGGAACGGTCCTGGCGCAGTCACCCACCACCGGCACCTCGTTGCACGCGGGAGACAAGGTCAACGTCACGGTCGCCAAGGCGCCCAAGGAAGTCGAAATACCGAATGTTGTCGGCGCCGCTGGCGCCGCTGCGACCGCGGCGCTCAAGCACGCGGGCTTCAAGGTGCTCTCCAAGTCCCAGACGACCACTGAACAGTCACAGGTGGGCGTCGTGCTGGAAGAGAGCCCCGCCGCCGGGGGACACGCGCGCAAGGGCACCACCGTGACGATCTCCGTGGGCGTGCTCGCCACGACCACCACGCCGCCAACCACTACTCCAACTACGACGACCACGACCGAAACGCCGCCCGCGGCAACCCCGCCGGAATGACCGATGGCTGACGTCGGCGATTCCACGATGCGCGAGCCACTGCTCGTGGCGGTGCTCGCGGGTGGGCGCTCGTCTGAGCACGATGTGTCGCTCTCCTCGGGCGCGGCCGTCCGTGACGGCCTGAGCGCGGCGGGGCACGAGGTTGTGTGGGTGGAGATCGGACGCGACGGTGTCTGGCGCCAGGACGGCGAGCCGCTGAGCGTCACCCCCGCCGGCGGCCTCCTTGGCGTCGACGTCGCCTTCCCCGTCCTGCACGGGCCATATGGCGAGGATGGCACCGTGCAGGGCATGCTCGAGACGCTCGACGTGGCCTACGTGGGCGCCGGAGTGGCCGCGTCGGCACTCTGCCTAGACAAGGTGCTCTTCAAGCAGCTGATGGCAGGCCTGGGCGTTCCCCAGGTGGATTATGTAGGGGTGCGTGCGGAGCGCTTCGACGGCTCGCGTGGGCAGGCCCTCGCCGAGATCGCGCGCCTCGGGTTGCCGGTGTTCGTAAAGCCTGCGCACCTCGGCTCGTCCATGGGCATCGTCAAGGTCAGCCGCGAGGCGGACCTGGCGGACGCCGTGCGGGACGCGTTCTCCCACGACGCGCTGGTGATCGTCGAGGCGATGGCAAGGGGCAAGGAGGTTGAGTGCGGCGTGCTCGGCGAGCAACGCAGCGGGGACGGCGAAGCGTTCGTGTCCAAGCCTGGGGAGATCGTCTTCTCGGGTGAGTTCTATGACTTTGGCGCCAAGTACACGCCCGGCGGCATGGAGCTGCGGATTCCCGCGTCGATCTCTGAGAGCGCGGCGCTGCAGGTCAGGGATCTCGCGATGCAGGCCTTCCTCGCGAGCGGCTGCGAGGGCCTCGCACGGGTGGACTTCTTCGTCGACGGCGATCACGTGCTCCTGAACGAGCTCAACACGATGCCTGGCTTCACGCCCACGAGCGTCTACGCAAAGCTGCTAGAGGCCTCTGGCGTGCCCTATCCCACGCTCGTGGACCGCCTCTGCCGCCTCGCGCTCGAGCGCCACGCGCGCCGGCGCGTGCTCAGCTACTGAACAGCGTCAGCTCCGCGAGCGTGGCCGACTCCGCGCCCGGTGGCAGCGTCGTCAGCCACACGAGGTAGTAGCGATACGCATGCCCGGAGAGATCGAGCTTGATGCGTTCGCCGTTGTGGACGTCGCTACTGGCGCCGACCGGGCCCTGCCAGCCGCGCTGGGTTAGGGGCGTGGAATCGCCGTAAGGCAGCTGCAGGTCGATGTGGTCGGCGACGTAGATCTGCACGGCGAAGCCGGGGGTCGGCGTCTGGATCTCCACCGAGGAGGCGAGCACATGCGGCGCGGCGTCCAGGTAGACGCCGAGCCCCGTGCCGCCGGCCTTCTTCAACGTGCCTTCGTAGTACTGCTCGGTGCTCCACGTCGTGTTCGGGTCGCCGTCGACGAGGTTGCCGACGAGGTCACGGTTTTCGGGCCCCGTCCCGAACGGGTTGTAGGAATGCGCGGCCGCCTGGCCTAGCTGCACAGCTTCCACGCCGGCGTGTTCGGAGATACCCGGACTCTGGCCGGCGCCACGGTGCGCTTCACCGGCGGCGAGCACGAGCACAATCGCCGCGATCGCGACGAGCAGCGCCAGCGACACGGCCCAGCGGGCGGGGTGGCGCATGCGCCAGGGGATGCGCCTGCGCACCCCTCCGGGCAGTGTGCGCAGCACGGTCGTGACCTCTCCCGTGGCCTGCCCGGTCCTGGCTGTCTCGACAGCGAGCACCTCCTCGAGGTCCTTGAGCATCTCTGCGGCGTCGTGGTAGCGACGATCTAGGTCCTTGGAGACCGCGCGCTCGACGACAGCCGCCGTCGCGGCTGAGACTTCAGGCCGCAGGAGCTGGATGTCGGGCACTTCCTCGCGCACGTGCTTCATCGCGACCGCCACCGGCGAGGGCCCATGGAAGGGCACGTCGCCGGTGAGCATCTCGAAGAGGACGACGCCGAGCGAGTAGAGGTCGGACTGGCCGGTGACGGCGTGACCGAGCGCCTGCTCGGGAGAGACGTAGTCGGTCGTGCCGAGCACCCGGCCGGCGATCGTGAGGCCTTCCTCGGTGAGTGTTCGCGCGATCCCGAAGTCGGTGATCTTGGCGCCGCCTTCCTCGCTGATGAGGACGTTGTGGGGCTTGACGTCGCGATGCACGATCTGGTGTTCGTGAGCAGCCGCCAGCGCGCGCGCGATCTCGATCGCATAGGCGATCGCTTGGGAGATCTCGAGCGGCCCCTCGCGGCGGATCACGTCCTTGAGCGTCTCGCCGTGGATGTACTCGAGCACGATGTACGGCGTGGCCAGCGGCGCGCCGGGATCCGCCGCGCCGTCCGCGGAGGGCTCCTCGCCGGCGTCGATCACGGTGACCACGTGGGCGTGGTTGAGCTGCGCCACCGAGCGTGCCTCTCGGCGGAAGCGCTCGAGCTGGTCGGTGTCTGCGGCGGTCTCGCGGTGCATCAGCTTGACCGCCACCGGCCGCTCGAGCACCAGGTCGAACGCGCGGTAGACGGTCGACATGCCGCCGCGCCCGATCTCCGCATCGAGCCGGTAGCGTCCGCCGATCACCGTGCCAAGGACAGCCATCCGCCCCTATTGTGTGCGCCCGCGGGCGATCACCGCTGCCGCCAGCAGACACCGATAGAGCGAGTAGCCGAGCAGCGAGCGCCCCTCGCGTGTGCCGCGCCGCAGCGCGCGCGCGCTCACGAGCGTTGAGATGAACGCCGCGCCACCGCCTGCCAAAAGCGCGGCGCTCTGCTTACCGCCGGTTCCCGTGCGGCGCAGCCGCAGGCCCTTGAGCACGCTCGCGCCGAGGATCACCGGCAGGCCCACCTCCCACGAGAGCGACTGCGCGGCGGCGCGGTTGAAGCCTCGCGCCCGGGCCGCTGCGAGCGTGGCGCCGCTGCGGGATACACCCGGCATCAGCGCGAGCGCCTGTGCGAGTCCCAGCGCGAGGCCGTCGGCGGCGCCCGCGTCCTCGCTCGCGCGCTCCGTCTCGACACGCCTGTCCGCGTGGACGTCCGCGAGCGCCATCGCGACCGCACCCGCAAGCAGACCGGCCGCGATCGAGCGCGGGCTGCCGAGGCGCCGCTCGATCGGGCGCTCCAGCAGATAGCCGGCGATCGCCGGCGGCGCGAGCGCCAGCACCATCACGCTCGCGTGGCGGCCGTCCACCTGCGCCAGTGAGCGCCGCAGCTCCGCGCGCATGGCGATCGCCAGCGCGGCGCCCGTGCCGGCGTGCAAGGCGACCTCGAAGGACTTGCGAAGCTCGTCCTCCATCTGCATGTAGGGCCAGCCGGCGAGCCATGGGACGAGCGTCGTGTGCGCCGAGGAGGACACGGGAAGCAGCTCGGCGGGACCATGTAGCAGGCCCAGCGCCAGCGCGTGCTCGAGCGGGAGCTTCGCCTCAGCCCGCCGCATCGGTCGCCGGCTGGCGGCGTCCGCGACGCACGCGCACGATCACGTAGACGATGCCCACCACGATCAGCGCCACGACCGCGTAGTCGACGTACTCAAACGCCTTGCGCACACTCGTCCAGTCGCTGCCCAGCGCATGTCCGGCGAGCGCAAGCCCCAGTGTCCACGGGATCGCCCCGATCAGCGAGAAGACGGTGAAGCGGACGACGGGCATCTTGGCGATGCCCGCAGGCAGCGACACGAACGCGCGCAGCAGCGGGATCATGCGCCCAAACAGCACCGTCGCCTCGCCGTAGCGCTGGAACCAGCGGTCGGCGCGCTCTATCTGCGCAGGTCCCATGTGTACCTTGGCGCCGTGGCGTTCCAGCAGCTCCAGACGCCCACCGCGTCCCACGGCGTAGGTGACCCAGGAGCCGACCATCGTGCCGAGCAGCCCGACGAGGATCACCCCCACGAGCGTCAGGTGGTGGTGTGAGGCACTCTGCCCGGGGTCGGCGACGACGAAGCCCGCGAACAGCATCACGACCTCGGAGGGGATCGGGATGCAGGCGCTCGAGATCGCCATCAGGGCGAAGATCACCGGCAGTCCCCCGTCGCGCACGAGGTGCGAGGTTTCGTTGACGAGCGATTCTGAGATCGAGGCCAGGACGAGCATCGGCCGCGCAACCATAGCGGCGATCGGGGGACCGATCGACGTCGAGCGTTAGCGTCCCATGCGCATGCGCATCTGGATCGATCTCACGAACAGCCCGCACGTGCTCGTCATGCGCCCGGTGATCGAGTGCCTGCAGGCCGACGGGCACGACGTGCGGGTCACCGCTCGCGACTTCGCCCAGACGCTGGAGCTGTGCGACCGCTTGGGCGTCGCTCACACCGCAATCGGCCATCACCGCGGCGAACGCCTGGCGGCAAAGGCCACCGGCCTCGCGTCGCGTTCCTTCGCGCTCGCACGCTGGGCCGTTGGTGAAACTCGCACGCACGGCCGCTTCGACGTTGCCCTCGGGCACGGCTCCAATGACGTCACGGTCGCGGCGGCCGCGTTGCGCATTCCCAGCGCGACGATGTTCGACTACGAGTGGGCGACCGTCCAGCACAATGTCAACTGCCGCCTGGCCCGTACGGTGGTGGTGCCCGATGCGATCCCTCCCGAGCGCCTGGATCGCTATGGCGCGCGCGGCAAGGTCCGTGCGTACGCAGGCTTGAAGGAGGAGTACTACCTGGCCGACTTCGATCCCGATCCGGGAATCGTCGCGGAGCTCGGGCTCGACCCTGCCCGCCCAATTGTCGTCGTGCGCACGCCGCCGGAGGTCTCCCTCTATCACCGCTTCGAGAACGACCTGTTCGCCCAGGTGCTCGAGCGCGTGCGCGTGGCCGTCGAGGAGGACGGCACACAACCCGTGGTGCTACCGCGAGTGGCCGCGCAACGGGCGCAGCTGCGCGGCGTGCCCGGGTTCGTAGTGCCCGAGCATGCAATCGACGCACAGTCGTTGATCGCGCTGGCAGACCTGGTCGTCTCCGCAGGCGGCACCATGAACCGCGAGGCGGTGGCGCTCGGGACGCCGGTCTACACGACCTTCCAGGGACGTCTTGGAGCGGTCGACGAACGCCTGATCGCCGAACGCCGGTTGCGCATGCTCGACAGCGCCGGGGAGCTCGTGCTCGGCAAGCGGGCCACCGACGATGTGCCCGCGCGCGTGCGGCGCGACCCGCGCATCCTCGTGGAGTTGCTCCTGTCCGCTGTCTCTCACCGCGCCTGAGCGCGGGCGCACCGGCGCCCAATGTGCGAGCAGGATCGGGATGGAGCCTTACAATCTGCGCATGCGCCGACGGATCCGCTCGGCGGCCCTTCCCCTCCACCGTCATTCCCTGCCACAGCTCGTGGTGGATGGGGCGCTGGTCGCATTCGCGTATTACCTCGCCTTCCAGCTGCGTTTCACCACTCGCCTGCCGTCGCACTACTCCGCGCTGCGCGCCGACACGATCTGGTGGGTGCTCGCGGGCAGCCTGCCGGTGCTCGTGCTCACGCGCGTCTACCAGCGCCGCTGGCGCTTCGCGGGGCAGCGCGACTACGAGGCGGTGGCGCTGGCGGTCGTGCTGATCGTGCTGCTGACCGTCCTCGGCGTGGAGGTCTTCCGTCCGGTTCACCAATACATCGTCAGCGGCGAGCAGAGCGGGCACGCGGCGGCCGTGGCGGTCGTGCTCCCGGACACCGTGATCTTGCTCTTCGGGCTACTCTCGCTGGTGTTCCTGGTGGGCGTGCGCGCGCTCGCGCGCAGCGTCTACGAGCGCCGACCGCTTGCGGCGTTCCGCACCCCGCGGCGCAACCAGCGCACGGTGCTGATCGCGGGCGCAGGCGAGGGCGGGCGGCTGGTGGCGCGGGAGATGATGCGCAACCGTGAGCTCGGCCTCGTGCCCGTCGGGTTCCTCGATGACGACCCCGCAAAGGGGCGCATGCGCATCGAAGGGCTGCGCGTGCGCGGCAACACCGAAGGTGACCTGCCGCGCATCCTCGACGAAGCGGAGCCCGACGAAGTGATCATCGCGATCCCCTCCGCGCCCGGTTCCACGCGCGCGCGCATCGTGCGTGAGTGTCGCGCGCGCTCGATCCCCGTGCGCACGCTGCCGACGGTGTTCGAGTTGTTGCAGACCCGCGGCGCGCTTGCACGTCAGGTGCGCGAGGTTCGCGTGGAGGACGTGCTCGGGCGCGAGCCGGTGTTCATGGAGCTCGAGCGCGTCGGCGCATACCTCGCCGGCGAGACCGTGCTCGTCACGGGAGCCGGCGGTTCGATCGGCTCGGAGCTGTGCCGGCAGATCGCGCGTGTGGAGCCGCACCGGATCGTGCTGCTCGACCATGCCGAGGACAATCTCTTCTCGATCCAGCGCGAGCTGGAGGACGAGCGCCACGTGCCGCCGTCGATGCTCGCCGCCGTGCTCGCCGACTGCAAGGAGGAGGAGCGCATGCGTGAGGTCTTTACCGAGTATCGCCCCACGATCGTCTTTCATGCCGCCGCCTACAAGCACGTCGGGCTGATGGAGGCGAACCCCGTGGAGGCGGTGCGCAACAACGCGATCGGCACGAAGGTGGTCGCTCACATCGCGGGCGAAGTGGGCGTGCGGCGCTTCGTGCTCGTCTCCACCGACAAGGCGGTCGCGCCCGCGACCGTGATGGGGGCCTCCAAGGCGCTTGCAGAGTTCGCGCTCGAGGCGGCGGACGTGCGCTGGGTGGGGACCACCTACAGCGCCGTGCGTTTCGGCAACGTGCTCGGCTCCTCGGGCAGCGTCGTGCCGATCTTCCGCCGCCAGATCGAACGCGGCGGCCCGGTTACGGTCACCGATGAGCGCATGACGCGCTACTTCATGACGATCCCCGAGGCGGTGCAGCTGATCATCCGCTCTGGCTCGCTCGCCTCCGCGCCGTCCGCCAGACGCAGCGGCGCCGCTGTGTTCGTGCTCGACATGGGCGAACCCGTGCGCATCGTGGAGCTGGCGCGCGCGATGATTGACCTCTCCGGCCTGGATCCCGACCGCGACATCGATATCGAGATCGTCGGGCGCCGGCCCGGCGAGAAGCTCGACGAGGAGCTCTTCAACAGCTACGAGCGTGCGCGGCCCACCGAGGCGGAGAAGATCCTCCTCGCCGACCGCATACCGTTGGACGTCGCCGCCGTCGAGTCGATGTTCGCCGAGATCGGCCTGCTCGTGCTCGAGGGCGACGCCGCCGGCCTCGCCGCGAAGGTCTCCGAGCTCGCCGACGAGCGCCGTGAGGCTCCAGGCGATGAGGATGGCGGGCGCGCTGACGGAGACGGTCCCGACCTCGGCCCGCAAGCGCCGAATGGCTCCGCGGGCCTTGCGACCCGGCGCGATTCGCCTGCGCCCCTCGTACACTCCCCGCATTCATGACCGCTTTGCCGCTCGCGCTCTCGATTTCGAGCACGTTCACGAAGATTGGAGCGGTGGCTGCCTTCGCGTCGCTGCTCGGCATCGCGTTGCTGTCGCTGCTCGTGTTCTCACAGGCGCGCGAGCTCAAACGCCTGCGTGAGTGGGCTGGACGCGCTCCCGAGCGCGCCGCGGACTTGGAGCAACGCGTGAGCGCCGCAGCCGCCAGTCGCATTCAGCAGGGTCAGCCGCCGCTCGCCCAGGCGGTGCGACCAGCGGTGCCGCGTGTGGCCCCAGCCGCTGCGACTGCCGCCGGCCCGGCCACCCGCGTCGTGGGCGCGCCCGCGGCGGTTGTTCCCGCCGGTCAAGCACTGAGCGCAGACGGGACGCCCATCGCACCAGCTCCCGCTGTTCCCCTGCCCGCGCCCGACCAGCCGGCTCAGCCTGCCGCGCCCGCGCCCGCTGCCCCCCTAGCCACGCCGCCGGTTCCCGGCGTGGATGCTCCGGCCGGTGCGCCCGCTCCCGCCCCCGCGACGCCCGCTGCTCCGCCGCCGGCCGTTCCCGTCGGTGCCCCCGCGTCAGCTGCCGCCGCGGCCGCACAAGGCCTCCCGGTGGCCCAAGGCACGACCGCGGAGGTCGCCGACCCGCGCCCCCCCGCTCCGGCCACGGCAGCCGCGGCGGCTGCAGCCGGCGTCCCTCCGCCGCCGGGGCCCCGCGCGCCAGCCCCACCCCGTCCTGCCGCGCCGGCACGTCCCGATGAGCAGACGCAGCCGGCCGCTGCCCGCCGTCCGCCCGCGCCGGCTCCCGCCGCTGCTGCACGCAGGGCGGATGCGCGCGCGCCGATTCTCGCTGAGGCACGCCGCTCCAACTACGTCGCCGACCCGCCGCCGCGCAGGAAAGCACTGTTGATCGTCGTCGGCCTCGTGGTCCTCGCGGCGGTCGTCGCGGTCGTCGCACTCACGGCCCTCGGGGGGTCCTCCAGCAAAAAACCGAAAATCGCCTCGGTTGGCACCGTCACCACCAGTCACAACGCCACCACTTCCACGAAGGCGCACAAACCCGCCGCGAAACACGAAGCGCCGGCGGTCAGCCCCGCGGAAACGACCCTCGCGGTACTGAACGCGACCGAATCGGAAGGCCTCGCGCACCGAACGGCGATCCAACTGCAGCAGAGTGGCTACTCGCAAGCGACCGCGCTCGGGGGCAAACCGCCGGGATCCGGTCAGGTCAGCGTCGTCGAGTACGTGAGCGGTCACAAGGCCGAAGCCGAAGCGGTCGCGCACTCCGCGGAAGTCACGCAGGTGCAGCCGATCGAATCGGCGGTCGCCGCGCTTGCCAACTCGGCCAACGTGGTCCTGATCGTGGGCGCCGACAAAGCCACGCAGAGCCCATAGCGGGCTTTCTCGACATCCCGGAGCGCTCGAGCAAGCCGCGCGAGCGGGGCATCACCCACGTGATCGACCGGGGCCTGTCGGTCGCCGAGGCCGCGGGAATGCTGGAGGTCGCCGGCGACAGCGTCGACATCGTGAAGCTGGGCTGGGGCACGGCGCTCGTCACCGGCAACCTCGCGCCCAAGCTCGAGCTCTACGCCGAACGCGGCATCCCCGTGGTGCTGGGCGGCACGCTCACTGAGGTCGCGATCCGCCAGGGCCGCGTCGACGGCCTCGTCGCGTGGCTGCGCGAGCTGGGGCTGCGTCACGTGGAGATCTCCGACGGCACGATCACGCTCGAGCCCGCGGTCAAGCGCGAGCTGATCGAACGTCTCTCGCGCGAGTTCGTCGTGATGGCGGAGGTTGGCAGCAAGGACGCGGACTTCATCATGGCTCCGTACATCTGGGTGGAGCAGATTGAAAGCGACCTGAAAGCGGGCGCCTGGAAGGTGATCGCCGAGGCGCGCGAGTCCGGCACGGCGGGGATCTACCGTGCCAACGGCGAAGTGCGCACCGGGCTGATCGACGAGATCGCGCATGCGATCGATCCAGAACACCTGATCTTCGACGCGCCGCTGCAGCGCCAACAGGTGTGGCTGCTCACCCGCTTCGGCACCGAGTGCAACCTCGGCAACATCGCACCCGCGGATGTGCTCTCGCTGGAGACCCTGCGCCTCGGTCTGCGCTCGGACACGGTCGAGCGGTTCGCGCTGGGCGGCGAGGATTGAGCGACGCCGCCGTCGGGGGGGATGGCGCGCGCGGGGGCGCCCGGGCGACCGCGCCGGGCAGCGATCCGCTCGCAAGGATCGTCTTCGCGGTAGTTGTCCTCGCCTGCTTTGCCGCGTTTCTGATCACTCAGCGGCTCAAGCACACGCCCACCGTCGTTCAGGAATTCAAGCTCACGCCGTACTTCTCGCCGTACCCGTCGGGGCACGAGAAACTGGCGGCGATCTCGTTCAAGCTCGCGCACGCTGAACAGGCAACGGTCACGATCATCAACGCCGCGGGCAACACGGTGGCGACGCTTGTGCACGACTACCCGGTGGCGCGCTACCACACCTTCTCGCTGCGCTGGAACGGCCGCCGCGGTAGCGCGCGGCGTCTGCTGCGCACGCTCAGCCCCACCGGCCTGGAGATCTACACCCCATCCAACCGCGGCGCGATCGCGCCGGCCGGGGAATATCGCGTGCGCGTTTCGCTTCCCCATCGCCACGCGATCCTGTCGCCGGCGAACATCACGCTGGTGGCGCCGTGAGCGCTCTCCCGACGGTGCTGGCCACGCGTCTGCCCAGTGCAGGCGCGCTCGTGGCAGGAGCCGTCGTCGCGCTCGCGGTGATTGGCATGCTCGTCGCGGTGATGCGACGCTATCGCGACGCGTTGCCTCTGCTGGCGGTGTTCGCGCTGCCCTTCAGGCTGCCGATATCCACCGGCGGCAGGACCGTGAACCTGCTGATCCCGCTGTACCTCGTGATCGCCGCGGGCACGCTCACCTACCTGCTCCCGCGACTGCTGGGCATGAGCTCCGACCGCGAGCGCCAGGAGCCGGCGCACGAGCGGGAGCTGCTCCGCGCGCGCAGCCTGTCCTCATGGGCCTCGCCGCGCGGGGTCGAAGCGCTGCTGTTCGCGGCGGTCGTGCTCTATGCGCTACAGACGCTCTACTCCGGCGATCGCGGCAAGGGCGCTGAGAACCTGGCCTTCTTCTACGTCCCCTTCGCGCTGCTGTTTGCGCTCCTGCGTGACGTTCGCTGGACGCGGGCGCTGTTGGTGCGCTGCCTCGGCGTGGCGGTTGCGCTGGCGATGGCGTTCGCGGGCGTGGGCTTCGTCGAGTACTACCGCAAGTCGCTCTTTCTGAACCCGAAGATCGTGGCCGCCAACGACTACGACAACTACTTCCGCGTCAACTCCGTGTTCTTCGACCCCAGCATCTACGGGCGCTTCCTGGCGCTCGTGATGATCGCGCTGATGGCCGTCGTGCTCACGCGCGGCGTCGCTGCGCTCGAGCGCGCCCGCCGACGCGAGGTGATCGCAGGCGGAGCGGTGCTCGTGTGGCTCTTGGCAGGCCTGGTTACGAGCTTCTCCCAGTCGAGCATCGCTGCGCTCGTGCTCGGGCTGGCCGTGCTGGGCGCTTGGTGTTGGGGCGTGCGCCGCGCCGTGTACGCATCGATCGCGGTGCTGATCGTCGCTGGCCTGGTCGTGGCGCTCTCCCCCGCCAGCCTGCACTTCGGGCTGAAGGGCTCCGGTGGCTCGGCGAACAACGCCACAAACGGCCGCGGCGACCTCGTCTTCGGTGGCCTTGAACTGTTCGCCAAACGCCCGCTCGAGGGGTACGGGTCCGGCTCGTTCGAAACCGAGTACAAGCGCAACAGCAAATCGGACGCGGCGAACGCAGTCTCTGCGTCGCACACGATCCCCGTGACGATCGCCGCTGAGCAGGGCATCCTCGGGCTGGCGCTGTACGTGGCGCTGCTCCTGGCCGCGTTCTTCGTCCTGTTCCGGGGCGCCGGGCGCTCCCCGCCGCGAATCGCGATCGCAGCGTGCTTTGCCGCGCTCGTGCTGCACACGTGGACGTACGCGGACTTCCTCGAAGACCCGACAACCTGGCTGCTGCTCGCAATCGGCGTTGCCCTCGCACGCACAGAAGCGGGCGTCCTCGAGGAGGCGACCCCGCGGGAGACCGTGCTGGGGCCGAGCGCGCCGGCCAGTAGCTTCTGAGCCGTGCTCGGCTACCTCAAGCGTCTGGTCACGACCGGCGCGGCCTACCAGTTCGGGGATATCCTCGCGAAGGGCCTGGCCCTGCTGACGGTGCCGCTGTACACGCGCCACCTAGACACCAAAGCGTACGGCGTCGCAGAAACGCTGCTGACGGCGGTGATCCTGTTCAGCATCCTCGCCCGTGCAGGCATCGGCGAAGCGTTCATCCGCTTCTACTTCGACGACGAGAACGCCGAGCGGCGCGAGCGGATCGCGCGCACGGCGACGGCTGCGGTGGCATGGACGACGACGCTCGCCTCGCTGCTCGCACTCGTGTTCGCCGGGCCCCTCTCGCGCCTGTTGTTGAAATTCGAAGACCCGTTGCTGTTCGACTGCGCAGTGCTCGGGCTGTGGGCGTTTACGAACCTGGAGATGGTCTATGCGCAGCTGCGCGTGGACGAACGCAAGCGCGCGTACGTGTACGCGTCGGGGGCGAACGTGGCGATGACCGTCGCGTTCACGGTGTTCCTCGTGGTGTTCGCCGATCAGGGCGCCCGCGGCCTGCTGCTGGGCAACTTCGCTGCGTCTGGCGTCGTCGTGCTGGGCCTCTGGTGGGTGTTGCGCCGACGTGTGTCGCTGAAGGTGAGAGTCTCCGACCTGCGCGCGATGCTGCGCTTCGGGCTGCCGACCGTCCCCGCGGACGCAAGCGTGTATGCGCTGCAGGTCGCAGACCGCTTCTACCTCTTCCGGATCTTCTCCCAGAGCGCCGCCGGGCAATACGCGATCGCGATCAAACTCGCGACGGTCGTGTTCGTAGCCGTACGCGGCTTTCAGTACGCGTGGCCGCCGCTGGCGTACTCGATCGAGAGCGACGAGGAGGCTGCCCGGCTGTACTCGCTGGTGACGACTTACTACGCGCTGGCGACGGGCGTCGTCGTCTGCGCGGTCGCCCTGCTCGGCCGCTGGATGGTGCGCCTGCTGGCCGCGCACGAATACTTCGGCGCCTACCGCGCGCTGCCGTGGCTGGCGCTCGGGTGGGCGCTGTACGGGCTGTACCTCGTGTTCGTGGCGATCTCAGGACGTGCGCGCGTGACCTCGCGCAACTTCCCCGCCGGCGCCGCCGGCCTCGCGGTGAACGTCGCGCTGCTGGTCTGGCTGGTGCCTCATGGCGGCGCCGGCCTGGGGATCGCGGGGGCGGGTATTGCGCTCTGCGGCGCCTACCTGGCGATGCTGATCGTCATGTATCTGCTCACGCGCGGCCTCTTCAAGGTCGGCTTCGAGTGGCTGCGCCTGGCCAAGCTCGCGGCAATCCTCAGCGGCGTGGCCGTGTCCGGCGAGCTGTTGTTGCCCACCCACGGGTTGAAGGGCCTCGCGCTGCGTGTCGTGTGGCTGGCGCTCGTGCCGGTCGCGCTGTTGCTCACGCGCTTCTTTCACCCGCACGAGCGCGCGCAGGCCAAGGCGCTCGTGCTCGACGCGCACCGGCGTGTGCGCACGTTCCGCGCCCGCCACGGCGAGGTCGAGGCATACGCGGAGGACCCCCTCAAGGACGTTTGACGGTGCTACGCGATGGCGCGTGTGGCTGAAGTCTGGTAGGGCACTGCCTAACCCGAACGGGGGATACGGTGAGCAGGCTCGCCTCGCGCGCGCTTGACTGCGCCCGGCCGACGCCTGTCCGGCGCGTGGTTATCCCGCAATGGCATTTGTGTCCAGGAGATGTCTAGCCGGATGATTATTGGCTCAAGAACGCGCAATTTGCGGCCGATGCGTGCCTTGCCGTGCCGGAACTGACTGTCAAGACACCCTCCCGCGCAGGGGCCAAGGAGCGCCAGCGCCGAGCTGAGGCACTCAACCGCCACCGCGCGGATGCGCGCGTGCACAGCCTCGCCGCCGTCGGCGAGCTCGCCTACCTGCGCGAGCAGTTGCGGTTGGCAGCGAGGCTGACGTCCACGCTCGTGCAAAAGAGCGACGTCATCGAGATGGCGCAGCTGGTCGTGGATGAGCTCCACGAGACGTTTGCCTTCTACCTGGCCGCGATCCAGCGCCTGGACGATGACGGTGTGCTGCGCCTGATTGCAGGGCGCGGGCCGCTGGCTGAGGTGATGACGGAGTTCCTGCTCACCGAGCAGTCCGCGGCTGAGGGTGTCAACGGACGCGTGGCACGCTCGGGCGCGACAGCACTCGTGCCGGACACCGCGCAGGACCCCGATTACATCGTGCGTGACCCGCAGACCGACCCAGGCTCTGAGCTGGCTGTACCGATCTTCGTGGAGAGCAGCGTGTGGGGCGTGCTGAACATCGAGGCGACCGACGCGGGCGCGCTCGGCGAGCCGGATGTCGTCCTGATCGAGGCGATCGCCGCGAGCTTCGGTGTGGCGGTACACCGTGCCCAGCTGGTGAACGACCTCGAGGGTGCGTTCACCACGGCGCTGGCGGCGTTGACGAGTACGGTCGAGGCGAAGGACGACTACACCGCCTGCCACGGCGAAGATGTGGCGCTGCTCGCCGAGCGGGTGGCGCTGCGCATGCAACTCTCGGGCGCCCAGGCGCGCGACGTGCGCTATGCAGCGATGCTGCACGACCTCGGCAAGGTGGCGATCCCCAGCGAGATTCTGCTGAAGCCCGGACCGTTGACCGACGAGGAGTGGGTGACGATGCGCAGCCACGCTGCGATTGGCGGCGAGCTCGTCGGACGCATCGACGCCTTCGCCCACCTCGCCCCGGCCGTGCGCGCAAGCCACGAGCGCTGGGACGGAGGCGGCTACCCCGATGCCCTCGTTGGCAACGCGATCCCGCTCGCAGCCCGCATCATCGCTGCCTGCGACACCTACGACGCGATCATCACCGACCGCCCCTACCGTCCCGCCCGTTCCACGAGCGAGGCGTGCGAGGAGCTCAGTCGCGTGTCCGGCACCCAGCTCGACCCCTCAGTCGTCGACGCTGTGCTCGCCGAGCTCGGCTGCGACTGACCTCAGCGCTCGAGCGCCTGGTTGTACGCCTCTGCCGCCTCGCGCAGCCCCTCGCCCCGCCCCGGCATCAGCGTGGCGGTCACATGACGCCAGTAGCGCCGCGCGTCGTGGCCAGGCAGCGCCAGCGCCGCGAGCGCGCGCAGCGCGTAACTCCACGCGGTCAGCCAACGCACGGCGAGCGCCTGTGCGGGCGAGTGGTGCTTGCGCATGTAAAGGTCGCGCCCGCGCGAGAGTTCCACGATCCTGCGCTCCGGCACCGCGCCGGTCGAGAGCTGCTCGTGGTGGACGGCAACCGCAGAAGGCACATACACGCTGGACCACCCCGCGTCGCGCAGCCGCCGCGCGAAGTCCACCTCGTCGGAGTACACGAAGAAGTCCTGGTCGAGGTAGTCCACCTCAGCGGCCGCCTCGCGCCGCACGAGCAGTGCCGAGGACTGGCACCAGTCCACCTCGCGCGTGTGCAAGCCGCCGCTCTGGACCACGTAGAACCGGTGCAGCATGAAAGCGCTTGCCAGAGCTGTGGCAACGGTGGGAAAGCGCCACGCGCACGCCTGCGGGGTGCCGTCCGGACGCACGAGCTGGGCGCCCGCGCACGCCGCGCGCGCGCGCTCCTGTAGCGCCAGCCACAGCGCGAGCGTCGCGTCCGGGCGCAGCTCCGAGTCCTCGTTCAACAGGAGCACGTAGCGGCCGCGCGCGCGGCGCAGCAGCTCAGAGTCGTTCCGCGCCTTTCCGCGCCGGCGATCGAGCGCGATCACCTCGTCGACCGTCGGATGCGCGCGCGCCGCCTCCGCCGAGCCGTCTCCCGAGGCGTTGTCCACTACGAGCACCTCGGTCGCGAACGGCAGTGCCTCACGCTCACTGGCGATCGCATCCAACCCGCGCAGGAGCAGCTCCCGCTGGGCGGTGTTGACCACGCAGTAGCTCAGCTCGATCTCAGGCATCTGGAGTGACCCTATCTCATGGTAGATTTCTGCCATGATCACAACCATCGACTCGGCCGGACGTATCGTCGTGCCCAAGCGGCTGCGCGAAGAGCTCGGCTTTGCACCAGGACAGCAGCTCGAGCTGAGCGCGGTCGACGGCAGGCTCGAGGTCGAGCACCCGACGACGCCGATGCGCCTGGAGAAGCAGGCAGGACGCTTGGTTGCGGTCGCCGACCGCCCGATGCCGGAGCTGACGCCCGAGGTCGTGCGAGAGACGCTCGAGCAGACGCGCCGGTGACCCCGGACAGCAGCGTCGTAATCGCGGCATTCGCCAGCTGGAATCAGCATCACGATGCGGCGATCGATGCGCTCGCCAAGCACGAGGTGGTCGATCTCCTAGCGCACACGGAGCTCGAGAGCTACTCGGTGCTCACGAGGCTGCCCGAGCCGTTCAGGGCCGAGCCGGCGCTGGTCGCCGAGTATCTGCGCCTGGACTATCCCGGCAAGCGCATGGTCCTGCCCGAGCGCGAGCGCCGCGGACTCGTGCGACGGCTGGCGGGGCTCTCGATCTCTGGCGGGGCCGTCTACGACGCCATGGCAGCCGCCACAGCCGCACACCACGGCGAAGCTCTGCTCAGCTGCGACACGCGCGCCGCCTCCGTCTACAGCCGCCTGGACGTCGAGGTCGTCTATCTCTGATGCGCGTCCACGTCGTCGACCCCTCGGCCTACACGCCGCCCTACGATCACGCCCTCTGCCGATCGCTGGCGGCTGCAGGGGCGCAGGTCGAGCTCTACACGAGCCGCTTCGCGCACGGCGCCGTCGCGCCGGCCGAAGGCTACGCGCGCCGCGAGCTCTTCTACCGTCGCGCCGCCAGCATCCCCGGCGCGCGTGCGCGGCGCGCGGTCAAGCTCGCCGAGCACGTCCCCGACATGCTGCGCTACCGTCGCGCCGCCGCCAGCGCGGACGTCGTGCACTTCCAGTGGCTTGCCGTGCAGCAGGTCGACGGGCGGCTGCTGCCGAAGCGAACCACGCCGGATGGTGCCCGCCGCCCGCTCGTACTGACCGCTCACGACATCCTCCCCCGCGAGGCGCGTCCCGGTCAGCGCGGCGCGCAGCGGCGCCTGTACGAGCGTTTCGACGCGATCGTCGTGCACTCCGAGCACGGCCGCACCCGCCTGACCCAGGAGCTGGGCGTCGAGGAGCGCCGCGTGCACGTGATTCCCCATGGCGCCTTCCGGCATCTCGCCTCCAACCCGCAGACGCCGGTCGAGTACATGCCCGAGACGGACAGGCCGGTGGTCCTGTGCTTCGGGCTGATGCGCCCCTACAAGGGCATCGATCTGCTCCTGCAGGCGTGGCGCGGGATTGAGGGCGCGGAGCTGTGGATCGTGGGAATGCCGCGCATGGACATCTCCGTCCTGCGCGAGATGGCGCCCGCTGGCGTGCGCTTCATCCCGCGCTTCGTCACCGACGCGGAGCTGCCCGCGTTCTTCCGTCGCGCGGATCTGGTCGTGCTGCCGTACCGCGAGATCGATCAGTCGGGGGTGCTGTTCACGGCACTCGCGTTCGAGAAGCCGCTGCTGCTCAGCGATGTGGGCGGCTTCCCCGAGGTCGCCGCGACCGGCGCGGCGCGCACGTTTCCCGCCGCAGACGTCGGGGCGCTGCACGGCGCGCTGCGCGAGCTGCTCGACGATCCCGGCGCGCGCTCCGCGCTGGCCGAGTGCGCCCGCGCGGTCGTCGAGGGGCCGTACTCCTGGGATCAGATCGGACGGCGCACGCTCGCGCTCTACGAGCAGCTGCTCGGCGACGGCGAGCGCCCGTGAGAGCGGCGCTGGAGATCGTCTTCTGGCTGTGTTGTGCCGCGATCGTGTGGACGCAGCTCGGCTATGCCCTCGCGCTTGCCGTGCTCGCGCGCGTGTTCGCACGCCCGCAATCGAAGCCACGCGAACCCATCAACCCATCCCAATCCCTCCCCAGCCTGTCGCTGATCGTCGCCGCGCACGACGAGCAGCAGGTGATCGCGGAGAAGGTGCGAAACGCGCTCGCACTCGACTATCCGCGCGAGCTGCTCGAGGTGATCGTGGCGTGCGACGGATGCGAGGACGCCACCGCCGAGCGCGCGGGGCAAGCGGGCGCGGACCTCGTGCTCGAGCTCCCGCGTGGCGGCAAGATCCGTGCGCAGGACGCCGCTGTGGAGCACGCGTGCGGTGAGGTCGTGGCCTTCTCCGACGCGAACTCGTTGTGGGAGCCCGGAGCTGCGCGCGAGCTCGTGAGCGCGTTCGCGGACCCGCATGTCGGCTACGCCTGCGGGCAGGTGCGCTTCGTGCAGGCGGACGCCGATGGTGAGAACCAGGAGGGCTCCTACTGGCGCTACGAGCTGGCCGTGCGGGCGCTGGAGTCGCGCCTCTCCTCGATCACCGCCGGCAACGGCGCCATCTACGCCACCCGCCGTAGCTCCTACATCGTTGTCGACCCAATCATGGGCCACGACCTGTCGTTCCCGTTCAACATCGTCAAGCGCGGTCAGCGCGCCGTATACGTCCCCGCCGCTCTCGCCAGCGAGAAGATGGTCCCCTCGATCCTCGGCGAGTTCCAGCGCAAGCGGCGCATGATGAGCCACACGTGGCCGATCGTCCTGCGCGGCGGCATGCTCTCCCCGCGCGGCTACACGCCGGGGTACGCGCTGATGATCTTCTCCCACCGCATCCTGCGCTACTGCAGCGCCTGGCTGCACCTGATCGCCTTGGCGGTCAACATTGCTCTCGTCGCGCTCGGCGGTGGACCGGTGTACGTCGTCACGCTCGCGCTGCAGCTGGCGCTGCTTCTCGCCGCTGCGCTCGCCGGCGTGCTGCGCCTGCGGCCCTTCCTGCTCGCGCGCTACTACGTGCTCACCACGAGCTCACTCGCCGCCGGGTTCTGGGACTGGCTGCGGCACGGGACGGACGCTGCCTGGGAGGTCGCGGAGGGGACGCGCTGAGCCGGGGCTGGAGACACCGCCCGCGCCGATCTCCGCTTGGGTGCTGAGCTTCACGTGCGCATTCGCGGAAGGCGTGACGCGATCGCGGTCGCGCTCTACGCTCAACCGATTGCGCCGGTGGTCGCGATCGTGGAGGCCGACCACCGGCTGAAGATCAGCTGGAGGAGAAACGATGCTCGAATCGAGTGGCAGGTTCGCCGGTGCGCGACGCGTGGCGCGCACGGCTGTACAGCGAGCCGAGGACGCGCGCATGGCGGATTGCAAGGAGCGAGAGGACCGCATGCGACTCAGGCGCGAGCTTGGCCTGGAGCCGAGCTTCTCGACCTGCGCGGCGCACGGGCGCCGCGCCTGTCCGATCTGCCGCGACTTCACGAGGCGCCTGCCGAGGTAGCCTCGAGCGCGGCCGCACGGCGTGCGGCGGACGGTCGCTGCCAGAATGGCGCCGGTGCTCCGCCGCGCGATCGACATCGTCGTCTCCGCGACCGCCCTCGCCCTCGCCTCGCCGATCCTGCTCGTGGCGGCGATCGCGATCCGCCTGGAGTCGCCCGGCCCGATCATCTACCGCCAGCGGCGCAGCGGCCTGCACGGCCGCGAGTTCGACGTGCTGAAGCTGCGCACGATGGTGGACGGCGCTGAGCACAAAGGCGCGGGCCTTGCGATCAACGAGAACGACGCGCGCATCACGCGCGTGGGCGCGCTGCTGCGCCGCACGTCGCTCGACGAGCTGCCGAACCTGGTGAACGTGCTGCGCGGGGAGATGTCGCTGATCGGGCCGCGCCCGACGCTGCCGGTACAAGTGGCGCAGTACACAGAGCGCCAGCGCGGACGGCTGGCGATCAAGCCCGGCATCACCGGCTGGGCGCAGGTGAACGGGCGCGCGTCGCTGCCGTGGTCGGAGCGCATCGAGCTGGACCTGTACTACATCGAGCACCGCTCGCCGGCGCTGGACATGCAGATCCTCAAGCGCACGGTGTCGATTGTGCTGGGCGGCTCGGACCTGTACAAGGGCGCCGCGGGCGGCTGGGAGGGCGAGCTGTGAGCGGACCGGCGCGAACCCCACCGCCGCCTCCTGGAGACCGCCCGGCGGTCCTGCTGACGGGCACGGGCAAGCGCTACGACATCGTGTCGTGCTTCGCCGCGCAGACGTTGACGATCGCGGCGGACCCCTCGCCGCTGGCCCCGGCGCAGTACGCGGCGCACGTGCGCGTGGCGGTGCCGCGCATGGACGATCCCGAATACGTGCCTGCGCTGCAGGCGCTGTGCGCGGAGCACGGGGTAGGAGCGGTCCTGCCGCTGACGGATCTGGATATAGAGATTCTGGCTCGCGCATTGGAGCAACGACGCCTTCCCGCCCTCGTACCCTCTGCCGAGGTCGCCCGCGCCACGTACGACAAGTACGAGACCCACCTGCTGCTCTCTCGCCTGGGGCTGCCCTCGCCGCCGACGCTGCTGCCGGATGACGACCTCAGCGTGCTCGAATACCCGGTGATGGTGAAGCCGCGCCAGGGCTCGGGCGCGCGCTCGATCCACCTGGCGCACGACCCCGCGCAGGCGCGGTTCTTCGTCGACTACATAGAACGCGCGCCGGGTGGCCGGCGCCCGAAGGGCTTGCCGGGGCCGGAGCGGGTGATGGTGCAGCGCGCGATGGGCGGCGACGAGCTCTCGATCGACTGCCTGGGCGACCGCGAGGGGCGCTGCGTGAACGCGATCCCGCGCACGATGCTCGAGTCGCGCGGGGGCGAGTCGATCAAGGGCCAGGTGGTCCACGACGAGGAGCTGATCGAGCTGGGGCGGCGGGCGATGGAGGCGCTGAGCGTGCGCGGGCCTGCGACGATCCAGGTGTTCCGCGACCCGGACATCGGCGTGGCGATCACGGACGTGAACACACGCTTCGGTGGCGCCTTCCCCGCGCCCGCGTACGCGGCGCTGCCCGGGCGCTCCTACCCGGAGCTGATCGTGCGCATGGCGGCCGGTGAGGAGGTGCAGCCGCACGTGGGCCAGTTCCGCGACGGGATGACGTTTACCCGCTACTACTGGCAGCTGGAGCTGGACGAGGCCCTGCAACCGACGGGTCGCGACATCGTGTAGGGCTAGAATTTGCGCCAGTGGCCACGACGCTCGTCGACTCTCCGCCGGCCCTCGAGAACGGCCAGGCGCCGCCCAACGGCTCCGCCGGTCCCCCGCCCGAGCCTGGCTCCGGCGCGGGCTCGCAGCCGCCGCAGCCGGCGGCCGAGCGCAACTGTGCCAAGTGCGGCGCGCCGATGGTGGGCGGCCAGGACTGGTGCCTGTCCTGCGGCGCCGGCGCTCCCGACAGCCTGGACGCGCCCGGCTGGCGCTCGAGCGCGGCGATTCTTAGCGCCGTTGCGATCCTCGTGCTTGCTGCCGCCGGCGCCGGCTACGCGGCGCTCAGCAAAGGCTCTCCCAAGCCCCGCACGGTGACGACGACGGTCGCCCAGGTGGCACCGCCGGCGACGACCACCACGCCGGCCACGACCACGCCCGTTACCCCAGGCGCCAAGGCGACGACTCCTGCCACGAAAACCTCACTGCCGCTGGGCGCTGCCAAACCACCGAAGATCCCGCTCACGGCGGTGACCCCAAAAGCGTCTGAAAAATCGACCGCCACGACGCCGGCGGCAGGAACCAAAACTACGCCCACAACGACGACGCCCGCGACGAGCACGACCGGCACGAACGGCGAAGGTGCGGCGGAAGAACAGCAGCAGAGCGCGATTGTGCTGGACACGAACGCGGCGAGCACGTACGACCCGTACAACTACTCCGCTACATGGTTCGGCGACCCAAGCCTCACGATCGACGGGGACCACTCCACCGCTTGGACGGCGCAGATCAACCCGGAAACGGCCCCGAAGATGGCCGAGGGCCTGCTGATCGACCTGAAGGCCAAGCAGAAGGTGGCGGTGCTCGAGCTGATCACCTCAACGCCCGGCATGACCGTGCAGATCTACGGCGCCAACGGCCACACGGTGCCCGAATCGATCACCGACTCCGCGTGGGTGCCGCTCAGCGGGCAGCGCGTGGTGAAGAAGAAGCACACGCGCTTCAAGCTGCGCGACGCGAAGAAGGAGTTCACCTACATCACGCTGTGGATCAGCAAGGCGCCCGCCGCATCGATTGGCACCGCCACAGCCCCCGGGCACGTGGACGTCAACGAAGTCGAACTGTTCCCGCCGAAGATCTGAGCTCGTTAGGCCCTGGGCGCGTTAGGCCTTGCGTGCGGCGGCTTTGCGTTTCGCGCGCCGAGCGGGCGGCGCCCAGACCTCGTCCAGGAACGCGGCGATCTCGCCGGTCAACCGCTCAGGGTGCATGCGCAGCTCGGTCAGCGAGTTTGCCTGCAGCAGCCGCGCGTTGGGCATCTCCTTGGCGAGCATGCCCGCGTCGGAGAACGGGTGCACGGGGTCGCGCGGGTGCCCGAGCACGAGCGTGGGCGCGGTGAACGTGCTGCGCTCCTCGCGCGGCGGCGCGATGCGCCCGAAGAACAGCCCCTGTAGCAGCGCGCCTCCCGGCCCTGGCTCCTGGCGCACGAGATCGAGCATCACGTTTCCGTAGTGGGGCAAGAGGCGCCTCGGGATCGCGCGCGTTGCGCTCGAGAGGAGCTTCATGGCGGACTCACCGAACGTGAGCGCGACGAGCAGCGGCGTGAACGTGAGCGCGCTCCACAACAGGCCGTTGTCGAGCACGGGCATCTCGATCACCATGCCGCGCAGCCGCTGCGGGTTGTGTGCCGCTATCTCCAGCGCCACGTTGGCGCCCAGCGAGGTGCCCATCACGACCGCTTCAGGGATCTGCAGGTGGTCCATCAGCGCCACCACCTGCTCGGCGCCTTTTGCCATGGAGTAGCGCCACATGTCGCGCGGACGGTCGGAGCGGCCGTGTCCGAGCAGGTCCATCGTGATCACACGGTTGCCGCGCGCGGCGAGGTCTTCCGCGAGCGGCTTGTGCATCTCCTGGGAGAGCAGCAAACCGTGCAGCAGAATCAGCGTTCGTGCTGAGCCGCGCGCGCTGGCTGCTGTGCGCCCGCGCGCGCCTGTGGCGGTGAGCGCCGCGGGCCCCCCACCGAACTCGGTATAGGCGAGGCGCTGCCCATCGAACTGGAAGGACGGCATCTGTCAACCCTACTACTCCGCGATCGACTGGCTGGCTGGCCAAACGCGCTAGTTTTTGCAGTGGACCCGATCCGCCGAACTGGAGGAGCACCCATGGCCAAGCAACCCCGCATTCTTGCCGGACAGACAGCGCTCATCACCGGTGCCGCGCGTGGCATCGGCCGCGTGACCGCGGAGACGCTCGTGCGCCGTGGCGTGCGCGTGGCGATCGGCGACCTCGACTTCCAGGCGGCCTCCGTGGCGGCGGACGAGCTCGGGCCGAGCACGGTCGCGCTCGCGCTCGACGTCACAGACCGCGCCTCATTCACGGCGTGCGTGGACGGCGCGGAAGAACAGCTCGGACCGCTGGACATCCTCATCAACAACGCAGGCGTCATGCCGATCGGGCCGTTCGTGGACGAGGACGACGCCACCGCCCGGAGGATCATGGACATCAACGTCCACGGCGTAATCCTGGGCATGAAGCTGGTGCTACCGCGGATGATCGCGCGCGGCTCGGGGCACGTGATCAACGTGGCCTCGCAGGCCGGCAAGTACGGCTTCCCAGGCGGCGCCACGTACTGCGCGAGCAAGGCGGCGGTGATCAACCTGAGCAGGGCAGTGCACAAGGAACTGCGCGGGACGGGCGTGGAGCTCTCGACCGTGAGCCCCGTCGCGGTGAACACGGAACTGGGCCTCGGCCTGTCCGAGCCGCGCCAGCGCCAGTTCCGCAAGATCGAGCCCCAACAGGTGGCCGACGCGATCGTGGAAACGCTTGAGCTACCCAAGTTCGACGTGCACGTGCCCAAGCAGCTGGCGATCAGCGAGCGCGTCTCCGCACTGCTGCCGCTGTCCGTGCAGGAGGGCCTCTCGCGCGTCTCCCGAGCCGACGCGGTGCTCTCGCAGGTGGACACTGCCGCGCGCGCCGGCTACGAGCTGCGTGCGGCCCACTCCGAGCCCGCGCTCGAGCCGGCTGTGGAGCAGGCGCAGCTCGCGCAGAGCACCGGGGACTGATCTACTCGGCCCCGTCGCGCTGCCCGCGCGTGGCAGGTCTCGACCAGCGCCGCGCCGTCAGCCGGCGGTGAGCCACTCGGCGATCAGCTCGCCGATCTGTGGACCCTGGTCCTCCGGCAGGAAGTGGCTGGCGTTCTCGATCGTGCGCGGTGCGGGACGCCCGATCGCCTCGGCGAAGCGCTCGCCTGTGGAGAGCGGCAGCACCGGGTCGGAGTCGGCCCACAGGAGCAGCGCGGGACGGCGATCCTCCTTCAACGCCGCCTGCACGCGCTGGCCGGCGGCGGCGCCGGGGGCGTCGGGCGTGCGCGGGATCAGCAGCGGGAAGGCGCGCGCGCCGGCCTTTGACGCCGCGTCGGGGTAGGGCGCGTCGTAGGCCGCGATCACGTCGTCGCCGGGGTCGGTCTTGCAGGCGCCGCGCACGAGGAAGCCCACGGGGAGGTCCTCGGTGCGCTCTACGAAGTCGCGGAACGCCGTCCACGCGTCGCTCATGCGCTGGTGGCCGGTGAACAGGCCGGTGTCGAGGATCACCAGGCGCGCGATGCGCTCGGGGTGCTCGATCGCCAGGCGCAGCCCGATCGGCCCGCCCCAGTCGTGTACGACGGCGGTAGCACCCCGCACATCGAGGTCCTCCAGCAGCGTGGCGGCGAGCTCGACGTGGCGGTCGTAGCTGTAGAAGCCGATGTCGGTGGGCTTGTCCGAGCGCCCGAAGCCGGCGAGGTCTGGCGCCAGGCAGCGAAAGCCGGCATCGCGCACGGGCGGGATCACCTTGCGCCACAGAAACGACCACGTGGGCTCGCCGTGGAAGAAGATCACCGGGGCGCCGTCGCCCTCGTCGAGGTGCGCGAGCCTCAGGCCATCGACCTCGCGATAGTGCGAGGCGAAGGGGAAGTCCGGGAGGCCCTCCAGCGCCTGCTCGGGCGTGCGCACGATCTCGCTCATCGCGTGAGCAGCATAACCGTAGGCGTGAACTTTGCTACGGACTAGCTCTTCTGCCTGGTTTGTTCAACCGCGCGGCGGGCCGGCGGGAGGTGCAGGAGCTCACGGGCGGGCGCCGGCTCGCGATCCTGCCCCTCGGGGAGCGTACGGCGACGCGCGGGGGCTCATGCGCGAGCATCGACTGCGTGCGAGCCCATCCGCTGTAAGCCCGGCGGAAGGCCGCTGACTCGGCGGCCGCGCGGCTTTCAGCCAACATCCGCTCAGAGCTCTCGTCGGCATATGCGGCGACGCGGCCGAGCGCGATCGCAAGTGCAGCGCTGAACCCCAATGCGCCAAGCACTGAAGCGACGATGATGGCCACTCAAACCACCCCCTTCTGCTCCCTACGTTGATCCCCGCAAGGACACTCGCACACCTTTCGGACGGGCGTCCAGGCCCAACCGTGCGAACACCTCGCTAACAGCGTAGGTTTCTGCGTTGCAGACCACAGTTCCTTCACGAGAATCAGTGAAAACAGCAACAGAAGGGAATCGTGCAATGGACGTTCTCGAAAGGCTCGATCAGGCGCGCGGTGCGGTAAACGTGCTCGAGCACCCGTTCTACGTGCGCTGGAGCACAGGCGAGTTGAGCGCCGAGGAGCTCAGCCGCTACGCGGGCGAGTACCGCCATGCGGTGCTGGCGCTGGCGCAGGCATCGACGGAGCTCGCGGAGTGTGCGGCCCCGGAGCAGCGCTCGGGCTTGCGTCGCCATGCAGAGGAGGAGTCCTCACATGTCCAGCTGTGGGAGCAGTTCGAGCGGGCGGTAGGCGCGGACCCAGCCGGCGATCCAGGTGAAGAGACGCTCTCCTGTGCGCACGCGTGGACGGCTGGAGAGGATGTGCTCGAGCACCTGGCGGTGCTGTATGCGATCGAGGCGGGCCAGCCCCAGATCTCGAGAACGAAGCTCGAGGGTCTCATCTCGCATTACGGCTTCAGCGCGGAGGGACCGGCGACGGAGTACTTCCGTGTCCACGAGCAGCTCGACGTCGAGCACGCCGAGGAGGCACGTGCGTTGATCGCGAAACTGATGGTCGACGTACAGGACGCTGACGAGCAGGCTGAGCGCATGGTGCGCCGCGCGAGCGATGCGCTGCGTGGCAACTGGCTGCTGCTGGACGGGGTGGAAGCTTAAGCACCGCCTGCCGTCGTTGCCAGCCGCCAGGCGAAGAGCACGGCCGCCACGGAGGTGGCCAGGTTGAGGCTCGAGACGCCCGCGCGCATCGGGATCGCGATGCGCGCGTCAGCGTTCGCGAGCAGCTCATCGCTGAGCCCGTGGCGCTCGGTGCCGAAGGCGAGCACCGAGCGCGCCGGCAGCCGGGCGGGGTCGAGCGCCTCGCCGTCGGGGTCGAGCGCCAGCAGTGGGCGCCTGCCCCCTAGATCCGTAAGGCTCTCCAGGCGCACGACAGGCAGCGCATAGTGAAGTCCCGCCGCGCCACGCAGGGCGTCGGGATGCCAAGGATCATGACTACCCGTGCTGAGCACACCGGCGGCGTCCGCGGCGGCGGCGACGCGCACGCACGCCCCCATGTTGCCGAGGTCGCGTGGGTCCTCGAGCAGCACGACGGGGGCTTCGCGAACGTCGGCGAGCATCACGCCCGCGTCGACGTGCGGTCGCTCGGCGAGCGCGATCACGCCGGTTGAGGGCGTCAGCGGCGCGAGCTGCGCGAAGACGGTCGGGTCGATCTCCCGGGCCAGCTCGCGCAGTCGCGGGGCCAGCTCAGGCGCGAGCGCGGCGGCGAGGCGTTCCAGCGCGGAAGCGTCGCTGGTCACGACCTCGAGCACGCTCGCGCCAAAGCGCAGGGCGTGCTTGAGGGGGTGAAAGCCTTCGAGCACAGCGAGCGCCGGATCGCGCCGCGCGCGCCCAAAGCGCGGGATGAGCGATCCGTCCTGCACGCGAGGATGATCGCACGCTTGACCGCCTGTACAGCGCATAGAGTGAGGGGTCAATGAAGCTCGAGGGCATTCACCACATCAGCGCGATCACCGGCGATGCCCGGGCGAACGTGGACTTCTACACGGGGGTGCTGGGGCTGCGCATGGTCAAGCGCACGGTCAACCAGGACGAACCGAACATGTACCACCTGTTCTACGGTGACGAGCACGGCTCGCCGGGGATGGACCTGACGTTCTTCGAGTACCCGGGCGCCGCGCGTGGCGTGGACGGGGCGGGGATGGTTCACCGGATCGTCTGGCGTGTGGGCTCTGCCGATGCGCTGGAGTTCTGGGAGGAGCGTCTGGCGGGCCGCGGCGTGCGCGCGGAGCTCTCCGGCGGGAGCCTCCTGTTCGCTGATCCCGAGGGCCTTGAACACGAGTTCGTGGTCGCGGCCGTTGCCGATCAGCCGCTGAGGGCGCACTCGCCGGAGATCCCAGACGAGCACGCACTCCAGGGCTTCGACGGCGTGCGCGCGTACAGCAACGCGCCGGTGCGCAGCGAGCGCCTGCTCGGCGAGGCGATGGCCTTCACCCGCGACGACGGACAGCACTGGGAGGCGCGAGGCGAGCGACGCGGCGGCTTCTACGCGCTGGACCTCGCGCCGCCTGAGATCCACCGTGCGCAGGGTGCGGGCACGGTTCACCATGTGGCGTTCGCGGCGGTGATGGAGGACCTGGAGGCCTGGCGCGAGCGCGTGATCGAGGCGGGCGCCCGCCCAACGCCGGTGATCGACCGCTTCTACTTCAAGTCGGTGTACTTCCGTGAACCTAGTGGCGTTCTCTTCGAGATCGCCACAATCGGACCGGGCTTCGCGGTGGACGAGGACGAGGCGCATCTCGGCGAGGGCCTCTCGCTGCCGCCACCGCTGGAGCACATGCGCGCGAAGCTCGAGAGCGCGCTCACGCCCTTGCCATACCCACCGGCGTGGCGCACGGGCGCCGCTGCCGAGTAGCCGCCGTCAGGCTGCGCGCCGCTCGCGTGGCGAGCGTCGTGCGAGCACCGCGCCCCAGTCGGCGTCCTCGATCAGCCCGGGGCGTGTGTCGCTGATAAAGGTGCGCAACAGCTCCGACAGTCGCCGGGGGTCTTCGAGGTGGGGGAAGTGCGCCGCGTCGGGGATCGTCTCGAAGCGGCTGTGGGGGATCGCCTCGTGGGCGAGACGCCCGTGCTCGAGCGGGATCGTGTTGTCGCGCTCGCCCCATACGATCATCGTGGGAATCGTCTCCAGCAGGTACAGGCGGTCGGTGGCGCTGACGCGCTGGCCGCGGACGTCGATCACGGAGCGCAGCGTGTGCAGGAACGCCTGGCGAGCTTCGGCATTCTCCAGCGGGCGCAGCGCCCGCGCGATCGCCTGTAGGTAAACGCCGGCGCCGATGCGGCGCTCGCGCAACCCGACGCCCGCTCCGGCGAGCGCTCTGACCAGGCGGGGGCGGATTGTTGCGGACAGCAGCGTGGAGAACCCCGGCAGCGCAGCGGTACGCAGCATCGGGCTGACCTCGCGCCCGAGGCCGCCGCTGGAGACGAGCGCCAGCCGCTCGACCCGCTGGGGGAACTGGTAGAAGAACTGCATCGCCACGCCGCCGCCGAGCGAGTGCCCGACGATGCTCGCGCGCTCGATGCCGATTGCTGTCATGAGATCGCGAATGCTCGCTGCGTGGGCACCCAGCGAGTAGTCGCCGCGCGGCGCTGCAGAGTCGCCGTGCCCGATCAGGTCGGGCGCGAGGACGGTGTGGTCGCGGGCAAGGTCCAGCGCCACGGACTGCCAGTGGCTCGAGGAGTTCAGCATGCCATGGATCAGCACCACGGCTGGCCCGCTCCCGGCGATCCGGTAGACGGCGCGCCGCCCGTGCAGCGCGATCTGCCACTCCTCGAATTGCGCCGCTGCGGCGGGCACCGGCGCAGGGCGAGGCGCGCGTCCGTCGCGCTCCCCGTCGGCTCCAGCCCGGCTGAATCTCAGAGCAGCACCTCGCGGGCCACAGTAGCAAAGGCCCTGTAGCCCGCCGAGCTGTCTCGTGCTGGTAGGAGGGGAGACCATCAGAGTCGGCGGCGCCGGCTCCAGAGCGAGATGTTTCGCCGCCCCGCGCGCAGCGCGCGCAGGTGCGCGAGCGCGTCGCGGTCGAGCCGATCATCGCCGTCGTCATAGCCCTCGTCGACATCGCCGTGCGTGTCGTCGGGCTCGGCCCACTCATAGAGGCAGTGGCTTGCTGAGCCCACGAGCCGACAGCTCCACGACAGCTCCCGCGCCAGTTCGAGCCACGCGTCCGATCCGGGCTGAGGCTCGGCGTCGAGCAGCCGCCCCGCGGCAACGAGCTGATCGTGCAGGTCCGCGCGGAATCGCTCGATCTCCTGGGCGGCTGCCGTGTGGGCGTTGCGCCAAGCGCGGTGTTGGGGCGACTCGGGCAGCACCGGCGCGCGGTTCGAGCGCCGTGCACGCTGCAACTGCCGCCGGCCAGCATCTGTGATCTGCCATGTGAGGACCCCGTGACGGCGCGCGCACCCGAGCCAACCCGTCACACAGAGCGCCTCCAGCTGCGAGCGCACGTGTCGCGCCGACGCGGAGCGCCGCGCGATGTCGAGGTGTTCGAGCACCGTCCACACGGGCACCGGTGCCGGTTCGCCGGCGCGGTGATTCTGCGCGCGTTCTACCGCCGCCAGCACGAGCTCAGCGCTCGGCTCAGTCGACGTGCGGCGCGGGCTTGGAAGTGGGTCTGGACCGATCATCTCGCCTCCTCTCATCAGGTGGCCCGAGAGCTCGAGATCGACCCCACTCGGATCGCCCTCGCCGCGCCGTCGTGCGCGCTGAGGGACAATCGCGGGGCATCGAGGACGACCGACTCGGTGCCGGGCCCGGGGTGTTGGCGCACCGCCGGGCCATTTACGTTCAGGACACGCGTGACGTTAGTGAGACGAGTCGGGTTGATTGGGGGAAACTGCTAGAAAGACTCAGTGTTGGCACACACCGGTTACATGCGTGGCACAAATGTGGGCTCGCGGTGACCGATCCTCAGGAGCAGACGCCGTACCTGGACGCGCTGCTCGCTTATGCCCGCAGGAAGCCAGCGCGGCTGCACGTGCCGGGTCACAAGGGAGGCCCTGGAGCTGACCCAGGCATGCTGGAGGCGTTTGGCGAGCAGGCGCTGAGCATGGACATCCCGGCACTTACCTACGGGATCGATCTGGGCGAGGAGCCGACGCCGTTCGAGCAGGCACAGCGCCTGGCCGCGCAGGCGTGGGGGGCGAAGCGGGCGTGGTTCTTGATCAACGGCGCCTCGCAGGGGAACCTGGCGGCGGGCCTCGCGCTGGCCCACCGCGGCAGCGATCTGGTGGTACAGCGCAACGCGCACTCGAGCACGATCGACGCGCTCGTGCTGTCGGGCATGCGCCCGACGTTCGCTGCGCCGGAGGTGGACGACGAGCTGGGGATCGCGCACTGTCTGAGCGAGGAGGCGCTTGCTCAGGCGCTAGATGCGACGCCAAATGCGGTGGGCGCGCTGGTGATCTCGCCTACGTACTTCGGTGCAGTGGCGGATGTGCGAGGGCTGGCGGAGGTCGCCCATAGCCGCGGCGTACCGCTGGTGGTGGACGAGGCTTGGGGCGCGCACATGGCGTTCCACGAGGATCTTCCCGAGCACGCGCTGTCGGCGGGCGCGGACCTGGTGATCTCCAGCACGCACAAGATCGTCGGCAGCCTCACGCAGTCGGCGATGCTCCACCTGGGCTCCGGCGGCCTGGGGCTGATCGGTGAGGACACGGTCGACCGCGCGGTAACGCTGACGGAGTCGACCAGCCCCAACTCGCTGTTGGCGGGTTCGCTTGACGCTGCGCGGCGCCAGGCGGCCGTGCACGGACACGAGCTGCTCAGCAAAACGATGGCGGCGCTGGCGATCACCCGCGCTGAAATCCAAGCGATCGACGGTCTGGACGTGCTCGACGAGCGCATGACTGGACGCCCGGGTGTGTTCGCGTATGACCCGCTGCGCATGGCCGTCGACGTGCGTGGCGTGGCGGCCAGCGGCTATGAGATCGCGCCGATGCTGCGCGAGATCGGCGATATCAACCTCGAGCTGTACGGCCAGAACGTGCTCGTGGCGGTGTTCGGCATGGGCGAGCGCAACCTGACGGAGGAGGCTGCCCGCCTGGTGGCCGCTCTGCGTACGGCGGTCGCGCGCGTGGGCCTGGACCCGGACGGCACGACCGCGACCTTCGCGCCGCCACCACCGTGGGGCGAGCTGGTGATGACGCCACGCGAAGCGTATCTGGGGGCCCAAGAGATGGTGCCGGCCTCCGAGGCGGCGGGGCGGATCGCGGCGGAGTCGCTGGCCACCTACCCGCCCGGCATCCCCAACGTCCTGCCGGGCGAGCGCCTGACGGCGGAGACGCTCGCGTACGTGCGCCAGACGCTCGAGGTCGGCGGCAGCGTGCGCGGCGCGAGCGACCGGCTGCTGCGCACCGTGCGGGTCGTTCTGGAGCGGTAGCCGGGCCACCGCGCTCCCAGCATTCTCTCAGCCTCTAGGCCGACTGCTCACAGGCTGCACCGCGAGGGTGTGGCCTATGAACGCAACCATCTTCCCCCACCGACGTACCGCTGCGCCTCTGTCGTCGCGCTCCGAGCAGGATGGATCGATCGACGCGAGCGAACGCGCCGAGCCCACGTGGGCGCGGGCGGCGCTGATCGCGCTGCTCGTGTGCACGGCTGTGGCGTATCTGTTTGACCTGAAGGCCTCGGGCGACGCAAACAGCTTCTATGCGGCTGCTGTGCAGGCGGGCACGAAGAGCTGGAAGGCGATGTTCTTCGGCTCGATCGACTCGTCCAACTTCATCACCGTGGACAAGCCGCCGGCGTCGTTGTGGGTAATGGAGATCTCCGGGCGGATCTTCGGTTTCAGCAGCTTGAGCATGCTCGTGCCGCAGGTGCTCGAGGGCGTGGCGGCGGTGGCGCTGCTGTACGCGGCCGTCAAGCGCTGGTTCGGCGCGGGTGCGGGCCTGGCTGCGGGTGCGCTGCTGGCGATCACGCCGGTGGCGGCGTTGATGTTCCGCTTCAACAACCCCGACGCGCTGCTCGTGCTCCTGCTCGTCGCGGGCGCCTACTGCTTGGTGCGGGCGGTAGAGGGCGCGAGCACCCGCTGGGTGCTGGCGGTGGGGACGATGATTGGCTTTGCGTTCCTGGCAAAGATGATGCAGGCATTCCTCGTCTTGCCCGCGTTTGGCCTCGTGTATTTGGTCGCCGCGCCCACGACGCTGCGCCGGCGTGCGTGGCAGATGCTGGCGGGTACGGCGGCGATCGTGCTGAGCTGCGGCTGGTGGGTGGCGATCGTGGCCCTGTGGCCGGTCGCCTCGCGGCCGATGATCGACGGCTCGCCCGACAACAACATCTTCAACCTGATCTTCGGCTACAACGGCCTCGGGCGGATCTTCGGTGCGAGCGGTCCCGGGGGTGGTGGAGGCGGTGCGAACTTCAGCGGCCCCACGGGCGCGCTGCGACTGTTCGACAGCGAGATGGGCGCCCAGGCCTCATGGCTCTTGCCGGCGGCGCTGATTGCGCTGGCGGTGGGCCTGTGGCTCTCCCGCCGGGCGCCCCGCACCGACCGTACGCGTGCGGCGCTGCTGTTGTGGGGCGGCTGGCTGCTCGTCAGCGGCGTGGTGTTCAGCTTCGGCAGCGGCGTGATCCACACGTACTACACGGTCGCGCTGGTGCCCGCGATCGCGGCGCTGGTCGCGATCACCGGCTCGCTGCTGTGGCGCGAGCGACACAAGCTGCTCGCACGCTGCGTGGCCGCCTTCACGGTGCTCGTCACCGCCTCGTGGTCCTGGGCGCTACTGGATCGCACACCGCAATGGGAATCGTGGATGCGGGTATTGATCCCCGTGAGCGCGGCCATTGCGGTGCTCGGTCTACTGGCGGCTCCCGCTCTGCGGCGGCTCGGACGCCAGGGTGGCTGGGCGTCGGCCACGATCGCTCTAGCAGCCGTGGTTGCCTGCCTGGCGGGTCCGGTGGCCTACTCCGCGCAGACGGTCACGACGGCGCACACCGGCTCGACGCCCTCGGCCGGCCCCGGCTCGAGCATGGGTGCGGGCGGTCTCGGCGGAGCGCCGGGCGGCAAGGGCTTCGGCGGTCGCGGTGCCGGCGGCACCGGCCTCCCAGGCGGCGCGCGCGGACTCTCGGGTGCCGCGAAGGCGGGAGCCACGCCGAACGGCTCCCCCGGCGCGGCACCGACGGGCAGCACACAGCTGTTCGGCTCATCCGGCTCCTCGAGCGCCAAAGGCGCGCAGCGCACCACCGCAGCAGGTGGTGCGGGCGGTGCCGGTGGTGCGGGCGGGATGACGAGCGTGAGCGCCGGCCTGAAGAATGCGCTGGAGAGCGACGCAGGTAGCTATCGCTGGGTGGCGGCGGTGTCGGGCTCGCAGACGGCAGCTTCTCTGGAGCTTGCAACGGGCGGCGAGCCGGTGATGGCGATCGGCGGCTTCAACAACGAGGGCGGTCGCTTGACGCTGGCTGAATTCGAGCGCTACGCGCGCGCAGGCGACATTCACTACTACATCGCCTCCAGCAGCGGCGCGGGTGGTGGGGTCGGCGGTGCAGCTGGCGGTGGACCGGGCGGCGGCTCCGGCTCCTCGAGCATCAGCTCGATCACGAGCTGGGTGGAAGCGCACTTCAAGTCTGTGAAGATCGGCGGCGAGACCGTGTACGACTTGACACAGGCACGCGGCTAACCCCCCGGTCGCCGCGCCCTGCGCGTCGACGGGGCAAGCCAGGTCGAGCCGGCTACTGGGCGTCTGCGACGAGCAGACGCCCGACGCTGTCCGCAACGCAGACGGGCTTCTCGTTACCGTCGGCCTCGACGGTGAAGCGTGTGACGACCTGGTACCAGCCGCCACCGACCTCGCTGACCTCGACGAGCTGGGCGTAGCAGCGCACCTTGGCACCGACGAGCACGGGCGCGGGGAAGCGGACCTTGTTCCAGCCGTAGTTGACGCCAAGGGCGAAGCCGCTCCAGTCGCTGAGCTCCTCGCGCAGGCCATCGATCAGCGAGAGTGTGAGGTTCCCGTGGGCGATCGTTGTGCCGAACGGGCTTTCCTTCTTGGCGCGCTCGACATCGACGTGGATCCACTGGTGATCACCGACGAGCGCGGCGAACTGGTTGACCATCTCCTGGGTAACCTCGCGCCACTCGCTCGGCCCGACGACCTGGTCGACGAGTCCGCGGAGATCGTCGATCCCGTGTGCGACGGACTTGCTGATGTCAGCGGTGACTGCCATTGCTCTGGCGCGACGTTCAGGCGCCGGGCGAGTCGGCGACGAGTTGTGCGACGGTCTCGAGCAGAGGCCAGGTGACCTCGGGGTGTTCGGCGACGAACGATTTGAAGTTCCAGCTGGCCATGGCGCCTAGCTCGACATCGGTCTTTGCTGTGACAGTGGCGGTGCGGGGAGTGTGCGGGAGCACAAGCGCGATCTCGCCAAAGTGATCGCCCGGCCCGAGCGTGCGGCGCTCCTTGCCGCCGACGAGCACCGTCGCCTCACCGTCGAGGATCACAAAGAACGCGATCGCGCTGTCACCCTCAGTGAGGATCGCCTCACCGGCGGGCACCTTGCGCACGGTCATCGACTTAGCGAGCCCACGGATGTTGCGGTCGTTCAGCGGGGCGAGGAACTTGACCTTACGAAGCGCGTCTGTATCGGCCGCCATGTGAGCAAGCTATCACTGGCTGGCCGCCGCGGCTTCTCAGTCGAGCCTGCGGCCGCCCGACGCGGGGCAATCAACGCCAGAAGCCCCGCGTTTGCAGGGCTTCTGTACGGATGGAGCTAGGGGGACTCGAACCCCCGACCTCCTGGGTGCGATTTGGTCGGCGGGGCGTCGCGTTAGGCGTTGGTTTGTGGCTCTGAGCAGGGATTTCCCGCGGGCTCTGGAGGTACAGGAGGACCGGAAATCAGCCTGGATTTGTGCCCATATCGGGTCGTTTGGGCACAAATCTGGGCTTGTGCCCATTGGCCTTGCAGGTCGGCGCAGCGCATGGCCAGGGTTCGTGTTGGGCAACCGTCTACTCGTCGAAGTAGATCTTGAAGCCCTCGGCGACCGCGTCGAGACCCATGCGTCGGTAGAACCCGTGAGCCTCGGCGCGATGCTTGCCGGAGACCAGTTGGACCTTGTAGCAGCCGTCCGTTCGGGCTCGCTCCATCAGGTGACCCATCAACGCCCTGCCTACCCCAGTACGGCGGGCGGTCCTGGCGACGATGACGTTCTCGACAATGGCCCATGGCTTGCCGCGATGAGTGAGGTTGGGGACAACGAGGAGATCAGCTGTGCCGACGGGTTGGGCATCGACGATCGCCACTGCGAGCTCGCGCCTCGGATCAGCGAGAATCTCCGCCAGCAGTTGTTCATCGTTCGCACGATCGCCCGGCGCCAACACGACCTTGTTGCCCGCTAGCTCCTCGTAAAGCGCCAAGAGTGCGTCCAGGTCCGATACCGAGGCGCGGCGAACGACGACGCCTGCAGTGCCAGCCGTCTCACCGGGCGTTGGCGACATGGACACGCGACGCGCCGGCACGACGATTGTTCCGATTGTCTCAGTCATACCTTGAGTATGTTGACGGGCCGTGACCGCCGCGGCAATCGCGTCACGCTGGTCCTGGTTTGTGCGTGATGGCAAGCCCGCCAGACCTAGGGTCGCCAAGCCCTGTTGGCTCCAAGACGATCGGGATCGGGATCCTCGCCCGCCGTACCAGCGGGTCCATGAGGCAGTCGGGAACACCTCGATGACCTCGACCTCGTGAGCGGCGAGTGCCTCGAACAGGGCGAGTCCCTCGACAATCCAGGCGTAGTAGGGGTTCGCATGCACTTCGCTTTCGTCAGGCGTCCATCGGATGCCACAGATCGATCTGGCGAGTAGGCGCTCGCCATCGCGACTGGTCTGCCCCTCGGGCGCGCAGCCACAAGGGCTGTCGATCGCGACGACCGTCGGTCGAGCACTCTCAGCAAGCTCGACGACCTGTTGACAGTCCAACTTGCCCTCGAGCCTAATGACACGACCGTCACCGATCAGCGCGACATCGAAACCCTTGCGCCTCCCTCCGACATCAACGCCGATCCAGGTGTCCACGAGGCGAAGCATGCCCGATTGCGAGGGCGGCGCGCACGAAGAGCAGCGAACCGCCGTACCGGGTCGAGCGACAACAGGCGAAGCGAGCGCTCTTGCTCAGCCCGCTTCGAGCGAGCGAGCTCCGAAGCCCGGTCCGTGCTGTCGCAAGTCGTCCGAACCATCAGCGTCGGGGGTCGACCGCGGGACTCCCGCTCAGTCACAAAAGTGGGCACGTTCGTCATGCGGACTCCCCGTCGACCCCAGTCCAGCTCACGCCGATTGCGGAGCAATACTGCTGATGTGTTCGAGGACACCCGCGACCTGCTCAACTGGCAAACCGACTTCCTCCTGCGGCAAGAGACGGATGCCGAGTTCCTCGTCCAGGTCCCCGCGTACCTGCAGACCCTGCGGGAGGAGCCGCGCCTAGCGATCCATATGCAGGATCTTGACCGCGAAGCTGCTGAACTGCTGTCCGCCCATGAGCCACACGACGCCCAGATGGCGCCGGGTCTGTCGCGGGTACGTGATGAGCTCGTACAGCGGGTCCCCGAGGCGGACGATTCTCGGGAGGCTCCACCCAGCGGCCGGGTAACGGACGTGCGCCAATGGCAGATGACCTTGGCTTCATTCGACCGTGTTGCGAGCGGAGAGCTTCAACCCGGCCCGACCAGCGGGCGGGGTCTTGGCAGGACCGGCTGGCTCGTTGAGATTCTGACAGCCAAGCTTGAGAGCCTTCAGCACCCGACGCAGGACAATTTTGGGGTGCTGAGCCGTAGTGAGCAGAATCAGCGCCCCGACCTAGACGATCTCGCGCTTCGTATTGGCAACGCCGCTCGGCGGCACGAGCATTTCGTCAACGGCGTTCGCCTCGCCGAGCGAACATCCGGTGGACTCGCCTTGAAGCGGCTCGACGCCCTTATCGACACGCTGAACCCTCCGCCGGCCCTCATCGAATCACCCGAGGACATACCATTTCATTTCAGCGATGTCTTGTGCCACATATCCAGTGGCGGACATGCGCTGTTTCTGACGGTCTACGGCGATCCACTGGACCGTGCCCACACCCAGTTCGTAGCCGACCGCGTTTGTGATCTGCGTAAGGATGTGCAGCGCCTTCATGACGAGCTTCGTAGGCGGACTGGAACAACGGCCTCCCGGCTGGCGCTCGTGCTGCGCTTCAAGCACCGGGCCGAGTGGTACGACCGCGATCGGCTGCGCGGTCTTGCGGAGGCGCAAGGCGCAGGGACCATCGAGGACCGACTAACCGGTGAGCTTGTCCGGTTCCTGTTCGATCAGGGCCTCTCGCCGCTTACCAAGCCGATGCTCGGCAGCCTGCAACCAGACGTGTTCGACCCGTCACTGCGCCCTGCGTTCTACGTCGAGGCAAAGCAGTACGGCACGAATGGCAACCCGAGGCAGACGCTGCTTCGATCTATTGCTCAAGTACATGACGCGGCAGGGACGATGCGCGGCGACCCATACGGTGTACATGAGGCGTTCGTGGTGGTGTTTCGCCGCAGTGGCCCACGGTACTCATTACCGGAGCGACTACCGGGCGACGGATGGACGACTCACCTGGTCCTGGTGGACATCTCTCCTGTCCAGGAGAGCGGCAGCAGGGCGAGACGACAGCCCGTGAACCTAATGGTTAGCGACTTCCTGCCGGATCACTCGTAATCTAGTACTTCGGACGATGGTGAGCGCTAGCAGCCGAGTCCCGGTCAGGGTTTCACTTCATACCCGCAGTCCCAGCTGCGCCAAGTCGTACTCTCTCCTCCTCAATCCCGCCTCCTTGACCATCGCCTGTAACAGCACTCCGATGATGAGGACGCTGAGCGCAAGCGCCTTTGAGATCCAGCTCGCTGCATATAATCCCAGCGTACCTAAGGTAGGCGCGGCGACGATCACAAACAAAACCCGGGCTACGGGGGCGCTGGCTTCACAGTGGCGCGCCAGCCTGAATGCTCCCAGCCCGCTCGTCACGCCCAAGAGGACGAACGTTCCAAGCGCCCCCGCAAGCGTGAACGGCAAAAGCGCCCATCCCACGAGCGCCTGGAGCTGGAGGAAGCTCGCGACAGGAAACATGAGGCCCCTGTGAAGCCGACGCCACCACCGGTAGGGCGGAAAACGATATAGACGCGCCGTGATTGGCACGGTCTGACGTTTCGAGATTTCTCCGTAGATCCCTGCGCCCGTTGGGGTCATGTGCGGACGGACACGACCCGCGCTTGCGGGTAAGCGACGCATCTCACCGCGCTCCACGCACCGTCTCGGAAACTGGCGGAGCGGACGGTTTCCGTGTCTGCCAAGAAGACTGGAGTCGCCGAGGCCGGGACTACGATTTGCGGTGTGGACGATCGGCGATTTGACCCGCGTGTGCGCCGCCGCTGGCTGCGCGTACTCGATCTTGTCCTGGCGGACGAGATCCGCGACGCCGGCTCGCTGTCGTGCGACGAGCTCATGCAGATGGCAGTCCGCCCACTCAAGGACCGCGCCTCTCGTGCAACGATCGAGGAGTGGTGGGAGTACGCCCACCGGCGCAATTGGCTGGAGAAGGAGGGGACCGGTCGGTGTCGTCTAACGAGCACCGGTCAAGAAGATCTGCGAGCGCGTCGCGAAGACGTGGAGGGGCCGGATCCGGCCGAGTTGGCCAAGACGCTCATGAGGTGGACGCTGGCGGGTGGGGCAATTGGTGCCGCTGGCTACCTGGGCGGCAGATATGGCACGGCGTGGATCGCGGTTCTCGCGGTCTGTGTCACTGTAGCGCTCCTGCTCTTGATCGCCTCACCAGTAGTGCGAGCGGCCGATCGTCCGACGGATCGCTGGGCTGCCCGCCGCGCGTGCGACTGCCTCGACGGTCGCCGCGCCAGCTGGTGGACGCGGCAGCATCCCGCAGTCATCGGCGAGGTTCGCCGGCTCTATGAATCCGATGAGCCGCGCGCGGCTGAGACTTTGCCGGCACCAGCCTCGATCGGCACGCCGCTTGCTACATCGGAGCGAGCGCCGTCGCGGTAACAGTTGTGGACCATTTGGCGTAGGCCGAGCGGGCGTCCCGCCACAGACACATCACGCGGCTGGTCAGCATGAGTGGTCGCAGCCCGAGCTTGCGCTGGGTGACACGGACGCTTTCCCGCCCGGACAGTAGTCAGTTGACCGCGTGAGCACCGCTGCTGCAAGGCACCCGGCGTCTCACCGAATCAATACCCTGCACGGCGCCTGCGGGCGCGTGTGCTGGCGAGCCGTGCCTGTGTGGTGTGCAGTGTGGCGAGGTCTGGAGGGAGCGCAGCGAATCCACCGTCGCGTGTGACGAAGTCGACGAGTCCGCTCGCGATGAGTGTTGCGGCGTGCACGGCGTCGTAGGACTGGAATCCGTATTCCTGCATGAGCTCAGGCACCGTGGCTGCGACCTCGTCCAGCTCGATGCGCAGCCAGGCGACGTGTCCGAGTACGTCTTGCTCCCACGCCTTCTGCGCTTGGCGCAGCAGCCGCGCGGCACGCGGTCTTGCGCGCTTGTCGTAGCGGACGTGACGCAGGTTCTTGCGGGGGTGACGCTCGCGCAACGCGAGGTTGAACACGACCTCCCATAGCTCGATCTCGAGCAGTCGGCTGAACACGACGGTGGTGCCCTCGGCGGCGAGTCGTCGCAGGACGGCTCGGCAGGCGGCGTGCTCGGGCTGATTGACGAGCAGCGCCTCGGCGACCACGTTCGTGTCGAGCACTACAGCTTCGGGTGGCTCCCAGGCAGGCGCGTCGAAGGCGAGTACACCGCGCGGTTGCGGTGGACGACCGCGCGCGGGCACCTCTCAGTTGGTCTCAGTCGAGAGTGATGGTGTCGATGCGAGCGGTGGTCTTGATGCGAGACGCGGCTCGATCGATCGCTGCTTCGCGCTTCTTCGGGTCCGTCTCGGCCGGCTTGTGCACGCGGGCGCGCCAGCCGTCATCGACGGCGACGTGTGTGGTCCGGCTGGCCACATGTCTGGCTGTGTTCTGTCGCTTAGCGGGCATCGACTCATGCTACCGCGGCGGTCACGTTCCGATCGGCGCTGGACTGCTCGCTGGGGGTGTCCTGTGTCCAGCGTGCGCCGTCGAGTACTCCGATGAGGCGGGCGCCGGGGCCGCGGCGGCGTTGTTCGCCCATGACCTTGGTGTAGATGCGCAGGGCGAGCTTGGGGTCGGTGTGTCCCATCTGGTGCATGACGTAGACGGGGTTCTCGCCGCGTAGGTAGAGCAGCGAGGCGAAGGTGCGTCGCAGCGAGTGGGGTGAGAGCTCGCTGGGGATCGGTGAGATGTCCTCTTGGTCGGCGAGCTGTTTGTTGGCGCGCGTGACGGCGCGTTTGAGGCGTTTCGCGATGTTGGAGCTGGTGTCGGCTTTGCCGGTCGCGGTCGCGAAGACGTGGTCCTCTGGCTTGTCGTGCCTGGTCTGGGTCTTATAGGCGGCGAGCTCGTCGTGTAGCTCAGGCCAGATGTCGATCTCACGGCCGGTGCCGGCCTCGGTCTTGGAGTCGAGGACCGTGAGCCGGCTCTGGGCGAGGTTCACCTCTTGCCAGCGCAGGGCGAGTAGCTCGCTGATTCGCAGCCCGGTGCAGATTCCTGTGGCGATCAGGATGCGCGTCTTGGGGTCAGGCGTGGTCTTGCCTCCGCGCTGGCCGCGCACAGTGGCGTCGAGCAGCGGCTTGATCTGCTCGGGTTCGAGCCAGGTGCGCTTGGGCTGTGTGGCCTTGAGTCGACGGCGCCGTCCGCGGGCGGGGTTGAACTGGATGTGCCCGTACTCGACGGCCAGCTCGAGGATCTGTGCGAGCAGGGCGAGCGTTGCGTTGATGCTGCGGTTGCTGAGCGTGCGCTCGGCGTGTCCGCGTTCGCGGTGGCGGACCTTGGTGGTCTTGTAGCGGTCTACCTCGGCGATCGTGATCTGGGTGAGGTGGTGGTCTTTGAAGAACGGGAGTAGGTGGCGGGTGAGTGCCCATTGGTAGTCCTCGACGCTGCGTTGTGCTACCTCGTGGCGGTGGGACTCGAACCACTGGGAGGCGAACTCGTGGAACGTGGGGTCCTGGGCGAGTGGTGTGGTGGTGGGTTGGGGTTGTGGTGGTTTCCAGGTGCCGCGGCGGATGTCGGCGAGGATGTTCTGTAGCTCTGTTTCTGCTTGGCGGCGGGTGTAGCCGGTCCAGGCGTGGCCGAGGGTGAGGTAGTGGCGTTCGCCGTTGGCGCGTACGCGGGCGGCGTAGGTGGTGCCCTGCTTGCCTTTGCGTTCGAGGACCTGTCCTGTGGATTGGCGTGCCATCAGTCTCTACTCCGACGGGTGATCGCGAAGCGGGACAGGATGCGTCGTGTCCGGGGTTCATAGACGGGGAGCAGTGGCACAGTGGAGGGCGGGCGGCGGCGTGGTCGCCCGGGCTGCGGCGTGTCGGACGTCGGGAGGCGGGCTGGCTTTGGCCGTCGGCGGGCTCGGAGGGCTTGGGCTGCGATCTCGGGGTCGAAGCGCAGTCGTGGGCGTGGCCCGTCGCCGAGTGTGATCGCGCCGAGCTCGTTGGCGTGTTCGTACACCCACGCGCGGGTCAGCCCGAGCCGTCGGGCGAGCTGGCTCGCGTCGAGCAGCTCCCCGGACACGCCGGTCGTGCTGGCGGCGTCGTCGGGTGGGTCGTGGCGCAGGAGCTCGGCGACGCGGTGGGCGATCTGCTCGATCGTCTCGGGTGTGAGCTCGGCGGCGGCACGGCGTACCCGCGCCCAGGCCCCGGCGGGCCGAGGCGAGGAGGCCGGGCTACGACGGTCGGGGGGAAGGAAGGTCGAAGGAGTCACGGTCGTTCCAGGATCGGGTGTCGCTGGCTGGTCGGCAGGGCTATCCCTGCCGACCTGAGTGACTGTTCAGCGGAGGGGTCGGGTTCTGTCAAGGTCGGGCCGTCAGGCCCCGCCGCAGGCGGCCCCGAAGGGGCGGCCTTGACAGGTTCCGTCCCCGGAGCTACTAGCGCCGGCGGCTGTGGTGACCGGCGCAGGTGAGGCTGTGCGAAGCAGCACGCGAACGTGTCTCCCGAAAACGATGCTCGTTGCATCAGAGCGCCCCGATCTGACGTGCGTCCGACTGCGGTTCGCTCGGGGAGGGAAGCGCGGCTGATGTGTGCTGGGTGTGTGCGAGCGTGCGGAGCCGGTCGATGCGTAGCTCTGTTGGTGGGTGGGTGTGTTCGGTGAGCCAGATGAACGGGACGGGATGGTCGTGGATCAGGGCGTGGATCTCCAGGAAGTCCGCGAGCTCATCGGCCTGTCCGAGGCTCGCCGCGTACTCGTCGGCCGTGAACTCGCGCTCGCGCAAGTAGCGCGCGAGGACAGGCCCGGTGATCCGTAGCCCGAGCCCTCCGCGGGCGAACGACGCGATCTTGGCGAGCACACGGGCGACGGCGAGGATCGCGAACCAGCTGCGGTCCAGGTCATCCCGGGGTTCCCGCCGCGACACCTCACCTTCCGCGCGTTCGCGGGGCCGGTGTTCTTCGTCCGCCGGGTGCAGAGAGGATGAGAGGATCACGAGCCTGTTGAGCGCGGCGGTGAGTCGTCCGTCTGGTGTGGCGAGGTGCCCGAGCTCGTGCGCGAGGACAGCGGGGAGGTCCTCGCTTTCCAGAAGTCCGCGGGAGAGCATCAGCGAGTTGCCGCACACCCCAGCATCGGGCTGGGGGGTGTCGAGCACGAACCAGCTCGCCGGCAGCGCCAACGGACGTGTCGTGTTCCCCTGGAGCAAGTCGATGGCGTCTTGGTAGACCGCGATCTCGCGGGTCGATGGGTGGCGTCCCCCAGCGCGGGTGCGCCACCACCAGCCACTCCCCACCGGGGTGAGCAACGCGAGCATCGACCAGACCGTCGGTGCGAACCCCAGCACCACCAGCACCGGGTCGCCGTTGGCGTGCCCCTCCAGCTCGAGCACCACGATTCCGGCGAGCGTTGCGAGGAACACCCGCACGATCAGCACCGGCAGTTCCGCCACCAGAGCCAGGACGTACATGACAAGGGAGCCGAGCGAGAACATCGGCCGCTGGCGCTCCAAGAACGCCAGCACCGGACCGAGTCCCGCCCGCGAACGAGCGTGCATCACGGATCATCTCCTTGGTTAGAACGGAAGCCTTTATGGGCTTCTCCGACCTAGAGATGTCGAACGGGACAGCCTCCTGACCCCCCCTCAAATTCGTGGGCGTCCGACGGGGACCGTTAGACGGCGATCAGCAGGCGGCGTCTAGCGACCCGCGCCAGACGAAAGCAGGGTCAAACCAACTGCTAGCGCCGACTTTTCGGATCCGTCATTCAAGCGGGGCGCATCGGCCCATCGGCTCGCTCGCTCTCACCGAACCCGGGCGCCGGGGTGATCTATCCCGGACTTTGGGTCCCGACGACTTCGGCATCGAGGTGCGTGCGCACCCCGAGCACTCCGGTTCCACAGCGCGCGACGTCACGACCGGAACATCACGCTTCTTGCTTCTCATCCTTCGCGACCCTGTCGAGCGTTGATTGCGATGCAGGTTCAAGCACGCGCGATCCACCATCTTGACGACGGTCAAACTTACCCCGGAGGGGCCGAGCCGTCGTCTCTCTCGGGCCGGATCGCGGCGTCGTCGTCTGATTGAGGCGCGACTGCGGCTCGCGACTAGAGCATTAAGATGTCGTAGCCCGGTTCGGCATCGGCGCGCTCCCGCGTAGTTCACCGCTCAGCCAACATCTCGCCGAGCGTTTTGGCGTCACCCTGGATCATCAGCGTGACACCGCCATAGATTGCATCGAAAAGATCTACCGAATTGACTCGCTTGTCAATGACGCAACTGAAGCGATCGTGAGGTACGTATTGGATTGCCCACCTTGGACTGAAGAACAGAATCCCGTCATCCGATTTGGGATCGACAAATACCACAGAGAGCGTGACGACCCCGACGTGAAAGTGTACTTTCATCAACCCACGCTGCTCGCGGTCGAGCGCATCCACCATGCCCTTGACCTCCATCACGCTGTCACGCAGATGGGTAGCACCCTCGGGGGAGATCGCCGCAAGGGCTTCGTACGTCCCCATGATTAGCGTGACGCTGACATTCTCGTCCCGTACCAGCGCCAGCAGCTGAGCCCGGCTCTTCTCATCCGTCAGCCAGTTCCGGAGGTTTGAGCCAGCCAGGATCAGTTCTTCCTTTGCTCGCATCATGAGCTCAGGCGGCGAGTATCCGGACGTTTTGAAAACGGCCGGACTCGCCAGGATATGGTCGGAGCTCGTGACGAGTTGCTCTGAAACCTGTAGTGACGTCCAGGCTTTGTGTGCAATCTCCGAAACGGTGCCGTCGTAGCCTGCGCCGTCGTTCAGTACACCGAAGCTGATCTCGTCTCTGATCTTACGTGACAGCCTCTCTAGCGTCTCCGCAGAGTCGACGAACGGGGCGGTCAGTACCCGCGGCGTCGCGAGTGCGCGTTTGAGCTCTTTCATGCACCATCGTGACGCAAGGTAAGACTCGGTCAGATACGCGAAGACAAGCGTGCTTTGGGTGATCGCGTTCTCGATGTCGGATACTTTATGGCCCACCTCGAGCCGAGACGTGTCAACCCAGGCCTCGATGCGTCGCGCTGCCAAATCCTGAATAACTCGATGGACGAACGCGGTGTCCGCGCGTGCATACGACACGAACACAATTGGCGTAAGCGGCTCAGGCATCGAGCCCAATAGTCGCACAAGCGGGCGCGTCGCTGATCACGCCGCCCGTTGCTTGCGGGCGGGGCGTCGTCCAGCCGTCTCACCGAGGCGATGACAGCCGCGCGCCGCTGCTACCCGCCCTGCACTTTTCTAGTGATGGTCGATATGATTGCGAACCGTGGACTCTTGCGGCCGCGATACCCTCGATGCGGCCCATCTAATGGCATGCTGAGCGTCATTCTCGCGTGTGCTCCTGTCGTTGCGGCGTGGAGTGCCGTGACGGCTTGGCAGTGGTGCAGAATGCCTGCCAAGCGCGGAGTGGTACGGCGGCGCTTCCGCGATCTGCACCGTCCCCGTCGCCATTCGGTCGACGGAGTTGTCGACGTGTCGCGCGGGGCTGCGGCGCACTTCGTCGGTCTAGGTGTCGGCTCGGCTGTGCGCGGGGTCGCCTATCTCATTCTCGTAACCGCCGTTCTCCTTCATGCGGGCATGATCATTGCTGCGGCTGCTCTCTTGTCCCTCATCTGGCTGTATGGACACTGGCCCCAGGCCGCCGATGGGACTTATCGTGCATTGACTGGCGCCGGGGCGATCGCGTTTAGTGAGGAGGCCCGGCGATATCGGTTCCCGAGCAGCCGCCGAGGCGCTCTCTGGATTCTCGGGGAGTCGTCGATCGCGGGCTCAGTATCCGTCATGGGGTTTGCACTGCTGCTATGTGCAGGGCTGCCACTTGCCTATCACAGCGATGCACTGGTCACACCGATTCCCGGCCTCTACATCAGGCACAGCGGCGCATCTTGGTGGGCTCTTGGTCTGGTGCTGTTCGTCGTGGGCGGCGCTATCGCGTGGGGGGGCCTGCTCCTTGACCGGAGCGTCCGGAGATCGGCAATGCGTCGCGAAACAGCGCTCGCGCCTATGTCGAAGGGAGGACGACCGCCGATTGTGTTCTTGCGCCCGTTTGCCTCCGAGTCGTTCACCGTCCCAGCGCACCCAGGTGGACGACGAGACGGTCTCACGATCCTGGTCCCCAGATGCACTGAATTCCTTGAGGATGTCGCGACGTGGCTCTTCTGGTCGCTGGGGGACGTCGTTGCCATCGGAGATGCGAGCAAACGCTCCGTTACGGTTGGGGCTTCTCACCATCTCGTTCCGCGTGATGCGGACTGGCGGAGCACTGTTGATGACCTCCTAAAGCGATCGGCGGCCATCCTCCTCATTCCCGGCACGTCGGACGGCGTACGCTGGGAGACGGCCAGAGTCATGAGCACGCCGGGCTACGCGAGCAAGACCCTCGTTATCAACCCTAACCCGTCGACCGGTTCGGGCTTCCTCGCCACCGTTGGTGCGACGCCGACTCAGGTTGCGGTCTGTCGTGATCGCGATATCTTGCCTTTGGCGGCCGTGCCTACCAGCGGCGGCGTGCTCCTGCTTTGCAGTACCCTCGCCGAAGACATCGACATAGAAGCCGCGGTTGAATGGTTCGTGCGCGAGGGGCTGACGAGGCAACGTAGCCGCGTTTCGCTCCTAAATTCCGCGACTCTGCGGCGGGCATTCGGCTCGTTGCGCCACTGATGTCATCGCCTGCCCTGTGCCGGTGACTGTCAACTACGGCAGGCCGCGACCGCACGCGGCGATCGCGACTGCGCGGCAGGCAGTTGGGTGCTAGTCCGCGAAGTTCAGCGCGTGTCGAAGAACGGTACCCTCTAGCGCGGTGACACGAAACCTCGGGAGGCCGAAATGGCGGACAAGAAAATCTTTGTGAGCTACGACTATGACAACGATAAACACTACCGGTATCTGCTCTCGGCCTGGGACGCGAACAAGAGCTTCGATTTCACCTTCGACGATCATTCGACGGTCGCGATCAACAGCGAGGACGCGGGGCGCATCAAGGCGGCGATCAGCACGAAGATGCAAAGCGCCGAGTGCCTGCTCGTGATCGTCGGCGAGGAGACCGCGAAATCTACGTGGGTTGTCTGGGAGATCGAAAAGGCTAAGGAGCTCGGCCTCGGCCTGATCGGTGTGAAGCTTGATGACGAGTACCTCAGCCCGCTCCCACTACTCGGCGCGGGGGCGACCTGGGCGATGAGCTTCACCGAGGCGTCGATCGTGTTGGCCGTCGACCGCTGCAGCTAACACAGGAGGGATTGTGCCCGCGCGATACAGAGTATTCGCAAGTTTCCAGTTCGAGGACGTGAATTACGCGCGGCTGATGGATGCCTGGGCCGCGAATGAGAACCACGACTTCAGCCTTTACAGCGAGCGCCTTCGCGTCGCGATCGGCAGCGCACGGGGCGTCTACATTCGCGAGCGACTCCGGCCTCGCATCCAGCGAGCAAGCGTGCTGCTGTGCCTGATCGGCTCAAGCACCTGGTCGAGTCGCTGGGTCAAGTGGGAGATCGAAACGGCCAGGGCGGCTGGCAAGGGGCTCGTCGGCGTCAAGCTGAAGCCACGCAACCGCGTCCCCGTGCCACTACGAGACGCCGGGGCGTTGTTCGTCTCGTTCAAGCAGAGGGAGATCGAACGCGGGATTTCTGACCGCGCCCGAGACCGCCCCGAACGGGGCGACTGGAGCTACCGTTGAGTACGTTTCGCCCGCTCGTCTTTGTCGCTATGCCATTCGGCAAGAAGCGCGATCCAACGGCCCGGATCGACATCAACTTTGACGATATCTATGAGCGGGCGATCAAGCCCGCAGCAGCGGCTGTCGACCTTGACGTGATTCGTGCCGATGAGGAGCTAAACGGCGGACTCATCCATCTCGGGATGTTCGAGCGGTTGCTGCTCGCCGAGATCGTTCTTGCCGACCTCACCTCGCTGAACGCGAATGTGTTCTATGAGCTTGGGATCCGTCACGCAGCGCGACCACGTACGACGATACCCATTTTCGCGACCGTGACGCGGCTGCCGTTCGACCAGGCACCAGTCCGAGCGCTTCCCTACGAGTTGCAGCCCGACGGTTCGCTCAGTGATGAGGAGGCCGGGCGTCTGAAGGATGCATTGGTCGAGCGGTTGAAGCGGGCGACCGTTGAGAGCGAGGTGCACGACAGTCCGCTATTCCAACTCATCAAGGACTACCGGGGAATCGAGCTGGCACACGAGGTGACTGAGTCATTCCGCGATCGGGTTCGGCAGATCACGGAGATCCGCGATCGCATCGGCGATCTGAGCGGCAAGCCCGACCAGCTAGACTCCCTACGCGAGATCGAGGAGGAACTTGAGCCGCTGCAGAGCGCGTCGGTCGAGCTGTTGATTGACCTGTTGCTCGCCTACCGCAGCGTCGCGGCGTGGGATGAAGTTGTGCGACTCGTCAGTGTGCTTCCGCCGGAGATCCGCGAGCACGTGACCGTCCGTGAGCAGCTCGCGCAGGCGCTCGGTAGACGAAACACCGGCGATGATCGACGACGGGCGATCTCCGTGCTACAGGATGTGCAGGCCACTTTTGGGCCGTCTGCAGAGACCAGCGGGCTCCTCGGCGGCATCTACAAGCGCCAGTATGAGGACTGGCTTGGTGCAGGTAAAGCGATCGAGGCGCGCGCGGCGTTGGACGCAGCAATCGACGCCTACTCTGATGGCGTTACCGCGGACCCGCGCGACAGCTATCCGGGAATCAATCTTCTGACGCTCCTTACTCGTCGCAACGGTCCCGGAGATCTGGAGCGCATCGACGAAATCGCACCGGTCGTCGCCTTCGCGCTGGCAAGACGTAGCGTTGAGCAGTCCAACGACTACTGGGAAATAGCGACTGCGCTTGAGCTAGCCGCACTACGCGGCACTTGGCCCGCCGCCCAGCGTTGCCGGGGGCGCCTGAGTCTCGTGACCAGTGAGCCCTGGATGTTCAAGACCACCGCCGACAACCTGCAGATCATCGCCAACGCTTTCGTTGCTCGCGACGGCAACACGCCGGACGAGCTAGACGAGATCATTGCAACGCTACGCGAGCGCGAGTCTTAGAACGGGAGCCGTGAGATATCCGATGAGGCTGCGGTCCGAACCGGAGCCTCATCTTGATCCGGGGGCGAGCCGACTGGCACGGGTAGCGCGCCGGAAAAAGCCGGCGCTTGGAGTACTTGGCTCTTCATCGCGCGTCCGCGGCTGATCACATACGCCTGCCCTGCGGCGAGCCCTCTCACCTCGTTCGGGTCGACCTTGAACTGGTGCTGGATACGCGCTGACCCCTCCCCGGTGGCGCCTTCTGTCGCGTAGTGGGTGGAGTACTCGACGGCGCGGCGGGTGCCTGCGAGGGCGATGATGTCCTCCGGGGTGTTGACGCGGTGGCAGATGACGGTCTCCACGGAGCCGAGGATGCGTGCGGCCTCTTGTTCGTCGCCCATGCCTGCGGTGACCTGTGGTGCGAGGATCAGGCTGGTGTTGAACCCGCGTGCTTGCTCGATTCGCCCGGCCATCCCGGCGCCCTGGGCGAGGGAGGAGAACTCGTCGACGATCAGGACGGCGAGCTGGTGTCGGGGCTTGCGGGTGGTGAAGTAGTGCGCGAAGTCCTCAAAGAGCATCCGCGCCAATCCTGCTGTCTCCTCGCGCAGCGCGAGGCTGTCCAGGAGGAGGTAGGCGGCGTTGGTGTCCTCCCAGGCCCAGGTCCCGTCGAGGGCGCCGCGTGTTTGTCCGAAGAACGCCTCGTAGCGCAGCCGCACCTGCCGGATCTGCTGGACGGTCAACGCCGCTAGCGCCGTAGATCCCTGGTGTGCCTTGGCGAGCTGGTCTGCGTCCATCCGTGCGAGTGCTTGGGTGGAGGATCGTGGTGGCCCGTTGGGGTGCTCGCACACCAAGCGGAGCACGTTCTTCGCGACATCCCGGTACCAGGCGGCTGGCCCGTCGCTGGTGTAGTCGATGATCTCCATCAACCTGCCGTGGATCTCATGCGCCTCACCGCGCCACGCATCGAACGGCTCGTTTGGGAACACGCGGGTCTGGCGTCCCGCGTCGGCCATCAGCCCCGAGAAGCGGGCTGCTGTTTCGCGGTCGCCCTTCCCGTCCAAATAGAACACCGGCGTGTCGCTCGTGCGGGCGAGTGTCCACGCGAGGCGCAGCAGCGTCTCGGTCTTGCCCGAGCCCGTCGCGCCGCAGACGAGAAGGTGCCGACAGAGCCGTTCGTTGGAGAGCAGCACCATCCCCTGGTCCACGGGTAGCGCCCGCTCACCGCCGAGGCGCATCGCGAACGCAACGCCGCGCTCACCGTCCGCCTCACCAACAAGTGCGGGGTGGCTGGATGCTGGAGCCGGCGGAGCTTGTGGGAGCACCGGGCTCTGGCGCCCGCGTGCTCCCACCCGCGGCGACGCGGCACTGCACCGCGCGCTTGATGCCTGGCAGGCGCCGACCGGCTCACGGGGCCTGCGTGTTCGGTTCGGGTAGCTCGCGGACGCCGAGTGTCGGCCAGCGCCCGCTCTCGGCGAACCCGGTCAGCTGGCGGTGTGGGCCCGGGGCGCAGAAGTAGAGGATGGTGTCGAAGCGTGCGGTGAGCTCGCCGAGGATCGCGTGCACGCGGCGCTGTGACTTGACGGTCAGCTCGACCTCGATCGCTACACGCTGCCCATCCACGAGCACCACGCCGTCGGGGAGATGCTCGCCCGCCTGGCGCTCGCGCGCGAGGACCCGCTCGGGCACCCACACGCTCTCGGGGAGCGAGCCTGGATGTGCAGGCGCACGTCGTTGACCGCAGCGACATGCGCGAGCGGCCCAATCCTCGGCTGCCACACGCCGAACCCGTGGCCGGCGGCGCGTAGCCCGGTGCTCGTCGGAACCACCCACGCGGGCTCACCCACGAGCAGCCGCCGTATCGTGACGAGTCCCGCGACACGCAGCCGCGCGAGGACACGCTGGATGGTGCGTGGCCCGCAGCCGAGGAGCGTCTCGAGCTGGTCTGTGCGGGCGCCGTACTGCTCACCGAGCCAGGCGACGAGCTCGAGGTCACGGCGGCGCAACAGCTCATGCTCGCCACGCCGATGGGCTCCCGCACCGGCGGCCACCCCGCGCCGCGTGGATGTCCATGAGCGATCGAGGATGAGGCTCATCGCGCGTCCTTCCTGTCTTTCGTGCCGGGGTCGCGCAGGTACCAGCCGTCCTTGCGGCTGACGAACCGTGTTGTCTTTGCGCGGTAGAGGTGCGCGGATACGCGCCCTGGGGTCACGCCGAGTGCCTGGGCGATCTCTCCGGGCTTTGACCCTGGGTGCTCTTTGAGATACGCGGCGACCTGGTCTTGGGTTATCTGGCCTGTTGGGCTCTCCCCGAGCAGGGTTGATCTGGCTGCGCGTAGGCGGGCTCGTTCGGCTAGTAGCTCCTCGTGAGAAGCAAGTTGCTCATCAAGGCTTTTCAGGCGCTCGTCGATCTCAGCGATCACGCCACGAGAAGCCCCGCCGAGAACGCCACGCGAACGACCAGACAAAACAAAAGCCTCCAAGGATCAAAAGAACATCGCTACGCGACACATAATACGCCGTAAGCCATGCTTGTCAAGAACACGCGTCAGCTACATATCATGTAGGAGGTAAGGCCAGTCCGAGCACCGCGCAGGACCGGCCTTACCTGCCTTGACAGCCCCCGCCACGGCACACCACATCGTCGCCCACCAGATCCCCACGTCTTCTTTCTTTCTTTTCTTCTTTCTCTCTTCTCTCTGAACACCACACACTGCACCCTGCCCACAACAACCTCTCCCGCTCTGCCTGCCCCTACCCCTAGTCCAGGTCATTGACCACCGCATCACAGCGAAGCGGAGAGGGGGTGGTCAATGACCTGGCCCCACCCACCCCGGGAACCCCCGGGGGCAGGCAGAGCCGTTTTCTAGAGCCAAAAGCAGGGTGCCCGAGCCGCCACAAACCTGACGCGAAACCTGACGCGCGCCGCGACAAGAACCACGACACGCCCAGGACGCCCGTTGGAGAGGCTGCTCATCGCGACGATTCAGAGTCCTGCCCGGCGAAGGAGCTTGCTCGCGCGCACTCCGAGGCCGTCCGCGATCGTCGTGAGCGTGTCCATGGTGATGTTGAACTCGCCTCGCTCGACCGCACCGAAGTAGCTGCGGTCCAGCCCGGCACGCGCGGCGAATGCCTCCTGCGCATACCCACGCTCCTTCCGGGTCGAGCGGATCGCCGCGCCGAGCGCCTGGACCCCCGGTGATTTCTTCGCAGGCATACCTCACCCCAGCCTGTCGGTATGCGCGAGTGCCTTGGCGCGACTGAGCAGCACGCGCGGCTGGATGCTCAACGCACGCGTAAGCTTGACCAGCAACTCGTAGTCCGCCTCGATGCTCCCCGCTTCCACGCGCGCTAGGCGCCGCTCCCTGACGTCGGCTCTGTCGGCGAGCTCGGCCGGGGTGATGTCCTGCCGTTCGCGGATCTCGCGGATCGCCTGCCCCAAGAACACCAGCTCTACGTCGCGGTCCCACAGCGCGGTGTTGCGCCGCCCATGCCGGCGCGCGACACGCCTCTCGCGCTGCTTACGGTCAAAGACCCCGTCGCGCGGGTCACGGTGATCATCGACATCCGCACGGGTGTCCTCGGGCTCCCGCCAATCCCACAAGCAATAGCTCGCCGACCCCAAACGCCTACACGCCCGCTCCAGACGCTCCGCCATCTCGAGCCACGCATCCGACAGCGACCCGCCGAGCACCTCCGGCGCCACACGGCCAGCCGCCACAGCCATCTCCGCATCCAGCAACTCCCCGGCATGCTCTAGCTCCTCAAGCACATCGAGACGAAACCCCTCGACCCGCTCCCCCGCCAGCTTCTGCGCGTCACGCCACGCACGGTGCTGCGGGGACTCCGGCAGCACCTCCAGCCGCCCCGCACGCCGCGCCCGCGAAAGACGCCGACGCCCCGCTCTCGTCACCGACCACACCGTCACTCCGTGGCGGTGCGAACGCTCCAACGACCCGGCGGCCACCAGCTCGTCCAGCCGCCCGCGAACCTCCCGGGCGCGCCTCGAACGGCGTGGGGTCCCAAGGTGCTCCAACACGCTCCACACCGGAACACCCGGAGGGTCCACCGTCGGGACGCGATGGCGCTCCGCGCGATCGACCGCCGCCAACACCAACACAACCGGCACAACATCATCTACACGGGCACTGCTCATCATCGGTTCCTCCATTCGCATTGGAGGCCCCGGGAGACAGCCAACAGCACACAAAACCCAGCCCACCCCACCAGGGGTACGCTGCGCCCTGCGCCGGGAGCCAACATCTCTCGGTGCCACGCCCCCGGCTATTCGCGTAGCGCGGGGGCACTATTTACGTTGTCGCCCTACCTTCTGCCGGCGCGCGCCGCTACTCGTGCAACAACTCGCAAAACCGCACCGCCGACCCTGACGCGCACACAAACCCGCCGACGCGATCCACAAGACCCGCCGCGTGCAAGCTGACGACCGCGTCGGCCACCGCGACCTCCCAGCCGACCTCACGCGCCAGCTCTCCCAACGACCAGCGACCGGGGCCCGCAGGATCCAACAGCAGCACAAGAACCGCAAACTGGACCCCATCGCAAAACCGCCCAACCGACGACGTACCACTACGCTGAACGCGCATGGGAAGGACCACCTCCTTTCCGTGCCACGGCCCCGGGACAGCTCCAACTGTTGCCGGGGCCAACTTATGGCGTTGACCAGCCGAACCTACACAGGTTGTCGCGGAAACACCAGCAAACAGCTCAAAGTTGGCGCGATTGCGTCCATGGATTCCGCACGCCCGATGGTCGTGAGTCGACGCCAACCGCTTCGCGCCGCCTGCTGCTGCGGCGCGATCCGCGGCGGTCGGGACAATGCCAGTCGTGAGCAGCAAGCCATCGGGACCCGGTTGGACGCAGCCACCGGACGAGATCGTGAGGACGGCTGCGAGCGAACTGATCGAGCTCGTCGAAAGTCATCTTCCGCAGCGGTTCTATCCGGGTGAGCGTCTGTGGCGGATGTTCAGCGCCGCAATCGTCCTCAGGATGGCTGACACCGTCGAAGGCATGATGGCCTTGATGGCGGCTGGGCTATCGATAGACGGGCTGAACCTGCTGCGCGCTCCGTACGAGCAGGTGATCCGATATCTCTGGGTTTCGATCGAGCCCGACGATCACATCGAGGCTTGGGGCTCGAACGCGCGTTATCACTTGCGCAAGCTCCACAACGATGCCATGAGGTTTGGGCAGTGCGTCATGGACGAGGGCGAACTCGCCGCGGCTGAAGGGGCGAAAGCGCTTCCAGGGCTCGCCGACCTAGCGCTCGCCGTAGACAGCCATTGGGGCGGAAAGATGCTCGGCTTCCGCGCGCCGGATAGCGGCAACCAAGGAATCCTCACGATGCGCGGGCTGTACACGATGGTTTACCGGACGGCCAGCAGGTCGGCCCACCTCCAGCCCGATTCGCTGGAGCCCTACGGACCCTGACGACGTCGCTGATCGTCGTCGACCGGCCGAGCAAGAGCGAACCTTCGATCTGGTGGCCGCTCCCTGAGGCGCTCTATGCGCACGCGTTGATTGTCTGCCACGACCAGCTCAACTGGCCAGATCCTGACCGAGTGCGCGAGATCAACGATCGTATGTACGCGCAGTCGTAACAGATATGCCGGTCGAACGAGGAGCCTCCCCACGGACAACTATGTCGCGAGTTGCCGCTTGCCGAGGCGATCATCTCCGGGTCCGGCGCCGCTGGGGATACGACCACCACGGCATCTACATAAGCGACGACCGGGTCATCCAATTTGGCGGACGCATCGGCGACAAGTTCCACGCCAACATTGACGCGGTGTCGCTGGAGAAGTTCGAGGACGGCGGTACGGCTGAAGTTGTCCTCCACGGGGTTACGCAGAGGTGGTTTTGCCGGCTTCCGTGGTTTGGCGCTTGGCTTCCTCCTGCAGATCCGTCCGAGAAGGTTGTCCAGAGGGCGGAATGGTTGCACCAGCACCACCCGGAGGGCCGCTAACCACGTGGTGGGCTGGAACTGCGGGCATGCGGCGAACTTCTGCGTCAACGAATACACAGAGAGTCTCCCGGTTCGCCGTCTGTTCCTGGTCAACGGTTTGGTTGGCACGCTCGTGACGTACTACCTCGCGTTCTCGAGTCGGAGGGGCCGTTCGATACGGACGAGGCTGGTTCTCGCTCGGACTGTGCTTAGCCTCGTGACCATCGGTCTATACAACGCCGGTATCCGCCGCTTCTGGAGGGATGTGGGCCGAGAGTGGCGGACCTACGAGGGTTCGAGGCGAGCTTGAGTGGGCTGCAGTATGCGCGCTGCCGGCGACCTCACACCCCTCTCCCAGATGCGTTCGGCGCCGGCCGGAGGCTCGGGTCGCTTTGGGCCAGTGAGCGGATCTCGTTCAGCGCTCGTGCGGCTTCGGCTCCGATTTCGTGGAGTGAGGTTCCAACCATGCGGCCATGTTCGGCGGCCTTCGCGAACTCCGGTAGCGATGGCCCTCCGAGTTGCGCAAGGATGGCGACGCCGATCTCTGCGCGCAGGAGCGCACTGGAGACCCGCGTGTCGCCGAGACCGACCGTCATCGACCTGCCCGCTCCCTCCCGGAGAGCAATAGTCATCCCCGTCGTATCGACGACGTTCCCCAGGAGTTCTTGGACGCGCCCGAGCTGAATCAGCCGCTGCACCCATAGCTCGCGCTCGACGGCATGTTGCCGCTCCTGCATCTCCTGCTCGTGCGCTGCGCTCACTGCCTGTAGGAGTCGCCCCTCGACAGCCATCGCCTGGCGATGAGCGGCCGCCTCCTCGGCCCGGTTATGACGTGCCTCTTGCACCGTCTCGCGCGCGAAGTAGACCGCTAGGACTGTCGCAAGTGCAGCGATGCCAGAGAAGATGCTGGCTACCACGGACCGTGAAGATAGATCGCGGATCGGCCAGCGCGCGAATCGGTCGGACGCAAACCAAGTGCTGATGGTCGGCTCGGCCCTGGTGCAGGTTCAAGCGCAGACGCTGGCATCCGGGCGAGCGAACTCGTTGCCCACCGGGACAAGACGGGCAGCTCGCACACGCCAGCGCCCAACGGCAATGTGGTTCGTCCAACACGCGACACTATTCCGCCGGAGACAGCCCGATCTTTCTTAGCGTGACGAGGACAGTTACGACGGCCTTGTGCTGGGACTCCAGGGGGGACGTGCGCGACCACTCGTCTTGCTCGACGACCAGCAGCCGCAGTCGCGTGCCAGATTTACCTTGGCGCCGAGCTCGGACATGTTCTGCTGCCGTGGCCTTTCGGCAACACCTTCTTGTGCGAGACGAGTCGCGTACGCCTGTTCGACGCGTCGGCCGATTACAACTTCGAGCCCGAGGCCACCCGTTTTGCCGCCGAGCTACTCGTCCCCACATCATGGCTCGATCGGCTGACTGCCGAGCTCGGCACAGACCGAGTCGCCCTGCTAATGGAGGTCATTTCCAGGGCCGATGTCTCGGCGTACGTAGCCTGTTTGCGCCTGCGAGAGGCCCTGCCCGCCGGTCATACCTTCGTCATCTCGCGCGACGGCACGGTCGTGCTGAGCGGACGGAGCGAAGGTCAAGGGCTTTATGCCGTCAACCCCCGGTGATAGGCGAGAGGTTTGAGCGCGAGCGCCTGGACCGATTCGCTAACCAAGTCGAGGACATCGACTACGGCCCGACTCACGTTACGTGGTGGACGTTTCGCGGCGGACAGACGCCAATACAAGGCGATGCGGATCCACGGACCTCTCGCCTGGTGCTTGACGAGATTCTTGAGCGCCACATCCACAACGAAAGCGAGCGAAACCGCGTCCGCGCAAGCTTGGGCGGAGTGATCGGGGCGGCGCATGGTGAGGCGGGGCGGACCCGTATCAACCGCTGAGCTTTATGTGCGCTGTCGCGGGCGGTTTGCAGTGCACCGTCCGGGCCTCCCCGACTCCCTGAAGCAGGACCCGGTCTTCGAGCTTTGGCTGCGCAAGCGCGCTCACGAGCTGGGCCCAGCGTCCGCCCCGTAGAGGACTCAGCGGCCCTTTCATCCCTTCAGGCGATGACGTACGCGAGTCGTTTGGGTCCGCCGGGAGTGATTGGCGGTCCCGACCGAGCATCGACACCATCAGATAGCCTCATCGAGATGGCTCTCGACGACGCCCAGGCGGCGCTTGCCGACAACGCCGCCAGATGGGTTGACGTGTACGCCGCGCTTCCTGGCGGCGAGGCGCACGGATTCTGGGTCGTAACTGACATGCCGTTCTCTGCGTTCAATGCTGTCCTCTTTCCTCCAATCCATGGAGGCCGCGACCCCCAGGTAGACGAGATCTTGGCAGCGGCGCGAGCAAAGGGTGTTCCCCAGCTTTGGACACTCGACGCGACAGAGTCGCAGCTGCGCGACGCACTAATTCAGCGAGGAGCGGTCGAGGTTGCTGTTTATCCGGGCATGACCTGCAACCTATCTAGCGTTCCGATCGCAACGACGCCGAGAGCCGTCTCCTTTTCGTGGGTCAGCAGCAACCAAGAGATCGCAGACTTTGCGTTGGTTTGCGGTGTCGTCTATGACCTGCCACCGGCTATAGCACTTCTATTCGCGGAAGCATGCGGGCGCGTGTCCGGTGGCGAGGAATGGGTACTGCGAAATCTCGTTGCGTACCGGAACAGTAAACCTGTCGCGATCGCATCACTGGTCCTGTCTCCCCTGGCTGCTGGCCTCTATAACGTCGCCACTATCCCCGGCCAGCGTGGCATCGGCCTTGCGCGAGCAATCATCCTCCATGCGCTGCACGAGGCACGTCAGCAAGGCATCGCTTGCGCCGTGCTCTACTCATCTAAAACGGCCGCGTCACTCTATAGGCAGCTGGGCTTCGCTGAGACCTCTCGCGTCGCCGATCTCCGTCTCGATGCCCCTCGCTAGCCCGCCACCTGCCGAGGCGGCGCGCACGACGGACGGAGATCGACAAGCGTCGTTAATCACGGAATCGCTACCCGCTCGAGGCCAAGTCGGTCCCGTCATGTGCACGCCGCTCCGAAACGAGCGATATCTGGAGCGAAGACAAACGCCAGCCCTTGCCTGATCCAAATGCATTGGTTCGCTTGGCCAGCCGGGAGATGCCTGGTGCCCGCTGCGTGCAGGGCCTGAGCGCGAGCCGCTCAAGCGCTCGATAAGCCGTGCAGCTGCATTGTTACGGACAGTGCGCTCGTTCCGCCCTCACGCCCCCGTTCGGGCGAGCCGTCGTGAGCCTCATTCCCCCTCGGCACTTTCCGCATACTATTCGCTCATGCGAAAGTCAATCGAGCCGCAGCTCCGGCCTGGTGCGCACCGCTGGTACGACAGTTGGGCGCGCTACCTAGCCTTCGCGACGGTGCTCGTCACCGTCGCGAGCGCAACGGTCGTATTCCTCAACACCAACAACCAGCTCGGCACGCTGAAGGATCTTCTAGTCGCAAGTATCGCCCTGGTCGGTCTGGCGGTCTCCACCCAGCTTGAGATCCTTTTTCGGGTAGCTGAACGGAGCCAGACACGTGAGCAGTTTGGGAGGCTTTTACAGGGCGCCGAGGACTATCCGGACCTTCTTCCTGTCGCAGCCGACGTTCTCGATGCCAGTATTACGACGTTGCGTCGGACGAACATCCCTCAGTTCCGTGGAGAAGTGTTCGCCATACTGGCGCACGCTGGCGCGCGGCTCGAGGAACTCTCCCAGGGTAGGCTCAGGCGAGAGGGCAGCGACAACAACCTCGTGTTCGATCGCTTCGCACAGGCTCGTACGCGCATACTTGGAACAACCGACGCGGGCGACGTTTCATGGTGGCACGGAGGCGAGGGTCAGCGTTTCCTCCGCCTCAATGCTGATCTCATCGAAAAGCACGGTGTTAAGGTGGAGCGACTGTGGCTACTCGATCACCGTCCCGACGGCGACGTCGCCAAGCTTCTCGAGGATCATCGGGCGGCCAAAGTCAAAAATTACATCGTCTCGCTTGATCAGAGCGGCCTTGACCGCAGGCTTCTTGTAAATATGACCCTCATGGACCGGTCGTTTCTTCAGCAAGACCTACCGAACAAGCACGGCGACGCCGTCGAGTACCTGTATTCGGAGAACGGTGCAGATATTGAGCGCGCCGAGAATGCGTTTGCACAGCTTATGAGCAAGGCCGGTGAGTACACCGGACCAGACGCGCTTGATCACATATTTGGGCGCCCAGCCGACCCGCCGGCCGGATAGCCGCCATGCCCTACCAGATGGGATGGAAGGCCGACTTTGTGGAGCTCGTCTCGTATTACCAGCCAGACGTCGAGGAGAGGCGAGTAGCGGGCCTAGCGCGGTTCGAGTACCTTCGCATGATGGAGCTTCTCGAGAGGCTACTTCCAGAGCCCCCCGCCGTCATCGCGGACGTGGGGGGCGGGCCGGGCACATACGCTTTACCACTTGCGGCTCTGGGGTATGCTGTCCGCCTAATCGATCCGATAGCAACCCATGTCGCGCGCGCTCGAGAGCGGTCGACGGACGATAGCCACACGCGGCTCGCGAGTGCAGACGTTGGCGAGGCGAGAGATCTCCCCTTTGCAACCGAGTCGACGGACGCATGCCTGCTGTTTGGTCCGATGTACCACCTGACGGCAGCTGGCGATAGACTCAGAGCCCTCGCTGAGGCCTGGCGGGTGCTGCGACCAGGCGGTCTACTTCTTGCGACCGCCGTGTCGCGATTTCAGAGCCTCTACACCGGTCTGATAGAGGGCTATCTTGTTGAGCCGAGCTACAAGGCGATCGTCGAGCAAGACCTGACGACGGGGCAGCACCGCAATCCGGAGCGGAATCCCGCCTGGTTCACCACGGCATATTGCCATCGTCCAGAAGGCTTTGCGGGTGAGATCACGGACGCGGGGTTCGATGTTAGAGAACTTCTAGCAGTCGACGGCCCGGCGAGGGCCGCCGGCGATCTCGACTGGTGGCTCAGCGACGCATCGCGCCAAGCCATACTGCTCGATTTTGTCCGCCTTGTAGAGGCGGAGTCGTCCCTCCTGGGCACGAGCCCGCAACTCCTCGCGATCGCCCGGAAGCCCTAGCCCATCACACGATAGGCACCGTGACGTCGCCGCGATCCCGCAAAAGGAAGTCCCAGGCGTCGAAGCTCATCGAGAATCGGCCACCATGACCGAATTGCTGGCCCCAGCTATTCCAGCACCAAACGAGTTCACGCTCCGCTTCGATGCCGTACACCACCACCTCGTGTCCGCCCCGCATCTTGGCTCCCTGCGTTACTTCAACCAGCCCAGTAACGGGATCCGGAGAGTCGAAGCTCGAGTACCACTTAATGCCCGTTATGACGGGGCGCAGGACTAGAGCCTCAAGAGCATGATCGATTCCAAACGCGTGAGTGTAGGAGTCGATCAGACCGAGATCGCGTGCAGCTTTACAAGCCATCAATGCGCTGCTACCGCCAACACCCGCACGCCGAAAGGCAAAGTCAGCGCGTCGTGTAGCACTGTCGTGAATCCGCACTGCCTCCACCTCAGTCAGAGGTGGGCGCGTCTGTGAGGTCTGGGGTGAACAGTTGATAGCAGCGCAGAGTGAGTGCGCCGTCGAGCACAAATGTACATCTAGCTGCGCGAGGGGCAGGCCGCGGCCGGCATGACTTACGCTCCTAACCGACGACGCCCGTGCGGCGGGGAACAGGCGAGACCGCGGATCGTGCTCGACGTGCCTTCCGAGCGGCCTCCCGGGAATCGGGCTCTGAGGCACAACGGCACGGTAGACTTCAGGCTGGCTCGCAATGGCGATTGATGACATGGCTTCTCCGACCTCGTCTTTCCTCTCGATGATCGCGATGTCTGGCCATGCTAAGGCGTAGAAGGCGAGGACGCAACCCCAGGCTTCGGAGGGTTCGAGTCGTCGATCGAGACGGTGTTGTATCTGCGGCTTTGCAAGCCTGGGGAAGATGGCTAGGCCCGGCGGCGACCTATGCTGCCCCGAAAGCGTGCGCTCGATGGCTATCGATCTAGGCGTTTCGACGATCGAGGAGATGCGCAACCGCCGGAGCGCAAAGTGGGCCCGGTACGACCCGGACGTACTCAGCGTCGCACTAGCCGAGATGGACTATCCGCTTGCTCGCCCTATCGGGGAGGCCCTCCTTAGTGCGGTGCGTCGTGCTGATCTTGGCTACACGCAGTCCGCGCCGCCCTCATTGGCCAGGGCTTTCGCCGGGTTTGCTGGCCGGCGGCTCGGATGGAGCGTGGACCAGGACCAAGTGGTGCTTATTCCCGACGTCATGAGCGGCGTCCGCGAGATCTGCCGCCTACTTCTCGCTAGAGGCGATGCTGTAGCGCTTCCCACGCCAGCGTATGGCCCTTTTCTGTCAGAGCTTCCGCGCGTCGGCGCCCGGCTTATCGAGGTTCCCCTCGAGTCTGACGGCGGTCTTAGTCTCGATGCCCTCGACGCAGCTCTCGCCCTGCGGCCGCGACTCTTCGTCCTAGTGAACCCTCATAATCCGACAGGTCGCGTCTTCCGAAGGGACGAGTTGGCAGCGCTCGCTGAGAAGTGTGCGGAGCGTGACATCTGGGTAGTCGCGGACGAGATTCACGCTCCCCTGGCTTTGCCAGGCGCCGTTCATACTTCATGGCTGGACGTATCGGCAGCCTCTCGGCACTGCGGCATCGTCGTTACTTCGGTAACGAAGGGGTTTAACATCACAGCGCTCAAGACGGCCTTGATGGTGACAGAGAGTGATCGCGCCCGGGATCTCGTGACGCAGTTACCGGCTATCCACGATCGCGCGAGCATTCTCGGGGTCATTGCGACTGAAGTGGCTTGCACCGAGTGCGACGTTTGGCTTGATGTCGTAATTTCTCAACTGGATGACAACCGGGCTCGGCTCAGACGTCATCTGTCGCGTGAGATCCCTGAGATCGTTTGGCACCCGCCAGACGCTACATACCTTGCTTGGCTAGATTGCCGAGACTTGGCTCTAGGCGATGATCCGGCAACCACGTTCCTGCTGCAAGGGAGAGTTGCGCTAAGTCCGGGACTCCAATATGGAGTCGCTGGCGCCGGACACGTTCGGTTGAATCTCGCTACCAGTGGTGGATTTGTCTCGGAGGCCGTCGCGCGCATGGCCAGCGTGCGGCCCACTCTAGCGGAGTGACCAGAGGGCCTACGGCGGTTCCTCTCAGTATCCGGTGCCTATGTTTAACCTGCTTTCGTTGAGGCTCGCAGGCCTGCGCGCTCTACGGCACCCCGCAGTTCACCAGCACGACAAGCGCACCTTGGGCCATCATTCGGGGCAGAGCGCCACGTCTAGCCTGCGGCCCTTTGCGTCATCAGTACGTTAGCCAGGTCGTAATGCCGAAAGATACAGAGGACCTATTTCACGCGCGGGTTGGCGCTGTCGGTGCCGGGGTCCCGTCATGTGGCACTCTGACACTCGTGGACGAGGCCTCCAGCTCTTCGCGTCGGGGGCAGATGGCTTTCGGGGACGACCCCGCGCCACCACTCGCCCTGCACCATCCGGGTCGCCGATGCGAGCGCTCATGACGGCCCATGGGACACAACGACTAGGCGGGTCTGGCTGCCATCGCCCACCACGCCGGTGATTACTAGGCAGCCTTCTTGGCTTCCAATCTAAGTCCCGTTCGGAGCGTGTTAGCCCGCCGCTCAAGACAATCCATCGCGTTCCCGGCTCGACGTGCATCCTCCTTAGCCACGGTCGGGTTCGAGCGCCGCTCCAACACGTGCTGGCCCGCTCGGAGTAGGTCTGACGCGTGGGTCGCGAGCTCGTCGTCTTCGATCTGGTTCAAGGCGAGACGAGTAGCGGAAATGGCCGATATAAGTGCGGCAACATGCTCGTCAGTCGCCTCTCCCCCGAACGGGATAGTCGCTCGCGTGGCCGCAGCTGCTGCCGCGACCAACTCGTCGATGGCACTAATTCGTTCCAGGAGGCCAGCCCGCGTCGTTGCCTTCTTTGCCGTCTTCCGAGTCGCCCAGACTGCCGCGCCGCCCGCAGCACCAGTGGCAGCCGCACCGACGCCGACGCCGACCAGACCCTCCCAAAAGCCGACTTCGTCGTTGTCTTCGCCCTTCTCGATGATCGGCTCAACCGTCACCTTCGGCGCGGGCACAACCACTGTCTGGGGCCTCTCTCCCTTCGTCCCCTGAGCCGCTGCTGGCTGCGCCGCGGTGACTGACAGTCCCAGAGCCAATACGAACGCCGCGACAGCGGTATGCGACCGACTTCCTGCTAAGAGCACGGATCTCCCGAGCGGGCGAACATCTCGATGGCCTTGGGCGCGTTGTCTCTAGAGCGCGACACGCCGAAGCTTACACGCTGTTGTTTGTCCGCATCCATCGGGACGCATCCGGGGCGCGATCTGACTCCAGGCATCTCATAATCGGCAATTATTGCGGTGATTGTGTAAACGTGGGGGTGGCCGTGCCCTGGCATCTTTCGACCATCCGCGGCCCTCACCACGGCGTAGCTGCATCGGGGCGTAGGACTCAATCTCTGGCATTCATGGCAGCAGGAGACCCTCCCAGCGACTAGGGTCAGATCCCCTCGCGGCAGACGCAGATCAGCGCGGGCATGCGCAAGGAGGCCTCCTCCGAGACGATCAACGGGATCTCCGCCTAGGCACTGCGCGCGCGGCGATCCTCGACCAACGGTTTCGGGCCGGCGATGTCGGCGTCGGCGCGAACGGTGCATCAAGTCGACATCGAAGGCCACGTTTCTGCTCGAGCAGGCGCGCTGCGGCTATCGCATGGGCAACGTTAGGATGCTCGCCGCGATGGTCCACGGCGGAGCTACGAATCCGTTCTCGGGCAAGCATTTGTTCGTTGAAGCCACCGAGGTGGGCTACGAACTCGACTTGACGCGCGCGCCCCTCGACTGCTGGGCGCTGTGCTCGCGCGAACGCGCGCTGGCGGCGGTCGACGACGGTCGTATCGCCGACCAGATCTGGCGCTGACAATCCGGGGCCGCAAAGGCGGCATCGTCGTCGAGCTCGACGAGGGCCCCGGCGGGCCACCTCGTTTGGGAAGCTCGCCTGAGGACGGTCGAGCCGCCCGACTATGAGGCGTGAGCGGTCGGCGCGGCCTCCTGGAGGTCCTCGATTCGCGCCCCGACCTACGAGCGTTGCTCGATGGGGATCTATAGGCCACTCCGCGGCGCTAAGGCCGCGCGATTGGGCACAAATGGGCACAAATCGACGTTTGACCGACGCCCGCCGTTGCTGCTAGACCGTGGTTCCTTTGGGAAAACCACGATCTAGCAGGGATTTTTGTTGATGGAGCTAGGGGGACTCGAACCCCCGACCTCCTGGGTGCGATCCAGGCGCTCTCCCAGCTGAGCTATAGCCCCGCACGCGTGTGTCGAGGAGATGCTGCGGCCTGAGAAGTGTAGTCGTAGAACGCACGGCGCCGGGCGCAGTATCGTTTGGGCGCGTCATGGGATTGCTAGACGAAGCCATACGCGAACACCTCGAGCTCAAGCGCCGCAGTGGCGCAGACCCGAGCGCGGTCGAGCGCGAGGAGCAAGAGGCGCTGGCGCCCGCGCCCGACGAAGATGGGTTCGCTGGTCTCGAGGGCCGGGAGGTCGAGTTCGAGTACGAGGACGAGGCGTACTACGAGTCCGGGGACCTTCCCGCTGATGCCGTCGAGGGCGAGTTGCCGGTGGCGGAGGCGGAGGAAGGGAACGGCAGCACGTCGACCCTTGCCGATCTTGCCGACGCCGGCCAGCAGGACACCGCGGAGCTGGACATGCAGGCGGCTATGGACGCCGAAGCCGGACCTGCGGCCGGGGTCGCACCGTATGCGGCCCCCAGCGCTGGAAGCTGGGCGAAGCCCTACGCCGGTCGTGAGCCCGAGGAGGGCTCGCGGGAGCGGGAGCTTCCTGGTGATCGGGAGCGCGAGCCTCCGCCACAGAACATCCCCGGGCAGGAACGGCTTTCTTTCGAGTAGGGGCGCGCTGGCCGACTCGGTGGCTTTGCGGCAACGGCGGAGACGGGCACGGGGCCCAGCGTCGGGTGGTGAGTCAGCTCCGCGTTTTATTCGAGGTCACGGTCTTCCCCTAAACTTGGGCGTCGCGGGGCCATAGCTCAGCTGGGAGAGCGCCTGCTTTGCAAGCAGGAGGTCACCGGTTCGATCCCGGTTGGCTCCATTTCGAGAAATGCCTGCATACTGGCGGGTTTCTATGGCGAGGAATCGCTGGTAATTCGCTGTGATCTGAGGCACTAGTGCCTGAAATGCGTGTCGATGTACGCGGATGCCGCTCGATCCTGGCGGTGGACGGAACTATGGTCGCCGCAGCCTTGACATGAGTGTCCCGGCGCGGCGCCAACCGCCCGGGGCCCGGCACCGAGGGACAGCCTCGATGCACCGCTGATTGTCTCGCAGCCTTGCCGTCTTGGCGTGGCGTGCGCTGACGCGCGGTTGATCGCGACTGTCCTCGGGCCCTCTCCCGAGCGAAGGAGCAGCGCGATGGACAAGACGGACAGGAAGAAGAGATGGGAGGCGGAAGCCGGCCTGCGACGGTTCGAGCCGATCCCCGACAACGAGGTGCTGACGGCGATCGACCGCGCTGAACGCCATCGCACATGCGGCCCGCCGCCGCGATAGCAGCAACCCGGTCGAGCTTCCCGGCAGCAGAGCGCTCCGCGGCACGCACCGAGCTCACAGGTACCGCCAGGGTACGGGCGGCTAGCTTCGCCCCCACCACTCGGGTGGCCATGACCGTCACCACCTGCCTCTCAAAGGCACTGAGCTGCGCCGCGAAATTCGCCGCACGCGCCACGCGATCCCTCCACTCCGCGACGTCCTCCGGCCCGGGGTCACTTGCCACCGCCCTCAGAGCTACCGCGTCGAAGCCAACACGCTGGCGGCCTCCCACTCGCCGTCCCCGCCGGCCCTCGCGGTAATGGCGGAGCAAGAGTCGCATCGTTGTCCACAAGGCGCCCATCAAATGTTCCTCAGACACGATCGAGCGGCGCATCATCACCACAATCGCGATCGCCTCATTGACGAGCTCCTCGAGCACATCTCGTGGGACGCCGTCCGCGTTCCTGTGCGCTCCGGCGGCCCGCAGCAGCTCGGGGCGCTGAGCCTCGAGCGCCAATGCCACCTCTCCCGAGGACCACGCTCCGCGGCGCCACGGAGCCCGCAAACGGCGCACCGACCCCACCCGCCGCGACCCCGACGGCACGACCCAGGAACCGGACGTCTGGATAGCTCCCATAACCCTAATCCAGGCTACACCCCACGAGCGCCACCAACATGCTTCCTCCAGCTAGAGCAGGCTCGGCAGATCCATCGATCAGGCATCTGTAAGGCCGGCGGCGTCCACTGCGGCTTGGAAGGATCCGTAGGGTTGCGCGACGCTAGGCGAGCACGGGTGGCTGGGCTGCGCGCGTTTCCAGTTCTCCGGCTGTTGGTGCGCGTCCGTGGCGCTGGGTCCAAGTCTTCAGTGCGCGCTCCCAGCTCCCGAAGCGCCGGCGTGTGCTGCATGATGGGCACGCATGAACAGCGATCCACGCTGGACGGAGTACATCTGCGTCAAGATTCCAACAAAGTCGAGCTGGAAAAGACCGTGATTTCCTAAAGCCGTCTCATAGAGAGGCTCTAGGCTAAATGTCACTAAGCTCATTCAAATAAGCTTGCAGTACGCCCCGCTGCAAGTGGAGGGTGCCGCATCTTCCCTCGCGAACGATCTCGATGAGGCCGGACAGCCCCAGTTCGCGAACATGGTGCGACAACGTCTGGCTGGTGATGTTGTGCAACGTCACCAGCTCGCTGAACGCGATGTGGTCTCCGTTCGCGGCAATTTGTTTCAGGATCTCCACACGGCGCGGCTCCGCAAGCACCTTGGCCACGTGGCCAAACTGCTTTGCGGGCAGCCGGGTCTCTGAGTCGCTCGCTATTTTTGTTGACATATTCTTAGTTCCCCTCTGGCGACCTGTCTGGACACATAAACATGTTCGCGTTTCATTAAACACGCTCCGGAGCATTCGCAAAAGGGAGGCAGCCAGTCCCCGGCCCACTGGCCACCCAGGCCCAACGCGTTCGTCTCCGTTCCGGGCACGCAGATCAACATCGTAGGCTTTCAGGAGGGGTCACGGCGTGTTTTTGGCTGTTCAGACAGGAGCCCGAGCTTGCGGGCGAGACGTCACCTTTCTGGGAGCGAAGCATCCAACTGACGGATGGAAAGGAGCTAGAAGTGCTGCCCGCCGGCCACCTGAATGCGCTCCCCTGTAATCCAGGAGGAGCTCTCAGAGGCTAGGAAGAGGACGGCTTGACCGATGTCGTCGGGTTGACCAACGCGCCCCAGCGGATTCGCTGCAGCGGCCTGCTCCAACCTTGCTCCGGTAAAACCCAAGGCAGCAATGCCCTCGGTCTCTACTGCTCCAGGTGCAACGGTGTTCACACGGATCTTCTTTGGAGCGAGTTCCGCAGCCAGCACCCGTGTCAGGGAATCCAGTGCGGCCTTGGTGGCGCCATAGACGACCATATTCGGAGTGCGACCAGTGCTTGCGATCGCGCCGATATTGATGACGGTCCCTCCGCTTGGGCCGAAGAGCTTGAGCGACTCCCTGACTGTCAGGAGCGGACCAAGAACGTTCGTGTTGAACTGACGATGGAACTCGTCCTCTTGAAGATTCTCAATGGGACCGAACGAGAAGACGCCAGCACTATTGACGAGGATGTCGAGCTTTCCAAACTGCTCCTTCGTTACCGCAAACAGATGCTGGACGTCAGCGGCCTTGGCGACGCTGCCTTGAACAGCGATGGCCTTGCCTCCCTTCGCCGCGATGTGGGACACGACTGCATCTGCGCCCTCCTGGTCGGTCGCAAAATTGACAACCACGGCCGCTCCAGCTTCGGCGAGTGTCTTTGCAATACCGGCACCGATCCCCTTGGAAGCACCTGTTACCACTGCAACTCTGCCTTCCAGACTCAAATTCATGCGGCTCCTTTAGGCTACTGATCGATAGGTGTATACATATGGTACCATAGCGGAACGTGCCGATGGGTACCGCCCGCCAACGCTCTCTGCTGAGTTGGTGCACTCACTATCTGGAGGTGTCGCTGAATGCCGGAGTCTTCAACCCAGGTGTCGTTTCTGTCGACCGCTCGCGGCAAGCTCACGCTGGTGTTGCTGTGCGCGGTGGCGCTGTTGGATTTCGTGGATGGTTCGATCGTCAACGTCGCGCTGCCAACGATCCGCAATCACCTGCACTTCTCGATCCAAAGCCTGCAGTGGGTACTCAGCGGGTATCTGTTGACCTACGGCGGGTTCCTGCTGCTCGGGGGTCGTGCCGCCGATCTGCTGGGACGGCGCCGGATGCTGATTTCCGGGATCTCACTGTTTGCGGCCTCTTCGCTCGCCGCCGGCCTAGCGGGTAGTGAGGCGACGCTGATCGCCGCGCGACTGGTGCAAGGGCTTGGCGCCGCTATGACCTTCCCCGCAGCGCTATCGATCTTGACGACTACCTTTCACGAGAGCGACGACCGCCGCAAGGCCCTGGGGGCCTGGGGAGGAGTCGCAGGGCTCGCGGCCGCAGCGGGCGTGTTCCTCGGCGGTGTGATTTCCAACGGCCCCGGCTGGCGCTGGGTGTTCTTCGTAAACCTCCCCGTCTGCGTGCTCGTGCTCGGCGGGGCGCTACGTCTCCTTGACGGCGAGCGGCCCCGCTCGGGGATGCGCGAGTTCGACGCAGTGGGAGCGGTACTGGCCACCACCGCGATGCTGCTGCTCGTCTACACGATCATTGAGGCGCCTGATGTCGGTTGGGGAGCCGCACGAACCATCGGCGGGCTCGCGGGGGCCGGCGCCCTACTCGCTGCGTTCGCGATCAACGAGGCCCGTCACGAGAGCCCTCTGTTCCATTTCTCGATTCTGCGCATACCTGGGCTCGCGGCAGCAGATGCAACGTCGATGATCGCCGTCGCGGGGTTCTATTCGATGTTCTTCTTCATCACCCTCTACATGCAGGAGGTCCTCGGGTACTCGCCCATCAAGGCCGGATCCTCATACCTACCCACCACAGTCGGCGTCGTAGTTGGCGCCGGTATCTGTACCCGGCTCCTAGCGCGAACCGGAACGCGGCCCGTGATCGCCGCGGGCGCACTCATCGGCGCCGGCGGCGTGTTCTGGCTCTCCCGTGTCCCCGTCCACGGCACCTACCTCGCGAACCTCCTCCCGCCGATGGTGATCATGTCATTCGGCCTCGGAGCCGTATTCGTCGGCGTGCAAACCGCCGCCAACGCAGGCGTCCCCCCGGACAAGGCAGGCCTCGCAGCCGCACTCGTAAACACCTCCCAGCAGCTCGGCGCAGCACTCGGCCTGGCGATCTTCTCCGCAATCGCCACATCCCACACCAACCACCTGCTCGCAACGCACACACCCCGGCCCGAGGCGCTCACCTCCGGCTTCCGCGACGCGCTCCTCGCAGCGAGCATCTTCCTCCTCGCAGCAACCGTCATCGCGCTCAGGGCGACCAACACCCGCGGTGAGCCCGGCACCCACCCCGACACAATCCCCGAGCCCGCTCTCACATAGCCAAGACAACCACCGGAACAACGACGACTCCGTGAAGTACATCCTGCAAGTCCGTCTGGTTCAAATCTTGAAAAGGAACTAGGTAGTCCAATAACGTCCGGGAGGGAGCAAGCAATGAGATCGACTCTCAAGCGGCAGGCTGATCAGCTTCAGGCCGACAGCGCGGGCCGGGTGCCAGCCGATGTCCTAGAGACCTTCGCACGCGACCGCGAGGCACTGATCAACCGTGGCACCGCAGACACGGTCGAAGCCGGTGATGTGCTCGCTGACTTCACGCTTCCGGACGCGACAGGCAGCGAGGTGTCACTTTCGGAGCTTGTCGCCTATGGACCGGCGGTGCTCGTGTTCTATCGCGGTGGCTGGTGCCCGTACTGCAATCTCGCGCTGAGCCACTACCAGTCCGAGCTCGTCCCTGAGCTGCCGCGTTACCACGCCAGGCTGGTCGCGATCACGCCGCAGAAGCCCGACGAGTCGCTCAGCACCGCCGAGAAGCGCGGGCTCGAGTTCCCCGTGCTCACCGACGCAGGGCTGCGGTTCGCGGACCGTCTTGGCATCGTTTTCGAGCTCTCAGCGGAGTCGCAGGCGGCGCAGCTCAAGCTCGGCCTTGACCTCACGGAGGTCAACGCCGAGGGTTCCACGCGCCTGCCGATGCCGACCGTCCTGGTGGTCGACCCTGATCGCGTCGTGCGCTTCGCTGACGTTCATCCGGACTACACGACGCGAACCGAGGTGCCGGCCATCCTCGAAGCGCTCGCCGAGCTCGAGTCCAACCCGTCGGCTGGCGCCGACGCCTAGTCCACACACGTAGCGGTGGCGCGGGCGCGCGCCCCCGGCCGTCAACCAATCTCGGCCGCGTTCACCAGCTGGGCCTGGGGCCCCGTCAAAGGGGAACAGACATGTCGTCCAAGGGTAAGAGCGCACCAGGCGCGGTGCCAGCGTTGCCCCGCGCCGCGCACGCACGCCCTACCGTCGAGTTCGCACTGTCATGACAGCGCTCGCGCGAGGTCGCCGATGCCCACGACCTCGACACCGCCAAGCCCGAGCCAGCTGGCCAGCGCGTGCAGTTGTTCACTGAGCGCGCCGGCAGTTTCGGGCGGCGCGGCCGGCTCGCCGTGTGCCGCCTGCACGAGCAGCACCCCCGCGTTGCGATCCGCCTTCAGGTCTACGCGCGCGACCAGTCGGTCGCCCAGCAAGAATGGAAGCACGTAGTAGCCGTGCACGCGCTTGGGCTTGGGGACGTAGATCTCGAGGCGATAGCGAAAGCCGAAGATACGCTCAGTGCGGTCGCGATTCCACACGAGCGAGTCAAACGGTCCGACAAGTGCACACGCGTCGACACGCCGCGGGACGCGTGCGGCCGGGTGAAGATAGCCCGGCGTGCGCCAGCCCTCGACCGACACCGGCAGCAGCTCGCCGGCCTCGACCAGCTCGGCGATGCGCGCGCGCGTCTCGGCCACCGGCAAGCGGAAGTAATCGCGCAGGTCGCGCTCGGCCGCGACGCCAAGCGCTCGCGCCGCGACGCGCACCAGCTCGCGCTGAGCGTCCTCGACTGCGGGTGTCGGCAGCGCCAGCACCGCACGCGGGAGCACGCGCTCGGGCAGGTCGTACAGCCGCTCAAAGCGGCGACGACGTGCCGAGGTGAGTCGCCCGCTCCAGAACAGGAACTCGAGCGCGCGCTTGATGTCCGACCAGTCCCACCACGGGCCCGCTCGTCGCGGCGCCTCGCCGGCGGCCAGTTCTGACGCCGAAATCGGGCCGCGCTCCCGGACCTCCTCGACGAGCCTCTCGAGGAGCTCTGGGCGCTCGCGGCTGATGCGCTCCATGCCTCCCCAAGCGTCGGCGCTGGCCCGCTCCATCCGCCAGCGCAGCAGCGGGTACAGCTCGACCGGCAACAGCGACGCCTCGTGCCCCCAGTACTCGAACAGGCGCCGCGGCGCGTAGTGTGCCGCGCGGTCAAGCACCGCGGTGTCGTAGGCGCCGAGGCGCGAGAATAGCGGCAGGTAGTGAGCGCGCACGAGCACATTGACGGAGTCGATCTGCACGAGTCCGATGTGCTGCAGCACGCGCCGCAGCGCGTGCCCACCCACCGGGCCGGCAGCGGGCGTCGCGCCGAGGCCCTGCGCCGCGACGGCGACACGGCGGGCCTCGGTGGTTGACAGTCGTTCCCGTGACGGCATGGTGGGCTCAGCCTACGGGCGGCTGCACCCGTCTTGCTTATCCCGCGGCGACGTGCAAGCGTCAGAAGGTGGGGAGGAGCGCGTTGACGTCGAGCAGCGCCACCCGGAAGCTCACTCCTCGTCGAGCGCTCGCCGCACCATCTCTGGCGTAATCGGCGGCGTACCTGCCGGCACACGGATGACCGGCAGTCGATCATCAGCCTCGACCCGGGCTGAGCCACCGCGCCACCGATTCTCCTCCCCCGACCACTCCACCTGGCTACTCACGAGCACTCCCGCATGAGACGAAGCTATTCGCGAGTCCCTCGCGTTGAAAAAGCATCGGATTGTGGGAACCCTTGCGCGGTCAGTTCGCGACATATCGCGGCGGCGAGCGCCGACGCGTCGGAGTCACCCTCCTTGGATACCAGCGTGACTGCTTCCCAGATGGCACGGCGGCGAGCTTGAGCCGCGCCTTCCGTGGTGCTGTCCGACGGCAGTGTGGGCCGCTCGAGAGCGGCGCTCTGAAGCAGTCGCAAGGTTCCAGCGCGGACTGCTTCGTTGGTAGACGCGAGCTGACTGATCAGCGTGGATAGCCTCTCTAGGTATTGCTGCGCTCGGAGCTCGCGCACGGTCACGCTGGCGTAGTACAGACCAAGGATGAGTACAAGTCCGCCGGCGATTTGGATCACATGGCTCCGAGCTTCGTGATCGTGCGGAAATATCTGCGACGAGAGTAGGAGGGCGCCTGCAGTGACTGCCATGATCGCCAGTAGCACGGTGGCGATAATCGGGTCTGCGAATTCACCCACTATCGGGATTCGATCGAATAGCGAGAATGCACGTGTCTTTGGCCCGGGCGTCCGCAGCATGCCAAACAGATTCGCGGCAGCGGCATCAGGACCTGCGCGCATCCGTCACGACGGGCATTGCTGGCACAACTACGTGGGCTTGCATGCGACAAGCTCTCGCCCACAAGGGGCAGCCGTCAGTCCGCGTCGCGAGGCAGAGTTTGATGCGCGGCGCTGTTCGGTCTCGGCACTGATTGTTCCCAGGCGCGCTCGGCGTCGCGCATCATCGGCGGATACACGATCAGGTGCCGAAAAGGCCTAATCGCTGCCATGTAGGCGTGTCCAAGCAGGCCGTTGGGCTTTACCAACACCGCCATGCGAGCGCGGAAGCCGCCGGACTCGTGGGGCACGCGCCCGATGTGCATCACCCCGTGCATCGTGCCGTTGGCGATCTCGGCCGCCCACTCATCCTCGAGCAGGTAGAGAGACGTGAATGGCAGGGCGTCGAAGGTGGGCCCTGAGGGCGCTTCGCGCAGATCGGGCGGCAGGCGGTCGCGAAGCGTTGACACGCGCGATCCCAGACCTGCCTCCGGTCTATCCCAGCCGAACAGGTCACCGAGCTTCCAGCGCAACGCCCACAGAGAGCGGGCGGCGCGAGAGGAGCCCTGCGCAGGGTCCAGCGACGCCATCAGCGCCACCAGCCGGGAAAAGTCATCGGGGCCGCCAACACCGGGCAGCTGCCAGACGTCCTCGAGGAGGAAATCAGCGGTCAGCTCGTGGATTCGCCAGGGCTGAGCCGTATGTGCGCTATTCGGGAGTCTCGCTTGCTCGGACATAACCGTGACGCTTGGTGTTGATCACTGAGCTCCTCTTGGACGGGATCTCGTCCGCCCGCAAAGGTAGCATACATGCGTGTATGTATGTAAATCGATCGAGCGACGGTGGCTGAGACGATGAGCTCCGCAGATACACCCCCAGCCAAGGTGGGCCTGAGTCAGCCTGAGCGTCGTGCCCGCTCCCGCGCGGCGCTGCTTGAATCCGCCGCGCGCGGCCTCTCGCGCTACGGCTACGGCAACCTCGTGCTCGAGGACGTGGCACGCGAAGCGGGCTATACACGGGGCGCTCTGTACCACCAGTTCAAGGACAAGGAAGACCTGGCTCTGGCAGTGCTCGAGTGGGTCAACGAGAACTGGACGCGTGAGGTCGGCGAGCCCGCTGCGCGGGAGCCCGACCCGGTGAACGAGCTGCTGGCGCTGGCGCGAGGACATGCGGTCTTCTGCCGGCGCGACATCGCGCGTGTTGCAATGGCGCTGCGCTTGGAGTTCGCTGGTCAGGACCACCCGGTCGGGCGCGAGACCGAGCGAATCTGGGAGACCGGCATAAAACGCTGCGCCAAGCTCATAAGCACGGGGCGCAAAGCCGACTCAATCCCGTCCGGCCCGCCCGTCCGGGCGGTAGCCCTCGCGCTGTTCGGCGCGCTCGAGGGTGCGGTAATCGCGCTCGCCGGGCAGGAGCCTCACGACGAGCTTCTGGCGGCGCGTACCGTCGTGGGCGTACTGGGGATTGACAGTCATCGCGCCGAGACGCCGCGGTAGCCACCCGGAACCGCCACACTGGCTGGACTACGCTGCTTAGTTTTTCTAATATGCTTCGTAGTCTCTCAATCAGAAAGGTCAACCGTGCCAGACATCACCCGCGTTACGCGCTTCGGCATCGTCAACTGCTACCTGGTCAAAGAGGACGACGGCTTCACGCTCGTCGACGCGATGATCCCTGGCTCTGCCAAGGCGATACAGGCAGCGGCGGAGAAGCTCGGAGCCCCGATCGTGCGCATCGCCCTGACCCATGCACACGGCGATCACATAGGCTCGCTCGACGCGTTGCATGCAGCGCTGCCCGACGCGGAAGTCCTGATCTCGAGCCGCGACGCACGCCTCCTGGCCAAGGATCGGGCGCTCGATCCAGCCGAGCCACAAACAAAACTGCGCGGCAGCCTTCCAGGCGCGGCGACGAAGCCGACACGGACCTTTCAGGACGGTGATCTCGTGGGCTCACTCCAGGTGCTTGCCACCCCCGGCCACACGCCGGGACACGTCTCCTTCCTTGACCCCCGCAGCAACACGTTGATCTGTGGGGACGCGTTCGTCACGCTCGGCGGCGTCGCCACTTCCGCCAAGCTCAACTGGAAGTTTCCGCTCCCGGCATTCGCGACCTGGCACAGACCCACCGAGCTTGACAGCGCCAAGAAGCTGCTCGCGCTCAACCCGGATCACCTCGCCCCCGGCCATGGGCAGATCGTAGATTCACCCGCAGCGGCCATGGCCGCAGCTGTCGCGCGTGGCAGCTGACATGCCGCGCTCGGGTTTGGACGCGGCGCGGGTGGTTGGCGAAGCAGCCCACATAGCTGACACCGACGGGCTCGCAGATTTGACGCTGGCGCGTGTCGCCCAGGGTCTGGGCGTGCGCGCGCCGTCGCTGTACAACCACGTGGACGGGCTCCCCGGGATGCTGCGCCTGTTGACGCTCCTCAGCCTCGGGGAGCTCACCGACGCGATCCGCGACGCGGCCGTCGGGCGCTCGGGCGCAGATGCGCTCCGATCCGTCGCACATGCCTATCGCGCCTACGCGCAGGAACACCCGGGGCGCTACGCCGCGACAATTCGGGCGCCCGCGCCCGATGACGTGGAGGTGGTCGGCGCGGGCCTGCGGGCGGTCGAGGTGCTCGTGGCCGTACTCGGCGCCTGGGGCTTCACCGGCGATGACGTCCTGCACCGGGTCCGCGTGATCCGCTCAGCACTCCACGGCTTCATCTCAATCGAGGCGGAGCGCGGGTTCGGGCTGGCGCTCAGCATCGACGAGTCATTCGAGCTGATGCTCAAGACGCTGATCTCGGGATTGGAGCAGGGTTGAGATCCGGCGCGCATTTTTCGAGCGAAAGGTGAACTGCGTGCATCACGCTTGGCGCTCCCCGAGGTCAGCCCAGTACCCTCATCCAATGCGCCTACCTGGCTGGTTGGGCAGTCGTGCGAAGGAACCGCCAATCGCGGTAGGCGACCCGCGCTTCGACGGCTGGGAGACCGTCAGTACGTTCGAGGACCAAGGCACGGCCATCGCATGGCGCGATCAGCTCCGAGGGTTTGATGTTGACGCAGCGTGTGTCGCCGATCATCCTTTGGACACCCATGGCCGCGGCGACATCTATCTGGTGGTGCCACCCGAACAGTGGTCACGCGCCAACGAGGTCATCGAGAATCTCGACTGAAGAATCGAGCACCGTGGCCTGATAGAAGCAGAAGGCATCGGCGAGAATCCAGACAGGGGGAAGTGAACATGCCCAGGGCGGTTGGTTACAGAAACGAAGGAATGTTCGGCTCGGTCGAGACCGTAGGAACGGCTGGCGTCTTCGGCCAGGTGATGGGGCTCGTGGCGGTCACGCTCGTCTTCTTCACGCTCGGTGCCTATCTCGGCCGTAACATCGCCGAGGGTCCGTCGCTGATCTGCTTCTTCGCCGGCTTCGGGTGCATCATCGGCTTGAACTTCGCCCGCCGCTCAGAAAGCCTCGCGATCACGCTGCTGTTCGCCGGCGGCCTGCTCTTTGGGCTGGGGCTGGGAGGCGTGCTCGATCAATATGCCGAAGCCCAGCCCGATGCCGTCTGGCAGGCCGCCGCCGCGACGGCACTGTTCGTCGGCGGCCTCGGTGCCACCGGCTATGCGATTCGGCGCGATCTCTCAGGCGGTTACCGGTTCCTGTTCTTCGCTCTGCTTGCGCTGATCGTCTTCGGGTTGGTGACCGTGTTCGTCTCGATCCCCGGGGGGAATGTGATCTACGCGTTGCTTGGCCTCGGCATCTTCGGCGCCTACACCGTGCTCGACTTCAACCGTATGCGCCGCGCCGGCATGGGCGAAACAGTGCAGCTCGCCGCGGGGATTTTTCTCGACGTGATCAACATCTTCCTGTTCTTCCTGCGGCTGTTCGGAGGCGGGCGCAACTAACGCGCGGCTTCGTCACCCCGCGCTCAGCGCTGCATACACCGCGTCGATCAGCGCGCGGTTGCGCGGATCTTGCCACTGTGGCCCGCCGCGATTCATCACGTACCCAAACGCAACGCCTGCGTCGGGGTCGCCGAACCCCAGCGCGCCGCCCGTGCCGAAGTGCCCAAAACTCCGCGGGTTGGGGCCCAGCGGGCGCTGTGGCTGGGTGAGCTGAAAGCCCAGTCCGAACCGCGACTGGCGTCCGAGCACCAGGTCCTCGCCTGCCGATGCCTCCGTGGTCGCCTCGCATAGCACTTCCTCGCTCACGAGCGGGGACGCGTCTGCGATGAGCGCGTCATACACCCGCGCGATCGCCGGCGCTCCCGCGTGCAGGTTCGCGGAGGGCAATTCCGCATCCTGCCATGCCGTCGTGTTCACCGTGCCGATCCCCGTGGCGCCGGGCGGGTTCATGTACGCACGCTCACGCAGGCGCGTGTCGCGGAACGCCCGTTGTGCCTCCGCTGCGCCCGCGGAGGTCTTCCAGTCGAACGTGTACTCCGCCCGCCGCAGGCGGGTGCGTGGATCGAGGCCAAAGCTGAGCTCCACGTCGAGCCGTTCGGCGACCTCGCGTCGAAGGAACGGCCCGATCCGCTCGCCGCTGACGCGCCGCACGATCTCGCCCGCCAGGAACCCGAACGTGTGCACGTGATAGCCGTGCCCGGTGCCCGGCGTCCACCACGGCTCCTGCTCGGCGAGTGCCTGCGTCACCAGTGCCCAGTCGTACAGCGACCCCTCGGGGAGATCACGCGTGATCGCGGCGAGCCCCGCGCGGTGACTGAGAACCTCTCGCACAGTGACCCCCTCCTTACCGGCGGCCCCGAACTCAGGCCAATGACGCGACACCGCGTCGTCGAGCTCGAGCGCGCCGCGAGAGACGAGCGCCAGTACGCACACCGTCGTAAGCGCCTTGCCGGCCGAGAACACATTCACGACCGTGTCGCGCAGCCACGGTTGCGCGCGGTCTGTGTCAGCCCAGCCGCCCCACAGCTCGACCACCGTCCGTCCTTCGACGATTACCGTGACGCCCGCGCCTAGCTCGCCCCGCGCTGAGAAGTTCTCGCGGAATGCCTCGCGCACAGCCGCGAAGCGCCCGTCGCACGTCCCCGCGATTGCCTCGCGCTCAAACGGGCACATGCGCGACGGCACCCCTCGGCGCGTGCGTGTTGGAGATGATCGCGATCAGCACGTGCCGTTAGGATCGCTGAATGTCCGACGGCGCGGCCACAACCGGCGGCGCGGGCATCCTCGCACGCGCTCCCTCAGGCGCTTTGGTCGTGGGCGCGATCACCTCTGTGCAGTTCGGCTCGTCGCTCGCGGCCACGTTGTTTCATCAACTCGGCCCCGCCGGGACGGTCTTCCTGCGCCTGGCGTCGGCTGCGATCGTACTGATGCTCGTGCGGCGCCCGCGCGTGCGTGCAAGGAGCCGCAGCGACCTGCTTCTCGCCGCCCTGTTCGGGCTCGTGCTGGCCGGCATGAACCTGAGCTTCTATGAGGCGCTCGACCGGATCCCGCTCGGGATCGCCGTAGCGATCGAGTTCGTCGGGCCGCTCGCCGTCGCTGTCGCAGGCTCGCGCCGCCCGCTCGACCTGCTGTGGATACTCACCGCGCTCCTCGGCATCCTCGCGTTGACCCACGGCGGAGCCCATGTCGGCGCTTTGGGGGTCGTGCTCGCGCTCACGGCCGGCTGTCTGTGGGCCGTCTACATCCTCCTAAACGCGCGGCTAGGCAAGGTTTTCGAGGGTTCCACCGGCGTGACCTTGGCGATGTGTGTGGCAGCGCTGGCGGCGCTGCCGGTGGGCGTCGCGGTGGGCGGCGTCCGCCTCCTGCGCCCGGCATCGCTTGCGCTGGGTGCCGCGGTTGGGATTCTCTCCTCCGCGATCCCCTACTCGTTTGAGGTTGAGGCGCTCAGGCGCATCGCGACGTCAGTGTTCGGTGTTCTCATGAGCCTCGAGCCGGCAGTGGCCGCCCTCGCGGGCTTTCTCGTCCTGGGACAGCAGCTCGGGGCGCGCGAGCTCACCGGCATCGCGCTTGTGGTGGTTGCTTCCGTCGGCGCGTCGCGACGGATGCCAGACGCGCCGCTTTCGGTCTGAGGGGCCCAGCTCCAGAGCGCCTTAGGGGCCGCTGAAGCTTCACTTGCAAATGTTTTACGTATTGACCCGAGGGTACGCATATGTAAGGGCCATGGAGGCCCAGGCATCTGGCCGGGTTTCAGGCACAGGGCACGGCGCGAAGCCCCCTTCGAGGGAGGGCCTTGTTTCTGCGCGCCCGCCCGTGCAGGGAATGGTCAAGCGGCTCACGGCGCGTCCTTACCCCCCTTCGGGCACGCCGTGAAGCCGCACTACTGCGCCAGCCGTCGATCTGTCCATTCCCGGGCGACGGTCTTGACGGCGCCCGGTGGCGCCGCCGATTCAACCCCCGTGCCTCACGCCCAGCTTCCGCGCGCCCGCACACGAGCCCTAGCTCTCCTTGCCGCTGCTTGCACGTCCGCGCTGTGTGCGCTCACACCCGCGCACGGCCTGGCGGCCACGACCACGACCGCGGCCAACTGGGATGCCGCACAGCAACAGCAAGTCGTCGCGGCGGGTCTGCTGGGCGAAAGCGGCGGCTCCTTTGCAGGTGCCGGCCATGTCTCCGCGGCGCAGGCTAACGCGGCGATGGTCGCGCTCGCCCCCACGCTCCAGTCCGTCCTGGGCGTGCAGGGCGAACGAGGTTGGCCCACCGGGCAGCAGGGCGAGGCGCAGGACGCTGAAGACGAAGTCGCCACCTCCAGCGAACCGGCGCCTCCGGTCGCGCCCACTGTGCCGGTGGCCCAGACCACCCGGAATCCGGTGACGGTGGTCACGTTCGATGAGATGCTCGTCGAAGAGCTGGGGCTCGCGAGTGTCGCGGCGCATGTGCAGGCCACCACTGCTGCGGCTGGCCTGCGCCCTCCGTCCTACTTTGGCTCTGAGGTGCTCGCGCGCTTTCTGGAACTCAGCTATGAGCATCCCGTCGGCGCTCAGCGGTTCGACCTCTTCCCAACCGAAGCAATCACGCGCGCCCAGGCCGCGTGGTCACTGTCCGCCGCAATGAAGCTCAGCTCCTGGCAGATCTCCTCGGCGCGCGAATCGCTCTCGGACTTCGCGCTTGCGTCGATGAGCGCTGCCCAACGCCAGGCCCTGCAGATCGCGGTCTCGAGGATCGGCTACCCCTACGTGTGGGGCGGTACGACCGACAACACCGCTGACGGTCTCGAACATGGTGGCTACGACTGCTCCGGCTTCGCATGGCGGGTTTATAAGGTCTCGGGGCTGCCGTGGGGGCGCGAGATCCGCGGCCGTACGGCGGCCGAACAGGCCGGCGAAATCCCCAAGTCACAGCGGCTGCAGATGAGTCAGCTGCAGCCAGGTGATCTTCTGTTCTTCGGGTCGGCCCACTTCAATGGCAAGGCCACCGAGAGCGACGTCATCCACGAGGGGATTTACCTGGGCAACAATTGGGTGATCCATTCCTCGGGGCAGGGTGTGTACGTGCTGCCACTCAGCGGCAGCTGGCTCGGGAGCTCCTTCGCGTGGGGAAGGCGCGTGATCGGGTAGCTGCCTCTTCGTGTGCGCCGCTAGGTTTCGCACGGTGCGTGTGGCGAGCTGGAACGTGAACTCCGTTAAGCAGCGCATGCCGCGTCTGCTGCCCTGGCTCGACGAGCGCGAGCCCGATGTCGTCTGCCTGCAGGAGACGAAGCTCACCGATGCTGCGTTCGATGAGCTGCTCGGTGAAGAGCTCGCCACGCGCGGCTACGCGGTCGCGCGCCACGGCGAGGCGCAGTGGAACGGCGTGGCGATCCTCTCGCGGGTGGGCCTCGAGGATTCGCGGATCGGCCTGCCCGGCGCGCCGGGTTTCCCTGACGCTGAGGCCCGCGCGGTGTCAGCCAGCTGCGGGGGCATTCGCGTGCACTGTGTCTATGTGCCAAACGGCAGGACGCCCGGCTCCGAGCACTATCACTACAAGCTCGCGTGGCTCAAGGCCTTGAGAACGGATGTCCAGCGGGGGCCCGAAGCGCAGCTCGTGTGCGGTGACATCAACATCGCCCCCGCTGATGCCGACGTGTTCGACCCGTTGGCGTTCATCGGGCAGACGCACGTTACGCCGCCCGAGCGAGCGGCCCTGCAGGAGCTCGCCCTGCACGATGTGCTGCGCGAGCGTTGGCCGAACGAGCGCGTGTTCACCTACTGGGACTACCGCGCGGGCATGTTCCACCGCGACCGCGGGATGCGGATCGACCTCGTGCTGGCGAGTGACGCGGTCGCCGGCAGGGTGCGCGCCGCATGGGTCGACCGCAAGGCGCGCAAGGGGTCCAAGCCCAGTGACCACGCCCCCGTGATCGTTGACCTGGACGAGGCGCCTGATGGAGATATCGGACCGGTCGTGCCGCCTCCGTCGGCCGCTTCCTGAACAGACCTGCGTCTGTCGCTCTGAGCAAGTATTCAGGCAGGCGAAACGGGTGCCGATGAGTGACGCAAAGGTGCCCCAAGGGCGGGCCGCCCTAGAGGCGACCGGGGTTCTTCCGACCAGCGACCACGCAAGAGAACTTCATGACAACGGATCAAAGCGAGGCCCTCGAGCGCCAGCTGGCGCGTCACGCCCGCCTGCACGGCGCGGTCGCGCGCCTCGGGCAGGTGGCGTTGAGAGAGCAGGAGCTGATGAGCCTCACGGAGGAGATCGTGCGCACGGTGGCCGACACGCTCGATGTGCAGCTGTGTGGCGTGCTGAGGCTCTGCGAGGACGGCAAGTCCCTTGAAATCGTCTCCAACGTGGGCCACACGAGCGACCTGCGCTCGATCATGCCGGCCGGGACAGGCACGCACGCCGGCTACGCGCTCGCGCGCCGCGAAGCCGTCGTCTCGCAGGATCTCCGCTCGGAGACCCGCTTCGACAATCGCCACCTGCTTGGTCGTGGCATGCGCAGCGGCATGAACGCCGTGATTGAGGGACCCGAGCGCCCATACGGCGTGCTCAGCGCCCACACCACACGGCAGCGCGACTTCAGCGAAGACGACGTCAACTTCCTCGTGGCGGTCGCGAACATCCTCTCCGCCGCCGTCGAGCGCCATCGCAGGGAGGCGCTAACGCGTCACCAGGCGCTGCACGACCCGCTCACGGGACTCCCCAACCGCACGCTTGCACTCGATCGCCTCGACCTTGCGCTTGCGCGTCGCCGACGCGAGGACATCGGTGTGGCGATGTTGATGCTCGATGTCGACCGCTTCAAGATCATCAACGACTCGCTCGGGCACGCCGTCGGCGACGAGGTGCTGATCGCGCTCGGCGAGCGCCTGCGCGAGACCTTGCGACCGACCGACACCGTGGCCCGTCTCGGCGGCGATGAGTTCGTCGTCGTCTGCGAGCTACCAGACGACGTCCATCAGGTGGTCGAGCTCGCCGAGCGGATCGGCTGTGCCGTGAGCAAGCCGCTCAGGCTGGACAGCGGTGAGCACGTGCTCACCGCCAGCATCGGCATCGCGATCGCCGAGCTGTCGAGCGACACCTCCGCCTCGATGCTGCGCGACGCGGACGTCGCGATGTATCGCGCCAAGCACCGCGGGCCGGGTCGCTACGAGCTGTTCGACTCGAGCCTGCGCTCGCAGGTCCTGGCGCGTCTGAACACGGAGACCGAGCTGCGCCAGGCGCTCGAGCGCGACGAGCTATGCGTCGAATACCAGCCGATCATCGACCTCCTCACCGGGCGGCCTGTCGCGACAGAGGCGCTCGTGCGATGGGAGCACCCGCTTCACGGTCGCGTGCCCCCGCTGGATTTCATCCCGATCGCCGAGGAGACCGGCCTGATCGTCGCGCTCGGACATCAGGTGCTCCGCTGGGCGTGCGAGCAGGGTGCACGCTGGCAGCGGCAGTTCGGCTGCCCGCTGCAGACCTTCGTGAACGTCTCCGGCTCTCAGATCGCCAACCCGAGATTCCCCGCTGAAGTCTCCGGTGTCTGCAAGGAGAGTGGCCTCCTGCAGGGGACGCTGCGCCTGGAGGTCACCGAGAGCGTCCTCATCGAACGCACCGGCGAGTCGACGGCGGTGCTCGGCCGGCTGCACGCGGACGGCGCGCAGCTCGTACTGGACGACTTTGGCACGGGGTACTCGTCGCTCAGCTACCTGCGCAACTTCCCGCTCGACGGTGTCAAGGTGGACCGCGCGTTCACCGATGGCCTCGGTGGGAGCGAACGCGACGCAGCGATCATGCGAGCAATCGTCGAGATGTGCGGTGCGCTCGGGCTCTCCGTCGTAGCGGAGGGGGTCGAGTCCGCCGCGCAGCTGGAGCAGCTCGAGAAGCTCGGCTGTCACCACGTGCAGGGTTACCTGCTCTGCCGTCCGATGCCCGCCGAGGAGCTCACCGACTTCCTTGCGAGCCGTCTCGCGCCGAGCGCCACAGGCTCGGTGACGACGAGCGCAGCAACGCATTCGCGGATTCGTCCCGAGCAGCTCGTCTGACCCGTCGGCGAAGATTCAGGCGGTAGCTCAGAGACAGCGAGGCAGGCGCGCCCGCAGTTAGCTGTGCTGCTGCGACGCTCCGCACGGCGCAACGGCCCGGACGCGCCAGCATGCGTTTATCATCGGGTGCCTACGCCAAGCGCAAACGACGAGGAACAGTGATCGGGCAGACCCAGAATTTCTCGGCCAGGATCGCCGTAAAAGGCCTCCTCTGCGCGACCTATTTGGCGTTTGTGCTGATTGCGACGCTGCTGCTCGCTTCCAGCGCCAATGCCAGCGGCGCTACGGTCCAGCTGGAAAGCGGGCCCGCGACCGTGGAAATCGGTGCTCCGCCGGGCTCGAGTGCGTCCGGTGAAGAAGCCACCAATGGTGGCGCGGGCGCGTCGGCGGAAGTTAGCGCCACCGCCGGCGAAGGGACGCCCGCGGAAGGCACGCCCCCGCCCGCGGAAACGACTCCGTCCGCGGAAACGACTCCGACCACAGAAGCTCCAGCGGAAACCACCACGCCTGCCGAAGTCACCCCACCGACAGAAACCGTCGTCGTGCAAAACACGCCTACGGAAACCACCTATGCCGAAGAACCAACGCAGCCGACCCGCGAAAGCCCGGTCCTCGCGGAAGTCATTCAAACGACGAAAGAAACTGTGTCGCAGGTTGGCGAAGTCCTCAAACCGGTGGTCAAAGAAGTAGCCGTGCCGGCCTCGGAACTGGTGCCAGCCCCGCTGGCCGAAGAACGTGTCAAGCCGGCGGAATCTGTCAAGGAAGCCAATCAGGCCGAAGTGATTGCGGCCCCGACCGCGGCTGGATCGCCGCCTGCGCCACCAAGCACGGCGCAGAGCACGGTCCTTACCGCCTTCCCTGCGATTGCGGTGAGCGAAGCTCGGGAACGCGCCGCGCGCGCGAACGCTGCCGCGCCGTCGCCGTTGACCGCCGCCCAGCGGGCGGGCGAGATCAGCTGCGAGCTCTCCGGGCTGAGCGAGCGCATGAGCGAAGACTGCTCCGCCGGGCTACTCTCAGCGTCCGGCTTGGTCACCGTCGATCCCGTGGAGCGAGCGGACGAAGCGTCGCCGGTCCGTAAGAGCGCCCGCGCGGGCGGGGGCTACAGCGAACCTGCCGGCGGCGGGCGCTCCGGCGGCGGAGCGCCTCCCGGTCCGGCGCCCGGCGGCGCGTTTGGCGGCTCCGCGGCCGCAGGCTCGGGCCTCGCCCTCTCCGGCTTCTTCACGCTTGCGGGTCTGCTGCTGTTCGCGGCGCCCTGCGCAATGCGTCGCCTGCGGCTGTCGTGCCGTCCTTGGCGCACCTCCTTCTTCGTCCTGATTCCAGAGCGCCCGGGCTAGCTCCTCCCGGCTGCTGCGTACCGGTGTGGATCTCGTGATCCGCACCCTGGGAAGTCAATTCGAGGCCTTGTTGGAAGGAGCTGCATCACATGGAACGTCACCTAAGCACGGTGCGAGTCGAGACATTGGAGGACGAGGGGCCACCGCTGGGCGCAGTCGGTCCCGATGGCCGCGCCGCGGTCAAGGACGCAACGCTGGTGCCGCGCGTGGAGAAGCTACGGCGCGCCAGGAGCAAGCCGGCGGCCAGGGCGCACACCCTGGTTCTCACCGGCGAGCTCAACCACCGCTCCGCGCACTCGCTGGAAACGGAAATCGAGCGCCTCTGCGGCGAAGGCGTGACGCGCATCACAATCGATCTGCGCCAGCTCGGTCGGATCGACTCGATCGGCGTCGCCGTGATCGCGTTTCGCTGCAAGCTGTGTCTACGTCAGGGGTTTGGCTTCACGCTGATTCCCGGACCGCCGCCGATTCACCACGCCTTCGAGCAGGCGGGGGTGGCGGAGCTGTTGCCGTTCCAGGACGATGACATCGCCGCACGGCGGCTCCGCGCTGCGACGCCCAGTCAGCGACTGCGGGAGGGTTGCGAGCAGTGACCGCAACTCGCGCACAGCCCCGTCGGGGGCCCATGCGCGACCGCCGTCGTTAGGCGTCGAGCGCGATCCGGACCGAGACGGGCTGGCTTTCGAGGGCACGGAAGCTGGCCGCCGTGAGTGCACCTCCGACCGCGCTGCTCGAGAAGGTGCGGATCCGTGCCTTCACATCGTCGTCCGGCACCAGCTCCGCCGTGCCTGTCCGCCATTGCCGTCCCAGCCGCACGCGAACCTGCGAGCGCTCCTGGAAGTTGCGCACCCAGCCCGCGTGACTCCCGTGCTGTGCGATCAGCCACAGTGTCTCCCCCTCGGCGTGCGCTACGACCGGCGTGTGCCGGACGGCGCCCGTACGCCTTCCGATCGTCTCCACAAGGGCCATGCCGGGAGGTGTGATCCCCAGCCTGAACATGCCCCGCATCAATGGATTCGCGGTGTAGCGTCCGATCAGGATCTCCCAGCGTCGCTTCACGGGCCTGTCCATGTCGCTCCTATTCCTCGGGTTGGACACTCAGCACGAGCTTGCCTACGTTCTCACCGCTGAACAGCTTCAGCAGAGCGTCGGGAAACGCGTTTACGCCGCCGTCCACCACGTGCTCACGTGAGGTCAGCCGCCCTTCTCCCATCCAGCCCGCGATCTCGCCCACCGCCGTGCCGAACTGGGCGACGTAGTCGAACACGACCATCCCCGTCATCGAAGCACGGGAGACCAACAACGAGAGGTAGTTCGACGGGCCGCGCACGCCCTCCGTGGCGTTGTACTGCGAGACGGCGCCGCAGATGACAATGCGCGCCCCACGCGCCAGCCGCGTCAACACCGCGTCCAGGATCTCGCCGCCGACGTTGTCGAAGTACACGTCCACGCCATCCGGCGCAGCTGTGCGTAGCGCGCGGCGCACATCCTCGGTCTTGTAGTCGATCACTGCGTCGAAGCCCAGATCCTCGGCGAGCCACGCGCACTTCTCCGCGCCGCCCGCGATCCCGATCACCCTGCAGCCCTTGATCTTCGCGATCTGCCCCGCCACGCTGCCAACCGCGCCGGCGGCGCCGGAGACCACGACCGTGTCGCCCTCCTTCAGTTTGGCCGTGTCGAAGAGGCCGAAGTAAGCAGTCATCCCCGTCATCCCCAGCGTGCCCAGATATGTCGGCAGCGGCGCCAGCGCGGGATCGACCTTCATCACGCCGCTTCCGTCTGAGAGCGTGTACTCCTGGACGCCGAAGGCTCCATAGACGTGATCGCCGACCGCGAATCCCGGGTGCTCGGAAGCGACTACCTCGCCCACCGCGCCCGCACGCATCACGTCGCCCAGTTCAACTGGGTCGATGTAGGAGGCGCCCGCGTTCATCCAGCCGCGCATCGCTGGGTCAAGCGAGAGGTAGGAGATCGCAACCACGAGCTCGCCCTCGCCCGGCGTCGGGATCGGCTCCACCGTGAAGCTCCAGTCACTTGGCTTCGGCAGCCCAGAGGGACGCGCCGCGAGCCGCACCTGATGGTTGACCGCGCTCATGCCCGCCACACCGACGTGCCGTGCTCACCGCTGGTCATCTCTGCTTGCATCTCTTCCCCCGTCGTCCGCTTGGCAAAGCCGCCCGATCATAGTCCCCGTGCGCTCGCCAGCTCAGCCATCAGCTCGAACGCCGCCAGCGGGTTCAGCGGCTCCTCCCCCGGTGAGAGCTCGCCGAAGATGTTCGCGATGTTGACCACCAGCCGCTCCGGCTCACCCCAATCGGCCCAGCGTTGCAGCGAGATGGAGCGCGCGGCCTCTAGCGGCGTCATCCCCTTCGCGTGGCACACACGCGCCTCGTCGTACAGGTACTCGAAGTAGGCCCGCAGCTCGCGCACCGCGCCGAGGTCCGCCAGCGGGCCGTGGCCAGGCACGATCACATCGACGTCCAGCACGAGAATGCGATCACACGCTGCGATCCAGTTCGACACCGGTCCCGCCCACGCGATCGGATGCGCCTGCGAGAAGAGGATGTCACCGGAGAAGAGCACGCCGCCCTCGACCACGTGCACGAGCGTGTCACCGCGCGTGTGTGCCGGGCCGACCTCGATCAGCGTGAGCGTGCGGCCGCCGACGCTCATCTCGAGCTCGCCCGTGAATGTCTCATGCGGCAGCGCCAGCTCGATTCCCTTGAAGTCGAACGCGCCGAAGCACCGCAGGAAGAACTCCCCCAGCTGGCCCATCGCCGGCGCCTGCTCGAGCAGCGCCGCCATCACCGCCGGCGGCAGCTCTCCCATCTCCAAAGCGGTGCGCTCGGAGGCGAGGATGCGCGCGCCGTCCACGAGCTGGTTGCCATAGCAGTGATCGCCGTTGGCGTGGGTGTTCACGAGCGTGTCTATATGTGCCGCCGCGGGGACCGCCCTGCGCATCGCCTGCAGCATCTGCTCGGTCAGCGCGAGGTCGTAGAGCGTGTCCACCAAGAGCGTGCGCTCGCCGTCGACGACGAGTCCCGCGTTGCTCCAGCCCCAGCTGCCGTCAGGCTGCAGGTAGGCGTACAGGCCGTCCCCCACTTCCTGCAGTCCCTTGACGTACGCCATCGCTCACAGCAAGTATGGCCTTTCGCGCGACTGCGACGAGTATCGTCAGTGGCAGATGACACCTGACCAGTCGCCCGGCGGACCAATGCTCGTCGAGGAGCCACCCGCCGTCGGGCCCGCTGTCGTGGCCCCGGCCCGCGTCGCTGCGCCAGCTGCGGCTCCCGTCTTCATCCCGTTCGTCGACCGCCTCGCGAACATCGTCGTGATGGTCCTGCCGCTTGGTCTCCTCGCATGGGCCGCGTATCTGACGTGGGACGGGGCGCTGCACTGGAGCGATCTGGTTGTGCTGGCGATCACCTACTCGCTCACCGGACTGGGCATCACCGTCGGCTTTCACCGCCTGCTCACCCACCGCAGCTTCAAGACCAGCCCCGCGCTGCGTGGGCTGTTCGCAGCGCTCGGCTCGGCGGCCGTCGAGGGGCCCGTGATCGAGTGGGTGGCAAACCACCGCAAGCACCACCAGTTCTCCGACGAGCCTGGCGACCCGCACAGCCCGCACGTAGGCCACGGCAGCGGCTGGCGCGGAGCCCTCGGAGGCCTATTCCACGCGCACGTCGGCTGGATCCTCGGCGGCGATGCGCTGGCCAACGAGGAACGCTACGCCAAGGACCTGCTCACCGATCCCGTCGTGCGCTTTGTCGATCGCTGGTTCGTGCTGTGGGTGATTCTCGGGCTCGCGTTTCCGTTTGGCCTTGGCGTCGCGCTCACCGGCACCGTCGTCGGTGGTCTCACCGCGATGCTCTGGGGCGGGGCTGTGCGCATGTTCCTGCTCCACCACGCCACGTTCTCGATCAACTCCCTGTGCCACTTCTTCGGTGGGCGGACGTTCGCCACGAGTGATCAGTCGCGCAACCTGCTGTGGCTCGCGCTACCCACGCTTGGCGAGGCCTGGCACAACAACCACCACGCCTTTCCCACCTCCGCGCGCCACGGCCTGCGCTGGTGGCAGCTCGACCCCTCAGCCTGGGTGATCGCCGGCCTCGAGCGGGTCGGGCTCGTGTGGGATGTCGTGCGCATATCCCCCGAGCGCCAGCTGGAGAAGTCAGCCGCCGGCAGCTGAGCGCAGCGCGCCGTTGTGTGCGTCGCGCCCGGGCGCGAGGAGTATCGTGGCGGCGAGGAGAGCAGGCCGCGAACAAGGGGTATGGGATATGTATGACTACGTGATCGTGGGGGCCGGCTCGGCCGGCTGCGTGTTGGCGAACAGGCTGAGCGAGGACCCAGACGTGCGGGTGCTGCTGCTCGAGGCTGGGCCACCTGATGTCAACCAGAACATCCATGTGCCGCTCGGCTACCTGAAACTCGGCGGTACGGAGGTCGACTGGGACTACCACTCCGCCCCCGAGCGCGAGTGCAATGGCCGGCGCATCACGCTGCCCCGGGGCAAGGTGCTCGGCGGCTCCTCGTCGGTCAACGCGATGGTCTACATCCGCGGCAATCGCCTCGACTACGACGAATGGGGCGTACCCGGCTGGTCCTCCGCGGATCTGATGCCGTACTTCATCAAGGCCGAGGACAACGAGCGCGGCGCGTCGCGGTGGCACGGCGCCGGCGGCCCGCTGCCCGTCAGCGAAGAGCGCTCCCGCAACGCGATCTCGCACGCGTTCGTCGACGCCGGCGAGCAGGCAGGCCTCGCGCGCAACGAGGACTTCAACGGCGAGCAGCAGGACGGCGTTGGCATGTACCAGGTGACCCAGCGCGGGGGCATGCGCGCGAGCGCCGCCGTCGCCTACCTGCACCCCGTGATGGAGCGTCCCAACCTGACGGTGCTGCCGTACATGCTCGTCCAGCGCATCCTCTTCGACGGCGAGCGTGCGGTGGGCGTCGAGGCGAGCCAGCTCGGCCAGGTGCAGGAGCTGCGCGCCGAGCGCGAGGTGATCCTCTGCGGTGGTGCGTACAACTCGCCCCAGTTGCTGATGCTCTCCGGCGTCGGTCCCGCCGAGCACCTGACGATGCGCGAGATCGAGGTGCTGCTGGACCAGCCGGCCGTCGGCGCAAACCTGTCTGACCACCCCGCCACGCAGCTCGTGTGGACGACGCCCGAGCCCGAGAGCCTGCTGCTGGCGCTCGAGCCCGCTGCGCTCGAGCAATACGAAGCCACGCAGACCGGGCCGTTCGCCTCCAATCTCGCTGAGGCCGGGGGCTTCGCCCGCGTCGCACCCGACGCGCCCGCGCCAGACATCCAGTTCCACGTGGCGCCCGTGCACATCGTCGACGAGGGTCTCAGCGAGCCTCAGGCCCACGGCGTGTGGGTCTCGCCGTGCCTGCTCACCGAGCGCAGCAGGGGCTCCGTGCGCCTCGCCTCCAACGACCCCACCGCCAAGCCGATCGTGCACAACGCCTTCTACAGCGAGGGCGATGACATGCAGCGGATGATCGCCGGCCTGCGCCTGACGCTGGACATCTGCGGCCAGGCCGCGATGAAGCCCTACTGCGCCGAGCCGTTCAACACGCCCGCCGGAGACAGCGACGAGGATCTGCGCGCGCATGCCGCGCGCACGACGTTCGCGATCTACCACCCCGTTGGCACCTGCCGCATGGGCGAGGACGCCGGCGCCGTCGTTGACGCGCAGCTGCGCGTCAACGGCCTGCAGGGACTTCGCGTGGTGGACGCGTCGGTGATGCCCACCGTGCCGCGCGGCAACACCAACGCGCCCACGATCGCGCTCGCGGAGCGTGCCGCTGAGCTGATTCGCCACGGACATGCGCTCGCCGAGCAGGACACAGCCGCTCGCCCCACCGCCGTCCATGCGAGCAACGGCGCCGTACCCCAGCCCGCCTCTGCATAGCCGAACGCGTACCCTCCTGAGTGGTGAATATCGCTCCCCGTGCGATCCATCATCTGAGCTGCGGCACAATGTGCCCGCGCGGTGCGCGCGTGCTCACAGGCGTCGGCGGTCTGCTCGACGAGGCGCACCTGATCTGCCACTGCCTGCTGATCGAGGGCGCCGAAGGTCTCGTGCTCATCGACACCGGCTTCGGCCTCGACGACGTCCGCAACCCGCGCCAGCTCGGGCGCCCGTTCACGGCGCTCGTGCGGCCCCGCCTCAACGTCGCCGATGCCGCCATCACGCAGATCCGCGAGCTCGGCTTCGATCCGCACGACGTACGCAACATCATCACTACACATCTCGACCTCGATCATGCAGGCGGCCTCCCTGACTTCCCCGACGCCGAAGTGCACCTGCTGGGGGCGGAGCTCGAGGCGGCGCTACACCCGAGCTGGCGTGACCGCCCGCGTTACGTCTCCGCACACTGGGCGCACGGTCCGCGCTGGGTTACGCACAGCGCCGGCGGCGAGTCGTGGCACGGCTTCGCCAGCGTGCGCGTCCTGCCGGACAGCGACGCCGAGATTCTGCTGATCCCGCTGATCGGGCACACGCACGGGCACACAGGCGTGGCGATCAGGGACGGTGACGGGTGGCTGTTGCACTGTGGTGACTCCTATTTCCACCATGGCGAGGTCGCCACCCCTCCGCACTGCCCGATGGGAATCGGTGCGTTCGCCGCCTTCGACCAGGTGGACCGCGCCGCGCGACTCGGCAACGTCGAGCGTCTGCGTGAGCTCGCTCTGCTTCAGGGCGAGGAGGTCAAGCTGATCTGCTCGCACGACGCCTCCTACCTGCAGGAGCCCGCGCTGTCTCCCTCAGCTGTCCTCAGCTGAACGTGCGTTTCGAACCAATCGGCGCATACCTCTGATCCAGCGTTCCGGTTCGGTGCCCTTGCGCGCCATGTATTCCGCCACGTTCGCGTGCGGCAGGATCAGGAAGCGCTCCTCGTTGATCCCCGCCACGACCGCGTCCGCCACCTCCTCCGGCTCGATCAGGCCGCCCGCTGTGAGTGCCGCCGCGGCCGCTGCCTCCTGCATCCCTTCTTCCAGCATCGGCGTGCGCACCCCCTGCGGGCAGATGCACGACACGAGCACGCCGTCGTCGTGGTATTCGATCGCCAGCCACTCCGCCAGCGACACCGCCGCGTGCTTGGTCACGCTGTAGATCAGCGATGAGACCTGCGTCAGCAGGCCCGCCGCGGAAGCCGTGTTGATCAGGTAGCCCTCGCCGCGCTCGCGCATCTGCGGCAACAGCGCTCGCGAGGCCCATACGTGCGCCATCACGTTGATCCGCCACGCTTCATCCCAAGCCTCATCCGGCGCCTCAGGGCCCCCGCCCGCGCCGCCGATCCCCGCGTTCGAGACGAAGATGTCGATCGGTCCATGCGCGTCGGTGGCGGTGGCGATCAGCTCTCCGACGCTCTCCTCGCGTCCCGCATCGAACTGCACCGCAAGCGCTTTCGCGCCGAGCTCCTCAGCCAGCTTGCTCGCTCCCTCGAGCTGGCGATCGGCCACCACCACCGCCCGCGCCCCCTCCTCCAAGAAGCGGCGCACGAGCGCCCTGCCGATGCCACCCGCCCCACCGGTGACAACGATGTGCTTGTCTCGAAGGTCCATCGGGCGTACTCTATGTCACTGATGTCACGAACGACTGCCGAGGGAGGCGTCGAGCCAGCATCTGTGGCTCCCGTCTGGGGAGAGCTTCGCTATAGCGGCGAGCTCGCGCGCTTGCTCGCCGATGCGGCGCTGCGCCGCCCGCGCCGGCGCGAGCACGCCCCGCCCGTGCTGCTGATCCCCGGCTTCATGGCCGGCGACGCCTCGCTGGGCGTGCTGCGCCACTGGCTGGGGCGCCGCGGCCACCGCGTGGCGATGAGCGGCATGCTCGTCAACATCGGCTGCGCCGAGCGCATCGTCTCGCGCCTGGAGGAGCACCTCGCCCAGCTCGCCGAGGACACCGGCGAGCGCGTGGTGTTGATCGGGCAGAGCCGTGGCGGCACCTTCGCGCGCGCGCTCGCCGTGCGCCACCCCGAGAGTGTGCGTGGCCTGGCGATGCTTGGCTCCCCCGTACGCGATGGTCTCGCCGTCTCCCCGCAGGTGCTGCGCACCGTGCGCTGGGTCGCGATGCTCGGCGACCTCGGGCTGCCGGGCCTCTTCTCCAACTCCTGCCGCGACGGCGAGTGCTGCGCCGCGTTCCGGGATGACCTGCTCGCGCCGCTACCCGACGGCATCGACGCGCTCGCCGTGCATTCGCGCAGCGACGGCATCGTCGACTGGCAGGCGTGTGTGGACCCCTACGCCAAGGCGGTCGAGGTCGATTCGAGTCACTGCGGCATGTCCGTGCACCCGGAGGTCTACCGCGTGCTCGAGCGCGTCCTCGACGGCAAGTAGGAGTCCCCATGGAATGGATGAGTCCCGTCGACTCGTCCTTCCTGCATGTGGAGAACGACACCACGCCGATGCACATCGGCGCCGTCAGCATCTTCCAAGGGCCGCCGCCGCCGTTCGATGAGCTCCGCGCGATGGTCGCCGGCAAGCTCGGCCTCGTGCCGCGCTATCGCCAGAAGGTGCGCTTCGTCCCGCTCGCCGTCGGGCCGCCCGTGTGGATCGATGATCCCCGCTTCAGCCTCGATTACCACCTGCGCCACACCGCCGTCCCCAAGCCCGGCAGCGAGGAGCAGCTGCGCCAGATGGCCGCGCGCATCTTCTCCCAGCATCTCGACCGCAACAAGCCGCTGTGGGAGCTGTGGGTCGTAGAGGGCCTGCAGCGCAAACGCTGGGCGCTGCTGTCCAAGGTCCACCACTGCATGGTCGACGGCGTCGCCGCCACCGATCTGATGTCCGTGATGTTCTCCGACGAGACCGCCGACGGCGGCGAGCGCCCGCCGGTCCGCGAGTGGACGCCTGCGCCCGAGCCCAACGGAGTCGAGGTGCTGGCGCGCACGCTCGTCAGGCGTGCCAGCCCCGCCGGCCAGTTGGAAGCGCTGCGCCGCATGGCAGGTGCGCCCCGCGAGACGTTGCGCTCGCTCGCCGAAGCCGCGCGCGCGACCGCCGCCGCGTCGGGCAGCATGCGCCCCGTCGCGGCCTCCTCGTTGATCGGGCCTGTCGGCCCACACCGGCGCTGGAGCTGGGCGCACGCGCGCCTGTCCGATGTGAAGACGGTGCGGGGGGAGCACGGCGGCACCGTCAACGACGTCGTGCTCACGCTCATCACCAACGGCTTTCGCGAGCTGCTTCAGTCGCGCGGCGAGGACGTGCCCGAGGACCGCGTCGTGCGCACGATGGTCCCTGTCTCCGTGCGCAGAAAGGGCGAGCGCGGCGTCTACAACAACCGCGTCTCCGCCGTGTTCGCCGGTCTGCCGGTGGGCCTCACCGACCCGCTCCAGCGTTTGCAGACGATCCGCCTGGAGATGGACGGGATCAAGGAGTCAAAGCAGGCGGTCGCCGGCGACGTGCTCACCTCCATGTCCGGCTTCGCGCCACCGCTGCTGCTCGCCCTGGGTAGCCGCCTGGTGACGCTCTCGCCGCGCCTGAACATGCACACTGCCACCACCAACGTGCCGGGTCCCCAGCAGCCCGTGCAGACGCTCGGGCGGCGCATGCTGCAGTCCTACCCGTTTGTGCCCGTCGTCGGCTCAATCCGGATCGTCGTCGCGATCTTCTCCTACGACGGCGGGCTGTTCTTCGGCGTTACCGGCGACTACGACGGTGCACCGGACATCGACGTGCTCACCGCGGGCATCGGCGGTGGCATGGAGCAGCTGCTCGCCTGAGCGGCTTCATATCATCAGCCGCGTGGACTACGTGAACCTCGGCGCGAGCGGCCTGCGAGTCTCGCGCGTATGCCTCGGGATGATGAGCTTCGGCAACGACAGCGACCGCGCGTGGGTCCTGGACGAGCAGGCGGCTGAGCCGATCGTGCGCGCCGCTGTCGACGGCGGGATCACGTTCTTCGACACGGCCGACACGTACTCCAAGGGCGCCAGCGAGGTGGCGACCGGCCGCCTGCTCGCCAAGATGTTCACGCGCGATGAGGTCGTAGTGGCGAGCAAGGTGTTCATGCCGATGACCCCCGGCGAGAACGGCGGCGGGCTCTCGCGTAAGCACATCCTCAGCGCGATCGACGCGTCGCTCGAGCGGCTGCAGATGGATTACGTGGACCTCTACCAGATCCACCGCTGGGACTCGCGCACTCCGATCGAGGAGACGATGCAGGCGCTGCACGACGTGGTGCGCGCCGGCAAGGCGCGCTACATCGGCGCGAGCAGCATGTTCGCGTGGCAGTTCGCCAAGGCGCAGTACGTGGCCGACACGCACGGCTGGACGCGCTTCGTCTCCATGCAGAACCACTACAACCTGATCTACCGCGAGGAGGAGCGGGAGATGATCCCCCTATGCGTCGATCAGGGCGTGGGCGTGATCCCCTGGAGCCCGCTCGCACGCGGCGTGCTCGCCGGTAGCCGCACGCGCTCCGGTGAGCGCCTGACGACGCGCTCTGACTCCGACCCTTTCACCGACTACCTCTACGCGCAGCCCACAGACTTCGACGTCGTGGAGCGCGTCGCCGAGGTGGCGGGCGAGCGCGGTGTGCCGCCCGCGCAGGTGGCGCTCGCGTGGCTGCTGCACAAGCCCGGCGTGAGCGCACCGATCGTCGGCGCCACCAAGGCGGGTCACCTCGAGGATGCGCTCGCCGCCGAGCAGCTCCAGTTGAGCGATGAGGAGATCGCGCGCCTGGAGGAGCCCTACGCCCCGCACCCCGTGCTGGGGCACGGCTAAAGGGCTCAGATCGGAATGCCGCACGCCGATGAGATGCTGCGCGTGGCCGCCACCCGGGTGGCGGAGCTCGCCGCCCCGGGTCTCAGCCCGCGCCCGCGACGCAAGGTGGCGGTGCTGTCGTGCATGGATACGCGCATCGACCTGTTCCCCATGCTCGGGATCGAGCGCGGCGACGCGCACATCATCCGCAACGCCGGCGGCCTGGTCACCGACGATGCGATCCGCTCGCTCAGCGCCTCCCAGCGCCTCTTGGGCACCGAGGAGATCGTGGTCGTGATGCACGAGGGCTGCGGCCTGCGCGGCGCCTCCGAGGACGAGTTCGCGCAGGCGCTGGCCGCCGACGGCGTGCTGCCGACGTGGCGCCTAGGTGCCTTCGAGGACGTCGAGGAGACGCTGCGCGGAAGCCTCGCGCGGCTTCGCTCCAGCCGCGAGCTGACCGCCCGCGAGCACATCAGCGGCTTCGTGTTCGACCCCGAGACGGGGGCGCTGCGCGAGGTGCAGGCCGGCGTCGCTCCCGCCAACGCGCACCGGTAGGCTGGCCTCGCCATGCGCGCCGTCACATTCCAGGCCCCCGGCGTCGTCAGCGTCGAGGAGCGCCCCGAGCCCGAGCTGATTGCCTCCGACGACGCGATCGTGCGCATCGACGCCACCGGCGTGTGCGGCTCTGACCTGCACATCTACCACGGGCGCGTACAGATCGAACCGGGCTTCACGATCGGTCACGAGTACGTCGGCACCGTCCTCGCCGCAGGAGCTGACGTGACCCGTGTCGCCGTCGGCGACCGCGTGCTCGGCTGCTTCCAGACCGCCTGCGGCGAATGCTTCTTCTGCCTGCAGGGTCTCTACCATCGCTGCGAGCACTCGCGTACGTTCGGCCACGGCGCGGCGCTCGGCTCGCTGCAGGGCACGCAGGCGGACATGGCGCTCGTGCCGCACGCCAACCTCGTGCTGCGTCGCGTCCCCGAGGGCCTCTCAGACGACGTGGCGCTGTTCGCGGGCGACGTCATGGGCACCGGATTTCACGCGGTCGTTGACAGCGGCATGCGAGCAGGAGACGTCGTCGCCGTGCTCGGGCTTGGCCCCGTGGGGCTGTGCGCGGTGCAGGCGGCCAAGGCGTGCGGTGCCGCGCACGTGTTCGCGATCGACACCGTCCCCGAGCGCCTGGCCGTGGCCGAGGCGTTCGGCGCCGAGCCGCTGCACCTCGTCGAGCAGGATGTGCGCGCCGCCGTGCGCGGCGCCACTGAAGGGCGCGGCGTGGACGTCTCAATCGACGCTGTCGGGGACCCCAAGGTGCTGGAGAGCGCGATCCGTCTGACGCGCAACTGCGGCGCGATCCAGTGCATCGGCGTGTACGCCGAGCGCGCGGAGGTGCACATGGGCCTGCTGTGGCTGAAGGCGCTGACGCTGCGCGGCGGCCACGCCAACGTGATCGGACACGTCGACCGCGTGCTCGCGATGCTCTCCGCGGGGGTGCTCGACCCCACCGCGCTCGTCACCCACCACATGACGCTCGAAGAGGCGCCTGAGGCCTACGCCGTCTATGACCGGCGCGAGGCGCTCAAGATCGTGCTCACGCCCTGAGCGATCCGTGCCGATGTTTGGCCTGGCGGTCGGCGCCTGCTTAGAATAAGGTGCTCGTCGCAAGGTCAGTAGGTCAGACGTTCCAATCACGCGCCCGTAGCTCAGTGGTCAACGGTTCTCTTTGGGGAGCCAAAGAGCAGCGGTCTTTCAAGCCGCAGGCCGCGGGTTCGATTCCCGCCGGGCGCACTCTCATCGTCTCTCTCCCCCGGTAACGCCGCTGCGGCCGGGGCCGTTTCATCCGCGCAGCCGTCTCGAGCCTTCCGGAAGCCCCGCATCTTTCGGATTCTCGGCATACGACAAGCAGTCGAGAGATATATCTCGACTCTTATGTCAATCGTGTGGTTTAAGTTGACATCCTGCGTAAAACCTGATTTATATGTCTGCGAGCAAGTCGTGCCCACCGGGTGGTGGAGGGGTGCAGCAAGACGTGTTTTCGGGGGTCTCGCAGGACGCGCGGCCAGACGCAGACGGAGGGTTCCGATGGAGATGAGACTGTTCGTATGTCACGAGCACCGGATGCTGCGGGCTCTGCACGGGCGCTGGCCGTACCGGCGCTCGCATTGTCGTCACGACCTGCACTGGCTCGTGCGGGTGCAGGCAGGCGATGCGTGGTGTCCGGGTGCGCGCACGCACTCGCTGGCCGGCCTGCGCGCGTGCTCGCGCCGGCCCCAGGGGCGCTGAGGGGCGCCGAGGGAGGACCTTGTCCCTACAGGCCCGAGAGCGAGGTAGGACGGGTCGGTAGGGGCGGGTGTCCGTCGCTCGCGCTGTCGGCGCGCTGCGCGAGCTCCGAGAGTGCATCGATCAGGGCAGGCCAGATCGCACGGGGTAGGTCGTGGCCCATGCCGGGGATAATCATCAGCTTCGCGCCTGGGATCGCCCTCGCGGTCGCGCGCCCGCCGGAAGGGGAGACGAGCGGATCGGCGCTGCCGTGCACGACGAGCGTCGGCACGGCGATCTGGCGCAGCTGGGCTGTGCGGTCCCCTGAGGCGAGGATCGCCGCCAGCTGGCGCCCTGGCCCCGCGGGGTCGTGGTCGCGCTCGTAGCTGGTTGCTGCGATCTCGTGCAGATCATCGTCGTCGCGCGGGAGCCCCGGCGAGCCGATCGCTTTGAACAGCCGTTCGGTGTGCGCGATGAACGCCTCGCGCCCCTCGCCCGGCCGGCGCAGGAAGACGGTGTACACGCGCAGCGACGGCTGGCCGTGGCGCAGGCTGCCGGTATTGGACATGATCGAGGTCAGCGAGCGCACCATCTGGGGGTGACGCGCTGCGAGCAGCTGGGCGATCATGCCGCCCATCGAGGCGCCGATCACGTGTGCGGGCGCGAGGTCGAGCTCGCGCAACAGGCCGGCAGCGTCGTCGGCCATGTCCGCAAGCGTGTAATGGGCGGCGCGCTTGGATCGCATCAACAGCTGGCGGATGCTGGGCGGACGGCCGGCTACGTGGGTGGAGCGCCCGATGTCACGGTTGTCGAAGCGGACCACGTGCAGGCCGCGGCCTGCCAGCTCCTCGCAGAAGTCCCGCTGCCAGGCGACCATCTGCGTGCCCAGCCCCATGACCAGCAGCGCCGTCGGGTTGGTGGGCTCACCGTAGGTCTCATAACAGAGGCTGATTCCCCTGCCGACGTCGCAAAATTGCTCTGACACGATCTTCTGACTCTACCGGGCCGGATGGGGGTAGGATCGACTCAATGGCCACCTCTTCGCAGCCCACTTCCGCCGACGTCGCAGCGGGGTCGGTCGTGGACCTCGAGGTCCGCAAGCTCTCGATCGACACGATCCGCGCGCTGGCGATGGACGCGGTGCAGAAGGCGAACGCCGGCCACCCGGGCACGGCGATGGCGATGGCACCGCTTGGATACACCATTTTCAAGCGCTTCCTGCACGCGAACCCAGGGCAGACGCATTGGCCCAACCGCGACCGCTTCGTGCTGAGCTCTGGTCACGCCTGCATGCTGCAGTACGCCCTTCTGCACCTGTGCGGCTACGAGCTGCGCATCGAGGACCTGCAGCAGTTCCGCCAGTGGGGCTCGCTCACACCCGGGCACCCCGAGCGCGGCCACACCCAGGGCATCGAGGTCACGACGGGGCCGTTGGGTCAGGGCTTCGCCAACGCGGTGGGGATGGCGATGGCCGAGCGCTTCCTCGCCGACCGCTTCAACCGTCCGGGGCACGAGCTCGTCGACCACCACGTGTACGTGATCTGCTCGGACGGCGATCTGATGGAGGGCGTCAGCCAGGAGGCGGCCTCGATCGCCGGCAACTTCGCGCTGGGCAAGCTCGTCGTCTGCTACGACGACAACCGCATCACGATCGACGGCACGACGTCGCTGTCCTTCGACGGCGAGAACCACGCCGCGCGCCTGGAGGCCGACGGCTGGCACGTGCAGCGGGTCGAGGATTCAGAGGATCTGGACGAGCTCGATGCGGCGCTCGCCGCGGCTCGCGACGAACCGGAGCGCCCGTCGTTCATCTCGATCCGCTCGCACATCGCCTACCCAGCCCCGCACGCGATCGACACCGCCAAGTCGCACGGCGCCGCGCTTGGCGAAGACGAGGTGCGGGCCACCAAGGAAGTGATGGGCTTCGACCCCGACCGCAAGTTCTGGGTGGACGAGCGCGTGTACGAGCACATGTCGCTGCACGAGTCCGGCACGAAGGCGAGCGATGCCTGGGAGGAGAAGTTCGCGGCGTGGCGGGACTCCTTCCCGGACATGGCGGCCGACTGGGACCTCGCGTGGGCGGGCAAGCTGCGGGATGGTTGGCGCGAGCCGCTGCCGAAGTTTGCCGCCGGCGAAGAGATCGCGACTCGCTCGGCAGGCCAGAAGGTGATGGCGGCGTTCGCGGACTACGGCCCGACGATGATCGGCGGCGCGGCGGACCTTGTTGAGTCAACCAAGACCCTGTTCGAGGGCGCGGGGGAGTTCTCGAAGGTCCACGCGGGCCGCAACATCCCCTTCGGCATCCGCGAGCACGCGATGGGCGCAATCGTCAACGGCGCGGCCGCGCACGGCGGCATCGTCAAACCGTACGGATCCACGTTCCTGATGTTCTCCGACTACATGCGCGGCGCGGTGCGGCTCTCGGCGCTGATGGGTCTGCCGGTGGTGTGGGTCTGGACGCACGACTCCGTCGCTTTGGGCGAGGACGGCCCGACACACCAGCCGATCGAGCACTACGCCTCGCTGCGTGCGATCCCGCACCTGTGGGTGATGCGCCCGGGCGACGCCAACGAGACGGCCGAAGCGTGGCGGGTGGCGCTCGAGCGCCACGACGGCCCGACGGCGCTATTGCTCTCCAGGCAGAACGTGCTCGTGCTCGATCGCGAGGAGGTCGCGAGCGCGAGCGGCGTGGAGCGCGGCGCCTACGTGCTGTGGGACTCCGCCGGGCCTGATCCCGAGATCATCCTGATCTCCACGGGCGCTGAGGTGCCGCTTACGTTTGCGGCAGGCAAGGCGCTGGCCGAGCAGGGCACCCGCGTGCGCGTCGTATCGATGCCGTGCATGGACCTCTTCGAGGAGCAGAGCAAGGAGTACCGCGACGAGGTGCTGCCGCCCTCAATCCGGACCCGGCTCGCGGTCGAGCCGGGCGCCACGATCAGCTGGGGCAAGTGGGTGGGCCTCGACGGCGACGTGCTCGGCCTGGATCGCTTCGGCGCGTCTGCGCCGGGTACTACCGTGCTTGAGAAGCTGGGCTTCACGACCGAGAACATCCTCGCGCGAGCGCAGGCACTGCTCGAATCGAAACACTGACAGGAGACGCCAATGCCCTCCGATGCACCGCCCCTCACACGTCTGTCGGAGCTGAAGCAGAGCGTGTGGGTCGATTTCCTCTCGCGCGAATCAATCCGGGGAGGACACCTGCAGGAGCTCGTCGACCGGTACTCCGTGGTCGGCGCCACGTCGAACCCGACGATCTTCGAGAAGGCGATGAGCTCCGGTGAGGCCTACGACGAGCAGCTGCACGAACTCGCCAGTGAAGGCAAGGAGGGCGACGATGTCTTCTGGACGCTCGCCGAACAAGACATCAGAGAGGCATGCGACCTCTTCCGCCCGGTGTGGGATGGCGGCAGCGGACGCGATGGATACGTGTCCCTGGAGGTCGATCCGCGGCTGGCGTACGACACGCTCGTCACCTACCGCGAGGCGATGCGCATCCACAAGAGCGTCGATCGCCCCAACCTGATGGTGAAGATCCCCGCGACGAAGCCGGGGTTGGCGGCGATCGAGGACGTGATCTCCAAGGGCCACTCGATCAACGTGACGCTGATCTTCTCCCTGCAGCGCTACGCGGAGGTGGCGGAGTCCTACATCCGCGGCATCGAGCGTCTCGTGGCCGAGGGCGGAGACCCGAAGACGGTCGCGTCGGTGGCGAGCTTCTTCGTCTCACGCATCGACACCGAGGCCGACCGGCGCTTGGAGGAGGTTGGTGCGCCCAAAGAGCTCCAGGGAAAGCTCGCGATCGCGAACGCGAAGCTCGCCTACGCCCACTATCTGGAGGCGTTCAGCGGTCCGCGCTGGGAGTACCTGGTGGGCAAGGGCGCCACCCCGCAACGCGTGCTGTGGGCCTCGACCTCGACCAAGAACCCCAACTATCCGGACACGCTGTACGTGGATGAGCTGATCGGGCCGGACACCGTGAACACGATGCCCGAGGAGACGATCATGGCCTACCAGGATCACGGCGAGCCGCAGGCGCGCCTGCAGGTCGGGCTCGACGAAGCACATCGCGTGCTGGCAGATCTCGCGCGCGTGGGCGTCGATTACGACGACGTGACAGAAACGCTCGAGCGCGAGGGTGTCGAAAAATTCGCTGACTCCTTCGCCCAGCTGATGGCGTCGCTGCGCGAGAAGCAGCAGTCGCTGACACCGGCCTGAGCGCTACGGGTAGGGGATCGGAACGAGCACGCGAATCGTGAGCGTGCCCGCCGGGAACGCCTCGGCGTGGACGGTGAACACGCGGTAGGTGCGGCCGCGGTACGTGTAGGACCCACTGGCGGGGACGGTGCCTGACACCGGACCGAGGCTGTTCTTCACGAGTTCGGGGCTGTCCCCCTTCATGTACATCAGCACGTCCATGCCGGCCAGTCGTCTGGCCAGGCGCAGGTAGCCTTCATCGTCCTGGATCGAGAGCGTGACCGTACCGATCGTGTGCCCGCCGACGGTGAGGTTGGCGCTCACGGGCGCAAGCACATAAGGGCCGCCGACGTCGGAGAGCAGTTTGCCTTCTGCGGTCACGTGCATGCGCACGATGTGCTCGTTGAGCAAGGCCTTGATCGCCGATTCGGTTGCTGCGGGGTTGCGTTCGGCGACCGCTTGCAGCAGCGGCTTGTTGTGTTGGACGCGCGCGATCTGCTTGTGCGCCGCTTCGCCGAGCTCCCCTCGGTAGATCAGTTTGGCCACGCCCATGAGCGTGTTCACGGTGGTGTCATCTTCGGTCTTGCCGCACAGCGTCTTGGTCGAGCTGATCGGGATCAGCAGATAGATCCGCGCTGTGCCTGAGGGGTAGGTCTTGGCGGGGCGGGAGACGTACTGGTAGAGAACGTTCTTGTAAACGGTCGTGCCTTCCTTGCCCAGCGTCCCCGTGAGTTCCGGCGAGCCGCCGATGCTGTGCCCGCCCCTGCGCAACATGACGATGCCCTGGGTGATCCCGTCGGTCTCGACGAGGAAGCCGTGGTCGGCCCAGACGCTCGCGAGATAGGTGGCGATCGATTCGCCGTTGGCTCCGGTCAGGGTGCCGTGGAGTGGGATCAGGGCCGCGCCGCCCGCGTCCACGAGCGTCTGCGCCCCAACCGTGACGCGCACGTTGGTCATGTGTCCGGTCTTCAGCAGCGCCTCCACGGCCGCCTGCGCGCCCGCCTTGTTGCGCGCTTCAACGGCTTCGCGCAGGGCCTGGGAGTGCGTGATCATGTACTGGGCGCTGGCCGTGCGTTCGCTGAAGACGCCCTCGCGGTAGACGCGATCGAGCACGTTCTCGAGCGTCCTCGCGACGGTAGCCGCGCAGTCGTGGGTGGTGGCCAAGGTGGTGGGAGCAATCGCCGCAATGCCGGCGCTCCCCTTCGAGGTCGAGCCACAGCCCGCCAGCAAGGCCACAGCGAGGATCAGCGGCGCCGCCGCGAGGATCGGCGTGCGTCGCCGCGGCATGTCCGGCTTTGCAGGGAAAAACACTGCGGCGCATCCTAGGTGTCCCGCCGATCGCAGGCTGCACTGCGGCGCCCAACTGCTTGGAGTAACGTCGCCCCGATGCCACTCGCGCTCGTCACCGGTGCATCCACGGGAATCGGCCGCGCAAGCGCGCTGCGTCTTGCGGCGAGCGGGTGGACGGTGCTGGCGGGCGTGCGCGAGCATGCAGCGGGCGAGCGGCTGGCAGCAGAGCCGGCTGCGGCCGGTCGTGTGCACACGCTCGTGTTGGATGTGACAGATGCCGATCAGATCGCGCAGGCCGTTACGCGCGTCGAAGAGGTCAGCGCGCACGCTGGGGTCTCGCCGAGCGGCGGGTTGGACGCGCTCGTGAACAACGCCGGCATCGGCGTGGGCGGGCCGCTCGAGCTGATCTCAACTGAGGACATGCGCAAGCAGTTCGACGTGAACGTGCTCGCGCAGGTGGCGGTAACGCAGGCGATGCTGCCTGCGCTGCGTCGTGCCCGCGGGCGCATCGTGTTCGTCTCTTCCGTGGGCGGGCGTGTGGCGATGGCGTTCACCGCGCCTTACGCTGCGTCGAAGCACGCGATCGAGGCGCTGGCAGATGCGCTGCGCGTTGAACTCCACAGCTCGGGCGTCCAAGTCGCGCTCGTCGAGCCCGGCTCGGTTGCGACGCCGATCTGGGAGAAGGCACGTGCGGAAGCGGAAAGCGTGCGCATTCCGCCCGAGCTGGAGCCGTATTACGGCAAGGTGCCCGAGGCGATGGGCAAGGTGCTGGAGAGCACCGCGCGCCGTGGCGTACCCGCAGAGCAGGTGGCGCAGACGATCGAGACGGCGCTGACAGCGCCGCGGATGAAGGCGCGCTATGTGGTGGGCAGGGACGCGCGGGTGATGCTGGCGGCCAAGCGGCTGCTGCCGGACCACCTGTTCGACACGCTCGCGCGGCGCGTGCTCGGCGTGTGAGCTCTCAGCTCGCCGGTGGCGTGTAGACGGCAAGCCACGCGAACAGGCTGGTGGTGGCGGCGTGAGTCTGCAGCATCCCCGGTTCAGCGTCAGCCGCTGGCAGCGTTTCGCCGTTCCAGGAGAGCATGTACAGGCCTTCGCTATTCAGCGCGTGTGTCTGGGCGTCGCGCGCATTCTCCGCGGCGATGCGGTAGAGGCTCGCATCGCCTTCCAGGGCGTATAGCGCGAGCAGCCACTGCAGGTAGATCGCGTCGTACTGCGGTGAGAAGTCCAAGACGACGCCAAAGCGCTGTAGCGAGGTGTTCATCACCTGCCTGGCGCGCACGCATTCGTCGGCGGCGCCGGTGAGGTGGCAGAGCAGCGCCTGCGCGTAGATCAGCGGCGCCTCCACGTAGTCAACGGGGGTGGCGCTGACGCTGCTGTCCGCGTACAGCCCTTCGCTGGCGCTGAAGCCACTGCCGTTGGCCCAGGCGATGAACTGCCGCGCCTCGGTGAGGGCAAAGCTCGATTTGTCCTCTTGGTAGATGAGCGTCGCCAGCAGCGTGTCCGCGGCGAGTGCTGGCCCTGACTTGTAGGGATGATCGGTGTTCCACCAGATTCCACCGCCGTTCGGGTCCCAGCCGGCGGCGGCGGTGTAACGCAGCGCGCGTTCGGCGTCGCGCAGGTAGCGGCGGTTGCCGGTGGCACGGTAGGCGTTCACAAACGCGATGCCCCACCAGCCGTTGTCGTCGAACCACGTCTCTGTGTTCCCTTCACGGTCCCCGGGGTAGGGCGAGTACCCAGGCACGGGACGCAGGCCGCGGTTGAGGTAGCGCTCGGCTCCGGCGGCGAAGCTCGCGAGCGCGTGGCGGTTGGCGATGCTCGGCTGTGCGATGTCGATCGCGTCGAGCGACTCGAACAGCGGCACGCTGTCCCAGATCGTCGCCAGCGGATAGCGCTCGTGGTCGTTCAGCCGGGAGACGTACCAGCCCAGGCGAGGGTCCCACCAGCGCGAGTGCGCCTTCGCCACGCCCGCGTGCGCCAGTGCCAGGTAGTGCTGCTGGGACGCGTCGAGGGCGGGCGGAGCTGTGCCGGCTGCGTGTGCGGCGGCGAGGGCGGGCGGAGCTGTGCCGGCTGCGTGTGCGGCGGCGAGGGTGGGCGGGGTCGCGAGCGCGCCCCCGACGAGGCAGGTCACGACGGCGATCAGAGCAAGGCGAGTGCTTGACATGTGCATGCGGGTGCTAACCCGCTAGTGCTCTGATCGGCGCGGAGCACGGTTAGGATGAGTAGTCGTGCCCGCGGCTCCATACGCCTCGCCCCCGGCGCCGCCGTCGGAACGGGGCGCCTGGCTGCTCGCCTGCGCGATCGCTGCGGTTGGTGTGATCGTGCTGGTCGCCGTGCTCACCGGCCTCGTTGGCGGAACGGCGCATGTTGCGCCGCCGGCGGTTCCGGTTGCGGCAAAGACGCCGGCGCCAATGCCCTCACCTCCGACGAGCGTCGTGCGCTCGACCAACGCCGGGCATCGCCATGCGGCGATCGTGGCGCGGCCTTCGACCGTGCAGCAGCGCTTGGAGGCGCGCGACTACCTGGACGCCACGCAGACGCATATCTCCAGGGCGTGGATGGAAGGCTTCTACCCGATCTATGCGACGGCACAGAGCACGTTTGGCGTGAACTGGCTGCTGCTTGCCTCGATCCACCGACAGGAGTCCGCGTTCTCGACCGCCAAGGGCACCTATTACGGCCTGAACTTCGCGCACTGCTGTGGCGGGCCGATGCAGTTCAACGTGACCAACGGGGGCGCGGGGATCTCATCTACTTGGGATCTGGTGGCGGACTCCTACAAGTACGGCAGGCGCCCGGCGCACTATGACCACATGACCACCACGCATCCGTCGATCTACGACGACTTCGACGCGATCATGGCCGCAGCGCACCTGCTCTCCGCGGACGGCGCCGAATACCAGCTAAACGACTCGGCGTGGAACGCCGCATATGACTACTACGGCCACGACGCCACGGGTGTGACGTACGCCGATCAGGTGCTGGCGCGGGCGATCGGCTGGTCCCAGCACGGCTTCTGCATCAACTGTGGGCTGGAACCGGCGATGGTGCAAGCCGTCCAGGCGGCCTACGGCGCGCCCGTGCTGGCGGCGCTGGAAGCCGAAGAAGCGACGGCGAAGGCGAAAGAAGAAACAGAAGCGGAAGCGAAGGCTGCGAAGAAGAAGCGCGCGCAGGCCGTGACGGCTAAGCGCGCGGCGGGCGGCTGAGGGCCGCCACACTCGATCTGATCGACGCGTCGCTATCGTGCGGCGGGCCTGCGCGGCACACGCTCGTGCGCTCTCGCCCCCACCTCTCACATAGGAGGCCACATGGCCCTGGACGGATCGATACTCGGCAACTGCGCCTCCGAGCAGATGGAGGCGCTCGAACAGGACTTCGGCGATCGGGAGGACATCCAGATCGGTGGGGTGATCACGATCGTAGAGCTGCAAAAAGTGGAGGGCACCGACCCGCTTGGAAACGTCCAGGTGTCATCCACAATCAGGATGCGCCACAACGTCGGCGACCCGTTCCGCGTGCTCGGTCTGCTCGATCAGGTCAAACACGACATTTTGGCCACCTAAGCCAGCGACTGTCAGCCCGCGCTGGCCTGCGCGATCAGCTCACCGGCGACGCGGTCGGTCGCCTGTCCGGTGCCGCCGAGGAGCCTGCGCGAGAGCTGGGCGCGGCGGAAGTAGAGCGGCGCGTCGTGCTCCCAGGTGGCGCCGATGCCGCCGTGCACGGAGATCATCGTGCGGGCGGCCTCATCGAGCGCGCGTCCGCCGACGGAGCGGGCGGCGCTGGCCGCGAGCGGGAACTCGTCGGGGGCGCCGTTGCGTGCCCAGCCGGCGTAGTAGATCAGCGAACGGCCGTTCTCGAGCTGGCGCAGGACCTCGGTCAACGAGTGCTTGACGGCCTGGTAGGAACCGATCGCGCGCCCGAAGGTAAAGCGCTCCTTGGCGTAGGCGACGGACACATCCAGCGCGGTCTCGACACTGCCGAGCGACTCGGCGGCGACGAGCGCCTGGGCGAGATACCAGGCAGCGGCGAGCGACTCCTCGGGGGCGTCGAGCAGGAGGGCGCTGGCGCCGTCGAGCGTGACGTGGCCGAGCGAGCGGGTGGCGTCGTAGCGGCTGACGGGCTCGATGCTCACGCCGCCGGCGTCTGCGTCGATGGCAACCCCGACCGGCTTGCCCTCGAGCAGCACGGTTCCGATGAGCACATCTGCCCCGGGGGCGTCGGGCACGAAGGCGAAGCTGCCGGTGACCGACACGTGTCCCTCCTCGTCGCCCGCCTGCGCCACCGGCAGCGCGGCGCGTGCGAGCCCGCTGGCGGGGTCGGCGGTCCAGCGCTCGTCGAGCTCAGTGGGCGGCTGCGCGGGCAGGTAGGCGGCGCGGCGCTCGCCGGTGGCGAGATCATCCAGCTGGTCCGCCGCGTTGCGAGCGTCGCTGAGGATGGCGGTTGCGGGCAGGTGTCCGAGCAGGGGGATGCCGGCGATCACGCGCCCGCACTCGCCGAGCACGAGCATCGCGTCGAAGGCGTCGAGGCCGGCGCCGCCGTGGTCTTCGTCGATCAGCAGGCCGGGCCAGCCTGCCTCCTTGGCGGTGGGCCACAGGTCGGGCAGTGCGTCGGCGTTGCCGTCGAGCGCCTCGCGCGCGGCTTCGAGCGTCTTGAAGCGCGACAGCGCCCCGCGGGCGGCCTCGCGCAGAAACACTTGCTCGTCTGACAGAGCGAGATTCATGCCGGCGCTCCTTCCTTTGAACGCAGCTCGGAGAATGGGATGCCCTTGTCCAGACGCGGCTCGGGAGGCAGTCCGAGCACGCGCTCGCCGATCGTGTTGCGCAGGATCTCTTCCGTGCCTCCGGCGGACTTCAGTCCGGGCAGGAAGGAGATCATGTAGGCCCACTGGCTGTCCTGGGAGAGGGCGTCGGGGCCGACGACGTCGGCGATCAGGTCACCTGCCTTGATCGCGCCGGAGACGATCGTGACCTTGGCGAGCCCGGCCTCGGGCCCGGGGATTTGGCCCTTCTGCAGCGCGGTGAGCGTGCGGTAGCCGGTGAACCTGACGGCGAGCAGTTCGCTTGCGATCTCACCGAGCTTGTGGCGCACCTCGGGGTCGCGGCGGGCGTGCTCGTCGGCGGCGATCGCGCCGGCGAAGCGCGTGGAGTTGTAGCCCATGCCCTCGCTGCCGAGACCGATCGTGACGCGCTCGAACATGAGCGTCGTCAGCGCCGTGCCCCAGCCGTTTCCGACCCCGCCGACGACAGCACCCTCCTCGAGGGAGACGTCGTCGAAGAAGACCTCGTTGAACTCGGCCTCGCCGGAGATCTGCCGCAGCCCGCGCACGGTCACGCCCTCGCCGTCCATGGGCACGATGAACATCGTCAGGCCCTTGTGCTTGGGCACGTCGACGTCGGTGCGGGCGAGTAGCAGCCCGTAGGCGGCGAACTGGGCGTTGGTCGTCCAGACCTTCTGGCCGGACAGGCGCCAGCTGCCGTCGTCCTGCTGGCGCGCGCGGGTCTGCACGGCGGCGAGGTCGGAGCCGGCGGCGGGCTCGGAGAAGAGCTGGCACCAGACCTCGTCGCCGTGGAGCAGCGGCGCGAGGTAGCGCGACTTCTGCTCCTCGGCGCCGTGGGCGATGATCGTGGGCCCGAGCATGCCGACGCCGATCGCGTCGAGGATGCCGGGCACGCCGGCGCGGCTGATCTCCTGGTTGCAGACGACCTGCTCGATCGGGCCGAGGCCCTGGCCGCCGTACTCCTTGGGCCAGGTCACGCCTGCGAGCCCGCCCTCGGCGAGCTTGCCCTGCCACACGCGGCGGGCGGCGATGATCTCGTCCTCGTCCTCGATCGCGCCGGGACCTTGCAAAATGGGTGCTTCGCTCTTGTGCTCGTCGAGCCAGCTGCGCACCTGTGCGCGGTAGGCGGCCTGCTCGGGTGTGTCGTCGAGATCCACTTCGGCTCCTTTGGCTGACTGACCAGTCAATCTAGCGGACCTAGAACGGTACACCCTCCGCGAATGGCGGTGTCAGACCCCGGGTGGGAACGGCTCCTCGGGGACGATCGGCTGGTGGTAGACGCGCTCGAAACCGAGATCGAGCAGCTGGCGGTCCTGCGTGCCTGGCGCGTCGGAGTCGAGCACGATCGCGCCGAGGCGCACGCCATGGCGCTCGGCGGTGGCGACGAGACAGCGACCGGCGGCTTCGGTCTGTCCGGTCTTCATACCGGTGACGCCGGGGTATTTGTAGATGAGCAGCGGGTTGTTGTTGTCGAGGTAGAGCTTGCCTCCGTGGATGGGGAAGGGCAGGATCGCTTCGTAGGTGCCGACGACCTTGGCGATGCGCGGCTGCTCCATGTCCACGTGGGCGAGCACCGCGAGGTCGGCGGCACAGGAGAAGTTGTTGTGGTTGTAGAAGCCGGAGGGCGAGGAGTAGCGCGTGCAGCCGAGCCCGAGCTTGGCCGCCTCTTCGTTCATGCGCGTGACGAACCCGCTGACGCTGCCGGCGACGTGTTGGGCGAGCGCCACGGCGGCGTCGTTGCCGGAGGGCAGCAGCAGGCCGTAGAGCAGGCTCTCGAGCGGCACGTGCCTGCCGAGGGGCAGCACGCCGACCTTGGAGCCCTGCATGTCGACGGCCTGTCGGGTGATGAGCACGCGCGCGTTGGGCGGCGCGGAGGTGACGGTGAGCAGCGCGGTCATCATCTTGGTGAGGCTGGCGATGGGCATGTGCACGTAGGCGTTGTGCTGCCAGAGCACCTGGCCGGTGGTGAGGTTGAACAGCAGCCCGGCACGGGGCGGGTCTCGGAAGGAGATGTGCACCGGATCCTTGGCTGGCGTGGAGATGCCGCTGAGCGCGAGCGCGGGCTTGCTGAGCGGGAAGCCGGCGGGTGAGCGGGTCACGGCGGCGACGGGAGTGCGTGTAGGTGAGCCGTGCGTGTGGGTCCTTTGAGATGCGCCGTGGGGGCGTTCGCCCGAGCGACTGGCGAAGGCGAGGCCGCCGACGACAGCGACCACGACGGCGAGCAGTGCGGCGAGCGCGGTCAGCCGCCTACGGCGTCTGCGTCTGGCGGCGAGCGCTCTGCGGTTGCGACTGTGGCCGGGCGTGAGGAACGGCGAGCTGCTCATTTGGGGGGAGGATTGCGCAGCGCGCCGACGACCCCGACGCCGAGCAGCACGACGATCAGCAGCGAGAGCAGGCTCGCAAACGTGAGGCCACCCTGTCTGGAGATGACGGTGAGCGTGAGGAACGCGAAGCCGATGACGAACAGCAACACGACACCGAGCACGATGATGCGCGTCATCCGCCGAGTCTCGGGGAGGCGAGCATCGGCTCTAGTACACCGCCAGCAGCGGCGGCTCGCTGCTGCGACGGGCGCTGAAGAGCCTTACGGCGAGCAGGCCGAAGGCGACGCAGCCGATGTGGGTGAGGTAGCCGGCGAGCTCGCTGGCGGAGTCGCCGCCGGCGCCGGCGCTGGCGAGACCGGCGAGGGAGATGTAGAGCTGCTCGGGGAGCCACAGCGCGAGCAGGATCACGGCAGGCACGTCGACCAGCGTGAACATGAACGGGATCACGGACAGCGAGATCACCCGCGCGCGGGGATGCAGCAGCAGGTAGCCGCCGAGTATCGCTGCTACCGCCCCGGAGCTGCCTAGCACGGGGACGCTGGAGTTTGGCTGTACGGCGATCTGGACGCCCAGCGCGAGCAGGCCTGCGAGCAGGTAGAAGGCGGGGAACCGCAGGCGCCCGGTGGCGTCCTCGACGGCTGGTCCGAAGAGGCCGAGGAAGGCCATGTTTCCGAGGAGGTGCAGGAAGCTGCCGTGCATGAACAGCGAGGTGACGGCGGTTTTCCACTCGGCGAAGCTGCTGGCGTGAGTGAGCGTGCGCGGCACCGCCCCGTAGTGGCGCGCTACCTGGAGGCTGGGTCCGCCGAAGAAGCTGCCGTCGTGGCCGCTGAGCGTCGCAAGCAGGTAGGCGAGCACGTTGAGCGCGATCAGCGCGACGGTGACGAGCGGGAACCGCGCGAGCGGAATGTTGTCTTTGACGGGGAACATCGCTGCGGGCCCGAGCGCGGCGGCCCGCGTCAGAGCTTAGGCGTGTACGGCGAGCGGCTCGTCACCGGCCAGCGGCCCCACGCCAGGACGCGCCTGCGGGACGTGCTGGTCGGCGTGGTAGGAGGAGCGCACGAGCGGGCCGGCGGCCACGTGCTGGAAGCCGAGCGCATACGCAGCCTGCTCGAGCGCGGCGAACTCGTCGGGGTGCCAGTAGCGCACGACGGGCAGATGGCGCTCGGAGGGGCGCAGGTACTGCCCGACGGTGAGCACCTGCACGCCGTGCTGGCGCAGCGCGCCGAAGGTCTCCACCATCTCCTCATGCGTCTCGCCGAGCCCGACCATCAGGCCAGACTTGGTGACGACTTCGCCTTCGCCCATTTCACCGGCAAGCTGCAGCACGCGGCAGGAGCGCTGGAACTGTGAGCCGCGCCGCGCGATGGAGTAAAGCCGGGGCACGACCTCGACGTTGTGGTTGAACACGTCGGGACGCTCGCTGATGACCTTGGCGAGCGGCATTTCCTGGCCCTGGAAGTCGGGCGTGAGCACCTCGATCTGACAGCCGGGCGCCTGCTGGCGGACCTGGCGGATGACGCCGACAAAGGCGGAGGCGCCCTTGTCGGGAAGGTCGTCGCGGTCGACGGAGGTGATGACGGCGTGGCGCAGGCCCATGCGCGCGATCGAGCGCGCTACGCGGGCGGGCTCGAGCGGATCGTTCCACGTGGGCTTGCCGGTCTTGACGTTGCAGAAACCGCAGCGGCGGGTGCAGGTGTCGCCGAGGATCATGAACGTGGCGGTGCCACGCTCCCAGCACTCGCCGACGTTTGGGCAGGCTGCCTCCTGACAGACGGTGTGCAGGTTCTCGTCGCGAATCAGCTGCGTGAGCTCGCGGTAGCGCTGCCCGCCGGGCGGGGGGACCTTGAACCACGGCGGCTTGCGCTCGCGCAGCGGGCGCACGTCGGGGCCAAGCACGGTGAGCACGTCCATGCCCCCGGGGTTGGCTCTCGATCTAGTAGCACTCATACGGGCACCGCTTCGGCTTGGGCGGGTGGCCTCGTGTTCAAGGGCGCTCGCTCTGCTCGCGTGGATGCGTTCGCAGTTCCTATACCGAGCCGCTGTGGCGAGACCAGGCGCTGGCGCAGGCCGTGCGCCTGGGTGAAGCTGTGCGCCATGCGCTTACGAAAGCACGTGAGCAGCGGCTCGCATGTCGCGGCGTCCCCAGCTGGCCGCGTACGATCACTGCGCAGCAGCTCAGCTGCGAGCGAGGTCATGGTCACGTCGGGGAGCCCGCAGGCAACGACCCACGAGAACGGCTCGAGGTCGTTCTGCACGTTGACGGCAAAGCCGTGGGTGGTGATGCCGCGGGCGACGTGCACGCCGATGGATGCGATCTTGCGGTCTGCGACCCATACGCCCGTGTAGTCGATCCCCTCCGCGCGGCGCGAGTGCGCGCGCACGCCCTCCTGAGCGAGCGCGGCAATGATCGCGTCTTCCATCGTGCGCAGATAAGCGTGTACGTCTTTGATGCGCATGATCGGGTAGCCGACGAGCTGCCCGGGGCCGTGATAGGTGAGCTGCCCGCCGCGGTCGGTGCTGTGCAGCTCGATGCCTCTGGCGCGGTAGAACTCCTCAGCGAACGGCAGGTCCTGCGCTCCCGAGCGCCGCCCGCGCGTGTATACAGGCGGGTGCTCGAGCATCAGCAGCGTGTCCGGCAGATCCTCGGCCTGACGCAGAGCCCGCAGATGCTCCTGCATAACGAGTGCATCGTGGTAGCCGATCGTCCCCAGGTGGCATACCCAGAGCTCTTGTCGCGATCGTGCCGGGAGAGACATTGGTCCCTGCAAGCGTAGCGCCACAGAGCTCAACCACTGGCTCCGCGAGGTCAGATCATGGGCTGAACTCGTCACCCGCCGCGGTTTGTGAGCGGCGGGTGACGGTGGAGCCCGTTCAGATGGTGCTGCCCCGGCGACCACCGCCGAGGAACACGGCGAGCGCCAGCAGGGCGATAAGGAACAGAAGCGGGTTCACTGCGATCCCCCCGGCGAGGGCAATAATCAACAGAACTACGATAAGTGTTACGAGCATGGGTCCCTCCTTTCGCTACAGGTGATACCCAGCGCGGCGGTTACGAAACAACTGCGCACAAAATGGCTCCGGCTAGACGCTACCGTCCTCTCTGGCGCCTGCAGGAGGGCGGCGATGGAAGGTTCTCGCATGCTCGGCCACCAGCCGATCGAGGAGCCGCTCCGTGTGCGCCTCGGAGCTTGGGCGTATGGGCCGGGAACGGAGCGTGCGCGGTCGCGGTCGCGGCGCTGCGTTTCCCATGCGCGCGGCAATCGTGCTGCGCGAGGGGGGTTTGACGGGCTTGTGTGTTTGCGGCGAGAGCGGGGCCACGGGCGGTCTCCAGGGTGACGGGTTGAGGTTTGGTCTCCTTGGAGACTGCATCTCCCTCCTGATGAGGACGTAAAGCTCTGATGGGAATCTCCTAACAATTCGCGCCATCCTGGGAAGCCGGCGTCGAGGAGGTTGGTTCCTCCGTTTGGGAGTTTGCGCGAACGGATAAGTAGTCACGAACGACACAAAGGGCCTCGCGGCAATTGCACAGATGCGTGCGGGGTCTCAATACGGCGATGGAGGCGAATTCATATGAGAAAGGCAAGGTTGGCACGCGTGTTCGCGTGCCTTGCGGCAGTGAGTGTGATATTGGCGGTTCCTGTGTCCGGGGCGTCGGCCAGCGATGCGAGCATCAAGACGCTATTCAAAAGCTACAACTCGAAGATCCTCGTCGCGGAAGGGCACCTGGCGACGGCGATTGGCGAATACAAGACGAGCCATAATGCGACGCCAGTCGAGGAAGCATTGTCTGCCTCGACGGTGGTGGTTCACTCGTTGGAGGTTAAGATTGCCCGGCAGACGGCGGGTGCCCAGCGTGTGAAAGAGGGCAAGGCGAAGATCGTAAAGGGCCTGAAGGCGGTGATCGTCGCCTATGGTCAGCTGAAGGCGGCGTTTGAAGCGAAGACGGCGAGCAGCCCTGAAGCGGCGGTAGAAGACGCACAGAAGGCGGAGCTGGCGGTCAAGAAAGGCCGCAAGGAGCTCTTGGAAGGTGTGAAGCTGATACTCGCTCGTTAGCTCGGCGGTGGTGGATGGCAAGTGTGACGGCGCGGAAATGCGTCGTCACACTGTGAGTGCTGCGGGCGCCTCGAGCAGCTCTCCGATTCGCGCAAGGAACTGTGCGGCCGCGGCCCCGTAGAGAATTCGGTGATCGCAGGAGAGGGTGAGCGTCACGACACGGCGTGCGAGCAGTTCTGCGGGGGAGTCCTCCGTAGCAGCGATCACGTCGGCGCGTGTCTCGAGCGCGCCGACGGATAGAACCCCTGCCTGCGGTGGGCTGATGATCGCGGCGAAGTTGCGCACACCGTAGGCGCCGAGATCCGACACGGTAAACGTCGCGCCGCTTAGCTCCGGTGGGGAGATCGTGCCGGCACCGACGCGCTCGGCGAACGCTTGCGTCTCGCTCGCGATCTCCTGCAGCGACTTGTGGTCGGCGTCGAAGATCGTGGGCACGACGAGCGAGTCGGAGGTGGCGATCGTGACGCCGAGGTTGACCCGGGAGTGCAGCTGCAGACGCCCGTCGCGGTAGCTGGAGTTGGCGATGGGATGCTCACGTAGCGCCAGCGCGCAGGCCTTGACGATCATGTCGCTGTGCGTGACCGCCTGCAGCTCTGCGTGCGCTGCAAGGCACGCCTCCATGCGCGTATCGATCTGCAATGTGAGATGGGGGATCGTTGCCTTGGACTCGGCTGCCCGTCGCGCGGTCGTTTGCTGGGCACGGGTGAGCTCGATGTCGGTGCTCGTCCCCTTGGCGGCGGCAGGGGTCTCCACCGTGGGTTCGCCGGGGCCGCTCATCAATGCTCCACGCTACCCCAGCGCGCGATGAAGTCATCGTCCTCGAGCTGTGTGAGATCGGTGCGCAGGGCTCGTGCGAGCTTTGACGCCGGCTGGGGCGGGCGGTCCCAGAAGAGCACGACTTCGCCGCTGTCGATCTCGACCACCTCGATGTGATCCACGCGCGCGGGGTCGGCGAACGGCGCGGGCATCAGCCCACCGCGGGTGACGATCAGCCGGTAGGCGTGGCTGGCCTTCATCCGGTGTGCGACACCGCCTCTCGCCCCGGGTGCTCGCGGCGCATGTGCTCGGCTGCGCGCTCGGGCGCGTCCTCACCGACGAACACGCCCTCGCCGAGGACGATCGCGGGGACGTCCGCCGCGCCGGCGAGCGCGGCGGTGACAGTCGCGTCCGCGAGGCGCTGCACGGTGGAGCGCAGCTTCGCCCCCGCAAGCACGGCCGATGGGTGCATCTCGCAGGCGGCGGCGGCGATCAGGACGAAGTCGGGGTCCTGCAGTGAGTGACCGCCGGCGAAGGACTGGCGGAAGGCGGCCTGGGCGAAGGGAACTGTGCGACCGATGGAGGCGGCGTAGGTGGCGGCGCGCATCGCGAAGGAGCTGTCGAAGGGGTAGGGGTCAGGCCAGCGCAGCGGCTGCAGCCCGAGCTCCCGGGCGCGGCGCTCGATCTGCTCGGGTGCAGGTGCGTCGGCATCCACGGATGCGCCGCGCAGCTCGCGCGCGAGCACGGGCCGCCACTCGACCGGTTCTGGAGCATCGGCGAAGACCTGCAGCATGCGCTCCGCGGCGAGATAGGCGAGCGGGCTGGCGAGGTCGAAGTAGAAGGCCGCGGTGGGAGGCGTGGGGGTGGACACGTGCTCGGGCACAGCGTGGGCCGCGTCGAGGAGCCGGCGTCCAGGGCCTCAGCCGTGGATCAGCCAGCCGTCGGCGGCGCGGCCGGCTTCCATCACGGCCTCGGACAGCGTGGGGTGGCCGTGGATGATGCGTGCCAGCTCGGGAAAGCCGCCCTCGAGCGCGCGCACGTTCACGAGCTCCTGGATCAGCTCGGTGGCGCGCGAGCCGACGATGTGCCCGCCGAGCAGCTCTCCGTATTTGCTCTCGCCGACGACCTTCACCAAGCCTGTGCGGTCGCCGTAGACAGTGCCTCCGCCCACGGCCCCGTAGGGGACCTTGCCGACGACGACGTCGTAGCCCTGCTCGCGCGCTTGCTCCTCGGTGAGGCCGAAGGACCCCACGTTGGGCGTGCAGAAGGTCGCGCGGGGGATGTCCTGGTAGGCGATCGGGTGCGTCTGGCGTCCGACGATCGTCTCGGCGGCGATGATGCCCTCGTCGGATGCCTTGTGGGCGAGCGCTGGCCCGGGGACGAGGTCGCCGATTGCGTACACGCCTGCGCGCGACGTGCGCAGCGCCCCGTCGACTGCGATCAGGCCGCGCTCTCCAAGCTCGACGCCGGCCTCGGCCAGCCCTAGGCCCTCGACATCTGCGCCGCGTCCGGCAGCGATCACCATGTAGTCAACCTGCGCGGACTCCGTGCCATAGGAGAAGCTGACGCTCGTCTCGTCGCTGCTGACGTCGGCGATGGGCGTGCCGGTGTGCACGGCGATGCCCTGGCGCTTCAGGCCCCGCTCGACCAGGCGCGAGATGTCGCCATCCTCGGTCGGCAGCACGCGATCGAGTGCCTCCAGCAGGAGCACCTCGCTGCCGAGCCGCGCGAACGCGGAGGCGATCTCAGCTCCCGAGGCGCCGGCCCCGACGACGGCCAGGCGCGCGGGAACCTCGGGCAACGCCCACGCCTCCTCGGTGCCGATCACGCGGCCGCCGAATTGGACCCCAGGAATCGCACGCGGCACCGAGCCGGTGGCGAGGATCACGCTGCCGGCGCCGATCGTCAGCGGCTCGGCGTCGAAGACATCCACGAGCACATCACCGTCCGCGGTGAGCTTGGCGTTGCCGGCGATCACGTCGATGCTGTCTTTCTTGAACAGCCCGCCGACGCCAGACGTAAGCGTGTTGACGACTTTCTCGCGGCGCGCCTGCACAGCGGCGTAGTCGACCTCCACGCCCGCGACCTTCAACCCGAACTCCTCCGCCTCGCGGATCTCCGAAAGCAGATCGGCGGAGCGCAGTACCGCCTTCGCGGGGATGCAGGCGTAGTTCAGGCAGCGGCCGCCCAGCTTGTCACGCTCGACGACGGCCGTTTTCAATCCGAGCTGCGCGGCGCGGATCGCGGCCACGTAACCCCCCGGACCGGAGCCGATCACGATGCAGTCATAGCTTGTCTCAGGCATTGGGGTGAGCCTATCGAAAGGCTATCGGGCACCCTGGCGTTCGCCGGCCTGGATGCGCCCCATGATCCGGATCAACTTCCAAAACAGCCATCCACCGAGCACGATCGCGACGAGGCAGAACACGGCTGTGAGGATCGAGGAGGCGAGCAGTAGCGCGAGCGAGGTGGCGATGATCTGGAACGTGAGTAGGGCTTGGAAGCCGAGCACGGCCATGTAGCGACGCCGATACATGCCGAGCGCCAGGAACGTGAGGATCGCTGCAATAAAGATCGCGCCCGGCAGCGAGCCACCGTGACGCGAGAGGTCGTGCACGGTCAATCCACCGACGAGCACAGCGACGGCAAGCACCACGCTGACGCCGATCGCGGCGAGTAGCGCTGGTGGTCGCTCTCCCTCGTCAAGCGGCTCGAGCGGCGCGGGCGCGGGTCGCTCCCTGCCCCCGTTGAGCTCCCCTCGACCCTCCGCGGACGCGCTGGCGTTGATCTCGGGCTCAGGCGTCAACTCGCCTCCAGTGGCCGCGTATCCAGCGCGTCGCGCAGCTCGCGCGCTGCCAGCTGGGGGTCTTTGGCGGAGGCGATTGCGCGCAGCACACATACCCTCATCGCGCCAGCGTCGAGCGCCTGGCCAAGATTTCCGGCGTCGAGCCCACCGATTGCGAAGAAGGGGACGCGTGCGTGCGCGGCGGCGTAGCGGATCAGCTCGAGTCCCACGGCCGGGCGGCCCGGCTTGGTTGGGGTCTCGTGAATGGGGCCGACGCCGATGTAGTCGACGACTCCCGCGTCGACAGCATCGATCTGCTCGGGCGAGTGCGTGGAGAGCCCGATCAGCATCTCCGGCCCGACGATCTCGCGCACCTGCGCGACGGGCATGTCGTCCTGGCCGACGTGCACGCCGTCGGCCCCGGCCTGCTCGGCTACCCACGGGCGGTCGTTGACGATCAATAGCGCCCCCAGCTGTCGCATAAGGGCGCTGGCGGCGTGCGCGATCGCGAGCAGCTCATCGTCCGCCAGCAGCTTCTCGCGCAACTGCACGATGTCCACGCCGCCGGCGACGGCGGCGTGCAGCAGGTCAGGGAGCTCACTTCCGTTGGGCCTCGCACCGCACACGAGGTACAGCCGCGCATCGGCCAAGCGAGCATGTCGCTCGGCGGGGAAGTCTCGGGTGGGCATGCTTGGCAGTCTGGCAGGAGCGCGCCCGCGGGGACCTCGCATTTGGCGTTGTCCAGATCGACGCAGCAGAGGTCCGGCGCGTGCCGCGTCAGTCCGCAGCGGACCCCAGGAACTCCACGAGCAACTCGTTGACGCGCTCGGGCGCGTCGTGCTGTACCCAATGCGTTGCGTCCGGCAGGTACTCGACGTGTGCATTGGGAACCCACTCGGGTTCCGGCATGGCGAGCTCGCGTCCGAGCACGGAGTCGCGCTCGCCCCAGATGACGAGGACGGGCGCTGCGATCGGGCTCATCCGCGCAAGCGCTTTGCCCGGCGTTTGCCGTAGCGCGGCTCTGTAGTAGTCGAGCATGCCTTTCAAAGCCCCGGGACGTTTCCAGGTCTCGACGTAGCCTGCGATGTCTTCATTGCTGAACCCGTGTGGCGATTCGGCGAGCGCGCGCTTGAGCGCGCGATAGTTGTTTGCAGCAAGCAGCCTTTCAGGAGCGACCGGCAGCTGGAAGAAGAACATGTACCAGCTCTTGCGCAGCTGCTTGAGCGTGCGAAACCCGGTGAGCATGCGTGCGGGGTGAGGCGCGTTGAGGATCGCTACGCGCTCGACCACCTCGGGGTGCTCCATCGCCGTGAGATACGCCACGGCGGCGCCCCAGTCGTGGCCGACGATGTGTGCGCGCTCGACGTCGAAGTGACGCACGAGGGCGGCGATGTCCGCGCCGAGCGCGCTCGCGTCGTAGTCACGCCAGCTGCTCGGCTTGTCCGACAGGTTGTAGCCGCGCATCTCAGGAGCCACGACGTGATACCCGGCCTGCACGAGGGCAGGGATCTGCCGGTGCCAGGAGTTTGAGTACTCAGGAAAGCCGTGCAGCAGCAGGACGAGTGGCCCGCTGCCCGCCTCCACGTAGTGCAGGCGTATGCCGTTGACCTCGGCGTAACCATCCTCGAGCCGCTCCATCACATCAGTCGCGTCGCTCATGCCAGTCCTCCTTCAGAGAAGCTGCCGTAGCGTTCCACGATAGTCCTAATCCGCGGAACGCGCAGCGCAGCAGTTCTGGGATTTGCGCATCGTCACAGAGCAGGACTACGATCGAGCGATGAGCCAGTGGACGTCCGCTTCGCGCGCTGCGGCGGAGCCTCCCGACAGACGGCGACTGGGTGGGCTCGAGTGGGCACGGCGCACGGGCGGACAGCTGACTGCTGCAGAGCGCCGCAAGCTGCTGGCGGCTGTGGCGCTGGGCCAATGGGAGAACGCGATCGGCCGTGCAAAGCTGGCGCTCGGGCGCCTGCCGGAGGGGGCGGCGAACGTTGATCTGGACACGTTCACGGTGCCCGACTCGCGCTTCGCACGCGAGGCTGAGCAGGCATGCACCGAGCTGCCCGCGGCGGTGGTCGGCCACTCATATCGAACGTGGCTGTTCGGCCGTGCGCTGGCGGCTGTGGATGGCGTGGAGCTCGACGCGGAGCTCTTCTACTGCGGGTCGCTGCTGCACGACCACGGCATCGCCCAGCCGACGCCTGGCCGCGACTTCACGCTGGGGGGCGCGGAGCGCACGCTGGAGTGCGCGTCAAACGCCGCCGTGGAGGAACAGCGTGCGTTGGCGTTGGCCGACGCGATCTGCGTACACACCACGCCCGGGGTGACGCTGGAACGCGACGGCGCGCTCGGGTGTTATCTGCAGTGGGGCGCGATGGTGGACGGTGCAGGGCTGCGGATGTGGGACGTCGCGCCGGCAAACGTGCGGGAGGTTCTGCGGCGCCACCCGCGCGGAGACTTCAAGCGCGAGCTGACGGAGATGATGCGCGCGGAGGCGCAGGCGGTCCCGGGCGGGCGCTTCAGCCTGCTCGTGCGCTGTGGCCTGCCGCTGGCTGTGCGTCTGGCGCCATTCGAGTCGTGAGCGCTGGTGCGGGCTAGCATCACCTGCATGCCTAACAGGCAGCGAGCGGACGTGATTGTGGTGGGTGGCGGCATCATCGGGATGGCGATTGCATGGCGCGCGCGCCGGCGCGGCATGACGGTGACGCTGCTCGAGCGCGACGGCGTCGGCGAGGCGACCTCGCGCGTCGCTGCGGGCATGCTCGCGCCGGTTGTGGAGGTCGAGTTCGGCGAGGCGGGGCGCAGGCTGCTGGAGCTGGGGTTGCGTTCGCTGCAGCTGTGGCCGACGTTTGCGTCGGAGTTGGAGGCGAGCACCGGTACCTCGGTTGGTCTGCTGAGGACGGGCACGCTGCTGGTCGCTCGCGACGAGGACGAGGCACGCGAGCTCGAGCGCCAGCTGGCCTTCCGTCGCTCGCTCGGACTCGAGGTGACGCGTTTGCGCTCGAGTGAGGCACGTGAGCGCGAGCCAGCGCTTGCGCCGACGCTGAGGTTGGCGCTGGAGGCGCCGGATGACCATTCGGTCGATCCGCGCCTGGTCCTGGCTGCGCTTCGCAGCGCGTGCGACTCCGCCGGGGTGCAGCTGCGTGAGCACGCGCTGGTGGCCTCGGTGGAGCTCGACGGCGCAGCTGCGCACGCGACCGGCGTCAGGCTCCAGGACGGCGAGCTCGTGGCGGCTGAGCAGGTAGTGCTCGCGGCGGGTCCGTGGAGCGAGCAGATCACGGGGCTGCCGTCCGACGCCGGCGTGCGGGTGCGCCCGGTAAAGGGTCAGATCGTGCGCCTGCGCGACCCTGCCGGTCCGGGTTTGCTGCGCCGAGTGGTGCGTTTCGAGGGGGGCTATGTGGTCCCCCGCGAGGACGGTCGCTACGTGTTGGGCGCCACGGTGGAGGAGCGCGGCTTTGAGCTGGAGCCGACTGCGGGCGGCGTCTATGAGCTGCTGCGAGAGGCGCACGAGCTGGTACCGGGCATCAGTGACTTGGAGATCGAGGAGCTGTCGGTGGGTCTCCGCCCGGGCACCCCGGACAACGGTCCGGTGATCGGGCCGGCAGGAGTGGACGGCGTCATCTGGGCGACGGGTCACTACCGCAACGGGATCCTGCTGGCGCCGCTGACGGCCGAGCTCGTCGTGGGGCTACTGCGGGCCGATGCTGCGGGCACCGACGCAGCGGCGGATCTCGAGACGCTGCTGCCTGCTTGCGCGCCGGAGCGCTTCGCCGCCGTGGGTGTGTCGGCGTGATCCTCGTCAACGGAGAGGGTTCTGACATGCAGGCGGGTGAGACGGTGCTCGCGGCCCTAGCCCGCCTGGGCCTGGATGCGCAGGCACGTGGCGTAGCGGTGGCGGTGGACGGTGAGGTGGTTCCGCGGGCGGCGTGGGAGACGTTCTCGCTGGAGGGCGACGCGCGTGTCGAGGTGCTGAGCGCGATGCAGGGAGGATGATTTGAGAATGTCTGACCTCTCGAGCCAAGCCAGCCCCCCGCTTCTGATCGCGGGCAGAGAGATGCGCTCGCGCCTGTTGCTTGGCACGGGCGGCTTCCCGTCGCTGGAGCTACTGGCACAGGCGATCGCGGTGAGCGGCTGCGAGCTCGTGACGGTGGCGTTGCGCCGCGTCGATCCGAGCGCAAGGGGTTCGCTGATGGATGTGGTGGCTGACGCGGGTGTGGAGCTCCTGCCGAACACCGCGGGGTGCATGACAGCGCGCGACGCGGTGATCACCGCACGCCTCGCACGCGAGGCGTTTGCGACGGATTGGATCAAGCTCGAGGTGATCGGCGACGAGGACACGCTGCTGCCGGACGCACCGGAGCTGCTGCGCGCGGCGGAGGAGCTCGTGGACGACGGCTTCGTGGTGTTGCCGTATACGACCGATGACCCTGTGCTGGCGCGCCGGCTGGCGGACATCGGCTGCGCGGCGGTGATGCCGCTGGGCTCGCCGATCGGCAGTGGCATGGGGATCCGCAACCCGTACAACATCGCGCTAATCCGCGAGGCGGTGGACGTGCCTGTGGTTCTAGACGCGGGCATCGGCACGGCGTCTGATGCGGCGCTTGCGATGGAGCTCGGCTGCGATGCGGTGATGGCGGCTTCTGCGATCGCCCGCGCACAGGATCCGGTGGCGATGGCGAGGGCGATGCGCGCCGCAGTTGAAGGCGGGCTGCTGGCGCGCGGGGCAGGGCGTATCCCGCGCCGCACGTATGCCACGCCGTCGACGCCCGAGCTGGGCCTGGCGGACTTCGGCGAGAGCGCGGCGCGCGTCAGCTGACGACTTCGATCGTGCCGTTCATGGTGGTGGGGTACAGCGTGCACTCGTAGTGGATGACGCCGGGTTTTTCTACTTTCACTTCGAAGCTCTTGCCTTCGCCGAAGCTCTTGGATGCGATGTGCTGGGCACTCGCCCCGACGCTGGTCACGTTCGCCTGTGTTGAGTCGTAGTTGGTCCACCTGATCGTCGAGCCGACCTTGACGCGAACGCTGTCGGGGTCGATCGCGATGTTGCGATAGGCGATCTGCACGATGCCGCTCTGCACTTGTGCGGAGGGGGAAGGCGAGGCGAACTTGGGCGTCGTGTCGACCTTGATGCTGGCGCCGCCGCTGCTCTTCGTGCTGGCGGTGGCGCTGGTTGACGTCCCGGTTCGTGCTGTGGCGGTCGCCGTGCTGCCTGCGGTCGAGCTCCCTGATGACCCGCAGCCGGCGAGCAGTGCCAGTGCGGTCCCGGCGATCGCGGCGGTGAGGACCCTGTTCATTATCGGAGATCCTTTCTGGACGAGTTCGCGTGACCGGACCATCGCACACGGCGGATGCGCGCTGGGCTCACGTCTGGATACTTCCGTCCCGAGAGTTTCATCCCAACCTGTCAGTTAGGACACGGAACAACCAGCAGGGACTTGAACTCCGTCGAAGAGCTCTTGCGGTCGCTATTGGCGTACCGGTCGTTTCGGCGCTCGTTTACGGCCTGGTGCCAGCGCTTTGATGGCAGCTAGAATCCAACATATGGGGGAGCCACTGCCAGCACCGCTGCCCGCGCCATCCGGCATCCCTTCGCGTATCGTGCCGACGGGTCCGTCGTTGAACGGGATTGTGCGTCTGCTCTGGCGCAGGCACAAATCGCATCGTGCGGCCACCACGGCGAACCCACCTGTCACGGCTCCTGAACGGGACTGACTCGCGCAACGCAGCATGTCCGTCAGGCTGCTGTTGTCCTTGACGCTGGGGTAGGCGTCGGGGCCTGGCTCGGGAGCTTGCCTCGCAGCGCCTACACTGGCCGATTCGATGAGCGCACGTCACTTCCTCACAGGAGCAGAGCTGAGCGCGTCCGAGCTGGACGCGCTGCTGGGGCGCGCGCTGGAGCTCAAGGCCGCGCCGCTCTCCTCGCGTGCACTCGCCGACCGCAACGTCGCGCTGATCTTCGAGAAGCCCTCGACGCGCACGCGAGTGTCATTCGAGGTGGGGATCGACGAGCTGGGCGGGCATGCAGTGGTGCTGCGCTCGGACGAGCTGCAGCTTTCCCGCGGCGAGGCGCCGCGCGACACCGCACTGGTGCTCTCGCGCCACGTCGCTGCTGTGGGGCTGCGCACCGGGACGGACGCGATCCTGGAGGAGCTGGCTCAATACAGCTCGGTGCCGATCGTGAACATGCTGAGCGCGGCTCATCACCCGTGCCAGGCGCTGGCGGACCTTTTGACGCTGCGCGAGGCCTACGGTGAGCTCGAGGGCCGGCGCCTCGCATACATCGGCGACGGCAACAACATCGCGCGTTCGTTGGCCGTGCTCGGCGCGTTGGCAGGGATGCATGTGGCGTTCGCTTCGCCCGAGGGCTACACCCTCGAGGACGACCTGCAGCTGCCTGCGGACGCGAAGGGGACAGTGACGCTGCACACCGACCCGTACGAGGCGGTTCAGGGAGCGTGTGCGGTGTACACGGACGTGTGGGTGAGCATGGGCGATGAGAGCACAGCGGCGGCGCGGCGCAGCGCCCTGGCCGCCTACCGTCTGGACGACGCGCTGCTGGACGCTGCAGCGGACGGCGCGTTCGCGATGCACGACCTGCCCGCGCATCCGGGTGAGGAGATCACGCCGGAGGTGCTGTACGGCTCGCGCGAGCGCATCTGGGACCAGGCTGAGAACCGCCGTCACGCGCAAAAGGCGCTGCTGGAGCTGCTCGTGGCGCCAAGCGCAGGGCAATGAGCACCGACACAGCCCGCGCGCGCCCGCAGCGCGGCGATGAGCTCGAGCTGACGATCGACTCGTTGGCGTTTGGTGGCGAGGGCGTGGCTCGCCTGGGCGATGGCGGCTACGTGGTGTTCGTGGCTGGCGCGATCCCGGGAGACAGGGTGCGCGCGGTGGTGCACAAGCGCAAGCGCAGCTATGCGCATGCGCGCACGCTGGAGGTGCTCGAGCCGAGCGCGGAGCGGATCGCGCCGGTGGCCGATCATCCGGGCGTGGCGTGGCAGGTGATCCCCTATGAGCGCCAGCTGGAGATCAAGCGCGCACAGGTCGACGAGGCGCTACGGCGCATCGGCCATCTGGATGGCTTCGAGCTGGAGGAGATCGTTCCGGCGCTGGAACAGTGGCGCTACCGCAACAAGCTCGAGTACTCCTTCGGGGGCGGCGAGTCCCCCGACTCGGAGCTCGTGTGCGGCTTTCACGCGCCGGCGGGCGGCAACCGGGTGACGGCGATGGAGGACTGCATGCTGGCCTCCGAGCGCAGCAACCTCACGCGGCGCGTGGCGCTCGAGTGGTGTCGCGCACAGGGCCTCAGCGCGTGGGAGCGAAGCGCCCGCCGCGGGGCGGACGGCTCCGAGAGCGGTGGTCGCGGCGAGCGCGTGGGGCCGGCGCCGGACGGGCGCGCGCGCCTGCGCAATCTGGTCGTGCGCGAAGGCAGGCGCACGGGGAAGCTGCAGGTACGGATCGTGACGACGGAGGGCGAGCTGGAGGTGGGCGAGCTCGCTGCGGCACTGAGCAAAGCGCTGGGCGAGAGCTTGAGCGGTGTGCTGTGGACGCGCTCGCGCAGCCTCGCGGAGACGACCGCGGGCGGCGAAACGGAGCTGGTATGGGGCGAGGCGGAGCTGCCAGAGCGCCTGGGCGAGCTGGACCTGCTGATCTCCTCGGAGGCTTTCTTTCAGACGAACACGGAGATGGCCGAGCTTCTCTACGGCATCGCCGAGGAGTACGCGGCGCTCGAGGGCTGGGAGCGGGTGTACGACCTCTATTCCGGGATCGGCACGATCGCGCTGACGCTGGCACAGCGCGCGGGCGAGGTGTGGGGGATCGAGCTGATCGAGCAGGCGGTGGCGGACGCGATCGCGGGCGCACGCAGAAACGAGATCACGAACGTGCACTTCTTCGCCGGCGACACGCGCACGGCGCTTCCCGCGCTCGTGGAGCGCGCCGGGCGTCCCGACCTCGTGATCGTCGATCCGCCCCGCGCGGGGCTCTCGAAGAAGGTCGTGCACCGCATCATCGACGCGGCGCCCAAGCGCATCGTGTACGTCTCCTGCAACCCCACCACGCTGGCCCCCAACGCGGCTGAACTGGTCGAGGCGGGCTGGGTGCTGCGCAAGGTACGCCCCGTGGACATGTTCCCGCAGACCCACCACATCGAGTGCGTAGCTCTCCTGGAGCGCGGGTAAAGAGCACGTCAGAGCTGGCTGCGAAGATCCGCTGATTGGACTCGGCGCTCTGCGCGAGCCCGGCTGACTTCGAGCTAGGGGGACGAGATGGCCAAGGAGTTCAAGGAATTTCTGCTTCGCGGGAATGTCGTCGATCTGGCGGTGGGGATCGTGATCGGGGTGGCGTTCGGCGCGGTGGTGACGGCGCTGGTGAGCGACCTGCTTACGCCGATCGTGGCGGCGATCATCGGCAAACCGGACTTCTCCGGCCTGGTGTTCACGATTCACCACAGTCAGTTCCGCTACGGCGCGTTCATCAACTCGCTGATCGCGTTCGTGTCGATCGCGGCGGCGGTGTTCTTCTTCGTGGTCAAGCCTGTGAACGCGCTGTTGGCGCGCCGCAAGTCGGGCCGGGACACGGAGTCTGAGACGACACCTTGCACGGAGTGCCTGAGCGAGATCCCGCGCCAGGCGCGCAAGTGCGCGTTCTGCGCCTCGCCACAGCCTGGCGCGGCATAAGATCGACGCGTGCGCGCAGCGACCATCCGCGAGAAGGAGATCGTGATCGAGGAGCACCCGGACCCGGCCCCCGGCCTGGGCGAGGTGCTGGTGCGGGTCCACGCCGCAGGCTTGAACGGTGCGGACATGATGCAGCGGCGCGGCCTGTATCCGGCGCCGCCCGGATTCCCGCAGGACATCCCGGGCATGGAGTTCGCCGGCGAGGTCGCCGCGCTGGGCGAAGGCGCGGAACGCTTCGCGGTGGGCGAGCGGGTGATGGGGATCGTCGGCGGCGGCGCCCAGGCCGAGCTGCTGACTCTGAACGAGCGCCTGCTGATGCCGGTGCCGCAGAGCCTCGGTTGGGTTCAGGCAGGGGGTCTGCCGGAGGTCTTCACGACCGCGCACGACGCGCTCTGCGATCAGGCCGAGTTGCGCCCCGGCGAGCGCTTGCTCGTGCACGGAGGCGCGGGCGGTGTTGGCACTGCGGCGATCCAGCTCGGCAGCGCGATCGGAGCGCGCGTCACGGCGAGCGTGCGCAGTGAGGAACTGCACGCGCGGGTGGCGGCGCTCGGTGCAGAGGTGATCGCGCCGGAGGGCTTCGCCGAGCACGGCCCCTTCGACGTGATCCTCGAGCTGGTCGGAGCACCCAATATGGGCGAGAACCTGCAGGCGCTGGCCACCCGCGGGCGCATCGCCGTGATCGGCGTCTCCGCGGGAGCCAAGTCCGAGTTGAACCTGCTGGCGCTGATGGGCAAGCGAGCACGGATCTTCGGCTCCACGCTGCGGGCGCGCCCGGCGGAGGAGAAAGCGCTGTCGGCCCGTAGGCTCGAGCACGAGGTGCTGCCGCTGTTTGAAGGCAGACCACCCGCCCTGACCGTGCCGATCGCGCAGACGTTCCCGCTCGCCGAGGCGGCAGCGGCCTACGACAGCTTCGCTGCCGGCGGCAAGCTGGGCAAGGTCGTGCTCACCACCTAGCTCCGCCGTGGGGGTCGTGTCCCGCGGAGCCGCTGCGCCCCTCGAGCCGTGCGTCATGTTCTAGTCTACGGAATATACTATCTATCGACACGGTTCCCAGGTTCCGTGAGGGCGTGCGTTAGATTGTATTGCAGACAGTCGTCCGAATAAGGGAAGGAAGACCTAGCTTGCCGGACGCGGGTTATGTGATGGAGAGTGGCGCGCACCGTCGCGCCGCCTGCGGGTCTGTCTCGTCGGTCGCTTTGGGGCACTTCGATCCGCTGCAGGAGATCGCTCTCCGGACGGTGTTGAGTCAGGATCGCAACCTGTGCATCCTGGGCGGCGGCCTGCTCGACGCGGGCACGGCGTGCACGACCGGCGCGCCTGGGCAAGTAGCGCTCATCGACGAGCGGGCAAGCCCGAGGAGCTCACTCCCCGTGCATTCCGAGGGCGGGGTTGTGATCCTGGCGCACGAACCGTCGTCGCCGCTCGGAATGGTCCTGCTCGCTGCTGGGGTGAGCTGCGTTGCCTGGAGTGCGTCGCCGCGGGAGGTGCTCCACGTGGTGCATCTCACTGCTCGAGGCGGCTGTGCGTTCGTGTCGGGGCCTGACCGAGTCGAGCGGCGCGATCGGCGGCACGCGCAAATACTCACAAAACGCGAGGTCGAAGTGTTGGAGCTCCTTAGCCGAGGTGACACGAATGGTGAGATCGCGCTTACGTTGAAAATCAGTATCGGCACTGTCAAGAAACACGTGGAAAGCGTGCTGGAGAAGGTCAACGCATCGAGCAGGCGAGAGTTGATCGAAGTGCCGATCGAATGGTTCGACCGCGCAGCCTGAATCGGCGCTGGCCCGCAGATAGCTGTAAGAGTCGAAGCGTTCGCAGATGCCATTGGGGCAAACTGCCTGAGTGACCCATTTACAGCAAGGTCACCTTGCTCTACGGTGCCGCTCGAGACCACGTAGGCCGGTGTCCGAAGATCGTCCTGCGAAGACCGCTGCTCGGCCTGTCGATCGGCGGGAGAGAAACATTCTCGAGTTTCTCGGTCACGGCAGGCGCTGAGTAACACACGGAGCGCCGGCCAACGCACACAACGCAGGGGGATCTATGCGACACCTCACAACTCGCCTTGGATTGCTTGTAGCGTTGGGCTGCGTGGGCCTCGCGATCCCGGCGCAAGCCGACGCGTGTAGCGTCAAAGAAGGACAACACTGCTACGCCGTTGAGCAGTGGAGCATGCTGGGCTCTCCCGCGGAAGTGATCGGGGCGAAGGCCCGCGAGATCATCGCCTACGGCAAGACACCGAATTGGATCGCACCTCCCTCCGGAGAAGGCGGCTTCCAAGACGACGAGATGTGGGTGGATTTCCCGAATTTCAATGAACATGCGTGGGTCGAGGCCGGTGCGACAATCGGCTGGCCTTACAGCGAAACCGTGCCGCTCTACTTCGTGGCGCGCTCGTATCATCTCGGTGACTACTGGGAATACGTATGGCCCAGCTGGGGGCCCGGATACAACAACTGGTTCGGCTACTACATAGACGAGCCACACGGGCAGAACGGCGAATGGTGTGTCACCTGGGAATGGGAAAGCAAACCCATCGAATGTTTCACGAGCTTTCCCAAATCCAGCAAGGCGCTACAGGCCGGATTGGAGGTCGCTACCACGACGGCCAGCGGCGCGGATAACAACGGGCTCATCCTCGGATGGCAGCAATGGACCAACGGCGCATGGTATGAAAACTGGGAATCCGCTTGGAACAAACCGTCCTACGAATACAACAAACCGCTGTGCATCAACGAGCCGGCACCCGGCCACAACTACGGCTCAGTCGCGTTTGCGGTCCCCGGCTGTTAGCCCCATCCTTCCTGAAAGCGAGTTGATTACATGAGAGAGCGTTTGGGCCCTCGCAGTCGAGCCGGCTTGGTCGTCGGATTGCTGGCCCTCGCCGCGGTGGGCGCAACCGAGACATACGCTGCGTCGAACGGTAGTACGGCGGCCCCCGTCGAAGAACAACAGCCTGGCGCCTTGGAATATACGGCGCCCCAAGGGCCGCTTCTCACGGACGCGCAGGTCGGGGAAATCGCCGATCGCGAAGCGGCCGGCGCCGAAGACGCATCGCCGAGCGACGTACGCGCTGTGGATGCCTCCCTGAAGAGTGCACTCGCAATCGACCCACACAACGTTGTGCCGTCGGCGCCGGACCCCGGTGTCGCGGCGCTGGAGGCGAGCGCGGTCGTCGTGGTGTCGATGCACGGCAGCTTCACGCTGACTAACGGCCGCGTCCCGCCGGGAGAGCCAGCCCCGACTGGGAGCGTGTTGACCCTGATCCTCGACGCGCATACGGGACAGATGGAGGGGCGAGCGTTGACGGATGAAGAAGAGCCGGGTCTCGCGGGTCTTGGTGCGCTGAGGGCTTTGGAATAGGGGCGGTCGATGAGGAGATTTCTGGCGATCACAGCAGTGCTTGTGTGCGGTATGGCGGCGTGGGCTCTACCTAGCGATGCCCATCCGGGGCCGCGTGGGACGCTCGCGGTGCGGCTGCAGGTGGAGGCGGGCGGTCCGCCGGGGGTCAGGCCAGGGCCCTCCAGGATCAAGCTGCTCCTTGTGGTGAAGACGCGATGGGGGCTGACGGTAGTGAGAACGGAACGCTACGTATGGTCTGGGCATGTGTTCAGCTACGGTCTTCCTACGGGCAGGTACAGGATCACTGCGATGGAGCTGCCGCCAATCGTGAACCCGAACCCACTGCCGTGTGGAAGCGTGCCATCGGCGGTGCGGGTGCGCGCCAGACGTAAGGTCGAGGCCACCCTGACATGCATATTGCGTGGCTGATTCCCTACGGTGGGTAACACCATCATGTCAGCTTGGTCTACTGCGCACGCGTTCCTCACCTCGAGAACCAGGCGCCCTTGATCTGACAGGAGCGAGTCGATGAGGAGATTTCTAGCGATCACAGCGGTGCTTGTGTGTTGTGCGGCGGCGTGGGCTCTGCCTAGCGATGCCCATCCGGGGCCGCGAGGGACGCTCGCGGTGCGGCTGCAGGTGGATGCGGGCGGCCCCCCGGGTGCCAGGCCACACCCCAGGATCAAGCTGCTTCTGGTGGTGAAGACGCGATGGGGGTTGACGGTAGTGAGAACGGAACGCTACGCATTGCCGGGGCATGTGTTCAGCTACGGTCTTCCTACGGGCAGGTACAGGATCACTGCGATGGAGCTGCCGCCAATCGTGAACCCGAACCCACTGCCGTGTGGAAGCGTGCCATCGGCCGTGCGGGTGCGCGCCAGACGTAAGGTCGAGGCCACCCTGACATGCATATTGCGTGGCTGATCTCCCACGGCGGGTGAACACCATTATGTCACCTCTGGTCTCTACTGTGCACGCGTTTTCGCCTCGAGAACCAGGTGCCCTTGAGCCAATAAGAGTGAGTCGATGAGGAGATTTCTGGCGATCACAGCAGTGCTTGTGTGCGGTATGGCGGCGTGGGCTCTACCTAGCGATGCCCATCCGGGGCCGCGTGGGACGCTCGCGGTGCGGCTGCAGGTGGAGGCGGGCGGTCCGCCGGGGGTCAGGCCAGGGCCCTCCAGGATCAAGCTGCTCCTGGTGGTGAAGACGCGATGGGGGCTGACGGTAGTGAGAACGGAACGCTACGTATGGTCTGGGCATGTGTTCAGCTACAGTCTTCCTCCGGGCAGGTACAGGATCACTGCGATGGAGCTTCCGCCAATCGTGAACCCGAACCCAGTGCCGTGTGGAAACACGCCATCGGCGGTGCGGGTACGGGCGGGACGTAGGATCGAAGCCAGTGTGAGATGCGCATTGCGCGGCTGATCCGAGTGCCCACGCGTCTTGCGCGTTTCCGCGTCAAGGCGCATGAATGGTTTCGGACAGTCACCTAGTACGGCGGCTGCGCGGCGTACCAGTCGCCGAGCACGCGGAAGGCGGCCCAGAAGTCGCGCTTGGCGGCCTGCTCGTCGAGTGACTCGTCGATGCTGGGTACGTACAGCACGTCGATCGTCGGCGTCAGCTGCTGGATCTCACCGACCGCCTCGCGCAGAGGGCGAGCGAGCGGGATCTCCATCTCGCCGAGCGCCGCCAGCGCTTCGGGTCCCATGACGACCACGATCTTCGGTTGCACGATCGCGATCTCCTCGACCACGCGCGAGACGCACGCGAAGTCCGCGAGCGAGGCGTCGCTAAGCGGGCACTTCACGCAAAGCGTCCCGTACACGGCCAGCGGATCGATCGACAGGCGCTTGAGGGACTTCATCAGAGCGCCGCCGGCACGACCGTAAAAGGCTACGCCCTCCTCGATCTCAGACGGCCGCGCGGAGTACTTCAACAGCATGATGTCCGCCTGCGGATGTCCAGAGCCGAGTACTGGCATCAGGTTGCCCCGCGGGCAGTGCGGACACGACTGCAGCTCGCGCGTCAGGGTGTTCAGCTCGCGGATCGCTCGCTCCAAGTACTTCTCGCGGATCTCGTCGTCGGTAACGGGCATTGGTCCCGAGGGATTAGACGGGAGGTCGTCTTGTCCTTGACGGTGCATCAGTACTTGCGGGACGGCCGAGGGCACTTCGCGGGGCAGCGTCCTCGGTCGCTCGCGTGCGCAGCACGCCACGCTCTCTGCGTCCTCCCCCCGCTCGACCCTCGACCGTCCCGTCGCGATCCCACTTACGCCGCCCCTCTTTATCGTCGCCCGCCGCCGCCGTGGCTGCGATTCAGCTTGCGCAGCCGCCGCGCCTTGCTCGCGCGCCTTGCTGAGCGGGGTGTAGCGCGCGTCTGCAGGAACTTCAGCGCCTGCACGTACAGCAGCGAGGAGGGCCGTGTGAGGATCTCGGCGTCGCGCAGCGACTGCAAGAACTCCTGCGGCCCGTCGAAGTCGCGCATGCGGATGCGCACCGAGCCGAGCCCCTGCGCGACGTGGGAGTCAGAGCCGGCCCCTGCGATCACGCGGTACTTGGCGGCGAAACGGACCGCCTCGTCGTTGAACGCGCTGATCGCCACGCGCGGGTTGAACACCTCGATCGCATCCACTTCGTCGAGCACCTTCAGCAGGTTCTCGTAGTCTGGCACCGAGTGCATGCGGTCGAACGGATGGGGCACGTAGACGATGCCACCCTGGCGCTTGATCTCGGCGATCGTCTCCTTGAGCGTCAGCCCGCGGGGGATCTTCTCTTTGATGAACAGGCCGATCACCTCCCCCTCGGAGGCGGTCTTGACCTCCTCGCCCACGATCACCTTTACGCCGGCCATGGGACCCTGGGCCTTGGCTTCCAAGGCGCCTGAGATCTCGTTGTGGTCGGTGACCGCGATCGCGCCCAGACCCTGCTCGCGTGCGCTCGCCAGGAGCACCTCCACGGGCGTGGCGCAGTCGCCGGAGTGATCGGTGTGCATATGCAGGTCCACGTCGATCAGCGGGCGCGTGGAGAGCATCTGACGCAGGACACGGTCGCCCTCCGTGGGGTGCCGGCGCGCTGCCAGCTCCACATAGATGCGCTCCATCTCCTCGGCCGCGCGCTCGTCGTCGGGCACGAGCTGGTACTCGCCGGGGAAGTGGCTGCTCATCAGCTCTGCGGTCGCGGGCAGGCTGGCGGTGCGGGCGTCCAGGCGCCCGAAGAAGCTCTCCACGAAGCGGCGCGCGAGGATCGTCGAGAGCAGCCGCTCGCTGGAGGAGTGAAACGAGCCGACGTTCAGCGCACAGGAATGGCGCAGAGCGGCGTTGGAGGTGCTCGGTGCGAACGGCTCGTGCACGTGCACGAAGTCGAGCGGGACGGTGCTGAGCAGTTCCTCCACCGTGCGCGCCACGTCGATCGGCAGCGCCGCCGCCCGCCGCCTGGCGCCCGCGCGCGCCGGGCGCGTGGGCCCGGGGAAGTCGAGCACCTCGCCCACCGCGATCACGCGCGGAGTGCCGCGGTCGGTGCCCTCCAGGAGCGACGCAGCGCCCTGCGGACCTCCGCGCGCTGCGCGGATCGCCTTGCGCGAGGAGCGCACCCGCTCCTGCGAGCGCGACGGCGCGAGCACCAGCACGCGGTGGCCGCGCTTGGAGAGCGCCGCGGTCACGCGCTTGACGTGCGCGTTGACCTCGTTGTCCTCGGCCTCCCACGGGTACGGGGTCACGTGGGCTATGGAGAACGAGGCGGCCATCGGCGCCACGATTATCCCGCGTGCACCCGCAGCGGTGCTAGCGGGTGCGGGCGGTGGCTATTTCGCCGCCGCCGCTTTTGCCGTGCGGCGTTTGCTCGTGGCCGTCGTGCGGGTGGCTTTCGCCGCTGCAGGTTTCGCTGCGGCTGTCGCTTTCGCCGCCGCCGGTTTCGTCGTTGCCTTGGTCGTCCGCCGGCCGCCGCCGCTACGCGTGCTCGGCAGGCCGGCGTAACGGGCGATGAACGCGTCCGTGTCCCTGCGCGCCTGCTCATCGGGGCGCTGCGTGTGCGGCGACTTCATCAGGTAGGAAGAGGGCCCATCGAGCTGGCCGCCGACGCCATGGTTGAGCGCGAGCTTGCAGCAGCGCACGGCGTCGATCACGATGCCGGCGGAGTTGGGCGAGTCCCACACCTCGAGCTTCAGCTCCAGGTTCAGCGGCACGTCACCGAACGCCTGACCCTCGACGCGGATGTGCGCCCACTTGCGGTCGGTCAGCCACGGCACGTAGTCGGAAGGGCCGACGTGGATGTCGCTGGCCGGGAGCTGGTGGTCCATAATCGAGGTCACGGCGTTGGTCTTGGAGATCTTCTTGGACTCCAGGCGCTCGCGCTCGAGCATGTTGTAGAAGTCCATGTTGCCGCCGACGTTCAGCTGCGAGGTGCGCTCGATCTCCACGCCGCGCTCGGCGAACAGCCGCGCGAGTGTGCGGTGCACGATCGTCGCGCCGACCTGCGACTTGATGTCGTCGCCGACGATCGGCAGCCCGGCCTTTTTGAAGCGCTTGTCCCAGTAGTCCTCGCGGGCGATGAACACGGGGATGCAGTTGACGAAGCCGCAGCCGGCCTCGAGCACCTGCTCGACGTACCACTTGGTCGCGTCCTCGGAGCCGACAGGAAGGTATGAGACGACGACGTCCGTGTGCGTGTCCTTGAGGATTTTCACGATGTCAGCGGTCTCACCGGGGGCCTTTTTGATCTTCTCTTTGAGGTATTTGCCGAGCCCGTCGTGGGTCATGCCGCGGTGCACCGGCACGCCGAGCTTGCTGGGCACCGCATGCTTGCCCTTGGCGAACTTGATCGTGTTGTTCTGCCCCGCCCAGATCGCCTGGCCGAGGTCTTTGCCCACCTTGGTCGAATCGATGTCGAAGACGGCGGTGAACTCCACGTCGCGGACGTGGTAGCCGCCGAGGTCCACGTGCATGAGGCCGGGGACCCGCGCGTTGGGGTCGGCGTCGCGGTAGTAGTGAATGCCCTGCACGAACGCGGAGGCGCAGTTGCCGACGCCGATGATCGCGACTCGCACCTTCTCAGACTGGTAGCGGCTGGCGCCGTTCTGTGAGGCGGCGCCGTTGCTGTGGGCGCGGCCGTTGCTGTGCTCCTTGATCACGGGTGAGATTTCCTTTGCGAGGGCGCAAGCGCCCGGTCGAGGCAGCCCTGTCGAGGCTGCCTGCTTCTCAGGTGTGACGCCCGGCTGGAGAGCGGGTCCCCGCCCGGCGTCGCAAGAGACTACTCCGCGGGGCGCCCGAGGTCACACGGACAGCTCGCGGCGCACGTGCCAGATGCGCTGCGCGACGGTGACCACGCTGAGTGCCGCGAGCACGTACACGGCCGGCTCGAGCAGCTCGAAGTTGCCGAGCGAAGCGCCGCGTGCGAACACGAGGCCGATCGCGAGGATCACAACCCGCACGGGGCGTGTGGCGATCCCGACCTTGCACTCGACGCCGAGGGCCTCGGCACGGGCGCGGGTGTAGCTGACCATCAGCGAGGCGAGCACGGCGACGACGACCGCGGCGGCAGCGACGCGGTTGCCGTGCAGCGCGAAGTAGCCAACGACGGCGGTGAGCACGATCCCCTCCTCGATGCGGTCGAGCGTCGAGTCGAGGAAGGCGCCGAACGGGGTGCCCTTGCCGGACATGCGCGAGTACCGCCCGTCGAGCGTGTCCATGACGGAGCCGACGATGAAGGCGATGCCGCCGAGGAAGAACAGCCGCTCCCACACGAGCACCGCAGCGACGATGTTCAGCACGAACCCGGTGAGCGAGATCGTGTTGGGGGTGAGGCGCGACTCGATCAGCCTGTTGCGTACGAGCTCGCGCCGTTCGCCCGCGCCGATTGGCGCGCGCGCACGCGTGCGTCCCGAGCGGTAGCTACCGCTGCGGGTGCGTGGTGAGGGGGTCCGCTGCCTCGGTGGGGCCACGTGCTAGCTGCCCGCCGTCAGCCTCGCGGGCGAGACGCCCGAAAAGCGCCAGACGTGCGGGCGGGCGCGTGCGAGCCAGCTTGCGCCGTAGGCGGATGCACCGGCGGTGAGCGCGCCGAGGAAGGCGTCGAAGATGAAGTGGTTGGCGGTAACGACGATCACGAACGCGATCACGAACGGGTACACGAACCACAGCGCGCGCGCGATCCGCCAGCGCACCAGACGCGCCAGCGACCAGCCGACCATCAGCGCGAACGCCACGTGCATGGAGGGCACGGCGGCGTAGGGGTTGACGAGGTTGGTCATCGCGGCGCTGGCGTGTGTCACGTGCACGCCGGTCAGGTTTGAGACGGTGTCGATGAAGCCCCATTCGGGGAAGAAGCGCGGCGGCGCCGTGGGGAACACGGTGTAGCCGACGAGCGCGATCGCCATCGCGATCATGAACATGTTGCGCACGAAGTAGAAGTTGCGGTTGTGGCGCAGGTACAGGTAGATCAGCGCCACTACGGTCACGCTTGTCTGCGCGTTTACGTATGTCCAGCTGGCGGCGACCATGAGGAAGTGGCTGCCCGAGGCCCATGCCTGGATGGAGGGCTCGACGAACACGTGCAGCGAGCGCTCCAGCGAGATCAGATCGCGCGCGTGGGCGAATGCCTCGTTGGCGTCTCCCACGACGAGACCGCGCACCAATCGGTACGCCAGGTAGGCGGCGCCGAAGAGCGAGATCTGCCGCAACACGTCCAGCCATCCGCGGGGCAGAACGCGCGCCTGCAGTAGACGAGCGCGAGCGACCATCAACCTGGAAATCCTAGACGATGATCAGCGGCAACGAGGCGCGTCGCTGAGAACGCGAGCGAGCGAGAAGCCGATCACCACGTGGAAGCTGCCCGCGCGGTGGGCCTGCACCTCGGTCCATTCACCGGGCGCGCGTGACACGCAGCCACTGCCCTCGCTCAGCTCCCAGTACGGCGTAAAGCGCACGCGCACCGTGTAGGTGCCGGCGCGCGGCGCATACAGCGTGAGCGAATCGGTGCCCACACTCTCGAGCACCGCGGGCGCGGTCGCGAGTGGTGTTGGGTTGCTGACGGCGAACAGGCGCCAGTTCTTGGATTTCCAGATTTCGTGCAGGTAGGTGGTCCCACCGTTGCGTAGAAGGCGGGCCTCCGCGCGTGCCGAGTAATCGAGCGGCGCGTCGGGGAGCGCGATATAGGAGATCGCGTTCTGCGCGAGCCACGCGCGGTAGCGCGCGGCCGTGAGCGGCTTTGATTCTTCGTAGAAGAGACCGTTGCGGTAGACGTCCAGCTGGCGCTCCCAGCCGCGCGCGAGCATCACGTGCGGTGCCATCCAGCGCGCCTCCCAGTGATCGGCCGTGGCGACCACCTCGATGCGCGCCGGTCGTGTGCCGTAGCCGACGTGCAGCGTGTGCAGCTCGCCGACCAGCGGCGTGTAGAAGGAGGCGTTCACGGACTTGTTGTCGAGCGTCGATTCGAAGTCCGCGACGGGCGCGTTGGCCTGCCAGTAGAGCAGGAACGGCGCGAGCACGATCAGGGCGCGCAGGCGAAAGCTGCGCCGCGCCGCGCCGGCGAGCACGCACGCGGCGACCGGGCCGGCGACGAGCGCGCCCAGCCGGTCGGCGTTGCCACCCACGGCGGTGGGTAGGAGGTAGGAGCCGGTGAGCGCCACCGCGTACAGCAGCGCGCCGATGCGCAGCAGGCGCTGCTCGACGGGGATCAGCGCGGCGATGATCAGCATCCCAACGAGCGCCGGGTAGAAGGCGGAGGCGACGAACGGCTGCGAGCCGCCTTCGGGGAAGGCGATCACGAGTAGGCCCACGGGTGCGAGCGCGGCTACGGTTAGCCCCAGTGGCCACGCGCGCTCCGGTCCGGCAACGGCCCAGGTGAGGAAGGCGAGCGCGAGGAAGGCGCCGGCGACAGGGCTCGCCAGCGCGCACAACACTGCCAGGGGCAGCGCCAGCCAATGGTGTCCGCGTGCGGCGGCGAGGGCGGAGCCCAGGCCGATCGCGAGCCCGAGGTTGAACGGCACGCGGCTGGAGAGCAGCGCCACGGACGCGCCGATCGCGAACCACGCCGCCGCGACCTGCACGGCGCGCGGGGGGAAGCGGCCGTCGATCAGCAGCGCGAACAGCGCGGTGGCGATCACCATCGAGATCGCCGCCAGCGGCTGCGCGCCGATCAGCGCTCCCAGCGCCGGCGCGATAACGGAGTAAGCGAGCAGGTGGTGCCCGCCGTACCAGGAGTTGTCCCACAGCGTGAAGCCCACGCGCGAGAACAGGTCGCTACGGTAGCTGGCCGCGGCGAGATCGGGGCTGGCGGGGGCGATGATCAGGTAGACCACGCCCAGCACCGCGGTGAGCGCTGTTGCGGGGGCCGCGCACGCGAGCCCTCTCCTCAGGGGTGGTCGCTCGCCCGCTGGCACCGGGCGAGGATATAGCCGCCGCACTCAGGCCCACGGCGTATACCGTGATGCGGTGTCGCGCAAGGCCCCAGCATGGAAAGCGCCGACGCGTGCCCGCGTGGTGCGGGTCCGCGAACGCCTACGCGAGGTCTACGGCATCCCGCTGATGCGCCCGCACCACGACCCGCTGGCGGAGCTGGTGCTGACGGTGCTCTCGCAGTCGACGAACGATCGCAACCGCGATGTGGCCTACCTGCGACTGCGCGAGCGCTTCCCCCTCCGGGGACGATGCGGCGGCGAACCTGGCGATTGGCGGGCCGTGCGTGACGCGCCGGTGGCGGAGGTCGAGGAGGCGATCCGCCCGGGCGGGATCTCGAAGGTGAAGTCGGTGCGCATCCAGGCGATCCTGAACGCGATCACTGACAATCCCGGGCCGGACTCGGGCAACGCCGAGTCGAGCGCTCCAGCGGCGGCGGAGCTCTCGCTGGACTGGCTGGCGGACGCTCCGATCGAAGTGGCGCGCGACTACCTCGTGGCGCTCCCGGGCGTGGGACGCAAGACGGCCGCGTGCGTGCTGCTGTTCGCATACGGTCGGCGCGACGTGCCCGTGGACACGCACGTCTCGCGCGTGGGCATGCGCCTGGGACTGCTGCGCACGGGCGCGCCGTTCGAGGAGCTGCACGACCAGATGCTGGCGCTGACGCCGCCCGGCCAGGAGCTCGAGCTGCACGTGAACCTGCTGCGCCATGGCCGGCGCACCTGCCATGCGCGTTCGCCTGCGTGTACCGAATGCGCGTTGGCGCGCATGTGCCCGAGCCGAAGCCTGTTCGCTTAGTAGCTCAGCCTCGCGGCAGCACCGCGAAGGCGATCACCGCATACTGCAAGGCTGCGGCGGCGAGCACGAGCGCGTGGAAGACCTCGTGGTAGCCGAACACCTTTGGCCAGGGGTTGGGGCGGCCGCTGGCGTACACGACCGCGCCGATCAGGTACAGCAGCCCGCCGAGCGCGAGCCCAGCTGCGCCCAGCCATCCAATCGCCGCCGGTAGTTGTCCGAAGACGGCGGCGGTGACGAGACCGAGCGCCGTGTACACGGTCGCGAACAGCCACTTGGGCGCGTCGATCCACAGCAGCTTGAAGATCACGCCCCCGAGTGCGCCCGCCCACATCACGATCAGGATCGTGTTCGCGAGCGAGCCCTTCAGCGCCAGCAGTGCCACGGGGGTATAGGTGCCGGCGATCAGCACGAAGATCATCGAGTGATCGAGGCGACGCATCCATCGGCGCGTGGCGGGTCGCCACGTGACGCGGTGGTACAGCGCGCTTGTACCCAGCAGACCCGACACGGCGACCGCGTAGATTGTCGCCGCTAGACGCGCCTTGCCGCCGGACGCCGCAAGGATCAGGGCCACCCCGCACACAAGCGAGACGAAGAAGCCGTACTCGTGCAGCACGCCGCGCAGTCGGGGCTTGATCGGCCCCGACGGGACCATGTTCATAAGCGAAAGGTAGCGCGCCTGGGTGTGCCCGTTGCGAAAAGCCGGCTTAGCTCGGGGCGGAGGCGGCGCCTGGTGGCGTAGGTGCGTTGGTGCCGCTGAGCTTCGCGCGGGCGCGCTCGGGTGTGACGGTGACGACATCCCAGGCGAGACCCACGCGCCGCAGGCCCAGGATCAGCCAGCCGGAAGGGTCGAACTCGTACCAGCGCAGGCCGTGGAAGGCGGACTGTGGGAACGCATGGTGGTTGTGGTGCCACGCCTCGCCGAGAGAGGGCAGCGCGAGCCAAAAGACGTTCGTGGACTGGTCGTCGGTGTCGAAGCGCCGGCTGCCGAAGAAGTGACAGATGGAGTTGATCGACCAGGTGATGTGGTGCACGAGAAAGATGCGTACAAGGCCCGCCCACAGCAGCGCAGACAGGCCGCCGTCGACGAGCGAGCCGCCGCTCAGCGCTAGGCCCGCCAGGAACGGCAGCACGAGCGAGCCAAGCGCGATCAGCGGGAAGCTGCGGTTGATGCGTCGCATGAGCGGGTCTTCCACGAGATCGCGCGCGTAGCGTTTGGAGGACGCCTGCCCGTGCGTCTCGAACAGCCACCCCACGTGCGCGTGCCAGAGCCCTGAAACCATGCCGCGCAGGCCGGCGCCGTGTCCCGCGTGGGGGCTGTGCGGGTCACCCTCTTCGTCGGTGAACGTGTGGTGCTTGCGGTGGTCTGCAACCCAGTCGATCACGCCGCCCTGCAGCGACATCGAGCCGAGGATCGCCAGCGTGTAGCGCAGCCACGGGCGCGTCTGAAAGGCGCGGTGGGTGAGCAGGCGGTGAAAGCCCACGGTGATGCCGAGCGCACTCAGCAGGTACATGACCGCGAAGATCGCCAGGTCGCGTACGCCCAGGAAGTGGTTCCACAGGATCACCGCCGCCGTGATCACGCCAAGAAACGGCAGTACCACAGCGGCAATGTTGGCGTTGCGCTCGAGGCGGGTCACTGCGAGTTCTTACCCCCGGCCTGCGGGCCGTTACGGCGCTTGCGGCGCAAACCCCCCGCCTGGGGGGTGCGACCTACTACCCTTGACGCCTGGCAGGAAATCTGCCACAATCCCACTTAGATTTATCAAGCGTATTAGAAGGAGCTTTCTTTTCATGGCTAAGACCATAGGCATCGACCTCGGCACGACGAACTCGTGCATGGCCGTGCTGGAGGGTGGCGAGCCGACCGTCATCGAGAACTCCGAGGGTGGTCGCACGACCCCCTCAGTTGTCGCATTTACGGCCTCTGGCGAGCGCCTCGTAGGCACGGTCGCAAAGCGTCAGGCGGTCACCAACCCGCAGAACACCGTCTTCTCGATCAAGCGCTTCATGGGCCGCAAGGAGGCCGAAGTGCGCGAGGAGGAGTCGATCGTCCCGTACAAGGTCGTTTCCGGCCCCAACGGTGATGCGCGTGTTGAAGCTGGTGGCGAGCAGCACTCCCCGCCGGAGATCTCCGCGATGATCCTGCAGAAGCTGAAGTCTGACGCGGAAGCGTATTTGGGCGAGCGCGTGGACTCCGCGGTGATCACCGTCCCCGCGTACTTCAACGATGACCAGCGTCAGGCGACCAAGGACGCCGGCACGATCGCCGGCCTGGATGTCAAGCGCATCATCAATGAGCCCACGGCCGCGTCGCTGGCGTACGGCCTGGACAAGGAGTCAGACCAGACGATCCTCGTGTTCGACCTCGGCGGCGGCACGTTCGACGTGTCCGTGCTGGAGATCGGCGACGGCGTGTTCGAGGTGAAGTCGACCGCCGGTGATAACCACCTGGGAGGCGACAACTTCGACAAGGCGATCGTCGACTGGCTGGTGTCCGAGTTCAAGAAGTCCCAGGGCATCGACCTGAGCGCCGACCCGATGGCGCTGCAGCGTCTGTACGAGGCGTCTGAGAAGGCGAAGATCGAGCTCTCCACGACGCAGGAGACGCAGATCAACCTGCCGTTCATCACGGCGGATGCCTCCGGCCCCAAGCACCTCGACACGCGCCTCACGCGAGCGAAGCTCGCAGAGCTGACGTCTGACCTGCTCGACCGCGTGGTCGCGCCGGTGCGCCAGGCGATCGACGATGCCAAAAACAAGGGCGTCAAGGAGATCGAGCACGTCGTCCTCGTGGGCGGTATGACCCGCTCGCCGGCCGTGCAGGAGAAGGTCAAGGACCTGACCGGCAAAGAGCCGCACCGCGGGGTCAACCCGGACGAGGTGGTCGCCGTCGGTGCAGCCATCCAGGCGGGCGTGCTCGCGGGTGACGTCAAGGACGTGCTGCTGCTGGACGTGACGCCGCTCACGCTGGGCATCGAGACCAAGGGTGGCGTGATGACGAAGCTGATCGAGCGCAACACCACGATCCCGACCCGCAAGGGCGAGGTCTTCTCGACCGCTGAGGACAACCAGCCGTCCGTGGAGATCCACGTGCTGCAGGGCGAGCGCGAGATGGCTCAGTACAACAAGTCGCTGGGCAAGTTCCAGCTCACCGGCATCCCGCCCGCGCCGCGAGGCATCCCGCAGATCGAGGTCGCCTTCGACATCGACGCCAACGGCATCCTCAACGTGTCCGCCAAGGACCTCGGCACCGGCAAGGAGCAGAAGATCGAGATCAAGGCCGGCTCTGGTCTCTCCGACCAGGAGATCAAAAACATGGTCTCGGACGCCGAGTCACACGCCGAGGAGGATCGCAAGGCGCGTGAGCTCGCAGAGGCACGCAACAACGGCGAGAACGCTGCCTACCAGGCAGAGCGCCAGCTGGTGGATCTCGGTGACCAGGTCGATGCCGACTCCAAGGGTCGCATCGAAGAGGCGATCAAGGAGCTCCGTGAGGTGCTCGAGTCCGAGGACCCCGCTGCGATCAACGCCAAGGCGGAGGCTCTGCAGACGGCCTTCCATGCGGTCTCCGAGGTGATGTACCAGCGTGCACAGGAGCAGGCGGCCGCCTCCGGCAACGGAGCGTCAGCCGACGGTGCGGGCGAGGCCTCATCCTCCGACGAGGAGGACGTGGTCGACGCCGAGGTCGTCGACGAGCCGAAGGCGTAAACCGAAATGACCGAAGACACATCGTCCCCGAAGGGGGAGTGGACCATCGAGGAGCAGCTCGAGCAGACCAAGAAGTCACGGACCGGTTCGACCGGCGCGCCAGTGCAGCACGGCGCGCCGGCCGGCGTGTCGGTCGACGCATCGTCCCCGGAGGGGGAGGCCGCTGAGGTCGAGGGCGATCTGGACGAGCTGATGAAGATGGCGGCCGAGCGCGACAAGTACCTGGGCCTCGCCCAGCGCACCCAGGCCGACTTCGAGAACTACCGCAAGCGCGTCGCGCGCGACGCGGTCGCGGCGAAGGAGCGCGGCGTGAGCTCGCTGGTCAAGGAGCTCCTGCCGGCGCTCGACAACCTCGATCGCGCACTGGAGGCGGCGGCGCAGGATGACCCGCTGCTGCAGGGCGTGCGCCTCGTGCGCTCGGAGCTGAGCGCTGCGCTGGCGCGCGCCGGCATCGAGTCGTTCTCACCCGCGGGCGAGGCGTTCGACCCGGAGGTGCACGAGGCGGTGGCCACCGCCCCGCAGGGTCCCATGGGGGCCCCGAGCGGGACCGTGGTCGAGGTCTACCAGCCCGGCTACCGCATGGGCGCCAGCATCATCCGCCCGGCGCGCGTGCTCGTGGCCGCATAGGACGAGGCAGCGAATGGCAACGCGACCCGATTACTACAAGACGCTCGGGGTCGACAAACAGGCGACCGCCGAGGACATCAAGAAGGCCTACCGCAAACTGGCCCGCCAGTACCACCCGGACCGCAACCCGGACGACAAGCAGGCGGAGGCACGCTTCAAGGAGATCTCCCAGGCGCACGACGTGCTGGGCGACCCGGAGAAGCGCAAACAGTACGACAGCGGCTCCGGTGCGTTCGCTGCCGGCGCCGGTCCCGGCGGCGGCTTCGGCGGCTTCGGCAACTTCGACTTCGACGCCTCCTCGATGGGCGACATCCTGTCCAACCTGTTCGGTGGCTCCACCAGCGGCAGGCGCGTGCGCACGAAACCCCGCGCGGAAAAGGGCGCGGACCTCGAAGCGCAGGTGTCGATCTCCTTCGACCAGGCCGTCTCCGGCGCGCAGGTGCCGCTGCAGGTGCCGATGCACGCCACCTGCCCGAGCTGTCACGGCACCGGCGCCAAGGCGGGCACCGCCCCTTCGGTATGTCCGAGTTGTGAGGGACGCGGCATCGAGACGCAGGGCCAGGGGATGTTCTCCATCTCCCAGCCGTGCTCGACGTGCGGCGGCTCGGGCACCGTGATCGAGGACCCATGCCCAACCTGCAACGGCGCGGGTGCGGTGCGCACCGTCAAGCGCTTGCGCGTGAACATCCCTGCGGGGGTGCGCGACGGCAGCCGCATCCGGCTCGCCGGCAAGGGCGAGCCCGGGCGCAACGGCGGGCCGCCGGGAGATCTCTACCTCAAGACACATGTTGACCCCTCGCCGTTGTTCAAACGCAAGGGCGACAACCTCGAGGTCGAGGTGCCGCTGACGATCCCCGAGGCGCTGCGAGGCGCCGAGGTGAAGGTGCCCACCTTGAACGGCACGAAGACCCTGCGCGTGCGTCCGGGCACCGCCTCTGGGACGGTGCAGCGCCTGCGCGGCGAGGGCCCTCCCAAGCTGGGCAAGAAAGGCGAGAAAGGCGACATCCATTACCGCTTCGTGATCGACGTGCCGCAGAACCTCAGCAAGGAGCAGGAGGAGGCGATCGAGGAGCTGTCCAAGTCGATGGGCTCGAGCGACCCGCGCGCAGCGCTGTTCAAGAACGGCACCGCGTCGTCCGGCGGCGCGGCGGCGGGCACGGGTGGAGAGCCCGCGGGCAAGGGCGGTGAGAGTTGATGGGTGGCATAGAGGATGCGACCCCTACGCCAGCGCGGCGCCCAGCGCGCGGGACGGTGGTGCGCGTGCAGATGGAGAGCGACCGCGGCGTGTTCATGATCTCCGTGGCGGCAGAGCTGGCGAACATGCACCCGCAGACGCTGCGCATGTACGAGGCGCGTGGCCTGATCGAGCCGCAGCGCTCGCCCAAGGGCACGCGCCTGTACTCGCAGGAGGACGTGGAGAAGCTGCGGCGCATCCAGGAGATGACGGCGGAGCTCGGCCTGAACCTCGCGGGCGTCGAGCGCGTGCTGCGACTGGAGGAGGAGATCGACGGGATGCAGGCGCGCATCGAAGAGATAGAGCTGGAAGCGCTGCAGGCACAGGTGCGCCTGGCCAAGGAGCTCGAGGAGGTGCGCCGTTCCTTCCGCGCCGAGCTGACCGTTCCGTATCGCGGCGGGCTGGAGCTCGTGCGCGCCGCCGACGCCCGCTCGCCGTTCCGCCCCAACCCACGAACCAATCCCAAGCGAACGCAGGAGCCAAGATGACACCGCCCAACGGAGTCGGCCCCGGCGCGCAGGCGGGCGCTCCCGAGGAGGAGCAGACGCCGCTCGAGCGCTTCGGCCGCGACCTCACAGAGACTGCCTCGCAGGGCAAGCTGGACCCGGTGATCGGGCGCGACGACGAGATTCGCCGCGTGATCCAGGTGCTCAGCAGGCGCACGAAGAACAACCCCGTGCTGATCGGCGAGCCGGGCGTCGGCAAGACTGCGATCGTCGAGGGCCTCGCCCAGCGGATCGTCGACGGCGACGTGCCGGAGACACTGCGCGACCGGCGCGTGATCGCGCTCGACATGGGCGCGCTGATCGCCGGCGCCGCCTACCGCGGCGAGTTCGAGGAACGCCTGAAGGGCGTGCTCAAGGAAGTTGCCGAGGGCGAGGGCACGATCATCCTGTTCCTCGACGAGCTGCACACGATCGTCGGCGCGGGCGCCGCGCAGGGCTCGGTCGACGCGGCCAACCTCTTGAAGCCGATGCTCGCGCGCGGCGAACTGCGCTGCGTGGGCGCGACCACGCTGGACGAGTACCGCCAGCACATCGAGAAGGACGCGGCGCTCGAGCGCCGCTTCCAGCCGGTGATGGTCGGCGAGCCCTCCGTGCAGGACGCGATCGCGATCCTGCGTGGGCTGAAGGAGCGCTACGAGGTGCACCACAAGGTGCGCATCCAGGACAGCGCGCTGATCGCCGCGGCGACGCTCTCTCAGCGCTACATCGCGGACCGCTTCCTGCCGGACAAGGCGATCGACCTGATCGACGAGGCCGCGTCGAAGATCCGCATCGAGATCGACTCGCTGCCCACGGAGATCGATGAGGTGGACCGCCGCATCATGCAGCTGCAGATCGAGCTCACGTCCCTGCGCAAGGAGAAGGACTCCGCGTCCAAGGAACGCCGCGAGGCGATCGAGCGCGAGCTGGGTGAGCTGAAAGAGCAGTCCGACACGATGAAGGCGCAGTGGCAGAAGGAGAAGGACGCGATCCAGGGTGTGTCCGAGCTCAAGGAGCGCCTCGAGCAGGCGCGCATGGAAGCCGAACGCGCCGAGCGCGAAGCCGACCTGCAGCGCGCCGCCGAGTTGCGCTACGGCGAGATCCCCGAGCTCGAGAAGAAGCTTGCGGACAGCGAATCGGTCGAGCGCGAACAGGACGGCGACGCCGAGGCGCCCGTGTTCCTCAAAGAGGAGGTCGACGCGGACGACGTGGCCGAGGTCGTGGCCCGCTGGACGGGCATTCCCGTGAGCCGCCTGCTGGAGGGCGAAACGGAGAAGCTGGTGCACATGGAGGAACGCCTGCACGAACGCGTGGTCGGCCAGGACGAGGCGATCGAGGCGGTCGCCACGGCGCTGCGCCGCTCGCGCGCGGGACTGCAGGACCCCGACCGCCCGATCGGCTCGTTCCTGTTCCTCGGCCCCACGGGTGTCGGCAAGACGGAGCTCGCCCGCGCGCTCGCGGAGTTCATGTTCGACTCACAGGACGCGATGATCCGCATCGACATGTCCGAGTACATGGAGAAACACTCCGTCTCGCGCCTCGTCGGCGCGCCCCCCGGATACGTGGGCTATGAAGAGGGAGGCCAGCTCACGGAGGCCGTGCGCCGCCGCCCCTACGCGGTCGTGCTGCTGGACGAGATCGAGAAGGCGCACTCGGACGTGTTCAACACGCTGCTGCAGGTGATGGATGACGGTCGCCTGACCGACGGCCAGGGCCGCACCGTGGACTTCAAGAACACCGTCTTGATTATGACCTCCAACCTCCGCACGGGAGAGGGCAGCGGCTCAGCGGCAAGCCGCGACGCGGAACTGCGCACCTCGCTGCTGGAGTACTTCAAGCCGGAGTTCGTCAACCGTCTCGATGACATCGTGCGCTTCGATTCGCTCACCCGCGAGCAGATCTCAAAGATCGTCGATCTGCAGGTGGCGCGTGTGATCGAGCGCGTGGCCGAGCGCGGTGTGCAGGTGACGCTCACCGACAAGGCACGCGAGCTGATCTCGAACCTGGGCTATGACCCCACCTACGGCGCGCGTCCGTTGCGGCGTGTGATCCAGAAGCAGCTCGTGGATCGACTCGCGCTCGCGCTGCTCTCCGGTGAGATCCGGACGGGGGACGCGGTCACGGTGGATACGCGCGAAGGTGAGCTGGCGTTGGAGAACACATCAGCAGGGACGACCGCGGTGGTCTGAGGAGCGCCGCGATCGTCCCTGGCTTGTCCGAGCTACGGTGCCGTCACCGCCCAGTCTCCGCTCACGTACGCTTTTTCGGATTCGCCTCGGAAGTAGATCAAGAACCCAGTCGCGCCAGGTCCGGATTTCGACGATCCGCCTTCGTCGTTGTAGATCGCGCTGAACGTGGAGGAGCCTGATCCCTCGTCCTCGTAGACACACAACTGACCCGGGGCAGCTTTGCCCGGGCCGGGACACATGGTGCTGTATTTCGCCGAGCTCGGAATGTAGTTCTCTTCACTGAGGCCAGCGGCCAGCGGTATGCGGAACTGAACGCTATCCGCCATCCAGTCGCCCGCGCCTCCTCCAACGCCCCACGACCCCGTCAGCGTCTGGCCTGCAGCAAGCGTCGTTTCGTCGGTGAAGTCGGCGCCTTTCGTCCCAGCAGCTCCTTCTTTGCCCGCAGGCCCCTGCGGCCCTTCTTTACCGGTGGCTCCCGTCGCGCCCGTTTTGCCGGCCCTCCCCTCGAGCTTCTTGAGCACCTTCGGGTTGATCTGCTTGGTCGAGTTGATCAGTAGCGACTTGCCGCCAGCGCTCCACCGCTCATCGAGAAGAAGAGCGCAAGCGTCGCAGCGACATTGGCGTAGCTGAACTTGCGTCCGGATCTGAACATGGCCCCCCGTTTCGCGCGTTTGATTTTGCGGGACGCTACGGAGCTGGGCGGACGGGCCTGGCCGAATCGTTGTGAACCGCGCGAGCCGTTCGATCTCTTCCAGATGCGTGGCGCGGCGGTTACACGACGAAGCTGCGAGCATGTCGGGCGTCGAGATCGTCGGGGCGCTGGCTTTGCGGCGCCCGAAGTGGATCTCGCAGGGGAATGGAGCCCGATCAATGATCAGGGAACGACGACAAAGGAGCTGTCCCGTGCACTCATCAATCTTGAATCGGCGCCTTGCGCCCGTGGTAGGCGTGCTCGCCGCGTCGTTGGTAGGGGTGCTCGCCGCCGCGCCGCAGGCCGGTGCAGCGACCATCTATGCCTGCGTGAACAGGCACACGGGGTCGGTTCGGGTGTTCACCAGAAGGCCGATCTGCAGGAAGCACGAGATACGGGTGTCCTGGAACACGCAAGGCTACGTGGGCAAAACGGGCGCTCCTGGGAAAACCGGGGCCACGGGCAAAACCGGTCCCACGGGGAAAACGGGCCTCACGGGCCCCCCAGGCCCGAGCGGCGCCGCCAATGGCTACTCGGCCAGTGCCAAAGAAACCGAATTCACGGGCAAAAAAGAAGTGACTGTTGTCTTCAAGGCGGTCCCGGCCGGTAACTACATCGTCTCGGCCAAGACAGTCGTTTCCTCATCAGCCACGGCGCCCATCAGAGCGGCGGCCGTATGCGAACTACTGGTCGGAGGTCCCGGCGCGGTCGCAGACACAGCGGGGTGGGATACCGGCCTCGCGCAGGAGTCGGCGGCGTTCGTCGGGGAAGGCACGCTCTCCCTCGAGGCAGCCGTAACCGTGAAAGCGGAAACGGTGCTGTCGCTCGTCTGCACGGACCTGTCGCCCGACACCAACGAACAGAAGATCGCGGCCGCGTTCTCGCAGATCGTGGCCGTGCAGACGACGCACAACGGGTAGCAGCCGCCCGATCGCGGTTGGCAGCCGCAGCCGCGATCGGGTATCAACCGCATACGGCGGGTATCCGCCGAGCAACGTGACGCCAATCTCTGGAGGAGCCCACGCATGCCCACCTACGTAATGCTCACGACCCTCACCCCCGAGGGTGTACAGACGGTCAAGAACAACCCGCAACGGATCCTCGAGGTCAACAAGGAGGTCCAACAGCTCGGCGCGACCGTCAAGTCGCAGTGGGCCACGCTCGGACACGTCGACTTCATCTCGATCGTGGAGGCGCCCGACGACGGCACGATGGCGCGCGTCTCGCTGGAGCTCGGCTCGCGCGGCACCGCCCGCTACGAGACCCTCTCGGCGATCCCGATAGAGGATTTCATCGCGTCTCTGTAGGGTGCACGGTATGGAGGGTCGCCCCACAGGTCAGCCAGGAATCTCGCTCGTGCCCGAGCCGATGGGCGAGGCCGAAGTGCAGGCTCAGCTCGACGACATCGACGTGGACACGCCGCTCGTGGGCATCGTGATGGGCTCCAAGAGCGACATGGAGACGATGGAGAAGGCCGCGCACGAGCTCGAGGAGCGGGGCATCATGCACGAGGTTCGCGTCATGTCCGCGCACCGCGAACCGGACGTCGTGGCCGAATACGCCAAGAACGCGCACATGCGCGGCCTGCGCGTGATCATCGCCGGCGCGGGCATCTCCGCCGCGCTTCCGGGGGCTGTCGCGGCCCACACCGACCTGCCCGTGATCGGCGTGCCGCTGTCGGGTCGCCTGAGCGCCGCCGGCGGCCTCGACGCGATCCTCTCGATCGTGCAGATGCCTCCCGGGGTGCCCGTCGCGTGCGTGGGCCTGGACAACCCCCGCAACGCAGCGATCCTCGCCGCGCAGATACTCGGCGGCTGAACGACCTCCCTCCGAGGGAGAATGGCGAAGCCGTGCCCGCGGGGGGTGCGGGTCGCCAATCGACCAGCGGAGGCAGAGCCATGTCAAGACGTACCCGTCCATCGCCGTCCACGACCTTCATCGGCGCTGTGGCGGCCAGCGCGCTGCTCGCGCTCGCCCTGGCGCCGGCGGCGAGCGCCGCGAAGATCTACACCTGCGCGAACAAGGGCGGCGCGATCAGGCTCGTGAGCGCAAAGACCAAGTGCAAGCACGGAGAACGCAAGGTGTCGTGGAACGCGTCGGGACCGGCCGGCGCTCCAGGCGCCGCCGGCAGTCCCGGCGTAGCTGGCAGTCCCGGCGCGCCGGGCACGAACGGTGTCGGCGCCGACTTTGCGAGCTACAGCTTCGGTCCCGCCGAACTCGCGACGAGCGAAAAAGGCGACGTCGTTGTCAGCAGGACGATTCCCGCCGGCACGTACTTCGTGAACGCGGAGACGATCATCGGTGGCGCCGCCACGAAACCCGTCTTCGTGGGTGTCCTCTGCGAGCTCGTCGACACGCCCGGAACGGTGAGCATCGTGGAACCGCCGCAGGCGTTGGACATCAGCGAGTGGCTGCAGGAACTCTCGAACTCCTCTGGGAGCGAATATTCGGGGGCGAGCACGCTCCCGTTGCAGACACAGCTGACGACCACCGAAGCGACCACGCTCGCGATCGTCTGCGCGCCTATCGAGGGCAGCAAAGAAGCCAAAGTCATCGCCGTCGGCTCGCAGCTGAGCGCGCTGCAGACGACAGCCAACAAGTAGCCGTACCGGCCTCGGGGCGGGCGGGCAGCGATAATCAGCTGCAGTGATCGCCCGCTACACCCGCCCCGAGCTCGGCTCCCTGTGGAGCGATGAAGCGCGCATGGACACCTGGCGCCAGGTGGAGATCGCAGCGTGCGAGGAGCTCCCGGGGCTGCTCGGCGGCGAGGGCCCCACCGCGGAGGAGCTGCAGGCGATCCGCGGCGCGAGCTTCACCGTAGAAGCGGTTGACGAGCGCGAGCGCGTCACCGAGCACGACGTGGCCGCGTTCGTGGACGTGCTCGCCGCCTCCGTCGGCGAGGCGGGGCGCTGGATCCACTTCGGGCTGACCTCATCGGATGTGCTCGACACCGCGCTCGCGCTGCAGCTGCGTGCAGCGGGCGAGGTGATCGTCCCTGGCGCGCAAGCGCTCACCGCGGCATTCGCCGCGCGTGCTCGTGAGCACGCGGACACGCTGTGCGTGGGCAGAACCCACGGCGTACACGCGGAGCCCACCACGTTCGGGATCAAGCTCGCGGGCTTCGCGTTCGAGGCGCACCGCAACGCCACGCGCCTGAAGCGCGCCTTCGAGCAGGTCGCCGTCGGCGCCGTCTCGGGAGCGGTCGGCACGTACGCCGCCACCAGCCCCGAGTTCGAGGCGGGGGTGCTCGCCCGGCTTGGGCTCGCGCGCGAGCAGGTCTCCACGCAGGTCGTGCCCCGCGACCGCCACGCGGAGCTGCTCAGCGCGATCGCGCTCGCCGGCGCCGGCCTGGAGCGCTTCGCCACGGAGGTTCGCCACCTGCAGCGCACGGAGGTGCGTGAGGCGCAGGAGCCGTTCCGCGCCGGCCAGAAGGGCTCCTCCGCGATGCCGCACAAGCGCAACCCGATCAAGAGCGAGCAGCTCTCCGGGCTCGCGCGCGTCCTGCGCGGCAACGCCCAGGCGGCGCTCGAGAACGTCGCCCTGTGGCACGAGCGCGACATCTCCCACTCCTCCGTCGAGCGCGTGATCCTGCCCGACTCAACGATCCTGCTCGACTACCTCCAGCACCGTGCGATCGCGCTCGTGCAGGGCATGACCGTGGACGCCGAGCGCATGCGCGCCAACCTCGAGCTCACGCACGGGGCGCTCTTCTCCCAACGGGTCCTGCTCGCGCTCGTGGAGGCCGGTTCCTCCCGCGACGACGCCTACCGCGTCGTGCAGGAGCTGGCGCAGCGCGCCTGGGATGAAGGCATCCAGCTGCGGGAGCTGCTCGCCGCGGACGAGCGCGCGGCCGGCCTCGACCTGGAGGCGATATTCGACTACTCGCACTACACGCGCCACGCCGGCGAGATCCTCGCGCGGCTCGACGACATCGCCTGAGCGCTCGATCGGGCGCCTGGACGCGACTTCGCCTGAGCGTTCGCTAGCATCGCCACACGTGAGCACCTCCCTCGCCGATCTGCCCCTAATCGCCAGCGGCAAGGTGCGCGAGATGTACGACCTGGCCGGCGCCGGCGCCGACGGCGTGTCGGTGACGGGCGGCGAGGCGCCACTGTTGATGGTCGCAAGCGACCGCATCTCTACGTACGACGCAGTGCATCCCACGCCGATCCCAGACAAGGGCAAGGTGCTCACGGGCCTGTCCGTGTTCTGGTTCGCCAAGACATCCGGGATCGTCGCCAACCACCTGATCTCCGCAACCGACGGTGTGCCAGACGAGGCGCGCGGGCGTGCACTGGTCGTGCGGCGTCTGCGCATGCTGCCCGTCGAGTGCATCGTGCGCGGCTACATCACCGGCTCCGGCTGGAAGGACTATCAGGCGACTGGATCGGTCTCCGGGATCGCGTTGCCGGAGGGCCTGCGCGAGTCAGAGCAGCTGCCCGAGCCGATCTTCACCCCCAGCACCAAGGCCGACGAGGGCCACGACGAGGCGATCGACTTCCACGGCGCCGCCGAGCTCGTGGGCGACCGCGCGCTGATGGAGCGCGTCCGGGACGCGTCCATCGAGCTGTACTCCTTCGCCGCCGAGCACGCGCGTGCCAACGGCGTGATCCTCGCCGACACGAAGTTCGAGTTCGGCCTGGACGACAGCGCCGGCAACGGCAGCGGTCCCGTGCTGGTGCTGGGCGATGAGGTGCTCACGCCCGACTCCTCCCGCTACTGGCCTGCCGACACGTATGAGGTCGGCCGCGGGCAGCCGAGCTTCGACAAGCAGTACGTGCGCGATTGGGCCTCAGGCAGCGGCTGGGACAAGAAGCCGCCCGCACCCGCGATCCCGGACGACGTCGTCGCCGGCACCCGCGCCCGCTACATCGAGGCCTACGAGCGCATCACCGGCGAGCCCTTCCAGGCATGGCTGGACCGCACCGCAGTCGCGTGAGGGCCCGCGTCCTGATCCGCCCGAAGGCAGGCATCCTCGACCCACAAGGCGTCGCCGTCGAGCGCGCGCTGCCCGCGCTTGGCTTTGCCGGCGTCGGCAACGTTCACATCGGGCGTCTCGTTGAGCTCGACGTCGAGGACGCCGCGCAGCTGGAACCCATGTGCGAGAAGCTCCTCGCCAACCCGCTCGTCGAGGACTACGAAATCATCGTCGAGTGAAGTTCGGGATTCTGCAATTTCCCGGGTCCTGCGATGAGGTCGATGCGCTGAACGCCGCGCGCCGCGTGGGCGACGCCGAGCTGATTTGGCACGGCGACAGCGACCTCAAAGGCGCCGACGCGATCGTCGTCCCTGGCGGCTTCTCCTACGGCGACTACCTGCGCGCGGGAGCGATTGCGCGCTTCTCTCCCGCGATGGAGTCCGTGATCGCGTTCGCGCGCGACGGTGGCCTCGTGCTGGGGATCTGCAACGGCTTTCAGGTTCTCTGCGAGGCGCGCCTGCTGCCGGGTGCGCTGCTCGTGAACGCCAACCTGCGCTTCACCTCCAGACAGGTCGAGCTCGAGGTGCTCAGCAGCGGCGGCGCGTTCACGCGTGCGTGCGCGCTCGACGAACGGCTGAGCATTCCCGCCAAGCACGCGTGGGGTCGCTACTACGCTGACAGCGAGACGCTCACCGCGATGGACAATTCCGGGCAGATCGTGCTCAGATACGCGCCCGGCGAGAACTTCAACGGCTCGCTGCACGACATCGCAGGCGTGAGCAACGAGGCGGGCAACGTGTTCGGCCTCATGCCCCATCCTGAGCACGCTGTCGACGAGCTGATCGGTGGCTCCACCGACGGGCTGAGGATCTTCCAGTCGATGCGCCTCGCCGTAGAGGGTGCGGTGGCGTAATGGAGGATGTGAAAGGAAGGGGTGTCGGTTGCTCTCAAAAAAACTCTGTATAGCCATGGCCCACAAAATTCTCCAGAGCACATACACACCGCGCCCTTTCACAAGTCCGCCACACTTCCGTCACATCTTCACGACGAGATGACGACCGCGACCGACACGCCCACCGTCGAGGACGCGCTTGCGCTGGGTCTCACGCAACAGGAGTACGAGCTGGTGTGCGTGAAGCAGGGATGCGCGCCCAACCAGGTTGAGCTGGCTATGTACTCGCTGCTGTGGAGCGAGCACTGCGCGTACAAGCACTCCAAGAAGCTGCTGCGCACGCTGCCCACCGAAGGCGAGCACGTCGTCATGGGTCCCGGTGAGAACGCCGGCGCGGTGGACGTGGGCGGTGGCCTCGTGTGCGCGTTCAAGGTCGAGTCCCACAACCACCCCTCCGCCGTTGAGCCCTTCCAGGGCGCGGCCACCGGCGTGGGCGGCATCCTCCGCGACATCTTTGCGATCGGGGCGCGCCCGATCGCGGTGCTCGACTCGCTGCGCTTCGGGGAGCCGACCCCCGGCCCGGCGGGCACGCGTTCGCGCTACCTGCTCGACGGCGCCGTCTCGGGGATCGGGCACTACGGCAACTCGATCGGCGTGCCCACCGTCGGCGGCGAGGTGTACTTCGAGGCGCCATATGAGAGCAACTGCCTCGTGAACGCGATGGCGCTCGGCCTGGCGCCGCGCGAGCGGCTCGTGCGCAGCGCCGCAGCGGGGCCCGGCAACGTGCTCGTCCTGTTCGGCGCCTCCACCGGGCGCGACGGCATCGGCGGCGCGTCGGTGCTCGCCTCCGCGGAGCTGGGCGCGGACGGCGACGAGGACAAGCGCCCCACCGTGCAGGTCGGCGATCCGTTCGAGGAGAAGAAGCTGCTCGAGTGCTCGCTTGAGCTGCTCGAGCGCGGCCTGATCGTCTCGCTGCAGGACCTCGGCGCCGCCGGCCTGACCTCATCCGCGTCGGAGATGGCCTCCAAGGGTGAGGTGGGGATCGACCTCGACGTCGCCCTCGTGCCGTTGCGCGAGCCGGGCATGGAGCCGTTCGAGATCATGGTCTCCGAGTCCCAGGAGCGGATGCTGTGCGTGGTCGAGCCGGCGAACCTCGAGGCGGTGCTGGCGCTGTGTGAGAAGTGGGAGGTGGGCGGGTCGGCGATCGGCACGATCACCGACAGCGGGCACATGCGCGTGCTGCGCGACGGCGAGCTCGTCGGCGACATGCCCGTTGCCGCCCTAGTCGACGACTGCCCGCTATACGACATCGACCCGCGCAAGCCCAGCGAGCCGGTCTACGCGCCGCCGGCGCCCACGCCCGGGATTTCGATGGCGTCAACGCCACAGGAGCTCCTGCTCGCGCTCCTCTCATCTCCAAATCTGTCCTCCCGCCGACCTCTGTTCGAGCAGTACGACTCGATCGTGCAGTCGCGCACGGTGCGCCGCCCGGAGCAGGCGGACGCTGCCGTGCTCGCCCTGCCGGACGGCTCGGCGCTGGCGGTGAGCATCGACTGCAACGCCCGGCGCGTGGCCGCGGACCCTTACACCGGGACGGTGGAGGCGGTGCTGGAGTGCGCGGCCAACCTCGCGTGCGTGGGCGCGCAGGCGCTGGGCACGACGAACAACCTCAACTTCGGCAACCCCGAGAAGCCGCACATCGCGTGGCAGCTGTCCGAGTCGGTGCGCGGACTCGGCGACGCCTGCCGGGCCCTGGAGGCGCCGATCGTGGGCGGCAACGTGTCGCTCTACAACGAGGGCGCCGCCGGCCCGATCTACCCCACGCCGGTGATCGGCATGGTCGGGCGCCTGCCCGACGCGCGCGGCTCCGCCCCGCTGGGCTTCCAGCGCGCGGGCGATCACATCGCGCTCGTCGGCGAGTTCAAGCCCTCGCGGGCGGCGAGCGAGCTCGCGAAGCTGTTCGGCGAGGCGCTGCCCGACGGCCTGCCCGCCGTCGACGTCGAGGCGGTACGTGCCACGCAGAGCATCGTCCGCGAGGCGGTGCGCGCGGGCACGCTCTCCAGCGCCCACGACATCGCCGAGGGCGGGCTCGCGGTGGCGCTGGCCGAGTGCTGCCTCGCCGGCGGACTCGGCGCTGAGGTCGAGCTGGAGGAGGGATTCTGGGAGGCAACCCAGCCCGCTGAGCCGAGCCCGGAGGGCGTGACGCCGGCCGCCACGGCCATGACCGCAGCGTTGTTCGGCGAGGGCCCGGGCGGCTTCCTCGTGAGCGGCGCGCCGGAGAGCGTTCGCGAGCTGGCCGAGCACGCGTCGGTTCCCGTGCGCACGATCGGCAGGGTGGGCGAGGACGTGCTGAACATCGTCGAGGCGGGCGCTGTCGCGGGCACGATGCTCACGCTCACGCTCGAGGAGCTGGCAGTCGCTCACGGAGCGCTTGCGGAGCTGTTCACTTGACCCCTGCTAGCTTGTGAATGTGATGCGTGACGGACCGCGCGATGAGTGCGGAGTGTTCGGGCTGTACGCGCCAGGTCACGAGGTGTCGCGTCTGTCCTACTTCGCGCTGTACGCCCTCCAGCACCGCGGCCAGGAGTCGGCAGGGATCGCTGCGGCCGACCGCGGCGGGCACATCATCACGCGCCGCGAGCTGGGGCTGGTGAACCAGGTGTTCACGGAGAACGACCTGCGCACGCTCGCCGGCGAGCTGGCGATCGGCCACGTGCGCTACTCCACGACCGGATCGAACGCGTGGGAGAACTCCCAGCCGGTGCAGCGCTCGGAGGGCACCAACGGCTCGCGCCGCGAGGTCGCGCTCGCGCACAACGGCAACCTGATCAACGCGCTGGAGCTGCACGAGGAGCTGCTCGACAGGGGCGTCACGTTCAGCTCGACGTCTGACTCGGAGATCATCGCCGCGATGATCGCCACGCACCCGGCGGAGGATGTGGAGGACGCGATCGCCGACGTGCTACCGCGCCTGCGCGGCGCGTTCTCGATCGTGGCCATGACCAAGGATCGCGTCGTCGCCTTCCGCGATCCGCACGGGCTGCGTCCCCTGTCGATCGGCGTTCTGGAATCCGGCCCCGAGCACGTGGAGGGCATCGGCGGCACGGCCGAAGGCTCGGGTGGCAACCGCTTCTGCGTGGCCAGCGAGTCGTGCGCGTTCGACATCATCGGCGCGAAATTCCTGCGCGACGTCGAGCCGGGCGAGCTGGTCACGCTCGGCGAGGAAGGCCTCCAGAGTCGCATGATCGTGCCTGACGGCCGGCGCGCGCTGTGCGTGTTCGAGTACATCTACTTCGCGCGCCCGGACTCGCGTATGAACGACCAGGTGCTGCAGGTGGCGCGTGGGCGCATGGGCGAGATCCTCTGGCGCGAGTCGCCCGTGGAGGCGGACCTGGTGATCGCGGTGCCCGACTCCGGCAACCCCGCCGCACGCGGCCTCGCGCGCGCCGCCGGATTGCCCCAGGACGACGGCTTCGTGAAGAACCGCTACGTGGCGCGCACGTTCATCCAGCCCGGGCAGGAGTTGCGCAAGCACGGGCTGCGGCTGAAGTTCAACCCCCTTCCGGAGGTGATCGCGGGCAAGCGCCTGGTCGTGGTGGATGACTCGATCGTGCGCGGCAACACCACCCGCCAGATCGTGCAGATGCTGCGCGACGCGGGCGCCGCTGAGATCCACATGCGCATCTCCGCGCCGCCGATCAAGCACCCCTGCCACTACGGCATCGACATGTCCACGCGCGAGGAGATGATCGCCCACGGGCGCACCACCGAGGAGATCGCCGCCGAGCTCGGCTGCGACTCGTTGCACTACCTCTCGCTGGAGGGCGTCTACGAGGCGGTGCGCGGCACCAGCGCCACGCACTGCGACGCGTGCTTCAGCGGCAACTACCCGCTCGCCGGCAGCGACGGCGCCGCGGGCAAGTACTCACTCGAGCCTGATGTGAACGCGCTACCCGAGGTTGTCGTCTCGGGCGCCTGAGGCGTCGCTGTAGCGGTTGTTGTACGGGCGGCGAAGGATCATCTCGCCTGTGCGCCCGGAGCGCAGCGCAAGACCGAGCAGCGCTGCTACGAGAAGGGTGACGGTGATGGCAATCAGCATGGGCCTGTCCTGTGTTCGGGATTGCAGGCCCTCTCCTTCCTGAATTCCAATTGTTGGTGATCGGACGGGGGTGCACTGTGACATGGGTCACACGTGGCGCTCGGGCCTGCATACCGTCCTGAGAGCCCGTCTAAAGCTCGGCGCGCCTCAGCAGCGTCGCGACCGACACGCCGAGCGCCGCCGCGATCTTGACGATCGTGTCGAGCGTCACGTTGAACTCGCCTCGCTCGATCGCGCCGTAGTAGCTTCGATCCAGCCCGGCATGTCTCGCGAAGGCCTCCTGAGGGAGTCCCCGTTCCATGCGCAGAGACCTGGCCGCGGCGCCCAACGCCACGCTGGCGGGAGATTTCTTGGGAGGCATGAGATGGCGATTTGCAGGGGAAAGGGTTTGGGGTCGGCGCAGGGTTCCCACACCGCCTATGATTCCTCAAATGCTGACTGTTGTCTGCAAGGTTACACTCCCCATCGACGGAAGATCTCCCAGCCTTGCCCGCCCTTGAAGTCCTCGCCGTGGTCGTGGCGCTGCCGGAGGCGATCCTCGCTCTGGGGGAGCTTTGGTCGCGGCGGTGGCTGGCCGAGCGCAGGACCCGCTCGAGCGCCGAGCTCGAACTCAGAGTCCGCCTCAAGGTGAGACGTCGCTGAGCAGCACGCCGGCGGCGCGAGCCCCCAGCTATCGTCACCGGCTCGTGAGCGAGCCATTTCCGATTGCTGTGCTGGTATCCGGGACGGGAACGAACCTGCAGGCGCTGCTGGACACGGTGCACGGGCGCGAGGCGGAGGTGGTGGCGGTCGCCTCGAGCGTAGCCGGCGCGCCCGCGCTGGCGCGCGCCGAGGCCCGCGGCGTGCCCACGGCGGTGTTCCCCCGCAGCGCATACACCGACCGCTCCGAGCGCGACGGCGCGCTCGCGGACTGGCTCGTCGAGCGCGGCGTGCGACTGGTGGTGCTGGCGGGCTACATGGAGCTGCTGGGCGCCGCCTTCCTCGACCGCTTCCCCGCCGCGGTGATCAACGTGCATCCCTCGCTGCTTCCGGCGTTTCCAGGGCTGCACGCGGTCGAGCAGGCGCTCGCCTATGGGGTGAAGGTGTTCGGCGTCACCGTTCACTTCGTCGACGCGGGCGTGGACTCGGGTGCGGTCATCCTGCAGCGCGCCGTCGAGCTGCCTCGCGCGCGCGCCCCAGGCGAGGTGCTGGCGGCGCTGCGTCCACTCGAGCACTCGCTGCTGCCACAGGCCGTCGCGCTGTTTGCCGCCGGCACGCTCGACGCTGACCCAGAGAATCCGCGTCGGATCGTGATCCACGCGGACGAAGCGATCCGCTCGGGTGAGGGGTAGGCTGCGTGTAGTGACAGCGGAAGGCGACCTCATGAGCGGCCAGGCGTCTGGAGTGGAGCGCGCAGCCCCAGGCGAGGTGCGCGTGCGCAGGGCGCTGCTTTCCGTCTCGGACAAGCGCGGCATCGTCGAGTTCGCGCAGGGGCTCGCTGAGCTGGGCGTGGAGCTGGTGTCCACGGGCGGCACCTCCGGCGCGCTCTCCGAGGCGGGCGTGGCGGTGCGCGCGATCGAGGACTTCACGGGCTTTCCGGAGATGATGGACGGGCGGGTGAAGACGCTCAACTCGCGCCTCTATGCGGGCCTGTTGGCGCGGCGCGACGAGGACGAGCACCTGCAGGCGGCGGCCGACCAGGAGATCGAGCAGGTGGATCTGGTGTGCGTGAACCTGTACCCGTTCGAGCAGACCGTTGCTCGCGGTGACGCCTCCGAGGCGGAGGTGATCGAGAACATCGACATTGGCGGCCCCACGATGATCCGTGCGGCCGCCAAGAACAGCGCGTTCGCGGCTGTGGTCGTGGACCCGGGCGACTACGGACGCGTGCTGGAGGAGCTGCGCGAGTCCGACGGCAGGCTGTCGCTCGCCACGCGCAAAGCGCTGGCCGGCAAGGCGTTCGCGTGCACGGCGCGCTACGACGCGGCGATCTCCACCTGGTTTGCCGCGCGCGAGAGCGAGGGCTTCCCGCAGAGCTGGCGCGACGCGTACGAGAAGGTCACCGACCTGCGCTACGGCGAGAACCCCCACCAGCAGGCCGCCTTCTACGCGCGTGCGGGCGCGCCCACGCACCTGCTTGCGGGCGTGGAGCAGCTGCATGGCAAGGAGCTGTCGTTCAACAACCTGCTCGACCTGAGCTCCGCACGCGAGCTGGTGGAGGAGTTCTCAGGACCGGCGTGCGCGATCGTCAAGCACAACAACCCCTGCGGCTGCGCGATCGGCGACACCGCGCGGGAGGCATACATCCACGCGTTCGCGTGCGACCCGGAAAGTGCGTACGGCGGCGTGATCGCCGTCAACCGTCCTGTGGACCTGGCGTTCGCGGAAGAGCTCGGCAAGCAGTTCATCGAGGTGTTGCTCGCTCCCGGCTATGACGCCGCTGCGCTGGAGGCGCTGCAGGTAAAGAAAAACGTGCGCCTGCTCGAGCTGAGCGACTGGCCGACGCCGCTGCGCGAGGTCGAAGCCAAGCCCGTTATCGGTGGCCAGCTCGTGCAGACGCACGACGTGGTCTCAGAGACGCGCGAGCAGATGAGCACGATGACCGCCCGCCAGCCGACCGAGACGGAGTGGCGCGACATGCTGTTCGCCTGGACCGTCTGCCGCCACGTGCGCTCCAACGCGATCGTGCTCGCCGTCGGCGGCGCCACGATCGGCATCGGCGCAGGCCAGATGAGCCGCGTGGACGCAGTCCGCATCGCCGTGCAGAAGGCAGAGAAATTCCTGCCGGACGCCCTAGCCGGCTCATCCCTGGCCTCGGACGCCTTCTTCCCCTTCCCCGACGGCCCCCAAATCGCCCTGGACGCAGGCGTCACAGCGATCATCCAGCCAGGAGGCTCCGTGCGCGACGAGGAGGTAGTGGCAGCCGTGGACGCAGCCGGCGCCGCGATGGTAGCCACAGGCGTGCGCCACTTCCGCCACTGAGCAAGGGTCAAAATGGGCGGGCCGCGGATTCGCCACCTCTAGGCCAGCGGAGATCGTAAGCGACTCGTCTTGCCCGGCGCCGAAGGCGCTCGCAAGACGATCGATTACGATCGGAGCATGTGTAGAAATATTCGTACCCTCCACAACTTCGAGCCCCCGGCTACCGAAGACGAGATCCACGCCTCGGCGCTTCAGTACGTGCGCAAGATCAGCGGCTTCACGAAGCCCTCGCAGGCCAACACCGAGGCCTTCGAGCGCGCGGTTGAGGCCGTGAGCGAGATCTCCGCACGGCTGCTGGACGAGCTCGTGACGAACGCACCGCCGAAGGACCGCGAGGTGGAGGCCGCCAAGGCCCGCGCCCGCGCCGCCGAGCGGTACGCCGCGTAGTCCGCGCCCGGCTGTCAGCCAACGCCGGCTCAGAGCCCGCCACCGGGTGGGTTGAACTTCCCACAGGCTGCTGTTACGATATATCGCGTAACAACTTTGATAGCTCAAGATATGGAGTAGATATGTTTGGAAATGCGATTTATTCAGAGGGCGCAAAGCCCGGCTGCAGGTCCTCGCGCCACGGCGGCGAGGGTCACCACGGCCGTCATGGCCACCACGGCGGCCGGGGCCCCGAGGCGCGGAGCGAGTTCGGAGGGTTCGGTCCCGGCCCGTTCGGCTTCGGTCGCGGCGGGGGGCCGGGCGGCGGCGGTCCACGCGGACGCGGTCGCAGGGCAAGGCGTGGAGACATCCGCACGGCCGCGCTGCTGCTGCTTGCGGAGGAGCCGCGCAACGGCTACCAGATCATGCAGGAGGTCCAGGAGCGCAGCGGCGGCATCTGGAGCCCGAGCCCCGGCTCGGTCTACCCGGCGCTGCAGCAGCTCGAGGACGAGGGTCTGATCCGGACCGAGGAGAGCGATGGCCGCAAGCTGTTCGCGATCACCGACGAGGGCCGCAAGGTCGTCGCAGAGCGCGGCGCCGACCGACCGGCCCCGTGGGAGCAGACGGGCGACGGCGCGGACGGGAGGCACGAGTTGGCAAGGCTCATGCGCGAGGCCGCGGGGGCTTTCGTGCAGGTGCTGAAGACGGGCAGCGAGAGCCAGATCTCGAAGGCCGCCGAGGTGCTCGCGGCCACGAGGCGCGATCTCTACCGGATCCTCGCCGACGGGGACACCGTCGCCGAGAGCGGTGACAGTTCGTCATCCGACACAGGGACGGATGCCGGTACCGTGAATTAGGACAAAGTGAACGGCACCGCGACCACAGAGATGAACCCCGCCACCGAGACGGCATCCAGTCCCGCCGTCTCGGTCAACGGTCTGGTCAAGCGTTATGACCAGGTCGAGGCGGTGCGTGGCATCGACTTTGACGTGGCCGCGGGTGAGATCTTCGGCTTCCTCGGCCCCAACGGCGCAGGCAAGTCGACCACGATCAACATGCTGTGCACGCTCGTCATGCCCAGCGGCGGCTCCGCGCTCGTCGCCGGGCACGACGTCGTCTCAGAACGCGACGAAGTCAGGCGCAACATCGGCCTGGTCTTCCAGGACACGACGCTCGACGGCTACCTCAGCGCCGAGCAGAACCTGCGCCTGCACGCCGAGCTGTACGGCGTACCCCGCGAGCTCGTCGGCGAGCGCATGCGCCAGGTCATGGAGATGGTGGGCCTGTGGGAGCGCCGCGACAGCCAGGTGAACACGTTCTCGGGCGGCATGAAGCGGCGCCTGGAGATCGCGCGCGGCCTGTTCCACTCGCCGCGCGTTCTGTTCCTGGACGAGCCCACGGTCGGGCTCGACCCGCAGACGCGCAGCTCGATCTGGGGCTACATCCGCGAGCTGAAGGCGCGCGAGGACATCACGATCTTCCTCACCACGCACTACATGGACGAGGCCGAGTACTGCGACCGCATCGCGATCATGGACCAGGGTCGCATCATCGTGCTGGACACACCGGAGGCGTTGAAGGCGAAAGTGGGGAAGGACCGCGTGCAGATCGAGACCGACGACGACCAGGCCGCGATCGATGCGCTGCGCGAGCGGTTCGGCATCGAGGCGACCGTCGCTGAGGGCGCCGTCACTTTCGGCGTGACCTCCGGCGAGCAGTTCGTGCCGCGCCTGTTTGCCGAGCTCGATCGGCCGATCCGCTCTGTCAGCGTCGCGCGCCCGTCGCTGGATGACGTGTTCATGTCCTACACGGGCACGACGATCCGCGACGCGGAGGCGACGAGCACCGACAGGATGCGCAACGTCGCACGGATGATGGGCCGCTGATGGCGAGGGCGGCGAGAATCTGATGGCGACCGAGACGACAGCACCGCGCGCGGGCGCCGGCGGGTCCAACGGGTCCGTGGCGGACGGCGGATCGCGCACTCCGCACGAGATCGCCCGCGTGCGAGTGCCGACGCGCAGCGCACGCAGCGAGCTGCGCGCAATCAAGGTCGTGTGGAAGCGCGAGATGATCCGCTTCAGCCGTGACCGGCTGCGCATCCTGACGTCGCTGATGCAGCCGTTCCTGTTCCTGTTCGTGCTCGGCACGGGCCTCTCCCGTCTTGCGTCGGCGGGCACGCATGGCGTCAACCTGCGCACGTTTGTGTACCCGGGGGTGCTGTGTATGGCGGTGATGTTCACCGCCATGTTCTCTGCCGCCTCGCTCGTGTGGGACCGCGAGTTCGGATTTTTGAGAGAGATGATGGTCGCGCCGGTGCGCCGCAGCTCGCTGGTGTTGGGCAAGTGCCTTGGCGGCGCGACCGTGGCGAGCATCCAGGGCGTGATCGTCCTCTGCCTGGCGGGGCTCGTAGGCGTTCCCTACAACGCGGTGTTGATCGTGGAGGTGTTCGCGCTGCAGCTGCTGCTGGCGTTCGCGATTACGGCGTTCGGCGTGATGATCGCCGCGCGCATCAAGCAGATGCAGTCGTTCATGGCGCTGATGCAGATGGCGATCATGCCGATGTACTTCCTCTCCGGCGCGCTGTTCCCCGTCTCGGGCCTACCGCAGTGGCTGGCGATCCTCAATCGCCTGGACCCGCTCACATATGCGGTGGACCCGATGCGCCGCGCGGTGTTCGCGCATCTGAACATCAGCGCCGCTGCGCGCCACGCGCTCGACCCGGGCGTCACCTGGTGGAGCTGGCACGTCCCGGGGCTGGTGGAGGCGGCGGTCGTGGCGCTGCTCGGCCTGTTGATGCTGACGATCGCGATCGTGGAGTTCAGCCGGGCGGAGTAAGACTGGTAGTGTCGCCGCGATGGCTGCGCTCGACCCGTCTTCATCGGCACTGGAGCTGGCTGCGGCGCTGCGCCGCAAGGAGCTCTCGAGCGTCGAGTTGTTGGATGCCTGCCTGGCCGCCGTCGATGAGACCAACCCGGCGCTGAACGCGGTCATCTGGCGCAACGACGACGTCGGCCGCGCGGCTGCCGCGGAGGCCGACCGCAGGATCGCGGCGGGCGATGACGCTCCCTTTCTGGGCGTGCCGATCCCGATCAAGGACCTCACGCCGGTGGCGGGCTGGCCGGTGACGTTCGGCTCGCACGGCGCGCCCGAGGGCGTGAGCGAGGAGAGCGAGCTCGTCGTGGATGCGCTCGTGCGCGCGGGCTTCATCCTGTGCGGACGCACGAACACCCCGGAGTTCGGCGTGCTTACGGTGGCAGAGAACACTCGTTATGGCATCAGTCGTAACCCCTGGGACACAACCCGCTCGCCGGGAGGATCCAGTGGCGGCGCGGCGGCAGCGGTGGCGGCGGGCATGTTCCCGATCGCCCAGGCCAACGACGGCGGCGGCTCGATCCGCATCCCCGCCTCCTACTGCGGCCTCGTCGGACTGAAGCCCAGCCGCGGTCGCGTGCCGCGCCTGGCACAGAGCTGGCTGGGGGCGGTGGTGGAGGGCGTGATCGCGCGCACGGTTGCCGACGCGGCGGCGGTGCTCGATGCGACCGCGTACTTCGATCCGCTCGCCTGGTACAACGCCCCCACCCCGAAGCGTCCGTTCGCCGGCGAGACGGACACGCCGCCGGGCAAACTGCGGATCGGTCTGATGGCACAGGCGCCTCTGGGTATTCCCACGGACGAGGAGTGCGTGGCGGCGGCGCGCGCGGCGGCGGCAACGCTGGAGGAGCTTGGGCACGTGGTCGAACAGGTCGAGGTGCCGACGATCTCCGAAGCGATGATCCCCTCCTTCATCGTCTTGACCGTGGGCGGTCTGGCCGACTACGAGGGGGTTGACTGGGAGGCGGTCGAGCCGCATATCGTCCACCAGCGCGGTCGCGGAAACGAGATCGGCGCGTATGACTACGTGCTCGCGGCGCGCGAACTGGAGCTGCTGAGCCGCCGCGAGGTGGCCCGGTGGGGACGGGACTTTGACGTGCTCGTCACGCCCACCTCAGCGATCGTCCCGCCGCTCGCGGGCGCTTTGCTCGAGGCCCAGCACGCGGCGCCAGACCAGCCGGTGATGGACGTGGTGCGCAGCGTTTCCTTCACCGCCTTCGGCAACGTCACCGGCCTACCCGCGTTCAGCCTGCCGTTGCATTGGAGCGACGCGGGCCTGCCGATCGGCGTGCAGCTCGTCGGCGGCCCGTGGCAGGAGGCGAGCCTGATCTCGCTCGCCGCCCAGCTCGAGCAGGCGAGCCCGTGGGCGGGGCGCACGCCGCCGCTCGCACAACCTGCCAGTTAGTCGGGCGGTGGGTTTAGTCTGATGCTGTGTTCGAGCGCTTTACTGAACACGCTCGTCGCGTCATTGTGATCGCTCAGGAAGAGACGCTCACGCTCGGCCATAGCAAGATCGGCAGCGAGCACATCCTGTTGGGCCTGATGCGCGAGGAGAACGGCCCGGCAGGCCGGGTGCTACGCGACCTCGGAGTCGGCGTTGAGCATATGCGCGCCCTGATCCCCGCGAGCCTGGGTTCTGGCGAGAGCGAGTCCCCGGGACCACGGCAGATCCCGTTCTCGGCCGACGCCACCGCCACGGTGAAGCTTGCGCTGGACGAGGCGATGAAGCTCGGGCACAGCTACGTGGGCACCGAGCATCTGCTGTTGGGCGTGGCGCGTGAGAGCGAGGGTCTCGGTGGGCGCGTCCTGCGCGATCTCGGCGTAGAAGCCGAGGATCTGCGGGTCGCGCTGATCCGCGTGGTCGGCGAGCCGAGCGCGCGGCCACCTCGAATGGGGCTCGAGCGGCCCGAGGGTCCCGAGGGTTCGGTACAGGGGAGCGAGGCGCGAGAGCCATGAGCGGCGGGTCGAACAAGCGCAGGCACTACACCGAGAAGGAGTTCGAGGCGCTCGTCGGTGCTGCGCTGGACGAACTGCCGGCCGAGTTCCAGCAGGCGCTTGAGCACGTCGCTGTTGTCGTATCCGACCGTGGAGCGGAGAACCACGCGTACGGCATGTACGTTGGCTCGCGGCTGGGCGGCTCCCAATTCTTCGGCGGCGGCGGCATGCCGGATGAGATCCTGATCTTCCGCGACACGCTCGAACGCGATTTCGGTGGCGATGCGAATGAGCTCCGCAAACACGTCACCCAGACGGTGCGCCACGAGGTCGGCCACTACCTCGGCTTCGACGAGACGGGCGTGCGCAAACTTGGGCTCTGACGCCGACCCTCATCTCTGCTCAAGCCGTCATCCGGCACGACCGATCTTTGTCATATGGCTCCCGAGGACGAGCGCGCGGATGCGCGCACGGATGCGCTCGGAGCAGAGCGAGCCTTCGAGCTCACGGTGCCTCACTCCCCATGGTGGGCAAGTAGCCGCCTGCGGCTGAGCATCCTGCTCGCCGGCTTGGCGGTGGCCTCGTTTGCGTTGATATCGACGCGGGGCGGGCTGCTCGGTCTCGGTAGCGGTTCGTCGCAAGCGACTGGATCAGCCTTTCCTCGGGGATGCCCAGGTAGGGGCGCACCGGAAGTGACGAGCACGACGGTGGCAGACCTCGCCGTCCTACACGACGCGGCGGCACGGATCATGCGCACGCCGGCTGGACGCGTCTATGAACAGGGGACGATCACAACCAGCGACCTGTGGACGGACGATTCCCCGAGCGCGCTGTCAGGCTCGCCGACGAGCCCCGCGCCCGCCGGCTACGAGATTCGTTGGTGGGCGCTCACCCGCGATGGCAGCGAAGACGACGTCGCGGCTGACGTCTTCGAATTCGCAACGCAACGCCAGGCCCGGGAAGTCCTCATGCGAGCAAGCAGCGCCCGTTGTCGCCCGCATGGCGAGTCGCACACAGCGCTCCTGCCGTCGGGCGCGAGTTCGCTCGCCTGGACCAATCCTGACAACGTAGAAGAGTGGGATGTGCTGTTCGTGCGCGGTCGACGGCTCTATCGCGTCGACGACGTACCGGCCGACTATCCCGCTCCAAGCGGGTCGAGGCAACGCCGGCTCAAGCAGATCGCGGTCGAAAAGACCGTGGCTGTGCTGGCCTGCGCTCTGCCGGACGCCGACTGTCCTGCGTCCGCGGCTTCCGCCCGGCCACCCGACCTCGCGACGCTCGTGGTTGGCGGCTCAGCAGGGCCGGGCTCCAGCCGCCCTGTTAGTCGCGAGCGGGCGAGCGCGTATGCACACGCTGTGAACCTGCACGGCTACGACGTGCCGGAAATGACGGCCGTGACGCGGGAAGGCATCCCCGAGGGCGTCGGCTATTGGGGAGAACTGGCTCGCTGCGCCGGAGAGCGAGGCCTGGGTTCCTCGGCAACCGGCGAGTCGCCCGTCTTCAGGTTCGGCGGTCGAGTCCAGGGCGGGTTCTTGTACTCGACCGTGACGGTGTTCGCGAGTGACGCGGACGCGCAGCGATATCTGGCGGCGCTCGCGAGCGCGCGCGCCGGCTCATGTCTCGCGCGCAGTTACCAGCGACGGCTTGTCAACCGTCACAGTCAGGGCAGCATTCGCATCGGGCGTGTCGTGGCCAACGCCCTGCCGGCTCCGGTACCTACGAGCTATCGCGGCTTTGGGCCCTACCGCGGGACGGCTCTCAGGCTGACGATCCCAATCAGCTACTCCTCGCGCCGAGGCGAGCGCGCACAGCTCGACTCCTACGTCGAAGGCTTCGCCTTCGCCTACGGTCGCGCCGTCGTTGGCCTGGCCGCCCAGGGCGAGTCTCGCCCGTTTTCCTCAGCCGATGAGGAATACCTGGTGAGACAGCTTGTGGGGCGGTCGGAGGCATATGAAGCTGGACTACTTGGCCGGTCCCCGAAATAGCGTGATGCAGCGGGCGGGACCCGAACGAAACCCGAACATACGTTTGGATGCCTTGGTTGAGGCGCTACTTGACCCGATTGGGCGCCGAGCTCGACAGCAGGCACTGGAGGCCTCGCGGTCCCTATCGGGCCAGGGAATCAATGCCTATCTGGCCCCGCGAGCGGTTTCTTTTTCCGGTTTACTCGTGCCATGAGCCCTAGGGCGTAATGATCCTTGGCTTCTTGTGGCGTCATAGCTGGTTCGCCACGTTGCTTGCGGACCTTGTTCAGCCCCATTAGGAAGTAGGCGTCTGCCAATGCCTTGGCGTCGATGTCCTCACGTAGAACTCCCGTGGCTTTGATTGGGCGACCACGGGGTGATCGTTTTAGCTGTTTGCTTTTGGCCACATACTAACTCCACTACTAAGTTCAGTTTGCATTCAACTCAAAGACGAGTGCAAGCATAAGCGTTGCCATGAAGTTTTAGCAGGTCCATTATATCTACATGAGTAAACGAACACTTCTGGTCGTAGGAAATGGACTGAATATTGATCTGAGAGAGTATCTGCCTAGCACACTTAGTCGATTCGATACACGCTGCCCGCTAGCTTGGGATGTGCCGACCCCAGAAAAAGAATCCGAGCCCCTGCTGGCCAACCTGCCAATACTCAGCCAAATTCTTTCCGAGTCGAAGGCCTCAAATCCCTCGCTTACGGACTTTCAGCACTTGGAAAAAATGTTTCGCAAATACCCCGACCATCTTAAGCTTCGCGTTGAAGTCCAGCACTTTCTGGTCATAGCCTTTTCTCACTATCAAATGCAAATAAATCGGGTCAATCTTCTCACCTGGAAATGGGCCACCTATCTCCGAGGTAACCAACAAGACATTGTTGCTGCAGTCTCATTTAACTACGACCTATTACTTGAACGGGCCTTTACTATTAGTGGGATGAGGTATTTCACGTTTGATATTTCAGATGTGCATGCCGGTATCCCCCTAATTAAACCGCACGGCTCCATAGATTTCACGAGCACTGCTATCGCAGCAAAAGCCGGCTATCCTATAAATATATGGGCTTCGCATAATGACTTCCCGCAACGAAGATTGAGGCCGGACGAGTTATTGAGGCCACGGATCGATGCTGAGATAGTGCCACCTACACAACGCTCGCATACTGAAAAATACCAATGGGTAGCCCCAGGATATGATTTCATTGAATCGTTAAGTGCCCAAATAGAGCGTTGTGTGGTGATTGGAATATCTTATTGGGAAGTTGACAGACCGGAAATTGACCGCTTGCTAGCCTCTCTCGGTAAAGGTACCACAATCGAAATCGCCAATCCTCATCCACAAAAGCTGATTGATGCGGCAGCGAAATTCGGCCTGCATGCAGTGCCCTGGACAGGTCAGTAAAACTCAACGAGCAGCATTTTGACAGTTTGTTACTATTACTACATGACCACTTGGCAAGAAGTACCCGAAGTACGGAGGCAGAATCTGCACAGGATAGCTGCCGGTCTTTCGGACGTTACAAATGCACTCAGTGCTGTTGACTACCTCTTAGAGAATGACATTGCAGAGACGGACCCCCGTTGGGAGATCTATCAGGATTACGCGGTTATCACTTACGCTCGGCCTTTCACAAAGACCAAAGGTGTAGGTCGCCTTTCGGCAAAGTATGAGCGCTTCTCGGACAAAGAGCTACAACTCACACATGAACTAATTATGGAACAGCGTCGAGAACATATCGCCCACAACGACAGTCGGACAGGAAAAGTCACTATCGTACCCGCTGGCCAACAGGGAGCGCCAGGACAGCCTCCAGCACAGGAGACTTCTTTCGTCGCATCCCGTCGTAAAATAAGTCACCCGCTTATGCGTAAAGTTCACTCTACCCTTAAAGACTGCCAAGTGAGACTCGCGCAAAACGTGCAAGATGAACTTACGGATCTGTACGGGCCAGATGTGGCAATGCCTGATTTCCGATTCGACTTATTGAACAACGAAGAAGATACAACTCGGGCCACTTTCTAGAGGCCGGGGTACCTAAGAGAAGAAGCGGGACTCAAACCCCTGTCCACCCTGGAAATCAACAGGTTAAGCACGAGTAAATGTTCGCTCTATGTTCGGTATTTGGCTTTGCAAAGCCAAAATAATGACTGGTGCAAGAGGCGGGACCCGAACGAAACCCGAACACAGGTTTGGGCGGCCTGGTTGAGGCGCTGCTTGAGCCCGTAGCGCGGCGGGCGCGGCAGCAGGCTCTGGAGGCTTCCTCGAGCGACGCCAGGAGGTACACGCGCTAGACGTCGCGACGATCGGCTGGGCGGTCGTTCGGAGCAGCAGGGTAGTCGCCTTCGAGAGCCGCAAGCAGGCGGCGCAGCCACTCTTCAGCGCCGATCTCGTTGATAAGCCTCGTGTTGGCCTCGATCCAGCGCCGTTTCGAGACGATCGCCTCGCGCTTGCCGGCTAGGTCAGGACTGATCGAAACCGCATACGTGGGGTTGATCAGCATGCCGGTGACATCGTCCTCGCTGAACATGGCTGCTTCCTCACTTAATACGTGAGATTGTACGCCCGCAGACGGATGTCGTCCAGCGACGAGTTCGAATCCCGACCACCGGGGCTAACGGACGACCCTCGAAACATGACCCCTCGTGGGAGCGCATCCGCGAGCTGCACGCGCGTCGCTTCGGGACCGAGGGATGAGCGCTTGCCGGGCGTCCGCGTGCCGGCGCATACTGAGCGGATGGACGCCAGCCCTGCCGCAACATCCTCCGAGCACCGGGCACCGGATGAGCGGGTGTGGCGTATGCGCATCGCTCTACTGGTGCCGAAGTACGCTCCCGCATCTGCCAGTGGACCGCCGGCAACCCTCGAGTTCCACAGCCGCATCGGCGAGAGCGCGAGGAAATACGGAGACGTCGCGCTCGCGATTCGCAAGAGCGACGACGGACACTTCGCGGCTATGTACGGCACCGACCCCCAGGTTGAGGTCGTCGAGCTAGTCGCGGATGTTCCCGCCCGCACAGAGATCGCTAGCGCCGTCGCCAAGCTCGCGCCCGTATTCGGTGCCGTTATCGATCTGCTGTCGTTCGACATGGCTTCTGCCGTGGGCATCGGCTACATGACCGTCACTGACATTACGCCCCCCGCATCGGTGGGCGACAAACGCGCCTTTGCTTCCTTTTCTAATCCGCCGTTCGACCTCAACCCGCGGACCGTCGAGATGCAAGCAGTCCGAGGCACACTCGTGGGTCAGCTACCCAGCTCGATCGATATCGTCGATTCGCAAACCGCTGCCGCACTCCGCTGGTTTGTGAAGTCACTGAGCACAACACTCCTTCATGATCAGTTTATATTCCTTTGGATCGCGCTTGAGATTTTCTGCGATGCATCAGATATCAGGGTGACGGAGCCTTACGTTGCTCGCTGCGGTCACGAGATCGCGAACTGCCCTGAGTGTGGTGCTGAGACAACAAAGCTCGTACGCGGAGCGACCCTACGAGCGTTTCTCCAGAGCTACGGCGTGAGCCAGGACACATCCAAAGCGTTGTGGAATATGCGTCAGCTCATGCACGGTGCTATTCCATTCGACTCCAACAAGCTCGTCAATCTTGGAACGCTCGTCCAGCCTCTGCGCGCGGTCGTCGCGGCTAACCTAAAGCAGAAATTGGGGAAAGGACTGACCGATCCTCCCGTTGTCACTAGTTCCGGTTTGACCATCCACCCAGCGCTCGGCGTCGAAGGAGAGCACACGCTTACTGACGAGGATATTCAGTCTCTCGACCTAGTACCGTAGCCGTTGCCACCAGGCGTTACAGGCTTACGGCTCACGCGGTCGGTGGGCGTCCATGCCTATGCCCGCTCTCCGTCGTCGCCTAGAGATTCCAGGAAGCTACCGAGATCAGTTGCGTCGAGGTCTAGCCTTGTCATCTCGGCTGCAATCCGCCAGTTCTCCTGCTTGCCCCACGCTGGGTCGTGATCTCTGAGAAGGTCGTGGTGACCAAGCGCTGAATATCTGTTACCCTTTACGAGCTTGACAGCGGCATCGGTCAGATAGTTCTCTAGCGCACGACGCTCTAGTACATGCACCGAAAAGCCAAGTGCCTCGCACTGTGTGACGAACGCTTGGCGATCGCTCGCAAGGGGAGCACCTGCCGTCGCCCGCTCACTGTCGATGAGTACAGCAACCTGATCAGTAATTCGCTTGATCTCGGCAAGCGCCTGCTCGGATCGCGCATTGATCAATGACGCGCCACCTAGCGGTACCAAGACGACTTGATGCTCAACTCCATACAGTCGCAGCCATCGTTGGAGTGTCGGTACCTCAGTTGTGCCCTCGACGAGTAGAACCTGTTTGAAGCCCAACTCCTCATACCCTGACAAGCTCAGCTCTCCGAGAAACTCGACATAGTTGCGTGTAGCCGCCAATTGCCGTACTTCTCGCGACTGATCAGGCAGGCGCCGTACAGAGTAGATTTCGTGCGCAACGGCACGAGCCAAGCCGATACTGTGGGTTGCAAACACAACACCGTGACTCGTGTACTTGGCAAGCGTCGTCAAGAAGTCGAGCTGCAACGAGGGGTGAAGATTTTGCTCTGGCTCGTCGATAAATACATATGGCGGTCGCCTCGTGGCGATGAATGCCAGGACGACTATGAACTGTGCAAGACCAGCACCTTGCTCGGCGAGCTGGTAGGGCTCACCATCGGCAATGATCTGCAGCGTTTGATCTCCGGGCGCCGCATTGATTTGCAAGCTGCTAAGTCCAAAGATCTGCTTCAACTCATTCTCAACCGCTAGAGCCACGCGATTTTGTGCGCGGTTCTGCCCGGTCTTGTAGCTGTCCCAAAGCGAAATGAATGCTTGCCCAATCTTGAGATCGTAGTAGTCGTTATTGGAGCCGACGTTGACGGCATTACGGAACGCGCCGAGATACACAGACTGAGCCAACTCCCTAAAGACGGTCCGACAACGATCCAAATCAAGTTGTGTCTGCACACCGTCCACACTGTATGTTGGACGATCGAACCGTCCGCCAGCGCCCTCGATCGGCACTGCAGGCGAAGCGCTAACTATGTAGGTGACTACTACTTGCCCCGAAGTACGACCCCACGTGAAGGTGATGCTGGATGGCTCTGTGCGACCCTCAATCGTCTGAGGCTCGGCAAAGGAAAATTGTATGCTCATGTCGCGTTGATTGCGATTGCAAAATACCTCACTCGGATCGGCGACACCGCGGAAGTTAACGCTTTCCGGTTGCCCGTACATGAGGTTCCGCGCGTTTGCATTGTTGCCGCCGCTTATGAGTTCGAGCAACTGCCGAATCTCGTAGAACACACGCAAGAGAGAAGACTTGCCAGCATTATTTATACCGACGAAGGCACGGAAGTCGTCAGTGAGTTCCCATTCAGCCGGCTTGCTGTCATCGAAGGCGCGATAATTGCGTAGCGTGATCTTCATGGCGTTAAGTATGATGGCAGTCCAAGACGCTGGCAAGCTGGACAATAATCCAGGCTGGCATGTCGCACAAGCGGCATTGTCGGTCGGGCCGTACGGGATCTAACCTGACGTAGCGGTCGTTCGCCCCGCGAAAGCCAACCGCTCGTGCATCATGCGCCTCGAGGAGGCGGATCGGCCCGCCGGTAGGGTGTCCACCAAGGCCGCTAGACGGCTCACATCGCCGCCAGTCGCATAGTTGCTCCGTCGGTACGCGGACCGCCTAGTGCCGGCAGCAAGCTACCGGCTTCAACGGCAGATATATCGGGGAGGTCTCTGTAGCGGCCATCAGAATCGATACCGTAGCCCACCACATACTTTTCATCGGGCAAAGAGCCGAACCCTACGTAATTGGGCCGAAGTTGTACGGTCGCCTTGCCGGGCTTCGATAGGAGAACGCACACGGCCGTAGATGCGGGCGCGTGCTTCGCCACTTCTTCTTTGACCGTTGCCAAAGTCTCGCCTGTTTCGAGGAGATCGTCCACGATTAAGACATTTCGTCCCTCTACCCGCCCGAGTTCCTCCCGCTTCGAGATTATTACCGGCCCTGCTTTGGCCCCAGATGCTTGACTTGCGGCCTTGATCGGGATGCGCTCAACGGGTCTTGTCATGGCCCTCGTGAGGTCGCTAGTGAACCTCGTAGCGCCATCCTCTACTTCGACGACCACGAAATCGTCCGGCGCATAGCTACTCTCGATGACACGTGCGAGGACGCGAACGCGCTCACGAATCGCCGCCCTGCTCACGATGACCTGGTAGTCGGGCTCGCGGTGGATCGAGTGCCGTACCCATGCGGCGATGGTCGTCCGACCCGTCTGCTTCTTGGGAGCGGAGGCATTGATAAGTCCTCGCACTTGGGCGCCCCGCGAGGCCGGATTTCCGTCGAATGCGATGCCGCTCAACTGACGGAAGAACGACTGCAGGTCAACGTGATGTGGCAACGTGCGATCTAGATAGGCCGCATGTGCCACTGCGCGTGTCGCGACGATGCGCCCGTCGTAGCCCCGCGGCGCTTCGTCATAGGGAGTGGCAAGCTCGTTCATCCAAAGTTCGTACACGCGCGGATCTAGCAAGCCCTGCTTAAAAAGCGTGAACTGCTCGGTGTGTAGATCCCAGTATCGGTACCACCAGCTGCCGGGCAGCACGTCGGTGTCCTTTGCACCGAGTGTCTCGTTGGCGACATCACGCATGATGTCGTGGTATCGCTCGGCACAGTGACTAACAGCGACAATCGCGTTGGCCTGCTGACTCATGACGGCCGAGCGCAGGAACGGTCGAAGCTGGAGTAGACCGACCGCGACACCGAAGGCGGCGGCGACTGCCGCCAGGGCAGCCCAAACAGCGACGGATGTGCCGCCACCGCAGCCACTCTTGCATACGACTTCCGTGAACGCGAACACAGACACGTCGCGATCTTTGCATGCCAGGCTCGCTGTTGCGATGTCCGGCGACCATTGGCGCCTCGTTCCATAGCCTTTGCGGCTGGCGACGCGGAGGGTATTCCCAGGCGTCGGGCGTTGAGTTGCGGCGTGGCCTAGCCGAGCCTTGGAGTGCTCCGCAAATTCATCCCGGCGCACCGAGGGGTGCGCCGGGAATAGCGACAGCGACTCGCAACAACACGGGCGGTTCCGGCATGTGGACCGCACATCATGTACTCTCGCCAGCGTCGTACTTTGGCAAAACAACGGGCAGGTGGGGCTGATATGGCGCCTAACGTGAAGCTGCTTCCGGACGCGGCTAAGCCAAAAGTAGACAAAGCCGATAAGTCGACCGGGTGGCTGGTTGGCGCGCTGACGAGCATCGCGGCCCTTTTGGGCGCCGTGGGGATCGGCACCGGCGAAGTCGCTCGGGTACTGAGCAACCAGCCGTGGTGGGCCACCTCGACGTTCGTGCTCGTCGCGCTTGCGAGCATGCTTGGTGCGTGGGCTGGTTGGCTAACCGACAAACCACGCTTGGAGCACTGGTTGTTGCGCATCAGTGTGCTGCTTCTGTTCGGCGCATTCTGTACGGCCGTCGTGACGGGGATCAAATTCGCTCAGGAGAATCCCAAGCCCGCGATCACGGTCGGCCTGTCTTCGTCGCACGGAGTCGGGGTGCTGCACTTCGAGGTCAAGGACAGCGGCCTGAGAGACGGCGACAAGATGACGGTCACCGTCACGGCGATCAAAGCTGCGAGTCCTTCGACGGGTGCCGGCACCACGCTGTACACCGCCTCCGTCGGCCCAAGCTCCTCGGGCGCTGTCGATCACAGCGGCGAAATTGACCTGCCACCACCACCTGCTACCGAAATCGAGGTTCAGGCCTCTGTCGGCGAACCGCACAGTTGCTCCGACGAAAAGAAACTGGGCGGCACCGGCTGCGTGGTTATCGCGATCCCGCGTCCCGTCGGCCCACCGCAGCTGACCGTGTCTTGGCGCAACCCACGCCACAGCGGTGCAGGACTATACGTGTTCCTGTCCGCTCGCAACGACATTGGTGATCGAGCCACGCTTAGGGTCGTCGACCTCGGAACACATCATCAACTGCTCGCGACAAGCTGGCCAGCGAACGCCACGGGTGATGTCGACAAGGCGGTCACCGCGATTGTGCCGAGCTCAACTAGGCGGCTCTGCGTAGTCGCGAGCATGAGCGAAGCAATACCTGTATGTCCGCCGCACGCCAAGCCGACAAGCGCCCTGGTCGTGACCGCAGTGCCCCCGCACTAAGTGCCGAGACCGGCGTCGCACAATCGGCGTTGTGCGTGGCCAGGCCGCTCCTAATTGATGACGGCCCAGTCGATGAGGACGTTGCCGCCGCCCTTGACCACAAATCCGACGCCCGGCGTCCGAGAAGCGACGTACCACCCGACCACTGGGTCGTCTCCGCCCTCGTGGGTCAACTCGATAGCTGACGTCGCATTGACCGAGGGGGCGGAGATTGTGGTTTCTTCGCCAGACCCAAAACCTGTGGCCGATGCAACGCCGCCTTCGACATCAGCTGGTCCCGGCGCACCTTGCTTGCCTTCCGGTCCCTGCTTACCTTCTGGTCCTTCCTTGCCTAGTTCCTCTATCGCGTAGCCCGTCTTGCATGAGGTCGGATTCCCCGCCCTGGGTGTGACGAGCGGCTTGCTAGCTTTCGCCGGCACGCACACCTTTAGCGGCGGAGAGCCTTCGCTGGCCATCACGGCGCCGGCGGCGGTCAGCAGCAGGACGAAAGCGGCGGCCAGCGGCAGCGGCACCGAGATCGTTGTCTTGAAGATCCTCATCACGAAGCCCCCAATGCTCTAGCCGACGGGCAGACCCGTGTGCTGCCCGCGATGTCTCTCCAATAATCCCACGCTGATCGGTCAGCGCGCCTCACAACCGGTATTCTCCGAACGGGCCTGCTCCTGGCAGATTGCGCGTGGCTGCCCGCCAGCGAGTTTGGCCGTTCGATAAATGTAGGGGCCACCAGCGTTGGTGACCCCTTCACGCTAGCGTAGAAGCGTCTCGTCGATCTCTACAGGGTGCCAGTGACTTGGCGTCCCAGTTGCTGTAAGAGCTTTTTCGACCTCGTGGCGCGCTTGTTTCTCGGCCAGGTTGGGGTCGGGTCCATTGCGTAGCCATTCGAGATCTTGCTCAGTAGCTGGGCGGATGTTATTTTCGCTCACTTTTCGTCCTCTGTCTCGGATGGGATTGGTACTCGAAGACCGGGCACCTTGGAAACACGGTTTACAAAGCCCTCTATCGCCTCTCGCTCCAGTTCACTAATCCGACTCGCAGGTAGCACTGAGCCGCCGAAGGCGAACGAACCAGCGTCCTGTAGCACCCTAGGAATTGCTGTTAAAGCATCATCCGTTGCCATTGCGCGTCCGCGCGGGCCCTTACGTTTGGCTTGTCCGAAGTCGAAGTATGGCGAGTAGACCCGTGGTGCTACGCCTACGTACTGTTCGAAAACAACCCTACCCTCGACAGGTCCAGGTGTCACCGGCTCGAAGATGATGGAATCGTCGTGTAGCTCGCGGGCGAGACTCTTGGCGTACGGGTGTATGTACAGGACACGCTCAATACCGGAGGCGATGACGTGCCTCGCACAATTATGACACGGCAGCGTGGTGCAGACAAGTGTCGTCTTATCGATAGCGATCCCCCGCCTGGCTGCGCTTGTGATCGCGTCCATCTCGGCGTGGAGCGACCGGCCAAACTCAGTGATGGCATCAAAGCGGGTACCGGTGAGGTCACGCAAAAAGTCGTCAAGTCGTTCCTCGGGCACATCAAACGCGCCGTTCCCTAGCGCTGTGAGGCGCCTCTTATTCGTCCAGCCAGTTGCTGCCATACGCACGAGTAGCTCACGTGCAATTCGCCGCTGCCAGACAGTGTTGGAATCGAGTGGTGGCTGACGAGCGAAATCCCGTCCATCGGGCTGATCGGGCGACCAGTAAAGTCCTCCCTCACCAGAGGGAACATCATTCGTACCCACCGCAACCAAGTCGCCAGCCCGACTGATAAGCGCCGCGCCGACTTGTCGGCCCATCTCAGCACTGCGCAGCCCCGCCGCGAAGGCATGATACATGCCTTGTTCCTCACGAAACGGCGGCACAAATGCCTCACCGAAGATGAGATGGACAGCTCGTGGGATGACAGCTTTCAGGCTCGCTCTGCTACGGCCATCGATGAAAAAATCCGCCAACGAAAAGGTATCCCGGACGCCCTGCCCATAGCGGACCGCCGGATCACTGTAGTCGCGGTGAAGGTCCGTCAGGGCCTCGGCGTCGAAGTGTTTCGACGGAACGTTAGCCCAGCGCTCCCAACGGTCCATGAGATACTTTTGACGTTGTAGCTCTGGAACGTGGAGAGCGAAGAGGATGAAGCGTGGGCCGTAGATGCGACGTAAGGTCGCAACCTCCTCTCTCCGCTTGAGAGAGCGCACGAGCCACGCAACCCGGCTCGTTGACGCACGGGCCCGCTTACCTGCCACGAGAAACACAGCGAGCTGTGCGATCACATCGTTCAGCTTGGTCTTGTCCCTAAGCGTGTCCCCCATGTTCTGGAGCTTGCGTGTGGCTTCCGGATGCTCACGCTGGACGTCATCCTCTCCGAGGAGGGATTGAAAGTAGTTGCTGAGATGGACCGTGCGCAGCTCGTAGCCATACCCATGCAGGCTCTCTTTGAGCAGTTGGTGGAATGTTTCCGTTTCCGCACCTGCGCCGTAGACGAGCCCCAGTATCAGCTCATCGGCTGCGATCTGACGGAAGCTTGTCGGAGCGGCGGCCATCGCTTAGGCTGCGGATGCAGCGAGCGATCGCAGTGTCTCAGCATGTCTTCGCTTGGCCGAGGCGAGCTCGGCGATGAGCCTCGAGCGCCGCTCGCGAGCCCAAGCAATCTCTTCGACAGTCGCCCCGGCATCTAGGGTCTCGGTCTCTTGAAGTTGAGTCTCAAGTTCTGCGAGACGGCTGCTCTCTCTTGCGAGCGCATCAAAGTCGAGGCTGTACATGCCCGGAGATGTGCTCCGGCGAATCACGGGCGATCGAGCTATCTGGGTCAAGAACGTTGCCAAAGGGTCCTTCCCCACCGGGAGAAAACCCTCACGACGAAGCAGCTCGAACCAAGTCCTGTAGTGAACAGCCTGATCGGGCTGAGATGTCGCCGCCAAGATCTGAGCCGCCGTTTCGCGGATCTGAGCGCCTCGGAGGATGATCTGGCCGGTATCACTGCTCCCTGTGTTCTCTTCACGCTCTAGTGGAACGACGCGCAAACGAGGGGGAGCAGCAGCGTCCCGAACGCCACTGGCATCAGAGCCGCCGGACAGCCGAAGCAGCGTCGCTAGCTCACCCTCTAGAGCATTGCGTGCCGCCCGCAGGCTCTGCAGCTCGCGCTCAAGACGCTCTTCACGACTGCCCATTCGTTCGAGCTCGCGCTCCACGCGGGCCCGCTCGGCGCCAGCCGCTGCCTGCATCCGCCGTGAGGGCGACCATGTATCCGCGCTTGCCACACGGAAGGATGTAGCGGTTCTCAACATATCCACAGGGCATCGTCGTGGCAGGCACGGACACTCCTACAATATGCCCATATGCAGGTCTTCTACGTCTTGCTCCTACGTTTTGCACAGGCTGTGGGCTTGTGGGCGACGCGCCAGAGGCACTGCAAACGGCCAACGTTCCGACTGTGGATAACCTCGATCCCGCATCTTCCGGTCTTTCCTCACCGCCACGCGGTCAATGCGTCGCGTTGGCGCCATTGACCGGTGGCGCCCAAGGGCCTCCGCTAGGAGCTGACCCGAGCAAGAACGATTCGCCCGGCGGCACCCGGGCTTGACGTCGCTCGGCCTCGCCAGCACTAGAGCGACCTCTGCCGCGCCCTAGAGCTGGCCGAGGACATTGCCCGGCGTCTACGAGTTGCTGCGGACCTCTGGCTGGAAAGGGGCCCTTGACACCGATGGCTGGAAAGGCTACCTTTCCAGCCATGTCGAACGCGATGCCTTCCGCCCGCTCATTTGAGGATCTCGAGACAGTCGTCCAGGAGCTGCTTAACGCCCAGGCAGCATATGAGCTTGTCCGAGCGGCCGTCGAGCGTCCCCTTGCCGAGGCTACGGCCCGACGTGAGGACGCCATGAGGAAGGCGTCGGAACTCGGTCTTTCTCGGCGCAAAATCGCCGAAATGACCGGAGTCAGCCACACCCGCGTCATTCAGATTCTGGAAGCAGAAGCCAGAAGGGTTGAGACGATGCGTGAGCTTCGGTCACTTGAGGGTCAGCAACTCGCCGACCGCCTTCTAGGCTTGGCCTATAGCAATAGCCTGAGCCACGAGGAGATGGCGGTAGCCACCGGACTTACCGTAGAAGCTGTGAACTCGATGATTCGCGAGTACGCGGAGCAACGCGCCCACGCCCGCAACGTCGCGGCACTCGAGATGGTTCGGCGGCACATGCCGACAGAGGCAATTTGAGCGATGCCACACAACTCCTATCGCCAGCGGGTTGCCGTCGAACAAAAGTTCGTCAGAGTCGAACTCGCGGAGCGCTGGTGTACGCTGGCGTCTCGCGCTGCGTTGCTCCTCCTTACCGTCGGGCTTGGCGCGACAACGATCATTTGCGCTTTGCGCGGTTCGGCGTGGGCTCTAACGACGGGAGCAGGAAGCTCCAGTGTCATTGCCGGCGCGGCAGCCAGATTCGATCGACACTAGTACCCAATTCGCTGTCATGTCGCACAAGTGCCGATGCGCGACCTCGGCGCGGTCGGTCAGTAGGGGAAGCTGCTGTTGTCCCAGTCGTGCACGGAGCGTCGTCTGCGTTGGTTGTGGGGTGGCTCGTCTTTGTCGATGTGGAAGTCGTCTGGCTCGGGCCACTCGCGGAGGCAGTGGATCGCCGAGGCGAACAGCCTGGACGAATGGCGCAGGCGCTCGCCGAATTCGAACCACGTATCCGAGTCGGCCTCGTGATCGCCTTCAAGCTGAGCTATGGCCTCCTCCAGTGCGCCGCGCAGATCACCACGGAACCCGGCGATCCGCTCGCTGGCAGCGAGCTGCGCCTCGCGCCAAGCCTGATGCTGGGGTGCCTCTGGCAGCGTGATCTCGCCGCGTATGGCATCGAGTCGCCTGCGCCCCTCGTCGGTGAGGGTGATCACGTCGGAGCCTTTGCGGCGGAACTGCGTGATCAGCTCGGCCCTCTCGAGCGTCCGTAGCTGTGGTCGTAGTCTCCGGGTGGTTGCGCCGTTGTGTGGGAGGCCGAGATGCCGCTTGACCGTCGAGACGAGAATGCCAAGGTGGCGCTTGGGGTCTTGATGGCGTTCGGCTCGCTCGATAGCGGCGAGCATCAGGTCATCCGAGATCGGTGCGTCGGGGGTACGCTCCTTCGTGGGCATTGGGAGTCAGAAGCTCCTTCGTGTCCGGGCCTCGGCGCGGTCATCACCCGTGCCGAGGCCGCTTGGGCTTATGGAGCCGCTGACGCTAGGCCCGAGTGGCCTGATGGGTCAAGGTGTGGGAGGTGCCCACATCGCTCGACTCAGCGGCCGGCGGTAGCTGAGTCGCGGGTCGCTGCCCCACCGCTGGCCTCGGTCCGCTCGGCGCGGGCCAGCAGCTCCGAGGCGCTGAGGCCCAGTCCTGCGGCCAGACGTCTGAGGCTCGCGTAACTGGGGTTACGCTTGCCGGTCTCGACGTTGGAGATCCAGCGCTGATGCAACTGGGTGTCGTTGGCGAGCGTCTCCTGGGTGATCCCAAGCTCATGGCGGCGGGCCTTGACGGCAAGACCCAAGGCGAGCTGGAAGGCCGGGGAGGCGGGCACCTCGCCAGCCTTTCCCGCCCCCGGTCCGGTAGCAATGACATCGCAGTAGACCTCGCCTTGACATTCCGGTAGGCTCGCGCCCCATGACATTCCAGTAGGGGGCCTTTGCGGGCACGGCGACAGCCATCCCCACGGCGTCGCCGTGCCCGCATTGCCCTCCGATTACCGCAAGGGGGCGATACCGGATGAGCGCAGGTCACAACAGCAGGTCGAGACGAGCCGCAGTCCTGGGAGCCTGCCTGGCGATGATGGCGGTCGGCACGCCCCCGGCGGTGAGCAGGGCCGTCGCAGCAATGGCATCCCAGCACTGCAAATCTTTTACTACCGAAACGCCGTGCCTGGGGCCAATTCAGACGCTCTTTGGCTTTTCTGAAAAGGCCGGTGGCGCTGTCCACTCAATCACGGCCAAACGCGGCCCCGAAGAAGAAGTTGGCAAGAACCCCGAAGGCATACCTATCGAGCGCCGCCGCTTTAGCTGGCACGCGATTGCAAGCGTCAAGCTGGTAGCAGCCTTTGTGCTCACGACCACCACCAAGAACGGCAAAGCCGTCAAGGTACGGGGGCAGTATCGGTGGATTGTCCATCGCATCCCCACTGGGGTGCATGGTGGTTCGGCCATACTGACCGCCAGCCAAGGCAGTACCTTCGCGCCCTTCCTGCTCGTGGAGGGCAGTCGGACGGCAGGATGAGGCAGGCCCAAACGTAAAGCCCCCGGACGCTCTCGGTGAGCGGCCGGGGGGCGGATCGTGGGATGTTGTCGTATGACGCTCCCAGGGCAACGGGACAAGAGGCTGATCCTCAGCAAATCCGGATGAACTTGCCTTGCGCGACTTGGTGCTGAAAATCCTCGGGGCCGAGTTCTTTGATTCTGTCCGCCTGCTCCTCGTTGGCGCTTCCGAGGTCGTCGGGCTCGATGAAGACGCGCAGCGGCTGGTGCCCTTCCCCCCGCCGGAATGACGGCCGACCGACTTCAACAATAATGATGAGGCCACCATCACACGGATACCTCCACCACGACACGCGGGAATCACGGTAGTGGGGTATAAGGTTCACAGATCGTCTTGAGCGTCTTCGCGCAACCCGACGCGACAACCATTGCATGGTCGCTCCTTTGCGGCCGACTTTGGCAGATGCAGCCTTCTCTTATTGAAGAAGAGCAGACTGCTACTGCCACCGTCAGAGCCCCATTGTGCGAGAAATACTAGTGAAAGTCAATACGGGACGCACCGAATCTCGCGGCGAACCAGCCGGGGTTATACTCGTTCGCCCACTCGCCGATGCGTTGTGCGAGCATAGCAACGACTGCGGAACGTACGCCGCCCTCTGCTCGAACGCTAGATGGCTGGCGCGGTCTTTCTAGCCCTTCTCCCGCGAGTTGTTCACGGATCTTGACGGGCTGATTGATCGTATCGTCAGTGAGTCCGAAAAGCCTTTCCGCGAACTGTTGCCACTCACTATCAGGCAGAAGGTCGATGTGTTCTTTAATTAGCGCACGAATTGCGGCGCATACAACGCGATCTTCTGCACCCTTTTGATATCCAGCAGCGGTCGGCAGTGCCACAAGTTGCTTGGCACGGAAGCGGTAGAGCCCGATTTTTACGACCTTCTGGAGGTCCTGGTAGATGCCGTCGGAAGCAAATGCTTCGCTGTGCAACTGCATCGTGGTCGTCATCAAAAACCCAGCATTTCGATAGCAGAGCGGTCTGTAGCGTGCAGATTCACGGGCAGGATAGCGATTAGAGCGGCCGATCAGGCGTCCTCAACAGGCGACTCCGACGTTCGCTCCGAGCGTGTCCCGTCAGCCGCATTCATCGCCGAAAGGAGACGCTCTGATGACCCACTACCTCCCTGAGCCCCACCGTGGGCTCCGGGCCCCCGCGAGCGGCAAGCTCGCCAGGACGCTCAAGCAGATGGACGCCCAAGCCGTCGTGTTCGAACGCGCCGATGAACTCCGCCTTGGCCGGTCTGTCCAGGCGACCAGCAAGGGCATGGCTGGAATCGGGCGGATCGCCGCAGAGTACGCCGCGTGGAGCCGCGCCCAGCCCCACGCCGAGCAGTGGTTCCGGGCGGCGGCCGAGGGCGGCGTCGCGACCGTCCTCGGCCGCATCTACGAGACGGGGTACTAGCGATGGCGCTTCTCATTGTGATCGGGGCATGCGTGCTGTGGTGCCTCATCTTCAACGTTGCGAGGGATATGCACACCGAAGCGAAACATCGCTGGGAAGACGAAGTGATGACGGACTACCTACGGGCCGAGGACGCGCGCTACCACCGCTACCGGCTCGAAGAAATCGACCGGGCGGTGCAGGCGACCAGCGACGAGATGGCGCGTATCGGCGCCGAAGCCCGGGGTGAAATTATCGAGGGCAGCGCGACCGAGATCGAGCCGCGATGAAGCTCGTGCGTGTAGCTGGCGCTGTTGCACTTGCGGCTATCAGCTTGCGGGTGGCACTCCCGGCCGTCGTTGCAGCCGTCCACGCCCTGCTGATCCCCGTGGCCGCCGGCGTCGGCTTGTACGTGATCGTTCGGATAGTGAATGCCCGCCTCAATCGTTGGTAGCTCCGGCGCGCCACGTTCAAGCACAGCCGGGATGACTCCCAGCTGTGCAAAGAAAGTCCTTGACTCACACATTTCTTTTGATCAATACTCAGGAGGTCGTCCGAACAAAAGGCGAACAAACTAACAATTGGAGGTGACAAATAGGCAACTAAACGAAAGGAGGAATTATCTATGGCGAACGCACGTCGTATCAAAGTAACCGGAGTGAAGCGAGACGAGATCGACACTGAGCAGCTCGCGCTCGTCTACTGGCTCCAAGCTAAACGAATCCTGCGGGAGCGCCGCGCCAACGAACAGGCTGCCCGGCAGAAGGCCAAGCGCCAAAAGAGCGAAGGCAAGAATGAACGCTGATCTTCTCGCTATCGGTGCCGGTGTGTCCGGTTCGGCCATGCTGGCCGGGATCGCGGCGCACGAGCACGCTGAAACCCAGCGCATGAGGGCGAGCCGCGTAAAGCTCGCCACCCGGTACCCGGCGAACCTGGAAGCCACTCAGGTCGCGGCCATCTGGAACGGCCTGGCCGGCCTGGCCTCGACCAACGAGATCATCACGGAGACGGCCGCGACCGAGGGCGGCATCACGCACAGCCTGTGGGTGCCACAGCAGGCGCGGGAATCGGTGCGGGCGGCTCTTGTCGGGGCGGTGCCGTCTATGCGCATTACCGATGCCCCACCGAACCCGAGCGATGGGGCGACGCTGAGCCTGCGGCTGTTTGTGCCGGAGCCCAGCTTTCTTCTGACTGACAACCCAGCAAACGTGTCCCGCTCCATTTTGACCGGGCTCGCCAATCTACGGGAGGGCGAGGCGGTTTCGCTGGTGTGGGCGCTCTCGCCTGGTAGGGCTCGCCCGAGGCCGGAGCCGGAGAACCCGACGCCGCGCCAACGCGAGGTCGCCAAAGCCTGGGCGGCCAAGGCTATGCAACCTGGTTTCAGCGCCGACGGGCTGATTCTCGTCCGGGCCGTGACTCGAGGTCGCGCTCGCGAGCTGGCCTCCCACATCGAAAGCGTGCTGCGCAGCCGCCGCGGCCTGGCCGGTGGCATCCGGGTCACCTACGAGCACGGCAACCGCACACTGGCGTCGCTCCCCAAGGTCCGCCGGTCGTCGGGCTTCTTGGCTGTATCGGAGATTGCCCCTTTGCTCGGGCTGCCCTTGGGTGAGCCGGTGCCGGGTGTCGAGGTCGGCTCGCCGGAGATCCTGGCCTCTCGTTCTCTCGGCCGAACGGGTCGCAGGTTGTTCATCGCCCGTGACTGGAACGGCGAGCGCCCGGTTGCATTGTCGCCGGAGGCCGCGACCCACCACGTAGCGGTCATAGGTCCGAGTGGGGTGGGCAAGAGCGTGCTGCTCGCTAACTCCATCCTCAGTGACATCAAGACGGGCCACGGCGGCGTCGTGATCGACCCGAAGGGCGACCTGATCGACACCATCCTCGATCGCATCCCGCCTGAGCACGCCGACCGTATCGTCGTGCTCGACGCCGGGGACGATACGCGGGCCGTCCCTGGCCTGGACGTCCTGCGTGGCGGCGATCTGGACGCCCGCGCCGACACCCTGATCCGCACCTTCAAGGCAATGTTCCCGGATTGGGGCATCCGCTCGGAGCTTTTCGGGAGGCTCGGCATCAGGACATTGAGCACCACGCCTGGCGCCACGTTGCTATGCCTCGGACGCCTCTTTTCAGATGAGGGCTACCGACGCGCCGCCGTCCAAAATCTCGATGACGGTTTCCTGCGTGAGTCTTGGGCGCAGTACGAATCGCTATCTCCTGGGGCCAAGGTGGACGTCGTTCAGGCTCCGCTGAGTCGCGTCATGGCGCTTTTGTCGCGGCCGCGTGTCCGCGCCGTCGTGGCAAGCCGGGACCCCAAGATCGATGTCGGCAGGCTGCTCGAGGAAAAGCGCTTTTTTCTCGTCTCGCTCGCTCCCGGGACCCTCGGTGCTTCGGCCCCGTTGATCGGGTCGGCGGTGATGCTCGCGACCTGGAACGCGATCGAGGCCCGAGCTTCCGTCGCCCCCGAGCGCCGACACCTTCTGAACATCTACGTGGACGAGCTGGCAACCGTGGTCAATGGTATGCCGAGCGATATTGAGCTAGCGGCTGAGAGAGCCAGGGGGCTTGGAGCCAGCCTCACCGTCGCAGTGCAGACGTTGGGGCGCATCCCCGAGCCCACCCGTTCAGCGCTGCTCGGGAACCTAGCCACGCTGATCAGCTTCCGGGCCGGGGCAACCGAAGCGCCGACCATCGCACGCGAGCTGCCTGGCATCTCACCCGATGACCTGATGGCGCTCGGTCGCTTCGAGGTCGCTGCTCGGGTCGGGACCGGGGCGGGTAGCTCGGTGTCGGTCGCGACGGGCCGCACCGAGCCGCTGCCGCCATTGACCGGGCAGGCCAAAGCGATCCGTGACCGCTCCGCCGCGCTCTACGGCAGCGCCCGGGATAAGCCAACCCCGCCCTCTGAGGCGAGCGATGACGGCGATCTGGTGGGTGCCAGGAGGAGGCAGGCGTGAGTCCGCTCGCTGGTCCGCTCGCGTCGAGTGGAGCGGCCCGCACGACGCCTAACGGTGCGGACTCCGGGGCGCTTGCGCCAACGCAAGACCTGCGTCCCCGCAGGCGCTTGTCTGCCCGCCAACTGGCCACTATCTCCGAGCAGCTGTCCCCTCGGGACTACGAGGCGCTGCGGGTGGTCGGACGCTTCCGGGTGATGAGCGGTGCGCAGCTTCAAGAGCTGCTGTGGGACGAGGTCTCCCCGAATGCGCGGGCGCGGGTGGCACGCCGTGGGCTCTCCCGCCTGGTTCGTCTCGGTGTTCTGGAGCCGCTCGCGCGTCGGGTCGGCGGTGAGCGCGCAGGCAGCGCCAGCACGACCTTCGCCGTCGGCCGTGCCGGTCAGTACCTCCTGAAATCCGGGCGACGGGTCCGCGCTGCATACACGCCGGGAGCCCGCTACCTAGCGCACTCGCTGGCGGTGGCTCAGCTGTATGTCGAACTCGTCACTGCGGAGCGAGAGCAGCGAGCCGAGCTGGAGATTTTCGAGCCTGAGCCGGAGTGCTGGCGTCCGTACATGATGGGGTTCGGGGCGCAGGCGGTACTCAAGCCTGATGCCTTTTTTAAGCTCGCCATCGGGGAGTACGAGTTCTCGTGGTTCGTCGAGCAGGACATGGCGACTGAGTCTCTGGCGACGGTCAACGCCAAAGCCCTCAGATACCACGCCTATTTCCGTACCGGCACCGAGCAGGCCGAGCGTGGGGTGTTCCCCCGCGTGCTCTGGATCGTGCCGGACGCCGCCCGTGCCGAAGCCGTCCGCGAGGCGCTGGCGCAGCTGCCAGCCGAGGCCCATCGCTTGTTCGCGGTCACCACCACGGCCGAGGCACTGGCGCTTTTGACGAGGGAGGCCAGCTCGTGAGCGCGGCGAGAAAGCTGCCCATCTACCGCGACGCGAGCGACCGTTGGCGGCTGGTCGAGGGCGACGCCTTTAGTGTTGTGGCGAAGCTGCCGGAGAACTCGGTCGACTGTGTCGTAACCGACCCGCCGTATGGCATCGGCTTTCACGGCGAATCCTGGGACGGAGCGGGCACTGCCGGACGTCAGCTCGCAGGCGGCGAAGCCTTCGCGGCTTGGTCGCGAGTCTGGGCGGCGGAATGCCTACGGGTTCTCAAGCCTGGCGGGCATCTGCTCGCGTTCGGGAGCCCGCGTACCTTCCACCGCCTCACGACGGGAATCGAGAACGCCGGGTTGCAGGTGCGCGACGTGCTGATGTGGGTCTACGGGCAGGGCACGCCCAAGGCCCGCAAGCTCCCCGGAGGACGCGCGGCAATGCTCCGCCCTGCTTATGAGCCGATTCTGCTCGCACGCAAACCCCTCGTCGCCACCACGCCGCTCAATGTCGAGGAGTGGGGCACCGGGGCGCTGAACATCGAATCCTCCCGCGTAAACGGCTACTGGCCAGCGCATCTCGCGCTCTCCCACGCGCGCGGTTGCACGACGACGCGCTGCACCACCGACTGTCCCATACATCTGCTCGACACCATGCGTCCCGAGCTGCGCCCGAGTCGCATGTTCTATGCGGCCAAGGCGTCTAAGCCTGAACGTGAGGCCGGCTGCGAGGAGCTGCCGCTGCAATCTGATCTGCTCTACAGCCGCCCGGCCGTGCGCCTGCGGCGCAACATCCACCCGACCGTCAAACCGATTGCGTTGATGCGCTGGCTGGTGGGGCTGGTGACGCCACCGGGCGGGGTGGTGCTTGACCCGTTCGTGGGGAGCGGCAGCACCGGGATCGCGACGGTCATGGAGGAGCGGGTCTTTCTTGGGGTTGAGCGCGAGCCGAAATACATCGACATCGCCTGCGCCCGTCTCACCCACTGGGCCGCTTCTGCGGCACAGGAGGAGGCACTGCCATGAAGGGCCCGGCAGTCCCCTCGAAACAACATCAACGAAAGGAGGCCCGAAGGAAGGAGAACGTAATGCTAACCAAACGAAACCGCAAGGAGAGCGACTGGAAGATGCCGCGTATCTGGCGAGCCATCCTCTACCTACGCGAACCCGAAAGTGATGAGAGAACGTCGCCGCGCGAACCGTCTATAGGTCAACAGCGTCTGCTCTGTCGTTGTGCAGCGACAGCGCTACACGCTGAGGTCGATGGTGAGTTCGTGGACGAGCGGCAGTCCTCGCCGTCACGGCCGGGGTTGCGTCGGATGCTGGAGCGAGCTAGCCAAGAGCCGCGGATTGACTATCTGATCGTTTCCTCGCTGGATCGGCTGGCGGATGACCGTGACGAAGCGTTCGAGATCGCATGGCGTCTCGGCTTCGCAGGGACGGTCTGGATACCCGCCGACGCGGAAGGCGACTTCCCGTGGACAGAGACACCGTCCAGCTGAACCAAACCCTCACGGGTGACGCCTCGGCGAGCACTGGCTCGCTGCTGGCGTCACCCGGCGGGGCTGGACGGCCGCACGGTGGGCGGAAGGACTCAGGTCTTTCTGTCTGCCGCCAAGGCCATTCAACCCCAAGGAGGCAGCACATGGCAGTAACGAAGGCCCAGGAGGTCTACGACGAGATCGAGAAGCGCATCGCCGCCGGCACCGACAAGGCGGACGCGTTCAAGGCACTCGCCGAGGAGACCAACAGGCCGTATGACTCAGTCCGAGGGTCGTACTACTCCCACAAGAAACAACTCGAGGGCGGTGATAGTGCCAAACCGTCACGGACACGCCGTCGTGAGACGACTCCCGACGACGCGTTGGCGGACGCTAGGGCTGCACTGGAACGCGCGATTGGCTCAATCGACCGGGAGGTCGAGGCCGCCAAAGCTAGGGCCGACGAGGCCAAAGCCGAGTACGACGCCTTGAAGGCGAGTGCTGGGGAGAGAAAGAAGGCCATCACCGAGCGCCTGGAGGCTCTGAAGTGACCCACAGCGGGCCGGTCGGGGTTTCACACCTTGACCGGCTCGCATTACCAATTAACACGTTGCTTAACTCACGACTTAACGCGAAAATCGTTAAGCCAAAAGGCAGAAAGGAGGGATACATGCCACAAAATGTCATAGAAAAGAAGCCCACTGTGTCGCCACTGGATGGAGATGCGACTGCGGTGATCTACCTACGGGTATCCAGCACGGGGCAGCTCACGGGATACAACGCGGAGGGCTATTCGATCGAGGGGCAGCGCGAAGCCTGCGAGCGTCACGCGGCCCGACTCGGAGCGCGGGTCATGGCTGAGTATGTGGAGCTTGGACGTACCGGCACCAATCTCCGCCGCCCGGCACTCCAAAACATGCTGGCCCAGCTTGCCAAGCTAAAACCGACGTACGTGATCTTTTACGACCTCAGCCGGGTGGCACGTGAGGAGCAGGACGCCTTCTGGCTGCTCGCGGAGATCAAGCGCCACGGAGCGAAGCTTGAGTCTACGCTGGAGCGGATCGATGACAGCCCGCAGGGACTATTGCTCTTCGCGGTCATGGCGGGGGTCAACGCCTTTCGCTCACGCGGGGACGCTGAGAAGGTCAAGCTCGGTCTGCAACGCAAGTTCGCGGATGGCGGTGCCGTTGGCAAAGTCCCGATCGGCTATATCAACACTCGAGAGCGAGTCGACGGCCGCGAGATTCGTACCGTGGCGATCGATACCGAGCGAGCGCCGTTGGTGCAGATGGCATTCGAGGCGTATGCGTCGGGTGAGTACTCGCTGACTGAGCTAACCGGGCTCGTTGAGGAATCAGGGCTGCGTACCCGTCAGACCGCCAAGTGCGCGCCAGCTCCCCTGTCGCGCACCCAAGTCCACCGGATGCTCCGCAACCAGTTCTACATCGGCGTGGTGGCCTGGGATGGCATGAAGAACGCCGAAGCTCGCCATAAGCCGATCATTGACCAGGCTACGTTCGAGAAGGTCGAGCAGGTACTTAAAATCGGCGATGCTGAGCGGCAACCGCACCCGCAAGCATAAGCACTATCTGCGGGGGTCGATCTACTGCGGCCACTGCGGACGCCGGATGGTCTTTCACCGAATCCGCGGCAAAGGCGGTATCTATGACTACCTTGGCTGTCTCAGCCATCAAGGGCGACGTAAACACGCCTGCGCTGGAGGCTACGTTCAGACCACCAGCGTCGAGCGAGCCATCGTGGCCTACTACACAGGAATCCGCCTGACGGCTCGTCAACAGCAGGCGGTTCGTATAGCGGTGCGGGAATATGCCGAGGGCCACATGCAGGTTGCTCAGCGCGAGTCCGACCGCCATACCCGACGACTCCAGGAGTTGCACCGCGAGCAGCAGAAGCTCCTGCACCTGTTCTACAAAGGCAGCATCGGCGAGGAGGTTCTGGAGGCCGAGCAGACGCGTATCGAAACTGAGCGCAGCCAGGCACAGCGATGGGGCGAGGTAGCCGCACACGACGCCACCGAGATCATGCAAGCGCTAGACGAGGCCCTGGCCCTACTCAACGACCCCCAGGTGCGCTACCAGCAAGCCTCCGAGGAAGTCCGCCGCCTCATCAACCAAGCATTGTTCGAGAAGCTCTACATCCGCGACGACGACATCAACGACGCCGAACCCCTCTCATGGGTCCAAGACATCCACCGTCTCGCCGGTGCTCCCCAAGGACACGAAAATAGCCACCCAATCTGCCAGGAGGGCCGCCAACACGACCACGACCGCCTTTCGGCGGCCGGGGGTTTCCATAAGGACCAAATGGTGCCCCGTGCGGGACTCGAACCCGCCCCACCGGATTAAAAGTCCGGCGCTCTACCAGATGAGCTAACGGGGCCTGCGGGCGAACAGTCTCGCAGACCGGCTGGCGCCGCGGGAAAGACCGCGTCGCGACTATCCCGTAGAACGATCGTCCACCGCTCGTTAACGGCCCGTCGACGAGGGGAATGACCCAGGATGTGGCCTCCCGTCGTGTCTATGTCGACGCGGGCCGCACGACCTGGTTGACGCACCGAGGCGTGGACCCCGAGCGGCTCGTGGACGGGAGACGCAGATGAGCAGGCTGAACATCACTCCAGAGGTTCCCACCGCCAGCGTGGATGGCAGTGCGGACGTACTCGTGTTGGTCGTGAGCGGCGAGCTCGACTATGACAGCTGTCCGCTGCTGAGAACATCCATCTTCAGTCACATCGGTGCCGGTAAGCGCAGGCTTGTCGTCGATCTCTCTGCGGTCAGCTTCATCGACTCGATGGCGATCGGCGTGCTCGTGGGAACCGTGGCGAGACTGCGCTCGTCCGGCGGTGGCGCATTGGTGGTCGTCTGTGAGACGCAGAACAAGCGGGTCGTGCGGATCTTCGACGTCGCGGGCGTCGCTAGCGTGATCAGCGTGTACAGCTCGCGCGAGGAGGCGCTTCGGGCGCTCGTCGCTGCCTGGATGGTCGAGCTGCCGCTCCCAACCGAGCCTGCCTTCATGGGAGTGCTTGACGACCCGCCAAGAATTACGGCTCTTCGGCGGCAGCCGCGCGCAGGAGCTCCTCGATCGTCGTGAGCTTCACGCGCGGCCGGCCGGAGGGCTCGCCGAGCGCTCGCTCGTGTCGGTCGATGGCCTCCCAGCCGGTGTAGGTGATCAGCTGAGGTTGGCGCGAGCGCAGCAGCGTCTCTATCGCTGTGGGGTCCGGGGTGCCCGGGAGATGCACCGTGTTGAGCGCCGATGGCGCGGTGTTTCCGTTTGAGGAGATGAGCGGGCTGAGGTCGGCGAGCATCGCGTCGACAGTCTCCTGGGCGTCCTTCTTGTTCGTGCCGATCACGCCGGAAGGTCCGCGCTTGATCCAGCCGACGACGTACTCACCGGGCACGGGGGTACCACCCTCGACGTCGATCACGCGACCCCCCTCGTTGCGGATGACCGCAGCGCGCTCGTCGAAGGCCACGCCCGGCAGCGGCACCCCGCGGTAGCCGATCGCGCGGAATGCCAGACCGGCGGAAATCGTCTCCCGTTCCTCGGTTGCCTGGGCACGTAGGCCCCCGGAGGGGCTGGGGACGAGCTCGTTGCGGATCAATTCCACCGAGCCGAGGCGGCCGTGATCGTCGGCGTGGAACGCGACGGGCGAGAGCAGGAAGCGCAGCACGATGCGCTTGCGGTGGCCCTTGGGCTCGCGCGCGGCGTAGTCGCGAAGGATCTCCACGTTGCGCCGGGAGGTGATGTCCGTCTCGGCATCGGCATCGTGGACCGCCAGCGCACGCTCGAGCTCCTGCGGGTCAACGATCACGTCAGCGTCGGCGAGCTCGCCCAACTCGAGCAGCTCGGGGTTGGTGAACGCTGCCTGCGCAGGGCCGCGCCGGCCTACGATCACGACCTCCTGCACCTGGCTGGCGGCAAGCACATCAAGCGCGTGGTCGGCCGTGTCTGTGGGCTGCAACTCTTCTGGCGCCAACACGAGCATGCGCGCCACGTCGAGAGCAACATTGCCGTTGCCGATGACCACCGCGCGCTCGGCCGAGAGCAGGTCTACCTCCAGATGCGTGTGGTCGGGGTGGCCGTTGTACCAGCCGACGAACTCGGTGGCGGCGTGGGAGCCGGGGAGCTCTTCTCCGGGAATCCCGAGCGGCCTGTCCGAGGGCGAGCCCGTGGCGTAGACGACCGCGTGGTAGTGCTCCAGTAGCTCCTCGCGCGAGACATGCACACCGAAGGTGACGTTGCCGAAGTAGCGGAAGCGATCATGTGCGGCGGTCTTCTCATAGATACGGGTGACGGACTTGATCTTGGGATGATCCGGGGCGACGCCGGAGCGCACGAGGCCCCACGGCGTGGGTAGCCGCTCGATCATGTCGACGTCGATGCTCTTGGAATGCTCGCTGGTCCCGGCCTTGAGCAGGTGACCGGCGGCATAGAAGCCGGCCGGTCCCGAGCCGATCACGGCGATGCGAATTGGAGACTCGTCGGTCATGGGTTTCCTTGAACGGTGAGCGGTGCGGAGATGCGGTGCTGGGATGCGGGGCGGGAGAATGGGCGCGGCCCGACTCGAACGGGCGACCCCCTCGGTGTAAACGAGGTGCTCTAGCCAACTGAGCTACGCGCCCCTGCCTGTTAGGTGAAGGCTAGCGGCCCAGGGGAGCGTCTCGCCGCGCCGTATCCCCTGCGAAGCTAGCTGTGGATGAAGAGCGAGCGTGCGAACCGTTGGAGGTTGAAGCTCCTGCTGTCGGCCGTGGGGGCGATAGGGCTGCTGCTCGTGCTCGCGCAGATATTCCTCCCGCGGCTTGCCGCCAGCCGGGTCAGCTCGCGCGTGGGACGCTACGGCGAGGTTGAGAGCGTCAGCGTCTCGGCATGGCCGGCGGTGAAGCTCTTGTGGGGGAGCGTCGACTCGGTGCGCGTGAAGGCGAAGAGCCTTGCGCTGAGCCCTGCCCAGGCGGCCAAGCTGCTGTGGGAAGCTCGCGGTACGGCGAGCATGGACGTCACCGCCAAACGGGTGCAGGTGGGTCCATTGCGTGTGACCGACGCAACGCTGAGCAAGCGCGGAAACGCGCTGAGCGCGCAGGCGATGACAAGCGAAGCGGACGTGAAGGCGGCGCTACCGGCGGGCTTGGGCGTGCGGCTGCTGCGTAGCGAAGGCGGGGAGGTGGAAGTCCAGGCGACGGGCGGGCTGTTCGGTGTCAGCGCGACGGTGAACGCCGTCGCGGGCGCGAGCGATGGCAAGCTGGTGGCGCACCCGCTCGGGCTTCTCGTGGAAGGACTGCAGCTGACGCTTTTCTCAGACCCGCACGTGTATGTGGAGGGCGTGGGCGCGAGCGTCAGCGGCGAACAGCCGCTCACCTACAGGCTGAGCATGAGCGCGCGCCTTTACTGAGGCGCGGCGGCGGATCAGGCTGCCGTGGCGACGCGCGCCGCAGCGTTGGCTGTGCGAGGCCGGACGATAGCGGGGAGCCCCTGCTTGGGGCTGATGGTTGGCATCTGGCGAATGCTCAGTTGGAAGTCATTGGGGAGCGAAAGCGTGCAGCGGGAGAGGATCAGCGTCGCGATCGTGCGCACCTCGAGCTGGCCGAAGCGCATGCCGATGCATGTGCGCGAGCCACCGCCGAAGGGGACGTAGGCGCCCTTGGGCAGGGCTGCGCTGGCCTCCGGCGCGAAGCGCTCAGGGCGAAACTCCTCCGGCTCCGCGAACACGTCCGGCAGGTGGTGCGATGCCCACGAGCAGTAGTTGACGAACGCCCTCGCGGGCACCGTGCAGCCTTCGAACTCGAAGGACTCCTGTGCGCGACGCGGCCCGATCCATGCGGGTGGGTACTTGCGCAGCGTCTCTTCGAGCACCATCTCCAGCTGGGTGAGCTCGCCGGTGAGCAGCGGTTGCAGCTCCTCAGCGCTCGGTGTTGAATGCGCGGTGAGGAGCGCCGCGTCCTGCTCGGCCAGCAGGCGCTCCAGCACCTGCGGATGGCGGGCGAGCTCGTAGAACATGAACGACACGGTCGAGGTGGTGGTGTCGTGGCCGGCGAACAGCAGCGTCATCACCTCGTCGCGGATTTGCAGATCGCTGAGCGTGTTCCCGTCCTCGTCGTGTGCGTCCAGCAGCAGGCTGAGAACGTCCTGCCCGCGCTCGCCAGTGGCCCGGCGCCGGGATATCTCGGAGTAGATCAGCGTGTCCAGCTTGCGCGCGGCACGCTGGAGTCTCGCCCAGGGCGTGTAGGGGCCACGCAGCACGCGCAGGACGTACTCGCTGGAATAGAAGGCCAGCGCCTCCTCGAACAGCTCGGCAGCGTCGATCGCGCGAGCCTGCGGACCGTCGGGGTCGACTCCGAAGAGCGCGCGCATGGCGACTCGAACCGCCAGCTTGCGCGTCCACGCGTACAGGTCGATGCGCGCGCCCGGCTGGAGCTCATCCAGGGCTCGCGTCGTCTCTCCCACGATCGCGTCGAGCGATGCAGCGATGTGCTCGCGGTGGAAGGCCGGCAGCATGATCAGGCGCGAGCGACGATGGAACTCGCCGTCGATCGTGAGCAGGCCGTCGCCCATGAGGCCGATGAGATCGCGGAAGTGCGATTCGCGCCATGTGAAGTTGGAGGCGTGGGAGACGGTGATGTAGTGGTTGGCAGCCGGGCCGAGCATGAACACGACGTTGCTGTGGAAGAGACGCAGCGTGAACACCGGGCCAAAGCGCTCGTACGCGTCGAGCAGCATCGGCAGCGGGTCGTTGGCGAAGCGGCGCGTGCGCCCCATCGAGAAGCGCGTGTCCCCAGGCGGGAATGGGACGGTCGCTGCGCGCTCGTCGCGCAGGTCCTCCAGCATCACCGCCAGCGGGTTGGAATTAAGCAGTGGTGCGGGACCGACGAGCGCCATCGCGCGAAGACTAGACGAAAACTGGCCGGGCGGCCAGTTTCCTCAGAAAGGGGCTGAGCGCCCAGCCTTGGCATACTGGACGGGCACGGAACGTCGCCCCGGCGTTTCCGAGCATCGCGGGGGCGTAGCTCAGTAGGTTAGAGCGCTGCCCTGTCACGGCAGAGGTCGCGGGTTCGAGTCCCGTCGCTCCCGTATTTGTTGCCTCATCCCCCGCGTCGGCTTTTGGGTGTGTGGTCCGCACCTCCGACGCGGCGGTGAAGTAATTGGCGAACGCCGCGTTGGGTTTGACGGCGACGATCTGGTTGTCCTTGGCTCATACCTGCGCGAACAGGGAGAGGATCAGCTTGCGTCGCTCGGCTGGCTCGGGCTCGGCGTCCCAGAAGCGCGTGAAGTCTTCGAGGATTGTCTATGCGCGGTCCAGGTCGGGGTCGGTTGGCGGCTTCGCGCGTTCCAGCTCCCCCTCCATCATCTGGCGGCGCATCGCGTACTGAGGCTTGGTGATGTCGCCCATGACGTAGAGGTCGCGTAGCCGTTCAAGCTGGGCGGTCAGCTCGCGGCGGCGCTCGCCGTCCTCGCCGGGATGCCCTCCTGTTTGGGCTTGGATTGTGTCGAGTACGAGTTGACGCAGCGCGTGGTCGGGCTGGAAGTCGTGCAGCCAGTCAATCAGCTGCTCCTCAAGCGGCTGCGCGGGGGTCATCTTCTGTTCGCAGTCGCCGTGGTGGCGGCGGGTCGAGCACTGGTAGCGGCGCATCCCCTCCCATCCGGTGCGACAGCCGTGCATCCGGGCGCCACAGCGCTCGCAGTGGATGAGCTTGCGGAACAGGTACTCCTCGGACGGGCGACCGGGCTTGACGACGCGGGTGCGCCAGGAGCGGACTTCCTGCACGCGGTCGAACAGCTCGTCGGTGACGATCGGCGCGTGCAGTCCTTTGATTGCCCGGCTCTTGTCGCGCAGCCCGGAGACATAGCCGGCGTAGGCGGCGTTGCACAGCATCTCCCGCACCGTGTCCTTGCTGAACAGCCGCCCGCGCGCGGTGCGCGCGCCCTTCGCGTTCAGCCATGCCGCGAGGGTGCGGTCGGACTCCTGGCCGGTGGCGTAGCGCTCGAACATTGCGCGCACGAGCGGCGCGCGCTCGGGGTCAGCGACCGCGAGCTTGGTGTCGGGATCCCGGACGTCGCCCCACAGGAGGCTGCCGACGAGGTGACCCTGGCGTGCCTTCTCCTTCAAGCCGCTGCGTGTCCAGAAGGACAGCGAGACGGAGTAGTACTCGTCGAACATCTCGTGGATCGACTCGGCGAGGAACGCGGAGGGGTCGGTGTGGTCTTCGCCCATCGGCTGCGTGACAGAGATGACGCGGATACCCAGCCGCTCGCGCAGGAGCTGCTTGTAGCGGCGTGCCTCGACTTGGTTTCGCGCGAACCGGGAGGTGTGGTAGACGAGCACCACGTCGAACTTGCCGGCGGCGGCGTCGGCCATCAGCCGCTGGAACTCAGGGCGCGCCTCCGACTTGCGCCACCCGGAGTGAAAGTCGCAGTACTCGCCGACGAGTTCGAGGCCGTTCTCGGGCGCGAAGCGGCGGATGCCCTCGCGTTGCGCGTCGGGGGAGAAGCCCTGGCCCTGCTCCTCGGTTGACTCGCGGACATAGGCGATGGCGCGCAGCGTGCGGTCAGTCATGTCGGGAGGGGTCGGTGAGGTCGCGTCCTCTGCGCAGCCACCAGTCGGCGAACCAGTTGGCGAAGTCGAGGAGCGCTGGATCGGGGGAGTCGTTGCGGCGGACATTTGCTGAGCCTCCTTGGTCGTTGGGGTGATCGATCAGTGCAGGGCGATGCGCGGGCCTGAACGTCCTGGCAGGACGAGTCGGCTGCTGCGCTGGTTTGGCAGTCCTTCGTGCATGTGCGGTCAATATGTGGGCGTCGGTGAGAGACCCTTGGCAAGGGAAGAAGGTGCTTCAACCCCGCTTTTGGTTACAGCAGCGCCTCACTTTTCATCAAAACTTCCTTCCTGGACCCCCTTATCGGGGTTTTCTGGCGAGGTCGCTTTCCGTCGATTTGCGGCGCTTTTCCTGCCGCCACGGTGTTCGTTTCATCATGCGAATACGGGGGCGAGGACGGAAACGAACACGGGGGCGAGGAGGGAAACGAGGCGGGGGTCGGGCTCACTGCTCGCGACGACGCCGTCCCTTGGCTCGCGCTTTACGTCTGGCGTTGGCGGTCCATGGTTCTCCGAGACGGAAGTGCGCGCGGAGGATCTGCCGCACGCGCTCCCGGTGCAGGCCGTGCCGGACGGCGATCTCTTCGAGCGTCAATCCCTCGACGGCACGCAGCCGGAACATGTCGTACTCGCGCGCCTGTGGCGTGTGGGTGCGGATCGGCTCGACCGAAATGTCCAAGCCGACTGCCTGCACGATCAGCAGAGCGACCTGCAAGGAGATCGTGCCGCCGCCCGTTTCGAGGCCCGAGAGGACGGCAGGCTCTACGCCCGTCAAGCGCGAGACGCCCTCGCGGCTGAGCCGCAGCTCGCCGCGCCGTTCTTGCAGGACACGGCCAAGCTCAGGCGCGGAATTGACGGGTGAACGCTGACGGCGCACTGACAGATCGCTGACTCAGAGCGTGCCGACCTCGATCTCACCGGCCCGCCGCGCGGCTCGGGTGGGGAACACGAACTCGCCGAGACGATGCACCAGGCCCGCGCGGGCGAGCCGGCCCACGCCGTCGATCACGTCATTGGGGCTGTCCAGCTCGCGCCCGATCTCCTCGACGGTCCACGGCACAAGCTCCTCGCACAGGACGTGCAGGATCAGTTTGTCGCGCTGATCCTCACGCTCGGCGGGCGTCATCTCGTTGGCGACACAGCATGTGGCACTCACGGGGGCTCCTTTCCGCCGCAGGAAAGGGCGCAAACGAGCGCGACGCGACACCGCAGGGGAGCTACGGTTCCGGTCGTGGCATCGAAGGCCCAAATCCTTCGGCGTCACAGGCCGAGGCGGGCGTCATCAGCGCTCGTCTCGGCCACTTAGATTGTTGGCTGGCGCCAGAGCAGAGCAGAACTCGCGAGGGATCTCAAGGCCGAATGTGGCCTGTCGCGTAGCCCGATCTGGGCGAGGTGATGTCTAGGCGGTCTTCCGCCTAACGTTAGCCACACGGCTCGTCCGCCGTAACGATGGGAGGCGGCGACTAATGCACCAGCGCTACGCGTATATCCCCAGGCTCAGACCTAGCCGCGCTCTCGCCGCGCACTCGCTGCGCTACATCCGCATCGACGCGAACTGCGTACTCCTTCTGTTCCTTTCGGACAAGCCGAACGCCGAAGTCCGCGTCGATCTGGCGCGACTTGAGCTTGAGCTTGCGTCGCACACCTGCGATAGACGTCTCTGACGGTTCCAGCATGATTTGTAGGATGACCTTGCGCATATCGTCCACCTTGATCCTAATGCTCTTGCTCCTGGATCGGCGCCACGCAGCACCTGCCTGAGGTGGACGCGGTGTGTGGCCGTATGTTGGAAGGGGTCACGGGCCCTCGGTGTCTCCAGCTGTAGGTTTCGCTGTTGCTCGCAGGCCTCCTGCCCACACGGCGCCCAGATCTCACGGGAGGCGTTCGAGTAGGGCGGCAGGGTCGACTACGCCATAGCCCGTATCAGGGCTGTGCCCAGCGCCCTCGGGACGACGTGCGGTTTCCAAGAGCAACTGCTTGAGCTTGTGGGGAGGAAGCTTGTCTGCGGCATAACGGGTTCGCACGGCAGCGATGACTCCAGCGACTCCGGGACATGCCGTGGAAGTGCCCCAGTCGACAGCGACGACGCCAGATCCCTTGTAGTGGCTATAGCCGCAGAGATCGGGCTTCTCGAACGCGAGCCTGCCGGGTCCCTGGGAGGAATAGCCGAGTCGGGTCCCATCAAGATCGACGGCGCCAACCGTGATCACATCCTCTAGCGAGTTCGCACCACAAATCGGCTGGGTGCCGAAACCGCATCGCTCTACCGGGAACGGCTGACCGCAGTTGCCGGCGGCGAACAGGACATCGGCGCCGAGGCCAACGAGCGCACTGACCATCCGGTTAAAGGGATGCTGCGCATTGTCTGAGAAGTTCTGGACGTGCTCGGCGGCGAAGTCCCAGTCGGGTCTGATCATCGCCCAGCTGTTCGACACGACCAGTCTGCGTTCGGAGGCGTCGAGTTCAGAGAGGTAGCTGTAGAGCGCGACATACCCGGGCTCGATGTCCGAGAGCCACGCTTGGATGAGTGGGCCGTCATCGCTAGCTACGCGATCTGTCAGGACGGCCTGGTCAACAAGAGTTGCCTCGGGGGCGACGATTCCTACTTGGAAGGCAGCAAGCGTGCCGTGCTCGGCCGGGAACTCACCAGAACCGTGGGAAGAGGTTCCTGCGACGCGGCTCAAGGACCGGTCAAGGCTGTGCTTGCGACCGCGGTCACTAAGGTACTCCATGCTGATCCCTGAGTCCACGACGACGACCCGGACCCCGCGTCCGTCCAGGCCCTGTTGGTGCAGGCGGGCTGCACCCAGAGCGTCCGCGACGCGGTCGACCGTACCGTAGGCCGGATCGGAGCTCTTTCTGTGAGCGATAGCCACCGGCGGGTCGGTATACACACCAACGACGCGTGCCTGCTCCGACGCGACACGAAGCGCCTTCGTGGCTGCGTCACCCGATGGAAGCTCGGCACGGAACAGCACGGTTCGACGCTCAGGTGGCTCCCACGCTTTGCCTACCTTGCTGGCGGCCCGATTGAGCGTCTCGCGAAACAGCTCAAACCGTGGACGCGCAGCCAATGCCGACCCGACGGTAGGGCGTGTCGGGCCAAGCTTGAGCGCTGGCCAGTCGGGATCGACGACCATTCCGGCCCTTGAGAGTGCCTCCGCCGCGTTTGGATTGCCCGCTAGATTCGCGTCTTCGTCCATCGCGGCGAGAAGCGACTCACCGGGAACGATCTCAAGAAGGACGCGAAGATCCGCGTTATGAGCCGCAGCCATTCGCGGCACGCTATCTGAGTAGGCTTCAGGCGTCAACTTCTAATCATTTGAAAAGGAGACAAGAATGGGCGCCACATTTACTGTTGTCGACTTGTCCCAGACGAACGTGCAGGTGGAGGAGACCATGCTCCAAGCCCGTACCGGCACAGTCGATCTCGAGGACCTGTCTCGCCAGCTCAGCGAGATCCGGGACGGGCTCAACCCGGTGTTGGCCGAGCAGAACCCGGACGATGCGTTTCGCTTGCGAAGCATGGAGCTCGATCTCACTGTTGGTCTCGAAGGCCATGTTTGGTTTGTCGCCAAAGGAAAGGGCGAAGCCTCGCTCAGGCTTATTTGGAGTCATGCCGCTTAATGCCTGCCTGATCAACCCCCAAGCGTCGTACTGGGTCGGGGCTCGTGTTCGCTGGCAGATCAGCAGCATCGACGCTCCAGTTCATGGCGCGCGCCCTATATGTCGACGTCCGGGTCCGGCAAGGCGCTGGGCAGCTACAGCCGGATCTCAATCCCCGAGGCAACAAACGCGGCTTCGACCCCCGTCGCTCCCGCCTTCGGCACCGAACTTTCCTGACTGGCTTTGTTGGGTTTGCTCGGCTGCCTCGAAGTAGGGCAGGAAGTCCTCGTGTGGCTGCACGGCGACGATGCGGCCGCCTTGGGCGTATACCTGCTCGAACAGCTTGAGTAGCAGCTTGCGGCGCTCGGCTGGCTGTGTCTCGACCTCTCAGAAGCGGGGGAAGTCCTCAAGGATCGCGCGGGCGCGGTCGATCGCTGGCTCGGCGGGCGGGCCGAGGCGTTGTACTTCTTCCTCGATCGCCTGGCGGCGCATGACGTACTGCGCCCTGGTGAGGTCGCCGAGCACGTAGAGGTCTTGCAGGCGCTTGAGCTGGTCGAGCAGTTCGCTTCGCCGCGCGCCTGTGGGCTCCTGGCGCTGTGTTTCACGAGCTTGGAGGCCGTCGAGCAGCAGGTGGAGCAGTTCGCCTTGGGGCTGGAAGTCGCGTATCCAGTCAAGGAGCTGGTGCTCCATGATGTCGGCCTTGACGATCGCCTCGCCGCAGGAGTGCCCGTAGCGGCGGGTGGAGCACATATAGCGGCGCACGCGCGGCATCGAGCCGGACGACGCGCAAGAAGCACTACAAAACACCGCGGCCTGACCTGTCAACAACAGCGGGGAGCGCTCCACACCCGGGCCAGCCGACACGAGTAGTGGGCGTGGGATGGCAGGCTGTGCTGCGGTTGGCTCGGCCGTCCCACGCCCTGCTCTGGTCTCCGCTTAGCGCCCGGCAAGGAAGCCAAGCAGCATGAGGAGCAGCCCAACGGCGACTGCAACAGCCGATGCCGACGTGCCGAGCGCCTGTGCTGCGTTGACGTTGGCGGCGTGCGCTGCCGCTCCGGCTGCGATTGCAAGGCCGATGGCAGGCCACGGCCTCCTGTGGATTGGCGTATCCATGGCGTCACCTCCTTTCCTAGTGCGTATACTGTAAGGACGGTCTTGAATGCTGCACTTGCCCCTATAGAGAGCGGCAAGAGGGGATACCGTACTAACGGCATTTATGGCGTCGCCGGGTATTTTGCGTAGGCTGTAACCTAGATGACAGGGCAAGCTCACCCGTGGGAGCCACGGGCGCAACTCCACAGAGCGGCACAGGCCGCCGGCTTCAAGCTGAGCGATCCGCAACTTGGGCGGCTGCACCGCGCCGGGCTTATTCCTAGTCCTCGCATACGGCGCCTTGGGCGGGGGAAGGGTACGGTCTCGGAGTTTCCGCCAGGAAGCACCCCACGCCTTCTCCGTGTTCTGGAACTGCAGAAGCGCGAGGACGCACAGAAGTTCAGCACGATCGCGTGGTGTCTCTGGTGGGAAGACGGTGGGCCGCTGCCGGGACCAGCGCGCGAGCTACTTGCCGGGACCGCTATGCGCTGGGATAGAGAGCGCGACGAAATGTTTGATCTACTCGCGCGCGAGGATGCAGGCGACCCTGACGCCGTGCGACAGATGATACGCTCTACGAGGCCGTCGAAAATGACCCTGTCGAAGGGCCGCTTGGAATCATCCGCCGCAATGCTGGGCGCCAGGGTTTCTCAAGCGTGGCGCGAGTCTTTGCCGAGGTTGCGACAGGCCGATTCGAGTCCTACCAAGACCGGGACGAGCCAGGGGAGGACGGAACTCCTCAACAGGGCACGACGGGGGCGCTTGTGGAGCGCGCACTGGGATTGGATCACGCACGGACCGACCGGATAGCAGGCAAAGAGCCGCGTTTCACGGGCAGCTCCGAAGCGCATTTCCGGCTCCTATCGAACTTGGTCGGCGACTGCAAGTTCTGGCCGCTCGTAACCTCGACCTCCGATGCCGAGCTAGACAAAGCGCGCGCCGACGTGCGAAAACTGCTCGACCTGATCGCGACGTTCGCCGCGATGGTCGAGCGTGTATTGGGCGGCGATGCCGCCGGCTACAGAACGATCGCGCGGGCATTGAATCTGCGCACCCCACGCTCGCAGGCGTTCATGCTGCTCGGCTGGCTCGCTCTACGTCATGATCCCGAGCTGGTCGCAGGCCTGCAAGACCTCGTTGCCCGTCTACCGCAGGCCGTTGCGGCGGCCGAGTTGGAGGGGCTGTCGCACGCGCTGGCAAAGGAGGTGCCCGCGCTCGCGCCGGCATTTACAAACGCTGCACGAGCGAACTTCACCGGTGATGCAGAGGCCAGCGCCCGCTGGCGCGCTGAGATCAAACGAGTCTCCGACGATCATCGCGAGCAGGTAGATGAGTTCTTTCGCCAGCACCCTGAGGTCAAAACGCTGATTTCGACGGCGGAGAACGCACAGAGTAATGGTGGCCACCTCTAGACCCAGCCAGTCAGACGAACAGCTGGCTTTCCTGGCGGCTTACGGATGGGCGATGTGGGCGGTGCAGGTGTTCGAGTACAGGCTTGCTGGGCTTTCGATCATGTGGACTCCCGCCAAGGCGCCGGCGCGGGTACTTGATACCCCGCAGAAGGTCTACAGCGCTTTGCAGAAACAGTTCGCCCAGTCCGAGCACCGCTTCGAGCGTCCGTCGGCAAAAGAGCTACGCAACCTGCTACCGACTGATCTCCCCGAGCCACTGAACTCGGAACTCGATGAATTCATAGACAAGCGCAATGATCTCGCGCATCGCTATCTGCGTCGAACGCTGCAAGGAGGCACCTCCCTAGACCTGCGACAAGAGCTCCAGAGCGTCAAAGCCTTGGGCGAACAGTTTGCCGATGCTGGCGACAAGTTGCTCGTCCTCATGGAAGAAGCTGCGGCGAACCGTCCTCCAAACCTCTCGGATACGCAGTTCGCGGCGCTGCAGCGACTGGGGACCGCGGCTGCGGAAGGAGTGCCGCTAGGCGTGGCACTACGTCGCGGAGTGCTGGATGCCGAGTGAGACTTCATCGCTGACCGTCGCTACGCTTGGGGTATGAGCGCAGCCGATGCGGCCAACGAGTGGGACTTGATCGTGCCGGGCGACGACGCTGAGTTGGCGGCCGAGTTTTGGCGCCACGGCGTGAAGCCTGGGCAGCGGCTCCACGTCGCGGTTGTCGATGGCAACGGGTCCGGTGCCGCCGCTGAGCAAGAGCTGCCGTCGTTCTTCGCGAGCTTCGACGGACCCGCCGATCTCGCTGAGCGCTCTGGCGAGATTCTGCGCTCGGAGTTTCCCGGCGCCTGATGGTCCTGGTTGACACCGGCCCGCTGGTCGCTGCCGCCAACCGTAAGGACACCCATCACCGCGCATCCACGGAGGCGCTCGCGGCCGCCGCGCCGCCTCGGCTCGTGCCGGGCATGGTGATCGCCGAGGTTGGCTACCTGCTGGCGCGTGACGCTGGCTCCTCGGTCGAGGCTGAGTTCCTGCGGTCATTCGAGACCGGGTTCCTCGACGTCGTGAGTCCCACGGCTGACGACCTTGCCCGCGCCGCCGAGTTGGTCGAGCAGTACGCCGACCTGCCGCTCGGCACGACCGATGCCTGCATCGTCGCCTTGGCCGAGCGCCTGAACATCACCGAGCTGGTGACGCTCGACCAGCGCCACTTCAGCGTCGTGCGGCCACGTCACGTCCAGGCGCTGACGCTCACGCCCTGACCAGCAGCGCCGCCGAGCAGCGCGCCTACAGCCGAATCTCGACCCCCGAGGCGACAAACGCGCGCTTGACCCCCGTCGCTCCCGCTTTTGTCACCCCGCGTTTCGGTCGTCGGCCGGATCGGGCGCTGTCGAGGCGTCCATAGTGCTGACTGTGGCACGGCCGGCGAAGGTCACAGGGGCGGGCTGTGGTTCCTCGCGGATCACGGAGACCCCAAAGACCAGCACTTCGCCTGCCAAGCCGAGGGATCTTGTCCGTGGGCTTCCGGGGACTGAGGGCGAGCGTGCTGAGCAGCGGCGCCGTTTTGCGCAGGAGCATCGCGAGACGCTGCGCCGCCTCGGCAAGTAGTCGGTGGCGCTCAGTTACCCGGAGTTCGGCGACTTCTGTGACGTGGCCGCGGAAATCCTCGGCATCACACCTGAGTAGGTGGCGCGCTTTCCGAACGTAGGGCCTGCGGCGTCGGCGCTCGCGACTCCGCGGGCTGGGTTTGGTGAGGTGGATGTCTATCCGTCGCTTCTGGAGAAGGCAGCGATTCTTCTGGAGCGGCTCGCGCGCAACCACTCACTCCCTGATGGCAACAAGCGCTCGGCGTTCTTTCTCGCCGGCATCTTTCTCGAGGCCAACGGCTTGCCGCTACGTGGCACAGAACCCGACGTTGATGTGCCGATGGTCGAGCGGATTGCCACACCATCCGCCATTCTCGACGCTTTCAACTGTCCCCGACGCAACCTGAGTCGAAGCCAGGAGCCTCGACCGCGATGTTCAGCCTCAGGCGATGCCCTCAGTCAGCCGCGTCGAGCGTCCCGTCTGCGTTCCAGGTGTCGGGGATCGCGTCGTCCATACCAAGCGCATGGGCGCGCTCGATGATGTGCCGGCGGATCGCATCGTGGCTGTCGTGGCGGCCGCGCCCCACCGCGTGGATCGCGTGGTGGAGGTCTTCGGTGTCGGCCACGGGGTAGGACCCGTCGGGCAGCGCGACACCTGAATCGGCCAACTCGCGGCGGTGGGCGGCGTCGTACTTCTCCGAAGCCGTGTCGTAATCGGGGTGTGCTGGATTATCGGAGCTTGCCATCGGTGAACGCGTCCTTTCGCTAATCGGCTTGGACGGAGCAGCGTGCGCGCTGCTCCGGCACTCATGCTGCGCCAATGTTGCCACCCACGCTTGTATTAGCGATCGCTGACGCGCTAGTTAAGTTGCTCGACATGGACCACGGTTCGCCGCAAGTAAAGACACGATTGCGGCGCTCGGACTCGAGCGTGCCGGGATACACGCGCGTGCGTGATGCGCAGGGCTTCGCTTACCTGGACTCCAGTGGATCGCCGATCGCCGATCAGCAGACGTTGGCTCGCATCCAAGCGCTCGTGATCCCTCCGGCGTGGCGAGACGTATGGATCTGCCCGGATCCGCTCGGTCATCTGCAGGCCACCGGCGTCGACGCCGCTGGGCGTCGCCAGTACGTCTACCACGAGCTCTGGCGCCAGCAGCAGGACGAACTGAAGTTCGAGCACATGGAGCGCTTCGCGCGGGCCCTCCCTGAAATGCGCGAATCCCTGCTTGCAACCATGGGCCACGGTCGCCAGCTCGACCGGGGGCGAGTTCTGGCCTGCTCGATTCGCCTGCTCGACGTGGGCATGTTCCGGGTCGGTAGCGACGTCTATGAGAAGGAGGACGGCCATCTCGGCCTGGCCACGATCGCGAAGAGCAACGTGTCGATCACAGAAGACGGCATCCTGTTCGACTACGTCGCAAAGGAGGGCGTGCGTCAAATCCATCTCGTGCAGGACCCGCCATGCGTGGAGATCGTCTCAGCGCTCAAGCGCCGGCGCGGCGGCGGCGCGCACCTGCTCGCGTTCCGCGAGCGCGGCGCGTGGCATCAGGTCCATGCGCACCTGATCAACGAGCGACTCAAGGCCCTGATCGGAGAGTCGTTCAGTGCTAAGAACTTTCGTACTTGGAACGGCACGCTCCTGGCCGCCGTATCGGTGGCGAGGGCGGATGGTGAAGTGCGCAACGAGCGAGCGCGCCTGCGCGTGATCGCCCAGGCGGCGAGGGATGTCGCGGACGTGCTCGGGAACACCCCAGCAGTGGCTCGTTCCTCCTACATCGACCCGCGCGTGTTCGACCGCTACCTGACGGGCCGGACGATCGCGAAGGAGCTCGAGGCGATAGGGCACCGGGGGCTGGATGAGGAGCGGCGCCGGGCGGAGATCGAGACGGCGGTGCTGGAACTGCTCACGGGTACGTGACCTCGGCGAGAGCCCGGGTGTCGCGGTCTCCCTACGTGTCGTCGATCGTCTTGAACTTGTCGAGGTCGAGCATCAGCACGCTGAGCTGCACCCATGGCGTCTGGCCTTCGCAGCCTCGCGAGCCAGCTGCCCCGGCAGTGGTGGCCGCCTACCTCGTCACGCCGCTGAGGTCGAGTCGCCCCAGCCGCTCAGGGCCGCGAATCACGTCGATCTCGACGATCCGGCCGTGCACGACCGTGTACGCCATCACGGCGATCGGCTGGCCGTGCTCGAACACCACGGCTCCAGGCGCGCCGTTGATGATCGTCGGTTGCAGTGTGCGCCCGCTGCGTGCTCCAGAGAGCGAGACTCTCGCCACCGCCTCGGCGCTGCGCAACACCCCCGTTTTCTCTGCAGGGCCGGCGTCGGAGTGCAGCACGACATCGGGATCGAGCAACGCGACGAGTCGGTCGAAGTCACCGTGCCGTGCCGCGGCGAAGAACGCATCCACGACCTCTTGCTGGACGGACAGCTCTGCGTCGGGGATCTTCGCCTCGCCTCGCACCCGTCGGCGAGCGCGGCTGGCGAGCTGCCTGGTCGCGGCTGGCGAGCGATCGAGGATCGCCGCGATCTCATCGAAGGAGACGGCGAACATGTCATGCAGCACGAACGTCAGGCGCTCCGCCGGCGTCAGGGTTTCGACGACAACGAGCAGCGCCAATCCCACCGAATCCGCGAGCAGCGCCTCGCCGTCAGGTCCGAGCGCGTGCGCGTCGCCGAGGATCGGATCGGGCACCGTGAGCCCGTAGGACTCCTCACGGCGGTGGTCCCGCGAACGCAGCATGTTCAGGCATATCCGTCCGACGACTGTTGTCAGCCACGCATCCAGATGCCGGATCTCCTCGCTGTCGGAGCGAGCGAGTCGCAGCCAAGCCTCCTGCAGTGCGTCCTCCGCCTCGCTGAGCGAGCCGAGCATCCGATACGCGACCGCACGCAGACGACGGCGGTTCTCCTCGAAGCGCTCAGCCAGCACCTCCTCGCCGTGTGGCACTGTCACATCTGAGCGTCGCGCGGGGTCATCTACATAGAAGACACCACAAACGCTCGCAATGTGATGCCCGTATGCGAGCGATCCAAGTCACGACTCCCAAGGAGCGCACCCCATGCAACCCCGAATCGATAACCCGGCGATGACAGCTCCGGGCGCCATGCAGGCACTTCAGCAGCTCTCGAACGCCGCCAAACAAGCCGGCGTTCCCGAGGTCACGCTCATGCTCGTGACGCTGCGCGCGAGTCAGATCAACGGCTGCAGCGTGTGCATCGACATACATTCACGTGAGCTCAAGGCAGCCGGTGAGCCCGATGAGCGCATCTTCATGGTTGCTGCCTGGCGGGAGGCGCCGTACTTCACCGATGCCGAGCGCGCTGCGCTCGCGCTGACCGAGGCCGCTACGCGGCTCGCGGATCGTTCGGACCCGGTCCCCAACGACGTCTGGGAGGGGGCAGCGCGACATTTCAACGATGAGCAGCTCGGGGCGCTCGTGCTCTCCATTGCCGCGATCAACGCCTGGAACCGCATCAACGCCACCACCCGCCAGATCACAGGGGAGTGGGTCACCCAGTTGATCCCCGGCCAAGTCGGCGCCCACGCGGCATGATCAGCGCAGGCGAACACCGGGTAGGAGGCCCAGCCTCGCACTGAGGCGCGCCGCTCTAAAGATAAGGCCGAAGATAAGGCAGGTACCCGATGGCGCAGTGACGTCTTACTCATAGCTTGGCTGCATCGACCGAATCCGACCAGGAGGACCGAAATGCACACCCAGCTCACCTACATCGCCGCGAAGTTCGATACAGCCGATCGCCAGCGCCGCGCACTGTCCGTGCGTCAGGCGCGGGGGCTCCCCGCATCGCCCGCCCGCAGCCTGATTGTGCGCCTGATCCCCAAGCGCATAGCGACAGATCCCGGGCGCGCCGCGGGGCCGCCCGCCGCGCCGGTCACGCCTGCGGGCGAGCTCGTCAGGTGAGCGACGCGACCCCAAGCGCGTGTGCAAGCGACGCTGCCTCCACGCGATTCCTTACGCCGAGCTTCGAGAGGATGTGTGAGACGTGCACGCTCGCCGTCTTGTCGCTGATCACAAGCTCTGTGGCGATCTCCCGATTGGTTCTGCCGCCCGCGAGCAGGCGCAGGACTTCGAGCTCACGGGCAGTCAAGTCGAGTCGTTCCAACGCACGATCGCTGGTCGTGCCGGCGGTCGATTCGGATAGCTCCAGGCGCGCGCGTCGCGCGAACGCCGTGATCTCCTGAGCGAGTGGCGCCGCTCCAATCGCGCTCGCGGTCGAGAACGCCCGTCGAGCGAGGTCCTGAGCTCTCTCGCGCTTACCGTCGGTGAAGCTCGCTTCCGCACCGCGCCACTGGGCGTATGCGGCAAGGTAGCCGTCGCCGAGCTGTTCCCACGACCGCTCCGTCGCGCTCCACGATGCGACCTCGTCCACGCCGGTGATCCGCGAGATCTCCGCTGCGCAGGCGATGCGTGCCGCAAGCACGAGTGGGCAACGTGAATTCGTGGCAAGAATGCGGGCATCCATACGCGCGAGCAGCGCTTGCGCCGCCTCCATCTGTCGTGCGCACTCGGCCTGATCGCCAGGCGAGCGCGCCGCTTGGTCGGCGCATGCCCTCGCACCGAGCTCGTAAAGCCTCGCTGTCATGAACAGCCGCTCGGCCTGCTCGACCGCGTCGAGGCACTCCGCGACGGCGCGCGCCGCGTCCTCTGGTCGTCTCTGCCAGAGCGCATTTGTGGCTGCGCTCTTTTGTAGGTCGGCCAGCCATTGCGAGTCAGCGGCGTCGAGTAGCACCTCACGCGCTCGCTGATGATGCGTGGTGGCGAGCTCGTGCTCTCCACGCTCAGCGCACAACTGAGCGAGATGGTTGCGACACATCGCCTCAGTGACGCCGCTGGGGCTGTGCGCCATCAGCTCTGCCAACAGCTCAGCTGCCTCGTCCCAACGGGAGAGCCGCAATAGGCGCGTCGAGATCTCGCCACGCAGGAAGTCGCCGAACCCGCGATCTGCGCCCAGCGCGCGTACGCGCTCGACGCCCTCGCGTGCAAGCAGGATCGACTCCTCGACGAGCCCAGCCTGGTCCAGAGCGTCGCTGCCGTTGACGTAGCTACGACCGATCTCTTGCACGAGGTCCAGCTCGGTGGCGATTGCGCGTGCCCGGGCAGCCGCGCCGACCGCCTCCTGGAAGCCTCCATGTTCGGCATGGATGACGACCATCGTGTTCAGCGCATGGGCCTCCACGGCCGGTGCGCGTACTTCGCCCGCGATTGCAACGGCTTCGGCGCAGCGCATCTCGGCCTCGGCGATGCCCGCACAAAGCATCAACACCTGCCCCTCGGCCGCCAGCACGAACGCACGCTGCTCGCTCGGTGGCTCCGATGGCATCAACTCCACCGCGCGGCGGTAGACCAGGAGCGCCTCCTGATCCCGGCCCGCTTGCCATACGTAGCGGCCGAGACGCTCGTGGGCGAGGGCCGCGCCTACGGGGTCTGTGCGCTCATCTATCAGCCCGAGCGCCAGCCGTGCCAGGCCGATCGCACGATCCGGCTCGCCGGCGAGGTGCTCTGCCTCGGCTGCTCGGTGGAGCACTTCCCGGCGGCTGAGTGGCAGCTCGCTCTCGTCCTCGGGTGCAACCGCGTCCCAAATCTCAAGCGCACGCCCGTAGTGGACGATTGCCTCCGCCATCGCCCTCGTGGCCTCCGCGGCGACGCCTGCGCTGATCGAGCAGGGCAGGGCCTCTTGAAGCTCATGGGCGGCAAACCAATGATGCGCCAGCTCCGCGGCAGCGGCGCCGCCGCCGTTGAGCTCGGGGTTGCCCGTAAGTGCTCGTGCCACGCTGATGTGTAGCGCTCGGCGCTCTCCTGGCAGCAAATCGTCGTAGACGGCCTCGCGCAGCAGCGCATGGCGAAACGAGTACCCCATCGACGCTGAATCGTGAGCGAGCAGGTGGTGCTCGACCGCCGTCCGCAGCCCGTCGTTGAGCTCTTCCTCCGTCAGGGCGGTGACCGCCCCGAGCAGCTCGTGATCGACCGTTCGGCCGGCGACCGCGGCCACCTGGAGCAGCGAGCGTGATACGGGCGGCAGGACCTCCATCCGCAGGAGCAGCGCATCGCGCAAAGACGCTGGCAGGGCAGCGCCGCCCCCGCTCACCGCCAGCAGCTCCTCTACAAAGAACGGATTGCCATCCGAGCGCTCGAGCAGGCCGCCGACAAGCTCAGGCGCCGGAAGGCCGCCCACGATTGCTGTCACTTGCTGGGTGAGCTCCTCGCGGCTGAACGGCCGCAGGTGGATTCGCAGCGCACCGCCGATCCGCTCGAGATCAGCCACGAATCGCTTTGCCGGATGGCGCCGGTGGAGCTCGTCGCTTCTGTAGGTGAGTAGCAGCGCAATCGGCTCCCGGCGCGCGTTGCGCACGAGGAACGCGATGAAGTCTCTGGTCGAGCGGTCCGCCCAGTGGAGATCCTCGATCACGAGGAGCAGTGGGCATTGGCGAGCGACGTTCGCGATCGCGGTCAGGAGCTGCTCGAAAAGACGCGCCTGGGCGCCTGCGTTGTCCTGCTGCTCGCGTTTGGGGCCCTCCGTGGCGAGCTCTGGGAGGAGCCGCTCGAGCTCACTGTGCGCCGAGCTCACCAATCTCTGCATTCCTTCCTCGCCGCTCTCGCGCAGAAGCGAGCGCAGCGCCCCCACCAGAGGTGCGTATGGAAGCTCGCCCTCCGCCAGCTCCAAGCACTCCCCGACCAGCACCGACATCCCGCGCGCGCGGGCACGTCCGCTGAGCTCGTTCGTCAGACGGCTCTTGCCGACGCCCGATTCGCCCGCGATCAGCGCAAACGCTCCCTCCCCGCTCTCGGCGGACGACAGCACGGCCTCGAGCGTCGCGAGCTCCTGCTCGCGGCCTATGAACTCAGGGCTCGAGACGGGGCCGGCCACGCTTCGATTATCCGTCAAGCAGCGCCCCTGCGTGAGGTGGCTCGCGGGGTTCGACATATCCGCCGGCAAAGGGGGTTAGCCGGTCGCGACCCCGAGCAGGATCGCGCCTAGGAGCGCAACGGCGATGCCAACGAGCTGGACGCGCGCGGGTCGTCGTCCCCGCATGAGTCGTCCGAGCGTGATCGTTGTGAGCGGATACAGCGAGGAGATCGCGGAGACGATGCTCAGCGCCCCCTGACGCGAGGCACCCGCGTAGGCAAGGTCGCCTCCAACGCCGACCGTGGCAACCAGTGCCAGCGTCTGCAGCTGGGGCCGGCGCGGCAGGCTGCGGCGTAGCGATCGGCCGTTGCCGATGAGAGCGGCCAGCCCCGCTGAGATAGCGGTGCTCAGGTGCTCGGTCGCGGTCGCCCAGTAGGGGTCGAGGCGGCTGGCAGCGTGAAAGCAGGTGAGCATTGTGCCGACCGCAGCGGCTGCGCCGAGACAGGTGGCAGCATTGCGGATGACCGTGGCCCTGCTTGTGGTCGGCGAGCTCCACGCACTGATCGCGCCGCCGAGCAGCGCGCACAGCAGTCCCGCTGCAATGACGAGGTCGAGTGGGTCGCCGCCGATCAGGCCGACCGTTACAGCGGCCGCTGTTCCAAGCGCCCCGACGGGTGCGGTGATGAACGCGTCTCCGCGGCTCAGAGCGCGGTAGATGAGACCGAGCTCAGCGGTCACCGCGACGCCTGCCACGGCTGCGAACAGCAGCCGTGGGTCGCTCGGGGGAGGGACTCCACGCACGATCAGCGCCGGGAGCAGCAGCGCCACACCAAGCAGCTCGGACAGAACCACGATCACGAACACCGAGGTTCCGCGCCGCAAGGCGTCACCGCCGAAGAAGTCCGAGGCGCCCCATCCGAGAGCCGCGGCTGCTGCGAGCAGGATCGCCATCAGCTTCGAGCTTCCATCGACAAGTGTTGTACCGGCAAAAAGCCTTTCATTGGTACCACGGTACCAGCAAACCCTCGATTGCCGGTGGTATGATGAGCGACGTGCAATCGATTGCTGAGATGCCCTTCATCGCAGGCCACGTCGCGCTTGACTTCGTCAACACCGCAGAGGAGCGCGGCCATCCCGATGCGGGGGATGCGCTGTCAACGCCTGCCGACCTGACGCTGTGGGGTCAGCGCCGTGACTTGATCGCGCGAACGATCGCGGCCAACGGCGATGAGCAGGCTGAGCTGGGCCGGGCTATCGAAGCCCGCGAGCTGCTTTACGACTTGTTCTTCGCCCGCGTTCACGGGCAGGCCATGCGCGAGGCTCAGTTGGCGCGATTGGCCGAGCTCGCCGCTGAGGCTTATGGCGCCGGGCGCTTGCAGTCGACCGACGACGGCGGTCTAGGGTGGCGTTGGGCTCGCTCTGAGCTCACTACCGTCCGTCACATCGCGGTGACCAGCGCAGTCGATCTGCTACGGAACAGTCCCGCGCCCCGCCTAAAGCAGTGTCCGGGTGACCACTGCGGCTGGTTCTTCCTCGACGCGACCAAGCGCGGGAACCGGCGCTGGTGCTCGATGAGCGAGTGCGGCCAAGAGGCCAAGGACGAACGACGGCGCGCCCAGCGTCAGGCAAGCAGACGCTGATGACGCCTGCGCGAAAACGTAAGATCTCCACGTGCGCCCGCAGCCTCTGATCGCAACGGCCGACGTCGAAGCGACGAGCCGTTGGTACCAGCATCTCCTCGGCGCTCGTAGCGATCACGGCGGTAGCGACTACGAGCGCCTCATAGACGCCGACGGCACGCTGATTCTCCAGCTCCACAGCTGGGAGGTCGAGCACGACCATGGGCGCATCGGCGATCCCGCCGCACGGCCCTACGGAAACGGCGTGCTCCTGTGGTTTGAAGTACAAGACTTCGACGCAGCCGTCGCGAGGGCACTGGAGTTGAACGCCGAGGTCGTCCTCGCGCCACATCCGAACCCGCCCGAAGGTGGCGGCGGGCCGGCTCACCGCGAGATCTGGCTGCGCGACCCCAACGGCTATGGGGTCGTCCTCGCCAGCCCCGACGGCGAGCTGCTCGGAGGAGGCGCTCAGACTCCCTGAGCGCCGCGACGCCCGTAGCCGGCGTCGCCCAAGCCGCGTTGGCTTACGATGGGAGCGTCGCTCGCAACGCCGCGTCGCCTCTGCGATGAAAGCTCTCCATCGGCGCCCCCGCCTCGCCCTGCTGCTGTCGGCGCTGATCGCCGTGGGAACCGTCGCTGCCATCGCGGCGTCCGACAGGCCCAGCGCCCTCTGGCACACGATCGGGCAGATCCAGCCCGTCTGGCTTGCGGCTGCGCTGGCGTGCGAGCTCGGGGCCTACGCCGGATACATCCTCGCCTACCGCTCGACGATCATCAGCCCCGAGCGTAGCCGCCTGTCGTTCATGCTGGCCATGCGTATCGTCGTCGCCGGCTTCGGTCCGTTCGTGCCGATGGGCGGCTTTGCCTTCGATCGGCGCGCGTTGCGCGCCGCCAACTACAGCCGCCGTCGCGCACGGGTGCAGGTGATCGCATTGGGCGTGATCGAGTACCTCATGCTCGCCCCCGCAGCCTGCGTCTGCGCGCTCATCCTCGTGCTCACCTCCGCGCATGCGTCGCCGCTGTTGACGTGGCCGTGGATCTTCGCTGTGCCTCCGGGGTTTGCGTTCGCCTGGTGGGCAACAAAACCCCCGATCCTCGAGCGCTTCCAGTCCGCGGACGGCTCCTTCGCGCGGTGGATCGGCGACATGCTCGCCGGGGTGGAGGTTCTGCGCGGTGTCGTGCTGCGCCCACTCGAGCGGCCGGGGGCGCTGCTCGGGATGGCGATCTATTGGGCGGCCGAGGTGGCGTGTCTCGGGTTCGCATTGCGCTGCTTCGGGGTCGAGATCTCCGTCCCCGCGCTCGTCGTCGCCTACGCGACCGGCTATGCAGCGAGCCGCCGCTCGCTTCCGCTTGGCGGCGCTGGCATCACCGAGGCCCTGCTCACGATCTCGCTGATCGCGGTGCACGTGCACGCGCCCGATGCGCTGTTCGCGGTAATCGCCTACCGGCTCGTGAACTTCCTCGTCCCGACGCTCCCTGGCCTGCTCGCACACTCCTCGTTGGAGTCACTACTCGAGGGGACACCGAACGCGAGCGCTCAGGAGGGACCCAACCCGTGAGCCCCGGCGTAGTTGATCGCCGCGGCGCGATCGCGCGCGTCGATCTTTGCGAACAGATGATTCACGTGCGTCTTCACGGTCGTCTCGGAGATGAACAGGCGCTCGGCGATCTCGCGGTTGTTGAAGCCCGCCGCAATCAGTCTCAAAACCTCGCCCTCGCGCGCGGTCAGCCCGTCTGGCAGCTCCATACGCACAGGTGCGTCGGGAGGCGCGGCCGCCGCCAGCAGCCGCGCCTGAAGCGGCGCGGCCAGCGTCATGTGGCCCGCCGCCGCCTGATGCAGCGCGCGCGAGATCTCCTCGCGTCCTGCGTCCTTCGTGAGCACGCCGCGCGCTCCCGCCCGTAGCGCCTCCAGCGCAGCGTCGTCCTCGGCGTAGGTCGTGAGAATCAGGACGGCGATTGCGGGATGCTCGGCGAGAATCCGTCGCGTGGCGCCCACTCCGTCGAGTTCAGGCATATGCAGGTCCATCAGCACCACGTCGGGGCGGCGGCGTGATACCAGCTCGATTGCCTCGACACCGTTTGCAGCAGTGCCCACGACCGCAACCTCATCGAGCAGGTCGAGGATCGTCGCCAACCCCTCGCGCACGATCTTCTGGTCATCGACGACCAGCACGCGCAATGGCGAGCTCATGCGGGAACCTCAGCGCGCACGCGCCAGCCTTTTCGAAAAGGCCCGGCCACCAGTTCTCCGCCGGCGAGCTCCAGACGCTCGCGCATCCCAGTGAGGCCGTAGCCGCCGCTCGGTGCGCCACCCACAGTAACCGGAGCTCGTCGCGGCTCGCCGTTGGTAACCGTCACGCTGGTCGCGTCTTCCTCAAAACGCAGCCGCACCCGTACGTTTGAGCCCGGGGCGTGGCGCCGCGCGTTCGTCAGCGCCTCCTGCGCCGCGCGCATCAGCGCCAGCGCCGCCTCGGGCGCAAGCTCTCGTGGCGTTCCTTCCACGATCAGTTCACCGCGTCCCGCCTGCTCCCGGTGGGCCGCGAGCAGCGCCGCCACGCTCTCCTCGAGGGCCGGCGCGTCAGTACGCAGCGCAGCCACCGCGCGTCGCGCCTCCTCCAGTCCCTCTCTCGCGGTCCCCTGACACGCGCGGATCCTTTCGAGCGCTCCATCCACGTCGCCACGCTCGGCCAGTAGCAGCTCCGCCGCTTCCAGTTGCACGGTCAGGCCGCCGAGCGCGTGGGCGAGCACGTCGTGGATCTCTCGCGCAAGGCGCGTGCGCTCGTCGAGCGCCGCCGCACGACGGCTCTCCGCCTCGGTCCGCAACGTCTGCGCGACGAGCGCTTCCGCTGCACGTCCCTGCGCAACGTACTGGCGGCGCGTTAGCCCCAGCAGTCCCGACCCCACGAGGATCGCCGGATACCCGAGCGCCGAGCTCGACCCGAGGCTCGCCCACAGCACTCCGATCTCGAGCGCGACGAACCCGAGTGCAAAGGTGCCCAGCGCGTCTAGCGGGAATCCGTCCGTAGCCGCAGCCGCAACCGCGACGGCCGGGAGCGCCAACGCTGCACTGCCGTGCTGGAGCGCCGCCAATAGCCCGCCGGTGAAGGCCATCAGCGCGAGCGCCCCGGCCTGGCCCGAGGGACGGCGCGGAACCCTGAACACCCATGCGAGCGCCGCGAGGTTGGAGAGCACCGCGAGCACGACCAGGAGCCAATGCGGGCCAGCCTGATGCTTGTTGATCGCGACCTCGTAATCGATCAACCCGAGCCCGATCAGTCGCCCGAGCAAGAGCGCCCGACTCGACAGCCCTATAGGGCGCGGGTGGAGGCCCGGGTGGAGGGACGTGCGTTGATCCACCCATAGATCGTCCCATGCGCCGATGAAGCGGGCCCACCACGCTGCGAGCGTGTGTTCCACAAGCCGAACACGAACAAGGAGCCAGCAAATGCCCACCAGCGCCCTCATCCTCAGTGCCGCGATTCTCATCGGAGTGCTCGCGTCGGACCTCGGCCGCCGCGCGGTCACCCACAGCCGCCTTCGTCGTCCGCTGCTGATCGCAGGTATCGCCGGGTCGATGTACCTGAGCGCCTTCGCCACCAAGGGCGATGGCCTCGCGGTCGAGCTGGCAGGCGCGGGCGTGGGGGCCGTGCTCGGCCTGCTCGCGGGAAGCATGATGCGTGTCGAGCACGACAGCGACGGCCAGGCCTTCACGCGGGCGGGCGCCGGCTACGCGGCGATCTGGGTTGCCGTTGTCGGTACGCGCCTCGCCTTCATCTACGGATCGGAACACGCGTTCTCCGCGAGCCTGAACAGCTGGATGCTCACCCACCACGTGACTACCGCCGCACTGACCAACGGCCTCGTCCTGATGGCGCTGGCAATGACGGTCGCTCGCACGCTCAGCCTGATCGCTCGCGCACGCCTGGGTGAGAACGGCCGCCTCGGCCACGCAAAGCTAGGCAGGTCGAACGTTTGAGGGTCTCGCTAGCCACTCAGAGACAGACGAAACATTGCCTTGACGGAGCGGGCCAATCGAGGTTAGGTTGGTCCGCTCAGCGCTCGGGAGGACGCGGAGTTGGATGCTCACGCGTGCTTTGGCTTGCCGGGCGGCATACGAGCAGGGAAAGAGGGGAAACATGGGGAAGAGAAATCGCATCGTTGGGCTGCTTGCGCTGGGGATTGCGGTGTTCGTGCCGGCAGCGTCCGCGGCAGCATCTCCGCAATATGTCGCGTTGGGGGACTCGTATTCTTCCGGCGTTGGCACCCGCGTCTTCTATGAAGAATCAGGTGAATGCGACCGTAGCCCTGACGCGTACGGGCCGAAGATCGCATCGGCGAAGGGATACACGCTCAGCTTCCAGGCGTGCAGTGGCGCGAAGACCACGGAAGTGAACGAAAAACAGCTGGGCACGCTGAGCAGCACGACGAGCCTTGTGACGATCACGATCGGCGGCAACGACGCCGGCTTCAGCAACGTGATGCTCAACTGCGCGCTCTACTACTTCACCTGTGGCAGCGCGATCAGCGAAGCGGAGGAATTCGCGAAAAACAAGCTCCCGGGGCTGTTGGAAACGACGTACAAAGACATCCGAGCCAAGGCCACGACTGCGCAGGTGATCGTGCTCGGCTACCCAAAGCTGTTCACCAAAGAAGGCACGACCTGCAACATCAACTTCCTCACGTCCGGCAACGAGAAGAAAATCAATGAAGCGGCGGAAAAACTGGACGCCGTGGTCAAGGCGCGTGCGGAAGCGATGAAATTCACTTTCGTCAATCCAACGAGCGCGTTTGAATCGCACGAGGTGTGCGCGTCCGAAGAATGGCTGAACGGTCAGTCGGACCCGCTGTCGGAAAGCTATCACCCGAACGTCAAAGGCCAGGAAGAGTTCACCAAATTGGTCGAGGCAGCAATTTAGGCGATCATCTGCCGCCCGCGGGCTTCGGCTCCGCGGGCGGGCGATCGCCGTCACGCTGCGGCGATCACGTGGCGAAGGCTCAGGTTTCGATCGTGACGAGCGTGCCAATCGGTGTGTATGGCCACACCTCTGCCGAGGCTTCAAGCGGCAGCTCGACGCAGCCAAGACTCTGCGGCGTGCCGAACGATGAGCGATCGAAGTTGTGTAGCGCGTCGCCGCCGTTGAAGTAGCTGACCCATTTGATCCCATGGTCTTCGTAATGTGAGCCGTCTGGGTTGGTGCCGCTCATCGTCGTTTCCGGCAGGTGCTCGAAGACCGGGAACGTCCCCAGTTCCGTTTCTGCGCCCGATATGCCGGTGTTCGCCGGCGAGCTGAGCACGACCTGTCCGTTGTGCCAGAGCGTCATCGTCTCCGGGACTTCGCGGTGCACGTACACGTAGCTGTAGCCGGTGCTCAGGCGCTTGCCGGCGATCGCGTCGGTGATCAGCTTTTGCCACACGGTGGGTCCGGCGATGCCGTCCACGGTGAGCCCGTTGAGGTTCTCGAACTTCATCACCGCGCCCTTCGTAATGACCGTCGCGTTTTCGGGGGACCACATCGCCACCAGCTGGTGCGGCGTGTTTGGATAGCGCCAGCTGAAGCTGCCGCTTGGAGGTTCCACTGCCGCGTGTGCCTCCGCGCTCAGCGTGTGCGCAACGGGCGTGCCCGAGGGCTGCCACTCGACCGGCAGGTAGCCGGCTTCGGCCAGAAGCTGGTGCAGGCGCAGCGTCGAGCCCGGCGGCACCGTCCATTCGATCTCGTTGGTCGTGCGCAGCCCGTGTGCGCCGGCCGTGACGGCCACGTTGTGTGGGAGCTGGATGCGCAGCTGCGAGCCGAGGGGCGCTCCCAGGCCGGAGGGCTTGAACACGAGCGTGTGGCTGTTGACTTCGTGCCAGTGCCCGGGCGTGCTCGGTGAAAGTCGCGGGCGGCTCGAGCCGAGGACTTCGCTGATCGGCTTGGAGAACGTCAGATAGATATGGGTGGCGGGAGAGATGTGCGCGCCCGCCGCGGGGATACTCGCCATCACGGGCGTCTGCGACGGCGGGAACCAGCTCACCTGTGTCGGTGAACCGGTCGTCTCCCAGGGTCGCGCCGCGGCGGCGATCTCGATCGAGCCGGTGCTCGGCTGCATGCCAAGCAAAACGGAACGCTGTGCCCCGCTTAACGTGTGGTGGACGAGGCTCCCCGCACTCCCATAGGCGACAGCGCTCACGGGCTGGTCGAAGCTGATGCGTACGGGAGAGCCGTTGTTCACCGTGATGAACGGCGCGCTCACCTGTGCGACCGGTGCGTGCAGGGTGAGGTGCTCGGTCTTCTCGCTGCCGAGTGCCCAGCCGAGCCAGCTGGGGCGGCGGACCTCTACCTGTACGGAGACGAGCTCCCCCGGGTTCAGTCGCTTCAGCGGGGTCAGCAGGCCGGCATCGACGGACATCGGGATCCGCTGACCGTCTGGCCCAAACGCATCAACATGCTGGATCGTGCCTCCGAGTGGCTGCACGGATACGTGCGCGAGCGCCGTCGAGTCGCCGGCAAGCGTGACCCCAGACCAGGCGAACGCGGCGAGGACCAGCAGCACGACCACGACTGCGATCGCGATCGCCATTCCCAGCAGCACGCGCTTCCGGTAGGAGCCGTCAGCGGCTGCATCGTGCTGAGCCAGCGCCCGCGCCATCGCTAGATCGTAGGACTGTTGTGGGCGAAACGTGCCGGTGGCTTTGCGAATTCGTACATGCTGCCCGCACCAGCGAGCATTACCTGCCGTCGACGTGCTCCGTCAGCCAGAGCTCGAGCAGTCCCACCTGCCAGAGCTTGTTGCCTTCCAGCGTCGTCTGGTGCTCGTTCGGCCCGGACAGGAGCATCTCCACGTACCCGGGCTCGAACACCGCTCGCCGCTTGACTCGCTCGGGCGTGAGTGCCTCGCGCACGAGCGCGAGCACGTCGCCTTCGAGATGTGAGAGCGCCGGCACGGGGAAGTAACCCTTTGGCCGGTCGATCACGGCGCCCGGCAGCAGCCCGCGGGAAATGCGCTTGAGGATCCCCTTGCCACCTTCGGCCAGCTTCAGTTCGCCGGGGCACCCGGCGGCCAGCTCGACGAGCTCGTGATCCAGGAACGGCGTTCGGGCCTCCAGGCCCCACGCCATCGTCATGTTGTCCAGGCGCTTGACGGGGTCATCGACGAGCATCACCTCGCTGTCGAGGCGCAGTGCTCGGTCGAGGGGGTTGCTCGCGCCGGGGGCGGCGAAGTAGCGCTCGACGAGCTCGCGTGAGGGGTCTTGCTCCACTCGCAAGCGCTTGTCGACCATCGCGCTGCACTCCTCGTGCGAGCGGTCCACGAACTCGGCGACGTACTCGTCGGCACCGCTCCCGGGAGCGCCCGCCAGCGCTGGGTACCACGAGTACCCGGCGAAGATCTCATCGGCTCCCTGACCGGACTGGACGACCTTCACGCGGTGCGCGACATCCTCGCTGAGGAGGTGGAACGCGACGCAGTCGTGAGAGATCATCGGCTCGCTCATCGCTGCGATCGTCGCGTCGATCGCCGGCAGTAGTCGTGCGGGGTCCACCTGAATGCGCTCGTGCGTGGTGCCGAACTCGCTCGCCACGAGATCGGAGTACTGGAACTCATCTCCGCGCTTGCCGCCGGCATCCTCGAAGCCGATCGAGAACGTCGCGAGCCCTCGCTGGCCCTCCTTTGCCAGCAGCGCAACGATCAGGCTCGAGTCCAGACCGCCGGAGAGCAGCACGCCGACAGGGACGTCGGCGACCATCCGCCGCCGTACCGCGGTCCGCAGCCTCGCCAGCGTCATCTCCTCCCACTCCGCGGCGTCCGCAGGGTGCTCGGTGTCGGCGTTCTGCGACCAGTAGCGATGTTCGCTGCGCTCGCCGGTCGGCTCGATGCTGAGCAGCGTCGCCGGTGCCAGCTTGCGTACCCCGCGCAGGATCGTCAGCGGCGCAGGAACGACCGAATGGAAGCTCAGGTAGTGGTGCAGCGCGACGGGATCGATCTCGGTGTCGATCCCGCCTCCTCCCGCAAGCAGCGCCGGCAGGGTCGAGGCGAAGCGCAGTGCCCCGTCGACCTCGGCCAGGTAGAGCGGCTTGATCCCCAACCTGTCGCGAGCGAGCACGACGCGTCCCGACGTCGTCTCGACGATCGCGAAGGCGAACATGCCGATCAGGTGGTCGACGAAGCGCCGCGGCCCCCAGTAATGGAAAGCCTTGAGGATCACCTCGGTATCCGATGTGGATCGAAACGAATAGCCGGCTGCTTGGAGCTCCGCGCGCAGCTCGATGTGGTTGTAGATACAGCCGTTGAACGCGATCACAAGGCCCAGCTCTGGGTCGAGCATGGGCTGGTCGCCGCGCGGGCTGAGATCGATGATCTTTAGGCGCCGGTGCACGAGCGCGATGCCTTCGTGGTGCCACTCGCCGGCCCCGTCGGGGCCGCGCGGCGCGAGCTCCTGCGCGACGCGTCGCAGCGCCTCGAGGTCGGGCGCGCGGGTCCACGCGACCTCTCCGCCAAGGCCACACATCAGAAGGCGTCAGCCAGAGCCGACACGAGCCCACCCAGCCCGGTTGCGTCGCGGGCACGGGCGCGCTGGCGCTCGGCTCCGGGAGCGCGGCTCAGCTGTCGAGCGGCGTCGAGCTCCTCGTGGCAGCCGAGCTCCTCGGCGTGCTCGGCGCAGGCGTCGAGCGTTCTCGTAAGGACGTCATGCGCGGGGATCGAGCCCTCCGTGTCAGCGTCGAGGAACTTGGCCTGCATCCCGTCGCGCGCGGCCAGGAAGCGGTTCTCTGCGAGTAGCTCGGGACTGCTCTGCAACGCACGCGTTGTCGTGCCGGCGCCGGCTTGCATGTGTACGAGGCACTGCACCAGCGCGACCAGCCCGGTGGAGTCTTCGATTGTGGTCTGGGCGTCCATGATGCGTACCTCGACGGTCCCCCAGCGCGGTTGCAGGCGCACGTCCCACCACAGGAATGTCGGCTCGGGAAACGCGCCGCAACGCAGCAGCAGGTCGATGCTCTCGACATAGTCGCTGTAGTCGGCAAAGGCTCGAGGGAGCCCGACGCGCGGAAACGCACCGAACATCGGCGTGCGCGTGGAGGCCAGGCCCGTTTCCCTGCCCTGCCAAAAGGGCGAGTTGGCCGACAGCGCGAGCAGCAGCGGTAGATGTGCCCGCAGGCCGTTCATCGCGCGCATGGCGTCCTCCGGATCGGGGACGGCGACGTGTACGTGCAGCGCGAAGGTGGGCTCGCGCCGCGCGAGCTCGCGCAATGACGCGTACAGCAGCTGATAGCGCTCTCCGCCGGAGATGCGCGTCTCCTGCCATACGGTCGTCGGGTGCATCCCCGCGCTGGCCACGCGCAGTCCTCTACCCCCAAGCTCGCTGCGCAACTCACTGCGCAACACCGCGAGCTCACCGAGCGCCGCCGCGACGCCCTCGTGCACCCCCGTTCGCAGCTCCAGCGCGGAGCCGTGCGTCTCGGCGTCGACGTGATCAGCCAGGTGCTCGGCGAGCGTCGGAAGGATGCTGTCGACCCACGGGGCCAATGCGAAGTCGCTGGCGTGTAGCAGCATCACCTCCTCCTCGATACCCACCGTCCACGCGCGGCGGGTATCGGGAGGCGGCCAGTTTCCCCACGCCGGGAAGCCTGCCTCCCGGAGCGGGCCCACCGCTCAGGCCGCGCGGCGCGCTGAGAACGCTCGTCGCCCCGGGCCTTCCAACTCGCACTCCTCGGCGGCCGTGACGAGATGCCTGAACAGGGAGAGCTGGGCGGGATCGTCGATCAGCGTCTCGGCGTGCCACTGAACTCCCAGGAGAAGCTGTCCCTCCCGGGCTTCGATCCCCTCGATCACACCGTCTCGAGCCCACGCAACGGCGTGCAGGCCCCGGCCCAGATCCTCCACGCTCTGATGGTGAAACGAGTTGACGTCCACGCGACGGCTGCCGAGGACCGCTGCGAGCCCACTGCGAGGCGCGAGCGTGACCTCGTGCGTGGGCTGGCTTCCGGGCGCATCTTGGCGGTGCTGGATGGTTCCGTCCGTGGCGTCGGGAAGGTGCTGGTGCAGGGTCCCGCCGCGTGCGATGTTGAGCGCCTGGGCGCCGCGGCAAATCCCGAGAATCGGTAGCCCACGCGCGTCGGCCTCGCGCGCCAGCTGCACCTCGAAGGCGTCAAGTCCGGGCTCTGTCGGGCCGAGCTGGGGATGGGCGGCGCGCCCGTATCCCGAAGGGTCTAGGTCCGGTCCTCCGGAGAGGAGCACGCCGCTGAGACGATCCAGGAGCGGCGAGATGCGGTCGGGCTCGAGCGGCGGCAGCACCACGGGGAGCCCGCCTGCGCGCTCGACCGCGCGCAGGTAGGACATTCCCAACGCCATCTCGACACGGGCCGGCTCGCCGTGGCGCTCTCGGCGCACTTGGTCAGCCAGCCGCAGCTCTGAGGTGGTCACTCCGATCAGCGCGCTCACGTGAGCACCCACGTGTCCTTGGCGCCACCCCGTTGCGAGGAGTTGACGACGAGCGAATCGCGCTCGAGCGCCACCCGCGTGAGACCACCGGGGAAGACCTCGACCCGCTCGCCGATCGCGAATGTGAACGGGCGCAGATCGACGTGGCGGGGCTCGAGTTCGTCCCCGCAGACCGTGGGCTGGCGTGACAGCTGGACGGTCTCCTGCACGATGAACTGCTCGGGCGTCGCCTTCAGTTCGCGTGAGATCTCGGCAAGCGTCTGAGGATCGGCGTGCGGGCCCACGACGACGCCGATACCGCCGTGCCCGCTGCGCGGCTTGACCACCAGCTCCTGGATGCGCTCGAGCGCCATCGCGAGCACGCCGGGTTGCGATAGATCGTGTGTCGGCACCGACTCCAAGAGCGGCTCTTCTCCGAGATAGAAGCGCACCATCTCCTCCACGTAGCTGTGCACGAGCTTGTCATCGGCGACCCCTGTGCCGAATGCGTTGACACACGTGAGTGTCTGCGCTTCGAGCGGGCCGATCAGTATCTCCCCGAGCGTAGTCAGCGTCCCGGCGGCGTCGAACAGGCGATCCTCGTTCGTGCGGCGGTAGAGGACGTCCACCGCAACGACGCCATCGTCGGTCCGGGCGAACAGCCGGTTGTGTCGGACGCTGAGGTCGTTGGGAAGCACCAGCGGCAGGCCCAGTCCGATCGCGATCGCGCGATGCTCGTAGTAGGCGGAGTTCGACGGTCCGTCGGTGAGCACTACGGTCGACGGGTGCTCCTGGCCCTTTTGCGGAGCGCTCGCCCGAAGCGCCTCGCCGAGCCACTCGTACACCGGCTCCAGCGGACGCACGCTGATGCCGTCGGGCACCGACACATGCGCGCTCAGAGCCGCGCGCGCCGCAAACGCGTAGGCGATCCCCGACGGGGTACGCACGTTGTCCTCGAGCACAGCGAACGGACCGTCGTCGTCGCGGACCACGTCGAGCCCGGCGATTGAGATCCAGTGGCCGGAGGCTGGCGGCAGCTGCGCCATTCTCGGCTCGAAGTATTCGGCGCTCTCGATCGCCGACCAGGGCACGCGGCCCGCCGTCACGATCGAGCGTTCGTCGTATACGTCGGCGACGAAGCGCTCCAGCGCCTTGGCGCGCTGGGCCAGGCCGGCTGCGAGCGCATCCCACTCGTCGCGCTCGATTACGCGAGGAACGGGGTCCACCACAAACGTCTCACCCGCCCCGCCGTCGGCGTCGCCGAAGGTAACGTTGTCCTCCCGCAAATGTCTCGTCACCGACTGTGAGAGGGCGCGAAGGTCCACGTCGTCGAGCGCCGCCAGCAAGCGACCGAACGCCTGCTGGGAGTCCAATGTGGCCATTGAGCAACGTTACCCGCATCCCCGCTGTTCGATCCTTGGCCAGCAGGCCAACAAAGAAGCCCGCAAAATGGGCCCTTTGGAGATCACCGGCCCGTGGTTCTCGAGAATCGAGCCGCGCTTCAGCCCGGACTGACCGTGTCCCCGAGCCGCACCAGTCCCGGCTCGAGGACCTCGCCGAACACGCCGAATGCCAGCGGTTCGGTTGTCGGCAGGTCGCGCCTGTAGGAGAGCAGCTCGAGCGTTGGCATGTCCACGAGGCCGCTGTCCGGGGACTGGCTCGTGACCAGACAGCGGCCCACGTGGCCCCTGAAAGCCACGCGTGCCTGCCCGATCTGCACCGCCTGCCCGACCCACCGGTCCTCCGCGTGGGCGTCTGTGCCCGCCACCTCGATCAGCATCCGGAATCGTCGCGCGTCGACCGTGTGACCGCCGGCGATCGCTTCCAGGTGCTCCACCGATGCTCGGGAGATCAGCGAGACGGAACCCTCAACGCCGCGATCGACGCCCCCGCCGAGACGCTCCTGGGCACGCACGAGCCGCAGCTGTCGGCCGGCGTAGTTGGAGATCGCCTGCGACCAGGGCCCGTGGACGAGTCGCGCTACCGGCGTACGGGAAAAGAACCGCGTCTCGATCTTCGCACCGAGCTCTACCGTGTCTGACGCCAGTGAGCCGTCGGGGAAGGCCATCGTCAGCAGTTCGCCACCGGGGTCGTAGTCAGCGCGCACGGCCGCAAGGATGCCGATCGTCTTGCCGTTGACCATGCGCGCGCGCTCATCGATCAGATAGAAGCGGCGGTTCTCTGCGACCCCGGTGCGCTCGAGTACCAGCTCCTCACGTGCGCAGATATGCAGGCCCTTGACCGGCGTCGTGGACAGCGCGACCACAACGAGCGGATCGCGCCGGCCGCGGGCGGGCGCGGGCGCGTGCTTCTCCGCGACGCTCGACGCGGGCGGGCTCAGCGCAGGTGGTACCGGTCGGTCATAGCGGGCTCAATCTAGCCGCGCCGAGGAGCGCAGCCCTGTGACTAGACTTGCGCCATGGAGTTCGGCATCGGCTATTTCGCCACGCACGACGCCGTCGATCCGGCGAGCTTTGCGCGGCTGGTGGAGGAGCGCGGGCACGAGTCGCTGTTCTTCGCCGAGCACACGCACATCCCCGCTTCGCGTGAGAGCCCTTGGCCGGCGGGCGGGGAGCTACCCCGCAAGTACTCGCACACCTACGACCTGTTCGTCGCGCTCACCGCCGCGGCGCTCGCGACGAGCAAGCTGCGTGTGGGCAGCGGCATCTGCCTGGTGGTGGAGCGCGACCCAATCACGACAGCCAAGGAGGTGGCGAGCGTCGACCATCTCTCTGGCGGGCGCTTCGAGTTCGGTGTGGGCGCCGGCTGGAACCGCGAGGAGATGGAGAATCACGGCACCGACCCGCGCGTGCGTATGGCGATCATGCTCGAGCGGATCGAGGCGATGAAGGCGATCTGGACGCAGGACGAGGCGAGCTATCACGGCGAGCACGTCAACTTCGATCGCATCTGGTCATGGCCCAAGCCGGCGCAGCGTCCGCATCCCCCTGTGCTCGTCGGGGGCAACGGTCCGACCGTGCTCGATCGTGTGCTGCGCGTGGGCGACGCGTGGTTTCCCAACTACGGCTTCGAAGACCTGCTGGAGCGCATCGAGGAGCTAGGCGCTCGCGCTGAGCGCCCGATTGGCGTGATTGTGATCGGCGTCCCCGCGAAGGCGGAGGTGCTCGAGGAGCTGCAGAACGCCGGCGTGCAGCGGGTGGTCCGCTGGATCCCATCGGCCGGGCGCGGGCCGGTCGAGCGTGCGCTCGAGCGCTGGGAGGACGCGATCGCCGAGCTGAACGGCGAGTGACTAGCGAGGAGGCCCGGCGCCGCTTCGCGGCGGCTCGGGTGGCACGGCTGGCAAGCGTCGATGTGAGCGGGCGACCGCATCTGGTGCCGATTGTCTTCGTGCTCTGCGAGGAGACGATCTACAGCGTGATCGACGCAAAGCCGAAGCGCACGGTGGCGCTGCGCCGCCTGCAGAACGTGCGCGCCAACCCGCTCGTCTCGGTACTGGCGGACCACTACGAGGAGGACTGGCGCCAGCTTTGGTGGGCGCGTGCGGATGGCGAGGCGCGCGTGCTCGAGCTGGAGCAGCCGCAGGCGCGTCGTGCGGTGGAGCTCCTCGCTGTGCGCTACCCCCAACAGCGCGCAGTGGGGCCAGTGCTGGCGATCGACGTTAAGAGTTGGAGGGGCTGGTCGGCGGCCTGACCCTGCCGAGCATCCGTACGCGGCGCGAGCCGTTCAGGGCGCGGGCGCGGAGCGTGCGTCGACGGCGTCATCCTGCTCCACTACCTCGGGGCGTCCGAGGTAGTAGCCCTGTACGTAGTCCACTTCGAGCTCGCGCAGGCGCTCCAGGGTCTCGATGTCCTCGACACCCTCCGCAACAGTCTTCTGGCCAAAGCTGTGGGGCCTCCGTCACGGCGCGCGAGCGTGTGCTCCAGGCGCTGTCTTGCGCCGTTGCGCTGGTCCTCGATGCTCGTCTGCGCCTTCGTCAGCTCTGAGCTGTCCAGGAAATCCGAGAGCGGGTGGCCGAGCATTTCCTCGACCGAGTACCCGAGCATCTTCGCCATGCTCGGGTTGACGTAATCGGTGAGCATCTCGGGAGTCACCTGCCAGACGCCGAGGTGCGCCGACTCGAGGATCTGGCGGTAGCGTCCTTCGCTGCGTCGGAGCTCTTCCTGGGCCGCGACTTGCTTGGTGATGTCGTGTGCGATCGACGCGGCGCCGACGATCGCGCCGGCGCCGTCGCGCAACGCGAACAGGGTCAGTGAGACGCTGACCGCGGTGCCGTCCTTTGCGAGCCGCCGTGTCTCGTAGTAGTCGACGTGCTCACCGTCGAGCACTCTCTGCAGCAGCATCCACTCCTCGCCGTCGAGCTCCGTGGGGATCAGCAAGCTGATCGGGACGCCGAGTGTCTCCTTCGCGGAGTAGCCATAGAGACGTTCGGCGCCGAGGTTCCAGCTCGTGATCACACCGTTGCGGTCCTTGGAGATGATCGCGTCGGTGGCTACTTCGACGATCTGCGCGGAGGTGTCGCCGGAGTAGCGAGGATCCGACGCGTGGGAGCTTGCCGTTGGGAGCGCGCGCGAAGACCGCGCAGCCTTCCCGGCAACCTTCAACAGCATCGTTCGCCCGACATCCCGGCTGTGTGCACACGCTGCGCGGGCATAGCGTTGGTCGACCGCATGAGCCCGTATCGACGGCCCCAATCTTCGGCTGAAGTCGAATGGCTTAAATTTGCGCTGCTAGCCAGCGGCCAGCGGCTTACTACTCAAAGCGCGAGCGGCTTACTACTCAACAGCGCCTCGTCGCGCCCGGTCGCTCAGGTCGTTCGGACAATCAGCACGGAGCACGGTGAGTGGTGTGAGACCTTGTCTGGCACCGATCCGAGCAGGAAGCGCTTCGCGCCGGTCATGCCCTTGTTGCCAACCACCAACAGGTCTGCCCCTAGCTCCTCGGCGGCGTCGAGGAGCGCGTCTGCCGGGTCGCCCTGGCGTGCGTGCGTGGTCACGCTGACCCCGGCCTCGCACGCGACCTCAGCGGCCTTGGTCAGGGCGGCGTGCACCTCCTGGCTCGGGTTGATCGCCCATTGCACGTCCTGCGGCGCGTCGCGGCGCTCGCTACGCAGGCGCTGCTCGGGCACCGGCGCGTAGGCGCTCACGAGTGCCACGCTGGCGCCCAGCGAGGCGGCCATATCGACGGCCTCGCGGACCGCTTGTGTGGCCGTGTCCGAGCCATCCGTCCCCACCACGATCGAGCTGAACATAATCCCCTTCTCATACGGCCGCCGTTTGTCGGCGCGGATCATATCCTCGCCGTCGGCAGCGGCAGCTGCCCGGAGTTGTATAATGCTTGCCGGCAAGCAACTAACGAGGCGGGTCGCCGGATGGAAACGACGAAGCTCGAGCGCACGGCGCCTGAGCATTCACAGCTCGAGCCCACCGAGCGCCTGCGTGCGGTGATCGGACGGCTCTCGCGGCGCCTGCGTCCGACGCTCGCTGGTTCCGGGCTCAGCCCATCGCAGATCGCAGTGCTCTTCACGATCGTGCGGCTAGGACCCCTGGGCCTGTCCGAGCTCGCGGAGATCGAGAGCCTGAACCCCACGATGCTTTCACGGATCGCGGCGCAGCTGTGTGACATCGGTCTGATCGTGCGCTCGGCCGACCCCGGCGACCGGCGGCAGGCATTCGTGGCCGCAACGCCAGCCGGCAGACGCATCCGCGAGCGCATCCACCGCGAGCGCACGCGTGCGCTGAGCGCGATCGTGGAGGATCTCGACGAGGCCGAGCGCGAGGCGCTGTGGGGGGCGTTGCCCGTGCTCGAGAGTCTCGCGTCACGTCTTCCTGGCGGTGGGCGATGACGCGCCTGATGGGTGCGGGGCGTGTCACCTTCGCAGCACTCGCGATCCCCAACTACCGGCGCTACACCGCCGGCCAGTCGGTCTCGCTGATCGGCACGTGGATGCAAATGGCCGCGCAGTCATGGCTAGTGCTGACGCTCACCGGCTCCGCCACGACGCTGGGGGTGATCGTCGCCCTGCAGACGCTGCCCGTGCTGCTGCTCGGGCCATACGGCGGCGTGATCGCGGACCGCGTCGACAAGCGACGCCTGATGGTTGCGCTGCAGATCGCGATGGGCATCCAGGCGCTTGTGCTGGGTGTTCTCACCGTGACCGGTGCCGTGCGGCTGTGGGAGATCGGTGCGCTGGCGGCGCTGCTCGGCCTGAACAACGCCTTCGAGAACCCCGCGCGCCAGTCGTTCATGCTCGAGATGGTGGGCGCGGAGAGCCTGCGCAACGCGGTCAGTTTGAACTCTGTCCTCGTGAATGTTGCCCGCGTGATCGGCCCCGCCGCCGCGGGTGTTTTGATTGCCACTGTCGGTGAGGGCGTCTGCTTCCTCGTGAACGCCGCCAGCTTCATAGCGGTCGTCGCCTCGCTGGCGACGCTCGACCGCAGTCAGATTTTCCCGAGTACGCCGAGCGGGCGCGAGCCGGGCCAGCTGCGCGAGGGGTTGCGCTACGTCAAGAGCACGCCCGAGCTCGGTGTGCCGCTCTTGATGATGGCGCTGGCGGGGTGTCTGGCCTACGAGTTTCAGGTCACGCTGCCGGTGATGGCGCGCCAGGGACTGCACGCGGGCGCCACCGGATACGGCTTCATGACCGCCGCCATGGGCGTCGGTGCGGTGGTTGGTGGCCTGTTCGTCGCCGCCAAGGGCAGGACCGGCCTGCCCACGCTGGTGGCGGCTGCGACGGCGTTCGGTGTCGTGCTCGTCTTCGCCGGTCTCGCGCCGAGCCTCCCGGTGGAGTTGCTCGCGCTCGCTTTGGCCGGCGGCGCGAGCATCTCGTTCATGGCCACCGGTAACTCCACCTTGCAGCTGAACGCGGCGCCGAGCATGCGCGGGCGCGTGATGTCGCTGTGGTTCGTCGCCTTCCAGGGCTCCACTCCGATCGGCGGTCCGATCGTTGGCTGGGTGATGGCTCAGGCAGGCGCGCGCGCGGGTCTCGGCCTGGGTGGCGTGACCTGCTTCGTGGTCGCGCTCCTCGGGCTCGTTGCGATTCGCCGCTTCGCACCCGGCGTGCCAGGCGCGAGGTTCGCCGCCGGCACCAGGTAGAAAGTCGGGGATGGAAACGAGCAAGCCGGAGATCCGCTGGGCCGCGGACGCTGCAGACGTACACGGGGCGCTTGCCGTGCGCGAGGAGGTCTTTTGCCGCGAGCAGGGCGTGTCCAGGGAGCAGGAGCTCGACGGACGCGACGACGACGCGCTGCACCTCGTCGCGCTCGCTCCGGACGGTCGGCGCGTGATCGGCACGCTGCGGCTGCTGATCGATTCAGGGACCGCGAAAGTGGGTCGCGTGGCGGTGGAACGGGACTGGCGCGGTCGTGGCGTGGCGTCGCGAATGCTCGAGCTCGCGCTGGCCGCAGCGCGCGAGCGCGGGTGCGTGAAGGCGCGCCTGGCGGCGCAGCTTACGGCCACGGGTGTCTATCGACGCGCGGGCTTCGAGGTCGAATCGGAACCGTTCGAGGATGCCGGCATTCAGCACGTGTGGATGGGGTGCGCCTTGGTGGCGCCCACCACCCCTGAACGCTGAGTCGTAAGGGTGCTGCAACCTGCCGTCGCCGCGTGGTCTACCATTCGCAGCGAGCTGGGCCCGTGCGCGGATGAGGTAGGGCGTATGCGCTTGCACGCGGACGAGCCAGACCACACACCCGGATTACGACCGGGCATACCAACAGGCAGTACCGCAGGGGCGCGTGCGCGCGCACCGGTGAGCGACGGCCTGTCAGGAAGGGGCCATCATGAGTCAAGCCGCAGCCGCGAGCAGCGTCGCCGAGGGCACGCTGTCGAACCCCGGTGGTGCCTTCTGGCGTGAGACCCTCGCCCCTTACGCGCGGCCTCGTCTCGATCGCAGCCTGATCGATCTCGCCACCTCGGTCGTTCCCTACCTGGCGTTGTCGTTCCTCATGTATCGAACGCTGGGGGTCTCCTATTGGCTCGTGTTGCTGATTGCGATCCCCGCGTCGGGCTTTCTCGTGCGCACGTTCATCCTCTTCCACGATTGCTCGCACGGCTCGTTCATGGCCTCGCGCCGAGCGAACCTGTGGCTCGGCACCGCGCTGGGCCTGCTCGTGTACTCGCCGTTCCTGCGCTGGCGCCACGACCACGCGATCCACCATGCCACCTCCGGCGATTTGGATAGGCGTGGCGGAGGCGATGTACGTACGCTCACCGTCAGCGAATATCGCGCTCTGTCGCCGCGATCACGTCTCGGCTATCGCCTTTTCCGCAACCCGGTCGTGATGTTTGGGATCGGGCCGATCGTGGCGCTGCTGGTGGGCCCGCGCCTGGTCTCGCGTACGGCGCGTCCACGTATGCGCCGCAGCGTGATCGGCACGAACATTGCACTCGTGGTTCTGGTTGGGGCACTCTGCTGGCTGATGGGATGGCGCGACTACCTGCTCGTTCAGGCCCCGACGGTGCTGCTCGCGGGCTCCGCCGGCATCTGGCTGTTCTACGTCCAGCATCAGTTCGAGGATGCGTACTGGGAGAGTGCGGAGCAGTGGAGCTACGCGGATGCCGCGCTGCGCGGCAGTTCCTATTTGAAGCTACCGAAGGTGCTGCAGTTCTTCTCCGGCAACATCGGGCTGCACCATGTGCACCATCTCAGCGCGCGCATTCCCAATTACAACCTGCAGCGCGCGCACGACGAGAACCCGATCTTCCATGACGTGCCGATGCTCTCGCTCGTGGACGGGCTGCGCTCGGTGCGCCTGAAGCTGTGGGATGAGGACCGCGGTCGTCTCGTGACGTTTGCCGAGGCCCAGCGCGCCGGGCGGGCACTGGCGCCTTGACGATCGGAGTTTCACCGTCGGTGCTGCTGGCGTCGCCGCGCTAACCTTGATATATGGTCACACAGGCTGATCGAGCTGCAGAGAAGCGTCGCGCGAAGCTAGAGGACGTGCAGCGCCAGTTGAAGGATGGATCACTGAAGATCCGCAAGATGACGGCCGAGGAGCGCCAGCTCTTCCCGCCCAAGCCGACGGATCCCCGCCGCAAACCCCGTCGCGCGTAAGTCTCAGTGGGGCGTTCCCGCACACCCGGCGAGCGTGTTCACGCGCCCGCCAGTGTTGCTGTGCGATCCAGCCTCTCCAAATACGGCGACAGGTACTTCGCCGCGATCTTGGAGGGGTGCGACCACGACGGCGTATCGCTGATCTCCGAGCTGAAGCCGTGGCCGCCCGTGATGCGTGCGGTCAGATAGCGAGGCGCGTCGGCGGTCAACAGGATGCCGTGGATCAGCGGGCGGAACGGCTCGGGTGTCAGTTGAGCCCCTGCCTCGGCCGCGATTGCTTCGGCCACCGCGTCAGCCTGTTGCGCTGCGATGCCGCCGTACTTGACCGCGAAGTCCGTCGCGTCGCCGGCCGCGTAGACATGCTCCACGTCGAGCACGCGCCCGTGGGTGTCCGTGCGCACGAACCCATGCTGGCTGAGCGGGATGCCACGCAGGCTCGGCCCGTAGAGCTCGGGCAGCGCCACCACGCGCTTGGCGCTCAAACGACGTTCGCCCGGGTTGATCACGACCTCACCTGGGTGTGGGACCTCAGCGTACGCCGAGCAGATCGTCTGGATGTGCGCCTTGCTCAGCAGGTTCTCCACCTCGTCGCTGACAGCCGAGCCGAAGATCGCGAGCGGCCTATCCTCGGGCGTCACGATCGTGATCGTGAGGTCCACGTCCATGTCATACGCGCGTCCTGCCGTCATCAGCGCGAGCTCGTATAGAGGCAGCGGCCACGCCATACGCCCCGGAGAGACGAACGCCAGGCTCTCAACGTACCCCTCCTCGATGTCCTGGACGAGGCCACGAAACGTCTCGTCGAGCTTGCGGTCGTCGATCGTCAGCGCGTGTGCGTAGCGAGGATGGATGCGGGCGCCCATCGTGATCACCAGCGCGTCGTACTCGATCTCCGCACCGGCGGATGTGTGAGCGGTCTGCTTCGCCGGGTCCACCCAGGCGAGCTTGTCGAGGACCAGCTCGCCGCCGCACTCGGCGACGACCGGCGCCAGCGGATAGCGCCGAGCCTCCGGATAGGAGAATGGCTCCTGGACTGTCATCGGTCGGTATACGAACTCGGGGTTTGGAGCCAGCAGTGTGATCGCCGTCTGCCGCGGCGCGAGCTCACGCAGCGCGAGCAGCGTCTCGAGAGCGCCCACGCCGCCGCCGGCGATCAGGACGCGGAACTTGGTGGTGGAGTCTTGTGTGGTCATGTGTTCAAGCTAAACCTGCGTCGAGGGCCGCGCAGCCGAGTAAAGCCGTCGTTCAGCGCGGGAAAACTACCTAGCCCAGTGGAGGATCAGGTCGCGAGCAGACCGCGCCTGAGCGCGTAGCGCACGAGCTGGGCGCGCGTGCTCAGCCCGAGCTTCTTGTGGATGTGCGCGCGATGCGTCTCCACGGTCCGAGGGGAGAGATGCAGCTTGCCGGCGATCTCCACGCTTGTGTGACCAAGTGCGATCAGGCGCAGGACCTCGACCTCACGGGGAGTCAGCGAATTCCCGACGAGCGACTGATGAAACTCTCCCAGCCGTAGCGCCAGCTTGGGGCTGAGGAACTGTTCACCCCGCGAAGCGGCGCGAACAGCCTGCGCCAGCTCGCCGTCAAACAGCGTCCCGCTCACGCAGCCGCTCGCCCCAGCGCTCAGCGCGCGCTGCGCGCTGAGCGGATCGTCGTTCGGCGTCAGCACCAGGATCTGTGTATCCGGGTCCTGCTCGTGGAGCTGACCGATCAGCTCGAGCCATCGCTCGCCCGCGACGGTGAGGTCCAAGACCAGCACCACGCGCGCGGGCGCGCCGTCCACCGCATGCTGGTCGCCGTTGTGCGCCACCCCATTCTGCGCCGCCGGGTAAAGACCTGACTGCATATGCCGACGCTACGCCTCGAGCGTGACGCCGGCCACCGTAGATAACTCGCTTTATTTGCGGAAAAGCACTGATTTCTGCGCACCCATCGACGGAAGTCCCACCGTTGCATAAGTGAAAAACCCGGATGGCAGGCGTACCCATCCCCAGCGATGCTGCAGGGGTGCCTCCAGCCGGTCCCAGAAGTGCAAGCGTCGCAACGACGCCGAGCGAAGTTGCTTGCGCGATCCGCACGAGCGGCCTGAGCAAGCGCTACGGCGCCACGCTCGCGCTCGACCGCCTGGACCTGACGGTGCGCCGGGGCGAGGTGTACGGATATCTCGGACCCAACGGCGCGGGCAAGACCACCACAATCCGCCTGCTGCTGGGGCTGCACCGGCCGAGCGCCGGAAGCGCCGAGCTGTTTGGCGTGGATGCGTGGAGCGAACCCGTCCGCGCTCACCGGAGCGTCGCCTATGTCCCAGGCGAGCCGTTCCTGTGGCCTGCGCTGACAGGGGCAGAGACACTCGAGTTCCTGGGGCGTCTGCACGGAGGTACCGACACCGCCTATCGGGACGAGCTCATCGCTCGCTTCCAGCTCGATACAAACAAGAAGATCCGCGCGCTGTCGAAGGGCAACCGCCAGAAGGTGCAGCTCGTCGCTGCGCTCGCCACGCGCGCGCAGCTACTGCTGCTTGACGAGCCGACGAGCGGCCTGGACCCGCTCATGGAGATGGCATTCCGGGAGTCTGTGGAGGAGGCGCGCGGGCGCGGTCAGACAGTGTTCCTCTCCTCGCACATACTCAGCGAGGTCGAGGCATTGTGCGATCGCGTGGGCATCCTCAAGGGCGGGAGGCTCGTGGACGAGGGTACGCTGCAGGAGTTGCGCCACCTGGGCGCGCAGACGGTGGACGTCGTCTTCACGGGCGGCATACCTGATCTCCCGCCGCTACCCGGAGTAAGCGTCGAGCCGGCCGGTGCCAACGCTTTGCGTTTCGAGGTCTCGGGGAGCATCGGGCCGCTGATTGCAGCGCTCGGTGGGGTAGGGGGGGATCGCATCAAGACGCTCACGAGTCGAGAGCCTTCGCTCGAGGAGATCTTCCTGCACCACTACGACGGCTCGGCCCGCCAGCTCGATGGCTAGCGCGGCCGTCGTGCGCTCGTATCGTGGGCGGCGAGGAGCCCGCACAATCCTGCGTTCCGCGTCGGCGCTGGCACGACGCGCGTTCCGCGACGCGCGCGTGCGCACGATCGCGTTTGGCTATCTGTTTGCGGGGATCGCGTACGCCCAGATCGTCGCCTATCGCGACGCTTACCCAACGCTCTCCAGCCGGCTTGCGTTCTCCCGCAGCTTCTTTGAGAACAAGGCCGTGCGACTGTTTTACGGCGAACCGCACGATCTGCTCACGGTCAGCGGCTACGCCGCCTGGCGCGTGGGCGGCACGCTCGCGATCTTTGCCTCCATCTTCGGACTGCTTGCCGCTGTGCGCGCATTGCGCTCCGAGGAGGACACCGGCCACATGGAGCTCGTGCTCGCCGGTGTCGTGGGGCGGCGCACCGCCTACTTCTCCGCGATGGTCGCGATCGCCGGCGGTATCACGATCCTATGGCTGGCTGAGCTCGCAGGCTTCCTGCTCGGAGGGCTGTCGCTGGGAGGCTCGGCCTATCTCGCGCTGGCGAGTGCTTCGGTGGTGCCCGTGTACGTTGGCCTCGGCGCGCTCGCGTGTCAGCTTGCCCCCACCCGTCGTGTCGCACTCGAGCTGGGTGGCGCGCTCGCCGCCCTGCTGTTCTTGGTGAGGCTAGTTGCAGACACCGTCTCAGGTCTCGGCTGGCTGCGCTGGGCGACACCGCTGGGATGGGCTGAGGAACTGCGTCCGTTCACCGGCGCGCGCCCGCTCGTGCTCTTGCTCCCCCTCGTTGCCGGCGCGACGATGATCGTCCTCGCCGCGCGCATCGCCGTTCGGCGGGACATCGGCACCGGGGTACTGAGCGCACGCGACAGCGCCGAGCCACGTCTGTCGCTGCTTTCATCCCCAAGCGCGCAGGCGATGCGTCGCGAGCGCGGGAGCCTGCTCGTATGGCTGGGTGGCGTTGGCTTGTTCGCCTACATCCTCGGCGTGATCGCCAAGAGCAGCTCTTCTGCAGGCATTTCCAAGAACCTCAGCCGTGAGGTCGAAAAGCTCGGCGCAGGGTCGATCGCAACCCCGAGCGGTTACCTCGGCGTCACGTTCATCTTCTTCGTCCTTGCCGTCAGCCTGTTCGCCTGTGCGCAGGTCGCCGCCGTCCGGCGCGAGGAAGCCGAGCAGCAGCTGGAAACGCTGCTGGCGCTGCCCGTGGCGCGCCAACGCTGGCTGGGTGGGCGGCTGGCGCTGGCGGCGGTCGGAGCCGTCGCGATCTCGCTTGTGGCCGGCCTGCTGACATGGGTAGGAGCGGAGTCAGGGGGCGTCAGCGTCTCCCTCGGCAAGCTGATCGAGGCCGGCGCCAACTGCCTGCCAGTGTCGCTCCTGTTCCTCGGCGTGGCTGCGCTCGCATACGCGCTCGTGCCCCGCGCGAGCGGCGCGGCCGCGTACGCGCTCGTCACCGTCGCGTTCCTGTGGGATCTGATCGGCTCGCTCCTCGGAGCGCCGCGATGGCTCATCGAACTGACTCCATTCGAGCACGTCGGCCTCGTGCCGGCACAACCGTTCCGCCCAGGAGCCGCCGCGGTCATGGTTGCCATCGGGCTGCTCACGGCGCTCGCCGCACTCGCCGTGTTCCGCCGGCGCGATCTGATCGGGCAGTGAGGGTGAGCGCTCAGGCCGGCGTGGGAGCCGGCTCCGACTCGGTGAGCGGCACGCCGGCTGCCGCGTACGCCTCCGGCGCGTCGAGTGTCTCGGCCTTCAGCAGCGCCTGGGCGAGACTCTCGAGCTGGTCGCGGTGTTCTTCCAGCAGCCGCGTGACATCGTGGTGGGCGTTCTCGACGAGCGTGCGCACCTCCTGATCGACGATGCGCTGGGTCTCCTGGGAGGTCTCGCTCACGCCCGGCAGGAACATCCCCTGGCCTTCCTCGGGCAGGACGGAGATCGGGCCGATCGCTTCGCTCATGCCCCAGCGCCCGACCATCTGTCGCGCGATCATCGTCAGCTGCTGGATGTCGGACTCGGCGCCGGTGGTGATCTTCCCGTAGACGACCTCCTCGGCGACGCGCCCGCCGAGCGCCACGTGGATCTTCGCCTGCAGCTCTTCCAGTGAGTAGGACACGCGATCTGTGTCAGGCGTCGAGAGCGTCACGCCCAGCGCCATGCCGCGCGGGATGATCGAGACCTTGCGCACGGGATCGGCGCCCGGCGTGAGCATGCCCACGAGCGCGTGGCCGGACTCGTGGTAGGCGGTGCGCTCGCGATCGGCGGGTTCCAGCAACAGGCCGCGCGGCGCGCCGAGCATGATCTTCTCCAGCGAGTCGGTGAGGTCGGCCATCTTCACCTTCTTGTGCTGGCGGCGGGCGCCGAGCAGCGCGGCCTCGTTGGCGAGGTTGGCGATGTCCGCTCCGACCATGCCGGGCATGCTGGAGGCGAGCGCTTCGAGGTCGACGTCGTCGTCGAGCGGGATCGAGCGCGTGTGCACCTTGAGGATTTCCACGCGTCCTTTGCGGTCCGGCGCCTGCACGGTCACGCGCCGATCAAAGCGCCCGGCCCGGAGCAGCGCGGGGTCCAGGACGTCGGGGCGGTTGGTGGCCGCGAGCACGATCACGGCCTGTGAGGATTCGAAGCCGTCGATCTCGGTGAGGATCTGATCGAGCGTCTGCTCGCGCTCGTCGTTGGCGCCGGTCACCGAGACCTGACCCTGGCGCGAGCGCCCGATCGCGTCGAGCTCGTCGATGAAGATGATCGCGGGCGCCGCCTCCTTGGCCTTGGCGAACAGGTCGCGCACACGCGAGGCGCCGACACCGACGATCGCCTCGATGAACTCCGAGGCGGAGATCGAGAAGAAGGCGGCGTGCGCCTCGCCCGCGACGGCACGGGCGAGCAGCGTCTTGCCGGTGCCCGGCGCGCCGGAGAGCAGGACCCCGTGGGGCATGCGCCCGCCGAGGCTGCCGTAGCGCTCGGGATTACGCAGGAAGTCGACGATTTCAGAGAGTTCCGCCTTGGCCTCGTCGATCCCCGCGACGTCGTCGAACGTGACACGGATCTTTTCCGGGTCCACCCGGCGCGCCTGCGATTTGCCGAAGCCACCGAGCGCCCCCATGCCGCTCGCGCTCTTGGCGGCGCGTTTGTAGAAGAGGACGAACAGCCCGACGATCAGCAGCGTGGGGCCGAAGCCCAGCAGGATCTCCTCCAGCAGCGGCTCGCTGGTGGTCGTCGATTCCGCGTTGATGCGCACGCCCTTTTCCTGCAGCAGCGCCGACAGCTGGGCGCCGTTCCAGAAGCTCGGGACCTGCGTGGCAAACAGCTTCGTGGCCGTCGCCTTCTTGTCGCTCGCGGGGTAGCGCTGCTTGGTCTTGAACTTGCCCTGGATCGTGTCGCCCTTCGACGCGATCGTGGCGACTGTTCCTCCCTTGACCTGTTGGAGGAAGTACGGGCTGAACGGCACGGTCACCCGTTCTTCGGTGGTGGACGGCTGGAAGAAGAGGACCGAGATCACATTCAGAGCGAACAGCGCCAGCACGAAGTACCAGAAGCCGCGCATGCGGTGCGGCGGTGGGCCCTGGTTGGCGTGTTCGGGCATGCCGCGACCGTCGGGCGCCGGCGAGACCTGCCAGCCGCGCTTGTCGCGCGGCAGCGGCGGATGCGCTTCGGAGCGTTCCCCGCCCGGTCGATCGGGAGAACCGGTGCCGCTCGGCGAGTTCTGGCTCTGAGGGGCGTTTGCCACGTTGCTCATGCTACGCCGCTGGGGCCGAGGAGCGGCTGTCCTCAGCCCCCAACAACGCTCGGACCTGTCGCGCGATCTCGAGATCCTCGCGTGCCGCGATCACCAGCGTGCGCACGTCGCTGCCGTCGGTCCCAATCTCCGCGTCGCCATCGGCGGCTTGGTTTCGCTCGTCGTTGAGGCCGACGCCGAGAAACGTGAGGCCGGCAGCGGCATGTTCCCTGACGGCGGCGCTGTGCTCTCCGACGCCGCCGGTAAAGACGAGCGCGTCGAGCCCATCGAGCGCGGCGGCCATCGCGGCGATGCCCGCACGAAGGTGGTGCACGTACACGGCCAGGGCGAGCTGCGCAGTTGCGTCACCGGTGCCGACCCGCGCCACGATCTCGCGCATGTCGGCGCTGCCGGCGAGAGCGAGCAGCCCCGACTGGCGCTCGAGCGCTCCGTTCATCTCCTGCGGCGAGAGCTCCTCTCGCTCCTGCAACCACAGGAGCATCCCGGGGTCGACGCTGCCTGAGCGCGTGGCCATGACGAGACCCTCGAGCGGCGTGAAGCCCATCGTCGTATCGCGTGAGACGCCGGCGGCGATCGCGCACAGCGATGCGCCCGCGCCGAGGTGACAGCTGACGATTCGCAGCTCCTCGGCGTTGCGTTGCAGAAGCTGTGGGGCACGCCGCGCGATCCACGCGTGCGAGAGCCCGTGGAAGCCGTAGCGGCGCAGTCCCCAGCGCTCGCGCCACGCCGCCGGCAGCGCGTATGTCGCCGCGGCTTCGGGCAGCCCTGCATGAAAGGCGGTGTCGAAGCAGGCCACCGCCGGGAGCAGAGGCAGCGCTTCGCTGACGGCGTCGAGCGCGGCGAGCGACTTCGGCTGATGCAGCGGCGCGAGGTCGACCAGCTCTCGCAGCTGTGCCTCCACGCCGGTATCGACCACGACAGCCTCGCGAAAGCGCTCGCCGCCATGGACGATCCTGTGCCCAACCGTGTCGGCCTCGCCTAGACCGGAGCTCAATGCTTCGCGCAGCTCTTGGGGATCAACTCGCGCGCGGGGCGCCTCGAGCTCCTCTGACGCGAGCGTCGAGTCGTCGTGGTCGAGCAGCGTCAACTTCAGCGAGCTCGAGCCGGCGTTGACGACGAGGACGCGCACGCCGAAAGAGTACGCGCACGCGGAAAGGCCCTACGCGACCGTCGCTGGCGGCCCCCCGCCGGCGCTCCAGTCCCCGCCTGCGATTCCTCCCGACCTGGGAGCCTTCCCGTCGCCCGGCCACGTCCACCCGCGCAGCTCCGGCGGGTCGTCGCCGTGTTCGCGCGTGTAGGCACGGTGGCGCAGGCGCTCGTCGAGCATGTGCTGGCGCAGGTGCGCGGCCGGCTCTGCCAAGCCGGGGACGCGGTCGATCACGTCGATCACCAGGTGAAAGCGGTCGAGATCGTTGAGCATCACCATGTCGAACGGCGTCGTCGTTGTTCCCTCCTCCTTGTAGCCGCGCACGTGCAGGTTGGCGTGGTTCGTGCGCCGGTAGGTGAGGCGGTGGATCAACAGGGGGTAGCCGTGGTAGGCGAAGATCACCGGCCGGCTGCTGGTGAAGAGCGCGTCGAACTCGTGATCGGAGAGGCCGTGCGGATGCTCGCTGTCGGGCTCCAGGCGCATCAGGTCGACGACGTTCAGGACTCTCACCTTCAGCTCCGGGAGCTCGCGTCTGAGGATCGCCGCGGCGGCGAGCGTCTCGAGCGTGGGCACGTCGCCGGCACACGCGAGCACGACGTCGGGCTCCGTGCCTTCGTCGTTTGAGGCCCAGTCCCAGATCCCGATGCCGCGGGTGCAGTGGTCGATCGCCTGCTCCATGTTCAGGTAGTTCAGCGCGGGCTGCTTGCCGGCGACGATCACGTTGACGTAGTTGCGGCTGCGCAGGCAGTGGTCGGCCACCGACAGCAGGCAGTTGGTGTCGGGCGGCAGGTACACGCGCACGATCTCCGCCTTCTTGTTGACGACGTGGTCGATGAACCCGGGGTCCTGGTGCGAGAAGCCGTTGTGGTCCTGGCGCCAGACGTGTGAGGAGAGCAGATAATTCAGAGAAGCAATCGGCGTGCGCCAGGGAATCCCGCGCGTCACCTTCAGCCACTTGGCGTGCTGGTTGAACATCGAGTCGACGATGTGGATAAACGCCTCGTAGCAGTTGAACATGCCGTGGCGACCGGTGAGCAGGTAACCCTCGAGCCAGCCCTGACAGAGGTGCTCGGAGAGGACCTCCATCACGCGCCCGTCCACGGACAGGTGATCGTCGCTGTCCAGTGTTTGCGCCTCCCACACCCGGTCGGTGACCTCGAACACCGCGCCGAGGCGGTTGGAAGCGGTCTCGTCGGGCCCCATCAGGCGAAAGTTCTCAGGGTTGCGCGCGATGATGTCGCGCAGGAAGCCGCCCAGCACGCGTGTGGCCTCGCTCGTGCTCGCGCCCGCACGCGGGACATCGACGGCGTACGCGCGGAAGTCGGGCATCTCCAGCTCGCGCAGCAAGAGGCCGCCGTTGGCGTGCGGGTTGGCGCCCATCCGCCGCTCCCCCTCGGGGGCCAGTGCCGCGATCTCGGCGCGCAGGGCTCCGCTCTCCTCGAACAGCTCCTCCGGCTCGTACGAACGCATCCAAGCCTCGAGCTGCGCGAGGTGCTCGGGCTTCGCGGCGAGGTCCGCCAGCGGTACCTGGTGGGAGCGGAAGCTCCCCTCGGCGGGCAGCCCGTCGACGACCTTGGGGCCGGTCCAGCCCTTCGGCGTGCGCAGCACGATCATCGGCCAGCGCGGTCTCGTCGTATCGCCGCCGGAGCGCGCCCTGCGCTGGATCTCGGCGATCTCCTCGGCGACCTCGTCGAGCGTGGCCGCCATCAGCTGGTGCATCGTCTCGGGCTCGTGGCCCTCGACGAAGTGGGGGGCGTAGCCGTAGCCTTCGAGCAGCGCGCGCAGCTCCTCCTGGGGTATCCGTGCGAGCACGGTCGGGTTGGCGATCTTGTAGCCGTTGAGATGCAGGATCGGCAGCACCGCCCCGTCGCGCGCGGGGTTGAGGAACTTGTTCGAGTGCCAGCTGGCGGCCAGCGGGCCGGTTTCCGCCTCGCCGTCGCCGATCACGCAGCAGACGAGCAGCTCGGGGTTGTCAAAGGCGGCGCCGTAGGCGTGCACGAGCGCGTAGCCGAGCTCGCCGCCCTCGTGGATCGAGCCGGGCGTCTCCGGAGCAGCGTGGCTGGGGATGCCGCCGGGGAAGGAGAACTGACGGAACAGCCTGCGCAGACCCTCCTCGTCGTGGCCGATGTGGGGGTAGACCTCGGTGTACGTGCCCTCGAGGTAGACGTTCGCCACGAGCCCAGGTCCACCGTGGACGGGGCCGGCCACGTAGATCGCGTCCAGGTCACGCTTGCGGATCAGCCTGTTCACGTGCGCGTAGATGAAGTTCAGTCCCGGCGTCGTGCCCCAGTGCCCGAGCAGCCGTGGCTTGGTGTGCTCGATCCGCAGCGGCTCGCGCAGCAGTGGGTTCGCGAGCAGGTAGATCTGGCCGACGGAGAGGTAGTTGGCAGCACGCCAGTACGCATGGATCAGCCGCAGCTCATCGGCTGCCAGGGGCGCGGATGCGTCTGTGACGGCTGCGTCCACGCTCCTCAGGTTGCCCGCTCGTGCGCGTCTGCATGTACGTAGAAGTCCGCAGCTGTTCGTGTGCTGAACCCGGAGGGCGCCGCCATCGCTCCAGGTCTAGCATCGTGGACACCCATCTCGAAGGAGAAGAGAATGTTCAAGAACGTGCTCGTCGGCGTGGATGGCACGGCCAACGGCCGTGACGCGATCGCACTCGCATCACGCCTGGCCGACCCCGCCTCCAAGCCGACCATCGTCAACGTGCATCCGGGCGAGTTCCACCCTCTGCACGCGCTTACGCCGGCGCTGCTGGCCGAGGAGGAGCAGGCCTCCGTGCAGCTGCTGAAGGACGAGCGCACCGCAACCGGCGCCGATGTCGAGATCCTCAGCGTCGTCGCGCCGAGCCCTGGCGCGGGGCTGCATCAGGCGGCCGAAGAGCACAGCGCCGATCTGTTGGTGGTGGGCTCCTGTGGTCGCAGTGCCCTGGGACGCGTGATGATCGGTGACGACACGCGCGCTGCGCTGAACGGCTCCCCCTGCGCTGTGGCGATCGCCTCCCGCGGCTATGCGACGCATCCGAGCCCGCTTGCGAAGGTCGGGGTCGCGTACAACGGCTCACCCGAGAGCGAGAGGGCACTGGCGAGCGCGCGTGAGCTCGCCGCCGCCAGCGGTGCGGCCGTTTACGCGCTGGAGGTCGTCTCGCTGCCGAGCTACGCGTTCACCGGCATCGTGGCGCCACCGCTGGGCGACAGCATCGACGCGATGCTCGCACAGGCCAAGGAGCGCGTGGAGAAGCTCCCGGACGTGCACGGCGACGCCGTGTACGGCCTTGCCGGCGAGGAGCTCGCCGCGTTCGGCAGCCAGGTGGACCTGCTCGTCGTCGGGTCCCGCGGCTACGGCCCGATCAAGCGCCTCGTCGTCGGGAGCACCTCTGACTATCTCGAGCGCCACGCGCGTTGCGCACTACTCGTGCTTGTACGCGAGGGCTAGACGGTTGATTTTGCCGTGTCGGTCGTTCACACGCCCACGTGAGTCGGTAGCGTCACGGGCATGAGCGATGCCGAGGTGGTGAGGATCGTGCTCGCCGACGACCACCTCGTTGTGCGCGCCGGCCTGAGGCTGCTGCTCGACAGCGAGCCCGGCTTGGAGGTCGTCGCGGAGGCCGGCGACGTCGAGGCGGCGCGTCGATATGTACGCGGACACCACCCGGATGTGCTGGTCCTCGATCTCAACATGCCGGGGGGCTCTAGCCTCGAGGCGATTCCAGCGATTCGCGCGGAGTCGCCCGATACCCAGATCGTGGTGCTGACGATGCAGCAGGAGCCCGCGTTTGCGCGCGAGGCGCTCGGCGGCGGCGCGCTCGGCTACGTGCTCAAGGAGGCCGCCGACGAGGAGCTCGTCGAAGCCGTGCGCCGCGCGGCGGCAGGGGAGAGCTACCTGAACCCGCGGCTGGGCGCTCGCATCGCCTCAGAGCCGCTGCCGGGCCCCCCCGACGATCTCTCTGAGCGCGAGGTTGACGTCCTGCGGCTGATCGCCCTCGGTCACACGAACGCTGAGATCGCGCAGCAGCTGTACCTGTCGGTGCGTACCGTCGAGACGCATCGCTCGCACATCCAGCAGAAGCTGCGTCTGTCCACGCGTGCTGAGCTGGTCGGTTACGCGCTCGACCGTGGCCTGATCGCCGGTCAGTCGAGCTAGCGTCCTGACCCCGGACGCTGGGGCTCGCGGACTACTCGACCGGAGGGGCGGCGGCGCCGTAGTGCTCGCGCCAGATCAGCCGGTAGATCGGGATTCGGCGCGGCAGGTCGCGCACACCGGGCAGCAGCGGGACACAGACGAAGGCGAGGCTGAGGATGCCCATGATCAGCATCACGTCCAGGTCCCCGTTCGGCGATTCTTTGAACGGTTCCACCTGGTACCAGAAGGTGTACAGCCACAACCAAACCTGGCCGGGGTAGCTGCCGGTCTCGTTCATCATGCCCCACTGCTCGCCGAGTAGGTGCTGTTCTTCTGCGCGTTTTTCGAGCAGGCTACCGTCGGCCATGAACAGCAGCGGCTTGGTGTAGTCGGTTTGGAAGAACTGGTTGCTCGTGAGCAGGCTGCCGTCGACGCCGCCGCTCCTGGCGAGCGCCAGCAGGCTTGCCATCATCGTCGGGACTGGGCCGGCGTCACTTGCCTGAACACCGACTGCGCCGGTGCTCTGGTTTACGCTCACCGTCGTCGGCAGCGCCTTGTTTTCTTCGGCTGCTGCCTCATATTCTTCGAGTGGCTTGGCGTATGCTTCTCCCCAGGCCTTCTGCGTCTTTTCCGGCGCTGCCTCATATTGGGCGACGGCGCTCGACAGGGCGGGGTCGTCGGGGATCGTCTTCAGCGGCGCGATCACGTAGTCCTGGGCGGTGTCGATCGGATGACTCACACCCAGCCACCGCTGTGGGTGCAGGAACAGGAAGTGCTGGACGCTGCCCGATTCGTGGTTGTAGGGAGGCCCGTATTCCGCTGTGCCGCTGGTGCCGTCGAGCTCCTCGGCAGCGGTTGCGAGGAAGTTCACCGGTAGGCCCCGCGACCACTGCGCGATCGTGCTGGGCTTCTCGTCCGGTGAGGAGAACAGCACGCTCAGCAGGATCGCGAGCACGGCGATCACGCCGACGGCGATGCACGCCTCTTTGACGAGGTCGTACGGCGCGTAGCCGCCTTTCCATGGCTGCGTGTTGTCACTCGAGCGGAGCAACCGCCGCAGGCGACTCATGACCGGCGCTCCTCGAGCTCGAACGGCGGGACGACGCCGTGGCGACGTACGAGCAGCACGTGGGCGATCACGAGCCCGACGACCGCGAGCGGCAGCAGCAGTACGTGGTAGCTGTACATCTGGCCGAAGTTGGTGAGGTTGAAGAACGCACCCACCCCGATCGAGTTCATCGCATCCTTCGCCTGTGTGGAGATCCACTGGGCGTCGAAGTTTTGCTGGGAGACGTAGCCGGTGAGCGCGCACGGAACCGCGACGAGGAACGTGACCGCGCCCGTCATCCAGACCCGCTGGCGCCCTCCGCGCCAGGCGGCCATCCAGTACTTGCCCCACAGGTGCACGACCATCACGAAGAAGAACAGCTCGACGGACCACATGTGCACGCTGTTGATGAAGTGCCCGACCCCGTAGTGCCACCAGGCGGGCCCCTTCAGGGCGAGGATCGTGCCGGAGCCGATGATTACCGCGAGCGAGGCGAGGCTCGCCACGCCGAACACGTAGATCCAGGAGGCAACGTACGTGGGCTGGCCGTCGGGGAGCAGCTTCTCCGGCGGGAGCGCGTCGACGCCGGCTTCACGCACGCGAACGGTCCACGAGCCATCGGAGGGCTTGGCTGGCTTGCGCTCTGGGGCGCTCGTGCTCATGACACGCCTCCCCGTCGCCGCGCTGCGCCCGGGAACGGGAGCGCGATCGCGAGCGCGAAGACCACGAGCATCAGCGCCATCACGATCACGTTCGATAGAGACAGCGAGATGAAATGCCAGTGCACTACGTGCGCCGGGTGGTTGAGGTTAAAGACCGCACCCAACACGGTCGCGCCCGCATTGCTCATGCCCGCCCTCCTCGAATCGGCTTCCTCGACATTGGGCGAGACTAAGCGCCAAGGGTTTGGACAGCATCCGTATATTCGACTCGAATCTCGTCAGTAGTTTCCGCGCGGTCCGGCGCCGCCGACGGGCCGCGCGCGCGTCTGGACGTGCGATGGGCGCTACGCTGGCGTTGCATGCCAACGCTGCCCACAGCGCCGCTCGCGGCCGGCTCGCTGATCGGCAGCTACGCCGTCGTGGCAGCGAGCGGCTCACGGCCTCTCGGCGGCGTAGTGCTGGCCGCCGGAGGGCTCTGCTGCATTCGGATCTGGACGCTGCGCCACGGCGCGCGCACGGCGGCGGAGCTCGGGGGCGTCGGGTTTGCGGCGTTCGTCGCGTCACACCTGCTGGCGCTCGGCCTTGGGCCTTGGCCCGCGGTACTGATCGTCGCGGCGGTGACCGGGTGGGCGACGTGGATGCGCGCTGATTCGCGGCTCCTCGCGCCCGGCGCAGGGCTAGCTTTCCGCCCGCCCACGCGCTAGATTTCGCCGTATGGCAGACGCTGCTGTCGTCTCTCCGGGGGTCATATCGGGAGAGCGGCCTCCCGCGCCGATCGAACGCCCGGATTTTCAGATCGTGCCCCGAGCGGGGCTGCCGATCGTCGCCGTGGTGCTCGTGCTGCTGGTCGTCGGCGTGGCCGTCAACGAACTGTGGCCGCTCGAGTTCCTGCACGTCGTCGCAGGCGCCGCGTGGACGGTCATCGACCTGTTCCTCGGCTTCGTTCTTGGGCCGATCATCGGCAAGATGTCGATCCCGGCACGGGTCGAGTTCACCACGCGGCTGATGCCGAAGATGGTCCTGCTCATGCCGACGGTTGTGACGGTCACGCTCGTGGCGGGCTGGCAGCTCTCGACGCACCTGGGGACGAACCTCACAGGCAACCCACTGCACGGGTGGGTGGTCGCGAGCTTCATCGTCGTGGGCGTCATGGCCGTGATCGCGCTCGGCCTGCTGGAGCCCGCGAACATCGCCGTGCTCACCGAGCTGAAGAAGCCCAAGCCACGGATTGAGGTGATCGAGCGGCTGATGAAACGGTTCATCTATACAGCTGCTGCGACTGGGTTGATGCAGATCGCCACGCTCGTGATCATGACCAAGCTGGCCTCCGGATGAGCGAGCCCGGCGAGGCGGACGCCGTGCGCGTGCCGCCGGTCACGGCGCTGGGGATGCTTTCTCTTGGGCTGGTGCTGGTCGCGGGCATCTACCTCTCCGCCCACCTTCCCGAACACGTCTCGCTCGGCCCGGCTGTAGCTCTACTTGGCGCGTCGGCGCTCGTGTTCGCCCTCAACATGGCGCTGCTCGCGCGTGCGGATGGATTTCATTGGCGCCGTCTGCTGGAGGTCGCCAAGTGGGCGCTGCTCGCCTACGCGTTGATCGCGGGTCTGATCGAGTACGTGTTCCTGCGAAACCACACCAGCGGCGGCGCGCTCGTCGTGCTCACGCTCTCGCTGCTCGTCTTCGCGCTGAACGTGCCGGTGTTGATCGGCTTCACCGTCGCGCGTTACGACTGATCGCCGGCGGGCCAGATCGCCTCGCCTAACGGGCCACGAGCCGGGGGGAAGCCCGCTCCGACATAATCTCTCCGGTGAGAGCCATCCAGATCGTTGATGAGTCGGGCCCGGACAGCGCGCTGGAGCTGGTGGAGCTCCCCGAGCCGGAGCCGTCGCACATGCTCACGCCGGGCGCGGGCGTGCTCGTCGAGGTGCACGCGGCGGGCGTCTCGTTCCCCGAGCTGCTGCAGACCCGCGGCCAGTACCAGCTGAAACCGCCGCTGCCGTTCGTACCCGGCAGCGAGGTGGGGGGCGTGGTGATCAGTGCTCCGCCCGACGCGCAGGTGCAGGTGGGGGAGCGCGTCGCGGCCTTCTGCGTGCTTGGCGGTTTCGCCGAGACGGCGGTCGCCCCGGAGTTCTTTGTCTTTAGGCTCGCCGACCGGCTCGACTTCGCACAGGGCGCCGGGTTGATCCTCAACTACCACACCGCCTACTTCTCGCTCGTGCTGCGCGGTCGTCTGAAGGAGGGCGAGACGGTGCTCGTGCACGGTGCTGCGGGGGGCGTCGGGACGGCCTCGCTGCAGGTCGCCAAAGGCGTGGGCGCGAAGACGATTGCGCTCGTCTCGAGCGCCGCCAAGCGCGAGGTGGCAAAGGAGGCTGGTGCGGACGAGACGGTGCTCGTGGGCGACGGCTGGAAGGACGAGGTGCTGGAGCGCTCCGGCGGCGGCGTCGACGTGGTGCTCGATCCCGTCGGCGGCGACCGCTTCACCGACAGCCTGCGCTGCCTGCGCGAGGGCGGACGCCTGGTCGTGGTGGGGTTCACCGGCGGCTCGATCCCCGAGGTGCGCGTGAACCGGTTGCTGTTGAAGAACACCGAGGTCGTGGGGGCGGGCTGGGGCGCCTACGTGATGGCCAAGCCGGAGCTCAACCGGGAGATCGGAGCCGCGATCGAGCGCATGATCGACGAGGGCATCGTCACGCCCGTGATCGGCGAGCGCTTCCCGCTCGAGCGGGCCGCCGAGGCGCTGAAGGTGCTCGACGAGCGTCGCGCGACCGGCAAGATCGTGCTTGACGTTCGCGGCGAGTGAACGTAGCGTCTACTCGGGCTATCCCCACCCTCACGACGCCGGCCAACCCCCGGCTGCTCGGTGGCCGCCCTGATCGACACTGCCACCGGTCTGGTTCAGCATGCCAGAGGCATGAGTGCCGTCACCGGACCGCTTGCTGCACCCAAGCCCGCCGCTGACCCGGACGGTGAGAGCACCGCCGCGCCCGCCGAGCGCGCTGAGCTTCGCGAGGGACCCACGCCCGAGGAGATCCAGGTGCCGGTCATGGAGGGGCTCGACCGGACGATCACGGGCGTGATCACAGCGGTGCCGCCGTTGCTGCTCGGGCTGGCGGGCTGGCAGATGTGGAACCGCGAGCTTCGCTGGCGCGACATCGTGATCTTCCTGATCATGTATTTGCCGACGGGGCTGGGTGTGACGGTCGGCTTTCACCGCTTGTTCACCCACCGCAGCTTCAAGACCTCGCCCGCGCTGCGCGGTCTGCTGGCGGTGCTGGGGACGATGGCGGTCGAGGGGCCGATCATCTCCTGGGTCGCCGATCACCGCAAGCACCACGCCTACTCAGATCGCTTCGGCGACCCGCACAGCCCCCACGTGGACCACGGCGGTGGCCTACGCGGCGCTGTACGGGGGCTGGTCCACGCGCACGTCGGCTGGCTGTTCGACCACACGCAGCGGGGCGCCCGCGAACGCTTCGCGCCCGACCTGCTGGCCGACCCGGTCGTGTCCTTCGTCGACAGGACGTTCCTGCTGTGGTCGCTGCTCGGCTTCGCGATCCCGTTCGGGCTCGGCGTGCTCTTCGGCGGAACGCTCGACGCGGGCCTGGAGGGGATGCTGTGGGGAGGTGCGGTGCGCATGCTCGTCCTGCACCACGTGACCTACAGCATCAACTCGCTGTGCCACTTCTTCGGGCGCCGGCGCTTTCACACAGACGATCACTCCCGCAACCTGGTGTGGCTCACCCCGTTCTCCCTCGGGGAGGCGTGGCACAACAACCACCACGCCTTTCCCACCTCTGCGTTCCACGGGATCGGTCGGCGCGAGCTTGACCTCTCCGGGCTCGTGATCGCGGCGCTCGAGCGTGCAGGGCTCGTGTGGGACGTGCAGCGCATCGGCGCCGAGCGGCTGGCCGCCAAGGCGCTCTAGCGACGAGCGTTACGCGCCGATCTCTGCGCCGAGCATCTTCAGCGCCGCGTTCAGCGAGTGCGCTTCGCGCTCGGGATCCAAGTGGGCGAGCACTGCCCGTGCGGAGCGGGCGAGGTGGCGTGCCAGCAGCATCGCCGCGAGCTGCGGGTTGCACTGCTCGCAGGCGCGCACGATCGCCTCGTGCTCGCTCTCGCCCCGCCGCCAACTCAGCGGGCGCTCGGAGAGCACCGACATCCTCCGGTAGTGGTCGGCGCGTGACATCATCAGGCGGATCTGGCGTCGCAGCGCCGGCTCGCAGCCGAAGATCAGGCGCGTGTGGAACGCGTTGTGCGCGATATCCCACGCGGCGAGGTCCTCCGCCGTGCCTGCCTCGTGCATCGCCTCCAGATCGCCACGCAGCGAGCGCAGGTCCTCGGCGCTCATGCTCGGCACGGTGATCGAGATCGCCAGCCCCTCGAGCAGCACCCGGGTGCAGTAGACAGCGTCGAGGTCGCCTGGGTCGAACGCCGGCACGCGCGGTCGGCGGTTACGGCGGGATTCGACCAGGCCCTCGGCCTCCAGCTCGCGCAGCGCCTCGCGCACGGGCGTCGTGCTCACGCCAACCATCCGCGCGAGCTCCACCTGCGAGAGCTCGGAGCCGGGTGGGATCTCGCCCGCGACGATCATCCTGCGCAGCGTCTCGGTCGTCCTGGCGGCCGCATCGCGCAGATGCTCGCGCGCGGCGCTGGTGGGTGCCGTGGGGCGGCCGCCCGTGCTCACGCGGCTCCCGCCGGGGCCGGCGACGGTTCGCTCGGCTCGGGCAGCTCGAAGACCACGCGACCGAAGATCTCACGCCCGGCGGCGGCCTCGTGAGCGGCGGCGGCCTCCGACAGCGGGAAGCGATGGAAGACTGGCGTTGGATCGACCCTGCGCTCGGCGAGCGCCTGCCAGACCTCGCGCGTCATCGCGGCGCTGGCACCACGCTCGCCGATGATCGACAGGTGCTTGCGGTAGAGCAAGCGCATGTCCACGTTCACCACGCCGCCGCCGTGCGCGCCGCAGGTCACGAGCCGGCCGTACTCGCGCAGCGACGCGAGCGAATCGTCGAACAGCTGCGGTGAGGAGATGTTCTCGAACACGACGTCACAGCCTCGCCCGTCGCGGGTCAGCGCGCGCACCTGCTCGGACCAGCCTGGGGTGGAGTAGTCGACGAGCGCCTCCACGCCGAGCAGCTCGCGGCAGCGGTCGAGCTTCCACTGCGAGCCCGCGGCCGCGATCACGCGCGCTCCGAGCGCCTTTGCGATCTGCACCCCGGCGATCCCCAATCCTCCCCCGGCGCCCATCACCAGCACGTCCTGTCCGTCCTGCAGGCGGCCCGCGTGCACGAGCAGGTTCCACGCCATCGGGTAGTTGACGGCCATCGCTGCCGCCTGCACGAAGTCGACGTGGTTTGGCACGCGCACGACGCTCGCCTCCGGCGCCACGCACAGCTCGGCGGCGCCACCGTCCAGGTGCACGCCGAAAGCGCGATGGTGGTAGCACGCGTTCGTGCGCCCCGCCAGGCACATCTCGCACTCCCCGCAGAACAGCGTGCTCGTGCACGCGACCCTGTCGCCGGGCGAGAAGCCCGTCACGCGCTCGCCGACGGTGGCGACGACGCCCGCGGGGTCCGAGCCGAGAACGCGCGGCAGCGAGACGTGGAAGTCGGCGCCGCGGCGGCGGACCTCGACGTCGAGCGTGCGCCCGACGCTGACAGCTCTGACGGCGATCAGCACCTCGTCCGGACCGGGCACGGGATCGGGCCAGTCGGTGTACTCCAGGACCTCGGGGCCACCGAACGAGCGGATCACTAGCGCCTTCACCGCCCAAAGTCTATAGACTTCACGCGCAATGGAGGAGACGCGATGAGCAGCTTTTCGCTGGGCAGCATCAGGGGGGCCGACGGCGCAGCGCACGCGGCGGCGATCGTCGGCGAGGACGTGCACCCCCTGCCGGGTGAGCCCTCGATGCGCTCGGTGCTCGACGCCTGGGACGGTTGGCACGAGCGCATCGAGAGCCGGCTCGAAGCAGGCACGCTCGGTGACGCCGTGGCGCTCGCGGACGTCACGCTCACGGCGCCTCTGCCGGAGCCGCGCAACCTCTACATGGCGGGGGCCAACTACGCCGACCACGCGCGCGAGATGCGCGGCCTGGAGCCCGACGCGCCGATCGAGCCCTCGCCCCACGGCCCGTTCTTCTTCCTGAAGCCGACGACCACCGTGATCGGCCCCGGGGAGCCGGTGCTGGTGTCCCACGGGGTCGAGCGCCTGGATTGGGAGATCGAGCTGGCGGCCGTGATCGGCCGCCACGCGTATCGCGTCGCGCCGCGGGCTGCGCTGGAGTGCGTCGCGGGCTACATGATCCTCAACGACGTCTCCGCCCGCGATCGGTTCAAGCGCGATCCCGCGCCCGAGCCGCCGATGACGTTCGACTGGTTCGCGCAGAAGGGGTGGGCGACGTCCTGTCCGACCGGGCCGTGGATCGTGCCGAGCCGTTTCTGCCCCAACCCGGGTTCACTGAAGATGACGCTGAGCGTCAACGGGGTGCTCGAGCAGAGCTCCTCCACGAGCGAGATGATCTTCGACCTCGTCCAGCAGATCGCCTACCTGAGCGCGATCGTGCCGCTCGCTCCGGGCGACGTGATCTCCACCGGGACCCCCGCGGGCGTCGGCGCGGGCAAGGGCCGCTTCCTGCAGGCGGGCGATGAGATCGTGGCCGAGATAGAGGGTCTCGGCGTCCTGCGAAACCCAGTGGAGGCGAGCGACTAGATGTCCGATCTGATCAAGCGAATGGCCCACGTGGCGCTGCGCGTCCCCGACCTCGACGCATCTGTCGGTTGGGCCACCACGGTGATGGGAATGCGCGAGGTGCAGCGCGACGGCGGGCACTCCTACCTGACGCACGCAGACTGCCACCACTCGCTGCAGCTGATCGCCGCGGGGCGCTCCGAGCTCGACCACATCTCGATGCAGGCGCACGACGAGGAGGCGCTCGAGCGCCTGGTGCAGCGCCTGCGCGAGGGTGGCGTGACGATCATCTCGGAGAGCCCCGAGGAGCTGGGGATCGAGCGCGCGGTGCGCTTCCTCGGCCCGGCCGGGCACGTGATCGAGGTGTTCACCGGCATGAGCGAGGACGGGCCGATCCACACCGGTCGCGGCGTGCAGCCGCGCAAGTTCGGCCATCCGACGCTCACCTGCCCCGACATCGGGCCGACACGGAGCTTCTTCGAAGAGGTGCTCGAGTTCAGGCTCTCCGACGAGATCGGCGACGGCGTGCTCGCGTTCCTGCGCTGCAACGTCGAGCACCACGGTCTCGGCCTGCAGAAGGGCGAGCCGGGGCTGAACCACTACGCCTGGGAAGTGGAGAGCCTCGCGATCCTCGGTCAGCTCGGCGAAACGCTCGCCCGCAACGACGGACGCTTCATCTGGGGCCCGGGCAGGCACGGCGCCGGGCAGAACCTCTTCACCTACCACTTCGACCCGGCCGGCTGCGTGGTCGAGTACTACGCCGACCTCTACAAGGTGTGGGACGAGCGCAGCTACGTACCGGGCCATTGGAGCCTCGATGACAATCGCGGCGAGAACCTGTGGGGTCCGAGGACGCCGCCCGAGCTGATGCGCGCGGCCACGCCGCTGGCCGAGCCGCCCGGCTCCTGAGGCCGATGAGCGCGATCGACCCGAGCTCGCGGACGCGCACGACCCCGGCTGAGATCACCGCCGAGGTGATTGCCCGCTACGACGCATGCCCCGACCCCCGTCTGCGCGAGATCATGCAGAGCCTGATCGGCCACCTGCACGGGTTCGTCGCCGACGTACGTCTGCGCGAGGAGGAGTGGGCGAGCGCGATCCGGATGCTGACCGCCACCGGGCACATCACCGACGCGCGCCGCCAGGAGTTCATCCTGTGGTCGGACACGACGGGTGTCTCGATGCTCGTGGACGCGCTTGCCAACGAGCTCCCCGAGGGCGCCACCGAGTCGACCGTGCTCGGGCCCTTCTACGTCCCCGGCTCGCCGCTGCGCGAGCACGGCGCGAACATCGCCGAGGAGGAGGCCGGCGTGCCCGCGTGGATCTACGGGCGCATCCTCGGCATCGACGGGAAGCCGCTGGCGGGAGCCGAGCTGGACGTCTGGCAGAACGGCGAGAACCGCCTGTATGCGGTGCAGGACCCCAACGCCCCCGAGGATCACCTGCGCGGGCGCTTTCGCACCCGCGAGGACGGCTCGTTCGCGTTCCTGGCCGTGCGCCCCGTTCCCTACACGATTCCCTTCGACGGGCCTGTGGGGGAGATGCTCGAGGCGACCGGCCGCCACCCCTGGCGACCCGCCCACATCCACATGATCGCCCGCGCCGAGGGGCACCGCACGGTGACGACGCACATCTTCGACGAGAGCAGCGACTACCTCGACTCCGACGCCGCGTTCGCGGTCAAGCCATCGCTGCTGCGGCGCTTCGTCGAGCGCTCGCCGGAGGACCCCGAGCGCCCCGCCGGTGTCGAGGGCGAGTGGTGCTCGCTGGAGTGCGACATCGTGCTCGCCCCCGGTGCCGACGCCGGCGAGCCGGTCGACCACGGCCGCACCGCCTGAGCGCCCGCGCTTTGCTCATAACGAATACGATCTTTGGCGATGCCGGACAGCCTGATCGACTCCCGCGTCTCGCGCGCCGAGGCGGTCGCGCGACGGCTGGAGGCCGAGATCTCCGATGAAGTCGAGGCGCCCGGCGCGCTGCTCGGCACCAAGGACGATCTGCGCCGGCGCTTCGGCGTGGCGCTGGCGACCGTCAACGAGGCGGTGCGCCTGCTGGAGATGCGCGGCCTGATCGAGACCCGCCCCGGGCGCGGCGGCGGCATCTTCGTCGCCAGCGACTCCGCGGGCATGGCGCTCAGCCACTCGACCCTGCGCTTCAAAGGCGGCAGCAGCGGCTTCCCCGACTACCTCGCCGTGCGCGACGCGCTGGAGCCGCTCGTGTGCCGCGAAGCGGCGCGCAACCGCGAGCCCGACGACATCCGTGCGTTGAAGCTGATCCTCGAGCAGATGCAGGCGACGATCGACGATCCGCACGCGTACATGCGTCTCAACTACAAGTTCCACCGCCGCATCGCCAAGCTCTCCGCCAACGCGCCGCTGCACAGGATCTACCTGATGCTGCTCGACTCGATGGAGGAGGCGCTGGGCCGCGCCGACCTCGAGGACTTCGACGGTGTCGCGCACCTGCACGAGCACCGCGAGCTCGTCGCGGCGATCGACGCCGGCGAGGGCAAGCGCCTGGAGGCGGCGATCGCGCGCCAGTCCCCGAGCTACATGATCGCCGCGGCGCCGAGCGCCAAGTCACGCAAGCGGACCTGAGGAACCTCAGTCACAAGGAGGAGCGATGAGCACAAACTCGTTCACAGCCGGCGGACCGGTGGAGATTGCCGACACCGAGCCGGTCGCCGGCGAGCACGCCGGCGGCACCCCCGAGGGGATCTCCCCCGGCTACGCGCTCGCCACCGGCGAGGGTCCGGCGATCTGGTTCCAGGGCGGCATCATCACGATGAAGGCCCGCAGGCAGGACACCGACGGCCAGTTCGCGCTGACCGAGTGGTACGGGCCGCGCGGGATGCTCGCGCCGGGACACTCCCACGAGCACGAGGCCGAGGGCTTCTACATCGTCGAGGGGACGCTCGACATCGGCGTCGGCGACACCGTCTATCACGCCACGCAGGGCACCTACATCTACGTCCCCAAGCAGACCGTGCACGACTGGGTCGTGACCTCTGCCATCTGCAAGTTCCTCGTGTTCATCATCCCCGGTGGCTTCGAGCACTTCTTCGAGGAGCTCGCCGAGCCGGCGCTGTCGGCGACCTATCCGTACACCGAGCACCGCAACCCGCCGCTCGAGGAGATCGAAGCGGTCGGTGAGAAGTACGGTTGGAGCAAGGGGCACGGACCGCTGCAGACAGAGTCGAGCGCGCCCGCGCCGGTGGGGCGGCTTCAGACGACGTAGTGATCGAGCACGGACGGCGCGAACAGCTCCTCCGCCGTCAATCGCCGCTTGCACACGCCTTGCTCGTAGGCCATCTCCAGGAAGGCGTCGAGCGCCACGCGGTTGGGCTCTAGGCCATACGGCCACAGGTCCTCGCCCATCAGCTCCTCGGCGCGGTGCGCGTTGGCGAAGCTCCACGGCACGGGGTAGCGCGGCGTGTTCGGGTCGATCGCACGCGCGACACCGCGACGCTTGGCCTCGGTGAACGCCTCGAACAGGTTCATCGCGATCCACGGGTGGCGTGCGACGGCGTCGCTGCGCAGCGCCACGACGTGCATCGGCGGGAAGATGCCCGTCTCGCGGAAGTACGCTTCCTCGACCGCGCGGTAATCGCTGAAGAGACGCACGACGCGCCCGCTGCGGCGCTCGAACTCGTGCGGCGGATGCGGGCAGATCAGCGCCGCGATCTCGCCCGCGAGCAGCAGGTCGTTCAGGCTGCGCTCTGACTCGTTGCTGACGTCGAAGCGCTCGGGCAGATCGAGCTTGATCCCCTCCACGCGGCCGGGCTCGTTCGTGCCGCCGCGTACCCAGCGGATGCCGGTGAGGTCGATGCCGTAGCTGTGCTGCAGCAGACCGCGCGCCCACACGGTCGCCGTCTGCGTCCACTCGGGCACGCCGATGCGCGCTCCGGCGAGCGCCGCGGGGTCGTCCAGCGGACCGTCCTCACGGATGAAGATCGCCGAGTGGCGGAAGCTGCGTGAGGGGAACACGGGGATCGCGGTGATCGTGTCATCGCCACCCGCGCGCAGCGCGCAGTACTTGGCGAGCGACATCTCTGAGACCTCCCACTCGCGGTGGCGCGAGAAGCGCCAGAAGATCTCCTCGACCGACAGCGTCAGGCAGGTGAGGTCGATGCCCTCGACGGGCACCGCCCCCGTGACGAGGTCGCGCACGTGGTCGTAGTCGTTGATCGCGAGCGTCAGGTGCACGTGCTCGCGCCCGCTGGTGCGCTCGCCGGCCATCAGACGATCGTCGCGATCTGGCCGCCGTCGACGCGGAAGTCAGAGCCGGTGATCTGCTTGGCGAGATCGCTCGAGAGGAACGCCACCATCGCGGCCACGTCCTCCGGCTCGCCGATCTTGCCGAGCGGCATCCCGCGCACCTCCTTGACGAAGTGCTTGATGCCGGACTCGAGGTCCATGCCCCACTCCTTGGAGAGCTTGTCCACGACGCCGCCGGGGCCCCACGCGGGCGTGCGGATCGGCCCGGGCGTGACCGAGTTGCAGCGCACGCCCGCGCGGCTGAACTCGTTGGCGAGCAGCTTCGTGAGGATGTGCAGCGAGCCCTTCGTGACCGCGTAGTCGCTGAACACCGGCGCGGGCTGCAGACCCGACTCGGAGGCGATCGTCGTGATCGAGCCGCCGCCCGCCTCGATCATCAGCGGCAGCGCCGCGCGCGAGGCGCGCACCGCGCTCATGAGGTTGACCTGGAAGGTCTGCTCCCAGCCGTCGTCGGGCACGCTGAGGAAGCCGTCGCGCGGGATGCAGATGCCGACGTTGTTGACGAGCGTGTCGATCCCGCCGAGCTCGCGCACGGTCGCCGCGACCGCCTCCTCGGGTCCGCCGGGCACGCCGAGGTCCACCTCGAATCCGACGATCTCAGCAGCAGCGCCGTCCCCATCCGCAGCCGTCGGTCGCAGGTCGGCGCCGAGCACGCGTGCGCCGCAGGCCGCGAGCGTCTGTGCGATTGCAAGGCCAATGCCCTGACCGGCGCCGGTGACCAGCGCACGCTTGCCTTTGAGGTCGATCTCCATCCTGTGCTCTCCTCCCCTTCCCCGTCATTCAGGTGCCCCGCAACGGCCCCTCGTCGATGTAGACCTTCATGCTCTTGATCAGCTCGTCGCGGCGCTCGAGGATCGTGAAGGTTTCGATACGGACCTCCGAGCCGTCGTTCATCGAGTAGGTCACGTCGAAGGCGATCAGCGTCAGGTGGCCCTGCTGCCAGATGTCCACGAAGCGGTGCAGCGAGCGCTCGAAGGGCCTGTGCACGTCGGCGAGCGTGGCGCCGACGGCCTGCTTGCCGATCGCCACGGGACGGTTTCCGAAACGCACCTCGATGTCCTCTGCGAAGCGTTCGCCGAGGTAGGCGAAGTCGTTGGCGTCGACGCGCTCGTAGTGCTCGCGCAGCCAGTCGGGCGCGAGCGAGGCGTTCACAGTTCCCCCTCGGCGGTGGGGCGCATCGTGCCGAACTCCCGGTAGCGGTAGAGCAACGGGTTGCCGGGGCCGCTCTCGGCGTGCTGAACCTCACCGACGGCGATCAGGTGGTCGCCGCCCTCGTGCAGCTGCTCGAGCCGGCACACGAGCCAGGTGGCGGCGCCGAGGATGCGCGGCACGCCGCGGTCGAGCTCCCACGCGACGCCGTCGAACTTGTCCGGACCCTTGCGCGCGAAGTTGACGGCGAGCTCCTGCTGGCCGTCGCTGAGAACGTTGATCCCGAAGACGCGCGACTCGGTCACGATCGCCAGCAGGTCGGAGGTACGCGCGAGCGATACGAGCACCAGTGGCGGCTCGAGCGAAAGCGAGCAGAAGGCGCTGACGGTCGTCCCGTGCGGGTGGCCGTCGCGGTGGCTGGTGACCACGGAGACCGGCGTGCAGACGCTCGCGAGCGCCTCTCTGAACGTCTCGGTGTCCATCGTCGAAGACTCCGTCCTGGTCGTGGGCCACGCGGTGGGGGCCATTAGATCAGGCCGCGCCGGCTGTGGCTGGCAGGGACGCCTCGCGCAGCGGGCTGCGCAGCCCCGCCTCCACGAGCCGCGGCAGGATCTCCTCCTCCATCTGCGTGAGGCCCTCGTCGAAGTCCGGCCACGACAGGGCGATGCCGTCGGCGCCGGACTCGTGCAGCTCGATCAGCTGCCCGGTGACCTGCTCGGGGGTGCCGACGAGCGCCAGCGCGAAGAAGCCCGCGACCATGCTCTCGACGGTCTTCTGCATGCTCATGCTCTCCCAGTCGGTGCTCTGCGAGTTGGGCATGTTCATGCGCACGACGTTGCGCGCGCCCTCGACGTCCGCGAGCTCGCGGTGGACCCGCTCGTAGTCGCGGCGGGCCTGCTCCTCGCTGTCGCGGCAGACGACGTGCGCGCGGGCGAACACCTTGATCTCGCGGCCGTGGCGCTCACGCGCCAGGTCCTTGATCTCGGCGATCTGAGTGGCGGCGGTGTCGAGGCTCGTGAGGCCGGCGAAGATCAGGTCGCTGTGCCTGGCGGCGAACTCGCGCCCGGCGCCGCTGGTGCCGGCGTTCATGATCACCGGGTAGGGCTTCTGCAGCGGCTTGGGCTCGGAGAAGCCGCCGGGAACCTTGAAGAAGCGTCCGTCGTAGCTCGATTCGCCCGGCGTCGTCCACAGCTGCTCGAGCACCTGCGCCCACTCGTCGGCGACCTCGTAGCGCTCGTCGTGCTCGCGCTGGGTAAGCCCGAACATCGCGAGCTCCTCTGGGTTCCAACCGGCGACGACGTTGACGCCGATGCGCCCGCCCGAGATCTCATCGGCGGTAGCGACCATCTTGGCGACCATCGCGGGGTGGATCAGCGGCACGTGCACGGTCGCGAACACCTGTACGCGCTTCGTGTGGGCGAGCAGGCCGGTGGCCCAGGTGAAGGTCTCGAAGGAGCGGTCGCCGAGGTTGCTCGTGCCGCCGTATCCGCGCCAGCGCGCGATCGGGATCACGGCGTCGAGCCCGATGCGGTCGGCCCACTGCGCGTAGCGCACGTTCTCCTCCCACGTGCCTTCGACTTTGCCCTCGACGTCGGAGAGCGTCACCCCGCCCCTCATGTTGATCGCGAAGATCCCCAGCTTCAGGGGGTTCTCCTGCTCGTTGAGGACCGGCGTGTTGCGCTTCTCGATCGACTCACTCATCTCCCGCTCCCCGGTGGCTGGTGTTGGCTTGCCCGGCGGGGCGATTATAACCACCAAATGATTATGTGTGATTAGTTCGTCGTGGCCCGATCGAGCGAGGCGAATACGGCGGCCGTCGTCTCCGCCAGGCGTCTACCGAGCTCCCCGGGCGCGTGGCCGGCGGACTCGGTGTCGGAGAACACCTCGGGGCCGCTCAGCGGCGGCAGCCGCCGTCCCGGCAGCGCGCGCATGAAGCGCGCGAGATCGAGCTCGCCCTCGCCGGGCATCAGGCGCCCGTGCAGCGACTCTTGCGCGATGTCGGCCGCAGCGAGCAGCGGCGCGTCCTCGAGCTGCAGCGCAAACACGCGCTCGGCGGGGATCGAGGAGAGCAGCTCGTAGTCGGGCTCGGAGCGGAAGAAATGCCAGCTGTCGATCAGCACGCCGCCGTTGGGGCGATCTGCGCCGCGCACGATCTCCCACGCGCTCGCGAGGTCAGCGATCCCCGTTCCGGGGATGAACTCGAGTTGCAGGCGCAGGCCGTGCTCTGCGGCGTGGTCGCACAGCGCCGCGAACCTGCCGGCGCCCTGCTCCGGGTCGACCGGGGGGTCGAACAGCGCGAGCACGGTGAGCAGGTCGGCGCCGAGCGCCTCGCTCATCGCGAACAGCTCCTCCGCCTGGAAGTCGCCCGTGGCGGGATCGCCGGGAGGCAGCTGCGGGCGCCGCCACGTGGGCAACCAGCGGGCCAGCGGGTCGATCACGGCGATGCGCACGCCCGCGTCCTCAAAGCGCATGCGCAGCTCGCTCGTGGCGATGCCTTCTCCTTCGGCGCGATGCACCTCGAAGGGGAACAGAGAGGTCGCGGTGAAGCCTCCCGCGCGCGCCGCGTCGATGCGCGCGTCGAGATCGAGCGCGATCACGCTGCCCGCCCACAGCGTCAGCTCGAAGCTCACGCGAGCGCTTCCGGCGGTACGCCCTCGTAGGCGGCGGTGAGGATCGCGCGCACCGCGTCGGCGTCGACCGTGCGGGGGTTATCTGGCGGCGTGGTCTCGAGGATCTGCTCGATCACCCGCTCGACGCCCTCGCGCGGCATGCCGATCTCTCGCAATGAGAGGGGCACGCCGCTCGCGGCGGCGAGCGCGTAGAGAGCACCGGCCGCGCCCCCGGGCAGCGCGCCGAGGCGGGCGGCGACGCTGTCCATCAGCACAGCGGCCGCGGGCTGCTGGAAGGCGACCACGTGCGGGATCACGATGCTGTGGGTCTGCGCGTGCGGCAGGTCGAACGCGCCACCGAGCGCGTGGCAGATCTTGTGGTGAAGCCCCGAGCCCGCCACGGCAAAGGCCGAGCCGGCGAGATACGCGCCGTACAGCGCGCCCGCACGCCCGTCGAGGCTTTCCGGGCGCTCGAGCGCGAGCGGCAGGGAGCCGGAGATCGCCGCGATGCCCTCGAGCGCGACGAGCGTGCTGATCGGGTTGCGCCCCGGCGCGTATAGCGCCTCGACGCAGTGGGCGAGGGCGTTCATCGCGCTGGCGGCGGTGATCTCCGGCGGCAGGCTGAACGTCAGCTCGGGGTCGTAGACGACCACCCGCGGCAGCACCGCGGCCGCGCGCCCAGTGCGCTTGCGCGCACCCTCGGTCGAGCCCCACACAGGCGTCACCTCCGAGCCCGCGTACGTGGTGGGAACCGCCACGATCGGCAGCTCCGTGGCGAGCGCGACGGCCTTGGCGGTGCCCGTCGTGGAGCCGCCGCCGATGCTCAGCAGGCAGTCGGCGCGGGACTCGCGCGCGAGCGCGGTGGCGCGTGCGGCGACCTCGACGGGCACGTGCGCGCGTACGCCGTCGAAGCGCGCGACGAGCGTCTCGCCTAGGGGGGCGGCGAGCTCCTCGGCGAGCTCGGTCTCCGCCGCAGCGGCGATTAGCAGCACGCGCTCGGCGCCCAGGCCGCGCACCTCCTCGGCCAGGCGCTCGCGTGCCGCCCCAGCGCCGAACACGATCCTGCCGGGCAGCGCGTCGTAGGCGAACGCCAACGCCGCTCCCACAGCTCGCTCGCCGCCGAGCCGCACGGACGTCACTCGAACTTCACGTTGACGTTCTTGACCTGGGTGTAGGAGAAGAGCTCCTCCTGGGACTCCTCGCGCCCGATACCCGAGTCCTTGTAGCCGCCGTAGGGCGTCCCGGGGAAGTGGCGGGATGCGTCGTTGACCCACACGTAGCCGGCCTCGACATCGCGCGCGAAGCGGTGCGCGCGCGTGAGGTCCTCGGTGAAGACGCTTGCTGTGAGGCCATAGGAGACGTCGTTTGCGATCGCGATCGCCTGCTCATAGGTGGAGAACGGGATCGTCGCGAGAACCGGGCCGAAGATCTCCTCCTGGGCCAGGCGCGAACCGGGCGCGACGTCCTCGAATAGGGTCGGGCGCAGGAACAGGCCGCGGTCGTGACCGGCGACCTCCGCGCGCCCACCGCCGGCGACGATGCGCGCGCCCTCCTCCCGGCCGATGCGCACGTAGTCGAGCACCTTCTGGTACTGGCGCTCGTTGACGATCGCGCCGGTCTCGGTGGCCTCCTCGGAGGGCGGGCCCGAGCGCATCGCGTCCATGCGCGCAGCGAGGCGCTCGACGAGCTCGGCGCGGCGCGACTCTTGAATCAGAAGGCGCGATGTGGAGCCGCAGGACTGCCCCTGCCACGTGAAGTTCATCCCTCGCAGCGCACCGTCGACGGCGGCGTCGAGGTCGGCGTCCTCGAAGATCACGATCGGGTTCTTGCCGCCGAGCTCGAGCGTGACCGTCTTTACGACCTCCTCTGCCGCACGACGCTGGATCGCGCGTCCGACCTCTGCGGAGCCGATGAACGCCAGGCGGCGCACGTGCGGGTGGGCGACGAGCGCGTCGCCGGCCTCGGCCCCGTAGCCGCTGATCATGTTCACGACGCCGGGCGGCATGAACTGCGCGATCAGCTCGGCAAGGCGCAGTGCGGACAGCGAGGTGTGCTCGGAGGGCTTCATCACGACCGTGTTGCCGGCGATCAGCGGCGCCCCGATGCGGCTGGCGGCAAACATCAGCGGGTGGTTGAACGGGATGATCCGCCCGACGACGCCGTAAGGCTCGCGCAGCGTGTAGTCCAGGCGCCCGTGCTCGACGGGGATCGTCTCGCCGCGCACCTGCAGCGCAAGGCCGGCGAAGTAGCGCAGCTGCCCGGCAGCGATGCGCGAGTCGTTTCGCATCTCGCGGATCGGGCTGCCGTTGTCGATCACGTCCAGCAGCGCGAGCTCCTCGGCGTGGGCCTCGACGACGTCTGCGATCCGGTTGACGAGCGCCGCGCGCGAGAGCGCGCCGGCGGCGCGCCACTCGGGATAGGCGACACGCGCCGCCTGCACGGCGTCCGCCACGTCGGTGCCGTCGCAGCGCGGCACGTGGGCGATCCTCTCCCCGGACGCGGGGTCGATCGCATCGAACGTGTCGCCGCTGCGCGCCGTACGCAGCTCGCCGCCGATCGTGACCAGCGGCTGCCAGCCGTCCAGACCGCACTTCGCGAGACCGCTCCTCAGCTCAGCTGCGCTCATCGTCTCCCCGGTCGAGTGCATCGTGCGAAGCCCTCCCTTGTGCGACATACGTACTCATATACGCTTGCCGCACGAAACACTATACGATCGGAAATGTCCAACAGGGAGGAGACACGATGGCAGGCGATGAGACGATCCTCGACCGGCTGGCGATTCGCGAGCTCGTCGACAACTGGAGCATCTACCGCGACAATCGCGAATGGGATCGCTTCCTGGGGGTGTGGCACGACGGCGGCGTGATGATGACCACGTGGGGCGGCAAGGCGAGCCCGCAGCAGTTCGTGCAGGCCGCGACGAACGGCTTTGCCAAAGGCGATCGCATGCTGCACTCCGTCGGCGGCGTCACCGCGCAGGTGGCCGGCGATCGCGGCGTCGGCATGTCGAAGCTGCGGATCATGCAACGCGGTGCCGTGGAGGGCGTGCTCTGCGACGTCACCTGCATTGGTGTGAACTTCGACTTCTTCGAGCGCCGCGACGGGCGCTGGGGGCTCGTGCTGCGCCAGCCCGTCTACGAGCGCGACTACATCGTCCCTGTCAACCCTGGCCACACCGTCGAGCTGAACCCGGAGATCATGGCGCGACGCCCCGAGGGCTACCAGCGTCTGGCCTATCTGCAGGAGGGGCTCGGCTATACGATCAAGCCGGACATGCCGACAGAGGTCGGCCCCGAGCGCGATGCGCTTAAGGAGCAGGCGGCGGCGTGGCTGCGCGGCGAGCCGCTCGACTGGCCGCCGAGCTGAGCGGAGCCGGGGGCGATGGGGCTGCATGCGTTGGACGCTGCCGGCGCCGAGCGCGTGCGCGCGCTCTGTGAGGCGATCGTCCCGGGCTCGGCGGCGGTAGGGCCCGAGATCTACGTCGATGCGCTGCTCGCGCGCATGCCGGAGGTGGAACGGAGCGCAGCGCTGGCGGACATCGAGGCCGCGGCTGCCGCGCTCGAGCGGGGCTTGCTCGCCGACTTCGCACGCACGCCCGCGTTCCTCCGCGTGCGGGCGCTCGCGATCGAGGCCTACTACAGCGACTTCCTCGCCCTGGACGCGCCGGGTCCCGGCGCCTACCGGCGGATCGGCTTCGAGTTCCCCCTGGCCGACCGGGTGCGCAAGGACTGGTCCTACCTGGGGATCGGCGATGGCTGAGCGCTTCGACGCGGTCGTCGTCGGCTCCGGCGCGGGCGGCGGCGTCGTCGCCGGGGAGCTTGCCGAGCGCGGCTACGAGGTGCTGCTGCTGGAGGCCGGCGCGCACCAGACGGCCGCCGAGTTCAGTCGCTGGGAGGCGCGCGCGACGCATGAGCTGTGGTGGCCCTTCAGCGAGGCGCTGCCGGCGAGCACCGGCGGCGAGAGCGTGACGTTGTTTCGCGGCCGCTGCGTGGGCGGTGGCACGACGATCAACACGAAGGTCGGTCTGCGCGCGCACGCGAGCGACTACGAGAAGTGGTTTGCCGCGAGCGGGCTGCTGGGCCAAAGCGGAGAGCCGTTCGGCGAGGCGGATCTGCTCCCGCACTACGAGCGCGTGGAAGCCAGGCTCGGCATCCGCGAGCGCACCGACTGGCTGCCGTTCGTGACCAACACAGAACGCGGCTTCCAGGCGCTCGGCGCGAGCCTCTCGCCGGTGCGCTCCTACACCGACGCCAACTGCATGCGCTGCGGCTCCTGCCTGCAGGGCTGTCCCACGAACGCGGGCAAGTCGACGCTCAACACGTACATCCACGATGCCTGTCTGCTTGGCACGCTCGAGCTGCGCGCGGAATGCGAGGCGCTACGCATCGTGATCGAGGACGGCGGCGATGGGCCGCAGGCCGCCGGCGTGGAGTACCGCGACGCGGCCGGCGTGACGCGAGTGGCACGGGCGGGCGTGGTCGTCGTCGCCTGCGGGACGCTCGCGACGCCGGGGCTGCTGCTGCGCTCGGGCGTGGTAGAGGTCGCCGGTGGCTCTGCCTCCTCGCGCCAGATCGGGCGCAACCTCGGCTTTCACCCCTCGCGCCTTGTGATGGGGCTGTTCGATGAGATCCAGGACGCGCACCGTGCTTACCCGATCACCGCGCACTGCATGGACTTCCAGACCGACGACGCCGGTGGCTTCGTCATCGAGTCGGCGACTGTGATGGACCCGATCGGCTTCGCGACGTCCGTGTGCGGCGAGGACGGTCGGCCGCTGTGGGGCGCGGACCTGGTCGAGGTGATGGACGACTACCGCCGCTGGACGGGCCTTTTGGCGATGGTCAACGACGAGAACAACGGCGTCGCCGGCCTCGCCGAGGACGGTAGCGACTGCTTCACCGCCGACTTCAACGAGCGCGAGCGCGAGCGGATCGCGCGTGCCCGCGACTTCTCCGCGGAGGTCCTGCGTGCGGCGGGCGCCAAGCGGGTGTTGCGCACCGACCTGTTTACGACGCACGTCCAGGGCAGCTGCAGGATGGGCAGCGACCCGGCGCGCTCGGTGGTGGACGCCAACTGTGAGTCCCACGACGTGCGCCGGTTGTTCGTGGGCGACGGCTCGCTCGTGCCGCGGACGCTGTCGGTGAACCCGTCATTGACGTTCATGGCGCTCGCCGACCGTCTCGCGGGCTACCTGGCCGGTGGTGAGCACGGCTATTTCGCCGCCCGGAGTTTGCCCTAGGATTGTCCGCATGATTGTCAACAATCCTCCCTCGGTCGCGATGCTCGGGCTGGGCGAGGCGGGCTCAGCGATCGCCGCCGACCTTGTCGAGGCCGGCTGCGCCGTCAGCGGCTGGGACCCGGTGGCGAAACCGGTCCACCACACGGTGCGCCTGGCGAGCGACGCGCGCGACGCGGTCGCCGACGCGGATGTCGTTCTCAGTGTGAACCTCGCGTCGGTCGCCGTCGAGGTCGCACAGGAAGTCGCGCCCGCGCTCAGGACAGGCGCGCTGTATGCAGACCTGAACACCGCGCCCCCGCGCGTCAAGCGCGAGGCGGCCGCGCCCGTACGAGCGCACGGCAACGGCTTCGTGGACGTCGCGCTGATGGCGCCGGTGCCCGGTCGCGGCCTGGCGACGCCGGCGCTCGCGTCCGGCTCGGGCGCGGTCGCGTTTGCGGCGGCGATGGTCCCCGTGGGCATGTCGCTGCGGCTCCTCGGCGAGCTCCCGGGCGAAGCGGCCGAGCGCAAGCTGCTGCGCAGCGTGTTCGCCAAGGGCCTCGCGGTGGCGGCGCTGGAGAGCCTCACGGCGGCGCGCGCGGCCGGCTGCGAGGAGTGGCTGCACGAGCACCTCGCGGAGACGCTCGCGCAGGCCGACGGCGCGTTTCTGGAGAGAATGCTGGAGGGGAGCTTCACGCACTCAGTGCGACGCGCGGAGGAGATGCACGCGGCTGCATCGATGCTCGCCGAGCTCGATACCCCGGCGCGTATCAGCGACGCGGCCGCGTTGTGGTTTGAGCAACTCACGCGCGAGAGAGAGTCGAGCCTTGGCTGAGAAGGGCTACGACGAGTTGCGCGAGGCGATCGTCAGCGGTCGGCTCCAACCCAACGAGCGTCTCGTCGAGGCGGAGCTGAGTCGCGAGCTCGGCGTCGGGCGCGCGGTCGTGCGCGCCGCGCTCGCGCGCCTGGAGCAGGAGGGGCTCGTCAAGCGCGAGCGCCACCGCGGCGCGCGGGTGCGCATGATCAGCGAGCGCGAGGCGGTGGAAATCCTGGAGGCGCGCACGGTGCTCGAGGGCCTGGCCGCGCGCTATGCCGCGATACGCGCCGACGAGGGCGCCGTGAGCGACCTGCGCGCGATCCTCGAGGAGATGCGCCGCCGTCTGGAGTCGGGCGACCTGCTCGGTGCCTCCGACCAGAACGCGCTGCTACACCAGCGCGTGTGCGAGGTGGCCGAGCACCCGACGAGCGCGCGCCTGATCGCGGGTCTGCGCTCCCAACTGGTGCGCTTCCAGTACCGCACGATCCTCGTGCCCGGGCGCAGCGAGCTCTCCTACGGCGAGCACGAGGCGATCGTGGAGGCGATCGCGCGCCATGATCCCGACGCGGCGCAGGCGGCGATGCTCACGCACCTCTCCCACGTCGCCGGTGCGCTGCACGACGCGCACGAGGCCGGCGCGGCCGGGCCCGCGAGAGGCGGCGCGGCGATCGGCGCGACCGGTGCCACGGCGGTGCGCGCAAACGGCGCCGCGGACTCCGACGGCGGGCATCTGCCGCGCGAGGCCGATGCCACACGGTGGCCGCTTGCGGCCCCCTACGCGGAGCTCGCGCAGCTTGGCTCGGCGACCGTGTACGAGGCGGGTGGCCGGCGCGGCTTCGTCGACGCGGACCTGATCCAAGCGGTGCCTGGCTCGCGCGCGGCGGGACCGGCGCGGACGGTGCTGTGCGGCCAGGACGACAACCTCATGGTGCACGCGGCGATCGCGCAGGCGCAGCCGGGCGAGGTGCTCGTGCTGTGCATGCCCGAGGCGCGCCCGGTCGCGCTCGTGGGCGAGCTGCTGGCGACGCAGGCGCGCGAACGCGGCGTGGCGGCGCTGCTGATCGACGCTTCGATCCGCGACGTGGAGGACCTACGCGAGATGGGGCTGCCGATCTGGGCGCGGTGGGTGCGCGTGCACGGCGCCGGCAAGGACGTCCCCGGCGCGATCGGTGAACCGGTGAGCGTCGGTGGCACGCTCATCCGCCAGGGTGACGCGGTCGTGCTAGACGCCGACGGCGTGGCCGTGGTCGAGCGCGAGCGGGTCGAGGAGGTGCTCGACGCCTCGCGCGAGCGCGCCGAGCGCGAGCGCGTGAAGCGCGCCAAGCTGGAGCAGGGAGCGCTCTCTTATGAGATCGACGGTCTGCGCACGCGGGTCGAGGGCAAGCGGTGAGCAGGCCGCTGGGGGACCTCGCCCACATCGCCCACGCGGAGCTGCTGACGCCGACCCCCGAGGAGAGCCTGCGTTTCTTCGTGGAGCTGTTTGGGATGGAGGTGGAGGCGCGCGCGGGCCAGTCGGTGTACCTGCGCGGCTTCGGCGACTACGGGCGCTACAGCCTGAAGCTGACCGAGGCGCCGCTGCCGGGCGTGGGCCACGTAGCGATCCGCGCCTGGGATGAGGACTCGCTGCGTCGGCGCGTCGCTGCGATCGAAGCGAGCGGGCGTGGCGAGCGCTGGATCGAGGGCGACGTCGGCCACGGCGCGGCCTATCGCTTTACCGACCCCGATGGACACCCGTTCGAGCTCTACTACGAGCAGGAGCGCTACACGCCGCCCGAGCACCTGCGCCCGGCGCTGAAGAACGTGCCGCAGCGCTTCACCGGCCGCGGCGCGGCGGTCAAGCGCCTGGACCACGTGAACCTGCTCACGGTCGATGTCGCTGCCAACCGCCGCTTCGCCCAGGATGTCCTCGGCTACCGCCTGTTCGAGCGCATCGAGCGCGACGACGGCAGCGAGGCGGGCGCCTGGCTGAGCCTCTCGATCGCCGCACACGAGCTGATCTACGTGGCGGACGCGCACAGGGTCGGCGGACGTCTGCACCACCTCGCCTTCTGGGTGGACACGCGCGAGGAACTGCTGCGCGCCGCCGACCTGTTCCTCGATGCGGACGTCCCGATCGAGGCGGCTCCCTCCAAGCACGCGGTCGCCAACGGCTTCTTCCTGTACGTGTTCGAGCCGGGTGGCAACCGCGTGGAGGTCACCTCCGGCGGCTACTTCGTCTACGACCCCGACCACGAGCCGACCGTGTGGACCCAGGCCGAGCGCGCCCGCGGGCAGGCGTGGGGCGTGCGCACGGTCGAGACCTTCCACACCTACGGCACCCCCGACGTCAGCGGCGAGGCGATCGGCCCGCCGCTCCCGCCGACGAGCGCGATCCCGGGCGGTTAGCCGGGGCTGCTCGATGACCGTGGCGAGGGCGGGCGCCGGGCTTTGACGGTTGTCCTTGAGCGGTGCATGAACAACCGCAACGGCATCTTGTAACAGACTGCACATGAGACGACCAGTGATATCATTCGGATAGTGTCGTACCGCTTTGCACCGTCACTTTGACGGTAACCGGGGCGGCATCACCCCCGTGGCGAGAACAGGACTCATGGCGACTGCTCGGCAACCAGATGGCGAAGCAATGAGCTCGCCGCCCCCTGGCGAGACCTCCATCGTTCTGCGCTTGGAGTTCGGCGGCTGCTCACGTGAGGAGCTGGACGATTGGGCCATCGTCATCCAGCAGGTCATGGACCAGCACGCCTCTGAGGCCGCCCCCGGAGCGGCCGTTCGTTGCACCTATGAGCCGCTGGCGGTTGAGATCTTCTTCACCGTTGAGAACGAGACGAAGGCCACCGTTCATCAGCGCGTTGCCGCTTGACCGGTTCGCATAGCGACGCGCTGCCCCTGGTCTGGAGTCACGGGAAGGTGCTGGACCGCACGATCAGCTGCAGCCCGGCGCCGCAGGGCACGACCGTGGAGCTGACGCTCGGCTCGGCCTCGACCAGCTCGCTGAACTCGACCACATCTCGCGCGTGCGAGAGGACGTTGTCGACCGCCAACAGGCCGCCGTCGGGGCGCAGGGTGCGCAGCAGGTCGGGCCAGTAGCCGGCGTAGGCGGGACGTTCGGCGTCGAGGAAGATCAGATCCCACGCTCCGTCGGCCGCGTCGGCGAGCACCTCGCCCGCGTCGGCGCACACGAGCTCCGCGGCGAGCCCGGCGCGCTCCAGCGCGCCGGCTGCCAGCGCTGTGCGCGTCGGGTCGATCTCGACGCTCGTCAGCCGGCCACCTGTCTCCTCGGCGGCGTCGGCGAGCCAGATCGTAGAGTAGCCGTTGGAGGTGCCCAGCTCGAGGATCGCCTGTGCTCGCGTCGCACGGACGAGCACGGCGAGCAGATCCGCCGTCTCGGGCTCGAGGTTGCGATAGCGCGCGAGGCGATCGGGCTGCGCCGCGTCGTGCTCGCGTGAGCTCTCCAGCAGCTGTTCGGCGATGCTGCGGCGAGCTGCGCGCACCGACGTCAGGCCGAGGCGGCTGTGAGGCGCGCGATCTCGTCCTCGCTCAGCTCCAGGCCCTCGACGGCCAGCAGCGGCCCGAGCTGCTCGGTGTTGCGCGCGCTGGCGATCGTGGACAGCACGGTGGGCTGCGCCAACAGCCACGCGAGCGCAACGCTCGCGACCTCGGCGTCGTGCGCCGCGGCGACCTCGTCCAGCGTCTGCAGCACGGAGATCCCGTGCTCGTTCAGGTAGGCGGCGGCTCCGGCTGCACGCGGGCTGTCGACCGTGGGGCCGCCCGGGCGGTACTTGCCGGTGAGAAAGCCGCGGGCGAGGCCCCAGTAGGGGATGCACGCGAGCCCTTCGCGCTCGCACAGATCGAGCAGCTCGCCCTCGTACTGGTCGCGCTCGACGAGGCTGTAGTGCGGCTGCAGCGCGACATAGCGGGGAAGGTTCTCGCGCTCCGCGATCGCCAGCGCCTCGGCCAGACGTGGCGCTGTGTAGTTGGAGGCGGCCACGTAGCGGACCTTGCCCGCGGCGATCAGCTCGCCGAACGCGGCGAGGCTGTCCTCGATCGGTGTACTGGGATCATCCTCGTGGGCGTAGTAGAGGTCGATCCGCTCGGTGCCCAGGCGCGCCAGCGAGGCATCGGCGGCCGCGTGGATGTTCGCCGGCGCGAGACCCTTGTACTGCGGGTGTTTGCCGACCTTCGTGGCGATCACCACACGCTCGCGCGCGCCCGTTCGTTCCGCCAGCCATTCGCCGATCACGGTCTCGGACTCGCCGCCGGAGTTGCCTGGCGCGAACGCGCTGTAGGAGTCGGCGCTGTCGATGAAGTTGCCGCCCCCCTCGAGGAACGCGTCGAGCACCGCGAAGGACGCGTCGCGATCGGCGGTCCAGCCGAAGACGTTGCCGCCGAGGCAGACGGCCGAGACCTCGAGGTCCGTTCCGGGGAGGCTTCTCACAGGCGCAAAGCATATTATAAATACGCTAGTTTCAGCCGGTGTCGCGGGAGCTGACCACCGGCTGCGAGGGATCGGAGCCGATCCGGTGAGGACCTTGGTGACCGGCTCGACGGGGGTCATCGGCTCGGTCGTGGTGCGTCTACTGCTCGAGCGCGGCGACGCGGTCGTGGCGTTGAGCAGGAGCGCCGAGCCGGCCGCGCTCGCGGGGCTCGAGGGCGCGCTGGAGATTCGCGTCGCCGACGTGCGCGACGCCGAGCGTGTGGGCTCGATCCTCGCGGCCGCGAGGGTCGATGTGGTGATCCACCTGGCGGCGGCGCTGCCCTCGGCGTGCGAGACCGACCCGGTCGCGGCGGTCGCGCTGAACGTGCTCGCGAGCGCGTCGCTCTACGAGCTGGCGTCGAAGGCAGGGATCGAGCGCTTCGTGTACGCGAGCTCCAAGTCCGCCTACGGAAAGCTGCCCGGCGGCGCAGTCGTGAGCGAGCGCCACCTGTCACGACCGGACACGTGCTACGGCGCGACGAAGCTCGCCGCGGAGCTCTCGATCGGAGCCCAGGCGCAGCGTGGCGGGCCGGAGGCGAGCGGCCTGCGCTTCGCCACGATCTACGCGCCGGGCAAGGCCGACCGCCACGCGGGCGCATCGGTGCTGAGCAGGCTGCTCGACGACGCTGTGGCCGGTCGTCCGGTGAGGATCGAGCGCGGCGGCGATCAGGCCGACGACATGATGCGGATCGGTGACGCGGCCGCGGGGATCGTCGCCGCGGCATCAGCTCCGGGGCGGCTCTCGCCGCTCTACAACATCTCCACCGGCGTGCCGACGACGCTGCGCGCGTTCGCCGACGGCGTGTCTCGCGCGCTGCCCGGTGCAGACATCGAGGTCGGCCCCGGCCTCGAGTACATGGGGCCGGGTTTCGTGTACGGCGTGCTCGATGCGACGCTCGCCCGCGAGGAGCTCGGGTTCATCGCCGACCCCGACCCCGAGCGTGGAGCGAGGCGCTTTGCGGCGGCGGCCAGAGGCGACGCTTGATTCGGTGGTGCCGGCGGGCGACGGCCTGACGAGCGTGTCCTCAGACGAAGCTCTCGCCACGCTGCGCGGCGCGCACGCGTTCGCCGTGGATCTTCAACGTCATCCCGAGGACTTCCCAGCGCCCTAGCTGGTGCAGCAGGAAGTAGCTGCAGCCCATCTGCCCGAGCGTGCCGACGTCGCCGTCGAGGACCAGCTGGACCTCATCATCGGACAGCGGCGGACGCGCGGCACGGATCGCCGCGACGGCTGACTCGCGCGAGGCGTTCAGCTGTTCGCGCAGTCGCGGCTCGTGCACGACGCGCCGGCAGAACTTGTTGACGGCGTACACGCTCACGTGCGGGCTCCCTGCAGCGGGTCGATCGGCCATGCCGCGAAGGAGTGCCCGAACTGTGGCTGGGTCTCGAGGAACTGCGGCGGTGAGGGATCGATCATGCCGAGCATTGCGACCCAGTCGAGCAGCTCCGCGGCCGCGTTGCCCGCCTCGCCCATGCGCTCATCGGTCGCCTCGGCAACGAGCCGCTCGAAGTCTCCTGCGAGCAGCAGCTCGACGACGCGCTCGGTCCACGCCGGGTCCGGCACGCCGACGTGGGAGTCGGGCGCCAGGCGCGGACCGCCGATCTCCACCGAGAAGCTGCCGCTGGCGATCATCGCCACGCGCTGTGGCTCAGCGGCCCCCTCGATTGCCTGCCGGATGGCGTGGCCGAGCGCGTAGCAGCGCCGTGCCGATGCGATCGGGCGCAAGAACGCGCTGATGAAGATCGGGACGAGCGGGATCTCGCGGTCGGGCAGCAGGAAGTGCAGGGGGGCAAGGACCGTGTGGTCGAACTCGAACTCCTGGCTCATGCCCACGTCGAAGTCGCTCGCAACGACGTGGCGCTGCACCGCGCGCGCGAGCTCCGAGGCGATCGGCAGCTCGCGCCGTGCGATCGTTGGGTAGTCGCTGGGACCTTCCGCGGAGGGCGCGACACCGATGCTGAAGATCGGCACGCTCTCCTCGAAGAACATGTTGTAGTGGTCGGAGGTGAAGTACACGATTGCGTCGGGCGCGACCGCCCGCAGGCCCTGCGCGACCCTGCCGTAGTAGCGGTCGATCTCAGCTCCCAGCGGGTGTCGTTCCTGCGACCAGGACGGGAAGTGGGGGTTGTGGGGGACGCCGAACGCGCCCACGATCTGCGCCATCGCCTACGCTCGCTCCCGCTCAGGCATGCACCGCGCCCCCGTCGACGGGGATCGTCTGGCCGGTGATGAAGCTTGCCGCGTCGGAGGCCAGGAAGGAGACGAGGCCGGCGACGTCGTCGGGCACCTGCGTGCGCTTGATTGCCTGCTGGTCGGTCACGATCTCGAACAGGCCCAGCTCCTCGTGCGGCCCCTCGCGCGTCCCTTTCGTGAGCGTCAGGCTGGGCGCGTAAGCGTTGATCGTGACGCCGTCCACGCCAATTTCACGTGAGAGCGACCGCACGAAGCCGACGACGGCTCCCTTGCTGGCGACGTATGGGGTGAGGTCGGGCAGGCCGCTGTAGAAGCCGTTGCTGGCGGCCGCGATGATCCTGCCCCATCGCGACTGGCGCATCCCGGGAAGGAACGCCTTCGTGAGATGAAACAGGGAGTCGACGTTCACGGACATGGTCGCGCGCCAGGACTCCCAGGTGCACTCGTCGAAGCTCGCCATCGGGTAGATGCCCGCGTTCGCCACGAGCACGTCGCAGCGCCCGAAGCGCTCGCGTACCGACGCGGCGAACTCGGCGACGCTCTCGCTGACGGACACATCGCAATGCTGGGAAAAGCCCTCCGAGCCGGCCGCCGCGACGAGCTCGAGCGTCTGCAGCGCCGGTGCGATGTCCGCGATCGCGATGCGCAGGCCGTCGCCGGCCAGCCGTGCGGCCAGTGCCTGTCCGATCCCTGCGGCGCCGCCGGTCACGACAGCGACCCGCGTCTCTCGCTGGGACTGCACTGCTGTCTCGGCGTTGCTCACTCCCCGGTCCCTCCGCGCATACGACCCTCGGCTAATAAGGCATAATCATTACTGGTTTACGAGGGCCGTGTCATCTCGCCTCACCGACCGCATGCCGCTCGCTCAGCCGCGCATCCGTGCAGCTCGAGCGCAAAGACTCCAACTTGACGCACACGACCAACACCAGAGCGGATGAGCCCGCCGTGCCCGTCCCCGACGACGCGGCGATGAGGTGGTGGAGTGACGCCGTCGCCGAGCTGCTGCGCCGACTGCAGGTGCGGCATGTGAGCCTCAATCCAGGCGCGAGCTTCCGCGGTCTGCACGACAGCCTCGTCAACTACCTCGGCAACGAGCGTCCGGACATCGTCCTATGCCTGCACGAGGAGCACGCGGTCTCCCTCGCACACGGCTACGCCAAGGTGACCGAGGAGCCGATGGCCGTCGCGCTGCACACGAACGTCGGCCTGATGCATGCGACGATGGCCCTGTTCAACGCGTTCTGCGATCGCGTGCCGATGCTCGTGATCGGTGCGACTGGACCGTTCGACGCGGAGCTGCGCCGTCCGTGGATCGAGTGGATCCACACGACCGCCGATCAGGGGGCGCTGATCCGCTCATTCGTCAAGTGGGACGATCAACCGAGCTCCGGTCCCGCGAGCCTCGAATCGCTCGTGCGCGGGCACGCGATCACTTCTACGAAGCCGTCCGCGCCCGTCTATGTCTGCCTCGACGCCGCCGTGCAGGAGTCCGAGCTGCCGCCATCCGGTGTTGGTTTGCCGGACCCCGCGCGCCACCCGGCGCCGCCCTCGCCGGGGCCGCTCCCGGCGCAGGTGCGCGCCGTCTCGGCGCTACTGGAGAGCGCCGAGCGCCCGCTGCTGCTGATGGGTCGCATGAGCCGCGCGGAGGATGACTGGCAGGGACGCGTGCAGCTCGCGCAGGCGCTCGGGGCGGCGGTCCTCACCGACCTCAAGGTCCCCGCCGCCTTCCCCGCCTCCCATCCGCTGAACACGGCCACGCCGGGCACCTTCCTCACCGACTCGGGACGCGCTTTGCTGCTCGGCGCTGATGTCGTGCTCAGCTTCGACTGGGTCGACCTGGGCGGCAGCCTGCGCCAGGCGTACGGCACGGATGAGGTGCGTGCGCGCGTCATCTCCTGCAGCCAGGACCACGTGCTGCACAACGGCTGGAGCAAGGACCATTTCGAGCTCGCGCCCGTCGATCTGGCGATCGCGGCCGACCCCGACCTGCTTGTCAGATCTCTCGTGGAGCAGCTCGCCTCGAACACGCCCGCCGAACAGCGCGATTGGCCGCCGCCGCGGGCGAGCGAGGAGGGCGCGTCTGCTGCGGACGCCGCCGCCAACGGGGCGGAGGCGATCGACGTTCGCGTGCTCGCGAGCGCATTGCGCGCCGAGCTCGACGGTCACTCCACATGCATCGTGCGTCTACCGCTCAGCTGGCACGGCGATGATCTGCACGCGGAGCATCCGCTGGACTATCTCGGCCAGGACGGCGGCGCCGGCCTCGGTTCCGGTCCCGGGATGGCCGTCGGCGCGGCGCTGGCGCTGGCCGAGAGTGAGCGCCTGGCGGTGGCTGTCCTTGGCGACGGCGACTTCCTGATGGGCTGCCAGGCGCTATGGAGCGCCGCGCGCTACGGGCTGGGACTGCTCGTCGTCGTCGCCAACAACGGCTCCTTCTTCAACGACGAGGTCCACCAGGAACGCGTCGCGCGCGCCCGCGCGCGCCCGCGCGAGAACAGAAGCATCGGGATCGCGATCGACTCGCCCGACCCCGACCTGGGTGAGCTTGCCCGCTCGCTCGGGCTCTCCGGCCACGGACCCGTCCGCGAGCGCAGGCAGCTGTCCGGGATCCTGTCAGGCGCGGTTGCCGAAGCACTGGCGGGCGCGGCGGTCGTTGTGGACGTGAGGGTAAACACGAGCGGCTACCCCGGCGCTGCCGAGTTGGGGAGGAGCTAGATGTCTGAATCGATGCAGGGGCGTGTCGTGGCGATCACGGGCGCATCGTCGGGAATCGGCGCGGCGACCGCGCTCGCGTGCGCAAAGGCCGGCGCGCACGTATCGCTCGCGGCGCGCCGCGTGGAGCTCCTCGAGTCGGTGGCCGCGCAAGTCGGGGCGGCGGGCGGGGAGGCGCTCGCAATTCCCACAGACGTCACCGACGAGGTGCAGGCGCGCAACTTCGTCGAGTCCACGCACGCGCGTTTCGGGCGTCTCGACGCGCTCGTCAACAACGCGGGCGTGATGCATCTTGGCCCGATCGACGGCGCGCCCACGGAGGAGTGGCGTCGCATGGTCGCCGTGAACGTGTTTGGTGTCTTGTACTGCACGCATGCCGCCCTGCCGTTCATGCGCGCGCAGCAGGAGGGGCACATCGTCAACGTGAGCTCCGTCGGGGGCAAGGTCGTGGGTACCTACTCCGGGGTGTACAGCCTCACGAAGTTCGGGATTGGCGCCTTCACCGAAGCGCTGCGCAAGGAGTCGCTCGAGGACGGCATCCGCGTTACCGCGGTGGTGCCCGGCTCGACCGCGACCGAGCTGCGCAGCCACTCACGCAGCGAGGTGCTCGAGAAGACGCTGCCCGCATTCGCGGGCGTCACGCCGCTTCATGCTGAGGACATCGCGCGGGCGGTGCTCTACGCGCTCGAGCAGCCGGCCAACGTGGCCGTCAGCGAGGTCGTCGTGCGCGCGGCCAAGCAGGGCATGTAGGACTGCCGCGGGTGCAGGCGAACCAGCCGCTCGTGGCGGAGAGCGCCGCCGGCGTCCGCCGCGGGCGCATGGCTACGCTGCTGATCGTCGGCTCGCTGAGCGGCCTCGCGCCCCTGTCGATCGACTTCTACCTGCCGGGGCTGCCGCGTCTGACCTCGGATCTCGGCGCGAACGCGTCCACGGGGCAGCTGACGCTCACGGCGTGCCTACTGGGGATCGCCGTCAGCCAGATCTTCGCCGGCTCGCTCAGCGACACGCTCGGGCGTCGCCGGCTGGTGATCGTCGGGCTCCTCTCCTACATGGTGATGTCGCTGTTGTGCGCGCTCGCGTCGAGCATCTGGATGCTGATCGCGTTTCGCCTCGTGCAGGGCGCTGCCTGCGGGATCGGCTTCGTCGTCGCGCGCGCGATCGTCCGCGACGTCTACAGCGGCACGGAAGCCGCACGGATCTTCGCGCTGTTGATCCTGATCAGCGGCGTGGCGCCGGTGCTCGCCCCGGTGCTCGGCGGGCAGGTCCTGCTCGTCACGGGCTGGCGCGGGATCTTCGTCGTGCTCGTCGTGTTCAGCTCGATCATGCTCGCCGTCTCGTCTCTGCGTCTGCGCGAGACGCTGCCTGCCCACTTGCGCCACGAACCGGGGGTCGCCGCGAAGGCGCGCGTCTTCCGGGGGCTGCTCGGCGATCGTCGCTTCCTGCCCTATGCGGCCTCCGGGAGCCTGGCGTTCGCGGCGATGTTCGCCTACATCTCCGGCTCACCGTTTGTGCTCGAGAACATCTACGGGCTCTCGCCACAGCTCTACGGCGTCGCCTTCGGCGTCAACGCAGCGGGGATCGTGATCTGCTCGCAGGTGAGCCGGCGCTTCGTCGAGCGCTTGGGTCCCAAGCGCCTGCTGGACGTCGGCAACCTCGTGATGGCAGTCGGCTGCGTGGCGCTACTCCTGGCGATCGCGCTGGGCGCGGGCCTCGCGACGGTCTTGGTGGCCCTCGTCGTCACGATCTCGAGCATCGGCCTGATCCTCCCGAACGCGACGGCGTTGGCGATGGCCCACCAGCAGCATGCGGCCGGCAGCGCCTCGGCGCTGTTCGGGCTCGGGCAGTTCGGCGGTGGCGCGCTGACAGCGCCGATCGTCGGCATCGCAGGCGCCCACGACGCGCTGCCGATGGGGATCACGATCGCGGTCTGCGGTCTCGGCGCGCTTGCGATCGAGCGACTAGGCCCGGCTCGCGACGAGTAGGACGCCGCGCGTCACGCGGCCACCGGCACGTCGCCGGTGTTCATCGTCTCCAGCAGCACGTGCGACTGCAGTGCCTCGCCCTCCAGCTCCGCACAGATCGAGCCCGCGAAGAAGACCGCCACCCGGTCGCAGACCGCGACGAGCTCGTCGATGTCGGTCGAGGCGAGCAACACGATCGCATCCGCATCCGCGGCCGCGCGGATCAGCCGGTGCATCTCCGCCTTCGCGCCGATGTCGACACCGCGGGTGGGGTCATCCAGCAACAACACGCTTGGCTGAGCGTCCAGCCACTTGGCGAACACGAGCTTCTGCTGGTTGCCGCCAGAGAGCTGGCCCGCGTGTTCCTCGATCGACGCCGCCTTCACGCCGAGACGCTCGACGAGCTCCTGGGCGTGCTCGCGCATCTTGCTCCTGCGTATGAATGGGCCTTCTCGCGCGAGCGCAACCGAGCGAACCTGTCCGATGTTCTCCCAGATCGGCTTGTCCAGCATCAGTCCGAAGCGCCGCCGGTCGCCCGTAACCATCGCCACGCCCGAGCCGACCGCACGGTGCATGGAGCGCTGCAGCTTGCGGTTGCCGGGGAGCCGGGCATCGCCGGCGCTGAGGCGGCACTGGCCGCTGATCAGCTCGAGCACCGTGAGGTGACCGGAGCCGGCGATACCCGCGACGCCGACGATCTCGCCGGGCTGGGCCTCGAGATTCACGCGCGTGAGCCTGCCCTGCACGCTCACGTCCTTCAGTCGCAGATTGCGCGCGCCCTGATCCTCACCTGGCTGCGCGGCAGCAGGCGCGGAGTCGATCGCCTGCTGCATCTCCTCGCGCAGAGCCGTGCTCTCGCCCGACTGCTGTTGCTTGGAGCGCTTCTCGCCGAGCATCGCCTCGATGATCGTCCCGACGGACAGCTGCGAGCGCTGCTCGCCCTCGAGCACGGGCAGGCCGTCGCGCAACACCGTTACCTCGTCGCACAGCTGCATCACCTCCTCGAGGATGTGCGAGACGAACACGACCGCAACGTCGCGTTCGCGCAGCACGTTCAACACGTTCAGGAGGATCTCGACGCTCGACGCCTCCAGGGCGGAGGTCGGCTCGTCGAGGATCAGCACGCGCGGCTCGGTCACGAGCGCCTTCGCGACCTCGATCAGCTGGCGTTCGGCCAGGCTCAGCGAGCTGACGGGCTGGCGCATCTCGACCTGCAGGCCAAGATCGTCGAGCACCGGCCGGGCGCGCCGCTCCATCGCCTTGCGGTCGATGAACGGTCCGCGTTTGATCTCGCGCATTGGGAACAGGTTGGAGAGCACGTCCAGGTCCGGGAACAGGCTGAGCTCCTGTGAGACGGCGGCGACGCCGCTGCGTCCCGCATCGGCTGTATTCGAGAAGGAGACCTCCTCGCCGTTGAGACGCAGGGTGCCGCTGTCGGGCTTGACCGCCCCCACGATCACCTTCACGAGCGTGGACTTCCCGGCTCCGTTCTCACCGAGCAGAGCGTGCACCGAGCCGGCGCGGACCGTGAGGCCCGCGCCGCTCAGTGCTTGAACTCCGCCGTATGACTTGCGGATGTCCCTTGCTTCCAGCATCGCTTCCCTAGCCGAGCGCTGACAGCGGCTTCAGGTAGGCGCTCGGGTCCGCGAGCTCCTTCTTGATGAGCGGTTCGAAGAACGCGTACTTGTTCGCCGGACTGCTCTCGCGCTTGATGATTTCGTTGATGTTTTCAGAGGTGACGATGCCCTGGCCGGGGTTCCACCAGCCTTCCGGCAGCGGCTTGCCTTTCGCGTGCTGAGCGAGCAGCGTCCCAGCGATGTAACCCTTCATGTAGTGGTAAGGGTCGCCGAGCGCGTACACATAGCCGTCCTTCACAGCTTCCAGCGCGATCGGGTCGACGTCGCAGGCACCTACTAGGTAGTGAACGCCGTTCTGCTTCTGGATGCGGTACAGCGACACCGCGTCCTGGTCTCCCGGCGCCAGGTAGGCGACAGCGTTCGGGTGCGCTTTGACCAGGTTGCTCCAGTGGTCGTAGTTTTCCGCCGGCTCTGAGCCGACCGCGTAGGGGCCGGCGATCTTCAAGCCCGGCCGTTCCTTTTTGAGCACCGCCTCCATGCCTTTGATGCGCAGTTCCAGCAGGATCAGGCCTGGGATGTCGTTGCCGATCACGATTTCGCCTGTCTTGGGCAGCTTTTTGAGCATGTACGTCGCGAGCTCTTCACCCACGGCCACGTTGTTGTTGCCGACGTACGTGGTCACCTTGCTCCCGGTCGGGGGCGGTGCGTCCATCGTCACGACGGGGACCTTTTCTTCCACCGCCTGGTTGTAGGCGCGCACGAAGTCTTCGGGCGCGGTGGTCATGATCGCGACACCGTTCTTGGCGGTATGGGCGGCTGCCTCGAACTGGCTCACCTCCTGCGTCGGGTTGACCCCGTTCGGAGCCGAGGAGGTCATGCTGACTCCTTCGTGTTCCGCCGCGGCCTCAGCGCCATCGGCCATCTCCTGGAAGGCGTTCTGCGTCGTGGATGCGGTAACGACGGCCAGCTTGATGCTGGCGGAGCTGGTGGTGCTCGTGCTCGCGTTGCTGCTGCTGCTGGTGCTGCTGTTGTTACCACTGGACCCGCAGGCGCTTATCCCCAACGCCAGCAGCACGACGACCACAGTGCCCGTGAGGGCGCTGAACCGTCGCCTCCTGTTGCCTCCAGATTGCCGTGTTGGCATTACCTCTGTCTCCTCTCTCGGGAAATCACCCTTTTGGGTGACTGACTGTGCCGGCGGGTCGACGCGCTCTCACAAGCCGAGACCCCCCTGTGCGCGACCGCGGCCGCGACGCCGGACGATGCTGTCTAGGGCGACCGCTGCCAAGATCACCGCGCCGGTCGCGAACGCGCTCCAGTTCTGGGGCACGTTGAAGTACACGAGCCCGGCGCTCACCTCGGTGAGCAGCACCGCGCCGATCATCGCTCCGATGACCGTGGCACTCCCACCCGCGAGCGAAGTGCCGCCGATGATCGCGGCGGCGATTGCCTGAAGTTCAAAGCCGGCGCCGATGTTCGGTTCGCCCGAGTCGAAGAACGCCAGTCCGAGGATGCCGGCGATCCCAGCGAGCACACCCATTAGCACGAGTGCCTGAATCCGGACCCGCGGGATCGAGATACCGGAGAACGCCGCCGCCTCGGGGTTGGAGCCGATCGCGCGCACGCGGTGCCCGAACGGCGTCAGCCGCAGGACCGCCGTGAGCCCGATCGCCACGACGAGCAGCACCCACACGCTCACCGGCAGCCCCAGCTTGTTGCCGCCGAAGAAGGTGAACAGGGAACTGTTGAACGGCAGGCGGTTGACCTGCTGGCCGTTGCTCAGCGCCAGCGCCAGGCCACGGAACATCGACAGGGTGGCCAGCGTGGCGACGATCGCGGGGATCTTGATCGCCTGTACGAGGATCGCGTTGATCAGGCCCATGAAGCCGGAGAGCACGATCGCGATCGCGCTCGCGAGGTATGGATTCATGCCGCCCTGCATGAGCAGCGCTGCGATGATCAGCGTCAGGCCGAAGACCGAGCCGGCCGAGAGGTCGATCTCGCGCATCGCGATCAGGAACGCCATGCCGCCCGCGATGATCGCCACATAGACCGACTGCTGCAGCACGTCACGGATCTGCGAGCTCGAGAGAAATTCCGGGTGCAAGATGCCGATCACTGCGCCGAGCGCGAGCGTCGCGAGCAGCACGCTGGTCGACTCGAAGCGCAGGATGCGCAGCAGCCACGAGAGCGCCGTTGCGGGCGCACCCTTCGACGGGCCCGCCACTGGCTCTCCCCCGGCCCCGCTCGAGCGCGCGGAGGTCCCACCGGCGGCACCGTTGCTCGAACTCGAACTCGGGATTGGTTCCGCGCCGAGCGTCACGATCTTCTCCGATTCCCCAGCCGAGCTCATGCGCGGCTCCACTCTTCCCCGGACCTCATTTCACTCCCTTCCCGAACCTCACTGGCTACACCCTCAACTACATTTCGTGCGCATACCGCACGGGCATGCACCATCCGTACCGAATACTCTCATAGACCGTGGCGCGAATGTCAAGTACCAGCTCCCGGGTGATCGGATGGGGGCTCATACGCGACCCACCTCACGCGCGAGCGGCGAGCTCGACTTCCAGGAGCATCGGGCCATCGCGGCGCTCGAGCCCGGGCAACAGCTCGTCAAGTGCCGCCAGCAGCTCGTCGTGCTCGCTGACGCGACGCGCCGGGCAGCCGAAGCCCGCGGCGAGCGTCGTCAGCTCGATCGTCTCGAAGCTTGGCCACGCCCCGGGCCGCCCGGCTCGTTCGGCGAGCCCGTCCATCACCGCATAGCGACGGTTGGCCATCACGATCGCCAGTAGCGGCGCGCCGTAGCGGGCAGCGCTCCATAGCGTTTGGATCGCGTACAGCGAGGAACCGTCGCCGAGCACGGCGACCACAGGGCGCTCCTCGAGCGCGAGCGCGAGTCCCGTGGCTGCGGAGAGGCCGAAGCCGAGCGCCCCGTTCGCACCGCTGATGAAGCCCAGTGGCTGGCGCGCCGGGATTCGCTCCATCAACTCCGGCCGGCTGGACGGGGACTCCTCCATCAGCACTGCGTTCTCCGGTAGCCGCTCGCGCAGCGCCACGAACACGTGTCCCGGCAGCAGCGGCTCGCCGGGGGCGGGCGCCGGGGGGTCCGCCCGGCGGACACGTTTCGCGGGAGCCCCGTCGCGTGGGCGCAGGCGCGCGGCGAGCTCCGCGCAGGCCACCGCAGGTGGGCCCAGCAGCGCGAGCTCTGCATCGCTGCGGTTGACCTCTTCCGCCACGTCGCTGATCACCACGACCTTCGTGCCCTCGAGGAGGATCGGCCCTGGGTCATAGATGTAAAGCAGGAACGCGGCCGTCCCGAGCGCGATCACCAGATCGTGCCCCGCGAGCGTCTCGCGAATCTGGCGCCGACTCCAGTGCAGGTGCCCGGCGAACAGGGGGTGATCCTGCGGGAAGCCCGCGCGCGAGGCAAACTCCTGTCCCCACACCGGCGCCGCCAGTCGCTCCGCGAGCGCCACCGCGCCGTCCCACCCAGCGCGCGTGTCCGTGCCGGCGCCGACCACGATCGCCGGCGAGGACGCTTCTTCGATCAGCTCCGCCAGCTCGGCGATTGCCGCCGCGCCGATCCGTGGCGCGCGCAATACGCGTGCGGGGGCACCCGCCGCGCCGCTCGCATCGGCGGGCTCCTCCCAATCGCCCATCGGCGCCACCACAAGCGCCGGTCCACTTGCCTGCGTCGCCTCATGCCAGGCGCGGGCGATTGCCCCAGGCAGATCCTGTGCGCGGGCGGGCGTATCCGTCCACACGGGATAGTCGCCGGCGAGCTTCTCCAACGAGCGCCCCGTGAGGAATGGCGCGAGCGCGAGCTGGCGGCGGTCCTGCTGGCCAACGACGATCACCAGCGGTGCGCGGTTGTCGCGCGCTCCGGCGATCGCGTTGACCGCGTTGCCCAGGCCCGCGGCGGTGTGCAGGTTGACGAACGCCGGGCGGCCGCTGCCGATCGCGTAGCCGCTGGCGATGCCCACGACCGAACCCTCGTGCAGCGCCAGCACGAACTCGAAGTCGGCCGGCAGCCCGGTTAGGAAGGGGATCTCGGTGGAGCCTGGATTGCCGAAGATCCGCGTCATCCGATGCGCGCGCATCACCTCGAGAGCCGCGTCGCGAACGGTGCGGACGGGGCCGCTGGTCTCGCTCTCCTCAGACATGCAATCCCCTTTGTACTTGATTTGCCGCCAAATTTGCGACAATATTGTTGACAATATCGATGACGATGTGCAACGGACAAGCCCCCACCAGCACGCGCAGGCCCCTGTTGCTTGCAGAGCGATGAGCGAACGGAGCCCGTCCGCTCGGGCGCGCGAGTTGCTGCAGGGTGCGTTCGACACTCACGTGCACGTCGGGCCGGACGTCGTCGAGCGCTGCATCGATGACCTCTCGCTCGCACGACGCTTCCTCGAGCTGGGGATGGCCGGCTTCGGGCTGAAGTCCCACTACACCTCCACCGCCGAGCGCGCCAGCGTGGTCAGCGCCGCGGTTGCACCGATCAAGGCGCTGGGCACGATCGTGCTCAACCGCGCCGTCGGCGGCATGAATCCCCTGGCGGTCGAGATCGCCGCCCGCGAGGGCGCGAGGATCGTGTGGCTGCCGACCGTGGATTCGGTCAACGAGGCACACGAGCGCGACGCACCACCCGGCGCGAAGGTCCCCGTGTGGGTCCGTCTGCAGCGCGAACTGCTCGAGCAGGGACTTGAGATCCCGCCCGTTGCCGTGGTCGACGAGGAGGGTAAGCCGCTGGCCCAGACGCGCGCCGTGCTCGCTGCTGTCGCGCGCAACGGCATGGTCCTCGCGACCGGCCACCTCGGCGCCGCGGAGATCTTCGCCGTCGTCGACGCGGCGATCGAGGAGGGCGTCAGCGAGATCGTGATCACCCACCCGGAGTTCCCTTCACAGGACCTATCGATCGGGCAGCAGCGTGAGCTCGCCTCTCGTGGCGCGCTGCTCGAGCGCTGCTTCACCACGCCGCACACCGGCAAGATCAGCTGGGAGCGCTGGCTGGAGGCGATTCGCGAGGTCGGCCCCGAGCACTCGGTGCTCTCTACCGATCTCGGGCAGGTGTTCAACCCGCCCGTGGAGGACGGCCTCGCGTTGATGGTCGACAGGTTGCTGGATGCGGGATTCGACGAGCGGGAGGTACGAACGATGGCTGTAGAGAACACGCGCAGGGTGGCCGGCGTATGAGCGGGCGGGAGGGTGCGCCGCGCCTGCTTGCGGTCGGTGCGCATGCGGCGGACTTCCTGTGGCGCGCCGGGGGTGCCCTCGCCGCGGTCGCGGCCGCGGGCGGCGAGGCGCACGTGCTGGCGCTCTCCTACGGCGAGCGCGGCGAGTCGGGCGAGCTCTGGAAGCAGGAGGGCCAAACGGTCGAGCGGGTCAAGCAAATACGCCACGGCGAGGCCGAGCGCGCGGCGGCGATCCTCGGCGCGGACTTTCGCTGTCTGGACCTCGGTGACTACCCGCTGGAGGTCGCCGGCGCTGGGCTGGAGCGCCTCGTGGAGACGATCCGCGAGCTCGCCCCCGACGTAATCGTCACGCACACCGATCGCGACCCATTCAATCCTGACCACCCCGTCGCCTTCCATGCCGTCGAACGCGCTCGCGCGCTGGCGGCGGGAGCAGGCGTGGCGAGCGCCTTTCCAACGATCGCGCCGCCGCGCCTGTACCTGTTCGAGCCCCACCAGCCGGAGCTGTGCAACTTCACCCCGACCACGTTCCTCGACATCACTGCGGTCATGGATCGCAAGCGCGAGGCGATGGCCGAGATGAAGGCCCAGGCGTACCTGAGCACCTACTACGAGGAGCGCGCGGGGCATCGCGGCAACCATGCGCGACGCTGTTCGGGCAACCAGGCCGTCCGCTATGCGGAGGCGTTCATGCGGGTCACGCCGGACGTGGTCGAGCAACTGTAGGCACCCGCCGCGCTGCAACGCGAACCATCTAGATCGGGTACTCGCGGGGGAGGCTCTGCACCGTGAGCCAACGCAGCTCACTGAACTCCTCCACCGCGGCGCTGCCGCCGAAGCGACCCCAGCCGCTGTCCTTGACCCCGCCGAAGGGCATCTGCGGCTCGTCGTGCACCGTCGCGTCATTGATGTGGCAGATGCCACTCTCGATGCGCTGCGCGAGCGCGAGCGCGCGCGGCACGTCGCGGCTGAACACGGCCGCTGAGAGGCCATAGTCGCTGTCGTTGGCGACGGCGAGTGCCTCCTCCTCGCCATCGACGGCGATCACCGACACGACCGGCCCGAAGGACTCCTCACGGTAGATCCGCATCTCTGGCGTGACCCCGAATAGCACCGTCGGGCGGTAGCAAGGCCCATCTGCCTCTCCGCCGCTGAGCACCTGTGCACCCTTGGCGGCTGCATCCTCCACGAGCTCACTGACGCGGTCGAGTGCCGCCGCGTTGACCAGTGGTCCGATCTGCGTGTCGGGCTCGCGCGGGTCGCCGACCTTCAGCAGTGACACGCGCTCGGCGAGCTGCGTAGCCAGATCCTCAGCGATCGAGCTGTCGGCGACGATCCGCTCCGTCGACATGCAGATCTGGCCCTGATGCATGAACGCGCCGAATTTCGCGGCCGCCACGGCGCGCTCGATGTCGGCGTCCGCGAGCACCAGGAACGGCGCCTTACCGCCGAGCTCCAGCAGCACGCGCTTGAGGTGCCTGCCGGCGGTTTCCGCGATGATCCGACCGACCTTGGTGGAGCCGGTGAAGTTGATTCGCCGCGTCTTCGGATGCGCGATCAGCGCCTCGACGACCTCGCCCGCGTCCGCGGGGTCATTGGTGATGAGGTTCACGACGCCCGCGGGCAGGCCTGCGTCGGCCAACGCGCGCGCGACCCCCGCATGTGTGCGGGGGCACTGCTCGGAGGCCTTCAGCACGACCGTGTTGCCGAAAGCGAGCGGCGTCGCGACGGCGCGTGTGGCGAGGATCACGGGGCCATTCCAGGGAGCGATGCCGACGACCACGCCGACGGGGGAGCGCACCGCCATCGCCAGCTTCCCCGGTACGTCGGAGGGGATCACCTCGCCGACGAGCGCGTAGGACTGGGCGGCGGCCTCGCGCAGCATGCCGGTGGCGAGGGCGACGTTGAACATGCCCCAGCCGAACGTCGATCCCGTCTCCTCGGTCATCGTCGCGGCGAGCTCGCGGCCGCGCTCGGAGAGCAGGTCGGCGGCGCTGGAGAGCAGCTCGCGACGCCTGGCAGGCGGTGTCGCCGACCACTCTGGGAAGGCGCCAGCCGCGGCGTCGACGGCCGCGCGGGCGTCCTCCACGCCGGCGGCCACCGCCGATCCCACCACCTCGCCCGTGTACGGATCGCGGTTCTCGAAGCTGCGACCGGTCGCGCCGGCTGTCCAGCTGCCGCCGATCAGCAAGTCCTGTCGCTCGGCCTGGGCGGTTGCCATCGTGTCTCCTTGGATCTCAGGGATGCGCTATGCGCACAAAGATTCGCTCAGCGACTACAGTCTCGGGCGAGCGGCAGGGCTTGTCAAGTCGGCTCGAGCTGTACCGGCGCTGGTTAGCGCGTGATAGCCGGGGCTCAGCCGACGCTGCCGCCGGCGCCCCGGATGTCGTTCTCGATCGCCGCGGCCGTCTTCAGCACCTCTGGCACGAAGCGTTTGCGCAGCGTGCGCATATCGCCGCGGCTCGCGTGCACCGAGACGTTCAGCGCCGCGACATTACCGGCGGGATCGCGGATCGGGACCGCGACCGAGCGCAGGCCCTCCTCGAGCTCCTGGTCGACCATCGCGAAGCCATCGCGCGCGACGCGCTCGAGCTCCTCGCGCAGAGCCTTCTTCGTCTTGATCGTGTGCGAGGTGTAGTTGTCGACGTCGATCTGTGCAAGGCGCTCCTCGAGCTCCTCCGGCGGGAGGGCCGCGAGCAACACGCGTCCCATCGAGGTGACGTACGCCGGCAGTCGCGTGCCCACCGCCAACGTGATCGTCATGATCCGCCGCGTCGGCACCCGCACGACATAGACGATGTCCGTGTCATCGAGAACCGACACCGAGGAGGACTCGTTCAGCTCGTGCACGAGCGCCTCCATGTGCGGCTGCGCGATCTCCGCGAAGCTGAGACTCGATAGGTACGCGTAGCCGAGGTCGAGCACACGCGGGCGCAGAGAGAAGCGCCCATCCTTCAAGCGCACATAGCCGAGCTCCACGAGCGTCAGCAAGAAGCGCCTGGCGGCTGCGCGTGTGAGGCCGGTCGAGGCCGCAACATCGCTCAGGCGCAGTTCGCGGTGCTCTGCGTCGAACGCGCGAATCACCGCCAGCCCCCGCTCGAGTGATTGGACGAAATCGGATCTGCTGGCTCGCGTTGCGCTCATAGGCTTGGCTGTGTCGAGGAGTTGGAATCAGGGTTCGAGATGCGAACACTAATGCACTGTGCGGCTCGGCCACACCTCACGTCGAAAGAGGGCTTGGCGGCGGAAGGGGTGAGCGGGCGAGAACTTGCCGGGAGAGGGAACTGTGCGGTAGGGTTCGTACTGTGCCCGTATGTTCTCATTGCGGACTAGTGACAAAGGGGTCGGAGGGGTGGAGATAGGGTTGACAGCCCGTGTGCAGCTACGGGGGATGCGGGTGAGGACGCACCCGTGACCGAGATCCTGGCGCTTTCTGAGGCGGTCGAGCTGGTGGTCGGCGACGGCGACTCGGTCGCGATCGAGGGCTTCACACACCTGATTCCGTTCGCCGCCGCGCACGAGATCATCCGCCAACGCCGGCGCGAGCTGACGCTCATCCGCCTCACTCCCGACATCGTCCTCGATCGCATGATCGGCGCCGGTTGCGCGCGCAAGCTTGTGTTCTCGTGGGGGGGCAACCCCGGCGTCGGCTCGCTGCACCGCTTTCGTGACGCGGTCGAGAACGGCTGGCCGGCGCCACTGGAGCTCGAAGAGCACAGCCACGCGGGCATGGCCAACCGGCTCGTCGCCGGTGCCTCCGGTCTGCCCTTCGCCGTGCTGCGCGGCTATGTCGGCACAGACCTCACCTCGCACACCAGCGGCGTGGCCACGATCGCGTGCCCGTTCACCGGCGAGCAGTTGACCGCCGTCAGCGCTCTGCGCCCGGACGCCGCCGTGATCCACGCGCAGCGCGCCGACCGTGACGGCAACGTCCAGCTATGGGGGATCGTTGGTGTGCAGAAGGAGGCGGTGCTCGCAGCACGCCGCAGTCTCGTGACAGTCGAGGAGATCGTCGATCAGCTCGAGCCCAAGCCCGGCGCGATCGTGTTGCCCCGCTGGGTCGTGACCGCCGTCGCACAGGCGCCAGGCGGTGCGCGCCCTCCTACGCCCAGGGCTATTACGACCGCGACAACGAGGACTACCGCCGCTGGGACGCGATCGGGCGCGACCGCGACGCCTTCCGCGAGTGGCTCGAGCGGGAGATCCTCGCGACGGAGAGCGCCACCGCATGAGCGAGCTCGGCGGGGCACTGTCCGCGGATGAGCGGATGACGGTGACGGCCGCGCGCATGCTGCACGATGGCGTGATTTGCTTCGTGGGCATTGGGTTGCCGAGCACGGCGGCCAACCTCGCGCGGCGCACGCACGCCCCCGGCCTGATCCTGATCTACGAGTCGGGCACGATCGGGGCCAAGCCCTCGACGCTGCCGCTGTCGATCGGCGACGGCGAGCTCGCTCTCACGGCCGACTCCGTGGTGAGCGTGCCGGAGATCTTCAACTACTGGCTGCAGCCCGGGAGGATCGACGTGGGGTTCCTTGGGGCGGCACAGATCGACAGGTTCGCGCAACATCAACACGACGGTCATCGGCTCCGACTACGATCGACCCGACCGTGCGCCTACCGGGCGCCGGCGGCGCCCCCGAGATCGCAGCCTCCTGCGGCGAGGTGATCGTGATCGTGCGCCAGAGCCGCGCGCAGCTTCGTCGAGCGTGTGGACTTCGTGACCTCGCGTCGGCTACGGCAGGGCCCCAGGCGACCGCGAGCGCCTCGGGCTTCACGGGGCGCGGGCCGGCGAAGGTGATCACCGACCTCGGCGTGCTCGAGCCCGACCCGCAGACGAGCGAGCTGACGCTCACGAGCGTGCATGAGGGAATCGAGCCCGAGCAGGCGCGCGCGGCCACCGGCTGGCCGCTCGCGGTCGCTGAGGATCTGGCTGTCATAGAGCCTCCAACGCAGGAAGAGCTCGACGCCCTACGTGAGCTTCTGGCGACTCAGCAGACGGAGGTCGCAGGTGGCTGAGGGCGCGTCGGTGGGCAACAGGAGACGAGCGGCGGGAGGAGCGAGATGGACGTAGAGCGCAAGGCCGAGCTGGGTGGCGGCTCGCCGCTCTGGGCAGGCCCCGGACGTGGGCTTGTAATACCCGGCTACAGGCGCGAGCATGAGCTCGTCGACCCGCCGCACGACTGGCCCGCCTACCGCGGCACGATCCTGCGCCATCCTAAGCGCCCGCTGCTCGCGATTCCCAACACGCTGAGCGACGTGACCGGTCCGCTGCTAGGCGAGGATCGTGTCGGTGAGCTCGACTTCGATCTCACCGCCGGGCACGCGGGCGAGCCGCAGGGCCAGAAGATCGTGCTGCACGGCCGCGTGCTCGACGGTAACGGGCACCCGGTCCCCGGGACGCTGATTGAGATCTGGCAAGCCAACGCCGCTGGGCGCTACTGGCACAAGGTCGACACGCACCCGGCACCGCTCGACCCGAACTTCGCCGGGGTCGGACGTTGCGTGACAGACGCCGAGGGCCGCTACCGCTTCATCACGATCCGTCCCGGCGCCTACCCGTGGGAGAACCACTTCAACGCCTGGCGCCCCGCGCACATCCACTTCTCGCTGCTCGGCCGTGCCTTCACGCAGCGTCTGATTACGCAGATGTACTTCCCCGACGATCCGCTGTTCGCCCATGACCCGATCTTCAACTCGGTCCGTGACCCGCGTGACCGCGCGCGGTTGATCTGTGAGTTTGACCTGGACGCGACCACGCCCGAATGGGCGCTCGGGTTCCGCTACGACATCATTCTGCGTGGACGCGAACGGACGCCGTTCGAGGAGGGTGACCGATGAGCGCCGATGCGTGCTCGAGCGAGAACGAGCGCCGCGCGATGATGCCGACGCCCTCGCAGACGGTGGGCCCCTACTTCGGCTTCGCGCTCCCCTGGGGCGACGGTCGGGAGGTCGTGGCCGAGGGCACCCCCGGGGCGATCGTGCTGGAGGGTGTGCTGCTCGACGGTGCCGGGCAGCCGGTGCCGGACGGTTTGATCGAGACCTGGCAGGCCGACGGCGACGGGCGCTTCGCCCACCCGGACGACCCCCGCGGCGCGGTCGCCTGGTCGGGGTTTCGCGGTTTCGGGCGCTGTCCCACCGACGCGCACGGTCGCTACTCGATCCGCACGTTGAAGCCGGGACCGGTGCCCGGACCGGGCGAGAGCACCCAGGCGCCCCACATCACGATGTCCGTGTTCGCCCGCGGGCTGCTGCAGCGCGTGGTCACGCGTGTGTACTTCGCCGACGAGCAGGAGCGCAACGCGCTCGACCCGGTGCTCTGCAGCCTTCGCGGCGGCGAAGCGATGCGGCGCACGCTGCTGGCGGCGCCGCTCGACGGCGGCTACCGCTTCGACGTCCGCCTGCAGGGGCAGGATGAGACCGTCTTCTTCGCGATCTGAGCGAGGCGCGCTCCCTGCACTCTGAGATCTTCAGCGGTCTGTTCGACCGCGGCGCGAGCGCCGCGCAGCTAGACGACCGCGCATGGTTGCGCGCGATGCTCGACTTCGAGGCGGCGCTGGCGGCGGCGGGCGCCGACGTTGGGATCGTGCCCATGCCCGCCGCGCAGGAGATCGCGCGCGTGTGTGAGAGCGCGGAGCTGGACCCCGCGCTACTTGGCGCGGGCGCCGCCGAGAAGGGCACGCCTGTCCCGGCGCTGTTGGCGGCGCTGACGGCGCTGCTGTCCGCCGATGCGAGCGCCCACCTGCACCGCGGCGCGACCAGCCAGGACGTTGTGGACACGGCGACGATGCTCGTCGCCAAGCGCGCGCTGGGTCCGCTGCTGGAAGACCTCCAGGCCGCCGCGGATGCCTGCGCGGCGCTGGCCGATCGCTACCGCGACACGCTGCAGGTCGCGCGCACGCTTCTGCAGCAGGCGCTCCCGGTGACGTTCGGACTGACCGCCGCCGGCTGGCTGGTGGCGCTCGAAGAGTCCGACGCAGTACTCACACAGGTACGCACGCGCGGCCTTGCGCTCCAGCTGGGCGGCGGCGCAGGCACACTCGCGTCGCTCGGCGAGCACGGCATCGAGCTCGCGAGCGCCCTCGCCAGGCGCCTGGATCTCCGGGAGCCGACGCTGCCGTGGCAGTCTGACCGGATGCGCCCGGCGCTCCTCGCGTGCGCGCTCGGCGCCTGCTGTGGTGTCGCCGGGAAGATCGCCACAGATGTGGTGCTGCTCGCCCAGACGGAGGTGGCCGAGCTCGCCGACGGCTCCAGCGACGGTGGCTCCTCGACGCTCCCGCACAAGCGCAACCCGGTCGCGGCAGTCGCGGCGCGCGCTTGCGCGCAGCGCGCCCCCGGGTTGGTCGCGACGCTGCTCGCGGCGATGGGTGGCGAGCTCCAACGCGCCGCCGGCTCATGGCAGGCGGAGGCGCAGACGCTCTGCGAGCTTCTGGCGCTGACCGGCTCGGCGGTTGCCGCCGTCCGTGCGTTGCTCGAGAGCCTCGAGGTGAACGAGGAGCGAATGCGCACCAACCTCGAGCTGACCGGTCGGCTGATCATGGGCGAGGCGCTCACCACCGCGCTCACCGAGCGCCTCGGCCGCGCGCACGCCGGCGAGCTCGTCGAACGCGCTTCGCGCCAGGCGCTCGCACGGGGCGTGCCGTTGCGCGACGCCGTCCTCGAACTCAACGAGATCGTCTCCGTGCTCGGTGCCGCGGGCGTCGACGCGGCACTCGACCCGGCGGCCTACCTAGGATCCACGGCAACGCTGATCGACCGCGCGCTCGCCCGCCACCGCGCCCACGTCGGGGAGCGCTGAGCGGTGCCCTGCAGGCTGCGGCGGCAGCTGGACGGACCGCCGGGTGTGCCGGCGGTCGTGCTCGTCAACTCGCTGGGCACCGACCTGAGCATGTGGGATGCGCAGGTCCGGCCGCTCGCCGAGCGTCTTCGCGTCGTGCGCCTGGACACGCGTGGGCACGGCGGCTCGCCGGTGCCCGACGGCCCCTACACGCTCGCCGAGCTAGGCGGCGACGTGCTGGCGCTGCTCGACGAGCTGCAGATCGAACGTGCCTGCCTGTGTGGCATCTCGTTGGGCGGTGCGATCGCGATGTGGGTCGCCGCGAACGCGCCCGAGCGCGTCGAGCGGCTGGCCGTGTGCTTCAGCTCGGCCTACTTCGGCGACCCATCTGGCTGGCTCGCACGAGCCGCCACCGTCCGCGCGCAGGGAACCGGCGCGATCGCCGAGGCGGTCGTCGGCCGCTGGTTCACCGACGCCATGCGGCATGAGCGCCCCGACGTGATCGAGCGCATGCGCGCGATGATCGCTGCAACCCCCGCCGAGGGCTATGCCGCGTGCTGCGAGGCGATGTCACGTGTCGACCTGCGCGAAGCGCTCGTCCACATCACGGCGCCGACGCTCGTCCTATCCGGCAGCGAGGATCCAGCCACGCCGCCCGCGCACGGCCGGCTAATCGCCGCCGGCATCCACGACGCTCGCTTCGTCGAGCTAGCAGGCGCCGCACACCTCGGCAACATCGAGCGGGCGGACGAGTTCAACGCCCTGCTTCTCGATCACCTCCAGCCAGCAGCGGCACAAGGCCTGCCTCCCACCCAAAGCGAAGCAAAGGAGATGAGCGGTTGAGCGATCTCGAGCGGGGCATGAAAATCCGCCGCGAAGTCCTGGGTGACGCGCACGTAGACCGTGCGGAGGCGCGCAAGGACAAGTTCACGGCGGACTTCCAGGAGCTGATCACGCGCTACGCATGGGGGGATGTGTGGGCGCGTCCCGGTCTCGATCGCCGCGCCCGTAGCATCGCCACGCTGGCGGCGCTCGTCTCGCTGCGGGCAGAGGGCGAGATCGCGATGCACGTGCGCGCGGCGCTGGGCAACGGCCTCACGCCCGAGGAGGTCAAGGAGGTGATCCTGCACACCGCCGTCTACGCCGGCGTGCCCGCGGCAAACTCAGCGTTCGCGATCGCCCAAGAGGTGATCGCCGAACACGCTAAGGGCTAAGCGGTCTCGCCGCCGTCGACCGTGTAGATAGAGCCAGTCACATACGGGCTCTCGTCGCTCAGCAGCCACGCCACGAGCGAGGCGACCTCGTCGGGCTGTCCCACTCGACCCACGGGCAGCGACGCGGCGACGCCAGACTTCAGCTCGTCCGGCAGGCGGTCGAACAGCGCCGTGTCGATCGGGCCGGGGACGACCGCGTTCACGCGCGTGCCCGTGGCAGCCGACTCGACGGCGGCGTTGCGGGTGAGCATCAGCACGGCTGCCTTCGTCGAGGCATACAGCCCCATTCCGGGGACCGCGTGCAGCGCGGTGCCCGAAGCCGTGTTGACGATCGTCGCCGGCGAGTCTTGTGAGGCGGCCACACGCAGCATCTCGCGCAGGCATAGATAAGTGCCACGCAGGTTGATCCGCATCAACGCGTCCAGCTGCTCGACCTCGCTGTCGAGGATCGGGCACGCGTGGCCCTCGATCCCGGCGCAGTTGTGCAACGAGTCAACGCGGCCAAGACGCTCGCGCGCTTGTGCGAACGCCTGCACAACCTCTGGCTCGGATGAGACGTCCGCCGCGATCGCGATCGCGCGATTCTCCCCCAGCCCCGCCGCCGCCAGCTCGCACGCCTCCGCGTCCAGGTCCACGAGCGCCACGCGGCCGCCCTCGGCGATAAGTCGCGCGGCCACCGCCAGGCCGATCCCGCCGGCGCCGCCCGTGATCACGCTGATCCTTCCATCCAACCCCTTGAGTCCCATGTCACGCAGCGTACATGGCTCGGCGCGGGCGCCGCCGTGAGACGATTGCGCGAATGTCCTCTCGCGCGCGAATCCCCCTCGACCTCTCGCCGGCGCAGAGCGCCAGCCCGCGACGATGGATGCCGACGCTCGCCGCCGGCCTCTCGATTGGCGAGTACGCCCGCTCGCTCGTGCGCCGTCTTGCGTTCCTCAGCTCGGTCTTGGTCGCCGCGATCTGGGCGCTGAGCGGCCAGGGCTACTTCTGGCCGGCGTGGGTGTGGCTCGGGTTGGGCGATCTCGTGCTGCTCGATTTCAGCGCCGGCTGGGCGTGGCGCCAGCCGCGCGGCGCCGTGCGCCGCGTCGCCTGCGTGTGGGCGCTCGTCGGCGCAGCCGCGGTGATCCTCATCTTCACCTGGCTGCTCACCTGGCTGCTCGCCGGCGCGCAGCGGTTTTGGCCGGCATGGGCGCTGCTCGGTCTTGCGACCTCCGGCAGCGCGTACTCGCTGATCGCCCTGCACGACCGCGTGCTCGTCGCCCACGGCCGGCGCGCCCTGCGCGCGCGGATCGACATGCTCACGCGCACCCGTCGGCAGGCTGTCGACGCGCAGGCGGCGGAGCTCAGGCGCATTGAGCGCGACCTGCACGATGGCGCGCAGGCGCGGCTGGTCGCGCTCACGTTGCAGCTCGGGCGTGCTGAGCTGCGCGTGCACGACCAGCCGGAGGTGCGCGGCCTGATCCTCGACGCCCAGCGCGAGGCCCACCACGCGATCACCGAGCTGCGCGACCTCGCGCGGGGGATCGTGCCGCCGTTGCTGGCCGACCGCGGGCTCGTGGCAGCGGTCGAGTCGCTGTCCGCACGCTACGGGCTGGGAACGGCGATCGACGTACGCACGCGCGGCGGGCTCGCGCCGGCGATCGAGAGCGCCGCCTACTTCGTGATCGCCGAGGCGCTCACGAACACCGTCAAGCACGCGCACGCGCAGAGCAGCTGGATCTCGCTCGTGGATGAGCACCGCGCGCTCGTGGTCGTCGTCAGGGACGACGGGCGCGGCGGAGCCGACCCGCTCGGCTCGGGCCTCGCCGGCCTGCGCGCACGCGTGGAGGCGCTTGACGGCAGCCTGCGCGTGGAGAGCCCGCACGAGGGCGGCACCGTGATCGAGGCAAGGCTGCCATGCGCGTCGTGATCGCCGAGGATCTCGCGCTCCTGCGAGAAGGGCTCGTGGCACTGCTGCGCGAGAGCCAGATCGAGGTCGTCGCCCAGGTCGAGGACGGACCTTCGCTCCTGCGTGCGATCGCCGGCCACAAGCCGGATCTTGCGATCATCGACGTGCGCCTGCCGCCCACCTACAGCGACGAGGGCCTGCTCGCCGCGATCGAGGCGCGCCGGCGTCAGCCGAAGCTGGGGGTGCTCGTGCTCTCCCAGTACGTCGAGACCGCCTATGCCAGCGAGCTGGTCGCCGGCGATACCGCCGGAATCGGCTACCTGCTCAAGGAGCGCGTCGGTGACGTGAGGGCGTTCCTCGACGCGTTGCACAGCGTCGCCGCCGGGGGCACCGTGCTCGACCGGCAGGTCGTTGCCGAGCTGCTCGCACCACGCAACGGTGCTACCGAGCCACTGTCGGGTCTGACCGCGCGTGAGCAGGAGGTGCTCGCGCTGATGGCCGAGGGACGCTCGAACACGGCGATCGCCGAGAGCCTGATCGTGACCCCAGGGGCCGTTGAGAAGCACATCACCAACATCTTCGCGAAGCTCGAGCTGCCCGCGTGCAACGACGATCACCGTCGCGTGCTCGCGGTACTCGCCTACCTGCGTGTATCGCATTAGGCCCGTGCGGCGGCCGCGTGCGCGAGCGTCCGGCGCCGCTGGCGGGACCTGATAAAAAAGTGCGCGTGCACAGGACACGCCGCGCATGAGGGCCATCGGGGCAACACTGCCCAGGATCGCCACACCCACACAGCCCCGCCACTCGGCGCTGAGTTGAGCGCATATGACTCCCGCCTCTGGCGCGATGAGCGCTGACCTGCTGGCGCGCGTGCGCGCTGAAATCGACGGCCGCATCGGACAGCTGCGCCCAGCGGTGGAGGAGTACGAGGAGCTGATGGGCGCCGCCGAGAGGCTAGAGAGGGAGGTCGTGTCGGAGGCGAAGAACGACGTGACGCTTACGAGGCGGCGCGGACCTCGCGGCTCGGCTGCGGGCGCACTCGAGCTGGCCGCCTCCGGCTCGCGCAAAGCCTCCGGCTCGCGCAAAGCTGCCGGCTCCCTCAAACCGGCTGGCTCCCCCAAACCGGCTCGCGCGCGCGAGGCTGCCGGCCCGCGCAAACGGGCTTCGGCGCAGCCGCTGGCAGCTGCGCCGAAGTCCTCGTCCGCCCCTCGCGGTGCGGCCGAGCAGGCGATCGTCGCGGCGCTGGAGCACGGTTCGCACACGGTAGGCGAGCTGGTGCTCGTCACAGCGATGTCCGCTGCTGACATCCGCGCGGGCGCAAAGAAGCTCGAGCGTGGCGGCGCGATCGGACGCACCAGGCGCGACGGACGGATCGCTTACGTGCTGTCGGCGCCCGCCGCTGAGGACTGACGGGCCACATCGGCCGCCTGCGCCGGCCCGAGGAACGGGGCAAGCGCGAAGTAGGTCAGCTGCGGGCCGGTGCCGGTCAGCCCGCCGAGGCTGTCGTTCTCGATGTAATGGTGCAGCACCTGCCAGATGCCGCCGGCGACGGCCTCCGCGGCAATCGCTGGCACCTCCCCGTTTGCGCCGCCAAGCGCATAGCCAGGGCCAAGATAGGAGGCAAAGCCGCTCATGCCTGCGTTGCGGATCTCGATCGCGTCGGGGCAGGCCGCGAACGTGTCCACGAGCGTCAGGTGGGCGTGCGCCGGCTCAGAGGCCAGGTATTCCAGCAGCGCGCGCACACCAGCGTCTACGGCGCGCGGCCAGTCCTCGCCCTGTGCCTCGTATGCGTCGACCGCGACTCGTAGTGCCTGGTGCATCCCGACCTTCTGCGCTCCCAGGAACGCCTCGTGCTTTGACGAGTAGATGTCGTAGAAGGTCTGGTTCGAGACGTTTGCGCGCCGTGCGATCTCAGGGATTGTCAGCGCTGCGAGCCCCCGTTCAGCGACGATCGCAGCCGTCGCGTCCACGATCCGCTCACGCTGGCTTTTGACGATGAACTGCCGCGGCAGGTCGCTACGACCGCTCGGCAGTCGTCCCTCGGCGCGCCGCGCGCGCTCAGAGGCCTGCCGGCCACCGGTGCCCTCGGATTCTTCGCGCGTGGCCGGGGGCGCCTCGAGGCCAGGCGGCAGGCGGCGCGGGTAGCAGGCCGCCCACGCCGCTAGTTCGTCCGCGATTTCCGGCAGCTCGCCGGCGCGCTCCTCGCGCAGTCGTGCCGCGGTGACCTCGCGAATCCCGCCAAGGATGAACTTGATCGTCAGATCCGTGGGCTGTGCCTGCGCGTCGCCGTCACGCCTGGAATAGATATTGCGCTCGAGCGCGTCGAGCGCGAGCCTGCGTCGCTCCAGCGCGCGACCACCGGCGCCGAACGCGCCGAGCACGAGCAGCGAGGTCGTCTCCGGCTCCTGCGCCGCCAGCCCGGCGAATGCGCGCATCGCCACCACCAGGCGCTCGTCCGCGGAACCATCCGATTCGTAGGCGCTGATGACCGTCTTCGCCGTGCGCTGCGCGACCTCGTCATAGGCGCTCAGGAACAGGTCTTCCTTGTCCTCGTACAGGCTGTAGAACGTCGGCTGGGAGACGTGTGCGAGCTTTGCCAAATCGACGATGCGCACTGCCGGGTAGCCCTTCGCTGCGATCAGCTCGACCATCGCCTTCTGCAGGCGGCTGCGCTGATCGCGCTTGACGAGCTCCGGGTCCAGGCCGTGGGTGCCGGTCGGTAGCGGTCGGTAGCGCTCCGTGCCCGCCTTGCGCGCCCGCGTGCGCCCTTTCTCACTGCGCGACGACGCACCCGCGCCGGCCTTGGGCAGCGTATGTCTGACATCGCGAGTCGCCATCCAGCACCCCTCCGCTTGACCCTAAGGAAAGTCGAGACTATCAAACTGTGCGCACAGATCAACCCAGATATTGAGACTTGAAGTCAGATCTGTCTCAAAAAATCAACGACCAGAAATCACAGCAGCGGTGGGTGATCTGCGGGCCTGGGGCCGCTCTCGAGTGCATCCCACGGGCCGGCGGGTGCGATTGGCCCGGAGCCCGCTGTCAACCCGCGATCGTGTGCGACGTGCCGATCACAGCGCCCGCCTGGTTGAGCGCCTGCACGGCCACATAGGACTCGTGCGCGGGCGTATTCAACTCGGTCTCAAACCCGTCGCGGGGGGCCGTCGCGACCGGCGCCAGCTGCTGCTGAGTTGCGCCTGCCAGCAGGCGCCAGCTGGCGACTTCGGTGGCGCCGTTCCAGCTCGCGTACACGCTCACGGGGGCAGTGGCGCTCGCCGAGGACGCCGCAATCGCCGGCGGTTCCGTGGGCGTCGCCGCCCATGCGAATCGGTACGCGCGATAGGACTGGTAGGAGCCGTGCATGTGCGCGTCGTAGATCATCTGCCCGCCGGCCGTGAATTCCGAGAAGTAGGGCTCCGCGCCCCAGCCGACGAAGACGTTCCCGTCTTCCAGCGACTGCACATTGCCCTGGCTGTCCGCCGACAGCGACGGCGCCTTGTGCGTGTACTGGGCGACGACCGTCTCCGTTTTCGCCTGCGCGTCAACGCTGAGGATCAGCGCGCGCGATTCCGGCTGCACCTTCGGCGTGGCGCCGTTGTCGAACACGCTGATCGTCCCGCTCGGCAGCACGCTTGCATCGTGCTGGAAGGCGGTGACAGCCGCGCTCGACTGCTTGAACGTCGGATGCTTGCCCCCGATCCGCGTCAGCACCTGGCCCGTCTGCGTGTCCAGTTCGTACAGCGCCGATGTGTTGCGTGCCGAGATCAGCGTCCTGCCGTTCGCCAGGGGGTCGATCGAGTTCAGGTGGAAGTAGTCAAACGGCCACGCCATGCTCGAACCCGTGGCCGTGCTGTAGGAGTCCGACAGCGCCACGTGGTTCAGCGCCGACCATTCGCGGCGCACGAGGCCCGTCTTCAGGTCGATTTCCTGGTAGCTCGCATCTGTTACCGCGGCGCCGCTGGGGCCGCCCACAGAGGAGAGGTTGCACTCGATCGGGTTGAACACGGTCAGCACCGCCGTGTTGTTCGCCGTGATGCGGAATTCGTGCAGGTCTGCGAGGAAGCCGTTGCCGGCGTGCACGGCGGCGATCTGCTGGTAGGCGGTGTTGTCGATGATCTCGTCGCCCTGGCCGAAGCCCTGCGGTGGGATATGGCCCTGCCACCAGGTCAGGACCGTCCGGCCGTCGTACTGCTGGACCTGCAGGTTGGTGGCGGCGAGACCCGAGGTCAGCGGGTGAAACCACACTAGGTTGCCGTTGCCTTCGAAGATCATCGGTCCGCTCGGACCCGGCCCGTTGTACGGGGCTGTGAACAGGTCGCCTGTCGTCGTCCCCGCCCCCGATGTCGTTGCCAGCACGACCGGCGCCTTCAGTTCGGGTGCCGAGACGAAGTGCTGCCACTCGCCCGGGTCAGGCGGCGTCGCACTGGCTGCCGCGGCGGCGCTCGCGCCCGCGAGCTGTGTGTCCTCGTGTGCGACCACGAAGTGAAACGCGAACGGCTGTGTCTTGCCGTTCACGCTCAGCCTGCCGCGCACGGTCACCGTCTCGCCAGAGGCGAACGGCTTGCTGAGCACGAAGCTGCCTCCGTCGCCCTGCGAGTAGCCGACCAGGCGACCCGTATGCGAGCCGGTCGCAGAGCCATTCACGTGGATCGCGCTGAGCTGGCCTGCCGGCACGCCCAACAGGCTGATCTGGGTGGCCGGCGAGGCCGAATAGGAGTCGGGCAGCGGCGAGACCGCCAGGCTGGTTCCCGGCAGCACCGCGGAGACGTCAAGTGAGGTCGGTGTGCAGCGGCCCGCGCTCGGCGCCGTGTAAGCGGACTGCTCGGCCGAGATCCGCCGCGCCGCGAGCGCAAGCGTCGTGGCGCTCGCCGCCACCACGACGACGATGCCGCAGAGAATGGCCTTACGCAGCCGCATGGTGGCTATCGTGGTTCATCGGAACTCGGAAGACTCCTCTTGGCTGACAGGGCCGTGCGCGAAGTCCGCGAGGCCGGCGGGCGCTGGATGATCCTAGGTGCTCGACACTGCCGGGCGCTAAGAAGTTGCGAAGAGCGGACCTCACCGCGCCCACACGCTCGATCCCGTCGCTTGAGCGTGCACCCCCCTGTTTGGGGGGTTGCCCCGGGTTGACCCGGGGCGCCTGCATTGTATTCGTGGGATTCTCCCCACATGCCCGGTGCCGCTTCGCCCCGCCCCGGCCCACTCGACGCAGGCCCGATCGAGGTGCTCGAGGTCATGTCCGACCTGCTCTCCGGCATCGGCGAGGGCTCCCCGCCGGATGCCTTCTTCAGCAGCCTGTGCGAGGCGATCTGTCGCCTGGCCTCGATGAAGCGCGCCGTGCTCGTCCGCTACGACAGCACGCGCCGGCGCGTGCGCGCGGTCGGCGCGCACGGCATCGAGCTCGAGCTGTTCGCCGACCTGTTCGTGACGATCGACTCCGTCCCCGTGGCGCGCCGCTCGTTGATGGAGGACCGTGTCCTGGAGGTCATGGGGGCCGAGGACTTCAAGGTGCCGCCCGACGTGCGCGAGCTGCTCGAGGGCGTGCGCATCGTCTGCACGCCGATGGCCGCCGCAGGGCGCTATGTCGGCGTCGTGCTCTCCGAGCGCGAGGGCGGCGCGCCGGAGATGGACGACGACGAGCGCCAGCTGCTGTGGACGCTCGGCAAGGCGATCGCGATGGCCTCCGTCGCGCGCGAGGTCACCGCCTACGACGAGCAGAGCCGCCAGCTGCAGCAGCGCATCGACCTCGCCCGCGAGATCCACGAGGGCGTCGTGCAGCGACTGTTCGGGGTGTCGCTCGTGCTCTCGCGCGAGGAGGCGCTCGACGCCGACAGCCAACGCCGCTGCGCCGCCGAGGTGCAGATGGCGCTTTCGGACCTGCGCACCGCGCTGACGCGGCCGCTCGGGCACCTCTCGCGCCCGACCAGCGTCACGTTCGCGGAAGAACTCGAACGCGTCCGCGCGCTCTATCCGGGTCTCGAGATCGTCCTCGAGGGGCGCGCCGAGCAGGTTCCCGCGAGCCTCGAGGCGCTCGCCCAGTCGGTCCTCGTCGAGGCCATGCGCAATGCCAGCAAGCACGCCGAGGCAAGCACCGTCGAGGTCACGCTGGGCAACGACGACGGCACGTTCGTGCTCGCCGTGCGCAACGACGGCGCGCCTGTGCGCGAGCGCCGCGCCGCGCCGCACGGTGGGCGTCACGGGGGCGTGGGCCTGCGGCTCGCGACGCTCGAGGCGCTCCAGCACGACGGCGTGCTCGAGTACGGAGAGCTCGAGCCAGGTGTGTGGCAGGTACGCCTGATGGTCCCCACCGGCCAATGAGCGCCGTGTCCGCATCCGGGCCATCGGACGCCGGCGTCGCCACCGGCGATCCCGAGCCCAGGAGGCTGCGCATCCTCGTCGTCGACGACCACGACGTCGTGCACTGGGGCTTTCGCCTGATGCTCGGGCAGATGCCCTGGGTGGACCGTTGTCTCAGCGCCCGCAACGGTGCCGAGGCGATCGCCGTCTGCCGTCGCTACGAGCCGCACGTGGCGCTCGTCGACCTCTTCCTGGGCCTCGAGTCCGGGCCCGAGATCTGCGAGCGTCTGCGCGCCGAGGCGCCCGCCCCGCGCGTCCTCTTGATGTCGGGCGCGGGCGGCATCTCGCCGCGCGCCGCCAGGGCCGCGGGCGCGGCCGGCTTTATCTCCAAGGACCAGCCCGCCCCGGAGATCGCCAAGCTCGTGCGCATGGTCGGCGACGGCCAGGAGGTCTTCCGCGACCTCGGCGGCCCCGCCGTGCCCACGCTCACCGGACGCGAGGGCGAGATCCTCGCGCTGATCGCCGGTGGCGCCACCAACCGCGAGATCGCCGCCGAGCTGTTCCTCTCGCCGCATACCGTCAAGGAGCACACGAGCACGCTCTACCGCAAGCTCGGCGCGCGCAACCGCGCCGACGCCGTGCAGCGCGCGCAGCGCCTCGGGCTGCATCGCTAAGAAAGCGGTTCCACGGCGCTCCGACCCCCCATTTGGGCGGTTGGCGCACGGATTCGCGTAACTACGCGCGTCCCGCAGCGAATATGTCTAGCGAGTGTCTCCTGGTGTCATAGCTGGGCTGTTCCCCGGTCAGGGAAGCCAGACCGGCGACCTACGTGAGCTCGCCCTCGGCGGCGTTCCCGAGCTTGTCCTCGAATGCGAGGCCCTCTTGGGCGAGGATCTGTTCGCGCGTGTCGGTGAGAGCACCCGCTTCGCGCAACCAGCGATCTACTGCGCGAGCATCGCCGGCTGGCTCGCGCGTCCCGACTCCGTGCAACCCGTCGCGCTCGCCGGCCACTCGCTGGGAGAGCTCAGCGCGCTCGTCGCCGCCGGTGCGCTCGATCAGGCTGCCGGACTGCGCCTGGCCGTGCGCCGCGGCGCGCTCATGGCCGACGCCTGCGACGGACAGGACCAGAGCATGCTCGCCGTGCTCGGCGCCTCCGAGGAGCAGGCCGCGCAGCTCGCCTCCGAGCACGGCCTCGTGATCGCCAACGACAACGCGCCCGGGCAGGCGGTCCTCGCCGGGCCTACCGCGCAGCTGCGCGCCGCATCCAAGCAGGCGCGCGCCGAGCGCATCCGCGCGATCATGCTCGACGTCGCCGGCGCGTTTCACTCGCCCGCCATGGCCGGCGCCGTGGCGCCCTTTCGCGAAGCGCTGGAGGAGGTCGAGATCGCGCCGACCGCCGTGCCCGTGATCTCCGGCTCGACCGCACAGCCGTTCAGCGACGTCCGCGCCGAGCTCGCGCAGGCGATCGTCACGCCGGTGCGCTGGCGCGAGACGATGCTCACGCTCGCGCGACTCGGGGCCGACACGTTCGTCGACTTCGGCCCCGGCGAGGTGCTCGCCAAGCTCGTCGCGCGCAACCTGCCCGACGCGACCGTGCTCGACCCAACCTCCCCTGCGGCCGCGGGTCCCGAGGTTCCCTCCGCGAGCAGGCAGACCAGCAGTGTCGCCTGAGCCCGCACTCGGCGTGCCCGCGGTCGCGCCCCACGCTCCGTCCGGTCTCGATGTCGGGCCGACCGTCGAGAACCGGCCCGTCACAGACGTGCGCGCCGATCGCGCAGTGCGCACGGCCGGCATCGCCGGGATCGGCTCGGCGCTGCCGCAAAGACGCGTCGCCAACGCCGAGATCGGCGCGCGCCTGGGGGTGAGCGACCACTGGATCGAGCGGCGCACCGGCATCCGTGAGCGCCGCTACGCCGCGCCCGGACAGCGTGTCAGCGACCTCGCCGTCGAGGCGGGACGCATGGCGCTCGCCGACGCCCGGATCGAGGCGCAGGAGATCGACATGGTGCTCGTCGCCACGCTCGCCGCCGATGAGATCACGCCATCCACCGCGCCACTCGTCGCGCACGAGCTGGGTATCGCGGACGCCGCCGCGTTCGACGTCGGCGCCGCCTGCACGGGCGCGATCGCCGCGCTCGCGCACGCCACCGCCTGGATCGAGGCCGGCCGTGCGCGCCACGCGCTCGTGATCGGCGCCGAGGTGATGACCCGCTTCATCGACCACGACGATGCGCGCACTGCGCCGCTGTTCGGCGACGGCGCCGGCGCGCTCGTCGTCTCACGCGACGCCGCCGGAGAGATTGGGCCGTTTGTGCTCGGCAGCGACGGCGCCGCCGCCGGTGCGATCCGCGCCACGCGCGAGAAGGGCTTCATCGAGATGGAAGGCCACGATACGTTCCTCATGGCCGTGCGGCACCTCACCGAGTCCACGCGCCAAGTCGTGGCGCTCGCGGAGTTGGAGATGGGCGAGATCGACCTGTTCGTCTACCACCAGGCCAACGCGCGCATCCTCACCTCCGTCGCCGAGCGCCTGGAGCTGCCCCGCGAGCGCGTGTTCGACGCGATCTCAGAGCTCGGCAACACCAGCGCCGCCAGCGTTCCGCTCGCGCTCTCCGAGGCCGTTCGCGCCGGGCGTCTGCATGCGGGAGCGCGCGTCGTGCTCGGGGCAGTGGGCGCCGGCCTCGTGTGGGGCGCCACCGTGCTCGAGTGGGGGGACTGGTGAGGGCGATCGCCGTCCTGGATCCGGGTGCCTGGTGAGCGCCGCCGAGGCAACCACCAGCACGACCGCTGTCGGCTCACGCCAGGGCTGCGCCCTCGTGACCGGCGCCTCCCGCGGCATCGGCGCCACGATCGCCGTCGCGCTTGCAGCCGACGGCTGGCCCGTCGCCGTCAACTTCCGCGCCGGCCAGGGCGCGGCCCAGGAGGTCGTCGCGCAGATCCACGCTGCCGGTGGCCGTGCCCTCGCCGTCGGCGCAGACGTCACCTCCCAGGTGCAGCTGGACGCCCTGTTCGAACGCGTCGAGGGCGAGCTCGGCCGCGTGCTCGTGCTCGTCAACAATGCCGGCGTGCGCGCCGACGACCTCGCGCTGTCGCTCACCGACGAGGACTGGGAGCGCGTGCTCGACACCAACCTCACCGGCGCCTTTCGCACGACCAGACGCGCGCTGCGCGGCATGATCCGCGAGCGCTTTGGGCGCGTGATCAATGTCGCCTCCGTCGTCGGGCCGCGCGCCAACGCCGGGCAGGCCAACTACGCCGCCGCCAAGGCCGGGCTGATCGGCATGACCAAGACGATCGCCGTCGAGGTCGCCCGCCGCGGTGTCACCGTCAACGCGATTGCCCCTGGGCTGATCGACACCGACATGACCGCCGATCTTGACGGCGAGCTGCTCAGCGCCGTCCCCGCCCGCCGCGCCGGCACGCCCGCCGACGTCGCCGCCTGCGCCTCCTTCCTCGCCTCCGAGCAGGCCGGCTACGTGACCGGCTCCACCCTCTACGTCGACGGCGGCCTCGCCGCATAGCCCTGCCCGCCACGGCCCCGCTTACGAGCCCACAGACCAACTTCAACCACACGCCATCCAACTAATCAAAAGAGAAAAGAAAGGAACCGCATGAGCACCACCATCACCGAAGAGCAGATCGAGACGCTCGTAGTCGAGTCGCTGCAGACGTTCGGCGCCAACCCCGACGACATCACCCGCGAGGCGACGTTCGAGGCGCTCGACATCGACTCGCTCGACCTCGCCGAGCTCTCGCAGATCGTGCACGAGCAATACGGCGTCGAGCTGAAGGGCTCCGACGTCGCCGAGGTCAAGACCGTCGACGACGCGATCAAGCTGATCGCCGAGCGCCTGTAGCCGGATGGAGCCGATCGTCGTCACCGGTGTCGGAGCCGTCACGCCGCTCGGCGTCGGCGCGCGCACCCTGCACGAGCGCTGGAGCGCCGGCGCCTGCGGGGTCGTGGACGGCGAGGGCGCCTGCGCGGACTTCGACCCGCGCGAGTTCCTCTCCGCCAAGGAGGTGCGCCGCGCCGACCGCTTCACGCAGCTCGCGCTCGCGTCAAGCCAGGAGGCGCTCGCCGACGCCGGCTGGGGCTCCGGTGAGGACGGCCAGGCAGAGCTGCCATACGACCCGCGGCGGATCGGCTGCGTGCTCGGCACCGGCATCGGCGGCATCCGCACGCTCGTTGACGGTCAGGACACGCTGCGCGAACGCGGCGGCCAGTACGTCTCGCCGCTGTCCGTGCCGCTGATGATGAGCAACGCCGGCGCCGGCGCGCTGTCCATGGCGCACGGCCTGCGCGGTCCCTCCTTCGCCGTCAGCTCCGCCTGCGCCTCCGGCGCGCACGCGATCGGGAGCGCCCTGCGCATGCTGCAGACCGGGGAAGCCGACGCCGTCATCGCCGGCGGCTCCGAGGCCGGTCTCACGCCGCTCGCCCGCGCCGCCTTCAGCGCCCTCGATGCTCTTTCCAAGGAAGGGATCTCGCGGCCGTTCGACGCGCGCCGCGACGGCTTCGTCATGGGCGAGGGCGCCGCCGTGCTCGTGCTCGAGCGCCAGGACCTCGCCCAGGCCCGTGGCGCGCGGGTGCTCGGCACGATCCGCGGCTATGGCGCGAGCTCCGACGCCCACCACCTGACCGCGCCGCGCGAGGACGGCGCCGGGCAGGCCGATGCGATGACCGCCGCGCTCGCCGACGCCGGCGTCGCTCCCGAGCAGATTGACTACGTCAACGCGCACGGCACCTCCACGCCGCTCAACGACCGCGCCGAGACCGCCGCGATCAAGCTCGCGCTCGGCGAGCACGCCAAGCGTATCCCCGTCTCCTCCACCAAGTCCGCCATCGGGCACCTGCTCGGCGCCGCCGGCGCCGTCGAGGCCGTCGCCACGCTGCTCGCCTTGCGCGACCGCGTCGCCCCGCCCACGATCGGATTGACGGAGCCCGACGAGGGCCTGGACCTCGACTACGTGCCCGGCTCCGCGCGGCCGCTCGCGCTGAACGGCAACGGCGACGGGGACGGCTCGACCCGTGGCGAGGACCGGCCCGTGCTCGCGCTGTCCAACTCGTTCGGCTTCGGCGGGCACAACGCCGTGCTCTGCCTGGAGGCGCCGTGAGCCTCGCGCTGCTCGAGCGCCCCGACGAGCGGCTGACGCCGCTGGAGCGCCTGGAGGTGCTCGCCGACCCCGGCTCGCTGCAGCTGCTGCGCACGCAGGTGCGTTCCCGCCGGATGGGCGAGCGCGCGGTCGCCGGCGACGGCGTGCTCGGCGCGCACGCTCGCGTGGACGGGCGCCAGGTGTACTGCTACGCCCAGGACGCATCGTTCGCCGGCGGCTCGCTCGGCGAGGCGCACGCCGCCACGATCGTCGAGGTCTTGCGCCTCGCCGGCCGCGCGCGCGTTCCCGTGATCGGCTTCGTCGAGTCCGCCGGCGCGCGCATGCAGGAGGGCCTCGCCGCGCTCTCCGGCTACGGCGCCATCTTCCGCGAGCACGTGCGGCTCTCCGGTCTCGTGCCGCAGATCTCGATCGTGTGCGGTCCCGCCGCCGGTGGCTCCTCCTACGGCCCCGCGCTGAACGACTTCACGATCATGGCCGGCGGCGCGTCGATGTTCCTCACCGGCCCCGCCGTCGTCTCCGAGGTCACGGGCGAGGTGCTCGACATGGCGGCGCTCGGGGGCCCGCGCGTGCACGAGCGAAACGGCGTGTGCCACTTCACCGCGCCCACCGAGGTCGACGGCGCGCTGCTCGCGCGCGACCTGCTCGACTATCTGCCCCAGCACGCCGGCGTCGCGCCGCAGATGTGGCCCGCCGTGGCCGCGCCCGACGGCGCTGCCGACCGCGCCGTGCCCCAGCAGGCGCGCCGCGTGTATGACATGCGCCACGTGGCCGCCGCGCTCGTGGACGGCGGGCGCACGATGGAGGTCAGCCCGCGGTGGGCGCGCAACGTCTTCTGCGGCTTCGCCCGCCTGGAGGGCCGCGCGATCGGGATCGTCGCCAACCAGCCCAAGCACCTCGGCGGCGTGCTCGACATCGAGGCCGCCCAGAAGGCCGCGCGCTTCGTGCGCATGTGCAACTCCTTCGGGCTGCCGCTGCTCGTGCTCGTGGACACGCCAGGCTTCCTGCCCGGCTCGCGCCAGGAGTCAGGTGGCGTCATCCGCCACGGCGCCAAGCTCGTGCACGCGTTCGCCGAGGCCACCGTGCCCACCGTCACCGTGATCGTGCGCAAGGCGTTCGGCGGCGCCTTCATCGCCATGAACTCCAAGGCGCTCGGCGCCGACTACGTGTTCGCGTGGCCCGGCGTGGAGCTCGGCGTGATGGGCGCCGAGCAGGCCGTCGGCATCCTGCACCGCCGCGAGATCGCCGCCGCCGAGGACCCCGGCGCGCACCGTCGCCGCCTCGCAGGCGCGTACTCGTCCGAGCACCTCGGCGTCGAGGGCGCGAGCGCCGACGGCTTCGTCGACGAGGTGATCGCCCCCGACTGCACCCGCCGCCGCGTCGCCTCGTGCTTCGAGTCGCTCGCGGGCCTGCACCGTCCCGAGTCCCGCGCAACCAACGTCCCGCTGTGAGGAGGGTCGAGATGTCTGAGCAGAGCACCGCCGAGAGCATGTCCTGGTCCGCGCCGTTCGAGGAGCTGTCCGTGGGGCAGCGCTTCTCCAGCCCCCAGCGGCCCGTGCGCGACACCGACGTGATCGTGTTCGCCGCGCTCACCGGCGACTGGCATCCGCAGCACTGCGACCCCCAGTGGGCCGCCGACAGCCCCTTCGGCGAGCGCATCGCCCACGGCATGCTGATCCTCTCGCTCGCCGTCGGGCTCGTGCCGCTGGACCCCCAGCGCGTGCTCGCGCTGCGGCGCGTCTCAGACGTCGTCTTCAAGCGGCCCGTGCGCCTGGAGGAGGCGATCCACGTCGTCGGCGAGATCGCCGCGCTGCGTCCGATCGACGCGCGCGCAGGCCTCGTGGACTTCAGCTGGCAGATCCGCAACCAGGACGACGCGCTCGTCGCGCGCGCGGGCGTGCAGGTGCTGTGGTCGCGCGGCGCCGCGCTCGACGTCCCGCTCGGCGATCCCGCCGCCTGGCAGGAGCCCGTCACCGGCGGACGCGCACCCGGCGAGTTCGTCCCGCTGCCGCTGTGATGCGTCAGGGAGAACCGTGATGCTCGAGGGCCGCAAGCTGCTCATCACCGGGGTGCTCGACCGGCACTCGATCGCCTTCGCCACCGCCGCGCGCGCACAGGAGCTGGGGGCGGAGGTCGTGCTCACGGGCTTCGGGCGCACCAAACGCATGACCGAACGCGCCGCCGGACAGCTCCCGCAGCCGGCCGACGTGCTCGAGCTGGACGTGAACAGTGCCGAGGACATCCAGCGCGTGCACGCGGAGCTGGCCGAGCGCTGGGGCGCGCTGGACGGGCTGCTGCACGCGGTCGCCTACGCCCCGCCCGATGCGCTCGGCGGCGGCTTCCTCGACACGCCGCTGGAGAGCGCCGTCACCGCCTATGAGACGAGCGCGTTCTCGCTGAAGGCGCTCGCCGCCGGGCTGCTGCCTCTGCTCGCCGCCGCCCCCGACGGCGCCGGCGTCGTCGGGCTGGACTTCGACGCGAGCGTCGCCTGGCCGGCTTATGACTGGATGGGCGTCGCCAAGGCCGCCCTGGAGGCCGTCTCGCGCTACCTCGCGCGCGAGCTCGGCCCGCAGCGGATCCGCGTCAACCTCGTCTCCGCCGGGCCGCTGGAAACGCTCGCCGCCGGTGGCATCCCCGGCTTCTCAGCGCTCGGCGATGTGTGGTCCCAGAGCGCCCCGCTCGCCTGGGACGTGGAGGACCCCAAGCCTGTCGCCGACGCCGCCTGCTTCCTGCTCTCATCCCTCGCCCGCGCGATCACCGGCGAGATCCTGCACGTGGACGGCGGCTACCACGCCATCGGGTGCGCGTCGCCCACGGCCGTCGCTGCGCCCGCAGCGGTTCCGCCCGGCGCATGAGCGGCGCGGTCCTGCTCACCGGCGCCACCGGCTTCCTCGGCACGGACGCGCTCGCGCGGCTGATCGAGCGAGACCGCGACGACGTGGTGGTGCTCGTGCGCGCTTCTGATGACGCCGCCGCCCGCGCGCGGCTCGACGGCGTGCTGGCGCGCCTCTACGACGAGCTGCCCGCCGGCGCTGCGCGCGTGAGCGTTGTGCGCGGTGACCTCCTCGAGCCGAGGCTGGGTCTGTCGGGCGAGGACCGCGCGCGGCTGGTGGCATCGGTCGACCGGATCGTGCACTGCGCCGCGTCGATCTCCTTCGACCTGTCGCTCGAGGACGCCCGCGAGGTCAACGTGCGCGGGGTGGAGCGGGTGCTCGAGCTGGCGCATGAGATCGCGGCGGAGGGCTCGCTGCGTCGCCTCGTGCACGTCTCCACGGCGTATGTCAGCGGGCGCCACGCGGGCGCGTTCGGCGAGGAGGACCTGGACGTGGGGCAGGAGTTCCGCAACACCTACGAGCGCTCCAAGAACGAGGCCGAGCGGCTGTTGCGCGCGGCGGCCGCCTCCGCGGACCTGCCGCTGGCGGTCGCCCGTCCGAGCATCGTCGTGGGGCACAGCGTAAGCGGCTGGACATCCGCCTTCAACGTCCTCTACTGGCCGATGCGCGCTTTCGAACGGGGCCTCCTACAGGAGGTGCCCGCGCGCGAGGACTCGACCGTGGACTTCGTGCCCGTCGACTACGTCACCGACGGCGTGCTCGCGCTGCTCGACGACGAGGACGCCCTCGGCACGTACAACCTCGTCGCCGGGGAGCTCGCGCTGAGCGCCGGCGAGCTCGTCGCGCTGCATGCGTCGCTGACCGGGCGCGAGCCTGTGCGTTTCGTCGACGTCGGCGGGCTCCCGGCCGGCGCCGAGACGTTCGCCCCTTACTTCGACGTGCGCTGCCGCTTCGCAGACCCGCAAGCGCATCGCCTGCTCACCGGCGCCGGCGTGGAGAAGCCCGACCCGCGGGAGTACCTGGGGCGGCTGATCGCCTATGCGCAGGCGAGCAACTGGGGGAAGCGGTCGGGGACTCGGGAGGGGTCCTTTCTTTTAAGCTCCGCATAGCTATCAGGGCTGGTGGCGCCAGCTACGCCGCGGACGGATGTGATGGACAACTTGGTTCTTCTTGGCTTGGGTACCCGCGTCCCTTTCGACGGTCGAGAAAGCTCTCGATACGTTACAACGTAATACAACGGCTACAATACGCGCATGAGCAGGAAGTCAGCCCCATTCAGCCTGCGTCTGTCGGAGAAAACCGACCGCCTCGTGACGGCGGAGGCCAAGCGCACGAAGCGCAGCAAGGGCAGCGTGATCGAGACGCTGGCAGAGGAGGCGCTGAAGGCCAGGTTGGTGCCTGGTATTGCGTTTCGGGGCGATGACTACAACCGTCGCGCTTGGCTGATGGGCACGAGCCTGGACGTGTGGCAGGCGGTGGAGGCGTACAAGGACTTTGACGAAGATCTGGAGCGAGCGGTCGCGGAGACGGACCTGACCGCGCGCGAGATGTGGACGGCAGTGACCTACTACGAGCGCTTTCCGGAGGAGATCGACGATTTCATCGCGTTGAACCGCAGGTCGCTTGCGGAGCTGCGCGCCGAATATCCGCAGGCTGACGTGATCGCGGTCGAGCTCGACTGAGTCGTGCGTCTGCTGCTCGACGCACACGTGTCAGGTCGCAAAATCGGGGCGGCGCTGCGAGAGCGCGAGCACGACGTGCTCGCAGTCAACGAGCAGCGCGACCTCGACGGCGCTCCGGACGAGGAGCTGATGGAACTCGCCAGCGCCCAGCGACGGATCCTTGTCACGTTCGACGTTGCGGACTTCCCGAGAATCTGTCACGAATGGCTTGAGGCCGGCCGATCCCACCACGGCTGCGCGGTCGTCGTCGGGATCCGCCACGGCGAGTTCGGAGCGATCATGCGCGCGCTCGAAAGCGCGTTCGAGCAGCGTCCGGATCCCGGTGAATGGCGCGACTATCAAGCGTTCGTATCACGGCTGCAGTGATCTGAGGGCAAGCTGGATGTACGCTTAGCGTCCGTCCATGACGCAAAGCGACAGACACATCCCCGAGAAGGACCGCTGCCCCGTGTGTAGCGGCGCAGGCTGGACGTGGCGCGAGGGCGAGCCTGAGGGCACATGGATCGTGTGTCGCGAGTGCATCGGGACGGGTCGCGCCGACCACAAGGGGCGCAAGCGGCTGAAGCCCGAGGAGGCTGGCGGCGCGTAGCGCTACTTGCGCTTGTTCTTCGGCTCGACCAGACGCACCTCGAGCCGCTGCAGCCTCTTGCCGCCTGAGCTGAGGGTCAGGAACGCGCTCAGCTTCTTGTAGCCGGTGAGCAGCGCGCGCCCGCTCGCGTTCAGCTTGAGCGTTACGGACACGACGCCGCCTGCAGAGACGGTGACGGTGGCGGATGCGATCGTGACGGTCTTCGTCCGTGCCTTCTTGGCGGTGACGGCGACGATCCGGCCGTGCTTGTTGAGGTGCTCGAGGACGGTCACCTTGAGGACCCCTGGGGCGCAGGTTGCCCCACCCGCCGGGCAGGAGAGCTTGGCTGTGACCTTGCCGTCCTTGCTGGAGGCGGACGTCAGGTGTGGGAAGGGCGAGACCGGCGGCGGGCCTGTGTTCCCGCCGCCGCCACCCCCACCCCCGCCGGAGGACCCCCCGTAGATGACGCCGACGAATGCGGTTTCGGATGACTCGTGCGAGTAGTCGCCGGTGAAGCCGTTGGCGACGGACGGGAAGGTGCCTTCGAACTTCCCGCCGTCGAGCGCGAACACGTCGAACTCCTGGCCGGTGGCGGGCGTGAACCCGCCGACGAGGACCGGCGCGAGCGTGCCGCCGGTGCTGAACACGCCGGGCCCGCTGCAGCAGGGGCTGAACAGCTGCACGGCGCCGAAGCTCCCGGCGCTGGCGATCTCGGGCGAGAAAGTGCCGGTGTTGACGAACGCGGAGGCCTCCTGGAGCTGCAGAACGGCGCCGGGGGCGACCGTGGTGAGACCTTCGTTGGCGATGCGCGCCCCGCTGTTGCCCTGGAAGATCCCCCCGTTGATCTCGAGATGCCCGGACGGTCCGTTTGTGAGGCTCTCCTGGAGCTGGGTGACCCTGGAGGCGGTTTCCGTTTCGACGTCGATCGTGCCGTTGTTGTGGATCGAGCCGGGTTCGACGTTGACGTTGCCGCCACCGGTTTCGCCGCTGCCGGTGGGGTTGAGCACGAGCGTGCCGTCGTTGACCAGTTCTGTGGCCCCGTTGCTGAGGCCGGTCGTGAAGTAGGTCTCACCCCCGTAGTTGAACGGCTCGCCGCGCACGATCACGGTCTGACCGGCGGGGATCGTGCCGGTGAGGACGAGCGTGCCGTAGTTGCCGAGGAACGTTCCGGTGCCGGCGGAGTCGACGAGCGTGGAGCCGTTCTGCAGCACGACTTCGTTGCCGGACTCCGACCCGCCGGACTGCACCCACTCGGTGCCGCTTCCGCTGATCGAGCCGTCGTTGACGACCGCGCCGTCGTTGGTGAACGCGGCGTCGCCGGCGAAGCTCGGCTGCATCGTCACGGCGGCGCCGGAGGCGACGGTGAACGTTCCTTCGTTGGTGACCGACCACGGGTAGGCGCCTTCGCCTTCCTCGATGAATTTGAGCGTCCCCGAGGCGACCTGCACGCTGGCGCCAGGCTCGATCTTCAGGCCGTTGACCTTGATGCGGTCGTCGAACTTGGGGTCGGTGACGACGGTTTCGACCTGCCCGTGCTCTTCGATCGGCCCGCCGGCGAGGAATGCGCTGGCGCCCAGTTCTTCAGAGCCGGTCGCCGTTCCGCCCCCGGTCGCGTTGAGGATCAACCGCGTGTTCGCCGCGAAGGACCCGCTGCCCATTGCCAGCTGGGTCACGCGCTGGGTCTCGCCCCCGTAGACGTAGCTGGTGCCCTCCACTTCCACGGTCTGCACGCCGGAGGAGCCGCCGACGGTCAGCGAGGCGACGTTGCCGCCGCCTGCATGGAGTTTCACCGTGTAGGTGCCGGCTGCGGTGATGCACGCGCTTTCTGAGGGTTCGGGGACACCGGTTGGGCTCCAGTGGCCTGGTTCGGACCAGTCGCCGCTGCCGCCGGTCCAGGTCTTGTTGCACGCGGCCTGCGCGGCGGCGGCGCTCACCCCGAGAAATGCGACAGCGAGGACACAGACGAGGAGGGGGCGAATGCGGGTCAAGACGATTCCTTTCGGTCGCTGCGAGCTGGTCGCCGCGAGATGTGAGCGTGCGCTACACCCGCACATCTGCCTGCGGTGCACTGTTAGGCGCGCAGCCTACGTCGATCTTTTCGCTTGATTGGAGAACTCTCTCGATCTGCAGCGCACAAGTCGGCGGACGCCATGACCAAGTAGGCAAAAGCCCTGGAAACTGCGGCTTATCACGCCGACGTGCCAGCTGTCGTGACTGCGTAGTGACCACGTATGCGCCCTGCCCTAGGGTTTGGCAGGAGGTACAGTGAAGTTATTCCTGCGGCCCTGGAGAGACGCGCGCTGGCTCTTGTGGGTGAGGTGATGGGGCTGCTCGATGTTGACGAGCTGTGCGCCGGCCTCCTGCGCTCGCTGCGGGTGGTGATACCGGCTGAGTGGTGCGCGCTGAACGAGCTGCCGGCGGACCTGCCTCGGACGGTTTCCATCAGCGTGCCGCAGGCGCCGGCGGAGATGCACTCTGCGTTCGCCCGTTACGGCTGGGAAAACCCGCTGGTGGAGTACCACATGCGCACGCACGACGGCCGTGCGACGCGCTTCTCGGACGTGATCACGCGCAGGGAGCTGCACCGGTTGGACCTGTACCGGGAGGTATATGTGCCGATGGGCGTGGAGTACCAGATCGCGTTCACACTGCCGTCCGCCTCGCAGCGGGTGCTGGGGATCGCGCTGAGCAGAGGTGAGCGCGACTTCACGGCGAGCGAGCGCGACCTGTTGAACCTGGCGCGCCCGTACCTCATCCAGGCGTACCGCAACGCGCTCGCATATACGGAGCTGGCGCGCGGCGCGGGCCGGCAGATCCTGGTGGCGGATCTCCGCGAGCTTGGCCTTACGGAGCGACAATCGCAGGTGCTGCGGCTGGTGGCGATGGGGCACTCCGACCAGGATGCGGCGAGCTCCCTGGGTATTGGTGTGCGCACGGTGCAGAAGCACCTCGAGCGCTGCTACCGCATGCTGGACGTGAGCGACCGCTCGCAGGCGGCGCGCGTGGCGTGGGCGGCGGCTGGCAGCGGGCTCGAGCGGGTGTGATTCCTCACCGGCAGGCTGCGTTTGGGCTGTATGTATCACGCGTGATACACTCCGGCCCATGGCCGATGTGAGCATCCGTGATCTGCGCAACCATGGTGGCGATGTCGTCGACCGGGCGGCTCGCGGGGAGCACATCACCGTGACCCGTGCGGGGCGAGCGGTGGCGGAGTTGCGAGCGGTGTCCCAGCCTCCCCTCTCGGCGGGGGTGCTGCTGAGCCGTTGGCAGCGGCTACCGGCGATGGACCCCGTTGCGTTGCGTGCCGACATCGACTCGTTGCTGGACGCGGGCCTGTGAGCGCGCAGGGGCCCTCGTCGCCCAGTGCACGAGTATCGGCGCGGGGCGTCCTCGACACCTCGACGGTCATCCTCCTGCAGCGCCTGACCGACGCGAGCGTGCTTCCCCGCGAGCCGCTGATCACGGCCGTGACGCTTGCCGAGCTTTCGGTGGGCCCGCTGGCCGCCGACGAGGACGGTGAGCGGGCTGTGCGCCAAGCTCATCTCCAGCAGGCTGAGTCCGACTTCGACCCGCTTCCCTTCGATGTAAGCGCAGCCCGTGCGTTCGGACGTGTGGCCGCATCGCTGCGGCGCTCTGGCCGCAAGCCGACGACGCGCACGTACGATGCGATGATCGCGGCCACGGCGGTCGCCAACGGCCTGCCTGTGTACACGTGCAACCCCGATGACTTCAGTGGGATCGACGAGCTCGAGATCGTTGCCGTACCCGTTCCCAAAACCGCCTAGCGCGACCACGGCGGCGATGGCGGGTGAGCTCAGCCGCCTGATCGGTCGCGAGCACGTGCTCGACGCCCCGCCTCAGTCGCCGTACAACGAGGACACCTCCCACCGCAGCGACCTCCACGGCCACGCACAGGCGGTGGCGCTGCCGGGCACGGCGCAGGAGGTGGCTGCAGTGGTGGGCTGGTGCTACGAGCACGACGTGGCGATCGTGCCGCGCGGCGGCGGCACGGGGCTGGTGGGCGGGGCCGTGCCGACGGAGGGCGGGGTGGTGCTGTCGCTGGAGCGTCTGCGCAGGGTGCGCGAGCTGGAGCCGGGGCTGTGGCGCATGTTCCCGGAGGCGGGGGTCACCACCCGCGACGTGCAGCGCCTGGCGCGCGAGAACGGCTTGATGTTCGCGCCGGACCCGGGCGCCTCGGAGCAGTCGCAGATCGGCGGCAACGTGGCGACGAACGCGGGCGGGCCGCACGCGTTGAAGTACGGGGTGACGGGCTCGTGGGTGGCGGGCCTGGAGGTAGTGCTGGCGCCGGGTGAGCTGGTGCAGGTGGGTGGCTGGGCGGCGAAGGACGTGGCGGGGTATGACCTGAAGAGCCTTTTGATCGGCTCGGAGGGGACGCTTGGGGTGATCACGGCGGTGCGGCTGCGTCTGCTGCCGGCGCCGGAGGAGGCGATCGCGCTGATGGCGTTCGTGCGCACGCGCGCGGAGGGCTGCGCGGCGATGTGCGAAGTGTTCGCGGCGGGGCTGCGCCCGTCGGTGATGGACTTCATGGACGGCGAGACGCTGCGCGTGACCGCTGGCGCGTACCCGGGCGATGTGCCGGCGCAGGCGGGCTTTGCGCTGATCTGCGAGGTGGACGGCTCGCGCGAGGAGGCGCGTGCGCAGCGCGAGGAGCTGGCGGAGCTGATGCTGGGGCCGTCGGTGGGGGCGTTGGCGGTCGAGGAGCCTCCAGACGCACGCGCGTTCTGGCGCTGGCGCGACGGCGCGAACCCGGCGGTGGCGGCGGTGCGCGGCGCGAAGGTGAGCGAGGACGTGGTGTTCCCGCTGGAGCGCCTGGCGGAGGGCCTGGAGCGCTTTGAGCGGATCGCGGACGCGCATGGCTTGCGCTCGTGCGCGTGGGGTCACGGCGGCGAGGGCAACGTGCATGCGACGGTGCTGGTGGACCCGGGTAACGCTCAGGAGCTGGAGGCGGCGCACGCGGTGGGCGATGAGCTGTTCGAGCTGGTGGTGGAGCTGGGCGGCTCGGTGGCGGGCGAGCACGGTGTGGGCTGGCTGAAGCGCGGTCGCCTGGCCTCCCAGTGGGACGCGCGGGCACTGGATGTGCACGAGCAGATCAAGTGTGCGTTTGACCCGAAGGGCCTTCTAAACCCAGGGAAGAAGCTGGCGCGGTACCCTGCGCGGTCGCTGGGCGCAAGGCCGGGTTGAGTCCCGGCAGATCTATTGAAAGGCAAGGCGTATGAACAAGTCGCAACTGATTGAGGCCATCGCGGCGGACAGCGGTCTGTCGAAGGCGGACTCGGGTCGTGCGGTGGAGTCGCTGCTGGACACGGTCACGAAGACGCTGAAAAAAGGCGACGAGGTGAGCATCACGGGCTTTGGCAAGTTCTCGGTGGTGAAACGTGCGGCACGCCAGGGCGTGAACCCGCGCACAGGCGAGCGCGTGAAAATCAAAGCGTCGAAGGCCCCGAAGTTCTCGGCGGGCGCGGGCTTGAAGCAGGCGGTGAGCCCCAAGAAAAAATAGGTCCGAGCCCGCTACCCGCCCCCCACGATGACGCTCGTCAGCGATCTGCGGCTGCCGGCGTTCGACTACACGGACCCGTCGCTGCGCGGAGAGCGCTTCCATGCAGCGATGGCGCACGTGCGGGGCGAGGGCGAGGGCTGGCTGGCGCAGGGGCCGTTCGGCTACATGGTGCTGGACCGCGAGGCGGGGGAGTTCTTCCTGCGCTCGCGCTCGGCGACGTTCCCGGGGATGAAGATCGCGGAGATCTTTGGGGTGAGCGAGGGGCCGCTGTTCGAGCAGATGCGGCGCAACATCCTGCATGTGAACGGTCCGGACCATGCGCGCCTACGGGGCCTGGTGAACCCGGCGCTGTCGCCGCGTGCGGTGGAGCGCTACAGGCCGGCGATGAGGGGTTTCCTGGAGGGGCTGCTGGAGAAGGTCTCCGGCGGCGCGGAGGAGGGGACCGTCAGGTGCGAGTTCGTGGAGGACTTCGCAAAGCCGTACCCGTCGCTGACGATCGCGACGGTGATGGGCGCGTCGCTGCAAGACGCGGGGAAGCTGCACCACTGGTCCAACTGGATCCAGCGGCAGTTCGACGCGGCGAGCATGGCGAGCGAGCGGGAGGGGATCGAGCAGGCGGTGGAGGAGTTCTACGTCTACGCGCAGGCGCTGATCGAAGCACGCCGTGAGGAGCCGGGGGAGGATCTGGTGTCGATGCTGATCGCGGCGGAAGCGGATGGCGAGCGCCTGTCGGATGTGGAGTGCATCAACCTGGTGTTCAACGTGTTGGCGGGCGGGGTGGACACGACACAGAGCCAGCTGGCGCACGCGGTGAGGCTGCTGGCGGAGCACCCGGACCAGTGGGCACTGCTGGAAGCGGATCCGGGCCTCGCGCAGGCGGCTGTGGATGAGGCGCTGCGCTTCGAGCCGATCACGCCGTTCACGGCGCGGATGACGACGCAGGAGCTGGTGTTCCGCGACGTGACGTTTCCGGAGGGGACGATCGTGATGGTGTGTGCGTTCACGGCCAACCGCGATCTGAGCGAGGACGAGTGCGGCCCGGACGGTGTGGACAGCTTTGACATCACGGCAGATCGGGGCAGCGCGCGCGAGCTGACGTTCGGCGCGGGCGTGCACTACTGCGTGGGCGCGAACCTGGCGCGCGCGGAGCTGGGCGAGGCGCTGGCGTTTCTGGCGCGCCGCGCGCACGGGCTGGCGCTGGACGGCGAGCCGGAGTTCGAGAGCATCACGGGCATCTACGGTCTCGCTCGTCTGCCGCTCAGCTTCCAGCTCGTTTGACGGGAGACGCGGGCGCGCGTCCCCCCTCCAGCGTGGCGGGCGCCGGTCACGACAGCTGCGGGCGCTGCATGGCCTGGAAGGTGGAACAATTTGGAGGGGGGCCATAGAGGGCCTTCGGCCGACATGAGGTTGAGATGGTGTCTGCGTTCGAATGGATGTCGAGACGGGCGAGCAGCGCGAGGGCGCCGCTGACGGTGACGCTTGTGCTCGCGTTGTCGGGGGCGGGCAGCGCGGGAGGTGTCCTCGCCCCGGCGAGCGCGCTGGCGGGGGAGTACCACGTGTACTCGTGCAGGACGCCCGCGGGGGAAAGCGCTCCTGCGGATGGGTGGAGTGGGTCGAACGACGGTCCTGAAACGTTCGTTCAGGACACGTGTGCTGAACCAGGTGGTGCGCTGGTCGCGGCACTCAAAGCGAAGACGAACAGGATGACCAATGTCGACTCGGCGAGCTGGGCGTTTGTTGCGCCGGAAGGGGACACCCTTGCGGCTGCGACGCTCTGGCGGGCCGGGGATTCAGCGGGAGGGGCCGGCAACTTCTCCAGCTATCAATTCTGGTTCGCTGGTCCGGCAGAAACGGCCGTATTCGGTGCATGTGTCTTCGAGCTGAAATGCCCGAGTAGGGGAGAAATTGGAACGCCATTCTCCCCTGAAAACCGATTTGCCGTTCCCGCTACGAATCTCGGCTCTACGCTCTATGCCCGCGCGTCCTGTGGCGGCCTCTCAGAATACGCCTGCCCAAACGGTGCCGGTGACTCCAACGGCTATGCGGCGGTCGTGTACGTGTACGCGGCGGACCTGGTTCTGGAACAGCCGGTGGGCCCCACGGCGACGAACGTGAGCGGCGAACTGGCGACGAATCCGACGGTCAGCGGCACCACGGACGTGGCCTTCAGCGCGAGCGATCCAGGCTCAGGCGTGTACGAAGCCGTGTTCACTGTTGATGGGCAGGTCGTGCAGCGCAACGTGCTTGACGAAAACGACGGGCGCTGTAGGAACGTCGGCCAGACGACGGACGGGTTGCCTGCGTTCCTGTACGTGCAGCCGTGCCTTCCGTCGCTGAGTGCGGACGTGGGGCTCGACACGACAAAGCTGAGCAACGGCACGCACCGCCTGCTCGTGAGCGTGACCGATGCGGCGGGCAACGCTGCAACCGTCCTAGACCGAACGATCACCGTCGACAACCCCACCCCGCCAGGCACTCCGAATGGCACAAACGCATCGCCGCAGGCGACGCTGGCGCTGGCGTGGAAGGGCTCGAAGAAGGCTCGTCTCACGACCAGCTACGGGCATGGCGAGACGATCGTGGGCCGCCTCACGGGGCCGGGTGGCGTGCCGATCGTGGGCGCCAGGGTTGATGTGCTGGCAACGCCGACGTACGCGGGCGCGCGCGTAGCGGCGATGGCGAGCCCCACCACGGGACTCGACGGAAGCTTCGCCATGCGGATCCCAGCAGGTGTGTCCTCGCGGTCGCTGCGTTTTCAGTACAGCAGCACGATGGGCTCATCGCCGGCGGTGACGAAGACGCTCGCGCTGGTCGTGCGCGCGGGGGTCGCGCTGAGGATCGCACCGCGCGTGGCGAGCGTGGGGCGCAGCATCTACTTCTCCGGTCATCTGCGTGGCGGTCCGGTCCCCAGCGGTGGCAAGCTGCTCGTGCTGGAGGCGCGCTCGCCGGGCGGCTCGTGGCTCGAGTTTGACGTCATCCGCAGCAACGCGCACGGCGCTTACCACGCGAGCTACCGCTTCAAGTTCCCTGGCCCTTCGAGGTACCAGTTTCGGGTGCTGTGCGAAGCGGAGGCGGACTATCCGTACGCCACGGGCTCCTCGCCTGTGATGGGCGTGTTCGAGCGTTGACGCCGACGCGCTGACCAAATTCTTATGTGAGCTGGGAGGCTTCTACGGCTACCTGCAGTATGCAGTGGTGTTAGGGGTGCGGTTGACGTATGGCAGTTTCCCCGGCGTGCTCCTCGGCAACGAGCCGATTAGCTGGAGCGGCTCGAACTGAAAGGCGGAGGATTGAGGACGATCGGGAGAACCGGGCGATGGGGCTCTGGCATCGCTATGTCGCTCGTCGCGACGACGCTGGCGTTGCTGGCGACGATCACGCTCGCGGCACCCGTCGCCGTGGCGGCACCGGCGGTGGCGGTCTCGCCCCTGAACGGCACCCCTGACGCCCAGCCCGATGCCCAGATCAGCTTCCTGGGCGTGCCGACGAAGGAGATCTCCGCGATATCGGTCGTAGGCTCACGCAGCGGCAGCCACAGCGGCAAGCTGGAGGCGTACGCGAGCAGCCCGGGCGCGAGCTTCCTGCCGGCGCGCGGGTTCACGCAGGGAGAGCGCGTCACCGCGAGCGCGACCGTAGGGCCGAAGGGTCACACCGCGCGCGTGAGCACGACGTTCACGGTCGCGCGGCTGCCCGACTATCCGATCACGATCAAAAAGTTCACCCCGCTGAGCAAGGCGGGACTCGTGCAGAGCTTCGTGTCCGCTCCCAACCTGCAGCCGCCCGTGCTCCAGGTGACCACGCACTCGCCGGAAGCGTCGCCGGGCGACCTGTTCCTGACGCCAACGCACGGCTACGGCCAGTCGGGCGCGATGATCGCGAACAGCTCGGGCGCGCTCGTCTGGTTCCATGCGGCGCCGGCCGGCGAAATCGATACGGACCTGCAGGCACAGACCTACGAAGGCAAGCCGGTGCTGACCTTCTGGCAGGGCGAGGTTCCCGAGAGCCTGGGCGTGGGCTTCGGTAGGGACGAGATCTACAGCACGGCCTACACCCCGGTCGCGACGGTGTCCGCGGGAAACGGCCTCTACGCGGACCTGCACGAAATGCAGATCACGCCACAGGGCTCCGCGTTCATCACGGCGTACTCGCTCGTGGACGCCAACCTCTCCGCTGAGGGAGGCTCGAGCAACGGGATCCTGCAGGACGCGATCCTGCAGGAGGTGGACATCAAGACGGGCCTGGTGATGTTCGAATGGCATGCCGACGGGCACGTTGCGCTGAGCGACTCCTACTCGTCGCCCTCCTCCGACGCGGACCAGCCGTGGGACTTCTTCCACATGAACTCCATCTCGCTGGACTCGTGGGGGGACGGCAACTTCATCATCTCCTCGCGCAACACGTGGGCGGCTTATGAGATCAACCACGTCAGCGGCGCGATCATGTGGCGGCTGGGCGGCAGACATCCGAGCTTCAAGATGGGCTCCGGCACGGGCTTTGCCTGGCAGCACGACGTGCGCTGGCAGCCAGACCACACGCTCACGCTGTTCGACGACGGCGCCACGCCAAAGGAGCATTCGCAGTCGCGCGCGATCCGCGAGCGCATCGACTGGGCGAACCGCTCGGTGGAGCTCGTCGGGCGCTACGTGCGCACGCCGCCGATCCTTACGGGAAGCCAGGGCAACGACCAGGTGCTGGCGGACGGCGACTCACTCGTGGGCTGGGGCGAAGAGCCCTACATCACCGAATTCAACGCCGCCGGGCAGATGCTGCTCGACGCCCACTTCCCCTCGCCGGGGCAGTCCTATCGCGCGTATCGTTTCGAATGGAACGCCCAGCCCGCGTACGCGCCGTCCCTTGGCGTTCGCACCAGCGGCGAAGCGACGACTTTGTACACGAGCTGGAACGGCGCCACCGACGTCACCGGATGGACGATCCTCGCGGGCGAGTCCCCCACGACGCTTGCGCCGGTCGCGAGCGTCGCGGCAACGGGCTTTGAGACCGCAATCCCGGTGAGCAGCGACGTCGCCTACTACGCCGCGCAGGCGCTTGGGTCTGCAGGGCAGGTGCTTGGCACCTCGGCCACCGTGCAGCGCTAGCCGGACCGCGCTCGCGGGCATTGGTAGTGCGGATCCGCAACCGTCGGGTCGCCACGGATCACGAACAGCCCGGTACCGTCGGGGAAGCGGCCGCACGGCTTCGGCCCATCGGGTGTGATCGGCTGCCTGAGCAGGTAGGCGTCGCCCGCGGTCAGCTGCCGCGGCGAGAGCCCGGGCGGTACTGGCAGCTGCTCGTAGGCGGCGAGGTGTTCAAGGCCGACCGGCTGGAAGAACAGGGTGTCTGCGGAGGCGCGGTCGAATTGCAGCGCTTGCACTCCTTCCTGGCGCAGCGCGAGCAACACGTCCAGCAGCATCGTTCGTGTGGGGCCGGTGATTTCGGGGTGCATCTGGATTAGCGTCCCCAGCGACAGTGGCGCAATACGGTGGTAGATCTCAGGGCGGCGCCCGGGGCAGATGAGGGTGTAGGTCTCGAATGGCTTGACCGGGTTGCCGAGCTCCACGTACACGCCGCTCCCGTCCAGCAGTCGCTGGCACGGCGGGGCGTCGCCGGGTTCGGGGAAGTGGCGCAGCATGAAGGCGTCATGCGGCCCCAGTGCGGTTGGGTCGTACACGGGTGTCGGCTTCAGCCCAGCCTGAATCGCGCGGACTTCCAGGCCATACGTGTCGAATTCGCCGACGTCGGTGCTGGCCGCGTCGAAGGTGATCGACGTGATTCCAGCGCGCTTCAGCCCGCGCATCAGCGCGAGGATGTTGCCGTCCTGCTCCGGTGCTCCGCGGACGTAGCCTTCAGGCGAGTAGAGCGTGAGCTGACGCGTATAAAGGCCGCTGTCCGCCGGCGCGCTGGGCAGCGCGATCCGCACCGTCGAGCCGATGCCGACAGAGATGGCCAGGAAGTTGGCGGCCAGCACCACGCCGAGGACGGCTGTGGCGGCGATGCGCACCCGCGCTCCGGCCAGCGCGATCCAGCCGGTGGCGATCACCGCCACGTAAACCAGGGATGGCTCCATGAAGCGCACGTCCTTGTGCCTGATCAGCGTGATCCCAAGCCACGAGACGAACAGCCCCGCGAGCAGCTCCGGGCTCAGGTTCTCCGGCTTCAAGCGTCCTGCACAGCTACGCAGGGCAGCCACGACTCCGACGATCAAGAACAGCAACAATGGTGCGAGCAGCTGGAAGTTCAGCGCCGCCCAGAAGTACCACAGCAGGCTGGCGCGTGAGAACAGCGATGGCGAGGATTCGGCGGTAAGCGCCGCACCGGTGCCGCCCTGACCTTCCACCAGCCCGCCCAGTTGGGATCGGTGGTAGAGGTACCAGGGCAGCGAGATCGCGGCGGCGATGACAACGAACGTGAGCAGTCCGCGCCAGTTGTGCCAGCCACCGCGAATGAATGCAACGGCCACGAGCCCGACGAGAAAGACGACGCTGGTCTGCTTCGTCATCAGCGCGAGCCCCACCGCGCCGCCGGCAGCGGCTGCGACCCCAACCCGCTGGAAGCGTCGCGACGCCAATATCGCCCAGACGCTGGCGGCAACCATCGCCGCCTCGGGCGGATCGATCATGAACTCGTGCATCTGCGAGACGAAGATCGGCGTGCCGAGCGCGAGGAGTCCTGCCAGCAGGCCCGCGCGCCGTCCGTAGGCCAGGCGCCCGATGCCGTAGCAGCTGGCGGCCATCAGGGGGACGAACACGACGTTCGAGGTGATGATCACCGACATCGGTCCCTTGCCAGCGATGAAGACGCCGATGGCCCCGATCAGGTGAACCAGCGGCGGGTAGGTGTTGAATTCGGTGAACCAGCTCGTCAGGTTGCCTGCAGCAAGCTGATCGTGGATCCCGAAGGAGAGCAGCGTGTGATAGCCGTTGTCCCAGTCCTGCACACGATCGTCTCGTGTAAGCCACGACACGGTGCCCGCGATGAACGCGAGGACGCCCACGACGAGGATCGATATGTCCCTGGGGACCCTGCGCCGGGCTCGCCCCGTGCCTATCGACCTGCGTCGGGACGGCGCGGCGTCTGTCGATGCATGAGCGGCGATCTCGGCAACCTAGCGGAACGGCCGAACGCTCGCCTCGCCTCAGATATCGGGATCAGTCCGAAAATAGGGAGCCTTCGCCTCAGCGCGGTCGGAGAGGAATGGGCTGCGTCGAAGCTCCTCTCGGATCCCCGACTCACCTAGCTGCCCACCCCCGTGTCCGCCGGCGCGGCACAGACAGACGATGTGAAACGGCCGCTTTGGGCGGACTGCGAGAACCTCCAAGCCCGCCGCCCGGCAGAGCTCCAGTACCGACCGCGTGACGAACACATGGTGGTGCATGCCGCGGCTCGCGAGGTTCTCGCGACAGCGCTGCTCGAAGGCTGAGCGGTTCGGTGCGCCTGGGTCGCGCTGCAGATCGTGCAGCTCCAAGACCTCCTCGAGGTGAGTGAGATCGTCCTCCGCCGTTTGGAGCTCGGCGTCACGGAGCATGTGCTCGAGTGTGGTCACCGGTCGCCGATGGTCGAACGTGCCATCGCGATGCGGTACCACGAGCAACAGGTGTCCATCCGGCCGCAGCACCCGCTGCCATTCGGCCAACGCGCCCAAGGGGTTGGCGAGATGCTCGATCACGTGCGACGCGAGCAACGCGTCATAGGCGCCGTCAGGTACCTGCTCGAGTCGACCGGCCTCGCCAATGAGGCGCCGTCGAGGAGCGACAGCGCCAGTGCTCGAAGCCGACCAGAGCGTGTTCTCGGAGTAGTCGAGCGTGTCGAGCGCCTCGAGGCGCGGGTAGACGGGCACGAGGCCGGTGCGCCCGAACAGTGCGCTTGGTCCGCCCGGCTCTAGCGCGGTGGCGCCGCGGAGTGACTCCGCGATCGCGAGCAGCTCAGGCTCGCGCGAGGCGGCAGCGAACTCGGCCTGCAGTCTTCCCTTCACTCCGAGCAGCCTGTCTGCGGTCGGTGCCGCGAGCGCTCTAACGATCTGTCGTGTACGCGAGCCTCGGGTACCCGTCCCGTCGAGGGGATCCCTGACTTTCACTCGCTGGGTTCTAGCATCCCCCGCCGTGATCGCGGTCGTGCATCTCGTTTGGGGCCCGCTGGGGCCAGCGCCCCTGTGTGAGTTCCTCGCGTCCTACGACGAATGCGCCCCTGGCGCGGCGCACGAGCTCGTGGTCGTCTTCAACGGTGTGAGCGCGGCGCAGCGCCCGCCGCTGCTCGCTGAGCTGGACGGCAGAGCGCACCGTCTGATTGAGCTCGCGGAGCCGGTCATCGACCTGGCTGCATATGGAGCGGCAGCCGCCTCGATAGAGCACATGCACGTCTGCTTCTTGAACTCTTACAGTGTGATCCGCGTGGACGGGTGGCTGGGTCATCTCGCTGCGGCGCTGCGCTCTCCCGGTGTTGGTTTGGCGGGCGCAACGGCGAGCTGGGAGAGCAAGGTCGAGCTGGTGGGTGGTGGTCTCGAGCACGTCGCCTACCAGCTCGTGAAGCTGCGCGAGACGCGTCGCCGATACCCCGGCTTCCCCAACCCCCACATCCGCACGACCGCTTTCATGCTCGAGCGCGCGCTCGCGCTGGAGCTCGACCTCGAGCGCCCGCAGGATAAGACCGAAGCGTACGTGCTGGAGAGCGGGCGCGAGGGGATCACACGGCGGGTGTGGCGCCGGGGCCTCAAGGCGGTCGTGGTCGGCCGGGATGGACGCGCCTACGAGCCGGCGGACTGGCCGCAGAGCGCTACCTATCGCAGCGGCGGGCAGCGCAACTTGTTGGTCGCCGACAATCGCACGCGCGAATGGGAAGACGCGTCAACGGGGGAGCGCAGGAGTCTCTCGCGCCGCGCGTGGGGGGATCCGCTCGCGTGAGCATCAGGGGAGGACGTAACCTGTGGCGATGATCCTGCCCCGTCGCGTGGGGATCAACGCGGTGTTCCTCGAGCCACGCATGGGCGGTCTTGACACCTATGTGCGTGCCCTCGTTCCCGAGCTCGTTCGCCTCGCACCGGAGGTGCGCTTCAGCGTGTTTTGCAGCCCGGGCGGCCGCGCCTACCTGGAGGCCGAGGGCTGGGGCGATCAGGTGCGCCTCATTACCCATCCGCTCTTAGGGCGCCGCGGGCTGAAGGCGGCGAGTGAGCTGACGCTGCTCGGCGCGCTGGCGGGGCGTAGCGTCGACCTCTTGCACAGCGTTGCGCTCACGGCGCCGCTGCGCACACGCGCGGTGAACGTGGTGACGCTGGCGGACGTGACGTGGATCGTCGCTCCCGACCCGGGCGAGCGCTGGACGGTCCTGCTTTGGCGCTTGCTCGTGCCGCCCGTAGCCCGTCGGGCCGAGCGCGTGATCGTGCTTTCACAGGCCGGCGCTGAGCATGTGACCGAGTACCTCGGCGTCGCGCCCGAGCGTATTGACGTCGTGGCGCTGGCCGCGGGGAGCAACGACCTCGTCACGCCCACCCCGCCACAGGAGCTGCGCTCGCGTCTCGGGCTCGGTGGCGGGCCTGTGATCCTGACCGTCTCGGCGAAGAAGGTCCACAAGAACCTGGAGCGTCTCGTCAGGGCGATGGCTGACGTGGCAGCACGCTGGCCCGACGCAACGCTGGTCATGCCCGGCAACCCCACGCAACACGAGAACGAGCTTCGCGCGCTGGCGGGCGAACTCGGGATCCTTTCCAATGTCGCGTTCCCGGCATATGTCGACGCGGCCGATCTGGAGGGGCTGTATGCGCTCGCCGGCTGCTTTGTGTTCGCGTCGATCAACGAGGGCTTTGGCATCCCCATCCTGGAGGCCATGCGTCGCGGTGTGCCCGTCGCGTGCTCCCGTGCCTCGGCGCTGCCAGAGGTCGCGGGAGACGCCGCGCGCTACTTCGATCCCTACGACGTCAAAGACATGGCTGGCGCGATCGGGGTGCTGCTGGAGGATCGTGAGCTGGCAGCGGCGCTTGCCGCGCGTGGGCGCGAGCGCGAGGCCGACTTCACCTGGCAGAAGACCGCCGCTGCCACGCTCGAGACGTACCGACGTGCGTGGGCGCGGTCGGGTAGGCAAGCGACCGAGGCGGCGGCGAGCGCCAGATGAGCTCATCGCAGGAGGCCCACGAGCCCGACGCTGCGCTTGTGCTCGTCAACTACAAGACTCCAGAGCTGGTGGAGAAGTGTCTGGAGACGGTCCGTTCGGGCAGCCCCGACCTGCGGCTGGAAGTGCTCGTCATCGACAACGCCTCCGACGACGGCAGCGTCGAGCGGCTGAGGGAGTCGCTGGCCGGGGCGCGGGTGATCGCGCTGACAGAGAACAGGGGTTTCGCCGCGGGCGTCAACGCAGGATTCCGCGATACGCAGGCCGAGCTTGTGATCGTGCTCAACCCCGACACCGAGGTCCGCATGGGTGCCCTGGACGCGCTCGTCGCGCGTCTGCGTGAGCATCCGCGGGCTGGCGTGGTCGCCCCGACCCTGGAGGGCGCCGACGGCGAGATCCAGGCCAGCGGCTACCGGCGCTTCCCCAATCTCCTGACGTTGAGCCTTGAAATGTGCGTTCCGCTGTCCTACGCGCTGACCTACGCGCCGGAGCTGCACCCCTACGCGCTCCCGCCTAGCGTGCTCGTCACCGGCGGCCCGGTGGCCCACGTCTGCGGCGCCGCAATGGCGATCCGTAGAGCCGCCTACGAGGAGGCCGGCCCGCTCGATGAGGACTTCTTCATGTACCTCGAGGAGACCGAGTGGCAACGACGCGTCGGCGAACGCGGCTGGTTGATCGAAATCGAGCCGGCTGCGCACGTCTGCCATCTGGTTCGTGGCGGCGGCGATGAGGCGCTGGCGCCTCCGCTGTACGGGGTGAAAAGCGCGCTGCGCTATGTGCGGATGCAGGGCGTGCCGCCGATCCTCGCCAGAGCGGTGCTCGCCGCGACCCTGCTGTCGTCGTGGATCACGCTGCGACTGATCGCCTGTCTGCCCAGCAAGCGTGCCATGGCCGCTGGGCAGGCGCGCGCCTATCGCCGGCTCCTGCGCGCGCTCGGATGAGCGCACCCGAGTCCACCTCCAACGTGCTGGACACGCCCGCGGCGGGTGCGCTGATCATCCGTGGTGGCATCTTGCGACTCGCTGGCTACGGCGCGGTGGTGGCACTCTCGTTGATCCCCGTTGTTCTTCTAACGCGCTACCTGGGGCCGGGTCGGTTCAGTCAGTACACGACCGTTATCTCGCTCGTGACCGTCGTCTCCACGGTGACCGATGCCGGGATGTCCAACCTGGCGACCCGTGAGTACGCAATGCTCGAGGGGGCCGAGCGCGAATCGCGGATGCGCGAACTGCTCAGCCTGCGGATTGCGCTGACGCTCATCGGCGTGTGCCTGGCGATCCTGTTCGCGGTGCTCGCCGGCTACAGCTTGGCACTTCTCGCCGGCACCCTGGCCGCGAGCCTGGCGACAGTGGCACTGGTCTTCCAGCACACGCTCTCGGTACCGCTGGCGGCTCGGCTGCGCCTCGGGACGATGGCGGCGCTCGACCTCGCACGTCAAGCGCTGACCGTTGTGGCGCTCGTCGTACTTGTGATCGCCGGGGCGAGCCTGTTCCCCCTGCTTGCAGTCACGTTCGTCGTCTACATGATGCTCATGCCGGTGACGACCGCGCTGGTGCGTGGCCAGATCTCGATGCGGCTGGAAATGCACCCGCGCAGGTGGGCGTCGCTGCTGAGGCTGACGGTGTCGTTCTCTCTGGCGACGGCCGTTGGCGCGATCTACGTGTACACGGCCCAAATCCTGACCAGTCTCGTGGCGAGCCCCTACCAGAGTGGACTGTTCGCGGCTGCCTTCAGGGTGTTCATCGTGGCGGTCACGGTCCCAGGACTGCTCGTCGGCGGCGCACTACCGCTGCTCGCGCGAACGGCACGTGATGACCGTGAGCGCCTCGCATACGGGATGCAGCGGATCTTCGAGGTCTCGCTGATCATCGGTGTCGCGATCGCTCTGGGGATCTTCGCCGGAGCGCCCTTCATCATCTCTGTGATCGCCGGAGCGAAATATGCAGCTGCGGCAGGCGCGCTGCGCCTTCTTGGGCTCGCGCTAGCCGCGTCGTTTCTCGTGGCGGGGTGGGGGTTCGCGCTCATATCGCTCGAGCGCTACCGCGCTCTGCTCACGGTCAACGCCTTGGCGTTCGCCGTGAGCGCGACGCTTACGCTGACGCTCGCCGCCACACACGGGGCTCAAGGAGTGGCTCTGGCGACGCTCTGCGGCGAGTCGACCCTTGCTATCGGATACCTGCTGGTGCTGGTCCGGGGACACCCCGAGCTGAGACCGCGACTTGCGGTCGTGCCGAAGGTGGCCTGCGCAGCTGTTCCGGCTGCTGCGGTGATGCTCGTGCCGGGCCTCTCATCGTTCCTTCAAAGCGTGCTTGTCCTCAGCGTGTACGGGCTCGTGATCCTTCTCGTGCGGGCCACTCCGCAGGAGATCGTGGAGCTAATCCCGGTACGCCGTCGAGCATCGAGGTAGCGTCACCGCCGTATGTCCGACGAGTCCGCTGCAACCAGTCGACCCCTGCGCATCGGCCTGAACTTGCTGTTCCTTGGTGAGCGCGCTGGCGGTGTGGGTCGCTATGCGCGTGAGCTCCCTGGCGCGCTCCTCGCTGCCGAGCCGGGAACGGAGGTGCATGTCTTCGTCTCGCACGAGGCTCCCACGGATTTGCGTGATGAGCCTTGGGCGCCGCACGTTCGCTGGACGACGGTTCCTGTCGGTGCCTCGGCCACGCGGGTGCTCGCAGAGTTCGCCGGTCTGCCGCCGCTGGCGCTGGCTCGGCGGCTGGATGTGCTCCACAGCCCGGCGAACACAGGGCCTGTGATCGCCCCCGGTTTGGCGAGCGTCGTCTCGCTGCACGATCTCATCTGGTGGCACCGGGCATCTGAATGGGAGGCCAGCGCAACCGTGCAGCGGCGGATGCGGATCATGGTCCGTCACAGCGTTCGTCACGCGGAGCGGGTGTTCGCGGTCTCCAATGCGGCGGCCGAGGACATCGCGCGCACGCTCGCCGTGCCGCGCAGTCGGATTGACGTCACTCCGCACGGAGTGCGCGTGCCTTCTGGTGCGCCCAGCGTGTCAGAGGCAGAGCTCCGCGAGCGCCTCCAGCTTGGGGCGGCACGCGTTGTGCTGTGTGTTGCGCAGAAGCGTCCCTACAAGAACCTGCACAGCCTGGTCAGGGCGGCGGCGGACCTGGATCAGGACGTGGTGCTGGTGCTGCCGGGATCGCCCACCGCCTACGAGGCTGAGCTTCGCGCGCTCGCTGGCGAGCTCGGCGTCGGCGATCGTGTGCGCTTCCCGGACTGGCTTTCCGAGGACGAGCTCGAGCGCCTGTACTCGCTGAGCGACGCATTCGTGCTGCCGTCGCTGATCGAGGGGTTCGGCATGCCGGTGCTGGAGGCGATGGCACGGGGCGTTCCGGTCGCGTGCTCGAACGTGTCTGCGCTGCCGGAGGTGGCCGGGGACGCGGCATTGCTGTTCGATCCGGATCGCCAAGAGGAGGTCACATCTGCCGTGCGTCGCCTGCTCGAGGATCGCAAGCTGGCCGAGCAGCTGATCATTCGCGGGCGTGAGCGCGCGGCGCACTTCACTTGGAAGCGCACGGGTGAGGCGAGCCTCAACGCTTACCGGCGCGCAATCGCCGAGCGGAGCTCGAGGGCTTCTGCCTAGCCGATTTCCTAGAGTGCACCGCCAGTGCCTCGCATCCTGATCGTCCGCGGCCACCTCGTAACACCATGGGAGTTGCGTCCGTGGCGTGAGCTGCCGGCACGATTTGAGGTTGCCTACCTCCTGACCCGCTCAAACGGCTTTGCCGAGCCGGAGGGGTTGCAGTCGATCCCGGCGCGTGCACTGCGAGACCTACTGCCGCGTGGGCCGCTGGGCGAGCTCGGGGCGGGTGTGCTCGGCGACCGCTATCTCTCGTCAGATCAAGCCTTCCAGGAGGCGGACATCGTGCACGCCGAGGAGCTGTCGTTCTGGTTCGCGGCGGAGGCTGCAAGGCGCCGCCCTCGCAACGGCTTCAAGCTCGTGCAGACGGTATGGGAGACGCTTCCGTTTCTGGGGACATATCGCAATCGTCACGCCAGACGCAACCGAGAGCTCGTGCTGGCGGAGACCGATATTTTTCTGCCCGCCACAGAGCGGGCGGCCGAGGCTCTGCGCCTCGAGGGCGTGGAGGACGAGCGGATCCGCGTATGCGCACCGGGGATCGACACCGAACGATTCGCGCTCGCCCCTCCCGACCCCCCGCCGAAGGGGCACACGATCGTCTCCCCCGGCAGGCTCGTATGGGAGAAGGGGCATCAGGACGTGCTACGTGCGTTGGCGGCTCTGCACCGTGGAATCGTGCGGCTGCCGGACGGATCGGACGCAAGGCCACGTCTGCTGATCGTCGGTGCCGGTCCCGAAGCCGAGCGCCTCGGTGCGTACGCGCACGAGCTCGGCCTCGCCGAGTCTGTCGAGATCTCTGGCGTGGCCTATGAGCAGATGCCAGCTGTGTTTGCTGGCGCCTCGGCAATGGTGCTTGCGAGTCAGGCGGCCGCTAGTGCCGCCTATCACCCGTTTGATGTGCCGCGAGCATTCTGGGAGGAGCAGTTCGGCTTGGTGCTGGCCGAGGCGATGGCAGCGGGTCTTGCGATCGTGACCACGACCAGCGGGGCGATCCCCGAGGTGGTCGCCGGCGCGCCGGTGGATCTCGTTGCAGCAGGCGACTGGATGGGCATTGCGCGCGCGCTCGCCCTTGGGCCTCTCAGTCGTCCGCCGGCTGCTCGGGTCTCCTACCCTGCGGACATCGTCCACCGCTATTCGACGAGCGCCGCGGCCGAGCGGCTGGCGCGCGTGTACGACACGCTTCTGTCGTCTTGATCAAGCCGACGCTACTCTTGGGCTCGTGATCGGGCGCCGAGATCTCGTTGCGCGGTTGACGGACGCGCACCAGTTCGATCTCGCGCCCACGGGGCCCGGCACCGTCCTCGACATCGGTTGTGGCTCTGCGAAGTTCCCGCAAGCGGTGGGGCTCGACATCTCCTCCGACACGGACGCCGACATCGTCCACGACCTGGACGAGTTTCCCTACCCGATCGAAAGTGGGAGCTTCGACCAGATTCTCCTCCAGGACGTAATCGAGCACGTCAGCAAACCGATCACGCTGTTCGAGGAACTGCACCGCATCGGCCGTCCCGGTGCCCGTGTCCAGGTCCGCACCCCCCATTTCTCCTCGGCGCTCGCCTACGGCGACCCGACGCATCGGCACTACTTCTCGACCATAGCTCTGCGTTCGCTCGCAGAGCCTCGCTTCGCGCACTACACCCAGGTGCGTTTCCGCGTGGTGCGTATCGAGCTCGATTTCTGGCTGCCTTACCGAGCGATCGGCCTGGCGGGCGTGTTCAATCGTAGGCATGGGGCCTATGAGAAGTATTTCGCGTTCCTCTTCCCGACGATGAACATGCGCGCAGAGTTCGAGGTCCTCGGGCCGTAGTGCACGTTGGACTGAACCTGATCTTCCTCGTGCCCGGCGAGACAGGCGGCATGGAGGTAGCTGCGCGGGAGCTGATCCCGGAGTTGATCGCTCAGGCGCCGCGCGGCACGCGCTTCACGGCCTTCGTCAATCGCGAGGCGGCGTCGGCGCGCGGCGGCCCGTGGGGCGAGTTGCTGCCAGCGGTGACCGTGCCTGTCAACGCGCGCAGCCGCGTCCAGTGGGTGCTCGGGGAGCAGACCCTGCTGCCTATCCTTGCCGCGCGCGCCGGAATCGATCTGATGCACAGCATGGCCAGCACGGCGCCGCTAACGGGTCGCTTCCTGCGGGTCGTGACCGTACACGACCTGATCTACGCGCACTTTCCCGACACGCACGCCGGGATTCGCGACAAGGGCATGAAGGTGCTGGTGCCGGCGGCGGCGCGACGCGCCGACCGCGTGATCGCCGACTCGCAGAGCACTCGCGACGATCTGGTCGCGCTGCTCGATATCGCACCCGAGCGCCTCGATGTGGTGCCGCTCGGGTTAGGGGCGATTCGCCGCGAGGAGCCGACACCGGAGTCGGAGGCGCGCGCTCGGTTCGGGCTGGGAGCACGCCGCGTGGTCCTCAGCCTCTCCGCCAAGCGGCCTCACAAGAACCTCCTCGCGCTGATCGGCGCGCTTGCTCAGATGGCTCCCCTGGTGCGTCCGTTGCTCCTGCTGCCGGGCTATCCGACCGCCCACGAGGCAGAGCTTCGCGCTCGCGCGGAGCTGCTGGGCGTATCAGGCGACGTCCGCTTCCCTGGATGGCTGTCCGACGCGGACCTGGAGGGGGTCTGGGCTTTGGCGGACGCGTTCGTCTTCCCAACCCTGTACGAGGGGTTTGGCCTGCCGGTGCTGGAGGCGATGGCGCGTGGGGTGCCGGTGGCGTGCTCGAATGTTGCAGCGTTGCGCGAGGTCGCGGATGATGCGGCGCTGCTGTTCGCCCCGCACGAGGAGCAGGAGATCGCGCGCGCGTTGCAGCGGCTCTTGACCGACACCGCCCTCGCGGCGCGACTTCGCCTGCGCGGGCTCGAGCGGGCCCGTGCTTTCACCTGGAAGCGGACTGCCCGTCTGACGCTGGACAGCTACGCGCGCGCATCCGGCAGTGGCGCCTCCACGGTGGCTCGGGTGACGCCCGAGGGACCGCTCGCCGCGTAGGTAGAGAGCACGCGCCGCAGCGAAGACTCCAAGGAGAGCCACTCGAGGTTCTCCGCGAACCAGCGTGTCGTACTCTCACGCAGCGCGAGCCCTCCCTCGTGCACGCGGGCGATGGCATCTGCGACGGCCTGCGGCTCGGCGCTGTGTGCGATCGTGCCGTTCACGCCCTCCACGATCAACTCCGTCGCGGCGTTGTCCTCTGCCGCGACCACCACGCTCGGCGTTCCGCGCGCCGCGGCCTCCACAACGACCAGGCCATAACCCTCGCGGCTGGAAGTCACCAGCATGCACATCGCCTGGCGCATCTCGGCGTCGACCGTCTCGGTGTCGGTGAACCCACGCGCGGTTACCGCGTCGCCCAGCCGGTGCTCGACGATCGCCTCTTCGAGCGTTGCACGCTCGGGGCCTTCGCCCAGGAACTCGCCGCGCAGACCGGGGATTCGCTGTGTGGCGATCGCCATCGCGGCGACCGCGAGCCCGACGCGCTTCTCCGGGATCAGCCGAGCGGCGAAGAGCACTCTCGGCGCCACGGGGTGGGCCTCCGGTGTCCCGGCGTCCTCGGCCCACAGCCCCCTCAGGACCGTGACCGGGCCGCGCAAGCCCGCGTGGCGCAAGCGCTCGGCATGCAGTTGGGAGAAGCAGAACGCCCGCTGCGGCACGCGCGCGCAGAGGCGCTGGACGAGCTCGCCCACGCGCCCGGCGGCACCTCCCAGGTATTCGCGCCAGTAGGCGCGGCTCCAGACCTCGAACCAGTCCACCACGATCTCGTAGCTGAAGATCGGCCGCGCGGCGGCGGCGGCGAGCAGCGAGAAGTATGGGAAGGAGCACGTGTGTACGACGTCGTAGCGGCGCCCGTGGCGCAGCAGATGGACGAGCACCCCCAGCCCGAACACCAGGGGCGGCAGAATGCGCCGGCGGCCGTCCGCGGTGTACAGCGCCAGGCGTGGGCCGGCGCTGATGATTCGCACGCCGTTGATCTGGGCAGGTGCATCGCGGTCCCATTGGCGCAGCGTCAGGTAGGTGACCTCGTGGCCTTCGCCGGCAAGGCTCTCTGCGAGGTTGCGATACCAGCGCTCGGCGCCCCCCACGGTGTGGGGGAACAAGCAGTCGTACACGAGGCAGATGCGCATCCCGCTAGCATTCCACCTGACGGCGCGGCGACGTTTGTGCGCCACTTTCCGCCCTGCCAGGCGTTATAAACGCAACGCCAGCTCGAAGCAGCCGTTTCTGGCTGCGATGAACATCTGCCGATGAGCACACTCGCCCCCACAAGCGCGCCGCCATTTGCGTCCGAGACCGAGGACGCGCAGGTCCCGCTGGTATCAGTGGTGATCCCCTGTCTGAACGAGGCAGAGAACATCGAGTCGTGCGTTAGCGCCGCGCTGGCCGCGATCGTGCGGATGGGCGTTCCCGGCGAGGTGGTAGTCGCGGATAACAACTCCGAGGACGACTCGGCGCGCCTGGCCGAGAACGCAGGCGCACGGGTGGTCGTCGAGCACCGTCGTGGCTATGGCAGCGCCTATCTCGCGGGCTTCGAGGCCTCGCGGGGCCGCTACATCGTGATGGCTGACGCGGACCTTACGTACGACTTCGATGAGATTCCACGCTTTGTCGCCGCGCTCGCCGAGGGCGCCGAGATGGTGATCGGCGATCGTATGGACAACATCCAGCCGGGCGCGATGCCGTGGCTGCATCAATACATCGGCAACCCGATTCTCACGGGACTGCTCAACCTCTTCTTCCGCACCGGGATCAGCGACGCCCACTGTGGCATGCGCGCGGTGCGTCGCGAAGTGCTGCCGCGCCTAGACCTGCGCACCACGGGTATGGAGTTCGCCTCGGAGATGGTGATCCGCGCCTCCAAGGAGAAGCTGAAGATCGCCGAGTTCCCGATCGAATACCACCCCCGCGGCGGCGAGAGCAAACTGTCGAGCTTCCGCGACGGCTGGCGGCACCTGCGCTTCCTGCTCGTGCACAGCCCCAACCACCTGTTCATCATTCCCGGCGCAGTTCTTGCAGGCATCGGCACCTTGATCGTGATCTTCGTGGGCGCCGGCCTGGACTTCTTCGGTCGTGCCTGGGGCGTGCATGCGCTGATCGGGGGTGCGCTGTTGATGATCGTCGGCACGCAGGTCCTCGCGCTCGGGTTGTGCGCACACGCCTACGGCACCTATTTCATGGGCGAGCGCGACCCGTGGTTCGACCGTATGCGCGCGCGTTTTCGCCTCGAGCATGGCCTGCTTCTCGGCAGCCTGTTCAGCCTTATCGGAATCGTAATGGGCGCCCTGATCCTGGCCACGTGGATCTCGCACGGCTTCGGATCGCTGGCCGACGAACACCTCGCCGTGATCGCTGTCTCGGTTCTGATCGTGGGCATCCAGATCTTCTTCTCGTCTTTCCTGCTGAGCATCCTCGGTTTGCGCCGTCGCTGACGTGCGCGTGCGCGTTGCGCTAGCGGTGGCGCTTGCGCTGGTCGCCGGCGCGCTGGTCCTAGACATGTCGCGCTCTGCGCCGCGACTTGCGGGAACCGACCACACCTTCCCGGTGGGCTTCGTGGCGACCCTGCACGCGAATCAGCAACTGTGTCAGCCGGCGATGGTGCTCCCAAGCGATGCGCAGCGCGTCCAGGTGCTGGTGGGTACCTACGGTCCCCCGGTCCCCGAACTCACGGCGCGCTTCATCGGTGCGGGGGAACGCCTGCGCGCTAGCGGGCGCCTGCCCGCTGGAGCCCGCCAGGGGGACGTCGACATCCCGATCTCCTACCCCCACGGCAGCGCGGCGCCAGGAACGCTTTGCATTGACGTCAAGGGTGGCAAGAAGACGGTTCTCGGCGGAAACATCTTCACCGCGGGACCCGCTTCCGAGCAGGTCGGGGGCGTTCCGCAGCCTGGCCGGATCACCGTTGTGTATCTGCGCCCGGGAAGCGAATCCTGGTGGGAACTGCTTCCCGTGCTGAGCCAGCGCTTCGGGCTCGGCAAGGCGACGTTCTTCGGAGACTGGACGCTTGCGGCTGCGGCGCTCTTGCTGTTCGGCGTATGGGTTGCGACCGTGCGCCTGTTGAAGCGGGAGCTGATGTGACAAGGGCCTCGGCGAGCGCCGGTCGCACTTTCACTACGGGCAGTCTCGGGAACTGGCGTCTGCGCTCGCTCCCTGCGAATGCGTGGCGCGTATGCCGGGGGCTCTGGCGACGAATCCCCCGCGCAGGCCGGGCGTGCTTCCTGATCGCCTTGGTGAATGCGGCGATCTGGGGCGTCGTGGTGCCGCCGTTCCAGGTGCCAGACGAGATCTCGCACTTCGGGTACGCCCAGTATCTGGCCCAGACCGGTAAGGCGCCGCCGCAGCAGCCTGTGGGTCAGTACTCACCCCAGGAGCAGACCGCGCTTGAAAACCTGTTCTTTTTCGAGGTGGTCGGTCACGCCAACGAACGCGGCATCTTCACGTCCTCGGAAGACCATGCCTTGCGTTCGGCGCTGGCTGGCAAGAGCCCCGTGGGCGAAGGCGGCGTCAGCTCGGTAACCAACCAACCGCCCCTCTACTACGCGCTGGAGGCGATCCCCTACTGGCTCTCCCCGTCGCACGAAATCCTCAATCGCCTCGCCCTGATGCGCCTGCTTTCCGCGCTCATGGCGGCCTGCACAGTGCTCGCCGTGTTCATGTTCTTGCGCGAGTTGCTTCCTGCCTCGCCGTGGGCGTGGACCGTCGGTGCCCTGGTGGTTGCCTTCCAGCCGATGGTTGACTTCATCGCCGCCGGAGTGCACGGCGACAACCTGCTCTTCCTGACCTCCGCTTTGACGTTCCTGATGCTCCTGCGTGCCTACCGCCGCGGGCTGACGACCCGCCGGGGGGTCGCGATCGGACTCTGCACGGCAGCGGGAGTTCTGGCGAAGCTGACGTTCATCGCGTTGCTGCCGGGGATCGCGCTTGCGGTGCTGCTGCTCGCCTGGCGTGCGCTTCCGCAGGGGCGCATGCAAGCGCTTCGGGCGCTCGCGGCTGCCGTGGCGGTGGCGTTCGTGCCCGTCCTGATCTACGGTGTCTTGAACCTCACCGTGTGGCACCGTGGGAGCATCACCGCCGGCGGCGTTGCGGGGGCGACAAACAGCGCGCTGCCCGGGGGAGGCGTGGTCACGCTGCACGAGACGCTCGACTACATCTGGCAGTTGTATCTGCCGCGACTGTGGTTCATGCAGCACAGCTACTTCACCTCCTACCCGGTGATCGGCATCTGGCTAAACGAATCGATCGGTCATTTCGGTTGGCTCGATTATTCCTTCCCGCCGTGGGTGTACACCGACGGGCATTACCTCTTCTATACGCTGGGCGTGCTTGCGCTCGCGGGTCTGTTTCGCGTTCGCTCCTACGTCGTGGCGCTGGTGCCGATATTCGCCTGCTTTGCCGTGATGGCCGTGGGGCTGTTGGCCGCGATCGGCTATACGGCGATCCGCTACAAACTGCAGACGGGCGAGCAGTTCGAACAGGCCCGCTACCTGTTTCCGCTGCTCGTGTTCTATGCGCTGTTCATCGTCATGGCGGCTCGCGGCGTGGGGCGTCGCTGGGCGCCGGCACTGGGCGCAGTCCTGGTTGTGCTCGCGATGGCGCACGGCCTGTTCGCAGAGACGCTGACGATCTCCCGCTACTACGGCTGAGCGACTCGCGACGCTTCTCGCTCGCGAAGCGCGTGGCGTAGGCCTGCTTCGACCTCGTCGGTGGCGTGGTCCCAGGTGTGCGAGGCGACGAAGTCGATCCCCTCCTGGGAGCGGCGCTCCCAGTGCTCGCGATCGATGAGCAACCGCTCCATCGCGTCGGCGATGCGGTTGGGGTCCAGTCCTGCGAGCTCGAGCGGTCCGTCTGAGCCAAAGATCGACTCGGCGCTGATGCCAGCGAGCTCCACGCACGGCAGCCCGCAGGCGAGCATCTCCTTGGGCATCAATGAGAAGTTCGTCAGCGACAGGCACAGCCCGACCGTGGCTTCGGAGTAGAGCCACGAGAGCTGCTCGGGGCTGAGCACGTCTACGTGCTCGTAAGGGAAGGAGGCGTGGAGGACCTCGTCCGTCCCAAACAACACGATGCGCACGTCCGGTCGGCGGCGCTTGAGCTCGGCTAGAGCCATCAGCCCGATCGGCACCGCCCGTCTGGGGGTTATGTAGCGCGCGTAGTAGACGATCGTGTCGCGCCGCCTGGCCACGGGGCGCGGGCGATAGGTGTCGTGGTCCACCCCCAGCTGGAAGGCCTCCGCGCTCGTGGCGTACTGCTCGATCAACAGATCGCGCAGCCACGGGCTCGCGGCAATGCAGTGCAGGCCGTGCCTGTAGGTGTCGGCCGCGAGCGCGTTCTCGGCGGAGGCGGCATAGAACTCCGGCTCGTGGTCGTTGACCACGTAGGCGCGGGCGCGGCAGTTGTCGAGCTGAAGCATTGCGTGCACGGTCTGCCAGCCGGTGGCGATCGCCACATCCGCGCCCTGCCAGGCGTCGAAGCCCTTGTAGACGGGACCTTTGAAGGGTGCGAAGAACTCGTTGATGTCATGACGAAGCACCGCCGGCCAGACGTCGCGGGCGTAGCCGTGGTAGTCGGCGAGCCACACGCTGCAGGTGTGCCCGCGGCGCTCCAGGCGCGAGAAGATCTGAAACAGCGTGTTGTGTCCACCGCTGCCGCGGCTGAATGGCGGGATCACCATCGCCAGCCGCAGGCGCTCGCGCTGAGACATGCCCTCGACGGGATCGTGCAGCGGTGCGGGACCGTCGCGCCAAACCTGTCCGATCACGTCATAGATTTCGCCCGAGAGTTTGCGCTCGATATGCGTGCCAGCCGGCACGGGTGAGGTTTCGCCTGACGCGCTCCCTTCGGGGTCTACCGTGGTGCTCGCGACCGTGCCCTCCAGCGAAAGCCTGCGGCTGACGGCGCTCGGAAGCCGCTCGGAGCGGGAACCGATCGCGGAGAACACCTTACGTCCGGTGTGGTGGACGAGCGAGCGCGTCGTCCAGCGCAGGCGCTCCGGCGCGTCGATCCCCTGCGCGGCCATCCAATCGCGATCGGCCAACACGCTCTCGAGCACGTGACGGGCGCTTGCTCGTGCTTGGAAGGGCTCGACGTGGCCGGTCGACTCCCGCAGGCCGCGGTACTCGTCGAAGTAGCGGCGCATGAACTCAGTAGCGCCGTAGTCGTGCGCGTGCAGCACCGCGGCGCCTGGGTGGTAGACCTTCCACCAGCCGGCCGCGAGCATGTCCGCGCCGAACGCCTGATCCTCGGAGTAGCGCACGTCGCGGAAACGGATCTCCTCCCAGCAGGCACGCGCGTAGCAGGCGTTTACGTTCGAGAGGAAGCTGGGATCGCCGGCGCGTTGTAGGACAGGCCGGGGCTGTCCATCCCCGTTGGACGTTGAGGTGTCCCGGAACCCGCCGAAGAACTCGGTCAGCTCTCTCGCGATCATCGGGCTCGTCTCGGCGCGCGGGAGGTGCGGCCCGTAGGCGGCACCCACACGCTCGTCCAGCGCGAACGCCTCGTGGTAGGCCTCCAGCCACCCCGGACACGGGGTGGCGTCCTGTGTGAGGAAGCAGATCAGCTCCCCCGATGTGCGTTCAGCGCCGAGGTTGCGCGTGCGACCGTGTGCGAACTCGCTGGGCTCGATCTCCAGCAGCTCGGCTCCGGCCGCTCGAGCGATCTCGCGCGAGCGGTCGCGCGAGCCGGAATCGATGACGAGCGTCTCCTGCACGCCCTCGCGGGCGAGCGCCGCCAACAACTCCTCCAGATACCGCTCGCCATCCTTGACAGGGATGACAGCAGAGACGGCGTGACTCACGATCTGCTCAGGCTGCGCCTGGCTCGCCTGACGGTACGGACGACAGAGCGCAGCGCCCGCACAGCGGCTCGCAGCTCCGCGGCGCCCGGCCTGCGCATGAGCTCGTTCAGATCCATGTGCCAGCGATCCAGCCAATAGGCGCGCTCCTGCCACTGCGCCACTGCCGCGTCGGTACGTGCCTGCACCTCCACGAGCTCGGACTCGAGCGCGGCCACGCGGGCGCGCAGGCGCTCGTTCTCGGTCGACAGCTGCTGTTCGCTGGATGTCTCCGCTGTACTCATCGCTACAGCTTCTCCGAGATCAGAGGGGCCTCACGGTTGAAGTACCACAGGCCGAGCCCGAACAGGCCCGCAACGATCCCAAGCGGGATCAGCATGCGCACATCGCCGCCGAGCGCGCGGGCGGCCGAGGGTGCACTCGGGTCGAGCAGTGCCTTGCGTGCCTGCGTGAATATGGCACCCAGTGGGTTGAGCACGAGGATTCGCGAGAATGGGATGTTGAGGAAATGATGCTTGGCGGCGGTCTGCACCGTGTAGAGGATTGGCGAGCCGTAGTAGAGCAGCTGGAGGAAGACTTCCCAGATCGGCTGCACGTCGCGGAAACGGACGTACAGCGCGGACAGCAGCATGCCGACCCCGGATGCGAACACCACGAGCAGCCCAACGAGTGGGATGAGCTCCAGCCAGCTCCAGCGCGGGTCCACGCCGCTGGCGAGGATGAATATGAACACGACGATCAGGTTCATACAGAGGTTGAACAGGCAGAAGAGCGCCACTGACAGCGGAACGACCAGGCGCGGAAAGCGGACCCTCCGCAGCAGGTTCTCGCGCCCCACGAGACTCGGCACGGCGCCGGATGTCGTTTCCTGAAAGTAGGTGTAGAGGATCAGCGACGTCAGCAGGTACTCGGGGTAGTGCTTCGTGGGGTTGTGTGCGTTGATGTTGAGGATGTCTGTGAAAACGAACAGCATCACGCCGAACAGCATCAGAGGGCGCACGAGCGTCCACACGTAGCCCAGCACCGAACCGAAGAAACGCAGCTTGAATTCGGTGCGCGCGAGCATGAAAGTGAGCGACCAGAAGCGGTGCAGGCCTCCGCCGAGCGCCGACGGGCCGTATACGCGGTGGCTTGCCGGCGAGCGACGAGTCGCGGTGGGTAGGCCGATCTCGGGCGCGGAGCTCACAGGCGCTCCAGGCTGACAGCGACGGGAAGCTCGAGGATGCCGCCAGTCGTCGATCCGTGGATCACGATCGATGCCATGTCGGCCACGAGCGCGAGAGCGGCCTCGCCAGTGCCCTCGCGCGCGAGCGACGGCGTCAACATGTAGCGGCTCGCGGTGAGCCAGTTCGGAATCGCGAACCTCGCGATGATGCTTTCTCCCGCCACGAACGATCCGCTGGACTGGGCGTGTTGGTCTGAGCGGGCGACGATGATCGTGTGCCCAAGCTCGGTTCGCAGCGTGACCGCGAACACTGGGTCGTGCAGATCCTCGCCCAGGTGCGCCTCGAAGCACATGCTCAGCGGGTCTTCCTGGCTCGCGCTCGTCACGCGCTCCCCGTCGGCCGTCTCGAACCATGCGTCCGCGATTGTGGTGGCGCTCGTGGGGGCGCTCTCCTCTGGAGCCTCGTGCGCGAGCTGGCCAAAGTTCAGCTCGTGGTAGGCGCGCCCGATCGCACGCGGCTCGCCGATCTTGGTCACGGCTCCGTGCTCCATGAGCATCGCGCGATCGCAGAAGCGCTCGACGGAGAACATGTCGTGCGAGACGAACACGATCGTCCTGCCTTCGCGCTTCAGCCGGAAGAACTCCTCGAAACACTTCTGCTGGAAGGCGGCGTCCCCGACGGCGAGCACCTCGTCGATCAGCAGGATCTCAGCATCTACCTGGATCGCGGTGGCGAAGGCAAGGCGCACCAGCATGCCCGAGGAGTAGTTCTTCAACCGCAGGTCCATGAAACCCTCGAGTTCGGCAAAGGCGACGACGTCCTCGAAGCGCCGCATTGCCTGCCGACGGCTAAGGCCGAGCATGATCGCGTTGATGACCACGTTGTCGCGCGCGTTCAGATCGGGGTTGAAGCCGACGCCGAGCTCGATGAACGGCGAAAGCCGCCCTGCGATCGAGATGCGTCCCGTGTCCACGCGATAGATGCCGGCGATGCACTTCAGCAGCGTGCTCTTGCCGCTGCCATTGCGTCCCACGATCCCAAAGAATTCGCCCTCGGCGATCTCGAGAGAGACGTCCTTGACCGCGTGCAGTTCGTCGTAGGTGGTGCTGCGGAACGGATGCAGTGCGCGCTCCTTGAGCGTCGAGTACTGTCGATGGGGCAGCCGGAAGGTCTTGCTCACGTGCTCGATCGAGACGGCCGCGGGCGCTCCCAGGCGAATCGACGCCGCCACGTCTGGAACTAGGGGAATGGTGGTCGACAAGGCTCGGTGAACGCTAGCAACGCGGTGAGGCGGTAACTCAAACGCGCTGGAGCACGTAGACGTCCTGGTTGTCCTGGTTGCGACCAGGCGCGAACTCAAGAACTCGCCAGCCCGGGCATAGTTGCGTGAGCATCCACTCGGGCGAAAGGAAGGCGGTCCCCCACTCGGGGTTTACGACACCCCAGTCGCCAGCCTCGCCAAACTCAGGCGCGTACCACCACCCTTGTAGGTAGAGCGCATCGGCGATCTGTTGCGATTGCTCGGGCGTCCGATGCTCGTTGACGGCGTAATGGGCGACCGAGGTCAATCCGTGCGTCGTGCAGACGAGGTAGCCACCTGGACGTAGCAGACGTTGCATCTCCTCGAACCAGCGCAGGCCGAGTTGCGGCGCGAAGTGCGACCAGATGGAAATCGCGTATACGAGGTCAAGCGAGGCATCTCCCAGAGCCAAGGGCGGTGAGTCATCACTGGCGAAGAAGTTGATCCCAGGAAGGCTCTCCTGCGCCCAGGCGATGGCCGGGCCGTTGGGATCGCACCCATGCCACTCGATTTGCGGATAGGCAGCATGCAGCACGCGAACCACGCGTCCGGAGGAGCATCCGAAGTCGAGAACCCCTCGCAGGGATGCGATCTCGACTCCGGCGCTACCGAGCGCACTGGCGATGATGTCGGCCTCGTAGAGCCCACCGGCGGCCGCGAGCGGGCCGCGTGCCATCAGGTGCACCTCCTCAGGCGGCTGTCCCGGGTTCAGCAGCGTCTTGGCCAGGAGCACGGTGTCGCCCAGCCAGACCCCGTAGGCCAGCACCATCTGCTGACGCGCGAGCAGGTCCGGCGCCGCCTGGTAATGGCCAGCCAACGTCGGCTCGGCCATGATCGACGCCTCCACTCGCGCAACGTCCTCGGCGGCCAGCCGAGCGTACAGGCGCTGGGTTACGAGCGGCTGATCGAGGCCGAGCCAGCCCGGGCCCAGCACGCGGGTGAAGTCAGCAGCAGGGCGCAGCGTCCCATCTTGCTCGTGGCGCTTACGCGCTTGCGGCCCTCGAGGCGGCGCGGTCTCGGACACGGGGGCGTGCCTCTCGGGTTCCTCGACAGTGCTGTTCTGCGTACCGTCGAGCTCTTCCCCGCTCGCCGCGAGCATGCCCCTGGCGGCTCTCGTAATGAGTCGCCGAATCCGTGGATGAGCTTCGAATGAGCCTGCCTGCATCGAGCATGAGAAGCTAGCAACGACAGATGCGTGCCCGTACTCCCGCCCTGACGCAGTGGCGTGCCACTGCCTCTTGACGCCCGGCGCGGACCAATAGGATGACTTCGTGAACGTGTGCACGATCGTGAGCCGCTGTTCGCTCGCTCGTGCACGGGTAATGGTCTCCAGTCTTCGTCGATCGCACCCGGACGCGGCCGTCACGTTGCTGCTCGTCGATCTCCAGGCCGGCGAGCTCGATGACATGACCGGCGTACAGCTGATTGGCCTCGACTCCCTTCTTGGAGAGGATGGCGGTCTGATTAGCGCCTGCAACTCTCCGGACGCGCTGGACCTGGCGCTGCTGCCGGCGCTAGCGCGCGTAGCTCTCGACGGCGGGGATGGATCTGTCGTCTATATCGGGGCGGGCCAGCGCATTCTGGGGAAGCTCGATCAATTGCTCGAACTTCAATCGGCACATCAGGTTGTGCTGGTGGCACGCGAGGTCGACGATTTGCACCCCGCTGGCGCATTCGACGCACGACGATCCGGGGCGGCCTTCAGCACGCAGATTGTGGCTTTGCGCGACGGCCCGGAAACCGCTGCGCTGCTGGCGGACTGGCCGCGCTGCTTTGCCGGTGGCGACGTGGGGGGACGAAGCGCAGTCTCCGCCTGGCTGGAAGGGATTCCAGCGCGCATTGAGGACGTCGGGGTCCTTCGTGCACCCGGTTACGCTCTCGAGGGTTCTGCGCTCGCGTCTGCGGTGCATGGCGGCGCAGACGCGAGCGGCGAGGATCCGTTCGCGGTGCGGTTTGATGGCGCACGGACGCACATCATCGATTTCGGGGAGCTCGATCCAGATCACCCGCCGCAATGGCTCGACCGAGATCAACGTGTGCCCACCGGGGCCGTGCCGGTGGTTCAGCAGGTGATTGCCGATCATGCCGCGGAGCTCCGCGGCGCTGGCTGGGGTGGTCGGCTCGACCCGCCGTTTACGCGCCTCAGCGATGGCCTGCGCCTGACGCCGACGATCCGCAGCATATTCACCGAGGCGCTCGCCTCCGGTGAGCTCACTCGCTCGCCGTTCGCTGAGCCGGGCCGTGCCGCTCTCCACGCCTACCTCATGCAACCGGTGGCGCGCGGTCGCGCGTCGGGCCTTTCCCGAGTGCACATTGCAATCTGGCAGGCGAGACCCGACCTGCAGTCGGCCTACCCGCATATCGACGGCCCCGACGGGGCGGGATTCGCCGGATGGCTGTGTCAGAACGGCATCGCAGAGGAGGGTCTCGTGGCCGAGTTGCTGCCACCTGCCCCTGATCTTGCTTTCCGGGACGCCGACCCGCACATACACGAGGGCTCGCCTCGTTGGGGCGTCAACGTAGTTGGGTTCTTCACCGCCGAGCTCGGAGTCGGAGAGGCGGCGCGCCTGTTGCTCGCAGGTCTGGACGCCCAGAGCGTGCCCGCGCTCCCGATTCAGGGTCGCTTGATGCCTCCAAGCCGTCAGGGAGTCGACTTCGCCTATGCGCGACCCGATGAGGCTGCTTATCCGATCAACATCATCTGCGTGAACGGCGACGGTGTGCCCGTGTTCGCGCGTGAAGCCGGACGGTCGTTCTTCGATCGGCGTTACACGATCGCCCTGTGGTGGTGGGAGGTCGGCGTTCCGCCGCCGAGCTGGAAGCCCGCCTACGACTTTGTCGATGAGGTTTGGGTCGCCTCCCAGTACATCTATGACGCATTGGCGCCCGGCTCTCCGGCGCCGGTGGTCCGTGTCCGTCTTCCCGTGATCACGCCGGATGTCGCAGACCGCACGCGGGAGCAGCTGGGTATGCCCACCGACGGGTTCACGTTCCTGTGCGTCTACGACTACCACTCGGTTGCGATGCGCAAGAACCCGCTCGGTGTGGTCCACGCGTACCGCCGTGCCTTTCCCGCGGGCGCCGGGACGAAGCTGGTGCTGAAGTCGATCAACGCGCAAACACATCCAGGAGAGCACGCGCGGGTGGCGCTCGCAGCCGCCGATCGCGATGACATCACCTTGATCGACGGGTATGTCTCCAGCGGCGAGAAGAACGCGATGATCGCTGCCTGCGACTGCTACGTGTCCCTGCATCGATCGGAGGGATTCGGGATTGCGCTGGCGGAGGCGATGTTGCTCGCCAAGCCTGTGATCGCGACCGGATACGGCGGCCCACTGGAGTTCATGACCCGAGAGAACGCATATCTCGTGGACTGGGAGCCCGTCGAGGTTGGCGAGGGTGCATACCCGTACGATCCCCACGCGGTCTGGGCAGAGCCCAGCATCGATCACGCGGCTGCTCTGATGCGACACCTCTTCACCGCTCCCGAGGAGGCTCGGTCGCGTGGCGATCGTGCGCGGCTCGACGTTCTCGCGCACCATTCGCCTGAGGCCGCCGGGGCGGTCATGCGCAGCCGCCTGGAGCTGCTTCACGAGCGCTTGTACGAAAACGGTGCGCGCGCCTTGAACCTCGCACACCTGCAGGCGCTCAGTCGCGAGGATGAACTGCGCTCGCTGATCGCAAAGCCGCCCGTGCCGGACTTCGCGCACGGCATCCTCGGACGTCTCGAGTCGCGTGCCCACCGCCCCATGGCAAGCTGGGCACGCGCGTACGTCAACCACCAGCGCACGATCGACGACGAGACGCAGTTGGAGGTCGGGCGTATCGACGAGCGCGTCCGCGAGCTCGGTGCAGTCCTGCAGGAACAGCAGAAGGCACAGCACGCCGAGACACTGGCTGTGCTGCGGCGTCTTGAAGCGCGTCTTGAAGACCTCAGCCCGGACGAGAGCGCCGGGTAGCGGCTCGGGTCACACGATGGGAATGACGATCACGTTCGATCTGGAGGACAATCGCTGCTCGCCTACGCAGGAGGCGCGATTCGTGGCGATGAGCGATCGGTTTCTCGCGTTCGTCAAGGCCCGGGGGATACGCACGACGGTTTTCATCGTTGGCGAGATCGCGAGAAGCCACCCTGAGGTCGTGCGAAGGGTCGCTGATGCAGGGCACGAGATCGGTTTGCACGGCCTGCGGCACGTGGCGCTCGAAGATGTAGGTCAAGCGCGGCTCCGTGGGGAGCTCGAAGAGGGTCGCGTCCTGCTGGAGGACGTCGTGCAGGCTCCCGTAAAGGGGTTTCGGGCGCCGATTTTCTCGCTGACGCCTGCCAGCGCTTGGGCCGTTGAGGCGATCACGGCGGCCGGCTTCGCCTACTCCTCGAGCGTGCTCCCTGCCGTCAGCCCCCTCCACGGCTGGCCCGGCCTGCCACGCGGGCCCTTCCGTTGGGACGGCGGACTGATCGAGCTTCCTTGTCCCATCGGCGGGATCGGGCGCGCGATGGTCCCATTTCTCGGTGGTATCTACCTTCGATACGTGCCGCTCGTGCTGGCGCGTCGCTTTCTCGAGAACCTCGGCGAGGAGGAGGTCGTCTGGAGCTACTCCCACCCCTATGACATCGATCCCGATGAGCCTTTCTTCGTGATGCCATACGCCGGTTGGCTGACGAGTCGGATTCTGCACACGCGGCGCGCCGCAACGCTCCCCGCCCTCGATGCGAGGATCGCGGCTGCGGGTGGGCCTGGGCCACCCTTGGCTGAGCTGGTTGCGGGCCTCGCGACGCGGGATCTCCCACTAGTACGCTCTCGTTGATGGCCACCGAGCTCGCCGAGCAATCGCACACGCGTCTGAGGCGTGTGCGACGAGTCGCGGGGTCCCTCTGGTTTCGGGCATTCGTCACCCTTGCGCTCGTGGGCGTGGTCGCGTCCCGCATCGACTGGTCCACCCTGAGCTCTAGGATCAGTCACGGTCGCCCCCTGGACTTCGCGATCGCCGTGCTGCTCGTCGTGACGTCGCTAGCTGTTGGCATCTACCGTTGGCGTCGTCTGTTGGTTGGGGCCCAGATCCACCTGCCGATGCCAAAGATCTTCCGTGCCTACTGGATATCTGAATTCACCGGTACGTTCCTACCGACCACGTTGGGAGGCGACATCACGCGCGCGCTTCTGATCGCAAGGCGCGGGCCGCTGCTGACGAAGGTTGTGGTCACGGTCACGGTCGACAGGCTCGGCGGGCTCCTCGGCCTGCTCGGAGTCGCTTGGATCGCCTCCGCCTACGACCCAAATGCCGTTCCCGGCGATTCTCACGTTCTCCTGGTTTGGGCAACGATCGCAACCGGGTTGGGTCTGGTGCTCGTCGGCGCCGGCCTGGTGCGCGGTACCCAGCTCATCCAGGCGCTCGTGCCCACGCGACTGGAATCGCTTGCTCACGACTCGCACGCGGTGCTGCGCGAATATGCGCGCGCGCCGCTTCTGCTCGCGATGCTCGTTCTCTCCAGTCTCCTCTTTCAGACCCTCGTCTCCCTTCAGCTCGTCTTCTTGGGGCGCGCGATCGGCGTGCACCTTGCGTTCTCGACCGCTGCCGTGGCGCTCGCGCTGGTGACGATCGCCACGCTTCTTCCGGTCTCGGTCGGCGGCTTTGGGGTCCGCGAGGGGACTTATGTTGTGTTGCTGGGCAGTGCCTCAATCAACGCAACCGACGCCACCTTGATTTCGCTCCTTTCCGTAGCTGCACTCTTCATCGCTAGCCTCCCCGGCGCATATCTGCTCGCCCGCGGTGGCGTCTCGCCAGCGCTCAGGGAGGCACACAGTTGAGCATCCAGGCCGTCATCGTGATGGTGGGGGCACTCGCGCTCATGGTGTCGACGGCAACGCTCGTGCGCCGGCGGATGCTGTCCATCCGATACGGGTTCGGCTGGCTCGCTGTTTCGCTCATCGGGATTGTCGGAGCGCCTCTACTGAGTGTGGCCGCGTCGCGAGTCAGCCGTCTCGGGTTCACGGCCACCGGCTTCTCGCTGGGTCTCTTCATCGCATTTCTTGGGCTGATATGCCTGCAGTTGTCGATCTCGTTGTCACGCGTGCATCGTGCGATCCAGGACCTGGCTGAGTACTCGGCGCTCGTAGAGCATCGTCTGGGTCAGCTCGAGGCACAGACGCTGACCGATGACGTGGATGACATGGAGTCGGCGCACGAGGGGGCGCGACGATGATCGTCGGAAATGTTTTGATCGTCGTTCCAGCGCTCAACGAGCAAAACAGCGTGGGCAGCGTCGTGAACACCACTCGTGGGCTCGGATATGACGTGTGCGTTGTCGATGACGGCTCGACGGATGAAACCGGGAAGGTCGCCGCGGGTGCCGGCGCCCAGGTTCTGCGCCTCCCGGTCAACCTCGGCATTGGAGGCGCGCTCCGCTGCGGCTTCCGGTGGGCCTTGTCGCACGGATATGACGTGGTGGTGCAGGTCGACGCTGATGCCCAGCACAATCCGCGCGAGATTGCACTTTTGCTGGAGGTGATGCGCGACTCCGGTGCGGATATGGTCGTTGGTTCACGATTTGTGGATGGCGCTGGCGCTTATGAGGTACACCGGACGCGGCGCGTCGCGATGAATACGTTGTCACGTCGGGTGGCGCGGATAACCGGCATACGCATTCTGGATTCGAGCTCGGGATTTCGCGCAATTCGCCGCCCGCTGCTCGACAGGTTTGCTGCGGATTATCCGGTCGAGTACCTCGATAGCGTCGAGGCCTTGATCGACGCTGGACGCACGGGAGCAAAGATCGTGGAGCACCCAGTGGCGATGTCGCCACGGTTGGAAGGCGAACCCAGCTCTGGAAAGCTCGCCGGGATATGGCACGTCGTCCGCGTCATCGTCGCGATGGAGCTGATGCACAAGCGTCGCCCGCGAACGCCCACCAACCTCTCGCGCGAGGGCGCGGACTGATGGTGTGATGGCTGCGCCCCTGGCGACCGCAGCTTTGCTACAAGAAGTTTTTCCGGGCGCTGTCGCTGCGCGGCCAGAGTACCTTCAGTGGCTATACGCTGACTCACCATTCGGCCACGTAATCGAGGCGAACCTCGACGACGACGGAGGGCGCGCAGGTCACTATGCGCTTGTGCCTATCACACTGGCGCGTGACGGCATCGACTATCCGGCTGCGCTGTCGCTCAACACCGCGGTGCACGAGCGTGCTCGCGGTGGGGGTGTATTCGTCAAGCTTGCGACGGACGCAATCGAGCTGGCCCGGCAAGGAGGGATCCGATCGCTTGTTGGCGTTGCCAACGCGAACTCCACGCCGGGGTTCCTGAGGCGCCTTGACTTCGAGCTGCTCACCCCGTTGCCCGCCAGCGTACTCATTCCCACGCCTGGCTCGCGAGGCGGCCTTCGAAGCGCTTGGAGTGATGCGCACGCGTTCGCCGACGGCGGTATCGCCGCCGACGCGGAGGCGTTGCTTACAGTGCCGGCGAGCGGAGAAGGCAGGCACTGGACGCTCGACACGCTCAGGTGGCGCCTGGCGCGGCCGGGTGCACGGTACGCGTTACACAGGGCGGACGATCTCTTGGCGGTTAGTTGCAGAGATAGCCGCCATGGCCTGGGAGTGGCGATACTGCTCAAGGTCTTCAGCGTGCGGCCGCTGTCGCCCGCGCGGACGAGGTCGCTGATCCGCGCCGCGTGCGTCTTCCATCGCGCTCCGCTGGCGCTGCACGTGGGCGTCAATGAGCTCGTCAGCTTTGAGGGTATTGCGCTTCCAAGTCGCCTTCGCGAGTCTCCGTTGAACCTGATCTACAGGTCACTGGAGGATCCCCGCCGTAGCGCGGCAATAACTAGATTTGAATTCTTGGACTTCGACGCTTACTGATTCAGGCGGCTCGCGTGATCCTGCATGAGAGCGCCGTGCGTTCGGGGAGTCGGCGGCCGTGTCCGTATGCTTGCGCGGAATGTTCGCCCTGCTGATCAGTGCCGCCGTCACATGTCTTGGCTCCCTGGCCCTTGGCCAGGGCGTTCTCGCTTCGTGTGGAGCCCGGGAATGGAGCTGGGTGGCCGGGCCGGTCGGCTTCGCCGCGATGATCCTGCTCGCGGTACCGGCGATTCACGTGCCGGGTCGTTCCGTGACCACCGCGATCGTCACGCTCATCGCCGTCCTCGCGGGCCTCGGGCTATGGGTGCGGTGCCCGCGGCAGCGCCCGCCTTTGAGCGGCTTGCTCGCGGCGCTCCCTGTGGCTCTGCTCGTGCTGGTTCCGTTCGCTGCGTCAGGACGCGTTGGCACATTGGGCATGTCCTTCGACAACGACATGGCCGCACACCTGCTGCTCGCGGAAGCGTATCGCTCAGCCGCGACCGCGGCGGTCTCTCCGCTCTTGCCGTCCTATCCGCTCGGACCCCACGCACTCGCGGCGACCGTCGCGGAGGGCCTCGGTGTCCGGGTGGACCTCTCTTTCGCGGGGATCTCTGCCGCGACGCCGATCCTTCTGGCGTGGACGGCGCTTGCCTGCGTGCCGCGAGTGCGGTGGCTCGGTCGCGTCGTCGTGGCCACGGTCGTTGGCATTCCCTTCCTGATAGCCGCCTACTACGGCGAGGGTTCGTTCAAGGAGCCTATGGAGGCGCTGTTCGTCTTTGCCACGGCGGCGATCCTCGCGGGCCTTCAACCGGAGCTGGCGTGGCGGCGTTGGATTCCGCTCGCGTTCATCCTGGCTGGTGCCGTCTCCGTGTACTCGCTGCAGGGTCTCGCTTGGCCTGTCGCGTTCATAATCGTGTGGCTGGTTGGTCGCGCGCTGCGCACGCTTTGGTCCCGTGGGGCTCGTCTCGCATGGCGGGAGATTCGCGCGGATGTGGTGCCGGGGGCGATAGCTGCGGGCGGTCTCGCCGTGCTGCTCGTCCCGCAGATACCGCGCGTGGTCAAATTCGTTGCGACGGGCACGAACAACTCGATCGCGAAGACGAACCTCGGCAACTTGATCGGTCCGCTTCCTGGTTGGGAGGCTTTCGGGACGTGGAACGAGCCCGACCTACGTCTCCCCGCATCTCCTGCATTCACGGCCGGGATGTGGACGGCGCTAGTGCTCCTCCTGGTGATCGTGGGGAGTCTCACAATGATTCGCCGCGACCGCTGGATGCTGCCACTCGCGACAGGCGCGTCGCTGCTCATATGGGCGTACTCCGCGCATACACAGTCGCCATACGTCGCCGCGAAGGCTCTGGTGGTCGTCTCCCCGCTGCTGCTGCTGCTCGCCTCGGTAGCACTCGTAGACGGTCCCCTACTGCGCTCCTCGCGATGGCGTCTGCTCGCTCCGATCTTGGCCTTCGTGCTGCTCGCTCGTGTCGTGGACTCCAGCTGGCAGGCGCTGAGGTACAGCAAAGTTGCGCCGACCACGCATCTACAGGAACTACGCGAGCTTCGCCCCTTGCTCGGCGACAAACCCACCCTGTACCTCGGGGACGACGATTTCATCGAATGGGAGCTCGCAGGCGCCCGAGTCACGCCCGCTTACGTGGCTGGAGTGCAAAAGGTTCCGCTTCGCCCGGAAAAGGCATTCATCTACGGCGAGCCACTGGACTTCGATTCCGTAACGGCGGCCACGTTGAATGAATTTAGCTGGGTCATCACGACACGCGACGACGCCGCCAGTGAACCGCCTGCGCAGATGCATCTCGAGCGAGCCACGCGCAACTACGACCTTTGGCGGCGCACCGGAACGGTGCAGCCGCGCTCGATCCTCGCAGAGGGTCCCGCACCGGCCGCCACCTTGAACTGCTCGACGCCCGCCGGGCAGGCGATCGTGCGCGCAGGTGGGGTCGCTGCGGTTCGAGCTCCCGAGCGGGAAGTGCCAGTGCCCCCAGTCCCCCCTGGTGCCACCGTCACGGTGAGTCTGCAACTGGGCCCGGGCACATGGGAGCTCGAGACGCCGTACCTCAGCCCACTGCCACTGACGGTCACCGCGTTGAATTTGCGCACTACGCTGCCCGCGAACCTCGAGCGGCCGGGACCACGTTGGCCCATCGGGCAGATCGTTGTGCATAGATCGGGCCCCGTGAGAGTGAGCTTTTATGCAGTCAAGTACTGGCTGACTCCGCTAGCGGACACTGCCACGCCGACCACGCTCGTCGCGACCGCGCTCGGGAGCGAGCACACCGTCCCCGTACGCGCCGCGTGCGGCAGGCTGGTCGACTGGTATCGGAGCGCCTGAGCGCTAGGTTGATCGCCATGGATGTCTGCACGATCATTGCCAAGAACTACGTCGCCCAGGCCCGCGTGCTGGCACGTTCGTTTGCCGAGCATCACCCTGACGGCCGCTGTTTCGTCTTGGTGATCGACGACCATGAGGGTTACATCGATCCGGAGACGGAGCCGTTCATCATGCTCACCGTCGAGGAGATCGAATGCCCCGAGTTTGACGAGATGGCCGTTCGCTACGACGTGCTGGAGCTCTCCACCGCGGTCAAGCCCTGGCTGCTGGCCTATCTCCTCACGCACGGCAGTACATCGATCACGTATCTCGATCCCGACATTCGCATCTACTCCTCACTGCAGTCCTTGGATCAGATGGCGATCGACCGTGGGGTGGTCCTGACTCCGCATAACACCAAGCCACTCCCAGACGACGGCGAGCGTCCCGGCCAAGTCGACATCCTGCTCGCCGGCGTATACAACCTCGGCTACGTCTCCGTCGGTAAGCGTGAGGAGACGCTCACGCTTTTGCGATGGTGGCGGGAACGCCTGCTGAACGATTGCAGGGTGGATCCTCTGAACGGATATTTTGTGGACCAGCGGTGGTTCGACTTGGCGCCAGGACTGGTTTCGGATCACGCAGTGATGCGCGAGTCGCAGTACAACCTGGCTTACTGGAACCTTCACAGCCGCCGTCTGCGCACCGACGGGCCGTCATACGTGGTGGACGAGGCGCGCTTGGCATTCTTCCACTTCAGCGGGTTCGATCCCGCGGTACCCGGTGTTCTTAGTCGACATCAGACGCGGATCCGAACGGAAACGGGCACGGCGCTGGAGCGGATCTGCCAGGAGTATGCGGCGGAAGTCATGGCGGCAGGCTATGAGCAGGCGCGGGAGTGGCCGTACACCTACGACTTCATCGCTTGCGGGGTGAAATTCAACCGCCGCCTGCGACAGCTCTACTCGGTAGCAGCGGAAAACGGTGAGGTGGACGGCTCGCCCTTCACGCGTGCTGGCAGTGACTCGTTTCTCAGATGGCTGGCGGTGCCTCCGCATGGGGCCGGCCCGGGGCTCAACCGTGTCCTCGCCGATTTGCACGGGACGCGTGTGGACCTGCAGGCGGCTTTCCCCGACGTTGGCCGCGGGGACTACCGAGAGTTCCTAGTGTGGGCGGCACGGTCCGGTGTCGTCGACGAGCCGATCCTGGACCTGCTCGCTCCGATCGAGCGCGAGCGTTTCGGGCTCGCTGCGCCGCAGGATCTGCCAGACGATGCTGCGGTGGCTCCGAGCATCGACGCCGGCTCCAGGCCATCCGATGCGGACTTGCGGCGCACGCCCAAATGGGGCGTGAATGTCGTGGGGTATTTCCGATCGGAGCTTGGAACGGGTGAAGCGGCACGCCAGGTGGTAAATGCCCTTGACGAGGCGGGCGTTGACGTACTTCCGGTCCACGGACGCACCGTGCCGCCCAACCGACAGGGTCACGCCTTCACTCACCTCGACTTCACGGACGCGCACTATCCCGTGAACCTGATCTGCATGAATGCGGACATGCTCGGCGAGTTCGCTGCGCAAGCCGGCCCCTCCTTCTTCGATAGTCGATACACGATCGGGATGTGGTTCTGGGAGGTCGAGCAATTCCCCGAGATTTGGAGCTCGTCGTTTGACCACATCGACGAGTTGTGGCTGCCAACAGATCACATGGTGAGAGCGATCAGCCCCGTGTCGCCCGTGCCTGTTACAAAGATCACGCTCCCTATCGACATGCCGCCCGGCATACCGATATCGCGCGCAGAGCTGGGTTTGCCCGACGGCTTCATGTTCCTTTTTTCGTTCGACTACCACAGCGTGTTCGAGCGCAAGAATCCACTCGCGACGATTGACGCTTTCAAGCAAGCCTTCGAGCCAGATGACGGGGCGGTCTTGGTGGTGAAGTCGATCAACGCCGAGAGCGCTCCCACGGAGCATGCTCGGCTTCTCGCTGCGGTTGGTGGGCGGCCGGATATCCATGTGACCGACGGATATCTAAGCCCCGAGGTGAAGAACGCGGCCGTGGCTGCGTGCGACTGCTACGTGTCCCTTCATCGCGCCGAGGGGTTTGGATTCACGATGGCGGAGGCGATGCTGCTCGACAAGCCGGTCGTCGCGACAGGCTATTCCGGGAACCTCGACTTCATGAGCGAGCACAACAGCTTTCTCGTGGACTACCGACTGGTGAAGATCGGAGACGGCGCGGCGCCCTATCCGGCGGGCGCGAGGTGGGCCGAGCCCGACGTGGGGCACGCAGCGAAGTTGATGCGGAGCGTGTTCGATGACCGAGACCTGGCTCGCGATCGCGGTCGACGTGGGGGACAGGAGATCCGCGAAACGCACTCGCCGGCTGCGGCGGGCGGGATCATGCAGCGTCGTCTGGCGTTGATAGAGGAGCGCGACGGAGATCGTTTGAACCGTGGCGCAATGCGCCACGGGCTCTCGGAGCCGTTGATTCGCGAGGTTCAGGCCGGTCCGTTCGACGGCGCACAAGCGCCTTTTCGCCGTTCCAGAGCGCTCGCGCGCCGCGTAGTCCTGCGACTGGTGAAGCCGTATACGGCCTATCAACAGGGCGTCAACGCGCAAATTGTGCGGTCGCTGAATGTGCTGGAGGTGAACGCTCGCGCAACCGAGCTAGTCTCCAGCGAGCGTCACGCCGAGCTATTGGCGATCGCGCGAGACGACCGACAGTATCGGCGCGTGTGGGAGCACATCGGCGGTCTCACGCGATCCACGCTCGCGCTGGAGAGGGTCGTTGGCCAGACGCTGCCCCAGCAAAGCGCCCAAACGGCCGATCGCCTGAACGAAGTCGCAGCCTCGCTGCGGCGCATGCAGTGGGAGGACGAGGCTATTCCGTTCATGGAGGGTTCGCCATTCAGCGAGCTGGAGCATCCGCGTGTCGGCCGCGTTCAGGGTTACCTCCGCGACCCGGATGCTGATCAGGCCGATACCTATCGATCCTTCGAGGATGTTTTCCGTGGCTCGGAAGATCTGATCCGGACCCGTCAAGAGGTCTTCGTAAATCTGATCGGCGATCGCGCACCGGTTTTGGACTTCGGGTGTGGTCGGGGCGAGTTCTTGGATCTCCTCAGCGAACGCGGCATCGACTACCTGGGGGTTGACTCAGATCCCGGGATGGTACGACGCTGTCGGGAGAAGGGCCATGCCGGGGTCGTGGAAGCGGATGGCTTGGACTATCTCGACACGCTCGAAGCAGGGGCGCTGGGAGCGATCATGTGCGCGCAGGTGATCGAGCACCTCCCGTACGAGGCCCTCCTGCGCCTGCTGTCGCTAGCGCGCGAGAAGCTCGACGAGGAGGGAATCTTTATCGCCGAGACTGTGAATCCTCATTGTCAGTCGGCGCTGAAGACCTTTCTGGGTGGACCCCACACACCAGCATCCGATCTTTCCCGAGGTCGCGCTTCAGCTATGCAGATCTGCGGGGTTCTCCTCTGCGTTCATATTCCACCCGAACGGAACCGGGAACGTCGAGCAAGATCGCTACACGCAGGGCGAGTACGCCGTGGTGGCCGGCGCGAAGGTGGGCGTCACCGCGGCCTAGGCGAACGGTGGCAGCGTGACCGACGCGCGAAGCTCAGTCGGCGTCCGCGGGCCGCTCGTCAACCTTGGAAATCGAGCATTGCAGCGGCCGCTCGTAGGAGAGCGTCTGGTACTCAGGCACTCGTGCGGAGGAGGCCGTGACCATCGCTCGCTGTGGCGCCTCCGGGGGCCAGGCGGTAACCCGGGCCGGCTCGAGCCCGGAGGATTGACACCAGTCAGAGAGGGTGCTTACGGTCGGCGCGAACCAGTTGCTGCTGTCACCCGCGAGCTCGTCCCGGCGATAGAAGCGCGCGACGTGCTCGTGCGACAGTGCCATCAGTTCTGAGTCGCAGACTGCCGTCTCGACATATGCGGTGCCGCGGGTGACGCTGTGCACGTTGTCGAGCGCCAACAGCGGGTGGCGAAGATGATACAGAACGCCCCAGAAAATCACGTAGTCGAATTTCTCGTGTAGGACGCGCGAGAGCTCATATACGCTGAGCTGGCGGAACTCGACATTGGATCCCAGCGCGGTGCGGATCGCCGCGAAGCCGAAATGCATTGGGTCCACGATGTCGGTGGCGAGCACGCGCGAGGCGCCGCGCCGCTCCAGCGCAAAGGCCGCGCCGCCATTGGTGGTGCCGACGTCGAGCACGCTGGCGCCAGCCAGGTCGTTGGGGACGCCGGCGGTGTGCAGTAGCCAGTCGACGTCGTTTGCACCGGGCGCAAACACGCCTGGTGCCATTTCAAAGCGCTGGTGCCAGAGGAAGTCATTGCGGGAGGCCAGAGCGAGAAGGTCCCCGGAGGCGGATGGCGTCGACACCGCGCCGGAGTCTACTCGGCTGCCACGCGCGGAATCGAGATGGCTACCCTGGATCGATGTCCAAGCAGGGTCCTGAGCAGTCGGCTGTCGGCGTCGCGACCGGTGATCTCCGTGAGGAGGACATCACAGCTGTGTTTCGCGAGTTCCTCGGCCGCGAGGCAACGCCAGGCGACGTCGCGGTCTCCATGCAGAGCGCGACATTGCGCGCGTTCCTGGACGGGGTGATGCGCTCCGAGGAGTATCTCCAGCGCGTCGCGCGACGGGAGATGAGCCAAGCGAGCGTGCAGATTCCTTATCTGAACTGCTGGATCGAGGGCTGGGAGTCGTTCTCGCGCCCGGTCGGGGAGATCTCGCCAGACGGCGTGGTGGTCGTAGGCGAGCGTGGATACCTGTTCATCTACGGCGGCACCAACAACAACGTCGCCTCGCACCGTGGCGAAGTCCCAACTCCCGCCGGATGGCTGGAGGCTTGGCAGCGTCTGATCGCAGATCGGCGCGACTTCGCCCGCGAGACGGGACGACGCGTTGCCTTCGTGGTGGTGCCCGAGAAGCTGGCCGTGTACGACGACGTGTTTCCTCAGGACCTCACCGCTCGAGGTCAACGGCCGGTCCTCTCGTTGCTCGAAACGGGTGCCCTGCCCCTCGTGTACCCCGAGCAGGCTCTGCGCGACGGTCGCTCACAAGGAGAGACCTACCTGCGCACCGACAGCCACCTGACACCCCGCGGTAACGTCCTGTTGGCATTGGCCACGCTCGGCGAGCTTGGCGTCTCGGCGGAGCTGCTGCCCGCTGAGCTCGGGCACGCGTCGCATTCCCATTTGGGAGCAGGAGACCTTGGCCTGCACTTCGATCCGCCTGTTATGGAGGTCATGACGCCGCTGGCTGGGCGTTCGCGCGCGAGCCTCATATCTGACAACTGGGCGGAGATCACGGCGATCGGCGGTCATATAGGCACGCGCCGGGTCTTCCGCCATGATCGAGCCCTCGACAATCGGACGGTCGTTGTCTTCGGGGACTCCTACAGCTTCGGTGACGACGCGTACCAGGGCCTCTCTTGGTTCCTCGCGCAGGTCTTTCGCGAAGTTCACTTCGTGTGGGTACCGTTCGGCTGGGATCCCGACTACGTGGACGCCGTGAAGGCGGAGTTGGTCGTGTGCCAGACAGCGGAGCGGTTCATCGGTCGTGTACCGGAGCGTTCCATCGATGTCATGGCGTTGATGCAGGAGACGACGAGTATCCGCAGGCCTCTGACCGAGGAGCGAATCTTCAGCGATCGCGAGCGTCCGTGAGCGCTGCAGTCAGCCGTCCGTCGAGCATAAACGGGGTAGGTCAACTCGGCGGAGACAGATGCCGATAGTTATCACGTGGCACTGACCGCAACTACGTCGGCCCCTACAAGCGGTCGCGCTTGGCCTCGCAGGTGGCTACTAGCCGGGCTCGCGCTGCTCCTCGCCTACGCAGCCGTCTCGACCTGGACCGCGACGGCCTCGGGCGCGGAAGCAGGCGTGAATCTGATCAGCGCCACCCCGGCGCAGATCGGCGACATCGACGCGCTCGGCACCCACTGGGTTCGGATGTTCGTAACCTGGCCGGACATCGAGCCCGCGCGCGGGGTCTACGCCGCCAACTGGCTGGAGAACTACGAACAGACCTTCCGCTCGCTGCCCTCCGGCACGAAAGTAATTCTGGACGTGGTCGACACCCCTGAGTGGGAGACCGGGTCCAGCAACGAGACGACGCCTCCGGCAAACCCGCAGGAATACGCGGCCCTTGTCGGATTCCTCGCGCAGCGGTTCGGCAAACGCGTCAGCGCGTACGAGATCTGGAACGAGGAGGACGCCTCCGCTTGGTGGCCGAGCGGCCCTAGTCCCGCCGCCTACACGCAGTTGCTCCAGGACACCTATCCGGCGGTCAAGTCCGCCGACCCGAGCGCGACGGTTGTCTTGGGCGGCCTTACGGGCAACGACTGGGAATTCCTCGAAGGCGTCTACCGGGCCGGTGGCAAGGGCTTCTTTGATGCGGTGGGGGTTCACACCGACACTGCCTGCGACATCCTCTCGCCCTACGACTTTGTTCGCGGCGCAGGAAACCGCATGATCGCGGACTCCTTCCTCGCCTATCGTGAAGTCCATGCGGTGATGCTGGCCAACGGCGACAACAAGCCGATCTGGATGACCGAGGCGAGCTGGCGTACCACCGACGCGACATGCGCGGAAGGAGCGTTTGCCGGCCAGAAGGCGGCAGGGGTGAGCGAAGAACAGCAGGCCACGTATCTGCGGCAGGCCTACCACTGTCTCGCGCAGGCCCCGTATGTCCAGGTCGCGCTGTGGTTCCCGTTGCAGGACGAAGGCGCCGCCACGTCGGGGCTGCTGCGGTCCAACGGATCACGAAAGCCTTCCTTTGCGGCGATGCAGTCCTACGTGCGTAACGGCGACAAGCTCACCGAACCGTGTGGTGTCCTCACAGGGCCCAAGATCACGGTGCGCTCCCCGGCAAATCGCGTGGTCTACCGTGGACCGCTGCCAATCAGCGTCTCGGCGAGGAGCTCGGAGGGCGTCTTTCGCATTCGCCTCGAGATCGACGGCAAGCTGATCCGCAACTACGACAGCAACGACTTCGCTCCCAATCTCTTCGGCGCGCTGGACTGGCAAGGCGCCAAGCACATTCCCTACGGCTGGCACACGCTGACCTTCCTTGCGTACGACAAGGAGAACAACGTGTCGCGAACGAGCCTGCGGATCTATCACGCGCCGCCCAAGCGCAAGCATCACTAGCCACGTTCGGCGCGCCCACGGCGGGTTTCGTGCTTGGATCGTGCAAGTCGTCCTACCATCGCTCTTTCGAGAGAGGACTTGATGCCCGTAGCAATCGTCAGCGGATCGGGAGGCCTGATCGGCTCGGAGGCGGTGCGCCACTTCGTCCAGGACGGATACGACGTGGTGGGCCTGGAGAACGACATGCGCGCGCGCTTCTTCGGGCCTGACGCATCAACGGCGCCCACCAGCGAGATGCTGGCCCGCAGCTATCCCGGAGAGTTCCGCTCGCTGGAGATCGACATCCGCGACGCAGGTGCTGTCTTGGCGATCTTTGCCGAGCGTGCGCGGGACATTGAGCTTGTAATCCACGCCGCAGCCCAGCCGTCGCACGACTGGGCGGCATCCGATCCGCAGCTCGACTTCGCCGTGAATGCCAATGGCACGCTGAACCTCCTCGAGGCGACCCGCGAGCACGCCCCAGATGCGACTTTCGTCTTCTGCTCGACGAACAAGGTTTACGGCGACTTGCCCAATCAGCTGCCGCTGCTGGAGGAAGAGAAGCGGCTGGAGCTGCCGGAGGGCCACCGCTACTACCGCGGGATTGACACCTCGATGTCGATCGACTCCTCCACGCACTCGCTGTTCGGGGTCTCAAAGGCCGCCGCAGACCTCCTCGTCCAGGAGTACGGGCGCTATTTCGGCATGTCCACGGTGTGCTTTCGCGGAGGCTGTCTCACGGGCCCGAACCACGCGGGCGCGCGGCTGCACGGCTTCCTCTCCTACCTGATGCGCTGCACGATGACCGGGGAGCCCTACACCGTGTACGGCTACGGCGGCAAGCAAGTGCGCGACAACATCCACGCGGCAGACCTGGTGGCGGCGTTCGCGGCCTTCCACCGCGTGCCACGATCGGGCGCCGTTTACAACATCGGCGGCGGGCGGGCTAGCAACTGTTCGATGCTCGAGGCGATCGACCTCTGCCAGCAGATCGCCGGTCGTGAGCTTGCATGGAGTCTGGACGAGCACAACCGTGTCGGCGATCATCGTTGGTGGATCAGCGATCTCGAACCATTCAAGCGCGACTATCCCGAGTGGGACATCACGCTCGAGGTGCCCGACATCCTGCGCGAGATCCACGATCGCAATGCCGAGCGGTGGACCGCGCGCGCGTGAGCTTTGCGGGCCGCGGGGGCGTGCCGTCAATCGGTGGCTATGCCGACCAATCCCAGCAGGACAGTTCGTCGGCTCGGCGCTTTGTTGCCACGGCTCCCCCAACACCGGGGCCCATCTCTAGCTGCACGGTCCAGGGCATGCGCTCGGCGGTCGCAACGCCGGGTTCACCGATGCCGACACCGAGGCACTTCAGCTGCGCCTCGTGGCTGGCCCAAGCACGCAGGAACTCGCGCTGGCGCGTGGCGGGATCGAGCGCCTGCAGCCTCTGCGCCACGCTCTTGCCGAGCATGCGCGCGGCAATCCTGACCTCGTCGACCGGTCGGCGTGCGACCTCGACGTCCACGCCCACCGCGCCGGCGGCGCTGAATGCGTACAGGGCAAGCCCCCCCGAGTGCGACATGTTGAACTGCGGCGCGGCGAGGTCCTTCAAGGCAGGCTTGCCGTGCTCGCCGAGGAGAAAGCGCAGCGAGGCGGGCTCGAGGGCCAGGTAGCGCCCGAGGAGCTCACGCAGCAGCCCCCGCGAACGCCTCCACAGCTCGCGTTCGTCCTTGTTCAGAATGCTCTCGGCGCGCGCGCGCTCCGCCTCGCACAGCAGCTCTCCCAGGTCTGACGCCACTGACGGCAGCTCCGCTCGCCAGACGTGCACCGCGTCTCGGGCAAGCTCCGGACGCTGCGGACCTGGCGCCCAGGCATCCTTCGCGCTCGCAGGCATCGTCGGCCAATGTAAACACTCGCAGCGCGCGCAGTGGCGCTGGCGGTTACGCTCTTTCGCCCATGCGCAGCCTGTCCGTGCAACTCGAGGGCCTGGTGGTGATCGAGCCGAGCGTCTATCCGGACGAGCGCGGCTTCTTCTGCGAGACCTATAGGCAGGAGTGGCATGAGCAGGCCGGGCTCCCGGCGCATGGCGTGTTCGTGCAGGACAACCACTCGCGCTCCACGCGCGGTGTCGTGCGGGGCATGCATTTCCACATCGGCGACGGCGTGGCGAAGCTCGTGCGCTGCGCCCGCGGGCGCATCCTGGACGTGGCGGTGGACCTGCGCAGGGGCTCGCCCACGTACGGGCAGTGGGAGGGAGTGGAGCTGGACGACGAGAGCATGCGGGAGCTCTATGTGCCGGTCGGCTTCGCGCACGGCTTCTGCGTGCTCAGCGAGGTCGCCGACGTGATGTACAAGCAGACCGCCTACTACGCCCCAGCGGTGGAGCGCGGAATCGCCTGGAACGACCCGGACATCGGCATCGAGTGGCCACTGCCGACGGCGGAGCTGGTCGTCTCCGAGCGCGATACTGCAGCGCCGCGCTTGAGCGAGATCGGCGAGGAATTGCCGTTCGAGTGGCATCCTTAGGGGCGATGTCCGACCGTCTGCAGCGCCTGCGTGAACGCACCAACGGGTATACGGTCACGCCTGAGCAGTACGTGCGCTTCGCCTACGTGGCGCTCGGCGCGCTAACGCTGATCGTTCTCACGGGCGCGGCGGTGCGCCTGACCGGGTCCGGCTTGGGCTGCCCCACCTGGCCGAAGTGCTACGGAAACCTCTACCCGCCGCTGCAGACCCACGCGCTGATCGAGTTCTCCAACCGTGTGATCACGGCGCCTGTGTGCCTGGCCGCGGGCCTGGCGTGGCTGGCTGCCGTGCGCAGACGCCCGTACCGGCGCGATCTGGTGTGGTTGGGGGCGCTGCTGCCGCTGGGCGTGGTGGCCCAAGCGGTGCTGGGCGGCTTCACGGTCAAGGGCGCGCTGGACTACGGCTGGGTGATGGGCCACTTCGCGCTCTCCATGCTGATCCTGGTCGCCGCGGTGATCCTGGTGTGGCGCGCCAACCACGAGCCCTCCGAGGCGCGCCAGCTCGATGCGGGCACCGATCGCACGCTCGTCAAGGCGCTGCGTTGGCTCGTCGGCCTGGGGGCACTGACGATCTTCGCCGGTACGGCTGCGACGGCTGCGGGCCCGCACGCAGGGGGCTCGCCGGGGCAGAAGATCAACCGCTTGGACTTCGACGGCCGTGGCACGATGGACTTCGTGATCCACCGTCACGCGGAGATCGCGTTCGTGTTCAGCGTGGCAGCGGTGCTCGTCTGGTGGCTGGCGCGCCGCCGCGAGGCGCGCGCCGATGTGCGCAAGCCGCTGACGGCGCTGTGTGTGCTGCTGGCGCTGCAGGGCGCGGTGGGGCTCGACCAGTACTACACGCACCTGCCCACGGAGCTCGTGTGGGTGCACGTGACGCTGGCGAGCAGCGTGTGGGTATGCCTGCTCTGGTCGGCCTGTGCCGCGGGCTCGCTGGCGCCGTTCCGACTACGCAGAGGGTCTGAGCGGCCGGTGGAGGCGCCGCTGAGGCCGGTCGCGCCGGTGGAGTTCCCCGGAAATTAGGGCCTTTTACGGGCGCTAACGCCCGCTGTTTGCGTGTCGTCGTCCTCAGGAGCGGTTAGCCTGCTCGCAGCAACGACACTCGAGAAGGGAGTGGCATGACAAAGAACGAGCTGGGCGAGCAGGTCGCGGAGCGCACTGGGCTGTCCGCCAGCCAGGCACGTCAGGTGGTTGAGGCGGCGCTCGAGGTGGTCTCCGACGAGCTTGCCGCCGGGGGTGAGGTCGCGCTTGCCGGCTTCGGCAAGTTCAGCGTCAGCCACAGGGCTGCACGTCAGGGACGCAATCCCTCCACAGGCGAGACGATCGACATCGCAGCATCCAAAGCGGCGAAGTTCTCCGCCGCGAGCGCGCTGAAGAAGCGCCTCAACGGCTGAGCACTGAGGCGAGCCGTGCGTCACCGGCCCTTCGGTCGGTGACGCACCACCGCTTGCCCACACGGCCTGTCCGCAGGTCTTCACGGTGGCGGTCATTCACGCCCGCCGCGATCGCCTCACCAATCCTTACCGGTTGGTAACCCGCCGTTTATGCACACGCGCGAGTCTCTTCGACGAGCCCTCCTTCGGAAAGCGGGGAAGTCGGATGAGTCGAGCAGCTACCTCCATACGAGCCGGTCAACGCGACCGTTACAGCTCGCTCGCGCGCTTCTACACCGCAGATGAGCGTCGCATCCGCTCGCGCGAGCTGGATGTGGGTCTGTGGTGGCGCGATGAGGCGGACGGGCCGTTGCACCGTGCGGCGTGGGTGAGCGCAACCGGAGAGATCTATCTCGTGCGCCTCGGTCCCGCCGCCGACGGAGGTGGGCGCGTTGAGGTCCTGGGCGTTGCCGAGGACCTCGAGGCGCTGGAGGTGGCCCTGGTGGGCTGGCGTGAGCGCTGCGGCGAGCCAGGCTCTCTGAGCTGGCTGCGCGAACGGACCGCGCTCAGGCTCCCCGCGAGCGGGGATAGCGCTCGAGCCCGTCCTCGGGGATCGGCTCCCACGATGCGGCTGAGTCGAGGAACTGACGAAACTGCGGACGGATACCAGGATCGTGATCGAGCGCTCCCAGGCGGACCGCGACTTGCTCGTCGCTCAACGGCTGTCCGCTGAACAGCGCGGAGCCGCAGGTCGCGCAGAACAGCTTGGGAACGCCGGTAGGCGGTTGGAACACCCGCAGTTGGTCTTCTCCCCGCAGGAGCTGGAAGCCCTCCTGCGGCACGCGTCCATTGGCCGAGGAGCCGGTGCCGGTACGCCGCTGGCAGTGCGTGCAGTGGCAGTAGCCCGCTGAGATGAACGGCGCGGTGATCTGAAAGCGCACGGCACCGCACAGGCAGCCGCCCTGCAGCGGCGCCTCGGGGGACGGCGAGCTGGCTGATGTGGAGTCGATCAGCACACGATAGCCACGCCTCCAAGCGAGGATCGATAGGATGCGGCGAAGCATGACCGGCGCTCCACAGGCCCACAGAAATCTCTCCCGAGTAAGCAAGCTCGGAGGCAACGGATGACCCACTACCCAGGCTGGGGCTCTTGGAGTTTCCAACCGGTCGTGGTGATCGCGCTGCTGGCCGCCGGCTGGCTGTATGCGCGGGTGTACAAACGTGCCGCGGCGCGTTCGTCGACCTCGGCGCCGAACGCCGGCCATTGGGTTCCTTACGTCGCCGGCCTCGTGACGATCGCGGTGGCGCTGCTCTCGCCGCTTGACCCGATCGGCGACAAGTATCTGCTCTCCGCGCACATGTTCCAGCACGTGCTGTTGTCGGACATCGCGCCCGCGCTGCTGGTGCTGGGTCTGCGCGCGCCGGTGCTGCCGCTGGGACTCTCTCGCGAGGCCCTGATGGCTGTCGCCCCTGGGGGGAAGTCCGGTCGCTGGCTTGCGCGCCTCACCTCTCCGTGGGTGGCGGTGCCGCTGTGGGCGCTCGCGACGTGGATCTGGGCGATCCCAGCGGTGTTCGACTTCGCGGCGCAGCACTCGGTGGTGCACGCACTGGAGCACGCGACGCTCTTCTACACGGGCCTTGCGATGTGGTGGCTGATCATCGACCCGCTGCCACGCGCAAAGCTTCGTCCGAACGGTCAGCGCCTGGCGCTGCTGGGCTTCACGCGTCTGGCGAGCGCGTGCGTCTGCCTGCCGCTGACGTGGATCACGAGCACTCAGTACTCGCTGTATGCGAGCGCTCCCCGTGGCTACGGTCTGTCGGCGATCAACGACCAGCACTTGGCCGGTGCGAGCATGTGCTTCATCGAGGCGCTCGTCTTCGGTATTGCTTTCGCAGCTGCCTTCATCAGCATGCTCGACCGTTCCGACCAGCGCATGACGCTGGTCGAATACGCGGCCGGCGAGCATCTGACTACCTGAGCGAGCGCCGCAGCAGCCGATATAGCGGTACCAATCTGGTACCATATTGGTATGAGCAAGCAGATTGCCGTGCGGCTTTCTGACGATCTAGTTGCATTCGTAGACGAGGTCGTGGACTCTGGCGCCGGGCAGAGCCGCGCGGCAGTCGTCAGCAAGGCGCTCGAGCGGGAGCGACGGCGGATGGTCGCGGCACGGGATGCGGAGATCCTTGCTCGCGCCGGCTCGGACCCGGATTTCGCCAACCTCGCCGAGCACGTCGCGCGCTTGCCCTCCCCGCTTGCTTGATGCGCCCGATCTATATCGCCGAGCTTGACAAGGCTCGCCCCGTGCTGATTCTCACACGCGACCTAGTGCGCCCCCATCTCAGCACGGTTACGGTCGCTCCGATCACCACGACGATACGTGGCCTTTCGACCGAGGTCCACGTCGACGCGGCGAACGGCCTCGCGGGGCCGTCGGTCGTGAGCTGCGACAACATCACTACGATCCCCGCGACTGCCTTGCGCGCGCAGGTTGGCGTGCTGCTCAATCGTCAAGAGCCGGACCTCGGTGAGGCGATCAGGGCGGCGTTCGATCTCGACTAGGTAGAGCACCGATGCCTGAAGTTCTTGAAACGGCGCCAGCCGACTTACGCCTCAAACAGTTCCCCGAGATACAGGCATTCACCGTGCTGCCACTGCGCGTCTAACCCCGGCTCGCAGGCGAGATGGGTGGGTACCGCCGGCGGCGCGGGCAGGCGCGCGACGGATGCGAGCACTGCCGCCGCGCTGGCAACCGTGGGCGGTGGGGACCCGAAGATGACGCTCGCCGCGGAGCGCTCGAGCAGTGGCCCGTTGGCACTCCCGGCCGCGTAGAGCGCGGTGTCCGCCTGCCCATCTCCGCAAGGCGGTGGTTCGTCGTAGCGCCACGCGAGCTCGTAGTAGAAGACGTGCTCGGGCTGGAACTCAGGCATCAGATCGTCGACCAGAAAGTGCGCCTGCTGGGCCTGTGCGCTTTCACCGTACTCGGCGCCCGCCTCGCAGTAGTACGCGCCGACCTCGGTGAACCAGATGCTGTCGGTGGCGGGGTCGGGAAGCGCCTCGCGAAAGCCGGCTACGGTTTCCGCGCTCATGTACTTGATGGCGTGGTAGGGGTGGATGCCCCAGTTGCCGGGGTCGCGCGGGTCCAGGTAGCTCTCGTACTGGCGCTCGTATTCGAGCATGTTCGCTTCAGAGTCGAGGAGATCGCCGGCGATGGTCGTGCAGCCGTGTTCCCGGCAGAACGCAAACGCGACGTTCATGAAGCCGGCCGCGAGCGCGGGCGACAGGTAGGAGCTGTAGTGGGAGTCGTTCGGCTCGTTCCACGCCTCCACGACTGCGATTTCGGGGAACGCGCGGAGCAGCGCCTGCAGCGCTTCGCCGTACTGCGTCGGCGTCTGCGGTGCGGCGCAGCCTTCGCAGTTGTAGTTGTCGAGCGCCAGGTCAGGCGTGAGCCCGAGCGCCGTCGCGTGCGTGTACCAGCTCTGCAGGTTGGCTAGTTCTTCGGGGTAGCCCACGCCGCTCATCACATCCCACTGCACGACGTAGCGCGCGAGCTTGATGTGCGTGGACGGCCCGTGCGCCCACGCGCCGTCGAAGTAGTTGGCGAACGCGGGCTCCGCACCCCCGCCTTCGGAGAACCCTCCCGCCCAGCCCATCAGCCCCTGGTCGGAGATCCCATCCACATAAGCCGTCCCCGCCCAAGCCGGCGAGCAGACGCACGCCAGGCTCAGGCAGACGCCGATAAGCGAGACAAGGAAGACGCGTTTGAGGGCGGCTGAGGTTGGGTTGAAGGTCTGAGGCGCGAGAGTCAAGCGATACAAGGACGCAGTGAGCGAAGTGTGCTCTGCACACGAGCGATCGCATCGTCCCCGGATGGGGGAGGACGCTGTAGCGCGCAGGCTATCGCCCCTCAGATCAGCCGCAGCCGGTGTTGTTGCCACAACTACTGCAGGTGTAGCAGGAGCCGGTCCGCTGCATCATGCCTCCGCACTGGCTGCACGCCGGGCCGAGGTCGAGGCCCTGCAGGCGCGCCGGCACCACGGGGGGCGATTCTGTCAGCGCCGACGCGGCCGGCGTGCCGTGGACGGCCTGCGCGGCCGCGTGTGCCTCGGGGCCGCCGTTTCCGGATGAGCCGTTGCCCGTCGTGCCGTTGCCGTTCTCGGGGCTGGCCGTGTCGGAGTAGCTGACCGACTGGGCGGCGTCCTGCGCTGCTTTGCGTGCGCGCACGGCCGGCGTGAGGATCCCCAGTTCCTCCTGGGTGTCCGCGTCGAGGAAGCGCGAGGCGAGCCAGCGCATGATGTAGTCGGGCATCGACTTCGCGAACGGGATCTCCGGGTTGCCGGTGATCCCCTCCGGCTCGAAGCGCATGTAGCTGAACTTCTGCACGAGCGTCTCGAGCGGCACGCCGTACTGCAGCGCGATCGAGATCGCCGTCGCGAACGAGTTCATCATCCCGCGCAGCGTCGAGCCCTCCTTGCCGATGTCGGTGAGGAAGATCTCGCCGACGGAGCCGTCCTCGTACTTGCCGGCGGTGATGTAGCCCTCGTGGCCGCCGATGGAGAACTTGTGCGTGAGCGATTCGCGCTCGCGCGGCATGCGCTTGCGGCGCGGGCCGGCCTCCGCGAGCGCCTTGCTCACAGCGGCCTCCACGATCGCGTCCACGTCGACGGGCTCCGTGACCCCTTGCCTGTGCTCGTCAGAGTGCTGCGCGTCGGTGCGCAGCGCCTGCGCGGTCTTGGAGCCGTCGCGGTAGATCGCCAGCGCCTTGACCCCGAGGTGCCATGCCTGCGTATAAGCGTCGGCGATGTCCTCCACCGTGGACTCCTGGGGCATGTTCACGGTCTTTGAGATCGCGCCCGAGAGGAACGGCTGCACGGCGCCCATCATCTTGATGTGGCCCATGTGCGTGATCGCGCGCTCACCGACGGCGACGTCGAACACGGGCAGGTGCTCGTCGCTGAGGCCAGGGGCGCCGACGATCGTGCCGTGCTCGGCCAGGTGCGCCTCGATCTGCTCGATCTGCTGCTCGGAGTAGCCGAGCGTCTGCAGTGCGAGGGGCACCGTTTTGTTGACGATCGTCATCTGTCCGCCGCCGACGAGCTCCTTGAACTTGACGAGCGAGAAGTCCGGCTCCACGCCGGTGGTGTCGCAGTCCATGAGGAAGGAGATCGTGCCGGTGGGCGCCAGCACGGTCGCCTGCGCGTTGCGGTATCCGCTGCGCTCACCCAGCTCCACGGCCTCCTCCCACGAGCGACGCGCGGCCGCCAGTAGCTCCGTGTCCACGCACGCGGCGTCGGGGATCACGTAGGAGGCGTCGCGGTGCATGCGCATCACGTTGTTGTGCGGCTCGCGGTTCTCCTCGTAGCGGTCATACGGCCCGAGCGCGCCTGCGATCTCCGCCGAGCGGCGGTAGGCGCGGCCGGTCATCAGCGCCGTGATCGCCGCCGCGGCGCCGCGGCCGTGGTCTGAGTCATAGGGCATGCCGTTGCTCATCAGGTACGCACCCAGGTTGGCGTAGCCGAGGCCGAGCTGGCGGAAGGCGCGGGCGTTCTGTCCGATTTCCTCGGTCGGATAGCTGGAGGGCCCGACAACGATCTCTTGCGCGAGCAGCATCACGTCGACCGTGTGCTCGAACGCGCGCACGTCGAGCGTGCCGTCGGCACGGCGGAACTTCATCAGGTTCAGCGAGGCCAGATTGCAGGCGGAGTTGTCCACGTGCATGTACTCCGAGCACGGGTTGGACGCGTTGATCCGCCCGCTGTTGGGGGAGGTGTGCCACTGGTTGATCGTGGTGTCGTACTGCACGCCAGGGTCCGCGCAGCGCCACGCCGCCTCGGCGATCTCGCGCATCAGCTCACGCGCGGGGATTGCCTCGCCGATCGGCTCACCGGTGACGCGGGAGGTCAGGTGCCAGTCGGCGTCCTCTTCCACCGCGCGCATGAACGCGTCGGTGACGCGCACCGAGTTGTTCGCGTTCTGGTACTGGATCGACTTGAAGCCATCGCCGTCGATCGACATGTCAAAGCCCGCGTCGCGCAGCGCCGCCGCCTTGTCCTCCTCCTTGGCCTTGCACCAGATGAACTCGCGGATGTCCGGGTGATCGACGTCCAGCACGACCATCTTCGCCGCGCGCCGCGTCTTGCCACCGGACTTGATCGTGCCCGCCCAGGAGTCCGCGCCGCGCATGAACGACACCGGCCCCGAGGCGGTCCCGCCCTTGGCCAACGGCTCCATCGAGCCACGGATGTTCGACAGGTTGATGCCCGAGCCGGAGCCGCCGCGGAAGATCATCCCCTCCTTGGTGTTCCAGTCGAGGATCGACTCCATCGTGTCGTCGACGGAGAGGATGAAGCAGGCGCTGCACTGAGGACTCTCCTCGAAGCCGACGTTGAACCACACGGGCGAGTTGAACGCGGCCAGCTGGTTGAGCAGGATGTGGGTGAGCTCGTGCTCGAACGCAAGCGCGTCTCGCTCGTCGCCGAAGTAGCCACCGGCGCGACCCCAGCCGGCGATCGTGCCGGCCACGCGGCCGATCATCTCCTTGACGGAGCTCTCGCGCTCGGGCGAGCCGAGCTGCCCGCGGAAGTACTTCTGCGCGACGATGTTCGTCGCGTTCTGCGACCAGCTCTTGGGGAACTCGACGTCCTTCTGCTCGAACGCGACGCGGTCGCCGTGGCCGATGCGCGCGTCGCGCAGCTCCCACTCGACGGCGTCGAACGGGTGCGTCCCAGGCTCTGTGAACAGGCGTTCGACAGTCAGCGCCCTACCGGACCGGACAACTTCAGCTGTTGAGCTCTGCGGGGCGCCATCCATCTAACTGTTCTCCTCGTCTTGAGCCGCTTGAAACCCCCATTTTGCGGCGCGAATACGGTGGTTTTGGGGGTAACAGAGGATGATCCGCTTCCGGTCGGACGGACCTTTGCGAGGACTATCTGTGTACCCGATTCCTTACTTACAGGATAGCCGCAAAGCGGCTTGCGGCCTGCCTTTTCTGCCCCCAAATAGCGGCTTGGAAGACGTTTCTTTGCAGGCTTTTTTGCAGCGCCGGCGGGTTAGTGCCCGAGTCGCGCCCAGTCGCTGAATTCGGCCCACGTGGCGGCCGCGCGAAAGCGTGCCTCGGCGAGCGAGTGGCGCAGCGAAAGCGTCCAGCGAGGCTCGTAGGCGCTCATCCTGGCGATGCCCCACACGACGATCGCCAGCACAACGAACGCGGCCACGACTGCGGCGGCAAGGGCCGCGTGTGAGGGCCCCCCGCCTGAGCTGCTGCGGGCCGGCGCGGATGCCACGGCGAGCGTCAGTCGGGTGATCAAGGATCCGGCCATGCCGATGCCCATGCTAATGGCGTAGGGCGTCGCCGAGGGGAAGGTCTGCGAGTGCGGCGAGCGCGTCGCGCAGAACCAACTGTGGCGGCTGCGAGGCGTCGATCACGCGGATCCGCTCGGGCTCGGCTGCGGACAATTGATCGTATGCGGAGGCGATCGCCGCGAAGAACCGCTCGCCCTCGCGCTCCAGACGGTCGGGCTCGGCTCCGCGTTCGTGTTGGCGCGCGCGTCCGTCTGCGGGAGAGATACGGAGCAGCAGTGTCCGGTCGGGGGAAAGTCCGCCTGTGGCGAACAGGTTGATCGCGCGTACGTCCTCCACGCCCAGCGAGCGCCCGGCGCCCTGGTAGGCAAGCGAGGAGTCAACGAAGCGGTCGAGCAGGACGACCGCGCCGTCGCGCAGCAGGGGCTCCAACAACTGCTCCACGAGTTGCGCGCGCGCTGCCGCGTATAGGAGCGCCTCCGTGCGCGGAAGCACGTCCAGGACGGGGTCCTTGACGAGCGTACGAATTCGCTCGGAGACCTCCACGCCGCCCGGCTCGCGCAGCAGGTGTACAGAGGTCCCACGCGCGGTCAGCTCGCGTCTGAGCCCGTCGGCAAGCGTGGTCTTGCCGGCGCCGTCGAGCCCCTCGATCGTGATCAGCATGCCGCGGGCCACGTGGGGACGGTACCCGCCCGACGCAAGAATGGCCAGACGCCGCGACGCCAGTTTGGACACGGGTCTAGTGAGCTGCCAGCTCTCGGTGGGAGAATCAAGGAATGGCGAATCGTGCGAGCGGTGTTTCCACGTGCCCCGAGAAGGTCACGGATGGGGCATCTCGCTCACCTCGACCCGAGAGCGCCCTCGCTTGGCATCGCTGATCAATGGGAAGTTGCGCTTCCTGCATCTGCCGAAGACAGGCGGCAGCTGGGCGACCGAGGCCATGTTCGCGGCAGGCGTCGTCGCGCACAGGCCCGCGCGGGTCCCGTTCCATGGCGGGCTTCCCGACTCTCGAGACTTCTCCGATCGCTTCACCTTCGCGTTCGTACGACACCCCCTCGAGTTTTGGCTCTCCTACTGGGGCTACCGTATGCGCACCGGGTGGGACAGCAACAGCACGATCGACGCCGGTGCCGCATCGGCGGACTTTCCCACGTTCGTCGAGGGGATCCTCGATTGCGCCCCTGGCTTCGCGAGCGCGTTGTATGAGCAATATGTCGGGCGGCCTGGAGAGGAGATCGACTTCATCGGGCGCTACGAGCGGCTTGCCGATGATCTGTGTCTCGCGCTGAGCTTCGCCGGCCAGGAGTTCTCTGAGCGGCGGCTGCGGGCGTACCCGCCCGTCAACCACACCGACTTTGGTCGGTATCCGGTTCTCTACACGCCGCGCGCAGCAGAACGCCTCGCTGAGGCCGAGCGGATCTCGATCGACCGGTTCTATGCTCACGACCCGATTCCAGCGCACCTGCTCGGAGCGCGACGAGCGGCGCGGCCGCCGATCGCTGAGCGCTTGCTCGAGTCCGAGATCCAGCTGCGCGACGCTCACGCGGAGCTGGCCGCGCGTCGCCGTGCCGACCAGCGGCGAAAGGCGCTGCTGGACACCAGCGAACAGGAGCTCGCCGATGCGCTCCAGGCGCTGTCGAGCTTGCGGGCGAGTCACCTCGTTCGCTGGTCACGGCCTGTGCGCGCGCGCTGGTACGCGTTGCGCGGTCGCGTCAGCGCACGCCACAGGACGCATCTCGCTCTGCGGCGCCCGTGGCCGACGGCCCGCGAGCTCACCGCCGTCGCCCCATCTTGTGCCGGAGCGCCTCGGTGCGATCCTCCTGGAGGGACTGCTGGTAGCGGCAGACGGTTCGCCTCTAGGATGAGAACCGATGTCGGCCACGGATCAGCCAGCTGACGAGACGGGTTTCGAGCCGAGATCTGCGCTGCTGCTGGCGGGCCTGGAGTCCCACCCCCACGCGCGCGCGGTTCTGACTCCGGCGCTGGCCCCGGGAGCGACCCCTTCGCACGCATACCTGTTCCACGGTCCTGCGGGCACGGGCAAGCGCACGGTGGCACGTGCGTTCGCGGCGGCGCTGCTGCAGGAGGGGGCACGCACCCCGGCGACGGTGGCGGAACGGGTGGCGCGCGACAGCCACCCGGACCTCACGTGGGTGCGCCCCTCGGGCGCGGCGGAAATGCTGGTGGCGGACATCGAGCAGCCGGTGGTGGCGGCTGCGACGCACACGCCGTTCGAGTCGGCGCGTCGCGTGTTCGTGATCGAGGCGGTGGAGACGATGAACGACCAGACGGCCAACCGCATGCTGAAGATCCTGGAGGAGCCGCCGTCGTTCACGCACCTGGTGCTGCTGGCGGACCGCCGCGAGGACGTGCTCCCCACGATCGCCTCGCGCTGTCAGCCGGTGCGCTTCGACCCGCTCGCGCCGGCGCTGCTGGCGGCGCGCATGGACGGCGTGGACGGCATGGACGGCGAGCGCGCGCAGGCGTGCGCGCGCCTGGCGATGGGCGATGCGGGTCTGGCGCAGCGGCTTGCGGGCACGGAGGGGCAGGCGCTACGCGCGCGAGCGGAGGAGTTCGTGCGCTCCACGCTGGCCGGCTCCACCGCGAGCCGACCGTGGCTGGGGCTGCTGGAGGCGGCCAAGACGGCGGGCGTGCAGGCAGGGGAGCGCACGCAGGAGCAGCTGGAGCGCGAGCTGGAGCTCGTGCCCGCCAAGGAGCGCAAACGCTACGAGCGCGAAGCGGCGGAGGCGCGCCGTCGCGGCGAGCGCCGCGTGCGCACGCAGACGCTGGGCCTGTCCCTGCGCCTGGCGGAGCTGTGGCTGCGCGACCTGATGTGCGTGAGCGAGGGCGCGGGCGAGGTCGTACACGCGGTCGATCGGCGCGCGGAGCTCGAGTCAGACGCGGAGGGTCGCGACGCGTCGACGCTGCGCAGGTCTATCGAGCTGGTGGCCGACACGCGCCTGAGCCTGTCGTTGAACGTGTCCGAGGAGCTGGCGTTGGAGGCGCTCGCTTACAGGCTGCAGGCGCTGTTTGCGAACGAGGCCGTGGCGGCGTAACCGCGCGGCACGCAGGCCGCCGCACAGGCGGCCCCATAAAAAGCTGTCAGTCGGTGGAGTCGATCGGGCCCAGGTTGGGCTCGAGGCCATACAGGTCGAACGCCATCAACTGGGAGAACTGGCGGTTTTCGGGGCCGTGGAAGTCGGCGGAGCCGGTGGTGAGCAGCCCCAGCTCGCCGCAGCGGCCGGCGATCAGCTCTGTGTTCTCGCGCGTGTGCGTGATGTAGAAGGCCTCGACGCCGTCGATGCCGAGCTCGTGGAAGCGGTCGATCGTGGCGATCACTTCGTCTGGGTCTGAGATGTCCCAGAAGGGGTGCGCCCAGATGGCGACGCCGCCGGCGTCGTGGATCGCCTGCACGGCCTCGGCGACGGTGGGCGTCTCGCGCAGGCGGAAGGCGGGCTTGCCCTCGATCAGGTAGCCGCGGATCAGCGAGCCGACGTCGTCGATGTTCTCTTGCTGCAGGCGCTCGGCGTTGGCGGGCGCGCGCAGCACGGCGCCTGCAAGGTGCGGGCGCCCGATCGGTTTGCCCTCGGCGATGCGCGCGTCGATCTCGGCTTCGTCGAGGTCGAAGCCGACCTCGCGCAGGCCGTCGCGCATGCGCAGCGTGCGCTTCTCGCGATCGGCGAGGAACGCGGTCAGCCGCTCGGTCATGACCTGGCCGGTGTAGTCGATGCAGTAGCCGAGGATGTGCAGTTCGCGGGGCACCGATGAACCGGCATCGACGGCGGAGATCTCCACGGCGGGCACAACGCGCACGCCCACGCGCTCACCCTCGGCGATCGCCTCGGCGACGCCGCTGATCGTGTCGTGGTCGGAGAGCGCGAGCAGCTCGACGCCGGCTGCAGCCGCGCGCTGCACGACCTCCGCGGCAGACAGGGCGCCGTCGGAGTGGGTGGAGTGCGACTGCAGATCGAAGCGTGGTGCCACGTGGGCAGCGTATGCGATCGCTTCAGGAACGGGCGTAGCGGTGCATGCCGGGCCAGCCAACAGCAGCTTCGTAGGGCACGCCGGTGAGCGCGGATACGCGTCGCGCGACGACCGCACGCAAACGGCGCACGGCGGTGTGGTAACGGCGCGCCTTCTGGTAGAGCACCTGGTCAGCGGCGGCTTCACGGTCGAGCTGCTCGCGCGCGGCGTCGGTCTCGGCGGCGCGCTGGCATGCGTCGAGCCACAGCACCTCGAGGTATGCGAGCGCGGCGCCCACCTGGTCCTCGGCGACAGCGTGGGGCTGCTCGAGCTGACGCACGGTGGGGATCACCTCGGAGATCAGCCAGCGCTGCTCTCCGTGCGCCCGCAGGATCAGGCAGATGTCGGGCGGGTGAGAGGAACTCAGGGCGTTATCGGTCATCAGAAGTATTCGCACTGTGAAAAGGCCGGTGGGGCGGTGTGCGGATGCTTTGGGCTTCGGCGGGTGGCTGTCGCTGCTTTAGGCGCAGACGCGCGCTCTCCACGCTTCGCCAGTGCTTACGCGCATTTTGCAGGGGATTCAAGGCAAGGGCGCGATTGGACCGATGAAGGCTGTGGGGGGTCACGGAGACCGCGGACAGGAAAGCGAGATGCACGGAGTCGACACCGACCCGACACGACGCACGGCGGGGCAGTACGCACGGGCGACTGTCACGCGCCTGAGCGTGCGCACGCTGGTCACGCTGGGCGCGCTGGCGGTCGCCACAGCGCTGCTGGGCCGGGCGTTCGGGCTGCGCGACCCGCTCTTCCTGGCCTCTGAGGTGACGCTGCTGGTGAGCATGTTCGTGATCTCGCGCTACGTGCTGCCGCTGCTCGAGCGCCGCGACCGCGGTGCAGCGGGCGAGGAGCAGGTGGGAGGGCTGCTGGACGAGCTCTCAGAGCGCGGCTGGCTGGTGATCCACGACGCGACGCTGGGCAGGGGCAACGTCGATCACATCGTGATCGGTCCGCCCGGGATCTTCACGATCGAGACGAAGAGCCATCCGGGCCCGATTCGCGTGGCCCGCCTGCACGGCTCGATGCTCAGCCAAGCGCAGGCGCAACGCAAGACGATCGAGCGGGTGACGGGCGTGGAGGTAGAGCCGCTGATTGTGTTCAGTCGCGCGTGGGTGGACCGACCGACTGCCCGCAGGAAGGGCGTGCGGGTGATCCCTGCGCGCATGCTGTTGCGCTACCTGTGCAGGCAGCCGGCGAGGCTCTCGCGTGAGGAGATCGAGCGGCGTCACGCGCTGGTGGCGCAGGCACTGATCGAGCACCACGAAGAGGTGCAGGCGGCGGTCGCGAGACGCCGTCGCGAGCGCCTTGCGCTTCCCCCTGTAGTGCGCGGTCGCAGCGAGCGCTAGCCATGTTTTCGATCCGGACGGCCGCTCGCTGAACGGCGGTCGAGCTCATGTGGCGGGTCCGGCGACGAGCACCCTCACTTCCTGCTCTACGCCGTGGACGGTGACCTCGGGAGTTGCGCACGGAGTGAAGCCGGCCGCGACCAACTATCTGCAGATCTGCCTAAGGGTGTTCGCCGGCATCGAGGTCGATGATCTCCGGCGCGGGATCGGCGTGGGGCGGGTGGCCCTCGCCTCCCAAGAAGTGGTTTGCGGCACGAAGTGCAACCGCCTGCGGCTCCGGCAGAACGGCGGACAGGTCGCTGCGCACAAAGAATGCGTTGTTGCCAGTCAACTCGGTGTGAACGAGGCGGTAGCCCTTCCTTTCGCCGAGCGCGCGCAGCGCCCCGAGCGAGGCACCGTAGTTGTCGGTACCGCTCCACACGCGCGTGGCGTCGAACGGTTGAACCCACCGGGCATTGAGTGGCCACTGGGCGTTGTACTCGATGATGACGATCCGCGGCGCGGAGGCGTGCATGCCCTCCCAGATCCAGTAGTCGTTCCCGTCCACGTCGATGGACAGCACGTCGAGCTCCGATGGAACTCCGGCTTGGGCGAACAGCTTGTCCACGTTTGTTGGCTGGACGAGGGCGTGGACGGTCCTTACGGCGGGATTCGCCGCGTACTTCCTGTTGAGCGCCGCAAACGCGTCCTGGCGCGGCTCGATGAACAGCCCGGACCACCCCAACACGTCAGCCAGGAACACGCAGTTGCCCTCGACGCCCGTCTCGATGCCGAACTCGACGAACCAACGCTCGCCCGTGCCGACACGTGCGAGCAACTCCGCGAGCACGCCGTCCTCGCCGTTCTGAGAGAAGACGCGATACTCGTGTGCTGTGAGGGGCGCAGCAGGGGAGGTGAGCGGCTCGTGCTGGCGCTGGTGGCGACGGACCAGCTCGGCCAGCGCCTGGTAGACCATACGATCGCTGGGCATTTAGGCGTACGGTATAGGCCATGGCGAGCGCCGCCACGGCTGAGTTGCAAGCCGCACCTGACGCGACCGACGGCACGCCGGTTCCGTCGCTGAGGCGCGGCCTGCCTGCGGGTCCGCGCATGCCGGCGGCGGCGCAGACGCTGGCGTGGGCGCTGGCGCCGACGTGGATGATGGACCAGTGCGCGCGCAGGCTGGGTGATGCGTTCACGCTGACGTTCGCGCCGAGCGGCATGAAACTGGTGATGTTCGGCGACCCGCAGGCGGTGAAGCAGGTGTTCACGGCGCCGCCGGACGTGGCGCCGTCGGGCGCGGGCAGCTCACCGATCGCGCCGGTGCTGGGACAGAGCTCGGTGCTGACGCTGACGGGACGGGAGCACATGCGCCAGCGCAAGCTGCTGCTGCCGCCGTTTCACGGCGAGCGCATGCGCGAGTACGAGCAGGTGATGGTGCAGGCGACGCACCGCGACATGGAGAGCTGGCCGCTGGGCGAGCGGATGCGCATGCAGCCGCACACGCGCGCGATCACGCTGGAGGTGATCGTGCGCGCGGTGTTTGGCGTGGAGACGGAGCGCATGGGGCCGCTGAAGCAGGCGATCAGGGAGCTGGCGGAGCCGGTGCGCGTGGTGGCGGTGCTGCGCGCGCTGATGAGCCGTCCCACGGGTGCGCGCCCGACGGGCGCGCTGGGGCGGGCGCTTGACGCGCTGGATGCGCAGATCTACGCGGAGATCGCGCGCAGGCGCGGCGAGCGGGACATCGAGCAGCGGGCGGACATCATGTCGCTGCTGCTGCTGGCGCGCGACGAGGACGGCGAGGCGATGACGGACGTGGAGCTGCGCGACGAGCTGGTGACGCTGCTGCTGGCGGGCCATGAGACGACGGCGACGTCGGTGGCGTGGGCGCTGGAGCGCCTGGTGCGCCACCCGCAGAAGCTCGAGCGGCTGGTGGCGGAGATCGACGCGGCGCGAGACGGCGACGGCGGTAGCGGCGAGGAGTACATGACGGCGGTGGTCAACGAGACGCTGCGCGTGCGCCCGGTGGTGGGGATCGTGGTGCGCGTGCTGAGCGAGGAGCTGCAGGTTGGCGTCTACCTCCTGCCGCAGGGCACGCGGGTGGCGCCGTCGATCTACCTGACGAACCGCAACGCGCGGCTGTACGCCGACCCGGAGGCGTTCCGCCCGGAGCGCTTTCTGGAGGCGGCGACGGAGACGTTCTCGTGGATCCCGTTCGGCGGAGGCATCCGCCGCTGCATTGGCGCGTCGTTTGCGCAGATGGAGATGAAGGTGATGCTGCGCACGATGCTGAGCGAGCTGACCCCGCACGCGCCGCAGGGCAGGCGCGCGCGCAGGGACGAGTGGGTGCGCAGACGCGCGGTGACGCTGGTGCCCGCGGGCGGCGCGAGCGTGGTGTGGAAGCGGCGCGCGTAGGACGTGTTTATGGGCCGCCTGGCGGCGGCGGGATGCGTTCGTTGTGTCGTGAACAGGGCGTGGGGACGGCGGTGCCGTCCCAGCCGCGTGGGCCGGTAGCGTGCATGGCATGCATGCGATGGCGACTGTGACTGCGACGGAGATGGACTCGGCTGAGGGCGCGTGGCAGCGGCCGGCGCCGGAGGAGCTGCTGGCACGCTTCGGTCTGGAGCGCTTCAGGCCGGGGCAGCGGGAGGCGGTGCAGGCGGCGCTGGATGGCCGCGACAGCCTGGTGGTAATGCCGACGGGCGGCGGCAAGTCGCTGTGCTACCAGCTGCCGGCGCTTGCGGGCGAGTTCGACCCAACGCGGCCTCTAGTCGTGGTTGTGAGCCCGCTGATCGCGCTGATGGCGGATCAGTGGCGCAGGCTGAAGGACGCGGGGGTGCGTTCGTGCATGCTGGCGTCGGGGATGCAGGATGGCCACAACGAGCAGGCGCTGAGCGAGATCGGCTCAGGGGAGACGCAGCTGGTGCTGGCGGCGCCGGAGCGCTTCGCCTCCTCAGCGTTTCGGGCGGCGCTGGCGCGCAGACGCGTGGGCCTGTTCGTGGTGGACGAGGCGCACTGCGTGGCGGAGTGGGGCCACGACTTCCGGCCGGACTACCTGCGCCTGCACGACGCGATCGCCTCACTGGGCCGTCCGCCGGTGATGGCGGCGACGGCGACGGCGACGCCGCAGGTGGCGCAGGAGATCGCGCAGCGTCTGGGCCTGCGCGAGTGGGTGTCGGTCCGCTCTGGCTTTGACCGCCCGAACGTGACGTTTGACGTGGCGAGCGTGGAGGGCAAGGGCGCGGTGGCGCGCAAGCGCGCGGCGCTGATGCACGTGCTGCGGGGCTCGGGGGCGACGAACGGTGTCCCGCCGGCTCAGCCGTCGCTGCCGGCGATCGTGTACTGCGGCACGCGTAAGGACACGGACGAGCTGGCGTCGGAGATCGCGTCACAGGGGATCGCGACTGTGGCGTATCACGCGGGCATGACCCCGGAGAAGCGGCGTGAGAGCCAGGCGGCGTTCATGGAGGGGCGTGCGCAGGTAGTGGTGGCGACGAACGCGTTTGGCATGGGCGTGGACAAGGCGGACGTGCGCACGGTGGCGCACTGGGCGCTGCCGACGAGCCTGGAGGCGTACTACCAGGAGGCGGGCAGGGGTGGGCGCGACGGCGAGCCGGCGCGGGCGCTGCTGCTGGCCTCGCGCATGGACCTGGGCAGGCTGATCAGGTTCATCAAAGAGCGGGACATGACGGTGGAGGACGTAAAGCGCTTCGTGGCCAGGCTGCGAGCGAGCGCGGGCGGCGAGGAGCTGACGATCGGCCATGGTGAGCTGGGCGAGCGCGACAGGGTGCTGCTGTCGGTGGCGGAGCGCGCGGGCGCGGTGCAGCTGAGCCCGGCGGGCAGGGACGGGCTGCTGGTGCGCCTGACGGGGCAGGGTAGCCCGCGCATGGCGCAGACTGCGATCACGGCGGCGCGCAACCGCGGCTGGGAGGCGTACCGCTCGATCGAGCGTTTCAGCTCGGACGGCGAGACGTGCCGCAGGCGCCAGATCCTGGACCACTTCGGCGACGGTGCGCCTGGCGCGCCGACAGGCCGCTGCTGCGACGTGTGCGACGCGGACGCGGAGCTGGAACGCGTGCTGCGCGAGGCGCCGACAAGCGTCCGCCGTACGCGCGGCGCGGGCACGGGCGCAGGCGGCTCGACTTCAGGCGCGGGTGCGGCGGCACGACGCGAGCGCGCGGCGGCAGCTGCGGCGGCGGAGGAAGCACTTGACCCCGTGGATGAGGGCGAGTTCGACGCGCTGCGCGCGTGGCGGCTGGGCAGGGCGGAGGGCAAGCCGGCGTTCACGGTGGCGGCGGACTCGGTGCTGCGCGCACTGCTGCGCAAGCGCCCGCGGACGGCGGCGGAGCTACTTGAGATCAAGGGGATCGGACCGGCGTTCTGCGAGAAGCACGCGGAGTCGCTGCTGGAGACGCTGGCGGGGCTTTAGCGCCGGCGCGGTGAGGCCGAGCAAAGCGAAGCCCCGCGCAACTTCCGCGCGGCGCTAGCATCAGGACCCGCGCCGACGTAGCTCAGCTGGTAGAGCACTTCACTCGTAATGAAGGGGTCCGGGGTTCGAGTCCCCGCGTCGGCTTGGAGAGGTGTATTAGTGAGGTCGTCACGAGATGGGTGGCCGTGTTCGCCTAAACGCAATCGGACTGCTCAGGCGCACGACGCACGGAATCGATTCGCCGGTCGGTTCGCCCGTGAGTGCTTCCGCGCAGGCCTTTGGAGTGGTTTCGCCGTTACCGGGAGCGGTCGCTTCATACGCCCGAAGTCCTGCGGCCATCGAGAACCCGGTCAGCTCGGTGGATGCTGACGCTCGAACATACGTATCGTGCGCCGGATCGAATCCATACACGTAGATGCAATGTGCGACGCACTCAGGAAGACCGTCCGCGTAGAAGTAGAGCTTCCCTTCCGACCAGGAAGGACCGAGCCAGAATGTGGTTCCCCCGCCTTCTTCGACCCCCTCCAGCGCGATGAGATGCCGCGGACCGCCCTTGACCGCCTCGGTCAGCACCTCGCCTTCTCCATTCGGGTCTCCGTTTGCGGTCGAAAACGAGTCGGTCAGCGCCAGCCGCCCGTAGTACAGCTGCAGACCCGTGACGGTGCGTTTCGTCGTGGCTGCGCAGCTCGCGCGCGTTGCTTTGTCTACCGGCTGGCAAAGCCTTCGCGGCGCGCCGTTGAGCATTCGTCGCGCACTGCCATCGAGCAGGCTTGTCATCACCTGATTCGCGCCCCTCACCCAAGCGACCCGATCGCCCCAAATCGTCGGATGCGAAGCGTCGTCGCTGTCGGGGACCGCGCGAGGATCGCTTCCATCCACTCCCGAAACGACAAGATGGCAGCCGCTTCGGCAGACCCTGTAGACCAGCAGCGGGGAGCCGGACGGACCAGGACCCACGTCGGCTTCGATCGTATTTGTGGCGGCAGGGATAGGCAGCGTCGAGATCACGCCCCCGCTGTCCACAACAAGATGCCAGCTCTTGTCGGTCGCGTTGTAGTCACTCCACAGCGCCAGGTCGCCGAACGAGCTGATGGTGGTTCCCCCGTGCAGCGGCGAGATCAACGTTGGCGCCGCAGCGGCGCTGCCGGCGGCAGACACTGCAATCCCGACGGTGAGCGCCAGGACTCGTCTCATGAGAGCTAAGACAACCACGCCGGACCGGAGTTGCGCGGGTTCGAGTCCCCGCGTCGGCTTGCTCAACGCCGCGCTGCGGCCCCGTTGCCCGAGGACGGCGAGCTGCGCCACTCAGGGATGCCCAGCATGATCATCTGCAGCTGGCGCCGCGCCGTCGCCGTGATCTCCGCCTCCGCGCCAGGGTTGTTAGGAGGAGCGTCGAGGATCGCCTCGGCCGTTGAGACCATCGCGTTGACCATCAGCCCGGCCAGCAGCTGAAGGTCCTCGGTGCCCCATTGCTCCAGGTAGGGAAAGCGCGCGAGGTCTGTCGCGAGGTCGCTCGCGAAGAGGCGGATCTCCACGCGGATCGCCTGGCGCAACGCGGCAACCCCGCCGAAACGCTCGCGCGCGATGAAACGGAAATGGGTGTCGTGCTCGTGCACGTAGCCGACGAGCAGCTCGACCGAGTTGCGGATCACGCCACCGCTCGTCAGCGGACCGACGCGCGCCGCGCGGATCATCGTCCGCAGTGTGCGGAAAGACTCGTCGATTAGGACGAGCCCGAGCTCCTCCATGTCGTCGAAGTGGCGGTAGAAGGCCGTCGGCACGACGCCTGCCGCGCGTGTCACCTGGCGCAGGCTGAGGCTCGAGAAGCTCTGCTCCTCGAGCAGTTCGAGCGCCGCGTCGAGCAGCGCCTGCCGCGTGAGCAGCTTGCGCTCCTGGCGGGTAGCGCTCTCTGGTGTACGAGTGTTCACAATGATCGTTGCGCCCAACTAGAAACTATCTGCCTGGATGAGTGTACTCTGTGAACATGTGTGCACCGAATAAAATGGGCCGATAGCTTGCGGTCCGTGGTCGCGCCCAGCCGCGTCGGCCGTCTGCTGCTTCGCTCGAGCCTGCTCGAGGCGCTCGCGTATCCACACGGCGTCGACCGTTATCTGGAGATCGTCCGGCCGCTGCTGGTAAGGCACGACGTGCGCGCCGAGATCACGGCCGTCCATTCGCAGACCCCAAAGAGCGTGACGCTCAGCCTGCGTCCGAACGAGAACTGGCGCGGCATCCGCGCCGGGCAGTTCGTGGGTCTCAGCGTGAGCATCGACGGAGTTCGTGAGACGCGCCCCTACTCGCCCGCAGGCTCCCAGCACGATCGCGACGGCACGCTCGAGCTGACCGTCTCCACCCATCCCGAGGGAAAGGTCTCACGCCATCTGCGTGAGCACGCCCGCCCGGGGATGATCGTCGGCCTCACTCAGGCCGAGGGCGAGTTCGTGCTGCCCGACACGTTGCCGGAGCGTGTGCTGCTGATCAGCGGGGGTAGCGGCATCACGCCTGTGATGGCCATGCTGCGGACGCTCTGTGACGAAGGATTCGCCGGCGAGATCGGTTTCCTCAACTACGCGCGCTCGCCCGCGCTCGCGCTCTACGGCGCGGAGCTCGATCGCCTCGCCGAACAGCACGACAGGCTTCGCGTCGCCCGCCGCTTCACACGCGGGAGTGGCCAGCCGCTCGCCGGTCGTTTCCATCGTGAACATCTGCGTGCCGTCATCTCGAAGCACGCAGGTGCGGCGACCTTCGTCTGTGGCCCGCCGACGCTGATCGACGCGGTCGGCACCGTTTGCAGGCAGGACGGTCTCTCCGCTCCGGTCGTTGAGACATTCACCCAACCGGCGTTGAGCTTCGACCCCGACGCCGCGGAAGGCTGCGTCAGCTTCCTTGCCAGCAAAGCCCAGGTCGCCAACAGCGGCTTGCCGCTGCTCGAGCAGGCGGAGGACGCCGGTCTCTTCCCCGAATACGGATGTCGCATGGGGATCTGCAACACATGTAGTTGCCGCAAGCATTCAGGCGCCGTGCGCAACGTGCTCACCGGTGAAATATCGACCGCCCGAGATGAGCAAATCAGGATCTGCGTGTCCGTGCCCGTCGGCGACGTAGCGCTCGACATATGAACCCCCACACCCAGAAGGAGCCAGTCATGTCCACCTCAGCGCCTAGCCTCACGCCCGAGCAGCTGGAGGCGTTTGGGCAGGAGCTCGATGCAATCCGCGCCCGCGTTGTCGCGGATCTCGGCGAGCGCGACGCCGACTACATCAACAAGGTCATCCGCGTCCAGCGCGGACTGGAGGTCGCCGGCCGTGGCTTGTTGTTCCTCGGCTTCCTCCCACCCGCCTGGATCGGTGGCATCACCGCTCTGTCTCTGTCGAAGATTCTCGACAACATGGAGATCGGGCACAACGTCATGCACGGTCAGTACGACTGGATGAAGGACGCACGGCTGAACGGCAAGACCTTCGAGTGGGATACCGCGTGCCCGGGAGAGCAGTGGCGCCACTCACACAACTACATGCACCACACCCACACCAACATCGTCGGCAAGGATCGTGACATCGGCTACGGGATCCTGCGCATGTCCGATGAGGAGCGCTGGCACCCTTACTACCTGGGCAACCCGGTGTACGCTGCGCTCCTGGCGATCTTCTTCCAGTACGGCGTGGCGCTGCACGACCTCGAAGCCGAGCGGCTCGCCACGGGGGAGACGACCCTGGGTGAGAAGCGCGGGATGCTGGGCGACATCTGGCGCAAGGTGCGCGGCCAGACGCTCAAGGACTACGTGCTCTTCCCGCTCCTCTCCGGGCCCTCCTTCCCGTTCGTGCTCGCCGGCGACGCGAGCGCAAACCTAGCCCGCAACCTGTGGTCGTTCACGATCATCTTCTGCGGACACTTCCCGGACGGAACACAGCAGTTCACCGAGGAGCAGGCGGAGAACGAGACCCGCGGAGAGTGGTACTACCGGCAGCTGCTCGGCTCAGCCAACCTCACGGGCGGCAAGCTTTTTCACGTGCTCGCCGGCAACCTCAGCTTTCAGATCGAGCACCACCTGTTCCCGGACCTTCCCGCGCACCGGTACGCCGAGATCTCTGCCGAGGTCAGCGAGATCACCGAGCGCTATCGCATTCCCTATAACACCGGTCCGCTGCACCGGCAGTTCGGAAGCGTCGTGCGCAAGATCGGCAAACTGGCGCTGCCACCTCTGCCGTCGCTGCCCGGCCGTGGCGGCGGGGAGTCCGACGGCGCCAATGACGCGGTGGAGCAGAGCCCGCAAGAGCTCCCAGCCGCCGCCTGATGGCGCTCGCCACCGAGGCGCTGGAAGGTGCTACGCCTGCCGGGTTCCCGTCGGACCCGTATGAGGTGCTCGCCCGTGAGCTGGACGCAATTCGCGACGCCGTGCGCGCGGACCTCGGCCCGCGTGACCGCGACTACATCACCCGCGTGATCCTCGCCCAGCGCCAGCTGGAGCTCGCCGGACGTGCACTGCTCCTAGGTGCTCGCTTTGCGCCTGCGGCTGTCGCCGGCACCGCGCTGCTCTCGCTGTCGAAGATCATCGAGAACATGGAGATCGGTCACAACGTGTTGCACGGTCAGTGGGACTGGATGCGCGACCCTGTAATCAACTCGAACGCCTGGGAGTGGGACGCAGCCTCCACCGCTGCTTCTTGGAAGCACGCACACAACTTCACGCACCACGTCTACACAAACGTGCTTGGTCGCGACCGCGACTTGGGGTACTCGGCGATGCGTGTGGAGCCCGAGCAGCCGTGGCATCCGATCTACCTCGCCCAGCCGATCTACTTCTTCCTCATGGCCGCGGTCTTCGAGTGGGCGATCGCCGTGTACGACATGGAGCTCGACGCCGTGGGCAGGGGTGAGAAGTCCCGTGCCAGAGCGCGCAGCGAGATCGTCGCGCTGCTACGTAAGGCACGCGGTCAGATCCTCAAGGACTACGTGTTGTTTCCCGCGCTCGCCGGTCGCCGCGGGGCGCGCAAGGCGCTGGCCGGCAACCTCATAGCGAACCTGGTTCGCAACGTGTGGGTGCACACGATCGTCTTCTGTGGGCACATCCCGGAGGCTGCTGAGACGTTCACCGAGGAGCAGTACAGCGGGGAGACCCCAGGTGGACGCTACCGGCGCCAAATCCTTGGCTCATGCAACATCGAGGGCAGTCGCCTGTTTCATCTGCTCAGTGGCAACCTGTCCTTTCAGATCGAGCACCACCTCTTCCCCGATCTGCCCAGCAACCGCTACGCGGAGATCGCGCCTCGAGTGCGGGCCGTGTGCGAACGCCATGGCCTTCCCTACAACAGCGGCCGCCTCGGGCGCCAGTATCGGTCTGTGTTACTGAAGGTCCTGCGGCTGGCTTTCCCTGGTGGCTGATCGTCTGCCCCAATCCCCAATGTGTCCACAATAATGATAATGTGTCCACATGCGTGAAGTCGGCGTACGCGAGCTGAAGCAGTCGCTGAGCGAGACTCTGCATGCGGTTGCCGCGGGAGAGCAGGTGCGTGTAACCGTACGCGGCAAGGCGGTGGCGGACATAGTCCCAGCACGCTCCTCCGCTGTGAGCGACCATGTGCGGGAGCTGGTCGCGGATGGGCGTTTGGTCGCTCCGTCTCGCGCGCGGCCGAGTCGGGCGCCGCGCCTCGCCAAGGGTCGCCGCAGCGCCTCCGCGCTCGTTCTAGCTGAGCGGGACACCGAGCACTGAACCTGTATCTCGATGCCAGCGCCCTCGTGAAGCGCTACGTGACCGAGCCCGGCAGCGACTCGGTTCGAGACGCGATGGATCGCGCCGACGGATGGTTCGTCTGTCGCGTCGGCTTCGTCGAGACGGCGCGCGCCATCGGCCTGTCAGCTGGGCACTCGCCGGTGCGAGCCTTTGAACGGGAGTGGCCCGCCTTCGGAGTCATCGAGGTCGACCAAGAGCTGGTCGAGCATGCCTCACAGCTTGCCGTTTCGCGAGAGCTGCGCAGCCTTGATGCGTTGCACCTCGCTGCGGCGCTGCTGCTTGCCGATGGCGATCTCGGCCTGGCCACGTGGGATCGCCGTCTGCATCATGCCGCGAGCGCCGAGGGCCTGACTGTGATCCCCGAGGATCTGAGCTAGCGGGGCCGGTTGGACCATCGCTCAGCGCGCGGTCCAGCCCCCATCGACGGCGATCGTCTGCCCGTTCACATAGGTGCTCGCGTCGCTGGCAAGGAACAGCAGCAGGCCGTCGAGCTCGTGCGCCTCTCCCGTTCGCCCCGCCGGCACGTTCCTGGTCATCCACTCCAAAGTCCGAGGTTCGCTGAACATCTGCTCCGTCATCTCGCTCGGGAAGAAGCCTGGGGCGATCGCGTTTACGCGCACGCCCTTGCGTGCCCACTGTGCTCCCAGCTCGCGTGTCAGGTTCACGACCGCGCCCTTCGACGCGCAGTAGCTCGCCTGCTTGATCGGAGCCGCCCCAACCAGGCCGAACATCGACGCGATGTTCACGATGCTGCCCGTGCCCTGCTCGATCATCACGCGGCCCGCCAGCTGGCTGAGTGCGAACAGGGCGTTGAGGTTCACGTCCACCACGTGGCGGAAGTGCTCCAGCGGCTCCTCCTCCGCCGGGTATGACTGCCCCACGCCCGCGTTGTTCACGAGCACGTCGATGCGTCCGAAGCGCTCTTGCGTGAAGTCCACCAGGCGCTCCAGATCCTCATCGCGGCTGACGTCGCACACGCAGCTGACCACGCCGTCCACCTCGCTCGTGAGGCGCTCCAGGCGATCCGCGCGTCGCGCCGCAGCCACCACATCCGCGCCCGCCGCGCGCAGCACGCGCGCGAAGCGCTCGCCCAGGCCGCTCGAGGCGCCGGTGACGATCGCTACGCGGCCCGCCAGATCCGGCAGCTCCCCGCACGGCGGCTGCGTCACCTCATTCGCGTCAGACACGTTCCAACAGCATCCCCGTGCCGAGGCCGCCGCCACAGCACATCGTTACCAGCGCCAGCGTGCCGTCGCTGCGCTCCAGCTCGTGGACTGCCTTGGTCAGGAGGCCGGCGCCCGTCGCGCCCAGAGGGTGCCCGAGCGCGATCGCTCCGCCGTTTGGGTTCACCCGCTCCATGTCCGCGTCCAGCTCGCGCTGCCACGCCAGCACCACCGACGCGAACGCCTCGTTGATCTCGATCACGTCGATGTCCGCGAGCGTCAGCTGGTTGCGTTCGAGGATCGTGCGCGTCGCGTCGATCGGTCCCGTCAGCATCAGCACCGGGTCGCTGCCCACCAGGCAGCTGTCCACGATCCGCGCCCTCGGGCTCAGCCCCAGCGCGCCCGCCGTCTCCGCACGCGCCAGCAGCACAGCCGACGCGCCGTCAGAGATCTGCGAGGCGCTGCCCGCCGTGTGCACGCCGTCCGGCTGTACCGTCTTCAGGGAACCCAACGCCTCCAGCGTCGTCTCGCGCAGGCCCTGGTCGCGGTCCACCAGCTGCGAGCCCCCGTCTCCGTTCTCCCCCGGGATCGGCGCCTGGATCGCCACCAGCTGATCGGCGAAGCGGTTCTGCGAGTACGCCTGGTGCGCCAGCTGCTGCGAGCGCAGGCCAAACTCATCGCAGTCCGCGCGGGTGATGCCCCACTTCTTCGCGATCCGCTCCGCGCCCTCGAACTGCGTCGTCGACTCGTAGTGCTCCTCATACAACTCAGGGATGGGGTCGCCGTAGTCGCCGCTCACCGCCGCGCCCATCGGCACCCTGCTCATCGCCTCCACGCCACAGCCCATCGCCACGTCCACCACCCGCGCGCCCACCAGCGCCGCTGCCAGCGCCGTCGCCTGCTGGGATGAGCCGCACTGCGCGTCGATCGTGCTCGCCGCCACCGTAAGTGGCAGATCCGCCGTCAGCCACGCCGTGCGCGTCATGTTCTGCGTCTGCTCGCCCACCTGGTCCACGCAGCCGCCGATCACCTGACCGACCTGCTCCGCGTCGATCCCCGCGCGCTCGATCGTCGCGCGTTGCACCTCGCTCAGCAGCACCGCAGGGTGCATCGCCGAGAGCACGCCCCCGCGCTTGCCGATCGGGCTCCTCAGCGCCTCCACCACGACCACATCCGACGTCTCCCGCATCCGCTCGCTCGCTTTCCCTTGGGGTCTCGCGCAACGTAGATCCCAGTGGCGCCGCCTCGCGGCGCGGCGTTACGGCCATGCTGTGGTTTGCTCCAACCGCCTAGCTCAGGCGAGTCCAGCGAAGCCCGCCGCCTCGCGCAGCAGCGCCGGCACGTCGTGCTCCAGCGCGCGGCTGTACTCATTGTCCATGCTGCCGCGCACGTTGTGCGCATACGCTCCCTCCACGATCGCCGCCAGCTTCCAGAACGCGAGCGCCATGTAGAAGTCCAGATGCTCCACCGAGCGTCCACTCGCCATCGCGTAGCGCTCCGCCAGCTCCGCACGCGGGGGGGAGCCCGGGATGCGCGAGAAGCCCTGGAGCCTTGGCATCGCCGGCTCCCGCGGGCGATCCTCGCCCCAGAAGCCCAGCAGCAGTCCTAGGTCGAGCAGGGGGTCGCCGATCGTCGCCATCTCGAAATCTATGATCGCCATCACCCTCACCGGCGGCTCGTTGGCCATTAGGCAGTTGTCGACGTGGAAGTCACCGTGCAGCAGCCCCGGCGTGAAGCTCGGCGGGCGGTTCTCCTCGAGCCATCGCGCCAGTGGCTCGAACAGCTCCAGCTCGCGCACCGCGTAGCTTTCGTACTGGCTGCGCCAGCGGCGCACCTGACGCTCGAGGAAACCCTCGGGCGAGCCGAAGCTCTCCAGCCCCACCTCCCGCCACGCGACGCCGTGCAGGGCCGCCAGCGCATCAACCGCCGCCTCGCCGATCGCCCGTGCGCCCTGCGCTCCCGGGGGATAGGAGGTCGGTGTCCTCGTCGTCAACGACGTGCCCTCCACATACTCCATCACCAGCAGGCCACCCGGCGCCAGCTCTGGATCCGAGCAGAACGCCAGCGGACGCGGCGCCGGGACGTGCGTCTGTGCGAGCGCGCTCAGCACGCGGTGCTCGCGCTCCATGCTGTGCGCGCGCGGGTCGATCGTCGCCTGGGGCGGACGGCGCAGGATCCAGCGCGAGCGCGCGCCATCGACGAGCAGCGTCTCGTTGGAGTTGCCGCCCGTCAGGACCTGCTCTCGAAACGGTCCCGGATCGCCCAACTCCGCGGTCAGCCAGCGGGCGAGCGCCGCCTGCATCAGGCGGTGATGTCCAGCACGATCCGCGAGCCGCCCGTCTCACCGCGGTGCACGCGCTCCAGGCCCTCGCCCACATCCTCCAGCGGGATCACGTCGCCCACCACGCGCGGCAGCTCCAGGCGCCCGTCGGCCATCATCGCGATCACCTCGCGCACCTCCTGCGGCTCGTTGCCGTAGGAGCCCACCAGCTCGCGCTCGAGGATCACGAACGCGCTCAGGTGGCTGCCCTCGATCTTGCCGTCGCCGATGCCCACCGCCACCGCGCGCCCGCCCGCGTCCAGCGAGCGCACCGCCGACTCCACGGTCGCTGGGCGTCCGACGAACTCGAGCGCCACATCAACGCCGCCTAGCTCCTTGATCTGCCCCAACGCGTCCTCGCTTGGGTCGAACGCAAGGTCCGCTCCTGTCTCCAAGGCCCAGCCGCGCGCCTCCGCGCGCGGGTCAACAGCGATCACCTGCTCGGCGCCCAGCGCCTTGGCGATCCCCACCGCGCTCAGCCCCAGCCCGCCCGTGCCCCACACCGCCACGCGCGCGCCTTGCTGCACGCCGCCGCGCGTAGCCACCGCGTGAAAGGCCGTCGCCACCGAGTCCGTCGCCACCGCCGCCAGCTCGTCGCTCAGGCCCTCGGGGATCGGCACGAGGTTGCGCACCGGTACCGCCACCAGATCCGCCCAGCAGCCGTGGCGCTCTGCCCCCAGGCACTCGCTCGAGCGACAGATCACCGTGCGCCCGCGCGCGCAGCGGTCGCATTCGTGGCAGCTCACCAGCGGGATGATCGCCACCCGCGTGCCCGGCGCGGGCCCCTCCGTGTCCGGACCCAGTGCCTCCACGCGCCCCGCCGGCTCGTGGCCCAGCACGATCGGGCGAAAGCGCGTCTGCATCGAGCCGTCGATCACGAAGTGCACGTCAGAGCCGCAGATCCCCACCCTGCTGAGCGCCACCAGGGCCTCGCCCCGTCCCGGCTCGGGCGCGTCCCACTCGCGGACCTGCAGGCCGCTGTCGTCGAGCACCGCTGCGCGCATTGGCGCGATTAGAGCAGCGACCGCCGGCGCCCGCACGCGACACATGCGCGGCGCTTGGAGATAGCTCCACCGGCCGCAACCGCGGTCGATGCGCTCACATCGCCCCAGGTCTATGCAAACCACGACGCATCCCTAAAAAATGAAAAGGACGTGCGATGAGACCCGACACGCTGCTGATCGACTTCGGAGGGGTGCTGACCACGAGCGTGCTCGACTCCTTCGCCGAGTTCTCTCGCAGCGAAGGGCTGGAGCATGACGCCGTGCTGCGGTGTGTCAGCACGGACGAGGTCGGGCGCCGGCTGCTCGTGGAGATCGAGGAGGGGCGGATGTCCGGCGAGGACTTTCAGGTGCGCTTCGCCGCACGGCTGTCAGCGCTGAGCGACCGCCTGGTCGAGCCCGACGGGCTGCTCAGCCGCCTGAACGGAGCGCTACGTCCTGAGCCCGCGCTCGTCGCCGCCACCGAAGTGCTCCGGCGCGCCGGCGTGTGCACGGTGCTTGTCTCCAATTCGCTGGGCGAGGAGGCCTACGAGTGGTGCGACCTCGAGCTGCTCTTCGACCACGTCGTGCTCTCAGGCAACGTCGGTGTGCGCAAGCCCTCGCGGCGCATCTTCCGCCACGCGCTCGAGCTCAGCGGTGCGGCGCCCGAGCGTGCGCTGATGGTGGACGACCTCGAGCAGAACCTGCTCGGCGCCTCGCGCCTGGGGATCCAGACCTACCTGCACCGCGACGCCGACGCCACCGTACGCGAGCTGCAGCGAACATTCGACGTCGAGCTCTGATCCTCAGTCGCAGGCCGGCGCCGTCGCGAGCTCGGAGATGTCCGGCAGGCGCCCCTCGAGGCGCAGCACCAGCAGCGCGAGCTGCGCTGTCAGCTGGTCCGTGGAGTCACCGCCCACGCACAACCCTGTCATCTCCTCGATGCGCGTCAGCCGGTAGCGGATCGTGTTCTCGTGCACGCCCAGTGCAGGCGCCGCGCGGCGCACGCTACGGGCGCACTCGAAGAACACGTACAGCGTCTTCAGCAGCTCCAGCGTCTCCTCGCTCCCAAGCAGTGCGCCCAGCGCGTCCTGCGCGAAGCGGTCCGCCGACGGGCGGTCCGAGGAAGCGAGGAACAGCCGCCCGGGGCCGAGCTCGTCCGCGCTCAGCACGCGCGCGCCGTTCGGGCCGGACAGCGTCTGTAGGCAGCTCATCACCTGCTGGGACTCCCCGTACGCGCGCACGTAGTCGTGCAGGTCTCCACAGCGCGTCGAGATCGCGCCCGCGAGGCCCGCGTCGTGGTCGAGTGCCTCCAGCGCGTCCGTCACACGCCGGCGCACCTGCGAGACCGCCTCGAGCGTCGAGACGCCCGTCTCCAGCTCCACAAGGGCGACCACGCCCTCCGCCACGCCTGCCGCGAGCACCGAGCGATCGTCGCCGGCGCCGACCATCGCCAGCGAGAGCTCGCTGCACGACGGCAGTGCGCCCGTGCCTGTGCCGTCAGCTGTGATCAGGCACAGCACCCGAGGTGCCGCCAGATCGACGCCCAGGTACTCCGCGCGGCGCTGCAGCGACAGCGCGTCGCGGTTGCCGCGGATCAGGTCCGCCGCCAGGGAGGCGCGCGCGTCCCACTCGGCCTCCGCCGCCCGCTGCTCCGCCGCCAGCTCAAGGGCGATGTTCGTCGCCGCGCGGCGCGCCACGTGCAGGTCCAGCGAGGCGAAGCGCCCGCGGTGCTCCATCATCACCAGGTGACCCCAGCCCTGGTCGCGCATCGTTACCGGGACGAGCAGGAAACGGTGCGGCAGACCGATCGCCGGCAGCGGCCCCACGACGCCGCCGCGCTTTTCCTCGAGTCTCCCCAGCGCCTCGATTACCGCCGGCTCGCTGCGGTAGGGCTCCTCCAAGAGGCGCGGCGTCACGTCCTGCTCGAGCCAGCGAGGCGTGGCCGCCGCCAGCCGGCGGTACTCGGCGTCATGGATCGACGTCGGCTTGCCTGTCAGCTCCGCCACCGCGCCCGCGATCTCGCGCAGGCTCGTTCCCTCCAGCACGAGCGCGTTCAGGCGCTCGTCGATCGCCGCCGCCCGGCGCAACAGGTCGTTCTGGCGGGCGACCGTGCCCAGGCTCGCACGCAGCTCTGCCGTCATCTGCGTCTGGGAGATCGCCACCGCCGCCAGGTCCGCGAACGTGGAGGCGATCTCGTGTGCGCTCGGCTCGAACGTGTGCGGCTCCTCCTCGTTGTCGAGAAATACAATCCCGATCACCTCGCCACGCAGCACCATCGGCACGCCCAGCATCGAGCGGATCTTCCAAGCCCGCATCGCCGCACGGATCGGCCTTGGGTCAGATAGCGCGTTGCTCACGAGCACCGGCTGTTTCGTCTCCACGATCTCGCGCGTGAAGCGGTCGGCGTCGAGCCCCGCCACAAGGCGCTTGACCCCCGCGTCGATGTCGTGGTCTGAGTGGCCGACCTGGCCGTGGAACAGGCCCGTCTCAGAGTTGCGCAGGTACACGCTGCAGCGCCGCACCCCTGCCAACTCGCAGATTCGCTGCGCGATCAGGTGCAGCAGCGTGTCCAGGTCGGTGACGTCACTGAGCGCCTCCGCCACGTCGCCGAACGCGCGGATCGCCGCGCGATAAGAAGCTGTCTCCGCAGATCCGTCGACAGCAGTACGAGTCGTTTCCCCGACGACTGCAAGTTGCGCCATGGTTGGTTTCTCCCTCTCAAGCCATCGTAGCAACGGCCACGAGATCGGTCACGAACCTCGCGTCGCGCCCAGGCCTCCGTGCAGCGGTACTCCCCGCCCCGCAACATAAGCCCCTGCGCGCCCGAGCGCGCCCGTGGATCTCAGCTCGTTGTGGACTTCTCCAAAAGCACCGGCCGCGTGTCCGGCTCCTCGCTCACGTGCGCCCTTGCTGCCAGTAGCCGCGCTGCCCACGTGTGCCGCGGCGAGGCCACGATCGCGCGCCACGGGGCAGGCGGCAGGCGCAGGTCGCGCTCGATCGGCGCGTCCGGCAGCTGCAGGGCCAAAGCGTTCGCGCCACTGCCAAGCGTCGCCCGCACAACGCTGCGCAGAGCGCTCGAGCTGGCGGTGGGCACGGGGGAGAGGTCGATCACCGCGCTCTGTGCATCCAGCGCGAGCGCCTGTTTGCGCGTGCTCACGCTCGGCCAGCCCAGCGGCGCGTGCGTCTCCACGGCGACCTGGGTGCGTTCGTCGCACCACATCAGCAGTCGTCCTAGCTGTGGCACCTCCACGCCTCCGTTGCCCGCGGCACCGAGCGCCTGCTGCAGCAGGTCTAGCGCCGGCAGCGAGACCCGCTCGAGCGCTTCGTCGAGCTCGATCAGGCCTTCCTCGACGAGATCCACCGCGACCCTGATCGCCGCCGCCGGCGTGCGCTCGGCTGCGCGTGCATCCAGCAGCCACAGCTCGCCGCCGTCGATCGCAAAGGAGATTTCGCACATGTCCCTGTAGGCCGACTCGATCAACACGCCGGCGTCGCTCAACGCCGCATACTCGCCTGGCGCAGTGACGCGCAGCGTCGCCAGCGAGCGATCCGTGGCGGGCGCGAAGCAGCCGACCGCGCCCGGCGCGCCCGTCTCCGGGTCGCGCGTGATCAGGCGCCCGCTGCCCGAGGGCGCGCGCCCCGCGCTCTCGATCGCACGCTGCACGACCACCGCGATGCCGCGCTCGCGCGGTGGCGAGGCCGCGCGTAGCTGTGCGTACGCCGGCTCCGGATCCCACGCCCGCCAGATCGTCTCCACCGCCTCACGCACCTGCGCCAGCAGCGCTCGCGGCAGCGCGCGTCCGGGCTCCTCCGCGGGATCGAGTTCCAGCGCCAGCAGCTTCTCCGGTGGCCCGTCGGGCACGTGCACGGGCGGGGAGGGGCGCACAACGAGCCGTATCGGACCGCCCTGCGTCTGCTCCGACGTGAGCTCGTGGATCAGATGCACGAGCTCACCGCGCAGCGCCCGCGAAAGGTCCAGCGGCATCTGCGCACCCACGCGCTGCCACGCTCGCCACGCGTCCGTCGTCAGCGTAAAGCCCGTCGGTACCGGCAGGCCCAGGCGGTGCATGCGCGCGAGGCCCGCGCCGCGCTCGCCGACCACCAGTGGGTTCTCCACGCTGGACTGGATTCGCGCCGCGTATCTGCCGATCGCTCTGCGTCTCGCCTGCGATCGCGACACGGGCATCCGCTCAGAGCCCCAGCGAGCGACCGACGATCTCGCGCATGATCTCGCTCGTGCCGCCGTAGATGCGCGTCACGCGCGCGTCGCGCCACATCCTCGAGATCTCGTACTCGTCCATGTAGCCATAACCGCCATGCAACTGCACGCAGGCGTCCATCACACGGAACTGCAGCTCGGTGCTCCACAGCTTCGCCGCCGCCGCCTGCACCGCCGTAAGCTCGCCGGCCGTGTGCTCGGCGATGCAGCGGTCGACGTAGATGCGCCCGATCTCGACCTCCGTGGCGAGGTCCGCCAGCGTGAAGCGGCTGGCCTGGAAGGAGCCGATCGGCTGCCCGAATGCGCGCCGCTCCTTGACGTACTCGAGCGTGATCGACAACGCGCGCTCGGCTGCCGCCACCGCGGTGACCGCCATCGAAAGGCGCTCCTGGGGGAGGTTGCGCATGAGGTTGCGCAGGCCGTCGCCCGGCTGGCCGATCACGTTCTCCACCGGTACACGGACCTCATCGAAGAACAGCTCGCCCGTGTCCTGCGCCTTGCGGCCCACCTTGGCTAGCTTGCGCCCCCGGCTGAAGCCCGGCATGTCGCTCTCTACTGCGAACAGGCCCATCCCCTCGCTCTCGCCGCCGCGCAGATACGCCGCCACGATCGCCAGGTCGGCCTGTGCTCCGTTCGTGACGAACGTCTTCGAGCCGCTTAGCGCGTAGTGGTCGCCGCGCCACGTCGCCGTCGAGGACATGCCGCGCAGATCTGATCCCGCCCCCGGCTCGGTCATGCAGATCGCCACGATCGTCTCGCCGGAGGTCACCTTCGGCAGCCAGCGCTCGCGCTGCTCGGCCGTCGTCAGGTCGAGCAGGTAGGGGATCACGATGTCGTTCGTGAGGTTGAAGTTGTCGCCCACCGCGCCGCTGTAGGCGACCTCCTCGTTCAGCACTGCGTTGAAGCGGAAGTCCGTCAGGCCCGCTCCGCCGAGCTCGCTCGGGGCCGCGAACCCGACGAGGCCCTGGGCGGCCGCCTTGCGCCAGAAGCCGCGGTCGACCAGGCCCGCGCTCTCCCACTCCTCCGTGTGCGGGACCGCCTCCTTCGCCAGGAACCCACGCACCGACGCACGGAAGTCCTCGTGCTCGTCTTCGAAGATCGTGCGTCTCACGCGGCGCCCGCCGCTGTCAGCTGCGCCAGGATCTCCGCCGTGTGCTCCCCGGGCGCCGGCGCGCCGCCGCGGACCGCGCCGGGCGTGCGCCCGAATCGCGGCGAGGGCGCCGGCTGCAGCATGCCGTCGTGCTCCACGTACACGCCGCGCGCAGCCACGTGCGGATGCGAGTGCGCCTCCTCGATGCGCAGCGCCGGCGCGAAGCAGACGTCCGTGCCCTCGAGGGCCTCGCTCCACGCCGCCATCGTGCGTGTCGCGAACAGCTCCTGCAGGCGCGTGCGCAGCAGCGGCCAGCGCGCGCGATCCCACTGCGGCCACTCTTCCTCGTCAAGGCCCAGCGCGGCCAGCAGCTGTGCGTAGAACTTGCCCTCGAGCGAGCCGATCGTGACGAAGCGCCCGTCCGCCGTGCGGTAAGCCGCATACCACGGCGCCGATCCGTCGAGCCAGTTGCTCGCGCGCTCCTGCGACCACTCGCCCGAGGCGTCCAGCTCACAGACGCTCGCCAGCAGCGTCGCCACGCCGTCGAGCATCGCCACGTCGATCACCTGACCGTGGCCCGAGCGCGTGCGCTCGTACAGGGCGCACGCGATCCCGAAGCCAAGGAGCATGCCGCCGCCGCCGAAGTCGCCCACCAGGTTCAGCGGCGGCAGTGGTGGCTCCTGTGCGGCGCCCATCGGGTGCAGCGCTCCTGCCAGCGCGATGTAGTTGAGGTCGTGCCCGGAGGCGCTCGCCAGCGGGCCGTCCTGCCCCCACCCGGTCATGCGCGCGTAGATCAGTTCCGGGTTGCGCGCCAGGCACTCCTCGGGACCGACGCCGATGCGCTCGGCCACGCCCGGGCGGTAGGGGTCGACGAGCACGTCTGCGTCATCGATCAGGCGGCGCGCCACCTCGAGCTGCTCGGGGTCCTTCAGGTCCAACGCGATCGAGCGCTTGCCGCGACCCATCACCTGGCTGTCCGTTCCCCCCTTCAAGGGCTGCGCGAGCGTGCTTGGGCGGTCGATGCGGACGACGTCCGCGCCGAGGTCGGCGAGCAGCATCGTGCCGAACGGCCCTGGACCCAGCCCCGCGAGCTCGACCACGCGGACGCCCAGCAGCGGGCCGCTAGGGGATTGCTTCGATGCCTGCAAGAGCCTCCGATCTCCGTGCCAACGTTGCTCGCCTACGATGAGGCGACGCCGCGCCCCCCGCGAGCCCTCGGCGGCCAAGGAACTGGAGCATCCTCCAACCCGCGCGCTGCTCCCTCGCGCTCGCAGCGGCGCAGCTGCGCTGAACTGGGCAAAGCGATGGCGTGGGATTTCTCAACTGAGCCCGAGTTCGAGGAGAAGCTCGCATGGATGCGCGACTTCGTCCGCGAGCACGTGTATCCGCTGGAGACGCTGGAGATGGACTGGCGGACGTTCTGGCGGGTGATCGAGCCGCTCAAGCAGCAGGTCAAGGACGCGGGGCTGTGGGCCGCGCACCTCTCACCGGAGCTCGGCGGGCAGGGCTACGGCCAGGTGAAGCTGGCGTTGATGCACGAGATCCTCGGCTCCTCCGAGCTCGCGCCGCCCGTGTTCGGCAACCAGGCGCCCGACTCGGGCAACTCCGAGCTGCTCGCGCTCGCCGGCACCGAGGAGCAGAAGCGCCGCTGGATGCAGCCGCTGCTCGCCGGCGAGCTCCTGAGTGCGTTCTCTATGACAGAGCAGGGCACGGGCTCGGACCCGCGTCAGTTCACCACCTCCGCTGTGCGCGATGGCTCCGGCTGGGTCCTGAACGGGACGAAGTGGTTCGTCGGCAACGCCACGCGCAGCGCGTTTCACATCGTCATGGCGCGCACGGACACGGACCCAGATGCCGACGCCTACCGGACGATGTCGATGTTCATCGTGCCCACCGACACACCCGGCATTGAGATGCGCGAGCTGGGGCTGATGCAAGACCCCGATCGCAGCAGCGTGCTGTACACCCACTGCGAAGTCCGCTACGAGGATGTGCGCCTGCCCGCGGACGCGCTGCTCGGCGATGAGGGTGGCGCGTTCGTGCTTGCGCAGAAGCGCCTCGGGCCCGGGCGCATACACCACTGCATGCGCTGGGTGGGCGTCTGCCGGCGCGCGTTCGACGCGCTGTGCGAGCGCGCCGTCAGCAAGTCCGTCCACGGTGGGCTGCTGTCGGAGAAGCAGACCGTGCAGAACTGGGTCGCCGACTCGGCGGCCTCGATCGAGGCGTTCCGCCTGCTCACGCTGAAGGCCGCGTGGACGATCGACCGCCACGGCTCCAGCGGCGCCCGCAACGAGATCGCGATGATCAAGTACTGGGGCGCGCCGATCATGCACGACGTGCTCGACCGCGCGATCCAGGTGCACGGCTCGCTCGGCTACTGCGACGACATGCCGCTCGAGCAGATGTACCGCTGGGCGCGTGCCGCGCGCCTGTACGACGGCCCCGACGAGGTCCACCGCGCAACCGTCGCCAGGCGCATCCTGCGCGAGTACGAGCCGCGCGAGATCCCCACCGACCACGTGCCCACCCGCCGTGAGCAGGCCGTGGCGCAGTATGGCGAGATGCTCGAGGCGCTCGCCGCCGGCGGCTGAGCCTACGCCAGCGGTGCGAGCTGCGGCTCGTACAGCGGCTGCTGCGTGACCGCGTCTGGACCGGCGAAGTACTCGGCGATCTGCGCGACGCTCCAGTGCGCGCGTTCGCGCACGTCCTCCTCGCGCGGGTGCGTCCACGTCGCGATGCGCCCGCCGTTGAACGTCACCACCTGGTGGTTGAGGTGCGAGGCGAGATCGCTCGCAAGGTAGACGAGGAGTGTCGCCACGTCCGCGGGGTCGCCGAAGCCGAGCTCTGCCGCGCTCGGGCGCGCGCGACCGTCGGCCTCGGCGGCTGCGCCCGCGCGCTCGATCACCACGCCGGTCATGTCCGTCAGCGCGATCGGCCACACCGCGTTGGCGCGGATTCCGTAGCGCTCCAGCTCGTAGGCCCAAGCGCGCGTCAGCGCCACCACGCCCGCCTTGGCGGCCGCGTAGTTGGACTGACCGACGGAGCCCTGGAAGGCCGCGTTGGAGGTGATGTTGATGATGTGACCGCCCGACTGCTTCATCGCGCGCGCCGCTTCGCGCCCGCACAGCCACGTCCCGCGCAGGTTCGTCGCGATCACCTCGTCAAACTCCTCCGCGCTCATGCGCAGCGTCGTACGGTCGCGCACCACGCCGGCGTTGTTTACAAGCGTGTCGAGCTTGCCGAAGCGCTCGACGGCTGTGTCGATGATCCGCTGCGCGGTCGGCTCGCCCGCGACCGAGCCCGGCACCGCCACTGCGCTCGCGCCGGAGTCCTCGAGCTCTGCGACGAGCGCATCCAGCAGCTGCGCGTCGCGCCCGTTGACCACGAGGCTGGCGCCCGCGGCTGACAGCGCCTGCGCGATCGCGCGCCCGAGCCCACGCGTGGCGCCCGTGACGACGATCGAGCACCCGGCGAGCAGCGCTTCGTCCGTGTCCGCTCTACCGCTCTCAGTGCTCGTTCCCATCGCACGCCATTCAGCCCGATGCGAACGCGCCGGTCCAGTGGCGCGCCCGCGGTGCATGTGGCTTTCTCCATCGCCGCGCGTCGCTCTGTGAATCGGGCGCGGATCCGGCCCCTACGATCCGGGCGTGAGCGAGGGGCACGACGCATTCGACCTGTCGGGGCGCACGGCGCTTGTGACGGGCGGCAGCCGTGGGCTAGGGCGCGAGACGGTGCTCGCGTTCGCGCGGGCGGGCGCCGACGTAATGATCGTCAGCCGCAAGCTCGCGGCGTGTGAGGCACTCGCCGAGGAGGTCCGTGCGACGACAGGCGTACGCGCCTTCGCCGCCGCCTGTCACGTGGGGCAGTGGGAGGAGCTCGAGCGCCTCGCTGAAACGGCATACGAGCAGCTGGGGCGGGTGGACGTGCTCGTCAACAACGCCGGTTCCTCGCCGCTCTACGACGACCTCGGCTCGGTCTCCAAGGAGCTCTGGCGCAAGACGATCGACCTCAACCTCAGCGGGCCGTTTCGCCTCTCGGCGCTGGTCGCACCGCGCATGGCCGCCGACGGGCGCGGCTCGATCATCAACGTCTCGAGCATCGCCGCCGAGCACCCGCTGCCCGACGTGGTCCCCTACGCGGCGGCGAAGGCCGGCCTGAACGCGATCACGCTCGGCTTTGCGCGTGCGTTCGGTCCGAGCGTGCGCGTGAACGCGGTGCTGCCCGGGACCTTTCTCACGGACGTGGCAGAGCACTGGGACATGGCGCGCTTCGAGCGCGAGGCGCGCGCGTTTGCGCTGCAGCGCGGCGCACAGCCCAACGAGATCGCCGGCACGATGCTCTACCTGGCCAGCGATGCCTCCAGCTACACGACCGGCGCGCTGCTGCGCGTGGACGGCGGCTACCTCCCTCAGGGCTGACCGTCCGAGCGGCCGGCCTGGAGAACGCGACAACGCGCCGAGTGCCGGCCCGCGTGTCGCGTGGATGACCGTGGCAGGCTGCCCGCGCCGATGTCAACTACCCCGAAGGCGATCGCCGGGATCGACGCCGAGCGCGTTAGCGCGTGGCTATCGGAGCACGTCCCCTGGCTGAAGGCACCGTTCACGTTTGAGCTGATCGCCGGCGGGCGCTCGAACCTCACCTTCCGCGGAGGGGACGCCGAGCAGCGTGTCTTTGTGCTGCGCCGCCCGCCGCTCGGGCACACGCTGCAAAGCGCCCACGACATGGCCCGCGAGTATCGGATCATGAGCGCGCTGAAGGACAGCGATGTGCCTGTGCCCGAGACCTACGGCCTGTGCGAGCAGGAGGCGGTCAACGGCGCGCCGTTCTACGTGATGGAGAGCGTCGAGGGCTCGGTGCTTCGCACTCCGGACGATGTCCAGGGGGCGTTCGCCGAGGAGCAACGCCAGGCGCTCGCCGACTCGCTGATCGACGTGCTCGCGACGATCCACAACGAGGACCCCGACGCGGTTGGTCTCGGCGAGCTCGGCCGGCGCGAGGGCTACCTCGACCGCCAGCTCAAGCGCTGGAAGCGCCAGTACGACGAGGTGCGCTCACGCGACCTCGACGTGATCGACGAGGTGCATCGGCGCCTCGTGGCGGTGAAGCCCGAGCAGCAGCGCCCGGGCATCGTCCACGGCGACTACCGCATGGATAACGTGATCTTCGCGCGCGAGCCGCGCGTGGCGGCGGTGCTCGACTGGGAGCTCTGCACGCTCGGCGACCCGCTCGCGGACCTTGGCGGTCTGCTCGTTTCCTGGGTGCAGCCGGGCGAGGAGGGCGAGCACATGCTCGGGCGCACACCCACGACGCTGCCGGGCTTCCCCGACCGCGCGAGCATCGTCGCGCGCTACGCCGAGCACACCGGCCTCAATGTCTCACGGATCGACTACTACGTCGCGTTCGCCTTCTGGCGCCTTGCGTGCATCGGCGAGGGCGTCTACACGCGCTACCGCGAGGGGGCGATGGGCGAGCCTGCCGACACCTCCGTAGAGGCGCTCGGTGAGCAGGTGCTGATGCTCGCGGACCTCGCGCTCGAGCGCATCGAGCAGGAGGCGTAGAGCCGCTTTTCAGCGCTGGATCAGGGCGCCGCCCTCGACGGGCAGCGTCGCGCCGTGAATGTGTGCCGCCTCATCGCTCGCCAGGAACACGACCGCCGCGGCGACCTGCTGCGCCGTCGCGGGGCGCGTGGCGGGCGTCCTGCGCGTGAGCCGCTCGAGGACGTCGGTGTGGCGTTCGGTGCGCTCGGTTAGCGTCGGGCCGGGCGCGACGGTGTTGACGCGCACTCCGCGCGGCCCCAGTTCCGTGGCGAAGGACTCTGTCAGCGAGTGCAGGGCCGCCTTGCTCGCGCTATAGAGCGCGGCCTGTGCCACGCCCACGACGCCGCTCGTGGAGCCGATGTTCACGATCGCGCCGCCGCCCGCCTCGATCATCGCCGGCGCGAGCGCGGCCGTCAGCAAGAACGGAACCTTTACGTTCAGCGCGAGCACGCGCTCGATCTGCTCCTCGCTCGTCTCCAGCAGCGACTGCGCGCGCACGAGCGTGCCGGCGTTGTTGACGAGCACCTCGATCGGACCTTCCGCCGCGGCGAGCGCGTCGTGTGCGAGCTGCTGCACGCCGATCGCGCCGCTCGCCAGATCTGCGCCCACGAACGCGCCGCGCCCGCCCGCGCGCTCGATCTCGGCCACGACCTCCGCGCCGAGCGCGTCGTCGCGGCCGCTGACGATGACGGTTGCACCCTCGACGGCAAGTGCGACGGCGATCGCGTGCCCGATGCCTCTGGTCGAGCCGGTCACGAGCGCGCGGCGGCCAGCGAGTCTCGCGGTGATCACGGCGCGGAGTCTCTCAGCGTCGCGCCGCACGCGGCGAAGGCCGGTTGGAGATCTCCACATGCGTACGGGCGCGTACGCACGCGGCGCGACCGGCGTGCTCGTCTATTAATGGCGCTCGATGAGCCAGTCCATGCTTCTCGGCGACATCATCCGAGTCAACGCGCGCCATCGTCCGGACGACGAGGCGCTGATCTACGACTCGGGTCCGGTCACCTACGCGGAGCTCAACCGCGGCATCAACCGTGTCGCACACGCGCTCGCCGCATGCGGTGTCGGCCACGGCGATCGCATCGCCGTGCTCGGGCGCAACTCGCTGGAGTACGTGCAGCTGTACTTCGCCGTGGGCAAGCTCGGCGCGATGCTCGTGCCGCTCAGCTTCTGGCACCGCACGCGCGAGCTCAGCTACACCGTGGCCGACTCCGAACCGGGCATGATCTTCGTCGAGCCGGAGCTGATGGACCCGATCCGCCCGGTGATCGAGGAGAGCGCGCACGCGATGCAGTTCGTGGCGTTGCCAAGCCAGGAGGGCGACGACGCCGACTGGGCCGCGTTCGTGGCGGCGGGCGAAAGCGAGGAGGAGCCCGACGCCGAGGTCTCGCCTGGCGACGCGCACATGATCCTCTACACCTCCGGCACGACAGGGCAGCCGAAGGGGGCGGTGCTCTCGCATGCGCGCACGGTCGAGGACGCCTTCTCGATGGCGCTCAGCATGGGCATCAACTCGAGCGACACGTTCCTCAACTACTTCCCCTCCTTCCACGTCGCCAACTGGGATCACATGAAGCTCTACCTGCTCGTCGGCGCGCGCACGGTGGTGCTGCGCGAATTCGACGAGGACGCCGTGCTGGCGGCGATCGAGCGCCACCGCCCGACGATCATGCTGGGCGTGCCGACGATGTTCCACAGCCTGCTCGGCCACCCGCAGTTCAAGGACACCGACATCTCCTCCGTGCGCCTCATCTACTACGGCGCGTATGACCCGAGCGACGTCATGCAGCGCACCGCCGAGGCTTTCGGTGCGCTCGACGGCAGCGCGCAGTTGCTGCACACCTACGGCCTCACCGAGGCCGGCCCGTTCGTCTGCTTCTGCCCGCCTGATGAGGTGTTCGCGCACTGGGGCTCGATCGGCAGACCGTGCCCGGGGGTGGAGGTGGCGCTGCTGGACGACGATCAGAACGAGGTCGCGGTCGGCGAGCCCGGCGAGATCTGCGTGCGCGGTCCGCGTATGACCGGCTACTGGCGCAAGCCCGCCGAGAGCGAAGCCGCGCTGGCCGGCGACTGGCTGCACACAGGCGACATGGCGGTGCGTGACGCGGACGGCTTCTTCATGATCGTCGACCGCAAGAAGGACATGATTCGCAGCGGCGGTCAGAACGTGTACTCCAAGGAAATCGAGGACTGCCTTTCGCTGCACGACAGCGTGGATGAGGTCGCCGTGATCGGCCTGCCCGACGAGGTCTACGAGGAGCGCATCTGTGCGGTGATCGTGGCGATGCCCAATGCCGAGGCGGGCGATGAGCTGGCGGAGGAGCTGAAAGCGTACGTGCGCGGATCGCTGGCGGGCTACAACTGCCCGAAGGAGGTCCGCTTCGTGGAGGAGCTGCCGAAGAACGCGGTGGGCAAGACGCAGAAGCACCGTCTGCGCGAGCAGTTCGGCTCGACGTTCACCGGCGCGCCGCGCCAGCGCCAGCCGATCCAGCGAGACTGAGGTGGCCTCCCAGGCGGGAGTCGAGGAGCCGGGCGCCTACACGGGCCTGCGCGTGATCGATTTCACGCACGTCGTCGCCGGCCCGATGTGCACGCGCCTGCTCGCCGACCACGGCGCCGACGTGGTCAAGCTCGAGCGCCCGCAGGGGGACATGATGCGCCACCTCCCGGTGCGTATCGGCCCCGACGTGAACACGCATTTCGCGCAGTACAACTGCGGCAAGCGCTCGGTCGCGCTCGACCTGCGCTCGCCCGATGCACGAGAGCTCGTGCTCGAGCTCTGCGACGGCGCGGACGTGGTCGTGGAGAACTTCAAGCCGGGCACGATGGAGCGCCTCGGGCTGGGCGTCGCGGAGCTGCGTGAGCGCAACCCACGCCTCGTCGTCTGCTCGATTTCCACGTTCGGCGCCGTCGGTCCCTACGCGGAGATCTCCGGCTTCGGCTTCCTCGCCGAGGCCTACTCGGGGCTCATGTACCTCAACGGGGACGGCGAGGATCCGCCGAGCTTCTTCGGCACGGCGCTCGCCGACATGACCGCCGCGGTGCACGCGTTCGGTGCGATCGGAGCGGCGCTGTACCGCCGCTCGGTCTCCGGCGTGGGCACGTACATCGACCTCTCCTCCTTCGACGCGCTCGTAACGATGATCGACCACGCGATCCCCATGTACAACCTGACCAAAGGCGAGAGTCGCTTCGGCCGCTACGGCACGCGCCACCCGATCGTCGTTCCCAACGGCGTCGCGCGTGCGGGGGATGGGCGCTACGTCGTCTACGGCGTCACCACCGACGCGCTGTTCGCGAGCCTGTGCGAGCTGATGGGCCGCCCCGAGCTTGCGCGCGACCCGCGTTATGCGACCGCCGTCGCGCGCGTCGAGAACCGCGAAGAGGTCTACGACCTCGTCGACGAGTGGGCCGCCACCGTCGCCAGCGCCGATGAGCTCGTTGAGATGCTCGGCGCGGTCGCGATCGTCTCCGCACGTGTACGTGAGTACACCGAGATCGTCGCCGACGAGCACCTCGTCAGCCGCGGCACGCTTGCGCCCGTGAGCTTCACCGGGATCGGCGAGGTGCTGATGCCGGCCGCGCCGCACCCGATGGAGGGGCTGCGGGTGGCCCCGCAAGGCGAGGCGCCGCGGCTGGGGGAGCACACGCGAGAGGTGCTCGTGGGGGAGCTTGGCGTGACGGAGGGTCGGTTCGAGGAGTTGGTCGGCGGCGGGGCTGCTGTGCAGGCCGGGGGCTGAGCTGCCTCAAGCAGCGACGGTGCCAGCCGTGTGATGCGGCGCCGGCAGCGACCCGCCTCTCCTACGAAGATCGTCCGCGTACGCCGCAAGCGCCTCCTCGATACGCTCGCCGACCTCCGGGCGCGTCGCGCCGAGCGCCACAACGCCGGGGAGATCGGGTAGGTACGCGCCCCAAGCCCCATCCTCGGCCTGCTCGTAGATCACAACGTAATCGCTCATCTCAGATGCTCCAAGCCGCTTGCTCGTCGAATGCTAGCCGTCATGGGGTGCGTCCGTGCGACAATCAGGAGCATGACCAAGGCCGAGCTACACGAGCTTGTAGACCGTCTGCCGGATGGCGCTATCGATGGTGCCGCAGTCCTACTCGGGGAGATCAGCGCCGGCCGTATAGACCCTGGGCAGGCGTGGTTCTGGACGCGGGAGTGGCAGGAGAAGGAGCGCGAGGCGGACGACGATCTAGCATCTGGTCGCGTTACGTCCTTCGACACCGATGCGGAGTTCCTAACGGCACTGGACGAGCGGACGAAGCCGCTCGATGCCGACGCGTGAAGTCCTCGCGTCGTTCTGGCGCGATTGGGACCGACTCACCACTCAACAACAGCGAGCGTTCCGCGCGGCGCTTGTGGAGTTCATCGCTGACATCGCCGACGGAGGCCAGAGCTTCCATCCGCGTCTGCGCGTCAAGCGGGTGCAGGGTCATCCTGGGGTGTGGGAGATGACTTGGGCGCCGGATGGCCGCGCGACTTTTGAGTACGGTGCAGAGGTTCGACCGGGCGAGGCGCATGTCATATGGCGGCGCATCGGCACGCACTCGGTATTTCGCCGGCCGTGACGGGTATCGTCCACGCTACCGTCGCTCGTCAAGATCTTGACAGCTTCCAGCCGTAACGCCCTTCAGCCAATCGTCCCCGCAAGGTAAGAGCTCTCGATCTTCTCGAGCTGCTCGCCCATCTCCTCGGAGGTGCCCTGCAGCACGATGCGACCCCGCTGCAGCACGCACACGCGATCGGCTACGGCCAGCGCCTGCTTGATGTGCTGCTCGACGAGCACGACGCCCATGCCGCCATCGGCGGCGTCACGCACGGCGGTGAGGAGCCTTTCGGAGACGAGCGGCGCGAGCCCGAGTGAGAGCTCATCGGCGAGCAGGAACTCGCCGCCGCCGCTGAGCGCGCGCCCGAGCGTGAGCATCTGCTGCTCGCCCCCGGAGAGCAAGCCGACGCGGCGGGTGGCGAGCGCCTTCAGCTCGGGGAACAGCTCGAAGCAGCGCTCCGGCTCGCCCTGGCCGAGCAGCAGGTTCTGCTCGACGGTCATCGACATGAACACTGAGCGCTCCTCGGTGATGTAGCGCAGGCCCGAGCGCGCGCGCTGGTGAAGCGGCGTCGCCCGGTCGCTGCCGCGATAGACGATGCGCCCGGCGAGCGGCTTCAGCTCGCCGGAGAGGGCGAGCAGCGTGGTCGACTTGCCGGCGCCGTTGGGGCCGATCAGCGCCAGTACCTCGCCGCGTTTGACGATCAGGTCGAGGTCGCGCACGGCGGGCACGGAGTTGTAGCCGAGCGTCAGGCGCTCGGCGACGAGCACGTCCTCGGTGGTGCCCTCGCCCACGCTGGTGGCGCCCGGCGCGTCGGTCTCCGCGGTCATGCGACCCCGGTGGCGCGGGGGCCCTTCCTCGCTCTGGCTGTCGCCGAGGTAGGCGGCGATCACGTCTGGGTTGTTGCGGATCTCCTCCGGCGTGCCGCTGGCGAGCTGCTCGCCGAAGTTGAGCACGTAGATGCGGTCGCAGGTGCGCATCACGAGGTCGGTGTCGTGCTCGATTAGCAGCACGCCCATGCCCCAGTCGTGGCTGAGGCGGCCGAGCAGGTCGGAGAGCTCGACGCGTTCGTGCTCGTCGAGGCCGGCGGCGGGCTCGTCGAGGCAGAGGACGCTCGGTTCGGTGGCAACCGCTCGGGCGATCGCTACGAGGCGGCGGCGACCGTAGGGGAGGTCGGTGGGCGGCTTGTCAAGCCACTCGGCGAGGTGGAACTCGGCGATCACGGCCTGGACGATCTGACTCAGCGGTCGCTTGCGCGGATAGACCAGGTCGGTCAGGAACGAGAGGTTGTCGCGCGGCTCTGAGGCGGTGCGCAGGTTGTCGAGCACGCTCATGTCATCGAACAGCTCGAGCGACTGGAAGGAGCGAGCGATCCCGGCGCGCGCCACGCGGCTGGGGCCTTTGCCCACCATCGAGGTGTCATCGAGGCGCACGTCGCCGCTGCGCGGACGCGTGAAGCCGCTGATCGTGTCGATCATCGTCGTCTTGCCGGCGCCGTTGGGGCCGATCAGCCCCACGACCTCGCCCGGCTGCACCGTGAGCGATACGTCGCGCAGCACACGCACGCCGCCGAACTGGACGCTCACGCCATCCACCTCCAGGCGCCTCCCCTGTACCCGATGCGTGGTGATCTGCTCGAGGCTCGACAGCTCGCGAGGCGGGCGCACGCGCTCGGGGACGATCTTGCGGTACACCCACCGCAGCTGGTCAGCCATGAGCTCGGCGGCCCCGTCGGGCGCCTGCGTGATCGTTACCAGCAGCAGCACGCCGAACGCGAGCGGGAGGTAGTCGGCGACTTCGCCGCCGAGCGGGCTGAGGATCTGGCTGAGCAGGCCGCCGACCTGCCCCACGGCGCCGATCAGCGGCCCGACGATCCAGCCGACGCCGCCGACAACCGCCTGGGCGACGAGCTCCACCGAGGCGAGCGTTTCGAAGTTCGTGTAGACGATGAAGGGGTCACGGAAGGAGATCAGGATGCCGCCGAGCGCGGCCACGCCACTGGAGAGGCCGAACGCGAACAGCCGCGCGGTCAGCGGGTTGACGCCCAGCGACGCGGCGGCGCGCTCGTTCGCGCGCGAGGCCACGAGTCGCCGCCCGCTGCGGCCGCGGCGCAGGTTCGCGAGCGCCAGCGCGACGAGCGTGAAGGCGATGATGCAGACCGTCGCGTAAGCGGCGCCGTGGGTGATCTCAGAGAGTTCGATCCCGAACAGTTTCGGGTTACCGACGATCGTGCCCGTGCTGCCACCCGTGAGGTTGCCGTTGTCAAAGACGAGGTCCTGCAACGTGACCGCGAGCCCCAGCGTTGCGATCGCCAGGTTGATGCCGCGCGTGCGCAGGCAGATGACGCCCAGCAGGATACCGAGCGGGACCGTCGCGAGCACGCCGATGATCAGCGCCACGATGAAGCTCAGGTGGTCGGTCGCGACGAGCCGCCCCGCGACCCACGCGCCGAAGCCCGCGAACGCGAACTGCGCGAGCGAGAGCTGGCCGGTGTAGCCGGTGACGGCGACGAACGACAGCAGGATCACGCCCACCGCGAACGTCGTCACGATCGCTTCGACCCAGTCGTCGGAGATCCCCGCGTGCACGATCACGAGCGCGGCCACGACCGCGGGGATCACGAACTGCAGCCGCACGCGCCCGCTACCCAGGCGCGGCAGGCGCTCGGCGATCTGGGTACGCAGCCCGCGGTCCTGGCCGCGGACGAGCAGCACGATCAGGATCAGGATGAAGGGCGCGGTGTCAGACCAGCCGGGGGCGCTGACGTAGCGGCTGATCTCCGACTGGATCACCCCGACGAGCAGACCGCCGACGAGCGTCAGCGAGAAGGAGCGCAGGTTGCCGACGACCGCCGCGGCGAGGCACGGGAGGATCAGCAGCGTCAACTGGGTCACCTGTACGCCGGTGCTCGGCGCGAGCAGGATTCCGGCGATCCCCGCGATCGAGCCGCCCAGCGCCCAGCTGATCGCGGCGAGCCGATTAGAGGAGTAGCCAAGCGCGGCCAGCGCGCGACGGTTCTCGTTGGAAGCTGTTGTCGCCCAGCCGAAGCGTGTGTAGCGGTAAAAGGCGGACAGCAGCCCCACGAGCGCAATACTGATCCCGAGCAGGATCAGCTTGTCTTCGCCAATCGTCGCGCCGAAGATGCGCACCGTCCCGGTGGGCAGGGCGGACGGCGCGATCCTAGGGACCGCGGAGAAGATGTGCACGGCGGCCTGCTCGAGCACCGTCAACAGGCCGAGCGTCGCGATCATGCGCGTCACCGGCGCGGCGCCGCGCAGCGGGCGCATCACGAAGTAGTGGGTGATCAGGCCGATCAGCGCGCAGGCGAGGACGCCGACGACGAAGGCGGGTAGGTAGGCCCACCCGTCCTTGACGTCGAGCTGCCAGAACAGGTAGGTCCCCACCATCCCGATCGCCCCGTGGGCGAAGTTGACGACGCCCGAGCCGCGATAGACGACGACCAGGCCTAGCGCGAACAGCGCCAGCAGCGCGCCCGAGGAAAGACCGAGGATTCCGAATTGAAAGACTTCACGCATATCGTTCTCCCTCGCTGCGGACGTCGCGATGGAGGGGCGGGCTCGACGCGAGCCCGCCCCACCGCTTCACAGCTAGCCGGCGATCGACGAGCTGAGGTCGATGAACCCGTTGCTCGCCAGTTTCTCCTTGCCTCCGGTTACTTCGTAGACGAGGATGTTCAGGCTGTGAATCTTGGGCTGGCCCGGGATCGGACCATCCTTGGTCGTGGTGAATGGAGCAGCCAGGCCTGTTTCGTAGCCTTCGAGCTTGCCCATCTGTTCGAGGACGGCGCTCGGGGTAACGCTGCTACCTGCCTGTTCGATCGCGTGCGCGACGATCTTCACCGCGGCCACACCGGCCACGCTGAAGGTGTTGATTTCACCCGACGGTTCGATCTTCTTGATCGCTTCGATCGCTTCGCTGACGGCCTTCGGCTCTTCGAGGCTGCCAGGGATGTACGACGCCGATCCGATCACCATTTTGTCCGCTGCGCTTCCCAGCGTTTTCAGGATTTCACTTGGCACGCTCGCCGCCGTGCTGCCGACGATCAGGTTCGGCTTGCTGCTCTGTGCGATGCTCGCGAACAGCTTCGGGAATTCATCCGGCGGTAGCGGCGCGATGATGCATTCGGCGCCGGCGCCGATCATCGTCGCCACCTGCGGCGCGTACGTCGTGTTCGTGCTGCCCACTTCGATGCGCTTTACGACCTTTCCGCCTTTGGAGGCCGCTTCGAAGCCTTTGTCGGCGGTCTTGTCCTCGGTGACCGTGGCGGCGCCGTAGTTCTCTGTGATCAGGGCCGCCGTTTTGCAGCCTTTGGAACCGGCTGCGTAGCCCATCGAGGCGTACAGCTGGTACTGCGATTCGAGCGGGAACGAGATCGGGCTCGTGCCCTCGACGCTCTGTGTCGCGTCCGCGCCGACGTAGGCGATGTGGCCCGATTCGAGGATCGGCAGGAAGCTTGCTGCCTGCACCGAGTAGGAGCCCATCGTTGCCACGTCGCCCTGTTCGACTGCCTGGCGGGCGCATTTGGCGGCGACTTCGGGGCTGCCCTGGTCGTTGCAGATCGTCAGTTCGAGCTTGTGGCCGTTGACGCCGCCCGCCGCGTTGATTGCGTTTACCTCGGACTTGAAGGCGGGCACTGCCTCCGGGTAGGCGACGGTCGCCTGGAAGGTGCCGAGGCCCATGATCTTGATCGGGGTGCTGGAGCTGGAGCTCGAGCTGGATGAGCTGCTGCTGTTGCTCGAGGTAGATGAGTTGCTCGACCCGCAGGCGGCCAGGAGCAGCACCGCTGCGAGACTCCCCAACAGGACCTTCCAGCTGGTGCTAAAGCGGGCCCCTGCGCCCCGCCGGCTACCTTCAGATTTTGACAACAATCGCACCATCCTCCTCCTCTTCCACTGCTTCGATTCCCGGTTTCCGGGCCTTGAGCGAGACAATGGCACCTGCCGTGAGGGGCGTTGCAGGACGCGTTAGAGCGGATTGTGGCTTTCTCCATTTCGCCGCATTTGCAGGCATATCCGCCGCAGCGGGCGCTGCGCGCGATGCGTGTCCGGTGAGCGTCGGGCGCCGCTGTTACCAGGACGTCGGCCAGGATGCGAGCGGACGCTCGCTACCAGGCTGGAACGGCCGTCCAGAAACATCCTCGAGCGCGGAAGACAAGACATCGCGTGTCGCCTGCGGGGCGATGATCTCGTCGATCGTCATCGCGCCCGCCGCGCCGTAAGGAGCGATGTCGAGGGCGATCTCCTGGGCGCGCTGGTTGCGCGCGTCGGTGTCCGCCTCGCCGGGGAACAGCACGTTCGCGGCCGTCTCTGGATCCATGAAGCCGATCTCCGCCTGCGGCCACGCGCACAGCAGGTCCGCGCCCATGCCGATCCCGCACATCGCGTAGTCGGCCACGCCATAGGACTTGCGCACGACGACGGCGAGCTTGGGCACCTGCGCGAGAGCGACCGCCTCCCACAGGAGCATCGCCTTGTGCAGCAGGCCGCGGTGCTCGACGCCCGTGCCGACCATGAAGCCGGGAGTGTCGTGCAGGAACACGAGCGGCAGGCCGTAGGCGTCGCACAGGCAGATCAGGCGTGTCGCCTTGTCGCACGCGTCGGGGCCGAGCACGCCCGCCTGGCGCATCGGCTGGCTGCCGATCACGCCCACAGGACGGCCATCGATGCGCGCGAGGAACGTGACGACGCTACGCCCGAACTCGGGCATCAGCTCGAAGGTGCTGTCGCGATCGCAGATGCCCTTGACGAGCTTGCGCATGTCCCATGCGCGGCGGCGATCTTCGGGCACGAGGCTGCCGACGTCGCCCTCGGGTGCCCCGACCGATTCGGCTCGCGGCGCCGGCGTCCAGCTGTTGGACGGAAGGTATGAGAGGAAGCGTCTGGTCATCGCGGCGGCCTCCTCTGGGTCCTTCGCCGCAAGATCGATCTGACCCGTGGTTTTGGCGTGCACGTCGGGACCGCCGAGATCGTCCATGCTCACCTGCTCGCTCGTGGCGAACTCGATCACGCGCGGTGAGGTGATCGCCAGGCAGGTGCCGGGCAGCTGGATCGTGAGGTCGCTCGCGGCTGACAGGAACGAGGACGCGCCGAAGGATTCGCCGGTGATCACCGTGACCACCGGGAAGCGTCGTACGCGCCGGCACATGTACGCCGGCGGAGGCATCAGCGAGAACCCCTCCGAGCCCATGATGTCGGGGATGCGCGCACCGCCCGTCTCGCCGAAGTAGACGAGCGGGACGCCGTCACGTGCGGCCAGATCCCACGCGTGGTGGACCTTGCGCGCGGAGACGATCGAGGTGCTGGCGCGCTTGACGGTGATGTCGTCGGCGACGACGGCGACGGTGCGGCCCTCGATCTCACCGCGCCCCGCGATCTTGCCCTCGCCCGGCGTGCTGTCGCGGTCCTCCGGTCGCTCGGAGCGCGCGAACGTGCCGAGCTCGCGGAAGCTGCCGGGGTCGAGCAGCCCGTCGATGTGCTCCCGCGCCGTCAGTCGGCCGGCCTCGTGCATCGCGGCGATGCGACGGTCGCCACCCATCTCGCGACGGATGCGCTCGGCGCGCGCGAGCAACTCCTCCGTGGGAGAGCTCTCCACGCTGGGCTCGTCAGGCGCGCCGGTGTCGGCCGCGGCCGTCGGCTCCTCGGTGGCGCTCACAGCAGCGCCTCGCTGGGCGCGCAGATGGCGCCCTCGCCGAGCAGCTCCTGCAGGCGCGCGTCGTTGAGCCCGAGCTCTTCTCCCAGCACCTCGGCGGTGTGCTCGCCGACGAGTGGTGCATCGCCGCGCGGCGCGGAGTGCAGCCCGCTCATGCGGTGCGGGGCGCTCGGCATCATCACCTCGCCGATGCCGCGGATCTCGACGGGCGCCAGCGTGCCGCGCGCGATCAGGTGGGGGTCGACGGCCGTCTCGCTGTAGTCGCGCACGCGTGCGGCCACGATCTGCGCATCGGCGAGCAGCGAGACGAGCTCGTCCGCGGTGGCGATCGTGGCGGCCCATGCCTCGATCGCGTCGTAGATCTCACCGCGTGACTCGATCCGCGCTTCGGCGGTGGCATAGCGTGGGTCTCCGGCGAGCTCAGGGCGGTCCATCAGCCTGGAGAGCGCCGCGAACTGCTCGTCGCGGGCGCAGCCGTAGACGACGTAGCTGCCGTCGCCCGTGCGCACGGTGCCGTTGGGGACGATCATCGAGTGGCGTGTGCCGTACTTGCCGAAGCGCCGCTTGCCGCCGGTCATGTTCTCGAGGACGATCGCGTGGTCGATCACGCTCAACAGCGCGTCGAAGGAAGAGATGTCGATGTGCGTGCCGCTGCCACTGCGCGCGCGGTGGTGCAGCGCCGCGCCGATCGCTGCGAACGCGTGCACGCCGGCGTTCATGTCGGCAAGGGCAGTGCCGAACGCGCTGGGCGGCTCGCCCTCGTCGCCGTTCATCCCCATCAGGCCAGAGTAGGCCTCGGCGACGAAGCCGTAGCCGGAGATACTCGACCACGGGCCGAACGCGCCGAAGGTCGAGATCGAGCAGACGATCAAGCGGGGGTTGCGCCGCATCAGCTCCGGAATCGCTAGGCCGAGACGCTCCATCGTGCCGGGGCTGAAGTTCTCGACGACCACGTCCGCGCGATCGCAGAGCTCGAGTGCGAGGGCGCCCGCGGCCGGCGCGCGTAGGTTCAGCGCGACGGAGCGCTTGCCGCAGTTGAACTGCGCGAACTGCGTGGAGAGGTTGGGTCCGTAGGCGACGGGGAAGCGGCGACACATCTCCCCCTCTGGGCGCTCGATCTTGATCACCGTGGCGCCGTGGTCGGCGAGCATGCGCGTGCACAAAGGGCCGGCGACGACGTGCGAGAAGTCGATGACCTTCAGGCCGTCGTACGCGCCGGGCTCAGCTGTCATATCGCCGCCGAAAGGTGCACATTGCCGTGAAGATGGATAGAGCGTCCTGGCCGGCGCGCGGCGCGCAACGCCCGCTGCGCTATGTGGAGTTCTCCAAGCTCAGGCGGGCGAGATCCAATGCTGCTTGGGGGGGATCAGCTTCAGGCGGCGGCCCGAGTTGATCCTCAGCATCGCGATCACCTGGCGGCGCGTGTCGGCGGGGTCGATCACGTCATCGACGCCGAAGCCCGAGGCGGCGCGCAGCGGCGTGGATTTTTCATAGAAGCGGCGGATCAGCTCCTCGCGCTTGGCGGCAGGATCATCGGCGGCGGCCACCTCGCGGTGGAAGACCACGTCCACAGCGCCCTCGATGCCCATCGCGCTCATCTCGGCCGTCGGCCAGATCAGCGCGCCGTCGACGCCCGTGCGTCCGCCGCCCATCGCCAGGAAGCCGGCTCCGTAGGCCTTGCGCAGCACCACCGTCACGAGCGGCACCGTGGCGTGTGCGAACGCGAGCAGCGGCTTGGCGGCGTGGCGCACGAGGCGCTGGCGCTCGGCCATCGGCCCGATCAGGACTCCGGGGACGTCGATCAGCGAGACGATCGGCAACCCGTACGCGTTGCACATCTCCACGAACCGCGTCGCCTTTTCGCAGGCGGGCGTGTCGATCGCCCCACCGAGGAACTTGGGCTGGTTGGCGATGATCCCCACCGGCTTGCCGTCCAGGCGCGCCAGCGCGATCACGAGGTTGCGCGCGAACGCCGGCTGGTACTCGAACACCTTTTCCTCATCCACGATCCGGCGGATGATCTCCTTGACGTCATACGGCTTGCGTGAGCTCGAGGGGATCACGTCGCGCAGCTCGGGGCTAAGGCGATCGGCGGGGTCCGCGGTCGGGCGCGTGGGCGGAACCTCGGAGGAGTTCGTCGGCATGAACGACAGGAACTCGCGCACAGCGGCGATGCAGGAAGCGTCGTCCTCGCACTCCATGTCCGCGTTGCCGTTTCGCATCTGCACGTCCGAGCCGCCCAGCTCCTGGGTGGTGAGCGTCTCGCCCATTGCCGCCTTCACGAGCTGGCGCCCGGCGATGCCCAGCGACGAGGTCCCCTTGACCATCGGCACGAAGTCCGAGAACGAGGTGAAAAGCGCCGAGCCGGCGAACGCCGGCCCCATCACGGCGCCCACCTGGGGCGCCCAGCCGGAGACGAGCGCCTGGCGCCAGAAGGGGCCGCTGTCGCCGCCGAACGCGTAGGGGCGGGCGTCGATCTCGTGGATGCGGTGCCCGCCGCCATCGATCAGCATCACCAGCGGGATCCCCCGCTGCAGCGAGAGGTCGACCATGCGGATGATCTTGCGCATCCCGGTGTCGCCGAGGCTGCCGCCGAGGACGGTGAAATCGGTCGAGAACACCGACACGGGGCGACCTTCTACCTCGCCCATGACCGCAACCAGTCCATCGGCGGGAGCGGCCTTCGGGTCGACGCTAGGCACATCGGGGGTGACGAGCGCCCCGACCTCCAGCGCCGAGCCCTCGTCGAGCAACAGCTCGACGCGCTCGCGCGCCGTGAGCTTGCCCAGGCTGTGCTGGCGCTCGACCGCGGCAGGCCGCGCGTCGTCGTACAGCTCCTCGTGACTGCGCGCGACGTCCTCGACGGTCGTGCGCACGGGATCTTTCTCGATGGCTGGATCCTCCGGATCGACTGGGTGCAGGGCGCGCACAGTCTCGCACTCCTCATCGTCGTCGCTGGGGCGCTGCTGTGAGGCGCTGTAGGGGATTCCAGCGGCAAATGGCGGCAATGGAGAAAGCTCCATTCGCGCGCGTGGGCACGGCGCAGCAGGACCCCGGCACGCTGCATCATCCAAAGGAAATACGAGCAGCGATCAGAGCGAGGTGGATGCCAGGTGATCACCGGCGAGCAGTACCGCGAGTCGATCCTGGACGGCAGGAAGACCTACATAGAAGGGCGGCGCATCGAGGATCTGTCGAGCGATCCCACGACCCGCACCGCCGTCGATGCGGTTGCGCGCGGCTACGACGCCGTATACCAACCGGGCGAGGACGCCCGCAACCCACTGTTGACGCCGCCGCGCAGCAGCGAGCAGCTGCGCGAGATCGTCGGTCTGCTGCGCGGCGTGGACATGCTCGCGCACACGACGTTCACCTCGGTGATGACGCTGCTGACGGTCGCGCCGGCGCTCGCGAAGGAGCACCCCGAGCTTGCTGAGCGCATCTATCGCCACTGCGATGAGGTGCGCAGCCGCGACCTGCGCGTGACCGAGTGCATCACCGATGCGAAGGGCCACCGCGCACAGCCGCCGGCGAAGCAGGAGGACCCCGACGCGTATGTGCGCGTCGTCGAGCGCCGTCCCGACGGTGTCGTCATCCGTGGCGCGAAGCTGCACATCACGGGAGCCTCGCTGGCGCACGAGCTATTCGTGATGCCGACAAAGAAAATGAAGGCGGGCGAGGAGGACTACGCGATCGCCTGCGCGGTGCCCGCGAACGCGCCTGGGGTCTCGACGATCAACACCACGTTCGCGCCGCGTGTGGATGACGATCGCCACTTTCCGATCAGTCGCCGCAAGCAGATGCCCGACTGCTTCGTCCTCTTCGACGACGTGTTCGTGCCGACCGACCGCATCTTCCTCGACGGGCAGGTCGAGTTCTCGGCCGTGTTCGCGCACTCGTTGGGGCTTTGGGAGCGCCTCGGCGGCGTCGGCGAGATGGCCACCGACGGTGACCTGCTCGTCGGGCTCGCGCAGCTGATCGCCGAGGCCAACGGTCTCGCCAGGGTGGAGCACGTGCGCGAGAAGATCTCCGAGATGGTGATCTACGCGACGCTCGTGCGCAGCGGCCTGGAGGCGGCGATCCTCAACTCGCACAGCACCGAGGACGGCTTCGTCTACCCCGACGAGCTCTACACCAACGCGGCCAAGTACCACGGCGCTGCGAACTTCAACACGATGGTGCGCCACCTGCATGACATCGCCGGCGGCGCGGTGCTGACGGCGCCGACGATCGGCGACCTCGAGAACCAGGAGCTCTCGCCGTTCGTGCACAAGTACATGACCGCCAACCCGGAGGTCTCCGGCGAGGAGCGCACGCGCCTGTTCCACGCGATCCGCGACATGACCGCGGACGCCTTCGGCGGCTGGCACCTGGTGACGAACGTGCAGTCCGGCGGTGGCCTGTACGCCCAGCGGATCGTGACCCGCAAGCACTACGACATGGAGGCGGCGAAGGAGATGGCCAGGCACGCAGCCGGGCTCGACCAGCCGGTGACGGCGTGACGGCCGTGCTCGACGGCGTCGAGGCCGTCAAGCAGCGGATCGGCGAGGAGCTGGGCGTCAGCGAGTGGCACGATGTCGCGCAGGCCGACGTCGACCGCTTCGCTGACGTGACCGGCGATCACCAGTGGATCCACGTGGACCCCGAGCGCGCGCGCGAGACGCCCTGGGGCGGCACGATCGCCCATGGCTACTTCACGCTGTCGTTGACACCCTGGCTGGCGGAGACCGTCTACTCGTTCGAGGGCTTCGCGCTGGGCTTGAACTACGGCCTGGACCGGGTCCGTTACCCGGCGCCGATGCCGGTGGGCAAGCGTGTCCGGATGCGTGCGCTCTTGAAGGGTGTCGAGGACGTGGACGGCGGCATCCAGGTTGCGCTCACCCACACGTTCGAATGCGAGGGTGGGTCAAAGCCGGTGTGTGTAGCCGACGCGCTCGTGCGCCTGTACCCGGGCTAGCTCAGCCGGCGAGTGGCGGGAACGCCGGCGCGCGGCGCTCGGTGAACGACGCGGCACCCTCTGCGAGGTCGGGCCAGGTCACGGAGTCGATCGCCAGCTCGTCAGCTTCGACGGCTGCCGCATCGAAGGGCCGGTCGAGGTCCTTCCACGCCTGCGCCTTGATCGTGGCGATCGCCCGCGGGGAGCAGTTGCGCGCGATCTCATCGGCGTAGGCAAGCGCGCCGTCCAGGAGATCGGCGCGGGGGAGCACGAACTCGGCCAGGCCGATCGCGGCGGCCTCCTCGCCGAGGATCGTCCTGCCGGAGACGAGCAGGTCGAGCGCGCGTCCCCGCCCCACGGTGCGCTGCAGCAGCCATGCGATTCCGTACTCGGCGATCAGGCCGCGCCTGACGAACGCGGTCGTGATCTTGGCCTCCGCGGCGACGAAGCGCACATCGCAGAGCAGCGCCTGCATCAGCCCGACCGCGGCACAGCCGCCGTTGATCGCGGCGACGATCGGCTTGCGTGTCTGCAGGGCGTAGCTCGTGGGGAGGCTGCGATCGAGCTGGAGCGGCGCGTCGCTGCCGGCGAGCTCGTCGAGCTGAGCCATCTCCGCCCCGGCGCAGAACCCCCTGCCCGCTCCGGTGAGCACGATCGCGCGCACCTCGGGGTCCCCGTCTGCGGCGGCGAGATGGTCGAAGTACTCCTCTTCCATCTGCTTGCTCCAGGCGTTGTAGGTCTCGGGTCGGTTGAGCTTCAGCAGCAGCACCGCGTCGCGGCGCTCGGCGCGCACGGCAGGTTCGTGTGTGCCCTCCTGCGCGGAAGCGTCGTTCGCTTTGCTCAGCGTCTCGCCGTCGGACATGCGCTCAAGCTAGGTGCGCACGGTCGGCTAGGACAGGGGATCTATCCACGGCCGCTGTGCGTCCCTCCAAGAGCGCTCAGCTGGAGAAGCCCACATGCGAGGGCTGACAGCCCGGCGGCCACCGCGTGTGTCACCGATCATGCTCGCCTGAGATGCGAGCCGTTCAATGGGAAGCACCGGAAACACTCAGGAGCGTCGAGCTGCCTGAGCCCCATGCGCAGGACGGCGAGGTCGTAGTCGCAGTCGCCCACTGCGGGATCTGCGGCTCGGACCTGCACAGCTTCAAGAGCGGCTTCGCTGCACGCCCCGGACAGGTGCTGGGTCACGAGTTCTGCGGGACTGTCCTCGAGTCTCGAGGCGTCGCCGGCGTCGCAGTTGGCGACCGCGTGACAGCGCGTCCGCTGATCCCCTGCGGTCGTTGCCGGGCTTGCATGGAAGGCGAGACGCAGCTATGCGAGGACGGCGTCAGTCGGGGCCTCGGCTACGGGTTGCGGGGAGGGTTCGCCGAGCGCGTGCTCGTCCCTAGCGCGGTCCTGGGTAAGACGCTGTTCGCGCTTCCCAATGAGATCTCCGATCGAGCGGGCGCATTGGTGGAGCCGCTGGCGGTCGGCCTGCACGCCGTGGGGCAGGCGCAGGTCAGGCCGGGGGACACGGTGGTTGTGCTGGGCGCCGGGCCGATCGGGCTCGCGGCGCTGATCTTTCTGCGTCTGGCTGGGATCGACCGCGCGTTCGTCGCCGACCCCTCACCGCTGCGCCGAGACGCGGCGCGCAGGCTTGGCGCCGAGTTGACGATCGACCCGGTTGCTGATGGCACGATCGCCGGCGTCGCGTCCGTCACCGGCAGCGGTCCCTCGCCCTCATCGGCGCGCGCTGATGTGGTGATCGACTGCGCGGGCGTGCCGGCTGCCTTCGAGGACGCCCTGCGGCTGGCCAGGCCCGGCGGCACGGTGGTGCTGTGTGCGATGTACGGGCGCGAGTTGGAGTTGCGTCCGGATCGGCTCACCGGTAACGAGTTGACGCTGCGCGGTTCGGTCGGCTATCGCGATGAGTTCCCGGAGGTGATCGCCGCGCTGGCGCGCGGCGAGATCGATGCCGACGCGCTCGTCTCACACGAGCTGGCGCTCACTGAGATCGACGAGGCCTTCAGAGTTCAATCAGATCCGGATCGCTCGCTGAAGGTACTGGTGACGCCGGGGAGCTGACTTCCGCCTGCCCGGTGACCTCGCTGTGCGCGAGGAAGCGAGCTGCGACCTCGAGGCTCTCTTGGTGGCTGTCGGTGTGGCCGGTAACCGACAGCAAGAACGGATCCCGGTCGAGCGCGTAGAGCAGCGTCGGCTCGAGCGCTCGCACGGTTGCCGTGCGTGTCACGTCATGCAAGAGCGCGATCTCTCCAAATGACTCGCCCGGCCCCTGGCGTCGCAGCAGCACGCCGTCCTGCACGATCTCCACGCTGCCGTCGGCAATCAGGTAGAAGCGCTCGCCCGCCTCGCCCTGCGTGATGATGTCGCTCTGCGCCGGCGCCTGTACGGGCACCAGGCGCCGCGCGAGTCCTTCCATGGTGGCCAGTGGCAGCGGCGCGAACAAGGGGCAGTTACGCAGCAGTGCGAACTGGTCGCGCGGTACCGGTGCGCCGATCTCCAGCCGGCGGATCGCGGGCCAACGCGTTGCTACGAGCAGTGGTAGGACGGCGCCTGTGAGCACCAGGGCGCCCTGGAGGCCGAGCAGCGATTCCAGGGCGGGGGCGAGGATCGCCCCCAGCCCGAGCGTTGCCACCAGCGTCGTCTCGAGTACGGCCAGCACGCGCGCGAGAACACGGTCGCCGCTCAGTCGCTGGATCGTCGCGATGCCGGAGGCCTTGACGAGCACATAGCCAAAGCCCAGACCGCACCAGGCCACCAACCCGAGCGCGACGTGCGGGAGCTGGCCGAGGAGCACGAGAGGGATGCCGAGCGTGAGGCTGCCGAACGCGAGCGCGATCGTCAGACGCGAGCGTCCGAACAGCGCGAAGGCGACCGCTCCGCCCGCGAGCCCGCCGGCGCCACGGGCGATGTTCAGGTAGCCAACTCCCTCGGTGCCGATGTGCAGCAGACGAATCGCGGTCACGATCACGAACACGCCGGACAGCCCGTCGATCATCGACAGCACCGCCATCACGCCCAATACCAGCCTCAGGCGCTCGTCGGTGAGCACCGTGTGAAAGCCCGCCGCCAGCGCAGGCAGCGGCCGCTCTGACGCACGACGTGCGGGTCGGGCGTCGACGGGTATCTCGAGAATCAGCAGCGTCGCGAGGCAGTAGGCGCCACAGCAAAGAGCGACGAGGAAGGCCACGCTCGTGCCGGCAAGGATGACGCCGCCGGCGCCGGCGCCCACCAGGAAGCTGGCAGTGTCAACGGTGCCCATCACGGCGGTCGCAGAGGAGACCTCGCCGGGCGAGCGGGCGAGCACGGGGATCAACGCCGCGCGTGCGGGCTGGTTCGCCGTCGAGACCATGCTGAAGAGTGCGGCGAGCGCGAACACGACCGCCTCCGCGGCTCCCTCGAAGGCCGCCAGCGCGACCGCAGCGAGCAGCAGTGCGCGTACGGCGTTTGTGACCAGCAGGACCCGCTGGCGTGAGTAGCGGTCGCCGGCCAGTCCCAGAACGGGCGCCGCGAGCACCGCCGGTCCGGCCTGGATCAGCGCGACCAGCCCGACGGCCGCCGTTCCTCCCCTGCGAAAGGCATAGACGCTGAGGGTGACCATGAAGGCCCACTTGCCCAAGGAGGTCGCTGCGGTCGAGATCTGCAAGCGACGCAGGGGCTTGTTGGTCGCGAGCATTTAGCGGCGGATCTTGGCGGATGTCCCTTGTAAATGCGCGGGCGAGCAGCTGCGGGTATCGGCCCGGCGTCAGACGACCTGTTGGGGAAACCGACGGGCGAACTCGACGAGGGTCTCGACCAGCGGGTTGTGGCGATCCTCGTGCCCGACCAGCGCGATTGTCGAGGGTAGGGCGTCGAGCACGGTGATCACCTGGAGCTGATCTGAGAAGCTCGCCAGCAGCTTGCCCACCGACGCGGGGACCGTCGTGATGGCATCGCGCACGACGAGCGAGGCGAGCACCTCCTGAGGGTTGATCACGCGATCTGCGGTGATCGCTCGAGGCGGTGCTCCACGCGCGTCGTCGAAGCTCCAGAAGCCGGCCCACGATCGCTCTACGGAGGGATGAAAACCGATGAACGTCTCGTCGAGCACATCCGCGACGCAAACCTCTTCGCGAGCGGCCAACCGGTGCCCGCGAGGCGCCACCACGACACGTGGGTCCTCGCGCAGCGTGTGTGTCCAGACGGACGGATCGGAGCGGGGCATGTGGCAAGCGGCGACGTCCACCTCCGACAGCCACGAGCTCGTCGGGTATCCGGGAAACTGAAGCTCTTGGAAGCGAAGCTCGATGTTCGGATATGCCAGCGCGAACGCGGCAACGGCGTCGGGGCTGTCGAGAGCCGGCGCGCTACCGAGAAATCCGAACATGATCGTGCCCTCGCTCGCGCGGGCGAGGGACTCCGCGACAAGTGCCGCCTCTGCCGCCGCCTCAACAGCTCGGCGCGCCGGCTCGTAGAAGCGCGCTCCCGCCGGCGTAAGTGTGACCCCCCGTCCGGAACGGTCGAACAGCTTGAAACCAAGCTCGTTCTCCAGTTGGCCGATTGCCTGGGAGACGGCGGGCTGTGTCATGAACAGCGTGCGCGCGGCACCGGTCACCTGGCCGGCGTCGGCGACGGCGACGAAGCAGCGCAGCTGTCCGCGCTTGAACTGCGGCGAGCCCCCCATGCGAGGACTCTATAGGAATCCTCAAAACACCTATTGGACTTGTTCGACTCCGTGCTTCACGCTGCAATCCCAATCAGCGGCGCGGGGGCCTCCTCTCCCCTCCGGGGCCCCCGCGCCTACCATCTTCGCCCGCGCAGGTGACGCCGTGGAGGGCGTCGGGCGTTAGGGTTGGCCGATGCCGCAGGAGCCGGGCTCGATCACGAGGGGGCGAGTTCTCGCCGGCTACGTCGTCTCTGTGCTGTTGCCGATCGTGGGCTTCATCATCGGCGCGGTGCTCGTCAACCGACCCGAGAAACCCTTGATCAAGCAGGGGCTGTGGATGATGGCGCTATCGGTGCTCGCAGCCTTCGTGCTGTTCGTCGTGCTGATCATCGGCACGCACTCCGCTCTCGTCGAAGGCAGCGGGTAGCGAGGTTGGCCAGGTGCGCGTTCGGGAGCCGGCGGCCATAAACCTCATAAAGTCGGTTGAAATTACTGGGATTGTGATCTAAGGTCGATCCAAGGCTCGTGTCAACCCTTGACTACGAGCGTCCACGACCAACCTGACTTGCTTTGGAAGGAGCAGACAAGATGTCTCACACCTCCGACTTTGAAGCGAAGCGGCACTCGCGATGGCGCATGATCCTGATCGGTGCTGCGGCGATCGCCGCGACATCGGTCCCGCTGGCGCTCGCTGACGCGCCGGTCGCGCTGGCGGCGCCCACCTCCCCACCTCCCGTGTCGATCCTCAGCTCCCAGCCAGGCTTTGGCGCAGGGGATGACTTCTTCATCACCCCTACAGGTGACACGACGACCTACGCGCAAGGGCCGGAGATCCTCAGCCCGAGCGGCCAGGTGGTCTGGTTCCAGCCTGCCCCGCAGGGCGATGCTGCGACGGACTTCCGTACGCAGACCTACGACGGACAGCCGGTCCTCACGTGGTGGCAGGGGACGGAGACGGGCGGACGCGGCAACGGCACCGACCAGATCTACAACGACCACTACCAGCAGATCGCCACCGTGAGTGCGGGCAACGGTCTCGCCGCGGACGCGCACGAGTTCTACATCACCCCTTGGAACACCGCGCTGATCACTGCCTACGAAACCTCCACCGCGAACCTGACGTCGATCGGTGGTCCAGCCGACCAGGCCGTGGTGAACGGCGTGATCCAGGAAATCGACATCGCCACCGGCAAGGTTCTGTGGCAGTGGAACAGCGCCCAGCACGTCCCCTACAGCGCCAGCGAGCAGCCGCTGCCGGCGTCGGCGAGCGAAGTCTGGGACTGGTTCCACATCAACGCTGTCCACATCAACACCAACGGCGACTACCTGATCGACGCGCGCAACACATGGGCGACGTACGACGTGAGTCGCCAGAGCAGCCAGGTGCAGTGGGTGCTCGGCGGCAAGGACTCGAGCTTCAAAGAGCAGGCTGCCCCCGGGCAGACGCTCAACGCGGCCGGCGATATCTTCGCCTGGCAGCACGACCCCGAGGCATTGGGCAACGGCAACTACTCGTTCTTCGACGACGAGGCCACGATCGGCGCGCCTGAGCTGTCTTACAGTCGCGCGGTGTACGTTCACCTCGACCAGTGGACGAAAGTGGCGACGCTCTACGCGTCAGACAACCAGCCGGAGGGGCTCTCGGCGACTTCTCAGGGCAACGCGCAGACGGCCAACGATGGAGACCTCGTCGTCGGCTGGGGTTCGCTGCCGTACTTCTCCGCGTTCGACCCACACGGCAATCTGGTGTTCAACGCCGAGTTCCCGGCGGGGGTCAACACTTACCGTGCATACCTCCAGGCGTGGAACCCGCCCGGCTCGGGTCACGGCGGTAACGGTGGCTGGGGCGGTAGCGGTGGCTGGGGCGGTAGCGGTGGCTGGGGCAACGGCCATGGCGGCCAGGGCAACGGCCAGGGTGGCTACGGCGACCATGGTCCCTGGTCATACGGACATAGCGCGTCCCGCCGCTGAAGCGGGTCGGGTGAGTGACTGCACGGTCCCCCACGGGGCCGTGCAGCGCGCGCCCGCGCGGCGCGTTGGGTCAGCGACTCGTGGCGCTCGCGATGGGGGCGTTCTCGCGCGCCCATCGCGCGATCGCGCCGGAGCCCGTGACGACCTCGCCACCATCCAGGACGAGGATCGGCACGGAGCGCTGCCCGCTTAGCTGCTCTATCTCCGCACGGTCGCGCGCCCGGGACGGCAGCGTCCAGAGCTTCAGGGTGCCGCCCTTGACCTCCTTGCGCTCGTAGCGGTGGCCGGCGTCATCTAGCGCCTTGGCGGCGCGCCCGCATGGGTGCGCGAACGGACCGGGCAGGCCGCCGAACGCGGTGCCGTCGGTACACGTGTAGAGGATCACGAGATCACACTAACGCGTGCATTACGCCTGTGGCTCGAGAGGGTTAGGCTGAGAACATGCGCCGCTCGGTGTTTCTCGCTGTCGTGGTCGCGCTGCCGGTGTTCTGCGGCTTGGCTCGAGCAGGCACCTATCGCGCATTCGGCGCGCCCCAGGCGGTCAGGATCGAGGGCTACTCCGGTAGCGCGATGGAGCCGTTCATCACACACGACGGCGATTACCTGCTGTTCAACACATCCAACGTCGCTCCCAACATCCCGTCGCTGCAGCTCGCCACGCGCGTGAACGCAGACACATTCGAATACCAGGGGCCGATCCTCGGCGAAGGCGTGAACGTCGCTGAAGCGCTGTCGGGCACGCCGACGTTGGACGACGAAGGCAGCCTTTACTTCGTCTCCACTCGCAGCTACGGGGAGACCCTCTCCACGATCTACTCCGGCCAGTTCTCCGACGGGTTCGTGACTGGGGTGCATCTGGTGCCCGGTGTGTCTGGTGGGTCCCCCGGCGTGGTCGACTTCGACGTCGAAGCCAGTGCCGATGGCGAGGCGCTGTATGTGAGCGTTGGTCACTTCGAAGCCGACGGAGTGGGTCCCACGAGCGCGGGCCTCGAGCTGTTCGAGAAGATCGGCGACAGCTTCGTCCCGGCTCCCGACAGCGCGAAGCTGCTGCGCAAAGTCAACAGCGGGGGCCAGCTCGACTACGCGGCCTCCGTCTCCGCGAACGAGCTGGAACTGTTCTTCACGAGGGCGAGCCCAGAGCGCGGACAGGGACCGGCGATCTACCGAGCGACTCGCGCGAGCGTCGGTCGCCCGTTTGGGCACGTGCAACGAGTCGCCGCCATCGCCGGCTTCGCCGAGGCGCCCTCGATCAGCGCCGACGGCACGACGCTCTACTACCACGAGCTCGTCGGTGGCACGTTCGAGATCGAGAGCGTTGCGCGCCCGTAACGCGAGGCGTCGCGCCCGCCGGCGCTCAGGCGCCGACGCCTTCGGCAGCGGCCGAAGAGACCACCGGCTCTTCGCTACCGAGCCCCGCGGAGGCGGGCGCCTGCGCGCGCTGCCTCGGCACGAGCGTTCCCGCCAGCAGGCACACGATCAGGAACCCGGTCGCCATCAGGAACGTCTCGGTGAACCCGGTCACGGCGGGGTAGCCGTGCGCGAAGTGGGCGGCGACGAAGGTCGCCGAGAGCTGGCCGCCCAGGGCACCGCCTAGCGTTCGCATCACGGTGTTCATGCCGCTGGCCACGCCCGTTTGGTGGCTCGGAACAGCTTGGATGATCAGGTTGCCAAGTGCCGCGAAGGCAAGGCCGATGCCGACACCGAGCAGTGCCGCTGCAACCAGGAAATCAGCAGGATGGCCGTGTTCGAAGGCGAGCAGCGCGAAGGCGAGCGTCGTGAACACGGTGCCGACGAGCAGCGCCGTGCGTGAGCCGAAGCGGGCGGAGATGCGCCCCGCGAAGACGCCCAGTGCCGTCATGCCGATCGTCGTCGGCAGCAGGTATAGGCCGGACACGACCACCGACGCGCCGAAGCCGAAGCCGGTGCTCTTTGGCAGCTGCGCGAACTGCGGGAAGACGATGAACGACGCATACATGCCGGCGCCGAGCAGGAACGCGGCGAGATTGGTTGTCCAGACGCCGCGGATACGCATCATCGTCATGTCCACGAGCGGCGTCCTGCTGCGCGTCTCGACGGCTATCCAGACCGCAGTGACGATTAGACCGGCGAGGATCAGGCCGAGCGTCTTGGGGGACCCCCAGCCCCACGTCGTCGTCTCTGAGACAGCCAGCAGCACCGTGGAGATGCCGATCGTCATCAGCGCCGCTGCGACCCAGTTGACTTTTCCGGGTACGCGTATCGGCGACTCTGGAATAAAGCGCCACGTGGCGAGCGCGGCGATCGCCGAGGCGAGCAGCGGCAGCCAGAACAGCCAGTGGTAGTTGAGGTGCTCGACGATCACGCCCGAGAGCACGATCCCGATGCCGCCGCCCACACCCAGGATCGCCGAGAGCAACCCGATGCTGCCGGCGACCTTCTCGCGCGGGAACTCGTCGCGCACGATTCCGAACGCCAGTGGGAAGATGCCGCCGGCCGCGCCCTGCACGAAGCGCGCACCGATCTGCAGCGCAAGCGTGCTCGACAGGGCCGAGACGAGCGTGCCCGCGCTGAGGATCACGAGCGTGATCAGCAGCAGGCGCTCCTTGCCATACATGTCGCCGAGCCGCCCGAGGATCGCCGTACCGACAGACGCCGAGAGCAGGTAGGCGGTGAGCAGCCAGGTGACGCCGGTCTCGTTCGTGTGGAGTGCGTGCTCCAGCGTGGGCAGCGCCGGGATCACGGCCGAGCTGAGCATCGCGTAGGCGACGCCTCCAAGGGAGAGCACCGCCAGGATCAGCGTCGGGTGGGTGCGATCTGTCGTCTCAGAGCTCATTTGCGCGTGTCCTTCGAGGTCGCAGAGGCTTGGCGCTCCCGTCCAAGCGGAGGAAGCCTCCGCTGGCGGGCCAGTCTAACACGATACGGAGGCATCCTCCGTATAGGGCCTGCTCAGCTATTGGCGATGCGGTAGATCGTGCCCGTCTGCCAGTCGCCGACGAGCATCGAGCCGTTCGGCGCGATCGCGATCGCGAGTGGGTTGGCGATGCCGGTGAGGAAGGGCGTCACTGAGCCGCTGAAACCGGATCCGGATCGATGCAGGGCGACGCGCTGGACCTTTCCTTGAGCCCACTCAGGCACGATCGCCGAGCCTGTGAACGCCGCGCCCAGCTGGCCGGTGAGGATCGCCACGCCGCCTACCGCCGCGTGCTTATCGAGCACCGCGGTCGGCAGCGGTACACCTGCGCATGCCGTGCCGCCCTGACCATGGCATTCGGGAAAGCGCCAGTCCTCGCCTTCGGCCACGAGCGCGAGCGCGTCGCCGGGTGTCTTTGCGCCGAGGTTGTCCTGCTGGTTCATGGTCACGAACAGGTCCTCTGTGCCGGGGTAGAAGGCGAGCCCGAACGGCGCGCGGATGTGGCTGGCGTACAGGCGCAGGTGGCTGCCGTCGGGCGCGAAGGAGACGATCGAGCCCGCGTACTTCGAGCTGGGCCTGCAGTGGTCGCAGGTCTGGGTGATCCCCATCAGCAAGCGCCCGTCCGGCGCCACCACGAGCAGGTTGTTCTCGGCGCCCGCGGCCGGGCCGGCGATCAGCTCGGAGTGCCTGGCGAAGCGCCTTCCGTCGAAGTTCGAGTAGACGTCCACGCGCCCCACGGAGGCGACGTAGAGCCGGTTGCGATACCAGGCCAGGCCGAGCGGGTCATCGAGCCCGGAGATCACCTTGACGGGGCTCGCCCCGGCGCCGGCGATCATGTAGACGCCGTCCTGGTTGTGGGTTTCAAGGCCCGCGGCGCTGACCCACAGTCGCCCGCTTTCGTCGAAGGCGAACGCGGCGGTCGTCAGGGGTCCCTTCGCGTACACCGTTGCCCTCAGGCCCGCGGGACCCTTCAGACCGGCCCCGATCGAGACGAGGCCGCTGCGCGTGGTGCTTGTGGGGTTCGTGGCGGTGTGAATGGAGCCACAGCCCGCGAGCGCCAGGCACGAGGACGCCAGCGCGAGCGCCGGCCGGCCGCCGGCGCTCAGCACGCGCTGGCGCAAGCCTCGCTCACTGGTAGGTGGCGGCGGGGCCGGGTCCGCCGTAGCCCGCGGGGGCGCTGCCGTCGGGCCCGGGGCCGGTGTACGAGCCTTCTTTGGTGCTCGAGCCCGAGCCCATGTTCGGGCAGGGGGTTTTCGTCGAGGGCGTGGTCGATTTCGTGGACGGCGTCGCCGGGGTGCTCGGCGTTGCGGAGGTCGTCGGCGACGAGTTGGTCGTAGTCGCGCTCGGCGCGGCGGCGGCTGCCGCGATGCCGACGACCGAGCCGCCGACGGCGAGTGCGCCTGCGACGATCGTGGCCTTGAGCCTGTTCGAGATGTGCATCGGGGTCTAGCCTCCAGTTCTGTTGGTTAGGAGCGCTGGCGGCCATTATCTGCTCCCACCCTTAAGCGCAGCTGCACGCCGTCTGTAGGAGTTGCGTAAGAGCCCTACTCGCCGGCGAAGAACTCCGGGTGGATCGCTTCGATGTCTGGCAGGCTGGAGAGCACCATGCGCAGGTGGTGACGCAGCGCCTTCTCTCCATGCGCCGGCTTGCGGTTGGCGATCGCGCTCAGCACCGCGTGGTGCTCGTCGATCATCTCCGAGATGTAGTCCGGTTGGGCGAGACTGAGACGGCGGATGCGGTTGAGGTGCCCGCTCGCGCGCTGGCTCAGCTCCCACGCGATCGCGCGGCCGCTGAGGTCGCACATGGCGCGGTGAAAATCGTCGTCGAGTACGTAGAAGCGGTCCAGGTCGCCACCGGCGTGCGTCTCGGCCTGGCGCTGCAGGATCGTCTCCAACTCGTGCACCGACGCGGCGTCGGAGCGCTGCGCTGCGAGCCGTACGGCGGCGCATTCCAGCGACTCGCGCACGAACTGAGCGTCGGCGAGCGCAGTGGGGCTGATGCGGGTGACGAATGTGCCGAGCTGGGGGACGATCTCGACGAGGCGGTCGTCGCGGAGCCTGACGAGCGCTTCGCGGATCGGTGTGCGGCTGACGCCGATGCGCTCGGCGAGGTCGTTCTCGGAGAGCTGCTGGCCGGGCTCGAGCTCGACGGACACGATCGCCTCGCGCAGCAGTGCGTACACGTGTTGCCAGGTGGCGCCGCCGCGCATGCGGTGCGCGCGGGTGAGCGTGAGCTCCGGCTGTCTAACGGACACGGGCGGGTGGCAGGTCGGTGACCGTGCCCTCGGCGATCTCCGCGGCCAGCGCGAAGGTCTCGGCGAGGGTGGGATGGGCGTGCACCGTGAGCGCGACATCCTCCGCGTCGGCCCCGAGCTCCAGGGCGAGCCCCGGCTCGGCGATCAGCTCGCCGGCGCTCGCACCGGCGATCCCGGCGCCGAGGATCCTGTTGGTGTCCGGGTCGACGATCAGCTTCGTGAGGCCGTCGGTGGCGATGCTCGCCAGGGCACGGCCGGAGGCGCTCCACGGGAACTTCGAGACCCGGTGGGCGACGCCGGAGCGCTGCGCCTCGGTCTCGGTGAGCCCGACCCAAGCGATCTCGGGGTCGGTGTAGGCGACCGACGGGATGCCGCGCACGTCGAGCTCGACGTCGTGGCCGGCGATCACCTCGGCGGCGACCTTTGCCTCATGCGTGGCCTTGTGCGCGAGCATCGGCGGCCCGACGAGATCGCCGATCGCATGGATGTGCGCCACGCTCGTGCGCAGCTGGCGATCCACGGCGACGAAGCCATGCTCCTCGACGGCCACCCCGGCCTGCTCGAGGCCGAGCGAGTCGCTGTTGGGCACCCGCCCGACCGCGACCAGCACACGATCGAAGACGGCCTGCTCGGGCTCGAACGAGAGCGCCTGTCCCTCCGCGTCGAGCAGCTCCGCACGTATCCCGTCCGGGCCCGGCTCGAGCGAGCCCACACGAGTATTCAGGTGGATCGCCTCGTAGCGCTCGACGATGCGCTTGCGCAGCGGCTCCACGAGGTCAGGGTCACAGCCGGGGATCAGCTGGTGGGCCATCTCGACAACGGTCACGCGCGAGCCGAGCGCGTCGTAGGCGGTCGCCAGCTCGAGCCCGATGATGCCCCCACCGATCACGAGCAGGCGGCCGGGGATGTCGGCCAGCTCGAGCGCGTCTGTCGAGTTCATCACGCGCGGGTCCTCGTAGGGGATCCCCGGCAGCCGCACGGCACGAGAGCCGGTCGCGAGGATCGCGTGATCGAAGCTGAGCGTGTCTGCACCGACCGCCAGCGTGTGCGCGTCGAGCAGCGCGCCGACGCCGTGAATCACGCGCACCTTGCGTCGCTTGGCAAGGCCTGAAAGTCCCGTGGTGAGCCTGTTCACGATTCCGCGCTTCCACTCGCGCAGCGCGTCCAACTCGATCTCGGGCTCGGCGAATGACACGCCGCTGAGCTTCGTCCGCTCGGCGTCGGCGATCACCTTGGCGACGTGCAGAAGCGCCTTGGAGGGAATGCAACCGACGTTCAGGCAGACGCCTCCGAGCGTCTCGTGGCGCTCGACGAGGACGACATCCAGGCCGAGGTCCGCGGCGCGGAAGGCCGCCGTGTAGCCGCCCGGGCCCGAGCCGAGCACGAGCAGCTGCGTGTCGCTCACAGCAGCAGCCTGCGCATGTCGGCGAGCAGGCTCGCGAGGTGCGCACAGAAGCGCGCCGCCGCGGCGCCGTCGATCACGCGGTGGTCGTAGGACAGCGAGAGCGGCAGTAGCAGGCGGGGCTGGAAGGCGACCCCATCCCACACGGGCTTCATCGCGGCGCGCACGACGCCGAGGATCGCTACCTCGGGCGCGTTGATGATCGGCGTGAACGACGTGCCGCCGATCCCCCCGAGGCTCGAGAGCGTGAACGTGGCGCCACTCATCTGTGTCGGCATCAAGCGACCTGCACGCGCAAGGCCGGAGAGCTCCGCGAGCTCGTTCGCGATCTCCAAGAGGCCCTTGCGCTCGACATCGCGCACGACTGGAACGACCAGCCCACCGGGTGTGTCGGCGGCGAAGCCGAGGTGGTAGTAGCGCTTGAGCACGAGCTCCTCGCCGTCGAGCGAGGCGTTGAACTGGGGGTAGGCCTGCAGCGTTGACGCGAGCGCCTTCAGGAGCAGTGCCACCATCGTCACCTTCACCTCCGACTGCTCCGCATTCAGCTGCTTGCGGAATGCCTCCAGCTCGGTGATATCGGCGTCCTCGTTGTGCGTGACGTGCGGGATTCGCACCCAGTTTCGCGCGAGGTTCGCGCCCGAGTTCTTCTGGATCCGGGTCAACGGTATGCGCTCGATCTCGCCGTACTTGGCGAAGTCGATGCTCGGCCATGGTGCGAGCCCGCCTAGATCCATGCCGGTCGCGCCGGACACGGGCGCGGAGCCCACCGAGGCGGCGCTGTCGAGGTCCTCGAGCGTGATCCGTCCGCGCCTGCCGCTGCCGCGCACCGCGCGCAGGTCGATGCCGCGCTCGCGCGCCTGGCGGCGCACGGCCGGTCCAGCGTAGACAGAGCTCCAGTCGCCGAGATCGGGCGGGCGCGGGCTCGACCCGTTCCCGGACACGACGGCCGGCTCGGAGCTCGGCTGCGTGGCCGCCGCCTGCGGCTCGGTCGCCGGCGCCGCTGTTGGCTCACTCGGCTTGGACGTCGCGGGGCCCTCTGCCGCGCCGCCCGCTGTTGCGGCACCCTCGCCGTCGGCCTCCACACGTGCGATCGGGGTGCCCTCGGAGACCTTGTCGCCGACGCCGACGAGCAGCTCGCGCACGACGCCGGCGACGGGCGTGGGCAGCTCCATCGTGGCCTTGTCGGACTCGATCACGACGAGCGGGTCCTCGACCGCGACGGTGTCGCCAACGGCGACGAGCAGTTCGATCACGGGGACGTCGGAGAAGTCGCCGATGTCGGGGACGGAGACCTCTGTCAACGCGTCCATGGGGGAGCTCCCTCCTGGTCGATGCCGTAGCGCTCGATCGCGGCCTGGGCGTCCGCGTCGCGGCCGAGCGCGTGCAGCGTGGCGAGCGCCACGTGGTGGCGGTCGACCTCGAAGAAGCTGCGCAGTACACGCCGGTAGTCGCTGCGCCCGAAGCCGTCGGTTCCAAGCGTCAAGTACGGCCCGTTGATCCAGGGCCGGATCTGCTCGGCGACGGCGCGCACGTAGTCGGTGGAGGCGATCACGGGCACCGGCCCGGCGACGAGGCACTCCTGCACGTAGGGCGCACGCGCCGCGCGCATTGGGTGCAGGCGGTTCTCGCGCTCGACGGCGATGCCCTCGCGCTGCAGCTGCGAGAAGGAGGTCACGCTCCAGACCTCGGTCTCCACGTCGAAGTCCTCCCGCAGGAGCTCCGCGCCGGCGAGCACCTCGCGCAGGATCGCACCGGAGCCGAGCAGGCGTGCCGCAGGCTCGCCCTCGGCGCTCGCCTGGATGCGGTGCATGCCGCGCAGGATGCCCTCTTCGGCGCCGTCGGGGATCGCGGGCTGGGCGTAGTTCTCGTTCATCACCGTCAGGTAGTAGAAGGCGTCCTCCTGGTCCTCAAGCAGCCGGCGCAGCCCGTCGTGGACAATCACCGCGAGCTCGTAGCCGAACGCGGGGTCATACGCGCGGCAGTTGGGGATCGTGGAGGCGAGCAGATGGCTGTGCCCGTCCTCGTGCTGCAGGCCCTCGCCGTTGAGCGTGGTGCGCCCGGAGGTCCCTCCGATCAAGAAGCCGCGGGCGCGGCTGTCGCCGGCGGCCCACGCGAGGTCGCCCACGCGTTGGAAGCCGAACATCGAGTAGAAGATGTAGAACGGGATCATCGGCGTCCCGTGGTTGGTGTAGGAGGTGGCGGCGGCGAGCCACGAGGAGAACGCGCCGGGCTCGTTGATCCCCTCCTGGAGGATCTGCCCGCGGCGGTCCTCCTTGTAGAACATCAGCTGCTCGGCGTCCTCGGGCTGGTAGAGCTGGCCAACCTGGGAGAAGATCCCAAGCTGGCGGAACATCCCCTCCATCCCGAACGTGCGCGACTCGTCGGGCACGATCGGGACGATGCGCTGACCGATCTGCTTGTCGCGCAAAAGCGTCGCGAGCACACGTACGAACGCCATCGTCGTTGATATCTCACGCTCGCCGGTGCCGTCGAGCTGCGACTGGAACGCCGACAGTGACGGTACCTCGAGGCTCTCCGCGCGCCGCCGGCGGCTCGGCAGCGGCCCGCCGAGCGCGGCGCGTCGCTCGCGCATGAACTCGAGCTCGGGGCTGCCCGGCGCCGGCATGTACAGGTCGGCGGCGCGCGCCTGCTCGTCGCTGAGCGGCAGCTCGAAGCGGTCGCGGAAGGCGAGCAGCGCCTCCTCGGTCATCTTCTTCTGCTGATGGGTGATGTTCTGGCCCTCTCCGGAGACGCCCATCCCGTAGCCCTTGATCGTCTTGGCGAGGATCACCGTCGGCTGGCCGCTGTGCTCGGAGGCGGCCGCATAGGCGGCGAACACCTTGCGCGGATCATGCCCGCCGCGGTTCAGCGCCCACACCTGCTCGTCGCTCAGGTCGGCGACGAGCGCGCGCAGCTCCGGGGAGGTGCCGAAGAAGTGCTCGCGCACGAACGCGCCGTCGCGCGACTTGTACGTCTGGTAGTCGCCGTCGAGCGCCTCCTCCATGCGCCGGCGCAGCAGCCCTCCCTCATCGGCCGCCAGCAGCGGGTCCCAGCGTGAGCCCCAGATCACCTTGATCACGTTCCAGCCGGCGCCGCGGAAGTTCGTCTCGAGCTCCTGGATGATCTTGCCGTTGCCGCGCACGGGGCCGTCGAGGCGCTGCAGGTTGCAGTTGACGACGAAGATCAGGTTGTCCAGGTGCTCGCGCCCGGCGAGGGAGATCGCGCCCATCGACTCCGGCTCGTCCATCTCGCCGTCGCCCATGAACGCCCACACCTTGCGCCCGGCGGTCGCCTGGATCTCACGACCTTCCAGGTACTTCATGAAGCGCGCCTGGTAGATCGCCATCAGCGGCCCCAACCCCATCGACACGGTCGGGAACTGCCAGAAGTCGGGCATCAGCCAGGGGTGTGGGTATGAGGACAGCCCGTGGCCGTCAACCTCCTGGCGATAGCCGCGCACGCGCTCCTCCTCGAGGCGCCCTTCGAGGAAGGCGCGCGCGTAGATGCCGGGCGCGGAGTGCCCCTGGATGTAGACGAGGTCGCCGCCGTGCGCCTCGCTGGGTGCGCGCCAGAAGTGGTTGAAGCCGACCTCGTAGAGCGTCGCAGCGGATTGGTAGCTGGCGATGTGGCCGCCGAGCTCGGAGGACTCGCGGTTGGCCTGCAGGACGAGCGCCATCGCGTTCCAGCGCACGAGCGAGCGCAGGCTGTGTTCGAGCTTGCGGTCGGCTGGGATCGTCGGCTGCTCGTCGGTGGCGATCGTGTTCACATAGGCGGTGGTGAGGTCGCCGGGCACGCTCACGCCGTCGTGACGGGCCTGCTGGAGAAGCGTCCTCAGCAGCTCCCCGGCGCGCTCTGGCCCCTCGACACGGAGCACGTCGGCCAGTGCCTGCAGCCACTCCCCGGTCTCTAGCTCGACATCGCCGGCGACGTCGTGCGGTGGGGTATCGACGGAAGCCAAGGTACTAGTGTACAAGTATCCAGCAGCCTGGCGAATGTCGGGGGAGTCGTGGGGAGCCATCGATGAGGTCCTATCGGCAGGCAGGGGCGCCGAGCGGAGCGCGTTTGCACGCGTGGGCGCCCGCGTGCGACCCTTATGGTGAGTCGCGGGGATGTGCGATACTCCGAATGTCGTATTTCCGAGCATTGGGGAGCTGAAGTACGTGTCTGTGGATGCTGTGCGGGCGAACGCGGTGCCATCGTCCTATGAGGAGTGGCTCGATGTCTACGGCGTGACGCCAGAGCGAGACGCCGAGTTCACGACGCTCTCGGGCGAGCACGTGCGCCCGCTCTACACCGAGGCGGATCTCCCGGAGCGCTCCAACATTGGGCTCCCGGGCGGCTTCCCGTTCACGCGCGGCGTGTATCCGTCGATGTATCGCGGACGGCTGTGGACGATGCGCCAGTTCGCGGGCTTCGGCACCGCGCAGGAGACCAACGAGCGCTTCCGCTACCTGCTCGACCACGGCCAGACGGGCCTCTCGACTGCATTCGATATGCCCTCGCTGATGGGTCACGACTCTGACTCGCCGCGCTCGCTGGGCGAGGTGGGTCGCGAGGGTGTGGCGATCGACACGCTGGCGGACATGCGCACGCTCTTCGGCGGCATCGACCTGGGCGAGGTGAGCGTGTCGATGACGGTCAACGCGCCGGCGGCGATCATGCTCGCCTACTACGTGGTCGCGGCCGAGGAAAGCGGCGTGCCGGCCCACCAGCTGAGCGGCACGATCCAGGCGGACATCCTCAAGGAGTACATCGCGCAGAAGGAGTGGTGCTTCCCGATCGACCCGGCGATGCGCCTGCTGGGGGACATGATCGAGTGGTGCTCGGGGAACATGCCGCGCTGGCACCCGGTGTCGATCTCCGGCTACCACATCCGCGAGGCCGGCTCGACGGCCGCGCAGGAGCTCGCGTTCACGCTGAAGGACGGGCTCACGTACGTCGAGCAGGCAGTCGAGCGCGGCCTGGACGTGGATGACTTCGCGCCGCGCCTGAGCTTCTTCTTCAACGCGCAGATCGACTTCTTCGAGGAGATCGCGAAGTACCGGGCGGCGCGGCGGATCTGGGCGCGCGAGCTGCGCGACACGTTCGGCGCGAAGAACCCCAAATCGTGGCTGATGCGCTTCCACACGCAGACCGCGGGGGTGTCGTTGACGGCGCAGCAGCCGCTGAACAACATCACGCGCACGGCGATCGAGGCGCTCGCGGGGGTGCTCGGCGGCACGCAGTCCCTGCACACGAACTCCTACGACGAGGCGCTGGCGCTGCCGACGGAGGAGGCCGTGCGGATCGCGCTGCGCACGCAGCAGATCATCGCCCACGAGACGGGGGTGGCGAACACGATCGATCCGCTCGGCGGAAGCTACTTCGTGGAGGCGCTGACGGACGAGATCGAGGCGAAGGCATATGAGTATTTCGCGAAGATCGACGAGCTCGGGGGGATGGTGGCGGCGGTCAAGCAGAACTACCCCCAGCGCGAGATCGCCGACGCCTCCTTCGAGCTGCAGTGCGAGATCGACGCGGGCAGGCGCATCGTCGTCGGCGTCAACTCCTTCACAGAGGGTGACGACAGCGCGACGCCGATCCTGCGCATCGACCCGTCCCTGGAACGCAAGCAGATCGATCGTTTGAGATTGGTGCGTGCGCAGCGCGACTCCGAGGCGGTCGCGTCTGCACTGGGCGCGCTGAAGCAGAGTGCGGCGGTAGAGAGCGAGAACCTGATGCCGGGCCTGCTCGCTGCTGCGCGCGCACACACCTCGGAGGGTGAGATCGTGGAGGCGCTGCAGACGGTGTGGGGCGACTACCGCGAAAACCCGGTCTTCTGAAGCCGACGCTCGGCGACGCCTGTGGCAAGCTTGCGGGCCGTGGCACCACTCTCGTTCGATCCGATCGCCGAGGCCGAGCGCCAATGGCGTGAGCACTGGGGGCCGGCCGCGGTGCCGGCGATGGCGGCGGTCACCTCGATCATGCGCGCCGAGCAGATCCTGATCGCGCGCCTGAACGAGCTCCTGCGTCCGTGGAACCTGACGTTCCCCCGCTACGAGGGTCTGATGCTGCTCCTCTACAGCCGCAATGGCTCGCTGCCGCTGGGCAAGATGGGCACGCGCCTACAGGTCCACCCGACGAGCATCACGAACATCGTGGACGGTCTCGAGGGTCTGGGCTTCGTCCAGCGCACGCAGCACGAGCACGACCGGCGCACGACGCTTGCGCTGATCACCGACGCGGGACGTGAGGCCGCCGAGGCGGCGACAGCGGCGCTGAACGAGGCGCGCTTCGGGACGGCGCCACTGGGTGAGAACGAGCTCGCCGAGATCTCAGACGGGCTGCGTGCGCTGCGCGAAGACGCCGACGGCTTCCACGTCTCCGGCGAGTAGCCGGGGCCTGGCACGCCGCCGCTGGGCGTGCGCTCGCGTGCACGTTTGTAGCGTTCCACAGTTTTTCTCCCAGACGCCCTTGAATTGACACGTGGGAATATGAGATGCTCCAATTATCGCACCTCCAACCTTCACCATAGACTTGCGGCCATCCCCCCGACCCCGGGATGTGCAGTGAGGCTCGCGTAGCCGCGCGGGCAGCCGAACCGACACACGCGCCATGCCGTCGTCCAACGCTGAGATGCCACGGACGAGAAGGGTGCAACAGCGAGCCGGGACCGTCCTCTCTCCTCCTCGGTCCCGGCTCGCTCGGTTCTCGCGTCGATTGCAGTTACGAGTAGGCTGGCGCATCGATGCGCGCTCACCACGTCAAGATCGAACACGAGTTCGCCAAGCCGCCCGCGGCGGTCTTCGCCCACCTGGCCGAGCATGAGAACCTCGCGGACGTTTTCGGCGCGAAGATCGAGCGCCTGCGCGACGGCGCGGACGGCGAGCGCAACGGCGTCGGCTCGGCGCGGCGGTTGAAAATCGGGCCGCTGGCGCCGTTCGAGGAGACCGTCACCGAGTTTGTCCCGAATGAGCGGATCGTCTACCGCATCACCAAGGGCAGCCCGTTGCGTGGTCACCTCGGCGTGATGAGCTTCGTGCCGACGCCCGGCGGCACACGCTTCGTCTACGACATCCGCCTCGCCTCCCCGGTCCCTGGGCTCGCGCTGCTGGTGCGCGGCGCGCTCACGCGGTCGATCACCAAGGCGCTGCCTAAAGTCGAGCGCGAGTCCTGATCACGCTCATGCGCCGGTCGTGAGGACCACCCTGAAGCGCGCGTCTCCGCTCATCATCCGCTCGTAGGCCTCGCTCGCCTGCTCCAGCGGATAGGTCTCGATCATCGGGCGCACGCCGCTGAGCACGCTGAAGTCGAGCGTGTCCTCGGAGTCGGCGGAGGTGCCGGAGGCGTGCCCGACGATCGATTTGTCCCCGCCGATCAGCATCGCCGGCGGTATCTGCATCGGTTCCATGGAAGCGCCCACGATCACCAGCTTTCCGCGCGCGCCCGCGAGACCACCCAGGACAGCCGTCACTGCGGGGGCGTTGGTGATGGTCGAGAGGATCACCTTTGCTCCGCCGAGCTTGGCCAGCTCCGCGGCGGGATCCTGTGCAGTGCTGTCGATGTAGTGGCGAGCCCCGAGGCCTAGGGCGAGCTCCTCCTTCTCGCGGCCGCGCGCGATCGCGACCGTGTCGAAGCCGAGCTTGGCCGCGAACTGGACACCGAGATGCCCGAGGCCGCCGACGCCGAGGATCGCGACCAGATCGCCGGCGTGCGCGCCACTGTGGCGCAGCGCGTTGAACGTTGTGATTCCCGCGCACAGCAGTGGCGCGGCCTGCTCGTCCTTGAGATCATCAGGCATCGAGGCCAGCGCGCTCGCCTTCACAAGCACGTAGTCGGCGTAGCCGCCGTCCTGGGTGATCCCCGGGATCCCCATGTGCAGGCAGTTGATGAGATCGCCGCGGCGGCACTGCTGGCAGTAGCCGCAGTTACCGCCGAACCAGCCCACGCCGACGCGCTGAGCGACCTCCCAGCCCTCCACTCCTTCGCCGAGCTGCGCGATCGCGCCGGCGATCTCATGGCCCGGAACCAGAGGATGTGAGACGCCCGGGAAACCGCCCTCCTTGGCAAACGAGTCGCTGTGGCAGATGCCGCATGCGTGCACGCGTACGAGCGCCTCGCCGCGGCCGGGCGTCGGCACCTCGCGCTCCACCAGCTCGAACGCGCCACCCGGCTCGCTCACCTGCACCGCTCGCATGCTCGCCATCTCAGAAAGCTCCTCGTCGGGGTTGACGTTCGCGTCCCACCCTATCCACGAAACGGGCCCTGCCCCGAGGCATCCCCGCGGATGCCTATCGTGCTGTGCTCATGTCCGCCGCCACCTTCACCGCGACGCTCGAGCACGAAGAGGCGGTGCTGCGCTTCCCCTACGACGAGGGACTGCGCCAACTCCTGCGTGCGATCCCCGGCCGCCGCTGGGATCCGGTTGGCCGTGTGTGGTGCCTGCCGCTCGAGCCCGACCAGGCCGAGGCGCTCGCGCGTCTGCTCGGGGGCGTGCCAGGCAGCCCCGAGGTCAGCGATGCGCTCGCGCGCACGATCGCCCGTCGTCGCGCGCGGCGCTCCCGCGACCGCCTGCTGGTCGATCTCGCGCGACCCGATCAGGACTGGTGGCTGAGCTTCCCCACGGACGTCGCGGACGCCCCCGTGGCGGCCTTGCTCGAACACCCGGGCGCCCAGGAGGTGCCCGCGATCGCTCGTGCGCTCGTGCCGCTGGACGAGGATTCCGCGCGGCTCGTGGCCGAGCTCGAGCGTGAGGGCGAGGTGGATCTCAGCCACGCCGCGCGTCGGGCGCTCGTCGAGCTCGGGTCCGATGTGCGTCCCGGCAACGCGGATCAGCAGGCGGAACGCCCCACGGGCCGGCCCGCGCCCGGACAGCGCTACGACGTCGAGTTCCGCCGAGATCGCCGCGGCGAGCACTGGCTGCTGATCTCGGCCGAGCGCGCGCCGCTCGTGCGCGTGCTCGCCGCCCGCGGTGGGCTGCAGGCGGCGGAGGGGCCCGACCGCACCGTTGGGCTCGCCGCACTCGAGCGCGATGCGGCTGCGCTCGTGGAGCTGCTCAGCCATATCGAGGATGCGAGCGTGGACCCGCGCGTGCGCGCATGGCTGCACCGCGCGACCACGTGGCGCGGCAACGTCGACGTGCAGCGCGCTGGCGAGGACCCCGTCTTCGTGCTGCTCGGCGAGCACGAACGTCTCCCCGCGGAGTTGCGGGCGCAGGCCGTCAGCGCTCCGGGTGGGTCTACCGTGCCGCTGACGCTCGCCTGCTGGCAGCAGATGGGAGCGCTGGATGCCTGGTTCAGCCCCGCGGCCAAGCGCTGCATCGCGGCGCTCGTGGAGGGCCGCCCGGCGCCCCCGGCTGTGCTCGAGCTCTCGAGCGTGCACGAGGAGCCGACGTTCGTCCTCGCCCCGGGGCACGACGCGTCTCTAACGGAGCGCTTCGCGCAGCTGCGAGGTGCGCTTGCGCCGATCAACCGTCGCGGCGCGGGGCGCGAGCACGCACAGCTGGCGGCGATCAGCGCGGACCCGTTCTGCGTGCCGCAGCTCGATCGCTTCCTCGTGGAGGGAGATGTCTGGGTCGATGCGGACGCGCTCGCCGTGCTGCAGGAGATCCGCGAGGAGCACGCGCGGGCGGCGGGGCTTGTGGCACTGTCGGCCGCCACGGACGGTGCCTTCGATGACTTGATCCCGCCCACCCTCGGCGGTGAGCTAAAGCCCTTCCAGCGCGCGGGCGTCAGCTACCTGCTCGAGCGTCGGCGCGCCTTCCTGGCCGACGAGCAGGGGTTGGGCAAGACGATCGAGGCGCTCGCGACCCTCGAGGCGGCGGATGCATTTCCCGCGGTGGTGGTGTGTCCCGCGAGCCTCAAGCTCAACTGGGCGCGTGAGCTCGCGCATTGGCTTCCTGCCCGCACTGTGCAGGCGCTGGCGGGCAACGGCGGGGCGCGCGATGCTGACGTGGACGCAGGGCTTGCGCGGGCGGACGTAACGATCGTCAACTACGACATCGTGGCCGCGCGCCTGGAGGAGTTGTGCGCGCTGCAGCCACGGGCGCTCGTGCTGGACGAGTCCCACTACTGCAAGAACGCCGCGGCCAAGCGCACCCAGGCCGTGCAGCGGCTCTCGGCGGTCGTTCCCCGGGAGGGCCTCGTGCTGGCGCTCACGGGGACACCGGTGATCAACCGCCCGGCGGAGCTGATCTCCCAGCTGCGCATCATCGGGCGCCTCGAGGACTTCGGCTCGGGTGTGCGCTTCGGCGAGCGCTTCCGCGGGGCCGACGCGCATCTGCGTCTGCACTGGCACCTGCGCGCGCGTTGCTTCGTACGTCGCCTGAAGGCGGACGTGCTTCCGCAGCTGCCGGCCAAGACGCGCGCGATCGTGCCGGTCGAGCTCGACAACCAGGCCGAGTACAGGCTCGCCGAGCGCGACCTCGTGGCATGGCTGCGCAGCCAGCCGTTGGACCTGCGCGAGCTCGACGCGAAGGTGGCCGCGGCGCTGCGCGCTGAGCGCCTGGTGCGTCTCAACGCGCTGAAGCTGCTCGCTGCACGCGGAAAGCTGACTGCGGCGCTCGCGTGGATCCACGACTTCTGCTCCTCCGGCGAGCGCCTGGTCGTGTTTGCAGGCCATCGCGAGGTGCAGCGAGCGGTGACCGAGCGCTTTCCGGCTGCGCTTCACATTCTCGGCGAGGACAGTGCCGTCGCGAGAGACGCGGCGCTACAGGCCTTCCAGGCGCCCGACGCGGAGCGCGCCAACCAGCTGATCGTCTGCTCGCTCGAGGTCGCGGGCCACGGTCTCACGCTGACCCGCTCATCCAACGTCGTCTTCCTCGAGCTCGCTTGGACGCCCGCCAAGCATGACCAGGCCGAGGATCGCTGCCACCGGATCGGCCAGCAGGACGCTGTCAACGCCTACTACCTACTTGCGGCGGACACGATCGACGAGACGATCTCAGAGCTGCTCGAGCGCAAGCGCGCGGTGATCGGGGCGGTCACCGACGGTCTCCAGGAGGACGAGGAGGGTGTGGTGGACGCGCTCGTGCGCGAGTTGCGCGGCGCGCCCTACCGTCACCTACAGGCGGTCGCCTGAGCGCTGCGTGCGTAGCTCACGGCTGCAACACCAGCGCGTTCATGATCTCGCCCCAGGTTTCGACTTCGTAGGCTTCGAATTCGGTCCACTTTTCTTCGAGCACGACGGTGTGCCGGGCGAGCGCGCGCTCCTGCGGGGACTCATAGGCGGTGAGCGCGTGGGGCAGGAAGCCGGGTGCGACCCAGGAGGGCATGAAGCGCTGATCGAAGCTCACCGTGCTCGCCGGCAGGGTGAGATAGTCGCTCGCGACCCAGGCCCGGATGTCCGCACACAGATGCGGCACGGTGAGGGAGGTCAGGGTCTTCCCCTTCGCGACGTATGCGCGAACGGCCTTCGTCAGCGCGCCGTTACTCCAGCGCAACGTCTGCACCGCTCGTTCGAACGCGCGCGTTGGCGCGAGATTGCGCTGCACTACGGAGGTCACCATCGTGCCGACCACCTCGTTGCTGAGCTGTTCGGAGTCGACATCCTCGGGCGATGCGGCGGCGGCCTGCGGGCATTCGTGGCGCACCCCCGCGAGCACACCTGCGAGATCTGCGCGGGCGCTCGGGATGTGCGAGGCGAAGTAGCTGACGAGCGCGTAGTTCGCCTGTAGGTAGGCCTTTGTCGCGGCGGCGTCGCTAGAGGCTGCCTGAGCGCTCGCGGGGGCGAGCGTGAGCCCGGCGAGCGCCGCCGTCGCCAGCAAGGCGGAAAGCCAGCGCACCCTCATCGCTTTAGAGCGTACGCGATGTCAGCGCGGGCGGTGCCACGAAGAAGTTGCTAAGGATGCGCCCGCCTGCGAAACATCGCGCCTGGGGGCGTGTGGGCTAACAAGTATTGTCGCGTCCGGACCGCACCCGCACATGAAGAAACGTAAGAGCTACATCGCCCTGCCGGTTGCGGTCCTTGCCTGGGGCATTGCGGCGCTCGCCACGGGCTCCGCCGGGCTCGGCCTGTTCGGTAGCAGCCCTACCACCAAGACTGCCGACGCGAAAGCGGGCCGCAGTTCGCCTGCCTGCCTACCCTCGACGTTCGATCACAGCGCCACCCTGCCGGGTACCGATGTGGACGTCTCGCCGGAGCCGGAAAGCGCCACCGCCAACCCGGACACCCAGATCAGCTTCCTGGGCACGCCGGCGACGAACATCCGAGACGTGTCCGTCGTCGGCTCGGAGTCTGGGGAGCACGCTGGCAGCCTGCATGCGTACTCGCAGAGCGACGGCGCTAGCTTCGTGCCGCAGGAGCCATTTCAGGCAGGGGAGAAAGTGTCCGTTAAGGCGACGATCGGGGCTGGTGCCTCCGTCAAGTCAGTGTCGTTCAACTTTCACGTCGATACCCCCTACCCGACCGCGGAAGTGCCCGCGTTCGGCAACCCGCAGGATGCGCCGGCCGACTACCAGAGCTTCGACACGATGCCCGGGGTGCAGGCCCCGATCCTGACCGTCACGGTGCCCGACCGAGACCCAGCTGCGGGCGAGATCTTCACGACGAACGGGCCCGGACCGGGACAGTACGGCCCGTTGATCTACACCTCCCAAGGGCGGCTCGTGTGGTTCGACAAGCTGCCAGCAGGTGAAACGGCTGAGGATCTCAACGTCCAGACATACGAAGGTCAGCGCGATTTGACGTGGTGGCGAGGAAAGGTGCTCTCGCTGGGGTTCGGTCAGGGCGAGGACGTCGTCATGAACTCCAGCTATCAGACGCTTGCCACGGTCCACGGCGGCAACGGCCTGCATGCGGACCTGCACGAGTTTCAGATCGAGCCACACGATGTCGCTTACGTCACGGCGTTCAACCCGATCCGCTGCGACCTGTCCGCCGCGGAAGGTTCCCGCGACGGCTCGATCGTCGACACGGCGATCCAGGAGATCGACATGAAAACGGGTCTCGTGCGCTGGGAATGGCACAGCCTCGACCACGTCAAGGTAAGCGAATCGGAGACCTCACCGCCGGCATCCACGCCTTGGGACTGGTTCCACTTGAACTCGATCGATCTCGAGCCCAACGGGGACGTCTTCATCTCCGCACGCAGTACCTGGGCCGGCTATCAGCTCGAAGGCGCGAGTGGCAAGATCCTGTGGCGCTTGGGCGGAACCAACAGCTCCTTCAAGATGGGCCCGGGCACGCAGACCGCCTGGCAGCACGACGGTCGCATCCTCTCCGACGGAGAAGTCACGTTCTTCGACGACGGCTCCAATCCGCCGGAGCACAGCCAGTCGCGTGGGATCAGGGTGGCGCTCGACTTCGCGACGCATGAAGCGCGCCTGGTGAAGGCGCTCACCCACCCCAACCCACCGGTGCTCTCATCCAGCCAGGGCAACATGCAGACGCTCACGAGCGGGAACACCGTCGTTGAGTTCGGTGGCGTGCCGGAGATGACCGAGTTCGCGCGCGACGGAGCGTTGCTGTTCGATGCTCACCTACCGTATGACATGGCCTCCTACCGCGGCTATCGCTACCCCTGGAGTGGGCACCCGCTGAGCGCGCCCGCGGTGCTCGCAACGCTCAACAACACAAGCGAAGAGACGCTCGTGCACATGAGCTGGAACGGCGCGAGCGAAGTGGCTTCATGGCGTGTGCTCGCGGGCCTTCACGAAGGCTCGCTGACCGCGCAGGCCACGATCGTCGATACCGGCTTTGAAAGCTCGACGATGCTGCCCAAGAAGTACACCTACGTCGAGGTGCAGGCTCTCTCTTCAAACGGGCGCGTGCTGGGCGCCTCGCAGACGACGCGTATTCGTCCCTACTCCGCGTCGCTCGCATCGGGATGAGGACGCGACTATTGTCAATCCCCGGCTCGAGCGGCTCAGTAGCCGTTGGACTTGGCCTTCGGCTTCTTGGTCGTCGTGGTCGTCGTGCTCGTGCTCGTTTCCTTGCTCGAGCTGGTCGTGCCGGAGGTGCCTGACCCTTTGCTGCCGCACCCTGCCACCGCCACGGTGACGACCAGCGCTAGCATGGCGGTCGGTAGCGTACGTTTGCTCATGGGCTGGGACTCCTTTTGTCGCTCGACGACTTCGGCCCATCACCCTACCAGGCGTTCTTGGCGTCAAACCCCCCTTCGCGCTAGAGGGTCGAACACCGACGAGTGCGCATGAGACGATGGCCGATGGCACCCACGATCACAGGGCACAAAAGCGCACGATGAGGTGGCACGGATGAGCATTGCGACGCCGCCAATCTCGGACGCGACCTCCCCGGAGCCGCGCGGACGCCTGGGGATCTCGCGCTCGGGTTGGCTGCTCGTCGTCTGCTGCGTGGCGCAGTTCATGGTCATCCTCGACCTGAGCATCGTCAACGTCGCGCTGCCCTCGATCCAGTCGGCGCTGGGCTTCTCCGCACCGGAACTGCAGTGGATCGTGGATGCGTACTCGATCACCTTCGCCGGCTTTCTGATGCTCGGAGGGCGCGCCGCCGATCACTTCGGTCAGCGGCGCATGTTCGTGCTTGCGCTGTTCGTCTTCGCTGCGGCCTCTCTCGCCGGCGGCCTCGCGCCCGACCGAGGCACGCTCGTTGCTGCGCGCGCGGTGCAGGGCTTCGGCGGCGCGCTGATGGCGGCGTGCTCGCTGGCCGTTATCACCTCATCTTTCGCGCCCGGCCCGCAGCTACACCGCGCGATCGGCGCGTGGGCTGCGATGAACGGCTTGGGCGGCGCCGCGGGGATGCTCTTCGGCGGGATCATCACCCAGGAGCTCAGCTGGCGCTGGGTGCTCTTGATCAACCCGCCGATCGGGCTCGCAGGCGCGCTGATCGCCTACGCGGTCGTCAGCGAGCGCCGCCGTGCCCCCGGCCGCAGCTTCGACCTCGCGGGAGCGCTGACGTTGACGATCGGGCAGATGGTGCTGGTGTTCGGGATCGTGGAAGCGGGCCTCGCAGGCCTAGGGACCGCCGCTGCGCTCGGCCCGATCTTCGGCGGCATCACCCTGCTGGTGGCGTTTGGCGTGATTGAGGCGCGCTTCGCCAAGGAACCGCTGATCCCGTTCAAGGAGCTGACCAGGCCGCTGCGGATTGCCAACAACATCGTGCTGCTGTTCAGCGCATCGCTGTTCCCGATGTGGTTCGTGAGCTCGCTGTACCTGCAGCAGGTGCTTTACCTCTCGCCCCTGGACACGGGCCTGATCTTCCTGCCGATGACGCTGATGATCATGCTGGTCGCATCGCGCGCGGGCAAACTCGTCAGTCACTTCGGCGTGCGTCCTGTGCTCGGCGGCGGGCTCGTCCTGCTGACCGGCGGCATGCTGTTGCTCGCGAAAGTGGGCTCCAGCGGCAGCCCGATCGTGTACATCATGATCCCCGGCCTGTTGACCGCGGCGGGGATCGCGATGTCGATCGTCCCCTCGACGATCGCGGCCACACAGGGAGCCAAGGAGGGACAGGCGGGGCTCGCATCCGGCCTCGTGAACACCTCGCGCCAGGTCGGCGGTGGATTGGGGCTCGCGATCCTCGTCACGCTCGCGACCTCGCGCAGCAGTCATCTGATCGGCAACGGCCATGGGGTGGCCCAGTCGCTGACCGACGGCTTCCGCCTCGCATACCTGATCGGCGGTGGCCTGGCCGCGGCGGCGGCGCTCGTCACGTTCACATCCCTGCCCAAGCCGGATGGCGTGCGCCTGCCGGCGGCGAGGCGACTTGCGGTGGCGGTGGCGGTCGTCCTCGCGGTGTTCGTCGCCGTCGACTTCGCGTTCGCGGGCTCCCATGGGGCGCCTGTCGGCTCCTACACAACTCGCGGCGCGTACAGCTTCGTGTCGGAGCCCACCCTGCACCCGCCGAAGCTGAAGCGCGAAGGCTCGACGGCCGCGGCGGAACTCGCCTCGGGATACATCTTCACGACGAACTTCTACAACCTCAATTACCCGCCGCTGATCGGCCAGAGCGGCCCGTTGATACTCGATAACAAACTGCAGCCCGTGTGGTTCAAGCCGGTGCCGGAAAGGCTCGTCGCCTCCAACCTCAGCCTGCAGACTTACGAAGGCAAGCCTGCGCTCGCGTGGTGGCAAGGGGTCGTCACCAGCACGGGCTCGACGGAAAGCGGCGAAGACGTGGTCGTCAACCAGCACTACCAGACGGTCGCGAGGATTCGCGGCGAGGACGGCTGGAAGCTCACGCTGCACGCGATCGACATCTCAGGCGAAGACATCTGGGTCACGGCCAACAAGAACATCGCCAAGAACCTGTCCAGCTACGGCGGCGCCTACAACGGCGCGCTGATCGACTCGGCCGTGCAGGAGTACAACCTGAAGACGGGAAAGCTGCTGCTCACGTGGGACGCGCTCGAACACATCCCGCTCGGCGACTCGCGCTCGACGGTGCCGACGAACGGCTTCCCGTGGGACGCCTACCACGTCAACGCGGTGGACCTGACGGGGGAAGGCACGTTCCTGGTATCCATGCGCAATACATGGGCCGCGTACCTCGTGAACATCCAGACGGGCAAGATCGCATGGACCCTGGGAGGCAGGCATTCGAGCTTCAAGTTCGGCCCGAAGGCGGAATTCCAGTGGCAGCACGACGTGGCGCTCGGGCCTGACTCGACGGTGACGATGTTCGACGACCACTGCTGCCAGCTGACCGGCGGAGGCACCTCGGTCCCGGCGACGGGGCCGTCCCGGGGGCTGGTGCTGAAGCTCGACCAGCAAACCCACTCGGCGACGCTACTCCATCAGTACACGGGCAACGACGAATTCGAATCGGAATACATGGGCGACACGCAGCCGCTGGCGAACGGCAACACGTTCGTGGGCTGGGGCTCGGAGCCCTACTTCACGGAGTACGGCCCGTCGGGCAAGCCTTTGCTGGAAGCGCGCTTCCCCGGCAACGACCTGAGCTATCGCACGATGCGCGAGCCGTGGGTCGGCCTGCCGCTCACCTCGCCCGCCGCGGCCGCCCGACAGAACGCTGGCAAGACGAGCGTGTACGTGAGCTGGAACGGGGCGACACAGGTCTCCTCCTGGAGGGTCATGGGTGGCGAAAGCGCAGGCCGGCTGACCGCTGTTGCGAGCGCCGCCAAGAGCGGCTTCGAGACGGCGATCCCGATCGCAGGCGACTACGACCGCGTCGAGGTGCAGGCACTGAACTCATCCGGCAAGGTCATCGGAACTTCGCGCGTGCTCTCGGGTTCGACCCAATGATGACTCGCGCGAAAGGGCTGCTCGTGACGCTGGCGATGGCCGCCGGCCTGTGCGCATGCGGCTCCACATCATCCAGCTCCTCCGCCAACGCGACCAGCTCGGACGCGCCGACGACGAGCCTCGCCAGCGCGCGCTCCGCGGCCTCCGCTCCCGTGGCGGTCTCACCCCAGCCCGGTACGCCGGACGCCTCCCCGGGCACCCAGATCAGCTTCCTCGGCCCGGCGGGCAGCCACGTCTCCGACGTGCACGTGGTCGGCTCGCACACGGGCACGCACTCCGGCGTGCTGCGCGCGTACTCGACCGGCACGGGCGAAAGCTTCCTGCCCGCGCACGCCTTCTCCACCGGCGAGCGCGTGAAGGTCAGCGCGACCGTCACCGTCGGCTCCGCCTCCTACGCAGTGAGCACGAGCTTCACGGTCGCCCACCAGGCGCCGGTCAGCCAGAAAGAGTTCCCGATCAAAAAGGGCAATTCCAGCGAAGTCCAGCACTACAGCTCCGCGCCTTCGTTGACACCCTCCACAGTGCACATCACCACGGCCGCCAAGAGCGGCGCCTCGCCCGGTGACCTGTTCCTCGCGCCCTACCAGGGCGACGGCTCCCCGGGTCCGATGATCACCGAACAGAACGGCAGCCTCCTCTGGTTTCACCCGCTCCCCTCAGGCGAGGAGTCGACGAGCCTGAAACTCCAGGAATACGAGGGGAAGCCCGTGCTCACGTGGTGGCAGGGCCGGATCCTCGAAGTGGGCTTCGGGCAGGGCGAAGACGTGATCTACAACACCAGCTACCAGAAGGTGGCGGCGGTGAGGGCGGGCAACGGCTACCACGCCGACCTGCACGAATTCCGACTCACCCCGGAAGGCACGGCGTGGATCGACATCTTCGACCCGATCTACATGAACCTGTCCTCCTACCACGGCCTCGCCAACGGCATCCTCACGGACTCGGTGATCGAGGAGGTCGACGTGAAGACCGGCCTCGTCATGTGGCAGTGGCACGCGCTGGGGCACATCTCGCCCAGCGAATCGCACAACGCGGCGCCCAGGTACGACTACCCCTGGGACTACGTGCACATCAACTCGATCTCCCCGGGTCCGACAGGCCAGGAAACGCCCTCGGGCGCCGATCAACCCGGCGACGTACTGCTCTCCTCGCGCAACACGTGGACGCTGTACAACGTGAACATCGACAGCGGCAACGTGCTCTGGCGCCTGGGCGGCTCTCACTCGAGCTTCAAGCTGGGGCCCGGCACGCGCACCTACTGGCAGCACGACGCCGCCTGGCAGCCGGGCGGCCTGATCTCTGTCTTCGACAACGGCTCGGACCCGCCCGAGGAGAAGCAGTCGCGCGGGATCGAGCTCGACCCGAACCTCTCCAACCACACGGTCACGCTCGTCAAAGCCTTTACCAACCCGACGAAAACACTGCTGGCATCGAGCCAGGGCGACATGCTTCCCCTGTCGGGAGGCAACTGGCTGATGGGCTACGGCGGGTTGCCGAACTTCACCGAGTACGACAGCTCCGGACACGTGCTGCTCGACGGCACGCTCGGCAAGAACGTGCAGGACTTCAGGACCTATCTGTCGCCCTGGAGCGGGCAGCCGACGGGTTCGCCGTCGGCCGTCGCCTCGGCGGGATCGGGCGGCACGATCTCCGTGTCGGTGAGCTGGAACGGCGCCACGCAGGTCGCCTCCTGGCGGGTGCTCGCTGGAGCCTCCAGCGGCTCCCTCAGTCCCGTCACCACCGCTGTCAGATCTGGCTTTCAGACGACGATCTCTGCTTCGAGCGCAGGTCCGTACGCCGCCGTACAGGCGCTCAACTCCGCCGGCGAAGTGATCGGCACTTCACCGACGGTGAAGGATTAGTGCGCGGCGCTCGCGCTCGCTCAGCCGCGGCTGCACCGCTCGACGGACTGAGGTTGTTGGCGGCGATCACGGGGACGCTCGGGCTCGCACTCGCGCTGGCTCCCCCGACCGTCGCTGAGAGCGCGAGATCGCCAAGCTGCGTGCCGCCGAGCCTCAACGTTTCCGCTGCGCTGGCCGGCGAACGTGTGACTGTCTCGCCAGCTCCACAAACGAAGGATGCGTCGGCCGAAACGCAGATCAGCATGCTTGGCGTGCCTGCAGCCGAGCTCGCAGACGTCACCGTCACGGGCTCGCAATCGGGTTCGCACCGCGGACGCCTGCTCGCCTACTCCCAGGGAGACGGCGCGAGCTTCGTGCCTGAACATCAATTCACGGAAGGCGAGCTCGTGAGCGTCCACGCCGAGCTCGTCCAATCCGGACACACGACCCCGTTCGCGTGGAGCTTCACGGTGGCAGTACGCGACAAACCGGGCTCCTCGAGCGCGGCGGTCGTGGGCGTCGCCAAGAACCCCGGCGCGAGCGGTTCGACGCCGCGGGAATACCAGAGCTTTCACTCACGCCCGGGACTACGACCGCCCGATGTGACGGTCTCCTCGACGGACCGTACCGCCACCGGCGACCTGTTCCTCGCTCCATACGCGGGCGTCGGCCAGTACGGGCCGATGATCCTGAACCCTCACGGCCAACTGATCTGGTTCAAGGCGCTCTCTCCTGCGGGCACGCGTGCGGGCAACCTGCGCGTGCAGTCCTATGAAGGCAAGCCCGTGCTCACCTGGTGGCAGGACCCGCTGATCACGAAAGGCAGCCGCACGGCCGGCGACGTGATCGCGAACAGCGCCTACCAGACGATCGCCGTCGTGCGCGCCGGCAACGGCTACCAGCCGGACCTGCACGAATTTCAGATCACGCCCCAGGACACGGCCCTGATCACGGTGTATGACGCGATCGACTGCAACCTGTCGGCTGTTGGCGGGCCGCGCGAAGGCGCGGTGGCGGACACGTTGATGCAGGAGATCGACCTGCGGACCGGCCTCGTGATGTACGAATGGCACAGCCTCGACCATGTGCCGCTTGCGAACTCCTACTCCTCGCCCGTGACCACGAACCGCGGCGATCCGTTCGACGATTTCCACATCAACTCCGTGAACGTCGAGCAGGACGGCGACCTACTGATCGACTCGCGCAACACGTGGGCGGCGTACGACGTGGATCCGACTACCGGCCAGGTGCGCTGGGAGCTGGGAGGCAAGCACTCGAGCTTTCAAGATGGGCGCCGGCACGGCCACTGCGTGGCAGCACGACGCGGTGCAGCTGCCGGACGGCGCGATCACGTTCTTCGATAACGGCGCCTCGCCGCAGGTACAGCCGCAATCGCGCGCGATCGAGGTCGCACTCGATACGAACGACATGACGGCGACGCTGGTGCGCAGCTACGGACACGAGAACCCGCTGGTGGCGGACAGCCAGGGCAATCTGCAGGTGACCCCCGAAGGCGACTGGATGGTCGGCTGGGGTCAGGCCGGCTACTTCTCAGAGATCGCGCCCAACGATCAGGTGCTTTTCAACGCCCACCTGCCGCCGACGTGGGAGTCCTACCGCACCTTCGTCTTCCCCTGGAGCGGCGCTCCGTCGCAGCCGCCGGCGCTGGCTGTGACGCGCGCTCCCGGTGCTGATGGCACGCTGACGGTCTATGCCAGCTGGAACGGCGCCACGGAAGTCGCCTCCTGGCGGGTGTTGGCGGGCTCCTCCTCGACCTCGCTTTCGCCGATCGCGAGTGCGCCAAAGGCGGGCTTCGAGACGGCGATCGCCCTGCCACGAGCCGCGTCTGCCCGCTACGTCGCCGTGCAGGCGATCAACGCCGCGGGTGCGGTCATAGGCTCCTCCGCTGTAGCGGAGACGCCAGCCCCCGCCGCCTGAACGGATAGCTGTTGGGGGGGCCCTGGGGCCCGGGTTCCCCGGTTTCGCGTTCGGCGCGACGTTTGCGCCGCGCCGTCGCCGTGGTCGCTGCGTGGCGCGCGGTCGAGAAGTAGTCGGCAAATCCGCGCGCGTGCGCTTCCACGAGCGGCGACGGGAGCGCCCCGCGCAGTTCCTCCTGGATTGCACGCGCGAGCTGTTCGCGCAGCGATCCCTCCAGCGGGCTGTGTCCGGCGAGGTTCTCCAGCTCCAGGCGCCCTGCCTGGGTGCTGTAGTCGTAGAGCTCGACTTCCTCGCCCTCGTGAAGCGGTGTGATGCCGGTTTCCGGCCAGTAGGTGTAGGTCGCGAACTTCGCCTGGGGCGTGCGGATCGCGATGATGTGCAGCGGCGCGTCGGCCGCGTAGGGCTCGATCGCGAACTCGGTGACGGCCTCGTCGGTCGCGTGCAGCACGTAGGCCCGTCCGGCGGCGGCAGGGTCGGCGAGGATTTCGACGAGGTCGAGGCGGTTGGCGAGGTAGGCGTAGTGCGAGTCGCGCCGCCAGTCGCTCGATCCGGTCCCGATCGTCAGCAGCATCGGCGCGATGTCGACGCTCGAGGTGAGCTGCGTACGCAGTTGCGCCGGTTCGCTGGTGAGCTTGCCGCGCATGTCCTTTACGAGTAGCGGCACCCTCAGCGCCTCCTCATAGGCGCTCGCTCCCTTGCCCCGCAGCCCGTGCGAGGCGCCGTACTCGCCGTGGTCGGAGGTGAACACGATCACGGTGTTCGCCGCGACCTCAGGCTGGCTTTCCAGCGTGCGCAGCACAGCGCCGATGTGGCGGTCGACCTCCAGTTGAATCTTCATGTAGAGGTCGAGGAATTCCAGCCAGGTGCTCGTCGATTCTGGGCCGGTGAAGGGCACGGGACCGAAAGAGGCGGCGGCTGTTTCCTGGAAGGAGCGCTGCAAGCGGGGCTTGCGCTGTTCGATCAGTTGCTCGGGCGTCTCGTAGTTGGGCGGCAGCCGATGCACGGTCGGTCTCGCAGTGGACTCCGGCGGCACGCGGTCGGTCCACTTGTACCACCAGGCGATGTCGTGCGGGTTGACGAACGAGACGGTCGTGCACCACGGTTCTGACCCGCCCTCTTGGCTGTACCACTCGGCGAATTTGTCCGCGACGTGCGGGTCCACGCGCCAGCCCTGGCCGGGTGCGCCGTCGGGCGATGGGAAGACGCCTCCGTCGAAGCCGTAGCGCTCGAGCGCCTGTTCGCCGGTGAAGTACGTCCAGTGATTGTCGCCGTGCGTGAGGTGCCACTTGCCGAGCCAGCGGGTGCGGTAGCCGTGGTCGCGAAGCATCGTCCCCCAGGTCGGGAAGCCCGGGTCGAGCGTGCTGCCGCCGGTGATCATGCAGCCCGTCTGGTGGGTGTAGAGGCCGGTCAAGAGCGTCGCTCGGGCCGGGGTGCAGTCGTTGGAGGCGGTGTAGTGGCGGCCGAACGAGACTGCCCCTTCGCGCAGGCGCCGCAGGTTCGGCGGGAGCCCGATTCCACCGGGGTCAGGCGAGAACCAGACGGGAAAGCGCAACTGGTCGACCATGATCACGAGGATGTTCGGTTTGGCGCTCGCGCTGGCGCCGCGCGCCGGCTTCGGCGTCGAGCTCGTGCTCGCGCCGGTCGTCTGCGGGGTGCTGGAGCCGCCGTCGGGATCGGCAGCCGCGCTGATTCCCAGCCCGGCGCCGGCGAGCAAACCGCCGGCGACGAGACCACCCTTCAGCAACGTCCGTCGATCGACTCTCCTATCCTCTCCGGGGTCGATGTGGTCCATACGCGCTCTCATCCTAGGGCCTGTGGTGGCCGTGGGGGTGGGGTTCTCCGCGCAGGCCGCGCTCGCTGCCCAACTCGCTCCGGCGTGCGCTCCGTCGACCCTCGATAATTCCGCATTGCAGGATGGGACGGTCACGGTGTCGCCGCTCCCGGGGAGTCGCGTCGCCTCTCCCCAGACCCAGATCAGCTTCCTCGGGGTACCCGCCGGCGACCTCATCGCGATCAGCGTGGTGGGCTCTGAGACCGGCGCTCACAGCGGCCGTCTGGAGGCGTACGCCGACGGCGACGGTGCGAGCTTCCTGCCGGCGAGGCCCTTTGCGGAAGGCGAGCGGGTAACGGTCAGCGCACGCTTGCGCCTCGGCAGCTCGGTCAGAGCGCTGAGCGATGTGTTCGGGGTTGCGCACGAGGACCACATCACCGCAACTCCGGCGCCCGTCCATCCGGGGAGCGCGGCAGAATCTCAGAGCTTCTACTCGCGCCCGGAACTGCACCCGCCGGTGCTGACCGTCACCGCGGCGTCGCCGTCGGTGGCCCCTGGCGACGAGCTCGTCGCCCCCTACGCCGGCCCGGGCCAGGCGGGGCCGATGATCCTCGAACCGAGCGGCGGGCTCCTCTGGTTCAAGCCGATGCCGACCAACACCTCGGCAGCGAACCTAGAGGTGCAGGAATACAAGGGCAAACCCGTGCTCACGTGGTGGCAGGGCGACGTCAGCGTGCACGGCTTCGGCATCGGCGAAGACGTGATCGCCGATGACACCTACACGGACATCGCCCACGTCAAAGCGGGGAACGGCTTTCAGGCCGACCTGCACGAGTTCCAGCTGACGCCGCAGGGAACGGCGCTGATCACCGCCTATGACCCGATCCTCTGCAACCTCTCCTCGGTGGGCGGGCCGTCCTACGGAGGGCTGACGGACAGCGTCTTTCAGGAGATTGAAGTAAAGACAGGACTCGTGATGTACGAATGGACGGCCGTCGATCACGTCGGGATCAGCGAATCCTACGAACCGGCGACCCGCACCAGCACAGCGGAGCCTTATGACTTCTTCCACCTGAACTCGATCGACCGCACGCACGACGGCAGCCTGCTGGTTTCCTCGCGGAACACGTGGACGGTCTACAAGCTCGATCCCGCCACCGGCCAGGTCGTCTGGCGCCTGGGCGGCAAGCACAGCAGCTTCAAAATGGGTGCGGGCACGGGCACGGCCTGGCAGCATGATCCACGCGAACTGGAAGACGGCTCGATCAGCATCTTCGACAACGGCGCATCCCCGACCGCACACAGCGAGTCGCGGGCGATCGTCGTGAGCGTCGACGGGCAGACAGGTGCTGCGACGCTCACGGCACGTATCGTGCACTCGCCACCGCTGGTCGTCGAAAGCGAGGGCAGCGTGCAGGCGTTGGCCAACGGCGACTGGTTCGTGGGCTGGGGTCAGGAACCGTACTTCTCCGAGTTCAGCCCGGAAGGACAGCTTCTGTTCGAAGCGCACTTTCCGGCCCACACGCGCTCCTACCGCGACTTTCGCTTCGCCTGGAACGGCACGCCCGCGCACCCGCCGGTGTTTGCATTCCAGGCGGGCGCGACGGGGCAGGGAACTGTCTACGCGAGCTGGAACGGCGCCACGGAAGTCGCCTCCTGGCGCGTGCTGGCGGGCTCGAGCGCTGCGAGCCTCAGCGCGGTCGTGCAGGTGCCGCGCACCGGTTTCGAGACGGCGATAGCGCTGCCCGCGGGGACCGCCGGCCCGGATCTGGCCGTGCAGGCGCTCGGTGCTGGCGGCCAGGTCCTGGGGAGCTCTGTGGCGACGTCTGAGACCGGGCTGGGCTAGTTTCTGGGGTCTGCTCGAGGGGCTGCTTCGCGGGCCCCTGTGCTGGCATCGTGAACCACACGAGCTTGCCCTCGGAGTCTGCAAGGACACCCCACTCGCTCGACATCGCCTCGACGATGCGAAGCCCGCGCCCAGAGTTCTCCTGTGGCGTGGGAGATCTCAGCGCAGGCTGCCCCTGACCTCTGTCACGTATCTCGATACGCAACTGACCGCGCGTCCTACGGATCGTGAGATCGAAGTCGCTGCGTGCATGTTGAACCGCGTTTGTCGCCAGCTCGGAGACCATTAGCTCGACGGCTTCCAGAGTCTCCCGCGGTTGGTCTTCTAGCACGGCTCTGGTGAAGTGGCGAGCGGCGCTCACCGACTTCGGTTGACATGAAAAATGGCGTTTGCTGGTCATGGCTCAACCGTGAGCAGGCCGGTGAGGCCGGTCGTCTCCAGCACGCGCTGGATGATCGGCGACGGTTGACGGAGGTGCACCTCAGAGACCTTCGCTGCGGTGTTGATGAGCACCGCAATTCCTGAGCTGTCCATGAAGCCGAGGGCGCTGAGATCGAAGGTCACGCGCTGGGGTGAGCGACTCGTGAGGGAGCTCAACGCGGTTTCCAGCGATGTGATGTTCGAGGCATCGAGCTCGCCCGAGAGGATCACGATCGGAGAGCCAGAGGCGTCCAGCTGGGTCTCGATCGTGATCGTGGCCGGGAGATCGTCGTCTAGTTCTGCCACCGCACACCGACTATCGCCGTATCGTCGTGGTGGTCATCGTCGGAGGAGAGCTCTCGCGCGAGCGCTCGCAGCAGCTCGGAAAGCGCGAGCCCTTGCGCGCCGGCAGCATCCCGCAGCCGTGCCAGGCCGGTGTCGAGTATCTCGCCACGACGCTCGACCAAGCCGTCGGTGAAAGCGATCAGCGTAGTGTCAGGGTTCACGGAGATGGTTGCCTCGCCATACGGCGATACGCGCCTTACGCCGATCGGCACGTTGACCTCGAACTCGACGAACCGCGCCTGCTCACCGTCGAGGATCAGGGGGGCGATGTGCCCGGCGCTTGACAGTGTCAGTCGGTGAGCAGGTACATCGATCAACGCACAGAGCATCGTCGCGAAGTAATCATGCGCTGTACTGTTGACGAAGTCCGAGAGCTTGGACAGCACCGCGGCAGGACTATAGTCCTGCGCCGCGTACGCCAGCGCGGCGTGCCGCAGCGATGCCATCGTGGTCGCGGCGCGCAGGCCATGCCCTGAGACGTCGCCGATCATGACGAACACCTGGCCCTCTCCGGCCGCGACGATGTCATACCAGTCGCCGCCCACGTCGATGCCGGAGGCGGCAGGGACGTACAGCGCGCTCACCTGCAACCCAGCGAGCTCTGGCAGCTCGTCGGGCAGGAGCGCGTGTTGGAGCGTTTCCGCGATGCTGCGCTGCTCGGCGTACATCTCGCGGTTTTCAGTGGCCACGCGATCGAGGTCCCGGGCCAGCCCCTCGGCATGCTGGCGGCGACGCGCCAGGCGATCGGTCCCCAGGGCGGCGGCCAGAGAAAGCAGCACGCCGACCGCGGCGATGATCCAGGGGAGGCTCTGGAAGAAGGTGCCTCCCAGTGATCCCAGCGGGGTGATGACCAAGGTGAACTCGTCGTCGCCGAACGGCACGACGTCCGAGGCCTCGCGGCCGGTGGCGGGGGGGTGGCGCAGGCTTGTGACGAGCAGGTCTTCGCTGCGGCGCGTACGTCCGAGATAGAGCACGTAGTTCAAGTCAGCGAACGCCGAGTTGCTCGCGAGCTTCGAGCGCCTGTCCGCGGGAAGCGGCGATTCGGCGTAGGCGGCGAACCCGTGCTTGACGCCCGGGGTCGCGTAGTCGTAGCCGAGCCCCGGTTTGGACGATGACAACAGGCCGGTGACGTTCAAGAGCGACTCGTGCTTGGCGCGGGCGAAGAACCGGCGAGCCTGTTCGGGGAGCGAAAGCAGCACGGGGGTCGCACCCACGACGGTGCTCGGTGCCAGATGGGTCCCCGTCAGCGGCCACAGCGATGCCGACGCGAACTGACGACCCGGGCCCACATAGGGGGCCATGAACGCACGGAACTTCTGAGGGTTGCCGCCGGTCGCATCGGCCAGCTCGGCAGCCGAGGCCAGCGGCGTCTGGGTCGAGATCACAGCTGCGCTCAGCACCGAGCCCAGCTCGCGAACGCGCAGGTTCAGCAGCCTCGTCTCGTTGCGGTTGTACAGCGCCAGCGACGTGAGCGCGAGAGCCGCGGTGACGGCGAGCCCCACGACGAGAGCCAGCACCGCCGTGCGCGACAGCTGCCAGATCCGTCGCGCCGAGGCCGGCGACGCGGAGGAGAGATCGTCCGCAGAGACCGCCGCTTCTGCGTGTGTCGCGTCACTCGCGGAGCCGGTCCGGCCCGTCGTCGCGTCGCTAGCCAAGGCCGATATCCCCCGCATCCATACCCGGCGGGAAGCTTATCCGCGGGGGGTTCGTGGGCGCTGCGCGTCTCGCCGATGTGTCCGGCTAGAGAGCGAACGGGGATGGCGGGAAGGTTCTCGAAATCTCCGTGGCCTTTCATCCGGCAACCGCACGAGCAGCGATTTGGGGCCTAGAGAGGCCGGAGGTCCTCGACCTGGCAAGGGCAAGCGACGAGGCCGATGATCTCTGGGTCTCCCGTGAGAAGGGGTAGATCGTGAGCCGCAGCGGTCGTGACGGCGAAGCAATCCCCAAGCGCAATCGTCGCTCGTGCCTTCAGTCGTGCGACCTCGATCATCCGGGCGGTCCCTGGAAGGTCCAGCGAGAATGCGGCGCGCAGGTCCCGCAGCGTCTCATCGGCCGCGTCGCGCGCCTGATCGCGCTCCACCCGGTAGTAGACCTCCACAAGGTTGACCCAGCTTACGACCGGACGAGCCGTGAGCAGATCCTCGACCCTCGAGAAGGCAGGCTCCTCGCCGTCCAGCCAAGCAAGGACCGTCCAGGAGTCCAAGCAGACGCTCACCTAGGCTCGCGCGCTCGATCTTCAAGCAGTCGAGCTGCCATGCCCGTCTTCGAGAACCGGCCGCCCAATCTCACAGGAGATCGCCGCGCGTAGAGCACGATCTCCTCGTCGCGCAACTCGAAGTCGACCTCATCGCCCGGCTGCAGATGGACGCGATCGCGCAAAGCCTTCGGAATCACAACCTGCCCCTTAGCACCGATCCGACCAGTCATACCTCGTGAGTATAACGGACTGGTCTGCCAAAAAGCGAAGGTTCCGGCCAGCTCTTCTGCCGGCCAAAAACGGAAGGGGGGAGATTCGAACTCCCGAGACGGGGGGTACCCGCCTGCCGGTTTTCAAGACCGGTGCATTCAACCGCTCTGCCACCCTTCCATGCGGCCCCTGAAGGCTAGTCGATGGAGACGGGCTGCCCTTGCAGCTCGAGCAGCTCCCCGGGCGGCTCTCCTGAGAGCAGCCACACGCCATCGACAGCGCGCAGGAGTCCGCGCTCGGCGAGCTCGGAGAGCGCGCTGGTGACGGTCGGTCGGCGCGCTGCGACGAGCTCGGCGAGGACCGCGTGCGTGAGGTGTAGCGGCACGCTGATGCCGTCGGTGCGCACACGGCCCCAGCGGTCGGCGAGCTGCCAGAACAGCATGTGCACGCGTACGTCGACCCGTGGCTGGTGGACGATCGCCATGTTCACGGCAAGGTTGCGCGAGCGCTCGAGTGCGCGAGCGACCAGGCCTCCCGTCAGCTCCGGGAACCGTGCGAGCCGCTGTGCCGCGCGCAAGTCGAGCAGCGCGACGCGCGTCCTCTGCAGCACCCGCCAGCCGGTCGTCTGCGCTAGCGCGGGCGAGTTGTCCTGGCCCTGCCAGGGCCGAAGGATGTCGCCCTCTCCGAGTAGCTCGGCGCCGAACCGTCCGTCGATACCCACCCGGCGGATCAGCAGACCCTGCAGGACCAGCAGGCCGATCCCGTCATGGATCGCCGCGCTTGCCTGGCTTCCCCAACGTCCCGGAGCAATGCTGATCGCACGCGCGACGCACTCATCTATTGCCTGCCGTCTGTGCGCCTGAGGTACCGCTTCTGCGAGCGCGGGATCCTCGCTGAGAATGTGACACAGCTCTCCGGCGGCAGGGTGGTTGGCGGGCATTGCAGCAAGTCTGCCAGAGGGGTCCACGAGGCTTGGAGAGCTGGACATGTCAGCAGGCTGACAGCGAGCGCTCGAGTGGGCATGCAATGCCCGGAATCGAAGTCCAGCTCTCATACGCTCACGAGACATGGCTGGCACACGCGTATCGCCGGCCGAGCAGGTGCGGGCTCCGGGCCGCGCATCGGTCTCGAACTGGTTTGCATGGCTGCGGCGCTGGGCTGTCACGGGCCAGCAGGGACTGGTGGCGCTCGCGCTGCTCGTGGGCGCCGGCGCCGGGTTGGGAGCGATCGCGTTTCGCTACATGATCCTCGGCTTCACCTACCTGTTCACCGGACACAGGGACTACAGCGCCGTCGGACACGCGGGCAACCCGCTGCTTCCCGGCTTGGGAATGTGGTTCGTCGTGCTCGCGCCGGTCGTTGGCGGGCTGATCTATGGTCCCCTCGTGAGCCGCTTCGCGCCCGAGGCGCGCGGTCACGGCGTGCCGGAGGTCATGTACGCGGTGAACCGGCTCGGCGGGCGCATGCGTCCGCAGGTGCCGATCGTGAAGTCGCTCGCCTCGGCGGTCTGCATCGGCTCAGGCGGCTCGGTCGGCCGGGAGGGGCCGATCGTCCAGATCGGCTCGGCGCTCGGCTCGGTGACCGGCCAGGCGCTGCGCCTGCCGGAGTCCCAACTTCGCCTGCTCGTCGCGTGTGGCGCCGCGGGTGGGATCGCGGCAACGTTCAACGCGCCGATCGCGGGCGTGTTCTTCGCGCTGGAGCTGATCCTGCGCAACTTCGAGACGCGTTCCTTCGGTCTCGTCGTACTCAGCTCGGTGACCGCCGATGCAATCGGCCGCGCCGCGTTCGGCAGCCACCCGTTTCTGACGCTGCCGGGGTTCACGTTCAGCTCGCCGCTCGAGCTGCTGCTCTACGCCGGCCTCGGCGTGCTGGCCGCGGGCGTCGGGCTTGGTTTCGTGCGCGTGCTCTACGCAGGTGAGGACTTCGCCGACCGGCTCTGGAAAGGCCGGCCGGAATGGCTGCGTCCCGCAGCGGGCGGCCTGCTGCTGGGGCTGCTCCTGCTCGCCGTCCCGGAGATGTATGGCGTCGGGTACCCGGTTCTCCAGCTTGCGGTCGCTGGCCACTACGTGATTCTCGCCCTCGTAGGTCTGCTCGCGGCGAAGATCCTCGCGACGAGCCTGACGATGTGGATCGGCGGCTCGGGCGGGGTGTTTGCCCCATCGCTGTTCATGGGCGCGATGCTCGGCTCCGCTTACGGCGCGATCGCCCACGACCTGCTGCCGGGCATCGCGCTCGTCGCCGGCGCGTACGGACTCGTCGGGATGGGGGCTGTCTTCGCCGCTGCGGCGCGCGCCCCGATCACCGCTGTGCTGATCATCTTCGAGCTGACAGGGGACTACCGCATCATCCTGGCGCTGATGGTCGCCGTCGTCGTTGCGACCGCGCTCGGCAACGCGCTCACCCGGGACACGATCTACACGCTGAAGCTGCGCCGCCGCGGGATCGACATCGACGAGCCACCCGGAACGCTGATGTCGCAGATCGCGGTCGGCGAGGCGATGGGGGGCATGCCGCATGCGCTGGCGCCTGAGGAGCCGCTGCGGGCGGTCCTGCGACGCTTCGCCGACGCGCGTGCGGACGCGCTGCCCGTGATCGACGATCGCGGCACCCTGCTCGGTGTCGTCAGTGCTGCCGATGTCGAGCGGGCGGTCGCGCGTCCCGTGGACGGCCTCGATGCCCGCGCGCTCGTTCACCAGACGCCTGAGCTGCGCGTCGGCGAGTCACTCGAAGCGGCGATCAGAGCGTTCGCCGCAAGCGAGGACGAGGGTCTGCCGATCCTGGCCGCAGACGGCGAGAGCGTGGTCGGATGGCTCACGCACCGGCGATTGCTGCGTAGCTACAACACGCACCTCGACAAGCAAACGTAATATCGGTCCTCACTTGGACGACCTAAGTGTATGCTTAGGCAGCGTAAGTGACGGACGGACCGACGTATCGTCTAAGAGGTCGGCTCGCGAGGAGGACTCGAGCATGGCGGGAAGGGCGACGGGCAGGGGCGCTGCGCGACAGATCGCCGAGCGGGCGTCGCTGCCGAGCAGAAACCTGCTCGAAGAGATCGGGGAGATGGTGATCCTGACGGGCAGGACGATCTCCTCCGCCATGCACCCGCCGTATCCGTATGGCGGGGAGCTCGTGTCGCAGTTCCTGTTCGTGCTGCGCCTGGTGTGGTTTCCGTTGCTGATCACGACGATCGCAATCAACTACGGCGCGCCGGGAGTGGAGGCAGCGAACATCCTGCGCATCTTCGGTTCGGTGGACCAGCTGGGGGGGTTCTTCGTGCTTGCAGCGATCCGGGAAATCGGTCCGTTGATCACCTCGATCGTGCTCGCGGGGATCGCCGGCACGGCGATCACGGCTGACCTGGGGGCACGCAAGATCCGTGAGGAGCTCGACGCGCTCCAGGTGCTGGGCGTCGACACGGTCAAGAACCTGGTCGTGCCCCGCTTTTTGGCGCTGATGATCATCACCGGACTGTTCGATCTATACGCGATCCTGTTCGGCCTGTTCGGTGGCATCCTCGCCGCGACCGTCACAGGACAGCCGCTCGGGCCGTTCTGGGTGACGCTGTTCGCCAATGCCACGACCACTGACCTGTGGGGGTCGGTGCTGAAGAGCACGATCTTCGGGGCGATTATCGCGGTCGTCTGCTGCTACAAGGGCATGACCGCGTCAGGGGGCGCCGAGGGCGTGGGCAGGGCGGTCAATCAGGCGGTCGTGATCTCCTTCCTGGGGGTGGGCGCGTTCAACTACGTGTTCACGCAGACGCTGCTGGCCACCCATCCGCAGATCCTGGTGATCAAGTGATGAACGAACTGCTCGCGTTGCCACGTGAATGGCTCGCGACGGCGGGCAAGATCGCGAGCTTCTCGAGCCAGGTCGTGCGCGATGTGTGGGGTTTGCGGGTGCTGCGCTTCTTTGGTGAGGCCCTGCGTCAGGCCGGCATCCTGGTCGTGGGGTCGACGCTCATCATCTGGTCCTTGGTGTTCATCATCGGTCTCGGCACGTGCGGCATCGAGGGCGCCTACTTCCTGGAGTCTCAGGGCGCCCCGGCTTACGCAGGTGTGTTCACCGCCTTGTGCGACCTGCGCGAGGCGGTGCCGTACGCCTTCGGGTACATGATGTCGGCGAAGGTTGGCACCGGGATCGTGGCGGAGCTCGGAGCGATGCGGATCAGCGAGGAGATCGACGCGCTGGAGGTGATGGGGTTCGACTCGATGACATTCCTGTGCGCCACGCGACTGCTGGCCTCCTGGATCGTGTTGCCGTTCATGTACATCGCCGGACTGGGCGTCGCGTACCTGGCCTCCTACATCGCCGTCGTGTTGCAGATCGGATACACCTCCCCCGGCGGGTATCTACTGACCTTCTGGCAGTTCCAAAGTCCACCGGACGTGTTGTTCAGCCTGATCAAGGGCATGACGATGGCCACCGTGATCGTGTTGGTGGGTTGCTATTACGGTTACAACGCCAGCGGCGGTCCCGTAGGGGTGGGGGAGGCGACCGCGAAGTCGATGGTTTTGAACCTCGTCATGGTCACGCTCATCGGCATGCTGGGCACGCAGATCTTCTGGGGCTCCAACCCGCGCCTCCCTGTGGGCGGATAGGCGATCGCAACGACTTCCCGTCACTCGGCGAGCATCGTTGGCCAGTCGTTTGTGGCATGAAGTTGGGCCAGCACCCACGACAGCTCCAGTTCGATCCGGGTCCATGCCAAACAGTCGTTCACCATGGTGAGGTATCGAAGTGCGTTTGCGGACGGTCCGGTCGGCGAGAACCTGTGCTCGACCCAGCTCGCCGCGTACTCGGGGGTGAACGTGAACGGCTGCTCTGCCCACAGGTACCGGAAGGGCTCGTGCCACCACGCGAACACTTCCTCCGGACTGACCGGGTCCGAAGCTCTCCACAACCCCGCCTCCACGCACGCCCTCCATGTTCCGAGCACATCGCCGCGCAAACACGCCAGCACGATCGCCGAAGCCATTGCGCTCCGGTCGCTGGGGAAGCGCTGTACGCAGCCGAAATCCAGGAAGCTCACGCGCCCATCGTCGTGGAACAAGTAGTTGCCGGGGTGCGGATCGGCGTTGATCATGCCGAGGCGGCCGTACGAGCCGTATACGAAGCGCCAGATCGAAGCGGCCCACTGATTGCGCAGGTCCTGCTCTGCACCGACGGCGTCGGTCCAGGAGCGGCCTGTGCAGAGCTCCTGCGTAAGCACGCGACCGGTGCAGAGCTCGCCGATGATCTCCGGTACGTGGATGAACGGGTGCCCGCGGTAGTGCTCGGCGAATTCCGCCTGGGTGGCGGCCTCGAGCCGGTAGTCGAGCTCCTCGCCGATGCGGGCGCTCATGTCGCGCGCTGCAACTCGGAAGTCAGTGTTCAGTCGGCGCGTATATAGACCTGCAAGCAGAGTCAGGAACGTGACCAACAGTTGCGTGTTCTTCAGGTCGGCGCGAATCGCGTCTGCGACCCCGGGATACTGGATCTTCACCGCGACATCTCGGCCGTCGCGCAACCGTGCCGCGTGCACTTGACCGATCGAAGCGGCCGCGAGCGGCTCCCAGTCAAACTCGGCGAACGCGCTCCGAGCCGTGCGACCGAGCTCACGCTCGAGCACCGTCTGCGCAAGGGCGCGCGGCATCGGCGGCGCATCGTCGCGCAGACGCGCGAGCGCCGCCCGGTAGGTCAACTGGAACTCCGAGGGTATCGCGGGACCGAACGAAACCATTGACAGCATCTGCCCGGCCTTCATCAACGCGCCCTTGGAGCGTCCGAGCAGCTCGGCGTAGCGCTCGGCCGTATGTACGTGAAACTCGGTGCTGTCCGCGCCGGTCAGCTTGCCGCGTACCGAGACGACGGCAGCCCCACCCGCTGTACGCGCGCTCAGCGCAGCCAGCGGGGCGGTGCGTCGCAGGCGCCCACGCTCGATGCCATCACCCGTGTCTGATGGCTCACCGCTCCGCGGTGGCCAGGCTCGCCAATCAGGCATGGTCGCTCGCTGCCTCGCGTTCGGCAAAGAATGCGTGCTCGCGCTTGCCCAGTTCGGTGAGCGGCTTCTGGCCTTCGTAGAACTCGGCGGCGATCGACTGCCAGTCGTTGCAGGCGTGCAGCTGTGCGATCAGCGAGGCGACCCCGAGCTCGATCCTGGTCATGACCGTGTACTCGGGCGACGGCGTGCTGTGGCGAAATGCGTTGGCCGCAGGGCCGCGCGGCGAGAACGCATGCTCGGCCATGTTGGCCGCATGCTCAGAGGTGAACGCGAGGGGCTGCTCTCCCCAGAACATCTCGAGCAGTCCACGCCAGTAAGCGAACGCCTCTTCGGGCGAGACGGGATCGGAGGATCGCAAGAACTCGGCCTCGACGCATGCTCGCCAGGTCCCGACTACGTCCCCACGCACGCATTCATTCCCGATCGTTCCCATCGCATAGATGTGCTCGCGGCGAAAACGCTTCACGCAGCCAAAGTCCAGGAAGCTCACGCTACCGTCCTCGTGGAAGCGATAGTTCCCTGGATGAGGGTCGGCGTGAAGCAGGCGGAAGCGAACATTGGAGCCGTAGACGAAGCGGAAGATCGTCTCCGCCCAACGGTCGCGCAACTCCTGATTCGCCTCGAGTGCCGTGCCCCAGTCGCGGCCACGCACGAGCTCTTGGGTGAGCACACGATCGCTGCACAGCTCGCCGATGACCTCCGGTACGTGGATGAACGGGTGTCCGCGGTATCGCTCGGCGAACTCAGCCTGGGTTGTGGCCTCGAGCCGGTAGTCGAGCTCCTCCGCGATGCGCATGCCCACCTCGCGTGCCATACCGCGGAGGTCGAAGCTCAGTCGCCATGGCGAGACGCCGCCGACGATCATGCTGAGGAACGTGGCCAGCAGCTCGGCGTTCTCGAGGTCGGAGTTGATCGCGTCCGCAACTCCGGGATATTGGATCTTGACCGCCACCTCGCGGCCGTCGTGGAGTCGTCCGGCGTGGACCTGGCCGATCGAAGCGGCGGCGAGAGGCTCCCAGTCGAGCTCTGCGAACAGGCTTTCGGTTCGACTCCCAAGCTCGTGCTCGAGCACGGTGCGGGCGAGCTCGCTCGTCATCGGCGGGGCGTCCTCGCGCAGGCGCGCCAGCGCGCGGTGGTAGATCGACTGGAACTCTGCCGGCACGGTGGGGCAGATCGATGCGAAGGAGAGCATCTGTCCGGCCTTCATCAACGCGCCCTTGGAGCGGCCGAGCAGCTCGGCGTAGCGCTCGGCCGTGCGCAGGTGGAACTCGGTGCTGTCGGCGCCCGTCAGCTTGCCGCGTATCGAGACGACGGCAGCCCCACCCGCGGTGCGAGCGCTCAGCGCAGCCAGCGGGGCGGTGCGTCGCAGGCGCCCGCGGTCGATGCCGTCACGCATCGATAGCCCGACGTGTGGGTCTTGGGCGCCCGACATGGGACAACAAAAGACATCCCCCTCTCTTCTTGATCCACTGACTTCAACCAAGTGTATTCTTAGTGCGGCTCATGTCAACGACGACTCGCGACCGCATCGTCGACGAAGCGATGCACCTCTTCAGCCAGCACGGGTATGCCGCCACGAGCATCGCCAAGATCGAGGCTGCGGCTGGACTCACGCCGGGAGCCGGCGGCATGTACCACCACTTCCCGAGCAAGGAAGCGGTGCTGGCGGCCGGCATCGAGCGCCAGCTTTCGAGGCTCGGCGCGCTGCGCGAGATCCGCAACGTGCTCGGCTCGCTCGGCGACCTCAAAGCCGAACTGACGCTGACCGCACGCTACGTCCTCGCCGAGCTCGACAGTGAGTCCGAGCTCCTGCGCATCCTCGCCTCCGACGTGCGCAACCGGCCGCAGCTGCTGACCGACGCGGTCGAGCAGCTGGTGAGCTCTACGTTCACGGGTTTTGCCGCCTGGATCGGCGACCGCGCCGAGCGCACGATTGCGGATCGGGACGCAGCTGCGATCGCTGCCGTCGGGCTCGGATCGCTGCTCTCCACCCGCCTGCTCCGTGACGTCCTCGGCATCGCGCCCCAAGTCGACGACCAGACGCTCGTGGACACCTGGGTGCGGATGATGACCGCAGCTCTGGCCGATACCGCGGGCTCCTGACAAGCGGGCGAGCTTCGAGCGGTGGGCCCGCGAGGTTGCTCCCGATTGCGTAGTCTCGCGCCCGTCTGGGGCACCTGACGCCGTCCTCGAGCACTCAACGACGTGGTGCAATCGCGTGCAGCACGCGTTCGAGGGAGGCGGGGGTGGCTCGTTCCGTGATCGTTCGTTCGCGCGCACGCTGCCCGTCAGCGAGAACCGTGGGGCCGTCGCTACCGGGCGTCACCGTGATGTGAACTCTCTGCCCTGGCTTCCAATCGGAACTGGCGAAACTGTCGTCGCTGAGGAGGGCGCCTTGCACAGCGCTTACGAGGATTTCCGCCGATGGCCCGTCGACGGTCGCGGTTAGTTCGCTGTTTGGTTCCAGAGGAGGTCCCAGCGCCTGCACGACGCCTGGCGTGGTATCGGTTTGGATCGTTTCGCCCGCGACCTCGAGGCCGAGCTTGCCCGTTCCGAGCCTCTTGCTTGCGCGCTGGGCTTCGGTTAGAAGGACCGGATCGCATGCAACGGCTCTGACCTGAGCGGAGAGCCAATCCGAGCAGCGCTGGCTGCGACCGTCGCACGTGAAGACTTCTTCCTGGAAGGAACACCACGGCGTCTGAAAGCGTGCCTGTACACCCGGGGAGCGCGGCGAGTTGGCGTCGAGAGCGCCACCGCACGCCGCCGAGCAGCCGGCGCCCCATTCGCCCGGCCAGTGTGTCCAAGGCTGCTTGGCGAGCGAGAGCAGACAGCTCCCGGCAGCATTGGGGACGCAGACTTCCCCGTTGCGTCCCCACGGTGCCAGCCCGTCGTGGTCGGTCTCTGGCGGCACGACCCCGTCGATCGCGAGGCCCGATGGCTGCCGGCAGGAGTGCGCACATGCCAGCGGGTAGGCGGAGTGACCGCCTTCCGTCAAGTAGACCACCGGTCGTGTGCCGTCGCGAAACGCCAGTTGAGCGCCGCTGTAACGGAAGGTCCCTTTGTGCGCAGCGTAAACGACGTATTCGACGTGCCTTTCGTCGTGGGGACGTGTTACGACCGTCACGCCCTCCCAGTCGCCCTCGTGCTCGTCGCATAGTCCGATTTCGCGCGCCTGCGGCAGGAGGCAGCTCTTGTCGAGGTCAAGTCGTGCGAAGTGGTTGAAACGCAGGAACCACCAGTAGTCGAGGTAGTAGCGGCCGTTCGATTCGGTGGCGTTGTAATAGATCGCCGAGCGCGGTCCGGTGTCGCAATCGAACAGCGGTCGACAGGAAGCAGGACCGTGGTATTCCGAGACCTTGTTGCCGGCGATGTCTATGTAGCTGCTCGGGCCGGACCGCTTTTCCTCGACCAGCTTGTCGAACGCCGCAGCGTCGTCAATCCGTGAGCATTTGGGTACGTGCCCTTGGCGCACGCAGAAGTGCTGGGTGCCTTCGTCGAACATGTAGTCGACGTTCAGCGGCCGCCATTTCTCTTTGCTGTCGAACAGCAGCCAAGGGCGAAATCGCTCCGCCAGCGTTCCCGCCTTTGGTTCGTTGACGAGCGAGAACGGTTCTACCTTGCGCACCGTCACACGACCGATCGTGCCGTTGATGATCCACACCACGACCAGCGCCCCTCCAGCGCCGATAAAGAGGCTCAGGACCATTAAGCCGATGATGAGGCGCTTGCCGATCGTCGTGCCCCCGTCTCGCCCAGTCGCCGACTCGCAAGAGTCTCGCAACGTCCGATGTCTCTGTCAAGTAGATCGCACGGTTCTGATCACCTGTCCAAGGTATGCGCGGATAGCTGCCAACGCTAGGCGGCTGATTCTGAAGGTCGAGATCTTGTAGCCTACTCGTCATGCCTCGATCCGGTTCGAGCGATGGGCATGTTGGTTTGGTGCTGGCCGGCGGCGGGGCTCGAGGCGCGTATGAGATAGGTGCACTTTCTGTCCTGTTGCCTGCGCTGAAGGCGAGCGAGCGCCCGCGGATAATCGTGGGCACGAGCGTCGGCGCGATCAACGCCTCTTACCTCGCGGCGCAGGCCGGGGAATCTGTCGCCCAGATTGCCGAGGGTGGGCTGGAACTGTGGCGCAAGATCAGCTACGCCAGCGTGCTCAAGCCGCTCGTCTCGGCGGCGGAGGGTGTGCGCCTGTGGTCATACATGCTCGAAGTTCTAGGCAGCCGACGGGCACACACCGACAGCTTGCTCGACCCTGCGCCGCTGGTGGGAACCCTCGCGAAACTGATCGTATTCGATCGTATACGCGAAAACGTGGAGCAGGAGAATCTCGCTACCGCGGCTGTGGTCGCCACATCGGGGCGCACGAGTGTAAGCGTCGTTTTCCACGACGGTGGCAGCTCGCCCCCGCTCGACCCGCTCCGGGGCATCTCATACATACAGACCAGGCTAACCGAGGATCACGTGCGTGCATCGGCCGCGATTCCGCTTCTCTTTCCTGCCGTCCCGATCGATGGCCCAGAAGGTCGACGCTGGTACTTCGACGGTGGTACGCGCCTGAACGCGCCGATCAAGCCGGCGCTCGCTCTGGGCGCCAGCCGGCTGATCGTGATCGCACTCAACTCGCTTACGCCGGCGCCCGAGTTGCACGCAGACCGTCGACCGGACGCTCTTGACGGCGCCACCCAGCTCATACAAGCCGTGCTCGTCGACCCCCTCGTAAACGATGTGCACACCCTCGCCACCGTCAACGAAATGCTCGACGACGACACAGAAGCGAAGATCCGGGCGCACGAGAGCCGTACCGGCAAGCGACGAGTTCCCTACATGCTCATAGCGCCAGAGGACCCCTTTGAGATCGGGCGCATCGCCAGCGACGTCTATCGCACTTACTATCGATCGCCACTCGCGCTCGCGCGTTCCCCGAGTCTCAGTGCGCTCGGGCATCTCCTTAACGCCGCCAAGGACACCAGCCACGGCGAGCTGCTCAGCTACCTCCTGTTCGCGGAAGAGTTCACCGAGCGACTGATCGAGCTAGGCCGCAAAGACGCACAACGCTGGCTTGACCAGAAACACGATCAAGGCCGCTGGCAGCTCAAACATCTATAAGCGCAATCGTCCGAAGGGGTCTGGAGTGATCGCTGATCTGCATTGCCATTATCCCATGCACCTCGTCGCCGAGGAGCCCGACGCCGGCGGGCCCAAGGAGGGCTGGCTGGGCCGTTTCGTGGACAAATTCGAGGGTCGGCTCGTCGACCTGGTCGCGAGGATCGTCAACGACTCAGGCTGGAGCTCAGGTTGGCGTGTCAGCCTCGACGGTCTTCGGCTCGGAGGCGCGGGAATTGTCTGCTCGGTGCTCTACTGGCCGGCTTCCGAGTTCGACGCTTTGCATCTGAACGAAGCGCCGCCGCTTGATCGCTACTTCGACTTCCTCGAGCGGCAGCTCGAATTCATCGAGCACGGTCTGCCGGATGCGACCGAGGACGGCATCCCTGTGTTCGTGGTGAAGACCGCGGCGGATCTCAAGAGGCCCGGCATCCGTTTCGTTCACTGCGTCGAGGGTGGCTTCCAGCTAGGTGAAGACCCGGGGAAGCTCGACGAGCGCGTGCGATGGCTCTCGCAGCAGGGCGTTCTGTACATCACCGTCGCCCATCTCTTCTATCGCCGGTTGGCGACTGAGGCCCCGGCGATACCGACGTTCACGGATCAGCACTTCCTCGAGCTCTTCCCCGAGCCCGAGCACGTCGGGCTCACCGAGATGGGCGAGCATCTGATCGAAGCTATGCACCGCCACAAAATCCTGGTCGATATCAGCCACATGTCTGAGCGCGCGGTCACAGAGACCTTCGCCTTGGTCGAGCGCCTCGAGGGCAACGAGGCCGGGACGAACTACCCCATAATTGCCACTCACGTGGGGATGCGAAGCGCCGGACCGGCCGCACGCGCGCAGGAATACAACCTCGCCGAGGACACGGCCCGCAAAATCGCCAAGCGAGGAGGCGTGATCGGACTGATCGGCGCACAGCACCAACTCGGTGACGCGAACAGCGAGGCCGAGTCCGCCGCGCTCGTCAAGGCGCATCTCGATGCGATCGGCACGGCCGTGGGCGACGCAAGCAGCGTCGCCGCGCTCGGCACCGACATCGATGGCTTCATCAAGCCGACACTCGCAGGGTTCGAGAAGGCGGAGGACTTCGCCAAGCTCGAGACCTGGGTCCGCAATGCCGGCCAGAGCCACCCGGAGGCGATCCTCCACGGCAATGCCGAAAGGGTAATCAGGGCTGCATTCACAGGCCGCCGACCAGCGTGATGCGTGGCGGGACTCGTATGGAATCGGCCGCTCGTGGCGACGGCTGATACCAGCATCAGCGCCCAGCATGAGCCGAGGCAAGCGCCGCCGTTTCCGAGCGCCAGCTGTGACGTCGTGGTCGCAGGTTCGAGGGGAACGCCTTCGTTGATCCCGGCCGCGCGCTGCTCGACGTAGAGCGGGTTCGGCGCACCGTCGGCGATCGGCTCGCGGAAGGCGTCCGGGATGCTCGCGTGTTCGCGGTCGAGCTCGTAGTTCCATTACGGAAGCGCCCAATCCTCACTGCCGCCGGCCTGCACCAACGCCGCACACGCGATTTCCTCGGAGTAGTAGACGAACACGCGATGCCTTACTAGGGAACCGACGATTTCGACAGGCGGGATATCGGAAAGTGCGGGCTTTTGTGCGTTCCCCAAAGCCCCGAGCTGGTCGATCCCGCGCAAGCCCCAGTCGGCGGCCCTGGCTACCATCTCGCTGAGAGCCTATGCCCTCTCATTGGAGTGATACGGGAGAACGCCCGTCATGACCGACTCGCAGAGCCCAGCGTCCGTCGCCCCGACGCCCCAGCCCGTGCTCACCCCGCTGACGGCGAGCGCGATCATCCTCGTGCTCACCCTCGAGGAGGCAGGCGAGTCGGTCGTCCACGACCTGCTCGAAGATCTGTCGGGGCTCGCCCGGACGGTCGGCTTCCGCAATCCCCAGGCCGCGCTGGCGATCGTGGCGGGTGTGGGATCGGATGCGTGGGATCGTCTTTTCGCTGGCCCTCGGCCGCTGGAGCTGCACCCGTTCCAGGCCCTCGATGGTGGCCGCCACCGCGCTGTTGGCACCCCTGGCGATCTCCTGTTTCACATCCGCGCCGCGAAGATGGACCTGTGCTGGGAGCTTGCGTCGCTGATCGTGGGACGGCTCGCGGGGGCAGCCACGGTGCTCGACGAGGTGCACGGCTTCAGGTACTTCGACGAGCGGGACTTGCTCGGTTTCGTCGACGGGACGGAGAACCCGTCCGGGGCGACGGCCGAGGCGGCGGTCACGGTCGGGGACGACGACCCGGCGTTTGCTGGAGGCAGCTACGTGATCGTGCAGAAGTACCTGCATGACATGGCGGCCTGGAACGCCATCACGGTCGAGGAGCAGGAGCGCGTGATCGGGCGCGCCAAGCTCTCCAACGTCGAGATGGACGACGACGTCAAGCCCGCCAACTCCCACGTCGCGCTCAACACGATCGTCGAACCAGACGGCACGCAGCGCCAGATTCTGCGGGACAACATGCCCTTCGGGTCGTTGGGGGCGGGGGAGTTCGGCACGTACTTCATCGGCTACGCCGCGACCCCCTCGGTCACCGAACTGATGCTCCAGCGCATGTTCCTTGGGGACCCACCCGGCAACTACGACCGGATTCTCGACTTCTCCACCGCAGTCACCGGCACCTTGTTCTTCGTGCCGACGGCGGATTTCCTGGACGATCCTCCTGAGCTGCCGGGGGATGCGGCTGACGCGACGACGCACGGCGGCGGGCAGCTCGCCACCGAAGATGAGACCGGGCCAGGCGGCAACGTGGCCGGCGGCGAGGGGTCGCTCGGGATCGGCGGGCTCGCAGGCAGGCCGGCGTAGGGTCGGCTCTCAGCAGGGCGGCGTGGCGATCCCGGTGCGGTACGCGTAGTTGACGGCCTGCGCACGATCGCGCAGCCCGGCCTTGGCGAACAGGTGGTTGATGTGTGACTTCACGGTCGTCTGGTTGACCACCAGGCGCTCGGCGATCTCGGCGTTCGTGAGGCCCTCGGCGATCAGCGCGAGCACCTCCGCCTCGCGCGGGGTCAGCTCGTCGGGAAGCTCTCTGCCGAGCGCGGTGTCGCAGTCGGATGATGCGGTCTCACCTGCAAGAGCACTCACGACGTGATGCTGCACAGCCGGGTCGAGTGCAGCGTCGCCGTCGGCGACGGTGAGGATCGCCCTGCGGATGTCCTCGCTGCCGGCGTCCTTCGTGAGATAGCCCCGCGCACCCGCGCGCAGCGCGCCGAGGACGCTCTCGTCGTCGGCGTAGGTGGTCAGCGCGATCACGCTCACCTCGGGCTGGGATTCGCGCAGACGGCGCGTCGCTTCGATCCCGTCCAGGCGCGGCATGCGCAGATCCATCAGCACGACCTGTGGATTGTGGAGCTCGGCGAGCGCGACCGCCTCCTCGCCGTCGGCGGCGCTGGCCACGAGCTCGACCCCGTCGAGCAGCCCAAGCAGCGTGCTGAGGCTCTCGCGCACGAGGCGCTGGTCGTCGGCGAGCACGACGCGGACCGGATCTCGGTTCTCGTCGGCTGGTCTTTCGCCGCCGCTCATGCCGGGAGCTGCAGCTCGACGCGAAAGCCGTCGTCGGTCGGTTCGGCGACGAGCTCGCCACCGAGCAGCTCGGCGCGCTCACGCATGCCCGTCAACCCGTAGGAGGCGCCCGCGAGGCTGAGCGGCGCCGGCGCGGGCGTGCCCTCGGGGGCATGGTCGGCGACGATCAACACGGTGCTCTCGGGCAGGTAGGAGAGCTCGATCTCCACACGCTCCGCGGCTGCGTGACGGCTGACGTTCGTGAGCGCCTCCTGGGCCGTTCGGTAGACGGCCAAACGAGCGTCCGGCGCGAGCTCGCGCGGCTCGCCGTGTACCTGTACGTCCACCGGCAGGCCGCTCTGTTCTCCGAACGCATCGGCGAGCACGCCGATGCGGTCGGGTCCGGGCAGCTCCTCGCCGCGCGCTGTCGCGATCGCGCGCCGTGCTTCCTGCAGCCCATTGGCCGCCAGCTGGTGGGCTTGGTCGATCGCGCGCGTGAGCTCTTGGCCGGCGCCGCGATCGGCGGCGAGCAGGCGCGTGCTCTCCAGCTGCAGCGCGAGCGCCGAGAGCGAGTGCGCGAGCACGTCGTGCATCTCGCGAGCGAGGCGTCCCCGCTCCGCGGCAGCCGCCGCCTTCGCCTCCGCCACGCGCGACTCGCTGAGCGCGTTTCGCTGCTCCGCGATCGCGCGGATCAGGCGCATCACGAGGAACCACGGGACGGCCGTGAACACCACCGAGATGGCATTTCCGCCGTGGCCGGTGGCCGCTGAGACGGCGATCACCACGAGCAGCGAAAATGCCAGCGTCAGCGCTCCGCTCAGCCGATCCATTCGTATCGCGGCGACGATCGCCACGAACACCGGTCCGCTCTGCCAGGTGCCGTCAGGTTGCAGCGCCGCGAGCACGGCAGCCGCGGCGGTCAGGCCGGCGAGCGCCGCCGCGCGCCGCCAAACAGGCAGTCCGGTGAACCGCAGCGGCTGCGTGAGTACAGCGGACGCGACCAGCGCGATCAGCGCGACGAGAATCGCCAGGCCGCGACCGTGCAGCCCCGGGTGCGGTCGCGTGGAGAAGGTCCCTGCGATCGACAGCACCAGCCACGCGAGCCCGAAGCACCGGATGACGATCGCCTCGATCGGTGCGCGCGGCGCCTCCGATCCCGTGGCGCCGGCGTGCATCCATGGAGCGCGCGCAGGGTCTTCGCTGGAGATGCCGCGGGTGAGCCATCTATAGAGCGCCAACATGTGCTGCAGCGAACGATAGGCGTCCCGCAGGCGAGTGTCATCGGCTCACGGGTGCAGTCAGGAAGCTCGCGTCTCCACCCGTGGTTGGACCGGCAAGTTCGTCCCGCGGGCCGATGAAAGACGGCTGGGCGCCCCGTAGCGTGGCGGCCATGCTCACGAACTCACTCGACGTGGCCGTTGTCCAGCGGCCCGCGCCCGCCCCGCAGCCGCCCCCTGTCGACTCGGTCATATCGATCCGCGCGCTGCGCAAGCGATACGGCCGGCAGGAGGCGGTGCGTGGAATCGACCTGGACGTGCGTCGCGGAGAGATCTTTGCGTTCCTCGGCCCCAACGGCGCGGGCAAGACGACGACGGTGGAGATCCTCGAGGGCTTCCGGCGGGCAAGTGACGGTCACGTCGAGGTCCTCGGCGCCAACCCGTGGCACGCGCCGGCCGCGTGGCGCGAGCGGATCGGGATCGTGCTGCAGGAGTCCGAGGCCGAGCCCGGGCTGACCGTGCGGGAGTGCCTGGATCTGTACGCCGGCTATTACCACGAGCCTCGCGACGTTGATGGCACGATCGCGCTCGTCGGGCTGAGCGAGCAGAAGGACGAGCGCGCCGCATCGCTGTCGGGCGGCCAGCGCAGGCGGTTGGACGTCGCCCTCGCGCTGATCGGTGACCCGGAGCTGATCTTCCTCGACGAGCCCACGACCGGCTTCGACCCATCCGCCCGCCGCGCCGCATGGGAGGTGATCGCCGGTCTGCGCGAGCTCGGCAAGACCGTCTTTCTCACGACCCACTACATGGAGGAGGCCGAACGGCTCGCCGACCGCATCGCGATCATCGCTGCCGGCGAGATCGTCGCCGAGGGAACGCCCGAGACGCTCGGGGGCCGTCAGCTCGCGGGGGCGCGCATCACCTTCACGTGCCCCGGCGCCACCCTCACCACGGATCTTCCGGCGCCGCTCGCTGATCGCGCGGAGCAAGACGTGGGTGGGAAGGTCGTGCTGGACACGTCAACCGCCGCCGCCGATCTGAACGCCCTCACCGTGTGGGCATTGGAGCGCGGTCTGAATCTTGACGATCTCGAGGTGCGCAGGCCGACGCTGGAAGACGTGTACCTGCGGCTCACATCCCACGACCAAGCCAGGAGCTGACAATGTTTCTGCTGTTGAAATATCTCATTCGCGCGTGGCGCCGCCACAGGGCCGACGGCCAGGTCGGTGGCTAGCCGTGTCCCTGCTCGCCCATCAGGTCCGCTACGACATACGCGCGAGCGTGCGAAACCCGCGCGCACGGTTCTTCACGTTCTTCTTCCCGATCTTCCTGCTGGTGGTCTTCACGGGCGTGTTCGGCCACGGCAACACAACGATCGACAGTGTCCACGTGAAGCTGTCTCGCTTCTACGTGCCGGGCATCCTCGCGATGTCGATCGTCGTCGCCTCCTACGCCAACCTCGTGATCTCGATCGCCACGCTACGCGAGTCCGGGGTGCTCAAGCGCCGCCGCGCCACGCCGGTAGCTCCCGCATACCTGATCGCCGGGCAGGCGCTCTCGACGGTCGTGATCGTCGCCGTGATGGCAACGCTGCTTCTGGTCGTCGGGAAGCTCGCCTACGGCGTGGGCATGGCGCCGGCGGCGATCGCTGCGATCGCGTGCACCGCGATCGTGGGCACGCTCTCCTTCGCATGCATCGGCTACGCCGTCTCCGGTCTGATCGGCTCTCCGGATGCGGCCCAGCCGATCGTGCAGGCGACGACGTTGCCGCTGTGGTTTCTCTCGGGCGTATTCATCCCCACCACCAATCTCAGCGGCACGCTGCGCACGGTCGGCGAGCTGTTCCCGGTGGAGCACCTGGCGGCGAGTCTTCAGCGCGCCTCGGTCCACACCTCCTTCGCCGGCTCGATCTCGGTCAGCGACCTGCTGGCGCTTGCCGCGTGGGGGGTGGCCGCGGCCGCGTTCGCGGCGTGGCGGTTCAGCTGGTTGCCAAGTGTCCAGGGTGCGGGCGCGTAGAGTCCTGGATATGTCGACACCGACCTACACGAGCGCCGACGGCGGCTCCCAGCCGATCGTGCAGGCGCGCGATCTCACCCGCCGCTATGGCGAGGGGGAGGCGATGGTGAACGCGCTCGCTGGCGTCACGGTCGACTTTCCCGCGGGCCGCTTCGCGGCGATCATGGGCCCGTCGGGCTCTGGCAAGTCGACGCTCATGCACCTGCTCGCCGGCCTGGACCGGCCGACCTCCGGCACGGTCACGCTGGCGGGCGTGGAGCTGACCGAGCTCGATGACCGTGCGCTCACACGGCTGCGCCGCGACCGCATCGGCTTCATCTTCCAGACCTTCAACCTGTTGCCGGTGCTGAACGCGGAAGAGAACATCCTGCTGCCGCTCTCGATCGCCGGGCGCGACGTCGACCGTGGGTGGTTCGACCAGCTCGTGCAGACCGTGGGGATCGGCGACCGGCTCACCCATCGTCCCGCTGAGCTCTCCGGCGGCCAGCAGCAGCGCGTGGCGGTCGCCAGGGCGCTGATCTCACGTCCGGCGGTCGTGTTCGCGGACGAGCCGTCGGGGAACCTCGACTCGAAGTCCTCCGGCGATGTGCTCGAGCTGTTGCGCCACGCGGTTGACGACTTCTCCCAGACGGTGGTGATGGTCACCCACGACGCGCACGCGGCATCGTTCGCGGACAGGCTGCTCGTGCTGGCCGACGGCAGGATCGTCCACGACGGGGAGGCGGCGAGCGCCGAGCAGGCGCTCGACCTGATGAAGGCTGTCGGCTGATGGGCAAGCTGCTGTTCCGCGGCTTCGCCCAGCGCAAGGTGCGCGTGCTGCTGACCGGCGTGGCGATCGCGCTCGGCGTCGCGCTGATGGCCGGCACCTACATCCTCACCGACACGATCAACGGCGCCTTCTCGGAAATCTTCAGCAACGCGTACAAGAACAAGGCGGTCGTAGTCACGCAGAAGGAAACGCTGGGGCGCGGGACGGGCGCGGAAGCCGCGTCGCTGAACGAAGCGACGCTCGCGCGCGTGCGCTCGGTCTCCGGGGTCGCGGCCGCGTCGGGCGCGGTGTCGAGCAACGCTTCGCTGCTCACGACGAGCGGCAAGCGCCTGACGACCGGCCACGCGCCCGGGCTCGTCAACGCCCTGCAGCCGAAGCGTTTCGAGGCGTTCACCGCGGCAAAGGGACACCTGCCCGAAGCGGATGATGAGGTCGCGATCGACGAGGCGACCGCCAAGCGCAGCCACCTCGAGCTCGGCGAGAAGATCGTGATCGCGGGCAACGCCCCGTCGCACACGTACACGCTCGTGGGCATCGCGAAGTTCGCCGGCAGCGAATCGTTCGGCGGCGCGAGCCTCGCGCTGCTGCTCCCCAAGGAAGCTCAATACGTGGCGGGCGAACCGGGCGCGTACGACAGCATCTACGCGGCCGCCGACCCGGGCGTCTCGCCGCAGCAGCTCGCTGCGCGCGTGCGCGCGGCGCTGCCGGCCACGCTGACGGTGCGCACGGGCGCTCAGGAAGCGGCCAACCAGACGGCGGAACTGGAAGAAAAGCTCGGCTTCCTGCGCACGTTCTTGCTCGTGTTCGCGTACGTGGCGCTGTTCGTCGGCGCGTTCATCATCTTCAACACCTTCTCGATCACCGTCGCGCAGCGCACGCGCGAGTTCGGTCTGCTGCGCACGCTCGGCGCCTCGCGCGCGCAGATCATGCGCTCGGTCGTCGAGGAAGGCCTGCTGCTTGGCATCGTCGGCGCGGTGTTGGGGCTGTTCGCGGGCATCGGACTCGCCCCGGCGCTCGACGGGCTGTTCAAGCTGCTCGGCGCGGATCTGCCCGACAACGGCACCGTGCTCGAGGCGCGCACCGTGATCGTCTCGCTCGCCGTCGGCATCGTGATCACCGTGGTTGCCGGCTTCTTCCCGGCGATGCGCTCGATGCGCGTCCCGCCGATCGCGGCGATGCGCGAGGGCGTCACGATCCCGCCGCGGCCGCTGCCGACGCGGCGCACGTTGATCCTACGCTTCATCATCGGTCTGGTCGTCGTGCTCGCGTTGGGCCGCGTGCTCGGGCACGGCGTGGGCCTCGTGCTCGTGGTCGCGTGGGCCCTGCGCGCGGCGAGGCTGTTCGCCAGGCTGCGCCGCGAAGGCGAGCGGCCGCCGCGGCGCTACCGCGTCGTTCCCGCCCTCGCGAACGCGATCGGCGTGCTCGTCAGCTGGCGCGGCATCACCGGCCGCCTCGCGCGCGAGAACTCGGTGCGCCAGCCCGGGCGCACGCTCGTGACGGCGCTGGCGCTGACGATCGGCATCGCGCTCGTCACGTTCATCGCGGTACTCGCGGCCGGGACGAAGGCCACGATCGACCAGGCCGTCGGCCGCTCGTTCGCGGGTAGCCTGATCATCCAGAACACGCAGGCCGGCGAAGGCGGCGTGCCTGCCGTCGTCGCTCCAGCCGTCAGGCGCATCCCCGGCGTGGGCGCGGTGACGGCGGTCGCGTTCACCGAAGGCAGGGTCAGCGACCTGTCCAAGCCCGGCGCTCCGGTGATCGATGAAAAGAGCGCGGTGACCGCGCTCGAACCGAGCTCATTCGTGGGTATGTACAAGGTCGAATGGGAGCAGGGCTCGCGCGCCACGCTCGAATCGCTCGGCCCCGAAGGGACGGTGATCTCGGAGAAGTTCGCCAAGGCCCATCACCTCGAGGTCGGACAGCGCCTGTCGGTCCTGACCCCTTCGAACCACACCGTCACGCTCCGGGTGATGGGCATCGTCAAAGAAGAAGTGCTCGGCCTGATGGCCAACATCACGATCGTGCGCTCGCTCGCGCGCACGGCCTTCGGCCAGCGCACGGACGGCGTCGACTTCCTCACCTACGCGTCCGGCGCGAACACCACCGAAGTGCGCCACGCCGTCAACTCGCTCCTGCACCGCGAGTTCCCGCAGGCGCGCTCGCAGACCCCCGCCGAATACACGAAAGAACAGAGCGAAAAAGTCAACACGCTGCTGGTGCTCGTGTACGTGCTGCTGGCGCTGTCGGTGATCGTCTCTCTGTTCGGGATCGTGAACACGCTGGTGCTCTCGATCTACGAGCGCACGCGCGAGCTCGGCATGATGCGCGCGATCGGCACCTCGCGCAGGCAGATCCGGCAGATGATCCGCTACGAGTCGCTCATCACCGCGCTGATCGGCGGCGTCCTCGGGCTCGCGATCGGGCTGATCGGCGCGATCCTTGTCACGAAGATCGCGCTGTCGAGCTCCGGCTACGTGCTCTCGATCCCCGTCGGCACGCTGCTCGTGCTGCTCGTCGCCGCCGGCGTAGCCGGCCTGCTGGCCGCGCTGATGCCAGCACGCCGTGCCGCGAAGCTGGACGTGCTGGGCGCGCTGGCGAGCGAATAGGCGGGGCGCCTACGCCTCGGACGCGCTGGGGGCGGGGAACCGCACCTCGACCTGCAGGCCGCCGGCGGGCTGGGCTTGAAACGCAAGTGTCGCTCCGTGCGCGGTGGCGATCGCGGCGATGATCGACAGCCCGAGGCCGTGCCCGCGGTCATCGCCGTGTCCCGTCCGCGCGGTGCCGAGCCGGTGAAACGGTCTGGTCAGCTGCTCGAGCTCCTCGGGTGCGATCGTCGGCCCGCTGTTACACACACGTAGGATCGCCTGGCCGTCCTCGACGGTGCTCGCGGCGGTCACCCACCCCGCCGCGGTGTTGTGTGAGATCGCGTTGTCGATCAGGTTGGACACGAGGCGCTCGATCAGGCGTGGGTCGCCGGTGGTGGGGGCGTCCTCGAGCTTCGTCTCCAGCCGCAGGCCGCGGCGGGCGAAGTCATCGCTGCGCTCGCTCAGCACGGCGCTGAGGATGCTCTGCAGACGCAGCGGCTCGCGACGCTCGAGGCGACGCTCGCCACGTGCGAGCGTGAGCAGCGCGTCGATCATCCGCTCCTGCTGCTCGCCGATCGCGAGCACGCGCTCGCAGGCGGCGCGCAGCGTGCCGATGTTCGCGGAAGGGTCGGCGAGCGTGACCTCGAGGATTGCCCGCTCGAGCGTGAGCGGCGTGCGTAGCTCGTGCGAGGCGTTGGCGACGAACTGGCGCTGGGCCTCGAAGGAGGACTCGAGCCGTCCGAGCAGCTCGTCGAACGTATCGCCGAGCTCGCGCAGCTCGTCGTTGGGGCCTTTGAGCGCCAGGCGCTCGTGCAGGTTGGAGGCGGAGATCGCGCGCGCGGTGGCGGTGATCGTGTGCAGCGGGCGCAGCACGCGGCCCGCGAGGAACCAGCCGAGCGCCATCGAGGTGATCACCATGATCGCCAGCGCGAAGGCGGACAGGATCAACAGGTTGTGCAGATCGCTGTTGTTGACGTTGACCGCGACTGCGCCGAGTTGTTTCGCGCGCCGGACCGCGGCGCTTTCGGGCGCGACGGTGAGCGCCGACCCGGGCGAGACCGCGTGCGCGTGGCGTTCCACGAGCCTCGATGCGGCCCCTTCGGCGGAGACGACGACGCTGTGCGAGGAAGAACGAACGGTCAGGAAGACGATCGCGAGCAGCAGCGTCCCCGTGATCAGGAACACGCCGCCGTAGAGCACTGCGAGCCGCAGCCGGATCGTGTAGCGGGGAAGGCGCAGCCGGCGCTTAGATCCGATATCCGCCACGGGTCACCGTCTCGATCACCGGCGGCTCGCCCAGCTTCGTGCGCAGGCGCCTGATCGTCACCTTGACGGTGGTGGTGAACGGGTCGGCGTTCTCGTCCCACACGCGCTCGAGCAGCTCCTCGGCGGAGACGATGCGCCCGTCGGCCTCGAGCAGGTATTCGAGCACGGCGAGCTCCTTGGGGCTGAGCGCGAGGCGCTGACCGTCGCGGCTGGCGAGGCGATTGGCGGGATCGACGCGCAGGTCGCCGTGCACGAGCGCCGGCGGCGCGGTCGCGCCGGAGCGACGGGCGAGCGCCCGGACCCGCGCGACGAGCTCGGCGAAGGCGAACGGCTTGGGCAGGTAGTCGTCGGCGCCGAGGCCGAGGCCGTCGACGCGGTCTTCGATCGTGCCGGCGGCGGTGAGCATGAGGATGCGCCCCTCGCGCCGCTCGGCGACGAGCGTGCGGCAGATCTCGTCACCGTGCACGCCGGGCAGGTCACGGTCGAGCACGAGCACGTCGTAATCGGTGAGCGCGAGATGCGCGAGCGCGTCGGTGCCGTCGAGCGCAACGTCAACGGCCATTCCCTCACGGCGCAGCCCCGTGGCGACGGTGTCGGCAAGCTCGGCGTGATCCTCGACCAGTAGCACTCGCATGGACCACGCAGCGTGGCGCATCCGTGGTTACAGCGCGGTGACAGCTCCAGTCACCGTGGTGTAACCGCCCGTTCCGTAGAACTGCCTCGCACGCAGCATCCAGCCAGCGCGAGGAGACGACGAGATGAAGGCGATAGGACCGATTGCCGCGATCACGGTGTTGGCGCTGCTGATCGCGGGTTGCGGCGGCGGCGCGAAAACGCCGACCGTGGCGCACCTGGGGTCGAGCACTTCCACGAGCAGCTCCTCCTCGAGCGGGGGCAGCTCGCAGAGCGGCTCCTCGAGCGCCGGCAGCTCGCAGGGCGGCTCGGCCTCGCCGGACAGCCAGGGGGTGGCGTTCTCGGCGTGCATGCGCGAACACGGGGTGCCGAACTTCCCCGATCCGAAGATCTCGACGAACGGCAACGAAGTGAAAGTGGCTGTCAGGGTGACGCCGGGCATCAGCAGCAACCCCAAGTTCAACTCGGCGCAGAAGGCGTGCAACAAGCTGCTGCCGGGCGGTGGTGGCCCTGGCTCGTCGAACCACCCGATCAGCGTGAAGGAACAGGCGGAGTACCTGAAGGCGGCGGCGTGCATCCGCACGCACGGCATTCCGAACTTCCCGGATCCGACCTTCGAAGGCGGCGGCGTGCACATCTCGCACAAGGGGCTGGACCTGAACTCGCCACAGGCCCTGAAAGCCGAGGAAGCGTGCCAGTCGCTGATCCCGGGCGGCCTTCACGGCAACCACTAGTGAAATGACGAGCCCGCGCCGGATCGTGCTCGCAGGGATGGGCCTCGTGCTGGTCGCGGTGGTTGCGGTCGTGCTCGTGAGCGATCCTTTCGCGGGCGCGAACAAGCCCGGCGGCGCCAGCGATAACGCCGCGGGCACGTCGCTGGCGACGGTGACGCGCCGGGCGTTGTCCTCGCAGACACCGGTGAGCGGGACGCTCGGCTATGCGGACGCGTCGAGCATCCGCATCCCCTCGGGCACACCGCCGTCGGCGGTGCAGCAGGCCGAGCAGTCGCTTGCGGCGAGCGAGTCGATGCTGCAGAGCGCCGGGACGTCGCTGTCGGCCGACGCGGCGACGCTCGCTGGGCTGCGAGCGACGCTGTCGGCGGCGCGCGAGAAGGAGTCGGTGGACTGTGCGGGCGACGGCGCCGCGGAAGCCGCTTCCGCGGGCTCGTCCACGGGGGGTGAAGCCGGTTCGGGCGGCTCCTCGCCCGGAGGCATGAGCACAGGCCTGTGCACGGGCGATGCGGCGACGGTCACCGCCGATCGACAGGGAGCAGGCACGGATGCGACGAGGCTCGCTGCGGACAGGACGTCTGTCGCCTCGGCGCAAACCGCGCTCGCTCGCGCGCAGCAGGCCGTGACGGCGGCGCGCTCCTCGGAGTCGGTGTATGGACAGAGCTCGACGTTCACGATGCTGCCGGCGGTCGGCAGGGTGTTCTCCCGCGGACAGAGCCTGTATGCGATCGACGACCAATCGGTGGTGTTGCTGTACGGCTCGGTGTTTCCGTCGCGGGCATTCATCGCGGGCATGCCGGCCGGCCCTGAAGTCGCGGAGCTGAATGCGAACCTGGAGGCGCTCGGTTACGCGAGCGGGCTCACGGGCGACGCGTTCACCTCTGCCACGACCACCGCGATTGAGGCGTTTCAAGCTGCGCACGGGGTGGCGGTGACGGGTGCGCTGGCGCTGGGGTCGGTGGTGTTCGAGCGGGGGCCGGTGCTGGTGACGAGCGTGACGGCGACGGTCGGCGCGAACGTCACGCCGGGACCGGTGCTGGGCATCAGCTCGACGGTGCCACAGGTGACGATCCAGCTATCGGCGGCGCAGCAGTCGAGCGTGAAGGTGGGCGACCCGGTGACGATCAATCTGCCGAACGAACGGAGCAGCGAAGGCGTGGTCAGCGCCGTTGGGGCGGTTGCGAAGGCGCCGTCGAAAGGCGGCGAAGGCGGCGGTGGTGAAGGCGGCGAAGAAGGCGGCCCGACGATCGAAGTGGACGTGACGCCGAGCGACCCGGGCGCGATCGGACACCTGGACGAGGCGCCGGTGACGGTGGCGATCACGACGGCGAGTGTCTCCAATGCGCTGACGGTGCCGGTGGACGCACTGCTGGCGCTGGCTGGCGGTGGCTACGCGTTGGAGGTCGTGGAAGGTCATGCGCATCGCCTGGAGGCGGTGTCGCTGGGGCTGTTCGACGACGCGGAAGGCCTGGTGCAGGTGAGCGGGCGAGAAGTGGCGGCGGGCCAGCGTGTCGTGGTGCCCTCGTCATGAGCACGGTTTCGCCGAGCGTGTTGGAGCTGCGGGGCGTGAGCAAGACGTATGGCGCGCAGCCGCCGGTGTACGCGCTGCGCGACGTGAGCTTTGCGGTGGGCGAGGGCGAGCTGGTGGCGATCGTGGGTCCGTCGGGCTCGGGCAAGACCACGCTGCTGCATGTGATTGGAACGCTGGAGCGCCCGAGCGCGGGCGTGGTGGCGATCGCGGGCATGGACGCGGCGGAGCTGTCGGACCGGGAGCTTGCGGCGCTGCGCGCGGTGCGCATCGGCTTCGTCTTCCAGCAGTTCTTCCTGGCGGAGCACTCGACGGCACTGGAGAACGTGGCGGACGGGTTGCTGTATGCGGGTCCGCGTGCAGCGGAGCGGCGTGAGCGCGCCGCAGAGGCGCTGGCGCGCGTGGGTCTGGCCGACCGCGTGGATTTCCGCCCGAGCAAGCTCTCCGGCGGGGAGCGCCAGCGCGTGGCGATCGCGCGTGCGCTGGTGGGGCAGCCGGCAATCCTGCTGGCGGATGAGCCCACGGGTAACCTGGACAGCGCCTCGGGTGCGGCGATCGTGGCGCTGCTACGAGAGCTGAACGAGCAGGGTGCGACGATCGTGGTGATCACCCACGACCGTGAGCTGGCACAGCGGCTGCCGCGCCAGGTGCAGGTGCTGGACGGACGCATCGTGTCGGACTCGGCGGGGCTGGAGCTTTGATGATCGGGATGGCGTGGCGGCGGTCCGGTGCCGGGTGGGCTCGTGACGTGCTGGTTGTGGCAATCGCCGTGGGGGCGGTGCTCGGCACGCTCGCGGGAGCGCCCCCTCGCGCGAGCGCTGAAACGGGGGCACCGACGGGAGAAGGCGCGAGCTGCCCGTCCTTCAACCCGCCGAACGAGCTGACGCTGGCGGCAGGCACCCCGCAGACGGCGATGCTGGAAACGCCCTTCGCGAGCGCGCTGCAGGTCACTCTGGCGAACAGCGACGGCTGCCCTGTGAGCGGGGCGGCGGGTGTGCCGGTCACGTTCGATGCGCCGTCGAGCGGTGCGAGTGGTTCGTTCGCGGGCAGCGGCTCGAACACGGTGACGGTCGGAAGCGACGCGTCGGGGGTGGTGATGGCGCCGACGTTCACTGCGAACGGAACGGCAGGCAGCTACACGGTTACGGGCAGCTCGCAGTACGGGTTGGTGTCCTTCTCGCTGACGAACACGGCCGCGGGCATCCCCGCCCGGATCGTCGCGACCGGCGTGGCGCCGCGCTCAGTGGCTGTCCTTCATCCCTTCGGTCAGCCGCTGCAGGTGAAGGTGCTCGACGGGAACGGAAACGCCGTGGCGGGCGCGGCGGTGATCTTCACGCTCGGGTCCGGAACGTCCGGGTCGGGCGCGTGCGAGGCGAGCGCGACCGCGGGCGCGAGCTTCGCGGGCGGTACCACCCAGGCGAGCGCGACGACGGACGCCTCGGGCGTGGCGACCTCCCCGGCATTCGTGGCTAGCGCCGTGGCGGGTCACTTCACAGCGACTGCCGCATTGTCGAGCACCGGCGCGAGCAGCGCTGGGTCCGGCGCAGGCGCCGCTGGCTCCAGCGCGACGATCCAGACGAGCTTCGCGCTGGTGAGCTTGGCGGGCGCACCTGCGAAGCTCACGGCGGGAGTGGCGGCGACGGAGTCAACAGAAGTGGGAACCGCCTTCCCGATTCGGCTGGCGGTAACGGTGGTGGACGCTGAGAAGAACCTGGCGCCGGGCGTGCTGGTGAGGTTCGCGGCACCGGCAGACGGCCCGGGCGGACGCTTCACGATCCACTCTGGCGCCGTAGGTCGCGCCCGCCGCCGCGTATCGCACCGCCGCACGGTGGTCGTGAGGACGGACGCGTGTGGGATCGCGTTGGCGCCGCCTTTCGTCGCGGGCTCCCGGCGAGGTGGCTACATCGTGACGGCAACGGCGGGACGAGCCAAGCCGGCGGCGTTTGCGCTGGTAAACGAAGCGCGGGGATCGCTGCGGTGATCGCGGCGAGCAACCTCGTGCCCAAGCGACTGCACCCCTCCGATCTCGCGCGCGTGGCGAGTGTGGGGCTGCGCACGAGGCGCCTGCGGGCGAGCCTGTCGGCGCTGGGGATCGCGATCGGGGTGGCGGCGATCGTGGCGGTGCTGGGTCTCTCCTCATCGAGCCAGGCGGGGCTGTTGTCGCAGATCGATCGGCTGGGCACGAACCTGCTGACGGTCACGAACGGTCAGGGCCTCTCGGGCAAGACGGCGGAGCTCCCGCTGGCGGCGCCGGCGATGATCGCGCGCATCGAACCGGTGACGAGCGTGGCGGAGACAGCAAAGGTGTCGGGCGCTGTGTACCGCTCCCCATTGATCCCGGCGATCGACTCGAACGCGATTGGGGTGCAGGCGGCGAGCCTGGATCTGCCGGCGTTGCTATCGGTCAAGGTCGCCCAAGGGGAGTATCTGAACGCGGCGACGGCGAGGGAGCCGGTGGCGGTACTCGGCTCCGTGGCGGCGCAGCGCCTGGGGATCGATCGGCTGTTTGCGGGCGAGCGCATCTGGGTGGGGCGCCAGTGGTTCTACCTGGCGGGCATCCTTGGGCCGGCTGAACTGACGCCTGAAATAGAAAGCTCGGTGCTGGTGGGCTTTCCGGCAGCTCGCAAGTACCTGGCCTCCAACGGGCATGCGAACACGGTGTATGTGCGCGCTCAGGACGAACAGGTGGCGGCGGTGCAGTCGGTGCTCGCACAGACGGCCAACCCGGAAGGCCCGAACGAAGTTGACGTGAGTCAGCCGTCCGCGACGCTGGTGGCGCGGGCGGAGGCGAAGAGCGCCCTGAACGGCCTGTTCCTTGGGCTGGGAGCGGTGGCGCTGCTGGTGGGCGCAGTGGGCGTGGCGAACATCATGGTCATCTCTGTGTTGGAACGGCGCTCGGAGATCGGCCTGCGTCGCGCGCTGGGCGCGACGAAGGGGCAGATCCGCACGCAGTTCCTCTCGGAGGCGATCCTGCTGGCGCTGGGCGGGGGTGTCATCGGGGTCGGCGCGGGTGCCCTGGCCACGGCTGTGTACGCGTCGACGAAGGGCTGGGAAGTGGTCGTCCCGGCGACGGCGTGGGGGGGCGGCTTCGCGGCTGCGCTGCTGATTGGCGCGGTGGCAGGCCTGCTACCTGCGATCCGCGCGGCGCGCCTGGCTCCGGCCGACGCGCTGAGGACCGTGTGACGCACGATCGGGACCGGGCGCTCACCAGCCAGGCTGCCAGCCTCTACACTGGCAGGCCGATCCATGCCGATCCCAGGGAGAGGTGGCCGAGAGGCTGAAGGCACTCGCCTGCTAAGCGAGTATGGGGGTTAAACTCCATCGCGGGTTCGAATCCCGCCCTCTCCGTCCACGGCTGTTGTGGAGCGCGTCCATCGACCACCCCGTCAATATTGCTCGATGGACGTAGAGAAAGGACGGTCTCCACGCCCCAAGCGGGGGGATCCGAACGTGAAGATGATTCGCCTGACGTTGACACCCAACGAGTGGCGCAAGCTGCGCGTGTGGGCGGCCGAAGACGCCACCAGCATGCAGCAGATCGTGGGTGAGATCATCCGGCGCGAGCTTGCACGCAGGCCGCGACAGGGCTTTTGAGCGGCCGCGAAGACGCAGGCTTCAATCGGCCGCTAGTCGTCTCACGACCCGCGCTCGCCGGCACTGGCCCTACGTCGTCTGGCTGGAGGCGGAGCGCGCGCCTCCTGCCCAACCGATGCCGAGGCCCAGCGCGATGCCCGCTCCCAGCAGGCTCGCGCTTCGCAGCGGCTTGCGCTGCGCCTTGGCCGAGAGGCCGTGCGCACTGTGCCTGGCCGCTGCCTTCGTCGCCTTGATACCGATGATCCGCTTGATCTTTGACACGTCTCGCTCCTGTGCGTTCGGGGGTTGTGCTTGCACTACCCGCTCATCGCTGTGGCTCACACCAGGTACCGGATCGTGGCGATGTCGACGCCGGCGCGGCCGTGCCCTACGTAGGAACCGCGTAGCAGCGCCCGCACTCGGCGTTTTCGGGCCGTGCAGCCAGGGGTTGACCATCTAGAGTCACGCGAGTGCTGAGCAGACAATGCGCCTTCGTCGGGATCGGGAGTCTGGTTTCGTTGGTGCTCGCGCTCGCGCTCGCGCCCTCGGCCGGTGCTGCCTCGATCGTGACCTACCCGCTGCCCAAGTACACGGTGGGCGAAAGCAGCTATGTGAACGAGGACATCGACCACATGGCTGTCGCCCCGGACGGCACCGTCTGGTGGAGCGCCTTCCAACCGGGACACCTGGGGGACCTCGTTCCCTCTCAGGCGAGCGCCGGCACTGAAGCCGGGCAGCGTATCTTCATGCCGCCGAGCGAAGACGGCAACTACTCGGAGGGTGTTGCCGTCGGTCCGGAAGGCGACATCTACTTCGGCCTGTGGAACCCGTCGGCCGTGTGGAGGCTCGAACCAGCCAGCGGAACATTCAGCGAGGTGACCGGTCTGAGCGGCGTGCCACAGGACCTCGCCTTCTCGCCCGTCAACGGTCACTTGTTCGCCGCGCTCGGCTCGACGGAGATCGCCGAATACTTCTCCGGCGTGGGCACGCCCAACTACTACGGCCCCACCGAATGGGACATGTTCTTCATCAAGGTCGACTCTGCCGGCAACGCCTGGACTGGGGCGGAAAAGAGCGTCGATGAGGTCCCTTATGCGGCCGGCGACAAGCTCGTCAGCTACCCCTCCTCAAACCCCAGCTCGAAGATCCAGGCGGTCACGGTCGACCACAGCGGGAACGTCTGGTTCACCGACCGAGGGGATGACAGCATTGGTGAGATCAGCCCCGCGGAAGGGACGCCGCACGTCACCGAGTACCCGATTCCGCAGGCCAGCGGCGGCAGCTCTGGCGCGGAGCCGTACGACATCACGACTGCCTCCGACGGGTCGATCTGGTTCACGGAGGCCGACTCCACCTTCCAGGACTCGGCCAACAACCAGATCGGCGAGATCACTCCTGTGAGCGGGCAGTCGACGGTCGTGTTCTCAATGCAGGCCACGCCCGACAAACAGCAGCCCCAAGCGATCACCGCGGATGCGGCTGGAAACGTCTGGTACAGCGCAGGCAACGGAAACAGCTCCGACGAGCTCGACGAGGTCACCGGAGCCGCGACGGGCGGTGGAGAAAAAACCGAAACCAAAGCGAGCGAAGAAACCACATCGACGGGCACGACCTCCACGGCCGTCGTGGAGACCGTGACGACGTCCACTGGCCAGTCGATTACCCTCGCGACAGCACCCGGAGAGGCCGGCTACGCCGAACTCGACAAACACCTCCTGGGCGGACTGAGCGGCAACGACATCGCGAAGCTCCTCGCCAACGGTGGCTTCAGCATTCAGATCCCCCTCACCTACCCCGCCTACCCCGGCAACTACTCCGCCAGCGGGACGGGGAGCCCTAGCGGAATCCCAGGCTATGAAGGCGAAGGCGTCGATGGCGGCGAGGTCCCCGGCAGTAGCGACGATGCGCTCGCCGCAACGGCAAGGAAGAAGCCACACCATCTCGCTCCCGTCGTCCTCTTCCGTTACCAGCACGACTACACGCAGGCCGGCACATACCGCGCAAAGATCCACTTCACCGCTGCTGGCCTGAGGCTACTTCGCGCGGCCGCCCGTGCTCATCACAGCCTCAAGGTCTCTGTCACCCTTTCGCTCACAGCAACCGGCCACACCCCGATTCACCAGCAGCTCTCAACGACGCTGAAGCCTGGCCCCAAGAAGACCAGCAAGCACTAGCGCGCCTGGCACCATGCCGGTTCGCACGCCGGCGCAGCCCTCTAGGGAGACTCGGCCGTCGAGCTGGCCTCACGCGCAGGCAGATGCGGCGCGAGCCATGACTGCAGGCGAGGCAGCGGCGCCGCGCCGACCAGACGGTCGGCCTCCGATCCGCCCTCGATCAAAACCAGCAGCGGGATGCCCTGCACCTGGAAACGGGCGGAGATCGCGGGCGCGTCGTCCACGTTCAGCTTCACGACCTTCAGCCGGCCGGCGTTCTCTTGGCCGAGGCGCTCGACGAGCGGTGAGACCATGCGGCACGGCCCGCACCAGGGCGCCCAGAAGTCGACCAGCACAGGCACGGAGGAGGTGATCTCGTGGTCGAAGGACGCGGCGGTCGCATCGACGATCCACGGAAGCAGCGTGTGGCACACGCTGCAGCGTGGCACCCCCGAGCTCGTGGCGGCCACCCTGTTCTTTGTGCCGCACTGCGAACACTTGACGATCGTGCTTTGGCTCACCACCACACTGTAGGCAACGCGCGGCCGTGTCTGTCCCCGCGGCCGACTGGATCTATCCGCGGGTGGCTGGGCCAGCGCTTGTGGCTGTATCGACGATTATTGGCCCTCGCCGAGAATCTCAATAAAGCTGCGTCTGGCTAGCTGCTGGGGGCGCCCGCGGGGAGCCCCGCGGCTGCTTGCTCCCCGCTCGAGCTCCCCGCTCCTCCTCGCACGAGCCCGTCGATGAACTCGAGCTTGGACTCGATCTCGGGGCTGAGGATGAACGGATAGAGATCGAGCGCGCCCATGCTGCGGCTGATCGCGTTCAGCGCGTAGGTGAGCGGAATCCACGCCTGGAGCATCTCGTGGACGTTGGAGCTGGTCTGCGCGGGCGTCGAGTGCAGGGGTGCCGAGTCCGCCGCATCGACCGCGGGCCCGTCGACGCGAAGACCGTAAGCGGCGGCGGTCTGCAGCGTGTCGCGCACGTGCAGGTAGTGCGCAAAGGTCTCCGCCCAGTCCTCCCAGGGGTGCATCGTCGCGTAGGCGCTCACGTGGCTCTGCTCCCACCCCGCGCGTGGGCCGGCCTCGTAGTAGCGGTCCATCGCCTCCTGGTAGCTTTCGCGCTCGTCGCCGAAGAGCTCCCGACAGAGGCTCTCGGCCGGCGTGCCCTCGGCCACGAGGATCGGCTGGTAGTAGTGACCGATCTCGTGGCGCAAGTGGCCCAGCACGGTCCGGTAGGGCTCGCCCAGGCGAACGCGCATGCGCTCACGGTGCGCCGGGTCCGTCTCGTCCAGATCCAGCGTGATCACGCCGTCGGCGTGGCCGGTGGTGACGGTCGTCTGCTCGCTGGAGAGCAGATCAAACGCTAGGCCTCCCGGCGCTTCGTTCCAGCCGACGATCGGCAGCCCGATGTCGGCCAGCTCGAACAGCAGCCACCGCTTTGCCGCCTCGGCCGCCGCGAGGCCACCCAGCCCTGGCGTGTCGTGGTCGTTCGGCCGCGTGCGCGTGAGCGCGCAGCTCTTACAGAGCTCACCAGCGTCGGGCACGAGCCAGTTGCATCCCACCATCTGCGCGTTTGCGCACGAATGCAGGTCGCCGGCATCTCGCACACGCATCTCTCGCGCGGCCGGGTCATAGCCGAGCTCGCTGCCGCAATGCAGGCACTCGGTGCTCTCGAACGTCACCAGCCGGCTGCACACCGGGCACACAAACGCCTGTATTGAAACCAGCTCCTGTCACGTTGTCTTTGTCGGCGCCGCCCACGCGAGCTACCCAATTCAACGTATCGCGAAACAGCAACGCGCCTGCCGGCGGATTGCGCCGATCGCCAACGCAAAAGGGCCCCGCTGGCCTTGCGACCAGCGGGGCCCTGATTGATGCTCGGGGATTTGTTGAGGCGGACTGCCCCGTTACTTAGCGGGGCAGGGCGTCGTCGATGTCGCCGTGACCGTCTCGGGTTTCGAGGTTTCGCCGTTTTCGGCGAAGATCACTTCGGTCTTGATCGGGAAGCCGCCCTTCGGGCACTTCGTCGTGGGTACGCGACCGTAGTAGATCGTTTTCCCATGCGACTTGTACGCCGAGCCGGCCTTCACGTTGATCGACGTGACCGACGCGTAAGGTGCGCCTGGGACGCTCGCCACCAGGGGCACTTCAGTGACCAGCTCCGGGCCGAAGCCTCCGGCTCCGCCGAGGCTGACGTAGTGGCCGCTGGAGAGGATTTCCAGCGACACGGGCGAGTGACCGTCGGTGAAGAACTCGATACCGCCGCCGGGCGCGTAGAAAGAGGAAAGTTCCGCTTTCTCCACGACGCGTTCGCCGCCGAACGTCACGTAGCCGAGCACCGTGCCGATCGGTCCGGCCGCCGAGCCCTTCTTGCACTTGACGGGACCGAACTGTTCAAGCGTGGGCTTCGTGCACGTCGGAAAGCCGCTCGTGTGGAGCTTGGTGCCCTTGGGCAGGTAGAAGTTGATCCCGATCACGGGCGGCGGTGAGCCGTCGTATTCGGTTCCCGCGATCGTGTACTGGGCTTGGACGGCAGCGCCCGCGCCGGCGATGTTGCCGGTGTGCGGGAAGCCCTTGATCGGCACTGCCTTTGCGCTGAAGGTGACTGTCGGCAACGCCGATGACACCGCCGGCAGCGCAAGCAGGGCGAGGCCCAAGGCCACCAGACAGGTGGATGCTCTACGCATCAGGTTTTCCTCCTCTATTTCGTTGGATACGCCGTTTACCGTCCCGGTGCGGGTGGGACGCATTCGCTAGGCCTACCCCTTGTCAAGATTTACAACACCACAACTTCTGCCTAGTTGCGGGCGGGCAGGATCAGACGGTGGGATCTGCCCGTGACTTCATCGCCCAGGGACCGTGCACGCCGCCGAGTAGCATTGACGCGACAACACGCCGCGCGAAGCAAAGGGGTTGCTATGGGACTTACCGACAGGTTCAAGGAGATCAAGACGAAGGCTCAGGACACGGTCGCGGAGCACAGCGACCAGATCCACGAGGCGGTCGGCAAGGCCGCGGCGGCGGCCGATCAGCGCACGGGCGGCAAGTACACCGAGCGCATCCAGAAGGCGGGCGCGAAGGCGGACGAGCTCGTGCACGCGCTGAAGCCGGAGGGCGACCCGGCCGACGACAGCGACGAGGCGCCCCCCGCCGGCGCGTAGCTCTCTGCCCACCCCGGCAGCGTCTCGGGGTTTGACGGCGAATGTATCGGTTGTCTCTATCTGCTCGCGTAAGCGGTAAGATCGAGCGCATCATGGAGGAGAGGGTCCGCCGTGGGGAGGCGGAGCAAACGGGGAGCGAGCGCGCGCTCAGAGCAGTGTTGCTGTCGTGCGCGCTTGCTCTGGCGCTGGCATTGATACTGAGCTCGAGCTCGTTCGCCGCCACGACGTTCCGGGTGCAGCGCCTATGCGGAGCGCCCCGCGCGGGCGACGCGCGGTGCCTGGCGATGAAGCTCATACCGGCGTCACTGACGGCCGCGGACCTACGCGCCAGCGCTGCCACGCAGGCGGGCGAAGCCGCCACCGGCGCTCGCCCGGCCGTGACCTACAAGCACCCCTTCCCCGGCTACCTGACGGCGCAGAGCCTGCACACGGCCTACTCGCTGCCTACCGAAACCTCGTCCTCCTACCTGCAGACGATCGCCGTCGTCGACGCCTATGACGACCCCACCGCCGAAGCTGACCTGGCGGTCTATGACGAAACCTTCGGCCTGCCGCCGTGCACGAGCGCCAACGGCTGCTTTCGCAAGGTGGACGAGGAAGGCCGCACGAGCCCGCTTCCCCGCAAGGAAGGCGAATGGGCCGGCGAGATATCGATCGATGTGCAAATGGCGCATGCTGTCTGCCAGACCTGCCGCGTCCTGCTGGTGGAGGCCGACAACGAAGAATTCGTCAACCTCGGAGCGGCCGTCGACGCGGCCGTGAACGCCGGTGCGACGGAGATCAGCAACTCCTACGCCGGTCCCGAGGAACCCGCGCTGGCGAGCGTGTTCGCGGAATACAACGAAGACTTCTACGACCATCCAGGGCTCGCTGTGACGGCAAGCTCCGGCGACTGTGGCTACCTCGATGAAGCCTGCGTAGGCGGATCGGGCACCGCCAACTTCCCTGCCGATTCGCCGGACGTCCTCGCAGTCGGCGGGACGGATCTCGCCGAAGCTGACGGAGCGTGGAGCAGCACCGTCTGGGACGAAGGCGGGAGCGGCTGCAGCGGTATCTTCAGCGCGCCTGTGTGGCAGAGCGAGGTTGCCGACTTCTCCGCAACCGGCTGCGGCAACGAGCGCTCGGTCGCCGACGTGGCGGCGGTCGCCAATCCGGAAGCGGGCGTGGACGTATACGACAGCACGCCGGAAGGCAACGGCAACCCAACCGGATGGGGCGTTTGGGGTGGCACCTCGGTCGCATCCCCGATCATCGCCGCCGAGTTTGGCTTGGCCGGCGGCGCTCGCGGGGTGCCCTACCCGGCAGCGACCGTTTACGGCCACGCGGGCGAAGCGGGCGCCCTCTACGACGTTGTCTCAGGGAGCAACGGGAACTGCGCTACCGCGGACACTGCATGTCACGCGGCCCTCGGCTTCGATGGCCCCACGGGCGTTGGCAGCCCGGTGGGGCTGGAAGCATTCTCGATCGCCGGCGCTCCGACGAGCGTCTCGCCGCCAAGCGTCTCAGGCGTCACCGAAGTCGGGCACACGCTGAAAGCGAATGCCGGCTCGTGGAGCGGCGGGCCGACATCACTTGCCCTGCATTGGGAGCGCTGCAACTCGCTTGGCTCTGGCTGCGCCGCGATTGCCGGCGCGAGCGGCGCTACGTATGTGCTCACCGCGGCGGATCTCGGCGCGACGATCCGCGTTCAAGAAACTGCCTCAAACGGCGCCGGCGCCGGCGCGCCCGCGGCCTCGGCGCAGACGGCGAGTGTCGGCTCCGATGTGCTCACGCTGAGCAGCTTCACCCCGCCGTCGGGGATCACCGGCAGCTCGGTCACGATCGATGGCTCAGATCTCGCAGACGTGAGCGAAGTCGATTTCGGGAGTCTCGCGGCGCGGTTCACCGTGCTCTCCAGCACGCAGATCGAAGCGACTGTGCCAGACGGAGCTGTCCCAGCAGCGATCTCGGTCAAAGACGTCGCAAACACGGCGACGAGCGCTGCCAAGTTCACGCCGACGCTGTCGATCGTCTCGTTTAAGCCGGCGAGCGCAAAGCCCGGCAAGGCCGTCACGATCAAGGGCGTCGGCTTCAACAAACACTCGACCGTGAGCTTCGATGGGCACGCGGCGGTTGTCAAGTCCGTCTCCGCCAAGAAAATCAAGGTCACGGTCCCAAGCGGAGCTGCTACCGGTTCGATCGCTGTCACGAATACGCAGGCACCCGTGGGGACCGTCTATAGCGCCGGCCAGTTCATTCCTTGATCTCCCCCCGGCCCGCGGGTAGCGTAAGGTTGTTCAGCGAAACGGTCGGGAACGGCGCGGCTACGCGCACGAGCTAAGGAGCCGAGATGGCGCGCATCCTACTGGGAGAGACGGAGATCGAGGTCGGGGAGGACGTGGAGGAGGCGCTCAGCCGCATCGTCAATGCCCGCGACGGACTGCGCCGCAGCAACGGTGCGATCGTCGCTCCCCCGGGGTGGGTGATCCTGACCGCCGCCGATACCAGCGAGATCTACGTGCAGGTCGCGCGCATCGGCTACGTCCGCGAGGACTGACCGGCGCGAGGTCGCTAGGAGGGCTCCTCCGCGGCAACCGCGAAGACGATGTGCCGGCGGGCAAGGCTGAGGTAGTCGTGCAGCTCGACCGCGCCCCCCTCCAGCGGCGCCACGGTCACGTCGGTGAGCGTGATGAAGTCGCGCTCAGAGGCGTTCAGCACATCGGAGACGCGGCTACGGTAGCCGTCGCGCGCGAGCGTCAGCACCCCCTCGATGCGGTGGCGCTCGGTCTCGATCCTGATCCGCTCCCGGCGTTGGTCGATCGTCGCGGGGTCGCTTCCGTGCTCTGGCTCGGTGGTGCTCATGCGCTCATTATCGACGCTAGGTCGCCTGCGCGGCGCTGCGCCCTCCAGTCACGCGTCTCAGCGGCTGACAAGGAAGCTGCGCGTAAAGGTCGTGCGCAGTCCCGTGGGTCCGGCGGCGACGATCTTCACGTGCGCTCGCATGGCCCTGTCCGCGCCGAGCTCGTTGCGCAGGCGACGCAGCGCTGTCGGGTCCACGAGCAGCCGTACGTGGCCGATCAGCTTCGGCGGCAGGCCGCGCGCCGTGGAGAGCAGCGCGACCGCCCGCGGGTGGCGTCCAACCGGCGCCAGCGTGGCCGTGGCGAGGATCTGACAGCCGCGCTGGCAGCTCACCGCCAGCGCGAGCCCACGACGGGCGAGGACCCCTGCCACCCGCGGTACGCTCACGTGCAGGACCGGCGCCACGTTTAGCGGCGGCGGCCACGAGCCAGGCGCCAGGCAGCCGCTGCCGTCGGGCGAAGCCATGTCGAAGCGCTCGACGCGGTTGTTGTTCGTGTCGGCCACGTACACGTCGCCGGCGCAGTCCACCGCGATCGCCGCCGGGTCGGAGAATTCACCCACGCCGTCGCCGCGAACCCCCCACTTCGCCACGAATCGTCCGCTCGCGTCGAACTCTTGGACGCGGCTGTTTTCGCTGTCGAGCACGTACACGTTTCCCGCCCCGTCGACCGCCACACCCACGGGAGCCTTGAACCGCCCATCGGCTGTGCCCTTCGAGCCCCACACCTGCAACACGCTGCCCGCGGGCGAGAGCTCGACGACGCGGTCGTTGCCGGTGTCAGCCACGTAGATATCACCGCCCGGAGCGAGCGCAAGCGCGGAGGGGTGGTTGAAGTCGCCCGGGCCGTCGCCCGCCGAGCCATCGCCTTCGCCGCCGCCCCACTTGGCCTGCAGCGTGCCTTCGGGGCCGTATACGAGCACGCGGTTGTGGTTCGTGTCGGCGACGTAGGTCAGATCGGATTCGCTCGAGACCGCTACCGATCCCGCGCCCGACAGCTGCGCGCCGCCGAGCTCTGCCGGGCCGCCGATTTCGCCGAGGTACGTTCCTTCGCCCCACAGCCGCACCAGCCGTTCGTTGCCGACGTCGGCCACATACACCGAGCCACGCGGGTCGATGCCGATGCCCTGCGGGTAATAGAAGCCGGCGGCGTGCCCGCCCGCGAGCGACCATTGCCCGATGTAGGAGTCGCTGCCAGGGGCAAACTGCTCGATGCGGTTGCCGTCGGTGTCTGACACCAGCAGCTGTCCGGTGGGATCGATCGCCAGACCGCGCGGCGCCGTCAGCAGACCTGGGCCGTACGCGGAGATCCCGATCGTGCGCAGGTAGTCGCCGTCCGGGTTGAACACCTCGATACGGTCGTTGGCCGTGTCGGCCACATAGGTGTCGCCGGCGGGATCGCTCGCGAGCGCGCGCGGGAAGGCGAGCTGGCTCGATTTGGAGCCGAAGCTGCCCCACGTGCCCGCGAACTGCAGCTGCGGGCTGAGCTTGACGATCCGGTCGTTGCTGTCGTCGGCCACGTACACATCGCCTGCGGCGTCCAGCGCGACGCCGTAGGGGAACGCGAACTGACTTGGCCCATCGCCCTCCGTCCCGGCTTGGGCTTCGAAGGCACCTTCGGTGCTGAATTTCTCCACGCGGTGGTTGTCGTCATCGGACACGATCACCTCGCTTTCGTTGGCGGCTACTCCGCGCGGGTAGGAAAACTGGCCGGGGCCGCTGCCGTACGTGCCCCATGCGATCGCTTCGCCGCCTTCAAGGTTGAAGCGCTCGATGCGGTTATTGCCCGAGTCCGCCACGTAGACGTGATCGCCGGAGACTGCGATTCCCCCGCCGGGAGGTTGTGTGTAGTTCTCCGAGGAGCCGAATTCGAATTCGCCGAGCCCCGTACCCTTGCGCCCCCAGGCGGTGATGAATGTCCCCGAGGGCGAGAACTTCTCAATGCGGTCGTGACTGGAGTCGACCACGTAGACGTTCCCGGCGTCGTCCGTCGCGAGGCCGCCGATCGGGCCGAACTGTCCCTGCCCGCCTCCGTAGGAGCCCCACTGGGTCTCGAACGTGCCGCTCGCGGTGAACTCCTGGACGACGTAGCTCAGCTGGTCGGCAACGTAGACGTTCCCCTGCGCGTCCACGGCGACCGCCTCGGGAAAGCGCAGCACGCCTTCCGCGCGCTGGCCGATCTGCTGGACGCTCGCGTAGGGGCACGGCGCGCCGCCGGAGCCGGGGCAGTCTCCCGCTTCCGCCCGCGCCACCCCAGCAGCAGCCAGGGCGACCGCTACCGCCAGGGTTCTCGCAAAGGAGCGCCAGGCGCGAAAACGCATCGTCGCATGAAAACACGCTAATCCCGCACGCGCGCAGGTTGGCGCGCCTACGTCACATTCCTGCAACAGCAGGAACACGCGTGGATATCCACGCGTTGGGTTCGGTGCGCGTACGTATATACCGAGTAAATACATAAGCGCACAAAAAAACCAAGAGAAGAACCACAGTGCGGCTCTTTACATGCCTGGCGCGCGCCCGGCCCAGCGAGCGACGCGAGACCGCGCGCGGACCCCGACGCCGCTGAAGGAGCTGCCTAAAGCACCTGCTCGGGCGTGCGCGCTGCAAGGCCCGCGCGGGCGCCGGAGGGCGCCACGATGCGCCCCGAAGTCGCGGTGGGGCGGTTGCGCTCCTCACGCACGATGTACAACGGGCGGTGCTTGACCTCGTCATAGATTCGGCCCACGTACTCGCCGATCACGCCCAGCGCAATCAGCTGGATGCCGCCGAGCAGCAAGATCGCGATCGTGATCGAGCCGAAGCCGGGCAGATAGGAGCCGGAGATTCGCAGCACGATCACGACGGGGATCGCGATGAAGGCGACGCCTGCCGAGAGCAGGCCGGCGTAGGTGGCCAGCTGAAGCGGCAGGTGTGAGAAGGACGCGATCGCGTCGAGCGAGAAGCGCAGCATCTTTCGCAGCGTGTACTTGGTCTCACCCGCATTGCGTGCATCGCGCTGATATGAGACGGCGGTCTGCGTGAACCCCACCCAGACGGTCATCCCGCGCAGGAAGCGCGAGCGCTCGGTCATCGACAGCAGCGCGTCGAGCGCGCGCCGATCGAGCAGTCGGAAGTCGCCGGAGTTCGGCTCGAGGTCGACCTGGGCGAGCTTGTCGAAGAGCTTGTAGAACCAGGAGGCCGTGGCGAGCTTGAAGGCGGTCTCGCCTTCGCGCTGCTTGCGCACGGCGTAGACGACGTCCGCTCCCTGGCTCCACTGGGCGAGCATGTCGGGGATCAGCTCGGGCGGGTCCTGGAGGTCTGCGTCGATCATCGCGACGACGTCGCCGACGGCGTGCTCCAAACCGGCTGTTAGCGCTGCCTGGTGGCCAAAGTTGCGTGAAAGGTGGATGACGCGCACGCGCGGGTCGGTGGCGGCGATCGCGTCCAGCAGTTCAGGAGTGCGGTCTGAGCTGCCGTCGTTGACGAGCACCAGCTCGAACTCGTAGTCAGCGACCGCTGCGACGGCGCGCTCCACGAACTGCTCAACCAGCTCCTCCTCGTCGTACACGGGCGCCACGACGCTGAGTAGGGTGGGGGTGCGAAGTGGTGTATCGGACATGTCTTCTCGGTGCTCTCAGCAAGGCGGGGAGGCAGCTGCCTAGCATTCATCTTCGGGGAGCGTGTTAAGTCCGCGCTCAATTTACCGTTGATTCTGCCCTATGGTGCCCTCCGAGCAAACAGACACGCCTGAATTGCAAGCCGGCCAACGGCTAGGCCGGCGCGGCCTGAACGGGCCGATGCTCGTCCAATTTGTGAAGTTCGGCATCGTCGGGGTGTCCAACACGCTGCTGACGCTCATCGTTTACACGGTGCTGTTGAAGGTGTTCGGCGTCTGGTATCTAGGCGCCTCGGGGATCGGTTTCATCGTCGGCGCGATCAACGGCTTCCTGCTGAACCGACGCTGGACCTTCCGTGATCACGTGGGCGACGCGCTCACGCCTGTGCGCTGGGGCATCGTGCAGACGTGCGGCCTGGGCGTGGACGAGGGCCTGCTTTATCTGTTCGTGCACGACGCCCACCTGGACAAGCTGATCGCGCAGGTGTGCGCCACCGCGGTCGTCACTGTGAGCACGTTCTTCATCAACCGCGCATGGACCTTCCGCGTGCACGCGCCGGTCGTGACCGACGCACCGCCCGCGTAGAGGCTTCCTAACGGAATACGGCGAGCAATGAAAGGCCCGCCGGGATCCGTCCGCCGCGGGCGATCAGCGCCGCCTCGAGCGCGAGTGGGCGCTCGAGCAGCCAGTTCAGCGGTTCCGGCGGTATCCACAGGTCGAGGCTCGACTCAGTGGTCTTGGTGCTGAAACGGTCGAGCACCCGCAGCAGGACCGCGACGGGCAGCAGCAGCGAGTTGAAGTAGGTCGTCCGTACTTGGCGCCAGCCGGCCTGCTCGGCAACGCGCTGCAGCGAGCGGCGGGTGTAGCGGCGGTGATGGTGGTTGATCTCGTCGTGACCGCTCCACAGCCATTGATAGGCGGGCACGGTCACGAGCAAGGCGCCGCCGGGGGCGATCGTGCGGCGCAGCTCGCGCAGGGCGGCGAGATCGTCCTGCAGGTGCTCGATCACGTCGAGGCTGACCGCGAGGTCAAAGCTGTTCTCGGGGAAGGGCATCTCGAGCACCGAGCCTTCGACGACCTCGCCGAGCTGACGTTCGCGGGCAAGGCTGACGCTCGTGTCAGACAGCTCGACTCCTGTCACGGCGCCGAGCTTCGCGAGCTCGACCATGAAGCGCCCGCTGCCGCAGCCCGCATCGAGGATGCGCGGATCGGTGGGCAGGCCGAGCCCAGCGATGACGCCGTCCAGAACCGTACGCCGGCCTCGATACCACCAATGACGGTCCTCCGCCTGGTGGGTCTGATGCTCGTAGTCCCTATCCATCCGCCGAGCATCTTTTCCTAAAGGAGCGTCGGACGCTGTGCGCCTCCTCGAGGCGCGCGCTCACGGAGCGGCGCTCGGGCTACGTACCGAATACTCGATTGCAGCTGCTTCGCCCTGCCAGACGGCGAGACCTGCATCGTCGTCTGGGTCCAGCGCGAGAGTGGGATCCACAACAGGGCCCGGTGCGGAAATCGTCTCCGATGCCGCGAACGCCACGCGTCCCGAGCCCGCCTCGGTCCCGCGCGCGGCGAACAGCGCCTGTCGCGCCATGTCCGGTGCCCCGCTCGCGTTGGGCGCCGGCTCACTCCACAGCAGCAGCGCGTCGTCATCCGGGCCAGGCGCGATGCCGGCGAGCAGTGCGTCAGCGCCGGGCGCGGCGACCGTGGCGAGCGCGCGCACGCCCTTCAGGTCCACCGGCGCCACGCGCACGACCCAGTGTCCTTCGGCCGCACCGGCCCATGCGAGCAGCACGCTCTCAGAGCTCAGCCGCACGAGGCTGGGCGAGGCGGCCGGTGAGCTGAGCCGGTCGGGGTCGCTGAAGCGTTCGAGCAATTGCGGCTCGCCGAAGCGCACGCCAACTCGGGAGCGGTCGATGTACACGCTCGTAACGCCGGCGTTCTCTTCGCTCCACGCGACGATCCCGCGGCGGTCGTCGCTGAGAAGAGCACTGAAATGGGCGTGGGGCGTGACCGAGGCCAGCCGCTGGATCGGGCGTGGCGCACCCTTGTTGGGCACGAGACGCGCGTAGATCGCTCCGTGCTGGACCCATACGGCGAGCGCTTCGCTGCGAAAGTCCATCGCGAGCGTAAGCGCTTCCACAGCCCCATGACCGGCTGAGCGCACGCTGACGTTGCGCGCGAAGCGGTTACCGAAGAAGCGCTCTACGTGCACGTTCAGCGCGTCGTTCCCAAGCGGGGCAGCCGGCGGGGAGGCGAGCGCCAGATCTCCCAGGTAGGCGGTGCTCAGCGCCCTAGGCGCCACCGTCCCGCCATCGGTCGCGAGCGCTGAGAACGGGCCGCCCGCCACGCCTTGGACCAGCAGGCCGCCCGTGGATCGTGCGCGCGGGCCGTCCGCGGCGGCTCCCGCGATTGCGATCTGCCCGTGTGGGGCGCCATCGGCTACCAATGGGCCGCGCAGCAGGATTGGCCGTCCCTGTGCCGTCTTCAGTGTCCTCGCCGCACCGGGCTCATCACCGACGCCGATCGCGGCTATGCGCGCGCCTGCGCCACCAGGGCACAGCGACGAGTCCGCCCACACGACCGCTCCCGGGCCCGTCGACTGCGTTGGCTTGTCGCTCGGGAACACCACGCGTGCCCCCGGTGTCGCCGGGCAACCGCTCAAGCTGGCGGGCGCCGACCAGCGATCGGGTGCCTGGGAAGCCGACGCCCGCCGTGCGCGTCGGTGTGGTGCGGGGCGCCGTGGGGCGGCGGAAACGTCGGCGGCGGGCGTCGCACGCTGCGGATGCGCGTGCGGTCGGGCGAGCGTCGTCGCGGCAGCAGCGCTGGCCGCCGCGATGAGCGTGAGGATCAGTCTCGACAAGCTGGCTGGAGGGCGGGCGCTGCTGTGCGCCTCAGGATGCGAGCGCCGAGCGCAGGAAGCTCACCGTGCGCTCCCACGACAGCTGCGCCAGGTCCGGGTCGTAGGTGCCGAGCCGGTTGGTGTCGTTGAAGAACGCGTGCCCAGCACCGTCGTAATGGTGGAAGGTGACGTCCACGCCGGCGTCCTTCAGCTCGGACTCGAGCTTGTCGGCGTCCTCCTTGGGGATGAATGCATCCGCCGTGCCGAAGTGGCCGAGCACGGGTCCGTCGATGCCGCTGAAGTCCGGCTTTCCGTGTGGCATCACGTAGTAGTAGCTGACCGCGGCAGTGATGTTGGGGCAGGTCGCGGCCGCCCATACGGCCAGGCCGCCGCCGAGGCAGAAGCCGAGGGCCCCTACGCCGGGGCCCTCAAAGCCGGGCTGTGAGGAGAGGAAGTCGGCCGCGCCGCACATGTCCTTCTCCGCCTGGTCCATCGACAGGGCCATCATCTTCTGTTCGGCCTCGCTCGGCTGGGTGGTCGTCTCTCCTCGATAGAGGTCGGGGGCGAGCGCGTAGAAGCCCTCGGCCGCAAGGCGGTCACAGACGGAGCGGATGTGCTCGTCCAGGCCCCACCACTCCTGCATCACGACCACGCCCGGGCCGTGCTCGCCGGCGGGTACGGCGAGGTATCCGGGCGCACTGCCGGCGCTCGTCTGAAACTCGATCTCTGGCATGTGTGGCTCCTTGGGTGCGTGAAGATGGATGGGAGGATGGGGAACCGGTGCGCCTGCGTCCCTCGCTCAGCCGGTGGCGGCGAAATACTCTCACGCCGGCCGGGATATGGTGTCCACTGCAGGTGGGGGCCGCTCCACCGCGGACGAGGAGAGGCCTTGCCATGGACGCCGTGAACCACCAGTTCCGACTTGCCGCCCGCCCTGTGGGCCTGCCGGAGCCCAGCGACTGGAGCTACACCGAGGAGCCGGTCAAGGAGCCCGGCGAGGGCGAGGTGCTGGTGAAGGTGCAGTACGTATCGCTCGACCCGGCGATGCGCGGCTGGATGAACGAGGGGCGCTCCTACATCCCCCCGGTTGGCATCGGGGAGGTGATGCGCTCGTTTTCAGCGGGTGAGGTGATCGCGTCCGAGGACCCCGACGTCGCCGTCGGCGATCACGTCGGCGGGCTGCTGGGCGTGCAGGAGTACGCGGTTGCAAACGGGAAAGGCGTGTTCAAGGTGGACACGAGCCTGGCGCCGCTGCCGGTGTACCTGGGCACGCTGGGGATGCCCGGCGTGACGGCGTACTTCGGCTTGCTCGACATCGGACGCCCCGAGCCGGGCAACACGGTTGTCGTCTCCGGTGCTGCCGGGGCGGTGGGCGGTCTCGTGGGGCAGATCGCAAAGCTGAAGGAATGTCGTGTGGTGGGTATTGCGGGTGGCCCTCAGAAGTGCGGACACCTGCTGGAGGACCTGGGCTTCGACGCGACGATCGACTACAAGTCCGAAGACGTAAACGCGGCGCTCGGCAGGACCTGTCCGGATGGCATCGACATCTACTTCGACAACGTCGGCGGCGAGATCCTCGACGCGGCGCTCGCGCACCTCGCGGGCAAAGCGCGTGTCGTGATCTGCGGGGCGATCAGCCAGTACAACAACACGACGGCGATGCGCGGCCCATCCAACTACCTGTCGCTGCTCGTCAACAACGCGAGCATGACCGGCTTCACGATGGGCGACTACATCGCGCGCTACGGCGAGGCCGTGAAGGAGATGGCGGGCTGGGTCGCCGAAGGCAAGCTCGTCTCCCGCGAGGACATCGCGGAGGGCCTTGAGAACTTCCCCGCGACGCTGCTGCGGCTGTTCAGCGGCGAGAACACGGGCAAGCTCGTGCTGAAGATCTGACGGCTGGGCAGGACGCGCGCGTAGCCGGCTGCGGGCCGGTCATGAGCGATGGCCGTGGCCCTGGCCGTGACGCACGCCTTCGCGCTCGACCGCCGAGCGCCTCTCGCCGAGGCGCTCGAGCATCCTGATTTCGCGCGGGATCAGGCCGAAGGCGATCGCGAGCATGCCCAGCGCGGCGCCCCCGATCAAGACGTTCACGGAGCCGAGGCTTGCCGCCAGCGGGCCCATGATCGCGTAGCCGATCGGGAGCAGCCCCAGGGAGACCATCCAGTCGTAGGAGGTCACGCGCGAGAGCGCCTGCGGCGGGATGCGCTCCGCCAGGGCCGTCAGCCACCAGACATCGAACAGCGCGAACCCGGCCCCGCCGAGCACGGAGGCGGGCATCACGACGAACAACGTCACGCCCGCCGCGTAGAGGATCGCGGACACCGGCCACAGCAGCGTGGCGAGCATGCCCAGGCGCATCGGGTAGCGCGGACGCCAGCTCACGCCCGCGACCGAGCCAATGATCGTGCCGAAGCCGATCGCCGCCTCGACGAAGCCGTACACAGAGATGTGGCCGTACTGCTCCTGTGCGACGACAGGGCCAAGCACGAACCACGACGCCAGACCGAAGAACAGCGCCAGGCAGAACGACGCCAGGGTCGCCCACACCCACGTGCGCGAGCGCACCTCGCGCGCCCCCTCGCGGATCGACTCCCACACGCCAACGCGCGGCGCGTCCTCGTCCGCGGCCGGCTCCTCGCCTCGTTCTCGCGGGCGCACCTGCGAGAGGAAGCCGGCGCTCACCAGGAACGTAGCCGCGTCCAGCGCGAACGCCCAACCGGCGCCTGCTCCCAGCACGAGCGCAGCCGCGAGCCCGGGACCGGCGAATTCGGCGAAGTTGTTGGCGATGCCGGTGATCGCGGTCGCCGGCTGGATGTCCTGCTCTGAGACTGTCTGCGGCAGCAGGCCGTTGGCGGCCGGTCGGAAGAACGCCTCCGCGCTGCGGTAGAGCATCTCGATCACGATCACCTGCCAGATCGGCACCGAGCCGGCGAAGATCAGCACGGCGAGCAGCGCGTGCAGCGCGAAGCGCACGAGGTCGGTGGCGATCATCACGAGGTGGCGCGGCAGGCGGTCCGCCCAGACGCCGCCCACAAGCAGGAACGCCACCAGCGGGACCGACTGCGCGGCGAGGATGAAGCCGAGGTCGGTGGCGCTGTGGGTGCGCTCGATGATGAACAGCGACAGCGCTACGAGGACGATGTTGTCGCCGATCACGCTCGCGGACTGCGCGAGCCAGAACATGCGGAAGTTGCGGTATCCGAGTACCCGCCGGATCTCCCTGATGTCGCTCATGCCGCGCGCCCCCTCGAGCCCATCGACGCAGGCGGGGCGTCGGGAAGGCGCTGCGCGCTACGTCTGCTCCGGCGTAGTCAGGTCTCGCCGTCGTAGTAGTCCACGGCACCGTCGGCGCGGTGGAGCATCACCGTGTCCGCCTCGTTGCCCGTAATGAACACGCCGATCTTGTCGCTGTCGGGGTAGACGGCCATCGACGGCTCGCGGGCGCTCGAGAACATGATCACCCGCGCCGGCGCCTCGCCGCCGTTGCGCACCTTGTGCGCGCCGTCGGGTCCAGGAGGGAAGTGCACGATCTCGCCCGCTTCGAGCGACTCCTCGCCGTCGGGCGTTCGTACGAGCACCGTGCCGTCGAGCACGATCAGCCACTCCTCCTCGAACTCGTAGTGGTACGGGCACAGGCTCTCGCCACCGGGGATCTCGAACGCCTTGACGGCCAGTGCCTGTGCGCCAATCAGCTTGCTCACGCGGATCGCGCCCGAGCGGTAGCCCTCGGGGTCACTGGAGTCGTACTCCATCTCGCCTGTTCGGAAACTCGCACGCCTCAACATCTAAATCATCTTCGCAGGCGCCGGCGTAGAACCCGGGGCTAGAGCTCGAGAACGGTGCCCTCGCTCGCCACGCTCACCGCGGGCGAGCCCTCGTCCAGCCTGCGCGCGAGGCCGTCCAGCGCCTCGTCGGTGCGGTTCTGTCGGTGGTGAAAGAGGACCACCGAGCGCGCGCCCGCGCGGGCGCCCAGGCCGACGGGGTAGTCCGCGACGGAGTGCCCGAAGCTGCCCTCCGCGGCGAAGTCCTCGGGGAACAGCTGTGCGTCGTGCACGAGCACGTCCGTCTCGTGGGCGAGCTCCAGCGCCGCGGGGTGATACTCGCCGTAGCCGTCCTCGCCGGGCCCGAGCGACGTGGGGGAGTGGTCGGGCATGTAGGTGAGCGTGGCGTGCCCGTCGCTGATGCGGTAGCCGAATGTGCGCCCCCCCTTGTGCGGGATCTCCCGCGCGAGCACGCTGAAGCCCTCGACCTCGAGCTCTCCGGGAGCGATCGTGGCGAACGTCCAGTCGCCGCGCAGCTGCGTGGGCTCGATCGGGAAGTAAGGGGGCGACATCACGCCGGTGAGCAGCTCTGTGGCGCTGCGCCCGTCCTCCTGGTCGGGCAGCAGCACGCTCACGTGCGAGTCCGGGCGGTCGGCGCCCGCGAAGAACGGCAGCCCGTGCATGTGGTCCCAGTGCAGGTGGCTGAGCAGGATCGTGCCGCCGAACGGACGCTCGCCGAGCAGCTCGCTGACGGCGTTCAGGCCGGCGCCCGCGTCGAGCAGCAGCGTCGGCGCGATCGCGCCGTCATGTGACAACGCTAGACACGATGTGTGCCCGCCGTAGCGCACGAAGTCGATGCCCGGCGCCGGGAGCGATCCCCGGACGCCGCAGAAGCGGATCTGCAAGTGGCTCAGCTCCGGTCCGGGCGCTTGCGCCGATGATCCTTGGAAAGCTCCTGCAATGCCCCGCGATCGAGTGTCCCGGCCTCGACGGCTGCGACCCGGCAGGGCGTCACCGCAACCAGCGTCGAGGTTCGCACGCCTCCCTCCAGATGCGCGCGCTCGCCGAGCAGCGCACCCGGGCCGTACTCGGCCAGTCTCTTGCCGTCCTCCTCCACCCTCAGCACTCCGTCCAACACCAGGAACACCTCCGAGCCGCGCTCACCCTGGCGCACGAGCGCCGTCCCCCGCTTGATGCGCTTGAACGTGGGCTTTGCCGCGCCCTGCATGATCTGCGATGAGAGGCGGCGCTCCAACGCGCTCTCCACGGCGGTGACCAGCGCCTTGGAGTCGGTGTCGCCCCACGGCGTGTGTCGCCCGAAGGACTTGCGATACCAGTCCTGGAAGTCCGCCAGCCCCGACTTGTGGCTGAGCTTTCCCTCGGTGTCGTAGATCCAGTGCCTGGGGAAGCGGCTGTGGCCGGTCATCGTGCCCAGTGCGCGGCCGTCCGCGTGCAGCGTCAGCGACAGCGTTGTCCACACGAGCGGCGCCTGCCACTGCACGAACGGCGCGCGACGCACGCGCCGCGGCGCGGGCAGCCCGGTCCGTCCGCCTGTCGTCTGCGTGAAGCGCACCCAGCTCTCGCCCTTTTCCGGCTTGCCGGTGATGTCCGGCAGCGCGATCGCTTCGAACGTGCGCGCCACGGGTCCGAGCTTGACGGTGGTGCTCCCCATCAGCCCGCCGCCGCCGCGGCCGTAGTCGGTGATGCGCCGGTTCTCGTCCACCTCCACCCATCCGCTGAGCACGTTGGCGAAGCGGAAGCGGTCCGCCAGGCGCAGCTCCTCGAGGTCCGCGATCGCTTCCGGCGGCGGCTCATCGTAGTGCGTCATGCCCGTGTCGAACGCGAGACGCTGCGGGCCCTCGATCGCCTCGGAGGGAATCCACGACAACGAGGTAACGGAGCTCTCGTGACGCATGCGAGCGCCATTATGTGCGAAAGCGCGCAACGTTGTCCAGGTCGCGCGACGCCGTGTTCATATCCTTGGCGCCGATGAGCTACGACGCGCTGGTCGTCGGGTCAGGCCCCAACGGCCTGTCGGCGGCGATCACCATGGCCAACGCCGGCTGGCACGTGCTCGTGCTCGAGGCCGCGGCGCGCCCCGGCGGCGCTGTGGCCACGGAGGAGCTCACGCTGCCGGGCTTCCACCACGACACGTTCTCATCTGTCTACCCCGCGGGGGCCGCTTCGCCGGTGTTCGCGCAGATGCCGCTCGAGCGCCACGGTCTGCGCTGGGTGCACCCGCAGGCGTGCCTCGCACACCCGCTGCCCGACGGCACCGCCGCCGCCCTGTATCGAGATCTGGACCGCACGACCGCGAGCCTCGACGCGATCCATCCTCGCGACGGCGAGCGCTGGCGCGCGTTCGCAGCACCGTTCCTCGGCCACTTCGATGCGCTCGTGCACACGATGCTCGCCGGCTTCCCGCCGGTGGCGGGCTCCGCGCGTCTGACCTTTGGTCTCGGCCCGCGCGGGATCCTCGACTTCACGCGCCTGCTGTTCCGTTCCGCACGCTCGCTCGGCGAGGAGCTGTTCGAGGGGGATGGCAACCGCGCGTGGCTGTACGGATCGGCGATGCACTCCGACGTGCCGCCGGGAACTCGCGGCAGCGCGATCGCCGCCGCTTACCTCAACCTGCTAGGCCACGGCGTCGGCTGGCCGAGCCCCGAGGGCGGCGCGGGCCAGCTGGCGCAGGCGCTCGTCTCATATCTACGCGCGCTGGGAGGCGAGGTGCGCACCGACGCGCGCGTCACGCGCATCGTCGTTGAGCACGGCCGCGCAATTGGAGTTGAGATAGATGGAGGCGAGCGCGTCGCTGCGCCTGTGGTGGTCGCGGACCTGATGCCCAGCTCGCTTGCGACGCTGGCCGGCGAGGGGCTGCCGGCGCGCTATGCGCGCGCGCTGCGCCGCTACCGCCTGGGGCCCGCCACGCTGAAGATCGACTGGGCACTCGACGGGCCGATCCCGTGGTCGGCGCCGCAGGTGCGCGAAGCGGGCACCGTGCACGTGTGCGGCTCGGCGCAGGAGGTGCTCGCGACGACTGCTGTGCGCGACGGGCTGCCCGAGCGCCCGTTCATGCTGCTCGGTCAGCAGTCGCTCGCCGACCCGTCGCGTGCCCCCGCGGGCAAGCACACCGCATGGGCGTACGCGCACGGCCCGCACACGGTCGACTGGGTGGCCGAACGCGAGCGTCAGGTGGAGCGCATGGAGGCGCAGGTGGAGCGTTTCGCGCCGGGCTTTCGCGACCTGATCCTCGCGCGCCACGTGCTCGGGCCGGCGGATCTCGAGCGCCGCGACGCCAACCTCCAGGGTGGCGACGTGGGCGGCGGCAGCTACACCCTCGATCAGGTGATCTTTCGCCCGGTGCCCTCGCTCGCTCCCTACCGCACGCCCGCGCGTGGCCTTTACATCGGCAGCGCCGCCGCGTTCCCCGGTGGCGCGGTACACGGCGTGCCCGGACGCGCGGCTGCGCGCACGGCGCTCGCGGAGGCGCGCGTAAGGAGCCTCGTGCCTAGGATCAAGCGATGAGAGCGGCTGTCCTGCAGGAATACGGGGTCCCCGTGGTAGGCGAGTTTCAGGAGCCCGCGGCGGGCGCCGAGCAAGCGATCGTCGAGGTGCTCGCGGCCGGCCTGAACCCGGTCGACGTGGCGATCTGCTCAGGGCGCTTCTACGCAGGCAAGCCGCCGCTGCCGTCGGTGGCTGGGCGCGAGGGCGTGGGCATGCTGGACGGCGCGCGTGTGTACTTCGACGCGCCGGTGACGCCGTTCGGCTCGATGGCAGAGCGCGCGCTGATCGATCCGAGCCACACCTACCCGGTGCCCGACAGCGTCGAGGACGGTGTCGCGGTGGCGCTCGGTATCTCCGGTCTGGCGGCGTGGCTCGCGCTCACGTGGCGTGCTGAGCTGAAGCAGGGCGAGCACGTGCTCGTGCTCGGTGCCAGCGGCGTGCTCGGCCAGATCGCCGTGCAGGCGGCCAAGCTGCTGGGTGCCGCGCGCGTGGTCGCTGCCGCTCGCTCCCAGGAGGGACTCGCGCGCTGCCTGGAGTTGGGCGCGGACGCGGCTGTGCGCCTGGGCGAGAGCGATGATCTGCCCGCGGCGCTCTCGGATGGCGGGGAAGGTCGTATCGACGTGGTTGTGGACCCGCTGTTCGGCGAGCCGTTCGTGGCGGCCGTGAACGCCGCGAGCTTCGGGGCGCGGATCGTGCAGTTGGGGGCGGGGGCCGGCGCGGAGGCGACCGTTCCCTCTGCTGCGATCCGCGGGAAAATGCTCGAGATCATGGGGCACACGAACTTCGCCGCCCCGCCGCAGGTCAAGCGCGAGGCCTACCGGCGGCTTGCCGAGGCGGCCGCCGCAGGCGAGATCCTCGTGGGCGTCGATCCCCTACCGCTCGAACAGGTGGGCGAGGCGTGGCGCCGGCTGCAGGCCGGCTCGCATCGCAAGCTCGTGCTCGTGCCCTGAGATCGCGCCGCGGCTTGTTCGTCGCCCTCGCGCGAGACAGCTACTTGCGCTTGGACTGGTGCGCCAGCACCTTGCCGAAGGCGTCCTCCAGCTGAGCGGTCATGCGCTGCTTGAACAGCGCCAGCAGCGCCTCTGATGCGAGTGGACGCAGCGACCCCACTCCGGCGATCAGCTCGTCCCAGCCCTCGTCCGGCTGGCCGGCGCGGTCGAATGGCTCCCACAGCTCTTTCAGGAACAGCTTCGTGAACGCGCGCGAGATCGACTCGCAGTCGCGGCTCACCCGTTCGACGAGCACGAGCGCGGCGTGCAGCGGGATGCCCAGCTCGACGACCTCCTCGGCGGCTTGCATGAGCGCCGGGCTGGGGATTTCGAAGCGCTGGTCGCCAAGCGGCACGAGCAGCTTCAGCCGGCGCACGCGCTCGATGTCCTTCGCGTCGACCTCGCCGAAGCGCGCTGTCAGTTCCTCGGTGGTGATCATCTCCGGTGCCTCCGCCTCGAACGGCGTTGTCACGGCGATGCGCAGGCCCAGCAGGCGCTCCGCCAGGCCGTTGGAGCCGCTCAGCAGACGCTCGATCGATGCGAGGTTGAAGCCGTCGGCCTGCAGGTCGAGGATCAGTCGCAGACGCGCGACGTGCTCGGCGTTGTAGTAGCCGATGCGCGCCCTCACCTCCGGCGGGGGCAAGAGGCCGCGCGTGTGGTGGTTGCGGATGTTGCGCACCGACATGCCCACCTCGGCCGCCAGCTGCTCGATCGTGAGGTCGTAGCCCGACGTGGTTGCCTGCGCGCCGCCGTGGGTACGCGTGGAACGGGTGGGCTTCGCGGCGGGCTCGACAGGGGCGGACGGCATCGTCATTCAAGGATACTACGTTTGACGTTACCTCGTTTGAGGTAACATAGACCTACGTCATGATTGCGCCGGCCCATCAACCCGCCTCACGCCGTCTCCGCGGTGGTCTGCGTGGCTGAACGCGGAGCTGTCCCGCGCGTGTCCGCCGGCCGACGTCGCGCGCTGAAGCTCGTCGGCTCGTTCACCTCGCCGCTGCTGCCTGACGACTACCTGGAGCTCGTCAACCCCCTTTGGTCCACGCGCGAGCTGCGCGGGCGCATCGAACGCGTGGAGCGCGAGACGCCGGACGCGGTGACGGTGCTGATCAAGCCGGGGTGGGAGTGGCCGGGCCACCTTCCCGGACAGTACGTGCGCCTGGGGATCGAGGTCGACGGCGTGCACCATTGGCGGGCCTATTCGCTGACCTCCGATCCCGATCGCCGCGACGGCTGCATCGCGATCACACCCAAGCTCGTGGACGGCGGCAAGGTCTCGCCGTTCCTGTTCTCGCGCGTGCGACCGGGTGCGATCGTGCGCCTGGGCGGCGTGGAAGGGACGTTCGTGCTGCCAGATTCCGTGCCTGAGCGCCTGCTGTTCGTGAGCGCCGGCAGCGGCATCACGCCGGTGATGAGCATGCTCCGTGCGCTGGCGGGGCGCGGGCAGCTGCGCGACGTCGTCCACATCCACAGCGCGCGCACGGCAGAGCAGGTGATCTTCTCGCGCGAGCTGCGCGAGCTTCACAGCGGCGAGAACGGCTACAGCCTGCACGAGCAGCTGACGGGCAAGCAGGGGCGCGTAGCGCCCGGGCACCTCGACCATCTGTGTCCCGACTGGCGCGAGCGCGAGACGTTCCTGTGTGGACCTTCCGGTCTGCTCGAGGCGATGCGTGGGCGCTGGGCGCAGGACGGCGACCCGGAGCGTCTGCACGTCGAGCACTTCCAGCCCGACGAGCATCTCCTGGATGAGCTCTCACCCGAGCAGCGCGGGAGGGGCGGCACGATCCGGCTGTGCACCAGCGGCGTCGAGACCGAGAGCGACGGACGCCGGTCGATCCTCGCCTGTGGCGAGGCCGCAGGTGCCGAGCTTCCGTTTGGCTGTCGCATGGGCATCTGCCACAGCTGCGTCGGTCGCCTGCGCTCCGGTCGTGTCCGCGACCTGCGCACCGGCCGTGTCCACGGCCAGCCCGGAGAGATGTTGCAGACGTGCATCAACGCCCCCGAGGGCGCTGTCGAGATTGATCTCTAGACCTCCCACGAGCAAAGGAACCCCCGACCATGTCCACCACAAGCACCGCCCCGGCGCCGCCGGCGCCGCACCTGGATGAGCCCGAGAGCCCGCTGGCGCGCTTGACGGCGGAGCAGATCGAAGAGCTCGGACGCGAGTTCGACGCGATCCACGACGAGGTGTACGCCGACCTCGGCGAGCGCGATGCGCGCTACATCCGCGCGACGATCAAGCTGCACCGCCAGCTCGTGCTGGCCGCGCGCGCGCTGCTGCTCGGCTCACGCTACGAGCCGGCATGGCTGGCGGGCACCGCGTCGCTGTCGCTGGCGAAGATCCTGGAGAACATGGAGATCGGCCACAACGTGATGCACGGCCAGTGGGACTGGATGAACGACCCGGACATCAACTCGCAGGCGTGGGACTGGGACACAGCTTCGCCGGCGGACGCGTGGCGTCACTCCCACAACTACGAGCACCACACGTTCACGAACATTCGCGGCAAGGATCGCGATCTGGGCTATGAGATCATGCGCATCGACCCGCACCAGCGCTGGCATCCGATCTACCTGTTTCAGCCGCTGTACAACCTGCTGCTGATGGGCTTCTTCGAGTGGGGGGTGGCGGTGCACGACCTCAACCGCGGCGCGATCCACTCGGGCGAGAAGTCAAAGGAGCAGGTGCTCCAGGAGCTGAAGGCGATCGGCGTGAAGGCGCGTAGGCAGATCGTGAAGGACTACATCGCGTTCCCCGCGCTTGCGGCCGTCGGTGCGCTCGCCACCAGCCGCGGCTCGCTCGGGGCTGCCAAGCGCTCCTTCAAGGCGACCGCGGCGGCAAACTTCACAGCGAACATCGTGCGCAACGTGTGGGCGTACTCGATCATCTTCTGCGGGCACTTCCCTGACCAGACGTACACGTTCGCCGAGGACGAGGTAGCGGAGGAGACGCGCGGGGGCTGGTACGTACGCCAGCTGCTGGGCGCGGCCAACATCGACGGCGGCCCGCTGTTTCATCTGCTGGCCGGCAACCTGAGCTTCCAGGTCGAGCACCACCTCTACCCGGACATGCCCTCCAGCCGCTATGCGGAGATCGCGCCGCGCGTGCGCGACATCTGCCGCCGTTACGGCCTGCCGTACAACACCGGCCCGCTGCACAAGCAGCTCGGCGCCGTGCACCGCACGATCCTGCGCCTGGCGTTCCCCGGTGGGAAGGTGCGGCCGAAGCCGGGGGCGTACGAGCCCGAGCAGCTCTAACTGGCGCCGGCGGGCCCGGTGGGGCTGTCCTCGGCTGCCACGTGACCCACGGGCGCGGAGGGCTCGCCGGGCTCGGCGATCGTCCACACGGGCACCGGCTCCACGCGTCCGCGGACCTCGAGCTCACCGACGAGCACGAGGTTCTGTGGCGCGCGACGCATGCGCTGACGCGTGGAGTCGGCGATGAAGAGCATGTGCCCGCTGCCCTTGGTCATGCCCTCCAGGCGCGAGGCGGTGTTGGTGGTGTCGCCGAGCGCGGTGTACTCGACGCGCTTCTCCGAGCCGATGTTGCCGGCCATCACAGGGCCGCTGTTGATCCCCACGCCCATCACGAACGCATGGTCGTGCCCGTTCTCGGCGATCCACGCATTGAAGGCATCCAGGCGCGCGCCGATCATCTCGGTGGCGGCACTCAGCGCCCGGTCGGCGTGATCGGGCTGCTCGAGCGGTGCGCCGAACACGGCCATGATGCCATCGCCCATGTATGAGATGAGCGTGCCGCCGGCGGCCAGGATCGCCTCGGTCATCTCGTTCAGGTAGCAGTTGACCACCTCGATCACGCGCGTGGCGGGGAGCTTCTCGGAGAAGCTGGTGAAGCCGCGCAGATCGGAGAACAGGACGGTGCAGTCGCGCTCGACCGCGCCGAGGCGCAGGTTCTCGCCGGCGCTGGCGACGACCTGCTCGACGACGTCAGCGGGCACGAAGCGCGAGAAGAGATCGTGCACGCGTGTGCGTTCGATCGTCTCGCCGACGTACAGTACGGCGAGCGTGCCGAGCGTCCCGACCGCCAGCGCGAGCAGCGGGTAGACGAACGTGACGATCGCGCCGCGGTCAAAGATCACCTGCACTGCGATCGTGAACGTGACGGCCAGGGCGAGCGCGTTGAGCATGGAGCGCCACTGGCGCAGGCGCAGGCTGCCGAGGGGAACGGCCATGCCGAGCAGGAGGATCACGAGGATGTCCACCCAGCCGGGGGCGAAGCGCAAGGGCACTCCCTGGAGCAACGTGGCAGCGGCATTGGCCCAGATTTCCGGGCCCGCCATGTCGACGCCACCGGTGGTGGAAGTGGCGTGGATGTCCTGCAGGATCGGCGAGGACGCGCCGACGATCACCAGCGCGCCTTGGAAGAGACCGACGGGGAAGTCCCCGCGCATCACCTTGGCGTAGGAGATCGACCTGAAGGTTTCCGGCGGTCCGGCGAAGTCGATCGGCAGGCTGCCATCGCTTTCGAACGTGGACGCGGGAAGGCCGTGGCCGAGCATCACTTCAGCGGCCACGAGCGGAAAGCTCCCGAGGTGGTTGTAGCCGCGGTCAAAGCGCCGCACCACGCCGTCGCTGTCGAGCGTGAGGCGCACCTCCGCGGGCCGCGCGCCGATTTCATGCAGCAGCGCGTTGCCGCCAAAGATTTCCGTTTCGCCGGGTGGTTTGACCGCGACATTCACCGTTCCGAGCACGACTTTTCCGCGCGCCCGGCCCACGGCTTCGATCAGCTCGTTGTCTTCCTTGGGGTTCGTTTCCTGCGTGAATTCCATGTCCATCGCGATCGCCTTCGCGCCCGCGCGCCTGAGGCGGTCGAGCACTTCAGCGTCGAACCTGCGCGGCAGCGGCGAGCGGGACTCGAGGCGGCGTTCTTTCAGTTCACGTTCCGCCTGCACGCTGATCGCCACGAACACGATGTTCGAGGGGGGTTTGCGCGTGCCGCGGATCGCAAAGCGTGCGTCGATCGTCTGCAGTTCGCTGCGGCGCAAGAGGTGCGTGGCGTAGGCCGCAACGCCGATGCCCCCGGCGAGGATGGCGACCAGCACCAGTCCCACCACGTTGCGTCGCTGATTGCGGGTGCCTCTCATACGTGGCCTCGATGTAACCGGGTTGGCAACTGCCGGGCGCGCCGATGCTAACCAACGGACGCTCACACCGGTACGGACAACGTTGCGTGCGTCACCTGCGGAGTGTTCGAGCATGCGGGCCGCGCGGGTTGTAAGGTCTCGACGCAGTTCCAGTACGGCCGCGGCTCTTTCAGTCCTGGTTCGGGGGGTAGTCCAGATTGATCGCATTGACATGCAGCGCTGATGTCCGCCGCCGGGCGCTCCTGGTCGCGTTCTCGATCCTCGCCGTCGCGATGCTCAGCGCTTATGCGTCGGCGTCCGCGGGTGCGGCCGTTGAAAGCGGCTCGCTCTCGCAGCTCCCGAGTCCCCTCGACTGCATCAGCGAACAGGGCTTTGAAGAAGAACTGATCGAAGAAGGTCACGAAGCCGGCGTGATCGGCTGCGGGGTCCTGCTGCCGAGAGGCACGCTCGAAAACTCCTACCAGGCACAGGTGAGTCCGGACGGTAGGAACGTCTACTCCGTTGCCGTCTCCGGCGATCTCATCGAGTACGCGCGCGATCAGGCCAACGGTACGCTCACAGAGATCGGCTGCGTGACGTCGGGAGCGAGCGAATGCGCTCCCGCAAACTCCACGGTGAACGCGATCGCGATGGGCGGCCCGGCGGCTGTGGCAGTCAGCCCCGAAGGCGCCGACGTGTACGTCGTCACGCAGGCGACGAACAGCCTCGTCGAGTTCAGCCGTAATCACGAAACCGGCCTGCTGACCGAGATCGGGTGTCTCAGTGAGGCGGATCTGGAATGCGCGTCGCACGAAGCGGACGGTCTCGAACTGCCCTACGGGATCGCAATCAGCCCCGACGGCGCGAGCGTATACGTGGCGAGCCACAAAAGCGAAGCGATCGCTGAGTTCTCACGCGACGCCTCGACGGGCGAATTGACGCAGCTCACGAGGCAGAACAACTGCATAACGAGCGCCAGCGGTAACGGCTGTGGGACCGAAGGTGGGGTCGGGCTCGAAAGCGCCATCGGGGTGGCCGTCAGCCCCGACGGCAAGAACGTCTACGTGGCGGCTGGGGGAACGCAGGCAGGGGGTGCCGTCGCCTCGTTCGAACGGAACACGAGCACGGGAGCGCTCACCCAGCTTTCGGGCAAGGAAGGCTGCATCAGCACGGTCAATGCGTCCTGCACGCACGGTGTGGGGATCGACGGTCCCGAGGACCTTGTGATCAGCCCCGATGGGCGCAACGTTTACACGAACTCGAGCGAAGACAACGCGGTCCTGGAGCTCCGGCGCGAACCCTCGGGAGCGCTTGCGCAACTGGCGCCCCCAAACGCGTGTCTGATGAAGCCACCAGTGGAAGCGGGGTGCAGTGAAGCCAAGGGGCTTTACAAAGCTCTCGGCGTGGCGATCAGCCCGGGCGGAGAAAACGTGTACGCGAGCAGTGCCTTCGAAGACGACGAGGCTGAGTTCGCACGTGACGCGAAAACGGGGGTCCTCACCGCGCTTGCCACCCCTTACGAATGCGCAGGAAAAAGCGAAACCGAAGGAAAAGTCGACAACGAATGCGGCACGCAGGGCATTAGGGGAATCGCGGGCGCCAGGCGCGTGACGGTGAGCCCGGACGGCATGAACCTGTACGTGGCCGGCCAGAACGATCGCTCGGTCGCGGAGCTTGCACGGGCCGTGACGCCACAGGTCTCGAGCGTCAGCCCCGCAAGCGGCTCGTATTCGGGCGGGACTACCGTCACGATCGCGGGATCGGGCTTCGTGGAAGGGGCGGTGGTCGACTTCGGCGCGACGCCCGCCACAAGTGTCACTGTCACCTCGGCGTCCTCCATGACCGCGGTCAGTCCCGCGGGCAGTGGAGCTGTGAACGTGACCGTCAGCACATATGCGGGCACATCCGCTGCGAGCGCCGGCGATGTGTTCACCTACAGTGCACTGCCCAACACGGGCCCACTGATCTCGCCGCCGGGGACGCTCGTCCTCACCGTCCCGCCCCCGGTCCTGACACGAACCGGCAACGTGGCTCCGATCTCCGGCAAGGTGCTCGTCCGCGTGCCGGGGTCGAGCAAGTTCGTCTCGCTCTCCTCGCTGCGCCAGATCCCGTTCGGCACGGTGATCGAAGCGACCCACGGACATGTGAGCGTCACCACCGCGCAGCCGAACGGGAGCACCCAGACGGGCGAATTCTTCGAAGGGGAGTTCATCCTCGAGCAGGGCCGGAACGGGCTCGTGATCGCGGTGCTCACGGGCGGCAACTTCTCGGTGTGCCCGACCGCGCGCGAGCGCGCCCACAAGGCGAGCGCGCCCTCTGCGCACGCAGCCGCCTCGGGTAAGCACGTCGTGCGCAAGCTGTGGGCCAACGCGCACGGCAGCTTCGAGACGAAGGGCAACTACGCGGCGGGCGCGGTACAGGGGACCGAGTGGCTGACGGAGGACCTCTGCGAAGGCACGCTGATCCGCGTCACGCGAGACAAGGTGCTCGTCACCAACCTCGTCACGCACCACCACGTCGAGGTCAAGGTCGGACACAAATACCTCGCCAAGGTGCCGTGAGAATTGGCTTGGGACGAGCGTTTGTCGCTCACTGCCTGGAAAATCCAGGTAGCCTTCGCCCGCAGGACGGAGACCAACTCGACGCTGGGGGGTAGACGTGCCCGCGCCACGTGGGGTTTCTTACATAGCGATGGACTGCTCCTCGGAGGCGCGGACGGCGCATCCGCGTGGAGCCGCGGCGCGTCTGCGCGCCCTGTTGGTCCTCGCGCTGCTCGCTGCGCTCACAGCGGGAGCAGCTCCCGTTGCGCTGGGAGGTCCGGCGAGCGCCTTTGCCGCCCGCACCGACATTCACCCGAGCATACGTGCGACATCGGCGCTCGCTCCGATTTCCGCCGCGATGCTGATACAGACCGCGAAACTGTCCGGTGGCGCCGAAGCGGAAGGATCTCTGTTCGGATATAGCGTGGCGCTCTCCGCCGATGGCGACACGGCGCTGATCGGCGGTAAGTATGCGGACGGGGCGGCGTGGGTGTTCACTCGCTCCGGTAACACATGGACGCAGCAGGGTCCGCCCCTCACGGTCACCGAAGAAAACAGCAACGAATGCACCGGAGAAGCGGGCGAATGCCAGTTCGGCCGCAGCGTAGCCCTGTCGGCCGATGGGAACACCGCCCTTGTGGGTGGGCAGGCTGATAACGGCAACCGCGGTGCCGTGTGGGTTTTCACGCGATCGGGCGCGACGTGGGCTCAGACCGCCAAATTGACGGGCGGCTCGGAAGAGATCGCTGAAGGCCGCTTCGGGCGCAGCCTCGCGCTCTCCGGGAACGGCACCACGGCTCTGATCGGCGCACCCAAGAACCACACCAACCGCGGCGCCGCGTGGGTGTTCACCGATTCCGAAGGCGTCTGGTCTCAGCAGGGGCCCGCGCTCCTGGGCGGTGAAGAAGAAGTCGGACCCGCGCACTTCGGATCGAGCGTGGCGCTCTCCGAATCCGGGTCAACGGCGCTCGTCGGTGCGCGCATGGACAACGGCGGCTCGGGCGCGGTGTGGGCGTTTACGCGCGCGGGCGAAACGTGGAGTCGCCAGGGCCCGAAGCTGACAGGCGCTGAAGAGAGCGGCGAAGGACGCTTTGGCTCGAGCATCGCGCTGTCGGCCTTCGGGAACACGGCGCTGATCGGCGGGCGCGACGATGACGGTGGAGCGGGCGCCGCGTGGGTGTTCACGCGCTCCGGCGCCACGTGGGCCCAGCAGGGCGCGAAGCTCACCGGCGGTGAAGAGAGCGGCGAAGGTGAATTCGGCGCGAGCCTGGCGCTGTCGGCGAACGGCGCGGTCGCCCTGATCGGTGCGCCGCTGGATAGCAAGATCGGCGCAGCCTGGGTGTTCACGCGCAGCGGCGAAGCCTGGAGTCAGACGGGCGGCAAGCTGCCGAGCCCCGAACCGAGCGCGCCGCAGCGCTTCGGCACGGGCGTGGCGCTGTCGGCGGAAGGCGCGATCGCGTTGATCGGCGGTCCAGCACATCGCCACGACGAAGGAGCGGCGTGGGCGTTCCGCGACAAATCCCTCCCGGCTCCGGCGGTTGCGAGCATCAGCCCGGAATCGGGCTCTGTCGAAGGTGGCACGCCGGTCACGATCACCGGCTCCGGGTTCGTGGCGGGCGCCACGGTGCAGATTGGCGGAGTGACCGCGAGCGACGTGGAAGTCGTCTCGGAAGCCGAGCTCACGGCTGTGACCGGCGGGCACGCAGCCGGTCCCGCGGACGTGATCGTGACCACTCCAGACGGGGAATCCAGCGGCGGGCCGATCTTCACCTACGCGATCACGGGAGCACCGACGATCGCGAGTATCAGCCCGGCATCCGGGCCGGCTGAAGGGGGCACGCTGGTGACGATCACCGGCTCCGGCTTTATCGCCGGATCGACGACCGTGACGATCGGTGGCGAAGCGGCCGGCTCGATCGAAGTGCTCTCGGAAACCGAACTGACGGCCGTCACGCCCGCCCACGCTCCCGGCACGGATGAAGTCGCGGTGATCACGCCCAACGGGGAAACGACGAGTGGTCCGACATATGAATATCTGTCCCCGCCTGTTTCGCCGCCGATCACACCGGCGATAACCCCGACGTTGACGGGCAACCCGGTCGGTAGCGTTGGCGTCCTCAGCAGCCACGAATCGCAGCTCCCGCCCCCCAAGCTGGGCGTCTCGGGGAACCTCTACCCGGTCTCCGGCACCGTGCGCGTGAAACTGCCCGGCGCGAGGAAGTTCATCCTGCTCTCGGAAGCGCTGCAGGTGCCGTTCGGCACGATCGTGGACACGCGCGAGGGCAAGGTCACGCTAACTACCGAAGGACCGCATGGCCAGCTGCAGTCGATGAGCTTCTACGAAGGGGAGTTCCGAATCACGCAGAAACACGACGGCCGCGTGTTCGCGACCCTGCGGGGCGGTGACTTCGCCGCCTGTCCGACCGGCCGCGAGCGCGCTCACATCGCAAGCGCTCAGGCAGCCAGCGCCAGCAAACACCCGGTGCGCAAACTGTGGGCCAGCGGTCACGGCAGCTACTCGACGAAGGGCAACTACGCCGCTGGCGCGGTGCTTGGCACCGTGTGGCTGACGGAGGACTTCTGCAACGGCACCTACATCCACGTGGCCACAGACAGCGTAGAGGTGACCAATCTGGTCACGCACCGCCACTTCAAGGTGAAGGCCGGCCACAGCTATTTCGCCAAGGCGCCGTAGGCGCTGAACCGCTAGCCACAGCCGGTGATGCCGCCGTCGAGCGGGATCACGGTGCCGGTCATGTAGGCGCCGGCGCGCGAGGCGAGGAACAGCGTCAGCCCGGCGACGTCGTCCGGTCGGCCGATGCGCCCGAGCGGCACCTCGCCCTCGATGCCCGAGCGCAACTCGGGATCGTCGAGCGCCCAGGCCATCATCTTGCTCTCGAACGGACCTGGCGCGATCGCGTTGACGGTGATGTGCTCGGAGGCGAGGCGCTTGGCGAGGTGGCGCGTGAGCATGTGCACGGCGGCCTTGCTGGCGCTGTAGCTGTAGTTCTCCACGGAGGGCGTGCGCAGCCCGTCGATCGAGCCGATGACGATCACGCGCGCGGGGTCCTCCACGCTGGCGGCGGCGCGCAGCTCGCCGAGCAGCGCGACCGTGAGGTGAAAGACGCCCTCGACGTTCGTGCTCAGGATCTTCTCCCAGCCGGCTGGCGGGAACTCCTCGAGCGGCGCGCCCCACACGGCGCCGGCGTTGTTGACGAGGATGTCGAGTGAGGCGAAGCGCTCGCGCGTGGCTGCGGCGAGCGCCTGGGCGCCCTGTTGTGTGGATATGTCTGCGGGGATCGCGTGGCAGTCACCCAGCTCGCTGAGCTCCTGTGCGGCCGCTTCGACGTCGGCGCTCTTGCGCGAGGAGACGATCACGCGCGCACCGCCCTGCACGAGGCCGCGGGCGATCATCAGCCCGATGCCTCGCGAGCCGCCGGTGACGAGCGCGGTCTTGCCGGATACGTCGAACAGGTCGCTCATCGCTTGCGCCGGTCAGTCCTGGAAGTCGGCGGGGCGCTTCTCGAGGAACGCGCCGACGGCCTCGGGCACGCCCCTGCTGAACGTGGCCATGATCTGCTGGCGGTCCTCGTACTCGACGGCCGCCTGCTGGGAGGGGATCTCCAGCGCACTCCACATGCCGCGCTTGGTCAGGCGCACGCCCCAGGGCGCGAGCGCGGCGATCTCCCGCGCTGCCTGCACGGCGCGCTCGAGCAGCCTCTCGTCCTCGACGACGTCGGCGAGCAGGCCGATGCGCAGCGCCTCCTGGGCGTCGAAGCGCCGTCCGGTGAGCATCAGCTCGTGTGCGCGGGCGGCGCCGACGAGGCGCGGGAACAGCCAGCTGGTGCCCATGTCGCAGTTGGACAGGCCGATGTTGATGAACGCGGCGCGGAACACGGCCGAGGTGGAGGCGAAGCGGATGTCGCTGCCGAGGGTGAGCGCGAGGCCGAGGCCGGCGGCGGGGCCGTTGACGGCGGCGATCACCGGCTGCGGCAGCGCCCGCAGCCCGAGCACGAGCTTGGACATGTGCTCCTGGTTGTCCAGGCGATCGCGGGGTAGGTCGCTTTCGTTGTTGGCGGGCGCAGTGCCGTAGCCGCGCAGGTCCACCCCCGCGCAGAAGCCACGCCCGGCGCCGGTGAGGATCACCGCGCGACAGGAGCGCTGCGCGGCGATCCGGCGCAGCTCCTCGTGCATCGCCTCGCACAGCTCCGCGTTCATCGCGTTGAGCTGCTCGGGGCGGTTCATCGTGAGCTGCACGACGTGTGGCGCGGGCTCCTCGACCAGTACCAGTGGTGCCATCGCGGGCATCCTATGTCCTGCAGTCAAGTGCGCGCGGTGCTCGCGTGCGACAGGCGTGTGTGAGACTGGCGCCCATGTCGCGGCGGAGCGTGAGGGTGGCGGTTGTGGGCCATGTCGAGTGGGTACGCTTCGCGCGGGTGGAGCACGTGCCGGTCGCGGGGGAGGTGGTGCACGCGGTGGACCCGTTCGAGGAGCCGGCGGGCGGCGGGGCGGTGGCCGCGGTGCAGCTCGCGCGCCTGGCGGGCGAGTCCCTGTTCATCACCACGCTGGGGGACGACGAGCACGGCCACGGCTCGGTGGCGCGGCTGCGCGAGCTGGGCGTGGACGTGCGGGCGACGTTCGTGCGGGAGCCGAGCCGCAGCGCGGTGACGCTGGTGGATCGCACGGGCGAGCGCACGATCACCACGTTCGGTCCGCGCCTCGATCCTCGCGGTGGTGAGGTAGAGGCGGACTGGGCGGCGCTGGAGGGGGCGGATGCCGTGTATTTCACCGCCGGTGACGTCGCGGCGCTGCGGCGAGCCCGGGCGGGCGCGCGGGTGCTGGTGGCCAGCCCGCGAGCACGCGGGGCGCTCGGCCAAGGCGTGCCGCTGGACGCGCTGGTGCTGAGCGAGGAGGACGAGGTCGAGCTCGGACAGCTCGGCGATGCGCAGGCGGAAGCGCGCCTGGTGGTGTGGACAGAGGGCGGGCGTGGCGGGCGCTACCGGGACGCCGCCGGTGTGATTGGTCGCTGGGCGGCCGTGCCCGCGCCCGGGCCGGTGGTCGACTCCTACGGCTGCGGCGACTCGTTCGTGGCGGGTCTCACCTACGGACTGGGTGCGGGCTTGGAGGTCCCTGACGCGCTCGCGCTCGCGGCGCGCTGCGGTGCGGTTTGTCTGACCGGGCGCGGCCCGTACGGGCGCCAGCTCACCGCGAGCGATCTGTAGGCGCGTCGGTTGATCGCCGCGGCTCGAGCTCGACGACGGGCGGCTACTTGGCGGCGGTAAACACGTCAGCGCCGAACGTGGAGGAGACGGTGGCGGCGTCGGCCAGTCGCGACAGGTGAAAGAGCGACTCCCAGCTGGCCAGCGAGGAGTAGTGGTTGTAGGGGGTTTCGCTGACGGTGCCGGGCTTGATGAACCGCGAGAGCAGCACGGCGCCGATCCTGCCACCGCCTGGTCCCGTAATGCCAGGGAGCGGCGAGTCCGGACCGGCCGTCTCCCCGCAGCATGAGGATGAGTCAGACTGCGGCCCGTCTGACTCGTCGAAGGTGATCTCCAGCAGCCCGTTCTTGCGAAACGCGGGCGAGTCGGTGATCTTGGGCACCCAGGTTTCCAGGAACGAGTCGATGTCCGCCAGCGCGGAGGCGCCGCTGGGCTGGTTGGTGCAGGGGTAGTCGTGGCCGTCGTTGCAGAGGTTTGGCGTGATGAACGAGAAGTCGGGTGTCGTCCGGACCGACTTCAGGTCGCTCGCGAGGCCCGTCTCGCCGTGCAGCGCGTCTGCCGGCATCGCTCCTGTGGGCGAGCCCATGGCGACGACGTGCGCGTCGCAGTAGCTCTGGTTGGCGATCACCGACTGGAAGTAGACGAACGGGTCGTGGCGCGTGGCGTAGCCGTCGCCTTCGACCGCGTCCTGGGTTTCGTCTTTGGAGTTCAGCGCGGGATGACCGCAGGCGGCGGCCTCACGGTCGGGGTCATTGCCCATGTCCTGCTCGTACGCCTTCCACGTGAGTTTGTCGGCCGAGAGCTGCGTGCCGATGTTCTGCACGTTTTCCGGATACACGCAGCCGATGCCTTCCTCGACGCCGTCAGCCAGCGTCTTGGGCGCGAGGAATTCGCTGAAGTCCTGGCAGTCGGCCTGGTTGTCGGGGTTGGGCGGCTGCCCGGAGATGAGGGAGACGTAGTTGTCGTTGCTCTCGTGGCCGGTGGCGTAGTAGTCCTCGAGCAGCGCTCCCTGTTCGGGCAGGGTCTTTGCCAGGTAGGGGTCGCTGGCGGGTTCGCCGAACGTGGTCGCGTAGTCCTCGTTCTCGAGCACGATCACGAACACGTGGCGAATCTTGGGCTGCTTGTACGGCTTCGCTTTCGAGCTCGGGAGGGGCTGACGCGCGGATGCGCCGCCCGTGGACAGAGCCACGGCGAGCGCGGCTGCGAGCGCCGCGCAGGCCAGCAGACCGATCGCGCGGCTCCGGGCGCTCACGATTCGCCTGCCGCTTCGACCGGTACGGGCGGTTCGGTGATCGTCGGAGGCTCCAAGAACGCCGCGCGCCCCACGTCGAGGAAGTCCGCGACGGTGCGCGCGTTCGCGTCGCGGTAGGTGAGCGCGGGCAGGTTCCACTGCGCCTCGATCGTGGCCAGCACGGAGGTGTGGTCATAGACGTGGTTTGTCACGGAGCTGGGCTTGGAGTAGGGCGAGGCGACGATCCCGGGGACCCTCGGGCCGTAGATGTCATACCCGCCTGGGATGTCTCCAGACGTGAGTTCGGGAGCGATCGAGTCAGGTGCGATTGCGGCCGGCGGCGGCACGTGGTCGTAGTAGCCGCCGTGCTCGTCGTAGGTGTAGACGAGCAGCGTGCGCGGCCAGGCGGGGGAATGCAACACGGCGTTGACCACCTGGTAGGCCCAGTACTCGCCGTAGGCCATGTTCTGCGTGCTCTCCTCATCGCCGCCCGTGGATTCGAGCTTGGCGCCGATCGCTTCCAGCCCGGGGACGCTCGTCAGCGGCGAGCCGATGTCTGACAGCACCCCGAACTCGGGATCGACGAAGCTCACGGATGGCAGCGTGCCGGCGGCGCAGTCGGTGAAGAACTCCGCCACGGGGGAGAGGTTGGTGGGGTATTTCTCGATGATCGAAGGGATGATCGCCGTCTGCGGCAGGTCGGTGAAGTAGTTCTTCCAGCTGATGCCGTACGCGCTCATGCGGTCGAAGATCGTGCCGTTGGGCGGCGGCGGGTCCTGCAGGCTTTCTGTGTCTGTGGCGATGTCGCCGTAGGCGGTACCGGCCATGAGGAAGCGTCGATTGGGGTAGGTCTGGCAGGGCGCGGAGCAGAACCAGCGGTTGGCGAGGGTGAACGTGCGCGCGAAGGAGTAGGCGAACGGCAGCACGTCCTCGGTCCAGTAGCCCATCGGCTCGTCGGAGCTCACCGAGCGCACGAAGCCGTCCATGCGGCCTTCGTCGATCTGTTCGTGGGTGGCGTTCCATGTCTGCGTGACGGAGGGGCTCTGTGCGGTGGTGGGGATTTCGAACGACCTGACCGGCCCGTCCGGTCCCGGGTTCGTGTTCCGCGGCACACCCTTGGCGTCGAACTTCAGCCCATCGGCCTTGCGCTGCCCCGAGCGGTGCAGCGCGCCGAGGAGGTTGTCGAAGGAGTGGTTCTCCATCATCACCACGACGAGGTGGTCGAACGGCAGCGCGCCTGTGTAGGTGCCGGCGGGCAGCTTGCGATTGGGCAGGCTGTCGGGGGGGCGCACGGTGGCACCCGCCGCGGCTACTGCTTTCCACAGCGCGCCGCTGGACATCCCTGCCACGGCGGCGCCCATGGAGCCGCCGTAGCGCAGGAACGAGCGCCTCGTCAGCCAGCGGTCGAGGTCGGGGTCTCTGGGGTCGCTCAAGGAAGCTCCTCGGGATCGGCTTTGCGGGGGCTTGACATCTACTCCCCGAGAACCTTCCCCCAGATCCCTGGCCACTGGTGAAGATCCTGTTAGCGAGTCCTACAGTCGGCCGCGCGCATCGCCGGGCCCCGTTCAGGCCACCTGCATATGATCCGCGACAGGATGGACTACGAGCAGATCACAGCGGAGGTCGCGGAGAACGTGCTCACGATCACGTTGAACCGCCCGGAGCGGCTCAACGCGTGGACGGAGCAGATGGGCGCGGAGCTACGCGCGGCGTTCGACGTGGCCGATGCGGACGACGACGTGCGCGCGATCATCGTGACGGGCGCGGGCCGCGGCTTCTGCGCGGGAGCGGATCTGGGCGGTGGCGGCGACACGTTCGATTCGCGCAAGCGCGATGCGGTCGCGGGCGCGGAGCGCGACAACGGCGGCGAATTCTCGCTGCGGATCTTCGAATGCAAGAAGCCGGTGATCGCGGCGATCAACGGTCCGGCGGTGGGCGTGGGGGCGACGATGACGCTGCCGATGGACGTCCGCCTGGCGGCGGATGACGCGCGCATGGGCTTCGTGTTCGCGCGGCGCGGCATCATTCCCGAGGCGTGCTCGAGCTGGTTCCTGCCGAGGGTCGTGGGCATCAGCCGCGCGATGGAGTGGGTGGCGACGGGCCGGGTGTTCTCTGCCCAGGAGGGACTGGAAGGAGGGCTGCTGCGCAGCCTGCACCCGAAAGCTGAGCTGCTCGATGCGGCGCGCGAGCTGGCACAGGAGATCGCGCAGAACACAGCACCGGTGTCGGTGGCGATGGCCCGGCAGCTGATGTGGCGGATGCTCGGCGCGGAGCACCCGATGCTCGCCCACCGCGCGGACTCGCGCGGGATGGTCTTCCGCGGCCAGTCCGCGGACGCACGCGAGGGGATCACGGCGTTCCTGGAGAAGCGTCCCGCGCAGTTCCCCGATCGCGTCAGCGATGGGTTGCCGGACTTCATGCCCTGGTGGAGCGCGCCTGGGTTTGAGTAGGGTCGTGTCCGTTCGTGGGCGGATCGGTGGCCGGAGGCGATGGGGAGTCAGGTGGCTCGACGGACTGGCCGTCGTGGTCCAGGACTGTCACAAGCCAGGCGATGCCGAACGTGACACCCGCGCCCGCCAGCCCCACAAGAACTATGCCGCGCCCGGCCGTCACCGACGACGCGCGCACGGCTTCGGCTGTAGCTGCCCCTACGGAGGCCGCCAGGATTGCCCACCCGAAGTAGAGAGACAACGCAGCGGGGAGGTTCAGCCTCCGCTCCTGGCCCGTAAAGGGCTCGAAATGCGTGAGCGCTGCGTAGACGATGAGAATGTAGGCCGCGCCGCGGACCAGGTTAGCCGAGCTTGCGTCCAGCTCGCCTTTCAGCGTCAAAAATAGGGTTGCCCACGCATATCCTCCAACTGCGAACGAGAAAATAGTCAGAGCCCGTTCTGCCCAGAGTCGCCCCGACTTTGTGTGCTCGGTTAGCCGCTCCACCCACCGTAGTCGTGGCCGCGTCAGTGCGAGCGTAAGCATCGTCCCTCCGACAATCGCCAAGACGATCGCCTGCCCCCCAGGGGCTCGGGCCTCGGCGATGGTCGCCATCCTGTCCAACATGGCGTTTAGTTCGGCTATTTGATCACAAGAGTTTAGGCCTGGTGGGCACGCCGCCGATCATGCCGATCACGTTTCTCAGCGTTTCGCTGCCGTCCGCCGCGTTGCTGCGCGGGGTTTCTTCTCGGCCTGATTCTTGGCTGAAGCCGCTTTTGCGCCGGCCGCTTTCGGGGCTCCCGTTTTGGGCGCTGCCGGTTTGCGCCGTTTCGCTTTCGGCGCGCCCTCACCGTCGCCTTCGCGCTTACGCACGGCCTCTAGGCTCGCCTTCAGCGCGCTCATCAGGTCGGGCGCCGGCTCGCTGATCTCCTCCGGCGTTGGCTGCACCGCGATCTCCTCGCCCTGCGCCTTGCGCTCGATCATCGCCAGCACGTCCGCGCGGTAGGTGTCGTGGTAGCGCTCCGGTTCGAAGTCGCCCGCGAGCGATTCCACCAGCTGCTTGGCGATGTCCAGCTCACGCTTGGTCGTCTTCACCTCAGCTGCGTCCGCCAGCTCGTCGATCCGGTCGGGCGCCAGCACTTCGTCCGCGAACAGCATCGTTGCCATCCCCAGCGCGTCGCCCATCGGGCGTACCGCCACGAGCTGCTCCTTGGAGCGGATCACCACTCGCGCGATCGCCACTTTGTTCGTCTCGCGCATCGCCTCCAGCAGCAGTCGGTATGGCTTGGCGCCGCCGGCCGCCGGCGCGAGGTAGTAAGGGTGGTCGTAGTAGACGGGGTCGATCTGTGAGAGCTCTACGAAGTCCTCGATCTCGATCGTCTTCGTCTTCTTCGGCTGCAGCGTCTCCAGCTCGCCCGGCTCGATCACCACGTAGCGGTCGGGAGCGATCTCATAGCCCTTGACGATGCTGTCGTAGGGGACCTCCTCACCCGACTGCGGGTCGACCCGCTTCTGCGACACGCGCACCCCGCTCTTGCCCGAGAGCTGGTGAAAGCGCACCGTCTTGCGGTTCACCGCGCTGTACAGCTTCACCGGCACAGTAACCATGCCGAAGCTAATCGCTCCCGTCCACATTGCGCGAGGCATGGTTTTAGTAGTACCACCTCCGCACCTTCCTAACCAGCGCTGCAAAGCCGCCTGCCGCGGCGCCTCACACGGTCGGCGTGTTCTCGCTGCCCGTGGGCAGCTCCGCGCTCAGTGGCTCCGGTGGCGCCTCGTTGCCCGCGAGGCCCGCCGTCCGTTCAGACCACCAGCTCAGCGGCGCGATCGCGTACGCATAGTCTCGGGACTCGTAGTCGAGCTTCGTCGCCAGGGTGACGATCGCCAGGATCTGGTCGTGCAGCCACTCGTCCGTGCCCAGCTGCTCCGCGTGCTCGGTCCCCACGGCGCTGCGTGTCAGCGTGCGGTCTGCCCGACTCTGGCCTGCCGGCGGTTCGTTGTGCGTGAGCACGTTGTTCAGCCACTCCAGGCGCACCGCCAGCTCCACATGCCGGTCGAGCATCTCCGCGTAGGGGCCCGCGTTGATCATCACCGGAGACCATTTCGCGATCACGTCCGAGGCGTGGCTGGAGAGGCCGCTGCTGGCGCGCTGCAACTGTGCACGGCGCTGCTCGTCGTGCACCATTTCGTCGGCTGCCTTCGAGACGCGCGTCGCGTCCAGGGCGACTTCCTTGCCTTCGAGCAACGACTCCACGGAGCCGCTCTCCACGTCTGCCAGCTCGAGCACCTCGAGCATCGTCGTCCACGTCGCGCGTGCGGTCTGGATCAGCGCGAACAGCACCGTTTGTGCCAGCAGGCTCCAGCGCCGCCGGTCGCGCGCTTCCACCACCTGGTTGACCACGGCCACGGTCACCCCCACCACGATCAGGTTCGCCACCAGCGACGTGAGAATCGTGTGGCGTCCCCAGAAGCTGCCCACGACGAAGTCCGACGCGCCCGCCGCCAGCACGAGCACGAGCCCCGCGGCGGCGGCCACCTGCAGACGCCGGTCCTTGATCATGGCTCCAGGTTATGGGCAAGCGAGTCCGGAACCACGTCGCTGGGGGCCTCGATGTCTGGCTGTTGGCTGGACGGGCCTGCTCCGTCTCGCCCAGTCGACCCCGTCCGGCCGGGCTCGGCCGGTTGCTCCGGCGTGGCGGAGACCCGCGCGGAGTAGATCGAAGGCGCGCCAAACACGCGGGCAAGCACGGTCGCCTCGACGATCGCCAGCAGCACCGGCACCATCAGCGAGTCCGCGTGGTGTGTCAGCTCGAGCAGGAGCACCACCGCCGCAAGCGGTCCCTGGGTCGCCGCGCCGAGCACGGCCGCTCCGCCGATGATCGCGTAGCTGCCCAGCGGAGCTCCGGGCCACAGCTGCGTCCACGCCTCGCCCAGCAGGCCTCCCAGCAGCACGCCGAAGGTAAGCGTCGGCGTGAACAGCCCCCCCGGGGCGCCGCTGCCCAGGCACGCCGCCGTTGCGATCGGCTTGAGCACGAGCAGGATCGCCAGCAGCGCCACGCTCAGGCGTCCGACCAGAGCCAGCTGCACGACCGGTTTGCCGTTGCCCAGCAGCTGCGGGTAGGCGATCGCCACGGCGCCGAGCGCCGTGAAGACCACGACCGGGGCGGCGAGCCGCATCCATCCACGCGGCCTCATCGCGTGTGCGCGCGCGATCACGCGGATGTAGGCGATCGCCGCCAGCCCCGCGATCGGGCCGATCAACAGTGCCCACACGATCAGCGACGCATGGATGTGGTAGGTCGGGATCGTGTACGTCGGACGGCTCGGCAGCGCGATCCAGGCGACCGCGGTGGCGATCAGCGAGGTCGCGAGCGCCGGGAGCACGAGTGGCAGCGTCAGCGCTCCCAGCAGCACCTCCAGCGCGAACAGGGCTCCGCCCAACGGCACGTTGTAGACAGCCGCGAGGCCCGCGCCGGCGCCGCACGCGACCAGCAGGCGCCGCTGCCAATCCGGCAACGACGCCCACTCGCTGACGGCGCTCGCGACCGCCGCGCCGACCTGTTGGGGGGCGGCCTCTCGTCCTAGAGACGCGCCCAGCGCGACCACCAGGATCGAGTGCACCGCGCGGGCGACGCTCGCGCGAAACGGCACGCGTGCATCTTTCAGCCAGATCGCCTCCGAGACCTCGCTTGCGCCACTGCCCGCGAGCAGCATCGCGCCCACCCCCGCAACAACGCCGCCGATCAAAAGCACGAGCACACGCCGCGTCGCGGACGTCTGCTGCACGCCCGTCAGGAAATTTCCCGAGTGATAGGACCACGCGACGTGCTGGATCACGCGCAACAGCTCCATCAGCGCCGCCCCACCGAGGCCGGCAGCTACTCCGATCACCACCACGAGCATCCAGAAGCGCGCGCCGAAGGAGGCCACGATCCCCTGGCCTGGGACGTTCGGTTGCGGCGTCGATCGCGTCACGCTTCCGCGCAGTCTGACGGCGGGTGCAGCCGGCAGGAGTACGCCCTGTTACCGCACCGGCGCGCTGAGGTTTGCGCTGAAGCCGCGTTGGCAGAGCAATTCGATCCCCTCGACCCAATCCTGGCCAGGCAGCCAGTATCATCCGCGGACCATCCGGCGGGCGAGACTTGGAGGTTCGAAATGGCCACGGCAGAGCGGGGCACGGAACGGGACATCGAGAAGCTGGAACTGACCGAGCGCGAGCTGTGGCTCGACGGGCCGCCGTATGAGACGTTCAAGCAGATGCGCGGCAAGTGCCCGGTCCACTGGACAGAGAGCTTCGAAGAGTTCCCCGAGGAGCCGGGCTTCTGGTCGATCACGACCGCCGATGACGTGCACACCGTCAGCCGCGACTGGCAGACCTACTCTTCAGAAGCCGGTGGCGTGCTCGTCGCCGCTGCAGGCTTTCCGATCGAGCTCGCGCGCGCGATGTTCATCGGCATGGACCCGCCCAAGCACGACCGGCTGAAGGCGCTCTTCCAGGCTGGCTTCACCCCCCGGCGCATCGCCGCCCACGAGGATGCGATTCGCGCGATCGTGATCAAGGTGCTCGACCGGCTCGACGGCCGCGACACCTGCGACCTCGTCAACGACGTCGCCCAGCCGGTCGTCTCGCGCGTGATCGGCAGCTTCATGGGCATCTCCGAGGAGGACGACGCGATCTGGGCGCGGCTGATGAACTCCACGCTCGGCGCGGCCGACCCCGACCTGAACCCCAACGGCTTCGAGGGCGCCGTCGAGAAGGACCTGCCGGAGATCTTCGAGCGCTGCCGCCGGCTGATCGCGGCGCGCCAGGAGAGCCCCACCGACGACCTCACGAGCGTGCTCGTGCATGCGGAGGTGGACGGTGAGAAGCTCGAGGAACACGAGATCGTGATGGGCTTCTTCCTGCTCATGGCCGCCGGCAACGACTCGACGAAGGCGACCTACTGCCGCGGCATGCGCGCGCTCATGCAGGACCGCGAGCAGATGCAGCTGCTGCTCGACGACCCCTCGCTGATCCCCGACGCTGTGGAGGAGTCGCTGCGGATGTTCCCCGCGTTCGCGCACTTCCGGCGCACCGCCACCTGTGACACGGAGCTGCACGGTCAGAAGATCCGCGAGGGCGAGAAGGTCGTCATGTGGTACGTCTCCTCCAACCGCGACGAGACGCGCTTCGAGGACCCCGACCGCTTCGATCTGCGCCGCAAAGCCGAGCACCAGGCGTTCGGCGCCGGTGGCAGGCACTTCTGCCTCGGGACCGCGCTCGCGCGGCTGGAGCTGAAGGTGATGCTCGAGGAGACGCTCAAGCGCTATCCCGGGATCCAGATGGACGGTAAGGCGGCTGCGGTTGAATCGCTGTTCATAAACCAGCTAAAGTCGCTGCCGGTGAGCCTTTGAACGACTTCAACGCCTCCGTGATCGCGGAGTTCCGTGCTCACGGAGGTCGCGTGGGCGGCCCCTTCGAGGGGGCGCCGCTGCTGCTGCTCACGAGCACCGGCGCCAAAAGCGGCGAGGAGCGCACGACGCCCGTCATGTACCTGCCCGACGGCGAGCGCATGGTGATCTTCGCCTCCAAGGCGGGGGCGCCCACGAACCCTGCCTGGTACCACAACCTCGTGGCTGACCCCACTGCAACGGTTGAGGTCGGCACCGAGAGCTTCCAGGTAACGGCACGCGTCGCCGCCGGTGAGGAGCGCGCGGAGCTGTACAACCGTCAGGCGGAGCTGCGTCCGCAGTTCGCCGACTACGCCGAGAAAACCACGCGGGAGATCCCCGTGGTGGTGCTCGAGCGCAAGGCCTGAGCAAACAGGGCGCCTCACGCACCGACCCGCGGTTGCGGGTAATGGGCAATGATGTGTGATGGATCGCAGGCCGGTGACGTAGTGAGTGTGATGCGCACCTTGCCAGAGGAACACAGCGGCGTCTCGCGGGTGCCTCTCGCAGGTGGGGCGCACTTGGACGAGGCGTCTTTCAACGAGCTTTTCCACGAGTGCTCGCGCGACGTGCATGCCTACGCGATCTCGCTGCTCGGCGACAGGGCAGCCGCTGAGGACGTCACCGCGGTCGCGTTCGAGCGCCTGTACCGCTCGCGCGGGCGTCTCGACCACCGGCGTGGCACGCCGCGAGCGTGGCTGTTCGCGATCGCGCGCAACGCGGCGCTCGACGAGTTGCGCCGGCGCCGGCGCCAGCCGAGCGTCGAGCTGCAAGGAGAGCGTCTCGGCGATCCAGGCTCGGATGCGGCGTTCGAGCGCGTCGAGCAGCGTGCGACCGTTCGTCAGGCACTCGCTTCGCTGTCGCTTCGTGAGCGCGAGCTGGTGTTGCTCAAGTTCCACGGTCAGCTCTCCAACGCCGAGCTCGCCCGGGTACTCGCCATCAGCGAGTCGAACGCCGGCACCCGCCTGCACCGTGCGCTCGTGCATCTGCGCGAGCAGTGTCTCGAGCTCGACCGACAGGAGGTCGCATGAGGATCGTCCAGTTCCCCACAGCGCATGATGACGACGGCGCTGAGCGGGCTTGGCTCGAGGAGCTCGAGTCCGCCCTCAGCGGCGACGCGCAGGGGCCGGCAGCCGAGTCCTGGCGCGAGCTGCGCGACGACGTGCGCTCGCTGGCGCCCGCGATGTCAGACGACTTCGAGCGCGAGCTGAGGGAGCGGGTCCTCCAGCGAGACCACGCGCGGGCGCCACGCACATTCCGCCCGGCGCGTCCTTCCCGGCCGAAGCTTGCCGCCGCGTTCAGCGTGGCGGTCGTGGTGTTGGTGGCGCTCATAGTCGTCGCTCCGTGGCGCGGCGGCCGGCCTGTCGAAGCCGTGCCACTCGAACACGTTTCCTCCGGAGCGTCGGTGCGCGCGCCTTCGGCGGCTGCAGCACCGGTCGGCAAAGCGCCTGCAAAGGCGGACAGCGAAGGTACGTCTTCCACGGGCGCGGCCACTTCACCCTCCCTCAACGGCCCGGTGTCAGCGCCCGGTCGCGAGCAGGAACTGGGGGCCAACGTCACCCTGGCGGTGGCACCCGCGAAGGTCCAGGAAACCGCGGATCGCGTCTCGCGTGTTGTCGTGCGCGACGGCGGCTTCGTACAGAGCTCACACGTGCAGGTGCAGCAGGGGCACAGCGGCGAAGCCACGCTCACGCTGAGGCTGCCCAGCGAAAAGCTGAGCGCCGCGCTCGCCTCGCTCGAACAGATCGCGCCCGTGCGCGAGGAGAGCCAGTCGCTGCAGGACATCACAAACTCCTACGACGCCGCACGTCAGCGGCTGACCGACGTCGAGGCGGAACGCCAGGCGCTGCTACGCGCCCTCGCCAAGGCCACCACCGAAGGGGAGATCGACAGCCTCCGCGAACGCCTCGCCCAGTCACGCGTCGCGCTCGCAAGCGCGCACTCCGCGCTGGAAGCCGTGTCGCGGCGTGCGAGCACCGCGGAAGTGGAAGTGACAGTGCTCGGTGACGCACACGCAGCGAGCGAAGGCCTGACCCTGCACCGCGGGCTCCACGACGCCGGTCGCGTGCTCACCGTCACGCTCGTCGTGTTGCTCATCGTCGCGGCCGTCCTCGTCCCGCTCGCGCTCCTGGCTCTGGGCCTGACCGCGGCGGGGCGTGTGTGGCGCCGGCGCCGGCGCGAGCACGTGTTGGGCGCGTCCTGAGCAGCGTCCCGGCAGTGAAACGCCGGCCGCGCTCGCTGTTAGCTTGTGCCCGTGCCCGATCAGCGCGCCACCGAGTGGGAGCGCCTCAACCAGCTGGCAGTCGCCCCCCGCACGCAGCATCTGCTCGCGCTCGAGTTCGGCTCCAAAGCGCAGTTCGACGATCCCAGCCAACAGTGGCGCAGGCTCTTCTCTGAGGCGTTGGGGACGTTCATGCTCGTGCTGGTCGCGGCAGGCGGCGGCATCCTCCATGGCAAGGGGCAGATCGGCCTGCCTGCGGCGGTGGTCGCGCCTGGATTGATGGTGATGGCGATCATCCTGTTCATGGGCGCCGTCTCGGGTGCCCACCTGAACCCGGCCGTCTCGCTGGCGTTCGCGCTGCGCAAGGACTTCCCGTGGAAGCGCCTCCCCGGGTATGTGCTTGCCCAGCTAATTGGCGCGACGCTCGCGTGCCTGTTCCTGGACGCTGTGTTCGGTGACGTCCAGCATCTCGGCGCCACCCTGCCCGGCCACGGCTACGCGGAGTGGCAGGCACTGCTCATGGAGATCGTTCTCACCGCCGTGCTCGTGAGCGTAATCCTGGGGACCGCCTCGACCGCCCAGAACGTCGGCCGCGTCGCCGCGCTGGCGGTGGGCGGTTACATCGCGCTGGCCGGCCTCTGGGCGGCGCCGGTCAGCGGGACCTCCATGAACCCGGTGCGCTCGTTCGGCCCCGCCCTGGTCAGCGGAGACTTCGCCAGCTTCTGGGTGTACCTGTTGGGCCCGCTCGCCGGGGCGTGCATCGCGGTGGGGTGTGCCTATGTCCTCCGGGGCGGCGGCGGAGACCCGCTCGCCTACGCCGCAGCCTCTGGCACGCTTGGCGCGGCTCCAGCACCCGGCGAGCCGCCACAGACCTGACGCTCGACCGCGCGGCGCGCGCCGCCGTCCTCAGACGCCCCGCTCGGCCTTGATCCGTCCCGAGTCGACCGCGGCCTGCAGCGCGCGATAATCACTCTCGTTCTGCTCGGCGTAGGAATCGGCGAACTGCACCAACGCCCGCTCGAACTTGGTGCTCTTTCCCAGATACGACGCGATCGCGATGCGGTCGCCGCTGCGCGCGTGGGCGCGGGCTAGCGTCCAGCCGCACATGCGGCCGTAGGCGCGCATGCCGTTGGAGCTCATTCGTCCGATCTGCGCCGAGCCCTTCTGGTCTCGCAGCTGGCGAACGTAGAAGTCGCGCGGCTGGCCGTCGAGCCCGGACGAGAGGTGCAGCCAGCCGAGGAAGATGTCGCTGCTGGCCTGCATCAGCCGCTGACCGGCGACGACGCGCTCGCCGTGATTGGCGAACTCGCTCGGCTCCAGGAATCCCTCGAGCACGGATGCCTGTGCCTCCTTGATCTGCAGGAGCAGTGGGTCGCCGTCGTCACGGCCGAGCAGCAGCGCGATCCAGGCGCGCGTGCCGACGCTGCCCACCCCCACAACCTTGCGCGCGAAGTCGGTCACGCGGAACTGCTCGAGCAGCACGCGCCGGTCGTCCTGCAGCGTCGCGCGATAGGAGCGCAGCTGCTCGTGCAGCGCGTCGTACATGTCCGCACGTTCGCTGCCCTGCGCGAGGTCGTCGAGCGGGACGATCAACGGCGGGTCGGCGACGAAGCGCGCTTCACCATCGACCGTCCGCGTCAGTTTGGAGAACGCTGAGAGGCTGTCGCGCGTGCGTGCCAACGCGAGTGCTTTGGTCGTGCGCGCCGCCATCTTCGCGTGCAGCTGCGAGCCCAGTTCCCGGAACGTGTCATCCACGTCGAGGTGGGCGTACCAGACGTCGAGGTTGCTCATGCCCGCAAAACGCCGCATCGCCGTGCGGTACTCCCTGACCGTGTCGCCCACCACGCGCTGCCGGTGCTTGGCTGGGAAGTCGTTCTGCCGGGCGGCGATCAGCATGCTCGCAGCGAGGCGCTTGACATCCCACTCCCACGGCCCCGGCAAAGTCTCGTCGAAGTCGTTGACGTCGAACACCAGCCGCCGCTCAGGCGAGGCGAACACGCCGAAGTTCGACAGATGCGCGTCCCCACAGCACTGCACGCTCATCTCCGAGCGTGGGGTGTCGGCCAGATCGCTGGCCATGATCAGCGCCGCACCCCGGTAGAACGCGAACGGGGATACGAGCATGCGCCCGTAGCGGATCGGCAGGAGATCGGTCACGCGTGTGGTGGCCTGCTGTTCCAGTAGCGCTACCGGGTCGGGCCGTCCCGGCGCAGGCTCGAACAGGGCGTTGCTCGAGCGGGGCGTCCGCGCGCGGGCGGCCTTGCCGATCGCAACGCGCTCGGCGACGCTCATGTGGTCGACCGGTGCGTCTCGCGGGGTCTTACGTGCCATCCGCAGACGATAGGGCCTAGCGGACGCTTGGCACGCGGCGCGAGCCGTTCACGTGTGAGCCTCGCAGGAAGTAGGCGACCGCGTCCGCCAGCAGCGCGTCCAGCTGCGCGGCGTCGACCATGCCGCCGGTCACGAGCGCAGCGATGCCCTGGATCGTCGCGAACAGGACCATGCCCACGCGTTCCGGGTCCCCGTCCTCCAGGACGCCCTCGCACTGGCCTTGCTCGATCAGCTCGAGCAGTACGGCAAAGGTGTTCTCAGCTGCGCTCTGCAGCTCGCCGGTCGGCTGCGCGTGCTTGGCCGTGAACATCAGCTCCAGCAGGGCCGCATCACGCGTGGCGAAGCGGATGTAGGCGGCCGCAGTCGCCTGCAAGCGTGCCTGGAATTGCTTGCCCGCGCCGTCGAACGCTGCGCGCAGCTCCTCACCCAGGCGCGCGAACCCGGCCTCGGCGAGCGCGTCCAGCAGCGCTTGGCGGTCGGGGAAGTGCCGTCGTGGCGCACCGTGGCTGACCCCTGCCTCGCGCGCAAGCTCGCGCAGCGAAAGCGCTTGTGCCCCGCGCTCGCGGACCGTCCGTTCGGCCTGTGCGAGTAGCTCGGCGCGCAGATTTCCGTGGTGGTAGGGGCGCTCACTCACGAGTTCGCACGCTAGCGGACGAAGTTGTCGTTGACACCATTGTTGTCATAGTCTACATTGTTGTCTATGACTACTTCAAGCAGTGCCCAAATCCCCGACATGACCGGTCGCACGGTCATCGTCACCGGCGCCAACAGCGGCATCGGCCGCGCCGCTGCCTCCGCGCTCGCCGGCGCCGGGGCGAACGTGGTGCTGGCCGTACGCAACATCGAGAAGGGGCAGGCAGCGGCCGCCGCCATGTCCGGCAAGACCGAAGTGCGCCGTCTCGACCTCGCGAGCCTCGAGTCCGTACGCGAGTTCGCCGGATCGTGGACGGGAGAGATCGACATCCTGATCAACAACGCCGGCGTGATGGTGCCGCCGCTCAGCCGCACGGTGGAGGGCTTCGAGCTCCAGTTCGGGACCAACCACCTGGGCCACTTCGCGCTCACCAACCTGCTGCTCGAGCGGATCACCGGACGCGTGGTCACCGTGTCCTCCACCGGCCACCGCATGGGTACGATCGACTTCGAGGATCTCAACTGGGAGCGCAAGCCCTACCGCGCGTGGCGCGCCTACGGGCAGTCGAAGCTCGCGAACCTGCTGTTCACGAGCGAGCTCCAACGGCGGCTGAGCGACGCTGGCTCTGACGTCTTGGCTATGGCTGCTCATCCCGGGTATGCGGCGACAAACCTTCAGTTCGCCGGTGGCAACAAGGTGGTTGCGCTGCTCAGCGTTGTCGGCAACCGCACGCTCGCCCAGGACGAGAATGGCGGCGCGCTGCCGACCCTCTACGCTGCCGTCGCGGACATTCCCGGCGACAGCTACGCCGGTCCAGGTGGCTTCTTGGAGCAGCGCGGACCCGCCAAGCTCGTTGGTCGCTCAGGCGCCGCCAAGGACCGTGAGGTGGCTCGGCGCCTGTGGGACGTCTCGGAGGAGCTCACAGGCGTTCGCTTTCCGCTCGGTGCTGCTGCAGCAGCTTGAGCTGGCACAGGCGAGCGCCGCACGCGACGCATCTACGGAGCCTCGCGCTGGACACGCGCAAAGCAACAGCGGTGGTAGCAGGCGCCGTTGGTCGACCTGGCCTCGCCATCCGCCGCTATCGAGGTCTCACGCGGCCGCCCGTGGTCCACGACGATCATCGGCTCATAAACGCCGATCACATCCTTGCAGTGCTGGCACCTCAGTGGTTCGCTCATCTGGCCTCCTGCCGAGATAGCGCGCTCAACCCGTCGCCCTACGCCAGCCGCCTTGACGCCTACGCCGCTCCTCATTTATTGATGGTCCAAGGCTAGACGGCGCGCGTGAGCCTGCGATCACGGCCGAGCCGCAGTCGTTCGTGGCTTTCTACTGATGAACTTCCCAGGGCTAGACTCACCGTACGATGGGGGATACGACAGAGCAGGCGATCCGCCGGCTGCTCGAGGTTGGGCGTGTCCTGACACGAGAGCTCGACCAGCGCATCGTGCTCGACCGCGTGCTCGAGGCAGCGCGCGAGATAACTGGTGCCCGTTACGCGGCGCTGGGGATCCTCAACGAGGAGCACAGCGGACTCGAGCAGTTCCTCACGTCCGGCGTGGACGAGGAGACGCACAGGGCGATCGGAGACCTTCCTCGGGGACGAGGGGTGCTGGGCGTGCTGATCGAGGATCCCAAGCCGCTGCGTCTTTCCGACGTGGGCGAGCACCCGAGCAGCTATGGCTTCCCCACAGGGCATCCGCCGATGCACAGCTTCCTGGGCGTGCCCGTCGTGATCCGCGGGGAGGTATGGGGCAACCTGTATCTCACCGAGAAGGCCGGAGGCGAGTTCACCGACGCCGACGAGCAGGCGGCAGTGATCCTTGCCGACTGGGCGGCGATCGCGATCCACAACGCGAAGCTGTACGAGACCAGCGAGCGGCGCCGCCAGGAGGCTGAGACCGCCTTTCGCGGGCTGGAGGCAACGCGCGACGTGGCGGTTGCGATCGGTGGGGAGACGGAGCTGGAGAACGTGCTCGAGCTGATCGTGAAGCGCGGGCGCGCGCTCGTAGGCGCGAGAAGCGTTGTGATCATGCTGCGCGAGGGGGAGGACCTGGTCGTGCACGCGAGCGCGGGTCACGTGACGCCGATGCACGGCGTGCGCCTCTCGATCGCCGGATCGACCTCGGGGCAGGTGCTCGAACGCCGCCGGCCGGAGCGGATCTCAGACGTCGGCTCGCGCCTGCGGATCGATCCGCGCGAGTTCGGAGTCGCCGATCCGCATACGGTGCTGATGGTGCCGATGCTCTACAGGAACAGTGGCGTGGGCGTGCTCGCTGCATTTGACCGCGGGCCCAACGGCGAGCCCTTCAGCGAGGACGACGAGCAGCTGCTGCGTACGTTTGCCGCCAGCGCGGCGACCGCGGTTGCGCTCGCGCAGAGCGTTCAGAGCGATCGGCTCCGCAGTTCACTGGCGGCCGCCGACGCAGAGCGCCGGCGCTGGGCGCGCGAGCTGCACGACGAGACCTTGCAGGGTCTCGGTGGGCTGCAGGTACTGCTTTCCTCGGCGCTTCGTCGTGGGGACGCGGAGCGCCGCGAGCAGGCGATCGGCGAGGCCGTGAAGCACATCGCGCGTGAGATCGAGAACCTCCGCGCGATCATCACCGAGCTGCGCCCGGCGGCGCTCGATGAGCTCGGCTTGGCGACGGCGATCGAGGGGCTGCTCGAGCGCCATCGCGAGCAGAGCGGCTTTGAGATTGAGGCCGAGCTGTCGCTGCCTGGCTCATCAGAACGGTTGGACGACGAGCTCGAGAGCGCCGTCTATCGCCTGCTGCAGGAGGCGTTGACCAACGTTGCCAAGCACGCCGAGGCGCACACCGTACGTGTGGCCCTGACAGAGAACGACGGGCGGTTGCAGCTCGAAGTTCACGACGATGGTGCGGGCTTCGACCCCGAGCGGGTGAGCAGCGGCTTCGGGCTTGCCGGGATGCACGAGCGCGTCAGCTTGGAGGGCGGCACGCTCACGATCGCCTCTGACGCAAGCGGCACGCGCCTGAAGGCCTCAATCCCGGCGAGGCGCGTCGGGGAGCTCCAGGCGGCTCGGCGCCTGACCGAGCAGGCGTCCTAGCGGGCGCCTGGCGCTTGCCATAATCCGGTGGTGCCCTTCGATCCGAAGCGATCCGCGGGTCAATACCTCGCCGAGGGAGCGCGCTACGAACGCATGTCCTACCGCCGTGCCGGTGCCAGCGGTATCCAGCTGCCGCTGATCTCGCTGGGGCTGTGGCAGAACTTCGGCGAGGACAGGCCGCTCGAGAGCGCCCGTGCGATTCTGCGCCGCGCGTTCGATCTCGGCATCACGCACTTCGACCTCGCCAACAACTACGGCCCGCCCTATGGGGCTGCGGAGAAGAACTTCGGTCGCATCTTCGCGGAGGACTTTCGCCCCTACCGGGATGAGCTGATTATCTCCACGAAGGCGGGTTATGACCAGTGGCCGGGACCCTACGGGGAGTGGGGCTCGCGCAAGTATCTGCTCGCGAGCCTCGACCAGAGCCTTGCGCGCATGGGGCTCGAGTACGTCGATGTGTTCTACTCGCATCGCTTCGACCCCCGCACGCCGCTGCAGGAGACGATGGGCGCGCTCGACGCGGCCGTGCGTCAGGGCAAGGCCCTGTATGTAGGAATTAGCTCCTACTCGGCGCAGCGAACCGAGGAGGCGATCGAGATCCTGACGGGCCTCGGCACGCCGCTGCTGCTGCACCAGCCCTCCTATTCACTGCTGAACCGCTGGATCGAGCAGGAGCTTCTCGACGTGCTCGAGCGACGCGGCGTTGGCACGATCGTCTTCTCGCCGCTCGCGCAAGGGCTGCTCACCGATCGCTATCTCAATGGCGTTCCGGAGGACTCACGGGTGCGCCGCGGCGAGGCATTCGACGAAGGCCTGCTCAGTGATGAGAACCTCGCGCGCGTGCGTGGGCTGAATGAGATCGCCCAGCGCCGCGGGCAGTCGCTCGCACAGATGGCGATCGCGTGGGTCCTGCGCGACCCGCGTGTGACCTCCGCGCTGATCGGCGCCAGTAGCGTTGCTCAGCTGGAGCAGAACTATGGGGCACTCGAGCACCTCGAGTTCTCCCCAGATGATCTGGTGCAGATCGAGCGCTACGCGCTCGACGGCTCGATCAACATCTGGGCGCCCTCCAGCGACGCTTGAGCGGTGCCTCGGTCTGCGCGCTGCGCGTCTCGCGGCGCGGGTCGATCCGCGGAGCTCAGAAGGCCTGCGGTGCCTCTCCGGCTTCCTCTTCCCTGTGTGTTGCTTCGCGCGCGCGTCGGTACTCGTTGACGACGATGTCCGTCAGCTCCTCCACGGATGTCTCGGCCGTCGGCTTGTCGAGCGCGATCACGCCGTCCTGGATCATGCTGACGCGGTCGCAAGCCTCCAGCACGTGTACGTAGTTGTGCAGGATCATGATGATCGAGACCTTGCCCTCCGCCTTCAGGCGCGCCACCAGGTCGAGGATCTGCGCTCCCTCTTTGGCGCCCATCGCCGCGAGCGGCTCGTCCAGCAGGATGATGTCCGCGTCGGAGTTCACCGTGCGCGCCACGGCGATCGCCTGGCGCTGACCTCCTGACAGCCGCGCCACGGAGACGTCGATGCGCGGGATGTTGATCCCGATCTCGTCCAGCGCGCGTCGTGCGTCGCGCTTCATCTCACGGTTGGCCAGGAACGGGATCGGGTGATGCACCTTCTCCCGTCTCAGCGCCAGGTTGTGATACACGGACAGTTCGTCGATCAGTGCGAGGTCCTGGTAGACGGTGTCGATGCCTTTCGCGCGAGCGTCGTCGACGCTTTTCGGTGCGTAGGGCTCCCCGTGCAGGAACATCTGTCCGGCGTCCTGCTTCTGGAATCCGCAGATGATCTTGATCAGGGTCGACTTGCCCGCGCCGTTGTCGCCGAGCAGGCCCAGCACCTCGCCCTTGCGCAGGTGCAGGTTGAGGTCGCGCAGTGCGGTCACCGGCCCGAAGCGCTTGGCGATGTGTTCGACGCGCAGCACGTCGTCGGGGGCCGACACCGGCCCAACGACCGTCTCGCCTCTCCCCAAACCGGGACTCAGCGGGGAAGATACCGGCGGTACGGGCTGATCAGCCATGTCCGGACCCCCTGCGCACGCGCTGAACGTACACATTGATCGCCAGGGCCACGATGATCGCAAGGCCCAGGTAGAAGAGCTGGTAGTCGGCGTTGACGCCCTTGAGGATCAGGCCGTCGTTGAGAATGCCGAGGAACAGAGCGCCCACGAGCGCGCCCACGACGGTCCCCGACCCGCCCGCTAGCAGCGTGCCGCCGATCACGGCGGCTGCGATCCCCTTCAGCAGAAGTTCGTTCGCGCCGGCGACGTCCGGCTCCAGCTGCGAGGCCCGCACGGCCTCGAGGATCCCCACGAAACCGCCTGCAGCGCTGCAGAGTACGAAGTTGCGGATTACCACCAGCCGCACGCGCACGCCAGCCTCGGAAGCGGCCAGTTTGTTCGACCCCACGGCCACCGTGTACAGACCCCAGCGGGTGAACGTCAACACGAGCTGGCCCACGACCACGATCACGAGCGCCCAGATCAGCTCCGAGTAGGTGCCCTCGCCGAGGATTTTCGCGAACGTCGAGACGTGGTTGACGGTTTCGGTAACCACGATATGTGCTCCGTTGATCACCTTGTGCACGCTGACCGGTGTCCCGTGCACTTCCGCGTCCGGCAAGGAGACCGGCTGGCCGTGGGAGATGATCAGCGTCAGCCCCTCCAGCGTGAACAGCATCCCGAGCGTGGTCACGAACGAGCTGATGCCGACGACCGCCGTTAGGAACCCGTTGAAGAAGCCGACCACCATGCAGCAGGCGAGCGCGATCAGCACGCTGGGCACGGGCGGAACCCCGGCCACCGCCAGCTTGTAGTAGATCAGCGGCGCGAGCAGGTATGTCGCCCCGATCGACAGGTCGATCTCGCCCAGGATCATCACGAACACCTCGCCCACGGCGAGGATCGCGAACGGGGCGAAGAACGGCAGGAGCGTCTTGAAGCTGGAGACGGTGAGGAAGGTGCTTGTGTCCAGCGCGAAGTAGATCGCTACCAGCAGCGTGACGATGATGATGCTGCCCTCGCGCAGGGAGAGCACGCGTTCCAACAGCACATTGCGATGCGCCACTGAGGCCCGGCGCGTGCGCGCCGGGCCTGGAGCCGGAGGCGTGGATGTCCCGGGCGAAGCCGGGTTCTCCGCGGCCTGCGCCATTGCCTAAGCGGGGGTACCGGCCGCGATCGGCACGACCTTCGCTTCGGAGGAGGTGCCCTCGTAGCGGCTCTTGGACGCGACGTAGGGGGCGATGCTTTCCTTGTCCACGAATTTCAGGCCCGTGTTCACTTCCGCCGGACCCGACAGGGAGCCGGACACGTGCCACTGGAACAGCTGCAGGATCGGCACAAACCCCTGCAAATACGGCTGCTGGTCGATCGTGAATTCGAGGTAGCCTTCGTGGATGCCCTTCTGCGTTTTTTCCGCCAGGTCGAAGCCGCCGGCCTTGACACCCTTCGCGTTCAGGCCGAACTTCTGCATCACGCCCGCGAGTTCCGCGGTGTCGCCGCCGTCGACGGCGTACATGCCCTTCACGCTCGTATGGCCGGTGTAATAGGCTTCAATCGCTGTTTTCTCGCCCGATTCCAGCGACCCGGTCACGATCGTGGTCAGCTTGATCGCCGAGCCCGCGGCTTTGATCGCCTTTTCAGCTCCTTCCAGGCGCGGCTGCAGGTTCGCCGAGCCCGCGCTGGCGGTGAAGATCACCACGTCGCCCGAGCCGACGTCTTCGACGATCCGTTTGCCCATGAGTTCGCCGGCCAGTTTCAAGTCCTGCCCGATGTAGGCGAGGCGCTTGTTGGTGGCTGAGTCGGCGTTGTAGGCGACAACCGGGATCCCCGCCTTCAGGGCGTTTTCGACGGGCGCGTTGAACGCGGTGTTGCTGATCAGCGAAACCGCGATGCCGTCAGCGCCGGATGAGACCGCCGTGTTGATCGCGTTGACCATCTGGTCGATGTTTTCGCTTTCCGAGCCGGTCCACTCATAGGAGCAGCCGAGCAGCTTGCACGCGTCGGCGATGCCGTACTGCGTCGGCACGAAGAACGAGTTCGTCGTGACGTGGTTGACGACGACGAATTTGTAGCTCGGGTGCGAGCCAAAGATGCTCGCGGAGCCGCTGCTGCCGCTACTGGCGCTCGAGCTGTTCGAGCCGCACGCGCTCAGAATCGTGCCCACGGAGCCGGCGGCGATGCCGGTCATGGCGGTGCGCCGCAGGAACGAGCGTCGGTCGATGCCCGGACGCTCGATGTAATCGAGATGATCTGCGAGCTCTTGCGCCTGGTCGGTGTCTGGCATGGTGCTCCTCCTCTTTCGCTTGGCCGCTGCGTCGCGGCTCGGTCTACCTTCCCTCTGAACCGCAACCCTATTCAACCCCGGCGGCGGCCTTTCCTCAGTCTAGTCTTCGGCATACCCGAACCGCTGTTCCTGACGCGCGTTGCACGCCGCTCGGGTATACCCTCGATGCGATGGCCGGCAAACCGGGCGATAGCCCTACCGAGGAGCAGGCAGCTGACGCGTTGCCGGAGCGCCGGGCCGAGCCCGAGCGGTTCGGGCCGCTCGTGCTCGAGCGCCACGTCAAAGCCGATGGGCGCGCGCTGATCCTCTACGCGCACGACCGCCGCGAGCGCACGTGAGCGACCTGCGCTTCGAGGAGCTGCGCGGCGAGGAGGTCACCTACGCGATCCATCGTCAGGACCGCACGTTCCTGCCCTCGCGCGAACACTGCCCGCTGGACCCCACAAAGCCCGGCGGGGAGCCGACGGAGATCCCCTTCCCCGCGTTTGAGATCGCGGTGTTCGACAATCGCTTCCCGGCCTTCGAGGCGCCGGGAGGCGCGGCGGAGGTGGTCGTCTACACCGACGACCACGATGCATCGTTCGCCACGCTCTCGGCCGAGCGCGCTGAGGATCTGATGTGGGTGTGGCGTCACCGTTACCTGGAGCTCGGCGCGCGCGAGGACGTCGACTACGTGTACATCTTCGAGAACCGAGGCGTGGAGGTCGGGGTGACCCTCCACCACCCCCATGGCCAGATCTACGGCTATCCCTTCCTGCCGCCGGTGCCGCGACTCGAGCTCGAGGCCGACCGCAGGCTCGGAGGCTGCGCGCCGTGCGCGCTGCTCCAGCGCGAGCTCGAGGACGGGCGGCGGGTGTTGATCGAGAACGATGATGTCGTCGTGTACGTGCCCTACGCCGCACGCTGGGCGTACGAGGCACACGTGGTGATGCGCCGCCATCGCGCCAGCCTGCTGGAGTGCGGGCCCGAGGAGCTGCGCTCGCTGTCGATCGTCTTGCAGGGCCTCGTGCGCGGCTACGACGCGCTGTTCGACCGACCGTTTCCTTACGTGATGGCCGTGCACCAGGCGCCCACCGTCGCCGCCTCGCGCCCCGGCGCGCAGACCGCTGGGCAGGGCCACCTGCACGTGGAGTTCTACCCGCCGCTGCGCACCGCTGAGAAGCTCAAGTACCTCGCGGGCTCAGAGCAGGGGGCTGGGGCGTTCATCTCGGACACGCTGCCCGAGGAGTCCGCGGCGCGGCTGCGCGAGGCGATCGTTCGTGTCGGCTGAGCGCGGCCGCGCGTTCGCGCCCGGCCGCGTGAACCTGATCGGCGAGCACACCGACTACAACCAGGGCCTCGCGCTGCCGTTCGCGATCGCCGAAGGCGTGACCGTGAGCGCCGAGGCGCAGCCCGCGGGTCCGACTCGCGATGAACGCGTGAGCGCGTTCGCCCGAGACCTGGACGAGCGCGACGAGTTCGCGCTGCTCGACCCCCAGCCGGCGCCGGGCTGGCGCGCGTTCGTGCGCGGCACGGTCGCCGAGCTTTCGCGCGCCGGCTTCCCGCTCGTGGGCGCGCGTCTTGAGATCAGCGGCGGCGTTCCACCCGGTGCGGGGCTGTCCTCTTCGGCCGCGCTGGAGGTCGCGCTGTGCCTCGCGCTCGCGGATCTGGGCGCGCGGCATGCGCCGGGCGCCGCCAAGGAGGTGAGCAAAATCGAGATCGCCCAGTTGTGCGCGCGTGTTGAGAACGACTGGGTGGGTGCGCGAACGGGGTTGCTCGACCAGCTCGCCTCGCTCTATGGCGAGCCGGACACGGCGCTGTGCATCGACTTCCGGACGCTCTCCGTGGAGCCGGTGCCGCTGTTGCTCGGTGACTGGCGGCTGGTCGTGCTCGACTCCGGGGAGCGTCACCTGCACGCGAGCTCCGGCTACAACGAGCGCCGCGAGGAGTGCGCCCGCGCGTGTGAGCTATTGGGTGTCGAGTCGCTGCGTGACGTAGACGCGGCAGCGGCGGAGGGATTGCCCGAGCCGCTGCGTCGGCGCGCGCTGCACGTGATCGGTGAAAACCAGCGGGTGCGCGAGGCGGTGGCGGCGCTGCGGGCGGATGACCTGCGCGCGATCGGGGCGCTGCTCGACGCTTCTCACGAGAGCCTGCGCGATGACTTCGAGGTCTCCACGCCGACGGTCGAGGCGGCCGTACGGTGCCTGCGCGAGGCAGGCGCGAGCGGCGCGCGCCTGGTGGGTGGCGGCTTCGGTGGCAGTGTGCTTGGCATATTCGCGCCCGGCGTGCGCCCTCCAGCGGACACGCGCCAGGTGCGTCCCGGCGCGGGTGCCCACCTGCTGGAGGACTGACGCGCAGGCGTGCTGCGCACGCCTCGCCTCAGCTCGCCGCCGCGGCGAGGTGCGGACTCACGTAGGACTGCCCGTTGACGGCGGCACGGATCGCCGGCACGAGCTCGCTGTCGGCGCACATCGGGCCGATGGTCATGCACGGCGCGGAGCGTCGAGGCGATGTCGTCGGCCTCGGCGACCACCTCGACGTCACGCTCTCCTCCCAACGCCAGGCACAGACCGTGGCGCATGAGCTCATGGTCGTCGGCCACGATCACACGGATCGGCACTCCAGCTGTCCTGGCGATATCCGGCACGAGTCGCAGATGGGACTCCATTCCGTCGATGATGGGCGGCGTCTGCCCGTGTCACCTCCGTGTAAACGCGTGGGGGTGCTGCGGCGGAGCACTGAGCGTGACCATGATTCGCTCCCGACACGCGCCGGGAACGATCGCCCGTAGAGTCACCCCCAGGAGGCCCGTTTCACAACCGCACGGACACGCTGGGGGCGGCGCTGAAGCTGCACGAGCAGGGCGTCCCGATCGTGGGCGTGCCGAAGACGATCGACAACGACATCGCCGCGACCGATGTCACGACGGTGCGTCCTGGTTGAAGCGCTCGTGTGCGAGCTTCCAGCCGGAGGTGAGGAACTCGACCCGCTCCTCCGAACCTTCTCGGCGCACCACGCGTGCGTCGAAGCCCTCCCGAAAGACGTCCAGCATCGCCCGATTTTCACAGAGTACCTCGGCAACGAAGTGCGTGACCCCGCGTCCCTCTGCGACCTCAGCGAGATGTTCGATGAGAATCGTGCCCAAGCCGTGGCCGTGCAGGTGGTCGGAGATCTCGACTGCGACTTCCGCGCGGCGGGGGTCGAGCTGCACATAGGTGGCGTGACCGACGAGCACACCGGCTTCGTCGTGGGCGAGGAGCCCGCATCGGTCGGCGCCTATGGCTGAGCCCAGGTGCGCCGCACCATCGAGGTCTGTAGCGGCGGAGAAGAAGCGCATGCGCCTGGCTTCCAGGCAGAGACCGTTCAGGAACGAGCGCATCGCCGGCTCATCGTCGGGCGTGGCCGCGCGCACCGCCACGAACGCACCGTCGCGCAAGCGAACAAGCTCGTTCGCGGGGACTTGCGCCAGCTTCGCCCGTTGTGAGGAAGGCAGGGTTGGGAGGCTGGTTGCTGAGACGGTTGAGGCTTGCACTGCTGCCCAGCTTCACATGGGCGAGCGTCTGCCCCATCCGTCGCAGGCCGTAGGTGGACCGCGGAAAACTACGTCCGCACGGAGTTCTGGCGAAAGCGGACCTTGGTGAATCTTTGGACTTCTGTCCAAGGCGGGCCGGTGCGGGATGGCAGAAACTCTTTCAGGCCGCCGGGACTCCGGCCAGATGGTGCGCGCCCCGGCCTGTCGCGACACCCAAGCCCGAAACAGGGAGGTCTCCAATGCCGCAAGTCGTCGTCTCCTACGACGGTACCCGCAACGACCGCGACGCCCTTGCGCTGGGGCGACTGTTCGCCCTTGCGGGCGCAACGGTCACGCTCGCCTACGTACGCCACGCCGCCGTCCCGGACCCGCAGGGCGAGGCCGCGGCGCAAGCGGAGGCAGAAAACCTGCTGAGCGTCGGCGCAGCCCAGCTCGAGGGAAGCCCCGTGGAGAAGCGTGTGATCTTCCATTCCTCGACCGCCGAGGGTCTTGCCGCGCTCGTTGCCGAGCTGGGCGCGGACGTGATCGCGTTCGGCTCCAGTTACCGCACGCCGACCGGGCATGTGGATCTGCCGCACACCGCCGAGCAGCTGCTCGAGCGTGGGATCGCCTGTGCGATGGCGATCGCGCCGGCGGGCCTGCGACGGGAGCCCGTGGAGCAGAGCATCGGCACGGTGAGCTTCTTCGGCGAGGACGCAGACCCGGCGGCGCAGGAGACCGCGACGAGCCTCGCCCGCGCGCTCGGCGCCACCGTCACCACTGAGGAGGCAGACCTGCTGGTGATCGCCTCACGTGCTGCAGCGCCGCCTGGTCAGCTGCTGCTCAGCGGCGTTGCGCTCGAGCGTCTCGAGGAGGCGCGCTGCCCCGTGCTGCTGCTCGCGCGTGGCACCGCGCTGTCGTTTGGCTGACCCTGCGCGCCGCCTGTACTGATACGAGTTAGTGCTCGTCGCGGCGCAGCAGCGCATTGCTGCCGAGCGCCGCGACGTGAGCATCTCAGAAGAACCCGAGCGCGTCGGGGTCATAGCTGACGAGCAGGCACTTGGTCTGAGTGTAGTGGTCGAGCATCATGCGGTGGTTCTCGCGCCCGACACCGGAGTCCTTGTAGCCGCCGAAGGCGGCGCCGGCAGGATAGAGGTGGTAGCAGTTGGTCCACACGCGCCCGGCCTGGATGCCGCGACCCATGCGAAACGCGCGGCTGCCGTCGCGGGTCCACACGCCGGCGCCGAGCCCGTAGGCGGTGTCGTTGGCGATCTCCAACGCCTCGGCCTCGTCGCGGAAGGTGGTGACGGCGAGCACCGGCCCGAAGATCTCCTCTTGGAAGACACGCATCGAGTTGTGGCCCTCCAGGACGGTCGGTTCGAAGTAGTAGCCGCCGGCGAGCTCGTCCTCCATCTCGGGCACGCTCCCGCCTGTGAGCAGCTCGGCGCCCTCTTCGAGGCCGCGATCTTGGCGATGCGCTTGCTCGAGCCGAGCGCCTGCCCGACCACCGCGCCGGAGCCGTTGACGACGTTCATGACGCCGGGCGGGACGACGTCCTGAATCACCTCGGCGAGCTTCAGTAGCGACCAGGGCGTGGGGCTGGCTGGCTTGATCACGGTGCAGTTGCCGCCGGCGAGCGCGGGCGCGAGCTTCCAGGCGGCCATCAGCAGCGGGAAGTTGAACGGGATGATCTGTCCGACGACGCCGAGCGGCTCGCGGAAGTGGTAGGCGTAGGTCTTCTCGTCGATCTCTGAGATCGTGCCTTCCTCGGCGCGCACGGCGCCGGCGAAGTAGCGGAAGTGATCGATCGCCAGCGGCAGGTCGGCTGCGAGCGTCTCGCGGACCGGCTTGCCGTTCTCCCAGCTCTCCGCCACGGCGAGCATCTCCAGGTGCTTCTCCATGGCGTCGGCGATTGCGTCGAGTACCGCCGCGCGCTCGGCAGGCGCGGTGCGTCCCCAGCCTGCCTTGGCAGCGTGGGCGGCGTCGAGCGCGAGCTCGACATCCTCTGGTGTGGAGTGCGCGACCTCGCAGAACGGCTCAGCGGTGACGGGGGTGAGGTTGGCGCGATACTCACCGCCGCTCGGCGCGACCCACTCGCCGCCGATGAAGTTCTCGTAGCGTGATTTCAGCTCGACGATGCTGCCCGGCTGTCCGGGTGCTGCAAAGACCGCTGGCTTGTCGACCGCGATGGCCATTTGCGTCCTCCTGGTGGTGTGAGTTTTTTGATTTAGTTGGATCGGCCTGGTGCGAACTAGGCGTTGGCGAGCGCGTTTTCGCGCTGGCCGGCGGACATGGGGACGTCGGACATGCGAAAGACCATCCGCGGGGCGGGCGCGCTGCCGTCGAGCACCTGCTCGATCGACTCGTTGACGTCCTCGAGCGAGCGCTCGACTCGCTCCACGTGGGTGTGTCCGCGGCGGTGCAGCTCGAAGACCTCCTCGAGGTCGTGGTGGGTGCCGACGATCGAGCCCTTCACGGTGAGCCCGCCGAGCACCGTCTGGAAGATCGGCAGCTGCATCTCGTTGTGGGCGGGCAGGCCGACGCACACGAGCGTGCCGCCACGCGCGAGCGAGCCCAGCGCCTGCTCGAAGGCGGACGGGCTGACGGCGGTGGAGATCGCCTGGTCGGCGCCGCCGAGCGCCTGAATCGCCGCGACGGGGTCTTCAACGCCTGAGTGCACGACGTGCTCGGCGCCCAGCTCCTGCGCAGTCTTCAACCGCTCCTCGTTGATGTCCACGGCGACGACCGCGGCTCCGGTCGTGCGCGCGTACTGGATCGCCAGATGGCCGAGTCCGCCGGCGCCGAACACGGCCACGAGGCCGGCGGAGCTCGCGCCGGAGACCTTGACGGCCTTGTACGTGGTGACGCCGGCGCAGGTCAGCGGCGCGGCGTCGAGCGGGTCGACATCGTCGGGTACGCGCACGACGTGGCGCGCATAGCCGATCGCGTACCCGGCGAAGCCGCCGTTCATGCCATAGCCGGTGTTGATCTGCGACATGCACAGCGTCTCTGCGCCGGAGTTGCAGTAGCGGCAGTCACCGCACGCGTAGCCGAGCCAGGGCAGCGCGACGCGCATGCCCTCCTTCAGGCCGTGCGGGTTGCCGGGGCCTACACGCTCGATGATGCCGACGCCCTCGTGGCCGGGGATGAACGGGGGTGAGGGCTTTACCGGCCACTCGCCGCGCGCGGCGTGGATGTCGGTGTGGCAGAGGCCGCACGCCTCGATCCGGACGAGCACCTGCTCGCTGCCGGGCTCCGGGATGGGCACCTCCTCGAGTGACAGGGGCTCCTTGAAGCAATTGGCTGGTGAGTCGAAGATCACACAGCCGCGGCAGCCCGCCATCCGCAGAAGGCGCGCGGGAGCGTCAGTAGTCACCACGGAGCACTATGTACCGCGCGACGCGGCCTGGCGGTCGAGGTCGCGGGGCCTAGCGCTCCGAGCCGTGCGCTGCCGGCGGGGGAACCTGCTCGGCGAGCCGGGCGTACGCGTCGGGACGGCGCGTAGTCAGGAATGGGAACAGCTCGAGCCAATCACGGCGCTGGTCGAGATCGAGGTCGGCCACGAGCACGGCGGGCTCGTCCCGGGGCGCCTGCACGAGCTTGCGTCCGTATGGGTCGCAGATGAACGACGAGCCGTAGAAGCGCAGCGGCGCCTCGGTGCCGATGCGGTTCACAACGACCATGAACACGCCGTTGGCGATCGCGTTGCCGACGATTACCTTCTCCCACAGCGGCTGCGTGTCGAAGTCGGGGTGGTCGGGCTCGGATCCGATCGCGGTCGGATACACGAGCACGTCGGCTCCGTCGAGGCTGTACGCGCGGGCGACCTCAGGGAACCACTGGTCCCAGCAGGTGGGCAGACCGAGGCGCGCCTCCCCGAGCGCCACCAGCGGGAACGGCTCGACGTCGCCCGGTCCCGGACGGAAGTAGCGGTCCTCGTGATAGCCAGCGGTCACGGGGATGTGCAGCTTGCGGGTTCGCGCGAGCAGCTCGCCGTCGGGGGCAACCAGGATCGCGGTGTTGTAGCCCAGGCCATCATCGGCGTCCCCCTCCGGGGACGATGCAGCGTGCTCGTAGAGCGAGGCGTGGATGTGCACGCCGGTCTCACGTGCGACACGTGCCGCGAAGCGATATGTCGCGCCGCCGGGAAGCTCCTCCGGCTGCGCCCCGGTGGCGCTCGGCCCGGCGGGGTCAGTGGCGAAATACCGACTGAGCGTCAGCTCCTGCAGGCACACGAGCTGCGCTCCTGCATCGGCGGCGAGCCTGATGCCCGCCGCCAGCGCCCCCTCGTGCTCGGTGGGGTCTTGGTGCCAGCGCTCTTGTACCGCGCCAACGCGCAGGGGGGCGCGGTCCGGCGTGCGCGTGCGGGCCGGTGAGTCGAGCAGTGTGGGGGCCAGGATCAGCCGGGGTACGGGCATGAGAGGCACTGTAGCTGTCGTGCGCTCACCCGCTGAGGAGGGATGCTGCGCGCGGGAGAGGTCATGCTGTGGGGTATGAGCGCGACTCTGACGTCCACCCCCGCCGCGGACGGCTACCGCATGCCCGGCGAGTTCGAGCCGCACTCCAGCTGCTGGATCGCGTGGCCCGAGCGCCCGGACAACTGGAGGCTGGGCGCGAAGCCGGCGCAACACGTATATGCGGCGGTTGCGGAGGCGATCAATGCCTCAGACCCGGTCACTGTGGCGGTCTCCGACGCCCAGTTCGAGCACTGCCGCTCGCTGCTCTCGCCGGCGATCCGCGTCGTGGAGATCTCGACCGACGACGCGTGGATCCGCGACACGGGACCGACGTTCCTACTCCACGGCGATGGCGGGCGCCGCGGCGTGGATTGGAACTTCAACGCCTGGGGTGGGTTGAAGGGTGGCCTTTACTTCCCCTGGGACCATGACGAGCGCGTGGCGCGGAAGGTCCTCGAGATCGAAGGCGCGGATCGCTATCGCGCGCCGATCGTGCTCGAGGGCGGCTCGATTCACGTGGACGGCGAGGGCACCGTGATCAGCACGGAAGAGTGCCTGCTGAACCCCAACCGCAACCCGGAGCTCTCGCGCGAGGAGATCGAGCGCGTGCTGTTCGACTACCTGGGAGCCGAGAAGATGATCTGGCTCGGTAAGGGTGTGTACGACGACGAGACCGACGGCCACGTCGACAACCTCGCGTGCTTCGCGGCGCCGGGCGTGGTGCTGCTCACGTATTGCGATGACGAGTCCGATCCGCAGCACGCGATCTCGCGCGACGCACAGCAGCGATTGGAAGCGGCGACGGATGCTCGGGGTCGTTCCATCGAGGTCGTGCGCCTGCCCTCGCCGGGCCCGATCACAATCGCCGAGGAGGAGGCGGGCGGCGTGGATGCCGTGGAGGGAAGCCTGCCGCGCCGCGCGGGCGACCGCCTGGCTGCCTCCTACGCCAACTTCTACATAGCCAGCACACGGATCGTGTACCCGCTGCTCGACGAGCGCTACGACGAACAGGCCGGGGAGGTACTGCAAGCCTGTTTTCCCGAGCGCGAGATCGTCGGTGTACCAGCGCGGGAGATCCTGCTCGGTGGAGGCAACATCCACTGCATCACGCAGCAGGTCCCCGCGCACGCCCGATACGCGTATTAGTACAAGCGTCCAGTTCCGGGTATCCGAACGACGACGAGCGGGCATATGCCCTATATATGTGATGGTCGAGCATTTGGAGGAGCAGATGGGTTTCTTCTACATCGGCGACGAGGCAGCGGACGTGGTGGCGACGCACGGTGACGATGTCGCCGTCCTGGTGGCCGGCGGTGAGCTCGACTATGCCGCGAGCCCGCAGCTCAAGGAACGCCTTGCAGAGAGCATCGAAGCGGGTACACACCACTTGGTGCTCGACCTCTCGATGGCGACGTTTATCGACTCGACCGCAATCGGCGTGCTCGTGGGAACTGTGATGCGGCTGCGAGAGCTCGACGGCGGCTCGCTGACGATCGTTTGCGCGGACGAGAACCAACGGGTCCTGCGGATATTCGAGATCGCGGGCGTCGACAGCCTGATCACGCTGCACCGCTCGCGCGAGGAGGCTCTCTCAGAACTTGCTCTGGCTGGCTGAGGTGCGGACCCCGATCGAACACGACACAACGAGCGGTGTAGACGGCGAGCTCAGCCTGCCGGCGCAGGCAGCAAAGCTGACGATGGCGCGCGAATACGCGCAGCAGGCGGCGGTTGCGTTTGGCCTGGATGACGATCGCTCCTACGAGTTCGTCTTCGCGGTCAACGAGGCGGTCACGAACGCGATCCGCCACGGTGCGCCGGACGAACACGGCCACATCAGGCTGAGCGTTCTTGTCGAAGGCGATCGTCTGACGTTCGCCGTTCGCGACTACGGCACGTTCACGGCGCCCGAGGAGGACCGGGGAGAGTGCGCGGAAGGTGGCCGTGGTTTTGCCCTGATGACGCGCCTGATGGACGCGGTCCAGCTGTGCGTGGCGCCGGGCAACACTACCGTGCGCCTGTCCAAGGCCCGCGCATGAGCGCACGAGCACCACGGTTGCGGCGCGGCGCACTCGCGGGTTTGATGATGCTCGTCTGCGCATGCCCAGCGTTCCTCGTCCTCGCCACTACAGACGCGCAGGCGTCCGGGTTGCTCTCGCTCCCAAGCGTGACGCTGCCGACTGTGACGCTGCCGACGGTCACGCTCCCGAGCTTGCCGGTTCTGGGCGAAACGTCGGTGTCCGTGCCGAGCGTGACCCTCACCGTTCCGAGCGTGACCGTGACGACGCCCGTGGTAACAGTCACCACGCCGAGCGTGAGCGCGTCCACGCCAGGCGTGAACGTGTCGAGCTCTGGCACAGCCAGCTCCGGCACGGGCTCGTCGCCGAGCACCCCAGTAAGCGAACCGTCTGAATCCCCGGCAGGCGGCAGCGCGCCGAGCAGTCCGGGCGGTGGCGGCGTAACGACGACGTCGCCCGATGAAACGCCGACCTCGAAGGGAAGCTCCGATCCAGTGGCGCACGCCGCCTCGACCGCGGACACAGGGCCGACCTCAACGTCGACGTCCGGCACCGCAGCGAAAGCGACGACGACGACGGCGGCCCCCGCAACGGGCGAGCATCTCCACCGACGCCAACGCCGCTCGGCGGCCAACGCAGCGAACCGTCACCGCGATGTGGCCGTGGCCGGCGCAGGCGCGACGGGCCCCGGTGCGAGTGCACTGGCGCCCGTCGGCGGCGACTCTCTACGCGCAGCTCGTGCCTCGAGTGCACGTGCGCATCCTGCGAGCAGCCCGCTGGATGCGATCGGCAGGCACATACCGCTGCCGCTGCCGGTCCCCGACTGGAGCAAGCCGATCATCCTCTTGCTGCTGCTCCTTGCGCTCTGGTTCGGCGTCCGCGCCCGCGTTGCTGCGCGGCGTGCTCGGCGCCTGGAGGCACAAAGAGCAGAGCTTCTCGCCGATGTTGGCGTGATGCAGGCGGCGCTCGTGCCGCCGGTGCCCGCCCGGGTAGGAGGCCTGGCCGTGTCGGTCGCCTATGAGCCGGCCGATGGGCCGGCGGCGGGCGGGGACTTCTATGACGTCTTCGTGCCCAAGCGCGGCAAGGTCGCGATCATCCTTGGGGACGTCGCCGGTCACGGTCACGAGGCGCTCGCGCAGGCGGCGCTCACCCGCTACACGCTGCGGGCCTATCTGCAGGCAGGCCTCGAGCCGCGCGCCGCGCTCGCACTGGCCGGGCGTGTCCTTGCGGACGCGTCGTTGGAGCACTTCGCCACGGTTGCGATCGGCGTCTACGACGCGCGCGCTGGGCACCTCGTCTACGCGAGCGCTGGCCATCCTGCGCCGATTCTCCACGGCCTGCAGACACGCCAGCCGATCTCCAACTGCGCCTCGCCGCCGATCGGGTGGACGGTTCCCACCGGCTGCAGGCAGACGACCGTGTCGTTGCCGCCTGGGTCGGTCGCGTGCTTCTTCAGCGACGGCTTAATCGAGGCTCGCTGCGAGGAGGGTCTGCTCGGGCAGGAGCGCGTCAGCGCGCTGCTCGGCGAGCTCGGGCCCCGACCTGACGCGGCAAAGCTGCTCGCACAGGTGAAGCGGGCTGCCGTCTCCACTCCCGACGACATGGCTGTGTGCATCGTCACGCCTGAGATGACGGTGATTCCAGATCGCCACCACGTAGAGGAGCTCGAAGCGGACACCAAAGCGCTCCAAGCAGGACAGGTGCAGCGGTTCCTCGAGACATGCCAGGTTCCCGCGGGCGAAACCGCCGCAGCAATCGACCGCATGGGCGAGATTATCGCCGTGTTCGCCACGGGGCTGCTGCAGGTCGCGCTCGGGAAGGGGACGGCTACCGTCCTAGACGTGGTCCCGGGCTCCGCCGCGCAGGCAGAGGCATCTAAGCGCGCAGAGCGCCGTGCCCGACAGCCGCTACGCACCCTTTGAGCGGATCTCGATTAATTGACAGCGATTGGATCGCCTCGGCGGTCGGACCGGGCGCAGGCGGTCCTGCTGGCGAGTGAGAACGGTTGGGTCTAGCGTGCGGAGACGCGCAGCAGCAGGGTGCCCTCGCCGGGCACAACGGCTGCGATCGCGCCCGCGGTGGAACTGGTGGTGTGCGTCCAGGCGTTGCGCAGCGTGTAGTTGCCGGCTGACGGCAGTCCGGCGGCAGCGGCGCTCGTCTGGATGTCGACCGGGCTCGAGCCGCGGTTGAGCAGAGCGATCGCTCGTGAGCCGCCGAGGAGCGGCTTGACCCAGACCTCGCCGTTGCCAGAGGAGGACAGGAGTGTGCCCTGGACGCCGGCGGGGTCCTGGTCGATGGCAATCACTTCACTGTTCTGTACGGCAGCGAGACTGTTGGCACTGATCTTGGTGAGGTTGTCGCTGATCATCAGCGGCGCGGCGAGCATCGCCCACATGCTCAGCTGAGAACGGAACTGAGTGGCAGACATGCCCTGATCGGGCGCGAGGTAGTCGGGGTCGTTCCAGTGTCCCGGGCCTGCCGCCTGCGGTGCGGCTGCATCGGCATCCATGTTGCGCAGCACGTTTGAGAAATACACATGTCCCGGCGTGCCGACGTCGGTGTCGGTGCGCCAGCTGTTGCCGACGCTCGGTCCGAACGAGTAGGAGGCGAAAGCCGATTCCTCGAGCGGAGGACGGCCTTCGCCGTACTGTTCAGGCTGCTGGAAGTTGCAGATCGAAAGCAGCATCGGGCGGTGACTCGCGTTGTGCTCGATCGCGTCGTGGAATTCAGCATATGCAGCGGCTGGGTTGAGGCGATATTCGGCGCCGCCGCAGAAGTCGACCTTGACCGCGTCAAAGCCCCACGCGGCAAACGTGTTGACGTCCTGCTGGTAGTGGCCGTAGCTGCCCTCGCCGGCGCCACCGCAGCCGTTTGGACCGGCGTCGGTATAAAGACCCACAAGGAACCCGGCGGCGTGCAGCGTACGCGTCAGCCATGCCAGTCCGTGCGGCCACTGACTCGCGCTGACGGTGATTTCGCCGTCGGCGTTGCGCGTCCCGTGCCACCAGCCGACGTCCAGCCACAAATAGCGGTATCCGCGCTTCTCCAGGCCGAGGGAGATCAACTGGCTCGCCTGCTGCAGAATGCTCGCCTCGGTGTAGTTCCCGCCGAGCGCGAAGTAGGTGTCCCACCCCATGTACGGGGTCGCCGCGAGGACACTCGAGGGCGCAGAGGCCGCACTGCTGGAGAGCGCGTGCTGGGCTGCTCGCGAGCGCGCCGTCCGCGCGGCTGCGCCAGGGGCTGTGAGCGCCATCAGCGCCGCCAGCATCCCGGCGATGAGAAGCGCCCGGCTAGCGGCCGCGCGCGGCATGTTTCGACGCGTTGTGGGCCGATCTCGCGTGCCTGGATGCGCGGGCCGCAGGCGCCTCGAGCGTCAGGAGATGGCGGGCGAGCTGAGCTTCGATCACGCCGACGACGGTGCCGCGAACGGTCGCATAAGCGGTGAAGTGTCGTCGGGAGACGAGCAGGCGCCGGGCGGCGAGGCTCAGGGTGGTAGTGAGCGTGACATGGGCTCCACGCGCGAGACGCGCACGGACGCTGGCGAGGGTGACGGTGGCATGGCGCGAAGTGGCAGCACGCCCCCGGGCGCTGTTGGCGCGGGCGGCCACCGCTACGACGCGTCGTCCGCTAAGCGTCTCGACGGTGGTCAGCTTCAGCATGACCTCGCAGCCGCTGCTTGCCAACGTGGAGCAGACGACCGGCACGCTGAGCCTCCCGTTCTTGAACGACACGTTGCCGACGGAGGTCTCCCCAGCCGACGCGGGCGCGCCGCCCGCGGGGATCGTCACGAAGCCGCTCAGCGCGGTCGCGCTGCCACCCCCATCGGTGGCGGTGACCTGACACTGCAGGTGGTGGCCGCTGTCCTGGCCTTTGACCGCGTAGGTTGAGCCTGCGGCGCCTGCGATCGGGATCTGGTCGCGCACCCACGCGTAGGAAAGCTGCGACGCGGTTCCCGCTGGCGCGCCCGCGTGGCAGGTGAGCGTCCGCCCGACGGCGGGGGTTCCCGTGATCGATGGGTTTGGGTGGACGATCGCGATCTGCGCGGAGGTGGAGGTGGTGAACGTCTTGTTCGCTCCAGCACCCGTGCCGGAGAGGCTGGACGCGACGAGGCGATAGTGATAGGTCGTGTTGGCGGCTAGCCCAGCGACCGTCGCCGAGACGCCTTGGTTTTCATCGTTCGCGATCAGCGCCTGCGAGCAGGGGGCCGAGCTTTCGTAGGGGCCTGTCGCGCCCTCGCCGTATTCGAAGAAGCACGCGGTGAGCGTGGCGTCGTTGGGGTTGACGCTGCCCGTGAGCGTGGCGCTGGCGTTGGTGACTTCTCCAGGGGTGGTGTTCGTCGTGGTGGTGGGTGGGGCGACACGCGCGCTCACGGAGTGCCCGCCGTTGTCCACGGCGATGCAGAAGCCGCTCGAGAGGCAGCTCACGCCGCCGAGCGACTCTCCTTGGTCGGCGCTGGAGGATCCCCATTCGGGGGTGGAGCTCGTGGGGTCCCCGCTTGCGAACGCCTCACCGCTTTTGTCCACGATCACGCACAGCCCGGTGGGGGCGCAGGAGACACCCGTCGGTCCGCTGTCGACGGGTGTGAGACTCCAGGTCGCATGCGAAGCGCCGGGATCGGCGCTTGTAAGCGCGTCGCCGGCGGTGTCGCTTGCCACACAGGCGCCGGACGCCGAGCACGAGACAGCGACGAGTTCGCTCGCGTCGACGCGCCGCGCTGTCCAGTTCGCGCTTGTCGGTTCGGTGCTCGAGATCACTTCGCCCGCGCCGTTGACCGCGACGCATAGCGCCGCTGACGCGCAGGAAACTGCCACGAGGCGACCGTGGGCGCTTCCGACGACTTTCCATGCGCCGGATTTCGGTTCGGTGCTCGCCAGCACGTCGCCTCCTTCATCGACCGCCACGCACAGAGATGCGCTGGGACAGGAGACGCCCGTGAGCACTCCTCCGTGGGTGCTCGTGGGCGCGGACCAGACGACGCCGGCGCTCGCGACCCGGCCGACGACGGCGTCGCCACGACCGTCCACCGCGACGCAAGGGCCGCCGGGAGCGCAGGAGACAGCGTTCAGCGCCTCACCGGAATCGACTGGGGCTGCCGTCCAGGTCGGTGTCGCGGCGGTGGGATCGGATGTGTCGAACGCTTCACCCTGCTGCGCGACGGCGACACAGGTCGATTCGGATGCGCAGGAGATGCCGCTCGGCGTGCCGCCGGCGTCGAAGGAGGCGGCCGGCGACCAGGTGAGCGAGGCGGCGGCGTATGCGGGCGGCGGCGTCAGCGACGCGAACATCGAAACCAAGGCACAGACCATGGCCACGAGCAGGTGGCGGACATGAGTGCCCCGGCGCGAACGGCTCCCGGGCCAGGCGTGCTTACTCGTCATGTCTCCCGCATTCGTGTCGAGGACCGGATCGCCTCCAAGGCATACGCGCCACTCCTGAACGCCAACCCGTGGTGCGCGCCGGTGTTGCGGTCCGGCACTAATAGACGAATGCCGACAGGGCCTGCGCGATATCGGCGGCGGGGAGCGGGCCAAACCGCAGCGTCCAGGATCCGTCGAGCTCTTGGCGGAACGTGTGGGGTACTCCCTCGCGTTCGAGCTCGGCCTGGTGCTGGCGCGCCCGCTGATAGCCGGAGCCTCCGTGGAACGTGGCATCGAGGCCGTAGCGGCCATCGTCGACCGGCCAGATCGTGAGGCGATCGGGCACCGGTCCGGCGTGGCTGGGCAGCAGGCGGTTCACGAGCGCGACGGCCCGCGATTCAAGCAGCTAGTGCTTGTCGTACTTCGTTTCGAGTGCGCGCGAGCGGGCGTTGATTGCCTCGATGTGGAGGATCGAGCGTTCTTCGGCCTGCAGTTGGGAGACCGGCGTGGCGGTGCTTGTAGGGCCTCCGCTCGGCGCGATGCCGATCAGGATGCCGATCCCTATGGCGAGCACCAAGGTCCCCAGAAACTGCGGCGATGCCGAGCCATTGAAGTAGCTGGTACGGGCGTGACGAAGTTGGCTGGCCCAGTCGCGTTGGCCACCGAAGCGCTCGGACGTGCTCACAGTCTGTCTTATATCAGAGGGGTTATCCGACTCCGCGGCCGCGTGTTTGCATCCGACAACCGTGCGGTGGGCCCACGGGCGGTCCCGCGGGCCCACCGGCGAGTGCCTACGATTCCGGCGCGGCGACCGGACTCAGCTGTTCCTTGAGGGCGGGGTTGTTGGTGGTGCGCAGATACGGCTGCACGCGCGGATCGAAGAAGACTTTGATGAGCTTCTTCACCTGCGGGTCGTTGCGGTACGCGTCTCCCACGACAAGCTGACCGGCGAAGCTGCGCGGCGCGGGCGGTGCGTAGATCCTGTCCTTGGTCGGTATGCCGGCCGCGATGAACTGCATGTTGTAGGCGATCACCGCGTCCACCGAGCTCAGCGTGCGCGGCCCGGCGCCGTAGTCGACGAACACGAACTGCAGTTTGTGCGGGTTCGAGGCGATATCGCTCGTGGTCGCAGACCAGGGGACGGTGCCGGCCTTGAACGTGATCTCGCCGGCCCGCTCTAGCAGCCAAAGAGCCTGAGCAGTATTGGCGGGGTCATTCAGCAGCGCGATCTGCGCCCCGTTGGGCAGCGCCGCGAGGCTCGGGTACTTGGTCGAGTACACGGAGTAGGCCCACTGGAAGACCGGCCCCACAGCGGTGAGCTTCATGCCTGTGGACTGGACGACCTCGTTGAGCCAGTGAATGTGCTGGTAGATGTTTGCGGCGAACTGGCCGTGGGCGGTGGCTTCGTCGAGCTGGTTGCCATCCTCGATCCCCACGGGTTCGATCTTGACGCCGTAGGAGGGCGCGATCGCCTTGTTGAGCCATACAAGGAGCGCTCGCTCGGAGCTGCTGGACGCTTCGTATGCGACGGGAAGCGTGGTGCCGAAATGACTTCCAGTTACCGTCTTCGATGACGAGCCTTTCCCGAGAAGCACAGCGAGCAGGACGACTACCACCACCAGCGCCGCACCTGCCGCGAGCCAGTTGCGGCGGTTGCCACCGCCCCGCAGCTGGAAGTCCTGCGGCGGGACATCCGGGGTTGGTGGTCTGGTCTTCACATCGGTGGACATCGGTCTGCTCCTTTACTGGTCAGTGGTCAGTGTGTGAGCGACCGGACGATGCGGTCGCCGCCGAACTGCACGATTTGCACGATCAGCACGAGCACGACGATGCAGCTGATCATGATGTGACTGTCGAACTGCTCGTAGCCGTAGTTGACAGCGAGGTAGCCGAGGCCGCCGGCCCCGATGGCACCAGCGATCGCCGAGTATTCGATCATCGCGATCACGTTCAGTGAGAGCCCGGCGACGATCCCGGGAAGCGCCTCGGTGAGCTGGATCGTCCTTATCACCTGCAGCACGCTCGCCCCGGAGGCGATGCCCACATCCAGGCGCGTGCGCGGGATCTCGCGGACCGCGTTTTCCACCAGCCTGGCAAAAAATGGGATACCCGCCAGCGACATCGGGATGATCGCTGCCTTGATCCCGATCGTCGTGTTCACCACCAGCTGGGTGAAGGGGATGACGGTGGCCATCAGCACGAGGAACGGCAGCGAGCGCCCGAGGTTGGCGATCCAGCTGATCGACGCGTGCACCGTCGTATGCGGCGTGAGCCCGCGCGGTGAGGTGTTGAAGATCAGCAGCCCGAGCGGTAGGCCGAGCACGACGACAATGCACATCACGATGCCGACCATCGCGGCCGTCTGCCAGAGCGCGGGCAGAAGTAGCGAGGAGACTCCTGACCAGGGCGTTGCGGTGGCGATGATCATGCGGCACTCCTTGCGAGCGCGACTTGACGCTCCTCGGGCTCGGATTGGAGAACATCGGTGCGTGCGGTGCTCCCCTGGGTGGCGTGGATCCCGCGCGAGGTGAATGCCGCGCGTACCTCCTCAGGCGCGAGCGGACGATCGATGCGCACGGTCACGCGCCCGGCGGAACCGCCATCGTCGATCGTCTCGATCAACCCTGCGAGCACGGAAATATCGGTATCGAGCTCGCGGGCGATCGAGGTCAGCCAGGCCGGGTCAACGTCGGGGCGCTCGTAGCGCAATTGCCACACCTCGGGATCGTGCTGCGGCGCCGGCCCCGGGGGCAGCGGCAGCAGCGCGCGCGCGAGTTCTGTGTCCGAGGAGCGCACCACCTCAGCGACCGAGCCCCGCTCGATTATGCGTCCCTCGTGAAGCCGTGCCACGCTGTCTGCCACGTTGCGCACGACGTCCATCTCATGCGTGATGAGCACAACGGCGACCCGCAGCTCGTCGCGCAGCTCCGCCAGCAGTTTCAGGATCGAAGAGGTTGTCTGCGGGTCGAGCCCCGAGGTCGGCTCGTCGGCGAGCAGTACCGATGGCTTAAGCGCGAGTCCGCGCGCGAGCCCGATGCGCTGCTGCTGGCCGCCGGACAGCTGCGAGGGGTAATGGTTGGCGCGGTGGAGCATCCCTACGCGCTCGAGTAGCTCCCGCACGCGCTTGACCCGCTCGCCATGAGAGATGCCGATGTAGCGCATCGGTAGCTCGACGTTCTCGGCGGCCGTCAGCCGCTGCAGCAGACCCGCGGATTGGAAGACTGTTCCGATCGCGCGCCGGGCGCTTCGTAGCTCCCGCCGCGAGAGGCGCGTGAGGTCCTTCCCGTCTACGAGGATCGAGCCCGAGGTCGGCTTCTCCAGCAGGTTGATGCAGCGCGCCAACGTGCTCTTGCCCGCGCCACTCGGCCCGACCACCGCAGCGATTTCGCCGGCCTGCACCGTGAAGTCGACACCGTCGAGGACGGTGAGCGATCCATAGCGTTTCGTCAGCGCTGTTACCTCGATCATCGGTCCGGCCCCCTTTCACGGATGCGTCGGCGGAGTTCCAGATAAATTCGGTCGGAAAAGTCCGCGAAGCATCCCTACGAAGTGGGCCGGCGTCCAATAGAGGTTCTCGACTGCCTGATAGGGGTCTCCTATCAGGCACGTTTTAGAACGCGGCGCCGCTCGCGATCGGGCGACCGCCCGGGGTGCAATCCGGGACGACATTCAGAAACGGACCACAGCGCTGGTCACTGACTTTGAAGCGCTGTCATAGCGTCGCAGAATCGGTATTGCGCGGTCCGCGCAATGGCGTTTTTACGCGGACAGCACGCGTCTACGGCAAAACCGGTAGGGGGGCGGGATTCGGGTCAGCTTGATTAGGAACAGAACGTCGAGCAGACCCTGTGATAGAGCCGACTGTCGACCGTCGCATTCGTGTGCAGCGGTAGTCCTGCGTCGTAGCGCTCGCAAATCGCGATGGCGTTGGGACAAGGGAGCGTAGGCGGCGAGTCCAGAAACCTCACGCCGCGTAGATCGAACGGTACGGTCACGCTGGTGCCACTGGATGGAGGGCCTCCGCATGACTTGCGGCCCCGCTCTCGCGCAGCATTAGCTCCAGGTCGTTCGGGTGCAACGGCCGGGCGAAGAGGAAGCCCTGGGCGAGGTCACATCCCTCGCGCTGTAGCTCCTGGACCTGGATATAGTGCTCGACGCCCTCGGCGAGTGTCTCAAGACCAAGGGCCTTTCCGAGCTGGATCAGGGTGTGCGCTAGCGCGTGCGCCTCGCTTGAAAGCGCGAGACCTGTGATGAAGCTTCGGTCGATCTTCAGCGAGTCAACCGGGAACTGGCGCAAGTAGGCGAGCGAGCTGTAGCCGGTGCCGAAGTCATCGACAGCTATTCGTATACCGAGGGTCTTCAACCCCGTGAGCAGGCGGGCGGTGGTGTCGGGGTCGCGCATTAGCGCGGTCTCGGTGATCTCGAGAGTCAGCGACGCGGGGTCCATATCACAGGCCACCAGGGCGCAGCGTACCTCCTCGACAAACTCCGGACGTTCGAGCTGGCGGGCAGAGGCATTGACCGAGATGTTCAGCGGATAACCCCGCTGCTTCCACGCAACGCTCTGCGCGCACGCCTGCTCGAGCACCCAGCGCCCGATCGGGATGATCAGGCCGTTCTCCTCGGCGATAGGAATGAAGACCTCCGGCGAGACGACGCCGCTCACGGGGTGGCGCCAGCGCAGCAACGCCTCCACGCCGACGATGCGCTCGCTCCGCAGCTCAACCATCGGCTGGTAGACGAGGAAGAACTGCCCGGCGTCGAGCGCCTCTGCTAGATCGGTCTCCAGGTGGATGCGCTCCCGCACCGCGACCTGCATCGCCGACTCGAACTTGACGTAGCCATTCTTGCCGATGGCCTTGGCTCTGTAGAGCGCAACATCGGCGTTCTCCATGAGCGCTTCCGCTGACGCCGGGCGTCCGGTAGCAATGCCGATGCTGGCCGTTAGCGAGACGATCGAGCCACCTTGCGTCAACTCGATTGGCTGGCGCAGTACGTCGAGAATCCGCTCGGCCACAAGCTCGGGGGAGGCTTCAAGCCCGAGCGTATCGACCAGCATTACGAACTCATCACCGCTGAGGCGCCCCACGGTGTCACTGTCTCGCAGGATTGCGTTGAGGCGCGCGCCGACGTGGCGTAGGACCTCGTCGCCCGCTTGGTGACCGTGGCGGTCGTTGATCTGCTTGAAGCCATCGATATCCACGAACAGCGCCGTAACTGGAACGTCGTTGCGGCGTGCCCGGGCCAGGATCTGCTCGGCGCGGTCGAGCACCAGGATTCGGTTAGGAAGGTCCGTCAGCGGATCGTGCAGTGCGAGGTACTCGAGCTCGCCGGTCCGCTCGCCGACGAGCGCCCAAGCACGTTGACGTGAGTTGGACAGCACGAGATGCAGCAGGAACATGAGGATGGTGACGAGCAGGCCGAGGCCCAGCGCGACGACCCCCAAATCGGGCGAGGCGAAGGCGTTGGCGGTCCCCGTCGTCTCCAGGACCCAGCCTTCTCCAAGTTCACGTCTGGAGGCGTATCCGCCCGAGCGGCCGCCTGGGTGCGCCCCCGCGGAACCGATCAGGTCCAATGGGCCACCGGCGTTGCGGTGGTAGAGAGCAAGGTCCAGCCCACTGCGACCGGTTAGCACGGATCGGATCGTGGTCGTACTGTCGAAGGTCGTCGCGATGAAGCCTCTCAGCGCGCTCCGGCGCGCCGAGACGGTCGCGATAGACGCGCCACGCCGATAGACGGCAGCGGCTATCGCGACGAGTGATCGGCTGCCGGTTTCGCGCAGCGGGGTAACGATGAACGACGCGGTATCGGTCGCCGTGCGCACGAGGGCTGGGTATGGCGAGCTCCGGGCGGTTGCAGCGAAAGGCGCGCAGTAGTCCACCAATCCGCGATACGTACTTGGTACCGCACTCTTGCCGACGATCGTGCTCGTCAGACAGTACCTTGATCGCGTGCCCGGCGGAAGTATCTGAAGATCCGTTCCGAGTAGCCGGCGGAACGCGGGGTCAGCCTCAGAATGGCGTCGGAATGCCCTGAGTTCCGCCGCCGGTACGACACGGATGAACGCGGCTACCACGTCAGGGGAAGACGGAGCGCCGCGCTGCAGCTCTAGGTACCACTGCTGGTACCGCGTCTCGCTCTCCTGCGTTTCCATCGCCGCATGGGCGCGCATTGTGCGCGTCAGCTGGATGTCCGCGCTGATCCGCGCCGCGAGTGTGCTGCTCAGATCGGCGGCAGTCGACTGGAACGATCTGCGGTTCGTTTCGAGTGCGCTTGAGCGCCACTTTGCGGCGACAACTATCGATACACCGAGTCCCAGGAGCAGTATCAGGCCGCCGATCAGCGCCGTGCGAGCGCGATTGGGCGACGCAGGGACGTGCCTGTCGAACGCGGAAGACAACGGCCTATTCGGCGCTGCTTCCTCGGGTTGCTCGTTGTATGACGGATCGAGCCGCCCCGAACTCATTAGCTGGCCAACATCATTGTCCCTCTGCATCGGCAGATACGTTGCAGAACGAGAGTACAGACTTGTTTCGTCTATTGGGATCGTCTATCCCTGCGACCCCCCGGGACCGGCATGATCGGATGGCGCACCGCCCGAGCCTAAAGTACGACTCTTTGGAATCTGGTCCCCAATGAGCGTATTGTCCTCGGTCACCCTGTAGGAGCAGTTGGCGAGACTTTCCATCGTGAGCTTCGATCCAAAGCTGAGTGGTGCCAGCCGGGTACAGCCTCCCGCTGTCGGCGGCTTTGCCCGCATCGGGAGCGTGCGAGCGCTTGAGCTCTCGACGGCACTGCAGCTCGCGGCTCTGGTGAGGTCATCCGAGGACGCGGTCATCATTCTTTCGCTGGAGGAACAAATCACGAGCTGGAGCCACGGCGCGGAGCGGCTGTTCGGTTACTCGGAAAGAGAGGCGGTGGGACGACCGGTGAGCATGCTCTCGTCGGCCGGGCACCGCGAGGAGGCACGCTTTCTCTTCGCTAGCACCCTCGCCGATGGGAGAGCTGAGCGAGCCAACGCCGAGAGACTCACCAAGGATGGACGAGTGTTGAGCGTCTCGTTGTTGTTAGCGCCAATAAACGCGCCATCGGGCGAGCTACTCGGCATCGCCGAGATCGTCCGCGACACCACAGCGGAGTCGCTCGCCGCGGAGCAACTGCAGGCGGCACGGCTCGAGGATTTGGCGCACCTCGCTCTTGCAGCCGAGTGCCGTGATGTCGACACTCACGAGCACACGGAACGCGTGGCGGTGCTGGCGGAGCTCATCGCCGCAGAACTGGGGATGGGCATTCAGGAACAGGCGACGATCCGACTGGCTGCGCCGCTGCACGACATCGGCAAGCTAGGAATTCCAGACCTGATCCTGCTTAAGCCGTGTGGCCTCACGGATGCGGAGCATGCCGTGATGAAGACCCACACGACCATCGGTGCCCGCATTCTCGGGCAGAGCGAGTACCCGGTTCTTGGCGTGGCGCGGGAGATAACACTCAGCCACCATGAGCGCTGGGACGGCGGCGGCTACCCCGCCGGACTGTGCGGATCAGCGATCCCAGTCCCCGGAAGAATCGTCGCTGTCGCGGATGTGTTCGATGCGATCACGCACGCTCGTCCGTATAAGCAGGCGCTCCCCTCGGAGCATGCGATCAGTGAGATCACGCGCGCCAGTGGCACCCAATTCGATGCGGAAGTTGTCGAGGCGTTTATGGCCTGCGTCGGAGACGTGCGCGGCTGAGACACGCCTGCTCTGGTCACAGCCAGCCTGCGTTAATTGTGTGATTTCTGTGGGTGCATTGGCTCGCCCATGCGCGGCGCGTATGGTGGGCCGGTGGCGAGCGAGCGTTTGAGCGTGGTGCTGAAGGCGATGGCAGATGCCGATCGCGGCGGCTCTGCTTCGATGATCGACCGGGTGTGTGGAGCAGCGGTGACGCTCCTAACGCTCAGCGGAGCTGGAATCTCTTTGATCGCGGATGGCGGGCTACGCGGCACGGCTGGTCTCAGCGAGCCGGGGATCGAAGCTATACAAGAGCTCCAGCTGACCTTTGGTGAGGGTCCGTGCGTCGACGCGTGGCGGCGTGGGGAGCCGGTGCTGGAGGAGGATTTGGCCGACCCGTCGCAAGTGCGCTGGCCAGCCTTCGCACACGCGGGCGTGGAGGTGGGGGTGCGCGCAGTGTTCGCGTTTCCTCTGCAGCTCGGCGCGGTGGCCCTCGGGGTATTGGCGCTGTACCGTGACCGGCCGGCGCCGCTGGCGGATGAGGAGCTAGCCCTTGGGCTGGTGCTTGCCGAAGTTGCGACCCAGACGATTCTCGGCCTGCAGGCCGGCGCGCCCGCCGAGCATTTGCACGTGCTGCTCGCGGACGAGCCGGCGCACTGGGCTGAGATCCATCAAGCCACGGGTATGGCGTCCGCCCAGCTTGAGGTGTCGCTTGATGACGCTTTCGTGCGGCTGCGGTCCTACGCGTTCGCGAACAATCGCCCGCTTCGCGAGGTCGCGGGGGACATCGTTGCGCGTCGTCTGCGCCTTCCAGACGCATAGTGATCTGCCGAGCACCTGGCGTCTGCGCCATAATACGACTTGTTCGGTTCAGTGGGACTAGGGGATCTGGCGATGACTCGAGAAGAGCGGATTGTCGAAACGTTCGTGGAGCTCGCCGACACGATGGTCGACCATTTCGATCTCATTGAGTTCCTGCATCGCCTCGTGGAGCGTAGCCTCGAACTGATGGACTGTGCGGAGGTCGGGCTGCTGCTCGCCAACGCCGCTGGCAATCTTCAGGTGATGGCGTCCTCGAGCGAGCGCTCCGAGGCGCTTGAGCTCCTGCAATCCCGTAACGAGGAAGGACCCTGCTTCGACTGTTATCGCGCCTCTGTACCGGTCTTCAGCGAGGACCTGCTTGCAGACAGCGCACGCTGGCCTCTGTTCGCTCCCGCTGCGGTGGAGGAGGGAATCAACTCGGTTCACGCGATTCCGATGCGAGTACATAGCCACACGATCGGCGCGCTGAACCTGTTTCGCGCCGGTACTGGCCGGCTGGCCGAGCGCGACGTGCCGCTCGGGCAGGGCATCGCCGACTTCGCAGCTGTGGCGCTGATCCAAGAGCGCACGATGCGCGAGTCGCGCGGGGTCGTCCAGCAGCTGCAAAGTGCGCTCAACAGTCGCGTTCTGATCGAGCAGGCCAAGGGTGTCCTCGCCGAGCGCGGGAACGTCAGCGTGGACGTCGCGTTCGCGAGCATTCGCACGTTTGCGCGGACCCATAACAGTCGACTCAGTGAGGTTGCACGCGACGTGATCGACGGTCGCCTCGACGCGGTGGCCCTCGCCGAGATCTCGCGCCAGAGCCGCTGACAGACGGCTGACCTCCTGACGCGACGCAAGTGAGTAATTCTATTCACCGGGCTTTGGTGGCTTCGGGTGTGCTACATTGTCCCGCGCGTCGCTCCAGACCTTGGTGGCGTACCGGCGGTTGAGGTTTACGTCTGGAGCCACCATGCAAGGGGAGCAGGTCGTACTAGTTCGAGAGGCGCAGGCATGATGCCCGCGGACCCGCAGCTCGGGCTCGGTGACCCCGACGAGACGCTGACGGCTGCTGAGCAAACCGGCGCCGATGCCGACCAGAGCCTCTCGGACTCCGACCAGAGTACCTCCGAGCACGATCAAAACTCATCAGACCGCGACCAGGCCGCGGCAGACATCGATCAAGCTGTGAGCGACGCGCACCGGTCTGACAGCGGGTTGCCGGCGGAGTATGAGCGCACACGCAAGATGCGCGCCGACAGCACCGTGGAGCGCCACGCGATGAGCCAGATGCGCAGCGCTGCCGCGGCGATGCGCGACCGGGTGTCCGAGCGACGCGACGCGCTGGCCGCCGCACGAGACATCGCCAGCGCGACGCGTGATCAGCTCGCGCGCACCCTTGACGAGGAGGTCGAGCGTCTTGAGCGCAGGCACTCACCACAGCTGAACGCGGAATCCAATGGTGGTCGTGCGAACCTGCGGTCGGTGCTTGAACGACAGATGGGCGCCCAATCGCGAGCACGCGCGGCGCTCCAACGCCAGGCGGCCGCAGACGACCGTGCGAGTGCCGCACGCGATCGGCAGCACGCGGCACTCGACCGCATGGCCTACGCCCGCGAACTAACGCAGGCCGCTACCGACGAGATGACCGGAGCGCTGCGCCGAGGCGAGGGACTCGTCGCTCTGCAGCGCGAGATGGACCGCACGCAGCGCACCGGTGAGCAACTGGTCGTCGCGTTCGTTGACGTTGACGGCCTAAAGGCCGTCAACGACCGTGACGGACACTCAGCAGGCGATGCACTGCTGCGCAAAGTGGTGAGCCTTGTCATCGAGGAGTTCCGTTCTTATGACCTAATGCTCCGCTTCGGCGGCGACGAGTTCGTGTGCTCATTCTCAGGCGGCGGTCTGGATGAGATCGGCGAGCGCTTCAAGCGCGTCAGCGTGAAGCTCAACCACGCCGCCCCCGGCGCCAGCATCAGCATAGGTGTCACCCGGCGGCGCGAGGACGACACAATCGAGACACTCCTCAACCGTGCGGACGCCCAGATGATCGCCACTCGACGCTGCCACCGGCGAATCGAGCTGTCGTCTCCAAACGGAAATCTCTCGGCCGCAGACGAAGAGCAACGATCGAACGGCTTCGCCGAGTGACGCAGCAGCTCTTCCCCATCCTTGCCTCAAGCGCTGTGGCCGTCTTGGTCGTCTTCGGCGTCGCCGTATGCCGCACGTCCGCTCATGCGGACGCGACCGACAGCGGTCGTCCAAAGCAGCGGAGCGCCACCAACACAACACTTGCGGCGAGGCCCTCTCGTCGGCAGACGTCCGACGGCAGTCCCCACAGCCGTCGGCGAACGAGCGGTGAGCCTCCACTGCCGCTCGCGCAGACGCACCCGAACCCGCCCGTCCGGCATCCCTGTCCGGGCGGGCGGGTCGTGTGCGCGGCGGCCGATCAACCAACGCTCGCCGCTCCGCTTTCGCCAGGCTCCAGGCCAGTGGACGGCTTCGGCGACCGAGTTTCCGGTTGACCGGACGGCCACAGGTCGCGCCAGTCCGTTAGACGCCAGTTGATGGCTATAGGCAGTGGCTGGTGCTCGCGAGCATGCTGTTGGGTTGGTGGACGGTGAAAACAGAACGCCAGCCGAGAAGCAGCGACGGTGTGTGGCCCTCGCGGACCGAGATACTCTGACCGCCGGTCTCACCTCTTTAGCTCAGCCCAGTGTGTCGGCGAAGCTCATCGCCTGCCGGCCGGGGTGCGTGGTCGTCATGGCGTTAGAAGGTGTCATAGGTCGAGACGATGGGCGACTCCAGGGGGATGGTCTCGCTGGATAGTCCGTCGGGGTAACGGTCCCGTCCCGACTGCTCATGGGAGCCGCGCACGATGAGTCCGATCTCATGCATGAACCCGCCGATCTTGTCGAGCATCTTGCCCCTCGACCGTGTGCGTCTTGATGATTGCCCACTCTTGGTCGCTGAGCTTGCCCGCCTCGACGTTGCGCTTGCGTTCGCTGTCCGTCGACCCGCAGCGGCCACGGCCTCGCTAGCCTTGCACCTGTCGTGGCGTGCGAGAGAGCAAGCGAGATTCCTGGGCAGCGGACACACGGGACGAAAGGACACTCATGGCTAACGAGACTGCGATCAATCCGTCAGTGCCTCCGAGCGGGACAGGCTGTGTCGAGTGCCTAGCCGAAGATGGCTGGTGGCTTCATCTGCGCCGCTGCGCTGAGTGCGGGCACATCGGCTGCTGCGACTCCTCACCCTCACAGCACGCGAGCCACCATGCGGCCGATACGGGCCACGCGATCGTCCGTAGCTTTGAGCCGGGGGAGGAATGGTTCTGGAACTATGCGACCAGCGAGTACTACGAAGGTCCTGAGCTCACCCCACCTGAGCATCATCCCCTAGATCAGCCCACGCCTGGACCGGCCGGCCGCGTGCCTGGAGATTGGCAGAGCCGCCTGCACTGAGCCTATGAGCCGCTCGTGCGAGGCTCATGGGGAGCTTGCTCGCACCGGCTCCGGCGCGCCTGCGATCTTGCGTCGCAGCGCCTTCAGCGCTTCGGCGTGGATATCCGAGAAGCTGGGGAAGGGCTGGATCGTGTCGCGCAGCACATCGAGTGGCACGCGGGCACTGATCGCAAGGGTGGCCTGCTGGAGCCACTCGCCAGCCTCTGGCCCGAGCGCATATGCGCCCGTCAGTCGCTCGCCGTCGCTGAGCAGCGTCAGGAACCCGTTCGACTCGGCGTAGTCGCGCGTGTACGTGGCGATCCGCGACACCTCAGACATCGGCGCGCTCGCCTCGAAGAGGGCTTTGTCGGCGCCCACCGCCGCCGCCTGGGGGTCGGTGTACGTCACACGCGGGACAGCCTCGTAGTTGGCTACCCTCGGTTCGCCGAGGATGTTCGCCGCGACAATCTCGCCCTCGTACTCGCCGACGTGTGTCAGCGGCCAGATGCCGTTGACGTCGCCGATCGCCCACAGGCGCTCCCCAGCGCGGAGATGGTCATCGACAGGGATCCCGTGGGGCTCGGCCTTCACGCCGACGCTCTCCAGGCCGATCCCCGCCACGCGCGGACGCCGGCCGGTGGCCACGAGCAGACGCTCGCCGCGCAGCACGCGACCGTCCTCGAGCTCCACCACGTAGTCCCCTGCCTCGCTTCGTGCCGCGGTTGCGCGTATGCCCAGGACGAGCTCAATGCCATCGCGGGAGAGCATCTGTCCAAGTGCGTCCCCCAGCCGTGAGGGCTCGCGGGGGAGCACGCGCTCGGCGCCCTCGATGAGCGCCACCTCGCCTCCAAGACGACGTACGACCTGCGCCAACTCCACGCCGGCCGGCCCACCACCGAGGACAAGTAGGCGACTCGGGACGGCCTTCATGCTGGTCGCCTCACGCGTGCCCCAGACACCTTGCAGCTCGCGCAGGCCCGGGACAGGTGGCACGACGGGATCGGATCCGGTCGCCACGACGATGTGTTCGGCCGTGTGGCGCACACCGTCGACCTCCACGACTCCCTGGCCCGCGAGCCGGCCGCTGCCGCGCAGCAGCTCAATACCCCTGCTCGCCAGCCAGCCAGCCTGTCCGGCGTCGGAGTAGTTGGAGACCACGTCGTCACGCCAAGCAAGCGCCGCCTGGACGTCGACATCTGCGCTCGCCGCAGCCTCGCGCGCAGCGTGGACCGCCTCGCCGGGGCGAAGCAGGGTCTTCGATGGAATACACGCCCAGTAGGAGCACTCACCCCCGACCAGCGCCCGCTCGACGAGCGCCACGCGCAAACCGCCCTCGGCCAGCGCGCCCGCGCAATGCTCGCCCGGGGCGCCGCCGCCAAGGACGATGACGTCGTGTTCTGGGGTCCCGTTGTTCTCGCTCACGCTGGCCTCCGTAATTTGGTTGCGCCCGACACGCTCGCACCTCGGGCGATGGCGGCCGTGGATGCCGCTGCTCGGCACTCTGGAGTCTCGCCATGGTTGGACCTCGCACGGCGCGTCGCGCCGGTGTATGCCCTGGTCTTGGTGCCCGGTTGCTGCCTAGGAGCATTAGTCCCACCATGCTGGGTCAGGGGCTCGATCGGCGCCAGAGGCTCCAGGGGCCTGGGAGCGCACCCAGTTCTCAGCAGCCGGTAGGCCATCGCCATGCGTGGTGGGGACGGAGGCCCGGAACGACCAGAGGTCTTTCACACTCCAGAACCAATGGGCGCGGCGGGTTTCGAACCTGCGACCTCTCGCGTGTGAAGCGAGCGCTCTCCCACTGAGCTACGCGCCCTGGACGGGTGATTCTATTGGGCTGAGACGCCGCGGCGCCTATCGGACCTGGTGGGGCGTGGGATGGTGCGGTGTCGGACCGCTGACAGAGCGCGATATGGCGGGGACGGGTGGCGGACACGGGTCGTAGGCGACGCGCAGCGTTCGGACGGGTCGCGCAGTCGACCGCGGATCAAAACCGGTTTGGCTATAGATGCCAAGCGTGAAGGCCACAAGATGTCCACTATCCAGCTGCCCACTCATCTTGGTGGGAGGCCGGCCGATGACATCTCGGCCAGCCAAATCGACCGCTCCGCGAGCGTCGTGTGGACGTGCCCAGAGGTCTCATGTCGCCAGCCAACTCTGAATCTTCCCTCCATCACAACGGCCGCACGGCCGCGGAACGCGACTCCGTGGACGAGGCATTTGACGCAGAGCGTCGGGAGCATCTCGACGCCGGGACGTTGGCGACGGTGCTCGACTCGCTCGTGGCTCGCTATCCGCAGGCGCCTGTCGCTGCGCTGGAGGCGAACGGGGTCTGTGTGCCGGTGCCGGAGTCGATCGTGTTGGCCGAGAACCGCGTGCTCGAGGCGCGCTCGGGCCTGGACCTGGTCGTCCACGAGGACCGTGTCAGTCTGCTCGCCACCTGGGATCGTGTGCTCGCGACAGGCGCCGCGCGCTGCCTTGCGCGGTTGGCGCATGACCCGGAAGCCACGGTTGCCTTCTATGGCTTGGACCTGCGCGAGGCGCACGGCATCGTGCTGGTCCTGTTCGCGCCGGCCGACGCGGCGATCGACGCGGTCGTCAGGGTGCGCCAGGCGCCGAAGCCGCCGCCGCGCTTCGCCACGATCTGCAAGGACGAGCGCAGCTTCATCGTCAAGATCGACGACGCGACCACGCAGATCCTCGGCTGGAGCGCCGAGGAGATGGAGGGGCACCGCTCGATTGAGTTCATCCATCGCGATGATCACGCGCTCGCGATCGACAACTGGATGGAGATGCTCGCCTCGCCTGGGCCCGGACGGCGGGTGCGGCTGCGCCATCGCCGACGTGACGGCTCATGGGTGTGGTTCGAGGTCACTAACCACAACCTGCTCGACGATCCTGATCACCAGATGGTCGTCTCGGAGGTCGTGGACATCTCCGATGAGATGGCTGCCCACGAGGAGCTGAGAGCCCGAGAGCAGCTCTTGGACCGCCTCGCCGAGGCGATCCCGCTCGGTCTCTTCCAGGTGGGCTCGGCTGGCGAGATCGTCTACACCAACGACCGTCTCCACGAGATTCTCGGCATCCAGCGCGTCGCACGCTGGGAGGAGCAGCTGGCAAATGTGATCGAGACCGATCTTCCCGGGCTGAGAAGCGCCGTCGAGGATGTGCTGCGCCACGGTCGCCACGCGGACGTCGAGGTGCAGTTGCGGCTGCCGGTCACCCGGGAGCTGCGGTTCTGCAACATCAGCCTGCGCGCGCTTAGCCATGAGGACGGCAGGGTGAGCGGGGCGATCGCATGTGTGGCAGACGTGACCGACGGCGCGCGTATGCGTGACGAGCTCAAGCGAAGGGCCACGTTCGACGAACTCACCGGCTGTCACAACCGTGCCTCGTTCATGCGCGCGCTAGAGCTCAACATCTCCGAAGGCTCGGCTGGCGCGGAGCGAGCCGTGATGTTCGTCGACCTGGACCGCTTCAAGGAGCTGAACGATCGCCACGGTCACGCTGCCGGCGACGAGCTCCTGCGCACGATGGGTGAGCGGCTGCGTCGGACGGTGGGACCCGAGGACCTCGTCGGTCGCCTCGGTGGCGACGAGTTCCTTGTCATGTGTCCGCAGGTCGGGGGACCAGATGCGGCGATGACGCTGGCTGAACGGTTGGCGGGCGTGCTGCACGAGCCGGTTGCCCTGACTCTGGGTGGGGTCGCGCCACAGGTCAGCATCGGTGTTGCGTGGTCGAGCTGCGACCGCCTGGACGCGGACGCGCTTGTGGCCGAGGCCGATGGCGCTATGTACCGATGCAAGCACCGCGGCGGGGGAAGGCCGGAGCTCGCCAGTGCTCAGCCGGCACCCACGCGTCTTCGCCCCGTGTCTCGTGCCGGCGCGAAGCGCGCTCACACGCGCGTCTGACGCTCAGGCCAACGCGAGCTGCAGCGCGAGCAGCGCCGTGATGGATGCGGCGCAGAAGAGATGCTGCGCACAGATCGATCGAGCCAGCGCGCTCTGGCGCTCGCGGCGGCCCTCACGACCCCAGCTTCACGCCGGCGTGCGGGTAGAGCCGGTCGCTCGGCTCGGAGTACGTCTGCGCGAGGCTGTCGACCTGAGCTTGCGTCAGCGATCCACCGAAAGTTTCCGGGCCCTTCTCATCCTTGTAGTCCTTCAGCAGCTTCTTGCCGATCTGTGCGAGCTCGAAGTGCGCGTCGTAAACGCTCTCTATATACAGCGCGACGTTTGCACGGGCGAAGCGTGCCGCCGATGGTGAGCCGTGTTCGATCTCCTCGATCGCGGCGCCGATCAGCGTCCATCCACGGGCTCCGAGGGTGACGAAGCCGCGGAACAGGCTTGCGAGGGTGGAGCCCGGGCCCGTGATCGATGCAGCTTCCCCTTCTTCGAACAGCGTCGGCACCCTCAGTTCGCGCGCACGCGCGATCGCCTTCTGAATCGCCGTACGCGGGAGCGTACGGATGTTGCTCGGCAGCCCATGATCGATCAGCGGCCAGGCGGCCTTCGCGGCCAGGACCTCGCGGTTGACGGCAGGCGCGGCCGTGCTGAGCGCCTGGCAGACGTCCACCAGGTCTGTGCGCTCGAGCTGTTCGGCTTGGGGTGTTGCGTGGCTGTGCGATCCGCAGCCTGACGCGCCGATCGCGATTGCGCAGATCAGCGCCAGCGCGGCGGCCTCGCGCAAGCGCGCCGTCAGCGCTGCGCAGATGCGAGCGCCACGGGCACGGGTGCCAGAGAATGCGGGCTTGCGCGGGGCGGCCGTCGCTTCGCCTACACGCCGAGCAGGTCGACCACAAACACCAGAGCTTCGTTGCCCGGGATCTTGGGCGGTGAGCCTTTGGTGCCATAGGCGAGCGCGGCGGGGATGATCAGCTCACGCCTGCCCCCGACCTTCATGCCAGGAATCCCCTGGTCCCAGCCCGCTATCACTTGGCCTTTACCGAGGGCGAACGAGAACGGTTCTTTGGTTTCCCAGGACGCGTTGAACTCTTTGCCCGTCTTGTAGAGGACGCCGACGTAGTTGACCGTGACGGTGTCGCCGGCCTTCGCTTCGGCGCCTGTGCCCGCGATCAGTTCTTTGGTTTCCAGTTTGGTCGGAGCCGGTCCGCTCGGCGGTGTGACCTTCGGTTCTTTGGACAGCGGCCCGCTGGTGGGTGTCTTCGCGGCTGTCGTGGAGGTGCTGGAGGTGCTTGTCTTGCTCGTCGTTTCCGTGGACTTGATCAGCGCGTTATCGGCGCTGTTCTCGTTGCCGACAGTAATCGTGCTCGAGCCGCCGCTGGAGCCGCAGCCTGCGATCGCGATCGCAGCGAGGAGCGCCGCGCCGGCGAGTCCTGCGCGAGAACGAATTGGGGAGGAGAGCGTCTTGAAGTAGGTCACGGCGGGGCAGCCTATCGGAACTCGACCGAGTCGTGGCGCAGATGCACATGTCCGTGCGTGTGGGGCACGCCTACCTGCGCTACGATCGCTCGCGGACCGTGCTAGGCGGGGAGGTAGCGGTGCCCTGTACCTGCAATCCGCTCTAGCGGGGCTGAATTCCCTTCCAAGGGACTCCGGCTCCGGTCGCTCCGTCGCTCGGGGCGTCGATGGTTCGGGTCCCGCGCGGTGTCGGCTTGCGAACCAGGTCAGGTCCGGAAGGAAGCAGCCTTAAGCGATCACCGGCAGGCGCAGCGGGAGCTCCCGGACCGGAGTCGTGGGCGACGATTGGCGCCGGGTGCAGGGGATCTCGACGCGGGGTGCACGGTCCATCAAGAGCAGCGCTTGAAGATCAGCCACGAGCGGTTGGTCGCCGACTCGGTGAAGCCGGGCGGCACGCTGACCGCCTGCACGGGGTCGTGCTTATCGAGCACGTAGTCCATTTCGACTTCCTTGCTGGCGGGATCGACATAGACGCCTCTGGTGATATGGCCAGCTTCAGGACTGACGATGTTCGCGGGGCTGGATTCCAGGTACAGCGCCAGTAGCGGCACGGGGGCGTGGTTGGGCACGCCGATCGGTCCGCAGCGCAGGTTGATCGCATCGTCGTCCACGAGCGCGAGCAGATCTCCTTCGATCCGGTGCTGGCGGGAGAGGTTGTCCAGTTCGCGGTGGGCTTCGCGGTAGTTGGACGGGACGAAGGCGAGCATCAGCACGAACACGATCGTCCCGCCGCCCATCCACCAGCGCCGCCGCGGATCCTGGCGCTTCAGGCCTACCCAGCCGAAAACGCCCGCGCCGGCAAAGATGCACAGGATCGACGCCGCCAGGAAGGCGTAGCGAGTGTTGATCGGTAGCCCGACAGAGGCAAAAGCGGCGAACACCACCACCGCCAACACACCTGCCCCCGCCCCCAGGAGTGCGCGCCGACGCAGCCACAGCAGTGAGAGCACGCCGCCGAAGGCCGCGGCCACAAGTACGGCAGGACGAAGGATCTCGCCGATGCGCCGCGGGATGTACTCGGGCACATTGGCGATGCCCGTCTCGCGATTGAGCGTTTCTGCCGTGTGCCGCGTGTTGGTCAGCGACCAGAGTGGGTCACCGGTTATCAGCAGGTCGCTGAGCACCCAGATCAGCGGTGCCGCCGCGGCGAGCAGCGTCAGGCGCGCGAGCTCATTTCGGGGACGGACCCGCCACGAGGGGCCGCCGCCGATGCGAGCGCGTATCGGTGCCGGCAGGAGGCCGATCACATAGAGCCAGTAGAGGCCTGAGAACGCCCACGCCTCTGGCCGCAGCAGCCCGGCGAGGGCGAGCAGTGCGAGCACGGGTGCCTCCGCGGAACCCCTCGCCGATTGCCGTCGGCGGGACTCCACGAGCAGGGCACCGAGCACGAGTGTCAGATAGGGAATGTCAACGTAAGCGCGAACGCCGTAGGACAGGACTTCGGCGCGCGTGATGAAGATCAGCGCAGCGAGCGCGCCGGCGGCCCACCCGAACCACTGCGCACCGAGCCGGTAGATCACCCACCCGCACGACGAAAGCGCCAGAAAGCCGAGCCCGACCGTCACATCCTCGACGCCGCGCGGGCCCAGTGGAGAGAGCACCAGCCCGAGCAGCTCAACGAGTGGGTGCGGCGTGGGGGCAATTGGCACGCCGTATGCAGGCGTCTGACCGCGAGCCAGCTGTCCGCCCCAGGCGAGCGCATACAGGGTGTCGTAGTTGGCGAACCCCACCGCCGCGATCAGGCGCAGCACGATCGCCCCCAGTCCAATCGCGAGCGGCGCGCGCGAGCGCGTCGCCAGGCGCTTGACGGAGGGGCTCATGAGGGCGGACGCTACCCGCTCGCGACCCCAGCAGAGCACGCTCGCGCGTGGGTAGACTCAGGCGAACGGTGTCAGACGCACAGCAGCCACAGGATCAGCAGCGCTCGCTGTATCGCAGGCACCGGCCGCGTACGTTCGCGGAGGTGGTCGGCCAGGAGCCGGTTGTGAGAACTCTGCGCAACGCCGTGCAGGGCGGCAAGGTGCACCACGCGTATCTGTTCGTGGGCTCGCGCGGGACCGGCAAGACTTCGATGGCGAAGATCCTCGCCGCGTGCCTGAACTGCGAGCACGGCCCGACGATCGAGCCATGCGGGATATGTGACTCGTGCGTGTCGATCGCTCGTGCCACGTCACTCGACGTGATCGAGATGGACGCCGCGTCCAACAACTCCGTGGACGACATCCGTGAGCTTCGCGAGAGCGTTGCTTATGCGCCGGTGAGCGGCAGGCGCAAGGTGTACATCCTCGATGAGGCACACATGCTTTCTACGGCTGCGTGGAACGCGTTTCTAAAGACGCTCGAGGAGCCGCCGCCGAACACTGTGTTCGTGCTCGCAACGACGGAGGCGAACAAGGTGCCGGCGACGGTGGTCGACCGCTGCCACCGTTTCGACTTCCACCGTCCCACCGTGGAGCAGATCGCGAGCGTGGTGCGCCGTACGGCTGAGGCAGAGTCGATCGAGATCCCCCCCGGCGCGATTGCCGCGCTGGCGCGCTCGGCGACGGGCAGCTTCCGCGATGCGCTTGGCACGCTCGAGCAGATCGTCACCTACAGCGGCCGACAGATCGCCCTGGAGGACGTGCTCGCGGTGCTCGGTGTCGCCGATGCACGCCTGCTGGAACGTACGGTCGATGCGGTGTCGGGCGGCGACGCCGCCGGCGCTTTGCGCGCGCTCGAGGAGTGCGCCCAGCAGGGCCGCGACGCCGGATCGTTCGCGTCGGACCTCGAGGTCCGCGCGCGAGAGCTGTTGGTTGTGCAGACGCTCGGCGAGCTACCGGAGGAGCTCTCGCTGACCCCCGAGGCCGACGCCGCGCTGCTGGCTCAGGCCGAGCGCGTAGAGCACGCGACCGTAGTGCGCTTGCTGGAGCTACTCGGAGAGGCGATGGAGGGCGTGCGTGCGGGCGCCGATGCGCGCACCCGCCTGGAGCTGGCGCTGGTGAAGGCGGCCAGGCCGGCGGTAGATGCCTCGGTGCGAGCACTGCTCGCGCGGATCGAGCGCCTGGAGGCCTCAGCGGGTCCTACTCCGCCAGGCGTTCCCGCGCCGATCCCGCCCCCGACACCAGAGCCTTCTCCTCCCGGTGGCCCAGAGCCCAATTCGCCTGGCCCCGTGCCGGATCCGGTTCCGCCCGCGCCGCCCACACCTGGCGTGCCGGAGCCCAGCCCGCCGGAGGCGGTTCAGGCGCCCACGGTGCAGGAGGCTGCTGCACCCGCTGCAGTCCTCCCAACGGTCGAAGTGCGCGACCTGGACTCCTTCTGCGCGATCTGGCCGGCGGTCGTGGAGCTGGTGCGCGGCGAGAACGCCCGCCTCGGCGCAGCGATTGAGTCCTCGTTGCCGGTGGGTGTCGAGGGCGATCAGTTGACGCTGGCGTTCACCTCGTCGTTCTTGAAGAAGCAGGCGGAGAAGCCAGACGATCGAGCGATCGTCGGCAAGGCGTTGCAGGCGATTGCCGGCGGGCGCTGGCGTCTGTCCTATGAGCTGCGCGACGAGGTGGCGCCCGCGGACGCCGGCGAGCCCCAGCAGCGTTCGGAGGAGGAGTGGGTCGCGCGCTTCATGCGCGAATTCGACGCGGAGGAGCTCACCGAGGATGGGGAGCCCGTGGACGCGCAGGACGCTCGCGCAGACGAGCGTGGCGCGCAACCTGTGATCAGCAACGAGAAAGGCGCCTGATGGGAAAGCAGCCGCGGATGCCGAACATGCAGCAGATGATGCAGCAGGTCCAGAAGATGCAGAAGGACATGGAGCTGGCGCAAGAGGAGCTGAAGAGCGAGGTCGTGGAGGCCTCCGCCGGTGGAGGCATGGTGACGGTGAAGGTGAGCGGCGACCTGGAGGTTCGGGAGGTCAAGATCGACCCCTCGGCCGTGGATCCCGAGGACGTAGAGATCCTCGCCGACATGGTGCTGGCTGCTGTCAACGAGGGCCTGCGCATGGCTCAGCAGCTGGCGGAGAGCAAGCTCGGTGGCGCGACAGCCGGCCTTGACCTGGGAGGCCTGGGCGGCCTGGGCCTCCCGGGCCTGTGAGCCTGCTGTGAGCACGTCCTACGCGCCGCCGGTTCAGCGGCTGGTGACAGAGCTCTCGAAGCTCCCGGGCGTGGGCTCGCGCACGGCGCAGCGCCTGGCGTTTCACATCCTGCGTGCTTCCGGAGCGGACGCGACAGCGCTTGCCGACGCGATCGTGGAGGTGAAGCAGAAGATCCGCCTGTGTGAGGTGTGCTTCAACCTCACGGACGAGATGCGCTGCGGGATCTGTCAGGACCAGCGCCGCGACCACAGCCTGATCTGTGTCGTTGAGGAGTCAAGCGACGTGATTCCGATGGAGCGCACGCACGAGTACCACGGCGTCTACCACGTTCTCGGCGGCGCGCTCTCGCCGATCGACGGGGTTGACGCGGAGGATCTCAAGCTCGCGGAGCTGTTCACGCGCGTGGTCTCATCGGAGGCGGGCGTGAGCGAAGTGGTGCTCGCGACGAACCCGACGACAACTGGGGAAGCGACGGCGCTGTACATCGCTGAGGAGCTGCGCGGCCGCGCGCCGGAGGTCACGGTCACGCGTCTGGCGAGCGGCCTGCCGGTTGGTTCCGATCTCGAGTACGCCGACGAGGTGACGCTCGGCAAGGCCTTCGCGGGGCGCCGCGCGCTCTAGCCGGTGCGGTGAGGACGCAAGCTGCGAGTGAGGCGCCGCTCGGTCAGGGCTTGCGCTGTGCGCGCTGCGTCTGGCGACGTTCACGCATGGCCGCCTGGCGCTCGCTGAGCGCCTGACGAAACGCCTCGTAAGCCGCCCGCTCGGCGCTCGCCTGCACGTCGCGTAGCGAGTCCTTCAATGCCCGCTTGACCGCCTGGTGCTCGTGCCGGCGGATCTCCCGCCAGGCGGCGCGAGCCTGCTTGAGCGTGTCCATCACCTGTCCGCGCGCGTCTTCAGCGGCCTTCACGGCATCGCGCTGCTGCTGGCGGCTGCGTGCGCCGTGCGTGAGCAGGCTGAACGACCACAGCCCTGTATCCAGCAGCCTGGCTGCGCGTTCGAGGTCGGACATGACCGCCGCGCGCAGCTGGCTCGCGCGCAGGCCGGCTTCGACGTGACGGATGCGTGAGGCGAAGGCGACCTCCTGCAGCCCCACGATCGCGCGCGCGGCGATCATCGGCTCGGGATCGCGCGGATCGAGCTCCGCGCGTGCTGCGAGCTCCTCGTTGGCGACCTCCACGAGGTGTCGCTGCAGGTCCAGCCAGGCTGCGCGCAGGGATGGCGTCGAGGCCACCATCTCCATGAACAGAGGTGTGAAGCGGTGCATCTCCTCCGGTAGCTCTTCAAACTCGTCCGTGTCCTCGCTGAACGCTCGCAGCAGCGCGCGGGTCGGCGACTCGCCCGGCTCCCGTTCTTGGAGCGCAGCGACCATTCGCTCGATGCCCTCCTCTGCGCGGTCAAAGACGAGCGACTCCTTGGTAGGGAAGTAGTTGTAGACCGTCTTCTCCGAGACGCCCACGATCTCCGCGATCTCAGAGACCGTGACGTGGTCGAAGCCGCGCACGACGAACAGCGTTGTGGCCACGTCTGAGATCTGCTGACGCGTGAGGCGCTTCTTGCGCTCGCGCAGGCCCTCCTGGGGATGGCGCTGGCGCGCCCAACGCTCCTGTACCGCGCGGGCGCGCATGAACGCCTCGCCCACCTCCTCGCCCAGTTCGCGCACGAGCAAGCGATGAACCTTGTCTTCGCCGTCGGTCTCAACCGGGGCGGCGTCTTCGTCGAGCGGATCGACGGGCTGCCGGGCTGCTGCGTGCGCCATGCCATTGAGTCTACAACAGTTCAGTTGCAGGAAATTTTCAGTTACTGTAGGATCGACGGATGGACAACTCTGAACCCCCCGCAATCGAAGCTCTCGGACTGACGAAGCGCTTCGGCGATTTCGTCGCCGTCCAGTCATTGGACCTGCTCGTGCAGACAGGCACGGTCGTGTCGCTGCTCGGCCCTAACGGGGCGGGCAAGACGACGATGGTGCGAATGCTCGCCACGCTCCTACGACCCGACGCAGGGCAGGCGCGCATCGCCGGCCACGACGTCGTCTCAGAACCAGACAGGGTGCGGCGCGTGATCTCGCTCACTGGGCAGTTCGCCGCCTTGGACAAGAACCTCACTGCGGCCGAGAATCTGCGCTTGATGGCGCGTCTGCGCGGTCACGGCCGCACTGCCGCACGCAGAATCGCCGCCGCACTCATGGAGCGCTTTGACATCGAGGTGATCGCTGACCGCCTCGTGAAGAACCTCTCAGGCGGCGAGCGCCGACGCGTGGATCTTGCGGCAAGCCTGATCGACATGCCCCAGCTGCTCGTCCTCGACGAGCCCACTACGGGCCTCGACCCCCGCAGTCGCCAGGTGGTGTGGTCGACCGTCCGCGACCTCGTGGCCGAAGGCGTGACCCTGCTCTTGACAACGCAGTACCTGGAAGAGGCGGACGCGCTCGCCGACCGTGTGGTGCTGATCGACCATGGTCGCGAGATCGCCGCCGGCACGCCCGCACAGCTGAAGGCGCAGGTGGGCGAGCAACGCGTCGACGCGGTCGCCGCCGACGCAACGGAGCTCGAGCACCTAGAGCGGGCGCTGTCGGCGAGCTTCGCCACGAGTGTTGCGCGCGAGCAGCGCACCATCTCGATCCCGGCTCCCGACGAGGTCGCCGATCTCGCGCGTGTGGCGCAGGCGATCCGCGACAGCGGTATCGCCGTGGACGAAGTGGCGCTCCGGCGCCCGACGCTCGACGACGCGTTTCTGGCGCTCACCGGACGCCCGCCCGGCGGCGAGCTCGATGCGCAGGCGGACGCTGCGATCAATTCCACCTTGACTGAGGAGGCAGCCCGATGAACGCCACCACGATCTCTCCCCCCGGCGCAGTCCGCGAGGGGCGTGTCCACGACGCGCGCCGCTACACGAGCGACACGCTTCTGCTGACAGGCCGCAGCCTGCGCTCGATCCCGCGCGTGCCCGAGCGCCTGCTGGACGTGACGATCCAGCCGATCGTCTTCATCCTCCTGTTCCTGTACGTGTTCGGCTCGGCGATCCACGTGACGGGCATCAGCTACAAGGACTACCTGTTCCCGGGGATCATCGGGCAGTCGCTCGCCTTCGGCATCATCGGCGCCGGCGTCGCGACCTCGAACGACATGACCGAAGGCGTGCTCGACCGCTTCCGCTCGATGCCGATCAGCCGCCTGTCGATCATCAGCGGCCAGGTCATGGGTCAGTTCTGCGAGGCGCTGCTGGGCATGGTTATCGTGGTCGGCTTCGGCCTCGCGCTCGGCTGGAGCCCGCATCTGACGGTCGCCCACGGCTTCGAGCTCGCAGGCCTGATGATCCTTGGCATGTTCGCCTTCACCTGGCTCGGCGTGCTGTTCGGCATGCTCGTGCGCTCGCCAGACGCGATGCAGGGGATCGGCTTCATCGTCATCTTCCCGCTCAGCTTCATGGCCGGCACGTTCGTGCCGATCTCCGGGATGGACGCCGTACCGCGCGCGATCGCGCACTGGGACCCGATCTCAGCACTCGTCGCGAGCGTCCGCGGGCTGACCCAGGGCACGCACTCGACCGGCTCCTGGCAGCTCGAACATCCTCAGGTGGCGATGGCGCTGTGGTGTCTGGTGATCCTGGCGGTCGCGGTGCCCCTCGCGCTGCGGCGCTTCAACCGCACGCTGGCAGGCTGAGACGGGCGGACTGTCTCCAGGGGCCGGGCGCGATGCGCCCGGCCCAATATCCTGCGCGACGATGTCCTCCCTAATCGTCATGAAGTTCGGCGGCACCTCGGTCGCAGACGCCGAGCGCGTGAAGCGCGCGGCGCGGCGGATCGTGGAGAAGCGCGAACAGGGTCACCAGGTCGTGGCGGTGCTCTCCGCCCGAGGCAAGACGACGGACGAGCTGATCGCGATGGCGGAGGAGATCTCCCTGGCGCCGGATCCGCGCGAGATGGACATGTTGCTTTCGACCGGCGAGCGCATCTCCTGCGCGTTGTGCGCGATGGCGATCAACGACCTCGGCCACCGCGCGATCTCGCTCACGGGCTCCCAGGCGGGGATCGTCACGGACGAGTCGCACACGAAGGCGCTGATCCTGGACGTGCGTGCGGACCGCATCCGCGCGGCGCTGGACGCGGACAACATCGTCCTCGTGGCCGGCTTTCAGGGTGTATCCGAGAACGCGCGCAACGTGACCACGCTCGGGCGCGGCGGCTCGGATACGAGCGCGGTGGCGGTGGCGGCGGCGCTGGGTGCAGAGGTGTGTGAGATCTACACCGATGTCGCTGGCGTGTACTCGGCCGATCCGCGCATCGTGCCCGACGCGCGCAAGCTGGAGACGGTCTCCTTCGAGGAGATGCTCGAGATGGCGGCCTCGGGTGCGGGCGTGCTGCAGCTACGCTCGCTGGAGTACGCGCGCAACCACGGCGTGCGCATCCACTGCCGCTCGTCGTTCGACGAGGAGCCCGGTACCTTTGTGGTCGCAGAAGGAGAGACGATGGAGCAACCACTGATCACAGCCGTGACGCACTCGACCTCCGAAGCGCGGGTCACGCTCACGGGCGTACCCGACGCGCCGGGGGCGGCGGCGCGCATCTTCGAGGCGATGGCCGGCGCGAACGTGAACGTGGACATGATCGTTCAGAACGAGCCGGTCTCCGCGGGTGGGCAAGCCGAGATCTCCTTCACCGTCCCGCGCGAGGACCTGCGCGTTGCGCGGGCCGCGCTGGAGCCGCTCACAGGCGAGGCGTTCGCGAACCTCACCACACACGAGGACATGGGCAAGGTCTCGATCGTCGGCGCGGGCATGCGTTCGCATCCCGGGGTCGCGGCGAAGGTATTCGGCGTACTCGCCGGCGAAGGGGTGAACATCGACATGATCTCGACTTCACCCATCAAGATCTCCTGTGTGATCGACCGCGACCGCGTCGAGACGGCGGTGAAGGCGCTGCACAGCGCCTTCGAGCTTTCCGGCGAGGGCACCGTCAGCGTCGAGTAGCGCCGGTGCCGAGCCTCGGCCGGCCGGGGCTCAGCGGAGAGCGTGCCGTACGTGCGCGTGACATCGACGCATCTGTCAGAATTCCTGCGCATCCTTCCGCTTTGTAAGGACACATCTGGAGCGATGAGCACGCGAGAAGTCAAACGCCCACGCCGATACGTCGCCCGACACTGGCTGGCGTTGATGACGCCGTTCATGCGCTACAGCGGACCGCGTGACGCGTACGTGCTGCGCCTGGTCGGTCGCACGTGGGGGCCCGTGCTGCGCCCGGAGCGCCGCCGGCAGAAGCGCTTCGAAGGCGTCGAGCGCAGGCGCACGCGCGTGGTCGCCTGAGTCCGCGCTCTCAGGCGTCGAGCGCGTGCTGGAGCGCCTCCAGCACGCGAACCACACGCAGGCCGCTGTGCCCGTCCGAGCGCGGCGTCGCCCCGGTGCGAATGCACTGCAGGAAGTGCTCGCACTCGATCCGCAACGGCTCGACATTGGGAATCTGTGGCGAGAACGTGTCGCCTGAGCGGGCGATGTACTCGCCCCACGAGCGCGTGTCCTCGTCGAAGCCCTTGTCATAGATCGTGAGCTTGCCCTCGATCAGCATGTCATCGAAAGTGGCCATGCGGCGGGAGCCGACGACCGTGATGCGCCGCTCCTTGTGGGGATCCAGCCAGGAGAGGTGCAGATGGGCGACGATGCCGGAGGGGAAGCGCAGGTAGCAGAAGACCACATCCTGCACGCCCGCTCTGACGTAGCTCGCGCCGTTGGCCAGGCACTCTTCGGGCTCTTCGCCGATCAGATGCAGTGCCACGGAGACGTCGTGCGCACCGAGGCTCCACAGCGCGTTCTCGTCCTCCCGCAGCTTGCCGAGATTCAGGCGGTTGCCGTAGATGTAGAACAGCCGGCCGAGCTCGTCTGAGCCGATCAGCTCCTTCAGCTTCGCCACCGCAGGGTGGTACTCGAGCAGGTGGCCGACCATCAGGATCTTGCCCGCTTGCTCGGCGGCCGCCACGGCGCGTTCGGCATCGGCGGCGTTCGTGGCCAGCGGCTTCTCCACGAAGCAGTGCTTGCCCGCCTCGGCCACGGCGATCGCCAGCTCCGCGTGCGTGGGCACGGGCGTGGCGAGCACCACGGCGTCCAGCTGCGGGTCCTCGAGAAGGTCCTGCAGCTCGACCGTGGTGCGGGCGCCCGGCAGGGTTCTTTGCAGGCGCGCGAGAGCGTGCTCGTCGCGGTCGCACAGCCACGTCAGCTCGCAGCCCGGGAGCGCCGCGAGGTTGCGCGCAAGGTTGGGCCCCCAGTAGCCGAGGCCGACCACGCCCACGCGGATCGTGGCGGCCTCGTTCATCGGCGGGGAAGAAAGCGCAGGGCTGTAGAGCGACGCATGTCCCGAGTAGTTTCCTCGGTGCGTCGGCGGGAGGTGGCGTGGGCACCCTCGATGGCGACGCCGATGTTCTCCGAGCAACCACAATTTGGGTATATATCCGTATGGTCAGGAGAGGAGGGGTGGTCGTGGGGCGGGTGCCGGGGCGCAGGAAATGACGCTCGTATCGATCCCGCAGGAGGAGACCGCGAGCCGGCGCGAAGCCCGTGCAGCGGTCGCGATCGCCGGTGGCCTGTACTTCGTGGGGGCGCTCCTTTGCGCGAGCGCCGCGCTGCTGCCGCACGTCGGCTCGCCGGCGGGCGTGACCGCGGTCGCAGTCGACGCTCTGCTCACGTCTGTCCTGCTTGTGTTGGCCGCGAGTCGCGGCTGGGGCGGTCTCGGGCTGGCCTGGGTGGCAGAGCTTTGGGGGGTCGCGGTGATCGCGCTGCTGTGCGCCTCCTCAGGTGGTCCGGATAGCCCCTTCGCCCTGATCTACTTCTTCGCGCTCGGTCATGCCGCCGCGTTTCAGCCGCGCTGGCGGCTGGTGGGCATCACCGCCGCGACGCTCGTCGCGTTCCTGGCGCCGCTGGCCTACGAAGCGCATGTATCGAGCAGGTTCGCGGCGGTGGCCTGCGTGGGCATCGTGCTTGCGCTGCTCGCGGCCGTGGTTATGCACGCTGCGCTGAACCGTCTGCGCGAGCAGCGCCGGCGCATGGAGATACTCGTCGCGGCAACCGCCAAGCTGGACAGCTCGCTGGACCCCGCGCAGACGCTTCGCACGATCGCCAACATGGCTGTGCCCGACCTCGCTGAGATGTGCGTGATCGACCTGCTCGATCGCGCTGGGTCGGTGGCGAGTACGGTTGTCGCGGCAGTGGATCCGGCGGTGGCCGCCGGCGTCCAGCGGATGCGCGAGGAGTTCCCGCTGGATATGCACGGCAGCCATCCAGTCGCACAGGTGCTCTCCGGCAACGCCTCGCGCTCGATCAGCGACCTGACCGAGGACGGCGCGCTCGCGCGCGCCGCTCAGAGCGCCGAGCACGAGCGCTTTATGCGCGACGCCGGCTACGTCCGCGCGGCGGTGTTCCCGCTGATCGCGCGCGGGCGCACACGGGGCGCGATCTCGTTCTTGCAGCTGCGCGGCGACGCTCGTCATGATCGCAATCTGCTGGCGGTGCTCGAGGACATGGCCGGCAGGGCGGCGATGGCTTTCGATAACGCCCGGCTATACGCCGAGCGCGCCGAAGTCGCGAGCACTCTGCGGCGCAGCCTGATGCCGGCGCTCCTGCCCGTGATCCCCGGGCTCGAGCTGGCCAGCCATTTCCGTCCGAGTGGCATCGGCAGCGAGGTCGGCGGTGACTTCTATGACGTGTTCGGGAGCCCCGACAGCTGCTGGCTGGTCGTGGGCGACGTCTGCGGCAAGGGCGCGGAGGCGGCGGCGCTGACCGGTTTCCTGCGTCACACGACCGCCGCGTACGCGCGCGAGGGGATCGGCCCTGGGACGGTGCTCACGCAGGTGAACCAGACGATGCTCGAACAAGACTTCGACGGTCGCTTTGCCACGGCGATCCTCGCCCGCCTGCGCTGGCGCGGGTCCCAGGTCGAGGTGACGGTCGCGCTCGCCGGTCACCCGGCGGCGCTCCTCGTGCGGGCGGCCGAGCGCAGCGCTGTCGAGTTCGGCGGTGAGGGCGCGCTACTCGGGGTGTTCGCCGACCCAGAGATCGAGGAGGTCACGACGACGCTCGAGCCCGGCGATGCGCTGGCCCTGTATACGGACGGGCTGCCCGAGGCGCACGCGCCCGCGCGCATGATCCGTGCCGAGGAGATGCTCGAGCAGCTCTCCTCGAAGGCGCCCGTGTCGGCGCGGCAAGCGATTGATGCGCTGCTCGAGCTGCTCGGCCCCGAGGAGGGGGTGCGCGATGACATCGCGATCCTCTCCGCGCGGGTGAGAGCAGGGTCGGGCTCGGGTTAGACTCGCGAAATGCGCGCCACGCCCCGCCTGGCAGCGATCGCGGTGGTGCTGGCGTTAGGGCTCAGCGCCTGTGGTGGGACGGGTGCGGCGGGCACCTTCGTGCCCCGCACGCCGCACATGTTGACCGTCGCCACGGCCCAGGTGCCTGACCCCGGATTCTGGTCGGGCACCGCCACCCGCCCGACGGGCGGTTTCGAGTTCGAGCTCGCACGTGCGCTCGCAGCGCACTTCGGCTTGGCCCGCACGAAGGTCGTGGTCGTGCCGTTCGCGCAGCTCGTGGCGGGTGATCTCGACGGGGCGGACCTGGCTCTCTCGGACATCACCGTCACGCCGGAACGCTCGCAGCACGTCAGCTTCTCGAGCGCGTATCTCAGCGCCCCTCCCGCGATCCTCGTGCGCCCGGGCACAGAGGTGCCCGACGTGCACGCCGCCCAGGCGCTGCGCTGGGCGGTTCAGGGCGGGACCACACTGCAGAGCGCGCTGGAAGAAACGATCGAACCTTCCAGCCCGCCGCTGGTCCTGCACCACCAGCGCGAAGCGTTGAGCGCCCTGCGTTCTGGTCGCGTCAACGCGGTCATGATCGACCTGCCGGTGGCGCTTGCATACGCGCGGGAAGCACCCCACTCCTACGCGGTCGCCGCGCAGCTTCCAAGCGAAGCCGTGCTCGCGGCGGCCCTGCCTAAGGGATCTGAAAACGTCGAAGCGGTCGACTCGGCGCTGCGCGCACTGAGTGCAGATGGCACGATCGAACGTCTTGGCAAGGAATGGCTGCACACCGAAGTGAGTGAAGGCGCGGCCGAACAGGTGCCTGCGCTGAGGACAGAATCGTGATCGCATCGGGTGGCCACGGTGTGCTGGCGGCGATCTTGGAGATCTCCTCCCCGAAGGGCGCGCCTTGGGAGTTCCTGGTCATCTTCGCCACGCTGCTGCTCGGCCCGGTGGTGATCGAACGGGCGCGCATCCCGGGCATCATCGGGCTGTTGCTCGGCGGCTACGTGATCGGTCCGCACGGACTGGACTTGATTGGGTCGGGCAACACCACGATTCCCGACCTCGGCCAGCTGGGGCTGCTGTATCTGATGTTCGTCGCCGGCGTCGAGCTCGACCTGAACCTCCTGCGCCGCCACCGGCGCGCGGCGATCGTGTTCGGCCTGCTCACGTTTGCCCTGCCGATGGCCTTCGGCACGCTCGTCGGCGTCGGCCTCGGCTGGCAGGCGGCGGCTGCGATCCTGCTCGGCTCGCTGCTGGCCTCACACACGCTGATTGCCTATCCGACCGTGCGCGACGCCGGGCTCGCGTCGGACCCGGCGGTGGCGACGGTCGTCGGCTCGACCGTGCTCACGGACACGCTCACGCTGATCGTGCTCGCGGCGGTCGCGGGCTCGGTCGGCTCGGGACGCTCGTCCCTCGACGTCGCCGTGCAGGTGATCGTCGGGCTGGGCGTGCTCGCGGGATTCAGTCTGCTTCTGCTGCCGCTCGCGGCCGCATGGGCCTTTCGCATGTTCGGCGCCGAGCGCTCGGTGCGCTACGTGGTGGCGATCACCTCCTTCTTGGCGGCAGCCACGGTGGCGGAGCTGTTTGGCATTGAGGGCATCGTGGGCGCCTTCTTCGCGGGGCTCGCGCTCAACCGCCTCGTTCCGAACGAGGGGCAGCTGATGGACCGGATCGGATTCTTCGGTGGCGCGGTCTTCATCCCGGTGTTCCTCGTGTCCGTGGGGCTGATCCTCAACCCTGCGGTGATCGTGCAGGGTGAGACCCTGAAGCTCGCCGGACTTTTCATCGCGGCGTGCATGGGCGGCAAGGTGCTTGCGGCGTGGCTGTCGGCGAGAGTGTTGGGGTTCTCACGAGCGCAAGGGGAACTGCTGTTCTCCTTGAGCGCCGCACAGGCGGCGGCGACGCTTGCGGCCACGATCGTCGGTTTCGACCTAGGCCTGTTCGGCAGCTCCGTCGTCAACGCTGTGCTGCTGCTGATCTTCGTCAGCGTGCTCGCCTCGACGATCGTCGCAAGCCGCGCTAGCGGCCGTCTGAGCGCCGACGAGCACGCGGCGCGTCCGATCGGAGCGCGGGTGATCGTTGGCGTCCGCGACCCGGACTTGGCGGCCGGTGCACTGTCGGTCGCCGTTCGCATCGCCAGGGCCGACGGAGGTGTCGTGGATCCGGTGCTGGTCGTTCCCGGCACGGCGCCGTTCGCGCCCAAGGCTCCGCACCGAAAGCTGCTCGCAGCGGCGGCCCTCGCCGGCGTGGATGGCGTCGTTTCGACCGTCCTCGATCGTTCGCTCGTGCGCGGCGCGATGCACGCCGGCCTGGCCGGCGAAGCGACGCTCGTGCTCGTCGTCGAGCCGGTCGAGTGGGACGTGACGGAGCGTGAGGCGGTGCGCCTTCTCAGCGAGGATCACGAGTCGGGCTTCCCGCCGTTTGCGATCGTCAGAGGCAGTGCCGCCAGGTTGGGGGCGGTACGTACGCTGCCGTTCGCCGGGAGCGCGGACTCCCAGGCGTTGGCGGACGAGCTGGCCCGGCGCGTCGCGCGGGGAACCGCGGAGGAGCTCGCGGGCGGGCACGCGGACTGGGCTGGGCGACTCGCGTCGAGCGATGTGACGTTCGTGTCTGCGCGTGCGGGTAACTCATCCGACGCGCTCACATCTGAGCTCCCCGGGATCGTGGTTACGACGCTCGCCCCGGCGCAGCAGCTGGAGTGATAGAAGTCAAGCGATGTCCAACCTACATGCGAGCGACGCCGAAGCCCAGCTGCGCGCCCGCCGCGAGGCGGTCGTGCGCGAGCACATGGAGTCGGAGAACCACCACGACTTCGATACCACGATTGCGACGTTCGACCATCCCCGCTACGAGATCATCGCCACGGGCGATGTGTATGACGGCGAGCAGGAGGTGCGTCGGTATTTCGCCGAGACCCGCACCGCGTTCCCGGACCAACGCAACGAGCTGATTGCACTTCACCACGCGGACGACGCGGTGATCGCGGAGTTCGATCTGCTCGGCACGCACCTGGGACCGCTGCGGTCGCTGCCTCCGACAGGTCGCTCGTTTCGTTGCAGAATGGCTGCGTTCTTCCTGTTCGAGGGCGATCGCATCACCTGCGAGCGCGTGTACTTCGACCAGACGACGATCCTGCGCCAGCTGGGGATAGCGCACGACCCAAGCTCGCTGGTCGGTCGCGCCTCGATCGTCTTGAACCATCCGCTCACGATCGGGCGGGCGCTGGTGAAGGCGCGCAAAGCGTAGGCGCTCACCGCTCAGGATGAACCGCTGCGGGGGGCACCCTAGCGGGGTCCTGCAGCGACTCGATCGCCGCCACGCACCGCCCGGCGGCGTGCCCGTCGCCATAGAGCTCGGGATGCGCCGTCGGCGTCGGGCGTCCGAGCGCAGCCAGCGCGGCATCGGCGTCGAGGTCCACCAGCGTGTTCCACCCGGTCTCGACGGTCTCCACCCACTCGGTGTTGGCGCGTAGCGTTACGCACGGCACGCCCGCCAGATAGGCCTCCTTCTGCACGCCGCCGGAGTCGGTCAGAACCGCCCGCGCCTGACAGACGAGCGCGCTGAACTCGATGTAACCGAGCGGCTCAGTCAGCTTCAGGCCGGCGACGTCGTCCAGGCGTGCCAATAGCCCTGCGTCCTTCAGCCGCGTGCGGGTGCGCGGATGCAGGGGGAACAGCGTCGGCTCGGGCAGGCGCTCGATCAGCTTCACGAGCGCGCACAGGCGTCGTGGGTCATCGACGTTGCCCGCTCTGTGGGCCGTCAGCAGGAAATAGGAGCCGGGCTTTAGGCCGTAGGCGCCCGGTACGGCTGTATCTGTACGCGCCGCGGGCTGCCAGCGCAGCGCCACGTCCACCATCACATCACCCACCACCTCCACACGGCCTGTCACGGACTCCGCACGCAGGTTCTCCGCTGCCCCCTGTGAGGAGCAGAGCAGCAGCTCGCTGAGGTGGTCGGTGAGGACACGGTTGAGCTCCTCGGGCATCGAGCGGTCGAACGAACGCATGCCCGCCTCCACGTGCACCACTGGCACGCGCGCCTGCGCTGCGGCGAGCGCGCCCGCGAGCGTCGAGTTGGTGTCGCCGTAGACGAGCGCGGCGTCCGCGTCGAGCTCGCCCAAGAGCGGCTCCAGCGCCGCCAGCATGCGCGCCGTCTGTGACGTGTTCGAGCCACCGCCGATGCCGAGCTCGCGATCGGGTCGCGCCAGCCCGAGCTCGTTGAAGAAGACGCTCGAGAGCGAGTCGTCGTAATGCTGGCCGGTGTGCACGAGGACCTCCTCGTGTCGCTCGCGCAACGGCCCCGAGACGGCTGCCGCCTTGATGAACTGCGGTCGGTTGCCTACGACGGTCAGTATCCGCACGCAGCGCAGCCTAGTCTGACTCAGGGCACTAGTGCGAGTGGGCGGCGAGCTCTCCGCTGAGCACCGTGCGGTTGCGGCCGAGGTGCTTGGCGCTGTACAGAGCCTTGTCAGCCAGCTCGAGCAGATCGATCGGTGAGCTCTCACCGCCGCCGGTGGTGGCCACGCCCGCAGAGCAAGTGAGCGCGCCGCCGGGCACGTCGATCTGCGCGATCGCGTCCCGGGCACGCTCGGCCACCTCATGGGCGTCGCGCGCGCCCGCGTCGGGCAGCAGGATCGCAAACTCCTCGCCGCCCAGGCGCGCGGCGGTGTCGTGTGCGCGAATCGATGCGCGCAGCGCCGTGGCTACTTTCACCAGGACCTGATCGCCGTAGGGATGGCCGTGCTCGTCGTTGATCGCCTTGAAATGGTCGAGGTCGAGCATCACGATCGAGACGGCGCCGTCAGCGCGCTGGGCGCGGCTGACCTCCGCCGCGCAGTCGCGGTGAAAGGCGCGCTGGTTGGCCAGCCCCGTGAGCGGATCCTCTGCTGCCTGTCGTTCCAAGCGCTCAACCAGGTGCGCATTGGACAGCGCGATCGCCGCGTGCGCGGCATATGCGGACAGCGCTGCGTCCTCTCCAGGCAGGAACACGGTCGAGCCGTGCGCCAGCGCCGCGAGCACCCCCAACAACTCGTCGCGGAAGACAAGCGGCGCAGCGCACAGCGATCCGAGCGGCAACCGCTCCTCGAGTGGCAGACCAGCCAGCGCGGCATCAGTACCCAGATCGTCGATTACAACCGTGCCGCGCTCGATCAACGTCTCCCGCTGTGCCTGCGCCCAGGACTCGAGTGCCACCAGCGACGTTGCCGGGATGCCCGAGTGCCGGTCCGCGCGCATGTCCCTTCCGTCGGCGAGCAGCAGCGCAAACTCCTTTCCGCCAACCGCCGTCTGCGCCCTCGCGGTGATCTGGTCGAGCACCTCGTCCAGGCGCAGGTCGGAGGAGAGGTCGCGTAGGGAGGAGAGCAGCCGCTCGGCGGCGTTGTCCTGCTCGCTGACACGCAGCTCGAGTACGCCCAGCCGTCGTCGCAGGAAGCGCATCGCTCGTGCCGCGATCGCGACCTCGCCGAGCGCTGCTGCGCCGGCGAGCACGGGCACGAGCACCGGGTCGATGAAAGCGCCGATCGTCGCGAGCAGGGCGCCGGTGCCGGCGAGTGCGACGGCTGCGCGTGTGAGCTCACGCGTGCCCGCCGTCCAGCGCACGTCGAACTCGCACCATGCGTCTCCGCGGGCGCCGCACACAGGGTGTGCGACGTGCGCGAGCGGGAGTCCGAACAGCTGTGGCACGGTCGCCAGCAGCCCTTTGGTGTAGCTGCAGTCGTAGCGGTGATAGCCGACACCGGAGACGTCCGTGTAGCGCATGCGCACGGTCGCGGCGCTTTTGTCCAGCACCGCCAGCTGGTGGGCCCAGTTGAACTTGGCGTTCGCACGCGCGACGTTGCCGTAGACGAAGCCCGGTGTGCCGAGCGCGCGCAGGGTTTGCTTGAGACCCATCGCCACCGACAGGTCGAGCACCGAGGCACCGACGTGCTCGGCCACATCCGGGTCGCCCAGAACCTCCTCCGCCGCCTGCCACAGGGCTAGCTTGGTCTCATAGGAGAACCAGTGGTTCTCATCCCGCAGGCTTTGCTCAGCGCCGGAGAGCTCCGCTAGGGCGAGCATCCGCTTCACCGCCTGGCCACCCGCTTCACGCTCCACGTACGTGAGGATCAGGCTCGACGTGAGCCCCGACCCCGCGTGCGCGCGCCGCCACGCAGAGGTCATCTCTGCATGATCTGCGCCAGCGCTCGCCATGCCGTCTTTCGCGGTCATCAGCGACATGTATCGGCCTCGCTGTGGCCGAGGTCAAGCTCTGGGGGCGATTACCGTCATGTGGTGAGGCGGGCGCCCGGCCCGCCCCACAAGTGAGCTAAGCAGCAGCTCCCACGACGGACGTCGACCAGTCGATCACCGATGTCGGGCGCACAATGTGGCGCCCGAGACCGAGGTCCTTCGGGTCCAGACCCAACGCCAGACCGACCAGCTGCGGCAGGTGCAGGACGGGCATGTTCAGCTCTCGCCCGACGACCCCCGCGGCGAGCGGCTGCTGCAGGTCGAGGTTCAGGTGGCACAGTGGGCACGGCGTCACCAGGCAGTCGGCTTCCGCGTCCACGGCGTCGCCGAGATGACGTCCGGCCTGCTTCAGCGAGGCTTCCTTGTTCATCGTGATGATCGGAAAGCCGCAGCACTTGCGCATGCCCGCGTACTCGATCACGGTGCCGCCGAGCGCGTCGATCACGCGCTCCAGGTAGTGGTCGCGGGGGTGCTCCTCATCGATGCCCAGGCGGTTGCGGGGGCGCACGATGTAGCAGCCGTAGAAGGGGCCGACCTTGAGGTTCGTGAGCGGACGCCTCACGCGTGCGTGCAGCTTGTCCAGGCCGATCTCCTCCACCAGCAGCCATAGGAAGTTCTTGTTCGTGAGGCCGGCCTCATACGTCAGTCCCTCCGCCGACAGCGTCGTGTTGACATGCGCGCGGTACTCGGCGTTTGCGTCCAAGCGCTCCTGGCACTCGCTCTGCGCGCCCTGGCAGGTGGAGCAGATGTTCATCATCAGCTCCGCGCCGTCGACCTGCTGAGCGAGCGCGAACGTGCGCGCGTTGAGCGTGTCCGCGAGCTCCTGGTTGTGCTCGGCGATCACGCCCGCGCCCGTGCAGCAGGCGCGGTCCAGCTCGACCAGCTCGATGTCAAGCAGCGGCGCGACCTTGGCCATCGAGCCATGCAGCTCGGGAGTGAAGCCGCGGCTGACGCAGCCGGGCCAGTAGGCGACCTTCATTCGCTCATCCCTCCCTTGGTTCTCTGGAATCGGTGGGTGTGTCCGTCGGCAAGGCTCCGGACGACGGGCCGGCTTCCGAGCCGCGCGGCTCGTGCGTCACGCCGACGGCGACCGGGTCGCCCAGAGACGTGTCGGTCTCATCCTCGCCGACGATGTACAGGTTCAGCTCGTAGCGCTCGGGGCGGCTCTCGACCTTGTCGTAGATCGCCTGCACGGCCTTCAGGTCGGCGCTGGGGATCTTGTGCGGTTTGAGTACGCCGGCGAGCGTCATCTTGCGCCGCAGCAAGCCGCGGATCGCTACCGGCAGCGAGGACAGGAGCTCCTTGCCCGCGGCGGGCGCGAATTTCCCGAACCACGACGCGCCGCCGTAGGAGCGCGGCAGCAGCTCAGCCTCCCAAAGGATGCCGTTGTCGCGGATCAACCCGGTGAACGCCGCCTCGTGGCGCTCGCCGTTGTTCTTGTCCACGATGTGGTGATCGTCGATCGCGATCCGCCGCAGGCGCATGATCTGGCCCATCGGGTTGACGTCCTTGGGGCAAGCCTCCACGCACTTGAAGCAGTGGGTGCAGTCGAAGATCCCCTGCGGGTCCTGCGCAAGATCGTTCAGGCGCTCGAACTGCTGGTCATCGCGCGGGTCACCGACGAAGCGGTAGGCCTTGGCGAGCGCGGCAGGGCCGATGAACCCAGGGTCCACCTCCATCGCCAGGCAGTCCGACACGCACGCGCCGCACTGGATGCATGCCATCGTCTGCGTCACATCCACCATCGACTCTTTCGGCACGATGTACTCGCGCTCGGGTACGGGCTGCTTGGCCAGCAGCCATGGCGTCACGCGCTGGATCTTCTTCCAGTGGACCGCGTCCATATCGACGATCAGGTCCTTGATCACCGGCATGTTGCCCATCGGCTCGATCTCGATCACGCCGTCCTCGCCCGAGCCGCGCCTCGCGGCATCCAGGTGTGTGTGACAGGCGAGCGCCGGTTCGCCGTTCACGCGGATGCCGCACGAGCCGCAGATCGCCTGTCGGCAGGAGCAGCGGATGCCGATCGACCCATCGAAGCGGTCGCGTGCCTGCAGGATCCCCTCGAGCACCGAGCGGTGCGGCTCGAGCTCGATCGTGTGCTCGTCCCAGTACGGCGCGTCGCCGGACTCCGGGTCGTAACGGCGCATCCTGAGGGTGAACTGCTCGGGTGGGCGGTCGTGCACTTCAGCCATCTGTGGCGCTCCTGCGGTCGTGAGGTGGGCGTGCGCTGCGGGCCTGCGCGAACATCAGTATTTCCTCTCCTCCGGCTCCCACTGGGTGATCGTGACGGGGGAGTAGGAGACCTGTGGGGTTCCCTCGGCGTCCAGGGAGATGTCGATGTGCTTGAGCCACTCCGCGTCGTTGCGCTCGGGGTAGTCCGTGCGGAATTGCGCGCCACGCGACTCCTTGCGCTCCAACGCACCGACCAGCGTGGCCTGGGCGCAGTCGACCATGTAGCCGAGCTCCAGCGCGCCGAGCACGTCCTGGTTGAAGACCGTCCCGTGATCGTCGATCCAGGCCTTCTCGGTCTCCTCTTTCAGGCGGTCGATCGTCTCCAAGGCGTCCGTGAGCCCCGCCTCGTCGCGGAAGACCGCTGCGTGACGGTTCATCGTCTCACCGAGCTCGCTCTTGATCTCAGACACACGCCTGCCGTCGCGCGAGCGGGAGATGATCGATTCCAGCCGCTCGGAGTCCTCGCGCAGCTGTGCGTGCGCGTCCACCTTGGGCATCGGCATGCTCGCCGCGCGCTTGGCCGCATGTTCTCCAGAGCGCCGTCCGAAGATCAGCGTGTCCAGCAGCGAGTTTGCGCCCAGACGGTTGCCACCGTGCACGGACACGCACGCCACCTCGCCGGCCGCGTATAGGCCCTCGATCGGCGTGCGCCCTTCCACGTCGGTCTTCACGCCGCCCATGATGTAGTGCTGGCCCGGGCGGATCATGATCGGTTCGCGCGTGATGTCCACCCCGGCGAAGTCCTTGCCGAGGTTGACGATCTCACGCAGCGCCTCCAGCGTGCGCTTGCGCGGCACGACCGTGATGTCGAGGTAGATGCCCGCTCCATTCGGGCCCACGCCGCGGCCCTCGTTGATCTCGATCTGCTCCGCACGCGAGACCACGTCGCGGGACGCGAGCTCCATCTTGTTGGGAGCCGATTTCTCCATGAAGCGTTCGCCGCCCGAGTTCAGCAGGTGCGCGCCCTCGCCGCGCGCGCCCTCGGTGATGAGGATGCCCGTCTCCACGAGGCAGGTGGGGTGGTATTGGACCATCTCCATGTCCATCAGCGGCGCCCCCGCACGGTAGGCCATCGCGATCCCGTCGCCGGTCACGATCAGCCCGTTTGTCGTCGGCTTGTACGCCTGGCCCGCGCCTCCGCACGCGAGGATCACGTTCTTCGCGGTGAACGCCTCCATGCGCCCCGTGCGCACGTCGCGCGCGACAGCGCCTGCACAGCGGCCCTCCTCGTCGCGCAGCAGCGACGTGGTGAACCACTCCTCATAGCGCGCCACCGTCTCGTGGTGCTTCATCAGCTGCTCGTAGAGCACGTGCAGCAGGGCCTGACCGGTGATATCTGCGACGTAGGCGGTGCGCTTCATCGAGGCGCCGCCGAACGCGCGCAGGTCCATCTCGCCCTTGTCGTTGCGATGGAACGTGACGCCGATGTGCTCCAGGTGCATGACCTCTGCGGGCGCCTCCGAGCACATCACTTCGATCGCGTCCTGATCGCCCAGGAAGTCCGAGCCCTTGACGGTGTCATAGGCGTGGGAGTGCCAGTCGTCATCGACGCTGATCGCCGCGTTGATACCGCCCGCAGCGGCCACCGAGTGCGAGCGCACAGGGTGGACCTTGCTCATGATTGCCACGTTGGCTCCCGCCTCGGCGGCCGCGAGCGCTGCGCGCTGGCCCGCGAGTCCGGCCCCGATGATCAAGACGTCGTGTTCTGGCATGGCTCCCTGGGGTCGCTTTGGAGGGACTGAAGAAAGAACTTGAGGGCTGGGGATGGGGCTGTTTGGGGGCGCCCAAGCAGGGACTCTATAACGAGCGCGCTGCTGTCACGTGGCGGGGCGCGCCGGGGCCGCCGGGCGCAGCGCCTGGCGGACCTGTGCCAACGTGACCACGCCCTGCAGGACGCCGTCCTTGTCAACAGCCACCATCGCCCCCAGGCGCCCGAGACCCTCGGAGCCGAGCAGCGACTCGAGCGGCGCCTCTTCGCCGATGCGCACGGGCATGTCCTCCTCGAGCACGTCTACGACCGCCAGCGCCGGCCGCCCGGCGGCGATCTCGCTGTCAACCCGCTGCTGGCGCACGACGCCGAGGAAGTGGCGAGCCGGGTCCACGACCGCGAACCACGGCCACCGGTAGCGCAGGAAGAACTGCTCCTGGACATCCAGCAGCGTGGCCTCAGCGGGGATCGTCACCGGCTGGCGGTCCATGATGTCGCCGACGGTGATGTTCTGGATGCGCTTGCCGAGCGCTCCCTGGAGCACGGCGGCGCTGGCCGCCTGGTAGAGGAAGAAGGCCAAAAGCATCGTGACCAGCCCCAGGAAGCTGCCGCCGCCGGCGAAGGACCACAGCCCCAACAGGCCGAGCGCGACGGCGAGCGCCTGTCCCGAGCGCCCGGTGGCGTGGGTGGCGCGGTTGCGGTCGCCGGTGCGCCACCAGACGACCGCCCGCGCGATACGCCCGCCGTCCAGCGGAAACGCGGGGATGATGTTGAAGATGAACAGTGCCGCGTTGACGAAGCCCAACCACCCGATCAGCGCGAGCAGGGGTGTCGTCTTCACGCCTTCGCGGGTCAGCGCCACGTCGCTGATCGTGCCGCTGCTGGCGAGCAGGTAGACCGCTCCCAGGCACAGGCCGAACAGCACCAGCGTGACCGCCGGCCCGGCTGCCGCGACCATGAACTCCTCGCCGGCGCTCTGCGGTTCGCGGCGCATCTGCGAGAGGCCTCCGAAGAACCACAGGTCGATGCCGGCGATCGGGATGCCCAGGCGTCGCGCGACGAGCGCGTGCCCCAGCTCGTGCAGGATCAGCGAGGCGAAGTAGCCCATTGCACCCAGGACCGCGACCAGATAGGCGGTGCTCTGCGAACCGCTCATCACTTCCGGAAAATATTCGTGCGAGAGCCAGTAGATCAGGAAGAACAGCACCACGAACCAGCTGGCGCTGACGCCCACACGGATGCCGAAGATACGGACGAGCTGGAAGTTGGTGCGAGGGCGCATGCTGGCCTCAATGGTAGGCCCGGCGGGGTCGGCGACCTACAGGTGTACGCGCGAGCGATCGATGATCGCCTCGAAGTCCACTCCCGCGGGCAGCGTGCCGTACTCCAGTCCCGCGTCGCCGGCCAGGCGCGAGGCGCAGAACGCATCAGCCACCGCGGGCGCTCCGTGGCGCACGAGCAGCGAGCCCTGCAGGCAGAGCGCCATGCCTTCCACCACTCGCCGCGCGCGTGTCTCGAGCGTCTCAGGATCGGAGAACTGGCTCTTCAGCTTCTGCACCCGCGCGTCCAGGCGGGCGTCGGACCCGCGGGCCTGCTCGACCTCGTCGAAGAACACCTCGAGCGAGCGCGGCGAGCGCGTAAGCGCGCGCAGGACGTCCAGGCTCATGACGTTGCCCGAGCCCTCCCAGATCGAGGCGAGCGGCGCCTCGCGATAAAGGCGCGGCATGCCCGACTCCTCCACGTAGCCCGCGCCGCCGAGGCACTCGAGTGACTCGAACGCGTGGTTGGGGGCGCGCTTGCAGCTCCAGAACTTGCCCACCGCGGTCGCCAGCCGCTTGAACAGCTGCGCGTCTGTGGCGTCTTCGCCGGCGTCGGCATCGGCGTGTGCCTCGTCGTACGCACGCGCCAGGCGCATCGCGAGCGCGGTCGTCGCCTCGGACTCCACGCACAGGTCCGCGAGCACGTTGCGCATCAGCGGCTGGTCGATCAGCAGCTTGCCGAACGCGCTGCGGTGCGCGGCGTGATGCGTGGCGCTGACGACGCCCGAGCGCATCCCCGCAGCGGCGCCGATCACGCAGTCAAGGCGCGTGTGCCCGACCATCTCGATGATCGTCGGCACTCCGCGTCCGGGCTCGCCGACCATGCGCGCCCACGCGCCGTTGAACTCCACCTCCGAGGAGGCGTTGGAGTGGTTGCCGAGCTTGTCCTTCAGGCGCTGGATGTGAAACGCGTTGCGCGAGCCGTCGGGGAGGATGCGCGGCAGCAGGAAGCACGACAGGCCGTCGTCGGTCTGCGCGAGCACGAGGAAGATGTCCGACATCGGCGCCGAGCAGAACCACTTGTGCCCGACGATCTCGTACTCCGCCCCCGGACCGCCGCCGTTCAGCGCTCGCGCCGTCGTGGTGTTGGCGCGCACGTCCGACCCGCCCTGCTTCTCGGTCATCGCCATGCCCGCGATCGCCGAGCCCTTCTCCGCTGCGGGGATCAGCCGCGGGTCATAGCTGGTCGCCGTCACCAGCGGCTCCCACTCGGCTGCCAGCTCGGGTTGGGCGCGCAGCGCGGGAACGACGGCGAACGTCATCGTGATCGGGCACGCGAAGCCCGCCTCCGCCTGCATTGCGGTCATGTACAGCGCCGCGCGCGCTGTGTGTGCGAAGGGCTCCTCGCTCGTCCATGGCAGCGAGTGCAGCTCGTGCTCCACGCCCATCTTCATCAGCTGGTGCCACGCCGGGTGGAACTCGACCTCGTCGATGCGGTGTCCATAGCGGTCGAACGTGCGCAGCACCGGCTTGTTCTCGTTGGCCAGCCTCCCCCACAGCTGCTGCGGCCCGTCGACCTCACCAACGAAGCGGCCCAGCGCGGACGCGCGCTCGGTGACCCAGCCGGCGCCCTCGCGCTCGACCGCCTCCACCAGCGGCGTGTTCGTGGCGAACACGTCCACGTTCTCCAGCGGCGGTGCCTGGTTGAACACCGTATGCGTCTGCCACGGCGCGTCCCCCGTGGCTGCTCCCGACATAGTGCTGGCCATCACATGACAGTCAAGCAGAGAGTAGGCTGCGGCGCGATGTTGAAGCTGATCACCCCCCGCCGGGCGTGGCTTGCGGTGAGCGCGGTGTTCCTGTTAGTGGCCGCGTTCTCGATTGTGGGCGTGGCCGGGGCGGAAGTAGTGGCGGATCTCAATCCCGAACCGCCGCGGCTGGCCTATCTCACAGAGACGGCGAGCGGGACGCCGAAGGTGTGGCTCGCCGCGGCCAACGGCAGTGCTCCGAAGCTGCTCGGGCTGGGGCAGCAGCCGCTGCTTGCGCCGAACGGGCAGTCGGTCGCGGTGGCGCTGTTCGGCACTGTCAGCGGTCCGCAGGAAGCCGGCCCGGCGATCGGCATCTACCCATCCTCGGGCGCTCCGATCGCCGACTACCTGAGCCTCGAAGCGGCAACGGCGACGCCGCTCGCCTGGTCTCCGGACTCGCGCTACCTGGCGGTCTTTGCACAGTCCAATGCGACCGTCGACATCACCTCGAGCTCGAGTCTGGACGTGATCGACACCCAGACCGGAACGGTCACCACGATCGCGCACGGTGAGATCTACGGCGCGAGCTTCGCGCCGGACGGCAGCGACAGGCTCGTGTTCGCGCTAGGGCACTCGCTGTCTCAATCGGCCAAGACGAACCTCTACGTGGCCGAAGCCGACGGCGCCGGCGTGCACGCGATCACCAGCGACGGACGTAGCCTCTTCCCGCTCTGGGGACCTGCGTACATCGCCTACGACCGCGAGCGCATGCGTCGGCTGTCGCCGGAATACCAGATCTGGCTGGGGACGCTCACCAACCTGCGCGTGCGCAAGCTCACCCACGTTCGCGTCGGCTCGCTCGTGCAGGGCCTGATTCCGCTCGACTTCTCCGCCGCAGGCAACAGGCTGCTTGCCGAGTTCGTCGGGGAGGACACCAGCGAAGCCTTCGCCGTGAACGTCACCAACGGTCGCGCGCGCGCCCTGCACGTTGGCAGGGAAGAGGTGCAGGGCGCGGGCATCTCGAGCGACGGCGGCACGCTGCTGCTCAACACGCAATCCTTCGAGCAGGCACCCTCGCATGGACGCATCGTGACCGTTCCTTGGGCCGGCGGCGCGCCGACGGTGCTCGTCGCACACGGCGCGCAGGCCAGCTGGAACGGCTGAGCCGAGGCGCGCGCGCACGGCGCGTGGCTACCGTCGCGCACCAATTTCAAAAGAGCAGTAACACACTCCCCGCCTTTACATTCGCCCCGTCCCACCAGCGCCCCCCTTCCCGCGAAGGAGCCGGGACGTGCCCGGGCGATAGCATCGGCGGCCCATCCCCACGCAGGCCCCATCCTGCGTAGCCTGCAGAGACAGTAAGGACCCCACATGGCCAAGATCAAGGTGAAGAACCCCGTCGTCGAGCTCGACGGCGATGAGATGACCCGCATCATCTGGTCGTTCATCAAGGAGCAGCTGATCCTTCCCTACCTGGATGTGGAGCTCGAGTACTACGACCTGGGCATCGAGCATCGCGACGCGACGGACGACCGGGTGACAGTGGAATCCGCCGAAGCGATCAAACGCCACGGTGTAGGCGTCAAGTGCGCGACGATCACACCGGACGAGGCCCGTGTGGAGGAGTTCGGCCTGAAGGAGATGTACCGCTCGCCCAACGGCACGATCCGCAACATCCTTGGGGGCGTGATCTTCCGCGAGCCGATCGTGATCAAGAACGTGCCGCGCCTGGTGCCCGGCTGGACCAAGCCGATCGTGATCGGCCGCCACGCCTTCGGCGACCAGTACCGCGCCACCGACATGGTCGTGCCCGGCGAGGGCAAGCTCACGCTCGCGTTCACGCCCACCGGTGGCGGCGAGCCGATCGAGCTGAAGGTGTACGACTTTCCCAGTGGGGGCGTGGCGATGGCGATGTACAACCTCGACGACTCGATCCGCGACTTCGCGCGTGCATCGCTCAGATACGGTCTGGAGCGAAACTACCCGGTGTACCTGTCAACGAAGAACACGATCATGAAACGCTACGACGGACGCTTCAAAGACATCTTCGAAGAGGTCTACCTCGATGAGTTCGTGGGCGACTTTGAGGCGGCTGGGATCACCTATGAACACCGTCTGATCGACGACATGGTCGCCTCCGCTCTGAAGTGGGAAGGCGGCTACGTGTGGGCGTGCAAGAACTACGACGGTGACGTGCAGTCGGACACCGTCGCACAGGGCTTCGGCTCGCTGGGGCTGATGACCAGCGTGCTCATGACCGCCGACGGTAAGACGGTGGAGGCGGAGGCCGCGCACGGCACAGTCACGCGACACTACCGCGCCCACCAGCAAGGCAAGCCCACCTCGACCAACCCGATCGCGTCGATCTTCGCGTGGACGCGGGGGCTGTCGGCGCGCGGGCGCATGGACGACACGCCCGAGGTCACAGCGTTCGCTGAGACGCTCGAGCGCGTGTGTGTCGAGACCGTGGAAAGCGGCAAGATGACCAAGGACCTCGCGCTGATCATTGGCCCTGACGAGCCGTGGCAGACGACCCAGGAGTTCCTCGCTTCGATCGATGAGAACCTTCAAAAGGAGATGAGCTTGTGAGCAACCCAGTACGAGTAACAGTGACCGGCGCCGCCGGTCAGATCGGCTACAGCATCGTGTTCCGCATCGCCTCCGGACAGCTGCTCGGGCCCGACCAGCCGGTTGACCTGCGCCTGTTGGAGATCCCCCAGGCGATGGGCGCGCTGGAGGGCGTGGCGATGGAGCTCGTCGACTGCGCCTTCCCGCTGCTGGCGAACCTCGACCTGCATGACAGCCCCGCGGAAGCGTTCGACGGCACGAACGTCGGTCTGCTCGTCGGCTCGCGTCCGCGCACCAAGGGCATGGAGCGCGCGGAGCTGCTCGCGGAGAACGGCAAGATCTTCACCGTCCAGGGCAAGGCGCTGAACGACAACGCAGCTGAGGACCTGAAGGTGCTCGTCGTGGGAAACCCCGCGAACACCAACTGCCTGATCGCGATGAACAACGCGCCTGACATTCCCCGCGAGCGCTTCACAGCGATGCTGCGCCTCGACCACAACCGGGCGATCGCACAGCTTGCCGCGAAGATCGCCGTGCCGGTCACGGACATCACCCAAATGGGCGTGTGGGGCAACCACTCGCCCACGATGTACCCAGACCTGTTCCACGCACAGGTGCGCGGCGAGCAGGCGGCAAAGGTCGTCGACGACCAGGAATGGCTCGAGAACGACTTCTTGCCCAACGTCGGGAAACGCGGCGCTGCGATCATCGAGGCGCGTGGGTCATCCTCCGCCGCATCTGCTGCCAGTGCCGCGATCGACCACGTCAACGACTGGATCACTGGCACGAGTGACTGGGTCTCCATGGGAGTCCCCTCGGACGGCTCCTACGGCATCCCCGAGGGCCTCATCTGTGGCTTCCCTTGCACCTGCGCTGACGGGGAGTACAAGATCGTCGAGGGTCTCCAGCTCGACGAGTTCTCACGCGAGAAGATTGCCGCCTCTGTCGCAGAGCTCGAGAGCGAGCGCGACACCGTGGCAAGCCAGGGCTTGATCTAGGCCGACGGTCAGGAATGCACCGCGCCCGACTCGCCCCGCCGCGCCTGGCGGGACCTCGGGCGCGGCGTTGCATTCACGCGGTCGTCCCGCCGTCGACCACCATCTCCGAGCCTGTGACGTAGACGCTGTCCTCGCTCGCCAGGTAGGCGATCGCGCCGGCCACCTCCTGCGGTGTGCCGATGCGCCGTAGCGGGATTCCCCTGATTAGCTTGTCGATCAGCTCAGGCGTCTGTTCGCGCTGGCGCGTACTCATGTCAGTGTCGATTTGCCCGGGGTGCAGCGAGTTCACCCTCACACCGAACTGCGCAAGCTCCTTGGCGGCGACTTTGCTCATCCCGCGGACGGCCCACTTGCTGGCCGCGTAAGCGGTCAGCAAAGGCGAGCCCATCAGCCCCGCCACAGACGACAGGTTGACGATCGAGCCCGCGCGCTGCTCGATCATCGCCGGCGCCACCGTGCGCGTCCCCAGGAACACACCCGTCACGTTTATGTCCATCACCCGCTTGAAGTCCTCCAGCGAGGTTTCAATCAACGGGGTAGCCAGGAACACGCCGGCGTTGTTCACGAGCACGTCAATCCGTCCGTGAGCGTCGAGCGTGCTCGTGACAACCCTCTGCCACTGCTCCTCGTTGGTGACGTCGTGGGCAAGCGCCCTGGCGTCCACACCGTCGCGCAGGCCGCCGGCGACACGCTGGGCGCCATCCTCGTTGGTGTCGGTGAGCACCAGCAGCGCGCCCTCCCGCGCCAGCCGCTCAGCAGCCGCCGCGCCGATCCCCCCGGCAGCGCCGGTGACGATCGCTACCTTCCCCTCCAAGCGTCCCTCTGGCATCAGCCGACTATAAACCGCGCCACCCGATCGGGTAGGAGCCACCGCCGGTCACCAAGAAACGGCTCCCCCGTACGAGGTATCGCCGATCGCCATATAGGCAAGCACGTACGGGCGTCGTTGGAGCTTCTTACAAACAAATTAGGGGAGTGGCCACAAGTGCCACTCCCCTAAGAGTTCTTCAACTCACCAAAAAAACCGAGCCCAAGTGATGATCAAGGGCGACGGATCGGAGTCTCTGACAAGGACGCAGTGAGCGTGGCGTGCTTCGCACGCGAGCGAGCGAGGACGCCGTCAGAGGCTCCGAGACTAGCCCTTGGGGTACCAGCCGCGGCCTTTCTTCTCTACCTTGTTTTCCTGCTCGAGGCCGGGAAGCACGCGGTAGAGGTAGTTCTGCTTGATGCCCATCTTGGCGGCCAGCTCGGGGATCGTGATACCAGGCTGACCCTCCACGAATGAACGCGCCTCAGCGGCACGCGTGCCGCTGCCTTTGCGCCTGCCTGCTCGCCGTTTCGCGGGGCGACCGGGTTTGCCGGGGGCTTTGGGGGCTGCGGTGGTTGCGGTGGCCGTGGTGGTGGCGGCTTTTTTTGCTTTGCCGGAGCCACGGGGCCGTCCGGGTCCGCGTTTGCGTGTGGCCACGGCTGCGACGGTCGAAATGGCTGAGCCACCGACGCCGGCGAGCGCTGCAGCAGCGGCCTCCAGGCGGTGATACTCGTCAATCAACGGCTTGAGCTCGTTGAGTCGGCCTGTGATCTCTTGGCGCTTCTCGTCAAGGAAGTCGGTCACGATTCGGTCCTCTTCACTAGTATCGATGCGGTATTGGACTCACATCAGGGGTTTGGTTCACCTTACACTAGTTTTGTTCGGTAACCCGCTCCACGTATGCACGCAGACGCTCAAGCGTGCGCTTTGCCTCCCGTTCGGGGATACCGCCCACAAGTGCACGGCTGACGAGTGCTCCCACTGGCCCTAGCGGTGTCCGGAACTCGTTGCGGTAGTCAAAGCGTGTGCCACCGTCGGCGGTTTCCTGGAGGACGTATTCGCTGTGCGCACGCGAGCGGGCGGGCCCGCGGCCGTCCCACACGGCCAGTGTTGCCACGCGACACTCGACGAGCTCCCAGTGAACCTCGAGGCTCACCCCCCGCAGGTGGATTTGCTGGTCCATGCGGTAGCCCACGCTTGGCGGGCCGTCGTCGGCGTGCACGAGCTTGCGGTGAATCGTGACCCACTCCTTCAGGCATGCAGGATCCATCACCACCTTCCACACATCGGCGGGGGGCGCTGCGATGAGGATCGAGGCTGTGACGAGGCTCATGACGGGCGGCTCCGCGGGGGCGACGGGACAACCGTAGCGGCGAAGGCCAGGCGTGCGAGCCGGTGGTGCAGCACCGCGGAATCAAGCATCTAGATCCTCACCGTGCGGCCAACGCCTCGAATGACTCCCATTCGGCCAGGGCGTGTTCCACTGCGGACTCAAATGAGTGCAGGCGTATACCCAATAGCTCGGCTGCACGGTCGTTGCGCGGCAGTAGGTCTCCTTGCAGCCCTTCCATCAGGGGCACCACGAGCTCGGGGTCCTCGCCGGCGACCGCAGCTGCGACCCGGGCTGTGATCGCTGTCAGATTCACTCTCAGGCGCAGCGCGGGGCGATTGACGAGCATCAGCTGAGCGATGCTGGTGAGCATTTCGCCGTAGGTGAGCACGTCTGGGCCGGCTATGTCCAGGGCGCGGCCGCCGTTCGCTGTCGTAGCGCACGCGGCGAGCATCGCGGTGACGTCCCTGGCGTCGATCGGTTGGGTACGAAAGCGCTGCCAGGAGGGCAGGGCGAGCACGGGCATGCGCTCGACTAGGTGTACGAGTAGGCGGAAGGAGCGCGAGCGTGCTCCCACGACGATGGACGCACGCAGCGATAGCGAATCGGGTACGGCGTCCAGCAGCACACGCTCGACGTGCTCACGGCTGGCCAGGTGGTGCGAGATCCGCGCGCGGTCCCCAGCATCGAGTGCGGTGCTGTCGTTTGTATCGGGTTGGGGCAGGAGCCCGCCGAGGAACACGATCCTGCGGACGCCCGCCGCGGCCGCGGCGGCGGCGAAGCTCTCCGCGGCGATGCGCTCGCGCTCTTGAAAGGACAGCGCTCGGTCTGGGGTGCGCTCCATGGAGTGGATCAGGTAATAGGCGACCTCGATTCCTTCGAGCGCCCGCGTGAGCCCGACGGCCGTGAGCACGTCCCCACGCACCACCTCGATGCGGCTGTCGCCTCCGGTACGCGCAAGCGCTTGCTGCACCCGCTCGGGGTCGCGGCCGAACGCACGCACGCGATGTCCTCGGGCGGCCAGCTCGGGGATCAGCAGCGAGCCGACGAAGCCACTCGCGCCGGTAACGAGAATGCGCATGCGTGCTGATGATGACGCGGCGCGGCGCTCGGTCCAGAGAACGCCCGGAAAATGCGGCGAGTTCGAGCGGATTGTCACAGGAACGTGACTGCTTGCAGGCTAATTCCGGGTAGACAGCGGAATTGTCTGCGATTTGCGGGGTGGGCGTGCCGGCGCCCTTGAGTGGGCGCTGCATTGGTGCTTTGATCGCGGCCGTCCCATTCAATCCGATCGCCACGCGGGGGTAGTTGCTGTGCAGGCAATGCAGACAAGGCGTGCGCCCAAGCGCGCCGCCAAGAAGGTCAGCTGTGACGAGTGCTACTTCCGTGTGAACCTGCTGTGCGCGCTGGAGCTGTCAGAGCCATGCGCGACGTTTCGGCCGAGCGAGGCGCAACTGCGCCCGCCGCAACAGCTGCGATTCGTGTTCCGCCAGGAGCGTCGTACGCGCGCAGCGTGGGCGTTTCCATCCGCTCAGGAGCAGGCGGCGCTGCATACATAGTCGATAGGCGAGAGCGCCATGCGGGTATATTGACCGTGGACCTAAAAGCTTTCGGCGGAGGTGTTGGCAATGGCAGCGAAGGACAAACTCGGTAAGGCCGGAGAGGCCGCGCGCCAGGCGCAGCAGAGCCGGTACCTCCAGCGTCTCCTCGAAGATGATGAGCTGCGCTCGAACCTGACGGCGGCGTATGGCGCTGCGCGCGGCGCGTACGGTCGTCTAAACAACGGCAAGCCGGCCACGCAGGCGCTCCTGCAGGACCGCAAGCTGCACAACGAACTCAAGGAAGCGGCGAACTCGCTGCGCGAGGTGAGCGTCTCGTTGCGTGAGCCACCGAAGGTTGCGCGCCGTCGTCGTGGCGTTGGCCGCTCGCTGGTCGTGTTGGCAATCGGTGGTGTGCTGGCCGTGGCGCTCAGCGAGAGTTTGCGTACGAAGGTGCTGGACCTTCTGTTCGGCGCCGAGGAGGAGTTCGACTACAGCTCGACCACCGCTCCTCAGACGCCTGCGCCGGCCGGCGTTGCAGGCGCCTGATCCAAACACGCGCTGAGGCGATGATGAACCCGGTGGATGCCGCGGTAGCGGTGGAGAGTCCTGCAGCCGAGGCGGGCGCCAGGCGTGCGCGCCCGGGTGACGCTGGCGGCGCAGGACGCTCGCTGTCGGGGGAGAAGGCGCAGAGGATCATCGACGCGATGCGCTCGAGCGTCGCCCAGCGTGGCACGGCGGGGTCCACCTTCGACGTGGTCTCGCGCGAGGCGGGCGTGTCGCGCGGCTTGCTGCACTACTACTTCGGCACGAAGGAGCAGTTGTTGGCGGAGGCTGTGCGGCGCGACTGCGAGTTGCGTTTGGAGCGGCTGCAGAGCCAGTTGTCAACGGCGACGACGGCCGATGATTTCATCGCGCTGATGGCCCAGAGCCTCCAGGACACGATCAGGGAGGACCCGGAGTTCGTCACGCTGGTCTTCGAGCTGTTCACGCTTTCGCGCCGGAACGCGGAGATAGCGGTGGCATATGAAGGCCTGATGCGCAGCACGCGCGAGCAGGTGGCGGGAATGCTGGCTGCAGCACAGGGCGAGGGTGTGCTGCACCTGCATGCGGAGCCTGACGCCGTGGCGGAGGTGCTGTTCTCGCTCGGAGACGGCTTTGCGCTGCGCATGCTCACCGAGCCGCACAGGGACTTCACGGCGACGATCCACGCTGGGATTGCCTGTGCGCGGTCGTTGCTGACGGATTGACACACCTATAATCGGCGGCGATGCCGATTTATGAGTACAGACGTCCGGACGGTACGACGTTCGAACTACAGCAGTCCTTTAGCGATGACCCGTTGAAGGTGGACCCCGACACAGGCGTGCCCGTGGAGCGCGTGCTGCACGCCCCGGCAGTCCACTTCAAGGGCAAAGGCTTCTACAACACCGACTACGGGACGCGCAATCGCCAGCGCGAGACTGCCGCTGCGGCGGCAGAGAAGAAATCCTCGTCCTCGGAGAAGTCTTCCGGCGAGAAGTCTTCCTCTGAGAAGTCCTCGGGCACAGGCGAGAAGTCCTCTTCCTCGGCGGACTCATCGCCCGCCAAGGCGAGCGACAGCAAGAAAGCCTCATCAGGCTCGGGTGACTCCAAGCCCGTCGCAGCCAAGAGCTGAAGGCCGGCGGCTCAGCTCAAGAGGTTGATCACCGGCCCGGCGACGCCGCCGCCGGTGCCGGGGGGTGCGGTGGCGAGGTCGGCGGCCTGTTCGGGTGCACGCTCGGCCCGCAGGGCAGCCTGCTGGCCGCGTTTGCGCGGGCGCCAAACACGCATGTACTGCGCGCCGACGTAGGAGCCGAGGACAAGCAGCAGCGCGATCGCCTGACCGACGAAGGTCTCCCAGTTTGCGAAGAGGCTAAACCAGGTGCCCATCCAGCCGGGGATACTCAGCCCGCTGACGGGGGTGGTACCGATCCACCCGGCGAGCTGCATCTCGTTGACCTCCTCGCCGACGGACACGACGAGCACCGACAGGAGCATGACGCCGGTGATGATCAAAAGCCGCTTGTAGGGCAGGCGCTGGTGTAGGCCGAACGTGAGGATGCCGGCGGCGGCGGTGAACAGCAGGCCGATCGTGACGCCCTCGAGCACGACGCTCGAGCCGTAGAGCTCACGGAGGTTCTGCAGGAAGATCACGACCTCGAAGCACTCGCGGTACACGGAGGTGAATCCAAGGAGGGCGAGCCCCATCAGCATGCGACGTTTGTTCGTGTCCGGATCGGCAGACAGGAGGCTGCGCCGGCGCTTGTGGTGGTTTGAGATCCAGCCGGTCCAGTAGACCTTGTGAAAGAACCAGTTCATGACGATCAGCAGCACGATCAGCGACGGCAAGCCGGTGGCTGCCTGCACGTCGAACTCGCCGCCGTGGAACTGGCCGATGAACCACACGACCAGGAACCACGTGCCCACGCCGGCGGCGAGCGCGCTCGCTCCGCCCGCGACGACGGGCTTGCGGTAGACGCGGTTGCCGCCGAGGAAGCTGGCGGTCACGGCTGCGAGGACAAGGATCGTCTCAAGACCCTCGCGGAGCACCAGGATGGCGCTGTTGATGACGACGGTGGTGTGGCTCAGCCGGTGCCCTGGAGGCAGCGCGGTCGGGTCGGTGGTGCCGCCTTTCGCGTGCCAGCTCAGCACCACTGCGACGACCGCGACGGTGAGCACGATCGCCGTCCACACGTAGAAGCTGACGCGCTCGTTGAATCGCTTGGTGACGACCCTCGTGGGGCGGCCCGCGCCCTCGGGGGGCGGTTCCGCGGTTGCCTGACTGTGCGCCATCCGATGCTGCTCTCGGTAATCCGACCCTTGCACTCGGTTATCGTCTGGGGCGAAGGCTAACACAGATTAGGGTGCCCTAATCATCGGTTCGGCAAACGGTCGGGAGGCGGCGCGTCAGCCGCTCATGAACCGCGCGACGTCGGCCTTGCGTGCTTCTTCTGAGATCGTGAGGCCTTCTTCGCCGCTGGGGAGGATGACCTGCCCGGTGGGGAGCAGGACCTTGGTGGGCGGGGTGCCGGTGATCGCCAGCGAGGCGAACATGGCCAGCAGTTCTGTACCGCTCATGTCGGAGATGATTGCGGGGGGCGCGTGCCAGGCGATCCAGGGCAGGCGGAAGAAGCTGGAGATCGACATCAGCTGACTCTTCATGTCGTTGAACAGCGCCTGCTGGTGTTCCTCGCGCTGGATGTCGGTCTCGTCGGGCGCGCAGAGATTCTCGCGGGTGCGAGCAATCGCGAGCGCTTCCTTACCGTCGATGTGGTGGCTGCCAGCCTTCAGGCGCAGCGTGAAGCCGCCGTCGGCTGAGCCGCCATCGAGCTTGGAGATGATGCAGCCGCCGGTGTAGGTGACGCCGCCCATGGCGTCGATCAGCTGCGGGAAGTTTTCGAAGTTGACTTCGACGACGTGGTTGATGGGGACGCCCAGCCAGCTCTTGATCACCGACACGGACTCGGCGGGGCCGCCGTACTCGTGCGCGGCGTTGATCTTCTCCAGGCCGTGGCCGGGGATTTCCACGACGGTGTCACGCGGTATGGACAGACGCGCCGCGTGCCCGGCGCCGGTGCGGATCAACATGATCGTGTCCGAGCGCCCGTAGCCGGTGGTTTCCGCACCGGGTTCCTTGCTGTTCTTTTGGCGTCGGTCGGAGCCGAGCACGAGGATGTTGTTCACGGAGGTGAGCGGGTTGCCCGTGTGGTTGAGCACGCCGGTCACGTTGCTCGGAAGCGGTGTGCGCTCCAGGTGCGAGCTGATCAGAAAGAGCACGAGCGAGAACAGCAGCCAGCCGAGGACGAGCCCCACAAGCGAGAGCAGAATGCGCTTGGGCGTGGCCCAGCGCCGCCAACGCGAGCGGCCGCCTTGCGAGGAATCGCCCGGAGCCCCGCCCCGCCCGCCTCCAGGGCGTCCGTTGGCGGGCCCGCCGGCAAGACGCTCGGGCTGCACCTTTCCCTGCTCCCTGCGGTGGGGCAGCCGCGGGGTCGCGCGATAGCGCGTGTACTGCGGCTCCTCGTCGCGGTCTTTGGCCATCGGTGACAGGACCCTATATTTGCGAGATGACCTCCCCGCAGGCGCCGGTGGGTCGCCTCGTCGTGTGCGCGACGCCGATCGGCAACCTGCAGGACGTGACGATCCGCGTCCTCGATGCGCTGCGTGCGGCGCACGTGGTTGCATGCGAGGACACGCGCCACACGCGGCTGCTGCTCGAACGCCACGGCATCTCCACACGCACGGTCAGCGTGCACGAGCACAACGAACGCGCGCGCGCCGGCGAGCTGGTCGAGCGGATGCGCTCAGGTGAGACGGTCGCGTTGGTCTCTGACGCGGGCACGCCGCTCGTGTCAGATCCCGGGTTCGCGCTGGTGCGCGCGTGCGTTCAGGCGGGCATCCACGTGGAGGCGCTGCCGGGGCCGAGCGCGGTGCTGGCGGCGCTGGTGGTCTCTGGGCTGCCCTGCGATCGTTGGCGCTTCGTGGGATTCCTGCCCCGTGCGCGCCGACAGCTCGGCGAGCTGCTTGCTGGTGTGACGGACACGCTGGTTGCGTTCGAGTCCCCCGCGCGCCTCGCGAAGACGCTGGAGCTGCTCGCCACGCAGGACCCGGCGCGTGCGGTGGCGGTGTGCAGGGAGCTGACGAAGCTGCACGAGGAAGTGCGGCGGGGATCGGCAGCGGAGCTCGCTGCGTACTACGGCGAGACGCCTGCGCGCGGCGAGGTGGTGCTGGTCGTGGGCGCGGCGGAGCTCGCGCGTGCGCCCCTGCAGGAGGCGCTGGTCGCGGTGCGCGAGCTGATCGACGCGGGCGCCAAGCCGCGGCCCGCGGCGGCTGCTGTGGCGAAGCTGACGGGGCTGCGGGCGAACGAGCTGTATCGGGAGATCACGCGTGACGCTCCTACACGATAAGTGTCGAACCGTGTACGATGCGTCCGCATGGATCGGACGAGCACCAGGCTGAACGTAACGTTGGACCCGGAGCACGCCGCCAAGCTTTCACTGCTCGCGCAGCGCACCCACGTACACGAGGGAACGCTCGCTCGCTCGCTGCTGTCGAGCGCACTGGACGACGCGGACCCGGATGCTCGCACGATCACAGCGCTGCTCGATGGGATCCCGGGGGCGTTCGAGGAAGCCCAGCTTGGCCTGAAGCAGGGTCGGGAAGGCAAGACTGTCCCGCTCGACGAGCTTTAGTCCTGCTCGCACTGTGGCCCACGTCGAGCTGAGCCTCGCGGCGACCGAGCGACTCGACCGCATGATCGTGACGCACAGCCTTCCCGCGGATACGCGAGCGCGTATCCAGCGATCGCTGCGTGCGCTAGAGCGGTTTCCTTTGATCGGACGCAACCTCGACGAGCGCTGGGGGGATCTGCGTTTCATCGTCGGGCCTTGGCGCTGGCTGCTGATCGTCTATGCCTATGAGGAGGCCATGGATCGAGTCCTCGTCGTCGCGATCCAGGACGCGCGCTCGTCGACGGCAGTGACGAACCTGATCGCCCCCCGGTAGCGTGGAGGTGCCGGTGTCCTTCTACGTAACCACCCCCATCTACTACGTCAACGCGGCTCCGCACCTTGGGCATGCGTACACGACGATCGCTGCGGACGTGATGGCCAGGCACCATCGCCAGCGCGGCGAGGATGTGTTCTTCCTGACGGGGACAGACGAGCACGGTGAGCCAGTGGCCGATGCGGCGCACGCGCTGGGCGTCAAGCCGCAGGAGTTGGCTGACCGCAACGCCGAGCGCTTCAAGGCGCTGGCACCGCAGCTGTCGGCGACGAACGACTTCTTCATCCGCACGACAGATCCGCAGCACGAAGCGGTTGTCCAGCAGGTGCTCACACGTGTGCGCGAGAACGGCTACGTGTACGAGGGCACCTACGAGGGCTGGTACTGCCCCCGCTGTGCGGACTTCAAGGCCGACAATGAGATCGACGAGGGCAATCGCTGCCCGATTCACCACATCGAGCTGACACGCGAGCAGGAGGAGAACTACTTCTTCAAGCTGTCCGCCTTCCAGGAGCGCCTGGAGGTGTTGTATGCCGAGCGCGAGGACTTCGTGATGCCGCGCACCCGCTACAACGAGGCGCTCTCGTTCATCCGCTCTGGCTTGCGCGACGTGCCGCTTACGCGCCACAAGCTCACCTGGGGCGTACAGGTCCCCTGGGACCACGAGCACGTCTTCTATGTGTGGTTCGACGCGCTGCTGAACTATTACTCCGCGCTTTCCTACGCGCCCACTCCCGCCTGGGTGACGGTCGGTGAGGGAGGCCTGACCGAGCGCTTTTGGCCGCCGAGCTATCACCTGATCGGCAAGGACATCCTGCGCTTTCACACCGTGTACTGGCCGGCGCTGCTGATGGCGGCCGAGCTGGAGCTGCCACGGCACGTGTTCGTGCACGGCTTCCTGCTGATGGACGGGGAGAAGATGAGCAAGTCGCTGGGCAACGTGTTGGACCCCTTCGCGGTGATCGACCGTTACGGGCCGGACGCGCTGCGCTTCTACCTGCTGCGCGATGTGCCGTTCGGCCAGGACGGCTCGGTCTCGACGTCGGCGTTTGAGCTCCGGTACGAGAGCGAGCTGGCCAACGACCTGGGAAACCTCGCCAGTCGTACGATCGCGATGGTGCACCGCTACCGCGGGGGTATCCCGCCGGCTGTGACGCTCGACCCCCAGCTGCACGACGAGTTCGCGGGGCTTGCGCAGGAGGTGGAAGGCATGATCGACCGGGCGGAGCTGACGGGCGCGCTGGATGCGATCTGGCAACGGGTGCGGCGACTGAATCGCTACGTGGAGGAACGTGCTCCATGGCAGCTGGCCAAAGACGACGCTCGTTCGGAGGAGCTCGACCGCGTGCTCGCGACGCTTGTGGCAGGCCTGCGTGTACTGGGCGTGCTGCTGTACCCGTACATACCTTCGAGCGCTGAGAAGCTGCTGGGTGCGCTCGGCTGCGAGGACCGCTCGCTGGAATGCGCACGCTGGGATTCCGCGCAGGCTCTCGGCGAGCCGATCGCCACGCTGGAGTCACTGTTCCCGAAGTCTGGGTGACATGGCTCACCACGGATTCCGTCGATGATCGACTCCCACACTCATCTGCACCTGTGCGAGCAGCCGACGGCTGAGCTTGTGGCTGAGGCTGACGCGGCGGGGGTGACGCGCATGTTGACGGTGGGCATCGACGGCGCGTCCTGCCGCGCGGCGCTGGCGGCGGCAGAGGACTTCCCGCAGGTGTACGCGGCCGTCGGCCGCCACCCCACGGCTGCGAAGGGCTTCGATGACGCGGACCTGGCGGAGCTGCGCGCGCTGGCGGCGCATCCGCGCTGCGCGGCGATCGGAGAGACGGGTATGGACTTTTACCGTGACAACGCGCCGCCGCGTGAGGATCAGCAGCGCGCGTTCGCAGGTCAGATCAAGCTTGCCCGCGAGACGGCTAAGCCGCTGGTGATTCACACGCGCGCCGCCGATCAGGACACGCTCGACCAGCTGGCCGCTGAAGCCGAGGGGGTGAGCGTGGTGATGCACTGCTTCTCGATGCCCGGCCGGCTGCACGAGTGCCTCGAGCGCGGCTACATGATTTCCTTCGCTGGCAACGTCACGTACAAGAACGCAGCCGAGCTCGCGGACGTGGCGCGCCTGGTCCCTGCGGATGCGTTGCTGGTGGAGACCGATGCCCCCTACCTGACGCCGCAGGTCGTCCGCAAGGAACGTAACCGGCCGGCGTTCGTGGCGCACACGGCTGCCTTCTTGGCGGAGCTCCGCGGCGTCGGCGTGGAAGAGCTTGGCGCGACGGTGACCCGCAACGCCGCCCGCGTGTTCGGCTGGGCGTGAGCGCTGTGGCGGCCGACGGCCCGGCGCAGCCGAGCCTGCGTCGGATGCGCAGCTTCGGTGTGCGGCCCGATCGCGAGCTCGGCCAGAACTTCCTGATCGACTCCAACATCCTCGGCGTGATCGGGCGTGCAGCGGAGTTGGGGATCGACGATGTCGTACTGGAGGTCGGCGGCGGGCTGGGCGTTCTGTCGGAGTACCTCGCGCAGCGGGTTGCTCACGTGCACGTGGTGGAGATCGACGAACGGCTACGCGACGCGCTCGCCGACGCGACCGATCCGTATCCGAACGTCACGGTGCACTGGGCGGACGCGGTGACGCTCGAGTTGGCCGGGCTCGATCCGGTGCCGACGAAGGTCGTGGCCAACCTCCCCTACGGCGTCGCCACCAGCGTGCTGTTGCGCACCGTCGAGGAGCTGCCGCACGTGTCGATGTGGGTGGCGATGGTGCAGCGCGAGGTGGGCGAGCGGCTCGCCGCGCAGCCGGCGGGACGCGTACGCGGGAGCGCTGTGGAGAAGGGGGCTTACGGCGCTCCGTCCGTGCTCGCTCAGCTGGAGTGTGACGTCGCCGTGCTCCGGGCGGTCCCACGGACGGTGTTTCATCCAGTACCCAACGTGGACTCGGTGCTGGTGGGCATGCGTCGGCGCGAGAGCGAGCCGGTCGGGCCGGGGCTGCGCTGGCTCGTAGCTGGCGGCTTTGCTCACCGGCGCAAGACGCTTGCGGGCTCGCTGGCGCTCTCGGGAGGGCTGCCTGGGCCCGACGTGCAGCCATCGCGGGAGCAGGTGCGCGAGGCGTTGGTAGAGCTTGGCCAGCCAGCGGATGCGCGCGCGGAGCGTCTGGCACCGGAGGAATTCAGGGCACTCGCACTCATGTTGGAGCTATGAGGCGCTGGAGGGGCGAGCGATGAGTGGCGAGGACGCCTTCGCGCCGGGGGTGCACCGCGCGTTGGCTCCGGCGAAGATCAACCTCGGGCTGTTCGTCGGCCCCGTGCGCGCGAGCGATGGCAAGCACGAGCTGGTGAGCGTGATGCAGTCAATCTCGCTTGCTGACGAGCTCACGCTCGAGCAGGCAGCTGGGGGCAGCGAGCGCGACGAGGTTGTGTGCCCGGGGGTGCCGGGGGACCCGAACGAGAACCTGGCGGCTGCGGCGCTGCGTGCATTCCGCGCGAGCACTGGTTGGCGGGCGCCGCCGCTGCGGCTGAGCATCAGCAAGCGAATTCCTGTGGCGGCGGGGCTGGGCGGGGGTTCGGCTGATGCGGCTGCGGCTCTACGCCTGGCGTGGCACGCGTCGGGGCTGGGCGACGAGGAGCTGCTGCGCGTCCTCGCGGCAGAGCTGGGTGCGGACGTTCCCGCGCAGGTGACGCCGGGCCGCTGGCTGGCCAGCGGCGCGGGCGAGCGACTGCAAGAGCTCGCGCCTGCCAGGTCCCGGTTCGGCGTTCTAGTGCTGCCGGCGGATGTAGCTCTGTCGACCGCCGATGTTTACAGGGAGGTAGATCGCTTGGGGCAGACACGCACGGATCCCGAGCTAACCGTGCTCCGAGCGGAGCTCTACTCGGCCTTGGAGCATGGGGCTCCGCTGCCTGCGGCGACGGAGCTCCTCCACAATGATCTCCAGCGCGCGGCCGTGTCGCTGTGTCCCGAGATCGCGACCTCCCTTCAGCAGGCGCGCACGGCGGGGGCGGAGCCTGCGCTGGTGAGCGGATCGGGCCCGACGGTGATCGGCCTGTTCCCCCATTCTGGGCGCTCTGCGGAGGGAGGTTTGGTGCTCGCGAGGGCGGCGGCGGGCGCGCTTTCCGGCCGCCTGCCGGCACCGATCTGCGCCGTGCCTGTCGATGCGTCGTTCGCACGGCCGGCGAGCGACGGCCGTGTGCGTCACAATTCCGGCGAGATCGATGACTAGGACGCAAATCAACGAGTTGGTTGCAGTGGGTGCGGCGGTGATCAGCCTGGGGCTCTTCACCGGGTTCATCCTCGTCCCGGTGTGGTCGTCCTACTCGCGTGTGTGGGAGCGGGTGGCGGCGACGGTGCTGTCGCTGTACGTGCTCGCGGTACTGCTGGGCGTCGGGGTGGTCGGCGCGCTTGTAGCCGTCTACTACTGGGGCTGACCGCGTGTCAGACCTCGCGGCGCTGGACGCGATCACAGAGGCGGTCGAGTCGGGGGCGGGCCTGCCGGAGGTGGTGCGCGCGGCAGCGCGTGCGCTGGAGGCGAGCCTGGCGGTCACGGACGCATGGGGCGCCACGCTCGCGGTGGCTGCACGCTCGCCGGCGGAGGAGCGCGCGCTGCTGTCTCAGGGCGAGGGTGTGATCAGCGCTCCGCTGCGGGTGGCGGACACCGTGGTAGGGACGCTGCACATGCGCGCCAAGACCGAGCCCAGCGCGCCGATGCGCAGGCTGCTGCTGACGATGATCGCCTCAGAGGTGGAGCGCGTGCGCGCGCCAGAGCGCGTCTCGGAAACAGCTTCGGCCGATTTCCTGCGGGCGATCCTGCGCCGCGAGCTAACCGACCGCGACGCGCTGCTGAATCGTGCCAAGGACCTCTCGCTGACGATCGAGGATGGGGCGAGCATGATCGTCGCGCGCGCGCATCCACAGACACCCACCGACGAGGGGTGGCGTGGGAGGGTGCGCGCGGTGGCCGAGCGCGGCGCGCGCGCCGTGTCCAGCCGCTCCATCGCCGCCCTCTCCGAGCGCGAGGGGATTCCCGGCGCGGAGGTGCTCGTCCTGGTCCCCGGTGGCGATGAGGCGAGCGCGGCGCGGGCTGCGCAGGCGATTCTGAACGAGATGGAAGCGAGCCTCGCGGGCTACGTGTTCGCACTGGGGCGTAGTCGCATCACGGAAGACCCTTCCGAGCTGCCCCGCGCGGCCAGCGAGGCGTTGCTCGCGGCCAACGTGGCGCAGGGCTCGAGCAACGGCGCGGCATTAGCTTTCGATGAGACGGGCGCGTACCGGCTGCTGCTGTCGTCCATGAGCGAGAACCCGAGCGAGCTGCAGCGCTTCTATGCGGAGACGGTGGAGCCGCTGGTCGCCTATGACGAGCAGTATGAGACGGATCTGGTGCGCACGCTCGAGACCTTCCTGGAGGCGGACGGCAACGTCGCCGGGACCGCGCAGCGCCTGTTTACGCATCGCCACACGATCTACTACCGCCTCGAGCGCGTGCGCGAGCTGTCGGGCCTCGACGTCAGCTCCAGCGACGGTCGCGAGAAGCTCAGCCTCGGGCTGAAGGCGATGCGCGTGTTGGGTATCGCCTCCGCCGGGGGCCCTGCTTTGGAGGCGGGCGCTGAAGCCGGTCGCGTGCCGCGGCGCTCGGGTGGCCGGCGCTCCTAGTGAGCTGAGCGCCGTGCGGCGCTGGCGGAGAGCCGCACGCCGAACTCGATCGCGTAGGTGGCGCCCGTGCCGCTGGAAGCGAGAATCTTGGGAACGGCGGGCATCACGGCCACGCCGGCGTTGCGGTAGATGCTGCTGAGCATGATTTCGCGGTGCGGCGTGGAGGCCATCCATGCGGCGACGATGTGCGCCGGCGTCGTAAAGCCTTCTGTGCCCCACGCGATGTTCTGGCCGATGGAGAACTCCGCGGAGTGCGCGGGGTAGCGCGTGACCGCCACCAGCGATAGGGGTGTCTGGCCGGTAGGACGAACGTCGGCGAAGTAGTCGTGGCTGACCATGGAGGTCACCTGACTGCGGGCGACCCGGCCAAGTTCGTGGTTGGCGCGCAGGGGGCGCAGCCCGTGGGTGAGCCGTATCTGGTTGACCAGGCAGAGGGTCGCCGCGTCCACCTGAAGCACGTTGGCTGCGCGTGGGTGCAGATTCGCGCCGGCGCACGTGACCGAGGTGGCCGCGCCTGAGCTCGCGACCGTGGCGAGAGCGCCGGCGCACGCCAGTAGGACCGCCGCCAGCGACGCTCCCCGTGCTCTCCTGCGTCTTGTCGTGGCGTCCGGCAAGCGCAGGAATCGTTGCAGGCCTGCTGGATGAATGTGTTGCTGCATGGTTATCGGGGGTGTCGGCGGTTGGCGACACCCGCACTTGTCGCCACTATCCTTTGAGTCCCCTTGGGGGGTCGTCCAACGGCAGGACATCAGGTTTTGGTCCTGAGAATCGGGGTTCGAGTCCCTGCCCCCCAGCTCGATCCACCGGCACGAGCGGAATGCCCGGTGTAACGCACACCACGGAGACACGCCCGCCCTGGAATAGCATTGCCCAGGTGAGCGCCCCCACCGTTCTGATCCTCGCGGCAGGACAGGGCACGCGTATGCGCTCGCGGACGCCGAAGGTCCTGCACGAGCTGTGCGGGCGGCCGATGGTCCTGTGGCCTGTGACGGCGGCGCTCGAGGCGGGCGCGAAGCGCGTGGTGGTTGTGGACTCGCCGGCGCGGGCGCTCGAGAAGGTACTGCCGGAGGCAGTGGAGCTGGCGGTGCAGGAGCAGCCGGACGGGACGGGTGGGGCTGTCAGGGCAGCGATGGAGGCGATCGGCTCGTCACTCGAGCCGACGTCGCCGGTGCTGGTGTTGAGCGGAGACGTGCCGCTGGTGAGCGCGCAGGCGATCATCGAGCTGCTGGACGCGCACGCGGGCGGCGGCGCACAGGCGACGATGGCGACGACGGTGCTCGAGGATCCGAGCGGCTACGGACGGGTGGTGCGCGACTCCGACGGCGCAGTTCTGCGGGTGGTGGAGACGAAGGAGCGCGGGGACTCCACGCAGGCCGAGCGCGAGATCCGCGAGGTGAACACCGGCATCTTCGTCTTCACCGCGCAGGCCCTCACGAGCACGCTGCCACGGCTCACGGCTGAGAATGCTCAGCATGAGCTGTACCTGCCGCAGGTGCTGGATCTGCTGCGCGCGGACGGTGCGAAGGTGGCTGCACACGCGGTCGAGGACGAGCGCCTGGTGCTGCAGGTCAACGATCGTCCCGCGCTGGCGCGCGTGCGCGCGATCGCGCAGCAGGCGATCCACGAGCGCCACATGCGGGCGGGCGTAGGCATTGTCGACCCGGCGGCCACTGTGATCGACGTGGACGTGCAGATCGGAGAGGACACGATGATCGAGCCGTTCACGACGATCCGAGGCGCGACGCGGATCGGCCGTGGCTGCACGATTCGCCACTCCTACCTGGTGGACTGCGTGCTGGAGGATGGTGCGAGCGTGGGTCCGTTTGGATACCTGCGTCCGGGTGCGGTCCTGCGGGCGGGGTCCAAGGTGGGCACGTTCGTGGAGGTGAAGAACTCGGACATCGGCGCGGGCACGAAAGTGCCGCACCTCTCCTACATCGGCGATGCGGATGTAGGAGAGGGCACGAACCTGGGGGCGGCCACGATCACGGCGAACTACGATGGTCGCGCCAAGCACCGGACGACGGTGGGCAAGGGCGTGCGCACGGGCGTGGACACGACGTTGGTGGCGCCGGTGAGCATCGGCGACGGCGCATACACGGCCGCCGGCTCGGTGATCGTGGACGACGTGCCGCCGGGCGCGCTGGGGATCGCGCGCGAGCGCCAGCGCAACATCGAGGGCTGGGTGGAGCGCCAGGATGACTGATCGGACGCGGGCGTTTACACTGCGAAGGAGATGAGTGCGATCGACACGCGCACCGACTACTCGCGGGCCAGCCTGCCGATCGACTACAACAAGCGCCTGATGCTGTTCAGCGGGCGCGCCAATCGGCAGCTCGCGGTGGACATCGCGGACAAGCTGGGGGTTGATCTCGGGCCGGTGGAGCTGAAGACGTTCTCCGGCGGAGAGGTGTACTGCCGCTATGAGGACTCAATCCGCGGGGCGGACGTGTTCATTGTGCAGCCAACGAGCGGAAACCCGCAAACGGGTGTCACCGCGAACGACTCGCTGATGGAGCTGCTGTTCATGATCGACGCGGCCGTGGGCGCGTCGGCGCACCGTGTGATCGCGGTGACGCCGTGGTTCGGGTACTCGCGCCAGGACAAGAAGTCCGCGCCGCGCGAGCCGATCTCCGCGCGGCTGGTGGCGCGCATGCTGGAGGCGGCCGGGGCCGACCGGGTTTTGACGATGGACCTCCACGCCGGCCAGATCCAGGGCTTCTTCCAGATCCCGGTGGATCACATGACGGCTCTGTTCATGCTCACGCAGTACTTCACAGACCTCGGCCTGCCCGATCTGGTAGTGGTGGCGCCAGACGCGGGCAGGGTGAAGCTGAACAAGAACTTCGCGTCGAAGATCGGCGCCGAGCTGGCGATCCTGGACAAGGAGCGCCCGGCGCAGCAGGTGGCTGAGATCGGTTACGTGATCGGCGATGTGAAAGGCAAGACGGCGGTGATCGTGGACGACATGATCGACACCGCGGGCACGCTCAAGGCGGCCGCAAAAACGGTCATGGAGGAAGGCGCGACGCGCGTGTATGCGGCGGCGACGCACGCAGTGTTCTCCGGCGACGCCTTCAAGAACCTCGAAGAGTCGGGGCTTGAGCAGATCGTGGTCACGGACACCGTGCCGATCGCCACCGCGGGCCGTCCGGACAACGTTCGCGTGCTGCCATGCGCAGAGCTGCTCGCCGACTCGATCCGCCGCATCTTCGTCGATGACTCCGTGAGCGAGGTCTTCGGCGGCGAGAACCAGCTGTTCTGAGCAGCGACGCCCCGATTGCTACAGTCTGCAGTCGCTCATGGCCACGACCACGACCAAGCTGAACGTCAATAGCCGCGTGTCCTCCGGCTCGCGCGCGGTGCGACGCCTGCGCCGCTCGGGCCGCGTCCCGGGCGTGCTGTACGGCGGCGGCGGCGAACCGGTGGGCTTCGATGCGGACGAGCGCGAGCTGCGCCACGCGCTCGCGGGCTCGGGGGCAGTGCTCGACCTGAGCGTGGACGGCGGGAAAGCGACGCCGGTGGTCCTGAAGGACGCCCAGCGCCACCCGGTGCGCGGCGAGACGATCCATGTGGACCTGCTGCGCGTGAACTTGAACGAGGCGATCCACGCTCTCGTGCCGTTGGAACTGACCGGCATCGACGACGCGCCGGGTGTGAAGGAAGGCGGCGTGCTCGAGCAGATCACGCGCGAGCTGAACGTGGAAGCGCTGCCGACGGCGATCCCGGAGTCGATCGTGCACGACGTTGGCGAGATGCAGATCAGCGAGACGATCCTGCTCGGCTCGGTGGAGCTGCCGGAGGGCGTGACGCCGCTGGACGACCTGGAGGAGACGGTCGTGGCGACGCTCTCACCGCCGCGCCTGCAGAGTGAAACCGCCGATGAAATCGAATCCGAGACCGAGGTCGTCGGCGAGGACAGCGCGGATTCAGCCTCAGAGGACTCCTCCTCGGAGGAGTAGCGCCCCCTGCGACGCCCTTTTGGCGGCGGTGGCAGCGGCGGCACGATCGACTGGCTGATCGTCGGGCTGGGCAACCCCGGCAGCGAGTACGCGCGCACGCGTCATAACGTGGGCTTCATGGTTGCGGAGGATCTCGTGGACCGGTGGGATCTGGGACGCGCGAAGGATCGCTTCCGCGGGCGCATCGCGGAAGGTCGCGTGCCGGGTGGTGACGCAAGCTCCATTCCTGGCGCCCCGGCGGGCGCCAAGGCGCCGCGCGTGGCGGTGCTGTGCCCGCAGACGTTCATGAACGACGCGGGACGCTCGGTGGGCCCGGCGCGAGGCGCGTTCAAGCTTCCGCTGGAGCGCGTGGTGGTGGTGCACGATGAGATCGACCTGCCCTTCGGCGACGTGCGCACGCGTTTGGGCGGCGGCCTGGCGGGCCACAACGGCTTGAAGTCGATCAAGCGCGAGCTGGGCGGCGCTGACTTCATGCGCGTGCGCGTCGGCGTGGGTCGCCCGGACTCGACGGACCCGGAGATCGTCTCGGCGTACGTGCTGGGCCGCTTCCAGGAGCCCGACGCGGAGGTCGCCGATCTGATCGCGCGAGCGCGCGAGCACGTGGAGCGGCTGGTTCTCGAGCCCCCGGCGTCGACGGCCGGCGATGGTGGGTAGGGAGACCAAGATGGCCGGCGACACTGGCGCTCTGCGTACGCTGCTGGGCCTCGTCCAGGAGGACGAGTCGGCGCTGCGCCTGGCCCGCGAGGGCGGGCATGCGTTCGTGTCCTCCTCGCTGCGCCCGTACGTGATCGCGGCGCTGAGCGAGATCGACGAAGCGGCGGTCACCCATCCCACGCTGGTGGTGGTCGGCGATGATCGCGCGGCACGCGACCTTGCGGGCGACCTGCGCGCATGGCTTGCGCCCCGGCGCGTGCGCTACTACCCCTCCCGCGGTGTGGCGTACGAGTCACACCTGGCGCCGCCGGCACATCTTGTGGGCCTGCGCGTGGCGGCGCTGGACGCGCTGCTCGGCTCGGCCTCCCAGCAGGACGTGGAGCAACCGGTGGTGGTGGTGAGCGCGGTGGCGCTGTCGGAGAAGGTGCCCGATCCGGAGCTGCGCCCGCACTCGTTCACGCTGCGTGTGGGCGAGCTGCTGGACCTGGACGAGTGCGCGGCGGAGCTTGTGAGCGCGGGCTATGAGCGCGCCGACCAGGTGGAGGAGCGCGGTCAGTTCGCGCTGCGTGGCGGCCTGCTTGACGTGTTCCCGGCGACGGAGGAGCGGGCGGTGCGCGTGGACATGTTCGACGTGGAGATCGAGTCGCTGCGCTGGTTCTCGACGTTCACGCAGCGCTCGCTCGGCGACGTGCAGGAGGTGGAGATCGCGCCGGCGGCGGAGCTTGCGATCGAGCACCGCGAGCTGGCTGAGATCGCTGTGGAGCAGCTGCCGTCCCGTCGCGTTTCAGGAGGAGATGATGTTGAGGCGTTCGAGCGCCCCGATATTGCGGAGCTGTTGCCGGTGGAGCGCTTCGGAGCCCTGCTGGACTTGGTGGGTGAGCACACGCAGCTGGTGGTGGCGGCGGAGGAGGACCTGGACCCTGTGCTGACCGACCACTGGAGTGATGTGTGTGCAGCGTTCGGCGACGAGGACGCGCACCACCTGTACGTGAGCCCGCAGAGCATCCGCGAGACGCTGGACGCGCGGGCGCGCATCTGGCTGTCCTCGCACTCGAGCGGACAGGAGATCGAGCTGCGCGCGCAGGCGGCTGACACGGCTGCGCGCTCGCTGGCGGAAGCGGAGCCGGAGCTGGAGAAGCTGGTGCGCTCGGGCTACAGGACCGTCGTTGCCTTCCCGCGGCGCGGTGAGGGCGAGCGCGCGGCTTACAACCTCGGCCGCATGAAAGCGACGTGGCTACAGGGCGAGTCGACGGCGAGTGCGTCGGGCGTCGGTCACCAGGTGCTGGAGCCGTCGCTGCGTTTCGCGGCTGCATCGCTGCGCGAGGGCTTCGTGGCTCCCCAGCTGAAGCTGGCTGTGTATCCGGAGCACAGGCTGCTGCGAAGGCGCAGGGCCGACCGTGCACCGGATGGAGCGCGCACGGGCGGCGGCATCACGGGCACGCGCCGTGGTGCGCTGCGCTCGTTCACGGAACTGCGCACGGGCGACATCGTCGTGCACGAGGACCACGGGGTGGCGCGCTTCGCGGGCTTTGAGACGCGCACCGTCGCCGAGGTGACGCGCGACTACCTGTACCTGGAATACCAGGGCGACGACCGCGTGTTCGTGCCGGTGGATCAGCTGGCGAAGATCTCGCGCTACGTGGGCGCGGGCGGGGATCATCCCCCGCTCTCCAAGCTGGGCGGCACGCGCTGGGAGACGATGAAGGCGCGCGCACGGCGCGCGGCGCAGGAGCTGGCGGGCGAGCTGCTGAACCTGTACGCGGAGCGCCGCCGGCGCTCCGGCCACGCGTTCGGCCCCGACTCGGACTGGCAGCGCGAGTTCGAGGAGCGCTTCCCGTTCACGGAGACGCCCGACCAGCGCGAGGCGATCGAGCTGGTGAAGGCGGACATGGAAGCGCCGCGCCCGATGGACAGGCTGATCTGCGGCGACGTGGGCTACGGCAAGACGGAGGTGGCGCTGCGCGCGGCGTTCAAGTGCGCGGCGGAGGGCAAGCAGGTGCTGATGCTGGTGCCGACGACGATCCTCGCCCAGCAGCACTACGGCACGTTCGCGGAGCGCCTGGCGGACTACCCGTTCACGCTGCAGCACGCGTCGCGCTTTCGTACGGCTGCGGAGCAGAAGGCGGCGATCAAGGACTTCTCGGACGGCCGCGCGGACATCCTGATCGGCACGCACAGGGTGCTCTCGCGCGACGTGCGCGCGAAGGACTTGGGGCTTTTGATCGTGGATGAGGAGCAGCGCTTCGGCGTCAAGCAGAAGGAGCTGCTGCGCCAGCTGAAGCTGCGCGTGGACGTGATCTCGATGTCGGCGACGCCGATCCCGCGCACGCTGCAGATGTCGCTGGCGGGGCTACGCGACATCTCCGTGATCGAGACGCCGCCGGAGGGCCGCCGTCCGGTGCGCACGTATGTGGGCGAGTACGAGGAGGAGCTGGTCAAGCGCGCGATCGAGCGCGAGCATGCGCGCGGCGGGCAGGCGTTCTTCCTGCACAACCGCGTGGACTCGATCGAGGAGACGGCGGAGCGCCTGCGCGCGCTGTGCCCGGGCGTGCGCTTCGCGGTGGCGCACGGGCAGATGGGCGACGGGGAGCTGGAGGAGGTGATGATGGACTACCTGCGCGGCGGTGCTGACGTGCTCGTGTGCACGTCGATCATCGAGTCTGGCATTGACATCCCGCAGGCGAACACGCTGATCGTGGAGCACTCGGACGCGTTCGGTCTCGCGCAGCTGTACCAGATCCGCGGGCGTGTGGGCCGCAGCCGCGAGCGCGCGTATGCGTATCTGCTGTACGACTCCGCTGCGGCGCTGACCCCCGAGGCGGCGCAGCGTCTGTCGGCGCTGTCGGACTACACGGAGCTGGGCGCGGGCTTCAAGATCGCGATGCGCGACCTGGAGATCCGCGGCGCGGGCAACCTCCTGGGCGATGAGCAGTCCGGGCACGTGGCGGCGCTGGGCTTCGAGCTGTACATGCAGATGCTCGACGAGGCGGTGCGCGCGGCGGAGGCGCTTGAGGAGGGCGAGGAGGAGTCCACGCTGGCGGAGCCGGTGCGCCTGGACGTGAACGTGGACGCGTACGTGCCGGCGAGCTATATCCCGTATGAGCAGGCGAAGATCGAGGTGCACCGGCGCGTGGCCGGGGCGGTGGAGGTGGCCGACGTGGAGCAGCTGCGCGAGGAGTTGGAGGACCGCTTTGGCCCGGTGCCGGAGCCGGTGGAGAACCTCCTGGCGCTGCAGCGCGCGCGCATCAAGTTCGGTCAGGCGGGGGCGCGCACGGTGAGCTTCCGCGGCGATCGTCTGGCGGTCGCGCCGATCGAGCTGGACTCCGTGCGGGCGAAGCGTCTGCGCGAGGAGCTCCCCGGCGCGCTGTACGAATCGGGCCGTTCGCAAGTATCCGTGCGAGTTCCAAAGGACGGGAACGAGCGATTCCCCAGCGTGGTGCGCGCGGCGGACGCGCTGCTCGCGGTGGTGCGCGAAGCTGCTTAGGAAGTCGTTATCCGCTTCTTAAGGACAACACATCCGCTTTCCGCTAAAGTGCCCGCCGTCGTGTCAAAGCCTCTTAGGTCCCTCTCGGCGCTAGGCGCCGTTTTGTTTGCCCTCGTCGGGCTCTCGGCGTGTGGTGGCATCCCCGGCAACGCCGTGGTGCAGGTGGCGGGTACCCCGCTCACCAAAGAAGCGTTCGACCACTGGATGAAAGTCGCGTCGGCCTCCAGCTCCACGGGAACGACGGAAAAGGCGGTCGTCCCGGAACCGCCGGACTACACCGCGTGCGTGGCGCATCTGGCGAAGACCACCGCCAAACCGGCGAAAGGTCAAAAAGCTCCTACGACCAAGGAGCTGAAGTCGGAGTGTGCGACGGAGTACAAATCCCTGCAGAGCGAGGTCCTGGGGTTCCTGATCTCCTCGCAGTGGGTGCTCGGCGAAGCAAAGTCCCTGGGCGTGAACCTGACGGACGCGGAAGTCAAGAAGGAATTCGCGAAAATCAAGACGGAGGAGTTCCCGAAAGCCTCCGAATTCGAAAAATTCCTGGCCACGTCTGGCCAGACGACCTCAGATCTGCTGCTGCGCGTGAAGCTGAACCTGCTCTCCCAGAAAATCGAGAAAAAGATCATCAAGGAAAAGAGCAAAGTCAGTGAAGCGCAGATCGCCAAGTACTACAAAGAAAACACGTCCAAGTACGGCACGCCTGAAAAGCGCAACGTTCAGATCATCCTGACGAAGACGGAAGCGCAGGCGAGCAGCGCGAAGAAAGAAATCGAATCGGGCAAGAGCTTCTCGAGCGTGGCGAAGTCCGTCTCGATCGACCCGACGAGCAAGGCCAACGGCGGCCTGCTGAAGGAAGTGGTCAAAGGCGAGGAGGAGAAGGCGCTGAGCGAAGCGATCTTCTCGACCGCCAAGAACGTGCTCAGCGGCCCTGTGAAGACGCCGTTTGGCTACTACGTGTTCGAAGTGCTCAGCACCACCCCCGGCACGCAGGAGCCGCTGTCGAAGGTGAAGGCGACGATCAAAGAGCAGCTGATCTCCACCGGCGAGCAGTCGGCGCTGAGCAAGTTCACAAAAGAATTCAAAAAGCGCTGGCAGGCGAAAACGGAATGCCGCTCGGGCTACGTGGTCGCGGACTGCAAGTCCTACAAAGCGCCCAAGACGAGTTCAACCTCGTCGAGCACGTCCAAAACCGCTGAATAGGCGACTGCGCCGGCGGGGCTGAGGATGAGCCAGATCGAGCGCATCCACGCGCGGCAGATCCTCGACAGCCGTGGCAATCCCACGGTCGAGGTGGAGGTCGCTCTCAGCTCCGGCGCTCAGGGCCGCGCAGCGGTGCCCTCAGGCGCCTCCACGGGCGAGTTCGAGGCGACAGAGCTGCGTGACGGCGGCAGCGAGTGGGGCGGCAAGGGCGTGACGCAGGCGGTGGCCAACGTGGACGGCGAGATCGCACGTGAGATCGCCGGCATGGACGCTGCCGACCAGGAGGCCCTGGACGGCGCGCTGATCGCGCTTGACGGCACCCCCAACAAGTCCCGCCTTGGTGCCAACGCGGTGCTGGGCGTGTCGTTGGCGGCTGCGCACGCGCAGGCGGCGCAGGAGGGCCTGCCGCTGTGGCGCTACCTCGGTGGCGAGCACGCGAGCGTGCTGCCGGTGCCGATGATGAACGTGCTGAACGGCGGTGCGCACGCGGATAACAAAGTGGACTTCCAGGAGTTCATGATCGTGCCACTGGGCGCGGAGAGCTTCGCGCAGTGCCTGCGCATGGGCGCGGAGGTGTTCCACGCGCTGAAGCGCACGCTGCACGCGCGTGGTCTGAGCACGGCGGTCGGCGACGAGGGTGGCTTCGCGCCGGACCTGGACTCGAACGAGGACGCGCTGAAGATGCTGGTGGCGGGCATCGAGGCCGCCGGCTACCGACCTGGCGAGGATGTGGCGATCGCGCTGGATCCGGCGACGAGCGAGATCTATCACGACGGCTCCTACGTGCTCGAGCACGAGGGGCGATCGCTTGACGCCGCGGAGCTGACCGACTACTGGGCGCAGCTGGCGGCTGGCTACCCGATCGTGTCGATCGAGGACGGCATGGACGAGGAGGACTGGGAGGGCTGGGCGACACTCACGGCGCGCCTGGGTTCGCGGCTGCAGCTGGTGGGCGACGACGTGTTCGTGACGAACACCGAGCGCCTGCGCCGCGGCATCGAGGCGGGCGTGGCCAACTCGATCCTGATCAAGGTCAACCAGATTGGGACGCTCACGGAGACGCTGCAGGCGATCGCGATGGCGCGTGAGGCTGGCTACACCGCGGTCATGAGCCACCGCTCGGGTGAGACCGAGGACGTGACGATCGCCGACCTGGCGGTGGCGACAGGCTGCGGTCAGATCAAGACGGGTGCTCCATCGCGCTCGGACCGGGTGGCGAAGTACAACCAGCTGCTGCGCATTGAGGAGCAGTTGGGCGCGAGGGCGCAGTTCCTTGGCCGCGATGCGTTTCGCGCGGCTGGCAGCAGCTAACTGCAGGAGGATCGCTGCGGGCAGCGAATCGGGACAGGTATGCCCGCAGCCTCAGCATCTGCAGCACGCCGTTCCAACCGTCACCCGGTCGCTCGTGTGCGCTGGGACCGGATCGGGCGCATGGCGATGCTGTGCGTGCTCGTGGCGCTCGTGTACCTATACGCGAGCGCGGGATTGCACATGCTCTCCACGTGGCGTCAGTCGCGCCACGACAGCGCCACCGTGGCAAGCATGGAACGCGAACACTCCCAGCTGCTTCGCCAGCATCAGGCACTGACGGCGCCGGGAACGCTCGAAGCTGAGGCTCGCCAGTTGGGCATGATGAAACGCGGCGAGCAGCCTTACGTGATCACCGGCTTGCCGGAAAACTGAGCGCACTTGCGGGCAAACCCATCAAGCCGGGTCGACCGCGAGCGTCCGCTGCTAGCCTCGCGTGATGTCGTTCGAGACGGCGATCTACCAGTGGCAGCAGGGCGAGCGCAGGCTGCAGGCTTCCCCGCCGGAGCGAAGTGCGCTGCTGGAGCGAGTGATCGGCGCGCTGGTGGCGGAGCTGCGCCGCCGGCTGGGTGGGCGCTTCTCCGCACAAGAGCTCGTGGACCTCTACGACGCGGGCACGATGTGGTGCCTGCAGGTGGCGATGAAAGTCGCTCCCGAGGATCCGTGGGCGTGGGATGCCGGCGTGGTGGTGGATACGGCGTTCGCCCGCTACCTGCGCGAGGCGTCGGACTACGCGGGGGGCCGGCGCACGCTCTCAGAGGCGTAGGCGTCGGAGACACAGAGGGCGTGGGAAACGCCCGCTGCGATCACGGCTGGCTAGTCCTCATCACCTGCGCGGCGGATGACGATGCGGTCCTCCTCGACCTCGACCTCGATCGGCCGGTGTCCGGCCCAATGCTCGGCGTAGATCGGGTTGTCCTGGATGGCCGGGTCGAGCCACAAGCCGTAGCCCTCCTCGCCGTGGTCGAACGTGCCCTCCAGCGGGCCGGTGTTACGCCCGCCGGAGCGCGAGCGACCGCGTCCGCCGCGACGGCTGCGCCTGCGGGTGCGGGTGGCGCCCTCGGCATCCTCCTCGCCCGAGTCCTCGCCGGCCGCCTCGGCGAGCTCACGCGCACGCTCAGCCTCTGCTTCGGCCGCCTCGAGCTCTGCAGCGATCAGCGCATCGTCCTCGGCACGCAGGTCGATCTCCTCGGGGTAGTCCCCCGCACCGCTGCTCTCAGGCGACTCCTCGTCGCTGACGAGCTCGTTCTGGCGCTTGAACTGCTCGATGTCACGCACGGTGACCTCGAGCTGGTGGGCGACCCAGGCGTCGGTGCGGCCTTGGCGCACCCAAGCGCGGATCTGGTTCAGGTGCGGGCGCAGAGATTTCCGGGGCATGGACGGTCCGGGAGACTAGCGCAAGCGCGGGCGCGACGCGGCAGGGGCGTGTTGCGCGACCGCTGGACGGACGCTGAGAAGAAGCTTTAAGGAAGCATGCGAGAAATTGGGATCGCGTTCCCCCGGTCCTGGGACTATGCTTGCTCCTCCGGCGATTTGGGGTCGCGCCGGCTCGCCAATCGGCAACGAGGAAGGTGCACCCAAATGCTGGTTCTGACGCGCAAGTCCAACCAGAGCATCATGATTGGGGACGAGATCGAGGTGTCGGTGCTTTCTGTGATGGGCGAGAAGGTGCGCATCGGCATCCAGGCGCCCCAGAGGGTCCCAGTGTTCCGCAAGGAGATCTACCTGGAGATCCACAGGGAAGCCGGCACGCCGGCGCCGGCGGCGAAGGACAGCGTCACGGGCGAGAGCGTCGGCAAGAGCACCGCCGAGGTGGACGAGTCGCTGCGCGAGCTGGGCGACGCGTCCTAGCTCACCCGAGCAGCAGGTACAGCGTGCGAAACATCACGGCGGTGACGATCACGACCGTGGCGATCAGCGTGAGCACCAGCAGCGCGAAGCGCAACGAGCCACGCTTGTGGCGCTTCTCGAGGTCGCGCTTGAAGGCGCGCTGCTCGCTGGTGCGGCGCAGGGAGTCGCGCCGGTGGCGGTCGAGCGTGACCTCCTTGACGAACGCCTGCTCCCAATCAGCGAGGCTCTGACGCATCTTCACGAGCGACGATCCCTCTGTCGTGGCGCGCTCACGCCGAGTGGGCGAGGGACTTGCCGCGCTCGTACACGGCGACGAAGCGCAGGTAGTTCTCGGCGATCTTGCGCGCGCCGGCGGAGCGCTCGATCTTTCCGTCGACGTAGGCCTTCAGCGGATCCCACCAGATGGAGCGCCCGATGGCGAAGCCGATGTAGCCCTCCACGGGAGCGGCGGCTGTGAGCCACTGGTCGACCTTGGCGTCGTCGGCGCCGCGCCCGAGCACCACGCACTTGACGCCGTCACGGCCGCCCACACGGGTCTGGGCGGCGAGCATCTCGCAGTCGGAGCGCTCATCCACGCCCTCGATCTTCCAGATGTCGACCTCGATGCCGGCGTCTTGGATCTCGGCGATCGTGCGGCGCATCAGCTCGGGACGCAGCTCGGCGTCGTAGCGCTCGACGTCGCCGTCGACGGCCTGGAGCTGCGCGTCCTCGGCGGGCACGAGCAGCTCGAACAGGAACTTGCGATCGTGGGCCTTCAGCCAGTCGCTGAGCTCGAGCAGCTTGCGCAGCTGCTCATCGTTGGCCTGGCGGTCGCCGTCGGGGTTGTAGCGCACGAGCACCTTGGTGAAGTCGGGGTTGAAGCGTTCGATGTGCTCGCCGAAGTCCTCGCCGTACTGGAAGTCGAACATGTTCTGGCCGGAGCGCTCGGCGGGCATGGCCAGCTTCAGGCCCTTTTCGTGTGTCTCGTTGGGAACGGTTGAGCCGAACTGCTCATCGACGAGCACGCCGGTGACGGCGGGATCTGCGCCGACGCCGACGGCCTGCAGCATGCCCTCGAAGATGAGGTGCTTGGCGTCGGCGATGATGGCGGTCTGCTCGGAGTCGGGCTCGCCCTCGATCCCGAAGAACTTCTTCTGGAACGAGCCGCGATGGTCGAAGGCGAGTATGTAGAGCTTCTGGTCGTATCCGAGGTTCATGAGCCTGAGTATTCCAAAGCGTGGCGGCCAGCGCTCGGGAGGGCCATAGAATGGGTTGACGATGACCTCAGGGGCTGATCTGTTCGTGGTGTGTAAGCAGTGCGGATCGGAGGTGAGCCCGTACATCACCGAGTGTCCGTACTGCGGTAGCCGCTTGCGCAGGCGCGCGCCGAAGCTGCCGCGTGTGCACGGGCAGACGCACGCGCCGAGCAGCGGTGGGCGGCTGCGCTCGCTGCTGGGCCGCGGCAAGTCGCCCGCGGCGCGCCGGCGGCGTCGCACGCGCGTGGCGCCGGTGCGCAGTCGCTGGGCGGCTGACCGGCCGTACGCGACGATCCTGCTGGTGGCGCTGGGCGCCGTGAGCTGGGTCGTGTGGCACGCCGAACCGAACCTGTACGTGCACGCGGCTGTGATCGGCCCGCTGCATGGCGAATGGTGGAAGCTCTTCACGAGCGGGTTCGCAAACGCTGATGGCGTGGTGGCGTTCGTGGTCTTGCTGACGGTGGCGCTCTTCGGCTGGCTGCTGGAGCGCAGGCACGGCCCGGCGGCTGTGCTGGCGCTGTTCTTGGGCGCGAGCGCAACGGGTGCACTGGTGGCGAGCGCCGTCTATCCATTTCCTGTGGTCAGCGGCGGCAACGCCGCGGCGCTGGCGCTGCTGGCGGCGTGGGCTGTCCCCGACCTGGAGGCGGCTCGTGCGGGTGAGCACTACGAAGGCGACCTGCTGGGTGTGGCAGCGATCGCGGCGCTGCTGTTGGCGATCCCGTTCGCGCGCGAAGAGGTGAGCTGGCTGGCGGGCGTGACGGGCGGTGCGCTGGGGTTGGTGGTCGGCCTGGGCATGCACCGCCTGGTGGGCACGGAGTCCTAGTACCGGGCCTATGATGAGTGGGCGATGACGATGACCAACGCGGTGGTGCTGATCGAGGCGGAGCGCGATGCGTTGTCGAGCCTGGGAGGCGAACTGGCGGACATTGACGGCGTGGCGGAGGCGTACTCGGTCACGGGCGAGTGGGACTTCGTTGCGATCGTGCGGGTTCCCGACCACGAGCAGCTGGCGGATGTGGTGACGGGCCAGATCGGGGCGCTGTCGGGGGTCGCGCGCACGCAGACGATGGTGGCGTTCGCGGCGTACTCGCGCCACGATCTGGAATCGCTGTTCTCGCTTGGCGAGTGAACGGATAACGGCGATGGTCGCGCTGCCGATGAAGCCGGAGTACGGCCCCACGCTGGGGCGGCTGCTGGCGCCGCGCTGGAACGTCGCGCCGAGGCTCGTGCGAGCGGCGGTGATCGCGGCCGGTGTGGCTCTGGTGGCGCTTCTGATCGCGGCGGGCTTGACGCTGGAGAACGCGCACTACTCTCACGGCGGCTCGGTGCCGTTCAGCTTCGCTTACCGCGACCTCTACCGCGTGGCGCCCGAACCGGGCGGCTATGTGAAAGTGGAGAGCCGCTGGCCGAACGGCGAGCTGAAGTACTCCTACGCGGTGGATCCGCTGCGCCTGCCGCCGTACTCGGGAGAATTGACGGCCGAGATCCCGCTTTTCGCGACGAGCTATGTGAAGGCGCTGAGCGGGCGCTACAGCGACTTTGCACTGAGCGGCGAGGGCAAGTCGAAGATCAACAACACGCTGACGGGCTACCAGGTGGCGTACTCGGCGGTGCTCGACGGCGAGCCGATGTACGGGCGCGACATTCTCATGGTCCCTGAAGGCAGCGGCGTGCGCGACGGCGTGGTGATCAGGATCCTGGCGGCGAAGAGCGCGAACGCGCAGGTGCTCTCGCCGCGGGAAGTGGCGCAGACGGGGGTGCTGCTGCGGCCGCTAAAGACGTTCTCCTTCGGTTAGCCGGCTGGGCGCAGGCGCAGGAGGACTTTCAGCGTGACGCATCGTCTCGTGTTGTGGGACTTCGACGGGACGCTGGCGTTCCGCGAGGGGCTCTGGTCAGGTTGCGTGTTGGAGGTGCTGGATACGCACAGGCCGGGCCACGGGATCGTGCTTGAGGACGTGCGCGCAGGCCTGAGCAAGAGCTTCCCCTGGCACCGGCCACACGAGCGCCATCCACATCCGGGCGACGCGCAGCGTTGGTGGGATGCGATGGAGGCGCGCATCGCTGATGCGCTGGCGCGGGCTGGCGTCGAGCGCGGTCAGTGCGCGGCGCTCGCGCGGGCCACGCATGCCCGCTTCGTCGATCCGGCGGTGGGCTGGCAGCGCTTCGCAGACGCGGTGCCCGCGCTGACGGCGACGGCGCAGGCTGGTTGGACGAATGCGATCGTCTCCAACCATGTGCCCGAGCTGGCGGATCTGGTCAGCGGCCTGGGCCTGGCTGCACACGTCGATCGCGTGTTCACGTCGGCGCTGGTCGGCTGGGAGAAGCCGAACGCTCGGTTCTTCGAGCATGTGCTGGCCAGCTACGGCGAGCTGGAGGAGACGTGGATGGTGGGCGATAACCCTGTAGCGGATGTGGCAGGCGCTGAAGCGGTGGGACTACCGGCGATTCTGGTGCGTGCGCAAACGACGCAGACGCGCCACCACGCGCAGGGAGTGCTCGAGGCTGCGCACCTGATCGTGGCTTCGCGTGGACCTGCGCAGCGCGCTCAGGCGCGACAGGCGGGCGAGCTCACTTGACGTAGTCACGACGCGCTGAGCCGCGCGTGATCCTGACCTGGTGTGCGACGACCCGCACGACGATCGGGGCCTGGGCCGCTTCGCCGCTGGTTTCGCCAGGGGCCTGGACGCCGCCGGCGGGCGGCGCAGGCGTGTTGTCGGTACCCGCCGGAGGCGTTTCCGTGGGCGGCGTGGTGCTGGGCGTTTCAGGCGTGCTCGTGACGGGCGTGGTTTCGATCGTGGTGGTCGTGGTGGTGACGGGTGTTACGGGAGGGGTGCCCGCGGGTTCGGCGGGCGGCGTGGTGGTCGGTGTGGTGGTGGCGGCGGTTGGCAGCGTCGTGGTGGCGGTGGTTACCTCGGTGACCTGCGTGGTTTCCTGCGGGACGGTGGGTTTCGGTGTCGCGGTGCTCGCCGGCGGCGTGGGTGTGGTCGTGGGCGCGATCGTTGCGGTGGCGCTCTTGAGCGACTTGGCCTTCTTTGCCGCGGCCACTCGTGGATGGCCGGCCGGCGCCTCGTGGGTGGTGGTTGCGCTAGAGGTGATCGGCTGGGCGGACTGGCGGACGACGATGGGCGCATGGCTGACGTCGGCAGCGGCGGGAGCGACGGCGGCGAGCGCGATGTGCGGGTGGTGGTGATGGTGCACGACGACGTTGTCTGCGGCGACGGCCCCGGCGGTGACGATCGCGGCTGCGGCGAGCCCGGCGACCGCCTTGGTGGCGAGCGCGCCGGCGCCGGCGGTTACGAGCCCGCCAGCCATCCCCCCGCCACCTGTGGCTGCGGCTCCCGCGGCGGCTGAAGCGCCGACGGTGGCGCCGGCGCCACCGGCCACGTGTGCGCCGCCGGCTGATGCGGTGGAGCCGAGCTTGGCGAACAGGAGCTTCTTGAGGATCAGTAGCGGTCCGACGGGCAGGATCATCGCGAGCGCGTGGTTGTTGTCCTTAAGTTGCCTCTTGAAGGAGGCACAGCGCTCACAGCCGCGCACGTGTCGGCGGGCGGGGGTGCTGAGCTTGGCGAGCCCCTCGGCGACGGTGCCGAGCTCGAGGCGCACGTCGTCGCAGCTGAGGTTGCGTGCCTCGGCTGCCTCGGCGAGCGAGATGCGCGCGCGCACGAGCAGCGACTTGACGGACGGGATTGTGGTCTCCATGGCGTGCGCGATCTGGTCGTAGGACATGGCGTCGATCTCGCGCAGCAGCAACGCGGTGCGCTGCGTCTCGGGCAGATGGTGGACGTCGTCGATGAGCTCACGGAAGCTCTCGCGGCGCATGACCTTGTCGCCAGTGGAGATGCCCTGCTCGGCGTAGTGGATGTCCATGGAGTCCACGCCGATGGCAGAGGCGCGGCGCAGATGGTTGAGCGAGCGGTTGCGCGCGATGCGGTAGAGCCAGGGGCGCACGTTGATCTCGCGCTCGTCGGCGAGCACGGCGTTGAAGGCGGCGGCGAACACCTCCTGCAGGACATCCTCGGCGTCCTCGCGAGAGGCGAGCATATGCCGGCAGAACGACAGCAGGCGGCTCTGGTAGCGCGTGCAGAGAACCTCAAACGCGGCCGGCTGACCACGGCGGGTGAGCGCGATCAGGCGCTCGTCGGACTGAAGCCGCAGCAGCGCAGAGGGCCCGCGCAGGCCGGGGATGCGGTTCGGATGTGAAAGTGCTGAGGCCTCCATAGACAGTCCAATAGCTGCTGTCTTCCTCACGGACACGCTAGCAGCGGCAAAGTTGCGCTTTCTAAAGGTTTCCCGATCCGGATCGTGGCCAAACGAACATGGCCAGATCGCCCGTTTGCGCCCTGAGATAGCGTCCCGTCGACGGTAGCGCCCGGGTGGCGAAATCGGTAGACGTAATCGACTTAAAATCGATGGTCCCCTATAGGGGGGCGTGTGGGTTCGAGTCCCACCCCGGGCATGCTGGCGGACGGCGAGGCTGCCGCTGCGGGCAAGGAATGGATTAGAGTCGCGCGCGCATGTCAACGCAGAGCGACAGCGCACAGGAGACGAGCACCTTCCACGGCGGGCGGCTGGTGGCGCGGCGGTTGAAGGCCCACGGCGTGAGCAAGCTGTTCACGTTGTCGGGTGGGCACCTGTTCTCGATCTATGACGGCTGTCGCGAGGAGGGCATTGACATCGTGGACGTGCGCCACGAGTCCACGGCGGCGTTTGCGGCGGAGGGCTGGGCGAAGGTGACGCGCGAGCCGGGCGTGTGCGCGCTGACGGCCGGCCCTGGCGTGACGAACGGGATGAGCGCGATGGCGTCAGCGCAGGCGAACCACTCGCCGGTGGTGGTGCTGGGCGGCAGGGCGCCGGCGATGCGCTGGGGCCAGGGCTCGCTGCAGGAGATCGATCACGTGCCGTTCGTGCGCCCGCTGACGAAGCTGGCGGCGACGCCGGGCAGCACGGAGGAGATCCAGCCGCTGGTGGATGATGCGTTTGCGGCTGCGTGTGCGCCGCACGGCGGCGCTGCGTTTGTGGACTTTCCGATGGACTACGTGTTCATGGAGGCGGCGGAGCAGGAGGCCGAGCAGGCGCCGACGGCGGCGGCGGCGATGAGCGCCGGCGGCGTTTCGGGAGAGGGCGTGGAGCGGGCGGCGGCGCTGCTGGCGGCGGCGGAGCGCCCGGTGATCATGGCGGGCACGGACCTGTATTGGGCGCGCGGCGAGCAGGCACTGCTGGAGCTGGCTGAGACGCTGCGGATCCCAGTGTTCTTGAACGGTCTAGCGCGCGGATGCGTGCCGGCGGACCACGAGCTGTTCTTCTCTCGTGCGCGCTCGCAGGCGCTGAAGGGTGCGGACGTGGCGCTGGTGGTGGGTGTGCCGATGGACTTCAGGCTGGCGTTTGGCGGTGCGTTTGGCGAGGACACGGAGATCGTGGTGATCGACGCGGTGGAGCCTGAGCGCAGCCACCCGCGGGCGCCGGCAGCGGAGTGCTACGGCTCGATCGCGCAGACGCTGTCGGACCTGCGCAGCGGTGCGGGCGCGGCCGCGCTGGCAAGCGAGAGCTGGATCGCGCAGCTGCGGGCAGCGGAGACGGAGCGCAGGGAGGCGGAGCGCGCGGAGCTCGAGGACAGCCGCTCGCCGCTTCACCCGATGCGCCTGTATGCGGAGCTTGGCGCGGCACTGGACCGCAACGCGATCGTGATCGGCGACGGCGGCGACTTCGTTTCATATGCAGGGCGCGTGGTGGACAGCTACGAGCCGGGCTGCTGGCTTGACCCGGGCCCGTTTGGCTGCTTGGGCTCAGGTCCGGGCTATGCGCTGGCGGCGAAGCTGGCGCACCCGGAGCGCCAGGTGGTGCTGCTGATCGGCGACGGCGCGTTTGGCTTTTCGGGCATGGAGTTCGACACGCTGGCGCGCCACGGGGTGAACGTGGTTGCGGTAATGGGCAACAACGGCATCTGGGCGCTGGAGAAGCACCCGATGGAGTTCCTGTACGGATACTCGGTGGCGGCAGACCTGCGTCCGGGCACGCGCTATGACCAGGTGGTGGAGGCGCTGGGCGGCCACGGCGAGCTGGTGGAGCGTCCAGAGGACGTGCGCCCGGCGCTGGACCGCGCGTTCTCCTCAGGTCTGCCGGCGCTGGTGAACGCGCTCACTGACCCGACGGTGGTCTACCCGCGCAGGTCCAACCTGGCCTAGCTGGCACGGGCGAGCTGCAGGGCTCCCCCGTAGAGGATGTCGTGCTCGGAGACCTGGACTTGCTCGAGCGCGAAGGCATGCATGGCCTCCTGGAGCAGAATCATGCCGGCGACGATTGTGGGCGCGCGGTCGGGGTGCAGTCCCACGACCTGGCGGCGCTGGGCTTCGTCCATGTCGGCGAGGCGCGCGAGCAGCAGTTCGACGGTGCCGAGCTGGAGCTGGTAGCCGTGCACCTTTGAGGGGTCGTAGGGGTCGAGCTCCTGGTCGATGGCGGCGGCGGAGGTGGCGGTGCCGGCGACGGCGATGCCGAGCTCGACGACGTCGCGCTCCCTTTGTGGCAGCCCCTCGAGCAGCGTGGCGCGCACGTCGGCGCCGAGCACCTGCAGCTCATCGGGAGTGGGGGGATCGGAGTGGATGTGGCGCTCGCTCATGCGCACGACGCCTGCGTGCAGCGAGGTGTGGAATCCAGCCTGGCGGTGCACGCCGATGACGAACTCGGTAGAGCCGCCGCCGATGTCCACGACGACGGTGGGTATGGAATCGGCGTCATCGCCCTCGTTGCCCTCGCCGCCGTTGGACGTGGGCTGGCCGCTCATGGCGCCGAGGAAGGTGAGCTGGGCCTCCTGCTTGCCGCTGAGCACTTTGGCGTCGAGACGGTAGTCCTGACGCACGCGCTGCGCGAACTGGGCGCCGTTGCTGGCGTCGCGCACGGCGGAGGTGAGCACGGCGAGGTTGGCGGTTGCGTGGTGCTGATCGATGGCGGCGCGGTAGTCGGCGAGCGTGTGGAATACCCGCTGCATGGCGTTCTCCGCGAGCGACCCGCTTGCATCGACACCGTGCCCAAGGCGGGTGACCTGCGAGCGGCGCTCCAGCTCCTGCACAGCTCCGGTGTCGGGCTGGACGTCTGCGATGAGGAGCCGCGTGGAGTTGGTACCTATGTCGACGACGGCGACGCGCACGGGCGGATCCTAAGGGGCAACGGCGCGCGCACTTCGGCTCGAGCGCTCGGCCACATGAGCCACGGGCCGACGATTGGGTGGACGATGGCGCTTCTCGCCAGGGGCGTCGTTGTTTGCTAGAACATAAGAAGCGACGCGGGGTGGAGCAGTCTGGTAGCTCGTCGGGCTCATAACCCGAAGGTCGCGGGTTCGAATCCCGCCCCCGCTACTTCGAGAAAGCCCCGCTCAGGCGGGGTTTTCTCGTTCCTGAGGCGCCGTCGGGCGTCGGGATTTCGTACCAATTTCGTACCAATCTGGAGCCCATCACCGTCGCGGCCAGCAGGAGCGGCTTCGGCTGGCACGGCGCGTTTGCTCAATCACCCCGTCGGTCCTTAATCCGATGGGGCGGGCTCGAGTCCCGCACGGGGCATCGTCGAATCTGGTGCTCTAACTGCGGGATCGGCGGCGATCGCCTCACAACTCATGCGCTCTCACCGGGAGTTGGATGGCAGGCATGTGCCACGCGACGCGGAACACCGTCGTTCTCTCCCACGCGGCGGCGAGATTGATCGCGTACTCGTGCCTCGCTGCAGCCAGATCGTCCACGGAGGCGCCAGGTTGCGCCCGCGCGTTCGACTCCAGGCCTTCAGGTCCCAGCGAGTCGACAAAGAACCTGAGCATCGTTGCCGCAAAGTACGCGAACCCCTGGAACTCGCGTGTGAGTACGATGAGACGAGCGAGATCGTCCGCGTTCCGCGTGTCCACGGGGCCTTCGGCATTCATGGACCACGGCTCAACGGCCGCACATGCCACCTCGAGATCTTCGCTTGAGACTCCCAGGGTCGTCAGCCAATGTAGGAAGCGACTCACGTGGGGTTCGAAGTTCAGTGCGCGCACAGCCACCCCGGCAGCGTGCTGGCGAGTCTCGAGCTCTCGGGCGAGAACCGCGCGAGTGACATTAGAGAGCTCCGCGTCCACGCCTTGTTGCTTGAGCGAGAAGATCGCGCGGGCTTCACGAATCAGATCGCGGGCAAGGCCACCCGACAGCGCATGGCAGAGCGCCAGAAATGGCCGTGGCAGCCGGGCCACCCGGTCGACCATAATCCTGCGGCTATCAGCAAGACTCAGCAGCCGCATGTTCACGATGTCATCGAATGAGCTGTCGAACACGTCGCGCAGCCTCGCGTCCCGTCGTGCGAAGTTGCTCATCGCCTCCTCGGAGACGGATACGAGGAAGAAGCACTGGCGAACACCGAATACGGCCTTGATGTCGTTGAGAAATCGCGGCGTCTCGTCGGTTGCCATCTTGTCTAGCTCGTCTATGCCGATCATGATCTGGGCATATTTCGCCAGCGATTCGATGAACTGCGTAAGAGTGTCGGTGACCTGGGGAAAGCTGAGCGGTATCTCCTGCAGACTTCGCGATCCCGTGATCGCACCTTCCACCACTTGGGCTTTTGCCGTCACGCTCCAGCCGGTCGTGACCGTCTGTTGAAACGCGATCCCCCGCGCGAACTCGCCTGCCTGCGTGACGAGTCCTGGAAAGGTGGCGTCGCTGTCTCCTTGCCATTCCGCCGGTATCAGCGTGGGCCGCAAGAGAAGCTCACTCGTCTGAAGCAGGTAGGCGATGCTCAGGATGAGCGCCGCCCAGAACCACACCGGAGTATGTGCGTCGAGCTGAGACACCGCGATAAGACCGCCGCCAGCGGCTAGTTGACGTGCCCACGTAGGTTGTGAACGGCTGAGGAGGCATCCGGGCCTCATCCGAGGCTGTGGGTCTGCGAAGGCTCACGACCTAGGAGGACCCGGATGCAGATCCACGGTAGAGCGAAGCTCGGACCGGCCGGTCGGCTGGCGTTGACGCAGGCGGTGATCGATGGGATGACGTTGAGGCAGGCCGCTGAACGCTTTGGTGTCTCGGTGGCAACGGCTCATCGCTGGTGGCGCCGGCGGCTGGATGCCACCTCGGATGAGCTCGTCTCAGGCGTCTGGCTGTTTGACCGTTCCAGCCGCCCTCGGCACAGCCCTCGGTTGCTTGACGCGATCGAGCAGGAGCGCATCTGTGAGGCCAGGCGACACACCGGATGGGGACCACGACTCGTCGCTGGCAGAACCGGGCACCCTCACTCGACGGTGTGGAAGGTGCTGCATCGCCATGGCCTCTCTCGGATCAAGCGCTCACCGCGTGAGCCCGCCAGACGCTATGAGTGGCCGTGCCCTGGAGATCTGTTGCACATGGACACTGCACGCCATGCGCGCTTTGAGCGGCCAGGGCACGCCGTGACTGGGGTCCGCAACCAGACGGGTGCTGAGAAGCGCGCGGCCGAGAAGCGCGCGGGCCGGGGCTATGACTTCGCTCACGCGGTCATCGACGATCATTCCCGCCTGGCCTACGTCGAGCTGCTCGACGACGAACGAGCAGCAACGGTCACCGCGTTCACCACCCGCGCACTCGACTGGTTCGCCGCGCGTGGCATCCACGCCAAGCGCCTCATGACGGACAACGCCTGGGTCTACATCAAGAACCAGTCCCTACGCGAACTGCTTACCGCCCGAGAGATCAAGCACCTACGCACCAAGCCCTACCGGCCCCAGACAAACGGGAAGGTTGAGCGCTTCCACCAGAGCATGGCAAGAGAGTGGGCCTACGGCCTCAGCTACCGCTCACACCACCACCGCAACCAAGCCCTGCCACACTGGCTCGAGCACTACAACACGCGCAGACCACACTCAGGGATCGAGAACCGGCCGCCCATCAGCCGCGTTCACAACCTCCGTGGGCAGGACAGCTAGTAGCGGTAGAACGGCGGCCGTGAACAGCCTTCTTCGTCGAATTACAGACCGACGCCGCGACAGGCTCTCGTTCGCGCGCGCGCTCACAGCTAGCTGCTCCGGCCAGCGTGCTCCTGACCTCAGCAGCGCTGCTGACGTGGCCAGGCATGCCAAACCCGCAAGGAACCTGCTGTCGATCGTCCCGTGCAAGGCCCAGGCGAGCCCAAGCCCGAGCCCGCCAGTCGCCAACCCTGCTGGTGCCGTGGCCAGAGCAAGATCAAACCACCGCGAGTGCCACCCCTCCCGCTCGCCGCGCGATCCACCGGCCGTTCGCATCGGTTCGCCCGACATCCGCTGGACCTCGTCACAGAGCCGGCCGAAGAGATGCAGCACGAACTCGCGGCCGTCGTACTTCGTCGGCGCCGAAACGCGGATTCCCACGAGCAGCGGGTCTCGGCGTGAGCGTGTGAACCGCCGCATCAAAGTCGTCTTTCCCACACCCCTCGGGCCGGAGATTCCAACGCTACCTCCGGGCATGAGGGCGAGTCGTGAGGCGATCTCGTCAACCATCTCAGTGGCAACCGGCTCGACTCCGGCTATCTCGGCCAGTCCCGGAGCATCGTCGATCGTCAGCACCGTCGACCAGGATGCCGTCGCACTCGATTCGATGAACCGTCTCAGCGTCGCGAGGATCCCGCGCTCGTACATCGCGTCGAGAAGTGTCGATCGCGCCTGCTCTACCTCAGCGCGCAGCGGCTCGACGCTGTAGACGATCTCCAGCCTCTCCCTGCGCCGCTGTTCCACGCGCCGTCGCTGTCCGACCGTCATCGGTATCTGGAGCCCGACCCTGAGGTCACGTCCGAAGGCGCCGATCTTGACCGGAATTGTTGCCCCTCTCGCCTGCCGCTCGACTTTCTCGTGTGCGGACGCAAGGTTGCCTTCTGCGGCCTGCAGTCTGGTCAGCTCGGGTTCCACAACGCTCCAGAGAGAGCCGATCTCGACGGCTCCTCGCAGTTCTTCGTCGCTCACCGCCGCGTCCGAGGCGGCGGACCGGATCTCATCGCTGGCGATGGCTCGATCCACGAGTTGATCGGTCGGGAGATCCGGTGGGGCGAGTCCGATGATCGCGCTCGTTTCCGGTTCGCCCGTCGCCGTAGTCGTCGCTACGCCCGCCTGAGACGTCACCATGCTGGTCCCTTCTGGTCTTGAGCGCTGGCCAAGAGCTTGCAACCTATCCGAATTCGATTTGTGACGTCCAGTCCATCCAGCCGAATCAGTCGGCCGCTCGCCGACCAGGCATCAAGAACTCGTTGCTTAGTCGGCGATCTGTAGTTTCCGTCACTGTCTACGTCGCAATGGCATCACCTCGGAATGGACGGCGCCGGTCGGTTTGGCCTACACCAGATCTTGAATTTGGTCCCCAGTTGGTCCCGAGATCGACCACTGAGCGCTCTACCAGGGTCACGTCCCTAGTGTTGGTGTAGGAGCTGGTCGGATGGAAGGTTGGTTCCGGCCACCGTGGCGCTCATGATCGTCGGACTTCTTGAGGGTTCGACGAAAGGAGGCCAGCGATGGCCGGCAGGGACAGGATGACGATCGAGGAGGTCGTTCGGCAGGTGTTGCGTGATGAGCATGCGGATGTGATCCGGGAGTCGGTGCGGGCTGTCGCGCAGGAGTTGATGGAGGCCGAGGTGTCGGAGTTGATCGGCGCTGAGCATGGGGAGCGCCGTCCTGATGATCGCGCGACGCATCGCAATGGGTACCGGGCGAGGCGGTGGGATACGCGGGCTGGTGAGATCGAGTTGCAGATCCCGAAGATCCGCCAGGGCAGCTATTTCCCGTCGTTTCTGCAGCCGCGTAAGCGCAGTGAGCAGGCGCTCGTCTCGGTGGTGCAGCAGGCGTATGTGTGCGGGGTCTCCACGCGCCGGGTTGACCAGCTCGTGGAGAGCCTCGGGCTGCGGATCTCAAAGAGCGAGGTGAGCCGCATCGCTGGTCTATTGGACGAGCAGGTCCGGGCGTTCCGGGAGCGCCCGCTGGAAGGCCGCTACCCGTACTTGTTCGTCGACGCGAAGATCGAGAAGGTCCGTGACGGCGGCCGCGTGCAGCGCAAGTGCGTAGTTATCGCCCACGCGGTCCACGAGACGGGCCGGCGGGAGATCATCGGCCTGGATGTCGGGGAGACGGAGACCGAGGCGTTCTGGCGAGAGTTCCTGCGCTCCCTGCTCGCCCGCGGCCTGGCGGGTGTGCAGCTCGCGATCTCAGACGCTCACCCCGGGCTGAAGGCCGCCCTCGCGCAGGTTCTCGGGGTGCCGTGACAGCGCTGCACAGTTCACTTCCTCAGGGACCTGCGGGGGCACGCCCACAAGGACCAGCACGACGCTCTCGGGGCGCTGATCCGCCAGATGTTCACCGCGAGTTCGGGCGCCGAGGCCCGGGTGCGCCTCGGCGAGGCGACTAGCCAGCTCGAGCGGCGGCTGCCGAAGATCGCGGCGATGATCGAGGAGGCCGAGGAAGACATCCTCGCGTTCTACGAGTTCCCCAAAGAGCACTGGCCGAAGCTCAGGAGCACGAATCCCCTTGAGCGCTTCAACCGCGAGATCGGCCGCCGCACCGACGTCGTCGGCATCTTCCCCGACGACAGCTCGCTGATCCGGCTCGTCTCGATGCTCGCGATCGAGGCCAACGACGAGTGGCTCGTCGGACGCAGCTACGTCAGCCAACACTCCATGGCCACGCTCTACCAGCCAGCAAGACCACTCACACACAAACAAGACGAGGAGGAGGTCCCCGAGCTCATCGCGGCCTGAGACGCCAACCACACCGACGACATGAACCCAAAACTCCTACACCACCCCCCGGGACTTGACTGGCGCCCGCGCTATTGCCCTCAAAGGAGCGAGCAGATGTTGTTGATTGTGTTTTTCAAAATCCGGCGTAAGCAACCGGCTGAACACCAGTCCTACGCCGCATCCAAGCACGAGCACGAGCCTGGACTCGGCACAGATCACATGCAGGAGCTCCGCAAGGACCTACCCGTGTCGGCACCGGAGCGCCCACAGCTTCGCTTGCAGACGCTGAGGGATGTTCCGTGCCCGCACGGATTCACCAGGTCGACGTGTCCCGACTGCATCGACTGGACCGAGCGGCCAACGGGGCGCCAGCCGTATCGCCCGAAAGCGAATACTCGCTAATGAGCCGTGCAGCAAGCGAACGCATCGCGAGCCCGCGACGGACAACCTTTGCGTGCACGCGTGAGAGAGTCTCCGGGGCGGCCAATATCTCGCCCCGGAGGCTCGCTTTGCTTGGCGGGCCATCCGATCCGGGCCGGACCGGTGCCTTCGAGATCGGCGAAGGGGGAGTCCGTAGACGTTGATCTTGACGTCTACCCGCAGACCGCTGGTCGCACGTTGGCGGCTGCGGCCTGAGGGACGCCGTAGACGGCGCTCTACTAACTGTGTCGGATCTGATGGTCGTGACTTTCACCGAGGAGGGGCTGTTCTGTGCGGATACTTAGCGCGGGGAGCGGCGTCCTCGAACTGCGGTGCGAGGAGAGCGAAGCACGAAAGTCGTGAAGCTCTCTGGCGTTCAGCTAGAGCTGCTGCGCGACGGCCGTCGGCTCGCGGCTCCGCTTTCTCCTGAGTCGAGGAGTACCAACTTGGTACCAATCTGAGGAAATCTGGCGTGATCTGCTGGACCTGATTTGGCTCTGCAGAGCGGATCGAACTCAGCAAACGTCGAGCGATGCTGCTCATAACCCGAAGGTCGCGGGTTCGAATCCCGCCCCCGCTATAAATCTGCGACCGCTCCAAAGACGCCTGCAAACGAGCATCTTTCACGAACCTGGCGATAGCGGGGGGCACTATTAGCATTCGTCCCGTGCTTGGTGTAGTTCTGACTGGCCAATCGTCTAGGGGTTCCCTGTTCGTCTTCAGGGGATCAGGTCCGCTGAGTGTAATGACGCTTATGCAGATGCTATGAGCAGATCTCCAGAGGCATTGGTACACACTACGTATCATTATGATACGCTTTGTGCAAGATGCCCGGTAGAGCATTCACGACGCTGCTCAACCATGCCCAGCAGCAGTACGGCTATCTGACGCCGGACGACGCGCGCGAGCTGGACATCGATCCGACCCAGCTGCGTCTGATGGCAGCTCGTCAGACGCTTGAGCATCTCGGCCACGGCCTGTACCGGATGCCGATGGTGCCAGCCACGTCACTGGATGCCTATATGGAGGCGGTCTTGTGGACAGGCCGACGAGGCGTGCTCAGCCACGAGACCGCCCTGGACCTATACGAGCTCTGCGACGTGAACCCGAACGCGATCCATCTCACGGTGCCGCGTGGCTTTCGTACCCGCAAGACGGTTCCGGAGATCTACCGGCTGCACCCCTTCGATCTGGACCCGGCCGAGATCGGCTGGCACGAGGGCATCCCCATCGTAACCCCGGAACAAGCCATCCTTGGTGGTATAGAACAAGCGCTCGGGTGGCATCTCGTCGACCAAGCCATCACGACTGCACGTGCGCGCGGGCTCATCACCAGGCCGACCGCAAAGCGGTTGGCCACTCTGCGTCACCGGCCTCGGGCTGTTCGCAATGGGTGACAACGTCAAGAAGCTGCCAGGCAACGTCAGTCACCTGCAGCGGCTCATCGGCAACCACGCCGCCGACCGACGCATGCCGCCAGCGCGGTTGCAGCGGTGGCTGAACGCCATGGTCGTCACCGCTGTACTCGACAGGGTGCACGATGAGGACGGTGAGCCCATCTTCCTACAAGGGCCGCACGTGGGGCAGTGTGCAGCTGGAGATGGCACCGGTGGAGGGCGGGATGGGCCTAGAGCTCGACCGCGTAAAGACCATGTCGTTGGACTCGCTGCATGTACCGTTGCCCGAGACGGCCGACTGCGTCTCCCTGCGCTACCAAGTTGCGCAAAAGCTTCACGCCTGCACCGAGGTCTTCGACGAAGGGCGCGAGAACGACAGGTTCCGCGACGTCATGGACATCCTCTTGGTTGAAGATTTGCTGTACGACGTCGGCCTTGCCCATGTGCGCGAAGCCTGCGTGGACATCTTCACGGTGCGCAACAAGCACACCTGGCCCCCGACCGTGACCGTGTATGACAGCTGGCGCATTCCCTTCGCTGAGCTAGCTCGAGAGAACGGCTTCACACCCGAGAGCATCGACGAAGCAGTAGCAGCCCTGACCGCACTCATCACCGCAATCGAGAGTGCGACCAGCGCTCCATAAAGGCTCGCGAGTCACGGTTGGGGGGCCTTGGGTGGCGCGATTACGGGAGCTTCTGCATCTAGACTCCAGACCTCCTCGATCCGATACGCCAGAGCTGACGGGATCCTTTGCCCAGTATCAGCAGGGCTCTTTGTGGTCGCGGGTACTCGTTTCGATACCGCCCCCGCTATCCGGACATTGCTGTGCTGCACCCGACGAACATCAAGAACCCGCCCGCGTACCTTCCATCAGCACCTGGGGCGGATCGTCGCCGAACACCTGCAGCCAGCCGCCGCGCGTGTCCATGTACTCGCGGATCGCCGTAACCCGACCGTCGGCGACCTCGTACGCGAAGCAGTAGTCGTTGACGTAACGACGACCGTTGGGAAGTGTCGCCGACATCCTGTGCTCGGCAAGGACGATGTCGCCGTCGCCGACCATCGACCGCGGCTCGAACGTCACATCGCCGAAGAATCGTGGGTAGTCATACGCCATGAACGCCACGATCGCATCACGGTCGAGGTCGTTGAGGCCCCGCGGCGACCCGGCGTCGTCAGCGCTTCCCAACCCCAGTGCGACCTGCGTGGCGTTGCCTGCCGGAGCCACCCACATGACATCCGGATGCAGCAACGCTTCGATGCGATCTGCGTCTCCCGCAGCGTAGGCAGCGTAGAGCGTTTTCACTGTGTCCTTCGCGGTCACTGCCCAAACCTACTCCTACAAGACACAAGAAACTCGCGGGATTCGGACACGAACAGCCAGGTTTGCGTTCGCCTGACCGCGGGTACCAAGAACACGCCGAAGGGCGCTCGAGTCAGCGGCACCGTCGGCGGAGGAGACCACGGCGGAGGGACCACCGGTCGCAATGACAACAGCGGAGGGGCAGATGACGGCTACGAGGAGAATCGGATCGCTGGCGTGCGGACTCCCTCGCCGAGGGTTGCACTTGCGCGCGGGCTTGCTCGTATTGCTTTCGCTGGCCGCCTGGGCCGCGCTCGCCGCTCCCGGCGCCCGAGCCGCCGTCCCGCCGAGCCAGGACCCGTTCTACAAATACGAAGGCAAGGCGCCGTTGAAGCGCATCGTGCCCGGCACGGTCCTGAAGACGCGGTCCGTTCCCGTCCATATCGAGGGCATCGAACTACCGCTCACCGCCGTACAGCTCCTGTACCGCTCGACGAGCGAGCTCGGCAAGCCGACCGTAAACGTGACCTCGGTGCTCCTGCCGCCGGTGAAGCCGCTCACGCCAAGCGTGCTCTCCTATCAATCCTTCTACGACAGCCTCAGCGCCGAAGACGACCCGTCCTACGCGATCTCCGGCGGAGATCCCACGGGAGGCGAAATACCGCAGGTGGAGTCCGTCCTCATCACCCCGGCGCTGCTCGCGGGCGAGACCGTCGTGATCCCCGACACCGAGGGCGAGGAAGCGGACTTCTCCGCCGGGCCCGTATACGGGTACAACACGCTCGACTCGCTGCGAGCTGCGCTCAGCTCACCCGCCACCGGTCTCACGAGCACAACCAAGATCGGGCTGGCAGGCTACTCCGGCGGTGCGATCGCCACGGAGTGGGCAGCGCAGCTGGCACCCACCTACGCCCCGCAGATCAACTCGGACGTCGTCGGGGCGGCGATGGGCGGCGTGCTCGTTGATCCCGCCCACAATCTCCAGTACGTAGAAGGCAGCAGCAGCTGGGCGTCTGTCATCCCGATGTCACTGGACGGCCTCAGCCGCGCGTTCCACCTCAACCTGGCGCCGTACCTCAGCGCATACGGGCAGGAACTCCTGAATGATGATCAGGCCGCGTCGATTACCGATGAGAAGTCGGTCCCCGGCCTCACCTGGGCCGAGCTGGCCAAGCCTCAGTACCCGACACCGGAGACGATTCCCGTGTTCGTGCGTACCGCAAACCAGCTCATCATGGGCCGTGAAGGCACACCCACCGTGCCGCTGTTGATCGGACAGGGCAACGGCGGCGAAGAACTCGAAGGAACCCCCGGCAACAAGGCGGGCATCGGACCGGGCGACGGCGTCATGATCGCCGGCGACGTGCGTAGCCTCGCCCGCGAGTACTGCGAACGCGGCGTCGACGTGCAATACAACGAATACCAGCACCTCGGGCACATCGAGGGCGCCGTGCCATGGCTCACCGAAACCGCAGCCTGGCTCGCCGGGCGCTTCGCAGGCCTGCCAGCACCACAGGACTGTCCGGAGATCGCCGCCGGCAACTCGCTGGCGCCGATCACCAAGCAGAAGAAATAGCTCGAGTGCGGGGAGGGCCCACGCGCTGTTGGCCCTCCCGCGCCCGCCGGCTGCGCGCGCCCATCCCCGACCAGCTTGCCCGGCCAGGCCCTAACGCTAGACCACAGCGCCGAAATTCAAGGGCTCCCAATATCTGACCGATATCAAAATATCGAACCAAGACGCTGCCCACCCGATCTGGCTCAGCTGGTCGGCCAGTTCACGCTGATCGCCGTGTAGGCACGCGTGCGAGCTCATCAGATCGCGACCCATGTTGACGTTCGTCTGATCTGTCTGTCGGTCGCGATCGCCGTCGTCGCGAGCTATGCGGCGCTCGATCTAGCACAGCGCTCCCGGCATTCCGTCGGCTGGCGCAAGCGTCTTTGGGTCGGTGGCGCCGGCGTGACGATGGGATTGGGAATCTGGTCGATGCATTTCGTCGGCATGCTTGCACTCCGGATGCAGATGCCGGTGTCGTACAACCTTCTCCTCGTCGCGCTGTCCCTAGTTGCAGCTGTGTTGGGCGCTGGTGTGTCACTCGCGGTCGTCGCGCGTGGGGACGTCTCACGTCGCGGGGTGCTGTCGGCGGCGGCCTTCATGGGCTTCGCGGTCGCCGCTATGCACTACCTCGGCATGGCAAGCATGGAGATGGACGCGATGATCCACTGGAACATCATGCTTGTGGCGGCGTCGCTTGTGATCGGATTCGTCGCCTCGTTGTTTGCGCTGTGGCTGATCGTGCGAATAACCGCTAGTTCAGAAGGCTATAGTTTCGGGCGTCGTCTTCTGGCTTCGCTATTGCTGGGTGTTGGCGTGGCTGGCTTGCACTACACCGCGATGGCGGCGTCGAGGTTCACTCCATCCTCGGGCGGCGTGGCGCCGCATTACGGTCTTGGAACCGGGTCGCTGGTCGTGATGCTCGCGATTGGCGCCGGGATCACCCTGGCCGTCCTAATTGGTGGTGCGGGAGTTGACCAGCGTCGTGCCGCTCAGGCCAGGGACCTCACGCTCGTCGTGAACATCGCACGCCAGCTCGCTCGCATCGGCGATGCGCGAGCGCGCGTGTGTGAAGCGATCCGCGAGCTCGCAGCCGCTGACTTCGCCGTGCTTGTCGAGCCTGACGGCAAGGAACGGGCAGTGACGGCGACCGCTGGTATTGAGCCCGAGGCGGACTGTTCGCGGCTGGCGGAGGACCCGGACATCGCGGCCTGCCTGCGCTCCGGTCTATCCACGTTCATCTCTGATCTCGCCGGCTTCACCGAGTCGGCTTCTGTACTACGTGAGCTCACCGGCGCCGTGTCCGTCCATCTCGAGCCGCTGTCGCTTGACGGTCGGCCGATTGGTGTGCTCGCGATCGCTTGGCGTCAGCGGGTACGTCGTCTACCCGACCGCATGTCCGCGATTCTGGGGATGCTGGCGGACCAGATCTCGGTCGCGATCGACCGAGATACCCTGCTGAGCCAGCTGAAGGATCTCTCGCGCCACGATGGGCTGACGGGATTGCTCAACCGAAGGGCTCTCGACGAGGAGCTCGAGCGTGAGTTCGAGCTTGCCAGCCGACGTGATCGGTCACTGTCGGTGGCGATGCTCGACTTGGATCATTTCAAGCGCTACAACGACACTCAGGGCCATCAAGCCGGAGATCGTCTCCTGCTGGCGGCCGCTGCGGCGTGGATGACAGCGATGCGCCAAACAGACTTGATCGCGCGCTATGGCGGTGAGGAGTTCGCCGTGGTCATGCCGGACTGCGCCCTCGCGGACGCAGTGGTCATAGCCGATCGGCTACGGGCGGCACTACCCGCCGGCGTCACATGCTCCGCCGGGGTAGCCGAATTGGGGGAGATGTCGTCGGCGGCTGAGCTGGTGGGGCGCGCGGATCAAGCCCTCTACGCGGCGAAGGCCGCTGGTCGCAACTGCACTCGCGCGGATTCCAAGTCGAGCTCGTTCTCCGGGGCGCTCGACGCCAAGTAATGTTTACCGAATAAGTGAGGAAGGGTAGTTCGCCTCCCGCGATGGTGGAAAACCCCCGGCCGTTGAAGAACCCCCAGACGCCTCGACGTCTCGCCGGCAATTCGTCGCCCTGGCTGCCTGCGTGCCGTTGAAGTCATGTACCAGGGGACGGTCACCGGCATCCTGCGCATTGCCCCTGCCGGCTGATCCAGAGCGCTACCTCGCAGGCCGCGTTCTGCAGCGTCATTTCGCGTTTATATGTCACGTCGCGTATCAGTAGAAAGGCGTATCGTTGATGTATGTCGGAGCTCGCATCGCTGCGAGTCATGGTGTGTGAGGATGAGCCCCTGATTCGTCGTGGGATTGTCGGTGTCCTCGAGGAGGAGGGCTTCGAGGTAGTTGCCGCTGCCGGGGATGCGCAAGAGCTTGTGCGAAAGGCTCTCGCGCACAGGCCGGATGTGATCGTCACCGACATCCGCATGCCGCCGGACAACACCGATGACGGACTGCGCGCGGTGCACGAGATACGGGCCGCGGACCCGGACGTTGGCGTCCTTGTCCTGTCGCAGTACCTGGAAGAGGGATACGTGTTGGAGCTGGTTGGAGACCGCGCTGAGGGCGTCGGATACCTGCTCAAGCACCGCGTCGGTGATCTTTCTGTCTTCATCGATGCCGTCCGTCGGGTCGCAAGCGGCGGCTCAGCGCTCGACCCAGATGTGGTCCAACAGATGGTCGGTCGCCCGCGCAACACAGGTCCACTTGACGCCCTCACCTCCAGGGAGCGCGAGGTGTTGGGCCTGATGGCCGAGGGGCGGTCCAACCGCGGCATTGCCGAGCTGCTCGTGGTTACTGTGCCCGCCGTCGAGCGCCACGTGACAAGCATCCTGCACAAGCTCGACCTGCGTCAAGTGTCCGGTGACCACAGAAGGGTGCTGGCTGTTCTCAAGTATCTCAGCGGGTGATTTCGGGTGGAGCAGGGGGGAGCTCAGTGGACTGGGGCGCAGGCAGGCCAAGCCGCCGGAGAGCTCGACGCGATCCTCGCGGCGATCGCGCTGCCGATCTATGTCGCGACGAGTGAGGGCGTCATCACATACGCGAATCAGGCGGCCGTCGATGCGCTCGGCTTCACCGACGCCTCAGAGCTGATCGGACAAAACGGGCACTGGCTCGTTCATTACAAGCGGCCGGACGGCTCTCACTTTCCCATCGAGGAGTGTCCGCTGAACAAATGTCGCGAGCACGGGGAGCCGATCACTGTCGAAGACGACTGGTGGGTGCGCAAGGACGGCACGATGATTCCCGTCGCCTACAGGGCCACGCCGATCCACACCGTGAGCGGCGCCGCGACCGCAATTGCCTTCTCCGATTCCAGCGAGCGTCGGGCGCTACGCGAGCGTGAGGTCGATCACGTACGCGCCACCGAGCTGGCGGCCAGCGAAGTTCGTCATCGCGCCGCTCTTGAAGCCGCGCTCGACTGTGTGATCAGCATCGATGCGCAGGGCAGAGTGACGTTCTTCAATGCCGCCGCCGAGCGCACGTTTGGCTACGTTGCCTCCGAGGTTGTCGGGCGCCTGCTCGCCGACGCGATCATCCCGCCGGAGCTGCGCGTTGCCCACCGCGATGGTCTCGCTAGGTATCTCGAGAGCGGAGAAGCGCGCGTCCTCGATCGCCGCATCGAGATGACAGCGATGCGTGCCGACGGCAGCAGATTCCTCGCCGAGCTGACGGTCACCCGAGTCAATCTGCCGGGAGAGATCTCTTTTACCGGCTACATCCGTGACATCACCGAGCGTCGCCAGGCACACGAGGATTTGATCGCGGCGCGCCGGCGCGTGATCGAGGCCGCCGATGCCGCCCGCCGTCAGGTGACGCGTGATCTGCATGACGGAGCGCAACAGCAGTTCGTCAACGCTCTCATCAACCTGCAGCTGGCCCGCCAGAAGTGGTCCTCCGACCCCGAACGTGCCGGTGCGCTACTCGATGCCGCAGACAGCGAGGCCGCACGGGGGCTGCTCGCGCTCCGTGAGCTCGCAGCCGGCATCCACCCGGCGATCCTCACGGATGGCGGCCTCGCCGAAGCGCTCATCTCGCTCACGGCGGGTTTGTCGTTTCCCGTCGATCTCGACGTTCTCAGCGTCCGGCTGCTGCCTGCAATCGAGGCGAGCGTCTATTTCTTCTGCTCGGAGGCGCTGACCAACGTCGCCAAGCACGCGCGCGCTACTGCTGCGCGCGTGCACATAGGTGTACATGGGGAGACGCTGAGGGTGGAGGTCGCAGACGATGGCGTCGGTGGTGCCGCGTCCGGCCCCGGGCGAACAGGGCTGCTGGGTTTGGGCGACCGCATCGGCGCGCTGGATGGGACGCTCGAGATCGTCAGTGCTCTTTCGCAGGGAACGACGCTGCGCGCTGAAATCCCATTGCCGGATGGGTCGGTCCTCGCGTGCTGAGCTCAGTGCTGCAGGTACCTATCCAGATCCGTGTTCGCCAGGTCGGTCTTGGCGATGAACCCGCATGCCGCGGTGCGCGTGAGCACGTGCTCGGGGACGGCCTGAGGGTTAGCCGACGTCAGCAGCATCGTCGGGCGTCCTTCGCTGGCCCGCATCAGTTCACCGGCGAGCACCACGCCGTTGCCGTCCGGCAAGCCTACGTCCAGAAGCACGACATCTGGATCGAGCTCGCTCGCTCGCGTGCGTGCCTCAGCCGCTCCCGCTGCGTGTCCCACGACCTCGTAGCCGTGTTGCTCGAAGATCTCCTGGGCAACGCTGTGAAAGCCTTTGTCGTCGTCGACGATCAGAACTGTCCTTCCCACGTCGACAGCGTGACGGCCTCGCCAGGCATTGGCAATAGGGTAAACCCCACGGTTGCACGCGACTGCGCGCGTGTCGAGATGCGTCTCCCGATGCGAGGAGCAGGCGCGTCGTGGGGTTTTCCCCACCCTGCGACTGAGGATTACAGTGGCCCCCTGTGTAGTTGCCTCCCCTTGCGGGGGCCACGCGGCGAAGCGAGATTGAAGTCGTGACCGCGTTTTGCCGCCCCGACGCTCATCGCCCAAAGAGTTTGCGGGGTCGGCGCAGTGAGTGTGACGCGCTCGATCGACTCGTCGCGAGCGTGCGCGCGGGGGAAAGCCGAGCGCTTGTCCTGCGCGGAGAGGCGGGGGTCGGCAAGAGCGCGTTGCTGGCTTATCTCGAGGACTCCGCTCCTGGATGCCGCATCGCGCGGACGGTCGGAGTCGAGTCCGAGATGGAGTTCACGTTCGCGGCTCTGCATCAGCTGTGCATGCCGTTCCTTGACCGAATCGAGCTGCTGCCGGCCCCTCAACGCGACGCGCTCGGCATTGCGTTTGGTCTTCAGGGTGGGGAGGCCCCCGCGCAGTTTCTCGTCGGGCTCGCCGTCCTCACCCTCCTGTCCGCAGTCGCTGACGAGCAGCCATTGATCTGCATCGTCGACGATGCGCAGTGGCTCGACCGGACGTCGGCGCCTGCGCTTGCGTTCCTCGCGCGCCGCCTTGCGGGCGAGCCTGTCGGGCTCGTCTTCGCCTCGCGCGAGGGCGCTGGCGAGCGCTACCTGTCCGGCCTGCCTGAGCTCGCCGTCAAAGGGCTGCTGGACGGCGATGCTCGTGCGCTGCTCGAGTCTGTGCTCACAGCTCCGATCGACGAGCGCGTGCGCGATCGGATCGTGGCGGAGACGAGGGGCAACCCGCTGGCGCTGTTGGAGCTACCGCGGGGCCTTAGCGCGGTGCAGTTGGCTGGAGGCTTTGGTGTGCTCGGCGGGCAGCCGTTGTCCGGGCGCATCGCGGAGAGTTTTCAACGTCAGTTCGGCGACCTGCCCGCGGAAACCGCGCTGCTGCTCTTGGTTGCCGCGGCGGAGCCGTTGGGCGACCCCCTGCTTGTGTGGTGTGCCGCCGAGCGACTCGGCATCGACGTCGCTGCCGCCAGCGAGACGAACGGGCTTCTCATGATCGGTGACCGTGTGATGTTTTGCCATCCGCTGATGCGCACGGCCGTCTACGGATCGGCGACCGCGCACGCGCGTCGCGCTGCCCATCTGGCGCTCGCAGAAGTAACTGACCTGGAGCTTGACCCCGACCGTCGTGCCTGGCACCTTGCCTGCGCAGCATCTGGGCCCGACGAGGAGGTCGCCTCCGCGCTGGAGCGTGCGACAGGCCGTGCACAGGCACGCGGTGGTCTCGCTGCCGCGGCGGCGTTCTTGCAACGCGCCGCTGCGCTCACCCGAGAGCCGGTGCGACGCACCGCTCGTCTGCTGGCCGCCGCTCAGGCGAATCTTCAGGCAGGTGCCTTCAACGCCTCCTTGAGGTTGCTTGCTGCGGCCAAGGCCGGTCCGGTCGAGGATCTCCAGCATGCACGGATCGACCTGCTGCGCGGGCAGGTCGCGTTTGCAGCGAGCTTGGACAGCCACGCTGCACCACTCCTGCTCGACGCCGCCGAGCGGCTCGCGCCGCATGACCTCGATCTAGCGCGCGAAACGCACCTGAGCGCGTGGGGTGCTGCAGCTTTCGCCGCGCGCGTGGGTGCCGGCGATTTGCCCGAAGTCTGCCGGGCCGCGAGGGCGCTTCCCGCACCGAGCGAGCCTCTGCGACCGGTGGATCTACTTCTGGAAGGCCTCACGCTGCTGGCCAGCGAGGAACGGACGGCCGCCGCGGCGACGCTGCAGCGAGTGGCTGACATCTTTGCCTGTGATGCGCTCTCCACCGAGGAACGACTGCGCTGGGGCTGGTTGACGACGGCGGCCAGCTACGCGATGTGGGACATCGACAGCGCGCGTCCGGTCTGGGCGCGCCAGATTCAGCTCGTGCGCGATGCTGGAGCGCTCGAACAGCTGCCGCTGTATCTCGTGGCGCTAGGTGTGTCCACGGCATGGACGGGGGATTTCGCGGGGGCGGCATTCCTCTTGGAGGAGGCCCACGAGGTCGCGGGCGCGAGCGGCGCGGAAATCCCGCCGCGCGGCGGGCTCCTGCTCCTCGCTCTTAGAGGTAGGGAAGCGGAGGCTGCCGCGTTGATCGAAGCCACCGTCCAGCAGCCCGTCGAGTCTCGCCGCAGCGTTGCTTCGACCGAGGCCCACTGGGCAGCCGCGGTGCTCTACAACGGCCTTGGGCGCTACGAGCGGGCGCTCGCGTTCGCCCAGCAGGCCACGTGGGATCCCCTCGAGCTCTATCCCTCCATGTGTGCGCTTCCCGAGCTCGTGGAGGCCGCCGCACGAAGCGGGCAGGCTGACGTGGCACACGCTGCGCTCGAGCGGCTGGCGAGGACGACGCAGCCCGCCGCTACCGACTTTGGGCTAGGGATCGAGGCGCGCTCGCGTGCTCTGCTCGCTGAGGGCGAGCTCGCCGAGGGTCTTCATCAGGAGGCAATCGAGCGGTTGCAGCGCACGAAGCTGCGCCCGGAGCTCGCACGCGCACACTTGCTCTACGGCGAGTGGCTGCGACGCGACGGCCGCCGCAGGCATGCGCGCGAGGAGCTCCGAACGGCCCACCAGAGGTTCGCCGAGATGGGCATGGAGGCGTTCGCCGAGCGGGCGCGCCGCGAGCTGCTGGCCACGGGTGAGACGGTCCGCAAACGCAGTGCCGCCACGCGCGATGACCTGACGGCTCAAGAGGAACAAATTGCCCGGCTCGCCCGTGACGGGCTCTCCAACCCCGAGATCGGCTCGCAGCTGTTCATCAGCCCCCGCACCGTCGAGTGGCACCTGCGCAAGGTGTTCATGAAGCTCGGCATCAGAACGCGCAGTGAGTTGCGTGCAGCGCTGCCCGACCTCGTCTTGGAGAAGGTCTCCGCGTGAAGCCGTCTGTCGAGGACTCCAGCACACAGGCCCGGAAGGTGGCGGTCATCACAGGCGCCTCACAAGGGATCGGCGCGGGCCTCGTCGCCGGCTTTCGCCGCTGCGGATATCGGGTCGTGGGGAATGCGCTCACGATCGCCGAAACCGAGGACCCTGACTTCCTCGCCGTAGAAGGTGACATCACAGAAGCCAAGACCGCCAAGCGCGTGGTGCAGCAGGCGCTGGAGCGCTTCGGCCGGATCGACAGCCTCGTCAACAACGCAGGGATCTACATCGGCAAGGCGTTCACCGATTACACGGCCGAGGACTTCGCTGCGATCAGCGCCGTGAACCTTGCCGGCTTCTTCCACATGACCCAGCACGTCCTCGAGCCCATGCTGGCCCAGGGTGCCGGCCACGTGGTCAACATCAGCACCAGCCTCGTGGACCACGCCAACAGCGCTACGCCCGCCGCGCTGGCGTCGCTGACAAAGGGCGGCCTCGTCGCGGTGACGCGCTCGCTGGCGATTGAGTACGCCTCGCGTGGGGTGCGCGTGAATGCGGTTTCGCTGGGGGTGATCAGGACCACGATGCGCGACCCCGGGGCCTACGACGGCCTCGGCGCGCTACACCCACTCGGCCGCGTCGGCGAGATCAGCGACGTCGTCGAGGGGATCCTCTACCTCGAGCGAGCTGGCTTCGTCACCGGCGAGATCCTCCACATCGACGGCGGGCAAGCTGCCGGAGGTTGACCTGTGCTGCCCGCCAAAGCGCAGCCCACCCGTGTGCTCTGGTCGGCACTCCCCGGCGGCTGTCAGAGGGCGCGCTCGTAGACGATCATCGAGGTGAGCTGCCCCACCGTGTCATACAGCGAGCGGGCGGCGCCGTTGAACTGCTGCGTGTGCCAGTACAGGCGCTCTACTCCTCGCGCCTGTGCCGCAGCAGCTGTTGCCTCGATTAGCTGTCTGGCGACGCCGCTGCCGCGCGCCGCGGGCGCGACGAACAGATCCTCCAGATAGCAGTAGCCGGTGAGGCTCCACGTCGAGGGGTGCACTATCGAGTGCGCCAGCCCCAGCAATCCTCCGCTCGCGCCGTTGTCCACTGCCACGAGCGCGAACATTCCGTCTGCCTCCTCACACAGGCGCGCAAACGTGCTCGCCGTCACCTGCTCGCCAATCTCAGCGCGGTAGAAGTGCAGGTATCCCGACCAGAGCTCCCTCCAGCCCTCCTGGTCCTCACGCCTGAGCTCACGGATGACGATGCGCGGAAGGCTCGCAAACGCGCCGGTCGGCCTCGCGCGCGTCACTCGGCGTAGGATCGAGTCGATGAGCGAGCAGCAGGCAGCGCAGCGGGCGCGATCTTTCGGGGCTGCGGCAAGCGAGTACGAGCGTGCGCGGCCCACGTACCCCGATGCTGCCGTGGACTGGCTGATCCCCGCAGGCGTCCACACTGTGCTCGATCTGGGCGCCGGAACCGGCAAGTTCACCCGCGCGCTCGTCAGCCGCGACCTCGACGTCGTTGCGGTCGAGCCGTTGGATGAGATGCGCGAGATCCTTCAGCAGCAACTGCCTGAAGTCCACGCGCTCGCCGGCACCGCAGAGAGCATCCCCTTGGAGGATGCCAGCGTCGATGCTGTGACCGCTGCGCAGGCCTGGCACTGGGTGGATGCGCCCCGCGCTCTGCCTGAGGTCGCCCGGGTCCTCAGGCCCGGTGGCGTGCTCTGCCTGATCTGGAACAGGCGCGATGACAGCGTCGGCTGGATGCGTAGGTTGAGCGATGCGATGGGTTCTAGCGACGCCGATCTCATCGACATGGATCGTGTCGCTATCGGCGCCCCCTTCGGACCCACGGAGACCTTCGACGTGCCCTGGCAGCGCCCCATGGATCTCGAGCTGCTGCTCGAGATGGTCCGCTCGCGCAGCTACTTCATTACCGCCGAGGCGGCTCGCAAAGAGCGCTACCTCGCCGACGTCCGCGCCCTCGTGGAGTCCGAGCCCGAGCTCTCGGGTGGCCGCTCCTTCCAGATGCCCTACCGCACCTACTGCTTCCGCGCAGCGATCTGATCCACCCGTTTTGCCGGCGCTACACCGCTGTGCGTCCGCCGTCCGCCGCGAACACCGCACCGGTTACGTAGCTCGCGCGCGGCGATCGATCCGAGGCAGAGCTGTAGCTGGACCACACGAAGACCAACCATTAGAGATCACTTACCTTTAGTCGCCGCTTAAGGGACTGCACGTACTCTGGCGCCGGTGAGCACAGAAACAATTGGCGCCGGCGGGCGTCGCTCGGGGGTGGACTGGCGGCGCGCGGAGTTCGTGCTCACGCTGCTCGCTTTCCTGGGCTTCTTCAGCCTGCCCATCCGCATCACCACGATCTACAGCGGCCTGCCCGCGCACCCGCTGTTCGTGCACGTGCCCGTCGTGCTCATCCCCACGACCGTCGTCGCCGCGCTCGTGTTCATGGTCAAGCCCGAGTGGCTCACGCGCTACGGCATTGCGCTCGCGCTCGTTTCGATCGTCGCCATGAGCTCCATCTTCATCACCATGCAGGCCGGCGCTGCGCTGCGCGGCGCGCTGCACCTGCAGGGACAGGCCGCCAAACTGATCTCCGAACACTCGCAGGCGGCGCACATCCTCGCGATCGTCTACGTGCTGTTCACTGCCGTGCTGATCCTCACATTCGCCGCCAGGCGCATCTCCGGCGGCATGCCCACCGGCCTTGGCATCGTCGATGAGCTGCTCGGCTCCAAGGCGATCTTCGGCGCGCTGCGCGTGGTGCTCGTGGTGCTCGCGCTCGTCACCGGTTACTTTGTCTTTCGCACCGGCGACCTCGGCGCCAAAGCCGTCTGGCAGGGGCGCCTGCAAGCGGCCCAGAACGGCGGCCCGGGCGGCTTTGCCGGTCCCGGGGCGGGCGGGCCAGGCAAGTACTCGCCCCCGGGCGGCGGGACCGAACCCTAGTCGGCGCCCGCAGTCTGATCGGTAGGCGTCTTACCGGACGCTTGACGGCGATGCGTTAGCGTTGACTTGTGCCTCTTGGCATGGAGAAGCGCGTGTTGTCGCTGATCGGTGAGCTGATCGGGCTGCTCGAGCTCGACGAGTTCAGCTACGGCCTGCTGCGCGTTCTCCGTGAAGAGGTCCCATCGGACTTCTGCGCAATCCACGAACTCCCCGCAGATCTCCCGCACACGATCTCGCTGACGGATCCGCCGACGTCGCGCGACGCTCATGCCGAATTCGCGCGCTACGCGCCGCAGAACCCGATCGCGGAGTACTTCCTGCGTACGCGCGACGGCCGCGCGACGCGGTTCTCCGATCTGATCACCCACCGCGAGCTGCATCAGCTCGATCTCTACCGCGAGGTTTACAAGCCGCTGGGCGTCGAGTATCAGATCGCGTTCACGCTCCCGTCAGGACCGGAGCGGATCCTCGGCGTGGCGCTCAGTCGCTGCGAGCGCGACTTCACCGCTGTCGAGCGCGACCTGCTCAACCTCGCTCGTCCGTATTTGATCCAGGCGTACCGCAACGCGCTCGCCCACACGGATCTCATGCGCGCGTCCGGCATCAGCGTGAGCATCCCCGCGCTACGCTCGCTGGGGCTGACAGCGCGACAGGCGGAAGTGCTCCAGCTGATCGCCATGGGCTACTCCAGCGAGCATGCCGCCACTGCGCTCGGGATCCGTGCCCGCACCGCGCAGAAGCACCTCGAGCACTGCTATCGGACCTTGAACGTGAACAGCCGCTCTGAGGCCTCGCGCGTGGCCTGGGCCGCGACCCGAGCCACCAGCGCCGAAGCGGCCGTCGGTGCGCCTGCGTAGCGGTTACGCGCGCGAGAGCACGGCCACGGCGGGGTCGCTGAGCAGTGCGATGGTGAAGTCCGTAAGTGCGATCTCGCTGAGCTGGACGGGCGAGAACCACTCCGCGGCAAGCGTCTCCTCGCCGTCTGGCCGAGGCGTGCCCTCGGTGACGCGCGCGTCGAACACGATCGACACGTAGCCGACGAGGTCTTCGTTGGGGTAACGCAGCCGGTACTGCGCTCCGCCTGTCACGCCCCGGATGCGATCGAGCGCCACGCGCACGCCCGTCTCCTCGTATGCCTCTCGTACGGCCGCGTCCTGGGGTGCCTCGTCCGGGTCGATCGCGCCGCCGACGGTCTGCCACAGACCGGTCTGTGACTCGCGCACCATCAGTAGGTGCCCAGCCTCATCCCACGGCAGCACTGCCACCGCCGGCAGCAGCACCAGGTCGTGGCCGATCCGCTCGCGCAGGCCCTTCAGGTAGGGGGAGATGCCCACGGCCGCCAACCTACCTGGGCGCGACCGGGTGCGCGCGCAGCAGATCGGCAAGTTCGGCGGGCGTATGCACGAGCGCGTCGGCGCCTGCCTCGCTGAGCTCCCGTTCCGAGCCGATGCCCCAGAGCACCCCGATCGCGGGCATCGCGTTGGCGTGCGCCGCGGCGATGTCGTACCAGCGGTCGCCGACCATCACAGGCCGGGCGGCGGCGGGGAAGTGCTCGAGCGCGCGCGCGATCGTCTCCTCCTTGCGCTCGTTCTCGGTGTCCAGACCCGGACCGAGAATCGCGGTGAAGAACGTCCGCAGTCCGAGTCCCTCGAGCAACGGCTCTGCGACGGCCTGCGCTTTGGCCGTGGCGACGGCCAGCGGCGTGTCCGCGCAGAGCTCCGCCAGCAGCGCGCGCATGCCGGGGAACACAACCGTGGCCACGGGGCCCACCTCGTCGTAGTGGCGACGATAGGACTCCACGCACGCGAGCACCAGCGGGCGTTCCTCGCCGACGAGCTCGGCGAAGGCCTCGTGTAGCGGTGGCCCCAGGTACCGGTACAGCTCGCCCGCCTCGCGCGGCGCCAGGCCGTTCTCCACGAGTGCGGCGTTGATGCACCGCACGAACGCTGCACGGGAATCGAGCAGCACGCCGTCGAGGTCGAACAGGACTGCATCGTGTTCGCGCACTCGGGTATCCTGGCAGCCGTCAGATGGCTCGCGTGCTGCGACCCGACAGGCGTGAGCTTGCGTCGATCTTCGCGGGCGGCGCGGTGGGCGCGCTCGTGCGCGTGTGGCTGGCCCAGGAATTTCCTGCGGCCACGGCATCGTGGCCGTGGGCGATTTTCGCAATCAACGTCAGTGGCTCGTTCGCGCTGGCGTACTTTGCCACGCGCCTGCAGGAGCGCCTGCCGCAGTCGACCTACCGGCGTCCGCTGCTGGGCACGGGCTTCTGCGGCGCGTACACGACCTTCTCGACGATGCAGGTGGAGATCCTGGAGATGCTCGAACACGACCGCTACGGCCTGGCGGCGGGTTACGCGGTGGCGAGCGTCGCGGCCGGGTTCACGGCGATCTGGCTCGCCACCGCGATCGTGCGACGCGTGCGGGTGATCGCATGAGCTGGTGGGTGTGGGTGGGCGTGGCGCTGCTGGGAGGCGTGGGTGCGTGTGGGCGCTTCCTGCTGGACGCGGTGGTGGCGACGCGTGTGGCGGGCGACTTCCCGCTGGGCACGCTCACGGTGAACGCCTCGGGTGCGCTGGTGCTGGGTCTGCTTACCGGCCTTGCCGTGCAGGGCAACCTGCTGGTGCTCGCGGGCACCGCGACGCTGGGCTCCTACACGACGTTCTCCACGTGGATGCTCGAGACGCACCGGCTAGCGGAGGATGGAGAGGCCCCCGTGGCGATCGCGAACGTCGTGGTGAGCCTCGCCGTGGGCGTCGGCGCGGCGGCGCTCGGTCGCGCGATCGGGTTGCACCTATGAGCGCGCAGCGTGACGGCGCCGGCGAGGACTGCCTGAAGCTGACGACGTACTTCGGCGAGCGCGACCGCACGCCCAACGGGTTGCTGGCAGATGAGCTGGCTGACATCTATGGCGCGCACGAGCTGCAGGCGAGCGTGCTGTTGCGTGGCGCGGAAGGCTTCGGTGAAAAGCAGCATGCGCGCACGGACCGCCTGTTGACGCTCTCTGAAGACCTGCCGGTCGTCTCGATCGCCGTTGACGGTCGCGCGCGGATCGAGGCGGCGCTACAGAGCGTGCTGGAGATCAAGCGGCGCGGGCTGGTCACGCTCGAGCGCGCGCGGCTGCTGTCTGGCGAGCTTGGAAAGGTGGCGCTCCCGCAGGAGCTCACGGAGGCGACGAAGCTGACGGTGTACGTCGGTCGCGGCGGGCGCACGCAGGGTACCCCACCGTTCGTGACGGTGTGCGATCTGCTGCACCGCCGCGGCATCGCCGGGGCGACGGCGCTGCTGGGAGTGGATGGCACAAGGGGCGGCCGGCGCATGCGCGCGCGTTTTTTTTCGGGCAACGCGCAGGTGCCGACGATCGTCACGGCGGTGGGCTCGAGCGAGCGCATCGCGCAGGTCCTGCCCGAGCTGGGCGAGCTGCTGCGCGAACCGCTGCTGACGCTCGAGCGGGTGCGGCTGTGCAAGCGCGACGGGGAGCTGCTGGCGAGCCCGCACGAGCTCCCGGGCAGCGATGAGCACGGCCATTCGCTGTGGCAGAAGCTGACGGTCTACAGCTCGCACGCGGCCACCCATGAAGGCCGTCCGCTACACATGGAGATCGTCCGCCGCCTACGCGCGTCCGGCGCGGCGGGTGCCACGGTGCTGCGCGGCGTGTGGGGCTTCCACGGCGAGCACGCGCCGCACGGCGACAGGCTTTTTCAGCTACGCCGCCACGTACCGGTGCTAACGGTTGCGATCGACACCCGCGAGCGCACCGTCCGCTCGTTCGAGATCATCGACGAGCTCACGCGCGAGCACGGCCTGGTCACGAGCGAGATCGTCCCTGAGGTGCGGGCGGTAGCTTCACCAGCCCGATGAAGAACTCGTCGATCTGGTGCACGATGCGTGAGAACTGCTCGAAGTCGACAGGCTTGGTGATGTAGGCGTTGGCGTGCAGCTTGTACGCGCGCACGATGTCCTCCTCGGCCTCGGAGGTTGTGAGCACAACGACTGGGATCGTGCTGAGCGCGGGGTCGCTCTTGATCTCGCCGAGCACTTCAATGCCGCTCTTGCGGGGGAGGTTCAAGTCGAGCAGGATCAGGTCGGGTCTGGCGGCCTGGGTGTAGCTGCCTTCGTTACGCACGTATTCCATCGCCTCGACGCCGTCGCTGACGACGGACAGCAGGTTGCCGACCTTATGGTCCTCGAAGGCCTCGCGCACGAGCATCACGTCGCCGGGGTCGTCATCGACGAGCAGCACTGAGATCAGTTCGGCGTTCATGGGGTCTCCTGGTCGGGGGTTGCGTCCTCGGCTACGGGCAGCGTGAACAGAAAGCGCGCGCCGGGGTGGCGCTGGGGGTCCAGCCACATGCGCCCCCCGTGATACTCGACGATCTTGCGGCACATGGCTAGCCCGATGCCCGTGCCGGGGTAGGCCTCCTTCGTGTGCAGCCGCTGGAAGATCACGAAGATGCGCTCGGCGTACTCGGCGTCCACGCCGATGCCGTTGTCGGTGCAGCTGAACTGCCACATCTCGCCCTGGCGCTCGCACGCGATCCGCACGACAGGAGGCTCGTCGCTGCGGAACTTGACGGCGTTGCTGATCAGGTTCTGGAACAGCGAGATGAGCAGCGCGCGCTCGCCGTGCACGGTGGGCAGCGCCGGCGCGTCGACGCGGGCGCCGTTCTGCTCGAGCAAGCGCGAGACCGAAGACTTGGCCTGCTCGAGCGCGTCGTCGAGGTCGACGAGCTCGAGCTCGTGGCCGCTGCGCCCGACGCGGGAGAACGCGAGCAGGTCGTTGATCAGCACCTGCATGCGCTTGGCGCCGTCGACGGCGAACTCGATGTACTGGTCCGCGCGCTCATCGAGCTGACCCTCGTAGCGGCGCTGGAGCGCCTGGCAGAAGCTCGCGACCTTGCGCAGCGGCTCCTGCAGGTCGTGGGAGGCCACGTAGGCGAACTGCTCGAGCTCGGCATTGGATCGGTTGAGCTCGAGCGCCTGCGCTTCGAGCGCCGCGCGCGCGGTCTCAACGGTGCGCAGTTCCTGCACGATCCGCCGGCGCATCGCGTCGATCTCCTCGCCGAGCTGGACGATCTCGCGAGGGGCGCCGCTGATCGCGACGGGCTTCGCGAAGTCGCCGGCCGCCACCTGCGCGGTGTCACGGCCGAGCTCGGCCAGGGGGCGCGTGATGATGCGACGCAGCAGGAAGCCGGCGCCGATGACGCTGCCGAGGATCAGCGCGGCGGCGATGATCAGCACGATTTTCAGGAAGCTGGCGTCGCTGTCGAGCTGGTGCTCGGAGGCGGCAAGCTTGCCGGCGAGGTCGCGCTGCAGTCGACCCAGCGATGCCCTCACGCCGTCGAACAGGCTCTTGCCGGCAAACGTGCGGGGTCTCGAGCCGGAGCGAGCTGCGCGCGTCCCGCCAAGCGCGGGCACGACGAACTGCTGCTGCCAGGCGCGCGCGCGGGCGCGCACGGCTTTGACGTCCAGTTCCAGCGTGCGCCCGCCGACGTTGTCATGCGCTGCGAGCGTGCGGTAGGCGAGGGACTCGGTGACGCGACCTTTTTCATACGGTTCGAGCGACTGCACGTTGTCGCTGAGCAGGTAGCCGCGCACCCCGGTCTCCTCGTTGATCAGGGCGTTTTCCAGCCGCAGCGCGGCGAGCAGCGCGGGCTCCACCTGGCGGAGCACCACCGTTCGCTGCTCGCCGACTTTCTGGTTGGCGAGCAGCGCGAGTCCGATGCCGATGATCGCGAACGCGAGCAGTACGCCGATCGTGAGCGCCAGCCACTGTCCCACGCGTAGTCGAGGCAGCGCGCGTGCGCTCACCCTCGTCCCGGCAGGGTTCGAGGGGGGCGCGCTCAACCTGTGGAGGCGCTGTGCGCGCGCGAGCCGATCAGCAGCATCGCCACGTCGTCGGTTTGCTCGCCACCATTGAGCTCTTCTGCGCGCTGGATCAGCTCGTCGAGCAGCTCGTCCGGGTGCTGACGCCAGTCGGGATCGGTGGCGATGTGCTCGGAGATCAGCCGCTCGACCCCCTCCGCTCCGAGGCGCTCGGGCCCCTCGCCGACTCTTCCCTCGATGATGCCGTCGGTGTAAAGCAGCATCACCCAGCCGGGCGAAAGCTCGAGCGGGATCGGCGACCAGCTGGCGCCGTCGAGTCCGATCGGGGGGCCGCCGCCCTGGTGAGAGAGGGTCGACACAGAGCTGCCGTCGATCAGCACCGGCGGCGGGTGTCCGGCGAGGATCATGTGCCCGCGCGTGCGGTTTGGCTCGACCTCGAGCGTGCACAGCGTGGTGAACAGCAGCGGGATCTCGCGTTCGTGCACGAGCACCCGCTCCATCGTGTGCACAACCAGCTGGCTGTCCACGCCTGCGACCGCGAGCGCGCGCCAGGCGGCGCGCAGGCAGACGCCCACAGCGGCTTCGTCGGGCCCGTGTCCGCAGACGTCCCCCACGACGGCGCGCAGGTGACCGTCGCCCGTCTCGGCGACGTCGAAGAAGTCGCCGCCCAAGAGTGCGCGGTTGCGTCCCGGCCGGTAGCGCGCGGCGATCCAGATGGAGCTGTCGCTGATCAGCGGCCGCGGCGCGAGCCCACGTTCCAGGCGTGTGACCTCGCGCGACTGGACGTCGGCGAGGCGCAACTGGTGCTGCGCGTCGGCGGCCTGGCGGCGCACGATCGAGTAGCGGATCGCGCGTGCCAGCTGCGCGCCGTCTACCTCGCCCTTGACGAGATAGTCCTGTGCACCGGCGTCCACGGCGGCCATGCCGGCGGCCCCGTGATCGAGTCCGGTGAGCACGATCAGCGGCGTGTCGGGGGCCTGCCGGCGCAGACGTAGGACCGTGTCGATGCCCTCGGCGTCGGGCAGCTTGAGGTCGAGCAGCACGCAATCGATGTCGGCGTCGAGCGTGTCGAGCGCGTCGCTGAAGCGGCGGCTGCGCACGATCCGCACGTCGGGCAGCGCTTCGCTCAACAGGTCATCGACGATCAGAGCGTCGCCGTCGTCATCCTCCACCAGCAGCACGCTCAGCACCCAAAGATCGTATACGGCGGGCGGTTTGGGCCGGCGCATCTATGGGTATGCAGTGCGCACGCGCTCCCCCGGCCGCCGGGTTTACCCCGGGGTCGGGCAGGAGTGCTGTTCGTCGTGGAGAGTCGAGAGCGTTTGGTCAAGTCCAACGGGGAAGCGCCCGCGGGTGTGGAAGGATCAGCGGCATGACAGAAGACGTATTGGCCCCGGGCGCGAGCGAGCCACTGGTGTGCGTGGTTGAGATCCCGAAGGGCACGCGCAACAAGTACGAGTGGGACCCGGAGCTGGGTGGCATCAAGTTCGACCGGCTGCTGATGAGCGCGGCCACGTACCCGACGGACTACGGCTACCTGCGGGGCACGCTAGGCGAGGATGGCGACCCGCTGGATGCGCTGGTGTGCCTGTACGAGCCCACGTTCCCGGGGTGCCTGATCCCGGTGAAGCCGCTGGGGATGTTCATGATGCGCGATGAGAAGGGCATCGATGACAAGGTCATCTGCGTGCCGCTGCACGATCCCTACTGGAACCAGTACGAAGAGCTAGATCAGCTGCCGATGATCCTGCGTCAGGAGATCGAGCAGTTCTTCACGATCTACAAGGATCTGGAGGAGGGCAAGGAGGTCGTGGTGGACGGCTGGCGCTCGCGCGAGGAGGCGGTACGCGAGATCGCGGCGTCGCGGGTGCGTTTGCAGGAGTCGCAAGCGGCGAAAGCCTGACGCGGGCGCGCGGTGCTCAGGCCCGCGCGACGTACAGCAGCCGCCAGGGCGAGGTGTCGCTGCGGTGCACGGTCACATCCTTGAAGCCGGCGTCTGCGATCCATCCGCTGAGCTCGCGCTTGGTGTAGTTGCGGGTGCCGCTGGAGGCGAAGTACACGAGCCCGCTCATGGCGCCGTTCAGGCTGGGGGTCTCGCGCTGCTCGGTACGCTCGGTCTCGCCGATCACCAGCCAGCCGCCGTCGGCGTGCAGCGCGGCGTGCGCGCGGAGGAGCAGCGCCTGCACGGTGGCGGGCGCCAGATGGTGCACGAGATTGAACATCGAGATCACGTCCAGCTCCTGGCCCAGCTCCTCGACGGTGGCGTCGCCCTCGCGGTAGGTAACGAGATCCCCGAAGCCCTCCTCGGCAACGATCTCGCGGCCGACGTGCGCGCTTGCGGGGAGGTCGAGCACGGTGGCGGTCAGCGTGGGGTGCAGGCGGCACATGGCCATCGCGAAGCCGCCGTGCCCGCCGGCGATGTCCAGCATGCGCTGGGGACGCTCGACGGGTACGAGCTGCGCGGCCTCGTCGTACTCGGCGCGCGCGAGCTGGAAGAGGCCGCGGATGTAGTGATCCCAGAACGGGTCCCCTGGCGGGCGCTCGTGGGAGTCGGGCACACGCTCTCCCTGGAGCGCGCTGTCGAGCCCGCCGAGCATGTCCCACGCATAGGCGCTGTACGCGCCGACGAAGTGCGCGACCGACTGCGGGCTGTCGCTGACGAGCGCCTGGCCGGCGTGGTTGGGTCTATAGATGTCCACGTCGCCGGGCTTCTCGTCGCTCACGTCCAGGTAGCCGAGCGTCTGCAGAGCGGTGAGCAGCGCCTGCACGCCGAGCGGGTCGAGCTTCAGCTGGGCGGCAAGCGCGTCGGCGGTGGCGGGCTGCTTAGCGAGCGCGTCGATGATGCCTAGCTGCGTGGCGGTGATCACCGCGCGTGCGCCCGCGATCGCGATGAAGCTGTCGTTGAAGGGGTCGGGGCGGTGGCCGGCGGAGGGCACGGGCGAGATCGTATGCGTCATCAGGGAAGCGGCGGCGAGGTGTAACGCATGATCTGCTCACCGTGCGGTCCGTCGCGGTGCTCTCCGCTGACACGGTAGGCGCGGCTCTCGTACAGCCCGCGGGCGCGAGTGTTGGACACGCCGGTCCAGACGCTGGCCCGATGCCAGCCTTTGCCGGACATGCTGCGGTGCAGTCCGTCGAGCAGGCAGCCACCAACGCCCTGTCCCCATGCGCGGGGGTGCACGAAGACCATGGAGATGTGCGCGAAGCCGACGTCGATTGGCCCGGTGCCGTCTCGCCCGCGCCTAGGTTCGGCGAGGGCCATGGCAATCACGAGGGGCGCTCGGGCCACCACGACGCAGGCATCGGCCGCGGCGAGCTTGTCGCGCACTCGCGCGATCCGCTCCTTGCTGGGCGGGCGCTCGCGCGCCACGCTTGCGGCCCGCCACACCTCCAGCGCGCGGTCGAGATCATCGCGCGATGCGGCGCCCACGCTGGGCGGAAGAACGGGCTGGTCGTCGTGGCCGATCGTCAAGCTGCGATCACGGCTGCGAACGGTAGTCCGTGATGGCGTCGCCCGGTGGGCGGTTGGGGTCACGGTTTAGTGAATCGAAACCCGTCGAGCACGGCCTGCACGCCGAGCGCCCACCGCCGGTCGACGGACGTGCGGCTGCTGCCGAGCCGCCGCGTGTTCTCGGCGGCGGCGAGCCCCTGGGCGAGCGCGATCAGCACGTGGGCGATGTCGGTCTCATCGCCGTGCAGCACGCCGGCGTCGATGCAGCGGCGCACGTGGGCGAGGATCAGCGTCCTCACGGAGCCGCTCGCGTTCAGCTCGGCCCCGCTGGGTGCGAAGTCGGTGAAGGGCCTGGAGAACATGACTTCGCAGAGCACTGGGTTCTTGCGTACGAAGTCGCGGTAGGACGCCATCATTTCCACGACATCCGCGCGCGGGTCATCGGTTTGCGCGACGTCTGCGAGGTGACGGCGCAACATGCGAAAGCCCTGGAAGAAGACCGCGCGCACGAGGCCGCTCTTGTCGCCGAACAGCTCGTAGATGGCCGGTGGCGAGGTGTCGGACTGGCGGGCGACGTTCCTGGTGGTGAAGGCGGCGACGCCGTCGCGGGCGAGCAGCTCGAGCGCGACGGACAGCACGTGCTCGCGGAGCTCTGGGGTGCGCTGCTTGGTGCGAGGCACGCGGCTGTCCTCAGCCAGTCGTAACGACGTTTCGAAACATCGTTACAATATATCGGCCCATGCGGACGCTGCGACCCGCACCGACCTGGACTGGAGGCACTGAGATGGCAGAGCTGGCGAGTTACGAGATGGAGGACGGTATTGCGACGATCACGCTGGACGACGGCAAGTTAAACGTGTTCTCCCCGGAGATGCTGCGCGAGACGCACGCGGCATTCGACGAGGCGGAGCATGATGGCGCGGTGGTGATCCTGACGGGCCGCGAGGGCTGTTTCAGCGCGGGGTTCGATCTGAGCGTGTTCGCGAGCGGCGACGCGGATCGGGCGCTTGAGATGCTGCGCCTGGGGGCGACGCTGGCGGAGCGCGTGCTGGGCTTCGCGCGGCCGGTGGTGGTGGCGTGCACGGGCCATGCGGTGGCGGCGGGTACGTTTGTGCCATTGGCGGCTGATGTGCGCATCGGCGTGGATGGCCCGTTCAAGCTGGGCTTGAACGAGGTGCGCATCGGCTTGACGGTGCCGTGGTTCGTAATCGAGCTGGCGCGCCAGCGTCTGACACCGGCGCAGTTCGACAGGGCTGTGGTGGGGGCTGCGAGCTACAGCCCGCAAGAGGCGGCCGGGGCGGGCTTCCTCGACCGTGTGGTTGCGCCAAGCGAGCTCCGCTCAGCAAGCTTGGAGGCAGCGGCCGAGTTGGCGCGCCTCGACGCGAAGGCGCACGTGGCGACGAAGCAGCGCGCGCGGGCGGGGGCGCTTCAGGCGATCCGTGAGGCGATCGAGAGCGAGCTCACGCTTGAGGCGTTGACGCCTTGAGCTGGCGCAGCTCCTCGGGCGTGGGTGCTGACGCGGCGAGCGTTGCGGGCGGCGCAGCGCTCGAGTCGGTGCAGATGCCGGAGAAGACGATCTCGAAGTAGCGCTCCCACAGCGCGGGCTGCTGCTCGCGAGGGGCGATGTCGGTGGCGCTGACGGCGCACAGCAGTAGGGGGATGTCCTCGGGGGTGACGTCCGCGCGGATCGCGCCGGCGTCCTGCGCGCGGGCGAGCAGCTGCGCGGCGACGGCGAGCAGCTGCTCGTTTGCGGCGATCACGTCGGGGTCCTCGTGCACGAGCGATTGGGCGGTGGCGGACTTGAAGCCCTGGTTGCTGACCATCAGCCGCGAGCCTGAGTGCAGCAACGTGCGCAAGGCGAGCAGCGGGTCGGGCTCGTCGAGCTGTTCGAGCGCGGTGACGGTGATGCGGTCGAGCATGTCGCGCACGGTGGCGGCGATCAGGTGCTCCTTGGTGGGGAAGTGGCGGAAGGCGGTGCCCTGACCGACGCCCGCGCGGGCGGCGATCTCCGCGACGGTGGCGTCGAGCCCGCGCTCGCCGAACACCTCGACGGCGGCGTCTAGCAGCGCGCGCCGGTTGCGTTCGGCATCGGCGCGTTGGCGCCGCGGGTGGGCGTCCTCGCTGGACGTAACCGCTTGGCTGGTGGCACTCATCTCTGCTGGCTCTCTCCCTCGAGTACGACTGTTTAAGAGTATTGCGCAGCGGTGGCCTGTGCCAAGTGGGCTGGTCCCAGGCGCGGCGTGCCACGCGCTTTGCGTTCGCGTGGCACGCCCGGGGATAGTTAGCTCACTCAGACGGCCAGCGGCTGCGCGTCGAGGTCGAGCGTGGCGACGTGGTGACGGCGCAGCATGGCCACGAGCAACACTGCCGCGAGCGCGAGTAGTCCAGCAGCGACGCCGAAGGCGAGGTGGAAGCCTCCGAGCAACGCCGCGTGCTGGCTCGTGCCGGCGCTGGTGCTGAGCAGCGAGCTGGTGCGCGACGCGGCGAGCGTGGACAGGATCGCCAGGCCGAGTGCGCCGCCGACCTGCTGGGCTGTGTTGTAGAGGCCGGAGGCGAGCCCGGCATCATCGCCGTGCACGTTGGCGGTGGCGAGCAGCGTGATGGGGACGAACGTGAGCCCCATGCCGAGCGCGAGCGGGAGCAGCCCGACGAGCAGCTGTCCGGCGTAGTTGCCGTGGATCGTGGTGCGCAGCAGGAGCGCCATGCCGACGGCTGCGAGGCTGAGTCCGCCAACGGCGATCGCGCGGGCGCCGAAGCGGCGGATCAGCGACTGCGCGAGCGCCGCGCCGACGCCGATGCCGACGGTGACGGGAAGGAACGCGAGTCCCGCCCTGAGCGGGCTGTAGCCGAGCACCTGCTGCACGTACAGGGAGGCGAAGTAGAACATGGACATCATCCCGGACATGACGAACAGCAGCGAGAGGTTGGCGGCGGCGAGCGTGCGGATGCGCAGGATGCTGAGGCGCACGAGCGGCGCGGGGCTGCGTTTCTCGATGAAGAAGAACGCGCCGAGCAGCACGGCGGCGACGGCGAGCGTGCCGAGCGTGCGTCCGGAGCCCCAGCCGTACTGCTGTGCCTTGACGATGCCGTAGACGGCGATCACGAGGCCGGAGGTGACGGAGAACGCGCCGGCAAGGTCGAATGTTTTGCGCAGCTCGGGGCCGCGCGACTCGGGCACGTAGCGCAGGGCGGCAAGCAGCGCGCCAATGCCGACAGGCAGGTTGACGATGAACACCCAGCGCCAGGAGAGCAGGTCGGTGAGCACGCCGCCCATGAGCAGCCCCACGGCGGCGCCACCGGCGGCGATGCCGCTCCACACGCCGAGCGCCTTGGTGCGCTCTGAGGGATCGGTGAAGGTGGTGGTGAGAATGGACAGCGCGGCGGGTGAGACGAGCGCGGCGCCGAGTCCCTGCAGGGCACGCCCGGCGATGAGCACGTTGGAGCTCTGCGCGAACGCGTTCACGGCGGAGGCGAGCGAGAAGAGCGTGACGCCGACGGTGAACAGCCGTCTGCGCCCGAGCAGGTCGGCGGCGCGGCCGCCGAGCAACAGGAAGCCGCCGAACAGCAGCGTGTACCCGTTGATCACCCACTGCAGATCAGCGCGGGAGAAGTGCAGCCCCTTCTGGATGGAGGGCAGCGCGACGTTGACGATCGTGGCGTCGAGCACGACCATAAACTGCGCGACGCACACGATCACGAGCGTGAGCCACGGGTTGAAGTGGCGTTTCTCAGACGGCGCGTTGAGTGCGCCGGAGGAGGGGGAGGAGGAACCTGACGAAGCTGGAGCGGCGGGGGCGGACGCTGGGGAGGCCATCGGCTGATACCTTCCTACGTAGAGGACTGAGCGGTCCGCTTACACTAACACAAGCGGATCGGCGAGTCCGTATAGAGGATGTGAAAGAGCGTCCTCCACTACTCCGCAAAAGAAGTCTGTATAGCCATGGCGCACAAACTTTTGCGGAGAACATCACCACCCCTCCCCTTTAGGTTCGTCACCACCCGCCCTGCGAAGCCTGGCGGGTTCTACAGCTCGATCGCCCGCATGGTGTGCTCATCGGGCAGCTTGTCGAGGATGTTGTGGAGGATCTGGCGCTCGTCGTCCTGCTCGCGCTGCAGGTCGTTTAGCAGCAGCCGCAGGGCGGAGTGCGTGATCTTCATCTGCTTTGGCGCGAGCGTGAGCGTGAGGGTGCCGTGCTCATCCGGATCGGCCTCGAGGTTGGCGATCACCTCGCGCGCGAGCTGACGGATGTCCTGCTCGTGCGCCTCGTCTGAGATGAGCAGCCTGAGCGCCTGTGCGGTGACGGGCACCTCAGGCTGGTGCAGGAACAGGTGGTAGGGAGGCTCTGCCTCCTGGCTGGGATCGCTCATGGCGCAGCAGCCTACCTGTGGGCCCTGTCGTCCAGGGCCGTGCCTAGCGCTTGGCGCGCGGGCGCACCTTCGCCCGCCCTTTGTTGAGTCCTCGCAACAGCGTTTCCCTGGACCCACAGAAGGAGTCGTCGCTTGTCCCCGGTGTGTGCTCCTCGTTGGAGATGAACAGCCTGCAGGGGCGGCTCGCACGACCCGCCGGCGCGCACTCGCCCGCGCGGGCGTGCACGGGCGTAACCGCGGCGACGGGCAGCAGGCAGCCGCTCACACAGGGGCTTTTGGCCGTTGCGCAGATGCGCCGGGCGGACGCGGGGCGCACGCTGGCCACGCTGGCCACGCGGGTGGGGCCCTTGGGCGAGGCGGTCGACCACGCGAGCACGACGATGAGCACGGCTGCCGCGACGAACAGGCCGCAGGCGATGACAATCACTCGCTTGTGCCTCACGCCACGAAAATAGCGCGCTTACCGTGGCACGGGTTGACAGAAGGGCGAGCAGCGCAGACTGCCCCCGCCCGCGATCGGGGTGACGTCCTAACGTAAGGGAGAGATGTCGAGCGAATCCCCACGGTTGCGCCTTTCGGTCCTGGACCAGTCTCCGATCACGGAGGGCTCCACAGGCGCGCAGGCACTGGCAAACACGATCGATCTGGCACGCCTGACGGACGCGCTCGGCTACCACCGCTACTGGGTTGCGGAGCACCACGGCGGCCCGATGCTGGCGGGGCCGAGCCCGGAGGTACTGATCGGCCCGATCGCGGCGGCGACGGACTCGATCCGCGTAGGCAGCGGCGGCGTGATGCTGCCCCACTACAGCCCGTTGAAGGTGGCTGAGTCGTTCAGTCTGCTGGCGGGTTTGTTTCCGAATCGCATCGATCTGGGGCTGGGACGTGCGCCGGGCACCGACCAGCTGACGATGTTCGCGTTGCAGCGCGACCGCCGGCAGGCCTCGCCGGATGACTTCCCCCAGCAGCTGGCTGAGCTGCTGGGCTACCTGGACGACACCCTGCCGGCCGACCATCCGTTCGCGCGTCTGGCGAAGACCCTTCCGGGCCGTCCGGAGCGCCCGCAGCCGTGGCTGCTCGGCTCATCCCAGCAGAGTGCTCTGTGGGCGGCCGACTTTGGTCTGCCGTATGCGTTTGCGGACTTCATCAACCCGAACGGCGCGGAGCTGGCAAAGCTCTATCGGGAGCGCTTCGCCGAACGCGAACACGCCGACGCCCGGCCGCAGACGGCGGTGGCGGTGTGGGTGATCTGCGCCGATGACGAGCAGGAGGCGCAGCGGCTGGCGGCGAGCGGGCGCATGACGTTCACGCTGCTGCGCCGCGGAGAGCTGATCGCGGTGCCGCCGCCGGAGCGGGCGCTGCGGTTCCTCGAAGTAGACGACGCGGGTCCCAGTCGCACGCGCCCGGAGCGCCGTGCGGTGGTGGGCGCGCCGGAGAAGGTGCGCGCACAGCTGCAGGAGGTGGCGGCGAGCTACGGCGCGGATGAGGTGATCGTGGTGAGCATCACCTACGAGCACGAGGCGCGCAGGCATTCCTATGAGCTGCTGGCGCAGGCGTTCGATCTGGGCGCGGATCACGCCCGCGCGCTGAGCGAGACGGCTCCGGGGCGCTGAGGCCGGCTCGCAGCCGTTCGCTCCGATCGCGCCGGCGGACGAGCGCAAGCTGCGCGCGGACGGCGAGCGGGCCCTTCGCTATCTGGGCCTCACCCGCGCAGCTAGTCGCGCTGCGTGACCGCCAAGCGCAGAACGGGGGCGGTCGTGGGGTAGGAGCTGCCGCCGAGCGGCTCGCAGGTGACGGTGACCTCACGAACGCCGCGCAGGCTGCCGGGGACCTCGACTGCGCCGTTGCCTTCGTTTGTGACGGTGAACAGCGCGTCGGTGGGGCGGGGCGCTTGGCTGGGCCGGTCGAGCCACACCTCGTAGACCTCGCCCACGGGCGGCTCGGGCATCCCCGACACGACCAGTTCCACGCGCGATCCGGCTCGTCGCAGGTGCGCGTGGGTGGTGCGTGCGCTCAGCGTTATCGCCGCGGGTGAGTGCTTGCGCGTGCGCCCGGCGGGCGTAGGGAGCTCGAGTGCGAAGAGGGCCGTAGCGAGGACCGCGGCGAGCACGGCGATCGAGGCTCCGAGCATCCATCGGGCATGCGCTGACATGTACGCCGGTCCGGAGCGGGCGCTGCCCTCGCCCCTGGCGGCCCCGAGCACGCGCTGGCGCAGGCCGCTCGGCGCGGCGTGCGGGACGTCCACCGAGCCCGCGGATCTGCGCCGGCGCCCCCAGCTCCAGCGGGGCGCGTGAGGCATCAGTTGGGCCGATACGTGGAAGACATCAAGTTGCTTAACGCACGGGTCGTGAGGGTGGATCACGGCAGCACGTTTGGGTTCGCATTGATCCAGATCTCCCGGTGGCCCGTATTCACAAAAACAACGGCTGCAAGCACTGCAAAGCGCGTGCGGCCCATCTCCAACCCCCCGAGATAGGGAGAAACAAATGAGTCACGAGATCAACCTCTCTGAGGTCGATGTAGACGGTGCCGTCCGCGAAGCCGCGGATGCGGTCTCCGGAGACACGCGTCTGGACTTCCTCAAGAAGGCCGGCGTTGCAGGAGGCGCCCTGGTGGGCAGCGGGGCGGTGCTTTCGGCATTTGCGCCGGCTGCACTGGCAGGTCCCGGTGGCACGCCGCCGACGAAATTCGGCAAGGGCGACATCGGCATCCTCAACTACGCGCTGACGCTGGAGTACCTGGAGGCCGCGTTCTACAACGGCGCGACCGCCGCGAAACTGGCGCTCACGCCGCAGGCGGCTGCGTTCCTGACGGTTGTGACGCGGGATGAGAACGCTCACGTCGCCTACCTCAAGAAGGCGCTCGGCAAGAAAGCCGTCGCCTCCCCGGCGTTTGAATTCGGTGAAGCCAACACGAACGTGGAAAAGTTCATGGCCACGGCATACGTGCTCGAGAACACCGGCGTGCACGCGTACCTCGGCCAGGTCGGCAACATCAAGGACAAGGCGTACCTGAAGGCCGCCGGCTCAATCCTCACGATCGAGGCTCGCCACGCCGCTGTGATCGGTTCGCTGAACGAACCGGCCGGCAACGACATCGCACCTGAAGGTCCGTTCGACGTCCCCTACACCGCCGGCAAGGTGCTGGCGGCTGTTACGGCGACGAAATTCATCAAGTAACACCAGTATCGAGGTAGTGGCGCCAGGCGCCGTCCCGTGGCAGATCGCGCGGGGCGGCGCCTTTCGCCGTTAAGCACACGCGTCGTGGCCCATATGTGTGAACTCGACGAGAAATAGTGATCCGCCTCGACCTCCGCCGCGAATAGGTGACATGAACAGTGCGGGCAATGCGCTCGCGGACTCCATTGGTTACGAAGCGGAGGTAAGAAGATGTCCAGTACGACCAGCGAGCACACAAGCGCCGGCGAGGAGTCCCCAGTACAGCCTGCGGGGATCGTCGAGCGACTGGTGCGCGACGACGTGGACCGCAAGCGGTTCCTGAAGATGGCGGGGACGGCGGGTGCGGCTAGCTTTGGCGCGTTCGTGCTTGCCGCCTGTGGCAGCAGCACGAAAACGAGCTCCTCGACGACGACGGCAGCGGCGAGCACCGCGACCACGAGCACCACAGCGAGCGCAGCGACGGGCGACATTGCGATCCTCAACTACGCGCTGACGCTCGAGTACCTGGAGCGTGAATTTTACGCGAAGGTTGTGGCCGCTGGGCTCTTCAGCGGCAAGGTCGGGAGCCTGATCAAGGACTTCGGCAGCCAGGAGGCCACGCACGTGGAAGCACTGAAAGGCGCGGTGTCGAAAATGGGCGGCACGCCGGCGGCGAACCCGAACGGCAAATTCCCGATTACGAGCGCCGCGCAGGTGGCTGGCTTGGCGTACACGGTCGAGAACCTCGGCGCGGCCGCATACCTCGGCCAGGCCGGCAACATCCAAAGCCCGGAAGTGCTGGCGACGGCGCTTGCGATCCACTCGGTGGAGGCGCGCCACGCCGCGACGCTGGGCACGCTGGTGAAAAAGTCACTCACGCCGGACGGCGCGTTTGCCAAGCCGGATGACATGTCAATGGTGCTGGCGGCGGTCAAGCCGTTCCTGGCCTGATCGCAGGTTGAGAAAAGGAGCTGAAAAAGATGTCCAACCAAACACTGGCCGACAGCGGCAACGCCGCCATGGCAAACCCGGAGATGGCGCAGGTCGAGGTGAGCGGGCTGACCCGTTCGAGTTTTCTGCTGCGTGGCGCACTTGCTGCGGGCGCGGTATACGGAGTAGGAGCGGTGACGCCGTTCGTCTCACAGGCGCTGGCAGCCGGCAGCAGCGGCGACGTGGAAATCCTCAACTTCGCGCTCACGCTGGAGTACCTCGAGTCTGACTTCTACAACGTCAAGGGCAAGGAAGTGCACCTGAACGGCGCGGCGAAGTCCTACAGGACGTTGTTTGGCGAACAGGAGGCTGAACACGTCAAGGCGCTGACCGCGGCGATCAAGTCGCTCGGTGGCAAGCCGGCGGCGAAGCCCACGTTCGTGTTTCCGGCGAGCAGCCAGACCTCGTTCATGGCGCTCGCGTCGGTGCTCGAGAACACGGGTGTGAGCGCGTACAACGGTGCTGCGCCGTCGCTGAAGAGCAAGGAAGTGCTTGCCGCGGCGGGGAGCATCGTGCAGATCGAGGCCCGTCACGCGGCCGCGATCAACCTGTTGATCGGCAAGACGCCGACGCCCACACAGGGCTTTGACGTGCCGCTGATGAAGGCTCAGGTGCTGGCAAAGATCGAACCGTTGATCAAGAAGTAGCGACGTGCGGTTTGGGGGGGCCGCGGGTGATCCGCGCGCGGCCCCTCCGCGTAGAAGTAGTTATCAGCCCGCAGCACGGGCGCACAGAATTCGACCTCAGGAGGAACCCACAACCATGGGACTTGACAACCCGATCCACATAGCTTTTCTGCTGATCCTGCTGCTGCTGGTCTTCGGGGCCAAGCGACTGCCGGAGATGGGCCGCTCGCTGGGCGACGGCATGCGCGGCTTCAAGGATGCGATCAGCGGTGAGACCCCCGCGACTTCCCACCCGATGGCTCAGCCAACGGCATTGGTAACGCAGCCTCAGGCGGAGACGGTCTCGGTTCCTGTGCAGCAGGTGCCGGTCCAGCAGGTTCCTGTGCAGCAAGTTCCGGCTCCGGTACAGGCAGTACCGACTCCCCAGCCGGTAATGGAGAAGCTCCCCGCATAGGCGGGGGCTTCTCCAGCAGTACCTACGATCGCGCACCCAACAGAGAAGAGCGAGCAGATCATGGCAACGGCAGCGATACGCAGCATCGGACACGAAGACCGCGTGAGCGTGGTCGACCATCTGGAGGAGCTGCGTGGCCGTTTGATCGTGTGCCTGGTCGTGGTCGGGGTGGCGTTTGGCTTCTGCTTCTGGCAGAACAACGCGCTGCTGAACATCATCAACGCGCCGCTCGCCCACCAGACGCAGAAACAGGTGAAGGCGGGCAACGGTCCGCTGGGCTCCACCTACACGGTGCAGGAGAGCGCGCGCACGGTGGCCACGGAGCTGAAGGCGGTCGTGCAGACGCTGCAGCGTCCGGGCAGCGGCGCGTCGGCGGCGACGAAGTCCTCGCTCTCGACGGTGGAACCGCAGCTGGACAACGCGATCAAGCACCTGTCGGCGGCTCCCACGGGCAACAAGCCCGTGACGCTGGGAATCGGCGAGCCGTTCACGACGACGATCGGCATCTCGTTCATCTTCGCGATGATCCTGTCGCTACCGATCATCCTGTACGAGCTGTACGGCTTCCTGCTACCGGCGTTCAGCCCGGAGCAGCGACGCGTGACGACATCGCTGATGCTCTCGATCCCGTTCCTGTTCGTAGCGGGCGTTGCGTTTGGCTACTTCGTGGTGCTGCCGGCGGCGGTGCGCTTCTTCCAGAACTTCAACAGCGGTGAGTTCAACGTGCTCGTGCAGGCGAGCCAGTACTACCACTTCGCTGCGGTGGTCTTGCTCGCGATGGGACTGGTCTTCCAGGTGCCCGTCGGGGTCCTGGCGGCGACGCGCGCGGGGATCGTGACGACGAAGCAGTTGCGTCACAACCGCCGCTACGCGGTGCTTGCATGCGGCGCGGTGGCGGCGTTCCTGCCCGGCGATGCGATCACGCTGCTGCTCGAGACGGTGCCCCTGTACCTGCTCTTCGAGTTCAGCTTGATGATCGCGCGCGTGATCGAGTATCGCGCTGCGCGGCGGTTGGCGAGCGATGCCCGGTGATCGTCGCTTTCTAGCTTGCGGCAACGCTCGCGCAAAGCGACGTTTGAGCTGCTGTGATCCAAATGGGGGTAGCTCGCGTAAGAATGGGCGCGATGTTCAATCCTTTGCGGTCCGGTGGTGGCAGCGCTTCGACAGAGCGTTTGCGTGTGCTCGCGGACGAGGAGCTCATGCAGCTCGTGTACCGGAGCAAGGCGGACGCGTTCGAGGTGATCTATGACCGCCATGCGGATGCGGCGTTCTCGCTGGCGTTCAGAATCTGCTCGCAGCGCGCGCTGGCTGAGGACGTCGTACAGGAGGCCTTCCTGTCGCTATGGCGCAGCCGCACGCGCTACGACCGCAACCGCGGCAGCGTGCGCACGTGGCTGCTGGGCATCGTCCACAACAGGGCAATCGATGCGCTGCGTAGGCGCGCGGTGCGCGACCGCGGCCTGGTACACGAAGAGGGCATCGAGGAACGCGTGCCGGCTCCCGATCGCACGGACCTGGACGTGGCCCGTCGCGAGGAGGCGCGCGAAATCCGCAGCGCCCTCGGGGAGCTTCCGGACGAGCAGAGCCAGGTGATCGAGTTGGCCTATTTCGCTGGCATGACACACGTGCAGATCGCAGCCAAGTTGGAGATGCCGGTGGGCACGATCAAGGGACGCATGCGCCTGGGCCTTGCGAAGATGCGCATGGCCCTTGGGGATCCCGCGGAGATGGTGTGATGAGCGCTGGAGATCGACACCTCTGCGGCGACAACGCCGCCCCGTACGTGCTCGGTGCCCTGGAGGAGCACGAGCACGAGGAGTTCCGTCAGCACCTGGAGTCGTGCACGGTGTGCCGTGAGGAGGTGGCTGCGCTGGAGATGGTCACAGCGGCGCTGCCCGCGGCGGTGGAGCAGCGCAGCGCGCCGGCAGAGCTCAAGCAGCGGGTGATGGCAAGCGTTCACGAGGAGCTTCAAAGAGAGCAGGCACGCGAGCCGGCGAAGCGGAGATCACTTTCCACGCGCAGCGCTGCGCACGCGTGGCTTAGCTGGCGCACGCTGGCACCAGGGGCGCTTGCGGCGGCTGCGATCGTGCTGGCTGTGGTGGCCCTTTCCTCCGGCGGCTCCAGCTCCGGTGCGACGCGCGTGTTTCACGCGCAGGCGCCGGTCGGCGCGGACGTGTCGCTGCGAGTCAGCGCCGGCCGCGGGCAGCTGGAAATCTCGGGTATGCCGCAGACACCGCCGCAGCGGGTCTATGAGGTGTGGATCAAACGCGCCGGCGGCCCAGAACCCACGGATGCGCTGTTCACGGTGACGCGCAAGGGCGATGCGACCGTGGGCGTGCCGGGCAGCTTGAAGGGCGCAACGGTGGTGATGGTGACCGCGGAGCCGCTCGGTGGCACCAAGGTCCCGACGAGCACTCCCGTGATCGTGGCAAAACTGAGCTGAGCGACCTGTAAGGCAGGGCCCCAGCCGGACAATACCCCTGTGTGAGCGCTTCCGAGGGCGAGTTCGAGCAGCTGTTTAGAGAACACCACGACGCTGTCTACGGATACGTGGCGCGTCGGGTGGTGGGCGAGGCGGTGCAGGACGTCGTCTCGGAGACGTTCCTCACGGAGCCTGCAGTACGAACGAGGATCCCGTCGTCCTGCTATTGTTAACCAGATGGCTAACAGTGCTCAGCTGGACAGGACGTTCGCGGCGTGCTCGCACCCGATTCGCAGGGGCATCCTCGAACGCCTGACCGAGGGCGAAATGAGCGTTGGTGAGGCGACACGCGACTTTGGCGTGTCCAAGCCTGCGATCAGCAAGCACCTGCGCGTGCTCGAGGAGGCTGGCGCGATCGTGCGCGTGATCGACGGTCGCACGCACAGGCTGCGCATGTGCGATGCGCCGCTGCGCGACGCCGATGACTGGCTTGTGCGCCAGCGCGAGCTGTGGGAGCGCAAGCTGGATGTGGTGGAGCAGTACCTGAAAGAGCAGCGGGCAAACGAGAAAGCGAGAGAGGAGAAGCGATGAGCGCGACCGATTCCACGACCCTGCGCCTGGAGCGCACGTATGACGCCACGGCGGAGGAGGTGTTCGACGCGTGGACGAACCAAGAGGTGCTGCGCCGCTGGTGGATGGTGGACGACGCGGGGTCCACACCCCAGGCGGACGTTGATCTGCGTGTGGGTGGGGCCTACCGTCTCTCCATCGCGCGTCCCGGGGAGGAGAGCGCGCACACCGTGCGCGGCACCTACCGCGAGGTGTCGCGGCCGGCGCGCCTCGTGTACACGTGGGCGTGGGAGCAACAGGATGGGAGCACCGGCCACGAGAGCACGGTCACGGTCAGCTTCGTTCAGGACGGCACACGCACGACGGTGGTCGTCGAGCACGCAGGCTTGCCCGACGAGACCTCGCGCGAACGCCACATCGACGGTTGGCAGGCGTGCCTGCGGATCCTCGGCGCGCGCATGTTCGACAGCGTTGCCGAGCCATCCTGAGCGGTCCCGTACCGGCCGTGTAGTGAAACGACGAACGGCGAACCACTAAAAACGAGCGACACGAGAAGGAGCTGAACAGCGCATATGGCGAACTACCTGCTGGCTTACAAGGGCGGATCGATGGCGCAGAACGACGAGGAGCGCCAAGTGGCGATGGCCGCGTGGGGCGCCTGGTTTGGCGGCCTGGGAGCGGCCGTGGTCGACGCGGGCAACCCGTTTGGCCCGTCGGTGACGGTCGCGGATGACACGACCGTCAGCAACGGTGCCTCCTCGGCGCTGACGGGCTACTCGGTACTGAGCGCGGACAGCCTGCAGGCGGCGGGTGAGCTCGTGAAGGGCTGCCCCGTGCTGGTTGCTGGCGGCTCGGTTGAGGTCTACGAGACGATCCCCGTTATGTAGAGCTCGTGCTCGCCGACGATCACGGTGTCGCCGAGGTTCAGCTGGCGCCCGCGACGGTCCTCCGGCAGGCCGTTGACGAGCGCCGGCTGCTCGGCGAGCAGAGCCTTGACTTCGCTGCCGCTATCCACCACGCCGGCTAGCTTCAGCAGCTGCCCGAGCCTGATGCTCTCGCCGCGAATGGGGATCTCAATCGCCATGAGACTCGAATCTAGCCGGTAACAATCGTCGCGCTGAAAGTGGTGTAGTCTCGCCGCCATGGGTGAGCGAAGCGGCTACGCACCGGGCACGTTCTGCTGGGCTGAACTTGCGACCAGCGACCAGGACGGCGCAAAGGCGTTCTACTCGCAGTTGCTCGGGTGGGAGTCAGACGACCGTCCTGTGGGCGAGGGCGCCGTCTACTCAATGCAACTGCGCGATGGCAAGCACGTGGCCGCGATCGCGGGACAGCCCCAGCAGCAGCGTGACGCAGGGGTGCCGCCGCTGTGGAACTCCTACGTGTGGGTCGATGACGCGGATGCAGCGGTCGCCCGCGCGGTGGAGCTGGGTGCGACCGCGCACGCGCCCGCGTTCGACGTCATGCAGGCCGGTCGCATGGCCGTCATCCAGGACCCGCAGGGCGCGTACTTCATGTTCTGGCAGCCCGGCGAGCATCGCGGCGCACAGCTCGTGAACGCCCCCGGCGCGCTCGTATGGAACGAGCTGCAGTCGCCCGATCCTTCCGCTTCGGGTGACTTCTACAGCGCGCTGTTCGGCTGGGAGGTGGAGCAGTTCCCGGGCATGGACCGCGTGTATCTGGCGATCAAGAACGCCGGCGCCAACAACGGCGCGATCAGCGAGCTCAGCCAGCCGGGCGCGCCGCCGCACTGGCTCGTGTACTTCGGCACCGAGGACGCTGTGGCTGCTTTGGCGACGGTCACTGAGCTCGGCGGCAGCGTGCTGGCCGGGCCAATCGACATCGGGATCGCCAAGATCGGCGTCGTCGCCGACCCGCAGGGCGCAGTGTTCGCGCTCTACGCGGGCGAGCTCGAGGAGTAGCGCCGCGCGCGCAGTTCCGCTGCGGCCGCCTCGTGGTCCACGAGCGGCGCCGGGTATCCGAGGCGCCGGCGCTGGGCTTCAGGCAGCAGCCACGGTTGGTGCACGCTCGCGCCCTGCAGGCTTCCTAGCTCTGGGACGTAGCGGCGCACGTACTCGCCGTGGGGGTCGAAGCGCTGCGCCTGGCGCAGCGGGTTGAGCACACGGTTGGGGCGGGTGTCGTTGCCGGTGCCTGCCACCCACTGCCAGTTGCCAACGTTGTTGGCCACGTCCGCGTCGAGCAACAGGCGCGTGAAGTGCGCGGCGCCCGCGCGCCAGTCGAGATAGAGCGTCTTCGTCAGGAAGGAGGACACGATCAGCCGCGCGCGGTTATGCATGAAGCCCTCAGCCGCCAGCTGGCGCATGCCGGCGTCCACGATCGGGTAGCCGGTGCGCCCCTCCCGCCACGCCTGCAGCTCGCGCTCCTCATGACGCCAGCGATCCCCGCGGGGGCGGTAGTCGGCGTGGGGTATGTCCGGCCTCGCGGCCAGCACCTGATGGTGGAAGTCGCGCCAGCACAGCTGGCGGGCGAAGTCCTCCTGTGCGTCCTGTCCACCGCTGGTGCGCTGCAGGAGCGTGGCGGCGGAGATGCAGCCGAAGTGCAGGTGCGCGCTCATGCGCGAGGTGCCATCCGCGGGGAGGTTGTCGTGCAGCTCGCTGTAGCTGCCCGCGCGCGCCTTCAGCCAACGCTCGAGCTGCTTGCGTGCGTTGCTCTCGCCGCCAGGCGCGAGTTCCGGCGAGCCGCGTTCGCGGGTCAGGCTCGAGAGCTTTGGTAGCGGGGTCGCCTTCAACCCCGCGGGCACGGGGATCCGCTGCGGCGCGCGCGCGAGCACGCGGTCGGCGGTCCGGCGCCATTGGCGCCAGTAGGGGGTGAAGACGCGGTAGTGGTCGCCGCCGGCGGGGGTGAGCTCACCCGGCGCGAGGACGTTCACGCCGTTGAACGTGCGCAGCTCGATCCGCGCGCGCTCGCACGCAGCCTGCAGGCGCTCGTGACGCTCGCACGCGTACGGCGTGTAATCGGCGCTCATGTAGATCGCGTGCGCGTCCCACTTGTGCGCGAGCTTCGCCGTCTCCTCCACGACGTCGCCCTTGCGCACGACCAGTGCAGCGCCGCGTCGACTTAGCGAATCGCTGAGGTCGCGCAGGCAATCGAGCAGGAACGAAATGCGATTGGGCGCACCGCAGTTGCGCTGGAGCAGCGTGCGGTCGAGCACGAACACGGGGATCACCGCGTCGTGCTCGCGCACGGCCGCAGCGAGCGGCGCGTGGTCGCGCACGCGCAGATCGCGCGTGAAGAGCACGAGCGCCCGGCTCATCCGATCGACGACGTGGCGCTCGCCTCGCGGGGACCGCGCTGCGCGCCGCTTCGCTCTTCCTCCAGAGCATGCTCCAGCGCGCGGTCGAAGGACATCGGCTGGATCTCGAACGGGCGTGCGCCGGAGGGATCGGTGACGATCGTCTCGGTGGTGAGACCCTCAACGAGCGGCCGCGCGACGTTGGTGTCCACGGGCGTCACCAGCCCAAGCCACAACGCCGACAGCCAGGGCGTGATAAACGGCACAGGCAGCTTCGGACGAGCACGCAAGCCCATCGCCACCGCCATGCGGTCGAGCATGTCGCCGTAGGCGAGGACGTCCGGTCCCCCGATCTGCACCTCTCGGCCTAGCGATTGCGGCACATGGGGCGCGCGCACCAGGTACTGCACGACGTCGTCCACGGCGATCGGCTGCGTCGCGATGCGCAGCCAGCTGGGGGCGATCATCACCGGCAGGCGTTTCACCAGGTAGCGAAGCGTTCGGTAGGACTCGCTCTCTGCGCCCACGACCATCGCCGCGCGGAAGTAGGTGAGCGGCGGCCCATCGGCCATCAGCGCGAGCGCTGTTTGGTGGCGGCTCTGCAGGTGTTTGGAGACCGTCTCATCACCGAGCCCGCCGAGGTATGCCATGCGCTGCACGCCCTCGCGCGTTGCCATACGCGCAAAGTTCGCTGCGCCCTGGCGCTCGCGCTCTTCATAGCCGGCGCCGCCGGCCATCGCGTGCACGAGGAAGTACGCGATGTCCATCCCCATGCCCAGGCCCTCGAGCGAGCTGGCGTCGGTGATGTCTCCCTTGACGATCTCACAGCCCGCGCGCTGGAGATGCGCGGCACGGGCTGGGTCGCGCACGAGGCAGCGCACACGCGCACCGTCGGCGAGCAGCGCCTGGGTAAGCCGGCCCCCGATGAACCCGGTCCCCCCGGTTACAAGCGCGTGAGTAGCGATCAGCTGAGGTTAGCCGCGTCCCCGCCCACTCGCTCCGCCTTCTGTGCCGATGCGGCGAGGTCGGGGCCGGTGGTGGTCGTCATCACCGCTGCCGCGCTACCGCCGAGGACACGCCGCACGAGGCCGGGGGCGAGCACGCGCAGGGCGGCTGCGATCGCGTACGGGCGTGGCACATAGCGTTCCGCGCGCCGGCCGATACCCGCGTCGTAGATCGCCTGCGCGCCCTGCTCGGGGGTGGAGACGGCCCAGCGCGTCCATGGCTTCTCGGTGAGCTCGGACTGAGGGAAGCCCTCGGTGGAGATGAAGCCGGGGAGCACCAGCCCCACGTGCACGCCGTGGCGCTGCTCCTCGGCCCACAACGCGTCCGACCAGCCGGCGAGGGCGAACTTGGAGGCGCTGTACGCGCCGCTGCCCGCGCGTGCCACGCGCCCGGCGGTGGAGGAGACGTTCACGATCGCCGAGGGAGCGGATGCGCGCAGCAGCGGCAGCAGCGCCTCGGTGAGACGCACCTGCGCATCGAAGTTCACGGCCATCGTGCGCCGCACGTTCTCGTAGCCGCCGTCGGCGAAGCGCGCGCGCCACGCCGCCCCGGCGTTGTTTACGAGCAGGTGCAGGCTGCTGTGGTGCTCGCCCACGTGCGCGAGGATGCGCGCGGGTGCGTCCTCGTCGGTGAGGTCCACGGCCACGTAGCTGACGCGCTGCCCGCCCAGCTCCGCAGCGAGCCGGCTGAGTCGCTCCTCGCGGCGGGCGACGAGCACGAGCGCCGCCTGCGGCTCGCGTGCCAACAGCCGCGCGGTGGCTTCACCGATGCCGCTGGAGGCACCGGTGATGAGCATGACCTTGGTCATCGGACGCTAGCCTGTCAGATCGGCGACACCATGAGCACGCCCGCATCCAGCGACGTCAACGGCGTTGCTTCCGGCGAAAATACTTCGCCTCGTAAGCGCGAGGCGCTGGAGCTGTTCCGCGGCCTGCCGCGACACTACGACGCGCTCTCAGCGGCGCTCAGCTTCTGGCAGGACCCGCGCTGGCGCCGCGCGCTCGTCAGCGCTGTCGACCCGCGCGGCGGCCAGCGGATCCTCGATGTGGCGACGGGCACGGGAATGGTTGCGGCGGAGCTCCTCTCGCGAGCTGAGTGCTCGGTTGTGGGCATCGACCAAAGCGCGGAGATGTTGGCCGGCGCGCGGGCTCGTTTCGCGGTCGCTGGCAGCGCGCGCGTGCAGCTGATTGAAGGGCAGGCGGAGGCGCTGCCGTTCGCGGACGCGAGCTTCGATGCGCTCACGTTCACCTACCTGCTGCGCTACGTGGATGACCCTCCGGCGACGGTGCGCGAGCTCGCTCGCGTCGTGCGCCCGGGTGCACGCGTGGCGTCGCTGGAGTTCGGCGTGCCGCCGTGGCTGCCCGCGCGCGTCGCCTGGCGCTTCTACACGGCGGTGGGCCTGCCGACGCTGGGTCGGCTGGCGTCGCGCGAATGGGCTGAGGTGGGTCGTTTCCTGGGGCCGAGCATCCGTGGCTTCTACGCGCGTCACCCGCTCGATCGGCTCGTGCGCTACTGGGAAGACGTGGGTCTACGCAACGTGCGCGTGAGGCGCATGAGCCTGGGCGGCGGCGTGGTCATGTCGGCGGTCAAGGACGGCGGGCCTGATGGGCAGTGAGGCGCAGGTAGGCGCGGCCCCGCGGCGTCGTCCCGTTGGCGGCGCGCGCGCGGGTCACGAGCCTGCCGCAAACGAGCTCCCCGTGTATGAGCGTCCTGCCTTCTACGCGCGCGGGCGCGGGCGCGTGGGCGAGCTGGTGACGCTGCTTCACCCTCCATACACGGCGTGGCACCTGAGCTACTTTGCGCTGGGCGCGGCGGTCGCGCCGACGCTGCACGTCGCCCGTCTGCTGTGGGGCCTGGCTGCGTTTGCGCTGGCGGTGGGTGTCGCGGCGCACGCGCTGGACGAGCTGCACAACCGTCCGCTGGGCACGGGCATCCCGTCGCGCACGCTCGCGGGCCTTGGTGTCGCGGGCTTGGGCGGCGCGCTGGCGATCGGCGTTGCGGGCGTGCTCACGGTGTCCGTGTGGCTCGCGCCGTTGGTGTTCATGGGTGCGCTGTTCCTCCTGGCATACAACTTGGAGTTGGCGGGCGGGCGCTTCCACAGCGATCTGTGGTTCGCGATCGGCTGGGGCGGCTTCCCAGCTTTCACGGGCTACTTCGTGGAGGCGGAGAAGGTGGCGCTGCCGGGCATTCTCATGGCGGCCGCGTGCACGGCGTTGAGCGTGGCGCAGCGGCGCTTGAGCTCCCCCGCGCGTGAGCTGCGCAGACGCACGCTGGCGCTCAGCGGCGAGCGCGTGATGCGCGACGGCAGCAGCGAGCCGCTGACGCTCCAGACGGCGCTCGCGCCACTGGACGGCGCGCTGGCGGCGCTGTCGCTGGCGATGGTGATCACAGCGTGCGCCGTGGTCGCGTCGCGTCTGTGACGATCAGCTGCTCGAGGTAGGGCCTGAACAGCGTGGCGATCGCTGCGGCGGTCATGTTGGACGGGCCTTTGGGCAGCGCCGCGTAGCTGATCGCAAGGCGCACGAGGCACTCGCTGAGCAGTTCTGCGTCGCGGCGCTGCAGCGGCGGCCAGCTGTCGAGCATCACCGCTGTGAGCTGCTCGACGCCGCGCTCGACGATCGGTTTGCCCTGGATCGTGAACAGCGCGAGCAGCTCCTCCGCGCCATCACCGTCGATGATCGTGCGCACGATCGGGTTCTGTGCGGCCCCCTGCAGGAACACGTCGAAGGCGGCTGCGAGCGCGGTGGCGGGATCGTCGAGGTGCGCGGCGACGGCGCCTTGCACGGCGAGCAGGAAGAGGTCGGTCTCGCGCATCACCAGCACCTGCGCGAACTCCTCGCGCGTGCCGAACTCCTTGTAGAGCGTCTGGCGGCTGACACCGGCGGCGAGCGCGATGTCGGCCATCGTGATGTCCGCCCAGCGCCGACCCTGGAGCTCTTCGCGGGCGGCGTCGAGCAGGGTGTTGCGCAGCAGCTCGCGCGCGGCAACGGCGTAGGGGACGCGTTGTGCAGTACTGGCGGTCACGGGTCGGGCTCGAACTCGACCTTATCGCGCACGCCGCAGTCCGGACAGGCCCACTCGTCCGGCACCTCGCTCCAGGGTGTGCCGGGCGGGAAGCCCTCGCGCGGGTGGCCCTGTTGCTCGTCGTAGACGTACCCGCACGCGGGGCAGCGGTAGCGGCTCACGCGGCGATCCTGTAGCGCTCGAGCGCCCGGCGGCGCAGCCGCGGCTTGATGTTGGCGCGCGCCGGTTCGTCGTTGTAATGCTCGAGCACGCGGTGGTCCATCACTGCCCGCCACACGGGCGGGATCACAGCGAGCACGATCATGCCCGCATAGCCGGTGGGTAGCTGCGGCGCGTCGTCGACGTGGCGCAGCGCCTGGTAGCGGCGGATCGGGTTGGCGTGGTGGTCGGAGTGGCGCTGCAGGTGGTAGAGCAGCACGTTTGAGGCGACGTTGTTGCTGTTCCAGCTGTGCTCCGGGCGCGTGCGCTCGTAGCGTCCGTCATCGGCCTTCTGGCGCAAAAGGCCGTAGTGCTCGAGGTAGTTGACCACCTCCAGCAGCGAGAAGCCGAGCACCGCCTGGATCACCAGGTAGGGCAGCACGACGATGCCGAAGCCGGCGACGAGCGCGGCAAAGAGCACGACGGTCATCGCCCACGCGCCGAGGATGTCGTTGCGAAGGCTCCACGGTCCCTTTTCCATGCGCTCGAGGCGGATGCGCTCGAGGTGCCAGGCGGAGCGCAGGCTGCCGATCACGGTGCGGGGCAGGAACGCGTAGAAGCTCTCGCCCAAGCGCGCGCTGGCGGGATCCTCGGGCGTGGCGACACGCACATGGTGGCCGCGGTTGTGCTCGATGAAGAAGTGCCCGTATGCGCTCTGCGCGAGCGCAATGCGGCTCAGCCAGCGCTCCATCGAGGCGCGCTTGTGCCCGAGCTCATGCGCGGTGTTGATCGCGATGCCGCTGACCATGCCCATCGTCACCGCAAGGCCCACGTCATCGACGGTGGAGAGATGCCCGTGCGCCCACAGCCAGCAGGCGAACACGAGCCCTGCGTACTGGATCGGCAGGTACAGGTAGGTGCACCAGCGGTAGTAGCGATCCTGCTCGAGCCACTTGATGAGCTCGTCGGGCGGGTTGCGCTGGTCCATGCCCAGCGCCAGGTCGAGCGGCGGGAAGATGCCGAACACGAGCATCGGCCCGTAGAACCAAAAAATGCCTAGGCCGGTGATGTGCACAAGCGCCCAGGCCATGAACGGGAGCGTGGGGATGAGCAGCCCCAGCAGCCACGCGTGGCGCTTGGGGTCGCGCCACGTGGGCTCGTCTTGCACTTGCGCGACAGCGGACATCGATGCAGCCTCCTCGGTTGTCGTGCGACCGGCTTCTGTCCGTGCACTTTACACGTATGTGGGTTCGTGTCAAGCAACGAGACGCGCAGACATCTGGTGACGGGCATGAGAAGGCGACTGCGACCGGCGGGGGGCGCAAGGCCGGGTCAGCGCCCGGTCAGGACTACGCGGCGTCAGCTCTAAGCGCGGCGGGCGGCGCCAGCCGATGGATCAGACGCTCGGCGGGCGGCGAGATTCGAGGTATTCCCGATTCTCGCGGCGCTCGCCTTTGACCTGGACGGCGATGTAGACGATGATCACGTTGACCACCACGCCGATGCCACCGAACGTGAAGATCAGGCCGATCGTCTTGTCGAAGGCTTCGCTTGCGGCGATGAGCATGCGGGGAGCCTAGCAACGGACGGGGCGCGAGTGTCGTAGCCTTGGTGGGCCGCCGTCGATAGCGAACGACGACCCATTACGGGAGAGGTGCCGGAGCGGTTGAACGGGCGCGACTGGAAATCGCGTAACGGGGGAAACCTCGTTCGGGGGTTCGAATCCCCCCCTCTCCGTCCAGGCTTTCCGTCCGGCATACACCTATCGATGTGTATCCTTTGGTGTATGCGGACGAACATCGAGATCGACGACCGGGTGCTCCACGAAGCTCAGAAGCTGATCGGGGCACGCACGAAGCGCGAGGCGGTGGACGTGGCGTTGCGAGAGTTGGTTGCTCGCCATCGACGTATCGGCGTGCTCGATCTGCGGGGGCGTGTCCGGTGGGAGGGCGACCTTGACGAGAGCCGCCGCGGACGCTCGTGATCGTCGTCGACACGAGCGTCTGGATCGACGTTCTCAACGAGCAGGACTCACCGCAAGCGACGCGTTGCGTCGAGCTGATCGAGGCAGGAGAGCCGATCGCGCTCACCGACATCGTGTTCACTGAGATCCTCCAGGGCTTTCAATCTGAGAGAGAAGCACGCCTCGTCGAAGGTCACCTGAAGGCATTTCCAATGCTGCGTCTTGATGGTCTGGATGATTTCGCCCTGGCAGCGGAGCTGTACCGTCGCGCCCGTCGCGCGGGGGTGACGATCCGTAAGACGCTTGACTGTCTGATCGCCGCGCCCTGCGTGCGCACGGGAGCGCCGATCCTGCACTCCGATGCCGACTTCGACAGGCTCGCAGAGTGCACACCGCTACGGCTCTATACCTAGCTCGGTTTGGCGAGGGTCGCGACGACGTTCGCGATGGTCGTGTCTAGACCTTGAGGATCGTGAAGCCCGGTCCGAGCAGCCTTCGCAGGTCCTCTGGATCGGAGGTCGCGATGGCATCCATGCGTTGGCTCACTCCGATAGCGATGCACGCGTCGATCGTGTCGGCCCCGTGAGTGGCCCTGCGGAGGCGACCAGCGGCCCGCGCCGATCGCTCGTCCAACGTCTCGATCGAACACGCCTTGAGTAGGCGCGCAACGCGAGCGTCTTTGGCATCGCCCCGCCACACCTCGGCAAGCGCGACCGCCGGAACCGTCGGGACGACTCCACGCGCATATGCCACGGCGAGGATCTGACGCACGTGCTCCTGGCCTCGCTCGTAGGCGATCAGAGCGCCGGCATCGAGAGTCAGGCCGGCCACTCGGCCGCGACCTGAGCTCGCACGTCGGCCGGAACCTCCCCAAGATCAGCGTCGTCTTCGGCCAGTAGCTCCAAGCCGCGAGTGACTCTCAGCTCACGCAGGACCGCGGCGTTGACGAACGCTGACAGGCTCCCGCCAGATGCGGCGAGGCGTTGCTCCGCCTCATCCAGCACGGACTCGTCGAATGAAATAGATCGCTTTTGACTTGCCATCGTCCAATCCTACCACGGTAGGAAAACGCTCAGAACGTTACCTAAATAGGGAGTCGGGCCGATGACGGCATTCTCATCGCGCGCTAGTGCTCCGCTTATGAGTGCGCGGGTAGGTTCGGGGCGTGTCGAAACCGTTCTTCAACCTCGTGTGGTTTACGGTCGTGCAGCGCGCGATCCCGCGCGAGGAGCTCTCACGTGTCATCTCCTGGGATGCCCTGGGGTCCTACGCGGTCAGCCCGCAGGGAGGGGCTTGATGGTGGACGTGGCCGCCCTGAGGCACGACCTCACTGCGAGGGGCGCGCGCTTGATCGCGATCGACGGTCATGGCGCGTCGGGCAAGTCCACGCTCGCACGGCGGCTGGCGGCGGGATGGCCGCAGGCGTTGGTGATCGAGATGGACGACTTCTACCGTCCGCGCGCAGAACGCCCCCAGCGATCGCCGTCGCACGGCGCGGACGTGGATCTCGAGCGCGTGGTGGAACAGGTACTCGAGCCCTTGAGCTCGGGTGGGCGCGCGCGTTACCAGCGCTACGACTGGGACGAGGATCGCCTCACCACGTGGCATGACGTGCCTGCCGACGCGGTGATGCTGCTGGAGGGCGTGTACTCGACGTCAAAACGACTACGCGGCTACCTCGATTACTCGATCTGGGTCGCCTGTCCGTATGACGTGCGGCTGCGGCGCGGCGTGGAGCGCGACGGCGAGCAGATGCGCTCGGTTTGGGTCGAGCAATGGATGCCGGCCGAGGATCGCTACGTCGAAGCCGAGCGGCCGGACGCGCGGGCTGACCTCGTCGTGGATGGCTCGGGCCCGTTCTTGCTCGAGCGCCACCCCTCGCTCGACGAGCGCTTCGATCCGGGGGTGCGCCTCGTGGCCCACGATCCTGCGTGGGCGACTGAAGCTCGAGATGAGCTGCGGCGCCTTGCGCAGGCGCTCGGCCCAGCGGCCACGCGCCTCGAGCATGTGGGTTCGACGGCGGTGCAGGGATTGGCCGCGAAGCCGATCCTCGACCTCCAGCTGTCGGTCGCGGACATCACCCGGCAGGACCTGTACGTAGGGCCGCTGCAGCAAGTTGGCTACACGTTCATCACCGACCCGGCCTCCTCTGACTTCCACTTCTTCGCCAAGCCGCTGGAGCGCCCGCGATCGCATCACCTGCATGTGTGTGCGGCGGGCAGCGAGCACGAGCGGCGCCACATCGCGGTGCGGGACCTTTTGCGGGCGAATAGCGCCGAGGCGAGGGCGTACGAAACGCTCAAGCGGGACCTCCTGGAGCACTGCCCGGAAGATCGGCTGCAGTACATCGCGGGCAAGGAGCGCTATCTGGCCGAGTTGCAGGCGCGCGCGCTGGCGTGGGCGGGGCGGCCGTAGATCAACTGGGAAGCAGGGGCGACACTGTGTCGCGCCGAAGCGCGCTGCGCGGGACACATTGCCGTCTATCCGGCGGGGGCCGTCGCAGGTAGCGTGCGGGCGCATGAGCGATGTCCCTCAGCCGGTTGGGAGCGCTGGACCGGCGCAGTTCGAGTTCGTCCACAAGGGCCTGAAACAGGACGCGCTGGGGATGGTCACGAGCACTGCTGTGGGGCTCGCGTCGACGGCTCCCGCGTACAGCCTGGCGGCGACGCTTGGCTTCGTGGTGGCTGTGATCGGGCTGCAGACGCCGCTGCTGGTGATCGTGGCGTTCGTGCCGATGTTCTTCAGCGCGTGGGCGACGAAACATATGAACACCGCCGATCCGGATTGCGGCACGAGCTTCACGTGGGCGGCGCGTGCGCTGGGGCCGAGGACGGGATGGTTCGCCGGCGGGTGGGGGACGATCGCGGCCGACTTCCTGGCGATGGCCAGCTACGCGCAGGTGGCGGCGCAGTACGTGTTCCTGCTGGTGGGCGCGGACAGCATCGGCAACGACGCCACAAGCGTGTGGGTACTGCTGCTGGGGATCGGCTGGATCGCGGGGCTCACCTACCTGTGTTACCGCGGCATCGAAATCTCGGCGCGACTGCAGCTGATCCTGGTGGTGGTGGAGGCGGTGATGCTGCTGGTGATGAGCATCGTGGCGCTCGTCAAGCTCGGGGCCGGCAGTGCGCCGGCCGGCCACCTGACGCCCTCATGGAGCTGGTTCGATCCGACGAAGCTCGCGTCGTTCAGCGTGTTCATGCAGGGCCTACTGTTGATGGTGTTCATCTACTGGGGCTGGGACACGACCACGTCGATCAACGAGGAGACGGAGGAGCCGGGAAGGATCCCGGGGACGGCGGGGGTGATCTCCACGTTCCTGCTGCTGGGCACCTACCTGTTGGTGGTGATCGCAGTGCAGGGGTTCGCGGGGATCGGCTCCCACGGGATCGGACTGGGTAACCCCGCCCACCAGAACGACGTGATCTCGGTCCTCGGCGGTGCGATTTTCGGTGGCAGCGTGCTCGGCTCGATCCTCAGCCACCTGCTGATCTTCATGGTGCTGACCTCTGCTGCGGCGACGACGCAGACGACGATCCTCCCGAACGCGCGCACGACCTTGTCGATGGCCTTCCACAAGGCGCTGCCGGCGATCTTCGGTCGCATCCATCCGCGCTACCTGACGCCGACGTTCTCGACGGTGTCCTTCGGCGTGATGTCGGTGATCTACTACGTGGCGCTGAACTTCGTGTCCAACGGGGATGTGATCTCAGATGCGGTCACGGCGACGACGTTCTTCGCGACGCTGTATCTGGGGATCACGGCGGCGGCGTGCACGTGGCACACCGCTCGTTGATCTCGCACGGCTTGCGCACGGCGGTCAGCTACGTGTGGGTTCCGGCGCTCGGCGCGTTCTGCCTGTTCGCCGTCCTCATCTATAGCTTCAAGGTGTACTGGGATCCGGAAGAAAGCTACTTCGACATAAAAGTCTTTGGCGTGACGATCGGCGGCACGCTGGTAGTAGTAGGGATCACTACGATCGTGGGCCTGGTGTGGATGCTCTACAGCGAACGCACCCAGCGCGAATACTTCTCGGGGGAAAGCATGCGCTCGGGCCTGTCGCTGACCGACGACGACGAGGTGATTCACATCGACATGGACGATGGGCTCCCGGCGGAGCACGTGCCGCCGGGGACGCATCTCTGACGCTCGTGCGCCGCCCGCCGAGCGCCACGTTTCCCTGGCCGCGCTCGGCGCCCACGGCTGCGCAGATCGATGCGTTCAAAGACGCGGACGTGCGCTCCTTCTGGCTGGATGACCTGCCCCGGCGCGAGCCGCACCCGCGCCTGGAAGAAACCGTCGACACGGACCTGTGCATCGTCGGCGGCGGCTACACGGGGCTGTGGGGGGCGCTGCATGCCAAGCGCGATCGTCCTGAGCGAGAGGTGGTGCTACTCGAGGCGGATAGGTGCGGAGAGGGGGCGAACGGGCGCAACGGCGGCTTCCTGGACGCGTCGCTCACGCACGGGTTGAGCAACGGCCTTAGCCGCTTTGCGGATGAGATGCTGCAGTTGGAGCGCCTGGGCCTGGAGAGCTTCACCGGGCTGTGCGAGGACGTGGAGCGCTACGGGATCGACGCGGAGCTCGAGCACACGGGCTTCCTGTCGCTTGCGCTGGAGCCGCACGAGCTGGCGTGGCTGGCGGAGGAGGCGGAGCTGCTGGAGCGCTTTGGCAAGTCCGCGGAGCTGCTCGATGAGGCGGCGGTGCGCGCGCAGATCGACTCGCCGACATATCTGGGTGGCCTTTGGGAACGAACGGGTGCTGCGCTCGTGCATCCGGGGAAGCTCGTTGACGGGTTGCGTCAGGCAGCCGTGGCCGCGGGCGTGCGCATCTGCGAGCACAGCCCGGTGGATGCCCTGCGGGAGGACGGTCCGGGCGTGCTCGCGACGAGTGCCGCCGGCCGCGTGCGCGCACGCGGCGTGCTGCTGGCAACGAGCGCGTACCCGCCCCTGCTTCCCGCGATAGGCCACTACGTGGCGCCGGTGTATGACTACGCGCTGATGACAGAGCCTCTCTCAGATGAGCATCGCCAGGCGATCGGTTGGCGCCAGAGGCAGGGACTGGGCGACTGCGCTAACCGCTTTCACTATTACCGTCAGACGCGCGATCACAGGATCCTGTTCGGCGGCTATGACGCGGTGTACCGTCGCGGCGGGCCGGTGGCGGCTCGCTTGGACGATGACCGTGCGACGTTCGCCACGCTCTCCCAGCATTTCTTCACCACGTTTCCTCAATTGGAGGGCGTGCGTTTCACCCACCGCTGGGGCGGCGCAATCGACACGTGCAGCCGCTTCTCGGTGTTCTTCGGGTTGGCGCTCGACGGTCGCGTCTCCTACGCGACCGGCTACACAGGTCTGGGCGTGGGCGCGTCGCGCTTCGGCGCACAGGTCGCACTGGACCTGTTGGACGGGCGCCACACGCCGGCAAGCGACCTGCGCTTCGTGCGCAAGCGGCCGGTGCCGTTCCCTCCGGAGCCGCTTCGCTCGGCGGTGATCCAGCTCACGCGCAATCGTCTCGCGGCGGCGGACCTGCACGAAGGTCGCCGCGGGCTGTGGCTGCGCACGCTGGACCGCCTGGGCTTGGGCTTCGACAGCTGAGCGTGACGAGTGCCACAATGACGCAGCCGCTCGACTGATGGAGTGGGTGACAATGCCGTCGACCCAAGGGGAACCAGCATGTTCGACTTGAGCAATCGCATCGTCCGCGCGGCTCTGGTGACTTCAGCCGTGGCGGCAGTTGCCGCCGCCGTGGCTGCGCAGGCCCAGGCGAAGCAGCCGCGGATCACCGCGCGACCTCACTCGGTGATGGTGAGAACGACGGCCACGCTGAAGGGCTCTGGGTTCCCGGCGAATGCGGTCATCCAGCTTGCGGAGTGCGGACGCACGTTCTGGATCGACCCCAGCGACCCATGCATCGAAGGTGAAAAGACCGTGACGACCGACTCCAAGGGCCGGTTTCGCACGACGTTCCAGGTGGGGCTGTGTCCAGAAGGCGAATCGGGCAAGATGCCCACGTCGAGTACGTGCTACATCGGCGAGCTCGTTGCCGGCGAAGACACGGGGAGCCTGGTGGGTGCGGCGAAGATCACGGTTACATATCCGTGAGCAGCTGCTGAGTCGTTCACCTCGACGGCGGTGCGTGCTCAAGCAGTGATGGGCACGTGCCCCGGCTGCTCGGCGACGCGCGCCAGCCACGCCCGCACGGCGGGCAGCCCTGTCAGATCGAACCCGCCCTCTTCGGCGACGTGCGTGTACGCGTACAGCGCGATGTCGGCGATCGTGTAACGCCCGGCGACGAGGAACTGGTGCTCGGCGAGGTGGCGCTCCATGGCCTGCAGCGCGGCGTTGCCGCCGGCGCGCTTTGCATCGAGCTCCTGCTGTGACGGCGGCGCCTTGGCGACGGCGACCCAGAACCGCACGACGGCGATATAGGGCTCGTGGCTGTACTGCTCGAAGAACAACCACTGCAGCACCTTCGCCCGCTGGAACTCGTCGTCGGGCAGATAGCTGCTGTCGCGGGCGAGATACCAAAGGATCGCGTTTGACTCGGCGAGCGCGTGACCGTCGTCGAGCACGAGCGTGGGCACGCGCAGCGCGGGGTTGAGCTCGCGGAGCAGCTCGGCGCGGTTGGAGCGGTCGATCACGTCGACCTCGCGGCGCTCGTATTGGAGCCCCAGGTGCGCTGCGATCAGCCGCACCTTGTAGCAGTTGCCTGAAACCTGGGAGTTGTAGAGCAGCACTGGGCCGGGAATCTAGAGCATGCCTTCGGGCGGCCCGATGGTGCTCGCGTTCGGGCCGAACTCCGATGCGTAGACAGCATGTACCTCGCTCCATGTGGCCATCGCTTGTGGAGGATTTTTATGGTTGAGGAGTGCGGCGAGCCCGTCCAGGCAGGTGTGCCAGCCGGCACTGTCGCGCGCGGCCTTACCGAGCTCCTCCAGGGTGTCGAGCAGGATCAGCAGCGTGCCGTCATCGACGGGGTGCAGCTCCAGGCGCAGCGTGTCGGGGCCCCAGCGCAGTTCCATCACGTGCGGTGGGTCGAACACGATCATCTCACCGTCGAACGGCGGCGCCTCGCCTTTGGGGAAGACGAACTCCAGGCGCGCGCCTGCCGCGCGCTGGCCGTCGATCGTGGTGGGGAACCAGTGGGCGAGGTGCTGGGGCTCGGTGATCGCGCGCCACACCTTTTCCGGCGGATGCGCGAGCGTGCGCTCGAAGCGCAGTCGCGGATGGTCGTGCTCGCTTGTGTCGAGCGTTCCGTAGCCTGTCGGTCCTTCTCCGGTCATGCGTCCTCCTCGGGCATCGCGTCCAGGTGTCGTTCCAGCTCGCCCAGGCGGGCGCCCCACGAGCGCCGGTAGGGCTCGAGCCAGTCGTCCACCTCGCGCAGCGGCTCCGCTTGCGCCCGGTACATGCGCCGCTGGGCGTCAGCGCGCAGCGTCACGAGCCCCGCCCGGCGAAGCACCTGCAGGTGCTTGGAGACGGCGGGTTGGCTGAGCTCCAGTGCGTCGACGAGCTCACCCACCGGCCGCTCGCTGTTACTGAGCAGGTCAAGGGATCCGCCTGCGGTTGGCAGCCGTTGAGCGTCAAGCACGTGCAGGGGCGCACAGAGCCGTGGATAAACGTGATCTGCTTGCGACCCGCTTAGGCACCTTGGTAGCCGGGGGCGTCTGACTCTCTCGGCTGGAACGGCAGACGGTCGAGCAGGCCGGTCACGTCGAACAGCCGGCGCACCTGAGGCGGTCCCTGCACGAGCATGAACTCGCAGCCGTTGCGCTCGCACAGCTCGCGCGCCAGCAGGGTCATGCGCAGCCCGTTGGAGTCCATGAACGTCAGCCCACTGAGGTCTAGGACGACGCTGGCGGTCTCCGCTGTGCACACCTCGCGCAGGCAGCGCTCAAGCGTGGCCACCGACGACAGGTCAAGTTCCCCGGAGAGCAGCAGCCGGTGTTGGCGCTCGCTGACTGTGTCCTGCAGCGTGAACTGGCGCTGTGCGTCCGTCTGCTCCGAAGCCATCTCCGCCCCCCGGTCGGTCATTCTGCGGCTATGCAGTCCTTCATCCCGTACGCGTCAGCTTCCGGCAGATTCTCGTCGATCGTCTTACGCAGCGCATCCTGTGCGTCTTCGCCGGCGCCGCTTTCCTGTTTTCTTGCGGCCTGGCCGATCGCTTTCGCCTCGGCCGTCTCCTCTGAGAAGCTGGACAGCAGCTTTTCGACGGCTTGACCATCTGCTGCCGGCCGCGGGAGCGCAGCCAGCTTGCCGCTCGCAGCGTGCGAGTAGGTGATCACTTTTTCCACAATCGCCACGAACGCCGTGTCAGCCAGATCTGGGGAAAGGCCCTTGAGCGCTTCCTGGCGCGCCTTCAGCGGCTTCTCCTGCGCGCTCAACGTGCGGCAGACAGCTTCTGCCTGCGCCACGAACTGCGCCTTCGTGGCTGTGGAGCTCGTCGACGCCGACCCGCTCGTGTGAGCGCTCGTGCCGCTTGTGCTGCTGCTCCCGCACCCGGCGCAGGCGAGTGCGGTAACGACAGCTGCGAGACCAAGCACAGCTCTGAGCGGGTCTCGCATTGGGCGCATCTTCCCACACGCGCGCCGCTCGCCCCGACGTCAGGGGCCCTCCCACTCGAACGCCTCGGCCAGCTCGCGTGGTGCCTGGCAGCGCCAGGCATCGACGATCAGCTCTTCCAGCTCCCCCTCCTCGATCGCCGCCAGCCGCACGAGCACCGCGCGGAAGCCGTCGTAGTGGGGCTCAGTGAAGAACTTGCGCGCATCGGATGCCACCAGTGCGTCCTTCTCCTCGAGATCGCTTACCCGGACGACCAATACGTCCTCTCGCGCGACGCGCGGCTTCTTTGGGTCCACGCGCTCATTCCACGCCCACACGAACTGCTTCAGCTTGCCGTTGTTGGCCACTGAGAAGCCGAAATGGTCCTGCGACTCGCTCGTCTGCGCCAGCGACAACGCGATCCGCCGCACATCGTTTTGATCGGCCATCGACGTCGATCTTCGCGCGCGCGGGCCGCAAGGTCAACCGCTCTGTGGGTACGCTCGGCTCGTGTGGATCCAGCGTGAGTTGACGCTCGAGCCGCGTGCGCGCGGCTTTCACCTGATCACCGGCGAGGTGCTCGCCGCGCTGCCCGAGCTGAGGGGCATGGCTGTGGGCCTGCTGCATCTGCTGATCCGCCACACCTCTGCTTCGCTCACGCTCAACGAGAACGCCAGCCAGGAAGTGCGCCAAGACCTCGAGGCGTGGTTCAACGACGCCGTACCGGAGCGCAGCCCCCTGTGGACGCACACGCTGGAGGGCAGCGATGACATGCCCGCGCACATCAAGGCGTCGCTGCTCGGTCCCTCGCTCACGCTCCCCGTCAACGGCGGTGGGCTGGCGCTCGGAACCTGGCAGGGCATCTACCTGTGCGAGCACCGCAACCGCGGCGGTGCGCGCTCCATCGTCGCCACCCTGTGGGGGGAGGCATAGCGGCGTCGGTAGACTACGTCGCTCTGCGCCCGTAGCTCAGCTGGATAGAGCGTCGGTCTACGGAACCGAAGGTCGGGAGTTCGAATCTCTCCGGGCGCGTCCGCGAAATGACTCGATTTGCAGGGGGTTGGTGCTTTCGCGACTCGCGCGCTGACCCGGCAGGTGATCTCCAGCGCGAGCGGGCCGAGCAGCCCCGTGTTCTCAAGCCAATGTAAGGAATCGGCGCGCTGCGGACATATAGCCCGCATGAACGCCCAACAGCTCTTCGAAGCGCTCTACGAACAGCACGCGAACGCGATCAAGGGGTACGCGTTGCGACGCATCGACGGTGCGAGAGCGGATGACATCGTCGCTGAGGTGTTCCTGGTCGCGTGGCGCAGGCTGGACGAGATCCCGACCGAACCCCGCCCGTGGCTGTTCGGCGTCGCCATGCGTGTCCTCGCCAACGAGCGACGGCGCACGGCCCGCCAATACGCGGCCCTCGACCGTCTCGAGCCGCCCGTGGCGAGCGTCGAGCCCTCGGAGTCACCCGTGCTCGCCAGCCGCCCGGTGGGGGAAGCGCTGCGAAGCCTCAGCGACACCGACCGCGAAGCCCTGCTACTGACCGCCTGGGAGGGCCTGAGCCACCGTGAAGCAGCCTGCGCTCTCGGCGTGAGGGAGGCCACATTCACCGTGCGCCTGCACCGCGCAAAGCGACGCCTGGCACGAGCGCTCGAAAACAGCCAGTCAGCGACAAGCCAACAAGCAAGATTGGAAACCCCATGAAATCGGACGTCACCGACGCCCTCAAGCGCATGAATCCCGTCGAGTCGAGCCCGCAGCCCGCGCCGGTGGAGCAGCTCCTGCCCCGGCTCGACCAGTCCGCACGTGCATTCGACGCCGAGGCGCCAGTAGCGCGAACGTCAACAGCCGGCCACCCTCGGATTCGCCTCGCCGCCGGGTTCGCCGCGATCATCGCGGGCGCCGCCGTCGCGCTCGTAACCCTCGGGCCGTCAGGCGGCGGCACGCCCAACGTGCTTGCCGACGTGACCCGTGCCCTGACGCCGGGCTCGGGTGTACTGCACATGGTGCAGGTCACCGAACAGATGGTCGCCGGACAGACCCGAACCACGCGTGTGGAAACCTGGACCGCGCAGAACCCGCGACGACTGCGTTCCATCGTCACATCACCGGACGGCAAGACCTTCGAACATGCTTTCACTGCCAGTCCCCTCGAAAACCGACGCTGGAGCGAGGAAGAACCGGACGTGATCCTGCACGAAACCGGCAACGGACCCCTGGTAAAAGGAGCCCTCACGCACGAAGCTACCCCCGACGTCACCTTGCGAGAACTGTTCAACAAGCGCCAGCTGACACTTGCGGGAAAGACCACCCTCGAAGGTCGCGCCGTCTGGGAGCTCACCGTGCACCCCGCCAACTACGCACAGCCGGTGTTCGACGGCAAACAGCTGCCCGACCCGACGATGTACGTCGACGCGAGCACATTCATACCGGTCGAGCTCGCCAGCGAGTCGCTCACCCACGCCGGAGAAACAGTCGACGGGGCACTCGAGCTCGACATGGAAACAACCCACTACACAACCTACGAAGAACTCCCCGCGGGCGCGCAGAGTGAATCGCTGCTCGAGCTCAGGGAACACCCCGGCGCCGCCGAAAAGAACGAGCCGTAGACGCAGGCGGCCGGCGAACCCGCCCGCGAGATTGCCGCATTCCCGCGGGTGCACGGTACCGTCGAGCGGGTGTGTCACAAACGACCATCGTCGTTCGTGTAATGGGTATATGGACTCGACAGCCCACGATGACCACGAGCTGCTGCATGCTGCCCGGCGCGGTGAGGCGGAGTGCTTTGGAACAGTCTTTCGCCGCCACCACGCCGTGGTTCTGGCGTTTCTGGCGCGTCGGGTCGATGAGCCCGAGGTCGCGGCTGACCTGCTCGCCGAGACGTTCGCCGCTCTGCTTGCGGTCGTAAGGGATCCTCGGCGAGATCTGCCTGCGAGCCCCGTCGGTTGGCTGCTCGTCACAGCGAGAAACCTCCTGATCGATCGCCATCGGCACGGAATCGTTGCCGAGGCGGCACGCCGGAGGTTCGAGCTCGCGCCGGTCGCGCTGGACGACGGTGACATCGAGTTGATCGTCGAGGCCGGTCGAGACGAGGAGCTGCTCCAACGTATCTACGAGCTGCTGCCCGTCGAGCAGGCGGATGCGCTGACTGCGCGGGTCATCGACGAGCTCGACTACGCGGTCATAGCCAGCCGCGCGAACACCAGCCAGGCCGTTATCCGAAAGCGCGTCAGTCGCGCGCTTGCCACCCTCCGAGCCGTAATGGGGAGCTGAGCTATGTCGACATTCATCGATCGCCTTGAAACCGACCTCGTCGGCGCGTGTGGTGCACCGATCGCACCACCGCGGTCACGACGTCCAGCGCTGCGGAGCCTCTCTCGCCGCGGGAGACGCCGCGCCATGGCCGTTCTGGTCGCGGTTGCCGCGGCCGTCACCCCGGCGATCGCGATCGCGGTGGGTCCGATCGTGCGCGACTTCACCGGACAGCCCGTGAGCACCAGCGCCGGTGCCCCCCCGGCCGAACAGCTGGCGCTGCTGGGCATCCTGCGCGACCCGCCGCCCGGTGCCGCCGTCGACCCCGCGACGCTCAGCGCGTTGGGGTTCCCGGAAGTCCACGGGATTCGCTCGAACTACATCCGATTGCTCCCGCCCGCACCAGGATTCCCGCACCAGCTGCTCTACACGGTCGCCAGCGGCGAGCTGAACGCGCCGAATCCCGCGCTCGACCTCGAGGTGCCGCCCGAAACCAAGAACCTGATCTGCGTCGAGGAGGTCGATGCAGGTGGCGCCGGCGGAACCTGCTCGCCCACGTCGGTCCTGACGTCCGGACGGTGGCTCGAGACCGCCGGGCTGCACGGGTACGGGCTCGTGCCCGACGGCGTCGCCACCGTCGTTCTGCACTATCCCGACCATCCCGCCCAGACCGAGGCCGTGACGGAGAACACCTTCTCCTGGCAGGGCTATCCCGCACCTGAAGGCCCGATCGTCAACGGCGATGGCCACCCGAGTCCCGGCCCCACGCCGGAGATGCCGACCAGCATCACGTGGCTGAACGCCAACGGCGAGATCCTCTCCACCCAGACCAAAAGCGATGCCGGCTCTTGAGGCACGAACTACCGGCCTGCGAAGGCCGCCTGGCGTGAGCCGAGATCAGCAAGCGCCCCTGGCGCTGATCTACACCCGACGGTGGCGCAGCGTGCGGTAGACGACATAGAAATGCGCGAGCGCTGCCGGGACCAGCAGCACTCCCCACCAGCCCCCGATGCCGTAGCCGTACAGGATGGCCGTCAGAGCGACCAGCCAGATGCCGCTGAGGACGCGCACCGGCACCGTCACGCGCCAGTGCTTGTACTCCCACGCCCATGACATTCGCCACCTGTTTCGCAGCCGCGTGGACGTCGCGCTTGCAAGCAGGTCCACGACCTCAGCCGCTCGCGGCCAGCGCTGTCCCTGCGCGGCGCCGCTCATCAGCACCGCGAGCATCTCCTGCTCGCGCTCGCGGCGAAACGCAGCGGGGTAGCAGGAGAGCAGACGCCGGTAGCGGCGCTCGAGGCGGGGGTCGTCGCTCATCGCGCTCCCACCGGATCCAGCCGCGATATCGCCACCACGGCGTTGGCCTGCAGGCGCGCCGCCTCCTCGGCCAGGCGCTCGGCGCCGGTGGCCGTGAGACGGTAGTAGCGGCGCAACCGGCTGTCCACGATCTCCTCGTGATCGACCTCGACGAGCCCCTCCGCGCGGAGACGATCCAGCGCCGTGTACAACGTCCCGGCGCGCAGCCGCACGCGCTGCTCGGAGATCTGCTCCACATCGGTGATGATCCCGTAGCCGTGCTGGCTTCCTCCAGCCAGCGCCGTCAGGATCAGGAACGTCGCCTCCTGCATCGCACGCCTTCTCATTGAAACAGCATATACCGCTCAACTGACGGTGTCAACGTGGAGGAAGTGGCGTGCGTCCGTTCGGCAGCGTCGCTTCGCCCAGGGTGACCCTTCCCACGATCACCGATTCGTGCGGTGCGCGGGAGGACGGGCCTTGCGGGTTCCGGTAAGTGATGTCGAATCCCTCGCTCGACAGGCAGGAGGGCGTGAGCACGAAGAGCCCGAGCGAGATTGTCTTGATCGTTTCGTGTGCCTTGACGTTGCGTCCAATGCCCCAGGCGGTTTCCGGGCGCCCGCCGGCCTCACACTTGGCGAATCCGTTGATCGAGTATTCCGCGGCCCTGGAGTAGCCGCTGGCCGCGGGCGGGGTCGCGTAGGGGGCAGTGAAGCGGACCTCGCCCTTGTAGCAGGGGTAGAGGAGGAAAGCAGCCTTGCACGCGGCACGGGACTGGGGCAGCAGCGCGAGGCCGATCGTCTCGTGCAGGCTGCGTGTCGGGTTTGACCACCGCTCGTGTTCGACCTCGCCTTTGGGCAGCGGTGCGGGGCGCACGCCGGGTGGCTCGTTGATCGTGATCGCGCCGAGGCGCGTCGGTTGTGGCAGTCCCCCCGCGAACCTGACGTATTCGACCTTGAGCGCCACTGCCCGCGTACACGCCATGGAGAGGATCTCTCCCACCGGTATGGTCACGAGCCCGCCTCGCGCGATGTCCTCGCCGGAGCCCGCCCCCGCGAGCCCCGTGTTGCAAGTCGAGGCTGTCACCGAATAGCTCTCACCAGCACTCGTGACGGGATAAGGCGCGCGGAAGGTGATCTGCGCGGCTGTGATCACGTGATCGTGGATGTCGAGGTGCGCGTGCAGTCGTACGTGTACCGGCCGCAGTGCACCAGGGCGCGGAGGCGGCACTTCCGAGAGTCCGCACGAGGCCAGGTGCAGGTTGCCCCGGTCGATGCACGTGCGCCCGGCGTAGTCGTAGGTGATCGCGGTCAGGGCTCCGTTCGGGCTTGCCGGTCCGCTGTAGTTGCCCGGTTCGTCTCTGCCGACGGTCTCGCTGATGCTGCCCAGCGGCCTACCGCTTGTGTAGCGCTGCACGATCAGGTACGCGCCCAAGCCCGGGAGCACTCGCTCGGTGTGTGTGCTCGAGCCTTCGCGGTAGGTGATGCTCACCGCGTGCACGCCCAGCAACCCAAAGGAGATCTCGCGGCGGTCGGCGGCCACGCCGGCGCCGGGGCGGGGGCTCGTGGCCGCGTTGAGCTCGAGCCCCACGCTGTCACCCGCGTAGATTTCTCCCGGGCTCGCGCAGTGGCTTGCCATCCAGCCGCTCGCGTTTGCCAGTGTGTCCGGGAGCGCATCTGTGGGCAGCGGGTGAAAGCGCCCGTCGTCGTGAAAGGCGCCGTCCACGCCGAGCTGGCCGAGCTGGTTGCCGTCGACGCGGCCGATCTGCACGCAGATGAGCCCGCGGGTGGTGTGGATGATGCGCATCCCCCACGGCAGGCCGCCTGCAGGGTCGGGCACGCGGAGGGGAAGCAGCCGGGCGCCGCCCCGCACGGGGATGCCGTCGCCCGCGGTGGCGACCGGAGCCTGCGCGGTGCCGACCGGCGAGCCCGTGAGGATCACTCCCGTCGCCGCGAGCGTGATCGCGGAGGTGGCGAGCACGAGCGCCAGAGCGATCAGCGCCACGCGCACGTGCGCGGGTGCGCGGCGCCCGGACCATGTGCGCGCGATGCGTGTGCGCAAGCGCGCAGGCAGCACTCGCCGCCGCGTTTGTCGACGCTTGCCGGCGAGCACCAGCTCCTGCCCGAACCTGTCGATCGCGTCCATGCTCATACCTCCTTCAATCTCGTGCGAAGCTCCGCGAGCCCGCGGCTGACGCGCTTGCGGACGACCGACTCCGAGCAGCGCAGGCGCCGGGCGAGCTCGTTGTATTCCGCTTCCTGGAGCACCCGGCCTTCGATCGCGCCCCGCTGCTCGGCTGACAGGCGCTCGAGCTCCAGCAGCGCCGGGCCGCCGTCCGCGGCCGCGGCGCGCTGCTCCACGCGCTCGATGTCCTCGTCGGAGAACACGAGCGGCTCGAGGCGCAGGCGCCGGCGCGCCCGGTCCTCCACCTGGCCGTGGCGGATCGAGTCCACCAGCTTGTGGTGGGCGATCGTGAACAGCCAGGCCAGCGCCGAGCTGCGTTTCGGGGTGTAACGCGGCAGGGCACTCAGCGCTGCCGCAAACGTCTCTGCCGTCAGGTCAGCGGCGAGCTCGCGGTTGCCCGTGCGCCGCAGGAAGAAGGCGAGGACGGCGTCCACACGCCGCGCGTAGAACAGCCCAAATGCCTCCGCGTCGTTTCTGGCGGCCACGAGAAGCGCCTCATCAGCATGGTCATCCTCGAGGCCCACAACCAGTACATCGTGATGGGCGGCGGTTTGTGACGCGCGAGAGAGGTGGGCCGACGGCGGGATTGGTTCATTCTTCGGACCCTCTTTCGCGGACTCGCCGGAAAAGCGGGCCGCGTCCTTCGGGCAGTTCTTCCTGGTGTCTGATGAACGTGTGTAGTTCGTTCGGCCGTAGGTGGGAAACGCTATCTGCGTAGAGAATCGACAGCGTCGTGCTCACGGCCATCATGGCTAGCAGCAGGAACAGCAGCCACCATCGGCGTCCGCCTACGAGTATCCACTCCATGAGCGCCCAGCGCTCGGCGCGCTCAATTGGGGTGCGCTCGTGCCCGGAGCTCGCTCGTCGTTGAAACATCGTCGGCCCGCTGTCGGGGCCATTCACCGCTTCCGCAGACGCAAGAGATCGGTCCAAGCGTCACTACTGTCTGGTGCCCTCCGCCGGAGCATCCCCAGCGTGTAGAGGTTGCTGGCGAGGAGCACGGCGAAGAGTGCCACCCGCAGCCAATGCCCCTGCATGAGCGCGATCACTAGGACGGCCGCGACCACGACGACGGTCGCGCGCATGAACACTTCGTATGCATGTCGGTTGGACATCGACCTGGACGTTACCCCTCAGGCATCCACAGCTCGCCACGCTGCACGCGCTCGAGCCCGGTCCAGAGGACGTTCATCGCAATCGCCACGATCTGCGCGCGCGGGACATGGCGGTGCTCGTACCACCAAAGCGCGAGCGCTTGCAGCGCCCCACGGATGACCTCCCAGGCCGCCTCGAGCAACTCGCTCTGCTCGCCGCCAACCAACTCGTCCACGCCCTGCTCGCGGCCGAGCAGCGGGAGCACAGCAGCACGGCTTCGGGCCGCCACATCGCGTCGGATCGCCTCCACCTCGGGATCGCCGCTGTCGTCGCGGAACAGCATCCGCCACGCGTACGGGTGGGACTCGACGTACGCGAACCACGCGTCGAACGCGCGCGCGGTGCGGCGCTCAGCCGGGTCCTCACCGACGAGGTTTTCCCGCCACACCTCGCGCAGGTCCGCATAGTGGCGCTCCAATAGGGCGCGGTGGAGCTCCTGCTTGGAGCTGAAGTGGTCGTATAGAACGGGCGGCGAGATGCCCGCACGGCGCGCGATCTCATCGATCGATGCGCCGTTGTAGCCGCGTTCGGCAAACAGCTCGGTGGCGGCCTGCTCGATCACCTCGCGTCGCTGCTCGGCGCTCAGTCGCCGACGTGGTGCGGTGCTTGACAACCTAACGATCCCTAGGTAGCTTACCGAATCCATACTAGGTTAGGTCAGAGAGGAGACGCGATGACCGAGGCACTGATTGAGGACCCGGCTTTGCACCAGCGCTACATCTTTCGCCGCATCGCGGCCGAGGATGGCAGCGAGCTCCTCGAGGCCGAGGTGTGGGTAGAGCCTGGCGGCGGCGTCGTGCCGCATGTGCACCCCACCTTTGAGGAGCGCTTCAACGTGCTCGACGGCGAGGTCACGTTCTGGGTCGATCGCAAGAAGATCGTCACGCGCGCCGGCGAGGTCGCCGTCGTACCCGCGGGCGCCCGCCACACCTACGCCAACCGCAGCCGCTCACTCGCGCATTTCAAGACGCACGTCGAGCCTCCGGACCCCGAGCTCCAGGAATTCCTCGAGGACGCGGCAGCGCTTGGACGGGCGCGGCTCTCGACGCGGTATGCGACGCCGCGGAGCTGGCGCGGCCTGCTCGCGATGGCCGCCATGGCCGACCACTACAAGCGCACCACTGTAATTATGCTGCCGCCGCCGTGGCTGCAGCGCGCGGTTCTCGGGCCGCTGGTCCCGCTCGCACGACGTCGAGGCTGGCGGCCCGGAAGCTACGCGGACGGGGGGATGCCGTGACCGATCAGCCGGCTGGGTGGATCCGCTTGATCACGGCGCCCTTGGCGGATCGCCACACGATCGTCTTGGGAAGGCTTGCGCTGCCCGGGTTCTGAGGGACGTGCACCGCGAAGACGTTGTTCATCGGCTTGGCCGTGACCGTCACCGCAAGCTGCCTCCTCGGGCTGATCGAGCTGGGCTTGGCCGGTGCGTACTTCAGCGTGATCTTGGCGACGCCGTCGGGGACGATGCCCGAGACGACGGAGCTCGCGGCAGTGCCTTCGCTACCAAGGAGCCGTCCCTGCTCGATGGCGCGAGGTGTCGCTCCGAACCAGCCGGAGAACCCTCGTGCGCTGTGGGTGTAAAGGATGACTTCTTCTTTGGAGGAGGCACATCCTCGCGCGACGGGAATCACGTAGTAGGTCGTGCCCGAGATCACGCCGACGTCGCGCACGTAATTGATGTAGATCCCTTCTCCCATGTGTTGCACGCCGCCGGGCAACGAGCTCGCCGGCAGGGCGTCGAGCGGTGTCTGCGGGCTGCGCAATACCGCGAGCATCGACAGGACATCCGGTGCAGGCGCGGCTTCGCTGATCGTCGATGGTGAGCCTGCGCATACAAGCGCCGGGCCGGGAGGCCGATTCGCAGCAGCCAACACCGGGAACGCGCACGTCGTCGCGATCAGCGCCAAGAACGGCGCAATTCCCTTTCTCAGTCGCCGTCGCGCTCCCGCCCACGCATCGCGGGCGCAACGTTCCGTCCTCCTCGGCACGGCGCTCCTCCCAACCATTCAGTCTCAAATGTGACGACAAATGCGACAGGTGGATTGTATCGTCGGCGCGTCACGCTTTCCTCGCTTGCGGCACATTGAAGGCGATGGCCGATGCGGAGGACTTCGATGATTTCTATCTTCGGGAAAGTGAGGCGCTGCTCGTTTTCTTCGCGCGGCGCACGCTCGACCCCGAGACAGCGTTGGATTTGATGGCTGAGAGCTTCGCCCATGCTTATCTCGGCTGGCGGGGGTTGCGTGGCGACTCGCGTGAGGAGCGCCAGGCCTGGCTGTACACGATCGCTCGTCGCCGCCTCTCGCGCTATCTGCGTCGTGGTCGCGTCGAGTACCGTGCGTTGCGGCGCCTGGGCATCCAGACAGCCGTAGCGCATGAGGACGATCTCGCGCTGATCGAGCAGCGGGCGGGGCTCGCGCAGCTGCGCACGGCGTTGCAAGGCGAGCTGGCGCGCCTGAGCGTCGAGCAGCGGCGTGCGCTCGACCTGCGCATCGTCCAGGAGCGCTCCTACGCCGAGGTCGCCAGCGACCTGGGGATCTCCGAGCTTGCTGCGCGGGCGCGGGTGTCGCGCGGCTTGCGCGCCCTGGGTCGTGCCCTGGAGATGCAGCTCGCCCCGGGGGAGTCCGCATGAGCGACCGTCCAATTGCGGTGCTGCAGGCGCTGGGAGGTGAGTTTCGACGCATCGGCGAGCCGCCTGGGCCGCGAGGTGGGTTCACGCGCCGGACGCTCCTGCTCACGGTCGTGCTCGTGCTGCTCATGGCGGGCGTCGCCGCCGCCGCGATCCTGATCACGCAGGGCGCACCGCTGCCCGCGCCGAACCCGATGGATCTACAGGCGAGCGGGGTGCCGGTGCCCTCCAGCGTGCAGCTCGCCGGCCTGGACGCACCCGACCCAAACCCCGCGGAACCGCCGTGGGACATCCGTCTTTCGCGCACCCGTGCCGGCGAGACTTGCACCGCCGTGGGGCAGGTGCTGGGTGGCCAGTTCGGAATCGTCGGTCTCGACCACGTCTTCCGAGCGCTGCCCCTCGGCGGTGTGGATGCGTGCGGCGTGAATGCTCCTGATGGGCCGGTGCTCGCGGGGGCGAGAGTGTTCGTCGGAGCGAGCTCCCAGAGCGCTCGTACGGTCGTCAACGGTGTCGCCGGCGCGGGCGCGCGGTCGGTCACTGTCTACGGCCCCGGGGGAGCGCGCGTGTTGCCGCTTGGGCCGCATGGGAGCTTCATCACCGTGTATGCCGGCTACGTCGAAGAAGTGCGACCGCGTGTGGTCGTGGTGACTCGCGACGGTGCCCGCCACACGATCGCCTTCGCGCAGTCCTCTGCGTTCGAAGTCGCTGATCCCGACGGCGGCTCGCCGTGGGAAGTCAGCGGCGAAGCCGACCTCGGACCGGGCGCCTACCCGGACGAGAACTGCGCGCAGGCTTCCCAGGAGCTGGGTCGCAGCGACCCGAGCCGATTTGAAGCACCGCTGACGCCCGAGGTGTGTGGTCGGCTGGGCAGCCGGCCGCTGTTCGTGCTCATACGTCGATTCGTCCCCGGCTCGGGTGAGCACACAGGATTTCCGTGGGGCAACAGCCCAGCCCGGACGTTGGTCTACGGCGCCGCCGCGCCGCGCGTAGCCTCGCTCACACTGAGCGGCGCGGGCGCCCCGCGCACTCTCGCGATCGATCCGCACGGCGGTGTGTTCATCGCCGTCCTCGACGGGCATGTCGATCCTCGTGCGCTGACGCTGACCGCGCGCCTGCGTGATGGGCGCACGATCAGCTACCGGCAGTCGACCGGCCTGCTCGAATCGCCGTTCACGACGCTCTGCCATGGGTGCGCGCACGGGAAGCTGCGCAGCGGCCCATTGAAGGAACCGCCTGTTCCGGCCTACCGCAACCCGCTCCCCGCGCGCCAAGCCGAACCCGCCCCACCCGACGTGCCGCTGATGAGCACCGTGCGCGAGACGCTGCGGGCGAAGGACCCGGCAGGGGGGTCTGAATGGGCTCTGCGCAGCTGGCAGGCGCTGCCCAACCCCCGCGCGGACTTCGGCAGCGGCTACCACCCCGCGCGCATGCTGTGCACGCAGGTGGGCATCCTCGAACATGGCCGCTTCGTCGAGCCACGCTCGGACTCCGCGCCGCTGAGGCTGATCGTCGGACAGGACTACGGCGTCGGCGGAGGCTGCAATGAACCCGGAGACCTCGCCCGCTTCGGACCTGCGGGCGAAGCTGTTACCTATGTGAACAGCCCCTACGCGTACGCGCCGCGACCGCTGCGCACCGTCGTCAGCGGTCTGCTGGCACTCGATGCAACGCAGCCAGTCCTGCTCGGTGCTGGCGCGCCACGCGCGCTAGCTCTCGACGCAAATCACGCGTTCCTGGCGGTCGTGCCCGGGCGCTACTGGGATGCGCCGCTGCGCATCTCCGCCACGATCAAAGGCCGGGCAGTGATCGGTCGCCTCTTGGAGTCATTCTCAGGCCCGGCGGTGCTCACCAAGCCGCAGGCGCGCGCGCCTGACCCCGACGGAGGCGCCCCCTGGGGGTTCGCCGCGGGGCCCGAGGAATCGAGCGCAGTGGGGCGGATCGTGGATGGGCGGCTCGCCACAATCGAAGCGCGTAACGGCACCTTGCGCGACGGCCCCGAAGGCTGGGGCAGCGGCGGCAACGGTTCACGCCGCAAGCCCGAGCCGGTTCGCTTTGAAACCCAGGGAGAGTCCGAACAGAACCGGCCTGGGGAAGACACGGGCGTCCTTTCGCGCCCTGAGATCGAGCGGCGCACGCTGCCCGGCCACACGACGATCACAGGCACAGCCGAAGCTGACGTGCTCTCCATCACGCTTGCCACGCCGCGCGACGTGCGTACGCTGCGCCCGAGCGGACCCCACCACGCTTTCATCGTGGTCTACGACGGTCAATTCTTCCGCGGCGAGATCACAGCGACGATCGCACTGAGCGACGGTCGCACCATCACCGAGTCCGTGCCCAACTCCAACGAGCCGGGTACGCCAGCTGGGCCGCGGACGCCGCCCCTGGCGAGGCGGTTGCGCTCGGATGAGACCACGCTGGCGGGAATGCACAGCCAGCTCGCGCTGGCCGAGCATGCAGCCCCACGGCTGCGAGAGAAGGTCCTCCGTGGCGCGCCGCTCGCGCAGATCCTGCAGGGCCTGCGTCAAATTGAAGCGGTCGTCGCCGCCGAGAAGGGCCGCATCGCCTACATCAAAGCCCATCCGGGGGTGCTGCCGGCCGAATAGGCGTCATGCGCCGGCGCCCGTGAGCACGCTACGACGTGCTTGCGTGAGCAGCCATGCGAAAGCGGTAGCTCCGCAGGCGGCGATGAAAGCGGCGCGGTCACCACTGTGGAGGATCAACTGCCCCGCCGCGGCCGCGCCGAGCGACGCGCCCGCTCCGTAGACGGTGCCCAGCCACGTGTAGGCCTCGGCGCGATGCGCAGGTAGAGCGACCTCGTCCACGGCCGTCGCCTGGGCGGTGGTGATCGGCGCAAAGCACAAACCGGCGAGCAGTGCCAGGGCCGCCATCGCGACGGTGCTCTGTGCCACCGCGAGCGGAGCGAGCCCGGCCGCCGCGAGTAGGCACAGCATCGGGTAGAGAGCCACCGCCGAGCGTTTGTGCCTGAGCGTTCCGTAGAGCAAGCCCCCGACTCCTGCTCCCACCGCGAACAGAGAGAGGAAGAGCCCGGCTGTCGCACTCGCCCCATGGCCGTGCGCGAACGCGGGCCAGGCGACGTCGAGGATCCCAAAGGTCAGGCCGAACAGGCCGGCCGTGCTCACCACGTAGCGGATCGCTGCTCCGGAGAGCGCGGGGAGTCTGCCATGGGCCCGGCTGACCTTGGGCGCAACCGCGCGGACGGCCGGGGCCCATGCCAGCGCGAGTGTTCCCAGTGCGATCATCGCGCCCGAGCCTGCAACCGCGAGCGTCGGTGATCCCAGCGCGATCAGCGCACCCGCGAGCAGCGGGCCGGTGAAGAACGAGGCCTCGCTGAGAACGCTCATCAACGCGAAACCTGTGCGGCGCTCGCGCGTGTCGGGCAGCAGCTCAGCCCAGGCGCTTTGCACGGCAGTCCCGATCGGCGCCGTCGCCACTCCCGAGAGCAGGGCGAGAACGATCAGCAGCGCGTGCGTTGCGTGCTCGCGGCCCAAGATGATGAAGAGGGCGTCCGTGGCCGCTGCCGGCAACACCAGTCGCTGTAGAACAGCCGATGCCCCAGCTCGGTCAACCCAACGCCCACGCATCGGCGATGCGGCGAGGTTGCCAAGCGTGAACGCGGCCAAAACGAGGCTCGAGGTCCCGAACGATCCAGCGAACTGGCGCGCGAACAACACGAAGCTCACTGGGATCATCGACCAGCCGCTGGCTGACACGAAGGCCGCACCCGCAAGGCGCGCAGCGCCAGGGGTGCGCAGCAACCGCACGTATGCGCGCATCGCCAGCCGCCGCTGCTCAGCCGGCGAGCACCCAGTCCTCGGCCAGAAGACCGAACAGCACGAAGTCCACACGACGCCCGCGCTCGATGTTGCGCTGGCGTTGCAAGCCCTCCTCCGCGAACCCCAGCCTGGCGGCGAGCGCCCGCGTAGGGGCATTATCAGGAGTCGTCGTCAGCTCCATCCGCTCGATCCCAAGTTCATCGAACACCCAGCTCAGGACGAGCGAAAGCGCGTCCGCCGCAAACCCTTGGCCTCTCATCTTCGGCAGCACCCAGAAGCCCACCTCGCAGCGCAGGTGCTCCCAGGCAAAAGAATGCAGCAACATCGAACCGAGGAACTGCTCGTCCTCAATCGCGCAGATCGAGAACTCCGCCGCGCGCCCTTCTGTCGCCTTCACCGGAGCCTTTGCAACGCGCTCGATCACGGCTTCCTGCGTAGGGTCCTCGTCGAATCCAAGCAGGCGGCCTAGGTCTGGGTCTTCGAGGAAGGCACCCGCGAACGCCGGAGCGTCTCCGTTACGCATTCGGCGCAGGGCCACGACCTCGCCGTCGAGCCGCTCAGGCAGATCTATTTCCACGGTGGGAATGCTCGCAGATCACTTCGCGATGGCGAGTGTTACAGGCCGCGGCGGCCGGGGTACATGCCCGGGACGGTGCTGACGGAATACAACCGGGCGGGGACGAAGGCGCGGGAGACGCTCACGTTCACCTAGCTACCAGAGCACCCGCACCTCGTACGCGTCGAGTCGTTCATCGCTTGAGACGATCGCCGCGTTCTCGAGCGTGGCCTGCGCGACCAGCATGCGGTCGAACGGATCGCGGTGATGCCAAGGAAGTGAGTGCGTCGCCTGGGCGTGCTCGAGGCTGATCGCCAAAGGCGCCGCCCCGCCGTTGAGCAAAGTCTGGGCGAACCCGTCGGGTGCGTCCAACTTCCCGAGCGATCGCTTGATCGCGACCTCCCACACCACGGCAGCGCTCAGAAGCACCTCGTTTGCAGGCTCGGTCAACGCCTTCTCGGCGGCACGGCTCAGCTGTGCGTCTTCGTCAAGTAGCCACAGGGCTGCGTGCGTGTCGATCAGGAGCTTCACTGCGCGCCGAAAGCATCGGCGATCTCCTGCGGGAGCTCGTCGAAGTCCTCGGCCATGTGCACACGGCCACGCCAGGCGCCGCGTACGGACGCGAGTGAACGCGGTTCCTCCACGACGGGCACCAGTCGCACGACCGGCTTTCCGTTGCGCTGTATGACGACATCCTCGCCCGCCTCGGCCCGCTCCACCAGCTTCGAGAGATGGGTCTTGGCCTCGTGCATTCCCACGCGGGTCACACGCAAATGCTAGCACGGCCTAGCTAGGCTTAGTCTAGCCTGTGGGGGAACGGCTAAGCCGCCTGCGGAAGCCCCGCCGGCACGACCGGCCAGACCCGCTCGACCCGCTGCGCGCGACCCTGCTCACGGAAGTAGTCCTCCAGCGACGCCGCCTGTTCAGCCGCCCAGCAAACCTGTTCGCGGTGCAGTAGTGCGAGGTCCATCTCGGCAAGCTCCGCCATGCGTGTGGCCAGCCTGAACGCCACACGCGCGGCGGCGAGCGCATCCGCGTTGGCCGCATGGGCCTGGTCGAGCCTCACGCCGTAGTGCTCGCAGACCGCGCCCAGGGTGCGCTTGCCCCGCCGGAAGCGGTCGAAGTGCTTGTCCAACACGTACGGGTCGATCACAAGCATGCGTTCAGCCCCGCCCACGCGTTCCGCCAACCTCTGCAACCCATGGCGCTGGGCTTCGCGGTCGAGGATCGTCAGGTCGAAGCGCGCGTTGAAGGCGATGATCGGCACGCCGCCGCGCAACTGCGCCGCGAGCGCTGCGGTTATCTCATCGACCGCCTCGCTGGAGATCCGCCCGCCCGCTCTGGCGGCAGCGGTGGTGATGCCGTGCACCGCGGTTGCACCCGCCGGTATCTCGATGCCCGGATCCACCAGCCACGAGAGGTGCTGGGACTCGCGGCCGTCGCCGACGAGGCTCACCGCCGCCGTGACGATCCGATCGTGCTCCGGATCCACCCCCGTCGTCTCGATGTCAAACGCTGCAAGACGCCCCCGATGCCAGCTCATTCGCGAGAACCGTACGGACGCTCCCGGACAGTTCTCGCGCGTTGGTAGCGGACGCGGCCAGAAGGATTCGCGTATGGGCAGTGCGGATTGGGCGTTAGAGCGCCGCGCTCGTGGGTAGGGAGAGCCGATCACCTACACACGGCTTGAGACCTGAGGAGATCGACATGACCCAGCGCACCAGGGTGCTCATCATCGCCGCGGTCACGACCGTGTTCGCGCTCGCGAGCGCCGCCCTGGCGAGCGCCTATCCCCTGATCCGCAGCACGCCCAAGGTCGCGCTCAACCGAGAAACGCCGCCCAGCACCGCCGAATGCGTGGCCGCCACCGAATTCGCCTGCTACGACCCCTCGCAGCTGGAGACGGCGTACAACATGAAAGCGCTGTACGCGCAAGGTGACGAAGGCCAGGGAGAGACGATCGCGATCGTCGACTCCTTCGGCTCCCCCACGATCGAAAAGGACCTCAAGAAGTTCGACAAGGCCTTCCACCTGCCCGCGCCTCCCAGCTTCAACATCATCCAGCCCGCCGGTGCGGTGAAGCCGTTCGAACCGGGGAACGTGGAAATGTCCGGGTGGGCGCTTGAGACCTCGCTCGATGTCGAGTATGCCCACTCGATGGCGCCCAAGGCGAACATCCTGCTCGTGGAGACGCCCGAAGAAGAGACCGAGGGCGTGCAGGGCTTTCCGCAGATCGTCGCTGCCGAGAACTATGTGATCGAACACGGGCTGGCGCAGGTGATCTCACAGAGCTTCGCCGCCACCGAGCAGTCCTTCCCAAGTAACGAAGTCCTGCTGTCGCTGCGTTCGGCCTACGAAAGCGCCGACGCGCACGGCGTCACCGTGCTCGCAGGCGCCGGCGACACCGGTGTTGCCAACCCCAACGTTGGCGGCGAACTGTTCCCCCACCAGACGGTCAACTGGCCTGCCTCTGATCCGCTCGTCACAGGCGTCGGCGGCACGCAGTTGCACCTAAACGAAGAAGGCCAGCAGACCTCACCTGCAACCGCGTGGGACGAACTCCTCGGTCCGATCACCGTCGCCAGCGGGGGCGGCAAGTCGAAAGGTCTTCTCGTTGCCCAGCTACCAGGAACTGATCAACACTCACTCGAGCAACCGTCGCGCGGTGCCCGATATCAGCATGAGCGCTGCCGTCAACGGTGGCGTGCTCGTCTACACCTCCTACCGCAGCACCGTCCCGGGAGAACCGGCGCCAAACAGTTTCTCGATCGTCGGCGGCACGAGCGAGGCGACGCCGCTGTTCTCCGGCGTGGTCGCGATCGCCGACCAGATCGCCGGCCACTCGCTCGGTCTGATCAACCCGCGCATGTACCAGCTGGAGAAGGAAGGCGCCAACACCGGCATCGTGGACGTCACCTCCGGCAACAACACCTACGTGGAACTCGAAGAAGAAGGCAACCCTGCGCTCACGATCAAGGGCTACGCCGCCAAGCCCGGCTATGACCTCGTCACCGGGCTGGGGACCGTCGATGCTTTCTCCTTTGCACACGCGCTAGCGGGGTAGGCGAAGTCAGCTATGAGCTCGGCCAGCACATTCGGCTGGTCGAGCATCGAAAATGTCCTGGAGTCCTGGATCACCTCGAGTCGCGCGTGCGGTAGGGCCGCGGCCAGCCGTTCGCCGTCCTCGAGCGGGAAGAACGCGTCGTCGGCCGACCACGCCACGAGCGCCGGCTTCGTGAAGTCGGGCAGCCGTTCTCCCGCGTGGATGGTGCTTTGGCGATCAAGCGAGGCGGTGAAGCGGCGCAGGTCCGCGCGTATCCGGTTATTGGCGAGCGCCGGCGCGACCCACTCGGCTGCGAGCTGCTCGACGTCTGTGTGCGCGAGCGCACCGTATGCGCGCTCGCGCCCGAAACGTGTTCGCAGCGGCTGTAGCGCTGCCGTGAACGCTGGGCCGGCCTTCGCGGCGGCGATGAACGGCTTTAGGATCGGCGGGGGAAAGTGCTCGAACGCGTCACAGCTCGTGAGCACGAGCGCACCCACGCGCCGCGGGGTGCTCGTGGCGAGGATCTGGGCCAGCGCGCCGCCTGTGTCGTTGCCCACCAGCACCACGTCCTCGAGCTCGAGCACGTCCATGAACTCTCCCACGATCGCGGCCAAGCCCTCCATTGTCAGCTGCGCGTCCTCGCGCATCGGCTCCAGGTGCGCGCCCAGCGGCCACGTCGGCGCCAGACACGAGAAGCCGCGCGTCGCGAGTAGCTCACTCAGTGGGCGCCAGAGAGCCGAGCCCATCGCGTAGCCATGAACGAAGAGCACCGGGCGCCCGTCCGACGGCCCTGACTTCTCATAATGGATCGTTCCGCAACTGAGGGTGATACTGGTCATGATCTCCTCCGTGCTCGTTTGCGTGCAGGCTGCACGTAAGATACCAACAGACTGCCCGTAAGTGCCTCGTACCCAAACAGAGCGCTCCGCCGCCACTCAGCAGGCTCTCCTGACCGCTGCGCGGCGGCTGTGGGGCGAGCGCGGCTACGCCGCCGTCTCGACCCCTGAGATCGCTCAGGCCGCCGGCGTCACGCGCGGCGCCATGTATCACCAGTACGCCGAGAAGACCAAGCTCTTCCTCGCCGTGCTTGAAGCCGTCGAGACCGACGCCGTGCAGCGGCTCACGGCTGTGGTCCTCGCCGCCCGACCAACGACTCCCGCCGCCGCCCTGCACATCGCGGCCGATGCGTGGCTGGAGATCGCCGGTGAGCCCGAGGTTCGACAGCTGGTGCTACTCGATGCGCCCGGGATCCTCGGCTGGGCCGGCTTTCGCGACTTCTCCCAGCGCTACGGGCTGGGCATGACCGAGCAGCTCCTTCGCGCCGCGATCGACTCCGGCGAGCTCGAGACGCAGCCCATCCGTCCCCTGGCGACGATCCTCATGGGGGCGCTTGACGAGGCCGCGATGACGATTGCCAACGCCCGCGATCCCGCGCGCGAGACCGCCGAGGTGCGAACGGTGATCCACAACCTGATCGACGGCCTTCTCGCGCCGGCTGCAAAACAGCGCCGCCACGTCCCATCGTGAAATTACGCGTCCGCTAGCGGGCGCCGGCGCGCTGAGCCCGCGGCTGACGCCTTCCGTGAGGGCGCCAAGCGAAAGACTCGTCCAGAACCCCTCGCGGATGTCCAGGCCGGCGGGGAGCGGTCGAGGCAGAACATGCCCATGCACGCACGCCGCCAAAAGCTCGTCCCGCCGCTCGTCGTGCTTCTCCTCACCGTCTGTGCGATTGCAGCTGTCTGGTTGCTGATCGCGCGTGCGGACTCGAGCCGGGAGGACCAGCTGCGAGCGGCTGCCGCCACGCTCTCGTTGGCCGATCTGCAGTCTGCTCCCTTCAACGCCGAACCGCGGGCGGGTGGTGACCCGGCGGCGAGCTTGCTCGAGATTCGCGCAGACGAGCGCTCGATCTCGGCGAGTCTCACGACGCGCTCGCAGAGCCCAGCTTCGAGCGGCCTGCTCGTCGGCGGGCGCGCCCAGCTGTCCGTGATCGAGCCGATCGTCGCTCAGATCTATGCGATCGCCACGCGCGAGGGAGGGCTGTCGGCCAATGGGGCGCGTGTCTCGGTCCTGCAGAAGCGTCTCACCGCTCACTCAGAGCGTCTCGCGAGCGTCTTCGCCCGGATCGAGACTGGTGACCGTGCGAGCGCGGAGAGCGCGCGCACGCAGGCCGAGTTCGGCGCCGCCGTGGCGATGCTCCTGTTGCTGTGCGCCTTCCTGTACTTCTACTTCCGTGCGATCAGCACCCACGAGGCAGTCGAGCGCCTCGCCGCGGAGAACGAGGGCCTTCTCGAGGTCAGTCGCGTGGAGGCGAGAACAGATGCGTTGACCGGCCTCGGGAATCGGCGGGCGCTGACGAGCACGCTGTCTGCAGCGGTCGCCAACCCCCACGCGCGACCGGAACATCTCCTGGCGATGTTCGACCTCAACGGCTTCAAGCAGTACAACGACTCATTCGGCCACGCTGCCGGCGACGCGCTGTTGCGGCGCGTCGGGCAGAGGCTCGCAGCGGCCGCAGCACGAGGTGGGAGCTACCGCATGGGCGGCGACGAGTTCTGCATGCTCATCGCGTGCACTCCAAACGATGCCGGCCAACTGCTCCGCAACGCCGTCGCAGCGCTCGAGGATGTCGGCGATGGCTGGCACGTGAGCTGCTCGCACGGCGCTGTGTGGATTCCGTCGGAGGCGGACACTCAGAGCCGCGCGCTGAAACTCGCCGACGAGCGGATGTACGCGGACAAGAGAGACGCGCGTCGATCTCGCGTTGGCCGTGGCGATTACGCTCCCAGCGCGCAGCTGGCGATGACATCGATCGAGTAGTCGGCGTGGACGCACCTGGGCTTCTCGCGCGCCGCCGCACGATCTCAAGCCTTCAGCGTCACCTTCTCGCTGCCCACTTTGCCTGTTCCCTGGGTGAGCGTCGCAAGCGCCTTCAGGATGTGATCCTTGTGTAGCAGCGCCTTGCCGGTGCTGTTGAGGCGCAGCTTCAGCGTTGCTTTCTCTCCGGCTTTCAAGGAAACGGTGCCGCTCGCCACCACGATGTTCTTGGTGATCTTGTGTCCGTGCCTCTTCAGGTGCTCGGCGAACGTGACGCGCACGGTGCTCGCGCCGCACGCCAGTGAGCCCGCGGGGCAACTCAGCTTGATCGTCACCCGTCCGGCGGAGAAGCTCACCTTCACGAGGTTCGCTTTTGCGAGGAGTTTTTTTGGCGGCGCGGTGTTGACGGGCGGTCCGGTGTTGGATGGGGGAGTGCTCGCGCCGTAAACCACACCCACGTAGGAGTTTTCCGCGGTCTGGTGCGAGTAGTCCGCGGAGAATCCGCCCGAGACGCCGGCGAAGGCGCCTTTCACTGGGCCTTCAAAGACGTCGAACTCCTCACCGACGGTCGGGGTGAAGCCCCCCACGAGGGTGGGTGCGACCGTGCCGCCCGCTTCCAGTGTCCCGTTCGAGTACAGCTTGACGAGGCCGAAGTCGGAAGCCGCTGCGATCTGCGGCGCGATGACGCCGGCTGGACCGTTGACGAATGTCGTCGCGACGATTTCCAGGATCGCGCCCGGCGCGACCTGGATGAGGCTGTTGTTTGTGAGCGTCCGGTTGTCGAACAGCGTCCCGCTGCCCGCGGAGACCACGCCGCCAGGTTCGTTGTCCAGCGCCACGTCGATCACGTTTTTGGCATGCGTGCCCTCGACGGTCCCAGAGATCGTGCCTCTGTTCACGAGGCTGCCTTCTTCGACGTTCGTGTTGTTTTCGCTGCCCGCCGGTACGTCCAGATCCAGGATGCCTTCGTTGAACAGCGTGCCGTTGCCGAGGTACAGCGTGTCCTGCCCGCCCGCGCTCGTGAGCGTGATCGTCTGGCTCTTGGGAATCGTCCCCAGCAGGTAGCCGCTGCCGACGAACGTGAAGGCCGCCGCGCCGCTGCTCGCGCTGTCTTCCACGCCGCCGCCAGCTTCGATCTCGACCGGATTGCCGCCGACCGAGCCGCTGGGGCCCTGGATCCACTTGGCGTGTGTCGCGTAGCCGCTCATCAGCAGCGTGCCCGCGTTGCTCACAGGCCCTTCGTTGGCGAACGTGGCCATCGAATCCATCTTCACGCTCGCCCCCGAGGCGACGCCGATCGAGCCGGTGTTGCTCGAGGATTCTTCGCTGTCGAGCGTCAGCGGCGAGGTTATCTGCAGGCTGCCGCGGTTAGCCAACGAGTGTATGTGCATCGAGTCGGCCCACTTACTGCTGCTGCTTTCCGCGACGATCGTTCCTTCGTTGATGAATGGGTGCCCGGGCTGATTGAGGACGTCCTCTTCCACGAACGCGTTGCCGCCGGCAGGTGCTCCTTTGCCGCCTTCGCTGACCCCTTCGCTGGCGTCCAAGCTCAGGACCCCGCCCGGTGCGATCGTCATGTCGTAACCGACGAACAGAGCGGTTTGATTTTCTTCGTCCCCTAGAGCGTTCCAATTTTCGCCGATCACCCTCAGCGTCTGAGTGCCGCTACCAGCGCCCAAGGTGAGATTTTCCGCCGAGCCGAGGTCGACACGGTTGTTAGAACCGAAGTACGGTTTTAGGCTTACGGTGTACGTGCCAGGAGCGGTGATGCACACCTGCGTGTTGCCACCCGGCACGCCCGCCGACCAGTTCGACGCTTCCCCCAAAGGCCGCTTTTGCCTTCTGAGTGGCTGCCCGGCCCATACCACGTGTCACCCGTGCAGCCGGCTGCTTGCGCGCTCCCCGCTGAGCCGAGCGCCAGCGCCGCAAGCGCGATCGTCAGCGACAGGGCAAGACGCCTACGTACAATCATGGCCAGAGGTCCTTTCCGTGGTTCCCAGGGTGGGCGCCAAGGGCACCGCAGCGCACGAAGCTATCAACCGATCCCCAGCTTTCTAGCCGTCAGCGCCAATACCTACGTAGTTATGGCGTACGCTCTGAGGACGTAATGGCAAGCCGCGACGGCCCTCCCTCGGCGGCCCGACAGGTCAGCTCAGGCAGCCGCGCGCGGCGGCTCGCGTGGAGATCGGCTAGGAGGCGAGCGTCGCGGCGTCGATCACAAAGCGATAGCGCACGTCGCTGCGCAGCACGCGCTCGTACGCGTCGTTCACGTCGTCCGCGCCGATCAGCTCGATCGCCGGCTTGACGTCGTGCTCAGCGCAGAAGTCGAGCATCTCCTGGGTGTCCGCCAGGCCGCCGATCGAGGAGCCCGCAAGGCTGCGCCTGGCGCCGATCAGCGAGAACGCCTGGAACTTGTCCGGCGCCGAGGGCGCACCCACGTTCACCAGCGTGCCGTCCACGCGCAGCAGGCGCAAATACGCGTCCACGTCCAGGTTCGCTGAGACGGTGTTCAAGATCATGTCGAAGCTCGACGCCAGCTCCTTGAACGTCGCACGGTCGGAGGTGGCGTAGTAGTGCTTAGCACCGAAGCGCAGGCCGTCATCCTTCTTGCTCAGGGTCTGGCTCAGCACCGTCACCTCAGCGCCCATCGCAGCGGCGAGCTGCACGCCGACGTGTCCCAGGCCGCCCATGCCGATCACCGCAACCCTCGTCCCATCGCCAACGTGCCAGTGCTTCAACGGCACATACGTCGTTATCCCAGCGCACAGGAGCGGCGCTGCGTACTCCAACTCAATGCTGTCCGGGACCTTGACCACGAAGCGATCCTTCACCACGATGCGCTGGCTGTAGCCGCCAAACGTCGGCGCGCCGTCGTACTCGCGGCCGTTATAGGTCAGAACGGCGCCCTTCGTGCAGAACTGCTCCTCGCCTGCCAGGCAGTACTCGCACTCCTCGCACGAGTCCACCAGGCAGCCCACGCCGACGCGCTCGCCCACCGACAGCTTCTGCACCGCGCTGCCGACCGCCGTGACCACGCCTGCGATCTCGTGGCCGGGCACCATCGGGTAGATCGAGTTGCTCCACTCGTTGCGCACCTGGTGGATGTCGCTGTGGCAGATGCCGCAGTACTTCACTTCGATCGCCACGTCGCGCTCGCCCAGCTCGCGGCGCTCGATCGTCGTGTGCTCGAGCGGCGCGTCCGACGAGGCGGCGCTCAGGGCAGCGGTGGCGGCCATCAGGAGGGAAGCTCCGACTCGATCGCGGCCGTCAGCTCCGGGGACTCAGGCTCGACCGTCGGGCGAAAGCGCGCCACCGGGCGCCCGTCCGCCGACACCAGGAACTTCTCGAAGTTCCACTGGACATCGCCCGCCTCGCCCGCCTCATCCGAGGTCGCCGTCAGCGTGTTGTAAAGAGCGTGGCGCTCGGGGCCGTTGACCTCGAGCTTCTCCGTCATCGGGAAGCTCACGCCATACGTGGTCGAGCAGAACGTCTGGATCTCCTCGGCGCTCCCCGGCTCCTGTTCGCCGAACTGGTTGCACGGTACGCCCAGCACCGTGAAGCCGCGCTCGCCGTAGCGCTCCTGCAGCTGCTCGAGGCCGGTGTACTGCGGGGTCAGCCCGCAGCGCGAGGCCACGTTGACCACGAGCACCGCGCGTCCCTGCAAGGACGCCTCATCCAGAGGGTCGCCGCTCAACGTGCTCAGGTTTTCGAAGATCGCCATCTCACCCACCCTAGGCGATCGCCGACGCGGGACGCTTGGCCCAGCCCTGGCGCAGCAGCTCCAGCAGCTGCTCGGGCGGTTGCGCGCCGGAGGCGCCCAGCTTGCGGTCCACCACGAACGTCGGCACCGCGCTGATGCCCAGCTCGCCCGCCGTGCGCTCGTCCGCACGGACCTCATCCGCGAAGCGCTCTCCGGCCAGCATCTCGCGGACCTCCTGCTCGTCCAGCCCCACTTCAAGCCCCATGCGCACGAGCGTGTCGTGGTCCGACATCAGCTCGCCTTCTGTGAAGTACGCCTGCAGCAGGCGCTCCTTCATCGCGTCCTGCAGCTCGTGCGTCTGCGCCAGGTGCACCAGCCGGTGCGCGTCGAAGGTGGTGCCGCTGCGGGCAATGTCAAAGCGGAAGGGCAGACCCTCGCCCGCCGCCACACCCGTCAGCTGCTGCTCTGCCGCGCGCGCCTGCTCAACGGTCATGCCGTACTTCTCCGCCAGGCGCGCCGCGCGGTCGCCCGTGCGCTCGTGCGGCGCGTCCGGGTCGAGCTCGAAGCTCCGCCACGTCACGCTCACATCGTCGCGGTGCTCAAACTGCTCCAGCGCCGCTTCGAATCGGCGCTTGCCGATGTAGCACCACGGGCACGCCACGTCCGACCAGATCTCAACGTCCACAGCAGGCTCCTTTTGTTGAGCGGACAACCAATCTGACTATAGGAGCCCCGCTGAGTCTCGCCCCGTCTCTGGTTGACAAGCCCATCCGAATAGCACTGCGCTGACGCGCGATGGTTACTGGCTTGTGATGATCCCAGAGGCGTTCCTGGGGGCGTGCCGAAACGTACGCAAAATGCCCCCGGCTTGGCAATACCGACCCCCTCCCGCCGTGATAGTGTCCCGTCCTCTATCTCGGCGACGGCCACGGAGGGGAGCCCGGCCGCCGATGGGGTGGTGCTGGAGGAGACAGTCGCATCGCAACCCGAGCTGCATCGAGCCTTCCATGCGAAAGCGAAAGCGAGGAACCTAGGAGAATGAGACGAGTCAGGATTTTGGTCGGGCTGGCCACGGCGCTGTGCGCCTTTGGCGCGCTGGCCGGACCGGCGCTGGCGAAGAGGCATAAGGAAAAGGAAAAACACTTCTACGGCGAATTCACGGCCAGTGCGCTGGGGAAGTCCTTCTCGGAAGCCGAACCCGGCCACACGTCGGGCCTCGGTGAAATCGAAGAATTTGAAATCGCGCAGCTGAAAATCCGCTGCCCGCGTGACGTTCGCACGTCGGGCATCGTCACGTCCGCCCGCTCGACGACCTACACCACGAGCATCAACTTCAAGAAGGGCAAGTGCCTGGCGGTACGGATCGAAGGCAAGACCGTCGAAGAATCGAAGATCAAGTTCGCGATGCCGCTGGTGATCAAATACCGCGCCAACGGCTCTGCGACGTTCGAAGGCAACGCCGGCGAAGCGGAAATCGTGAAGCCGGTGGCCCTCAGCTTCAAAGTCAAGGGCGCGCAGTGCACCGTCACGATCCCCGGCGACCAGACGTTCCCGCTAAAGGCGGTCAAGAAACCGGAACCGGACGAACCCTACTCGGCCGCTGAATATGCCTCCGAACGTGAAGAAGTCGAAGGCTCGAAGAAGAAGAAAGACATGTTCCCCGAAAACCCGGCCACGGGTCTGATGGCGGGCGAACAGGAATACCTGGAAATCGAAGACACGTTCAACAAAATCGTGAGCTACGAGCAGGTGACCGAACACTGCCGCGAAGTCGGCACGGCCAGGAAAACGGAGCAGGAAATCAAGGAAGAAGAAGAAGCAACCGGCCACAAAGACGTCATCTACTACGCAAAAGGCAAGTTCGTAGGCTACTTCGAAGAAAAGCTGAACGACGGCGACCTCGGGTTCACGACCGAACCGGAAGCGTGAGGACCGACGCAGCCAGTAGCTGACTGACACGAGCATGACCCACGGAGCGTGGGGAGAGGGATCGCCACCGATCCCGATCCCCGCGCTCCGTTGTCGTTAACGCCGGGTTCACGTCGAGTGAGCATCCGGTTCACATCACTTGGCGGCAAGTTCACATCCCTTCGATGCCGAGTTGGAAACATGCTCGAGCCGAACAGGCATCGTGTAAGCTTCGACCTCATCGCTGAGGGGCGGTCAGCGCCAAGTGCGGCCGGGGGACAGGGGAAATGGACTTCAACAAGCTGAAGGCAGGCAACCGCGGCGCGCGTCGTCTCCTCCGAGTGGGATTGCCGGCGGTGCTGCTGTGCGCGCTCGCGCTTCCGGTTGCATCTGCGTCCGCGCGCACCGCGACCGGCGCGAGCCCGCAGGACGAAAAAGCTCCCAAAATCACGACCGCGCCGGTGAACGCGACGGTCGACGAAGGCCAGAGCGCGTCCTTTGAAGCGGCGGCCGTCGGCCCACCGACGCCCACGGTGCAGTGGCTCGTCTCCACCAACGAAGGCGCCACCTGGGCCAACGTCGAAGGCGGCACCTCCGACAAGCTGATCGTCCCCGACACGAAGCTCTCCGAAAGCGGAGACCAATACCGCGCCGTGTTCAAAAACTCGGCGGGGCAGGCAAGCACCAAAGCGGTCGTCCTTACCGTCCTGCAGGCCCCGTCCGTTACGCAGCAGCCGCAGAGCACGACCGTGGAAGAAGGCGCCACGGCGACATTCGACGCGACGGCGTCCGGCTCCCCGGCACCCACCACCCAGTGGCAGATCTCCACGAACGCAGGCCAGACGTGGACGTCGATCTCCGGTGCCACCTCCAGCCAGTACTCGGTGGCCGCCGCGAAAAGCAGCGAGAGCGGCTACGAGTACCGCGCGCTGTTCACCAACGCCGCCGGCTCCACGCACAGCGAAGCGGCGACGCTGACCGTGCAGAAGCTCCCGGCGCTGACGAAGCAGCCCGCCGGCGTGACCGCCGAAGAAGGCCACAGCGCGACCTTCGAAGCAACGGCTTCCGGCTTTCCCGCGCCGAGCGTGCAGTGGGAACTCTCCACGGACGCGGGCGGCTCATGGAACCCGGTTACGGGCGCGACCTCCGACGTGCTCACGATTGCCAACGTGAGCACCTCCGAAGACGGCGAGGAGTACCGCGCCGTCTTTGAGAACACCGCCGGCAAGGCGACCAGCGAAGCGGCCAAGCTGACCGTGCACGACCCGCCGAAGGTCACCGAGCAGCCGCAGGGCGTGACGGTGCAGCCCGGCCAGAGCGCCACGTTCGAAGCCGCCGCCTCCGGATACCCGGCGCCGAGCGTCCAGTGGGAACTCTCGACAAACGCCGGCTCCAGCTGGAGCGCGGTCGCCGGAGCGACATCCGACGTGCTGAGCGTCTCCGGTGCGTCCGCCGAAGACAACGGCGACGAGTACCGCGCGGTCTTCTCGAGCGCGGCGGGCATGGCCGTCAGCGAAGCGGCGATGCTCACGGTGGCGGTCCACCACTACATCGCGGTGGCGTGGGGTCAGAACACCTACGGCCAGCTGGGCAGCGCCAGCACCGAACCGAGCTACCTGCCCGAGCCGGTCAGTGGCCTCTCCTACGTGACCGCCGTCGCCGGCGGTACCCGCCACAGCCTGGCGCTGCTCAGCAACGGCACGGTGATGGCGTGGGGCGCGGACGAATGGGGCCAGTTGGGCGGCGGCGGCGAAGCGCTGACGATGAGCGACGTGCCGATCCAGGTTCCGGATCTGACGAACGTCGTGGCGATTGCCGCCGGCGCGAACTTCAGCCTGGCGCTGCGTAGCAACGGCACGGTGATGGCGTGGGGCGGCAACTCCTCGGGCCAGCTGGGCGACGGGAACTTCGAAGAAGAGGAAATCCCCGTGCAGGTCAAAGGGCTGCCGACGATCACCGCGATCGCAGCGAGCGGCGAACACGCGCTGGCGCTGCAGTCCAACGGCAAAGTGGCCGCGTGGGGCGCGGGCGAACGCGGCCAGCTCGGCAACGACAACACGAACGACAGCGACGTCCCCGTGGCGGTGCAGAGCCTGACCGGCGTGGTCGGGGTGGCGGCGGGCCTGCAGCACTCGCTGGCGCTGCTCTCCAGCGGCAAGGTGGAGGCGTGGGGGGGCGACGAATACGGTCAGCTCGGCAACAGCTCGATCCCTGAAAACGAAGAAGGGGAACGCATGACCGATCTGCCGGTCGCCGTGGAAGGCGTCAGCGGCGCGAGCGCCGTCGCCGCGGGCGCGCGCCACAGCCTGGCGCTGCTCGGCAACGGCACGGTGATGGCGTGGGGCGAAGACAAGGCCGGCCAGCTGGGCACGGGCACGATCGCGCGCGAGAACGAAACGCCTGCGCCCGTCAGCGGGCTCGCGGGCGCGACGGCGATCTCCGCGGGCGGCGAGCACAGCATGGCGCTGCTCGCCACGGGAACGGTGCTCACGTGGGGCGAAAACCACTTCGGCGAGCTGGGCAACGGCACGGTCGGCGAACCGAGCGACGTGCCGGTCACGGTCAGCGCGCTGAACGAGGTCTCGGGGATCTCGGCGGGCGGCTCGCACGACCTCGCCTACGGCGAAGCGATCCCTACGGTGACGGGCGTGAGCCCGGACGCGGGCGCGTCCACCGGCGGCACGCAGGTGACGATCACCGGCACGGACTTCAGCGAAGCGAGCGCGGTCAAGTTCGGCGCCGCCGCGGCGGAGAGCTACACGGTGGAATCGCCGACGAAGATCGTCGCGTACGCGCCCGCGGGCACCGTGGGCACAGTGGACGTGACCGTCACGACCGCCGCAGGTACGAGCGCGAAGAGCTCGGCCGACAGGTTCACCTACCTGGCGGCGCCGACAATCAAGAAGCTCGCGCCCAAGGCAGGGCCGGCCGCGGGCGGCACGGTGGTGACGATCACCGGCACGGGCCTCACGGGAGCGAGCGCCGTCAGCTTCGGTGCGAACGCGGGCAAGGTGCTGTCGGTGAAATCCTCCACCGCGATCACCGTGGAATCGCCCGCGGGCACGGGCACGGTGTCCGTCCAGGTGAGCACCCCAGGCGGCACGAGCGCGCCAGGCGGCCACGCCAGCTTCAAATACAAGAAGCCGAAGACGAAAAAGTAGTCAGTCGGCGAGTACGGGCACGCACTGCCCGTCCTGCTTGGAGCGGTACATGGCGGCGTCGGCGCGCTTGATCAGCGCCTCCGAGCTGACGTCTTGACCATTCGAGTAGGCGACGCCGACGCTGGCACGCAGCTCGACCTCGCCGCAGCTGAGCTTGAAGGTGTCGCACAGCGCGTCGCAGATCCGCTGGGCGGCGCGCATCGCCATCTCCGGCCCCGGGATGTCGCGCAGCACCACGAGGAACTCGTCGCCACCGAGGCGCCCGGCGACATCGCTGTCGCGGCTTGCCAGGCGCAGACGCTCGGCGACAAGCACCAGCAGCTCGTCGCCGGCAGCGTGCCCGAGCCGGTCGTTGACGGGCTTGAAGCGGTCGAGGTCTACGTAGACGACGCCGGTGCTGTTGGAGTCGTGGCGCTCGAGCTCGTGCTCGAGCGTGCCGAGCACCGACGCTCGGTTGTAGCAGTGCGTGAGCGGGTCGAACGTGGCGCGGTGCTCGAGCTCCGCGCGTGCGCGCGCCGAGTCGGTGATGTCCAATACGCAGGTGATCGCGCCGCTGACCTCGCCGCTGGGGCGCAGCAGCGTGCGCAAGCTGACGAGTGCGCGCCGCCATGCGCCTGAGGGGAGCGTGATGTCCACCTCCACGTCGCGGTCGACGCCTTCCTGCAGAACCGCGTCGAGCGCCTCGTCGAACGCGACGATGCTCTCGTCGGTGAGCGTGGAGAGGATCGCCGCGCAGGAGCTGTGTCCGCGCACATCCGCGCCCGCGGGTGCGGGCTCGCCCTGAGCGTTCTCGCCGCCGGCGCTGGGCGCGTCGGTCCCGTAGAGGATCTCCAGCAAGCGCGCGTTGTTGTAAACGACGCCGCGCTCGGTGTCCAGGTGCAGGAGGCCGACGGGCATCGCGGCGGTAAGGCGGCGCAGGAGCTCCTCGCGTTCGGCGAGCGTCTCCTGGGCCTGCATCTCGGCGGAGACGTCCAAGATCTCCACGAGCACGTGGTTGTGGTCGGGGTGGTTGAGCAGGTTGCGCAGGGTGGTGTCGACCCACAGGTAGGTGCCGTCCTTGCGCCGGCGGCGCAGCCGCGTCTGCTGGTCGAGGCCGGTCGAGAGCACGGCGAGCCAGCCCTCGACGGCGCGGCCCTGGTCGTCTGGATGGATCTGGCCCAGCACCGACTCGCCGATCAGCTCGGCGGCGCTGTAGCCGAACATCTCCGTGAACGCGTCGTCGCAGTCGATCACGCGGGCGCCCTCGTCCTCGGTCAGCCAGCAGAAGCGCGGCGCGGCGGGGGCGAGTTCCTCGGCGGGGCTGTCCTCGCCCGCGCGCTCGTCGCTGGGGATGATCACGCCGAGCAGCACGCCATGGACTTCGCGCATGTCGATGAAATGCAGCGTCGTCCACGTGCCCGGCTGGCGCAGCAGGCGCACTTTGTCGGAGGCCGCGCCCTCCTCCTGGGCGCGCAGCCAGACTTTCACGACGGTGCTGCGGTCGGCGGCGACGACGTTGTCGACGAGCGCGCGACCCTCGATCAGGCCTTGTCCCCACAGCCCCACGGATTGGGGCACGGGCACGATCAGCCCGTTGCCGGCGAGCCCGCAGACGAGCGCGTCGGGGTGCTCGCGCAGGAGCGCTTCCGCCCCCGCGGCGACGGCCTGTCCGTCGTGTGTGACCGATGTGCCCATGTCCTTTGCTGGATCGACGGGAGCGCAGCGCGGCATGAGTTCTGCGGCGCGAGTTCGACATGAAGACATGGGTCCAGGAGAGGTTGCTGTAGACCCACATGTGGTCTTGACTTGTGGACTAATTCTTATATCTTGACCACTCTGGAGGGATCGACAAATCCACGGACGGCCAAACGACGGGTTTGCCTAAAGGGGGCTGACATGGCTGGGAATGGCGGGGTTGGCGAAGTGGTCGCGGAACCGACGTACATGGGGGAGATCCGGTACTTCTTCAGGCCGGTCGACGTGGAACACATGCGTGCCAAGGGAATCGAGCTCGGCAGCTACGAAGGCGTCAAGACGAACGCCCTGGCGATCTACGCACACACCGCGCCTCCGAACGCCGACATGCCGCCGGAACCGGAAGCCCAGTGGAGCGCCGAAAAGTCGCAGACCTTCAAGAACTGGATCATCAACGGATGTCCGCTCGGCTCCGCGGTCACGCAGACCGCCGCGGTCGCGGCAGCCGCGGCGGCGCCCGCTGAACGGGTGCGCAAGAACGTGGCCAGCCTTAGCCAGGCGGAGATCGCGACGCTCCGAACCGCTTTCGAAGGGTTGATGAACCGCGCGCCGTCAGATCCGCACAGCTACTTTGCGCTCGCCGGCGAGCATTGGCTCCCGCACCGCTGGTGCGCGCACCACATAGACCCGTTCAACCCCTGGCACCGGGTGTACATCAACCAGTTCGAAGAACAGCTGCGCTCGATAGAAGGCTGTGAGGATCTGACGCTTCCGTACTGGGACATCGCTACGCCGCTGCCGGAACTGCTGCAGCAGCCGCCGTTTGCGAGCTACGTCCTGCCCGAAGATCCGGGCAAGGAAGCCAAACCGCCCGAACCGGGCTACTTCCCGTACACCACGAATCGTTATCCGCTGGCGAAGATCGCGCAGAACCTGAAGGACTTCGAAGTCCTCGAGGACATCGAAGCATCGCTGAAGCAGTCGCGGTGGGGCTCGTTTCTGCGCGGCGGCTACCAGAAGTACTCGATGCAGGCCCACGACGGCGGTCACGCCTCGATCGGGCCGACGATGGGAGATCAGAACGTCGCGGCCTACGACCCGGTGTTCTGGTTCTTTCACTGCAACATCGACCGCCTGTGGCTGAAATGGCAGACGGCGGTCGGAGCCACGACCCTGAGCGGGTTCGAAACCACTCTCGAAGGCAACACGGGCTGGTTGCGAGCGCCGTTCAATACGATGACGCCGTTCTCGACCACTACCGACAAGACGATCGCGTTCGGGATCTCCTATGACGACGTGGGAGCCGCGGGCGGCGAGGAGATCACGATGGAGAACAAGGTGGGCAGCGTCGACGCCGCGCACAGCTTCACGATCGAGCGCTCTGCACCGGTCTCCGTGCGGGTGAAGGGCATCGAACGGCTGAGCATCCCGGGCACGTTCGTCGTGAAGCTGCTCGCGGACGGCGAGCAGATCGCCCAGCGTGCTTTCTTCCAGCCCAAGTCTCCACGCGACTGCGCGACCTGCAGCGAGAACGCGCTGATCAACCTCGACTTCCGGATAGATCAGGAGAAGCTGCTCGACCGCAAGCTCTCGATCGAGATCGAAGTCCCCGGCCAGGAGGAGATCGGCGCGCGCTTCCCGCTGTCGCAGGTCGGCAACCCGACGATCAACGCACGGCTGCTGCTCGACGACGAATAGGGCTCGCATGGCCTCACGGGCGCGCCGGTGGGAAACGCCTTGCATAGCTCCTTGACATTCCCGAGAATGCTGATAAGGTAGATGAACATTGTCGGTCGCAGGCCCGGGGTTGAACCGGGAGCGATTGGGCAATGGAGTCCTGACGTTTCTCTCCTCCCTGAGGGGCCGCATACGGTTCCTCAGACCCTCCACTCGACTGGGCCGGTGTCCCCTCGCCGGCCCAGTTGTGTTTAACCGGTCGCTGCCTTGGTCAGACGGTGTCCGGGCGGGCAATCCTGGGAGGATGCGGCGGATGAGACGCGACCCGCTCGTGCAACTGCCGGATGTCCTGACCCAGCCACAGGCTGAGGGCGACGCGCGCTATCTGCTGGGCGTGGACGGCGGCGCGACGAAGACCTTGGCGGCGGTACTCGACCTGCAGGAAATGACGCTGCACCTGGGCCACGGCGGTCCGAGTAACGAGGACGCCGTGGGCGCGCAGGCGGCGGTGGGGGAGCTGCTGAAGGCTTCAGGCAAGGCGCTCGAGCGGGCCGGGATCGAAGTGGGGGATCTGGGTGCTGCTGTGCTGGCGATTGCGGGGACGGACACTGAGAGTGTTGCGCGCAGCGTGCGCTCAGACGATCGCCACGAGTGGATCGTGGTGAACGACGTGGTGGGTGCTTGGGCGAGCGCGACGGGTGCGGGCCCGGGCGTGGCGGCGATCGCGGGTACGGGCTCGAATGTGTTTGGCGTGGCGGGTGAGGGGGCTGATACCCGCTCGTGGCGGGTCGGGGGGTGGGGGCATTTGCTGGGCGATGAGGGCTCCGGCTACTGGCTGGGGGTGCAGTCGATCAAGGCAGCGCTGCGCGACAGGGAGCGCTCGGGCCCGGAGACGGCGCTGAGCGGTGCGGCGATGGCGTTCTTTGATGCGCCGAGCGTGGAGGCGGTGGCGGCGCGCGTTTACTCCAAGCCCTTGACCAAGGGCGAGATCGCGGCGTTTGCCGTGCACACGGCGAAGCTTGCGGAAGCGGGCGATGAAGTTGCTTGCGAGCTCTACCGGCGTGGCGCGCAGGAGCTGGGTGCGCAGATCGTTGCGGTTATCCGCGAGATTGGCCTGGAAGGCGACTCGGAGTTCCCGGTGGGCCTGATCGGAAGCGTGTTCAAGGTGGGCGCGGTATTCGTTGAGCCGTTGACGAGCGTGGTCTGCGACTGCGCGTCGAGGGCGCGGGTTGTGCCGGTGGAGATGGCGCCGGTCGGCGGCAGCCTGATGCTGGCGGCGAAAGCGTGCGGCAAGGGCGAGGCACTCGAGACGACGCAGCTGGCGAAGCTAATCGACGGGGCTTTGGAGGATGGGTCAGAACGAGCTTGAAGCCATCGTCATTTCCTTTCGTCTGGTACGTACCGCAACCGTTTGGCCTCAATTGGGGAGGAACACGACGCGCTGCCCTGGTGCGGTGGGGGCGTTCCATGCCGCCTCGACCTCGCTGAGCGGGGTGGGCAGCGGGTCTACGGCGATCGTTCCGGCGGTGATCTGAGCGGCGAGCTCGGGCAGCTCGGCGGCGATCGCGGCGGTGGGCACCGAGCCCTGGCCGCTGCCGAGGATCTGCAGGTTGGCGGCGCGCAGCGCCGCGGAGGGCAATGTCAGCGTGAGGCCCGCCATCGAGCCGATCTCGACCCAGCGCAGCGGCTTGGCGGGCTCGGCGCGTTGTGTGACGAGCGCGGGCATCGCCTGCTCTGTCGCTGAGCCCCATAGATAGTCGATCACGACGTCGACATCGGCGCCCGCCGCGCCAAGCGCCTGGCTGACCTCGTCCGGGGCGCCTGCGAGGGCCACCGTCTCGTCTGCGCCGAGGCTCGTGAGCGCGGCGAGCCGTTCTGGGTTGCGCCCGGCTGCGATCACGTAGCCCGCTCCCAAGAGCTTGGCGATCTGCACGGCCATCTGACCCGCGTTGCCGGTGGCGCCGAGCACGAGCACCGTCTGTCCTCTCTCGAAGGGGACCCGTTTGCGCAGCGCAACCCAAGACGACATCCCCGGGTTCATGGCGGCGGCGATTGCGGGCACGTTGGCATCGTCAGGGAGCGGGACGGCGCGCCGGCGGTCGATGACCGTCCTCTCGGCCATCGTCCCGAAGGCGCTGTCGAAGGCGACGAAGTAGAGGAGCTGGCCGTCCTTGGAGCGCCCGACGCCGTCGACGCCGGGAATCAGCGGCAGAGCGTCGGTGCTCGTGTAGTGCCTGCCAGCCGCACCGGAGCGCACCCGCGGGTGCAGGCCGGCGGCGAGCATCTCCACGGCGATCTCGTGCTCGCCGACCGGCTCGGGGTCCTCGAACGGTTCGTAGCGGGGTGGCCTGTCGAAAGATCTGACGACTGCTGCGTGCATAGGCTCCTCGAAATTAGTACGTGCTACAAACCATATTAGTTGGTATCCCGTACTAGGTCAAGTAACGTTCAGGCATGGCGGAGAGCGAGCAAGCGGTCAACCTGACGGACGCGCTGGTGGAGCTGTCGTTCGTGATCCAGGCGACGCTGGCGCGCCTGGCGAGCGAGTACGGCGTGTCGCTGGCACAGGTGCGGCTACTCGGGATCCTGCGCGATCGCGAGCCGGGGATCGTGGAACTCGCGGAGGTCCTCAACCTCGAGAAGTCGAGCGTTAGCGGCCTCGTTGACCGAGCGCAGCGGCGTGGGCTCGTCGACCGTGCCTCATCGAAGGGCGCCGACGGGCGCGCGATCAGGGTGCTTCTCACGGCGGCAGGGCGCAGGACGGTGAACGAGTTCGCCGCGCAGGTGGCGGCTGAGATCGCGAAGCTGGTCGAGGACTTCTCGCCCGCTCAGCGCCAACGGCTGGCGGTGCAGACGCGGCGGATCGTTACCTCTTCGGGGGTGGGGCGTGGGCTGCCGGTGTCTCGAGATGTATGAGGCAGTCGCTGAGTTGCTGCTCGGCGAGTTCTTGGATCGCTGTGACCAGCGGACCGATGCCCGCCGCACGGCGCGAGAAACGGGACGAGAGGGCAATCAGGACACCGGGATGGTGTCGCCCGGCAACGAGATGCTCGGCCGATATCCGGGTGAAGTCGGCGACGTTCTCGGTGAGCAGAACCCGCTGCTCTGCGATCGCCACGGTCAGGATTTCTGGGTCCGAAGCGCCTGTCAATCCGAGTTCTGCGACCGTCGAAGCATCGATGCCGCCACCTTGCAGCGCCTCGGCAACGCGCTGCGAGTACATCTCGTCCAAGAGCAGCCTCAATGCTTGTCGGCAGCCGCCGTTTCGCTGCGGTGCAGCTCGATGCGTGCAGCGATCTCATCCGGATATGCGGCTCGATAGCGAAGCGCGGCGTCCAGGTGCGAACGCGTAAGGGTCGAATCCGCGAGAAGCTCGGCGAGCGGATCGGCCTCCGCGGCCAGGTCGTCTACCCACATCGCCACCTCCCATACGTCGGGGCCGCCGAGCAGTCCCGCGCGTCGCCCGGTTGGGCCGTCGCGAAAGGTGATGAGCGGATGCTCCTCCCGGCGGGCGCCTTCCTCGGCGTAGCGGCGAAGTCGATCCGACAGCGTCTCGCCGGCGGCGCGCGCTCGTAGACGGAGATGCTCAGCAAGGGCATCGTCGAGTCGCACAGATACGTTCACTGACACGTATGCAACGTAGCACGATGTCCGCGCATCTGAATCTCACTGACGCGACCAACGGCGTTGGCGCCGCGACCGGCCACGCGCAGGGCGGCGGCGGCGTTGCCAAGACCGGCGGCCTGCACCGCTGACTGCCCACCTGTCAGGGCGATGAAGAACGCCGCAGCAAACACATCCCCGGCACCGAGGTCCTCGACGGGCGCCTCGATGAACGGGACCGCCACCTCCAGCGCGCGCCCGTCTGGCAGCAGGATCGTGTTAGGACGCTCGCCCGCGGTGATCGCGACGATCACCCCGGCATCGCAAGCCCGCTCAATCAGTCCTCGACAGACGCGCCGCTCGTGCTCGCTGAGGACGAGCGCATCGCAGCGTTCAGCGACGCGCACCGCGCTGCGGCAGGGCATACAGCCGCTGATCCGCTTGCGCACCCCGCTCCACTCGCGCGCGAGCCCCTGCGGCGTCATCCCGAGGAACCCGACGCGCCCACGCCAGCGCATGGGCGTCTCGCGCGCGACGGGGGCAAGGTGCAGGATCGAGGTGTCGAGGTCGAGGTCCTCGGCGATCGGCCCCGCCCATGCGAGCACGCGCTGGCTGCGCGACGCTCCCCGGCCGCTGGTCTGCAGCCTCGTCGTCTGGCGCGCCGGCTGGATCCTCAGCTCGAGCTCATCGCGGTAGGGCTCGAGCAGCTCCTCGATCTCGCGCTCGTTCCCGCGCGTCACGATCTGCGTGCGCCTGCCCAGCCTGGCGGCCTGCAGGGCGCTGTAGAAGGCGGCCCCACCCGGCTGCGTGGAGCCGTCTTCGAGCACGTCCATGGTCACGTGCCCGACGGTCGTGTAGTCGAAGTGCAACTCGGCTTTCACCCTATCGGCGGGGCCTGTGGAAAGATCGGACGGCATGCGCCCGCGAGGCGGCGGCGAGCCTGTCGAGGGGCCGACTCGGGCGCAGACCAAAACGAATGCCGCTGTCGATTGTTGTTCTTGCTTGACTCGATGTTTCGCGATCTCACCCACCGGCGCGAGCTCGCTGCAGTTTGGCGCTCGCCGCTCTTCACCCTGTTGACGCTGCTGATGGTGGCTGCGCTGGCGTCGTGCCTTTCAGCCCCGGCCAGCGCCGCGAAGCTCAAGGCGACGAGGACGCACAGACGCTCGCCCTACCCTGCCGGCGCGACGCGCGCCTCCCGTCGGGTCACCCTGCTGGCGCACGCGCACAAGGCCAGCTCGAGCGGCGGCGCGGCGGCACCGGGCTCCTCGACCACGACCACCACGACCACAACGAGCAAGACGAAGAAGCCAAAGAAGCCCAAGAAGCCGGTCCTGCACGGCAACGCGCTGCGGGCGGTGCTCGCCTTCGAAGCGATGCAGAAGTACTACTACATACCCGGCTCAGACCTCTACGCAGGCGAACCGTTCTCCTATCTGTGGCCGTTCTCGCAGGCGCTGGCGGCGACCGTCAGCGTGGCCAACATCCCGAACTCGGGGGCGTCGCTAGCGGGGGTCTCGCTGGCGAAGGAACTGCAGGCGCGCCTGGCCGGGCTGAACTCCTATCTAGATACAAACAACTCCGGCGCCCCGGAAGGTCTGTATACGAGCTCGCTCGCGGCGTTCGACGGCACGGCCGCGCCGCCGGTGGGCCCGGGCGGCACCAAGTACTACGACGACAACGACTGGGTCGCGATCGAGATGGTGCGCATGTACCAGCTGACGCACGCCTCCGCGCTGCTGGGCAGCGCGGAGGGGATCATGGCCTTCGAGATGGCCGGCTGGGAGGAACGCCCGGGCCTTGCGTGCGAGGGCGGCATCCCGTTCTCCAACGCGGACACCAACGGCGAACGCAACACCACCACCACGGCACCGGCAGCGGAGCTGGGGACGCTGCTCTACAAACTGACGAACAACGTCGTCTACCTGCAGTTCGCGGAGAAAGCATACGAATGGGTGCGCACCTGCCTGCAGCAGCCGGTGAACCTGTACGCCGATCACATCGGCAACAGGGGCGTGGTGGAACCGCGCCTGTGGAGCTACAACCAGGGCTCGATGATCGGCGCCGGCACGCTGCTCTACCAGGCGACCGGCAACTCCGCGTACCTCTACCAGGCGCGCCAGACCGCGAAGGCGGCGCTTGAACACTTCACCGCGGAAAAGCTCGGCTCGGAAAGCCCGTTCTTCGTGTCGGTGTACTTCCGCAACCTGCTGTACCTGGACTCCGTCACACACGACCCGCCGGGCCCGGCGATCGCGCAGGCATACGTGAACTACGCCTGGGAACACCTGCGCGGCGCGCACGACATCTTCGTGGCCGGCTCGCCGGCCTCTGCACAGCTGCTCTACCAGGCGGCGATCGTGCAGATCTACGCGCTGCTCGCGACCTCGCCCAGCACCTATTTCTAGGGCCTGCGACGGGGTCGCTGGGCGCGCGCGCCCGAAGAAGTAGGCTCTTGGTGGATGACCGAGCCCACGAACATGACCACCGCGGACGGCCTGCAGGAGCTGGAAGCCGAACTGGCGGCGCTCGAGGGCGACGGTCGCAGAGAGATCGCCGAGCGGATCAAGACGGCGCGCGAATGGGGCGACCTCAAGGAGAACAGTGAGTACCACGATGCCAAGAACGAGCAGGCGCATCTCGAGACAAAGATCGCGCGGCTGCGCGAGAAGATCTCAGGAGCGGTCGTTGTCGCTGACAAGCCGGACCAGTCCTCCGGCGTGGTGAGCTTCGGCTCGACGGTGGTCGTGCGCGACCAGGACGGCGGCGAGCAGACGTGGCGCATCGTCAGCTCGCACGACGCGGCTCCGCGCGAGGGGCGCCTGTCGGCGGAATCGCCCGTGGCGGTGGCGCTGCTGGGGCGCGCGCCGGGCGAGCAGGTGGCCGTGTCGCTGCCCAAGGGCAAGCGCACGCTCACCGTCGTCAGCGTCTCCTGAGCGGCGCGAGCTAGGAACGCAGCTGCGCGAGTAGGCGCTTGGGTGAGCGTCGATAGAGGCGTGCGCCGTCGCGCAGCGCGCGCTTGCGCAGCGCCTTGCGGCGCTTGGCGATCGCCTTCAGAAGCGTCTTGCGCGTCTCGCGCCCCGTGTGCCAGGTGTCCTCACGCGCTGCTTGGCGTCCCGCGCGCAGCCGCTGCGCGAGCACCGCGAGGTCGTGATCCTCGCCGAGCATTTCGCCGAGCGCGTCGGCGCGCTTTGCAAGCTCGCGCAGGCGCTCGTCCGCGCGTCGGTGCTTGCGTGAGTCTCGGCGTCTGAGCATTTCCGCGGCGTAGCGGAGATCCTTCACGCGTTTGCGCCACTCATGCATCGCTCGCACCTGATCGCCCTTGCCGCGCAGCACGCGCCGGTGGCGCTTTTGCCCCTGACGGTAAAGCTTCTTCAGGTCGCGCTCGACGAGTTGGATGCCGGGGCGGTCGGGCAGGCTCCAGGCGCAGATGTGCTCGCGCAACACGAGTAGCTCGGCGATCGCCGCCGAGCGCGCCGCGGGCGCTTCGAGTGCCAGCTGCTCAAGATGCCTCTGTTCGCTCATCAGTCGCGCGCGCAGCTGGCGGACCCCGGCGCGCCGGCCGAGTGCGCGTGGATGGCGGGCGATGAGGCCATCGAGCGTGGCGAGCATGACCTCCGCGTCGCGCGCGCCAGACAGGCGCTGGGCGAGCTCGCGCAGCGCGTCGCTCTCGCGCGTGTACGCCGCCTTGCCGAGCGCGTGTTGGAGCAGGCGCAACAGCGCACGCAGGCGCTTGATCGCCTTGCGCGTCTCGTGCACCGTGTAGGCGTTGGAGGCTTGGCTGTCGGGTGCGAGCAGCTCGAGCACGATGTCCAGCTGCCCGAGCGCCATGCGCGGGAGCGCCTGCGCAAGCGGCTCGCCCGGCGCGAGCCCGAGCTTGCGATCGCGCCGACGCGAGCTGATCACACGCCGCTCTCGCTCCGCTCTGGCAAGCACCACGCCGACCCCGACCGCCACGGTCGCGGCGACGGTGGCCGCGAGCGGCGCGAGAATGGAGCGATGCCCAGCCTTCCACGCGCCCCGTGGTGGACGGTGCGTCCGGCGTCCAACCGCAAGCCGGCGACGTATCGCTGTCCTATTTGTGGTCATTCACTGCCTGCCCTGAGCGAGCATATGCTGATTGCGCCCGAAGGCGATACGCGCAGACGCCGCCACGCGCATACGCGGTGCGTGCTGCAAGCGCGCTCCAGCGGGCGGCTGCTGCTGAAGGATGAGTGGCTGCGCACGCAGCCGCGCCCACCGGCGCTGTGGCGACGGCTGTTGGGGCGCGGCTGACGCTTCGGCGTGTGAGCGCTGAGGAGCGGTCGAGCAGCTCAGCCGTTGACGTGCACGTGCTCGGGCTCGACGCGGATGATGATGCGCTGTTCGCCGGGCTGGCGCAGCGGGTACTCATCCACGCCCATGTACTTCTTCGCCATCGCGTCGATGTGCTCGTCGGCTCCGTCTGTGACGGGTGCGGCGGCGCGCCCACGGATCTCGAGGTACTGGTAGGGGTTCTCCGCGTTCTGGACCGTCAACGTGACGCGCGGGTCACGCTCCAGGTTGCGTGGCCACGCGCGGCCCTCTGCTGTGTTCAGCACCGGCTGTCCGTCCTGGATGTCAACCCACACGGGCACGCCGTGGATCGTGCCATCCGCGCGCAGCGTGGCGACGTGGCAGAAGTTCTTGCCCTTCAGTAGCTCCTCAGCGGTCCCATCGATCGTTGCGCTCATCTGATCAAGCCCCTTTCCTCTCTCTGTGGTCGTGTCGATTCCACGATAGACGGGCGCGGATGCAGAGCTGTTAGGGCTTCGTTAGCCGCGCCGCGTGAGTCTCGCCTGCGCTCGCAGCGGCGCCGCAATCCGGTCAGTTAGCATACCGACCGATCGACTTAACCACTATGCCTCAGGAGACGCCCTGTGAGCGCCGCACGGCCCGCATCGCCAACGCACGCACGGGACCGGCAACGGCGTCACCTGCTGTGGCTGATCTCAGCGCTGATGTTCCTGGAGTTGTTCTTCTTTGCGGTGCTTTCGCCGCTGCTGCCGGGGCTCAAACGGGAACTCGATCTGTCGACCTCGCAGGCGGGACTGCTGGTCGCCACATACGCGCTTGGCGCGCTGCTCGCGGCAATCCCCGCGACGATCGTCGCCGTGCGCGCCGGCGTGAAGTCGACGGCGATCGTCAGCCTCGTGCTTTTCGCGGCGATGAGCATCGCGTTCGGTCTCGTCCACAGCTACCCCGCACTGCTGCTCGCCCGCTTCGTGCAGGGCATCGCCGGTGCGGCCCTGTGGACGGCGGCGATGGTGTGGCTGTTGGAGAGCGCACCGGTGCAGCGGCGCGGGGAAATGCTCGGGTTCGCCTTCGGGCTGAGTGAGGCCGGCGCGATCGCGGGGCCGATGATGGGCGGGCTCGCCGCCGGCGTCGGGCGTGCCCCGGCGTTCGTCGCGATCGGCGCGTGCTGCCTCGTAGTCGCGGGCCTCACGACGCGCTTCCCGGCTCCTGCGCCGGTCGCAGAACGCCACCTGCGACTGCGCTCGATGCTCACCTCGGCGCGTGTGCGCACCGCGATGGGGATCGCGATCCTGCCCGCGATGCTGCTCGCCGCGATCAGCGTCCTCGCGCCGCTGCAGCAGCATCGCCTGGGCGCGGGCCCAGGCGAGATCGCGGCCACCTTCGGTGCCTCGGCGATCGTCGGGATCCTCGTGCGGCCGGTGTTTGGACGTTGGTCGGACAGGCACGGGCCGCTGCGTCCGATTCGCCTGGCGCTGCTGGCGAGCGCGCCTGTCGTCTTCGCTGTGCCGTGGGTGCAGAGCCGCTGGGCGCTGCCGCTGTTCGTGGTCGGCGCACTCGTGCTCACGGGCGTGCTCTGGGCGCCGCTGATGGTGCTGCTTTCGGACGCCTGCGCCGCCGCGGGCGTGGGCCAGGTGATGGCCGTCGCGGTCATGGACCTGACGTGGCCGCCCGGCAACGCGCTCGGCGCGAGCGGCGGCGCGGCGATCGCACAGGCTGCCGGACAGCGGTGGGCGTATGCGCTGATCGCCGTCGCGCTGCTGGCCGGCTACGTGACGCTCGCGCGCGGGCGCACAGACGACGTCCCTGAGGCGGCCTACGCCCCGCCCACCTGACAGCAGCGAGGACGGGGAAGCGGCTCAGAACTCAGAGCCACCCACTGTCACCAGCGCCTCGAGCACCTGCCCGAACGGCTGCTCGCCGGCGCTCAGCTCAACCACGATCGCGCGGCGACGTCCCGGACCGGTGGCGGTGAGGGACATCGCTGTGGTGACCTCTTCGCGGGCGCCCGCGGGGACCTCGGCCGTGGAGCCCTCCCAGCCCTCCGGACCGGACAGGCGCAGGCGCAGGACCGTGTCGCTCGCCAGCGGGTTGCGGACGGTCACCGCGAGCTCGATCGTGCACGGGTCAGCCACGTGCGTGCGGTAGGGCCAGATCCAGCCCGCCATGCTGTCCAGGCCCATGTGTGCCTCGGAGTCCTCGAGCGCCATCACGCGACGGTGGCGCGACTCGTACTCGCGGGCGTGGTCTGCGAGCGCGGCAAAATAGTCAGCGTCTGTTTCCACGGGCGCCCAGTGCCCGCTGAGGACGATGTCCGGGCGAAACGCCGTGATCCACTCGGCGCTCGCGCGGTAGGAGTCGAGGAAGGCGCCGTTGCGATACACGTAGGTCGAGCGAAACGACCAGCGCGGGGGATCCTCGCTCGCGACCGGCCCGTATTGGTCACCGGTGTGCACGAAGCGCACGCCGTCGACTTCCCATCCGATCAGCGCGGCGAAGCGCGTGTGCCCGCTCATCGGCGCGAAGTGAAAGCGGATCCCGTCCCAATCGAGCGGCTCGTCCAGGGCCAGCGCCCGGTCGACGCGAATCGGCGCAGGGAAGGTGCAGGGAAAGCGGTGCGCGCCAGGATCCTCGAGCAGCCGCGCGAAGTTCGCCGGCGCCCAGCACGGCGTGTCGTACAGGCGCTGCAGGAGGGGGATGCCGCACACGTGATCGTCGTGGTAGTGGCTGGGAATGACCGCAGCGAGCTCCTCCACGCCCGTCTGCTCGTGCAGCGCGTCGAGGCTGTGCAGTAGCGGGCGCCGTCGCTCGCGGTAGGGGTAGGCCGGCATCAGAAGCTGTTCGTGATCGAGCTCCAAGTCGAACGCCCCTGAGCCGATGACGTGCCAATAGCCGTAGTCGATCACGAGCGCCTGGCCGCTAGGGCCGAGGATGAAGTGGCTGGTGGCGTGGCCCTGGGTGGAGCGCCACACGCTGTCCGACAGGCGCTGCACCCGATCGTGCCCGACCAGGCTGAGCGCGCGACGCTCGACATCGCGATCCCACGCGTGGACGACGAGGTTCTCCTGGAGCAGCTCGAGCGCCTCGCTCGGACGATCCTCGATCGGTTCGCCCAGGCTCGGCAGCAGCGTCTCCACGTCGAGCTGACGCAGGTGCTCGGCTGAGAACGATACGTTCACCGCGCCGGGGAGTTCGACGTAGTTGTACTGCAGCGGTGCCAGGCGTGCCACGCGCCCGGGGGAGTGGATCGTCTCCGCGCAGAACGCCACCACGCGTCCGCTCGCCGGTGTGCGCAGCACGATCCCGATCTGCGTTGGCGTGGCGCCCGGTAGTGGCAGCACCTGCAGCTCGATGCCGGCCAGCTTCAGCTGCTCGTAGTCACGCAGCACGCCCGCCACAGGGGTGGGCTGCGTGGGAGCGAACAGGTCCCAGATGTTGTCGTAGATGATGTAGGTCTCACGACGGCGAAAGTGCTCGTCGGGGTCGCTGAAGATCGCCAGCTCGCCCTCCGGCACGTACACCGGGATACCTGCGCGCGCGGCCTGCGCCGCCCCGGCGGCGTGGTCGCGGAAGTAGTGCGTGACGAGCACGGCCGTCGGCGCCACCGGCAGCTGCGTCAGCCCCTCATCCAGCCACTGGCCGCTGCCCGCGTCGATGATCAGCGCAGCGTCATCACCAAGCACCGCGTAGACGTTGCAGCTGTCGGGCCAGCAGAGGACATCCGGAAGCACCTGCTTCCATGACGTCACAGCCGCTGGCCCGCGCTTGTCAGTCCTTTTCCCAGAAGCGTATTTCGGGTTGGTCGTCGGAGTAGAAGCTGCTGATGTCCTTGTTGAGCACCGTCACCAGGTTGAAGTTGTAGATCTGGATCTCAGGTGTGGCTTCTATGTACTGTTCGTCTGCTTCGTTGACCTTTTTCTGGAATGTCGCCGGGTTTGTCGTGTATGCGAGTTCCTTCATCAGCTTGTCGACTTTCGGCAGGCAGACGAGCGTGTCGTTATAGGGATTGACGTTGGGGCACTGGAAGTCGTATGCCCAGTAGTACTCCGGCGCCACGATCTGCGGGCCGATGATGATCACCAGTGGCCCCGAGTGCGATTCGTACTCGATTTCCAGCGACTGGGCAGCCGACACGACGCGTACTTCGGCGTTCACGCCCAGCTGCTTCCATGAGCCCGCGACAGCGGTCGCGATTTCCTTGCTCGGGATCGAACCCTGTGCCACGTACAGCGGGAAGCTGATCGGTGTCTTGATGCCCGATTCCTTCAGCAGCGTTTTCGCCTTTTCCAGTTCGTATTTGCGCGGCGCTCCGATCTTCGCGTTGAAGAAGGAGTAGTCGGGCATCCACTCTCCGTAGAAGAGCTTGCCGTAGCCGTAGGTGACCGACTTGAGGATCCCTTCATACGGCACCGCGTAGCTCAGCGCCTGGCGGAACTTGACGTTCTTGAACTCGGGGAGCTTGCTCGTCTCGGGCAGCGTGATCCCCTGGCCTTCGCGCGATGTGAACGCGCCAACGGTGCAGCACGAGTTGCCCACGAGGCTGTGCGCCGACTGGTTGGAGAGCCCGAAGGTGACATCCGCGGCGCCCGACTCCGCATCCAGCAGCAGCGTTTCGTCGTCGGGGATGAAGTTGATGATCACCTTCTTGATCTTCGCCGGTTCGAAGAAGTTCGGGTTGGCTTCGAGCACCAGCTGGTGGCCGGGAGAGTAGGTCTTGAGGATGTACGGGCCGTACCCGGCATCGTGGGTCGCCAGCCACTCGTTGGGCTTGTTGCCTTTCTGGCCGCCATGCGCTTCGACCAGTTTCGGGTCATAGATCGACATCTGCGAGGAGGACAGCACCGCCAGCTGGTTGGGGGCGGGTCGGCGGTAGTTGAACACGACCGTGGTCGGGTTCGGGGCCTTGATCGAGGTGATCAGTCGCGGCTTGAATTCGGTTTCCTCGAGCACTGAGTAGCCGCCGCTTTCGGAGGTGATGTCGCGTTCGAGCGACCACACGACTGCTTCCGCGTTGAGCGGGTCGCCGCTGGGGAACTTCAGGCCGGGGCGCAGGTGGAACGTGAGCGTCCTGTTGCCGTTGCTGTACTGCCACGAGGTCGCCAGGTAGGGCTTGACTTCCGTCGGGCTCAGGTCCGCCTCGGTCGTGCCCGCGATCGGCCCTTTCACGTGCACGGGCTGGGTGAGGGTCGAGTACATGTTGCCGTCGATCCCCACTTCCTGGTTGGCCTCGGTGAAGTCGGGGTCGAGCGTCGCGGCCGCCAGCGCAAAGTTGACCACCAGCGGTGCGCTGGATTTGCCCGTCGATTTGCTCAGGCCGGAGGAGCTCGAGCTGGAGCTGGAGCTCGAGCTGCTCCCGCACGCGGCCAGGGTCAGGGCAACGGCGAGGCCGCCGATGAGGGGCGTCAGCCAGCGCGTGCCGTGTGCTCTTTTACCGCTCATGCTTCCTCCGTTGGTAGTACATATCGGACGAACGACCGTTATGTCGAACATATGGATCTGATCGGCACCCGTCAAACGTCGCCTGTCGCAAGCGGCCGGGCGTGCCCTTGGACACCTGTCGAAGTGGCTTGGCCACCGGTCGCTTGACAATGTGAACGGGGATGGCTAGGTTCCGAATCGACTGATCGATATGCAAAATGAAGTATGGCGAATTGCCGTTCCCGATGTCTTCGCAACCGCCATTGAGTCGCGCCACGTCTGGAGATTGATGCTCAGAGAGCCGCAGTCGAGAAGCCCAGAGTCACCAGCTTCGAGCGACGCACGTCACCCGTCGATGCCGAGTATCTGGCGCGCTTGCGCCGGCGTCGCCACGGGGCGACCCATCGCCTCGCACAGGATCTTCGCGCGCTGCACCAGCTGTGCGTTTGAGCGGGCGTACTCACCGCTTGCTACGTACACGACGTCCTCGAGGCCGGTCCGGATATGACCCCCGAGGGCGACCGTCACCGCCATCATCGGGAAGTTGTGTCGGCCGATCGCCGTGACCATCCACGGCACGCCGGCGGGAACCAGGCCTGCGAACAGCGAGATCGTCTCCGGCGTGGGAGGCGCCCCTCCGATCACGCCGAGAACCATGTGCATCATCCCGCTCGGCCCGCCGCCGTCGGTGGCCAGCCTGGCGGCGCTCACGGCCATACCGATGTCGAAGCACTCGTACTCCGGCACGATCTCCAGGCTGCGCATTTCGGCGAGCAGATCCGCGATCAGGGATCGCGGGTTCATGAAGACGACGTCATCGGGACCGAAGTTGATGCTGCCGCAGTTCAGCGACGCGAGCTCGGGGCCTGCCAAGAGGGAGCGTCTGCGCTCCTGTGCGGGCGCGCCGAGCTTTCCGCCCGTTGTGAAATTGAGCACGACGTCGTCAACCTGCTCACGGACGGCCTGCTTGATCGCCAAGTAGTCCTCGGGCGCTTGCGTCATCTCGCCGTCGGTGCTCCGCGCGTGGATGTGCACGATGCTCGCCCCTGCCTGTGCCGCGCCGACGGTCTCCCTGATCACGTCATCGCGGGTCGAGGGCTGGTTTGGGTTGCCGGTTATCACGCCACCCGCAACCGCGCACGTAAGCATCACGGGACCGTTCATGCAGAGGACCCCTGGTGCTCGCCCCGGTAGCTCATCCGTCTCTCCTCGTCTCGTCGGTTCATGCGCCGATGCGCGGCGGTTGCGCTCGCACTCGAATTGCGCGTAATATATCGAACGCAAGCACGTCAAATCGAACAAAATGAAGGGGCCGGTTAGGGCAGAAACGTGGACTCCGGATCGTTGACACTCGGCGGAGAGGGGATCTCCGCCGTACAGCCGCCCGATCGCACTGGTTCGACGGGTGCCCGCGCCTACGCACGCGCCGGCAGCGCGCTGCGCACCGTGATGGGCGACCGCAAGCTGGCTTTTCCCAGCATCGTCCTCGTCCTGCTCGTGCTGTTCGCGATCTTCGGCCCGATCGTCTGGAATCACAGCCCGGACGCGCAGAACCTGCTCAGCTCGCTGCAGTCTCCATCGCTCTCACACCCGCTCGGCACCGATCAGCTCGGTCGCGACGTGCTCGCTCGCGTGGCCGACGGCGCGCGCATCTCGCTGCTCGTCGCAACCCTGGTAACGGTTGCCGGGGCGATCGTCGGAGGATTGATCGGCCTGCTCGCCGGGACGATCGGGGGGGCCAGCGACGGTGTCGTGATGCGCATCATGGACGCGATCCTCGCCTTTCCGCCGCTGATCCTGGCGATGGCCGTGACCGTCGGTCTCGGCGTGGGCCTGGACACGGCGGCGATCGGCGTGTCGCTCGTGTCGGTCCCCTGGTATGCGCGTTTGTTGCGCAGCGAGGCGCTGCGCATCCGCTCGCTGCCGTTCATCGAAGCGGCGCACGCGATGGGCGCCACGCGCAGGCGCATCATCGCCCGCCATGTGGTCCCGCACATGCTGCCCGTGCTGTTCATCCAGATGGCAGCCGCTTTCGGCTACGCGGTGCTCGCGCTGGCCGGTCTGAGCTTCGTCGGTCTCGGTGCTCAGGTACCCACCCCGGAGTGGGGCGCGATGATCACCGAAGGGCTCTCCTACTCGCTCACCGGCCAGTGGTGGATCAGCATCTGCCCCGGCGTGGCGCTCCTGATCACGGTCACGGCCGCGAGCATGCTCTCCGATCGCATGCGCGACCTGATGGACCCCCGCGGCCAGTACGCGAGGCTCTAAGACCGATGGCGCGGGTGATCGGACTCCGGATGCTCGGCTCCGTGGGAGCGGTCTTCGGCGCGACGATCCTCGCGTTCGTGATCATGCGCCTGCTGCCCGGCAACCCCGCGCGGCTGATCCTCGGGCCACTCGCCACGCACAAGGCGGTGAGCTCGCTGGATCAGCAGATCGGTCTGGACAAGCCGATCTACGTCCAATACTGGCGCTACATCTCAGACTTCTTCAGGGGCAACTGGGGCTACTCCTACACGGAGGGCGAGAACGTACGCAAACTGATCGGCGAACGCGCGCCCGCCACGATCGAGCTGGCGCTCTACTCGTTCGGGTTCACGATGCTCGCCGCCGTGGGTCTTGCGCTGGCCTCAACCTACCGCCACCGCCCGTTTGTCGACCGCATCGTGCGCGGCATCTCCTACGTTGGCTTCGGCACGCCGCCGTTCTTCCTCGCGCTGCTGCTGCTGATCGTGTTCTTCACGACCTTCCATCTGCTCCCGGGGCCGGAGGGTCGGCTTGGCGTGCAGGCGACGCCGCCGCCGACCGTGACGGGCATGTACACGATCGATGCACTGCTCGCCGGGGAAATCGGGACATTCTGGGAAGCGCTCGAGCATCTGATTCTCCCCAGCCTCGCGCTGGGCATCTCTTCCTTCTCGTTTCTCGTACGCCTGCTGCGCGCAAACCTGCTCGAGATCTCGCGCGAGCCGTTCATCACGGTTGCCCGCGGCAAGGGACTACGCCGCTGGACGGCCTTTCGCCGCCACGCGCTGCCCAACGCCTTCCTCCCAACGCTTACCGCCGGCGGCCTCGTGCTCGGAGAATTCCTGGCCGGGAGCGTGTTGATCGAACGCGTCTTCAACTGGCCCGGCGTGGGATCGCTGGTGTTCGACGCGATCGTCAAGCAGGACTACTCGATCGTGCAGGTATTCATCCTGCTCTCGGCGGTCATGTTCGTCCTCGTGAACCTCGCCGTCGACCTGCTCTACGCCGTGATCGACCCGCGCGTGCGCATCCCCTCCGTGGCCACCGCCTAGCTATGGACGAACTCGCCCTTTCGGTGCGCAACCTCAGCGCGGTGTATGAGACCGGCGAGGCGGTCGTGCACGCCGTGCGCGACGTGAGCTTCGACTTGAAGGCGACCGAACGGCTCGGGATCGTCGGCGAGTCGGGGTCGGGCAAGTCGGCGCTGGCGCTTTCGATCCTCGGCCTAATCGAGGCCCCAGGTCGCGTCGCCGGTGGCGAAATCCTGCTCGGCGGCGAGCGCGACATCTCCAAGCTCTCAGACCGCCAGCTGAGCGCGATCCGGGGTAAGGAGATCGCGCTCGTGCTCCAGGATCCCTCGAGCGCCCTGGACCCTGTCAAGACGATTGGCGCGCAGATCGTCGAGGCGATCAGGGTGCACGAGCCGGGACTGCGCAGAGCGGCGGCGCGCAAGCGCGCAGCGGAGCTCTTGCGCGAGGTGGACATCTCCCAGGCCGAGCGACGTCTGGACGACTATCCCCATCAGTACTCCGGCGGCATGCGCCAGCGCGTTGCGATCGCGATCGCAATTGCCAACAACCCGCGTGTGCTGATCGCCGATGAGCCCACGACAGCTCTGGACGTGACGACCCAGGCTCAGGTGCTCGCGCTGCTGGACCGCCTCGTCGAGCAGCATCGCACCTCGGTGATCCTGATTACACACAACCTAGGCATCGTCTCCGACTTCTGCGACTCGGTCGCCGTCATGTACGCCGGACGTCTCGTGGAGACCTCCGGTGTGGACCACATCTTCCTCGCTCCCACCCACCCTTACAGCGAGGCGCTATTGAAGTGCGTGCCCAACCCCGAGCGTCTCATTGAGGGACCGCTACCGGCGATCACCGGCTTCCCACCCGACCTTTCACGCCTACCCACCGGCTGCTCGTTCGCGCCGCGCTGCCCCGTTGGGCGCGATATCGCTGAGTGTCACGAGCGCACGCCCGAACCGCACCTCGTGCGCGGACCGGCCGGCTCTGCCGAGGTCGAGTGCCACTTCGCCGAGCGGCGGATCGACGAGGTTGCGGCGCTATGAGTGGGCCCGCCGGCCAGAGCACCGAGCCGCCACCCGCCGCAGACGGGTCGTTCTCGCCGATCCTGCAGGCGGAGAACCTGACCAAGACCTTCGAGGTTCGCGGCGGCGACCGCTTCGGACGCAAGCACGCCGTCACGGTGCTCGACGACATCTCTCTGAGCGTGGCGCCGGGGGAGAGCTTCGGGCTCGTCGGCGAGTCCGGTTGCGGCAAGTCGACGCTCGCCCGCTGCCTGCTGCGCCTGCTCGAGCCGAGCGGTGGTCGCGTGCTGTTCGACGGCGTCGATCTGACGAGCCTGGATCGCGACGAGTTGCGTGCCCAGCGCCGGCGCATGCAGTTCGTCTTCCAGGACCCGTTTGCCTCGCTGGATCCCCGCATGAACGCCGGGACGATCGTCGAAGAGCCGTTGGAGATCCACGAGATCGGCGACGAGCGCGAGCGCCATGAGGCGGCGCTTGAGATGCTCGCCGACGTCGGGCTCACACCGGAGCAGGCGCGTCGGCGCCCGCATGCCTTCTCGGGCGGCCAGCGCCAGCGCATCGGCATCGCCCGGGCGTTCGTGCTGCGCCCGGAGCTCGTGATCCTCGACGAGCCGATCTCAGCGCTCGATGTCTCCGTGCAGGCCCAGGTCCTGAACTTGCTGGGACGCCTGCAGGACCAGCTCGGCCTCACCTATGTCTTCATTAGCCACGACCTGGCCGTGGCCGAGTACTTCTGCGACCGTGTTGCCGTTCTCTATCTCGGGCAGGTGATGGAGGTCGCCGACCGCACGACGCTGTTTCGCGAGCCACTGCACCCGTATTCGGTCTCGCTGCTTTCCGCCGTGCCCGTACCGCTGGCCGGCGGTCGCGCACGCCGCGCCAACCGCCCTCAGCCGATCGGCGAAGTCGGCTCGGTCGTCGAGCGTCCCCCGGGCTGCCCCTTCGAGCCGCGCTGCCCGGTCGGGCGCGGACGCGACGTCTGTCGCGCTGAGCGTCCCGCGATCACCGAGCCCGCGGGTGTCGGCCACCAGGTCGCCTGCCACTTCCCCGGCGAGGTTGAGGTCGTGCGCGCCTAGACCGACGCTACCCCGGCACGCATCAGCTGGCGGCCGCGAGGCCAAGGCGGTCGGCTAGCTCGCGCGGCGTGAGCAGCGGTAGCTCGCCCGAGGCTGCGTCCAGCACGTGCGGATCGCCAGACACGACGGCATTAGCGTCGTGCGCCTGCGCGAGCGCAAGCAGATAGTCGTCATCGGGGTCGGCGGTTTTCACTGAGCCCGCCGGCGGGTCGGCGGTCATCGTTGCCCGATCGCAGAAGGCCGCTATGAATGCGGCTGCGCGGCCCTCGGCCGAATGCTTGGCGAACTTCTCGCGGCTTAGCACGTCCGTGAGCTCGGCGACCAGCATCGGGCAAGCGAGCGCATCGAGGCTTCCATCGAAGACCGCATCCACGAGCAGCGCAGGCGCAGCCTTCTTCGGGGAGATGAACGCGGAGACTAGAACGCCGGGGTCGATGACGACCCGCGTCACGCGGCGCTACGACGCCCGCGGCGCATAGCGTGAAGCTCCTCATTGGCGGTCCGCAGCGCCTCCTCTTCGGAAAGCTCGCCCATCGTCTGGGAAGCATTAAGTGCGCGTCTCCCCAGGTAGGCGCGCAAGGCGCGCTCGACAACCTCAGCGTCGGCGGCCCCCACCGATGGCTTCATGGCGTCCCGCGCCTGTGCGAGCAGACCCGCATCGACATCGACCGTCTTGAGAAGTCGAGTTGCCATACCTTCAGGCTACCAGCGCCTCCCATCAGTAGCCGCCGCTCGAAGCGTCGGCGTCATCGGCGGTATTCGTGGAGATGATCCCTAGCGGTGACTCTGGCTTGCAGGATTCTTCAAGTCCAGATGCGCTCGCCCGGAGCGACCAGCCGGAGCACGGGATCATCGCCCTGGGTTGAGCCCGGCGTCGGCGCCGAGCCTGCGGCAAGCTCAGCCCGCAGCGCGCCGCTTGCCTGCGCATCGACGCTGCCGTCCTCGGCCAACACCACGCCGTAGGTCCACCGCGCGCGCTCCGGCGTGATCCATCCCTCGGCCACGTCGTGGCGCACGTGCTCCAGATCGCGCTCGATCGCCGGTCCATAGCCGCCGCCGCCGGAGGAGATCGAGATGATCGTCTCGCCCGGCTCGAGGATCACCTGGCCCCAGGGCGCAAGCTCGATCACCTCGCCGCTGGCCCTGCGCATCATCGGCCGCAGCAGCGCGCCCGGCTCACCGCCGCGTGCCCCGAGCGCGGGGTTCACGGTGCCATCCGCCGCGTAGTGCACGCCAAGCTCGGTGTCGACCGGTCCGTACTCCACATACAGCGAAGGCGAGCCGCGGAAGCGCCCGTCGCCGCCGGTGTCGGGCACGATGCGGTCGGTCCACACGCGGATCGGACGCAATAGCTCGAGCACCTCCGTGCTGTCGCGCATCATCGAGCCACCGTCGCTGGTCTCGCCGTTGGTCAGCCAGCCATCGCCATGGGCGTGCGCTGCACCGCCGGAGTTGCCGAGGATCATCATGTCCACGAACGGCGCGTCGCCGTGGCGCGGGTCGCGCCCCACGAGGCTCGCTGTTGCCGGCGGGCACTCGGGTCCCGGCGAGGCCATGCCCATCCCGTCCTTGAACTCCGCCAGCGTGCGCTGCACGATGCCGCCGAGGCGCTCGGCCAGCCCGGTCGTCGCCAGCGAGCAGCTCGCCGGGTGCACCGGGATGCCCACGCAGCAGTTCTCGCGCAGCAGGATCTTGATCGCGCGGGCGCTCCCGGAGTTGCGTGGCACCGTGTGCTCGATGCTGTTGAACACGCCGATCAGCGCGGAGGTGGCGGAGGTGGACTCCGTCAGGTTCAGCCCGCACGGCAGACAGTCGGGGTTGTTGCGCAGGTCGATCTCGATCTCGCCCGCCTCCGGGTCGACCGCCACCGACACCTCCATTTTCACGCCGTCTTCCACACCCGGGAGCGGCACCGCGTCGTGCACGTCATAGCCGGTGCGCTTGCCGGCGGGCAGCGTACGGATCGTGGCGCGGATGCGCTCCTCGCTGTAGTCGAGCCAGTCGCTGACGTAGCGGTCGAACGCATCCCAGCCGACCTCTTCGCCGACCTTCTGAAGCTCGCGCTCGCCCACGCGTGCGGCGCCGATCATGCCCAGGTAGTCGCCGTACCAGTCCTCGGGGACACGGATGCGCGCCTGGCACAGACGGATCACGTCCTCAACGTCGCGGTAATCCTCCTGGATCTTCATGCAGTTGAAGATCAGCGCGCCCTCCTCATAGACGTCGCGCGCGGTGGCGGTCATCGTCGTCGGTTCGGAGTTGCCGATATCCGCCATGTGCGCCTTCACTACCGCCGTCGCGCGCACGCGCCCGTCGTCGTCGAGCACCGGAACGAGGATGCAGTGGTCGCCCGCGTGGGAGTTGCCGTGGTAGGGGGAGTTGTGCAGGAACGCGTCGCCGCGACGCGGGTGCGGGTGGTACTGGGCCAGGTAGCGGCTCATCAGATCGGGGCCGCGCATGACGTGGATCGGCAGCGACTCGGCCATCACCAGCAGGTCGTGCTCGGCGGTCACCACGCAGCAGGAGAAGTCGCGCGCGGTGTTCAACAGCGTCGAGCGCGCGGTGCGAAACAGCGTGTTCGTCATCTTGCGCACGACGCCTTCCATGCGGTTGGTCATCACCGCCAGCGCAACGACGTCACGGTTGTGTTGCGGGGGCGTGGCCGACATCTCGCTCACCGCACCGCCTCAGAGGAGCGCGCCGCGGTGGCGGCCGACGCGCCCTCGTCGAGCACGATCACAAGGCTGCCGCTGGCAGAGCGCTCGGCGCTCGCGCCGGGGTTCAGCACAACCGTCGTGAACGAGGACTCGACGATCGCGGGGCCGGATATGTGCGTGCCTGGCGCCATCGCCTCCAGCCGCCAGATCGCCGCATCGACTGCGCCGGTTGTGCCGAAGTACACGCTGCGCGTCGGCGTCTCCTGCGTGGCGGGCTCCAGCGCGACCGTGTCCGTGGCTCCCCCACCGAGCGGGCATGTTACGCGTGCGCGCAGGTTCACGACCTCGACCACTGCGCGCTCGTCGCGCACCGCGTAGACCTCCTCGTGCACCGCATGGAAGTCTTCGATCAGCGCCTCGAGCCCCGCCGGCGCCTCGAGCCCGCCGCGCAGCACCACGTCGAGTTGCCACACCTGATGGCGGTAGCGGGCCTCGGCGATGTACTCGATCGTCGGCTCGCCCGGCAGGCTGCTGCGTTCGGCGAAGTCGATGCAGCGGGCACGCAGGTCTGCCAATAGCTCACCTGCGCGCGCGTGCGCGAAGTCATCGGAGCCGGTGAAGAACGCCGTGGCGTATTCGCTCATCAGGTCTGACATCAACGCGCCGCGCGCGCTCAGCACGGCGCCTGCCTGGGGGATCACCACGCGCGGCGAGCCGAGTCGTTGCGCGATCGCCACCGCGTTCAGCCCCGCCGCGCCGCCGCCGCCGATCAGCACCGCCGTGCGCGGATCCACGCCCTGGTTGACGGTGATCTCCTCGATCGACTGGATCATGCGCTCGGTCGCCACGGCCATGATCGCGGCCGCTGCCTCGTTCGTGGTGAGCCCCAGCGGCTCGGCGATGCGCTCTGCGATCGCGCGCTCGGAGGCGGCCGCGTCGAGGCGCATCTGACCGCCGAGGAAGTAGTCGGGGTCGATGTAGCCGAGCACCACCGAGGCGTCGGTCACCGTCGGCTCGCTGCCGCCGCGTCCGTAGCAGACGGGTCCGGGATCGGCCGCGGCGCTCTGCGGTCCGACGTGCAGCAGCCCGCCGGAGTCGATCCACGCGATCGAGCCGCCGCCCGCGCCCACGCTGCGCACATCCACCGCGGGGAAGCCCGTGATGTGTCCCTCGTACTCCAAGCCCAGCCACGTCTCGCGTGTCACCGGGATGCGCCCGCGGCGCACGAGCGCCACGTCGTAGCTGGTGCCACCCGTGTCCGCCACGACCGCGTTCTCGCTGTGGCCGTCCAGCGCGGCGTAGTGGCGTCCCGCGACAGGCGCCATCGCAGGGCCGGAGTTGATCGAGTGGATCGGCGCGGCTGCCATGTCCGCCGCGTCCACCGTGCCGCCGGCGGAGGTGACCATCAGCAGCCTGCCCGTGAAACCATCCGCGCGCAGCCGGTCCTCCAGACCGCGCAGATAGGCCGTCATCAGCGGCTTCAGCGACGCGTCGATCGCGGCGCACGAGGCACGGCGATACTCGCGCAGCGTCGGGTTCAAAGCATGGGAGAGCGTGTACGGGATGCCCGGCAGGTGGCGCTCGAGCAGCTCACCTAGCGCGAGCTCATGTGCGGGGTTTGCGATCGACCAGAGCAGGCACACGGCCACCGACTCGACGCCCTCGGCCGCCATGCGCGCGATCACCTCGAGCGCCGAGTCCTCATGCAGGGCGCGTACAACCTCGCCTTGGCTGCCGATGCGCTCGTCGATCTCGAACGTCAGCGCGCGCGGTATGTACGGATCGGGGTACCCGTAGGTCCAGTTGAACGCGTCCGTGCGCCCGCCCTCGCGCAGCAGCAGCATGTCGGGGTGCCCGCGCGTGGCCAGCAGCGCCGTGCGCGCGGTGTTGTGCGTGAGGATCGCGTTGATCGCGCGCGTCGTGCCGTGGATGAAGGCCTCGACTTCGCCGAGGAACTCGGCGGTCTCTTGGCCGGCGTCCGCCGCTGCCAGGGCGACAGCGGCGAGGATCCCCTCGGCGGGGTCCTTGGGCGTGGTCGAGGCCTTGTACAGCCGTACCTCATCGCCGCGTTCCACCACAAGGTCGGTGAACGTGCCGCCGGTGTCAGCTGCGAGGCGCACCAGCAGCTACCGAGCCCTGCTCGCGGGCGCGTACGACGATCGCGGGGCGTAGCTGTCTCGTGCGATATATCGACCCATCGGCCGATATAATGTACCAGCTCAGCGACCGGCTGCGACCTTCGCCCGGCGGCGGGGGCCGCGGGCGGTTGCGGGCGCTGCGTTCGCGAACAGGCTGCGCACGATTTCTTCGCGAATCAGGCGTCCGTCTAGCTGGGCCTCCGAGGTCAACGCCTGGATCGAGAGGCCGTTGAGCATCGCGTCCAGGCGCCAGCTCCAGGGGATTGCCCCCTTCACCACAGGCGGCGCGACGCCCTCCAGCGCGAGATCGATGATCTCGTACCAGCTCTGCAGCCGCTCCTCCATCGTGTGGCGCAGCTCCGGCAGGCGTACCGCCTCGCCGTAGGCGTTGATCCACACGTGCCACGTCTCGCGCGCGAGCTCATCGTCTGACAGCGCGCTGTCGAGCAGCGCGTTTAGCCGCTCGATACCGGGTGGCATGCTCTCGATCGCCGTGCGATAGCGCTCCTGCGTGCGCTCGGAGACGAACACCAGGGCCTGCGTCAGCAGGTCCTGGCGGTTGCTGAAGTAGTGGTTGATCATGCCGGTGCTGACGCCGGCCTCCTCGGCGACCATGCGCATCGTGGAGCCGGCGAAGCCCTCGCGGGCGATTACCGCCGCTGCCGCGCGGCAGATCTGCTCCCGCCTTATCGGTCCCATTCCGAGCTTTGGCACCGGCCTGTCCTCTCGTCTGTTGCGTCCCGGGTTCGCTTCGTTCGCGAGCGCAGCAGCTGCCCAGCGGGCGAGGCTCCACGCCGTCGTGATGCTAATGGTTGATCAGGCCGACTGTGCGTGTCTTTCGCTCGGCTTGCGCGTGCCGGGCGCTCGTCATATAGTCGCATATCGCGTGATCGGTTTGCAATAAATGTCCAGCGAAAGGAACCTCCGCCAATGAGCATCGAGCGTCTGACTACCAACCCCGCCTCGGGGTTCAGCGATGCCGTGACCGCGGTCGGTCCCGGGCGTCTGATCCACGTCGCCGGCAACGTCGGTTTCGGTGCCGACGGCAAGGTCGTCTCCGGGGGTTTGGGGGCCGAGGCGCGGGCGACCTTCGACAACATCGAACGCACGCTGCGCGAAGCAGGCACGGACATGGCCCACGTGGTGAAGATCAACGCGTTCGTCACCTCATTGGCGGAATATCCCGACTACGCCGCTGTGCGGGCGGAGCGCTTCGGCGAGCAGCTCCCCGCGAGCGCGACCGTCCAGGTGGCAGGGCTGATGGTCGGCGCGCAGATCGAGATCGACGCCGTGGCGTTCGTGCCCGATGCGTGACGCCCCACCGCGCGCACGGATCACGTGCGACATCGGTGGGACTTTCACCGACGTCGTCGTCAGCGACGCCAGTGGCCGGCTCACGGTGGCCAAGGCGCTGACGCAACCCAAGCACCTGTTCGGGGGTCTGCGCGCGGCGCTCGAGCGCGCCGCCGAGCAGCTGGAGGAACCGCTCGCGCAGCTAATGGGCCGCGCCTCCCTGTTCATATTCAGCACGACCCAGGCCACGAACGCGATCCTCGAGGGCACGACCGCGCGCACCGCGTTCCTCTGCACCGAAGGCTTCCCGGACATCCTCGTGCGTCGCGAGGGCGGCTCGCTGCGACCCTATGACTACACGCGCGCGTTTCCAGCTCCGTACGTTCCGCGCAGGCTGACGCTCGAGATCCCCGAGCGCATCGACGCTCAGGGGCGCGTCGTTAGCGTCCTGGATGAGCCAGCCGCACGCGCGCGGCTGGCTGAGGCACGTGGGCTGGGTGCGCAGGCCGTGTCGGTCTGCCTGCTGTGGTCCACCGCCAACCCGGCGCACGAGCTCGCCCTGGGTGCGCTGATCGAGCAGGAGCTGCCCGGTATCCCTTACTCGCTCTCACACCAGATCAACCCGATCGTGCGCGAGTACCGGCGCGCGTCGGGCACCTCGATTGACGCCTCTTTGAAGCCGCTGATGCAGCGCCACCTGCCGGAGATCGCGAGCGGCCTGCGCGAGGAGGGCTTTGCCGGGGAGCTGCTCGCCGCCAGCTCCGCCGGCGGCGCGGTACCGATGTCCGAGCTGATCGAGAGCCCGCTGTGGTCGGTGCGCTCCGGCCCGTCGCTCGCGCCGGTGGCCGCGCGTACCGTCGCTGAGGCGGAGACGGGCAACCGCGACGTGATCGTCTGCGACACCGGCGGCACGAGCTTCGACGTCAGCCTCGTGCGCGGGGGCGACCTCGTGTTCACCAGCGAGACGTGGCTGGGCGAGCCTTTTGCCGGGCATCTCACGGGTCTGTCCTCGGTCGATGTGCGCAGCATCGGCGCCGGTGGCGGCTCGATCGCCTGGGTGGACCCGGGTGGTCTGCTGCGCGTCGGGCCCGAGAGCTCCGGAGCCGACCCCGGGCCGGCCTGCTACGGGCGCGGCGGTACGCGCCCGACGGTCACCGATGCGGCGCTCGTGCTCGGCTACGTCGATCCTGACCGCTTCCTCGGCGGCTCCATGGAGCTTGACAGCGGCGCTGCGCAGGCGGCCCTCCAAGGCCTCGCTGAGACGCTCGGCGTGGGCGTGCGTGAGGTGGCGCACGCGGTGCTGTCGATCGCCAACGAGCGCATGATCGCCGCGATCCATGAGCTCACGGTCAACGAGGGCGTCGACCCGCGCGACAGCACCCTCGTGGCCGGCGGCGGCGCTGCCGGTTTGACGATCCTGCCGATCGCCGGCGAGCTCGGCTGTCGCGAGGTGCTGATCCCGCGCGCCGCCGGCGTGCTCTCGGCATTCGGCGGCCAGCACAGCGACATCGTGCGCGAGGTCACCGCGCCGTATGTGACCAGCTCCGAGAACTTCGACTTCGCCGGCGTTTCAGCCACACTTCAGGGGCTGCGCGAGCGCATGCTCGCGTTTGAGGCCGAGCTCCCCGCCGGCCTCGCCGGCGCGGTCCAGCGGCGTTACTTCGTAGAGGCGCGCTACGCCTACCAGGTGTGGGACCTGACGATCGCGCTCGAGGGGGAGGAGGTCGCCGAGGAGGCGCAACTCGCGCGGCTGATCGAGAGCTTCCACGATGCGCACGAGCGCATCTTCGCCGTGCGTGAGCCGGGGCAGAGGATCGAGCTCAGCCAATGGCGGGGACGCGTCGTGGTGAGCACCGCCAAGCCACCCCTGGCGACACGCCGCGAGCTCGCCACCGCTCCGCGGGCGGGCGGCCGGGGATCGCTTTCCCGCCTCGCTTACTTCCCGGAGCTCGGCGAGGTCGAGATCCCGGTGCACCTGGGCTGGCAGCTCGAGCCCGACGCGGCCGTCGTGGGGCCGGCGCTGGTGATCGAGCCAGAGACCACGATCGTCGTGTATCCCGGCTGGACGGCGCACGTGAGCGCCCTCGGCAACTACCGCTTGGAGATGAGCTGATGCAGCAGGGCTCCCATACCACTGCCGCCGCGCGCGAGCTGGACCCGACGATGACAGCTGTGCTTGCGCACCGCTTCGAAGCGATCGTGCGCGAGATGACGAACACGTTGTTTCGCACCGGGCGTTCCTCGATCCTGAACATGGCACGCGACTTCTCCTGCGCGATCGTCACCGCCGAGGACGAGCTGCTTGCCGCCGCCGAGGGTCTGCAGGTGCACGTACTCGGCGCCGGTCTGCAGACGAGCTCGATGCGCACGCTGCACCCCGACCTGCGCGAGGGCGATGCCTTCCTGCACAACGACCCGATGCTGGGCAACACGCACACGGCCGACCACACGATCCTGGTGCCCGTGTTCGTCGACGGGGAGCACGTTTTCACGGCCTCTGCCAAGGCGCACCAGGCCGACTGTGGCAACGCTGAGCCCTCCACGTACGTGGCCTACGTGGCGGACGTGTATGCCGAGGGCGGGTTGATCTTCCCGTGCGTGAAGATCCAGGAGGATTACAGCGACATCGATGACGTGATCCGCATGTGTCGCCGGCGCATTCGCGTGCCGGAGGTCTGGTACGGCGACTATCTGGCGACGGTCGGCGCCGCGCGTATCGGCGAGCGTCGCTTGAAGGAGGTGATCGCGCGCTACGGCATCGACACGATCAGGGCGTTCGTGCGGGAGTGGCTGGATTACTCCGAGCGCTGTATGGAGCAGGCGATCCGCAAGCTCCCCGCCAAGCGCCTGCACGCGCGCTCGCGCCACGACCCGATCCCCGGCCTTCCCGACGGCCTGGAGGTAAACGTCACGATCGACGTGGAACCAGAGCACGGGCGGGTGACCTTCGATCTGCGCGAGAACCCCGACTGCATCCCGTTCGGGCTGAACGTGTCCGAGTACTGCGCGCGCGGCGGCTGCATCATCGCCCTGCTGAACTGCCTCGAGGACGAGATCCCGCGCAACTCCGGTTCCTTCCGTCGCGTGGAGGTGCTGTTGCGTGAGGGCTCGATCGCGGGCGGGCTCGTGGAGCCCTATTCGGCGTCGGTGTCCACGACGAACGTGCTCAACCGCATCATCAACGCGGCCCAGAGCGCGTTCTGCCAACTCGGTGACGGCGAGGGTCTGGCCGAGGGCGCGGGCGCGCTGGGTGTCGGCTTCTCGGTCTTCTCCGGCACCTTCGAGGACAGCGGCGAGCCGTACGTGAGCTCGATGGTGATCGGCAACAACGGCGGCCCCGCCTCGCCGCACTGCGACGGCTGGATTACCTACGCGATGCCCGACTGCTCAAAGACGATCTACATCGACAGCGTGGAGATGCTGGAGCGCACGTACCCGCTGCACTTCCGCTCGCTGCGGCTGCTCGCCGACTCGGGCGGCGCCGGTCGTCTGCGCGGCGGGCCCGCCGGCGAGGTCGTCTACGGGCCGAGCTCGCAGACGCCGTTGCGCGTGTTTTATCTCGCCGACTTCGCGCGCAACCCGCCGAAGGGAGTCCGCGGCGGGCTGCCTGGAAGGTCCGCGTCGGCGAGCGTGATCGCGCTCGACGGCAGCGAGGCGCAGGTGGAGCCGGTCGGGGACTCGCTGCTGGCGCCGGGCGAATGGGTCCGCGGGATCGAGGCGGGTGGGGGTGGCTACGGCGACCCGCTCGAGCGCGAGCCCCAGCGTGTCCTCGCCGACGTGCTCGAACGCTGGGTCAGCGCGAGGGCGGCGCACGACGTGTACGGCGTGGTGCTCTGCGAGGAAGGCCCCGAAAGCGCGCTCGCCGTCGCGGTCCAGCAGACGCGCGAGCGCCGCGAGGCGCTGCGAGCCGAGCGTGGCGCCCGCACCGGCGAGCGCTGACGGTTTCGCCTGGCCAGGGGGCTTGCGCGTAGGCTCGCCGCTCGTTTATGATGCAAACCAAACAGTCGATATGCAAACGGGGGGATCAACTCCCCGGCCGACGCGCGCGAGAGCGGGGAAAAAGTGTCTGGAGTTGAGCTGACGGGTGTCGAGCAGGAGTACACGCGGCGCACGCCCCTCTCGGCACAGATGATGAGCCGCGCGTGCGCGAGCATGCCGCTCGGCATCACGCGCACGCTCAGCTGGTTTGCGCCCTATCCGGTGGTGTTCGACCACGGGCGTGGCGGGCAGCTCATCGACGTCGACGGCAACCCTTACGTGGACCTGTTCAGCAACGGCCTCAGCCTCATGCACGGCCACTGCTACGGCCCGATCGAGGACGCTCTGAAGACCGCGCTCGCGCGTGGCACGGCGTGGCCGGGCGCCTCCGACGCCCAGATCGAGTACGCGGGGCTGCTGTGCGAGCGTGTGCCGGGCGCCGAGCAGGTCCGCTTCGCGAACACCGGCACGGAGGCGACGATGCTGGCGGTGAAACTCGCGCGCCACGCCGCCGGGCGCCAGGTGGTGATCAAGGCATGGCACGGCTACCACGGCTCCTATGACGACCTAGAGGTTGGCCTGCAGGGCCAGGGCGAGATGCCCGGGCGCGTCGCGCTCGCGCGCTTTGGCGAGCTTGACTCCTACCGCGACGCGCTCGAGCGAAACCGCGGCGAGGTGGCCGCGATCGTGGTCGAGCCGGTCCAGTACACAGGCGTCGTCACGCCGCCGCCCGATGGCTTTCTGCCCGCCCTGCGCGAGCTCGCACGTGAGGCAGGCGTGCTGTTCGTGCTCGACGACTGCCTCATGTTCCGCCTCGCCGAGGGCGGCTCCGCTGAGCGCTTTGGGATGGCCGCTGCGGACATCACGTGTTTGGGCAAGTGGATTGGCGGTGGGCTGCCCGTCGGCGCCATCACCGCCTCCGCAGAGTTGATGGCGATCTTTGACCCAACGGCTGAGGGCGCGCTCTACCACGGCGGCTCATTCAATGGCAACCCGCTCGGGATGGTCGCCGGCGCAATCGCCGTGCGCGATCTCACGGCGAGCGATATCGCGCGTATCGATGCCCAGGGCGAGCGCCTGCGCGCACAGCTCGCGCACGCGGCCGAGGCGTGTGGCGTGCCGATCCGCACCACGGGCGTGGGCTCCGCGTTCGGCCTCTACGTGCTCGACGGCGCGGACGGGGAGATCGACCTCACGGCCACCTCGCTGCTGCAATTGGCGGCGGTCAACCATGGCGTCTACTACGGCGTCGGTGGCGAGTTCGGCCTGAGCACGGCGCTCAGCGAGGAGGACCTCGAGCTGGCGAGTGCGGCGCTCACGGCGGCGCTCGGCGACGTCGCCGCGGAGCTCGCCGTCCGTGCCTGAGGGTGCGCAGCTGCAGCTACAACGAGGCGGGCTGCCAGTCCTCCTGCAGGAACGCCAGTGAGGCCCCACTGCTGCCGCGGGGCGTGTACTCGAGCCCCACTGCTCCTGCATAGCCCGCCGCGTCGAGTGCCTCGAGGATGCCGCGGAGCTCCAGCGAGCCGCTGCCGGGCTGGCCGCGCCCGGGGAAGTCGGCGATCTGCACGTGGCCGATGAGCTCGGCGCAGCGCTTCACCGCCGCCAGCGGGTCGGCGCCCGCGCGCGCCACGTGGTAGACGTCGAGCAGCACGCCCAGCGCGTCTGAGCCGGCCGCTTCCACCAGTTCCGCCGCCTCCTGCGGGCTCGGCGCGAGGTAGCCCGGGCTGTCGAGCGCGTTGACCGGCTCGATCAACAGGCGCAGCCCGCGCGCCGCCGCCTCCGGGGCGAGGGCGCGCAGCGCCTCGATCACCGCCGCTCGTCGCGGCGAGACGCGCGCGCCCTCAGGCGCCCGTCCCACGAGCAGGTTCAGCTTCTTTGCACCCGTCCGCTGCGCGAGCTCGGCGGCGGCGAGGAACGCCTGCTCGAGCTCCTCGCGCCTGTCGCGCTCGCCCGCGAAGCCCCGCTCGCCGTGCTCGACGTCGCCGGCGAAGCAGTTGAGCAGCGCCATCTGCATGCCGTGCTCGGCGAGCGCCGCGGGCAGGCGCTCGCGATCGCGGGCGTCCGCCGGCCACGCGCTTTCGATCCAGCTGAAACCGGCCAGGCGAGCCGCCGCGACCCGCTCGAGGTAGGGGTGCTCGCCGAACAGCCAGGAGATGTGCGCCGAGAAGACGAGGCTCACGGCGGGCGCGAGCTGTGGCGCTAGCCCTCCTCAGGGACGAACGCCACGGCTTCGACCTCCAGGCGCGCGGCATTCGCCAGGCCCGCGACCTGCACGGTCGCGCTGCTCGGCGGGTTGCCCGCGAACGCCTTGCCGCGCGCGAGGTCGTAGTCGGGGTAGTCCTCGGTGCTCGTCACGTAGCCGGTGATCTTCACCACATCGCTCATGCTCGCGCCGGCCTTCTGCAGCGACAGCGCGACGCGATCGAAGCAGTGGTCGGCCTCCTCCGCGAAGCTCTCGCCCAGCATATTGCCGTCATCGTCCGCGCCGATCTGCCCGGAGACGTAGATCCAGCGGCCGGGACCGCTGATGCTGATCGAATCGCAGAACGTTGTCCCCCAGGGACTGTCAACCCGTTGCGTGGCCATCGTGCTCCCTTCGTTGGTTTATGAGTCCGTCAGTCGCGCCACGTCGCCGAGCGCGCCCAAGAGGCCCTCGTGCGCCTCGTCGAGCGCCGCACCGGCCGTGGCGCTGGAGAGCGCGATCTCGCCGCCGGGCCCCATCAGCACGCCGCGCGTCAGCGCCGCCAGGTGCAGCAGCTGTGTGGGTTCGCCGGCGTTGAACGTGTTGCCGTCGTGGCGCTCGAGCGTGTCGGTGAGGTACACGCCCATCACCGAGCCTTCGCCGACCGTCGTGATCGGCAGCCCCAGGGCGGCGGCCTCGCTCTCGAGCGCGTCGCGCAGGCCCGCCGCACGCTCGTCCATGGCGGCGATCGTGGCGGCGGTGAAGTGCTCGAGGCTGACCCTTCCGGCGACGCTCGAGAGCAGGTTCCCGTTGAAGGAGCCGCCGTGGTAGAGCGGACGCTCGCGGTGCGGGTCGAGCACGTCCATGATCTGTGCGCTGCCGCCGACGACCCCCATCGGCATGCCCCCGCCGATGAACTTCCCCAGGAACGTGAGGTCCGGCTGCAGGCCGAACAGCTCGGCCGAGCCGCCGTAGGCGAGGCGCAGCATCAGGCAGTCGTCGAGCACGAACAGCGCGCCCGCGCGCTGCGCGGCCTCCTGCACGCGGCGCAGGAAGCCCGGCGGCGCGGTCGTTACGAGGCCGCTGAACATCAGCGGCTCGAGCACCACCGCGGCGATCTCAGAGCCGTGCTCTGCGAGCCGGCGCTCGAACGCCTCCGCGTCCCCGAAGGGCGCCAGGTACACGCGTCCGGGAATCTCCGGGCGGTCGTAGAGACCGACCTCGAGATCGTCGTATGAGCCGTGGAAGCCGTCGAGCGCCTTCAGGATCGCGTTACGTCCGGTGAACTCGCGCGCGATCTTCATCGCCAGCATCCCCGACTCCGTGCCGGAGTTGGTGAAGCGCACACGCTCGAAGATCTCGATCCGCTCGCACAGCGCCTGCGCGAAGTCGATCTGCTCCTCGCTCGGCACGAGGAAGCCCGAGCCACGTTTGACCGCTTCCTCGAGCGCCGCCACGACGGGCGGGAAGGCGTGACCGTGGATCAGGCTGAGGCCGTTGTTGGCGAGGTCGACGTAGCGGTTGGCGTCGAGGTCGATCAAGTACGGGCCTTCGCCGCGCTGCGCGACGATCGGGTAGGGGCGGTGATAGCCCCAGCCCCTCGTCAGGCCGCGCACCATGTAGCGGCGCGCACGCTCCATCGCCCGCTCTGAACGCGGGGTGCGGCGGCGGTAGGCTCCCTCGAGCGATGCTCGTGCGTCGCCTTTGAGGACGAGGCTGCTCGGCATTCAAGACTCCGAATCGATTGTTCGATATTTTGTCCGCTAGACCGATATATCTTACACCGGAAGGGGGTCGCTTGTCGGTAAACCCGTGCGATAGAACTAGCGCCATGGAGGGCGCCGTACAGCCGATCGCACGCAACCTCCGCCGCTGGCGGACGACGCGTGAGATGACGCTTTCAGCCCTCGCCGAGCAGGCGGGGGTGGCCAAGTCGACCGTCTCGCTGATCGAGCGCGGCCAGGGCAATCCGTCGATCGACACCGTGTGGGCGCTGGCGTCCGCGCTGGGCGTGCCGTTCGCGAGCCTCTTCCACGACGAGCCGCCGGCCGACGACGTCACCGTCGTGCGCGCGGATGACACCTCGGTGATCGCCGTCGACCAGGCCGGCCTGGACACGAGCGGCCTCGTCTCGCGGCACATGCTCACGCGCTCGGGCGGCGCTCTGATCGAGGTCTACACGCTGTCGTTGGAGGAGGGCGCGGTGCGCCGCGCGCAGGCGCACGTGGGCGGCATGTTCGAGCACCTGACGGTGGCCTCCGGGACGGTCGAGATTTCGACGGACTCCTTCGATGAGGTGCTCAACACCGGCGATCTGATCAGCTTCCGCGCCGACCGTCCGCACACCTACCGCGTGATCGAGGGGCCGGTGCTGCTGGTGGCCGTGCACGAATACCCCAAGCACGCCGGTCCCTGAGCGCTGCCGCACAGCTCAGCCGAGCCGGCGTTCGAGCTCGTCGGCGATCTCGAAGAGGTCTGCCACGGCGCCGTAGTCGGAGACATCGAAGATCCTCGCACCCGGGTCGGAGTTGACGGCGATCACCGTGCGCGAGCCGGACATTCCGGCGAGATGCTGGGCCGCGCCGGAGATTCCCAGCGCGAGGTACACGCGCGGCGCGACCGTCTTACCCGACTGACCCACCTTCAGCGCGCGCGGCGCCCATCCGGCCTCGACCAGCGGCCCCGAGACCGACAGCGTCGCACCGATCTGCTCAGCCAGGCGCGCCAGCCGGGCGACGCCCTCGGCGCTGCCAGCGCCGCGCCCGATCGACAGCAGGAACTCCGCTTGGGCGATGTCGGTTGCGCCTGCAGGTGCCTCGCGCAGGTCGAGCCGCTCGCTGCGCGCCGCGCCTGCGAGGTCGAGCTCCAGACGCGAGACCCGCGCCGCGCCGGGGTGCGCAATCGCGCCGTCGGCCGGAGCTCGCTCGGCCCCTGGTGCGAACGCCCCGACGCGCAGCTGCAGCAGCACCGTCTGCTTGCCGGGGAAGTCGAGCTCGGCCAGCAGCCGCTCGCCTTGGGCGCCGCGGCGCGCGAGCAGGCCATCCTCGCTCCAGCTCGCCCACGTGACGTCGCCGGCGAAGCCGTGGCGCCCGCGTGCGGCGACCGCTGGGAGGAAGGCGAGCGTGTCGATCGAGTGGCTGGCGAGCACGACGGCGGGCTCGCGCTCGGCGATCAGCCCTTCGAGCGCCGCCTGTGAGACGTGTGCCTCGAAGTGCTCGATGGGCGAGCTCACGGTCACGATCTCCGCGACGCCCGCGAGCTCGGCCGTCGCTGCCACGCGCTCGGCATCGCTTCCGATCAGCGCGAGCGTGAGCGCGCCGGCGCCCTGCTCGGCGAGCGCGAGGCCGGCTTCGATCAGCTCGAAGCTTCGCTGGCGCAGCTCGGCTTGTGCGCTCCCCTCGCCTGCGATCTCACCGAGGACGAGGACGCCGCTCATGCCTGCAACTCTCTGGCGAGGATCTGCGCGATCTGCTCCGCTACGGCACTCGCGGGTCCGTCGAGCATGCTCGCGCGGGCGGCGTCCGGCTCGAGCAGCCGCCTCGTGCGGGCGCCGGCCGCGGCTGAGATCTCCTGCTCGTCGAGGCCGAGGTCCGAGAGCGTGAGCATCTGTATCGGCTGCGCGCGTGCCTGCTTGATCGCGCGCAGGTTCGCCCGGCGTGGCCGGCCCGCTCCGGTCCCGATCGTCAGCAGCGCGGGCGTCGCCACGCGCAGCCGCTCCACGGCGCCGCCGTCCAGCTCCCGCTCGACGAGCAGCCCGTCGTCCTCGCGTTCGCGTGCGACGGCGCTCACGACGGCCACGTGCGCGAGGTCGAGCACCCCCGCGAGCGCCACGCCGGTCGCCGCGTTACCGGCGTCCGAGGACTGCGCGCCGCAAAGGATCAGCTCTGGCTGCTCGATTGCGGCGAGCTTCGCGAGCACGGCGGCGATCGCGAGCGGGTCCGCGCCGCGCAGCACCGGGTCCCAGGCGCGCACCGCCCGGTCCGCGCCCATCGCAAGGCTGGCGCGCAGGCTCTCCTCGGCGTCCTCCTCGCCCACGCTCGCTACGAGCAGCTCGCCGTCGCCGAACTGCCCGCGCAGGCTCAGTCCGGCCTCCAGCGCGAAGGCGTCGCATGCGTCGGTCGCGACCTGCTTGACCGCGACGAGGATCCTCACGCCACGGGCAGGCGCTCGCGGCGCACGTCGGGCAGCTCGCGCAGGTAGGGGAGCGGCGTGGCTGGGTCCTCGCTGTCGATCTCGCGCGCGAGCCGGTGCCCGTCGAAGACGTTTTCGGCGATCGTCCTCGGCGCCAGGCAGTCGCCGATCCGATACACGGCCTCGATCCCCTCGCGCTGCAGGCGCTCGGGGTCCGCGCGCAGCTCGTGGTAGAGCGAGTCCAGCGGTTCGCGCTGGGTGACGAGCACCACGGCGTCGGCGCTCCACATGATCGGGTCCCGCCCGCCCCCCGTCGCCCACACGCTGTCGCCACGCAGGCCATCCGGCGCGATCTCAGAGAGGATGTGTCCGGTGAGGATCTCGATGCCTTGCGCGCGCAGCTCGCGGTTGACGCGAAACGCCTCGCCGGTGAAGAACATGAAGCTTGCGAAGTTCGCGAACGAGGTCACGACGGTGACGCGCTTGCCGGCCGCGAGCAGCATCTCCGCCATGCCCACGGCGGTGAAGTAGCCGTCGGTGTCGTACACGAGCACGTGCTCGCCGTCGATCGCGCCGTTCGCCGCCGAGACCTGCTCGGGGGTGTAGACGAAATCGTGCTCGGCGCCGGGGATCGGCATCTGCGTGGGGCCGTTCAGGCCGTCCCCGCGCCAGCGCGCACCGGTCGCGACGACGACGATCTCAGCGCCGTATTCGAAGACGTCCCGCGTGTCCAGCCGCGTATCGAGCACGACCTCCACGTTCTCGAGCTTCTCGAGCTGGATCTGGCGGTAGGTGGTGACTCGGCCCCACTCGCCCAGGTGCGGATAGGCGCTGATCGCCCGCAGGCAGCCGCCCAGCGCCTCCTCGGCCTCGACGAGGTGCACGGCGCTCAGCCCGCGCTTGCCGAGCACCGTCGCGCACTCCATGCCTGCTGGCCCGGCGCCCACGACGAGCACCGTCTTCTCGGCGTTGGCGGCCGCGGTGAAACGCTCGGGGTGCCAGCCGCGGCGGAACTCCTCGCCCAGGGTCGCGTTCTGCGTGCACACGATCGGCGCGCCCTGGCCGAAGCGCGACGCGCAGATGTTGCAGCCGATGCACTCGCGGATCTCCTCGTAGCGACCCTGTTCGATCTTCCGCGGCAGGAACGGGTCCGCGATCGACGGGCGCGCGGCGGCGATGATGTCGATCACGCCCGAGCGAATCGCGGCGGCCATCGTGTCGGGGTTGGTGAAGCGCCCGACGGCCGCGATCGGCTTCTTCGTCGCCGGACGCACCGCCTCGATGTACTCGCGATGGCTGAACTCGCCGGCGAAGCGCGAGGCGACCGCGTCGTCGCCGGCCCATTCCGCGGCGGCCCAGCCGCCGGCCTGCAGGTCCCAGAAGTCGACCAGGTGATCGCCCAGCTCGATGAAGCGGTAGGCCTCCTCGGCGGCGCGGATCCCCAGCGGGCTCTCGTTGAGCGTGTCCACGCACAGGCGGGCGGTGATCGCGCAGTCATCTCCGACCGCCTCGCGTACCTGCTCGACGATCTCCAGCCAGAAGCGCGCGCGGTTCTCCAGCGAGCCGCCGTACTCGTCGGTGCGACGGTTGAACTTGGACATCAGGAAGTGCTGCGTCAGCGCGCCGCACTCGGCGCCCTCGATGTTGATCATGTCGAAGCCGACGTCGCGCGCGCGGCGCGCCGCGTGGACGTAGTAGCGCTGGATCTCCCTGATGCCGGCCTTGTCGAGTTCGTAGCAGCTGGTCGAGTACAGGCCGTCGTCGTTCATCTGACTGACGCTGCGCGCGGGCATGCGGCTCTCGAGGTTGCCGGCGACACAGCCGCCGTGCCACAGCTCGACGCCGGCGAGCGCGCCGTGCTCGTGTGCGAGCTCGGCCATGCGGCCGAGGTTGCGCGCGTCGTCGTCGTCCCACAGGCGCGCTGAGACGAGCGGGCGCGAGTCGCTTGAGGGGTGCACGGAGCAGAACTCGGTGTTCACCGCGGCCCAGCCGCCCTCGGCCTTCATCGCGCGAATGTGCGCCTGCGCCCCGGGCAGCTCGGCGCCGAAGCTCGTGCAGTGGGGGCTCTGGTAGAAGCGGTTGCGGAGCGTCTTTGGCCCGATCGGCACCGGCTCGAAGAGGACGTCGTGACGTGGGTCCCGGGCCATCGCCCCGCTCCTTATCTCAGCTCGCCGTGTGCCATATCGATCAGTCGATATAGCGTACAGCGTACCGACGTATCGGTCAACGCTGTGGTCTGTCGTCACACATCCGCTGCCCGCCGTTCCGCCAACAGCTCGGCTGCGAGCGCGTTGTTGCGACGCTCGCGCAACGCGTCCAGAAGCTCTGTATCTGTGGGCACGTGCGCGGCAAAGCCAGAGCCGGCGTCGGCGTCGGAGAGCACGGGGAAGAGGTTCTCGGCGATCGCATCGAACGTGCTCGCCCCGCCCAGCCCGACGGTCTCAAACGGGCCCGTCAGGCGCCAGCGCCGTGCGAGGCCATCGCGCATCACCTCATCGATCGCCTGCGGGCTCGCCACGCCCTGTTCCACCAGCCACAGGCTCTCGCGCAGCACCGCGAGCTGCAGCCTGTTCCACAGCAGTCCCGGGACCTCGTGCTCGAGGATCACGGGACGCTTGCCGATCCCGCGCAGCATGCCGCCCACGCGTTCGCGTAGATCGAGCGGCGTGCGCTCCGCGGCGACGAGCTCCACCAGCGGCATCAGCAGCGGCGGGTTCCAATAGTGGGTGCCCACAGTGCGCTCGGCTGTGCCGACGGCCTCGCTCAGCGCGGTGACCGCGATCGATGATGTGTTCGTGGCGAGGATCGCGTCGGGGTGGCGCGCGCACAGATCGCACAGCACTGCGGCCTTCAGCTCGAGGTTCTCCGGTAGCGACTCGACGATCACATCGAGCTCGTCCTCATATGTCTCGGGAACCTCGCGGTAGCGCATGCGTGTGCGCGCCGCCGAAGCATCCGCGGCATCGACGAGGTCGTGCTCCAGCGCCAGCTCGAGGGCGCGCGCGACGCGCCCGGCGGCGGCCTCGCGGTCGCGCACGACCCACAGCACGGCGTGCCCGCCGAGCGCGTACTCGCAGCCGATCTGCGCGCCCATCATGCCGGCGCCAACGATCGCGACGCGCTCGGCGCTCACGGGCGCAACGCCGACGTGGAGGTCCCGAGGACCATCAGCGTCTTCGTGCCGGTGATGCGCCCGCTGCGCCGGAGCAGGTCGATCACGCGCTTGAGGTCCTCGACGTCGGCGACGCGGATCCACGCGAGCGCGTCGGGGTCCCCGGCGGTCGTGAAGATCGTCTGCACCTCGGGGATGTCATCGGCGATGCCGGCGATCTCATCGACGCGCGAGTTGCCGGCGAAGCGCAGCTCGGTGAAGGCCTGCAGCGGCTTGCCGAGCTTGGCGTGGTCGAGCAGCACCGTGTAGCCGGTGATCACCTGCTCGCGTTCGAGCCGGTCCACGCGGCGCTTGACCGCAGGCGCGGACAGCGACACCCGCGGGGCGATGTCCGCGAACGTGCGCCTCGCATCCTCGCGCAGCAGCGCGATGATCTCGCGGTCGGTGGCATCCAGGTCCAATGGTTCGACGGGCACGCAAGAATTATATGTATTTGGACCGGTTAGCGGCATAATCCTGCGCTGTATCGCGATTGGACCCCATCGGAGTTGCGCACGACCGCGACATCTACTTCGATGTGTTGCGATGGCTACGGAGATCTCGGAGGTGGCACAGGAGCCCGGCACTGGCGCCGGGTCGGCCTCGCTGCCGCCGCCTGACCTCGAGGCGCTGGAAGCGGTGCAGCGGCGTGTGCTCTGGCTGGCGGTGAGCATCGTGCACCACGCGAACAAGGTGCGCCAGACAGATTCCGGCGTGAAGGTCGGCGGCCACCAGGCCTCCTCCGCGTCGATCGTGAGCATCATGACCGCGCTCTACTTCGCGCACCTGCGTGGCGCGGACCGCGTCTCGGTGAAGCCGCACGCGGCGCCGGTGCTGCATGCGATCAACTACCTGCTGGGTACCCTCGACGAGCGTTATCTGACGGAGCTGCGCGCGTTCGGGGGGCTGCAGAGCTATCCGAGCCGCGCCAAGGACCCCGACCCGGTGGACTTCTCGACGGGCTCGGTGGGGATCGGTGCAACGGCAACACTGTGGAGTGCACTCGCGCATCGCTACGTGGCGGGGCACTTCGAGGTGCCGCCCGGCGGGCGCCACGTTGCGCTCGTCGGCGATGCGGAGCTCGACGAGGGCGCCGTCTGGGAGGCGCTCGTCGACCCCGTCCTCGCGCAGCTCGGCGAGGTGCTGTGGGTCGTGGACGTCAACCGCCAGTCGCTCGATCGCGTCGTGCCGGACATTGCCGTTGGGCGCATCGCGGCGATGTTCGAGGCCGCCGGTTGGCAGACGATCACGGTCAAGTACGGGCGCCGCCTGCGCGCGCTGTTCGAGCGCCCGGGCGGCGAGCGCCTGCGCGAGCGCATCGATGTGATGCCCAACGAGGAGTACCAGCGGCTGCTGCGCAGCGACGCGGCGGAGCTGCGCGAGCGGCTGCCCGGCACGGGGCGCGCTCGCCGTGACCTCGAGCGCCTGGTCAAGGACCTCGAGGACGCCGAGCTGTCGGCTGCGGTCCGCGACCTCGCAGGCCACGACCTCGCTGACCTGCTCGACGCGTTCGACCGCGCGGATGCGCTCAGCGACCGCCCGACGGTGATCTTCGCCTACACGATCAAGGCGTGGAGCCTGCCCACGGAGGGGCACCCGGCGAACCACTCGGCGCTGCTTTCCGGGGCCCAGTGGGAGCAGCTCGCGCCTGGGCTCGGCGCGGACGCGGCGCACCCGTGGGCGCGCTTTGCGGATCGCTCGCCGGAGGCCCAGCTGTGCGATGCGGCCGCCGCACGGCTGAAGCGAGCGGCGGTGCTGGAGCTGGAGCCGCCGCCGGTGCCGCACGACGTGGGCCGCGCGCACGCCGGCGCGGAGTCCACGCAGCAGGCGTTCGGGCGCTTTTTCGTGGACCTCGCGCACGCGGCGCCGGAGGTCGCCTCGGCGGTCGTCACGGTCAGCCCGGATGTGGCCTCCTCGACGAACCTGGGCGGCTGGATCAACCGCGCGGGCGTGTGGAACGGGATCGCGCCGGCGCCGCGCGTCGACTGGTTCGCGGACGACAGCGACACGCTCGTGCGCTGGCGCGAGTCAGAGCACGGCCAGCACATCGAGCTGGGGATCGCGGAGTGCAACCTCGTCGGTCTGCTCGGAGAGCTCGGCGCGACGTTCTCGCGCGATGGCCGGCCGCTGCTCCCGATCGGCACGCTGTATGACCCGTTCGTCAACCGCGCGCTGGAGCAGTGGTCGTTCGGCATCTACGCCGGTGGGCAGTCGATCCTCGTGGGCACGCCCGCGGGGGTGACGCTCGCACCCGAGGGCGGCGCGCACCAGTCGATCATCACCCCTTCCATCGGATTGGAGCAGCCGCGCTGCGTTGCATGGGAGCCCGCCTGGGGACAGGACCTCGAGTGGATCCTGCTGCACGCGCTCGGTCAGCTCGGCCACAGGGGTGGCACCTCCGCTTACCTGCGCCTGAGTACGCGCCCGCTCGAGCAGGCGCTCGCGTGCGTGCCGGAGGACGCCGATCAGCGTGAGCTGCGCCGCCGGGAGGTTCTGGCGGGTGGCTATCGCGTGCGCGAAAGCGCTGAGCAGCCCGCGGTGACGCTGGTGGGCATGGGCGCGATCATGCCGGAGCTGCTGGGCGCCGCGGAGGAGCTCGCGAGCGCGGGCATCGCCGCGGACGCCGTCTGCCTCACTTCGCCCGATCTGTTGTTCCGCGCCCTGCAGACCCGCCAGGGTCTCTATGACGGGGACGATCAGATCCTCGACACGCTGTTCCCCGCTGAGCGCCACTCGCCGATCGTGAGCGTGCTCGACGGCCATCCCCACGCGCTGGCATTCCTCGCGGCGATCGCCGGGGCGCCGCTGGCGTGCCTCGGTGTCCAAGACTTTGGCCAGTCCGGCGATGTCCAGGACCTCTACCGCCACTTTGGCATCGACGCGGACACGATCGTCGGCGCCGCTTTGGACCTGCTGGGGTGAGCGTGCACGAGGTCACGATGCCAAGCCTGTCGGAGTCGATGGAGGAAGGCACGATCCTCAAGTGGATGCTCGAGGACGGCATGCCGGTCGTGCGCGGGCAGGAGCTGGTCGAGATCGAGACCGACAAGGCCAGCATGGTCCACGTAGCGGAGGCCGACGGCACGCTCGAGATCATCGCCGCCGAGGGCACCACGCTGCCCGTCGGCGCGCTGATCGCGCGGATCGGTACGGGTGCTCCTCGCGCCGACGAGGACGTTGAACAGGATCCGCCGCCCAGCACCGCACAGGCCGAGGATCCCTCGCCGCTCAGCGCCGGCGAGGATGATGGGCCCTCTCAGAACGGGGTGGCGTCGATCCCGAGCGTCCCGGCGGCGATCGCGGGAACGCAGAGCGCCGTTCTCGCGACTCCACTCGCGCGCCGGGCCGCTCAGCTTCACGAGGTCGCGCTGGAGCGCCTCACGGGCACGGGGCCGCGGGGCCGGGTCACGCGGGCGGACGTGCTGAAGGCGAGCGGCGTGGAGCTCGACCGGCCACCGCGCGCGCCACAGGCCATGCGTCGGGACACGATCTCACCCGTGACGGCGCTCGCCACGGCGAGCGATGGCGCGGCAGGCGGTCGCGGTCAGACGCGGCGCGTCGATCTCAGCCGCCAGCAGCAGCTGATCGCGCGGAGAATGGCCGAGGCGAAGGCGACGATCCCCCACTTCCAGGTGCAGGCGGAGGTGACGATGGACGCGGCGCTGGAGTTGCGCGCCGGGCTCAAGCAGAGCGCGACCGAGCACGTGCTGCCGTCGCTGAACGACCTGATCGTGAAGGCGTGCGCGACAGCGTTGCGCGAGCACCCGCTGGCCAACGGCTCCTACACGGACGGCGGCTTCGAGCTGCACTCGCGGATCAACATCGGCGTGGCTGTGGCGAGCGACAGCACGCTGGTCGTGCCCGTGGTGATGGACGCGGACACGATGTCGCTGGGGGCGATCGCGCGCGAGACCAAGCGCCTTGCCGAACGCGTCCGCTCCGGCGAGATCGCCCCGCCGGAGCTGGCCAACGGCACGTTCACGGTTTCCAACCTGGGCATGTTCGGGATGAGCGCGATCACACCGGTCGTCAACCCCCCGCAGGCGGCGATCCTCGGCGTGGGCGCCCTGCGCCCGACGCTCGCGCGCAGCGACGGCGAGATCGTCGATCGCACGCTGATGACGCTGACGCTCAGCTGCGACCACCGCATCATCTACGGCGCCGACGCCGCGTGGCTGCTTGCGGACATCAGGGCGCTGCTGGAGAAGCCGCTGCAGCTGTTGCTGTGAGCGGCGACCCGTAGATGCCTTGGTGGTCTCTCGCACCGTGTGAGAGACCCTCCGTCCGGAGTTGATGGGAACATATGTTCGTACGAGGGCAGGAGATAGGCTTTCGGGCACGAAGGGGTGATCGCCTTGGCCGACAACAGCGCAATCGAGTGGACGAACGCGACTTGGAACCCCGTCACAGGTTGCGACAAGGTTTCGCCGGGCTGCGCGCACTGTTACGCGGAGACATTTGCCGAGCGCTGGCGGGGTATCCCAGGCCACCCTTATCAGCAGGGTTTCGACCTGCGTCTTTGGCCGAACCGGCTCGACCAGCCGCTGCGGTGGAAGCGTCCGCGGACAATCTTCGTCAACTCGATGAGCGACCTTTTTCACGAGCGCATCCCAGAGTCGTTTATACGACAGGTGTTCGAGGTCATGGAGGAGGCAAGTCAGCACACCTTCCAGATTCTGACCAAGCGCCACGGGCGATTGGCCGAGCTCGCACCAACTCTGCCATGGGCTCCGAATGTTTGGATGGGAGTCACCATCGAGAATCGACGCTTCGTGCACCGCGCCGACTACCTACGCAGCGTCGATGCAGCGGTGCGATTCATCTCCGCTGAGCCCCTGTTGGGTCCGCTCGAAGGCCTCAACTTGAGTGGGATCGACTGGTTGATCGCCGGCGGCGAGTCTGGGACGAAGCATCGACGCTGCGACGCCGCCTGGATACGCGACCTGCGTGCCCGCTGTGCTGCGGAGGACGTTGCGTTTTTCTTCAAGCAGTGGGGAGGTCGCACGTCGAAGGCAGGTGGGCGGCTGCTCGATGACCGAACCTACGACGCTATGCCGTCGTTGTCCGGCCGTGCACGGGATAGGGAGCTAGCTGTCGCCGCCGTTTAGCCGCCGCTTGCGTGGGCCGCTCTCCATATCGAAGAGCGTTGTCTGTCCAAGCTCCTCCTGGACGCGCAGACGCACGCGGTCGAACACCCAGTCCATGATTTTCTCGCCAGCGTCGTTGTCGGTCGCGAAAATCAGAAAGTACATGGGCTGACCGTTGGACTTCTTGATCTGACGGTCGAGGACAGTCCGGTAGCCCAGGCGCTTGAAGCCCTCCGCATACATGCGCACATACTCGCCCCGGGCATCCTCGGCAGTGATTTGGCCGGACTCGCGCAGCCCGTAGATGTCTTTCCAGCCATCATGCCCGTAGATTCGGGTCACAAGCTCTGGATGGTCGGGCGCGAGCCGCACAAATCCCATATCGGTCGGGAACAAGATGAGTTGCTCGATCTTGTTCGGGCTATGCCCCCGCTTGTGCGCGGCGATCGCCTCAACCGTCGGCCACTCGAGCTCCGATCCCTCAGGGTCGAGAAACGCGAACGCCGGAGCCCGTCGAGGGATGAGGCTCAGCATGGTTCCAGCGATCTTGTTGGCGTCCTCGTTGAATCTCTCGACACGGGCGCCATAGTCGCTGGTGCGATGCACGAGCGCACTGAAGGCGCCCGCATGCCTCTCGGCGACCGCAACCTTGGTTGCCACAGGCGACCGTGCCTCCAAGGCGATCAGCGCAGAGCCGTTGATCTCCCGGTCGCGGGTTGTGGACCAGTTCAACCCGGTTCCGGCAAACAGGTCCAGTGCATACCAACCGCCGGCCGTCGTGCACGCCTTCGCAAACGAGTTGAGATAGGCGTCGAGGATCATCAGCTTCTCCTCTGTCCACGACGCAGCGTCTCGCGCCGGGTATCCATCTGCCGCGTTGTGGAATGTCGCTCGTGCCATACGGCCCGCGACTTTAGACGGCGCTTCGGAGGTTCTATCTCTGTGTCGAGTCCCGGATATCGGTGCCTCTTGTAGGCTCCGAGAGGTGGTCCTCGAGGCGGCTACGGCTACGCAGCCACGACCTCAGAACAGCTGCAGATAGCGCTCGAGCTCCCACGGCGTGATCTGCTCGTGGGCGCTCTGCACTTCGCGGCGCTTGACCTGCACGTAGTAGTCCACGTAATCCTCGTGCCCCCCGCGCCCGCGGGTCTTGCCGAGCGCCGCGCGCAGCACCTCACAGCGCTCGAGCTCGCGTGTGGCGTCGAGCAAGTTCGCGGGCAGCAGCTCGATTCCCGCATCGGCGAGCTCCGCGTCGCTGAGCGTGTAGAGGTTGGCCGCGTTGGGCTCGCCCGGGTCAAGCCCGCGCTCGATGCCGTCGAGGCCCGCGGCGAGCATCGCGGTGGCCGCGAGGTAGGGGTTGCAGGAGCCGTCCACGGTGCGATCCTCGATGCGCCCGGGCGCGGGCACGCGCAGCATCTGCGTGCGGTTGTTGTAGCCATAGCTGACATACGCTGGCGCCCACGTGGCGCCGCTCGCGGGGGCGCCCACGGACAGGCGCTTGTAGGAGTTCACCGTCGGCGCGGTCAGCGCGATGTAAGCCTTCGCATGCGCCTTCAGGCCACCCAGGAACTGGTAGGCGAGCTCTGAGAGCCCGAGCCCGCGCGGGTCCTCGGCGGGGTCGCGCTCGAACAGGTTCTCGCCGTCGCGCCACAGGCTCACGTGGAAGTGACAGCCGTTGCCGGTGAGGTGCGCGAAAGGCTTGGGCATGAATGTCGCGATCAGGCCGCGCTCCTGCGCGAGCGACTCGACCATGTAGCGGAAGAACACGGCGCGGTCGCACGTGGTGAGCGCGTCCGCGAACGCGAAGTTCTGCTCGAACTGGCCGTTGGCGTCCTCGTGGTCTGTGGCGTAGTTGTCCCAGCCGAGCTCGGTCACCGCCCGCGAGACGGTCGTCACGAAGTCGAGGTTGCGCGTCAGCGCGCGCATGTCATAACAGGGCTGCTCGAGCGTGTCCAGCGGGTCGGCGAGCTCGAGCTCACCGTCTGCGCCGCGGCGCAGCAGGAAGTACTCGAGCTCGGCGCCCACCTTCAGCTCGAACCCCAGCGCTGCAGCACGCGCGAGCGTCTCGCGCAGGATCGTCCTCGGGCAGTACGGCCACGGCTCACCCTCGACGGTCACGTCGCAAGCCATGCGCGCTACGTCCTTGCGCCACGGCAGGATCGTGAGGCTCCGCGGGTCGGGCACGGCTACGAGGTCGGGGGCATCGGGGCCCTGTCCGATGTCGCCGGCGGCGAACCCCGCGAACCCGGCGCCGTCCGCGAGCAGGTCGTCGAGGTGGTGCGCGGGCACGAGCTTCGCGCTCGGCTTGCCGTGCATGTCGACGAACTGCGCGAACAGGAACTCCACGCCCGCGTCGAGGACCGTGCGCCGCACGTCCTCGGCGGTCTCAGGGGCTTGCATCGCGGGAACATATATGCGAAGAGCTGCCTAGGGCAATGGCTCGGAGCGCCTGTCCGCCGGGGGTAGCATGTGCACCGCGCACATATGTCCACGATCACCGAGCAGCGCGATCTCCTCGAGGAGAACCGCACCCTCTACGGCGTCATCAAGCTCGTCTCCTCCTCGGTCGAGCTCGGTCCGATGCTGCAGGGGATCGTCGATCTGGCCACACAGGCGACGGACTGCCACGCGTGCTTCATCTACCTGCTGGAGGGCGAGCGGCTGACAATCCGCGCCGCTTCGCAGGTGTTCGCCGCCGCCGTCGGGCGCGTGCACGTGGAGATCGACGAGGGGCTGACCGGCTGGGTGGCGCGTCACCGCACGCCCGAGTTCATCCGCGAGCGCGCGATGGACGACCCGCGCATGAAGTACGTGCCGCTGCTCGAGGAGGAGCGCTTCCAGTCGATGGTCGCCGTCCCGATCCTCTCGCGCGCGAGCGCGACGCTTGGCGTGATCGTGCTGCACACGCAGGCGCCGCGCGAGTTCACCGAGGACACGCTCCAGCTGCTCGTGCACATCGCCTCGCTGGTCTCCGGCGCGATCGAGAACGCCCAGCTCTACCAGCGCGAGCGCGGCCGCGTCGACACGCTCACGCGCCTGACCGCGATCGGCGGCGAGGTCGCCGGCGCCACCGACACCGAGGAGCTCGGCGTGATCGTGACCGCGGGCACGCGCGGCCTGCTCGACGCCGCGCTCTGCCAGGTCTACCGCCTGGACCCCGACGACAGCGCGCTGGCGCTGCTGGGATCCGACCCGCCGGGACTGTCCTCGCCGGCTCTCTCCGCGGCGGGCTTCATGATCGACGCGCTCGACGGCGGCGGCTCCGGGCCCGCCGCCCGCGCCCTGTGGCCCGGGGTGGAGCTCGGGGACGTGCTGCTCACGCCGCTGACGGCTGGTGGCGAGCGATTGGGCCTGTTGTGCGCCGGTGCGCCTGGCGGGCGCAGCTTCAGCGGTGAGGACGCCGAGCTCGCGCGCGCGGTCGCGCACATCGCGGCGGTCGCGATCAAGCGCGCGGATCTGATCGAGAGCCTGACCACCGCCAACATCGTCAAGGACCTGTTCGAGGCGCTGAGCGCGGGCGCGACGTCGTTCGCCGTAGCCAAGGCCGCTGAGGTGCGCTGTGACCTGACGAGCCCGTATCTGATGATCTGCGCCGAGCCGGCCGGTGGCGTGGAGTCGGCGTCGGTGGAGTGGCGCGCCGCCGCGGAGACGCTCGGGCGCGGGCTCTCCGCACTGCAGCGCCACGCGGCGGTGGAGGCGGGGCCGGGCCCCGTGCGCGCTGCGCTGCCGATCGGCCCGGGACGCCTGGAGCGCGTCGAGGAGATCATGCGCGCGTGCCACGAGCTCGGCGCCCGCACGAAAGCGGCGATCGGTGTGGGCCAGCTGCGCGGCACCGGCGCGGAGGCCGCGCGCGCCTACCGAGAGGCGTGCGACGCGGCGAAGATCGGTCGCGCTCTGCTCGGCGACGGCGGCGCGATCGGCTACGCGCAGCTCGGTGCCTACCGCTACCTCGTGCACATTGACGAGGATGCTGCTCCCAGAGACCGCATGCGCGAGGCGGTGGACGTGCTGATCGCCTACGACGAGCGCCGCCGTGCGTCCCTGCTGGACACGCTCGAGCGCTATCTCGCCGAGCGCCGCAGCGTGATCGACAGCGCGCGTGCGCTGTTCATCCACCCGAACACGCTGCGCCAGCGGCTCGCGCGCATCGAGGAGCTGACCGGCGTGGAGCTCGACCGGGACGACCTGCTCTCGCTGGAGCTCGCCGTGAAGCTCGCGCGCCTGCACGGGCGTCCGAGCCCGCCGACGAGCGCCTGATCGACCTGTAGCGCGCGCCACATTCTCCCGCCAAAGTGTGCGCGCGGGAGCCATGTGCGCGGCCCCTGCGCGCCCCTAGAGTGGCGCGCATGTGCGGAATCGCGGGCCTGTACACGAAGTCTGCGGCGCTGCAGGGCGAGCTCGGGGCGCACCTCTCGCGGATGCTCGAGCAGCTCTCCTTCCGCGGCCCCGACAGCGCCGGCGTCGCCTTCTACCGCGATCCGGCGCCTGCCGGATCCTGCAAGATCTCGCTGTGGGGGGAGCTCAGCGACCGAGGCTGGGCGGCGCTCGGCGAGGAGCTCACGAGTGCTTTCGGCGACGTCGCGCCGCCGCGCATCCGCGCCACGCATGCGCTCTTCGTGATCCCCGCGGAGGCAGGCGAGGTGCAGGCGTGGCTCGGCGAGCACCACCCGGAGCTGCGCGTGATGAGCGCGGGCAGCGCGATCGAGATCTACAAGGAGGCGGGGCCGCCGCGCGAGTTCATCAGGCGCTTTGAGATCGACCGCATCGACGCCAGCCACGCCCTCGGGCACACGCGCATGGCGACCGAGAGCCGCGTCAGCACCGAGCACTCGCACCCGTTCTCCACGGGCCTGGACCTGTGCCTCGTGCACAACGGCTCGCTCTCCAACCACAACCGCCTGCGGCGCAAGCTCCAGCGCGAGGGGATCGACTTCCAGACCGACAACGACAGCGAGGTCGCTGCCGGCTACCTGACGTGGCGGCTGCGTGAAGGGGCGAGCCTCGAGCAGGCGCTCGAGGGCTGCCTGGAGGACCTCGACGGCTTCTACACGTTCGCCGTCGGCACCGCGGACGGCTTCGCTGTGCTGCGTGACCCGATCGCGTGCAAGCCGGCGGTCATGGCCGAGACCGACGCGTGGGTGGCGATCGCCTCCGAGTATCGGGCGATCGCGGTCCTGCCGGACGCACAGAGCGCCGTCACCTGGGAGCCCGAGCCGGGCCGTGTCTACTCCTGGGGGCGCACCCTCCCGGCGCTGCTCGCGTGATGCCGGTGCCGGACACGATCCGCGGGACGCTGACGGTCGATCTGGACGAGGAGAGCTTGCGGGCGCTCAACCAGCGCCTGCACGACGCCGCCGCGCCGCTGCGCGTCACCGTCGCGAATCCCGCGGGCAGGCACTCGATCGGCGTCGGCATCGCCGTCGCGCACGAGCTCGATATCGACGGTCACGTGGGCTACTACTGCGCGGGCATGAACCAGCTGGCGACGGTGCGCGTGCACGGCAACTGCGGCGTGGGTGTCGCCGAGAACATGATGTCCGGTTTTGTAAGGGTTGAGGGCAGCGCGAGCCAGTCCGCGGGCGCGAGTGCACGCGGGGGGCTGCTCGCGATCGAGGGCGACGCCTCGGCGCGGTGCGCGATCTCGCTGAAGGGCGCAGACGTGGTCGTGCGCGGCTCGGTCGGCCACATGAGCGCGTTCATGGCCCAGAAGGGCGCGCTCGTCGTCTGCGGCGACGCCGGCGAAGCGCTCGGTGACTCGCTGTACGAGGCGCGTCTGTACGTGGCCGGCTCGGTCGCCTCGCTCGGGGCCGACTGCATCGAGAAGGAGCTGCGCGAGGAGCACGTGGAGCAGCTCGAGGACCTGCTCGAGCGCGCCGGGATAGACGAGCTGCAGCCGCGCGACTTCCGCCGCTACGGCTCACAGCGAGCGCTCTACAACTTCCATCCCGAGCACCTCGGTAGCTACTGAGATGGACGCCCGCCTGCGCGAGTCGGCGACGTTCGATCGCCACACGATCGCCGAGATCCAGCGCGCCGCGCGGGAGGGGGTCTACGACATCCGCGGCTTCGGCGCCAAGCGCCGGCTGCCCAGCTTCGATGACCTGCTGTTCCTCGGCGCGAGCGTCTCGCGCTATCCGCTGGAGGGCTACCGCGAGCGCTGCGCTACCGACGTCACGATCGGCGGGCGCTTCGCGCGCGAGCCGCTGCACCTGGAGATCCCGATCACGATCGCGGGGATGAGCTTCGGCGCGCTCTCCGGTGCTGCCAAGGAGGCGCTCGGGCGCGGCGCGAGCGCGGTGGGCACGAGCACCACCACCGGCGACGGCGGCATGACGGCGGAGGAGCGCGAGCACTCGCGCACGCTCGTCTACCAGCTGCTTCCCTCGCGCTATGGCATGAACCCGGACGACCTGCGCCGCGCGGACGCGATCGAGATCGTCATCGGCCAGGGCGCAAAGCCCGGCGGCGGCGGCATGCTCCTCGGCCACAAGATCTCCGAGCGTGTCGCCGCGATGCGCGACCTGCCTGCGGGGATCGACCAGCGCAGCGCCTGCCGGCACCCCGACTGGACGGGGCCGGATGACCTGGAGATCAAGATCGAGGAGCTGCGTGAGATCACCGACTGGCGCATCCCGATCTACGTCAAGGTGGGCGCCACGCGCACCTACTACGATGTCGCGCTGGCGGTCAAGGCGGGCGCGGATGCGATCGTGCTGGACGGCATGCAGGGCGGCACGGCGGCCACGCAGGAGGTCTTCATCGAGCATGTCGGGATCCCGTTGCTTGCCGCGCTGCCACAGGCGGTCGAGGCGCTCGTGGACCTGGACATGCACCGTGAGGTGCAGCTGATCGTCTCCGGCGGCATCCGTTCGGGGGCCGACGTGGCCAAGGCGCTCGCGCTCGGCGCGGACGCGGTCTCGATCGGGGTGGCGGCGCTGATTGCGCTGGGGGACAACGCCCCCGAGCACGACGCCGCCTACCGCGAGATCGGCTCCGCGGCTGGCTACTACGACGACTGGCAAGCGGGGCTCGATCCGGCCGGGATCTCCACCCAGGAGCAGGAGCTCGCCGCGCGCCTGGATCCCGTGGAGGGCGGCCGGCGGCTGGCCAACTACCTGCGCACGCTGGTGCTCGAGACGCAGACGCTCGCGCGCGCGTGCGGCAAGTCCCACGTGCACAACCTCGAGCCCGAGGATCTCGTCGCGCTCACGATCGAGGCCTCGGCGATGGCGCGCGTGCCGCTCGCCGGCACCAGCTGGATCCCCGGACGCACAGCCGGTCTGTAGCGATGTCGTTCGTGCTCACCTGTCCGCATTGCGGCGAGCGCGAGGTCGCGGACTTCGCCTTCGGCGGGGAGGTGCACGGCCGCCCGCGCGAAGCGCCTTCGCTGCGCGAGCTGTGCGAGTACAACTACTTCCGCCGCAACGTCGCCGGCGTGCAGCGCGAGTGGTGGTATCACCGCTCGGGCTGTCGCACGTGGTTCCAGGCCGAACGCGACACGCGCACGAACCACGTACTGCGCGTGGGCCTCCCGGGCGACTTCGCTGTAAGTGGGCCGGCGAGCGAGGGGGCGGCGTGAGTCGCCTGCCGGCGCGCCCGGGCGAGCGTGTGGATCGTGACCAGACGCTCACGTTCACCTTCGACGGCAAGCCCGTCACCGCGCTGGGCGGCGACACGATCGGCTCGGCGCTCTACGCCGCCGGGCGCCGCACGTTCTCGCGCAGCTTCAAGTACCACCGGCGCCGCGGGCTGATGTGCTGTGCGGGCAGCTGCCCCAACTGCCTCGTGGCAGTCGACGGCGCGCCTGGCGTGCGTGCGTGCACCGAGCCCGTGCGCGAGGGCATGCGCGTCGAGCACCTCAACGCCACGCCCGGGCTGGAGCTCGACGCGAGGGCCGTCACGGACGTGCTCGGCGGGCCGTTCACGCCTCCCGGCTTCTACTACAAGACGTTCATCCGCCCGCGCCGCATGTGGCCGGTGTATGAGTGGGTGCTGCGTCACGCCGCCGGTCTCGGGCGGCTGCCCGAGCGCCAGCCTGAGCGCACGTGGCGCACCGAGTACCGCCGCCGTCACGCGGACGTGCTCGTCGTCGGTGCCGGCCACGCCGGGTTGAGCGCGGCGCTCGCGGCTGCTGAGCTCGGCGCTGACGTGGTGCTCGCCGAGGAGGGGCCTGAGCCGGGCGGGCGCATGCTGTGGGAAGGCGCGTATGTGCAGGCGCGCGCGCTTGCTGCACTGGCGCGTGCGGCCGGTGTGGAGATCCTCTGCTCGGCGCCCGCGCTGGGACACTTCGATGGTCTTGTGCCCGTGTGGCGCAAGGACACGCTGCACCAGGTGCGTGCGCGTCAGCACGTCTATGCCACCGGGGCGATCGAGCAGCCGCTCGTCTTTCCCGGGAACGATCTTCCGGGAGTGATGCTCTCCGGCGGCGCGTGGCGGCTCGCTGCGCTCTACGGCGTGCGCCCGGGTGCCAAGGCGGTGCTCGTGAGCACCTCCGATCGCGGTCTGGACGCAGCGCAAGCGCTGCGCCGACTCGGCGTGGAGTTGCTCGCTGTCGCCGATCTGCGGCCCTCCGCGTCGCCGGCCGCGGCCGCGCTGGGCCACGACGGCGTGGAGATTCTGCAGGGCTGGAAGGTCGTGGCGGCCGGCGGGCGGCGGGCGCTGGAGGGCGTCACGCTCGTCCCGCTCGCGCACCCAACCGGCGCGCAGCGCCGGCTCGAGTGCGACCTGCTGCTCGTGTGCGGCGGCGAGGCACCCGCCACGGCGCTACCCGCCCAAGCGGGCGCTCGGACCGAGTACGACGCCCGCCACGCGCACTTCCGCCTCGCCGAGCTGCCCGCGGGAGTTTGGGCAGCGGGCGACCTCTCAGGTGAGGGCGAGGAGCAGCTCGCACCGGCGTCGGGCGAGCTCGCTGGCCTTCGCGCTGCGCACGCGCTTGGGCTGGGAGACGAGCGCTCTGTCGCCCGCGCCGAGGAGCTCCAGGAGAAGATCGCCACGTCGCGGCGTGGCAGCGAGGCTGGTGTGCCGGGTGGGGCGGCGCTCGCCTCCGATGCGCTGGGCGCCGCAGGCAAGGGCAAGGCGTTCGCGTGCTTCTGCGAGGACGTCACCGCGAAGGACATCCGTCAGGGCGTGCGCGAGGGCTATGACTCGATCGAGCTGTGCAAGCGCTTCACGACGGTGACGATGGGTCCCTGCCAGGGTCGCATGTGCCAGCTCGCCTCGGTGCGGCTGATCTCGCGCGAGACGGGCGTGGGACTCGAGCAGATCGGCACGACCACGGCGCGCCCGCCGTGGTCGACGGTCCCGCTCGGCGCGCTCGCCGGGCGGCCGTTCGAGCCGGCCAAGCGCTCGCCGATCCACGCGCGACACCGCGACCTCGGCGCGCGGATCGAATGGGCGGGAGACTGGCGGCGCGCCTATGACTACGGCGACGCGGACGGCGAGGCGCTGAACGTGCACGCAGCAGCCGGCCTGATCGACGTCTCGAGCCTGGGCAAGTTGCTCGTGCGCGGGCCCCAGGCCGGCGAGTTCCTCGACCGCATCTACCCCAACCGTCTCTCCGACCTAAAGCCCGGGCGCGTTCGCTATGGCGTGCTCAGCAGCGACGCGGGACGGATCATGGACGACGGCACGATCGCGAGGATCGACGAGCAGGCCTTCTATGTGACCACCACCTCCAGCGGGGCGAGCGCCGTCGAGCAGTGGTTCTCCTGGTGGCTGACCGACTGGCGGCTGGAGGTGCAGCTCACCGATGTCACCCAGGCACTATGCGCGGTCAACCTCGCGGGGCCGCGCTCGCGGGAGATCCTCGCGCGCCTCACCGACGCTGACTGCTCGCCGCAGGCGTTTTCCTATCTGGACGCTCGCGAGGCCACCGTCGCCGGCGTGCAGGCGCTGTTGCTGCGCATCGGCTTCGTGGGTGAGCTCGGTTATGAGATCCATTTCCCCGCCGCCTACGGGGAGGACCTATGGGATGCGGTCCTCGCGGCGGGGGAGCAGGACGGCATCCGTCCCTTTGGCCTTGAGCCGCAGCGCATCCTGCGTCTGCAAAAGCAGCACATCATCGTGGGCCAGGACACGGACTCCGAGTCCACCCCCTATGGCGTGCGCATGCCCTGGGCGGTAAGGCTCGAGAAGCAGGAGCAGTTCATTGGTAAGTGGGCGCTCGCGCGCCTGGCCGCACTCCCACAGGAGACCGTGTTGGTCGGCTTCACCGTTGCAGACGGGCGCCTGCCGCGGGAGGGAGCGGTGGTGCTCGACGAGAGCGGTGCGGCCGCGGGGCAGGTGACGAGCGCGCGCCGCTCGCGCCAGCTCGAACAGGTGATCGGGATGGCGTGGGTGCCGAGTGCGCTGGCGGGCGACGGACAGGAGATCGAGATCCTCGACGACGGCGCGCGCGTCCCGGCGTCGGTCGTGAGAGAGCCGTTCTTTGACCCGGCGGGAGCGCTGCTGCGCTCGTGAGCCTCGCGTTCCTCGAGCCGCGCGCGTCGTCCTCGCGCCAGCTGCGCGCGCGCTCGCCGATGGAGCGCGCCGCTTGCGCTACTGGTGCGCGGCTGGCGCAGATCGAGGGTTGGAACGTCCCGAACGCCTACAGCGACCCGAGCACCGAGCGTGAGCGGCTCACGCGCACGGTGGGCTTCGTGGACCGCTCGCATCTCACCAAGCTCGAGCTCCAAGGAGCACCGATTGCGCTCGAGTGGATCCGCGCCGCCGTGCCCGCGGTCGGCGAGGACGGGACGTGGTGGTGTGCGGTCACGCCGGCGCGCGTGCTCCTGCTCTGCGAGCCCGGCCCGGCTGCGGGCCTGCGCGCGGCGCTCGCGCAGGCACGGTCCAAAGGGCCGGGCGAGGTGTGCGTGCTCGACGTCACATGTGCGCTCAGCGCGCTTTCGCTCGTGGGGCCGCTCGCGCGAGAGCTGCTCGCGCGCTTCTGCGCGATCGACGTGCGCGCGGCGGTGACGCCGGTCGCTGCCTTTCGTCCCGGCTCGGTCGCGCGCACCCCCGGCTACGTGCTGGCGCAGGCGCCCGAGCGTCTGCTCGTGCTCGTCGGTTGGGCGTATGGCGAGTACCTGTGGCAGGTTGTCGCCGAGGCCGCGGCCGAGCTCGGTGGAGGCCCGGTGGGTGAGGAAGCGCTCGGCCACCTCCTGGAGCGCGAGCATGCGTGAGCTGTTTCGCCCGCGTCGGATGTGGCGGCGCCCGGCCGAGCTGCGCGACTCCTACGACGTGGTGATCGTCGGCGGCGGCGCGCACGGTCTCGCGACCGCGTACTACCTGGGCCAGCTCGGTGTCAAGCGCGTGGCCGTGCTCGAGCAGGGCTACATCGGCTCGGGCGCGGCGGGACGCAACACGACGATCCTGCGCTCGAACTACAAGACGCCCGAGGGCGCCCGCTTCTACGACGCGAGCATCAAGCTCTACGAGCGCCTCTCCGCGGAGCTGGACTTCAACGTGCTGTTCTCCCAGTGCGGACACCTGACGCTCGCGCATTCCGACCGCGCGATGTTCGTGATGGCCAACCGCGCGGAGGTCAACCGCATGCAGGGGATCGACTCCCGCCTCGTGGACGTCGCGGAGGTCCAGCGCCTGTGCCCGCAGCTGAACGTCTCGGAGGAGGTGAGCTATCCGATCGTGGGTGCGCTTTACCATCCGCCCGGCGGGATCATCCGCCACGACGCCGTCGTGTGGGGCTACGCGCGCGGCGCCGATCGCGCGGGTGTCGAGATCCACCCCTACACGAAGGTCGAAGGCTTTGACATGGCCCCGGGAGGGCGGATCGACGCCGTGCGCACGAACCGCGGCACGGTCAGGGCGGGCCAGGTGATCTGCGCGACCGCCGGCTGGAGCACGCTCGTGTGCGCGCTCGCGGGCGTGGAGCTGCCGATCACCACGCACATCCTGCAGGCGTGCGTGACCGAGCCGGTGAAGCCGCTGCTGGACATCGTGATCGTCTCCTCGCAGATGCACGTCTACATCAGCCAATCCGACCGTGGCGAGTTCGTGATGGGCTCAGAGGTCGAACCGTGGAGCACCTACCGCATGCAAGGCACGCTGAATTTCCTCCAGGACCTCACACGGCACACGCTCGAGCTCTTCCCGCAGCTCGAGCACGCGCGGCTCCTGCGCGCGTGGGCCGGCCTGTGCGACCTCTCGCCCGACTACAGCCCGATCCTCGGCGTCACCGAGGTAGAGAACTTTCACGTCAGCGCCGGCTGGGGCACGTACGGCTTCAAGGCCGCGCCGATCGTCGGGCGCACGCTTGCCGAGCTCGTCGCGAGCGGCCGCACCCCGGAGTTGATCGCGCCGTTTGGCCTGCAGCGCTTCTACGAAGACCGCCTCGTGTCCGAGCTCGCCGCCGCGGCGGTTAGCCACTAAACCTGACGTGGACGCGAGCTTGCAAGTCGCGACTGCGCTCGTGTTCTAGATCACGCGGGGCGCCGTTCAAGAAGCCTCACGCCCCGTCGATAAATGACTTGATGCGGATGTGGAGCCCTGTGCGTGAGGACGCCGAAGCCACGATGGGAAGTCGGGAGAGCCTCGGCGTGCTGTTGAAGGTCCTGGCCGAGCGCACGCCGGACGTGCTCGAGGACTACAACAGGGTCGCCCACCTCGCCACAGCAACGGCGGAAGCGCTAGGGCTGCCCGACTCGGAGGTCGAGCGGGTGGAGCTTGCGGCGCGTCTGCACGACGTCGGCAAGCTCGCGATCCCGGACGCGATCCTCGCGAAGGCAGGCCCGCTCGACAACGACGAGTGGGCGGTCATGCGCACGCACTCTGAAATCGGGCAGCGGATTCTCGCTGCCGCGCCGTCGCTCGCGCACGCCGCGAAACTGGTGCGCTCTCAGCACGAGCGCTACGACGGCCGCGGCTACCCCGACCGTCTGGCGGGCGAAGAGATCCTCATCGGCGCGCGCATCCTCGCCGTGTCCGCTGCCTTCGTGGCGATGATGCGACAGCGTCCGTTCAGCGACGCGATCACCGTCGCCGAGGCGCTCTCTGAGCTCGAGCGCTGTTCGGGAACGCAGTTCGACCCAGAAGTGGTCGAGCTCTTCTGTCGGCTCGTGCGCAGCGCGCGGCCCTAGGCTCGCGCGACGGTCCGGTCGCGTCCCGAGCGCTTGGCCTCGTAGAGCGCAGCGTCTGCTCGCTCGAGCAGCTCATCGATGTCCATCGGCCCTTCGTAGCTCGCCACGCCTGCGCTCAATCGAACGCAGGGGGTGCCGGCCGGGTCGCTCTGCGCGAACGCCTCCCGCACACGTTCGCTGAACGCCTCGCCGTCTGCGAGCTCGGCATCGGGGAGCAGCACCGTGAACTCCTCTCCGCCCATTCTCGCCACCACGTCAATGTCGCGTGCGAGGCTCGTGAGCAGCATTCCCGCACGGGCGAGCACGCGGTCTCCCATCTCGTGCCCCCACTCGTCGTTGATCCGCTTGAAGTAGTCGATGTCGAAGGCCACGAGCGTCAGCGGGGTTGCCCTGCGTCGCGCAAGCGCGAAGGCAGCAGTTGCGTGCTCGTCGAAGCCGCGACGGTTGAGCAGCCCGGTCAAGGTGTCGGTGCGGGCTTCGCCGGCGAGCTGCGCGAGCAGCGACTCGTTGCGCTCCTTCAGTACAAGCACGACCAGCGAGCCGACGCACACGACGACCATCACATCCAACCAGCGACCCGGATAGCTGCTGGCCGCCGGTAGCACGAGCAGCACGGCGGCGTGTGCAACCGCGATGCAGGCGACGATCGCGCCCGCGCCAGGGCGTCCGAAGAAGAAGGCGCTCCACAGGACGGGAAGCGTGTAGAGGATCGCGCCGTCGCCGGCGCCGGGAGTGGTGGCGAGCGCGGCCGCGATCACGCCCACGCCGAGTGGACCGAGCAGCGCGAGAGCCCACGAGGGCAGGCGCGGACCCACGGCGAGCAGGAAGGTGACCGCCACGAACGCGATCAGCACGGGTACGAGGGCGAAGGACGGATCGCCGGGGAGCAGGCCCTCGAGCGTTCCGTCGAGGGCAGCCGCCCCGTACATGGCGGCGGCCGTGTAGGCCATCGTCCGGCGGTCGCGTGTGGTTGTGTGGGGCACGTGTACTTGAGGTATCGGCACTTGAGCCCTGCAAAGTAAGGCCCGTCGGTGGCGCTAGGCGTCGTCGGTGACGAGGTGATGTTCCAGCTCGCACGCGCGCTGCGATCTCTCCTGGACCTGTGAGGCCCAGGTCTCACCGGCGTAGGTCGCGTCCTCGCAAGGCCGAGAACCCTGCAACCCTGACCGGCGTCCCCAAGGGCACGTGCGTGGCGATCCATGCGATCGCCGAGTTCGCGAGGCGAACGCACCCGTGCGAGCGGGCCGTGCCGAGGGGGTCGATCAGGCTGGCGCCGCCGCGGCCGTGCAGCGCCACCTGCCCGTCGCCGCCGTCGAAGCGTTTGAGCACGTTGGAGTGTGCGGTCAGCGGCAGCACCCACGAGCCCTCGAACAGTTTGGCGTTGGGCTGGGGCAGCTCGGCTGCGACCGCGAACAGCCCTGTCGGCGTGGGTGTGCTCGGCTTGCCGACGACCGCCGTGAAACTCCGTATCACCCGTCCCGCCCGATACACGCTCACGCGACGCCGGGCCAACGAGACCGCGATGCGCCAGCGGTCGACGCGGAGCAGGGTGTCTTCCGCGTTCAGCCACACAGCGCGGTCGTTGGGCCGGCGATCGAGCAGCACGCGCAGCCACGTGCGCCCTTCCGGACCGACGCGGCTGGAGAGGACGAGCAGCGTCATCGGCGTGCCCCACTGCGAGACCGCGCGCACGATCCCACGTGAGCTCGCGCTCCCGTATGGCGCCGAGCGCACACGGGTGCGGTAGATCACCGTCGCGACCCACGCGCGCTTTTGCCCAGGCGGGCGTAGCTGCATGGCACGCGCGCTGGCGGGCGGGCAGCTCAGCGCAAGCGCGGCCGCGAGCATGGCGACCACTGCGATCACCGCGCCGTGGCGCCGGCGCGCAGGGCTAACCGGTGACGCCACTTTCACGGAACGCCCGCAGGCCCGACGCAGCCACGGGCGTCGTGACGCGCGCGCGGACGGGGTCGAAGTTCAAGCCGCTCGCGCGGGCCCTGTTGACGATCGCGCCGACGGCGTTTGAGTCCACGCGCAGGGTGATCGCGAACGTGCGCGAGTGACCCGCAGCGAGCGTTGAGAGCGCGAAGCAGATGCGCCCCGAGGCCACGTGACCGCCGCCGCGGCGCACCACGGTCGTCTGCGTCGGCAGCGTGTCGCAGATCCGCAGGTCAAGTGCGGGCACCGCGCCAAGGTCGCGCACGATCAGCCTGTAGCCGATTTCCCCGCCCGCGACGACCCCCTTGCGGTCGGCGAGCTTGCGCAGGCTCACGCGTGTGCGGGGCGCGGGGGCGGTGAGATCGGCGGTTGCGCTAGGCGGTTTGGGCGCGACCACGGTTGGGACGGCGGCGTGGTTGTTGGCCGGTTCGGGGTCGGGCTCCGTGGCACGGACCGTGGCCGCGTTGATCAACATGCCCGATGTCATCGTGACGATCGCCTTCACGGTGATTTCAGCACCGCCACCGTCGGCGAGCGTGCCGAGTTCACATCTGAGCACGCCGGCCGCGATCTGGCAGGAGCCCTGTGTGGCGCTCGCGCCTGTGAGCGTGACGTTGCTCGGCAGTGGGTCTTCGACGATCACGTCGTGGCCGGTGGAGGGGCCGTTGTCTTTGATCTTCAGCGTCCACGTGATCGCTTCCCCGCTCATGAGCGTGGCAGGGCCGACCGCTTCGATCGCGATGTCGGCGGCGGGGCCGGTCTGTAGCGGCGCGCTGGCGGTGTTGTTTGCGAGGTTCGGGTCAAACGTGGCGCTCGCGACCGTGGCTGTGTTCGTGACGGTGCGTTCGCCCAGCGACACGCCCACTGAGACCGTCAGCTGGATCGTGCGCGTTTCCCCGTCGGCGAGTTCGCCCAGCGCGCAGCTGACGGCCTGTGCGGCGGCGGTGCAGCCGGGTTCGCCGGCGATGTAGCTCTCACCCGCCGGCAGCGGGTCGCTGACGATCACTTCAGTGGCCGCGTCCGGTCCGGCGTTCTGGACGGTCAGCGTGTAGGTGGCCTTGCCGGGTAGCGCCAGCGTCGTGCCTTCGCCTTCGATCGCCACCGTCTTTGTGAGCCCGAGGTCCGCGGCGGGGGCGACGCTGACTTCGGCCTGCGCTTTGTTGTTGGCTTCGTCTGGATCGGGCGTTTCGCTCGTCGCTTCGGCGACGTTCGTGACCGTTTGTGCGGCGAGCGAGTGTTCGATCTGCACGACGATCTGGATCGTGTGCGTGGCCTGGTCGGGCATATCGCCGAGCGCGCAGCTCACGGTCTGGCCCGCGTCGCTGCAGCCCGCGTCGTTGCTCAGATACGTCTCACCTGTGGGCAGCGTGTCGGTGACGGTTGCGCCTTTGACCGTGTCCGGTCCGGCGTTGGTGGCGAGCAGCGTGTAGGTGACTTCGCCGCCGACGTCCACGTCGCTCGGCGCCGCGGTCTTGGTCAGCTGCAGGTCGGCGGCGGTTTCCACCTGGACTTCAGCTGAGGCGGTGTTGTTGGCCAGGTTGGGGTCGAAGGTTTCGCTCGTCGTTTCGGCGGTGTTCACGACGGTGTGCGCCGCCAACGCGACTTCCATGCGCACCGTCAGTTCGACGGTGCGGGTCTGGCCGCTGGCGAGTTCCGCGCCGCCGACCGCGCAGCTGACGTCCTGGCCGGAGTGGGCGCAGCCGCTGGAGCTGCTCAGCAGGCTCTCGCCGGCGGGCAGGGCGTCGCTGATGAGGACGCCCTTGGCGGCGTCGGGGCCGGCGTTCTTGACCGACAGGGTGTACGTCACTTCTCCGTCCGCTTTCACGTATGTCGGTGCGGCTTTCTTTTCCAGCTGCAGGTCGGCGCTGGGGAGGACCTTGACCTGTGCTTTGGCCGTGTTGTTGGCCGGTTCGAGGTCTTCCGCAGCGCTGCTGACGGTGGCGGTGTTCACGCGCGTGCCGGGGCCGCTGGTCTGCGTCACGAGTTCGATGCTCGCGTGCGCGCCGACGGCGAGCGCACCGACGGTGCAGGTGACTTCCTGGCCTTTCGTCGCGCAGCTGGCACCCGCGGCGCTCACGTATGAGAGGCCTGTGGGCAGAACGTCCACGACCTTGACTTCGCTGGCTTCGCTCGGCCCGCTGTTGGTCGCGGTGAGCGAAAAGCGCGCGTGTTCGCCGTCGTGGACTTCTGGTGTGAGCGCTTCCTTTGCGAGTTCCAGTTCGGCCTGTGGGCTCGCGGTGATTTTCGCGGTCGCTTCGTTGTTCGCGGGTTCCGGATCGGGGGTCGTGCTTTCCGCGCGCACCGTGTTTGAGATCGAGCCGGTGAGCCCAGCCGCGAGCTGCACTTCGATCTGGAAGGCCGCCGTGTGGCTCGGTTCGACGGTGCCTGCGTCGCACGTGACGACGCCGGCCAGGTTCGTGCAGCCGGCGGGGGTAGAGCTCTTGTAGGTGAGGCCGCTTGGGAGGTGGTCGACGAGCTTCACTTCGCGCGCGCTCGAGGGCCCGTTGTTGGTGGCCGCGACGCGATAGGTGAGCGTCTTGCCGGGCACGGCTTTTCCGGAGGAGACGATGCTCTTGGCCGCCGCCACGTCGGCGCTGGTGGTGAGCGTGATCGCGCCCGTGGCTTCCACCGGCGTGGGCGCGGCGCCGGCGTGCACGGCGACGGCGTTCGTCAGGTGCGTACCGCTGGCGAGCGTCGCTTCGGTCGTGACGGGGACTTTGATTTCCACGGATGCGCCGGCGGCGATCGCTTCGACTTCCCACACGATTGTGGAGGCGCTCGCTGACTTCTCCGAGAAGCCGCTCGAGGGTGAGGCGGTGGCAGTTTTCGCTTCGTAGCTCATCCCTGACGGGAGTTTGTCTTCGGCGATTACTTCGCGCGCGACCCCGGTGCCGGAGTTGTGCACGGTGATCGCGTAGGAGTCGCTCGCCCCGGCGGCGACGGATTCTTTGACGGCGTGCTTGGTGACTTCAAGCACGGGCACGTCGAGGATCCCCTGTGCCTGCGCGGGCCCGGCGGCGAACGGGCCTTTGGCGTCTTCGCTATGGCCGGCGGCGTCGAGGACGCTGGCGCCGGCGCTGTTTTTGTTGGGATGCGCTTCGCCGGAGCCCGGGCTGGACTCGGCTTCGAGCAGTGGCTTTGCCTGGTAGGTGAGGATCGTTTCGGTGCCTGCGCCAAGTTCGATGCTCGTCGCCCACACGAGTTCCTGGCCGCTTTTGACGCTCCCGGACACGGTCGGTTCGATCGCGCCCCCTTTGGAGAAGCTCGCGCCTTTGACGTATTCCCAGTCGGCGGGCAGCGTGTCGGTGACATGCACGCTCTTGGCTGCGACGGTGGAGGTGTTCTTCACGAGCACCCTCCATGTGAACGCCTGGGCGACTTCGGCGGGTGCGCTGGTCGGGAAGCCGCTGGCGCCGGTGGTCTTCGTGATGGTGATCGTGGGCAGCGCAACTTTCGCTTTGACGGCTGCGCTCGGACCGGTGTATTCGCGGTAGGCGATCGTTTCGCCGGCGTAGTTTTTGTAGCCGGCGTCCCGTTCGGCTTCGGGCACGCCGAAGTAGTGGCCGGTGACAGATGCGGCGTTCGTGAATTCCTGACCGGGTTCGAGCGATTTGACGGACACGAGCTTGGCTTCGTAGCCGAGTTCCACCGTTTCGCTGCTGCTCGCGGCGAGCGCTCCCGCGAGCTTCCAGCGGATTTCCGGTTTGCCTTCGCTCCAGTTCTGGGTGACGTCGCTCGCGTTGGTCGTTTCTTTGACTTCGGTGAGCTTGCCCGGGATCACGTCCTTGACTTCGACGCCGTACGCGGGCACGGCGCCGGTGTTGCTCAGCTTTAGGCGGTAGCGGACGCTGTCACCGTCGGTGACGGTGATCGGGCCGGCGCTGTAGGCGCCGCCGTCCACGGAGGCTTCCTTCACGAGCGTGACGGCGGGCTCGGCGACGGTGCTGGTGGCGCTTGTGGGCCCGCTTTTCGCGTCGAATTCGCTCGGCGTGGGTATGTTCGCTGCTTCGAAGCTGCCCTTGTTCGTTTTGTTGTAGTAGACGTCAGCGGAGTTGCTGATTTCCGCTGGAGCGCTGACTTCGGCGCCGCCGCTGCGGTGCGTGGCACGCAAGTCGGCGCGGTAGACGATCGTGACCGTGCGCGCGGTGGCGGCGGATTCGAGGTTGCCGAGGTACCAGCCGACGCTCGTCGTCCCTGATCCGTTGACGCGCGGTTTGTACGTCTGCACGGTGACGGCGGGCGGGCACCCGCTCGTGCATTCGGCGCTCACGTATTCGTCGAAGTCGAGGCTGTCGGGCAGCGTGTCGATCACGGTCTCGTTGTAGGCGACGACGTGCGCGGGCAGCGTGACCGTGAGCGTGTAGGTGATGCGGTGCCCGATCGTCGCTTTGGCGCTGTCTGATTTCTTAGCGATCGTCGCGCCGGCGATTTCTACCGTGGATTCGGATTTCGCTTCATAGCCCGCCTTGCCCGAGACGGGATCGTTTTCAGCGGTGCGCTTGCCGGAAACGGCGCCGCTCATGCTCGTGGTCGTGGCGAGCGCGTGGTCGGTGAGGGTCGTGGCGGAGACCGGTTTTTCATCGACGGTGGTGAAGTACACGAGCGCGGATTCGTGGGCGGCTTCCAGGGGGCTGACGCTCCAGGTGATCGTGCGCGCTTTTTCGTTCCACACGCCCCCGGATTCGATCGCTTCGCCTTCGCCGTAGGCAATGCCTGCGGCGTTCGCCACGGTCAGGCCTGAGGGAACGGTGTCGACGACCGTGCTGCCAAACGCGGTGCTCGCGCCTGCTGCGTCTGCGACCTTGAGCTTGTATTCGACGAGCTGGCCGCCGTGCACGGGTTCGCTGCCCGCGTTGTTCGTCTCGGTGAGCGTAATCGAGGGCTCAACGACCGGGACCGAGTCGCTGGCTTCGCGTGCCTGCGCGCCCGTGATCGGGTCCGTCCAGGTCAGCTTCCCAGTGTTGGCGATGCTTTTGCCACGCGCATTGGCTGCGACGTTGGCGACGGTCGTGAGGAAGCGCATCGTGACCTTCACGCTTTCTTCAAGCGGCGCGGCGTAGTTTTCCGGGAGGACGACGATCGGGCTGGCGCCCGATTCTTCGGCTTTGAAGCTGCCGGGCGCTGCTTTCCCGTTCACGAGCGCTTCCACGGAGCCCGCCTGCAGCGTCAGCTGGGTGTTGGGGAGGGCCGGGTCAGTCAGGCGCGCGATGCCGCTGAGCGTGGTGCCGGCGGGGATCGTGACGGAGACTTCGAAGGTGACCTGCTCGCCGATCGTGGCCTGGGTGGCGCTGTTGCCCGATTCGACCACCGAGCTCGTGTGCGTCTTTTCCAGTTTGACGTTTTCGCTCTGAAGGACCGCGTGCGCGTTGGCGGCGGGGACGTTGGCTTCGCTGTCGCGCAGCGCGTCGATGTTTTCGGCGGGCACGTAGAGGTACTGCCCGCCGACGTTGGTGGCGCTTTCGTACTTCACGACACCCGTGTGATCTTCGAGCGTGTCGTTGGGATCGATCGTGGCGGGGACGTGCACGGTGAAGTGGAGCACGGCGTTGCTTTCTCGGGGCACCGTCACTTCTTCCTCACCGAGGCTGGTTTCTCCCCATTCGATGCGCCCGGAGACGCATGTGCCTCGGGCGGAGATCGCGCCGATGTCCGCGCAGGTGAGGCCGTTGGGGAGTTCGTCCCAAACCTCGACGCCGTCGGCTTCGAGCTGACCGGCATTGGTGACGGTCACGGCAAACGTCGCTTCGTCGTCTGCCTTGATCGTCGCGGTGCTTGTCGGGGTGACGGCTTTTTTGTTGATTTCGACGATCTGCTTGGCGATGCTCAGCTGCGGGAACTGGAGTTTGTAGTCGGCTTCGGCGCGATAGGAAAAGGACGTCCCTGGTGTGTTGACGTTGGCGAACTTCATGAGGTTGCCCTGCAGCTCGCCGAGCGTCGCTTCTTTGGGCAGTTTCGCGACCGTTGCGTAGACGCGTTCGAAGCGCTGGCGTTCGTTGTTCACGTAGCCTTCTTCAGGCAGTTTCCATGCGATCGTGCCGCCCGGTTCGGTGGAGCTCGCTTCGGCATGGTCGAAGCTCGTGCCGGGCAGCGTGTCGCCGGTGGCGCGCGCTTGACCTTTTTCGCTGTCTTCTTCGAACGCTTCGTCGAAGGTGTCGTTGACGGGCAGGAAGTCGGTGACGTTCAGGCCTTTGGTGTCGATCGTCGCGGGGAACGCGGCGGTCAGCCGCCAGCAGATGACGTCGCCCGGATGAAACACGGGCGTGGTGCTCGTGTATTCATCGCCGAGGCAGCCGGTTCCAGACTTGGCGATTTCCTTGGTGATCGTTGGCCCTTCGGAGGTCTGGGAGGCACTCGAGGACGCGGACACCGGTTCGCTCAGCGCTCGTTCGTGGTTGATTGGCGTTTCGCCTTTGCCCGAGCAGTCGGTGTCATTGGCGCACACGACGTTCGTGGTTGCCTGTGCGAGTACGTCGTTGGTGATCGTGTCGTCGGCGAGGATCGGGCCGGCCTGAGCGTGTTCGTGCTGGTAGTGGGTGCGGGTCTTCGTGTCGTAGGTGATCGTGCTCGTGGCGTTGGCAGCGATGTTCGCGAGCGCTTTGTCGCTGGCTTCGTTCCACACGAGCTTCCATGTGCCGTTGGCTTCTTCAGCGGCGCTGGCGTAGGGCGAGGAGGGCGCGGTGTCCGGTTCGCATTCGCTACTCGCAGTCAGGTTTTCCGAGCTGAGCGGGCACAGCCCGTTGGGAACAGTGTCGGTGACGACGGCGGCGGTGTTGTAGCGGTACTCGGAGGAATGCAGCGTGAGCGTCCACAGCGTCACCTGTCCCTCGGCGAGCGTTTTCGAGCTGGCGCCCTTTTCGATCGTCAGGTCCTTGGCTGCGCGCGTGAGGTGTCCGCTGGCGGACACGGCGGTCGTTTCGGCATAGCTCCCGCTTGCCTTGGCATAGGTGATGACCGACTCGCCGTCGGTCGTCTCGGCTCCGGAGTTGTTGTTCAGGTTGGTCGCCTGTTCGCCGCTTGCGACGGTTGGTTCTTTGGCTGTCCAGGTGGTCGTGTTTTCGCGCAGCGGCACGGCGGCGCGGAATTCGAACGTCCGCGTTTCGCCGGCGGCGAGCGTGCCGAGGCTCCAGCTGACGTGCGTGTAGACGGCGTTGGGATCTTCTTCTGCGCCGTCCGGGTCGGTGGTGAGCGTTTCCACACCGGTGGGGGTGAGGCAGCCGCCGAGCGTGGCGACGAGGATCGCTCCGGAGCCGGGGTACTCTTCGGCGCTACCGGGGTTGGTGGGGGCGTTGGTCGTGTGATCGGCGCCGGCGCCGCCGCAGCCGAGGTACTCCAGATCGGCGGGCAGCCAGTCTTCGACCACGACTTTGCCGGTGGCGTTGACGTTCGTGTTTGAGACGCTGAGCTTGTAGGTGACCTGGTGGTCGTGCACGCCGCGAAGGATCTGCCCCTGGGGCGATTCCTCGGCCTGCGTGATCTTCAAGGCGGTGATCGTGCTCGTCGCGGATCCGATGGCGAACCCGGTGTAGGAGGTCGAGGATGGGCCTTCAGGAGCGCCGGTTGCACTGAATTTCGGCAGGTAGCGCGCCTGTTCGGAGACGTAGGCGCCCGCTTCAACGGTGAATTTGCCGCCGATCGTAAAGTGCGAGGTGCTGTGTTTGACTTCGAAGGTGAGGGCGTTGCTGGAGCCGGGGGAGAGGTCTGAGACGTTCGACCAGATCAGCGTGGTCTTGCCTTTTTCCGGCTCGTTGGTGATCATCTTTGGTTCGAGCGCCCCGGCCGAGGTGTGGGCGCTGCCCGCGACGTAGCTGATGCCTTCGGGCAGCACCGCGCGGTAGCTGAGGTTGTAACCGTAAGGCTGGGCGCCGGGATTGGACGCGGTGAGGGAGACGGTCGCATTCGCTCCGTAAAGCACGCTCGACGGCGCGGCGACTGACAGGCCGATCGAGGGGTTTCCTTCGGCCTGGGCGCTCCCGGCGAGGAGGGCAGCGCCGAGCACCAGAACACAGGCCAGCGCCCCCGCTACCCCCGGGAAAAAACGGGGGTGGGAGATCATCACCGCGAGCTATCGGCATGCGCTCCCTAGGGCTTGACAGCGGCCAAGGCCTGTGCAGGCCGTGTGGCGGGCAGGCTGATTCGCCGCTTCAGCTGCTCGGGCGCCGGGCCGCGTCGACCACCCGCCGCTCATGTGTGCCGACGCCGATCGTGCGTCCATCCTCGGCGGTTACCTCTACGGCGAAACGGAGCTTGCGTGCATCGAGGATCTCCTCCAGACGCGCGTGTGCGACGCACATGGATCCCTCGGCGGCGCCTGCGACATGCTTGACGCACACTTCGAAGCCGACGGTCGCGCGCCCGTCCTCGAGCAGCGGGTAGACGAGCATCGCGGCGGTGCGCTCCATCATCCCGATCATGCCGGGCGTGGAGAGCACGGAGAACCCGAGCGTGCCACCCACGTCTGTCAGCAGCATGCCTGCGACCTCGAACTCCTGCGAGGCCTCGATGCCGGGTGTTAGCTCAGACACCGGGACGCTCCGCGCTAGTTGCGGCTGACCCCGGTTGATGAGTTGGCGGGCGGGATCGTGCCGCTGGGCGTGAGTTTGCCGTCGTTGAGCTGGAAGTGGACGGTGGCCTGCCCGCCGGTGGGGTCGGCGAGGGCGTCGCCCGGGCGGTAGAGGGGGTAGGCGAGCGTGACTTCGGTGTCGCTCTGGGAGAGCACCTTGACGGTGGCGCTGGGTTCCTTGGTGTCGGTGCCGATGTAGCGGCCGTCGATGAAGAAGAACGCCTGCTGGCCGTAGCCGTCGCTCGAGCCGGCGCGCGTGCCGATCAGCACCCGCAGCGTTTGGCTGGGGTGGTAGAGGGCCGTTTCGGTGGGCGTGTACCCCCTGGATTCGAGCACGGAGACGGCTTCTTTCGCCGCCTGGGACTGGCTTTCTTCGTGCGTGAACGCGGGCTCGGTGGCCGTGCGTGTCGTCGCCGGCGCTTCTGAGCCGCCGGCGGTGCTGTTCGGGGGGCTCGTCGTTTCGGTGCTGGTCTTGGTGGGGGGCGCTTTGGTGGTGGTCGTGGCGTGCGTTTGGGTGCTCGAGGTGGTGGCGCTCTGGGAGACGGTTGGCGTTTCGGCGACGGTTTCGGTCTTCGTCTGCGAACTGCCGCAGCCGGCGAGCGCGGCTCCCGCACCGGCACCCAGGACGATGGTGCTCAGCGCTGCGATGAGTTTGCGAGGCATGCCGGCCATGGTATTCAGCGGCGATCGCGCCTAGCGCCAGCGCCGTTGCAAGTACGTGGCCTAACGGCCTGGAGCGGGCTTTTCAATACGCCGCCGATATGTTCGGGGTGGGAGCATCGCAAGCGTGCGTGTGTTGATCGTCGAGGACGAGCCGTATATGGCGGAGGCCATCCGTGATGGCCTGCGCCTGGAGGCGATCGCCACGGACATCGCCGCCGACGGCGAGACCGCTCTGGGGCTGTTGAGTGTCAACACCTATGACATCGCGGTCCTCGACCGGGACATCCCCGGGCCCTCTGGAGACGAGATCGCCAAGCGCATTGTGGCCTCGGGCAGCGGCATGCCGATCCTGATGCTCACCGCTGCCGACCGTCTCGACGACAAGGCCTCCGGATTCGAGCTGGGCGCCGATGACTACCTCACGAAGCCGTTTGAGCTCCGGGAGCTCGTGCTCCGCCTGAGAGCGCTCGGGCGCAGAAGCGCCCACAGCCGGCCACCCGTGCGCGAGATCGCAGGCCTACGGCTGGATCCGTTTCGCCGCGAGGTCTACCGCGACGGCCGCTACGTGGCGCTCACCCGCAAGCAGTTTGCGGTGCTCGAGGTTCTCGTCGCTGCCGAAGGTGGTGTCGTCAGCGCCGAGGAGCTCTTGGCGCAAGCGTGGGATGAGAATGCCGACCCGTTCACCAACGCCGTGCGCATCACGATCTCGGCACTGCGCAAACGCCTCGGCGCCCCAGGGATCATCGCCACCGTGGCCGGCGTCGGGTACCGCATCGACGCTCCACCAGGCACCGGGAGTGAGCGAGACGATCGTGGATAGAGCCTCTGGCCTCCTGAGGATGCCGCGACCCTCGCTCGCGAGGCTCGCCCCGCGCCGGATGCTCCGCCTGTCCCCGCGGACGGTCCGTCTGCGCCTGACGCTGCTCTACGGCGGCCTCTTCGTCGTCTCCGGGGTGGTGCTGCTCGCGATCACCTACCTGATCTTCCGCCGCGCCTCCGGCGTCAACCTGCTCGTCGCGAACGGGCCTACGCATGGGACAGCCGCCCAAGATGCCGCCACCGAACTGCGGTACGCCGAGCTCGTCCGCCGTTCAACCGACGCATTCCACCACGGGCTCCTGCGGTCCCTGGTCGTGCTGGCGTTCATGACCGTGGTCTCGATCGCCCTCGGTTGGCTAGTCGCAGGTCGCGTTCTGCGCCCGCTGCGCGCGATGACCGCGAGCACTCGCCAGATCTCCGAGCGCAACTTGAACGAGCGCCTCGCGCTCTCAGGGCCCCGCGACGAGCTGACCGAGCTCGCCGACACGATCGACGGTCTCCTCGCGCGGCTCGAGGCACATGTCGCCGAACAGCAGAGATTTGCAGCCAACGCCTCCCACGAGCTGCGCACGCCGCTGGCGGTCACCCAGACGCTCCTTGACGTGGCCCGCAACGATCCGAGTCATGCTGGCGGCGAGCTCCTCGAGCGCCTGCATGAGGTCAACACCCGCGCGATTGACCTCACCGAAGCCCTGCTCCTGCTCAGCCGCGCCGACCAGCGGTCCTTCACCCGGGAACACGTCGAGCTGTCCCTGATGGCAGAAGAAGCCACCGAAACGCTCCTCCCCCTCGCGCAGGCGCGCGGTGTCACGATCGAGACGACCGGCGAGGAGACGCCTACGATCGGTTCACACGCGCTTCTGCTCCAGCTGACGACGAACCTGGTGCATAACGCGATCGTTCACAACCTGTCTGAACAGGGCAGCGTGTGGGTGAGGACCAGCGCTCACTCCGAGGACGTGGAGCTCGTCGTCGAGAACACCGGCGAGCATCTCCCCGCGGAGTTGGTTGCCACGCTTGCCGAGCCGTTTCAGCGCGCCACCAAACGCATACGCCCCGACCGTGCGGGCGTCGGTCTCGGCTTGGCGATCGCCAAGAGCATCACCCAGGCACACGACGGCACCCTCGTCCTGACCCCACGCGCTGCCGGCGGGCTCCAGGTCACGGTGCGAATCCCCGCCGCCTCGTCGTCTGGATGAGTTGAGCGAGCATATCGTCGGCGTATCGAAACTCGCATACGTGCGGGCAACATCGTGCCGCGTTCAATGGCGCCATGACCTGCAGCACCTCAGCGCCAGCGGCCTGCGCCATCGACTCGCCGGCGACCTGCTCGTCCTCGTTCCCGGACCCGGCGACGATCGGGATCACGATCTATGGGTGTGGGCAGGACGAGGCCGTCCTGTTTGAAGAGATGGCGCCTCGCTTTGGTGTTCTGCCAACGACCACCGAGGCGGCGGTATCTGAGGAGAACGTCATGCTCGCGTGCGGCAATCGCTGCATCAGCGTGGGTCATAAGACCGAGATCGCAGATTCCACGCTCCTCGCCCTCAGCCGCGCCGGCGTAACGCGTATCTGCACGAGGAGCATCGGCAGCAACCATCTCGACGTGAGCTACGCCGAGAGCGTCGGCATCTCCGTAGCCACCGTGTCCTACTCGCCAGACAGCGTGGCGGACTACACGCTGATGCTGATGCTGATGGCGGTGCGGGGCGCCAAGCCGATCGTCAGTCGGGCAGAGGTCCATGACTACAGGCTGCCTGTCGTCCGCGGCAGGGAGTTGCGCGATCTCACGATCGGCGTGATCGGCACGGGGCGCATTGGAACGGCGGTGATCGAGCGGCTGCGCGGCTTTGGCTGCGCTGTGTTGGCCCACGACCGTCGTCCCAAGCGCTCTGCCGAGTGGGTCTCGCTTGATGAGCTGGTGCGTCGGAGCGATGTCGTGACGCTCCACGCGCCGTTGAGCGCAGACACGCACCATCTCCTGGACCGGCGACGCATCGGCCAGATGAAGCGTGGCGCGTACGTCATCAATACGGGCCGCGGTTCGCTGCTGGACACCGAGGCGCTCGTGCGCGCCCTGGAGAGCGGCAGATTGGGCGGTGCTGCGCTGGATGTCCTGGAAGGTGAGGAGGGGATCTTCTACGCGAACTGCGCGAGCCAGGCGATTCAGAACACACTCTTGTTGCGCCTGCAGGCGCTGCCGAGCGTGCTCATCAGCCCGCACGTCGCCTACTACACCGACCACGCCCTGCGCGACATGGTCGAGAACACGATCGTCAGCTGCCTGCGCTTCGAAAGCGAGCAGCGCTGTGGCTAGGTTGAAGATCGGCGTCGTGTTCGGAGGGTGCTCGGAGGAGCATCCGATCTCCGTCAAATCGGCGCAAGAGCTCGCCCGGTACCTCGACCTGGAGAAGTACGAGCCGTTCTACATCGGGATCACAAAGAGCGGCGCCTGGAAGCTCTGCGATGCTCCCCGCCCAGATTGGGAAGACGGCTGCGCTCGAGCGGCCGTTCTCTCGCCGGACCGAGGTGTCCGCGGGCTGCTCGTCTCAGAGCAGGGACGCTGCGAGACGATCGGCTTGGATCTGGTGTTTCCCGTCCTGCATGGAGCGCTCGGCGAGGACGGTGCGATCCAGGGCCTGGCCGAGCTCGCCGGCATCCCCTACGTCGGCTGCGATATCCAGAGCTCGGCTCTGTGCATGGATAAGTCCCTCGCTTACATCGTCGCCGCTCATGCGGGGATCGCCACACCGAAGTTCTGGGCCGTCACCGCGGATGAAGAGCTCGATGCCGCGCGGCTGACATATCCCGTGTTCGTGAAGCCCGCCCGTTCGGGCTCCTCCTTCGGGGTGAGCAAGGTGCGTAGGGCGGAGGAGCTGTCTAGCGCGGTGCAGGCGGCAAGACAGTTCGACTCAAAGGTGCTGATCGAGCAGGCCGTCGTCGGCAGCGAGGTCGGGTGTGCCCTGCTGGGCACCGCTCAGGACGTGATCGTCGGCGAGCTCGACCAGATCTCTCTTTCGCATGGCTTCTTCAGGATTCATCAGGAGAGCGACCCCGAACGCGGCGCTGACAACTCGCAGGTGATCGTTCCCGCGGACATCTCCCGGGAGTCGCGCGCGCTCGTCCAGGAGACGGCGAGGGCCGTATATCGCGCCTTGGGATGCACGGGCCTGGCACGTATCGATCTGTTCCTCACGCACGCCGGCGGCGTCGTCCTCAACGAGGTGAACACGTTGCCCGGTATGACCTCCTACAGCCGCTACCCGAGGATGATGCAGGCGGCAGGCTTCTCGCGTGCCGAGGTGATCGATCGGTTGGTGGCCTTGGCATTGGCAGAAAGCCGACGATGAACGATCAGCTGGTCTTCGTCGATCAGTACGTGAGCGGGATCTACTGGGATGCCAAGTACGCGACGTGGGACAACTTCACGGGCAAGCCGGTGAACGGATACGTGGCGAATCGCATCGTCGGCACGAAGCCGTTGTGCGCAGCCTTGGGGAGGGCGCGAGAGGAGGCCGCCTCGCGCGGCTTCGGCCTGCTCCTTTGGGATGGCTATCGCCCTCAACGCGCGGTCGATTCGTTCCTGCGCTGGGCCGAGCAGCCCGAGGATGGCCGCAGGAAGCCTCGCCACTATCCGAACATCGACAGGGCTGACATGGTCGAGAACGGGTACGTGGCGGCCAGGTCGGGCCACAGCCGAGGCAGTGCCGTCGACCTGACGCTGTTCCATCTAGCGAGCGGCGAACGCGCCCCGATGGGCGGCGAGCACGACTTGATGGATGCGATCTCGCATCACGGAGCGCCAGGCGTCAGGCAGCTCGATGCGCGCAACCGTCAATGCCTGCGCTCGATCATGGAGACCTGCGGCTTTAGCGCATATGACCGCGAGTGGTGGCACTACACGCTGAAAGACGAGCCTTATCCAGACACGTATTTCGATTGTCCGATTGCGTGAGCCGGCGGCTTGTGCAACGCACACGGGACGTATAACCATGGCTATCCAAAACTTTTGCGGGACGACAATGTCTGAGACCTGCCCGCAACGGGGTACGATCACTACAGCCAGATGTCCGCTTCCTCAGCTCAGATACCGCCGGGCCCGCCCTCGGGCAAGCACAAACCGCGCGAACGGCGCAAGACGTCAGAGCGCATCAGAGCGGTCTTCCCGCTTTTGCTGGCAGCACTGGCGATTGCGTTTGCGGTCCTGAACCTGAACCAGGTGAAGGTCGACTGGATTGTGGGCTCCGGTCACGCGCCGCTGATCATCGTGATCGTGGTCTCGCTGCTGGTGGGGATCGTGTTCACGCACCTCGCCGAGCGCATCGGGCGCCGGCGTCGCTAGCGCGGACGGTCTTCGGTGACGATCTCGACGGCGGCGTGCGCGCCGATGAACGGCGCCAGTACGACATAGGCAAGGTGGTCGGAGAGCGCGGCGAGCAGCTGGATGCGCCCGGCTGACGCCTGACAGCGGATCGTGTGCCAGATCGCGCCGGCGACGGCGTCGACGGTGAGTGCGCCCTGTGGCCTGGAGGGTGCGCCCTCAGTCAGCAGCGTGGCGATCGCGCCGGAGAGCTCGACGGTGCGCTCGAGCGCTTCGGTGCCGGAGAAGAACGCCTCCTGGGCGAGCGTGCGTGCGTGCAGCGGGTGCTCGGCTAGGTAGCGCATGAGCTCGCCGAGCACACGGCGCACGGCGCGTGGCCAGTCGCCGCCAACGAGTTCGGGGTCGGCGGTGATCTCGAGCAGCTGGGTTGAGATGTTCTCGAGCGCCTCGAGGAAACACCGTTCCTTGCCGTCCTTGCCATCGAAGAGCTCGCAGAAGATCTCGACGGGGACGTTGGCCTCCTCGGCGATCTGCGGGGCGCTGAGGTTGCGGAATTCCTCGCGCGTGACGAGCCGCAGGATGCCCTGCAGTAGGCGCGCGCGCTCGTCGCGCGGGGGCGGTTCGGCGCCGTTGAGGCCATGGCCGTAGGTGGCTGAGATCTCGCGCATACGCGTGCTGAGGCGTGCAGCCATGCGTTCGCTGAGGAGGTCGGCCTCGGGTGTCTGGAACAGCAGCGTCCAGTTGAGCAGCTCGTCGGCGAGGTCCACGCGGGTTCCGTGCTCCTCGCTGAGGAACGATGCGGCGGTGCCGTGCAGGCCGCCGGCGATGCCACGGACGATCGGCATCGGCAGCGGCTTTGAGTCTGGTGCTTGGGCGAAGCTGTGCGCGAGCATCTGCTCGCAGGCACCCGTGGCGCGGCGCACGCGTAGCGCCCCGGCGCGCCCGGCGCGTTGCGCCTCGACGACGACGAGCGTGGTGGCGTTTGGTTCCTCGGCGGTGCTCTTGGCGAAACGCTGGAAGACCGCTCGCGCGCGCTCTTCCAGGGGTCCGTCAGAGGCGAGGTAGACCTGTTTGATGAGCTTGAGGTCACGCCGCACGATCAGGTCGAAGGTGGCGAGGAAGCACTCTTCCTTGTTCGCGAACTGTTCGTAGAACGCGCGCCGAGAGACGCCCGCGAGCCCGACGATCTGCTTGATGCTCGTGTCCTCGTAGCCGTTCTCTGCGACCGCCTCGATGAGCGCTCCGTGGATGCGCCGACGCTGATGCAGCACGACCTGATTGCGGTCCATCCGGTGCGGTCCGTGCGGCAAGCGCTTGTACAAAGGGGCGATCGGTGTGGGTGCTTTACGTGCCCCCTTCTTGGGACGCTTCGCGCGCCCGTGCGCCGACAACGACGATGTTCCCCTCGGTGCCATATTCCTCTCTCCGACTGTCTTTCCGACCAGTTGATCCCTGTCATCTGGTATGGCAGGTGGGATCATTCCATGTCAGCGATCTTTTGTCTACACCGAACTGTCATGGTGTGCCGGAACGGCCTGCAGAGCCGGCGACAGCCTTCTGCGCGGCCTGCGAGCCGGCTGCGCGTTGCCTGGGAGGCTTTGGTGAATGGCTTGGCGAAACTGTTTGAGGACGCCGGGGGGGGTCGGGCTTAGAGTCGGCTCGTCCCTATCAAAGTGCTGTAACGGCCGGGGGCGTGGCAAAGGAGCCGAAACTCCCATGCACGATGAGCCTAACGCGCAGATGCGCAAGTGGGACGCCCTCGAACGCGAGGCCGTCTACGTAATGACCGACCCGGAACGGTACCCCCCGATCTGGTCTGTCGAAGACCTTGGCCGAGAGCTTGAAACACGCGACCCCGATGCGGTCTTGCGCCCGCTGGTCAACGCGGGCCTTGTCCACCGTCTCGCTGACGGCTTCGTATTCGCCTCTGCCAGCGCCTTCAAGATGGTGGCGCTGGTCGGCCAAGTCGTCTGAGCACCCACGAGAGCGCCACGTCGCAGCGTTGGGCGTGGCGCTCATTTGACCTGCTCTCTGCTGTGGCGGTCGGTGATCTCTCCGAGTCGATGAAGCCGACGCCGTAGCCTCGTCCGCTCTCGTACCTCAACGGGCGAAAAGATGAACTCCTGCCCAAAACCCACATCCAAGCCAAAGAGTCCGCCATAGGCAGGTAGCCGTGCTGCGAGGCCGTCCTGGGTACGGCGCTCCCAAACTGCCGCATCCTGAATCTCGTCCTGAGCGTTGTAACTCGGCGTACCCATCCGCCAGCGGTCGAGCAGCTCGTTTCCCGCACGTAGCTGTTCGCTGAGCCAGAGCGCATCGGCGTCCCCCGCGCTGCTGAGGCCGGACGGTGGTTGTGCGGCCCGCGCTCGCCGCTCGGCATCCTCCCACGTGCGATAAGCACCCTCGCCGAGTACCGACACGAACAAGACGACCGCGAAGATGCCAAGAAACCACGCAGGACGGTGGAGTAGGAAGCCGCCCACGGTCACCCCGATCGCCAAGGCGGCGGCCGTGATTGCGAGCCCGACGTTGTCGAGGACGCCCTTGGCCCACCGGAAGCCGGTCACGACTGCCTGCCTGAAGAAACGAATGCGCCGCATGAACACATCATCACCCGGCAGGCGAAACCCAGGCTTTTCCGTCCGACGCGATCTGTAGTTTCCCCTGTAATAGAGCCAAAATTGACCCCCGTGAGATTGGCGTCCCCGGGGGTCCGTCTCGTGCACGAACACCCCGCGCTGCAAGCCGCACTCGGCTGCGAGGGCGGACCGCCGAGCGAATGGGCGTGCTACCGCTTCACAGCGAAGCTCCCCGCGCACGCGCCGATCCTTGAGCGGTGCATCGCTGACGTGATCCGCGCACTCAAGAAAGCCAACCCGGTGCTCGGATGGGACGCGGCAATCGACGCATCGGACATGCCGGTATATGCGAACGGGCAGCGATTCCTGCACAAGGACGGCCCGGAGCGCGGCGAGGAAAAACTACAGCGACGCCGACGCCTCCTGGGGGCACCGCTCGGCTGTCTCCACACGGGCGGCAGGCTCGTTCTACGGCTACAAGCTGCACATGGCCGTGTGCTCCAAGACCGACCTGCCGCTCGCATGGCGCGTCGAGACGGGGAAGACAAACGAAAGCATGATGGTCGCGCCACTGCTCGACAAGCTCCACACGCTCGGGATCGACCCCGAGACATGCGCTATGGACAAGGGCTACGACCACAGGCGCGTCTACGGCGAGTGCGAGGAACGAGACGTACTGCCGGTCATCCCGCTGCGCAACAGCCGAGACGTGAAAATCGGAGGGCATCTCAGGCCGTTCTGCAAACACGGCGACTGGCAGTTCGCTGGCGCTGACCACAAACGCGGAGCTACAAAGTGACGCTGCCCGACAGGTGAGTGTAAGCCCGCGTCTGCATGGGTCAAGGCCACACGGCTCAAACCGCTCATCCCTCGCACCACGGAGCGGTGGAAGGCGCTGTATCAGCGCCGTGGCTCGGTGGAGCGCGCGTTCGGCAGACTCAAGCACGAATGGGGACTCGCACTCCGCGTACGCCGGATCGAGCGCGCACGCCTTCACGCAAACCTCACGATCCTGGCTCAGTTGGCCTGCGCGTTGAACCGGACAGAACGCTCGGCGCTGGCAGCGTAGGCTGTGCGCCTGTGCCGGGAGCGTCGCGCGATCATGGGCTGAAGCTAGCGCGATCATTGCGATACCTGCAAGACCTCGAAGGCGAGTTTCGCGGCTACGTCGCGGAGGCAGATAAAACGATCGAACACGAGCGCCACCCGCAGATTCCGACACAGATGGTCACCTGGATCACTGCCGATCCACCCGCGCGTGATCCTTTCTCGCTCTTGGTCGGGGACTGCCTGCAATGTTTGCGTACGGCACTCGATCAACTCGCCTTCGAACTCGCAACGGCGTTCACTGTCCCGCTCCCCGACGAGATCGAGAAGGCGTCTGAATTTCCGATCTTCGGGGACGAAAAGGGGGATGGCTCCGCACGGTTCAACCGCACGCGGTCGAAAGGCCCCAAAGCCGGTCTGCCCGCACCCGGCAGCGGACTGGCAAAGACGGAAGGAATGGACCCCCAAGCTCAGAGCATCATCGAGGGATTGCAACCGTACCACCGAGGGCAGGCGTACACCACCGATCCGCTCTGGCGCATCCATGAACTGAACCGGATCGACAAGCACCGGCTCCTGCACAGCACCGCGACCAACCAGTCCGGGACTGGCGTGCGCGTCCCGTCCGTCTGGGGACGCGCCTTTCAGGCCGGAATGACGCCCTCGGGGGTCATCGAAGCCAAGAGCGGGGAGATACACGGTCGCACTGAAGTAGCGGGCTGGCCCTGGCCCGTCGAGGTGCCACTCCCAGCAAACCCCGCAGATATTGGCTGGGGCCCGACGCTCCAACTTACCTTCGAGAAAAGCGTCCCGCTCGTCGGCGGACAGGCCGTGATCCCCACCCTCGGAGCGCTTTACAACTACGTCGTTACCGACGTACTCACGCCACTCGTCGGCTTCCTGAAGTAGATCGCCGGGCGCGCTCACCGCTTGCCACCCTGGGGTACGTCCGGCGCAAAAGTGGGGTCATGCCCTCCAGACGACGCCCGCGACCCCACATGGACAGCGGGCTTCCGCGTTTCGCCAATCCCTCCTAGTGCAGGACGATCTTCAGCAGCAGGATTCCCACGCCCATGGCAGCGCCTACCGACACGTCGAGCGCGAGCTCGCGCGGCGTGGCGTGCGAGCGGATCCCTGCGAATAGCTCGAACGCGATCAGGCTGGCGATCGTCGTCCAGAGGGCGGCGGTAACGGCGCTCTGCAGCGGCGCGGCTGCGACCCAGCCAATGAGCAAGGCGAGCAGCGGCAGCGCGGCGCCGCACATGATCGCCCAGTCGTGCGCGATCGCCTGCGCGAGCCCGGTGGCAGTGAGGCGATCCTGCTGCTGGAGACGAGCGCCGAGCGTGTGGGCGTAGGCGTGCGCGAGCCAGTAGAGCGCTGCGGCAATGAGGGTCGACAGGACGGTGTCGAGGTAGGTCTCATGCCGTCCGCTCTCCGCCGCGAGCAGCGCGCCGATCACGATCACCCCGTAGACGACGCCGGAGGCGTTCTCGGCGGGCACAATGCGCTCGGCTGCCCGCGCCGGCCACCCGCGCTGTGCCTCGGGCGGCGGTGGGTCGGGGTCGGCCTGCGTCTGTGGGGCGCTGTCGGCTATCTGGGGATTATCCGTTGAGCGGACGGCCCGTGGCGCTTCGTCAGTCTCTCTTGAGGATTATTGACGAGTGCCAATAGAAGCCGAGGCCACCGGGAGCGCCGTCTTTTCGGGAGACCCGATGGGGGGTGATAGTGTAATAGCACGAAGTGTAATCGACTAGTGTTTATCGTGCTACACTTTAGTTATGAACGTGAGACGCTTCGTTGGGCGAGAGGCCGAGCTGGCCAGGCTGCACGACCATCTCGATCAGGTGCGCAATAGTGGATCGGGACGGATGCTGTCGGTGCGCGGAAGGCGGCAGATCGGCAAGTCGCGCCTTGTCGAGGAGTTCCTCGACGCCAGCGGCGTGAAGGCGGTGTTCTACACCGCTTCGCGCCAGAGCGCGGCTGAGGAGCTACGCAGCTTCAGCGAGCAGCTGGCGACATCTGCGACCGCTGGGGCGACGGTCGCGGCCGCGGGACCGATCGGCTCTTGGGAGGCGGCGTTGACAATCGCCGCGAGCGGTGCTTCGGCCGAGCAGCCGATTGTGCTGGTGTTCGATGAGCTGCCGTTTCTGATCGAGAGCGAACCGGCAATCGAGGCGATCATCCAGAAGCAGTGGGACCGCACGCTGGAGGCCCAGCCTGTCCTGCTTTTGCTAATCGGCTCAGACGTGTCGATGATGGCCGCTCTGAACGACTACGGTCGGCCGCTGTACGGACGCTTGACCGAGATGACGATCGGACCGCTCTCGACTGCGGCTATCGCCGACATGCTGGATCTGCCCCCCGCCGCCGCGCTGGACGCATATTTGGCGATCGGTGGCTTCCCGCGCCTTGCGCAGATCTGGCGCCCCGGTGAGGATCTCTGGAAGTTCCTGCGCCGTGAGCTCGAAAACCCCGAGTCGCCGCTGATCGTGCTCGGCGAACGCTCGCTGGGCGCCGAGTTCCCGGCTGAGCTGAAGGCGCGCAGCGCGCTTGAAGCGATCGGCGCCGGAGAGCGCGTGTTCACATCGATTCTGCAGCGCGCGACGATGTCGAACAAGACGCTGGAGACGACGCTTGCGACGCTGATCGAGAAGCGTGTGGTCGACAAGACGCTGCCCTACTCAGCCCTGCCACGTCCCAAGCTGTCGCGTTACCACGTTGCCGATCCGTACCTGCGCTTCTGGCTTCGTTTCATCCGCGCGAGCATCCCTGCGCTCGAGCGTGGCCGCGGCGACATCGTCTACCGGCACATCCGCGAGTCGTGGACATCGTTCGCCGGGCACGCGATCGAGCCACTCGTGCGCGATGCGATCCAAACTCTGCTTCCCGACGAGCGCTTTGGCAGCGCCCAATTCGTGGGCTCCTTCTGGAACCGTGACGGCAGCGTGGAGGTCGATCTCGTTGGCGGTCGCGATCGGGCTGGAAGCGAGCAGATTGACTTCGTCGGTTCGATCAAGTGGCGGGACCGGGCGCCGTTGGATCGAGGCGATCTGAGCAGGCTGATACAGCATCGCGCGCTCATCCCGGGCGCGACCGACGACACGCTCCTGGTCGGCGTCTCCCGGAGCGGCTTCAGCGTGGAGGGTCTCGATCTGCGCCTTGGTCTCGAGGACATCGTCACCGCGAGCCGACGAGACTAGCGCTGCTCACAGCGCGAGGATCAAATCGCGCACAGCGGCGGGTTGGGAGAGGAAGGGGTGATGGCCGCTGTCGAGCTCCACTACGCTGCCCGCCCGACGGGCAAACTCGCGCTGGGACGCGGCAGGGGTGCCACGGTCCTGTGCGCAAAGGACATACGTCGAGGGCAGGTGCTGCCAGGCCGCTGACTGCACCGGCTGCTGGAGAACCGCGAGGCTCTGGCGGGCTGTCTTGGCTGTGGCCTGTCGCTGGATCTCCGGGTCGCAGTCCTGCAAGAACGTCTCAGCCAGCGTCTCCGGTCGGACGGTGAACGTGCCGTCCTGCGGATCGATCTCGAGGAACGGGGCGGGCTCCTCGCCGCCGAAGGAGGAGAGGCTTTGCCCAACCTCGGGCAGGTAACTGGATATGAGCAGCAGATGGCGCACCGACTCGACGTCCGCTGCTGCCTGTGCGGTGACGATCCCGCCGTAGCTGTGGGCAACCACGATGGTGGGCTCATCGCTCGCGCTCAGGACGTGGCGAACGGCGGCGACGTCCTCGGCCAGCCCGGGTCCTTGAGCATCCGTCGCTTCGCCCGTCTCGCCGCAACTCGGCAGGGCGGGCGCGTCGCTGGCGAGGCCCTGCTCGGCGAGCAGCGCACCGGTTCGCTGCCACCACCACGACCCGTCCTTTACGCATGCCCCATGCACGAAAACGATTCTCATCGCGACCTCCGGTCGGTGTGTCGATCCACTGTCGAGCAACAATAGGGCCGGGCCGCCGGCGTCTGGACAGTCTCTATCGATGATTATTGACGACTGCCAATAGACCCCGATAGCGCCGCGGCGAGCGTGTTCTCGGGAAACCCCGTTTCGGTACGGTCCAACTCAATGCCCACGGGATACCTGATCCTCCACGGACTGGAGAACGAGCGCCCACCGCAGCACTGGCAGTTCCTGCTCGCGGCTCGCCTCGTTGAAGCTGGCCGGGACGTCCGCTACCCGGGCCTACCGGACCCGCAGGCACCGCAGCTCGATGCGTGGCTGGCGGCGCTCGAGGCGGAGCTTCTCGCGCTCGAAAGCGAGCACCGCGCGGTGATCTGTCACTCGCTGGCGTGCCTGCTGTGGTTTCACGCTGCAGCCCGCGGGCTACCCGACGCTGCGCCTGTGGACCGGGTGCTGCTCGTCGCGCCACCGGACTCCGCTCGCGTCCCGCGGGCGGGCGCGTCGTTCCGCCTGGATCGCCTCGATCCGCAGGCGGTGCTCACGAGTGCGCGCGAGGAGCTGACGATCGCCTGCTCGGACGCCGACCCATACAACCCTGCCGGTGCACAGGCTCTCTACGGCGACCCGCTCGGCATCGACGCGGTCGTGTTCGAGGGGGCAGGACACATCAGCCTGCAGGACGGCTTTGGCCGGTGGCCGTTCGCGCAGGAGTGGTGTCGCGTCGAGCCGGCCCCCGGTAGCGCGAAAGCGAATGGTTTGTGAGCTCACGGACGAGCGCGCGTCGCCTCAGCGGAGTGCCATCGCCAGGATCTGGCCCTGCCACCCGTCGATGTCGTACCTGTCGGTGCGTTTGAAACCTTGGCGCTCGTACCAGGCCACCAGCGATGGTGCGTCCGCCCAGCAGTCGACGCGGAGCACTTCCCGGTCGGTGGCTCGGCCCTCTTCGATCGCGGCTGTGACGAGTGCACTCCCGAGCTGCATGCCGGCGTGCCGGCGCGAGGTTATGAGCAGATTGATGTAAAGCTCGCGTTGGTCGATTGCGCTCGCGTAGTCGGGTGTGTCGCCGACGATGAGGGCGCCGACGGGAACGTGGTCGAGCTCAGCGATGCGCAGACCGCTGTCGCTCGCAAGGCCGTGGACCCACTCGGCGCCGTTGGGGCGATCGGCGACCGGCTTGTCTCCCCACTGAGATGTCTGTCCGCGTGCCACCATCCATGCGACGGCCTCGTCAAGGAGATCGACCAGAAGCGCGCTGTCGGTCTCGCTCCCGGAGCGTATGACGATCTTTGGGTGCATGCTGGCGGTCACGATCCTCGCGGCGAGGATGTTCGCAAAGATCGGGCGTCGTGCGTGGACGGGCTAAGCCGCTGTCCCCGTGCACCCGCATCGACTCTTTCGACCGCCGATGAGTTTTCTAGAGTGGGCCCAGTCCCTACGCGTATGAACCTGTGGAGCGTCCCACGATGACGATCGTCATCACCGCCTTTGAGCGCTCGCCCGATGGCGGCAAGGGCTTGGCGCGTGATACCCGCGTTCGCTGGGCGCTCGAGGAGGTGGGCCAGCCCTACGAGGTGCGGCTTGTCTCGTTCCAGGCGAAGAAGGAACCGGCGCATTTGCGCCTTCATCCTTTCGGCCTGATCCCGACGTATGAGGAGGGCGATCTGGTCCTGTTCGAGACCGGCGCGATCGTCTTTCACATCGCCGAGCACCACGCGGGGCTGTTCCCGGAGGATGCCAATAGCCGAGCGCGCGCGATCACGTGGATGTTCGCCGCGCTCAACACGGTCGAGCCGCCGATCCTCGAGCTCGTGACCGCCAGGTTCGCAGAGGGCGAGAAGCCGTGGGCGCAAGAGCGCCTGCCTCTGGTCAAGGACCGCATTCGCGATCGTCTGGTGCAGCTCTCTGCCCGCTTGGGCGATGCGGACTGGCTCGACGGGGACTTCAGCGCCGGCGACCTGATGATGGTGTCGGTGCTGCTCAGGCTCAGGCCTTCGGGCCTTCTGGAAGAGTTCCCGAAATTGGCCGGCTACGTCGCTCGCGGCGAGGCGCGGCCCGCGTACGAGCGAGCTTTCGCCGCGCAATGGGCGATCAACGCCGGCCAGGCCCCGTGACCGATGCTGACTGAGCTGGCCGACGGGGTCTGGGTCCGGCAGAGCGCGTGGGTGTGGACAAACTCCATCGTGGTGCGCGGAGGTGGCGGACTGGTGCTGATCGATCCCGGCATCGACGGTTCCGAGCTGAACCAGCTCGCCGACGACTTGGCCCGACTCGACATTCCGGTGGTTGCCGGGTTCTCTACCCACCCCCACTGGGACCACCTGCTGTGGCATTCACGGTTCGGCGACGTGCCGCGCTACGCCACTCGCGCCGGCGCCCAGAGCGCAACCGAAGCCCGAGAGCGGGCGCAGGCGATGGCGGCGCAGAGCGCGTCGGGCATCCCGCTCGAGCTGATCGCGCTCGTCACGCCGCTGCCCGCGGACGGTGGACCCGTGCCGGGCGAGATCATCGAGCATCAGGCGCACGCCATCGGCCACGCCGCGGTCCTACTCGCGGACCGTGGCGTTCTGCTCGCCGGCGACATGCTCTCCGACGTCCTGATCCCGCTCCTGGACGCACGCCGCCCCGGCCAGGTGAGCGCCTACGAAACGGCACTCGAGCGCCTGGGAGAGGCCGCCAGGCACGTCGACGTGATGGTCCCCGGGCATGGTGCCGTCGCCGAAGGTCGCGAGATAACGCCCCGCCTCGCCGCCGATCACGCCTACATCGACGCGCTGCGGCGAGGAGAGGAGCCGCTCGACGCGCGTCTGGGAGCGGATGCGGACTGGCTCTCGGGCCCCCACCGGTCGAACCTGGAGCAGGCCCGAACGCAGTAGCGGGGGCTCTCGCTCCCTGACGGCGCGGCTGGCGCGGATATCGATGCCGAGCTTGCGCTGCGCCGCGAGGCCCTCCTCCGAGGGCTCGAACGTGAGCCCAGCGCGAACGGCGCAAGCGTGTCGCCGACGGATACCGCGCCGACGGGTACTCCGCGGGCGGCGAGCGCGGCTTGATCGGATGTGAATACGGCGGCGATGTCCACGGGCAGCCGGCCGGCGGACGCTGCTGCCCTGATCCGGGCTGATCGGCTGCTCAGCGGATCGGGCGCAGCTCGACATCGTGGGCGACGCCTTGCCAATCGGTGTCGGCTGTGAGAGCCGGAGCGCCCAGCCGTCGCGCCAGAGCCAGACATGCCCGGTCGCCGAGTGAGAGCCCCGCCTCGCGTGTCAATGGTCGTAGGCGTCCCGCGTCGATCGCGTCAGCGGCCGTGAACGGCTCGACGGTGATCGCGCCATCGAGTAGTCCGCTTTGTGTCAGTTCAGCGGCGAGCTTCGCGGGGTCCTCTCCCCGATCGGCGGCGCGGCTGAATACCTCGGCAAGATTGACAGTGGAGATCACCGCACCGCCGGCGATCGCCTCGGCAACAGCGTCGGCGCCCGGCTCGTCTCGAAGATGCGCGAGCAGCGCCGAGGCGTCGAGCACCGGTGCCAACTACTGGGTGTCCTCGCGCTCGGCTTCTGCACGCCGCTCGGCGAGCAGCTCGTCAACCATCGACCCTCCGGGAAGCCGACGGAGCAGTCCGCGACTCTGCTCGGCCACGGCGCGGTATGGGCGTAGCCGCAACGAGCCGTCGTTCTCGGTGCTCAGCAGCATGTGAGTACCGGGTTTCAGGTCCAGCTCACGGCGTACAGCGGATGGCAGGACAACGCGCCCGCGCTCACCGACCGTAACGCGCCTTTCAGTGTGGGCCATACGGTGAGCGTACCACGATTACAGGAAAGCCCACACAGCCTCCGCGGCTCCACGACAGAACGCGCCTACGCCGTGTCGTCGACGAGCTCGTGCGCAACGCCGTATTCGCTGCGCAATCGCTCGAGCTCCTGGACCCGCGTCCGGCACGCGCGCGCGGTGCGCCACTCCTGCCCGCGCGGCACGAGCGTGTCGATGGCGCGGTAGGCGAAAGCGGTCATCGGCCCGATGAGGAGGGGCAGGCGCTTGCACCACGTGTCGGGGATCTCGAGGTCGTCAGCGACGGCGTCGCCGACGAACGCGCGCTGCATCCCCTGCACGATGGCGGGCGCCCAGCGCGCGGGGAGGATGCGCGCGAGCTCGGTGGCCTGAAATTGGGTGAGCGAGGCGACGAACGCCCGGTCTCCGTCGTCGCAGCCTGGACCCGTCAGCGCGTACAGCGCCTCGATCCGTGCGTAGTCCTCTGGGGTGATCGGCAGGAAGTCCTCATCGACGCCGACGAGATGTCCGACGCAGCGCCACAGGTGGAAGATGTCCTCGAGCTCGCTGTCGCTGTATCGCACGCCCAGGCGCGCCATCGCGCGCAGGGCGATGGAGCAGAACTCGGCGAGCGTGTAGGCCATGTAGGGCTGGGGTATGGGAAGGCCCCACTGCTCGGTCTTCCAGTCCTCACGGCTGTGCAGGTGCGCGCGCACGTGCGCGTGGATCATGCGCACCCGCACCGTGCGCTCGAACCCGGCCCCGTGGCGCTCGAGCCCGCCTTGTGTCGTGACCGCCAGCAGCCACGAGCCGACCTCGATCGAGCGCACCGCTGCGTTGCTCGCGTAGCGGCCGGTGAACGTGAGCGGCTTGCCGGCGATTGTGTTCTGCGCGCCTGAGACGAGCGACGCGGCGCCGAGCACCAGACCGTACTCACGGCTCTGGCGGGCGAGGCACGCGGCCGCACGGTTGCAGCGCTCGGCGTCCATCCACGCGGGGCGCTCGTCCAGCGCGGCGAACAGGGCGAGCAGCGAGTCGGGCGCGTCCTCGATCGCCTCCACGCCCGCGGCGATCGCGCGTCGCACGAGTGGGGCGCCGTCGCCGATGACCGCGTCGGCGAGCGGGTCGCCGCGGGTCATGCCCTCCAGCCACAGCCGGCCGAACTCCCCGTGCTGGGCGACTGCGAGCTCGGTCCTGTGGAGCGCCGTGGGGAGGGGGGATGCGACTTGTGTTGCCATCGTCGTTATATGAAAACATGAGCAAGACTCATCTACTAGTCACTTTTCCAGACCCATGCGTAGACCCCGTTCCAGGCCGCAGCAGCAACGTGCTCAGGAGATGCGCGAGCTTCTGCTGGCCACCGCGGTTCAGCTTTTGAGCCGGTCGGCGGCCGTGAGCACGAATGCGATCGCCGAGGCCGCGCACGTGAGCATCGGCACCGTCTACCGCTACTTCAATGATCGCGAGGAGATCCTTGCGGTCCTGCTGGAACGCACCGTGCGCGAGATCTACAACGACCTCACGAGCGCGGTCGGCGCAGCGCTCGACCTCGAGCTCGACGACGCGACGCACGCGGTCGTGACAGCGCTGACGCGTGCGTTCGAGCGCCACGCGCCTGTGCTGCGCGCGTTCGTGGACGGCAGCACGGACACGCAGCTGACGCGCGGCGTGGAGGAGACGCTGTTCCCGCTCGCGCGAGTGATTCCGGCACGCCATCGCCCCGACTTGAGTCCCGCGCAGCTGGACGATCTGGTGTTCGTGACGATGGGGCTCACGGCGAGCGGGTGTGTGCGCATCGCGCTGGAGCGTCCGGCGCATGCTGACCGCGAGGCGATGATCGACGTGACCGCGAAGATGCTCGCCGGAGGCATCAGGGCATAGCGCCCCGGCCGCTCAGACGGTGTGCGCGAGGATCGCCCCGCAGATCTCAGGCCAGAGCGGCTGGGGCCGGTCGTGGCCCATGTCCTCGACGAGCAGCAGCTGCGCGCCGGGCACGAGCTCGGCGGTGCGTTCCCCGCCGTCGGGCTGGATGAGCGTGTCGTCGAGCCCGTGCATGACGAGCGTGGGCACGTCGAGCTGTGCGAGCCCGTCGGCGCGCGAGCCGCTTGCGATCATGGCGGCGAACTGGCGCGAGGTGCCCTGGGGGCAGTAGCAGCGGTCATAGCTTTCGCCGGCGAGCTGGCGGGCCTCGTCGAGTTCGGGGTAGCGCTTTGAGCGCCACACGAGCGTGCGCTGGGCGGCGTCGATGTAGCCGGCGCGGTCGCTGGGGGGCGGCGTGAGCAGCGCCTCGCGCGCCTCGGGTGTGGAGCGCCCGTACTCGGGCTCGCCGGTGGTGGACATGATGGAGGTGAGCGTGAGCAGCCGCTGCGGGTGCTCGATGGCGAGCGTCTGGGCGATCATCCCGCCCATGGACGCGCCGGCGACGTGCGCGCGCTCTATACCGAGCGCGTCGAGCAGCGCGACGGCGTCGTCGGCCATGTCGCTGAGCGTGTACCCGGCGAGCTCTCTCGCCCTGGCGAGATCCCCGGCAGAGGTTGCGGCCATCACGTCGGCGAGCGCGGCGCCCTGGCCTTCGAGCTTGCTGGAGAGTCCGCAGTCGCGGTTGTCGAAGCGGATCACATAACGCCCGTCCGCGGCGAGGCGCTCACAGAAGCCGCGCGGCCAGGAGATCAGCTGCGAGGCGTAGCCGGCGATCAGCAGCAGCGGGGGGTCAGCTGGCGAGCCGACGGTGTCGTACTCGAGCGCGATCCGGGCGGGGGTTGTGATCTGCGCCATCGGCGCAGCATCGCAGGCGGCGCCTTGGGAAGCCGCGATCGCGGATTTGAGAGAGACCAGCCGTTACATGTAACATGTCGGATATGTCTTCCACACGTGACCGGGTCCGCCAGCACCGAGATCGGTTGCGTCGCCAAGGGCTGCGCCCGGTGCAGATCTGGGTCCCGGACGTTCGTGCACCAGAGTTCGTTGCGGAGGCCCACCGGCAGTCCGTTGCAGTGGCGATGAGTGAGGGCGAGGCGGACGACCAGGCGTTCGTCGATGCGGTCTCCTTTGGCCTGGAGGATGACGAGGAAGCCTCATCGCGGACATGACGCGCGGCGAGATTCACAAGGCCGCGGCGCGAGGACCGTACACCGGCAAGCCTCGCCCTGTCGTTGTTGTTCAGGACGACCGCTTCGATGCGACCGCATCGGTCACAGTCTGCCCGTTCACGACGAATCCGGTCGATGCTCCGATGGTCAGGATTCCGATCGAGCCGTCCAAGGACAATGGACTTGACCGGTTGAGCAGCCTCATGGTCGACAAGGTGACGACCGTGCCAAGGTCCAGTCTGGGCGACCGGCTCGGACGCCTCAGCGACGATGAGCTTGTGCAGCTGAATCGGTCGCTGATGGTGTTTCTCGGACTGGCTTCCGTCTCGCACTCCTGAGAGCTCAAGGCCCCTCCTCGAGCGCCTCGAGCAGCCGCACGTCGGCGAGGTCCTGGGGGCGCCCGGCGGCGCGCTTCATTTCGAGCAGGTCCTGGCGGTGGGCGATGGGCACGGTGAGCTCGCCGAGCGCGACCTCGTGCGCGCGTGCGCGCATCTCGGCGAAGGACCCGAGATGCGCGGGGAGCGTGAGCACGTCGAGCGGCCCGTGCGGGGTGATGAGATGCCATTGATCGCTTGAGCCAAGCAGCCGCGCGCTGGGCGTGGACTTGGACCGCTGGCCGTCGGGCCCGAGGATGCGCGCGTCGAGGTCTGAGAGCGCATCGGCCAGGCGTTGGATGTTCTCGCTGGAGGTGTCGATCGCGATGTCGAGGTCCTGGGTGAGGCGCTGGCCTCCGTGTGCCTGGACGGCGATGCCGCCGATCGTGACGTACTGGACGCCGTGCTGGGCGAGCGTGAGGAACAGCTTGCGCGCGTCGAAGATGCGGGGCTCGCTCACCGCTCGTGCTTGCGCGGCCCGCTGGCCGCGAGCAGGCCGGCTTGCAGCTCCGCGGCGAGCGCGTTCCAGCTCAGGGCAAGCTCCAGGCGCTCGGACATGGGACGCAGGCGCGCGGCGAGAAGGGCGTCTGGGCGGGCGAGCGGGTCACGCGCACCCGCTTGCTGATCGACGGCGGAGCGCTCCATGCGGCCAGTGTAGGGGGCGCTCAGGCGCTGCGTGCAGCAAGCCTGACCATCATCACCCTCCGATCGCTGAATCGACGCACCGAGTTCTACGTGACGAATCGTACGTGACGCGTGCCGAGCGTGGCACGCCTCCCCCGCACCGGTACACCGGTGGTACACTGGCCTGGTGGCGACATCCCATCCCCGCATCCAGGTGACCGAGGATCCCGAGCTCTCGCGCGCGCTGCGCGCGGCGGCGCCGCATCTGCCGCCGGGGCTCTCGCGCTCGCGACAGGTGCGTGAACTTGCGATCGCTGGAGCTCGCCACATCGCCAATGAGCCGCCGACAGAAGAGCAACGCACGATGCTGCTGGAAGGGCTCGCGGAGACCTTTATGAAGCCGGAGACGGCGGGCATCGACTGGGATCTGCTGCGCGACGGCAAGCCCGGTGCCTGGCCGATCCGATAGCTGGGCCGCCTGGGGCGAGCTGCCGCTGATCGCCGATACCTCGGCGTGGTCACGCGCGTACCACCTTGCCGTCCGCGACAGCTGGGTGCAGGCGATGCTTGCAGATCGTCTGCGCGTCTCGCCCGCTGCGCGGCTGGAGATCTTGCTCAGCGCTCGCTCTGGCGCTGACTTCGACGTCCTCGCCGAACGGCTGTCCGCTGTGCGTCCCGCCCCGCTCACGGCCGCCACGGCTCGGGCTGCACAGGACGCGATGCGCACGCTCGCCCATCGCTCCGCCGGCGCGCAGCGCATCCCGGTGATCGACTACCTGATCGCCGCCGCCGCCCAAGAGATCGGAGCTGCCGTGCTCCACTACGACCGTGACTACGACACGCTCGCCGAGATCATGGCGTTCGAGTCTGTGTGGCTCGCGCCGCCCGGCTCTCTCCCGTAGTCTCCACAGCTACTTGTGCTTTTTGGCGTGGTGCTTGATGGGCGATCGCCAGACGGTGCCGGGGATGTTGACCTGTTGGAAGGGGATGCCGTTGCGCATGACGGCGAGGCTCAGGTAGTTCCGACCTGGAGCGAGCTTGCTCACCGGCACCTCGATCGAGCCGGACGGTGGTAGGTTCCCGACCAGTCCAACACCGGCTTCATGCGGCGAGCTGCGGCGGACCAGCGTGACTCGGACTCCTGCCGCCAGCGCGCCGTGCCATGCGACGCGGATGTGGAGCCGTGGGCTGAGTCGCTTACGCGGTGAGCTGGCAGGACTTATGCCGCTGGCACGGACCAGCGAGACTGGATGCACGGTCTCCGCCTTGACCTGCAGGCCGGGCGCACCGTAGATCTGCCATATGCCGGCACGCGGCCGTGCGACCGCGATCGTGACGAGCTGGAATTCCGGCTGGGCGACGAACGCGACACTCTTCGCGTGTGCTCCCTGCGTGTACGTCGCGCCGCCCGGAGCGCGCACGCTGACCGCTGAGGTGCCGCCTTTCACCTCGATCAGCAGCAGCCTGCGGCCACGTGGGACGCGCACGCTGGCAAGCTTGCCCGCGGACGCGACCCCGGAGACGGTGACGAGCTTGCTGGGTTCGGCGCCGGTGAGTGTCGGCAGATCGAAGTTGCGCAGCTGACTCCACGTCTCGACGAACGCGAGACTCTGGCAGAGCCAGTTGCCGTGCAGGCACAGCTTGCCGCTGGCGCCGAGACCCTTGTCCGACAGAATTGCCTGGCCGCTGCCGTTCAGCCCGAACGCGTGCAGGGAGCCCGTCTCCGCCAGCGTGAAGTGGTGGGCCGAGAAGCCGGCTCCTCCGCCGACCTTCAACGACACGCCCGGAAGACTTCCTTCTGCGGAGGCGGTTCCCGATGCCGAGAACGGATCGACATTCAGCTGCAGGTGCAGCTGGCCGTGCAGCGGGCTGCCGCTCTTCAGCACGAAGCTCACGGCGCCGTTGAGCGCAACGGAGTGGCCGACGGTCAGCTTCACGGACACGTTGTCGAGGTAAAAGGGCTCGACCGGGAGATCCGGTGCGCCCCAGAAGCCTTCCGTGTTGGCTTCGATCGCGAGCGGGCCTTGGGCCAGCCCGTTGAGGCTGCCCCCGAAGCCGCTGAAGAAGAAGCCCGAGTCGCCGACGGGGACATCGAGGCCGCCGATGTGGACCCCCAGCGACTGGAGGCTGCCGCCAACGATGCTCCCGTTCGCCTGCAGCGACGCGATTGGCACCGACAGGCCGCCGGAGGCGGTCCAGGTGTCTGATGCCGACTGGTAGGAGAGCTGCAGCCCGCTCAGCTCCCAGCCTCCACCGAAGTCCACCTCGCCCACCTGCACGCTCCCCCCGAGCGGTTCGACGGTGTGCGAGGAAGCTGCGAAGAAGCCGAGGCTGAGCGCACCGGAGGGGTCCGCTTTGCCGAGTATCGGAAGCGAGAGGCTGCCGGCGGCGATGAGGCCGCCGCCGTTGGCGGCGTCAAGGTACATCGACACCGAACCCGATGTGGGCACCGAGAACGGCAGCGACCCTACGCGGAGTGTTCCCAGCGGGCCGAGGCTCGCCGATGTGAGGGACACGGACGCAAGCCCGGTGGTCCCCGACACGGGATCTGTGGTGCCGGAAGCGTTGATTGTGAACGCGGCGGACCCGAGCGACACGTCGCCTGCGCTGCGGAGCAGCGTGATCGGCGCCGGGCTGGCGAGCGTCAGCTGCTCGCTGCTCGTTTCGATCGCGAGTGGCCCTTCACCGACGGACACGCCACCGTCAAGCACCACTTCGCCGGTCGCGAGCTCTTCGTCGCCGTTCACGGTGACGGTGCTCGCGCACACTGTCACCACGCCAACCCGAACCGACCGTCTGCCGCAGTGCCCACCGGGGCCGACCACAGGGATCGAATGGGGCAGTTTGTCCGGATCCCATTCCTGCGTCAGCTCGTCGTACCAGATCTTCTGCAGCCAGGCCACGCCGTCAGGGAACGTTTCCTGCATGTAGTCCGTGTCGAAGCCGTCATAGATGATCAGGCCTCCGTCGCTCGCGTAGGCGTCTATCGCCCCCGACACTCCGACGCTGTTTTCGCCGACGATATCCGCCGACCAGCGCGGGTCGGTCGTCAGCAGCAGGTTCGCGTCGCCGACGGCGTCGCTGTTTCCGGGCAGTTCGCCGACGTCGATGTAGTACGGCGAGCTCGGTTCGTTGCTCACCAGGGTGTTGTTCTCGATGACTTCCGCCCTGCCGCCCGTGTTGCCGCAGTTCTGGCAGCCGTCTCCGCTCATCGCGGGAACCGGCAGCCAGCTGTAGTCGTTGTTCTCGGTGTTGTCGGCGTCATGGATGATGAGCTTCCCGCCATTGGTCACGAATGTCGCCAACGCGCTCTCCTGCGCCGTCGAAAGCGATTCAGTGGAAACCTCGTTGAGAACGACCGTGTCGAACTGGGCAAGGCGCGACGGTTCGATTTCTTCGACCGCGACGTTCGAGAACGAGAACGCTTCGAAGGAGTCCTCTGGCTCTCCCGGGACTTCGCCGTAAGTCGGCAGCAACCCCGCTCCTTCCCCCTGTGCTTCAGGGATCAGCGCGACGTTCTGGCTGGCCTGATTGGCCGCATCTGCCGCCGCCGGAAGACCCCAGGCAAGCGCCAGCGCGACGCACGCGACAACGATGACGATGAACCGACGCATATACCCCCCTTGCCCCTGGGCTCCCGCAAACGATGGGGCACCCTAACACGAAAGGCTCGACATGTTCTAGTCACGCGACGTCGCTGGTCGAGCCCTCGTTCGCTGGCGCCGCCCACGGCGGCCAGGGGGGCCTACGACGGCCCGGGCGGCGAAGCGGGCACGCAGGGCTTCGGCGGCGAAGCCGGCTGCCCGGGCGGCACGGCGGGCAAAAAGGGCACGGCGGGCAAAGCGGGCACGAACGGCGCCGCGGGCAGCAAGGCCAGGAAGGCAAAGCGGGCAAAGGCACCTGCGAAGACATCGCCGCGGCTCCCCGGAGGTGTGCGAGACCTGATTTTTGGGAGACGCGGTGGCGTGCTCCTTCGACCGGCCATGGTGGCGCCGGTCACCACAGTCCAGGTGGATGCGCGAGCGTCGGCGGCGCTTGAGCTGGCCGGCTGTCTAGAGTTCGGGCTGATGAGACCGTGGGCGAGCGAGCCGGCGGGCCGCTTCGACGAGCACGTGCTCGTCAGCGACGCGCTGCGCGAGAACCCGCTCGGCGACCCCCACGAGCGCCCGCTTTGGGTCTACGTGCCGCCGGGCTATGACTCGGAGCCCGACCGCCGCTACGCGTGCGTGTACATGATCCAGGGCCTCACCGGCCAGCTCGACATGTGGCGCAACCGGTCGCCGTTCCGGCGCAGCTTCCCTGAGCTCGCGGACGAGCTGTTCGCCGCGGGCGAGGCGCCGCCGACGATCTGCGTTTGGGTCGACTGCTGGACCTCGCTCGGCGGCAGCCAGTTCCTCGACTCGCCGGGGACCGGTCGCTACCACACGTATCTCTGCGAAGAGGTGGTGCCTTGGGTGGACGAGCGCTACCGCACGCTGGCGGCGCCCGAGCACCGCGGGATCGCGGGCAAGTCGAGCGGTGGCTACGGCGCGATGGTCACGCCGATGCTGCGCCCGGACCTGTTCGGCGGCCTCGCCACCCACGCGGGGGATGCCCTGTTCGAGGCCTGCTACCTGCCGGAGTTCCCGAACACCGCACGCGTGCTGCGCGACGACTACGAAGGCTCCTACGAGCGCTTTTGGGAGAGCTTCCACAGCCGCCCGGCATTCGCGAAGGAGAGCGACGGCCATCTGCTCAACGACTGGTGCATGGCCGCCTGCTACTCCACCGACGAGGACGGCACCGTGCGCCTCCCGTTCGACCCCGCCACGGGCGAGCTCATCCCCGAGGTTTGGCAGCGCTGGCTGCACTGGGATCCGGTGCGGATGGTTCCCGAGCACGCCGACGCGCTACGCGGCCTGCGCGCGATCTACATCGACGCCGGCAAGCGCGATGAGTGGTTCCTGGACCTCGGTGCGGAGGCGTTCCGCCGCGCCCTGGAGCGAATCGGCGTCACCGATGTCTCCTTCGAGCTCTTCGATGCGACCCACATGGGGATCGAGTACCGCTACCCGCTATCGCTTAGATATCTGGCCGAACGCCTGGCTCCGCCTCAGCGAATCAGCACGGGGTTGCTGTAAGCGGAAACGTGCGCGCCGTCGGTGACCTGGATGAGCGCCTTATAGAGCCCCTTCTGCACGCGCACGACGCGGCTGAAGGTGGAGTATTCGGGGTTCGTGGCGGCTTTCACGACGGTGCCGCCCTTGTTCAGCGACCTGCCGGGGCGCAGCAGCTGAAAGCCGACGAGCGCGCCGGCCTCGGCGGGGGTGACCGTCCCGTAGAGGCGCGCATAGCCGCGGCGCTTGGTGGAGCGCACGTGGAACGTGACGCGCACGGCGACGCCCTCGTTGATGATGGGGCTGATGACTTCGGGTTTGCCGATGGTGACGACGCGCAGCTGCGCGTTGTAGTTGAGCCCGAGGTAGGGGAAGGAGAAGGCGCCGGTGGCCGTCGTGACCTCGGGGTTACCGATCGTCTGGAAGCCGGTGGTGTAGGGGAAGGAGTTGGCCTGCAGCTCGACCTCGTGGTTGGCCGACCCGGTCCCGGATAGGGTGCCCTCGACGAGCAGCGGGCTGCCGAAGGTCACGGGGTTGGGCACGCCGACGATCGCGAGCGACAGGGGCACCTTGGGCGTTGTGAACGTGCGTTGAGGTCCGGTGGTGGCGCCGGCGGGGCTCGTGGCGAGGATCCGGTAGTGGTAGGTGGTCAGCGGCGCGAGACCGGTGATCGCCTGGCTGACCTTGATCGTGCCGGTACCGCTACCAACGGGCGCGAGCGGCGTCTCGGAGGTGTAGCCATGCGTGCTGCCGTACTGGAAGACGTAGTTGGTGGCCTGCCCCCGGGGGTTGACGGTTCCGTTGAGGGTGGCGGAGGAGTAGGTCAGGGCAGAGGCAGCGAGCGTGTTGGCAGTGGGGGCCGAGGCAGCCTGGGCGGCTACGGGGGCGGCGGCGATCACACCCGCGACCAGGCCGAGTGCGATCAGTGTGCGCGCGGGACGAGCGGTCCGGCGAGTGCGGGTCTGCCGCGATGTGTGTGCTGCCTGGGGACTTCTGGGGGAGGTCATGTACTGAGCCTACCCCGGGTGGGGCTCGGGAAACCCGGTCGTCTCGTGCCTAGCGTCAACAACTTTCACAGAAGTCCACCCATCGGATCGCGCCCGGTTGCCCCAGGAGCCCCTGCATTCGTCCCCAAATTGGTCTTAGTTTTGGTCCTCGGAATTTAGGCGCACTTTGCATCTAAAGTTGCATGACAAATAAGGCATGATTATTCGACTAAAAACGAGTATTTACATCCCAACCCAATGGAAGTTTCGCCTTTGTAGGCTTGAGATCCGATGACTTGTGGTCGTCTGGCTACGCCTGTCCAGACGCGTTTCTACAAATGAAGCCTTGTGCCGTTGGGGAAGATGGTGTCTAATGCAAGGCGAGAGACAGAACGCAACGTCAGTAGACCGTGCAGCGCGGGGGGCCGCGTCCTGGAGGGCGTAATCCGGCCACCTTAGGGCCTAGTTGTATTCATAGGGAATTTCGATCAACGATCGTTTCCGGCGCCGGTTCCGTGTCAGGCGGGTGGCGACGCCGGACACAGGGAGCTATGGATAGCAAGATCGCAGATCCGGGAGTGGCCGCCATAGATGGCGGTGGCGCGAGCGCGGCGAGGCGAGTTGGCCCGCTGGGCACGCTCAGGGCAAGCGCTCCGATCGCTGAAAACAGGGGCCCGGCGGCGAGCATGCTGCGGGACTCGATCTTCCGCCGAACCCTGGTGGTTGCCGACACGCTGGCGATCCTGAGCGCGTTTCTCGTCACGATCGCGCTGTCCTCGAAATCGCTGCAGCTGACCTGGGCGAGCATCGCCGGGTTGCCGATCCTGCTGTTGGGGGCGAAGATCTTCGGGCTCTATGACCGTGACGACGCGCTCCTTCGCAAGACGACGCTCGAGGAGGCGCCGAAGCTCTTCCAGGTCGCGACGCTGTGCGCGCTCGTCTCGTGGCTTACGGGTGGCCTGATCGTCGAAGGTACGCTCGATCGCCACCAGGCGGTGTTCCTGTGGCTCTTGCTAGCGGTGCTTTTGATCCTCACGCGCACCGTCGCTCGCGCGTTTGCGCTGCGCATCGCCCCGGCCGAGCGCTGTCTGTTCATCGGCGATTCGGATGGCGCGACGACGATTCGCTCGAAGCTGAGCGGCAACGGCGGGATCAAGGCGAGCATGGTGGCGCACCTCGACCTCGACAAGATCGCGCCGTGGTCCACGGACACCCACTCGGCGGAGCGCCTGGCCGAGGTGCGCGCGCTCGCGCAGCAGCTCGACATCCAGAGGGCGATCATCGCGCCGCGCAGCGCCGACGCCGGCGAGATGCTCGATCTCGTGCGTACGTTGAAGGCGGTGGGCGTGCGTGTGAGCATCCTGCCGCGCCTGCTCGAGGTGGTGGGCTCGTCGGTCGTGTTCGACGACCTGCACGGCGTGACGGTCATGGGCGTGCGGCGCTTCGAGCTCACGCGCTCCTCGGCCGCGGTGAAGCGGACGTTCGATCTGCTCTACACGACGGTCGGCCTGATCGCTGTCGCGCCGCTGATGCTGGTGGCGGCGGTGGCGATCAAGCTGGATAGCCCCGGGCCGGTGTTCTTTCGCCAGGAACGTGTGGGACGCCACGGCAAACGCTTTCGCATCTTCAAGTTCCGCACGATGGTGCAGGACGCGGAGGCCCTGAAGGAGTCACTACGGGCTCACAACGAGGTCGAGGGCGGGATGTTCAAGATCGCGCAGGACCCCCGCATCACCCGTGTGGGTCGCCTGCTTCGAAAGACTGCTTTGGACGAGCTGCCGCAGATGCTGAACATCCTGAAAGGAGAGATGAGCCTGGTGGGACCGCGTCCCCTGGTCGTGGATGAGGACATTCGCGTCCAGGGCTGGCATCGGCGTCGCCTGGAGCTGACGCCCGGCATGACCGGGCCATGGCAGATCCTCGGGCCATCGCGTGTGCCCCTGCGCGAAATGGTGGCGATCGACTACCTGTACGTGGCCAACTGGTCGCTTTGGAACGACATCAAGATCATGCTTCGGACTATTTCTTATGTGGCCAGCTTTCGGGGGCTTTAAGAAAGCGTCGAGCCATTGGACATAGGTCGAGAAAGGTGGCTACAGATTTGGTGAATCACCTATGTACGTCATCGACGGGAGCCGGTAGCTTTGGTGTAACTCAGGGGGAGTCGGGCAACTGCGGGAGAGGGGGTGCTGATAATCCTGGTGAATGGAAGGCGAGACAGATGAGCAGAGACGGCGCGGTAACGACATACCCGAGAGTTTCAGAGCCGGAGTTCGATGATCGCGAGTTCACTCCGCGTCCACGGTTTGGCGGTGTCGGGGAATCGAGTCCAGTGCGCGAGATCGTCGACGTCGCGATGGTCGGCTTGATCGGCGGCGGGCCACGTCTTGCGATACGCGCTGCGAAGGTTTTCCTGGAGGATAGCTACGCCTCGCGTGCCTCCGAACGCCAAGGCCGCCTCGGCCGACGCGCCAATCGGCGGCGCCGATGAGCAAGCAAGAGTCGTCTCGATTGCGGCAATCAGCCAGTCGCGCTAACGGATCGGTCGATGGAAAGCGGTGTGCAGAGGAGAGGGCAAGGATGAACTCGATTCGAGAGGTGGTGCTTCATGGCGCTAGTCGCTAGTCGTACGGAGATCAGAATGACGTCGCCCGCCGGTTCGATAGCGAATTGGGGGGACAGCGACGAGACGACTTCGCGCCGAGTCTCGCAGGCGGTCAGGCGGGCCCAACAAGGGGATCGGGAGGCATTGGGTTTCCTTTACGCGCGCTACGCCGACAATATCCACGGCTACGTTCGCAGCATTGTCCATGACCCGCATGAGGCAGAAGACGTCACCCAGCAGGTCTTCGCCAAGCTGATCCACGTCATCGGCAAATACGAGGAGCGCGAGGTTCCATTCTTTGCATGGGTGCTACGTGTGGCCCGTAACCTAGCGGTTGACCACCTGCGTCGCCAGCGTCTCGTCCCAGTCGAGGAAGTCAGAACGACAGATTGCGGTAACGGAGATCCCGCCGGTGGTGCGCGCATGACCGACCTTCGCGAGGCTCTGGCCGAGTTGCCACGCGACCAGCGCGAGGTGCTCGTGCTTCGGCACATCGCCGGCCTCTCACCGACCGAGATCGCGACACGAACTGGTCGCTCCGAGGGTTCGATCCATGGCCTGCACCACCGTGGGCGCAGGGCGCTTAGGGCTGGGCTGGCAAGTCGCGGCGCGGCCCCGGCCATTATGCCTCAGCGTGTAGAGGCACGGTCAGTTTAGATCGGTGATCCGCCGGTTGGGCCGAGGTTTAGGCGGCTGTTCGCTCAGGGAGTGGTCGTCGGCCAGCCGAGGATAGGGACTCCTCGTGATCCGCCGAGAGATGCGCTCGCTGTCGACGTCTGCCAGGTAGTACAGCGTAGAGAACGTGATTAGCTCCTCCAGGGTCAAACCCTCGCGCGCCGCCTCCTCATCGAGGGTCTCCCACGCGAAGCGTTCGAGTCGCAGCGTCAGAGTGCGGTCGCAGGTCCCGCGCGGCTCCTGAGTCGAGCGCGAGGCGCTTGCTCTCCGAGGCGATTCGTCGGCAGACACCCCCTTACAACGGCCGGCGGGTACCCAAGCTTACGCGCTGCTGCTTGCGTGGCGGAAAAGTGCGCCTCACTAGGCCCGATCCGTATTGAGGTGGTCTGCCCCCGGTAGACGGTGTCGGGTTGGCGGCCGCCGAGTGCGGATGACGGATGTGCGCTGATCGGTCGTCCTCGACAGGGTGTTTTGGGGGCGGCGGGCGCCGGGTACTGACTCGTGTCTATCCCGTGGCTGGTCCTGGGTCGCCAAACGCCGGGAGTCGAGTCCCAGCGGTGGGAGGCGAGTAGCGCGTTGAAATGCGCGCCCGCGCAGTCTCCGGCCGCCAAGCCACCAGTCGCTCGCTAGTGGCGAGTGCTAGCTAGCACGCCGGGAAATTACCGTCCAGACTTCTGGGTCTAGTCTTCCCCTGCGTCGCTCGGACACCGATGACGGCGTGAGAAGGACGCCTCAAAGGCAAACGACCGCAAAGGATCCTCGACTCCGTGTCGCATTCTGTCCGCCTACCCGTGCTTCATCTTCGGCATCTAGCAGCAGCTGTCGTGCTATGCATCGCGATGCTCACTGCAGCTGTCAGCTCTTCTCGTGCCACCACGAACCCTGGGCGTACCGCTGTGAGGGGGCATGCGACGGACAGAAGGCCACTGCCTGCCCGGCGATCGAGGTGCGTGCTGGCAGGCGATCACGGCCAACGAGGCAAGGGCAGGAAGCAATGCCTGCCGACAAGATCAGTCAGACGAGCAACCCGGCCGAAGCAGGGGCGGAAAGTCCAGAGTGAGGAAGCCGCGACCGTTCTCACGGGTGCCTTGTCGCCCACTGGCGGCGACGCAGGCGTGGTGCCGTCCAGCGGCAGTGAAGCGCCGGTGCTCGAAGAATCGAGCCCGGTGGGCGAAGTGCTTACGCCAGCTCGACCCAGTGGGCCCAAAGTACCGCCGACCGGCACTCCGGTGCTCCGCCCGGCGCCGTTCCGGTTTTTCTCGTCGACGAGCTTTTGGAATGAGCCGGTGCCGGCCGATGCGGCTCTGGATCCTAGGTCGGCCCCGTTGGTAGCTGCGCTGGCTGAAGAAGCCGAAGCGGAGGTCAGGGAAGGGAGAGGCCCGAACTTCAATACGGTCAACTACTCGGTTCCGATCTACACGGTGCCCGAAAGTCAGCCGACGGTTACGGTTCAGCTTGTCGGGCATCCATATGAGCAGGCGCTTCGGGCTGCGTGGGCGGCTGTCCCGTTGCCGCCGGGCGCGCATCCCGCGTCAGGCACCGACAAACATCTTGTGGTTTGGCAGCCGAGCACGGGTCGGATGTGGGAGTTCTGGCATCTCGAAGAGACGCCAGGAGGTGTATGGCAGGCGATGTGGGGCGGCGCGATGCAGAACGTATCGTCCGATCTTGGTGTCTATGGTCCCGAAGCTTGGCCGGGCGCCGAAACGTCCTGGGGTGGCTCGGCGTCCTCACTGTCTCTCGCCGGCGGTCTGGTTACGTTCGAAGACCTTGAAGACGGCGAGATCAACCATGCGCTAGCGATGGCTGTGCCGAACGTGCGGGCCGGCGTATACGCTTCGCCGGCGCAGCGCACCGATGGGATTTCTACGAGCCCGCTGTCGCTGCCGGAGGGTGCCCACCTGCGGCTGAACCCAGCCCTTAATCTTGCAACATTGCATCTCTCTCGGCTCGGGCTGATGCTCGCTGAAGCCGCTCAGAAGTATGGCATCTTCATCAGATCCTCTGGCCCTGCGGGTGGGATCATGAACTTCTACGGTCAAGACCCTACCCCGACCGGGAGCAACCCTTACACTGCGCCGGGCGGCTATTTCGAAGGGAAGTCCTCAGCCGAGGCTATAGCGGGCTTCCCCTGGAACCAGCTACAGCTATTGAACATGGAACTCCACGGCGCCTCGTGAGGGATGACGGGTAGCACGGGCGGGCGATCACGTTAGCTACGCTCCTTGGATCAAGTTTTTGCACCGCCCATTTCCCACGGCTAGAATTGCCACGGCCGGCGCCGCATTCGTACTCGTTACTACGGGTGTTGGCGTCGCAGGCTGCGGCACTGACGTGGGTCTCACGATCGATCAGGGCACCAGCCATTCGATCACCAGCGATGCTTCCAAGCCGCCGGGCAAAACGCCGTTCCGGTTTTTCTCGTCGACGAGCTTTTGGAATGAGCCGGTGCCGGCCGATGCGGCTCTGGATCCTAGGTCGGCCCCGTTGGTAGCTGCGCTGGCTGAAGAAGCCGAAGCGGAGGTCAGGGAAGGGAGAGGCCCGAACTTCAATACGGTCAACTACTCGGTTCCGATCTACACGGTGCCCGAAAGTCAGCCGACGGTTACGGTTCAGCTTGTCGGGCATCCATATGAGCAGGCGCTTCGGGCTGCGTGGGCGGCTGTCCCGTTGCCGCCGGGCGCGCATCCCGCGTCAGGCACCGACAAACATCTTGTGGTTTGGCAGCCGAGCACGGGTCGGATGTGGGAGTTCTGGCATCTCGAAGAGACGCCAGGAGGTGTATGGCAGGCGATGTGGGGCGGCGCGATGCAGAACGTATCGTCCGATCTTGGTGTCTATGGTCCCGAAGCTTGGCCGGGCGCCGAAACGTCCTGGGGTGGCTCGGCGTCCTCACTGTCTCTCGCCGGCGGTCTGGTTACGTTCGAAGACCTTGAAGACGGCGAGATCAACCATGCGCTAGCGATGGCTGTGCCGAACGTGCGGGCCGGCGTATACGCTTCGCCGGCGCAGCGCACCGATGGGATTTCTACGAGCCCGCTGTCGCTGCCGGAGGGTGCCCACCTGCGGCTGAACCCAGCCCTTAATCTTGCAACATTGCATCTCTCTCGGCTCGGGCTGATGCTCGCTGAAGCCGCTCAGAAGTATGGCATCTTCATCAGATCCTCTGGCCCTGCGGGTGGGATCATGAACTTCTACGGTCAAGACCCTACCCCGACCGGGAGCAACCCTTACACTGCGCCGGGCGGCTATTTCGAAGGGAAGTCCTCAGCCGAGGCTATAGCGGGCTTCCCCTGGAACCAGCTACAGCTATTGAACATGGAACTCCACAGGCACCGGCATAAACACAGACACAGGCCGAAGCGCTGAGGCGCGATGGGTCCTTCCCACGCTGAACGCCAACTTATACTGCTCAGTGCCGGCACCGCCGAGCGCCGTCACGACATGAGCCGCCGGGCACGCCGGTTGACGGCCGAGGTAGATTGGGATCACCTCACCACGACGCTTCGAGTCCGGAAGCTGCTTCCGGTCTTGGGGCCCAGGATCCTCGAGGTTGCCGGCGGATCCGCGAGCGACGGCTTCGCCGCAAGCGTGGCTCAGGCGCTCGCAGCTGGACGGCGGCAGGGCACCTTCCTCCAGCTTGTTGGGTCGCGAGTAATGGCAATGCTCGCGGAGGCTGACATCCCTTCAGCCCCGCTGAAGGGGCCGGTGTTGGCACAAACGATTTACGATGATCTCGGCCGCCGGCTGTCCAGCGATATTGATCTGCTCGTTGCCCCCGAGCATCTGCAGGCGGCCGTCAGAGTGGTTGAGGGGCTAGGCTACGCTGCCCTCTATGAATATCTCGAACAGGGCGGACTGCCCAGGTTGCATTTTGTTCTGACTCATGAGCGCGGCGAGCTGCCACCGGTCGAGCTCCACTGGCGGATTCACTGGTATGAGCGTAGCTTTGCTCGCGAGCGTCTCTTGCCCGCCACAGTTGATCCGACCGGCCAATGGCGACCTGCCGCCGTGGACGAGCTAGCGTCCCTGTTGCTGTATTACGCTCGAGACGGCTTCATTGACCTGCGACTAGCGACCGACTTGAGTGGCTGGTGGGATGCCCGGGGTACGGACTTGCTCGCTGGTGCTTTTGACGAGTTGCTCAGCGAATACCCATCCCTTGCCCGTGTTCTATATGTCGCTCTCGTGGTAGCCGATAGGGTCGTCGGGCTACCATCGACACGAATATCCGCAAGGCTCGAGGCCTTCGGCATCCGGGATCGCGTCGCGCTTCGGATGGCGAACCCCAATCCGAAGACCAGTTCGTCACAACTCTATGCAGAGATGGGTCTGATCGGAGGACTTTTGGCACCACCGGGACAGTTGGGCGCTTGCCTGCGGCGTGAGCTGTTTCCTCCGCGTGGGGTCAGGGAAGTACAGGCTCGGCACAGCGATCGACCCAGACCCAGACCATCGCTCGTACGTACCACAGCCATCTTGGCCAGATACGGGCTTACCATGGCTCGGCTACCGCGCTCCCCCGAACTGCTGTCAGGAAGCCGCTAGGCGGACAGCAATACCTCGAGATTCCGCCTCATGAGGTCCTCTTCCGGCCAATCAGAGAGCTCTTCGCGTATCTGTGGAGTAAGCATCCTTTGTCCCTCCGTGATGTATGTCTCGTCCAAGACACGGAAGTGACGACCGAAAATTTCAAGAAACTCGCTGGCGCGCATCTCGTTGAGATATACATGCGGTGGGAACTGGCGCTCACGCAGGTGATCCCATGGCGGCACGGGGGTGGTGGGTGGGCTGTCTTCGTTTGCATCGGCCCAATCCAAAGCATGGCCGCCTGACAAGGACGGAAAAAGGTGCACTCTGATGTAGGCCATCCCATCCGCACGGAGCACTCTACGCATCTCGGCCGTAGCCGCCTCCACATCCGAAATATGCTCGAATACTGCCGTTGAGAAGATGAACGACACTGAATCGTCCTCGAGCTCCAGTTCGCGAGCGTCCATTGTGCGGAGATCGAGTCCGTCCCACCGCAGCTCGCGGTTCATGAGGTGCTCCATGTGCGCATAAAACGAACGGTCGAAGAGGATCTGCCGTCCGACGGTCTTGACCGTGCGCTCGATCCCGTTACGGCGAGCCAGTGTCCACCAGCTCGATGGGACGAGGCGAGGGGACACAACGTCGTAGTCAATGCCGGTGGCTGCGATCCCGAGCGTGTGCAGCGGCAGGACAATTCCGCCGCGGCCGCCGCAGCCAAGATCGAGAACGTGAACGTCTGATTGCTCGCGGACCAGTTCCATCACACGCCTGCTCCGCTCTACGACCTCGGTGGCCAAACGCTGGTTCCCGCGACGGTGATACCGGAACACGTCCAAGTAGCTCCTGATTGCGGAGGGACCATAACCGGATGTGAAGGATCTCTCGATCTCTGGATCTCCCGACATTAATTCCTCCGAGCCCAAGTCCACCCAGAGCGCGCAAGCCTATCATGCGAGTTCCGCGTGGCTCGCATGAGCGCGAACCGCGCTTCGTGGCGACACCGCGGGCGTCGTTGTCTGGACTGACGACTCAATCGCCACTCCGCTGCTGTATGACACGCGCTGGGACCCCCGCGACAGTCGTGTTGGCCGCGACGTCCTCTATGACAAGACTCATGGCGCCAATGGTGACGTCGTCGCCCACCGTGATGCCCCCCAATATCTGGGCACCAGCCCCAACTGTGACGCGGTCTCCCAACGTTGGGCATTTGAGGTCGTTACGGTTGCCCAAAATGTTGCCCACGCGCAGCGTGCAGTTCGCCCCTATGGTCACGTCTGGGTTGATCACCACGGGGCCAGTGTGGTGTATGCGAAATCCGGGTCCGATCTGAGCACGCTTGCCGATCTCGATATTGGTCAGCAGTTCCGACAGGATGACCATGGCCTGGTGGGGTGGCCGGAGGAGCCACTGAAAGGGTTGTGGTGCCGCAAGTATCGCCTGACCAGCCCGGAACACGGCTATCGCCCAGATGGATCGTTCGGCGACCCATGCCTTGCGGCCGTAGCGCGCCCGATCGGCCTTGAAGCATTGCCACGGAGTCATCTGCGTTGGGCGCCAAAGGGAGTAGTCCAATGTGAATGCTCAGAGGTCGCGCACGCGGCCATGCCAGCTAGGGGGTAGGTCATGCGTTGCGCTCCTTACGGTACATGGGCATCAGGTGTAGACCCGGCTCTTATGACTCGGCATCCAAGCCGCTCGCAGAGTCCTCGAGCCGCGCAACGGGTGGCTCGGGACGCGCTGAGGAAGGAGTTGCCGCCGCATCACGGTCTGCCTGTGCCGGCTCGTAGGCGTGCCCACGCATATCACCCCATTCGGACACAAAGAGCTTATGCGCTGTCATTGCCGGCGCACGATTCGCAAGGCTAACAAGCGTATCCATATATGCGTCGCAAACATCGCGCCAGCGGTAGCGCCGCCGGATAATTGCGCGCCCACGCTGGGACATTTCCTCTTGCAGTTCTCTCGAGTTCACGATAGAGCGAATGAACTCCGCAACCGATTTGGCATCTTGCGGGAAGAGATGCTCGGGATACGGGAGCACCTCGGCGTTGAACGGGGTGTTGAGCGCGATCGTCGGAGCTCCCGCACCCAATGCCTGTAGGAGAGACGGATTGGTGCCGCCCACGGAGTGTCCATGAACGTAAAGCGCGCAGTTGGCCCATAGTTGGATGAGCAACTCCTGATCGCTCACATGGCCCAGCCAGACGACGCGTTTTGATGCCTCGGTTTCCTTGAGGCGTGCCTCGATCGGCGAGTCCGAGTTGGCGCTGCCGACAACGACAGCTAGCGGAGCGTCGTCGCCGAGCAGTTCCAGTGCATCCAGGGTGAGTTCAACGTTGTTCTCTGGGACGAGTCTTGCTACAACGAGCACGAATGGCTCGTCGCCGAGGCCCATCGTCTTCAGGCGGTCACGACCGACGTCGTCGGGCACTGGCGCACCATAGGGAATGAACGTCGAGTTGCGCCCGAAGCGCTGCTCCCAGACGCTAGCAATGGCCTGCGAGTCGCAGATGAGCGTACCCGCGTGCTTCGCTGTCATGCGCGCGCCCGCACGGAACGTTGCCCGCCCCAATCGGCTCCACTTGCCACGCTCCCACTCGATTCCGTCGGTGTTCACGGCGAAGGGTGTCCGTGCAGCCCTCAGGGCTGGAAGCCAGAACCCATTCGCTATGTTCAGAATCAGCACCGAGTCGAAACGACGAAGGCTCGCGTCGATCGTCGCCGTTAGGCCAAAGGTGAGCGTCGAAAGGGAGGTGCTGTCGACGCCAGGTGTTGCGATGCACCGCACGTCGCTCGCGATCCAACTTCGCTGAGCCTGGTCGCGGGCTCGACAATATACCGTAACCTCATGTCCCGCCTCGACGAGATGGGGCGCTAGGTAGCGGACGAGCGTCTCGTAGCCGCCGTACGTACTCGGGAATCCTCGGCTGCCCAGTATCGCAAGCCTCATCAGCCAAGTATCACGGGATCGGTGATAAACACACTACGTATATACGCGTCAACGGAAGGCGCGCCTGAGAACTTTCGGCGTTCTGGGTTCGCCGACGGGTTCTGGTTGCACGCGTGCATGGCTGTTTGCGCGCCAGCGCAGGGCTGCGCCCCTCCTAGGCTGCGACAGACAAGGCATCGGGGGGCGCCGCGTTTTGAACGCCGACATGCAGTCCTCCCCTCGCGGCGGGGCGGTCGACGTTTCGCGCCGCATGGCATCCCGTCTGGATCGGTCATCGCCCGCACGGCTGATATCCGGCAGCGCGATATATCTCGAGAATCCGTCTGGCGATGGTGCTCTGCGTGAGATTGGCTCTGATCTCTCGCCCGTTGGACCGCTGACCCGAGCGCAGGGCGTCTGCTAGCGCGGCTCCGAGGTCCGCAGCCCGCGCCTCGCACACGGCGGAATGGGTGACGTCCTTCAGTAGTTCTGCGACATCGCCAACGTCGGTGCTCACCACGGGTAGGTTGCACATGAGCGCCTCCTTGACCGCATTGGGTGATCCCTCCATACGCGACGTCAGCAGCAAGCAGTCGGCGGCATTCATCATAATCGGGAGCTCGCTTGGCGCCACATCTTCTGCGACGACAAGGTGGATGTGCCCGACCTCGAGTTCGGCCTCTGCGATTGCTGCTCTCGCAAGATCAAGGCGCTTGCGTGGCTCGTGAGGGCGCGTCGCCACAAAGATGACGATGCGCTCATCTTGATCCCATTTGAGGTCACGTCGCGCGTCCCCTCGGTCGGCTGGGCGGAACGCTTGCTCGTCGATCCCGTTTGGTACCACAGTGTTGTCGGTGCGCACCGACGTAGGCAGGGACGCCGCCATCTCCACTGACTTGGTGATCGTCGCGGTGCACGCACGCCCGCTTTGCCTGATGACCCACCGCCGAAGCCGAGCGGCAGAAGAAAAGCTCCCATCAGGATGCGCCTGTCCCAGGACGTCATCGCCGCAGTACGACGCGATCTTCGAAATGCCCGTAGCCGGAGCAATGACCAGAGCCGTCTCGCCCGCGTGCGCGTGAATGAGGCTATATCTCTCGCGCAGACGACTCCTCCGAACGAAAAACCAACCAGCCGCCAGGCCGTAGACATGGAGACCTTGGTAGCCGCGTACATAAAGGACATCGCATCGGACGCCGGCGTCGCGGAGCGACTCGATCTGGCGCTTTACGAAGATTCCATATACTGGACGCACAGTATCGGGCCACATGTTAGTGACATAGAGAACCTCCGCCTCGGGATCGCGATGCTCCCAGGTGAAGCCAGGCAGTCGCATATCTCAGTCCTCGGCCGGCTCTTCGGGCGATTGCCGGGGTCCACCGGGCATCGCCAGAAACGCGCGGCCCGAGATGTGCGGCAGTCTGGTTGACATCTGTTCGATATCACACGGCTCTGGACGGTGATGGCACGGCGGATGAAGCGCTCAGTACTGCGCCGATGACGAGCGCTGTGGCGTACGCCGCAGCCGTGTACAAAAGCGTGTTTGCGGCGATTGCGTTGACGAGGAGCCCAGATACGAGGGCTATACCAAGCGTTCCGGCGTTGTTGGCGACCATGACCCGGTTACGCGCCATCCGACGAAGCAAGATGTAGACGCCTGAGAGCGCGGCAATTAGGCCGATCACCCCGGTCTCGACCAGATAGCGCAGATATTCGTTGTGTGGGAGTAGCCCGGATGTTGCGTTTTCGGAGACTCCTTCTGTCGTAACGGTGGTGCCTAGGCCCTTACCGATTATAGGAGAGGTTTCCCACTCGACGATGAGGCTTTCCCACTTCTCAAGCCTGGTGCCTAGCGATGTCTTGGCTTCGCCGTTGATTCGCTTGGCGCTGATCTGGGTCGACGACTCTTCATTGAAATGTTCAGCACCGAGCGGGGTTGCAAGGAAAGCAATCGCGACGAGCGCAGCGGCTGCACATCCACCGAGCTTAAGGCGCAGCGAGCCCGGGCGCAGCAAGCCGAATACAATGAGCATCGCCAGAAGGCATGAGACGCCACCGAGGCTGAAGGTGGCAATCGTCGCGGCAGCAAAAACTACCGCGAAGGAGAGATCCAACAGGCCGCGACCGTAGTCGACGTACCTCCAAACAGAGATCATGCTCGCCACGGCGAAGAACACGGCTGCCACGTTGGGTTGCGAGAACGTTCCGTTTGAGCGGATCTCACCGCCAACGCTTATTCCTGTGTGGGACGCGAGCTGGTAAAGGGCCAGCGCGGCAGATGCGACTCCCGCTATCTGCACCAGGCGGGTGACCTTCGTCAGGTTGAGCACGTCAGGAGCGTTGTACGCGATTATGGCGACTGCGACGATTGATGCCTCGCGTACTCCCTCCCTGACTGTGAGCGTGGATGCTCCTCCATGTCCGCCCGCCGCGACGGCCGTCCAGAGCGCTAGCCACATTCCGATCGCGCACGCCGGCATCAGGCCGCGCCGGCGGTGCAGGAGGAATCCAATGGCTACGACGAGATATATGCCGGCAATCAGTCCGTCGAGGTTCAGTGATGACGAGTGACGGCTGCTCCCGGAAGCGACGTCGTCCGTGAGAACGCGCACCAGCATCGTCACGCCGAGGAACGGGATCAACGGGATATCGACGGCCAGCGCGATTATCAACACGCAGATCAGCGGTGCTGCCCAAAGATACGACTGTGTGATCGCGACGCCCTGAGCGATGAGGACGCAGACCAGGCAACCGAGTGCCAGGGCGCGACCTGGACTTATGCGAAGCGTCGGTAGTCGACTGTGAATGCCTGTTGCGCTGCCGTGTCGACTGGAGAGCCTTCCAGGCTGCGAAGGCCAGACGCTCATGACGATAGGGATCCTTGCCGATCAGCGAACAGGGTGCGGCGGCGTGCTGTCTCTACCGCCTGGCGCTCGAGGCCCGTCTGCAGTGATATCGCTGGCGCGTAGCCCAAGTCGGTTTCCGCTCGATCGATGTGCCCCCAAGTGTCGCGAACGTCCCCGGGCTTGGCTGCCTCGTGAGCGAGGCGAAGCGGCAATTCGAGGACGTCGCCGAGTATCTCCAGGATCTCGAGTAGCGGTCGGGGCGCACCAGATGCCACATTGTAGACCGCCCCCGCGCGGCCGCGTTCGCCTGCCGCGATGGTGGCATCGACCACATCGCCGACGTAGGTCATGTCCCGCCGTTGGAGTCCATCACCATAGATCGGTATCTCTCTCCGCTCGACTGCTGCCTCGATGAAGCGGGATAGGCCCATGTCAGGCCGCTGGCGTGGGCCGTAGACCGTGAAATATCGAAGACCCACGGCGTTGAGCCCGTACGAGGACGCGTATGCACCTGCGAGCACCTCGGTCATGACCTTGCTCGCTCCATATGGAGATATTGGGTGAAGTTCGTTGTCCTCGGACGCCGGCAGGGACGGAGTGTCGCCATACACGCTCGACGACGATGCGTAGACGACGCGTGTCTGAGTGGCAGCCGCCGCATCAAAGACCGCCCGGCTACCAACGATATTCGCATTCACATAGTCTTGGAACTCACTCCAAGAGTCGCGCACGCCGGGGCGCGCAGCGAGATGGAATGCGACGTCCACGTCGCTGAAGAGCTCGAGTAGGGACTCGCACGAGATATCTGCTTCTAGAAGCTCAAAGCGGGGCTCGTCGATGAAACCGGACAGATTGAGGCTCTTGATATCGCGAGCATAGTGATCGCTCATACAGTCGATACCAATGACTTCGTGCCCTTCAGCAAGGAGGCGTTCGGCGAGGTGCGATCCTATAAAGCCGGCCGCGCCAGTTATAAGCGTGCGGGACATTCCAAGCCTTCCGTGAGGTGGACTCTTCGAGACGTAGATCGATCTAGCGACATATCGCACAAGCCCGGGGCGGCACAGCCCCCTGGCCGCGAGGGCCTGCAACCAGCAGAGCGGCCCCCCCATGGGGTCGAACCCCCTTTCTGGTTGAGTGCCGTACTTTCGTCGGCTCTCCGGTACTGCGCTACTGACGGTCGCGCATCCATATCGCTCATCAACGATTGTCCTGCCCAAAAGCTTTCAGGTCATCGAGATCCCGACGTAGAGTCTTCGATGCAGAGACGTGGATGAGCTACATGGTGGGTTCTGCGCCCCCCCGAGTCCTAGCTCTGCAAGGCGAAGCGCGCGGGCGCGCGATCAAGTGTTAGGCTTCTCCGTCGGCCTGAGTGGGGCGACAGGCAGCGCCCCCGCAAGGATTGACAGTGCCAATCACACTCCTTCCTGGCGACCATGGCATCAACTTCCTGCTCCCGAAGATCGGCTCTCGCCGGGCGCCGGAGGACGGGCGCTTCGCCGCGGAGTCCCTACGGACTTGCACGCGAACGCACGGTCACCTACCGTGGTAGCGTCACGCGGGCTCCGAGTGGCCGAATTTGGCGACGATCTTTAGGGAGTGATTAGGTTGCGATCCGGAAGTTTCGCGGTTCGCCAGCGTTTTTTTAGGCGCGTCTGTATGCGCATGCGCCGATCTGAGAGGACACAAGGATATGCAGCAAGGTTCGGAAGCGCTTAATCTCGAACGGGCCCTGAGCGTCCTCCGGAGGCGGGTGCCATTGATCGTGCTCTGTGGAGTGGTCGTTGCCGCCGCTGCATACGGCTTCTCGAAGCACGAGACGAAGAAGTACACGGCTGCCGCTTCGCTCTCCTTCACTAGCAACTCGCTCAATCAGCAGCTGGCCGGACTACAGTCGACCGGCGGCAACGCTGTTGTCCAACAGGTCAACAATGTCGAACTCGTAAGGCTTGGCAACATGGCCGAAAAGACGGCTGCCGCGCTTGGACGGGGACTCACGCCTCAACAAGTTGCCAGCAGCATCAGCGTAAGCGGATCGGGAGAATCGGCCGTCGTTACTGTCGAGGCGACTGCAGACTCGCCGACGCTTGCGGCGGCCATCGCGAATACGTATTCGCGCGAATTCGTCGGAGAGCAGCAGAGCGCCAACCGGCAGTCGCTGCGGTCCGCGCTCAATCTCGTGACGAAGCAGCTCGCGGCACTGCCCAAGGCCCAACGGTATGGCGTAGACGGACTGGACCTCCAGGAGCGAGCCCAGACCCTTCATCTCTTGGTCGGCCTAAAATACGGCAACGTCCAGGTCGCTCAAGAAGCAATCCCTCCAAGCGCTCCCACCTCACCCAAGACGTCGAGAAACACCGCACTGGGACTGGTGTTGGGTCTGCTGATTGGTCTGGGCTTGGCTTTCGTGCTGGAGCGTCTCGATCGTCGAATTCGCGGCCCGGAGGACCTGGCCGAGATCTACGGGCTGCCTATGCTCGGGGTTGTTCAGGAGAGCGGTGCACTCTCTGCCTCTGCGCGGCGTAAGGGCGGTCGGGGCCCGTACTTGCCGCCTGGCGAGGCTGAGGCGTTCAATCTCATTCGTGCTCATCTTCGGTTCTTCAACGTCGATCATGATCTGCGCACCATCGTTGTGGCCTCCGCCTCGCCGGAAGACGGCAAGACGACCGTGGCTCTGCATCTTGCGGAATCAGCGGCGAACATGGGTTCGCAAGTCCTCCTCTTGGAGGCTGATCTCCGTCGCCCGTCGCTCAGTCAGTGGTTCGGGCTGCAAGGGGGGTTGGGGCTGACCGATGTGCTGATCGGATCGAGTTCTTTGGAGCACGCGATTGCGTCGATCGAGCTGCCCGTCCCTGGCAAGGCGCCCGGGAGGCGGACATTGGACATACTCACTGCGGGCGCAATGTCCCCGCCAAATCCTGGCGAGCTCATCGAGAGTCAAACAATGTGGGTGCTGCTCGAGCGGGCCAGGCGGATCTACGATCTCGTCGTGATCGACACGCCTCCTCTCACAGCGGTTTCAGACGCGTTTCCGCTCCTCAGCAAGGTTGACGGCGTAGTGCTTGTTGGCAGGATTGGTCATAGTAGGCGGGACGCTGCGGAACAGCTTCACCGCGTACTTGCGAGCCGGGAGGCTCCGGTACTGGGCGTCGTCGCCAATGGTTCCAGAGTGACCGTCGCGGGGTCGTATATCGATCCTCGTAAAGAGATGACACCAGTGCGGAATGACAACGTAGCCAATTCTGTCATCTCCGCGAACGGTACGGCGGCGTCCGAGGAGACGAGCCCCACCCCGAGTGGGGCTTGACGTTTCTCGCTAGCTTTCCGAGGTGCCGTGGAGAGCCACCTCTGTTCCTGGCGACCAGTCAGCAGTCAACTAGACACGCAGCACAGCGACGCTGGCGCTCCGAGGGCAGCCGTCTCCCATCGGCCGGCTACTAACGTGGACGATCGGCAGATTGCGCGATAATGGCACGGATCCCGTCGAGGGTCCCCCTGACTTCCCCTAGCGATCCTCGATCTCGTGCCACGATACCGCGGCTACATCGAATTATGATGTCGCCGAACGTTGCCCACCAATATGCGGCTCTGGAGAGACCGAAGCTCCGATATCGGAGCACTCGTCTATATGAGTTCACGGTCGCTTCGCGCCTCCTCACCCGAGTGCTCCCCCGGTCTGTTGGAGTCATGGAGTGCATGCACGTCGCGCCGGGCTCGACAGCAAGCCGATGTTGGCGACTGACACGAAACGAGAAGTCCGCATCCTCACCCATTGAGTAGCCCGACAGGCTCTCATCAAACCGAAACTTGGCAAAAACCTCGACTCGGAAGCTCATACTGCAGCCGCTAAGCCAATCCACATGGGCGTCTGCCCTCGTACCGGGATATTGTCCCAGCGTATGGCGACCCGACCGCAACACTACCCCAGGGCGGCGACTTGCCAGTAGAAAGACGATCTTGACCGCCTTGAGACGCACGACCGGCTGATCAACGATGATTCCGCCAAGGCCCATTACGACAGGATCGCGTCGAAAGCGATCTTCAATCGCGTCAAAGTACCCTGGCATCACCGTAGTATCGTCGTCGATGAAGTGCACATACTTGGCCTCCATGCGGGAACATATGGTGGCCGCCTGATTGCGTTGTCGAGTGAGACCCGCAACCGTAGCTCGATGGTAGAAGATGGTTGCCGAGGGTAAATCAGCTTGCAGTCGGTCGCACGCTTCTTGCGCGGCGCTCGTGCTACTGGCATCAATCACAACGATCGGGAGATCGGGCGCCGCTCTGTGCGCTGTCTCGCACGCCAAAGCGAGCTCTCGCGGCCGATCCTTCGTGCAAATGACGATCACCCCGCGATGCCGCGGAGGGGCGTCTGCGTTCTCTCCCGAGGTCCCATCCAAGGCGGCGATCATTCGGCGGGTCCCGCGGTTGGTACTCAGTCCTGGTTGATCGCGTCGTTGCTCGGCGAGGCTGCAAGCCGCGTCGGAATCTCGGAATCGGCCTCAATCGGCTCGCCGTCAAGGCGGAAGATCCCGAGCGGGACTTCAAACACCCGCGGGTGGTTTATTCCATGCCCCCAATAGCCGTCCTCGCCAAGGCACTCACCGTGATCGCCGCAGACAACAGCAATCGTATTCGACGGTAGCTTAGCCAGAAGATGACCTAGCTGACGATCCAAAAATTCGATCGACTCGATCTGATGTTTGTAAGCGACATGATCGCGGCCAACGGGTCCTGTCTGAGCCGGGGGCCAGGTCATAAGTCGGGCCTGAACTCTAACCGGACAGGGATCTTCCTTACCACGGTAGTGGAATGGGTCATGTGTCTCGCCAAAGTTCATGAACGCAAAAAATGGACGCGCGGGATCTATCTCTTTCAGGACAAACGCGATCTGGTCCTCGGCGTCTATGTGCATCTGAAACTTGTCGAAGGCAGAAATCAGCGAAGATTGCCGGAACCAGTTCATGGCGCCGGTCCCCACGGTCTGGAAGCCGGCCCGCGCCAGGCCGTCCACGATGTTGTCATCGGACATCACGATGTAGTATGTGGACTTCTTCCCCGGATGCTCGCCGACCGTGACCAGTCCGATGAGTTGGCGTGTGAACCGGTTGTAGTACGGCACAGGCTCAGATACGCATGGAATTATGCCAACGAAGAAGGATTGATGTGCAGCATAGGTGTAGCTGGCGGGGGACTGTGCCGGGAGCCACGGGCCAAAAGCGTCGAGGTTTGGCGTGTTGGCATCGCAGAAGGCGTCGTAACGGCAGCTGTCGAGCGTAATCAGGATAAAGTTTGTGTCGGTATCCTGGTGCACGACGTCCCGACGATCGAGCTGGTTCCTAACGCGGGCTTTTTGTTTCTGTACCAGTTGTCGCAATGCGTCCTTCCGCGCCATGTCGCTCCTAGCTATTCGGGCTGTGGTCTTTGGATGACGAGGATATCGGAGATGTCTAGCCGCCCGAGGCACGGTGAGGACGCCGCAATGGTAGTGCCGTGAGAATCGAGGGGTGAAGGTTGAGCTTGCGTGTGACGAGCACGTACAGCCAGCCGTTCCACATTGTTACGCCGAGCATGGAAGCCAGCGCGGCGCCGACGACGCCAAACAGCCATACGCCGGCGAACGTCAGCGGGACGCACGCGAACGCGCTCCATGCCAGGGCTCGAACCGCGTCGCGGTGATGGCCGGTGAGGTTCAAGAGATAACCCACCGACCCGGCCGCGGCGTTGATGACTTGTCCGACGAGGAGGATCAGCAGCGCCCAGCGAGCAGCCAGGAATTCGTGGCCGAAGAGGCTGAGCACAGGATCGGATAGCGCAGCTATTCCCAGTGAGAGGGCAAGGGAAGGCCAGAAGATTACGCCAGCTAGTTTCGTCAGCAGGCGCTGCAGCTCGTCGATGCGTCCGAGCGCCCAGAGGGAGGCAAATTGAGGCGCGGCGGCAGCGTTTACCGCGAGAATTACGAACGAGACAAGGGTCGCCGTCTTGCTTGCCGCTGCGTAGATCCCCGCATCGTAGGACCCGCGAATGGCGCCGACCACGACGATATCCATTTGCATGAGCGTAGTCGTGAAGGCACTGGCAGCGAGAAGGGGCATGCCCACAGAGATCCATTCGCGACGCTGCAGGACGGGCGCGTGACTCTTATCTACAGCGCCGAATACCCGTCGCGTGAGGAAATACTGGAGTAGTAGAACGACATAGGCGGCTGCCGCCGTGGCGCTGAGAGCGCCGATCTGCGAAAGGGACCCGTGCACGATAAAAGTGCCAGCTGCGCCGACGGAAATGAGGAGCGGGCGAAGAAGCAGGTTGGGGGTGTACGCGGTAAGAACTCGTTCCCCAGCTCGTGCAAATTCGCCATACAGCATCAGGCCGGCGAGTGCCGGGATTGAAATGGCCCCGAGGATGATCGGTGCTGGGCTGCCAAGGTCTCCGGCGACGTGAAGCCCGAGGGCGATTGCTACGCCGCATAGGCCCATCGCGATCGCAGTAGTGAAGGTCAGCCGCGACGTCGCTTGAAGGTAGCCGCGGAGGCGAGGCCCGTCCTGTGCCGCTCGATAGACGGGAATGAAGCGAATGCTTGCCGCAGGGAAGCCGAGCCCGGCGATCAGCGAGGCGAAGGTAGTCCAAACAAGGATGTACGCGTAGACGCCGTAGTGTGAGGCCCCGAGTAGGCGGGCGAGCAGCACCTGGAGACCGAACGAGGCCCCCGCACCCAGGACCTGGACGACGAGAACGAGTCCGGCACGGCGTACGACTTGTAGGGGTCCAGGCATGTGCCGGACAGGGGCACTTGCCGGAGCCAGCGCATCGTCGCTCGCCTGTCGTTCGGCTGAGACGTTCATCACTGGGGGATCTCCCAGTCTGCTGGGGCTCTCGATTCCACGTGGCGTAGTCCCCATCCGCCTCAGGTGCCAGGGCATGCCAGGCATGTCAAGTGCGTTGGGCGCAAATGGTAGCGCAGAGTCACGGTTGGTCATCTTCGTCTAAGGAAGCGATGGCCTCACACGAACGATCAATGGGTCGCGCGGTTGGGTGCATTATTTGGATGAACGGCTCGGCGCTAATAATCGTGGTTGCTCAATCGCTCGGGTGCGATGTACTAACGACCGCTCGGCCCTCAAGCTTGCGACGGGTGCGGGCTGTGCGGACCACAGGCGGCGGGGGTAACCGCACGTGAGCGAGTAAGAATCCCAGGGCATCTGATGGGGGCGCCCGAGGGTAATGCCGCTCGATGGCGACCTCGATGGCTTGGCGAACGCCGGTCCTGCGTGGTCTCGCCCCCGTCTTGAGCGACGGACGGCGGCAACTGATGTCACCGTGCTGCGGTTGGCGGCGATTCCAGCGGCTCTCCACCGAGAGCGAGGATACCCATGCCCAAGCCGCGGTCGGGGTCCAGGATCAGGTGCACGGCTTCATTGCGCGAGCGCACGCCGAGCTTGCCAAACGCCGAGGAGAGATGGCTCTTGACGGTGCTTTCGGCGAGGAAGAGTTGCTGGGCGATTTGACTATTGCTGTATCCCATCACCACCAGTCCGAGGATCTGCTTCTCGCGCGAGGACAGCGCGGGCGGCTCGATCTCGCGCCAGTGCCCACGCGGGACGGATGCCTGGCCGGCGAGCACCGCTCGCACGGAGGGGGCAAGTGCCAGATCGAGGTCCTTCCACAAGACCACACCAGCCGCCCCTGCCATTAGTGCCTCGCGGACGCCCCAGCGCTCGATGTCCGAACACACCACGATCACGGGGGCCTGTGGAGACGAGTGCATCAATGGATCGATACAGCCGCTCAGCCCGGAGACGGTGTCCTCAACCCACAGCACGATCAGGGCGTGATCTTGCGCACCCGGGGGGGCCGCCAGCGACACCACGCTATCGAAGCTCGTCAGGCGAAACCCCTCGCGCTCGAGAACCCTAGCTATGTCCGCGCGATGGTCACGGTCGCCTATCGCTGCGACGGCGATAGACTCACTTGGGGCGTTAGGCACTGGATATCGAGCCTTGCTGCCCGTTTTCGACATGCTGGACTAACGCAGGTCCCATCGTCCAACTTCCGTGCTTGAACACGCCGCAGCCACTCCGAAGAGTGGCTGCGGCGCCAAGTCTGCGTTATGTCTCTGCAGCGGTACAGCTACGGCGTGGATTTGCACCCAGCGCTGGCGTTGCTCGCGCCTACGCTGTAGCCGCCAGCTTTCCCGGACGGGTCGAAGGCGTCTCCGCCGGTGCCGCCCAGACAGGCTGCCGTGAGCTCCTGAAGATCGCCATAATCGACGACCTGAGGAGCTTCGTAGGCCAGTGCTTTCATCTCTTCCATGGAAGCATTTCCTTATCTGTCGAGTCCGCCTCGCAGAATGCGAAACGGCCTTGCTACTGCATGAAGAGTAGAGGACCCGACAGCCCCGTCAAGGTGGAAAAACGTACTAGGCACGACGCGTGGGTGCCGCGACACTGATCGCGACGCGCGGAGCGCTGGCGAGCGCCTTGGCGCTCGCCAGCGCCTCGGCACCGCCGCCCTGGAAGCGCAGCCAGCACTCTGCGCTCAAGAGGCGCCAGACCTGCCACATCCACCCGAACGAGCGCCCGCTGTGCCCAGCGCCGTCGAACAGGGCGCTACACATCGCCTCCAGATCTACGTACGCGGCGAGCTCCGCCTTGGGGTCGGTCAGCAGCAAGCGCGCGGCGGCGTTATCGGCGTCCGCGAGGCAGTCGAGAAGTAGCGAGTCGAACAGCGCCTTCTCGGGGCGCAGGCGCACAGCGTCGGGTAGCAGGCCGCTCATTGCCGCGCGCAGCAGTGGGCGGCTGCGGTACCGGTCGAACGTGGCAAGCGGCGGTAGGCGCAAACACAACTCAACAAGCTCCAGGTCGAACAGCGGATGGCGCGCCTGCAGGCCCGCTGAGGCAGCCCGGCGGCGCTGGTGCTCGAATACACCTGTCTCCTCGACACCCCGAGTCAGCCCGTGGGCAAGCTCGGACCACCAGCGCGGGCCGTCCAGGCGCTTCCACGCCAGCGGCTCGTCTGAGTCGAGCAGGCTTTGGCGCGCCGGCGCGAGTAGCCATGCGGGAGTGCCGCGACGCGCGTCCCGGCGTACCAGCAGCTCGTGCACGCGGCGTGGCAGCGCACCCATCACGGACGTGCTTGCGACGATCCGTGCCACGTCCCGGCGCGCAGGCCGGTCGCCGGCACCGGGAAGCTCTCGGGCCAGGGCGATCGCCTGGAGAGGATGTCCGCCGCGCAGCCGATCGGCCAGCAGAAGCTCGCGCGCGCCAAATAGCTCATCCCCTCCATCGCCTCCCAGCGTCACCCGCACCCCGCTCGCGGCCGCCGCGCGCAGCAGTGGTAGCGCCCAAAAGTCGCCCCAGCTACGTAGTGGCAGCTCCCAATCCTCGACTGACTCCAGCGCGCTCTCGAGCAGCCCGCCCGCCCGTACCTCTGCGGTTATGCCCGGCAGATTCAGGGCAGCTCGCAGCTGATCGATCAGGCCGGACTCGTCGACTGCGAGATGTTCGGGAAACACCGCTGCCTGGGCGCGTACGCGCCCAGGCGCTTGAGTAGACGCGATCGCAGCGACGGATGACGAGTCGAGGCCGCCGCTCATCAACACACCAGTGAGGCCGTCGGGGCTGAGCTTGCGCGCGACGGCGCCCTCGAGCGAGGCGCGTATGTGCTCGCTAAGCTGTGGTTCCGATTCGCTCAGCGGCTCGTTGAAGCTCGGCGCCCAGTAGCGCACCTCCCGCGTGCCGTGGAGACTGAGCATCAATGCTGAGCCCGGTTCGAGCCGGCGCACGCCCGCATACAACGTAGCCGGCCCGGGCCGGTTGCTCATCGTGATCCAATGCGCGACGCTCATCGGGTCGGGCGCGGGACGTCGCGGCAGCAGTGCCAGCAGCTGGCGGACCTCGCTGGCAAAGCAAAGGGCTCCGGAGGCGTCGTGCAGGAATATCGAGCGCACGCCGAGCTGGTCGCGCGCGAGTAGCCCCTCGCCGCGCTCCTCGTCCCAGATCAGCAGCGCGAAGTCGCCCCGCATGCGCGCCGGAAGCTCCGGACCCCAGCGCTGCCAGCCGGCCAGGAGCAGCTGCTCGGGGGTGGAACCATTCGAATGGAGCGCGACTCCGAGCTCGGAGGCGTTGTCGAGGAAGCCGTCAAGTAGGCACAAAGGTGTGCGCTGGTGGCTTGGCTCGCCGCTGTACGCGACCCTCAGTGGCCCCTGCTCGGTTACCGTCGACGCATGCGGCTCGAGCGCTTCGGAAAGGCGCGTCGAGCCCGCGCGGGCGCTCGGATCGAAGACTCCGGCGAGCCAGCGCGTCATGCCGGGAGCTTAGTGTGGATCTACTTACGACAGCCCTAGCTTGGGCTTAGCCGTCGTTCTATCGCGTCGGCGAGCGCCGCAATGTTGGTGCTGGGACCACACGCGACGAGCTCGACTCTCAGGCGCGCGGCCAGTGCGCACACCTCTAGCAATCGCTGCAGCCGCTCGGGTGTCGCTAGCACGAAGTTGAAGGTGGCCGCGAGCAGCATCTGTGCATCGGAGGTGGGCTCGAATAGGGGGCTCTCGGGCCCGTCGGCTTTGCGGTCGATGAAGAACAGGGCGCCCAGTGGCGCGGGTTCGTCAGCGCCCGCGACGCGGACGATGCGCTCCCTGGCGTTCATGGCGATCACCTGCTCGTCGGCGGCGTAGTCTCGCTGCGCCTGCTCGTAGTCGTGGGCGATGCCTACCACCGGCGAGCCGGGGTTGGCTAGCAGTTCGCCCGCGCCCGCCTCCAGCGCGAGCACGTCGTCCGCCATGAAGTGCCAGCCACGGGCGCAAAACTCGAGTGCCAGCGAGGTCTTGCCCGCGCGCGACGGCCCGATAAACGCCACCGCCTCGCGGTCACGCACCACGGAGCTCGCGTGGAAGACCTCGAGCCCGTGCAGCAGTGCTGCGAACGGCAGCACTTGGGCGACCAGCATGCGTTGCCAGCCTCCGGCCGGCTGCCCTTCGGGGAAGCACTGTAGTCGTCGTCCGTCGACAGACAGCAGGTGGGCGCCGTATTCCGGCCCTGAGATCAGGTAGCCACTGTCGGGGTGCGCCTCCATGCGGTAGTTGACGTCTCCGCTTGGCAGGCGTTCGTTGCAGATCAGCTCACTTCCGGCGGGCCACTGTGTCACCACTGCCTCCTCGGTGTGCACCGAGATCGAAAGCGAGCGTCCAGTTGGCTTGGCCAAGGCGTGGCTGAGAAACGAAATGGGAGTCGTGGCATCGATGTCGAGCCCGAACGCCGTCATCGTCGCTGGCGGAGGGCCAGCCATTTACAGCTCGACGAGGCGGCCGAAGGAGCCGTCCCCGGGGTCGAGCACCGGGCTGCCCTGGTGCTCGACCCACGCGTGCGCGAGGAACTCCGGCGCGGTGCGCGCGCCGATCACCAGCTTGGCCTGCACACCGCGCTTGGCAAGTAGGCGAGTCAGTACGAGCGAGCGCGCGAGGCAGCGGGTGTCGCCGGGCATGTGCGAGAGCAGGCGAGTGACGGCGCGACCGAGGCGCCTGGCCTCCTCGAGCGATCCCGTCGCCGGCCTGGACTCGGGCGGGGACTGGGAGCGCAGGTTGGCGACCGCAGCGGCGATTGGCGCCTGGTGAAGCGCACGTCGTGCCTGTACGTAGGCCGCGAGGATCTCAACGGCCAGTCGCACTCGCTGTGTCTGGCTCAGGCGCTCAGGGTGGATGAAGGATGCGCCTGCGACAGAGGCGGGTGCTACGCCCTCGCGTTCAGGGACGCCCTCCCGCTCAGGGCTGGGGGCTGCCATCTGTCTCGACGAGCCCACGCTCGAGTAGAGATGTGCACAGCTCGCACAAATCGCGCTCAATGACGTCCCGGGGCTGGGCATAGGTGGTTGCCAGCGCGGCCGCGGCGTCACGCACGCAGTCAGCTCGTGTCAGCGCATCGAGCATCTGCCCAGCGGTCGCGTTGAGGCCGTGGTAACGGCCGGTTTGCAGATTGAGTACCACCGTCTCCGAAGGAAAGCTGCGATAGACGACGTGTTGCGGCACCCTGACCTTCGTTGCCAAGAGCGGGGAGGTGTCGGGCACAGGTTCAGAAATCATAATCGATTCACCTTCGTCAGATCGACGTTAGTACTCGATGATCGTGCCACGCCGCTGGCCAAAACGGATCGACCGCGCAAGCACGATTATGGATAGCGGTAGCAGCACAGCGGCGAAACCAACGAGCTTCAGCAGCGAGGTTTGGGGCGACTCGCCGAGCGAGCTGTTGACCAGCAGATGCCGCAGCAGGTCGGTGGCGGCCGTGAACGGTTGCAGCCTCGAAATCGTCTGTAGCCAGCCTGGAAGCAGCGAAACTGGGAAGTAAAGACCACCGACGATCGACAGCAGCGCGATCACCCAGCTGGTGCCCACATTGCCCTGCTTGATGACCACGGTGAGCGCCGCGAACAGCACGCCGAACGGCAGGAACGCGAGCAGTACGAGTGCCATCACTGGGATCGTCTCGGGTACTGTCGACCAGTGCAGGTGCAGTCCAAACACCACGCATCCAAGCCCGAGGGTAAAGACCGCCAGCACGAACGAATAGACCATCGGGAACAGCGTCATCGCGAGCACGCTGCGCACCGCGCCGAACGGTGACAACAGCAGCCGATCGAATGTGCCCGCGATTAGCTCTTGGCGGACGAGTTCCGGAATCGAGAAGCACGAATAAAGAACGCTGATTAGCGAGATGCCGACGACGACGAAGCCGAAGTAGGAGTCGTGCGAGCTGAATCCGCTGACGTGAACCAGCCGGGAGACGTAGTAGAAGAGGGTGAGGCTGAACAACGCAGTCAGCAGCTGGCTTGCCAGGCGCGTGCGGTACGACAGGTAGACGTGCAGGTCGCGTCGCATCACGGCGAGAAACGCTCGTGCGGCTGAGCGCGCGTCGCTCATGCGGCCACCAGCGTGCCGCGCTCGAGCATCCAGTGCGCGTCGAATGTCATGTCGAGATGTTCGCCGCTGGGCGAACACCACAACAGTGCGCCGTTACGGGCAAGCAGCTCCGCGATCGCCGCCAGCAGCAGCGCGCCCCCCTCGGTGTCGAGGCTCGTCAGCGGCTCGTCGAGCAGCACGACTTCAGGATGCGGCAGGAATGTCATCGCGACGCGCAGCCGCTGGCGCTGGCCCATGGACATACGGTCGACTCGCCGCTCCGCCAGCTCGCTCAGTTCGAAAGTCTCGATCGCCGTCTCGACCGACTCGCGAAACCGCTCGCGCGGCACCATTGCGATGCTTGCCCAGAATTCGAGCTGGCGGCGCACCGTGAGCCGCGCGTACAGGCCGCGGTCGCCGGCGGGCAGGAACGAGACGAGCTCCTGGTAACGCTTGCGGCTCTCGGCAGGCGCTACGCCCCAGACCTCAGCGCGCCCGCTGTCGGGCTCGATCAAGCCAGCGGCGACGCGCAGCATCGTGGTCTTGCCGATCCCATTGCGCCCGCCGACCCACGTCGCCGTGCCTGGCGCGAGCGTCAGGTCCAGGCCGTCGAGCACGAGCGGCAGATCCCTGCGCCAGCGCTTGCTGATCGCCTTTAGTCGCAGGGGCGCAGCGTCAGCCCCATACGCGTCGGTGCCAAGGCCTTCTTCTGCTGACAGGTTGTCCCCGGAGGCCTCGAGCGACCGTAGCGTCATCTGGGTGCTCCGGCTACCTGCTTGGGCTTGGCCGCGATTGCACTCTCGAGCAGGTCAGCCAGCTGCTCGGGGCGATGTCCGGGATCGGCTGTCAATCGCACGAGTGTCGTTGACGCCGTCAGGTCTGCGTAGAGGTCAAAGCGGCTGCGTAGACGTTCGGGATCGTTCGAGAGGCCTAGCGTGTAGGGCGCCAGTGGCAGCGGGCTGGCCGTCAATGTTTCGATCGCGAGTGCCAGTCCAGGTCCGCGTTCGAGTAGGCATAGCATCTGTACCGGGCGTGTCTCGTCGTCGGCGACGTTGCTGGCGGCGAACCAGCGCTCGCCCGAAAGTATGGCGATGGTCTCTCCGAGCGGTTGCAGGTCGATCGTCTCGGGCAGGTCCAACGCGATGTTCATGTGCGGCGTTCCGGGATGAGCGTTCACGGTGGAGCTCGCGTGGGACAGCGTCAGCACGTCATCGGCGAACAGCGGCCAATCGCGGCGGAGCAGCTCGAGCGCGAGCGTCGACTTTCCCGTTCCGCTCGGCGCCATGATCGCGACGACGCCGGCGGGCGCATCGAGGGCCGCGGCGTGCAGGCCCTCATGGCCGAGCATCACGCTGATCGTTGGGATCACCTTGGACAGCAGCACGCGCTGCCAGTCCATACCCGGTTCGCTTGGGGTGCATTCGAGTTGGCGCATCTTCGGGTCCAGACGCAGACGCGCCAGGTCTCCGTAGCTGAACAGCAGATCTCCCGCCGATCCTCGCTCGAGGACGAGGTCGCGCCCGTCGCCCTGGCGTCCCCGCCATTCGGGCGGATCGCTCGTTCCGCTCCACGAGTGCTCGAGCTGGGCCTGGTCGACCATCACGATCTTTAGGATCGGTAGGGCGTCGACCACTCGAGCGGTATCTCGCATCCCAGGCAGCGGGTACGAGCAGGACAGCTGTAGCCCGTAGGCGCTATAGAGCATTTCCATCGCCAGAATAAACTCCGTCCCGCGGCGCGTTCTTCTGACTGCGCTGCGTGGCGCGTCAGTGGAGTTTGCCGGGCTTGCTCTTCTTGGCCTTCTTCGCGCACGTGTGGTACGTGCGGCTGCCCGACAGGTGGTGTCCGAGCACGGTCGTCGCAGTGATCTTGATCGTGAACTTGCCCTGCTTGAAGCCCGTGAGGTTGATCGTCGCTACCACGTATTTGCCGTGGCGCGAGGTCGCGATCTTGTGTCCTTTGATCGTTACGCGAACGGTCTTGAATGGGTCGTATTTGGGATCCGCCAGATGGATCTGGAAGCGCCTCATGCTCAAGCACTTCTTGGCGCTTGGAAACGAAAGCCGCTCGATCTCGCCCTTCACACCGGATCCGGGCAGCGGCGCGGTCAGGTTGGACTTGATGCAGCCGTAGCTCGCGCCTGTGTCCGTGCCGTTTGCGGCAATCGTGGGCTGTGGTTCGCTAGGGCCCGGGTTGCTGAGGCAGACAAGCAGGTACTTGGATCCATCCGACGCTTCGAGGACTCGCCAGGCCGTGCGCCCAGGTTCCGGGTTGGGTTTGCACCCATCGTTCTGGAAAAACCAGTGGTGGTATCCCCAGTAAGAGCCATCGGCCTGGGGCGTGATGTCTGTCCAAATCGCCTGTTCCACCTGGTGGGGGCATTCCCCGAATCTGGTTTCCTCGGCAACTATCCCTTCGAAGGTCCCGTTTGGCAACGCCTTCACGTCGATCTGGCCATGTTCGAATGACCAGACTCCTTCGATGCTTGCGGCGGCGCCGGCGGAGGCGATTGAAACCACTAGCGTCAACGCTACGGCGATGAGCAGCAGCACCAACGCGAGACGGTGTGTGGAGCGAGGCGTTCTATCGGTCGGTGTGCGTGGCATCGCTCTCATAAACGGCGGGCGCGCCACTTTCTTCCACGGCGTTAGTTCGATTTTACGGGGCGAGTCGGTTTCAGCCTCGCCGGTTTGTGTCGTTTGGGGACCTTTGCGCAGGTGTGGTAGGTGCGGCTACCTGTCAGATCAAGGCCCAGAACAGTCGTGGCCTTAATCTTGAGCGTGAAGGCGCCTACTGGGACCCCCTTAAGGTTGACCGTCCCGACAAGGTAGTCGCCTCTGCGCAACATCGTGATCCGGTGGCCTCTGAGCGTTATTCGCAGCGTCTTGAACGGGTCGTTTTGCGGCTCCGCCAAGTGGATCTTGAAGTGCCTGCCGCTAACGCACGCCTTTGCGCTCGGCCTCAGGCTCTGAATGAAGCCCGCCAGGCCGGCTGCCGGAAGCGGAGCAGTCTGCACCGACTTGAAGCAGCCGTAGCTTTCATCTGCATGCGATCCGCTCGTGGCGATCGTCGGCTGCGGTTCGGCAGTCCCCGGACGGCTGAGGCAGACGAGCAGATATTTAGAGCCGTTGGCTTCTTCGAAGAAGCGCCAGGCCGTGCGGCCGCGTTCGGGGTTTTCTACACACGTCTTTTCGAAGTACCACTGGTGCAGGCCCCAGAACGACCCGTCTGGCTGTTCGGTGATCCCCGTCCAGATCTGCTGCCCGTCGGGATGGACGCATTCCGCGAACGTCGTTTCGGCGACCACGGTGCCGACGAACGTGCCATTCGAAAGCGACGTGATGGCGATCCGGCCCCCGCCGAAGGCCCAGATGCCTTCGATGCTAGAGGCGGCTGTCGCAGAGCCCGCGCCAACCGCGAGCAGCACCACGGTGGCGATGGTCAGCACGAGCGAGGACGGACGGCGTCTTGGCTGTGGAGGCGGCGTGTTCATCTCGATCGTGGTCGCTCAGATTCGTGATGTCTATTAGGGTCAGGAAAGATCCACGATCTTTTACCGCATCTCACGCTACTTGCCCAGCTTTGCGGCGGCTTTTGCATGCGAGCCTTGGCCTGGTTCATCCAACGACCCCGCCGTACAAATGCGGTTGGGCACTTGAAGCCAGCACGAGAACACACGTCGATCCATCGCATCGCCGATTTTCGACTGCGCCCAAAATCCTCTCGGCTAGGAGGCCTCGCGGCAAGTGGCTCGTGACGTCGCCATGACAAGGATTGAATGCCTATCGCTTCGCTCACAGGCCGAGGTGACGCGCGATTACGTTGCGCTGCATCTCCGAGGTGCCGGAGTAGATGCGCCCGCCAAGCGCGTCGCGGACATCGCGCTCGAGTCCGCTCTCGCTCATGTAGCCGTAACCACCATGGATCTGCAGGGCGGCGAGGCTCGACTGCACGAATGCCTCGCTCAGGTGCAGCTTCGTCATCGCGGCGTCGAGGTCGGTGGCGGTCCCGGCGTCGAGCAGCCCGGCGGTCCTATACAGCATCAAGTGCGAGGTCTGCAGTCGTACGCGCATGTCGGCCAACGGATGGGAAACAGCTTGGAAGGAGCCGATTGGCGCGCGGAACTGAACGCGCTCGCGCGCGTAGGCGACGCACTGCTCGAGCTGACGGCGCATCGTGCCCACGGCGCCCGCGAGTATCAGGCTGCGCTCCCAACGCATCGAGCTGTTGAAGATCGCCATTCCACCGCCAGGCTCCCCGAGTAGCGCCCCTGCGCCTACATGGCAGTCGTCGAGGAATAGATCGCCCAGATGCGACGTGCGCAAACCCATCTTCGAGAACGGCTTGCCGATCTCCAAGCCTGGCGTGCCCCGCTCCACGACGAACGCGCAGAGGCCCATGAACCCGAGGCTCGCGTCGGTCGTAGCGAACACGATGAACAGGTCGCTCTCGGGAGCGTTGGTCGCGAACGTCTTTGAGCCGTTCAGGAGCCAGCCATCCTCGATCCGTGTGGCAGTGGTGCGCAGAGCGAATGCGTCTGAGCCTGACTCAGGCTCGCTCATGGCGTGCGCCGCGATCAGTGAGCCGTCGCACAGACCAGGCAGCCAGCGACGCTTCTGCTCCTCGCTGCCGAAATGGATGATCGGATGCTCGCAAGCCCACATTTGGGCGTTGAGCGAGAAGATCAACCCGTTGTCAGCGCAGCCATAGCCGAGCGCTTCAAGCGCCGCCGCGATGGTCGTGGCCGACGCGCCCAACCCGCCGTATGCGCTCGGCACGGGCATCCCCTGGAGCCCGATCTGTGCGCACTCGCGCCACTCCTCCTTGGGGAATGTCCCCTCTCGATCACGGCGATCGAGGTCGTGGCCAAGCTCGCTTTGGGCGAACGCGATGATCGAGCGTTGCAGCGAACGCTGCTCGTCGTCGAGCGGGTCGGGGTGCAGCGCGATCGAACCGCCCGGAAGGCTCATCGCGCTGGTCTACTGGAAGCAGCACGGGGAGGCATGAGATAGCGCCCGTAGCTCGTGAACGGACGGTAACCGAGCCCGAGCCACACCGGAGCGCCAAGACCCGACGTCTGAGCCAAAGACAGTCGCGCTCCAAGCTCGCCGTAGCTGAGCTCCAGCGCCGCCCAGAGGCAGCTCTGTGCGAGGCCGCGGTGTTCTCCCGGTGCCCCCGAGGGCGGCAGTCGCTGACCCGGCTTCGGCCGGCGGATCGTGGCTGCCTGGCAGCCGAGTGCGACCCCGTGGGCGACCAACGTCATCGCCGCGGACAACGGCTGCTCGTCGTAATAGGCCACGAAGGCCGCGACGTTGGGGACGTCGAGGCTGTCGGGGTCGAAGAACACCTTGGCGGCAACGGCACGCGGCATCGATGCCATCCCCCATGCCTCGGCCACGAGGTCGAGATAGTCCTCGCGCGTCTGCGCGTCAACGGCGCGTCTTATCTCAACGCCGTCTGGCGGCGAGAGGTAGACGGGCAGGTAGTCGAGCACCAGCTCTGGCAGACGCTCGAGCTCGTGCGACCCGCGCTCGGCTGCCGTTCGCTCCAAGTCGCCGTCGCCGTGCTCGCGTGCCCAAAGTGCGTACCCGCTCTTGCGCTGGCCAAAGAAGCTGTCCGCGAAACGCAGAACCTCCGCAGCGCTTAGTGTGCCGCTTAGCCGCAGTGCGCCGTTGCGGTAGGGATTCGGCTGGCGGTGGGCGCCGGCGAACAGCAACAGCCCATCCTCCTCGACGATTGCGCCGCCGTAGCGCGCGAGGTATCGAAGATACTCAGCGAGAGTCAAGTCGGCCAGTGCGAGTAGGTCCTTGCTTCCTTGCGGCTCGTCCGTAGCCGATGTGCCCACTACAGTCCCCCGTGTGTCCACTGTCGGTGGATCGTAGTCGAAACTTCCACGCGTGCACAAATTCGCGCACCTTTGTGCCAAAACGCAGGTAGTCCATTACCATTACGGGCGTGCTAGAGGGAACTAGCCCCGACTTGTCGGTCGCGGGACTGCCGAGCGATGGATCGCAGCCTCACGCGAAGGACGCTCGTGCGCGTCCCAGCGAACCGCGCCGCGAGATCTGGTTTCACCGGCGTATCAACTTGATCTCGGCGGTGAAGGAGCTGTGGGCCTTCCGCGAGCTCACGCTCACGATCGCGGAGCGAGAACTGCGCGTGCGCTACAAGCAGGCGGCGCTTGGGATCCTGTGGGCCGTGATCGCACCCGTGGTGATGATGATCGCGTTCACGGTGCTCTTCAATCGTTTTGCGAAAATCAACACTGGTGGCGTTCCGTATGCGCTCTTCTCGTACATGGGACTGCTGCCGTGGACGTTCTTCTCCAACTCAATTTCAAACGGCGGCGTGAGCCTGGTCAGCAACAACGAACTGCTGAACAAGCTCTACTGCCCGCGTGAGGTGTTCCCGATCGCCGTGATCGCGGATGCCGTGGTCGACGCGCTGATCGCCACCTGTGTGTTGGCAATTTTGTTCCCGATCACTGGCTTTGCCCCCAAGGTGGAGGTGTACTATCTGCCCCTGTTCCTGATCGTGCTGGCGATGGTCACGCTCGGCGTGACGCTCGCGGTCTCCGCAGTAGTCGTCTACGCCCGTGACCTGCGTCTCGTGCTCCCGCTCGCGGTTCAGGTCGGACTCTTCGTGACACCGGTGGTGTACAGCACCGACTCGATCTCGAGCTCGAAAACGTTCCTGCTTGCCTTCTCTGCGATCAACCCGCTCGTGCCCGTGATAAACGGCATGCGCGCAACGGTGCTGAACGGTGTTCCGCCGAACTGGGCCTCGTTGGGAATCGGCGCCGCAAGCGCGTTGATCTACATGCTCGGCGGGTTCATGTTGTTCAAGCGCCTAGAGACAGGGATGGCCGACATTGCATAACGGAACGATCGTCGGCGAGGAGATATGGAAGCGCTTCCGCCTGGATGAGAGACCCACCTACCTTCAGGATCGGCTGGCGAGTGTCGGCGACCGTGTACGCCGGCGGGGGCAGGGAGAGAGTTGGCGCTGGGCGTTGAGCGACGTCAGCCTGCGTGCCGAGCCGGGCGAATCCTGGGCGATCGTCGGTACGAACGGGGCCGGCAAGTCCACGTTGCTGAAGATCATCTCTCGTGTCATGTATCAGACAGCTGGTCGGCTCGAGTTGGCGGGTCGCGTCGGCGCGCTGATCGAAGTGAAGGCCGGGCTTACACCCCTACTGACGGGCCGGGAGAATATCTACCTGACTGGTTCGATCATGGGTCTGCGCCGCCGCGAAGTCACCCGACGATTCGACGAGATCGTGGCATTTGCTGAACTGGAGAAGGCCGTCGACCGTCAGGTCAAGTACTACTCGTCTGGCATGCAGATGCGGCTGGGTTTCTCCGTGGCCGCTCACCTGCAGCCCGATATCCTGCTCGTCGATGAGGTGCTCGCCGTGGGCGACGCGACCTTCCAGCAACGCTGCTTGAACCAAATTCGAGCGGTGCTGAGTGAAGGCACCACTCTGTTGTTCGTCTCCCACGATCTGGCTGCTGTGGAGGCCAGCTGTACTAACGGGATCTGGCTGCACAACGGCGAGGTGCGGACCAGAGGCCCGATTCGCGATGTGCTCACGGCTTACCGCGGTGCCGTCGAGGGCGATGCAAAGTCGCGCGCCGATATCGAGGGCCTGATCAGGGTCACCAATGTCGAGGCGGTCTCACCCGAGCAAGGTCTGGCCAAGACCGGCGGCCAATTGGACGTGCACTTGACCCTGCACAGCGATCGCCCTTACCGCGCGTGGATCTACCTTGGTGTGACTGAGGGGGCGGCGACGCCCATCTTCCTCCTGAACCCGGGGCACGAGGCGATGCTTGAGCCTGGTGAGACACGCGTGAAGTGCTCGATACCGTCACTGCCGCTCCCGAGCGGACGCTATTACGTGTGGGGCGGCATCTACAAGAACTGGACTCAGGGCGATGAGCTGATCAGCTGGCAGCCGCTCACAGAGTTCGATGTCTACGGGCCTGCCCTCGATGCAGCGCCGCGTGCAATCGTGCGCCTATCGCCGGTTCACGTCGAGTCGCACTGGGACATCAGCGCGAGCTGACGCGCGCCGCGATGGGCGTCAGGACCCTTTCTTCCCGTTTTCCTCGAGTGCGCAAGTCATCTCGGCAGCGACCAGGCGGGCATGTGGTTCATGCATCACGCAATTGTGCCTGATTCCGGGTGACACAATCTGTCTAAGCGCTACACCCTGGCCGGCTAGATCGTCCCACGGAGTCGGTCGGGGATCGGGAGTACGAGTCGGACGGAAGAAATCGATCCGCACATCCAGAGGCCTGGGCACATATCTGCGTCTGGCGAGGTTGCTTGCGATGAACACGACGTTCAAGGGTCGTCGAGGTATCAGGTGCTGCAGGTTGCGTGCCTCCAACATCTCGTACACCGTAGGGCCGATTTTTAGGTAGATGGCTCCGCGCAGCCGGTTGGCCACCCATGCCTGTTTCTCACGTAGTGGGGCCTTCCTGAAGGCCCTGAATCTACTCCGCTCAAGCTCGACTCTCGATTGGCGACGCGGCCCCTGCGGGTAGGCATCGATGAGAGCCAGCAGGTCGAGATCCTCACCCTCCGCCCGAAGGAGCCGTGCCATCTCGTACGCGATGAGGCCCGATAGGCAGAAGCCGCCAAGCCGATACGGTCCACGTGGCTGCACCCGCCGTATCGCCGTGACGTAGTACGCGGCCAGATCCTCGACCGTCGCGAGAGTGGGCGTGACGCGGTCCACGCCAGGCACGAGCAGCCCGAAGACGGGCATATCGGGGTCGAGATTCTCGACGACCTCCCGATAGGGAAGTACCTCGCCGCCCGCGACGCCCACGAAGAACAGCGCGGGCTGACCGTGGCCTGATTGCAGCTGCACAAGCGTGGACCAGTCGACGGTCTCGCCGCTGCGCTCCTGTTCTACGAGGTCCGCCAACCCGGCGACGGTCGCATTCTCGAACAGGGACGAGAGCGGTAGCCGCACGCGCAGCTTGCGCTCGATCTCAGCGAACAGCCGGACCGCCATCAGCGAGTGGCCACCGAGCTCGAAGAAGCTTTCCTCGACGCCGACGTCCTCGATGTCCAGCAGCCGACTCCAGATCGCGGCGAGCCGGCGCTCGGTGTCTGTTCTCGGGAGGACGCGCTCACGCGCGCGACCGATTCCGGCCAGGGGCGAGAGCGCCAGGCGTGTCCGGTCGATCTTCCCGTTCGGCGTGAGCGGGAAGGCGTCAAGGAACTCGAAGGCGGATGGGATCATGTAGTCCGGAAGGGTGCGGCGAAGGTGCTCGCGTAGGTCGTCGGCGCTCGGCGAGGACTCCTCGCCGACCAGGTACGCGACCAGGCGCTTGCCACCGGTTTCATCCTCGCGTCCGACGACTACCGCGTCAGCCACGCTGGGATGCTCGCGTATTGCTGCTTCGATCTCTCCAGGCTCAACCCGAAAGCCGCGGATCTTCAGCTGGTCGTCGGTGCGGCCGAGGTACTCGATCTCGCCATTCGGCGAGTGACGCGCGAGATCGCCAGTCCTGTACATCCGCGCCTGCGGTACCTTGCTAAAGGGGTCTGGCACGAACCGTTCATCGGTCAACTCTGGACGGTTGAGGTAGCCGCGCGCTAGGCTCGTCCCGCCAATGTGCAGCTCGCCCGGAACCCCGATCGGCACAGGCTCGTCATTGCGGTCAAGCAGATAGATCCTCGCGTTCGCGATCGGCCTTCCGATCGGCGGCAGCGCCGGCCACTGCGCGGGGGGTCCGGCGAGCGTGTGCGCGCTCACCACGTGACCCTCGGTCGGGCCGTAGTGATTGGCGAGCGTGCACTCCGGATGGGCGGTAAAAAATGCACGCAGCGCACCGGTGGCCCTCACCTGCTCGCCGGCGGTGATCACCTCGCGCAGGCTGGGGATCGTGGCCCCGAGGTGCGCCGCCGCCTCGCAAAGGCCGTGGAGCGCCACGAACGGAATGAACACGCGCTCGACCTGCTGGTCGGCAATGAATCGGAGCAGCGCTTCCGGGTCCCGGCGCTCGGCCTCGTCGAGCAGCACCAGCGTGCCCCCGGAGCACCAGGTGGAGAAGATCTCCTGGAAGGCGACGTCGAAGCTCAGCGAGGCGAACTGCAGAGTCCGCGCCGCTTCTGGGACCGAGAGGTTCGCCAGCTGCCAGGCGATCAGGTTCGACAGCGGCCGGTGGGCCATCGCGACACCCTTTGGGCGCCCTGTCGACCCGGATGTGTAGATCACGTAGGCGAGCTCGTCCAGCGTCGCCGACGGCCCGAGCGGACCGTCATCGTGGGAGTCGATCAGCTCGCAATCGCGGTCCAGGCAAACGGTTTGCGCCCCGTGGTCCGGCAAGCCAGCCAGCAGGCGCTCCTGGGTCAGCAGGACCGGCGCGTTGGTGTCGGCGAGCATGAACGCCATGCGGTCCGCCGGGTAGGCAGGATCGATCGGCGCATATGCGCCGCCGGCCTTGAGGACGGCGAGAACCGCCACAACCATCTCCACCGAGCGCTCGGCGCAGATCGCCACCACAACCTCAGGCCCGACCCCCAGTCCGCGGAGGTGTCGCGCAAGCCGGTTGCTGCGGCTCTCCAACTCCGCGTAGCTGAGCTCGTTGCCCGCCGAGAGTACCGCGAGCGCATTGGGCGTGCGCCGCGCCTGCTCAGCCACCAGCTCGTGTACGGGGCGCAGTGCGTCCAGCGAATGACTCTCAGAGGGCTCCGCCCACGCGCCCAGGATGAGCTCGCGCTCGGCCGCACTCAGCAGCTCGAGCTCACCGACGGGAAGCGTCGGGTCGCTGACCGCCGCTTCGAGCAGGACGCGGAAGTGCTCGAGCATGCGCAACGCGCTGTCCTGCTCGAGCAGATCCGTGCAGTACTCCAGGGACAGCCGCAGGCCCTCCGAGGTCTCCGCCGCGAAGAACGACAGGTCGAACTTCGCCGTGCCTCGCTCCGTGGGGATCCGCTCCTGCTCGATCCCGCTGAACGCGACCGGCCTCTCGACGGCGTTCTGCATCACGAACAGCACCTGCGCCACCGGAGCGTGACTTAGGTGACGCTCGGGGTTCAGCTCCTCCACGAGCTTCTCGAACGGCAGGTCCTGGTTTGAGAACGCGCCGAGCGCGGTCTCGCGCGCGCCGCGCAGAACGTCCTCGAATGGCTTCTCGCCACTCGCATCAACACGCAGCGCGAGCGTGTTCACGAGCAGCCCGATCACGCTCTCGAGCTCGACGCGGCTGCGGTTCGCCACCGGCGACGCGATCACGATGTCCTCCTGGCCGCTGTAACGCGACAGCAGCGTCGCGAGCGCCGCGAGCATCGTCATGAACAGGGTGGCGCCCTCCCGCTCACCGAGGGCGTTGAGACGCTCCAGGAGCTCAGGCGCCAGCATCGTCCTGACCGTCGCGCCGCGAAAGCTCTGTCGCGCGGGGCGGGGGTGGTCGGTCGGCAGCTCGAGCAGCGCCGGCGCGCCCGCCAGCTGCGTCCTCCAGTAGTCCAGCTGCTCGTCCAGGCCGCCGCTCTCCATCCACTGCTGCTGCCAGACCGCGTAGTCGGCGTACTGGATCGGTAGCTCCGGCAGCTCCACCTCTGTGCCCTGCACGAATCCCCCGTAGAGCTTGCCCAGCTCCCGGTTCAGAACGCCCATCGACCACGCGTCGGTGACGATGTGATGGAGCGTCAGCGACAGCAGGTGAAGCTCCTCGTCGAGCTTGACCAGCCTCGCCCGGAAGAGGTCGCCGGCAGACAGGTCGAAGGATTCGCGCGCGTGCTCGGAGATGAGCTCCAGGCCGCGGCGCTCCGCGTCGGATGAGTTGCTGAGGTCGGTCACTAGTAGCGAGAACTCGCGATGCGGCCTGATCGCCTGGTGAGGTACGCCATCGACGAGCTTGAACCCGGTGCGCAACGGCTCGTGGCGGGCGACGAGCGCATCGAGCGCGCGCTCCAGCGCTGCGACGTCCAGGGGACCCCGCAGCCGCGTGGCGACCGGCACGTTGTACAGCGCGTCGCCGCCCTCGAACTGGTCCAGGAACCACAGTCGCTGCTGGGCGAACGAGGCCGGCATCAGACCCGGCTCGTTGCTCAGCTCAGGCGTCTCGGTCTGCACGATCCAATCCCCCCGTATCCACTATCCGCGCTGTACTCGCACCAGCGGGGGCGGCTCGATCGAGGCCGGCACCGTCGCGGCACGATCGACCTCCGCCGCGAGCTCGACGACGGTCGGTGCGTCGAAGATCGCGCGCAGCGTCAGCTTCGCGCCGAGCTCGTCCCGCACACGCGACATCACCTTCATCGCGAGCAGCGAGTGGCCGCCCAGGGCGAAGAAGTTGTCGTGGACGCCGATGTCCTGCACAGAGAGCACCTCGCTCCAGATCTCAGCGATCCCGCGCTCGGCTGGCACTGCGCGGGGCCACGAACTCCTCGCCGGGGCTCTCCGGTCCCACTGCGGCTCGGGAAGCGCGTCGCGATCGACCTTGCCGTTGGGCGTCAGCGGCAGCTCCTCCACGCTCACGAAGGCGCTCGGGATCATGTAGTTCGGCACGTGCTCGGAGAGGAACGCGCGCAGGTCGGCGACGTCCGGCACGGGGCCGTCCGCGTCGATGTAGGCCACCAGGCGCGTCTCGCCGCGCGCGTCGCGACGGTCGACCACCGCGGCTGCGCGGATCGCCTGCACGGCGCTCGAGCACCGTCTCGATCTCGCCGGGCTCGATGCGGAAGCCCCGGATCTTGATCTGCCGGTCGGTGCGCCCGAGGAAGTCGATCGTCCCGTCGGCCAGCCAGCGGGCACGGTCGCCGGTGCGGTAGAGCAGCGCGCCCTGCTCGTCGCTGAACGGATCGGCCACGAACCGCTCCGCCGTCAGCTCCGGACGGTTGAGGTAGCCCCGGGCGACCGCCACGCCGCCGACGCACAGCTCGCCGGGGATCCCGATCGGCTGCGGCTCGAGGTTCGCGTCGAGGATGTAGACGCGCGTGTTATCCAGCGGCCGGCCGATCGGCACGAAGCGACCGGGCGGCAGCTCGTCGGCCGCGGCGGGCTCGAACCAGGTGCTGTCGATCGTCGCCTCCGTCAGGCCGTAGGCGTTGATCAGCCGCGTCTCGGCACCGCAGAGCCCCATGAAGAACCTGCACTTCTCGTTTCGCCACGCCTCGCTGGAGACGATCACCAGGCGCATGTGCTCGAGCGTTGTGCCCTCGCCCTCCACGTACTCGAACAGCATCGAGGCCGTCGCCGGCACGAACTCGGCGGCGTCGATTCCCTCGCCCAGCATCAGCGTGTAGAGGGCGGCCGGGTCGACGACCGTCTCCATCGGGCACAGCACCAGCTTGGCGCCGGCGAGCAACGAGCGGATCATGTCGCCGGTGAAGACGTCGAAGGAGAAGCTCGCCATCTGCGCGTGCGCTTTGAGCTCTCGCAGACGGTACGCGCGCTCGTAGGCGAAGTACGCGCTCGCGAGGCTGCGGTTGGCGATCATCGCCCCCTTCGGCTTGCCGGTCGAGCCGCTCGTGTAGATCACGTAGGCGAGGTCGTCGCCGCTCGCCACAGTCGGAGGGTTCTCCTCCGAGAGGCCCTGGAGCACGCCATCGGCATCGACAGCGATTCGCGGCGCGAGCGCACCCGGCGCGGTCTGCAGATGGCGCTCCTGCGTCAGGAGCAGAGCGGGCTCCGCGTCGGCGACCATGAACTCGATGCGGTCGGAGCGGGTACATCGGATCGAGCGGGATGTAGGCCGCGCCGGACTTGACCACGCCGAGCACCGCCGGCACGAGCTCGAGCGACTTCTCCATCAGGATGCCGACGAGCGTGCCGGGACCGACGCCGCGCTCGCGCAGCAGCGCGGCGATCTGGTTCGCGCGTCGGTTGCAGCTCGTCGAAGGTCAGCCGCTCGCCGTCGAACACGACCGCCGGCGGCGCCGGTGTGCGCGCGACCTGCTGCTCGAACAGGTCCTTGATCGTCTCATCGCGCGGCAGCGGCTCCCGGTGCGCGTTCCACGAGACGAGCACCTTCGCCCGCTCGGCCTCCGAGAGCATCGGCAGCGTCGATATGCGCCGGTCCGGGCTGCTCGCGGCGCTTTCGGCGAGCGTCCGGAAGTGCTCGGTCATGCGCTGGACGGTGGCCGGGGCGAACAGCTCCGTGCTGTACTCCCACGTCGTGTTGAGTCCTGTCGTGCGCTCGCTCATCCCGAGCAGGACGTCGAACTTCGACCAGCCCTTCTCGTGCGAGATCTCGGCGCAGCGGATGCCCTCGGGCTCGAACTTCGGGCGCTCGGTCTGCCAGGCGGGGTTGTGCAGCACGATCATCGCCTGGAAGACGGGCGTCTGGCTGAGGTCGCGCTGCGGGTTGGTGGCCCTGACGACGCTCTCGTAGGGGACGTCGGCGTGCGCGAACGCCTCGAGCGTCGTCTCCTTGGCGCGCGCCACCAGCTCGTTGAACGTGGGGTCGCCGGAGAGGTCGAGACGCAGCGCGAGCGGGTTGATGAAGTAGCCGACCATCGATTCGAGCTCGGTCCGGTTGCGCGCCGCGAACGGCGTCCCGATCACGATGTCCTCCTGCCCGGAGTAGCGGGCGAGCAGCGCTCCGAAGACGCTCAGGAGCGCGACGAACAGCGTCGCATCGCCGCCGCGCGCCGCCCCTCGCAGGTCCTCGCGGGTGGCTGTGTCGAGCATCACGCTCATGTTCTCGCCGACCCACGAGCGCACCGGAGGACGCGGAAAGTCGGTCGGGAGGTCCAGGCGCGAGGGCGCGCGCGCGAGCTTTCGCTTCCAGTACTCGAGCTGCGCATCGGCCACACCCTCATCGAGCCATTTGCGCTGCCAGACCGCGTAGTCGGCGTACTGGATGCGCAGCGGCTCCAGCGGCGAGGGACGACCCTCGCCGAAAGCTTCGTAGAGCGCCGTGAGGTCGCGGTAGAGGGCGCTGCGCGAGTACCCGTCGGTCGCGATGTGGTGCATGTTGAGCATCAGGATGTGCTCTTCCTCTGCCAGTCGGATCACCGTGGGCCGCATCACCGGGCCCTTGACGAGGTCGAACCTGAAGCGTGACTCGTCCTTGAGGATCCGCTGGGACTCGGCCCGGCGCTCGTCGGCCGGCAGGCCTCGAAGGTCCACGAGGTTGATCTCGACCGGCTCGACCGCGCCGATCACCTGCATCGGCGTGCCGCCGATCAGGCGGTAGGTGGTGCGCAGGATCGAGTGGCGCTCGACCAGCCCCTCGAGCGCGCGCGCGAGCAACTGCAGGTCGAGTGGGCCCTCGAGCTGGAACGAACCCGGAGCGTTGTAGGCGATCCCGTCCTCGAACACCTGGCTGAGCAGCCACAGGAGCTCCTGTGCGTAGGAGAGCGGCGCCGGCCCGTCGCCTTCGCGTGGCGCGATCGTCCTGCTGCGCGCCGCCGCGATGCGCCGCTCCATCAGGCGCCGTACGAGCAGCTCGCTCTGGGCCGGGCTGAGGCTCTCCAGCCGTCCGGCGACTCCGGGGCCCTCGCGTGCGCTCATCGCGCGCCGCGAATCGCCGGCGGCCTCAGCGTTGCGCTTCTGTTAACCGTCGTCCCTGACATTCCGACCCACCACCAGCCCCCCACGTCAGGCGATGCCCCGTCGCTCTCGATCTACGTTCTCGAGACGAACGAGATTTCGCTTCGCTCGCACACGGAGCGCCAATTAACTAACTCTCAGAAATCGGAACCGTACCACAGCTTTCTCCTATTGGAAAAGGGCGCAATCCGCATACCGCGAGGCGCTAACCACCCTGCTCGATCTCTGCCAGCAGCGAGGAGAGCTCGTCCTCGCCGGCGGCGCCGAGCAGCGCCACACTGGCTACCGCCGCGAGCGCTCCCATCGTCGGGTGCTCGAAGACGGCATGCAGCGGCAGGTCGATGTCGAGACGCTCCTGCACGTGGGAGATCATCTTGACGGCGAGCAGGGAGTGCCCGCCGAGATCGAAGAAGTCGTCGTCGCGGCCGACCCGCTCGACGCCGAGGACCTCTCCCCAGATCGTCGCGAAGACCTCCTCAACCGGCGTCTCGGGCGCCTCGTACTCGTGCTGCAGCGACGGGCGCGAGCCATCCGGCGCAGGAAGCGCCCCCCGGTCGAGCTTTCCGTTGGCCGTCGTGGGGAAGGCTCCAGCACGACGAACGTGGAGGGGACCATGAAGGGCGGGAGCTTCGCCTTGCACTCGCGCCGCAGCTGCTCGACGTCGGGTGTGCTCTCTGCCGCGGGCACGACGTAGGCGACGAGCCGCTGGTCCCCGGGGCCGTCCTCGCGCACGATCGCGACGGCGCCGGACACGTCGGGGCGCGCGCCAGGACCTTCTCCATCTCGCCGAGCTCGATGCGAAAGCCGCGCAGCTTGACCTGCTGGTCGATGCGGCCGAGGAACTCGAGCGTGCCGTCCTCGCGCCAGCGCACGAGGTCGCCGGTGCGATACAGGCGCGCCCGCGCCGCCGGCGTGAAGGGGTCGCGGACGAACTTCTCCGCGGTCAGCTCCTCGCGACCGTGATAGCCGAGCGCGAGGCCGTCGCCGCCGATATAGAGCTCGCCGGGCACGCCGATCGGCACCGGCTGGCGGTTGGCGTCGAGCACGTAGAAGCGCGTGTTCGCGATCGGGCCGCCCAGCGGCACCGAGCCTTGCTCCGATGCCAGCTCGAGGATGGAGGACCAGACGGTCGTCTCGGTCGGCCCGTACATGTGCCACAGCGACGCGCAGCGGGTGAGCAGCTCCTCGGCGAGCGCGCGCGGCAGCGCCTCGCCGCCGCAGACGACCTTCAGCGCCGCGCTGCCGGTCCAGCCCGCGTCGACCAGCACCTGCCACGTCGTCGGCGTTGCCTGCACGAACGTCGCGCCGGAGCGCGCCAGCCAGTCGGCGAGCTCGACGCCGTCGAGCGTCGCCTCGCGCGGGATGATCACCAGGCGCGCGCCCGTCGTCAGCGGCAGGTACCAGTCCGGGACCGAGAGGTCGAACGCGGGCGTCGTCAGGTTCGCGACCACGTCATCGGCCTTCAGGCCCGGTCGCGTCGCGCATCTGGGCGATCAGGTTTGCAACCGAGCGATGGGTGATCTCGACCCCCTTCGGGCGTCCGGTCGAGCCGGATGTGTAGATCACGTACGCGCGCCGCTCGGGGTCGCCGACGACGTCCGGCGGCTCAGCCGGACGGGCGGCAATGCGCTCGCGATCGCCATCCACGCAAACGGTCGCCATCCCGTCCGCGCTCGCGACTCCCAGGAGGCGCTTCTGGGTGAGAAGCACGGAGGCCTCGGAGTCGGCGAGCATGAACTCCTGGCGCTGCGGCGGGTAGCTGGGGTCGATCGGGACGTAGGCCGCGCCCGTCTTGAGCACCGCGAGCATCGCGACAGGCAGCTCCAGGGAGCGCTCCAGGCACATGCCGACGAGGCCCCCAGGCTCGGCGCCCGCGGCGATCAGCTCGTGGGCGAGCTGATTCGAGCGCCGATCGAGCTCGCCGTAGGTGATGCGCTCGTCCTCGCACACCACCGCGACCGCGTCCGGTGAGCGTGCGGCCTGCTCTGCGACGAGCTCGTGCAGGCAGCGGCGGTCGTACGGCCGGCGCGTCGCGTTCCAGTCGTTGAGCATCGTCTGGCGCTCGGCGGCGTGAGCAGCTCGAGGTGAGAGAGCGGCTGTCCGGGGTCGCGCCCGACCGCCTCCAGCAGCGTCCGGTAGTGGCCGATCAGCCGCTCGATCGTCGATCCGTCGAACACGTCGGTCGCGTAGCCGACGTTCAGGTGCAGAGCGCCGTCGGGGAGGTCGTGGACGATGATCGACAGGTCGAAGCGCGCGGACTCCCAACCGGGCACAGGAACCTGTTCGGCGCTCGCGCCCGCGAGCGCGCGCCGGCGCGAGTTGACGATGTCGTAGCCGAAGAGCACCTGGAAGATCGGCGAGTGGCTGCGTGCTCGCTCCGGATTGAGCACTTCCACGAGCTTCTCGAACGGCAGCTCCTGGTGGGTGAGCGCGCCCAGCATCGTCTCCCTGACGCGCTCGAGCAGCTCCGCGAAGCTGGGATCTCCCGACAGGTCGGTGCGCAGCGCGAGCGTGTTGGAGAAGAACCCAAGCAGCGGCGCGATCTCCTCGAGGTGGCGTCCCGACACCGGCGCACCGACGACCACGTCCTCGGCGCCCGTGTAGCGGTGCAGCAGGGCCTTGAACCCCGCCAGCAACACCATGAACAGCGAGACGCCCTCGCTCTGGGCCAGCTCGCGCAATGGGGCGACGTCCGCGCGCGGGGAGCGTCGTCTCATACCAGGAGCCGCGGTAGCTCTGGGCGCTCGGCCGCGGTCGGTCTCCCGGCAGCTCCAGCCGCTCGCGGTGCGCCGCTGAGCTGTGCGGTCCAGTAGTCGAGCAGCTCCTGCAGAGCTCGCCCTCCGAGCTGGGCGCGCTGCCAGCGCGCGAAGTCCACGTACTGCACTTCCAGTGGCGCCAGCTCGGGCTCGTGACCGTGCTCGATCGCGGCGTAGGCGCCGTCGAGCTCGGAGAACAGCAGACCACCGGACTGGTGGTCGGAGGCGATGTGGTGGAGGACCACGAGCAGCAGGTCCTCGCCGTCGCGGACGTGCACGAGGGCGGCGCGCAGCAGCACGTCGCTGGCGAGGTCGAACGGACGGCGGACCAGCTCGCCGAGGATCTCTCGGGCGCGCTCGTCGCGATCCGCGGCGGCTGTCTCGCGCAGGTCTGTGACCGCGAGCTCTAACGGCGAAGGCGCGTTCACCTCCTGCACCGGCGCGCCGTCGATCAGCCTGAAGCTCGTGCGCAGGATCTCGTGCCGGGCGATCACGTGGTCGAACGCCCGGCGCAGCTTGTGCTCGTCGAGCGTGGCGTCGAGCCTGTAGAGCGTGGGGACGTTGTAGGCGGAGCTCCCCGGCATGAGCTGGTCGAGCAGGAACAGCCGCTCCTGCGGGAACGACAGCGGCGCCGGCCCGTCCTCGAGCCTTCGGGCGATCGTGGGAGCCTCAGCGCGTGTCGCGGACATCAGCCCTGGCCGGCCTCGGGCTGCAGATCCTCGGCCAGCAGTCGCTCTGCCTCCTCGTCGGACATGCCCTCGAGCTCGGCCATCAGCCTCGCCGTCTCATCGCCCTCGGCATCGCTCATCATCCCCACGATCTCCGCGGCGAGGCTGGTCACGGTCGGGTAGGTGAACAGGCTGTGCAGCGGCAGCTCCACGGCGAAGTCGCTGCGCACCTGCGCCACGACCTGGGTGGCCAGCAGCGAGTGGCCGCCCAGCGCAAAGAAGTCGTCCTCGACGCCCACCTTCGGGACCCCGAGCACCTGCGCCCAGATCGCCGCGACAGCCTCCTCGAGCGGCGTGCGCGGCGCCACGTAGTCGGCGCCGTCCGCGCTCACGAGATCGGGATCCGGCAGCGCGAGGCGGTCGATCTTCCCGCTGGGCGTCCGCGGCAGCTCCTCCACGACGACGATTGCCGCGGGCAGCATGTACTCGGGCAGCCACTCGGCCACGTGCCCGCGCAGTCCCTCCTCCGCGGCGCGGTCGCCGATCGCGCAGTAGGCGATCAGCCGTGTCTCGCCGCCGGGCACGGCGTGCGCGATCGTGATCGCCTCGCGCACGCCGGCGTGGCGCCTCAGCGCCGAATCGACCTCAGCCGGCTCGACGCGGTAGCCACGGATCTTCACCTGCTCGTCGATCCGACCCATGAACTCGAGCGTCCCGTCGGGCAGCCAGCGCGCCAGGTCGCCCGTGTCGTAGACCCGCGCCGGCGCGGCGGCGAACGGGTCGGCGAAGAAGCGCTCCGCGGTCAGCTCCGGCTCGCCGACGTAGCCTCGCGCCACCCCTGCGCCGCCGATCAACAGCCGCCCGCTCACGCCGACCGGCACCGGCGCACCGCCGGCGTCGAGGACGTAGCAGCAAGTGTTGGAGATCGGGCCTCCGATCGGCACGCTGCTCGGCGCATACTCGCCCGGACCCTCCCCGACGGCGAACGTGCACGATCCCACCGTCGTCTCGGTGGGGCCGTAGTGGTTGACGATCGCGCAGTCCGACAGTCCGCGCACGCGAGCGATCAGGTCCCAGTCCGCCCGCTCGCCGCCGAGCACGAGCTAGCGCCGAGGCAGCACGCTGGCATCGCCGGCCGCGAGCAGCGCGGCGAGGTGCGACGGGGTGATCTTCAGCACGTCCACCTGCCTGTCCTGCATCAGCCGGGCGAGCGCGCCTGGGTCCCCCGCGGCCGCGGCGCTCACGAGCACGAGCGTGCCCCCCGAGCAGAGCGCGCCGAAGACCGACGTGTTGCCCAGGTCGGTGGAGATCGAGGTCACCAGCGCGAACGTCAGCGGCTCCTCCTCTGCGCCCAGCCGCCGCACGATGTCCGACGCGTAGTTGGCGAGGTTCCCGTGCGTGACCTCGACGCCCTTGGGAGCGCCCGTGGAGCCGGAGGTGAAGATCACGTACGCCCGCTGCTCATGGCCCGCTTCGGCGTCCAGCGGCTCGGGGAGCTCGCGCGCGATCGCCTCGCGGTCGCGATCCAGGCAGACGAGCGACCCCTCGAAGTCGCCCAGCCGCTCCGCCAGCGCCGCCTGGCTCACGACGGTGTGCGCTCCCGCGGCCGTGAGCTGATGAGCAAGCCGCGCGGGCGGGTGCTCGTGGTGGAGCGGGACATACACTCCCCCCGCCTTGAGGATCCCGAGCAGGCCGACGATCATCTCCACCGAGCGGTCGGTGCACAGGCCCACGGCCACGTCCGGCCCCACGCCCGCCGCGCGCAGGTAGCGCGCGAGCCTGTTCGCGCTCGCATCGAGCTCGCCGTAGGTGAGCGAGCGCTCGCCATCACTCACCGCTGTGCGCTCCGGCGCCGAACGTGCGTGCTGGGCGAAGAGCTCGTGCACGCACTGCGCCGGCACGGGCGCCGCTGTGTCGTTGAACCCGTGTAGTACGCGCTCGCGCTCGCGCTCGGACAGCAGATCGATCTCGCCGAGTACGGCGCTCAGGTCGGTGGCGGCCGCCGCGAGGACGCGGCGCACCCCCTCGGCGAGGCCCTCGACGGTCTCACGCCGGTAACGTGCAGGGTCGAACGCGAGGCTCACCGCGAGCCCTTCGTCGTCGGCTCCGCACAGGGCGAGCAGACGCAGCGCGGGCTCTGCGCACAGCATCGCCGAGATCTGCAGGCGCAGGCCGTCGGGCTGCGCGAGGGCGAGCGGATAGTCGGCGAAGCCGACCTCGAGCCCACCGCCCTCGGCCGGGGCATAGTCCTGCCTGATGAGCGCCTGCTCGCGCGCTTGCACGATGTCGGCGAGCGCCTCGGCGAACGTGCGGGAGGCCTCGACGCGCACAGCCACCGGGACCGGCCGCGCGAAGCTGCCCAGCGCTCCCTCCAGGTCTCCGTGACGGCGCTCCCCGGCGAGATAGGCGCACAGCGTCTGCTCCTCGCCGCTGTAGCGGCCCAGCACCGCGTGCCACGCCGCCTGCACGCCCGCAGCCGGCGTCGCTCCATAGCGCGCGGTCTGCTCACGCAGGCCGCGCGCCACCGTCTCGTCGATCGACACCGCGACTTCCTCCCGCGTCTGCGAGCTCTGCGAACGCGTGAACGGGAGCGCCGGCGTGTGCGCACCTGCCGCCTCCGACCAGAAGACACGTGCGGCCGCGGCCTCCTCGTCATCGGACTCGCTCAGCTCGTGCTGCCAGGCGGCGAAGTCCGCGTACTGCAACGGATCTTGCACGAGCGCGGCGGATGCGAGCACGTGTGCGACCTCGTCGAGCACGAGCGCCAGCGACCCCGTGTCCGCGCACAGCGCGGAGATCGTGAGCACGAGCGCGAACGCCTCCCCGCCGGTCGTGAGGATGCTCGCGCGCACGAGCGGGCCCTCGCTCAGGTCAAAGGGCGCCGCCAGATCCGCCGCGCGGACCTCCGCCAGCCGGCGCTCGCGCTCGCCGCCGGCCACGTCCACCGCAGAGATCTCGACGTAGGGGTCCAGACGCTCGGCGACGTCCTGCAAAGGCAACCGTAGCCCCGCTTGCGCGGCGAATGTCGTGCGCAGGATCTCGTGCCTGGCCACGCTCTCGCGCAGCGCGTTTGCCAGCACCGCCGGCCCGAGTGGGCCCTCGATCGAGAGCACCGCCTGCACACGCCCCGTGGGCCCGTTGGGCTCACCTGCCCAGAGCCGCGCCTGCTGGGGCGACATCTGAAAGCTGCCGATACTGCTTGACATTCCGTTGTCCACTTGGATGCTGCCCCCCGCTTATCGCGATTCCGTAAATCGGGAGGGTACCGGCTCGAATCGCTGCCGCCAAGCGATTCAACCGCGCTCGCGACGGCGAATCGAGCGCCCCGAGGGCCGGCGCGCACCGCGGCCGTGCTCGAGCGCCACCGCGAGGACCGGCTCGTTGGGATCGCGGACCACCTGTTCCAGCAACGCCCGTAGGTCCTGCTCGAAGCCGGCGACGGTTGAGTCATCGAAGAGGTCCGCGTTGTACTCGAAGTAGCCGGCGAGCGCCGCCGGGGTCAGTTCGAGCTCGAGCGCGAGGTCAAAGCGTGAGAACCCGATGTCCACGGGAACTGGTTCCGCTCCGATCCCGGGCAGCTCGAGTGCAGGCCGCTCGCTGACCTGGGCGCGGAAGTTCACCTGGAACAGTGGGTTGTAGGAGGGGTCGCGCCGCGGCGCGTGCGTCTCGACGACCTTCTCGAACGGGAGGTCCTGGTGGTCGTAGGCGCCGAGCGCCGTCGCGCGCGCACGAGCCAGCACCTCGCGGAAGGAGGGGTTGCCGCCGAGCCGTACGCGCAGCGCCATCGTGTTCGAGAAGAAGCCGATCAGGCCTTGCACCTCTACGAGGTTGCGAGCGGCGATCGGGCTGCCGATGACCACGTCCTCCTCGCCGCTGATCCTGTACAGCAGGACCGCGAAGGCCGCCAGCATCGTCATGAAGAACGTCACCCCCTCCTCGCGGCCGAGCGTCGCCAGCGCGTCCCCGAGCTCACGCTCGAACGCAAACCGTTGGTGGGAGCCCTCGTGGCGCTGCACCACAGGCCGCGGCCGGTCTGTCGGTAGCGGCAAGAGCTCGGGTGCCCCCTCGAGCGCGGCGGCCCAGTAGGCGCTGAGCCGCTCGAGCTCCGCCCCATGTACTCGCTCGCGCTGCCACACCGCGAAGTCCGCGTACTGGATCGGGAGCTCCGCAAGACGCGGCTCGCGCCCCGCGCATGCGGCCGTGTAGCACTCCGCGATCTCTGAAAAGAGCACCCCCTCGGAATGTGCGTCGGCGGCGATGTGGTGCATGACCACGAGCAGGACGTGGTCATCGCGTCCGAGATCCAGGAGCGTCGTGCGCAGCATCAGATCGCAGGAGAGGTCGAACGGCTCGCGCGAGAGCTCGCGCAGCCGCAGCTCGAGATCGGCGAGACCCTCGACAGCGATCACGGGGAGCTCGAACGACCATTGCTCGAGCACCACCTGCACCGGTTCACGATCGCCCGAGAAGACGGTCCGCAGGCTTTGATGGCGCTCGAGCACGGTCTCGAACGCACGTCTCAGCGCGTCCACCTCGAGCTCTCCGCGGAGCCTGAACGCGCGTGCGCCGTTGAAGGCGTGGCTCGCCGGCTCCCACTGCTGCAGGAACCACATCCGCTGTTGTGAGAAGGACAGCGGCGCGGGGCCGCGTCCCTGCCGTCGAGGGATTGCGGTGGCGGCCGCGGCCTCCTGGCGTCGCTGACGCAGCGCTCGTTCCAGCAGTGCGCGCTTGGCTGGTGAGAGTCCTTCGGCGTCGCTCATATTCGCTACTGGGACCAGCGGAAGTCGATGCCGGTGAGCGCGCGAAGGCGTTCGTTGTGTGGTCTGAAGTACTCGCCTAGGCGCTCGCGAGTGGCCTCTGCGAGCGGCTCGTAGGTCCCAGCGTTGAGCGCCGGGAGCTCACCGTTGTGGTGAGGCGGGAGGCCTAGGTGCTCGTGGATGCGCTCGAGCGCCCGCTGCGGCTCGGCGATGACCTCCTCGAAGTCGAGGATCAGGAGCTGCTCGCGCGGGAACGCGTCGAACCAGCGCTCGAGGTGCTCGGCGTAGCGGCTCGTGCGCAGGTAGCCCCACTGGTAGAGCTGCCAGCTGTGGTAGCGAGGATCTGCGATTTCGCGGGATTGCTCGCCGCGCAGACGCTCCTCCTCGTGCGCGATCGCCTCCTCAAAGGTCTCCAGGGGCTCCTTCCCCCACTTGCGAAAGTAGGTGTACTGCGAGTACGCGCGGTCGACCGGGTCGCGCAGGCAGGCGATCAGCCGCGCGTCCGGCACGAGCTTGGCGGCGCGATACGGCGTCCAGTAGTCGGCCAGGTAGGAGGCTGTTGCCTCACCGGAGATGAACGGGCGACCATGCTCGGCGGCGAACGCGTCGCGGTCGCGGACATAGGGGAAGTAAGAGCGGTAGACGTCTGTGCCCTGCCGATATTTGATGCTGAAGAAGTGGATGTCCTTTTTCGCCGGAGCGACGAATGGGTGCTCCTCCAGCCAGCCGTGCATGCTGGTGGTGCCCGACTTCATGGAGCCGATGATCAGGAAGTCGGGCAGCATCCGCCCGCGACCAGGGTTGCGGTGGGTAAGCACACGCGCGGCGTAGAAGACGCGTTTGAGCACGTCGTCCACCACGCCCGGCAGCGCACGGTGGATGCGCTCCTTGATCCTCTGCCTGTTGATCGGCCGCACGTGGAAACCCCAAGACCCGTCAGTGGTGGATTACCGTGGCCGAGGAGCCGTGATTCGACGGTGGTACCGAGGCGTTGGAATGCTACCGCGGCCGTCGCTGGCCCGTGAATTCCCGGACGATCTCTGTGTTACCCTTAACGTCTTGCGCAGGGCGTAAGCAAGGGGGGGCAGGGGGCCGGCGATCCCGATCCTGGGAGTGGGCGGATTCCTTCTCTCCCTTGAACGAGTACTCGAACGGATTCGTAATGGCAACGCCCCGACTGCGCCCAATGGAGCAAGCACGCCACCGGCAGCGCAACTTCACGGGAAAGGCGCGCGTTCATCGGCTGTTGAAGCGAGGACTTCCACCGGCTGCGTTCGAGCTGGCGGTGGGCGGGTACTACGGTCTGCGCAGGGCCACGGGACGGGGTCTCGGACGCGGCCGCGTGCTGCCGGACTTTCTCGTCATCGGCGCGGCCAAGTGCGGCACCACGAGCCTGTTCGACGCCATCTGCGCGCACCCGCTCGTCGCGCGTCCGATGACCGACGGACGGCCGCGCAAGGAGCTGTTGTTCTTCGACTACAACTTCCACCGCGGCGTCGATTGGTATCGCAGGCACTTCCCGCTGGAGGCGGAGCGCCGCGACTTCGAAGGCGAGCACGGTCGGGGATTTCTCACGGGTGAGGCAACGGCGTCCTACCTGACCGGTTATTGGGTTCCAGGACGTGTCCGCCAGGTCGCTCCCGACGTGAAGCTGATCGTGACGCTGCGAAACCCGGTCGACCGCGCTTACTCGGCGTTTCAGATGTCGCGCCGCGAGCATCTGGAGGAGTGCGAGACCTTCGAGGAGGCGATCGCGCTGGAGGCGGGGCGCCTCGCGGGCGAGCTCGAGCGGGTGCACAGCGATCCCCGATACAACCCACCGCTGCCGCCGCCGCTCGGCTACTGGTCCTACCTGCACCGCAGTCGTTACTGCGAGCACGTCGCACGCTGGCTGGAGGTGTTTCCACGCGAGCAGATCCTGTTCCTGCGCTTCGAGGACATCGCCGCGGATCCGGCGCGAGCGCTCGAGCAGGCGCACGCCTTCCTGGGACTGGCGCCCCATCGCAGCGCCGAGCTGCGCAAGCTCAACGCGGCGACGTACAGCGAGATGAACCCGAGCACGCGCGCCGAGCTGGTTGAGCACTTTCGCCCGTACAATCGCCGCCTGCACGAGCTCACGGGGATCGACTTCGAGTGGGATCGGTGAAATCGTGACAGCGCCCGAGCCGACTCTGCTGTCCTCTCCCGTGAGCACGTCCGAGCAAGAGCTCACGTCGATCTGGAGCGAGCTTCTCGGGGCCCCGCCGGCCGGGGCGGAGGATGACTTCTTCGTCGCGGGCGGCGACTCGATCGGCGCCGCTGCCCTGCTCGCGCGTGCCTGCGCGCGCTTCGAGGTCGAGGTCGAGCTGAGCGCGTTCGTGCGAGCCCCGACGTTCGCCGCGCTGGTCGACCTGATCGATGCCGCGCGAGCGCGCGGAGCGGCGCCGGCTGTTTCGAGCGCCTCGGAGGAGAACGAGTTGACGCGCTGCTCCTACGCCCAGAAGCGCTTTTGGTTCATCGACCAGGCCAGCGAAAGCAACGTCGTCTCGAACGTCTCCTGGGCGCTGCGGCTCGACGGGCCACTCGACGTGCCCGCCCTGGGACGCGCGCTCGGCGAGCTCGGGCTCCGACACGAGAGCTTGCGCACGCGTTTCGAGCTCAGAGACGGCACTCCGGTGCAGGTCGTCTGCGACGAATCGGAGCTGGCGTTGGAGACCGTCGAGGCCGGCGAGGAGGCGCACGCGAGGACGCTGGCCGGCGCCGCGGCGCAGGTGCCGTTCGATCTCGCTCGCGGGCCGCTGCTGCGCGTGCAGCTGCTCACGCTCGGTGCCGAGTCCCACGTGTTGCAGTTCGTCGCCCACCACATCATCTGCGACGACTGGTCCAAGGGCGTGATCCTCTCCGAGCTCGCGGCCTTGTACGCCGCGGTGCGCGCCGGCGAGGAGCCCGCGCTTGCGCCGCCTGTGCAGTACCCCGACTTCTCGCGCTGGCAGCGCGCGCGGTTGAGCGAGGAGGTTCTGCGCGAGGAACTCGAGCACTGGAGCGCACGCCTGGCGGGGGCGTCCGCGATCGAGCTCCCCGTCGACAGGACGCGGCCACCGACGCCGAGCATGCGCGGCGCGCGGCTGCGCACGACGATCGCGCCCGAGGTCGGGGCCGAAATGTGCGCGCTCGGCCGCGAGGCGGGCGCGAGCTTCTTCATGACGATGCTCGCCGCGCTGCAGGTCCTCCTGTACCGCTACACGCGCCAGGAGGACCTCGTGATCGGGACCGCGGTCGACAACCGCGGGCGCGTCGAGCTCGAGCGGGCGGTGGGCCTGTTCACGAACGTGCTCGCCCTGAGAGGCGACCTCTCCGGTCGTCCGAGCTTCCGTGAGCTCGTGTCGCGGGCTCGCGAGGCGACGCTCGATGCCGTCGCCCACCAGGAGCTGCCGTTCGACCGCTTGGCGGCCGCAGCCGAGCGGGATGCCAGCAGGCACCCGATCTTCCAGGTCTTCTACGAGTTCATCGTGCCGGCCCCGCTGGAGCTCTCGCTCCAGGACGTCCACAGCAAGCCCTTCGAGGTGCCCAAGCTGACGTCGGAGTTCGACCTCGGCCTGTATCTGGACGAGCAGCAGGGCGGCCTGGACGCGGTCTGGGAGTACAGCACCGACCTGTTCGAGGCGGCCACGATCGAGCGCATGGCGGGCCATTTCACGCAACTGCTCGACGAGATCGTCGCCGACCCCGACCGCCCGATCGACGAGCTCGCGCTGCTCGACGACGCACAGCGCCGCGAGGCGCTGCTGGAAGGGGAGGAGACGAGCGCCACGACCCCGCAAACGGCGATCCACGAGCTGTTCGAGGGACACGCCCTGCGCACCCCCGATGCGCTCGCGCTGGTGGCCGGCGATGAGCGTCTGACATACGACGAGCTCAACCGCCGCGCCAACGCGATCGCGCGCCTGCTCCTCGAGCGAGGCGTCGCGGTGGGGGACGCCGTCGGCCTCTGTCTGGAGCGCTCGGCGGACCTCGTTGCCGCGATGCTCGGAGTCCTCAAGGCGGGCGGCGCATACGTGCCGCTGCATCCAGATCACCCCGCCCCGCGGCTGTCCGCCCAGCTCGAGAGCGCGGGAGCACAGCTGCTGATCGCGCGCGCCCCGCTCGACGGGTTCGCGGGCGCGCTCCTCTCGCTGGAGGACGACGGCGAACGTCTCGCCGCGCTCCCAGATACCAACCCCGAGCCCGCGGTCGCTCCTGAGAGCACCGCCTATGTCCTGTACACGTCGGGGTCGACCGGTGTGCCGAAGGGTGTTGCCGTCACCCACCGCAACCTCGTCAACTACGCGATGCACATGATCGGGGCGCTCGGCGAGGACGGGACGACGAGCGACCTGCACTTCGGCTCGGTCTCCGCGGTCAGCACCGATCTCGGCAATACCGCCATCTTCCCGGCGCTCGCCGGCGGCGGCTGTCTGCACCTCATCGCCACGGACGTCGCGAGCGACGGCGCCGCGTTCTCCGAATATCTCGCCGGCCAGCCGCTCGACGTCTTGAAGATCACACCTTCACACCTCGCCTCGCTGCTCGACGCCGCGGCCGGTCCGATTGCGCCGCGCCGCTGGCTGATCCTCGGCGGAGAGGCGTTGAGCTGGGAGCTCGCGCAGCGCATGCTGGGACCCGGCGGGCCGCGCGTGATGAATCACTACGGCCCGACCGAGGCGACGATCGGCTGCTGCACCTACGAGCTCACACTCGATCGCCCCCGACCCGCAGCGGCGACCGTCCCGATCGGGCGACCGATCTCCAACGCGAGCGCCTACGTTCTGGATTCGCTGATGCAGCCGGTGCCGGTCGGCGTCGCCGGCGAGCTCTACATCGGCGGCGCCGGTATCGCCCGTGGCTACGTCAACCAGCCCGAGCAGACGGCGGACGTGTTCGTCCACGATCCGTTCTCCGACGATCCGCAGGCACGGCTCTACCGCACGGGCGATCTGGCCCGTCGTCTCCCGGACGTGGGCCTCGAGTTCCTCGGCCGGGCCGATCAGCAGGTCAAGATCCGGGGATACCGGGTCGAGCCGGCAGAGGTGCAGGCGGCCCTGACGCGCGAGCCGGGCGTGCGCCAGGCGGCGGTCCTCGCCACCGGGGAGGGCGAGAACAGGCGGTTGGTCGCCTACGTGGTCGCAGGTGACGGCGAGCTCTCGCCCGCCGCGCTTCAGGAGGCCCTGGCACGAACGCTGCCCGCGTACATGGTCCCGTCGCAGATCGCGCTGTTGGACGCCCTGCCGCTCATGCCGAACGGGAAGCTCGACCGCGCGTCCCTGCCGAGCCTCGACGCGCCCGTCGCGATGCGCACCGAGCCGCTGAGCGAGCTGGAGGCAGAGCTCACCGCGGTTTGGGCGGAGCTGCTCGACCGCGACGTGGGGCCGGATGAGAACTTCTTCGAGGTGGGCGGCCACTCGCTCCTGGCGATCCGGTTGATCGCGCGGGTCCGCACCGACCTGGGCGTGAAGCTGACGCTAAAGGCGCTGATCGACGCGCCTACGATCAGCGAGTTCGCCGCGAGGATCGAAGCTGCCCGCGCCTCGAAGCCGCGGGCTGCCGCGCCGGTTTCAGAGCCATCGACGCCGGCAAAGCCCGCGCCCAGCGTGCCGCGCGCGCCGCGGGAAGGCCCGCTGCGCTGCTCGTTCGCGCAGGAGCAGTTCTGGCTCGTCGATCAGCTCACCCCGGGAAGCACGGCCTACAACTTCTCCTGGCCGATGCGCCTCGAGGGCCGCTGGACACCGACGCGCTCAGCAGGGCCGTAGCGCGAGGTCGTGCGCCGCCACGAGGCGCTGCGCACGCGCTTCACCGCCAGCGACGGACAGCCGATGCAGATCGTCGAGAAGACAGGCAACGCCGCGCTCGAGCTCCTGGACCTCTCCGGCGAGCCCGATCCGGAGGACGCCGCGCGGCGACTGATCGACGAGCACACCGCGACCGTGTTCGACCTCTCGCGCGGACCGCTGCTGCGAGTCGCGCTCATGCGCCTGGGCGATCAGCAGCACGTCCTGCTGATCGTCGTTCACCACATCGTCTTCGACGGGGTCTCCAAGGTCGTCCTCTATCGCGAGCTCGGCGAGTGCTACGACGCGTTCGCATCGGGGCGCGAGCCGGCGCCCGCGGAGCTCTCGACGCAGTACGCCGACTACGCCCAGTGGCAGCGCTCACGGCTCGATCCCGAGCGGCTCGAGCGAGAGCTCGCGCACTGGCGGGCGCAGCTGGAGGGCGCTCAGACGGCGCTCGAGCTGCCGACGGACCGGCCGCGCCCCGCGGTGTCCAGCCTGCGGGGAGCCCGCTACCGTCAGCCGCTGAGCGCAGATCTGCGCCCGGCGCTCGAGGCGCTCGCCCGGCGCGAGGGAGCGACGTTTTTCATGGCCGTGCTCGCCGCGTTCGAGGTGCTCCTGTATCGCTACAGCGGGCAGGAGGATCTGCTTGTCGGCACGCCCGTCGACACGCGCAGCGTGCGCGACCTCGAGTCGGTGATCGGACCGTTCATCAACACCGTGGTCATCCGCGCAGACCTGTCCGGGTACCCGAGCTTCCGTGAGCTCCTGCGCGGCGTGCAACAGCGCACCGTCGACGCGCTCGAACACCAGGAGCTCCCGTTCGAGCGGCTCGTCGCCGAGATCGCGCCCGAGCGGGACCTGAGCCGCCATCCTCTCTTCCAGGCGCTGCTGGCGCTGAACCCGGCCGAGACCGGGTTGCGGCTCGGGGGTGTGACCGCCAGTGACCTCGATCCCGCTTGGTCGGGAGCGCGCGTCGACCTCTTCCTGATCCTCGACGATCTGCCGCAGGGCCTGGAGGCGATCTGGGAGTACAGCACCGACCTCTTCGAGGCGGACACGATCGAGCGCATGGCCGGCCACTTCACGCGGCTGCTCGAGGAGATCGTCGCCGATCCCGACCGCCCGATCGACGATCTCGCGTTGCTCGGCGAGCACGAGCGCGGCGTGTTGGATGAGTGGAACCGGACGGAGGCGGAGATTCCGCCGCAGCGTCTCGAGCAGCTCGTGGCCGAGCGGGCGCGGGAGGCCCCCGACCGGGTCGCGGTGCGCTTCCAGGAGCAAGAGCTGAGCTACGCGGAGCTCGACGCGCGCGCCAATCGCCTCGCGAACCGGCTGCAGGCGCTGGGGGCCGGCCCCGACGAGCTGGTCGGCGTCTGCTTGAACCGCTCGCAGGAGCTGCTCGTGGCGCTGCTCGCCACGATGAAGACGGGTGCGGCGTACGTTCCGATCGACCCCGGGTTCCCGCCGGCGCGCCAGGAGCTCATGCTCGCCGACGCGCAGGTGCGTGTGCTCGTGACCGAGGAGGCGCTGCTCGCGAGCCTGCCCGTTGCGGGCGCGACCGTGCTTTGCGTGGATCGCGATCGCGACGAGATCGCGCTCGAGCCGGACTCCCCACCGACCCATGAGGCCGGAGCGGAGGACCTCGCCTACGTGATCTACACGTCCGGTTCCACCGGCCGGCCGAAGGGCGTCGAGATCCCACATCGCGCGCTCGTCAATTTCCTCTGCACGATGCGCGAGCGTCCGGGCCTGACGGCGCAGGACGTGCTCGTGGCGGTGACGACGCTGTCCTTCGACATCGCCGGCCTCGAGCTGTACCTACCGTTGATTGTGGGGGCGCAGGTGGTGCTCGCGCCGGCGCAGACCGCCGCCGACCCACGGGCGCTCGCGCGCCTGCTCGGGTCCTCTGGCGCGACGGTGATGCAGGCCACCCCGACGACCTGGCGCATGCTGATCGACTCCGGCTGGGCCGGTATGCCGGGCTTGAAGGCGCTCTGCGGAGGAGAGGCGCTGCCGCCGGCGCTCGCCGACGAGCTGGTCGCGCGCGTGGCGCGAGCTGTGGAACATGTACGGGCCGACCGAGACCACGATCTGGTCGACGTGCGCGCACGTGCGCGAAGCGGGCGAAGCGCCGACGATCGGTCGCCCGATCGCGAACACGACGCTCCACGTCCTCGACAGGCGTGGCCGTCCCGCTCCGATCGGCGTGCCCGGAGAGCTCTCGATCGGCGGCGCCGGTCTCGCGCGCGGGTATCGCAACCGCCCGGAGCTGACCGCGGAACGGTTCGTCGCCGGTCGAGCTCCGGCGGCGAGCGCCTGTACCGGACCGGCGACCTCGCGCGCTTTCGCGCGGACGGGACGGTGCAGTTCCTCGGCCGTCTCGACCACCAGGTCAAGCTGCGGGGATTCCGGATCGAGCTCGGCGAGATCGAGGCGACGCTCGACCAGCATCCGTCGGTGGCGCAGGCCGTCGCGAGCATCCACGCGGCACCCGGAGGCGAGCCCGCGCTGATCGCCTACGTGGTCGCCGAGGGCGCGCCGGCGGACGCCGACGAGCTGCGCGACCTCCTGGGGCAGAGCCTGCCTGCGTACATGGTGCCCGCGACGATCGTGACGCTCGAGCGACTCCCGCTGACCCCCAACGGCAAGATCGACCGAAACGCGCTGCCCGCGCCCGAGCTGCCGTCGAGCACGGACGATCTCTACGTGGAGCCGCGCAACGCCACGGAGCTCGCCGTCGCGTCGGTGTTCTGCGAGGTGCTGGGCATCGAGCGGGCGGGGGCACACGACGACTTCTTCGCGCTGGGCGGGCAGTCGCTGCTCGCAGCGCGGCTGGTCAGCAGGCTTATCGCAAAGCTCGAGATCGAGCTGGCGCTGCGTGCGGTGTTCGAGACCTCGACCGTGGCCGGGCTGGCGGCTCATGTGGAGCAGCTGCGCGCGCCGCGGGCGCCCGATCCGCTCGTCGCGCCGATCACTCGCGCCGAGCCTGCGCCGCTGCTACCGACGGCGAGCGTCCGGCCGGCCTCGTTCGCGCAGGAGCGCTTCTGGTTCATCGACCAGATCGGGGGCGGCGCGGCGTACAACATCTCCTGGCCGCTGCGCCTGCGCGGAGCGCTCGACGTGGTCGCGCTCGAGCGCGCGCTGAACGAGATCGTGCGCCGGCACGAGGTACTGAGAAGCCGCCTGGTCGTGGAGGACGGCCGTCCCGTGCAGGTGATCGAGCCTTCCAGAACGATCAGCCTCGAGTTCCTCGACCTCAGCGAGGAGTCAGAGCGCGAGCCCGAGGCGCAGAGGCTGATCGAGGAGCGCACCCGGGATCGGTTCTCGCTTGAGGAGGGGCCACTGCTCCGCGCGTCGCTGATCCGCCTTCAGCCACGACGAGCACGTCCTGCAGGTCGTCGTCCACCACGCTGCGGCCGACGGCGGGTCGAAGGTCGTCTTCTTCAGCGAGCTGGGTGCGCTCTACGGGGCCTATCGCGACAACCGTCCCGCGGCGCTGCGCCGAGCCGCCGATCCAATACGCGCGACTTCGCTCGAGTGGCAGCGCTCGACGCTGCAGGGCGAGCGCGCTCGAGCGAGAGCTCGCGCACTGGTCGCGACGAGCTGGAGGGCGTCCCCGCGGCACTCGAGCTTCCGTCCGACCGTCCACGCCCCGAGGTGGCCAGCCTCCGCGGGCGGTGGCTGCGCACGAAGCTCCTGCCGCGAGACGCTCGAGCGCCTGAACGGCTCGCGCGCGGTGAGGGTGCGACGCTGTTCATGGTCCTGCTCGCGGCATTCGATGTCCTGCTGCACCGCTACAGCGGGCAGGAGGATCTCGCTCGTCGGCACCCCGGTCGACACACGCGGCCAGGCCGAGCTCGAGCAGCTGATCGGGCCGTTCGTGAACACGCTCGTGCTGCGCGGCGACCTATCCGGACAGCCGAGCTTCCGTGAGCTCTTGGCGCGCGTGAAGCTGCGCACGCTGGACGCGATCGAGCACCAGGCGCTCCCGTTCGAGCGTCTCGTGGAGGCGCTCGCGCCGGAGCGCGAGCTGGGCCGCCACCCGCTCTTCCAGGCACTGATCGCCCTGAACCCGCCAGAGCCGGAGATCCAGCTGCAAGGGCTCGAGGTCGAGGAGCTGGACACCGAGAAGACGGCGTCGCGCGTCGACTTGACGCTGCTGCTCCAACAGCGCGAGCAGGGGCTTGACCTGGTGTGGGAGTACAGCAGCGACCTGTTCGAGCCCGGCACCGTGGCGCAGATGGCCGATCGCTTCCTGTGTCTGCTCGAGTCGGTCGTCGCGCACCCCGAGCAGCCGATCGACGAGCTCTCGCTGCTTCGCGGGGACGAGCGCGAGCAGCCTGTGGTGCGAGCGGACGGTGAGCGGAGCTTCCCCATCTTCTGCCTGCACGAGCGCTTCCAGGAGCAGGCGCGACTGACGCCCGACGCGGTCGCGGTCCGCCACGAAGACGAATCGCTCTCCTACGGCGAGCTGAACGAGCAGGCCAACCGCCTTGCACACCACCTGCGCATGCTCGGGGTCCAGCCCGACGCGCTCGTCGCGCTGTGCCTCGAGCGCTCGCTCGAGCTCGTGGTCGCGGTACTCGCCGTACTGAAGGCGGGCGGCGCCTACGTGCCGCTCGACCCGGAGTACCCCGGCGAGCGACTCGACGTTCGTGCTGGACGACTGCGGCGCGGACGTTCTGGTCACGCGAGAGCACCTGCTCGAGCGCTTCGCCGAGCCCGCGTCGGCGGTCGTGTGCCTGGACCGTGACCGCTCGCTGTTCACGCGCGAGAGCACGGACAACCCCCCTGCCGCGGCCGGCCCGGAGAACCTCGCGTACGTGATCTACACCTCCGGGTCGACCGGCGCGCCCAAGGGCGTGCTCGTCGAGCACCGCAACGTCGCGCGTCTGTTCACCGCCACCGACGCGTGGTTTGCGCCCGGCCCCGAGGACACGTGGACCCTCCTTCACTCCTACGCGTTCGACTTCTCCGTCTGGGAGATCTGGGGCGCGCTCCTGCACGGCGGCACGCTCGTCGTGGTCCCGGCGTGGACGGCCCGCTCGCCGGACGCGCTCGCGCAACTGCTCGTGGACGAGCGCGCCACGGTGCTGAACGTCACCCCGAGCCTGTTCATGGCCGCGATGGACGAGCTGCTGACAGTGAAGGACCGCCTCAGCCTGCGCCTGATGATCTTCGGCGGCGAGGCGCTTCACACACGTCTGCTCGCACCGTGGTTCGAGCGCATTCCCGAGGACCGGCCGCAGCTGGTGAACATGTACGGGATCACCGAGACGACCGTGCACGTCACCTACCGGCCGCTCACGGCTGCAGATGCGCAGCGAGATGGGAGCCCGATCGGGCGAGCGATCCCCGACCTCGACCTGTACGTGCTCGACGCGAAGCTGAAGCCCGTGCCGGCGGGTGTCGCGGGTGAGCTGTTCGTCGGCGGCGCGGGAGTCGCGCGCGGCTACCTGAACCGCCCGGAGCTGACCGAGCAGCGCTTCATCGCCAGCCCGTTCGGATCGGGGCGGCTGTACAGGACCGGCGATCGCGCTCGCGCTACGACAGACGGGGAGCTGCTGTTCGAGGGGCGCCTCGACGACCAGGTCAAGATCAGGGGCTTCCGCATCGAGCTCGGCGAGGTGCAGGCAACGCTCGCCGCGGACGCGGCGGTGGCGGAATGCGCGGTGATCGCCGACTCGGACGGGCCGGGCGATGCGAGGCTGGCGGCATACGTCGTTCCCAGCGACAGCGCGTCGGATCCCGCCTCGTTGCGCGCGGACCTGCGCGCGCGGCTCGGGGAGGAGCTGCCCGAATACATGGTCCCCTCCTCGCTCACGCTGCTCGATGCGCTGCCGCTCACGACGAACGGCAAGCTCGACCGGCGCGCGCTGCCGACACCGGCGGCCGACGGCGCCGCGCGCGCCTCGACACCACCGCGCACGGAGGGCGAGCGCCACCTGGCGGAGATATGGCAGGAGTTGCTCGGCATCGAGACCGTTGGGGTCGAGGATGACTTCTTCGAGATGGGCGGTCACTCGCTGCTCGCCGCGCAGCTGGCGGCAAGGGTGCGGGCTCGACTGGGGTGCGAGTGCTCCGTGCGCGACGTGTTCGAGGCGCCCACGCTCGCCGGGCTGGCAGGTCGTCTGGACGGCGGGCGCGACGACGGCTCCGGGGCGGGGGCGGCGGCGGCTGCGATTGGCGCCCGTGGCGCGGACGCGCCGTGGCCGCTCTCCTATTCCCAGCAGCAGCTGTGGCTGATCGACCAGTGGGACCCGGGCGCGCCGACGTACAACGTGGCGCTGGCGTTCCGCGTCCGGGGGACGCTCGATCGCGATGCGCTTCAGCGCGCGCTGAGCGACACGCTCGCGCGCCACGAGCCGCTGCGCACCGTCGTGGAGGTGCAGGAGGACCGACCGGTGCCGGTGCTGCTCGAGCGTCCGCGTCTCGATCTCGAGTCGATCGACATGAGCGGGGGCGCGGAGGCGGACGCGCTGCAGAAGCTGAGCGACCTGGCGCGCCGTCCGTTCGATCTCGGGCGCGACGCGCTGCTTCGCTGCTCGGTGATCCAGACCGCAGAGGACGAGCAGATCCTCTTGATCGAGACGCACCACATCGCCTTCGACGGCGTCTCCGAGCGGATCCTGCTCGAGGAGCTCGCGGCGCTCTACCGCGGTGAGACGCTGCCCGCGCCGACGCTCCAGTTCGGCGACTTCGCCCTGTGGGAGCACGCCTGGCTGAGCACCGCGGAGGTCCAGCGCGAGCTCGACTGGTGGCGCAGGCACCTCGCCGGCGCCCCCACCTCGATCGAGCTGCCGACTGACCACGAGCGCCCTCAGGGAGGACGCTTCGCGGGTGCGAGCGAGAACTTCGCGCTGCCCGCTGAGCTCGCCGTGCTCGCGAGAGGGCTCTGCCGAGAGGAGAGCGCGACGCCGTACATGGTGATCCTGAGCGCGCTGGCGACGCTGCTCTACAGGATCACCGGACAGGACGACATCCTCGTCGGCAGCCCCGTCGCCAACCGCACGCGCCCCGAGCTCGAGGCGCTGATGGGCTTCTTCTCCAACACGCTCGTGTTTCGCGCACGGATGAGCGGCAACCCGACGTTCCGCGAGCTGCTGCGCCGCGTGAGGGAGATGTCGTTGGACGTCTACGCCCACCAAAGCGTGCCCTTCGAGAAGATCGTCGAGGCGATCGGCCCCGACCGCGCGCCGGGAATGAACCCGCTGTTCCAGGTGAACCTCCGGGTGAGCACGGCCGCACGTCCCGTGCTCGATCTGCCGGGGCTCGAGATCGCGCCGGTGAAGGTGGACAGCGGGCTCGCCCGCTTCGACCTGGCGCTCGACGTCGAGGTTCTCGATGACGGCATTTCCGGGTACTTCCGCTACAACCGCGACATCTTCGAGCCGGCGACGATCGCGCGCCTGTGCGGTGAGCTCGATCGCCTGCTGCGCGAAGCCGTCGAGGATCCCGACCGTCCGCTGCTCTCGTTCGAGCTACAGAGCGACTGGAGCGAGCGGCGCTCGACCGCCGGTGGCCTGCGCGGCTTTCGCGCCCGCGCTCGGGGAGACGGGGGTGCCGGGTGAGCGACTTTCGCCTCTCTCCCCAGCAGGCGTTCCTGTTCGCGCACGGCCCGGTGGCCCAGGTCAACCAGATCGTGCTGGAGCTGGGAGCAGGCCAGACGAGCGAGGAGGTGCGGAGCCGGCTGGAGGCGCTCGTGCGCCTCCACGAGACGCTGAGGACAACATTCGTGACGCCGCCGGGCGCCCGCGCTCCCGTTACGCAGAGGGTCAACGATCAGCTCGAGCCGGGTTGGGACACCGCCGCCGGCGGGGATCTGACGACCGACCGGGTGGCGCTCGACGCCGCGCTCGCGGCCGAGGCCGCACGCGTCGATCCGGAGCGTGGTCCGAGCATCCGCGCGTTACTCGTGGAGGCCGAGGACGGCGGCGGCAGGGCCCTGCTGCTCACGGCACTGGCCGCGAGCGCGGATCCCCGCTCGCTGGCGTTGATCGGGAGTCATCTCCTCGCCGCTGCTGGGCACGCTCTAGGGGAGCCGATCCAACACGCCGACTACGCGGAGTGGCGCCACGAGCTTCTCAGCGGCGAGGATGCGGACGTCGCTCGGGGCCGCTCGTTCTGGACCTCGAACGCAGACCAGGCGCGTCCCGAGACGCTGCTCTTCGGGGCTCGCGAGCGAGACGGCAGCGGGCGCGCAACGGTGCCGGTCACGCTCGATCTCGATGACCGCCTCTGGGAGCTTCTCGAGAAGTCCGCGGTGGGCACAGAGCTGTTCGTCGACGCTGCGTGGCACGCGCTGCTCGCGCGGCTGACCGGCGCCGCCGAGCTGCTCACGGCCGAGCTCGTCGACTCTCGCTCACAGCCGGACCTCGAGGACGCGGTCGGCCCCTACGCGCAGATCACCGCGATCAAGCTCACGATCGCGCCCGACATGCAGTTCGTCGAGCTGATCGATCAGCTCGCCCGCGCCCGCACGGAGGCCGGCAGGTGGGCGGACCATGCGCTCGCCGCGGACCTGACTCGCCTCGTCGAGAGCGCCACCGCGGGCTTTGCTGCGGTCGCCGCCGACTCGAACGAGAGCGTCGGGTTCGTTTCTGCGGGAGCGACCGGATGCCCGATCGAGCTGCGCTGGGCGGGCGGGCGCACGCTCGAGCTGCGCTACGACCCGACGGTCTACGACGCCACCGACGCCGAGGAGGTCTCGCGCTACCTCGAGACGTTGCTCGGCGCAGCGCTCAGAGATCCATCGCAGCCGGTCGGCGCGCTCGCGCTGCTGGACGACGGCGCCCGCGCCGAGATCTACGCTCTCGGACGCGGCGACGCGTCCCCGGTCGAGCCTGTTTGCGTGCACGATCGCTTCGAGGCCCAGGCCGCCAAGACGCCGGACCTGATCGCGCTTGCCGGCGAGCGCGCTGACGTCACGTTCCGCGAGCTGAACGAGGACGTGAACCGGCTCGCTCATCACCTACGCGCGCTTGGCGTCGAACGGGACCAGGCGGTCGGGCTCTGCATGCGGCGCTCGCCGGCGATGGTCCGTGCCCTGCTGGCGATCATGAAGGCGGGCGGTGGCTACGTTCCGATCAACCTCGCGCACCCGCCGAGCCGGATCGCGCACCAGCTGGAGGAGGCGGGCGTCGGCGTGATCGTGACCGAGGCCAGCCTGCTCGCGAACCTGCCGGCGCTTGCGACCCTCGAGGTGGTGTGCGTCGACCGCGATGCGGCGGAGATCGCGACGCGGCCTGCGACGAACCCCGAGGCGGGATCACAGCCCCAGGACCTGGCGTACGTGATCTACACGTCGGGCTCGACCGGCCTGCCCAAGGGTGTCGCGGTCACACACGCGAGCCTCGCCAACTACACGGCTGCGATCGCGGAGCGGCTCGGCGCATCCGGGGGAACACAGTTCGCGCTGGTCTCGGAGATCAGCACCGATCTCGGCAACACGGCGGTCTTCCCGCCGCTCACAACAGGCGGCTGCGTGCACGTGATCGACAACGAGACGGCGATGGACGGAGCCGCGCTCGCCGCCTACGCCGCTGAGCATCCGCTCGACGTGATCAAGATCACCCCGACCCATCTGCGCGCTCTGCTCGCGGCGGACGAGGGCGTCCTGCCCAGAGGCTGGCTCGTGGTGGGCGGAGAGGCGCTCTCGTGGGAGCTGGCGGAACGGGTCGCGACCGCCGGCGCGGGATGCCGCGTGCTCAACCACTACGGTCCCACGGAGGCGACCGTCGGCTGCTGCACGTTCGAGGTACGCCCCACGGATCGCAAGCCGCCCTCTGCCACCGTGCCGATCGGGCGGCCTCTTCCGGGTGCACGGGCGTACGTGCTGGACGCGCTGCTCGAGCCGGTGCCGGCCGGGGTGGCCGGCGAGCTCTGCGTCGGTGGAGCCGGCGTGGCACGTGGCTACGTCAACCGCCCCGAGGAGACCGCGGAGCGATTCGTGGAGGACCCGCAGGGCGGGCGCATGTACCGGACGGGCGACCGCGTGCGTTTCCTGCGCGACGGCGCGATCGAGTTCCTCGGCCGTCTCGACCACCAGTTGAAGATCCGTGGCTACCGCGTGGAGCCCGGCGAGATCGAGACGGCGCTCGCTCTCCATCCTGCGGTTCGCGAGGCAGCGGTCGTCGCGGCAAGCGACGACACCGGCGATCCACGGCTCGTGGCGTACTTCACCTCGACATCGGAGCCGTCGCTCGATGAGCTGCGCGCGTTCCTCGCGCAGTCACTGCCCGAGTACATGCTGCCCTCGCGCTGGGTGCCGATCAGCTCCTTCCCGCTCACTCCCAGCGGCAAGGTCGATCGCCTCGCGCTTCCGGACCCCGACTCCGTGAAGTCCGAGCGGCGGGTGGAGTACATCGCGCCGCGAAACGACGTCGAGACCGAGATCGCCGCCATCTGGTCGGCGCTTCTGGGAGTCGAGGAAGTCGGGGTGCTGGATGACTTCTTCGCGCTCGGCGGTCACTCCCTGCTGGCTACACAGGCGATCATGCGCATTCGACGCGTCTACGGAGACATTCCGCTCGGGGCGCTTTTCAGCTCCCCGACGGTGGCCGCGTTGGCTGAGGTGATTCGGGCGCGGGCCTGCGCTAACCCGCTCGATTAGACGAAGCCATAGGCACACTTTTACGTTCGCCCGGTGTCAAGGCACCAGACGTCGATGTTTCGCGATCACCTAGCACTCATTCCACGTTGATAGTGCCGGGGAATCCTTTTGCTTCGAGCTCGGGTGGTTCGAGCTTTGCGATGTTGCCTTGCACGTCCCTGGCTTCGACTTGAAGGTTCCATATCCCTGGGTAGGCCCCGCGCGGGATCACGACTTCTGCCTTGTACATGCCATTCACGGCGGTACCGGACACAAGATCTAGGTCCTGCCCGGCCTCCGGATGATTTTTCGGAGGGAAGAATGTGACGAAGGCGACGCTGACACCCGGGCCACGATCGAGGATATGGGCGGTCACCGTCACAGTCGCAGCAGCACTCGTGACGTTAACAGTCCTCGGAGAGATCGACAAGCCTTCCAGGGACGGAGGTTCAGGTACGGCCTGCGCGCTCGCTGCACCAAACAGGAGGATGAGGACCGCGACCCAGCCCCCGAGAAGCGCAACGCGCGAGAGTTTCCCTCGGAGAAGGGGTATCCTCAAGCTAGCGTGTGCTCTCAACGGGCAATCAGTTGCCTGCGCCACGTCGCACCACCTCCAAACGTACTCAGCGTGTCGTGCACCAAACGAGCAACCGAGCCGAGCATACACTTCGAGACGCTTCTGACGGGCCTCGGCACCGCGACTGACCGACGGAACTCCGCATTAGTTCGCGGCCGCCCAGATAATGAAAACCCTTACGCAGTTTTAGTCTGTGGGTCAGCACCGTAATCCCGACGGATAGTCTGCGGTGCGGCGGCCAGCCACGACGGACGGAGAATTTGTTGTCTCGCCCGACCTGAATAGAGAAGGTGCCGCCGTCAACCGTTGCCGCTGAGATGTTCCCGCAATCGCTCCGCCACAAAGCTCACCGCCGGCTCGTGCATCAACTGACGGTTGTGCCCGTGCTCGCCGGGTGCCGCGTAGCTGCTCACCGTGCCGAGCGAGCCCCAACCGAGCGTGGGCTCTTCGTATAGCCCGTCGCCGTAGAACACCAGGATCTCCCCGGGATACTTTGTCGGGGCGTAGCGCTTCTCGGCGTTGCGATGCAAGCCGAGGAAGAACTCCTCACGGTCACGCTCGGGCACAGGACGACCGAGTGCGAGAAGCATCCGCGTACGTAGGCCACGCGTGTACAACCAGAAGCCGCCGAGGATCCGGCGTGGATCGGCGATCGCCTGTGGCGCGCGTGCCATCAGCTTGAACGGCTTCAACAGCCGTTGCTTGCGCCGGCGTGCACGACGGACATTTCGCGGGGCTGCCGGTGGCACTGAGTTCTTCGCGCGCCAGCCGGGCTGGTTGCCGTACCAGACCCACTGTTTGATCCACAGGGGACTCGGACCGTTGAGCATTGCCAGGAGCTGCACCTCCTCGCCTTCGGCGACGAGTCGCTGCGCGATCTCGAACGCGACGAGCGAGCCGAAGCAGTAGCCCGCAAGCAGCCACGGGCCGCCAGGGTGCACCTGACGCATCTCGGAAAGGTAGTGAGAGGCCATCTTCTCCACCGTACGCAGTGGCGAGCTGCCCCCGTAGAGCCCGCGCGACTGCAGTCCGTAGAACGGCTGCTCAGGCCCAAGAGTTCGCGCAAGTCTTTGCAGGTGGAGGATCGTCCCCGCCCCGCCGTGAATGCAGAAGATCGGTGGCAGCGAGCCCTGCGGCTGGATCGGCACGAGCGAGGTCCACCGTGACGCGCTCTCTCCGTCCTCGATCAGCTTTGCGAGCGTCTCGATCGTGGGCGCCGTGAAGATCGCGCCCAGCGGCAGGCGGTTGCCGAGGTCGCGCTCGATCGCCGCGAACAGCGTCGCCGCCACGATCGAGGTCACGCCGAGGTCGAAGAAGTTGTCCGTCACGCCGATCGGGTGGATGCCGAGCTCGCGTTCCCAGGTCGAAGTGAGCCGCCGCTCCATCTCCGTGCGAGGCGCGATCAGCTCGTGGCCACTGGAGCGCTCGCGGACCGGCTCCGGCAGCGCCTTGCGATCGACCTTGCCGTTGGGCGTGAGAGGGAATGCCTCGAGCGTCGTGATCGTGGAGGGGACCATGTACACGGGGAGCGTCCCCCCGAGGTATCGGCGCAGCTCATGGGCTGGCGCCGGCTCCTCCTGGGCGGACGTGACATATCCCGCCAACTCGGCCTCCGCGCCGCTGCCGTGGGGCACTACGACTGCTTCCACCACGCCCGGATGGCGCGCGAGGACGGTCTCAATCTCACCGAGCTCGATGCGAAAGCCGCGCACCTTGACCTGGTGATCGATCCTGCCCAGGAACTCGACCGCTCCGTCATCCCGGTAACGGGCCAGGTCTCCCGTTCTGTAGACCCGCGCTCCGGGCGTGTCGTCGAACGGGTGCGCGACGAATCGCGCGTCGGTCTCCTCGGGTCGATCGCGGTAGCCGTGCGCCAGGCCGTCGCCGCCGATCCACAGCTCGCCGGCGACCCCAACCGGCACCGGCTGCATCGCCGCGTCGAGGATGTACAGCGTCGTGTTCGCGATCGGGCGCCCGATCGTCAGCGCCTGTTCCCGTGTGGTCACGCGCGCGCACGTCGACCAGATCGTCGTCTCCGTCGGCCCGTACATATTCCACAGCTCCAGTCCCGCGTCCACGAGGCGGTCGGCCAGCGCCACCGGCAGCGCCTCGCCGCCGCACAGGGCCTTCAACCCGGGCCTCGTCGCGAGATCGCTGTCGACGAGCATCCGCCACGTCGTCGGCGTCGCCTGCATCACGGTCGCGTGCGCGCGGTCGAGCAGCTCTGCGAGCGCCCGCGGGTTCTCCGCTGTCTCGCTCGGCGCGATCACAACGCGCGCGCCAGTGATCAGCGGCAGATAGAGCTCCAGACCGGCGATGTCAAAGGACAGCGTCGTCACGGCCACGAGCACGTCCTGCGGCGTCAGCCCCGGGCGCTCCCGCATCGTCGTCAGGAAGTTCACGAGCGCGCGGTGGGGGATCTGCACACCCTTGGGGTTGCCGGTGGAGCCAGAGGTGTAGATGACGTAGGCCGGCCGCTCCGGGTCGCCGGTGAGCTCAGGCGAACTGCTCGGCCGTTCTGCGATCGCCGCCCAGTCGCTGTCCAGGCAGACGACGCGCGCGTCGCCCACGGGAAGCGAGCCCCGCAGCTCCGCCTGGGTGACGATTACAGGCGCCTGGGAGTTCTCGAGCATGTATGTCTGGCGCTCGGCCGGATAGGAGGGGTCGATCGGGACGTAGGCGCCACCGGCCTTCAAGATCCCCAGGAGCCCCACGACCATCGCGGTCGAGCGCCTTGTGCAGATCCCGACGAGCACGTCGGGTCCCACGCCGAGCTCTCGCAGGTGGTGGGCGACCCGGTTTGCGTCCGTCTCGAGCTGCGCGTAGGTGAGCCGCTGCTCGCCACATTCAACGGCCACAGCGTCCGGCGTCGCGGCTGCTTGCTGCGCGATCAGCTCGTGCAGGCACGCGTGCGGATAGGGCGACGCGGTGTCGTTGAACTCGACCAGAAGTCGAGTTCTCTCCTCAGCACCGAGCCGCTCTTCCTCTCGCTCCGCGGGTTGCGCGATCTGTTCGGTGGAAATTACCCTTCGCCTCCGTGCCTGAATGATCTGATTCGACGCAATGCGCGGTCCCCGTGCGGTTCGCGCCTCCCGCGCGATCCGTCGAATTTCTAGCCAATCGTACTGGATGCCTTACTATTTGTGAGTGGTGTTGACCATCGATTCGGGGGGATCAAGCGTGAGTTCGGCGATAAAGCCGCGTGCACCCATGCCGCTGCTGGAGGGCGAGGTTCATGTTTGGAGGTGCTCGCTTGCCCGGCGACCAGATGAGGTGGCGCGGTTGCGTGACCTCTTGGCGACGGACGAGCACGCACGAGCTGACCGCTTCAGGTTCGAGCGCGATCGCTCGCGCTACATCGTAGGCCGTGCCACGCTGCGCCTCCTGCTCGCGCGCTATATGGGCGCCGAACCCGCGGAGCTGGAGATTGGCTATGGCGAGTTTGACAAGCCTTACCTCGACGGCGGCCCGAGTTTCAACCTCTCACATTCTGGGCATGTGGCCCTCTACGCCTTCGCGGCCGCCGGCGAACTCGGCATAGACGTCGAGCTCGACGATGCCGACCTCTCGCGCGAGCAGATCGCGGAGCGATTCTTCTCACCAGTCGAGGTGGGCGTGCTTCGTGCCCTGCCGACTGACGTTCAGCCACGCGCCTTTCTCACCTGCTGGACACGCAAGGAGGCATTCATCAAGGCGCGGGGTGATGGGCTCAGCTTGGCTTTGGAGAGCTTCGATGTCACACTTGCCCCGAGCGTCCCCGCAGCACTCTTGCGCACGGCTTGGTGCGCCGAAGAGGCGGCTGAGTGGAGGATCGAGGACTTGAGCGACCGCCAGGGCGGATACATCGCGGCCGTTGCGCTGCGTGGCGAGATCAGGAACGTAGTCGAGCGAGAGATAGTGGACACAATCGAGGGCAGCATGCCCGGACAGGAGTAACGATGAGCGCACAACAAGGACCGTCGGGCGCCACAGGAGGCCTCAGAGGCATGCGACGCAAGGCGGTCGAGACGACCGAGCTCGTGCAGAGCGGTTTTCTGCCGGGCAGCGAGGAACACATGCCGCTGGTGATTACGCCGACGGTCGACAGCGTGGATCTGGCGGCATGGTGCGCCAGCAACATGGACGCCGTCGAAGGCCACCTCGACCAACACGGGGCGCTCCTCTTTCGCGGCTTCCCGCTCGCAGGGGCCCCGGAGTTCGAGGCCGTCGCTTCCACGATCGCCGGCGAGCTGTTCGCTGAGTACGGGGACCTGCCGCCGGAGGAGACGGGCCAGCGGATCTATCACTCCACCCCATACCCGCCTGACAAGACGATCCTGTTTCACAACGAGAGCTCGCACTTTTCGAGCTGGCCGTTGCGTCAGTTCTTCTTCTGCGTCGTGCCCTCGCAGGAGCAGGGCGAGACGCCGCTGCTGGACTGTCGCGAGGTCTATGAGAAGCTCGACAAAGAGATCGTCGAGGAGTTCGAGCGCAAGGATCTGATGTACGTGCGCAACTTCTCTGAGGGCGTCGACGTGCCGTGGCAGGACTTCTTCCACACCGACGACAAAGCTGCCGTCGAGCACACGTGCGCCAAGGCGGGCATGAGCTGCGAGTGGACCGAGCTCGGCCTGCGCGTGGGCCAGCGCGCGAAGGGCGTGCGCACCCACCCCCGCACTGGCGAGCGGCTGTTCTTCAACCAGGTGCAGCTGCACCACGTCGCGTGCCTGGATGAGGACACGCGTACGGCCCTGCGTCAGCTGTTCGACGACGAGGACCTTCCGCGCAACGTGTACTACGGCGACGGCACGGCGATACCGGACGAGGTGATCGACCGGATCGGCGAGGTATACGAGGAGCTATGCGTGGAGGCGCCCTGGCAGAAGGGCGACCTGATCGCGCTTGACAACATGATCGTCGCGCATGCTCGTCGCCCGTTTGTCGGTGAGCGCAAGATCATCGTGGCGATGGGCAAAATGGTCCATGCCGAGGACGCGGCGCCGGTCGGCGCATAACGATCGTCTCGTTCGATACCGGTCGCGGTACAGCCGCGACCGGTAGACAGCGAGGATCTGCCGGTGAGGTTTGCTCAGGTTTACGCGGCTTTGCGCACTTCGTCGAGGCAAAGTTGATTGCGTTTTCTGCTGCACAGAAGTTCCACTGACTCTTTTGACGATTACAATTTATGTATCTAGGCGATCGACCGCGGTCAACCGGGGGGTAAGAGTTGTATGAGTTGGGCAAGGCTGCCATGACGCTCGAAGAACGCCCGTCGGTGGGCACGACCATCCCTGGGCCCAACTCCATGCGACTACTCGAACGTCAGTCGCAGCGGGAGTCAAGCGTGCGCACCTATCCGCGCGGTTTGCCGATCGCGATCAGGCGCGGCGCGGGTTCTTACGTCGAAGACCTCGATGGCAACGTGTTCATCGACTTTCTCACTGGCGCCGGCGCGATGCCGCTCGGCCACAGCCACCCCGAGCTAGTCGAGGCGGTCGCCAAGCAGCTTCCCCTCCTCACGCACGGACTGGATTTTCCGACCGAGATTCGCGACGAGTTCATCTCAGCCCAGCTCTCGGTGCTGCCGCAGAGCATGCGCTCGCGGATGCGAATCGAGTTCTGTGGCCCAAGCGGCGCCGACGCCGTAGACGCGGCCCTGAAGCTCTGCAAGACGGCCACCGGACGTTCGGACATCGTCTCCTTCCAGGGCGCGTTCCACGGCTCTTCACACGCTGCAATGACGGTCTCCGGCCTCGTTGCCCAGAAGGCGCGCGTCGCCGGACGCGTTCCCGGCGTTCACTTCTTCCCGTACCCATACCCACTCAGATGCGCCTTGGGTGCCGGTGCGGACAGCGGTCCACGCTGCCTTGAATACCTAGAGCGCTCTCTGCGCGATCCACTTGGCGGGATACCGTTGCCCGCTGCGGTGATCGTCGAGATGGTCCAGGGCGAGGGTGGTGTGGTCCCTGCCCCGAGCGACTTCATCCAGGGCCTGCGACGTGTCACGCGAGAGCTCGAGATTCCGTTGATCGTCGATGAGGTGCAGACCGGAGGCGGACGCACCGGGACCTGGTTTGCGTTCGAGCAGCACGGCATCGAACCGGACGCGATCGTCGCATCGAAGGCGATCGGCGGGATGGGAATGCCTATCGCGATCGTACTTCACGACAAGCGTCTTGACGCGTTCGCACCGGGCGGGCACACGGGCACGTTTCGCGGGAACCAGCTGGCCTTCGCCGCCGGCGTCGCGTCGGCACGGATCATGGAGCGCGACGGGATTCTCGACCACGTCTGTGACCTCGGTGCCTACGCGCTCGGCGTACTAGAAGGGTTCGTTCGCGATCACGAGATCGTGGGGGAGGCACGGGGACGTGGGTTGATGCTCGGCATCGAGCTCGTCGAGCCGAGCACGGGCGAGCCCAACACGCTAGCCGCCGTCGCGCTGCAACGCTGCGCGCTTGCTCATGGCCTAATCGTCGAGCTCGGCGGACGCGGCGACTGTGTCGTCCGGCTGCTGCCGCCGCTGAACGTCTCTCGAGAGACGCTCGACCAGGCCTTTGAGGTCATCGCGGCGGCGCTCGAGGAAGTCTCGCCCGTCGGTTCGCGTAGTAACGGACACGCGCCGCGCCCAGTTGTGATCTAGCGCCCTCGAGGAGCCTCCGTCCCTCTATCGGAGGGCGAAGGTCCTGATAGCGGTGACGGGTGATCCCCCCGCCGGGGTGAAGACACCCCTGCCGGTCAGCTCGAGCAGGTGGCTGTGCGCGAGCAGGCTCGTGCCGCGCGCCGTGAGTGCGAGCGTCAGCAGGACCTCGCCCTTCGCGCTGGCGGTCGCTCGACCGCTTGCCACGAGGACCGGCTTCGCTCCAGCGACGTGGGCTCCCTTCGGGACCTCGTACCAGAAGATCGAGATCGCGCCGCGGCTAGGCGCGTCGAACGCCACCTGATAGCCACGGTGCTTGCGGACAGACGCGACACGAGCCGACCTCCCGCCAGGCACGAGAGCGGCCAGTAGCGCCACCCGGACCTGGGCGAGCTGGGGAACGGCTTCGGAGCGTCCAACGATCGGCGTGGCACCGCCGCCCGAGCCAGCCCCGCCCGATGCGTCACCGCCCGCGCCAGCCGTTGAAGGCGGAGTCGTGTTGGCAGCCTGCGCCGAGACCGTCCAGGTGTACGTAGCCGTGCTGGTGTCACCAGCGGAGCTGGTGGCCTGAACCTGGAAACTGTGTGGGCCTTCGCTCAGCGCCGTGTAGGACTGGCTGGTCGGTGAGGTGCACTGCGTCCAGAGGCCGCCGTCCAACCTGCACTCAACCGCGGCGACGGCGTCGTTGACCGAGAAAGCAAAGGTTGCCGACGTCTGAGAGGTCGGGTCGGCGGGCTCCGATGCGGCGGAGATAGCCGCTTCGATCGGTTCTGGGTCGAGCGTGATGGCAGACAGCGTCCCCGTCATCGCCGGTCCGCCCGGTTCCAGGGTGAACGGGGGATAGAGCGACTGGTACTGGCTGGACAGGTACGGCGAGCTTGCGACGAGGTAGGCCCCCGAGGGATCGAGATCCAGCCCGGTCGTCCTGTTCAGATCAGCGTCGCTGCTCACGGTCGCAGCGAGGCGCGGGCTCAGCGGATTGGAAATGTCGAGGACTGTCACGTCATCCGCGGATGACGCCGACACATACGCGAAATCCCCGCGAACGTGAACCCGGTACGCCCCGTTCAAGGCCGAGTTGGCGAGAGACGCCACCACCTGCGGGTTGGTCGGATCGCTCACGTTCAAGACCGTCAGGCGGCCGGGCGAGACCTGGTCGGCGACGTACGCGTATTCGCCGCTGACCGCCACATCCACCGGGAAACTCAGACTCGTGGGGTCGCCGATCGTCGCGACGATCTTCGGGCTGAGCGGATTGGCGATGCTCACGACGGTGAGGCGGTCCGAGTAGGCCGCGGTCACATACGCGTAGCTGCCAGAGATAGACACCGCCGTCGCGTGTGAGAGTGCGTTCGTTGCTTCCCACGGTGCCGGTAGCGATGAATTGTGGATGCTCGCCACGATCGACGGCGAGGCCGGGTTGCTGACGTCGATCACGGCGAATGAGTCACCCACAGATTTCACGGGACACGGCTGACCACTGAGGCAGCCTTGGGAGGCGATATACGCGTAGTTGCCGCTAATCGCCACTCCATAGGCGCCGAACAGCGTGTCTGGGTCTCTTATCGAGCCGACGATCCTTGGTTGCGCGGGATTCGACGCGATGTCCAGGATCGTGAGGCTGTTGCCCGTGCCATCGTCGTTTTCTCCGGATTTTTCCCGCCCATTGCGATTCTTCGAAACGACGTAGGCGTAGCCGCCGGCGATGTTGATCGTGGTGGCGTCCAGCAGGTCATTGCTGGCTTCGCTCGAGCCCGCGACGACCGGCGCAGCTGGGTTTGAGATATCGATTGCCGTGACCTCGCCCGCGTAGTAGCCGGGCACGTAGGCGTAGTGGCCGGCAACCGCGACGGCAACCGCTCCCGACAGCGTCGACGAATCACTCGTGCTGCCACTCAATACGGGATCTACTGCGGCCTGGGCACCTGCTGGCGCTAGAGCCGCGGCGATGACTACAAGCGCGAGGATTGCACCCCGCCTGCGCGCCCGTGACGACGGTGTTGCGGAGCGCCCCACGTCAGGCTCCAGGCTAGGGGAGCGTGCCCCCGCCGAAGTTCGCCAGCCTGACGCTGCCGTCGCGTGCGGTCAGATTGATGTACCCGGCACCCGTGAAGGTGCTGTCCTTGGCAGAGAGGATTCGTGTCCAGCTGCCGGCGTTGGACAGCCACAGTTCGAGCGTTTGGCCGATCGCGCGGAAGAGGAGTTGATCGCCCGCGTTGAGCGTCGGTCCGTTGACGCTTGCAAGCGTCGTGCTGGTGCTTCCGTTGACGCGGGAGATGATCTTGTATTGGTCTGGCTGTTTCGAGCGGTACATGTAGTAGGCCTGATAACCACTCGCGCTCGCGGCGGCCGGGTTCAGGAAGCGAAGCCCGAGGACCACCGGATCCTGGTCCACGGTCGGCTTGGCGGCCACAGTGACCCAGACCTCGCTATTGGGGCCGAATTCCTGCTGGTTCCAGTAGTCCGCGTTTGTGCCCGAGTCCCCCGTCACCTGTCCGCTGGTGATGAAGAGGTTGTTCGTCGCGCTGGAGCTCGAGACGATCATGTGGGTCCAGTTCGGCCCCGGCGGTCCCGTGTTATTCGGACGCGCGAAGTTATCCAGTAGCGGAGTCAGCGGCCCGGCAGCAGCGACGACGACGCCTGTCGCGGCCGAGCTCACCTGCACGGTGCCGACGCTGTTCCTCGCAGTCACTTCCACGACCAGCGCGGAGCCGACGTCCTCGGAGAGCGCGGTGTAGGTGGATTCGGTCGCACCTGAGATCGGAATGCAGCCCGAACCGGTGCTTTCGCAGCGCTCCCACCGGTAGGTGAATGATGGAGCCGGATAGCCCGACCACGTGCCGGGAGAGGCCGAAAGGACCTGGCCCTCGGTTGCCGAGCCCGAGATCATCGGCGGCTGACCGCTCGTCGGCGGAGCGGTCACGGCGAGCGTCGGGCTGGATTCAGCCGAACTCGAACCGACGCTGTTGGTGGCGGTCACCTGCACTGCGAGCGTTGAGGCCACATCGGCGCTTTGGACCGTGTAGGTCGGTTCGGTCGCGCCTGAGATCGGGGCGCAGCCCTTACCTGTGTTTTCGCAGCGCTCCCACTGGTATGCGAACGATGGGGCCGGATAGCCCGACCACGTGCCGGGAGACGCCGATAGCACCTGGCTTTCCGTTGCCGTCCCGGAGATCGTCGGCGACTGTGCGCTTGCCGGCGGGGCCGTCACGGCGGCGGTCGGGCTCGATTCGACCGAGCTGGAACCGGCGCTGGTCGTGGCGGTCACCTGCACCTCGAGAGTCGAACCTGCATCGGCGCTTTGGGCTGCATAGGTCGATTCGGTAGCACCGCTTATCGGCAGGCAGCTCAGCCCACCGGCAGCACAGCGGAGCCACAGATAGGTGAACGTCGGCGACCCGGTCCAAGAGCCGGCGGACGCGCCCAGGACGTCGCCCACGCCGGCGGTCCCTGAGATCGACGGGGGTGAGACGTTCGCCGGTGCGACGACCGTCCAGCTGTAGCTGACGCTCTTCGTATCGCCGGCAGAGTCGGTCGCCTGCACGGCGAACGTGTGCGACCCCGACCCAAGCCCACCGTATGTCTGCGTGTTGTAGGTAGTGCAGGGCAGCCAGGGGCCACCGTCGAGCTGGCACTGCGTGGCCGCGACGGCATCATTGACGGAGAAGGCGAAATTCGCCGAGGTTTGGGCGGTCGGATTGGCGGGCTTTGAAGCTGGCGAGATAGTCGGCGCGATCGGCGAAGGATCAAGGGTGATGTCCGAGACGGTGCCGGTCATTGTCGCCCCGCCCGGCTGCAACGCGAATGGCGGGTACAGCGGCTGTGTCTGCGTCGAGAGCTGCGGGGAGCTCGCAACCAGGTGAGTACCAGAAGGATCCAGGTCCAGTCCGGTCGTCAGGTGCAGATCGGCAGTGGAGGAGACTGTCGCGGCGAGGCGCGGGCTTGAAGGGTTGGAGATGTCCACGACGGCCACATCGCCCCCGGACGACGCAGATACGTACGCGAAGTCACCGCGCACCCGCACTCTGTAGGCACCGTTGAACGACGAGCTCCCCAGCGACGCCACCACCTGCGGTTCGGACGGGTTGCTGATGTTCAGAACAGTCAAACGCCCGGTGGTGATCTGATCGGCGACATATGCGTACTGGCCGCTCACAGCCACATCTACGGGGAAGTCCAAATTTCTCGCGTCCTTGATCGTCGCGACGATCTTCGGACTGAGTGGATTACCGATGTTGATCACTGTCAGACGATCTGAGTAGGCTGCCGTCACATACGCGTATTCGCCGGCGATCGCGACCGACGTCGCGTGCTGCAATGCGTTCGTCCCTTCCCACGGCGACGGCAGCGTCTTGTTATGGAGCGCTGCCACTATCGATGGCGCGGCAGGATTGCTGATGTTGACCACTGCAAACGAGTTCCCCACCGCGGAGTTCGGGCATGGTTGCCCGGAGAGGCATCCCTGGGAGGCGACGAACGCGTAGTTGCCGGAGATCGCGACCCCGTAGGCGCCGAACAGCGTGTTGGCTTCTCGTACAGAGCCGACGATTGTTGGTTCGGCGGGGTTGGACGCGATGTTCAGGATGGTCAGGCTGTTGCCCGTGCCATCGTCGTTGCTGCCCGAGCCTTCGGGTCCGTTACGGTTCTTCGAGACTACGTAGGCGTAGCCACCGGCGATGTTGATCGTGGTGGCGTCGAGCAGGTCGTTGCTCGCTTCACTCGAGCCGACGATCACCGGGGCCGCCGGGTTAGCAATATCGATCGCGGTCAGCTTCCCGTCGTAGTAGGCAGGCGCGTAGGCGTAGTTGCCCGCCACCGCGACCGCCACCAAGCCCGACAGGCTCGTCGATTCGCTCACCGATCCGCTCAACACCGGCTGAGTGCTCGCCTGAGCGCCCGCTGTTCCGACTGCCGACGCTGTTGCTCCGACGATGACGATCACCGTCCATGTGCGCAACACGAGCCCAAAGTGTGCGCCTCTGATCACCATTGGCCGCAGTACCCCTGCCAAGCTCGATCCTTCATCTCCGCCTCCGTGCATTGTGAATGTCGACCGTCCGGCCTTCCAGGGTCCCGGATCGTATCGCACGCAATCCTTTTCGCATAATCGACGCTCGGACGAATCGGTGAGGCTGGGACAAACCTCATGCGAGTGCTCAATCCCTGACCGCGTGCCAAAAGAAAAGCCCTATTGACTTCTATCGGCGATCGTAAATAATCGTCGATAGAGGTCGATGAAGCGCAGCACCAACCCCTATACGCCAGGCGCCGGCAAGCGACCGGCGAGGCTCGCCGGTCGCGACGCTGACCTTGAGAACTTCTCGCTGTTGCTCGAGCGGCTAGGGGAGGGTCGGCACGAGCGCAGCATGATCTTCTCTGGGTTGCGCGGCATCGGCAAGACCGTGCTCCTGCTGGAATTCGAGATCCTGGGGGGCGAAGCCGAGTGGTTCTCCACGGGCGTGCAGGAGGTCGGCAGCAACGCCGACTTCCGCACCAGCATGGCGCGCATGGCGCTGCGCCTGCTGCGCAGCATGAGCCTGCGAAAGCGGATGGCCGATCGTGCGCGTGCGGCGCTCTCCGTCGTGAAGTCCTTCTCGATCGCCGGACCCGCCGGCATCCGCTTCCAGCTCGACGTCGACGCCGCGCCCGGGAGCGCTGACACCGGCGATATCGAGCAGGACCTCGCCGACCTGCTCGTCGAGATCGGTGAGGTCGCGCGCGCAGGCGGCGCCGGGGCGCTGATGCTGATCGATGAGATGCAGAACCTCGACGCCGCCTCACTCGGGGCCATCTGCATGGCGCTTCATCGCGTCAGCCAACGCGATCTCCCGGTGGCGCTCGCTGGTGCCGGGCTGCCAACCCTGCCCACGATGCTGCGCGCGGCCAAGCCCTACGCATCGCGGCTGTTCTCCTACCACACGCTCGGCCAGCTATCTGACGCAGAGGCGAGGCTCGCGCTCGTCGGTCCCGCTGCCCTGCAGAGCGTCGAGTTCCGCAAGGCCGCGGTGGAGCTCGTCGTCGAGCGCTCCGGCGGGCACCCCTACTTCCTACAGGAGTACGGACGCGTCCTTTGGGATGAGATCGACTCGCCGCCGATCACCGCCGAGCACGTGCGTACCGTGGAAGAGATCGTCGAGGAGAGCCTCGACCGCAGCTTCTTCGCGCCCGCATTCGAGCTCGCCACCGACGCCGAGCAGCGCTATCTCATCGCCATCTCTGGTCTTGGGGACGGTCCCTACCGCACGGCCGAGGCCGCCGCTGCCGCCGGCTACGCGAGCATCGGCGGTGCCTCAGCCGTGCGTGAAGAGCTGATCGGCAAGGAGCTGATCTGGAGCCCCCGGCGCGGCCTGATCGACTTCACCGTGCCGCGCTTCCCGCAGTACCTTCGGGCTACGCATGGGGTGGGAGTGTAGAGGGGTGATCGACGAGCCCGCTGGGCACGATTCCGCTCCGGCGCCCGGACTGTGGTGAGCAGCGCCGCAACGGTTGGCAAATAGAAGGTCGTTGCCCGCGCTAGTGCCTTCTATTGACGGTCGTCAATAATCATCGATAGAACCGTGCCAGCCGTCGTCGCTGAACAGGTCGATGAAGCCGGCTAGCTGATTGCGCCAACGGCGTCGGGCGCGGCGCTCTCACGCATCAGCAAGATCACCCTGCTCACCAGAACAAACACCAGGAGGAGCAAGAACCCGATGAGGTCGAGCACCAGTCCGAACGAGGCGATGACTCCGCCGAGGCCGAAGCCCTGAAGGAAGAACATGCTCCCGGCGAGGATCGACACCCAGCCGAGCCAGCGCGGCAAGACTCCGCTCCTCAGCACAAGCGCGCCCGTTGCGAAGGCAAACAGGCTGCCGAAGACATCCCCGACGCTCTCCAGCGCGAACGTCGTCAGGTACACCGTGTAGGACACCCCCGGGTCGTGTTGGGCACTGTAGGAGGCGATCTTTGCTCCAACCAACCCCGTGATCCCGATATCGCTGACGGCATGCAAGGTGACGAAGAGCACGCCGCCGACCAGCACCAGCGAACCAAGGGCCCGCGTGCGATCGCTGTCCCCGCGCAGTAGGTCATGCACAGCGCTCAGGTAGATCACGAACATGACCGCGTACACGACTGACAGGCATGCGATCACGATCAGCCGTGTTTCGTGCACGTGAAGACCGTTCGCGATCTTCACCGCCGAGTCGTTCTGGCTCAGTTCGACGCCAACGGCGACGACGATCTCGGCGACCAGCGCAACTACGAACAGGATCCCCGCAACCCAGGCGTACGACTCCCAGGCTCTCCTCGGCCCCCCGTTATGTCCCACGCTTGTAAAGCTACTCCCAATGTCCCCACCACGTCACGGGCCGGCGAATACCAGCAGGCAGTAGCCGAAGGGGTGAGGAGGGTCAGCGACTGGCCGAAATCAGGAAGTAATCCGACTGAATACGTGCCGTACCGTCGCTTGCCGTGTCGAACTGACGGACGAGATCCGCGAACGCGGCGACGAACTCGCCCCATCGCCCCTGCGGCTCGAGCACGCGCTGTGCAATTACGAAAGGCCCGAAGTCAGCTGTGTACGCTGCGACCGCGCGCTCGACGGAGGAGAACTCAAAATCGACGGTCTCGCGGACAACCGACGGCGATGTCCCGGCGGCCTGAAATACGTCTTCGATGTGCGCCTGGACGCCCCACAGCGGTGGTGGCTCGACCCCGGGCGGCGGCGCAGGCATGAACGATCCAGAGAGCTTGAACATCTCACCGGCGAAACCATCGTTCACCCACGTCGTCATCAGAATCCGGCCACGGGGAGCACACACCCGAACCAGCTCCGCCGCCGTGCGAGCGTGATCGGGTGCGAACATCGCACCGAACGTCGAGATCACCCGATCGAAACTCGCATCGGGAAACGGCAGATCCTGAGCATCCCCCTCGATCCATTCGACCTCGACGCCGGCGGCCAGCGCGTGCTGTCGCGCCGTGACGAGCAACTCCGGCGTCACATCCACGCCGACGACGTCAGCTCCGCGCTCAGCCGCTGGGATCGCGATATTGCCGCCACTGCCCGTACCGACATCCAGCACGCGCGTCCCAGGCTCTATCCCGGCCCGCTCGATCACCAACTCGCCCACCGGCGCGACCAGCTTCGAGAAATCATCCCAGTCTCCCGCCGCCCAGGTCGCTCTCGTACGCTCTCGAAAATCCCCATCGATGCTCATTGCGGCCTCCCTGACCGGTTCGCCACCCGCACCGCGCCGGCGGCACTCACGCGGAGAACACCATCCCAGGCGCGATCCGTCAACTCGGCTGCGAGCGGCCACGAGGCGGCGGAGGTGCAGCGCTGGGCGCATGGGATGGACGCTGAGAGACGCCGTCGGCTGCTGAGGGGACGAACAAAGCGCAGTCGACCGCCACTGAGGACCACTCCGCCTTGCCGGGCCGCGCCTCATAGAGCTGCGCCCTCGAGATCGAGGTGCAGGCACCGTTGCAGTCAGGCTCTGCGCTTGTCGCATTTGATCCACGCTGTATCGTTTGTTGCAAAGACTGGAAGGCGGTAGAGGTGCTGTGAGCCTTTCCCAAGACTTCACATCCGTCGGGGGTCGGGTGTCTAGCGTGGCTACCGCCGGCCCTTTGGATCATCGTCACCCGTGAGACTGCCCATGGATCGTTTCTCATCACCACCGCGAGCCGCACCGGCGAGCACCGGCCTCGTCCGTGAGCCTCGGCCTGGGGGCCCGGCGAACGGGCAGTCGGCCCCCGGCTGGTCGGCGACGCCGGCGGTCGCGCCGCTGTCGGGGCGTATCAGCCTCGTGCACGACTACCTGCTGGTGATGCGCGGTGCGGAGCGCACGTTCGCGGCGATCGCCGACCTTTATGCGGACGCGCCGATCTTCACGCTGCTGCACGACGAGCAGGGCACTGGGGGGCGCTTTCGCGACCGTAGGATCGCGACCTCGCCGCTACAGCGTCTGGGGGTCAGCCAGTCATCCTTCAGGCGCCTGCTGCCGCTGTATCCGCACGCAATCGAGCGGCTCAGCCTGCCGGACTGCGACGTGGTGCTCAGCAGCAGCAGCGCTTTCGCGCACGGCGTGCGCGTGCCCGAGGGCGCCGTGCACGTGTGCTACTGCTACACGCCCTTTCGCTACGCGTGGGATGAGGAAAGCTATGCGCTGCGGGAGATCTCGCCCGTGCTGCGGCCGTTATTGCGACGCGAGCTGCGCCGCATCCGCAGCTGGGATCTGAGGGCCAGCAGTCGTGTGGATGCCTACATCGCGATCTCTGAGCTCAGCCGCCAGCGCATCAAGCTGCACTACGGTCGCGACGCGCCTGTCATCCATCCGCCTGTGGAGACGCGCCGCTTCGCGCCCGCCAGCGCCGGCGACGCGCTGCTCGTCGTCTCCGAGCTGCTGCGACACAAGCGCGTGCGGCTCGCCCTCGAGGCGGCCCGCCGCGCGCACGCGCCGATCCAGGTCGTGGGCGCCGGGCCCTCCCTCGCAGCGCTCAAAGAGGATTACCCCGAGGCGGAGTTCCTGGGGCGTGCCAGCGACCACGACCTCGCAGAGCTGTACGCACGCGCGCGGGCGGTGGTGATGCCGGGCGTGGAGGAGTTCGGCATCACCGCCGTCGAGGCGCAGGCCGCCGGGCGCCCCGTGATCGCAGCCGCCGCCGGCGGGGCGCTTGAAACCGTGATCGACGGGCACACCGGGCGCCTGGCAAAGCTCGATGACATCGACTCCTTCGCCGAGGCCATCCGCAGCATCGAGCAGCTCGACTTCGACCCCGCGCACGCCGTGCGCAACGCCCAGCGCTTCTCGGTCGCCACCTTCGAGCGGCGCCTGTCTAATTACGTCAGCGAGGTCCTCGCCGGCGGAGGTCAGCGAGCTTCCGTCGCTGCCTGAGCGGGGAGCGCGGGAGCAACGTCTAGCGTTCCGGGCGTGGAGTTCAGCCGCGAGTTGCGCAACGACGTCCTGGCGGGGGACATCACCCTCTCCGTGCGGCTGTGGAAGCAGCCACGGGTCAAGCAGGGCGGCCGCTACCGGGTCGGGCCCGGCGAGATCCAGGTCGACGCCGTCGAGCTCGTCCCGTTCGCCGCGATTACCGCCGCCGACGTCCGGCGAGCGGGCGAGCCCGACCGTGAGACGCTGCGCCACCGCGCCGCACATGCAGGGCCGATACAGGAGGACACGCTCATCTATCGCATCGAGTTCCACGCGGTCAACCCCACCTGAGGACCGAGCGTTTCGGCACAGATGCCGCGGTGGACGGCGGTCACAACTCTCGCGGTCGTGCGTCAATGCATGTAGATGAACGATTCCTTGCGTCCTGATGAGGTGCTGTTGCGCGCCGTGCGGGACGGCGAGGCCGAGGCTTTCGGCGAGTTCTACAGGCGAAGGAAAGCTCTTGTGCTGGCCTATCTGAGGGCCCGGGTCTCCGACGCGGAGACGGCCGGCGATCTGCTGGGGGAGACGTTCGCCGCGGCGCTACTCGCCACGCGCGATACGGCCCGGCCGATCCCCGACGAGCCGGTCGCGTGGCTGATGACGGTGGCGCGAAACAAGCTGATCGACAGCGTGCGCCGGGGTCGCGTGGAGCGGGACGCTCGCGAACGTCTGTCGCTGGCGCGGCTGGAGGTTGATGACGAGGACATCGCGAGGATCGAGGAGATCGCTGCACGCACCGACGTCGTGGGCAGCCTGCGGGAGCTGCTCTCCGATGACCAGCACGCGGCGCTGAAGGCACGGATCCTCGACGAACTGGAGTACGCGGAGATCGCGCGCGAGCTGCGTTGCTCGGAGGCCGTGGTGCGAAAGCGCGTCAGCCGGGCGCTCAGAACGCTGCGGGCGGGGCTGGAGGCACCGGAGTGAGCGGCTATCTCGACCGTCTGGAGCAGCAGCTCATAGAGGCAGCCGGCACGCCGGCCCCGGGATTCGGCCGGCGGCCGAGACATCGGACGATCCCGCTGAGTGCGGCCGCCGCAGTGGTGACGTTGCTGATCGCCTGCGCTGTCGCGCTGGCGGTGACGGGCACCTTCACCCCAGGCTTGCCGGTGGGCCCGTCCGAACGCCTCGTGGCTAGCGCCGGTGCCGGGGTCGCTGCGCGGGGGACGCGCCTGCTGCCCTTGCGCGTCGCGGATCCCCGCGGAGGTCTGCCCTGGGGCATGCGGCTGGTGCACACGACACGAGGGCTCGTGTGTCTGCAGATCGGCAGGATCGAGGGCTCGCAGCTGGGGGTGCTCGGCCAGGACGAGGCGTTCAACGACGACTGGCACTTCCATCCCGTCGCACCCGACGTGCTCGACTACCACCGCATGACGATGGAGATCTCCAGTTGTGTGCCGCCCGGCCAGGTGCTCTCCGAGGAAGCCTTCATCCCGCAAAACGGCGTCTTCGGCGCAGCCGACTCCGCCGCCATCCCCGCCTCTCAGCGCCGGTGGATCTCCTACGGCCTGCTCGGCCCGAAAGCGGTGAGCATCAGCTACCCGAGCGGGGGCCACGAGCGCACGGTCCCCGTCAGCCCCGTGTCGGGCGCCTACCTGATCGTGCTTGCAACCTCACCGAAGGATGGCTTTGAGACGGGCGGCGGCAGCTCTAGCTCCAACGGGTTCGTCACACCCCAAGGCGTCGTCACCTCGATCACCTATCGCGTGCACGGGAGGCTGTGCATCGAATCGCGCCCGACGAGCGAAGCTACTGCGCATCCTCAGTGTCCGCGGCCGCAGCCCGCGACACCCTTCGCCGCGCCGCGCCGGCTGCATCACCCGATCCGGGCGCGGCTCACCGCCACTGGCACGGCGGTCGTGAGCTTCGTGGCTCCCCGCGCCGTGAGGAACGCGAGCAGCGGCTACTCGGTCGAAGTCCCCTATCCATGCCACGAGGGCACCGACGGGATCCCTGTTGAACGTGACGTGCGGCGCGGCGAAGTGGTCCGCGTGCGCATCCCAGCTCTGTTCACGGACGCCTGCGGGCCGAGCGTCTCACTACGCGTTGTGTATGAGCCAGACCGCGAAGACATCCCCGACGGCAGGGGCGAGGTCATCCTCGGGGAAGCCACGGTCCGGCAGCGGTAGCGACAATACATCGTTGCCGATGTAGCGGTAGCGATGTAATATGGCTCGAGTGGAGGCGCTCGACGTGATCTTGCTGGGTCGCCAGCTCATGAGGATCGGCGAAGACGCCATGCGGGGATCACCGGGCGTGGCACTGCCCACCGGCCAGTCTCTCGTGCTGCGGGACGTGTTCGCGAACCCCGGCAGCTCCATCACCGAGATCACCACGCGGACCGCTCTGCCACAGAGCTACGTCTCGGAGTCCGTCGCCCGACTGCGTGAGCAGGGCATGCTCGAAACATCAGCAGACCAGGACGACGGTCGGCGCACGCTCGTCCGTGTCAGCGAGAGGCACGCACGCGAGGTCGCACGAAAGGGAGCTGTGTCGGTGGACGATGCGCTCGCGGCGCGCCTCGGTGGGCCAGACGCGGTAAGCGCCCTCGCGGCGATCGCCGAGCAACTGCGCCCCGAGCAGCCGGGACCCGCCCTTCGACAGCTCGATGTCGCGCGCCGCTGAGACGAGGCCGATGCACGGAGGACCCCTCATCCAGCTTCGCCAGTCGCTTCAATACGCCCGCTACGCCAGGCCCTGGCAGCAGGCGCTGCTCACCGGGGCGCTGATCGCAGGCGGCGTCGCGCTCGTGGCTGCAGGCGAGCTCGTCGGGCTCCTACCAGCTGCACTCGGGCTCGTCTTCGTCAGGCCCACGATCAGGAGCCACCAGCTCGCGCGCGGCTCTCGACGCACAGACGAACAGCGCTGACGCCAGCCAGCGGAGGATCATGTGCAGTCATGTTCGACGCCCAGGCGATGTACCGAGCGCTCGACGCCAGCGCTCGGAGCGAGACCTCACTTGGCCAGGCGTTGCGCGGGAGCTGTGGGAGATGTCCTCAGAGCTGGCCAAGCGCCGGGGCGAGGATCACCCGATCGCCGCGAGCACGCTGACGAACGTCGCCAAGCGCGGCGACACGTCCTGCCAACACGCGCTTTTCATGCTCCGCTGGCTCGGTTGCCCTCCCGAGGACTTTGTCGTCGGCGCGGCACCGGCGACGCGCGCGCCGCTGCCTGTCGCCGGCCCTGACCGGCGGCTGCGCTGGCATCTGCACGCCACCCCGCGCCGTGACGTCCCGGGCTTGTACGAGGCGCTCGACCAGCGCCGGCGCGAGTGCGACACCACGTGGCCCGCCCTCGCACGTGAGCTCCAATGCGGGTCGAGCCAGCTCACCGGCCTGCGCAGGGCGCGATTCGCGGTGGGGATGACGCTCGCCATGGCAATCACGCAGTGGCTGGCGCGCCCGGCGGCCGACTTCGTCTACGCGGCGCGGTGGTAGCCGTCGAGCGCATCGCAGAGATGCACTCGCCACCCTTTCGCGCTGTGCACCAGAGTAGGGTCCAGTGCGTGGCGCACGATCCCGTTGAGCTGTTGCGCCAGCTGATCCGCTTCGACACGACCAATCCACCCGGCAACGAGGCTGAGTGCATGGCGTGGATCAAGGATCTCTGCGACGCAGCCGGCCTGTCGACGAGGGTCCTGGCGAAGGACGCGGCACGACCGAACCTGTTGGCGCGGCTGCCCGGTCGCGGTGCAGCGCCACCGCTCCTTCTTCAAGGTCACGTCGACGTGGTTACGACGGACGGCCAGAGCTGGCGCCACGATCCGTTCGGCGCCGAGCTGATCGACGGTGAGATCTGGGGCCGAGGCGCGCTGGACATGAAGGGCGGTGTGGCGATGATGCTCGCGGCGATCCTGCGACTCGCGGAGTCCGCTGAGCCTCCACCAGGCGATGTGCTGCTGTGCGTGCTGGCCGATGAGGAGAACCTGGGCGCTTACGGCGCACGCTTCGTCGTTGAGGAGCACCGCGAGCAGTTCGAGGGCGTCAGGCACGCGCTCGGCGAGTTTGGTGGCGCGCGTGCCGAGCTGGCGGGTTTGAGCACCTACCCGATCCAGGTGGGCGAGAAGCAGGCGTGCTGGACGCGCGCGACGATCCGAGGACCCGGCGGGCACGGCTCGATGCCAATGCGCGGCGGTGCGATGGCAAAGCTCGCGCGGCTTCTCGGCGCACTGGACGCACGGCGACTGCCTGTGCACGTGACCGAGATTCCGCGGTCGATGATCGAGGCGGTGGCGGCCGCGCTACCCGCCGGCGGGCGAGAGCTGACCGACGCGCTGCTCGACCCCGAGCGCACCGACGCGACGCTCGACATGCTCGGCGACGCCGCCCAGACCCTGGACCCGATGTTCCACAACACGGTTAACGCCACCGTCGTGCGGGGCGGCGCCAAGGTCAACGTGATTCCCAGCGAGCTGCAGCTCGAGCTCGACGGGCGTCTGCTTCCCGGGCAGACGGCCGACGATCTCTTCCGCGAGCTGCGTGAGTTGGCAGATGACGAGGAGCTCGAGCTGGAGGTAATCAGCTATGAGCCGGGGTCCGCTCGCGCGGACCTGTCGCTGATGGGGCTGCTCAGCGACGTGCTCACCGCCGCCGACCCCGACGCTGTGCCGTTGCCCATGCTCATGCCGGGTGTCACCGACGGCCGCTTCTTCGCTCGGCTCGGAATCCAGACATACGGCTTCCTGCCAATGCGCCTCCCCGCGGAGATGAAATTCGCGAGCCTCATGCACGCCGCCGACGAGCGTGTGCCGGCGCAGGAGATCGGCTGGGGCACCGACCGCATCTGCGAGGTGCTGGCGCGCTACAGGTAGTCAGCGCGGCCGCGGCGCGGCGCTGCCGGGACGCGAGCTGCTTGCCGGCGAGCCTCAGGCGGGCTCGATCGCCGGCCAGTCCAGCTGCTCAGCGAGTGTCTGTGCTTCCAGCTCGAGGAGCCCGCTGTGCTCTACGCGGCGGTACTCGCCGTCGCGGAGCGCGAGCCAGCTCACGGAGCGCTGCTGCGGGTCGACGATCAGCACCTCGTCGACGTCGTGGGCGGCATAGAACGGAAGCTTCTCCCAGCTCTCATCCCCCGGTGAGACGATCTCCACGACCAGCGCCGCGGTCGGATGCCACACCCCTGCGGGTGGGCTGCGGTGTAGAGCGCTGTCCGGCACGCGGAAGTCATGTTCTGAATCGCCGAGATTGCTCTGGCCGAGCATCGTCATGCCGACGGCCGTCGCCAGCGGTCCAAGCAGCCGGTGAAGCTGCGATTCGACCATGGCACGCGGCCCGGAGGGCGCGGGAACCATGTGGTAGACACCCTCCCAAATCTCGTCGAGGCGATCAAGTCCCGATCGACGGCGAGCCTGGAGCAGATCGTCAACCCCGGCTGTGGGAGGGTCCAAGACCAGCATCCGCATACGCCAAAGCGTAACGCTTGCCGGTAGTAGTCTCAGCGTCGTGCGATTCGCGATCTCGATCCCCCAGTACGCTCGCGACAGCCGCTTCGACGAGGCTGCCTTCCGTTCCCACCTTCACCGCGTGGAGGAGCTGGGGGTGTTCGAGAGCGGCTGGGTTCAGGAGCAGGTGCTCGGTGGCGCCGGCGTCCTTGCGTCACTGCAGACGCTCACCTATGCGGCCGCCTGCACCCAACGGCTGCGACTGGGCTGCGCCGTGTTCGTCCTTCCTCTGCACAACCCGCTGCACCTCGCCAAGGCGATCAGCTCGCTGGACTGCCTCAGCCATGGCCGCGTGGAGGTGGGCGTCGCCACCGGCGGCCGGGAGCGTCCGTTCGCCGCCTTCGGCGTCGACCCCGACAAGCCCGTCGCGCGCTTCAACGAGGCCCTTGCGTTGATGAAGAGCTGCTGGACCGACGCGCAGATCGACTTCGAGGGACGCTTCTGGACGCTCCACGGAGCGAGGATGGAGCCCAAGCCCGTGCAGAAGCCGTACCCGCCCGTGTGGTTCGGCGGAAGCGCGCCCGCCGGGATGCGCCGCGCCGCGCGACATGCAGACGGGTTCATGGGCGCCGGGTCCCAGACCACCCCTCGCTACGCCGAACAGGTCGCGATCGTGAAGGACGAGCTGGTCGCGCAGAGCCGCGACCCGCAGAGCTTCCGGTTCGGCAAGCGCGTCTACGTGCACGTCGAGGACGATCCCACCGTTGCGCGAAGGCGGCTCGATGAGGCACTCAAATATCACTACGGCGGCGGCGATTGGTCTGAGCACATGCTCGCGGGTACCGCGGAGCAGTGCGTGGCAGGGCTTCGCGCGGTCGCTGAGGCCGGCGCCGAGCTGCTCCTGCTCAACCCGCTCGCCGACGATCAGCGACAGCTCGATCGGCTTGCGGGTGAAGTCATCCCGGCGCTTCTTTGAAAGACGTTCGCAGAAGACCAGGCTCCCTACGGAACGGGCAAGCGCCACCGCCGTCAAGCAAACGTGCCTAGTCGCCGTATGAGCGGGAGACGCGCGTCACGCGCGGGGCGATGCGCGGCTGCTGCGGGGAAACCCAGCGCCGCTGCGCGCTTGCGCTGATGTCCGCGCTCGCATCCTCGGCACGACGTCCAAGCTCGCCAGACTCACCCTGCAACGGCCCTTCACAGCTGCGCAGCCACGCGCGTTCGAACTCGATCCCCAGGCGGCGCAGCGTCACGCCGCCAAGCACCGCAAGGCTTCCCGCAGCGACCGCCGGTCCCGGAAGGTCTCCTATACGGCTCTGCATCGGTTTTGCCCCCTTCGTTCTCGCCATGGCGGCCAGCGAGCCGGGCACGTCGATGAGCGCACTAGCCATCGGCCCGGCAGCAAGCCGAAGCTGAAAGCTAGCGCATCCCCATGACGTTCACAACTGATATTTGGGATAGTCCCATAAGTTAGACAACAGGAGACATGGCGTAATCGAATGTCTGTCCACTCAGATTCAGCGTGACAACACGGTGCGTGACGTCTCGACCGCTCACCATCACCTCCAACGGACCGGCGCCCAGGCGCGCGAGCAGCGTACGGTTGGCGGGGGAGAGCGTCGAGTGAACGGCCACGCTCGCCCCCGGGGCGATCGAGAACTGGACACTGGCCAGTGCAACCGCCAGCCGGTGCGTCGACACGGTCTGTCGGGTGCCGAGGCGCACAGTGCGCACCTCGCGCACCTTGATGATCGCCTGCGCTTCCCCGTTACAGGCTCCTCCGTCGCTTTCGCACATGAGCACGAGCGAGATCGCGCCGTCCTTCAGTCGCACCGAGCGACCGCTGACGATGCCAGCGAGGCTGGGCACCGGGACCAGATCGGCGGGCAGCGATGTCGAGGCGGGCGGGTTGCCCGCGAGCGCCTGTGCCCACCCGCTCACCCAGCTGGAGATCGCATCCGCGCGTGTGAACACGGACGGATCGGTCGTAGCGCAGTTGCCGTACACATGGCTAGCAACGCCGATCTGCACCATGGCGCCGGGCGCTGAGGGCTCGGCCATGAGCAGCGGGCCGCCGCTGTCGCCGTAGCACGCGCCCGTCTTTCGCGCAGGCGGATCGATCGCGCAGGTCTGGCTTTCGGGGCTCGCCGGTGACGCTTCGCGTTCGCAATATTGCGGGCTCTGCACGATCGTGTTCGCCCACCGCAGCTGTTCAACCGGAGCGCTCTGCCCGGGGTAGGTCTCACCCCATCCCGCCAGCAGCGCCGGCGTGCCCGCGGGGGGGCTTGCCGCGAGCGTGATCGCCGGCGCACTCGTGGGAGTGGACAGCTGCAGCAGCGCCACGTCGCCGATCGTCGTGTGTCTGTCAAAGCAGCCACACACGATCACCCTGGAGACGCCTGAGAGCTGCCTTTCCGCCGGCGGCGCCGCCCAGTCCACGTTGCCCGTCACGACCTGGTAGCCGGACGGTTCGTCAACGACACCGTTCTCTACGTCCTCCGCGCAATGGCCGGCCGTCAGGACCAGGTTCGGCGCTACAACCGTGCCCGAGCATTGGTCAACGCTGCTACCCCGGACGTCCAGGATGTAGGCCATCCACGGGAAGCTGCCCGGCTGCGCGGACTGGCCGCCCACGATCGCAGCGTGTGCGCGCACGCGCGGGGCAGCGTCGGAGGAACCGGCTGCCGCGGGCGCTGCGCAGGCCGCAAGGACGGTGCTCGCGAGCACCGCGCCGCGCAGCAGACGTCCGAGCGTAGTGCGCAGCTGGAGCCGGAAAGCCACCGAACCAGTATCGGCACGAATCGCCCATGCCTGACAGGTGTCGTGCTTCCGTGTACCCGAGAGTGTGGTGACCGGCGCCGCAGACGTCCGTCGAAGCGACGCGCCACCGCGTCTCCCGCATCAGCTCAGCGTCGTGTCGCGAGCTCCGACGGCCGGTTCTCCAGGACCCAGCGTCGCTCGTCCTCGGAGCCCTCGGCGGGCGGGAAGAACCCGTTCAACAGCCACAGGTCGTTCGGCGTGTCGTCGATGTGGAGCTCCCAGCGCAGGCCACGCTCCGACGTAAAAGGAGCGACCGTCTTGCGCAGGCGCTTCATCCACAGCACCTTCGCCTCGTCCGGGACGCTGCGAGCGATCTCATCCACCGAGATCCGCACGAAGTCATCGGCGGGCACGCCGCCGATCAGGAACGACTCCTTCGCCAGCTCCGTAAAGAGCACGTTCACGTAGAAGCGCGGGAGCCCGACCCGCGCGTACTCATCCGTGATCCGCTCCGCGAGCTCGCGCTTGTCCTCGGGAGAGTAGGCGCCTACGGGAGAGTCGATCTTCCACAGCGGCATGCGCGTCCTTTCTCGTGAGTTTGAGATCCAAACCGAGGGGAGCCTAGCCGAAGTCAGTTGGATATGCAAACCTAGTCGGGTGACCAGCGCCGAAGTACCCCGAGCCCAGCCCGCGCGCACAGCCGCGGCGAGCGTGCCCGGGCGGCCATGCTCGATCGCGCTCGCGCTGCAGGTGCTCGGCGAGCGATGGGCGCTGCTCGCGATCCGCGAGATCAACTTCGGCAACCATCGCTTCGATCAGATCGCGCGCAACACCGGTGCTCCCCGCGACGTCCTCACCGCGCGCCTGCGTGCGCTCGAGCAAGCCGGTGTGATCTATCGGCGCCGCTACCAGGAGCACCCCCCGCGCTCCGAGTACCACCTCACGCAAGCGGGCATCGATCTGCGTCCCGTCCTCAACGGGCTGCGGGTGTGGGGGGATCGGTGGCTGGCCGAGGAGCCCCCCGTGCTCGTCGAGCACGTCTGCGGGCATCCGCTGCACGTCGTCAGCCAGTGCGCGCATTGCCACAAGCAGCTGGATCCGGGAGACGCCGAGGACTGGTCAGAGCAGTTCCTCGCGCCGGGCTGGGACCGCCACGGGCCGCTGGGTCCCTGAGCCCGCCAGTGCGCAGGTCGAGCGCGCACCGTCCTCCGGCCGGCCTACGCGCCTACTACGTACGCGCCGTTCACTGTGGTCATATGTGGGCAGGTTTGGTTGGTAGGGTTGGCGCGCTTGGCCGTGGTCCGCGTCGGGCGGGCCGCCGAATCGCCGAGCCTGAGATCGGTTAACCCTAGGGGGGAAGATGCTCGTAGCTTCGGGATTGAGGCGTGTCGCGACAGGCGGTCGGCTGCTGGTGCTCGCGACGATGATCGTCGTTGGACTATGGGCGTACTCGCCCGCCACCGCGCACGCGAGCGGCTGCCAGAATTCGTGGACGAACGCCTCCGGCGGCAGCTGGTACACAGCCACCAACTGGAGCAAGAAAACGATCCCAGCCCCCGGCGAAGAAGCGTGCATCACGCTGAACGGCACCTACACGGTGACGATGATCCAGGGTGAAAGCCCCACGCTGAAGTCGCTCACCGTCGGCGGCACCTCCGGCAAGCAGACGCTCGAAGTGAACGGCCAGTGCGGCACGAGCGCGGTGCTCACGACAACAGCCGGCCTCACCACCACCGCCTTCGGCGCGGTCACCCTCGGTGACGTCAGCTGCGGCCCCAGCGTCACGATCGCCGGTCCGATCGCCAACGGGGGCACATTGACGAGCGCCGTCGGCGACGGGGAAGGCTCGCGCTATCTCGATGGGTCACTGACGAACACGGGCACGCTCGCGATCGCCTACAGCGCCTCTTTCGACTCCAGCAAAGCGGTGCTCACGAACGACGGGGCGCTCACGATCGCCAACGGCGCGCGCCTCACTCTCGAAAGTGAAAGCTCGGCCGTCAACGGCACGGGCGGGTCGATCGCCGGCGGCACGACCGGTTACCTGCTCGCCCAACCGAAGACTGCGTTCACGCAGGGCGCCGGCACGACGAGCGGCACCGAGCCGGTGCTGATCAAAGAAGGCGCGCTGACCTACACCGGCACGGGCGCGAGCACGATCACGGTTCGCGACGTGAGCACGTTGAGCGGGAATCTCGCCGCCGGGCAGACGTTGAACCTGCAGGGGGAATGCGGTGAAAACACGCGCGTGGAGGCGTCCGCGAGCTACACCAACGCGGGCACGATCACGCTCGCGAGCTCGTCCTGTGGTGCGTATGAGACGCTGGAAACGCTGTCCGGGACGCTCACGAACACGGGCACGATCACCAGCGCCGTCGGCGATGGGGAAGGCACCCGCTATCTCGGTGGGAACCTGACGAACAAGGGCACGATCACGCTCGACTACCCCGCGACCTACGAAGGCAGCTACACCAAGCACGAAGGCAAAGAAGGCACGCTCACCAACGAAGGCACGATCGACATCGAAGCGGTGCAGCTCACCGTTCCCTCCGGGAACACCGTCAAGAACGAATCAGGCAAGATCGCTGCTGGCGGCAGTGGCGTGCTCCTGCTCGACCCTGGCACCGCGTTCACCGAGGGTGCGGGTACGACGAGCGGTACGGAACCGGTGCTGATCAAAGAAGGCGCGCTGTCATACACGGGTGCGGGCGCGAGCACGATCGCGATTCGCGACGCGAGCACGTTGAGCGGGAGCCTCGCCGCGGGGCAGACGTTGAACCTGCGGGGGGAGTGCGGCGAAAACACGCGCGTGGAGGCGTCCGCGAGCTACACCAACGCGGGCACGATCACGCTCGGGAGCTCGTCGTGTGGCGCGTATGAGACGCTGGAAACGCTGTCCGGGACGCTCACGAACACGGGCACGATCACCAGCGCCGTGGACGACGGGGAAGGCACGCGCTATCTCGGTGGGAACCTGACGAACAAGGGCACGATCACGCTCGACTACCCCGCGACCTACGAAGGCAGCTACACCAAGCACGAAGGCAAGGAAGGCACGCTTCTCAACGAAGGCACGATCGACATCGAAGCGGTGCAGCTCACCGTTCCCGCGGGGAACACCGTCAAGAACGAAGCGGGCAAGATCGCCGCCAGCGGCAGCGGCCTCGTGCAGCTCGAACCGGGCACCGCGTTCACGCAGGGCGCGGGTACGACGAGCGGCACAGAGCCGGTGCTGATCAAGGGCAGCGCGCTGACCTACACCGGTACGGGCGCCAGCGCGATCACGATTCGTGGCGCAAGCACCTTGAGCGGGAGCCTCGCCGCGGGGCAGACGTTGAACCTGCGGGGGGAGTGCGGCGAAAACACGCGCGTGGAGGCGTCCACCAGCTACACCAACGCCGGTACGATCACGCTCGCGAGCGAAAGCTGTGGCGCGTATGAGACGCTGGAAACGCTGTCCGGGACGCTCACGAACACGGGCACGATAACGAGCGCCGCCGGCGACAAAGAAGGCACCCGCTACCTCGGTGGGAACCTCACGAACAAGGGCACGATCACGGTCGACTACCCCGCGACCTACGAAGGCAGCTACACCAGCGACGCGAGCAAGGAAGGCACGCTGCTGAACGAAGGCACGATCGACATCGAAGCCGTGCAGCTGAGCGTGCTCACCGGCAACACCGTCACGAACGCCTCCGGCACGATCGCGGCCACTGGTACCGGAACGCTCTTCCAGCAGGGCGGCACGTTCGATCAGGGCCTCGGCGCGATCGCCGGCGAGAAAACCGTGCTCCTCGAATCGGTGGCGCTCAGCTACACGGGCAAAGGGCCGGGCAGGATTACGCTGCGCGGCGCGAGCACACTCACCGGCGCCGTCTCCGCCGGACAGGCACTCGTCCTTACAGGGCTGTGCGGGGTGAACACGAGCGTGACCGCGGCGAGCTTCGCGAACTCGGGCACGATCGACTTCACCAGCGAAAGCTGCGGGCCCTACGTGCGGATCGACCTCGCCGGTGGCACGCTCGAAAACAAAGGCACGATCAACGTCGAAAGCGGCTCCGGCGGCGAACGCGCGATCGAAGGCAACCTCGTCAACGAAAAAACGCTCTACCTCGACGGAGGGAGGCTGGACATCAGCGCCACCTTCAAGCAGGTCGGCAAGAAGGCGCTGTTCGAGACGCTGATCACGAGCTCGCAGTACGGCGGGCTCACCGCGACGGGCACAGCGACGATCGCCGGCGAGCTGGAGATCAAGCAGGTCAAGAACTACGTGCCCGCCAAAGGCACGACCTACGAACTCCTGAAAACGTCGGCGCTGACCGGGACGTTCACCAAGATCAAGAAGAACAAGATCAAGAAATCGTCCTACTCCTACGTGCCGCACTACGCCAGCACGGGCGTGACGCTCGTCGTAGAAGCGTAGGGCGCAAGACCGCAGGCGCACCTTCGCCGCTGGGCTCTGTCGGCGGCGAGGGTGGCGCCCGACGCGCAAGTGGGTCACGGCAGTCCCGCTACGCTGGACTGATGCGTACCCCACATGCAATCGTGCTCGGCGGCGGCGGCCTCCTGGGCGAGGCGTGGATGAGCGCACTTCTGGTCGGCCTGGAGCACTCCCCCGAGTTCGACGCCCGGGGCAGCGCTTGCTACGTCGGCACGTCCGCCGGGTCGATCGTCGCAGCAAGCCTCGCCGCCGGCCTCGAGCCGGGCGCACGTCTCGGCGAGCTTCCGGATATCGCCGCATCCTCGCCCGAGGCCTCCGCTGTGCACGAGACCCCGCTCAGCCTCGCCTTCGCCTCCGTCGCAAAGCTCGCCGGCGCAGCCGCCACGCCGCTCGCGCCGCTCGCATTCGCCTCCACGGCCGCCGGCGGCGCGCTGTTGCGCCGCGCGGCGCTGCGCGGGATCCCCGAGGGCAAGCGCTCGCTCGAGGAGCTGGGACGCCACGTCGAGCTCGCCGACATCAGCTGGGACGGACGGCTGCGGATCGTCGCCGTCGAGCGCGAGTCCGGCCGGCGGATCGTGTTCGGCGCACCCGGGGCGCCAGACGTGCGCGTATCGACAGCCGTGCAGGCGTCCTGTGCGATCCCCGGCTACTTCCGCCCGATCAGAGCGCACGACCGCAGCTACGTGGACGGCGGGCTGTGGAGCCCCACGAACATCGACGTCGCCGACGCGAGCAGCGGCCAGCACGTCCTGTGTCTGAACCCCACCGCGTCACTGCGCCAGGACGGCAGGCCGCTCGCCGGGACGATCGGGAGGTTCTCGCGCGCTGTCACCAGCGCAGAGGCGCTCGTGCTGAAGAACCGCGGCGCGATCGTCACCACGATCAACCCCGACGCGCACAGCGCCGCCGCGATGGGCGCGAACCTCATGGACCCGCGCCCCCGCCAGGCCGTGATCGACGCGGGGCTCGCGCAGGGACGGCGGCTCGCCGCCGCAGCGGCGCCGCGCTGCTCGCCCACGACGCTGACATGTACCGGATTGCGGGCGTGATTCAGGTGGCGCTCGACGACGCCTCGCTGCGGGTGTAGGTCACGCCTTTCCCAGGAGCTCTTAGAGGAAGAACCGTGTCTTCGGCGGCGGCTCCTGGGTCGCTTACACGCGTACATGTATTGATCGCGCCCCGCCGTGCTGGTCCAACCAATTGAAGTCGCCAAGCATGCGGATCGCCAAGCGCGTAGATTTCACTGCATGCAAGGAGGCGAGTTCGTAGCGAAGTTGCTCGAGAGCCAAGGTCGCGAAAGCGATACGCCCGCTGGAAGGGACGAGGTGAGGCTCACAGACGCGAAGGCCCTCAGCAAGCTCTTCTTCGAGGGCTCGTGGTGTCATCGTCGCGTCGTCACCTTCCGTTTCGTCGCCCAGCGTCGGGGACATTGGACCTTTCACACCGACTTCACCGTTCCGCGCCGCGCTCTCGACATCGCCGCGCTCGTGACCGAGAACGAGGTCTTCATTCCGTTGCTCACCGCGCCGAAGGACATCATGCCCAGGGCAGACGTGAGCACCTCCGACGAGTGCGACCATGGTTTTCCCCTGGCAGGTACGCACCTTGGCAGGACGGCGGCGTGCATGATCCTGCTTTGGCTTGCCGATCGAGCGGGGCTGTGGCAGGACGCGGTCGAGCTCGATCCCGGCCTCATTCCCGCGCTCACCGACACCGATACGCGCGTATCGGCGCGAGCGCTGGACAAAGTCGAAGACATTCTCGAGAGCAAGTGCGCGCCAACCGATTGGCGGGCGACGCCGGTCGTCTCAGACGGGTCCGTCGAACGCCGGCCTCGCAGCGATCTGGTCGACTTCGCAAGCGCCGCTCGGTTGTTCAGCCGGTCGGTCGCGGTCTTGGCCGCGATTCCCAAGCAGGCCGCGCGCGAGGAAGCACACAAGCTCGCGACGATCTCCTACGACGCTCCGATCCGCTGGACGAGAGCGTGGGGGCGAGAGCTCTGCGGTGTGGAGCCTCTGCGGATCGCGCAGCTCACGGCGTTCGGGGGCGACGCCGACAGCTACCACGTACAGCTCGACCCCCCGGAGGGGGTCGTCGTCGTCGACACGAGACTGCTCTACTCATACACCTCGCAACGTCCCATCACCCCGCGGTCGGGCACGCCTGACGCCGACTTCCCGGACGACGTTCTTCGCTTGCCCGCGGAGGGCGCAAAGCGACCAGCCGACAAGGACGAGAGGCTCAAGTCCGGGCTCGAGGACTACACGCTCGCGCGAGCCCGACCGCTTCCGTCGCGCTCGGCGCTGGGCGATTGGCGGCGCCATTGGGGCTTCGTCCTCGGTTCCGCCGAGCCGATGCCCGCGCATGTGCGGGTGGGTGGGCGGCGACTGCCGAGGTTGATCGAGGGAAGGGACGTCGTCACGATGTTCCACGTCTACCCCGACGCGTCCGCGTTTGCGGGACTCCGGATTGCGGCCGTGGTGAACTTCGCCTACGTGCTCGGGATCTTCGTCGCCGTGATCGCAGGCGCCGGATCGCAGCTGGCATTGAACGATCACCCGGAGCCCGTCTTCCTGCTCGGCGTCCTGATCGCTGGGTTCGGCTCGGGCTTGGGGGTGCTGTTCGGGAGAGAGCACATCCTGACGGCTGCTGTGGTGGCGCCCTGGCGCGTGCTGTTCGCGGTGGACGTCCTCGCCGTCGTGGGTTCGATGGTCGTGTTGATACCCAGCGTTGATCACCAGACGCTCCGCACCTTCACCGAAGTTGGAGTGATCGTGATGTTCGGTCTGGGGTGCCTGGCGCTGTTTGCCCTGTTGGCAATATCGCATCGTGCCGTGGTCGCTCAACGGGCTGGGATCGACCCGACCAAGAAGCCGCAGGGTTATCCCCTGCGGGGCATCCGCTTCGCGCGAGAGCGGGTTCCGGACGTCGTTTATCCGAACAGCCTGCGAGCACGACCAGAAGCGATGGACAGCGCGGTGGGAACCGAGCAGACGATCAAGACGATGCGCCTACTCGCGTGCAAGTACCTAGGCGAAGTGAACCGCAGACGCCTGTTCAACGAAGGGGTTCCACCCGCGAGTCGCCACGAGCCCAGAGCGCGCGGCTCCTCGGGGGGCGACAGCGTCTCGAGCTTCTGACGCGCGGTACCTGCAACTGAGAAACATGACGCGGAAGCCGTTTGCACTGTTTTCGCGCCCGGAACAACATGTAAGTCGGCGCAGCGCGGTCGTCTGACACACTCGACTCATTGCTCGCCGCGCCACGACCGCGGCTCGTTCGATTACACGCATGAGGAGGAGGTCGCATATGTTCGACCTGGCTACCGCACGCCCAATCTATTACGGGTCTGACAACGACCTGCGTGTCACTGTCTATCAGGACCGTGAGGACAAGGACATTTGGTATATGACGCCGGTCCCGCGGCTCAGGGTCCTCGAAGATGGTTTGCCCGCCTTCAGCTTGACCAAGTACCTCGCCAAAGACGCCGGCATCAGCGGCGTGTGCACGTTCGAGGTTGAGCTCTGGTATCCGCCGGCGGCAAAGGATGCGGCGCAGAGAGAGATCCCGGATATCGCGGGGTGGGGTGACTTCAACTGGGTGGGCGGTGACGCGTTCTTCCAGCCCGGGCTGCCCGACCGGACAGAAGCAGGGTTGGCGCGAACGCCGTCGCTGTTCGGTGCCAACGTCGCCGCGTTTCAGCTCGAGCTGGCGACGCCCGAGGAGTTCAACGCATTCTTGGCGGCGTTGCAGCCACCCAGGGCCACCTCGCCGTGCCGGATCGCTTACCAGATGGGTGTGCTGACGCAGATGCTGGCGGCCAAGGCGCAGGTCAAGTACACCGCCTCGGCGGCGATCGCGTACGAGCGGCGGTATGAGATGAAACGCGATATCTGGGGCAACCGTGAGCAGGTGCTCGTGCAGACGCGGGAGATCCTTCGCCAATCAGGCGCGGGTGATGTCACCGTCACCCCCGGGCGCGGCGCGAGCGACGAGGTGGTGCAGCTGGTGCGCGACTGGGCCTGGAGCACATTGGAGAAGCAGGTCGCCGATGCCGTGGAGAGCGCGCGCGCCCTGGCCAAGTCCGACCAGAGCCCGGTCGAGGTCACGAGCGACTTCGTCACCAACTACTCCGAGGACGCGATCGTGGAGTGGTCAACGGAGGTCTCGACCCTCGTGGAGTCGTTTGACGAGGCGACGTGGGCCAAGGTCTACCACGAGGTCGACAATCGCCGGCTGGTGGTCAACTTCCAGCTCGCCGGCGATTACAACGGAGATATCGGCCCGCTGTTCACCGACGTGGTTGTCGAGGTGAAATACCCCACCGACCAGCCCGAGAACACGTTCAAGCTTACCCCGAACGCAGACACGACCAAGACGTTCACGGCGGTCCCAAAGGGAGCGTTCACTCCCGAGTACGAATACCGCTACACGGTCAGCTTCCCCCAGGGCGCGCCGCCCTACACCTCCGGTTGGATAAAGAGCGAAACGACGCTTGTCACGCTCATGCCATCTGCCTTTGGGATCCGCAGGGTGATGTTCGTCGGCTCAGCGGTGCCGTTCGGAACCGCCACCGAGGACATCCGTGAGGTGGCGGTGGACTTCTTCGAGCAGCCGCCGCTGGGTCAGGCTCCCAAGCTGCAAACCAAGCGGATGACGGCCAACCAAGAGGGCGGAGCGCTCGTCTTTGAGAGCACCTACCACGTCCCCGTCACGAACACGTACAGCTACCGACTGCGGTACTTCTACAACGACGGCCGCGCTGTGGTCGTTCAACCGGCAGAGCAGTTCGGGTCTCAGAACGCCGATCTGGTCCTGGTGCAGAACCCAGCGAACAAATTCGCCGTCCTCAATCTGCGGGCCCTGGTAAGCACGACGGGCTTCGCCTCGATCGACGTCAGCGCGACATACAACGACAAGCAGAACAGCCCGGACAGGACGTCGAGCCACAGCTGGCGCGGCTGGGGTCCGCTGCATGAGAAGGGCTTGTACAGCTCAGCACCGTGGGACTTCGACGCGCAACCCAACCAGCAGACCGCCTACTTCGACCTCAACGGCCAGGTGATATACGGCGATGGCAGCTACGCCGAACTGGCGAACCTCAAGCAGGCATATAGCAGGGGGCCGCTGGTGCTCTTCGACACCGAGAAGCTCCACAGCCTGGAGATCGTGGGCGAGCTGATCGACTGGACGGAGGTCGTGTCGGTGCGCGTGAACGTGATGCAGGCGCGCACCTCGGAGGGCGAGATCGCCAGCGAGGAGCTCGTGAGGATTGGGTCGCTGGACGAGCTCACGGAGTCTGCGACGGAGAAGCGCTTCACGAACTTCAGCAGCTACACGTTGCTCGCGCCCGAGCAGGGCGTCGTCAGCCTGCCGATGTACTACGTGCTGCGCAGTCCGCGCGACTCGGGGACCGTGTCGTTCTACTACAACGCGACGTTCGTGATGCGCGTTGGTCCCCCGAGGGGCATCGAGGAGACAGAGGTGACCAACCGGCTGCAGCTGTTCCTCAAAGTGCCGGAGAAAGCGCTACCGACGAGCGTGGTTCACCGAGCCGAGGTGCCCGTCACACCGGTGAGCGCCCCCACTCGGGCGGCGGAGAGCGCGTGAGCGCCACAGCGGCCTCGCCGCGAGGCGCGGGTGCGCTGATCGAGCGGCTGAGGCCGCTCGATCCGCACTGTGCGGAAGCGTGGCTCGGCGCCGTAACCGCCGCTACAGGCGCCGGGCGCAGCCTGTTGTGCGCCAACGGCGACCCGGTCGAGTTCGCGTTCACCTGGCCGAGCGGCGACATGCGCGTCACGTGCGACCCGCGCCCCTGTGGGACGCCGATCGAGAGACTCACGCGCGCCCGCGCTTTGTGCCAACGGGACCTGACCCAGGGCGCCCGTGCGCATGCGCGGCGCCTGGCCGCGAGCATCTCGGCCAGCGGCTCGTGGGGCGGCTGGGTAGGCTCACGCCTGCGCGCAGGGCGGGTCGTGCACAAGCTGTACATCGAGCTGGCAGGCGGCGTCGGGCGGCGGCCATGGCCGGTCGCCGAGCGGCTTCTCCGGCTCGGACGGTTCGCGCGGACGCTGCGCCCGGTGATGGCCGGATTCGGCGGTGCGTCCAGCGGCGTGGAGCTGTACTTCCGCACACGGGCCCTGCATTCGCAGGAGCTCGCGGCGGTGATGTCAGCCGCTGGGATCCGCGGCGCGCGGCGCGCGCTGGAGAGCGAGGTCGCGTTCATCAGTGGCCTGGCGGTCAGCGGCGGCCCGCTTCCCGGCGCCGATCAGGGCGTGAGCATCGCCTTCAGCGACGGTGGCACTGCGCGGAGCGTCACGTGGTACACGCATGCGGACATGCTGCTCGGGCCTCCCGCACGCGTCCGCGAAGCCTTTTCTGAAGGCCGGCGAGACCCGAGGCTGGCCGATGGACGCCTACGCCGCGCTTAGCCGGCCCGACGCCAGCGGGCGCGTGCCCTGGCACGGGCTGGCCGGCGTCACGATCGCGGCGGAGGGCAACATCGCCTGCTCATTGACCTGCTCGCTCACGCCGAGTGATTGGTGAGCGCAGTGCCGCGCGCGCCGGGCGAGCTCCTGACGATGCAGCGTGCCAGCGGTGCGTTCGCCTCTGAGGTGAGCGACGGTCGTACGACCGTCGTCGATGAGAACTGCTTCGTGACCGCGCAGATGGCGCTGCTGCTGGCGCACTGGGACGACGAGCCGGCACGAGCCGCGCGCCGGCGCGCGCTGGATTTCATCGAGAGCTGCGAGGCGTCGTATGCGCCGGGCGCGTTTGCCTTCTACCCAGCTGGACGCGGCAACGTGATCACAGACCTGGTTGCCGATGCCGACGACACCGCGCTCGCATGGCTGGCACTGCTTGCCGGCGGGCGTCGAGACGCCACGAGTGCCCGACGCGCGCTGCGGGCGCGCATCGCGCCGACTGCCCGCGAGCACCTCCCCGTCGGAGCGCCGCCGTGGATCCGGCCCGGCGCGGTGACGACCTGGTTGGTCGAGTGTGGCGCGTCCAACCCCTACGACCTCGGCGTCAACGCCAATCTGGCGGCGCTGGCGGCGTACGTGGGCGCGACCGATGAGTTCGCCTACCGCGGGGCGTGCCGGTCGCTGCTGGCGGCGGCCGGCGGCGGGCTGGATCCGCGGCGGCTGATCCGTCGGCTGGCGCCGTTCTACGCGGGGGTGGGCGAGCTGTGGCTTGCAGTCCGCCGCGCGGTCATCTTCGGCGCCGGTTCTCTGGCGCCGTGTTTGCGATGGCTGGAGGCGGCGAGCGCGAGCGTTGGTGCGCTTGACGACGACGCCCCCCTGTACTGCAACGAACACGGCCGCCCGCTCTGGCGGGCGCCGTGCCTACAACTCGCCCGGCGCCTCACCGGGGACTTCACCCACCATCGGAGGACGACATGACCCTTTTCCCGGACAGCGTGATCGAGGCGGCGCCCCTCGACGCGAATCCGATTCTGCGCGTCAGCACGAAGTACATGGAGACGTTCGTGCCGGTCCGGCCGGTCTCCTCGGGGACCGAGCTGCACACGTTCCCCAATCGCGCGGGCGTGCTCGACGTCTATTCGGTGGGCACGGACGGCCAGGTCAACCGCCTGCGCCGCGGCCAGGACGCGGCGGCACCCTATGACCCAACCGCGCTCGGCGTCCGCGCACAGCAGCTATGTGTGTTCACCGGCGCCACCGGGGACGCCGACCGACCGGCGATCTTCGGGCTCGATGGTCACGGACAGCTCACGCTCAGCATCTACCAGCCCAGCGGGAGCTATCTGCAGCGCGAGTGCCACCCGGAGGGTGCCACCGAGCCGATCGACCGCTTCCTCGCCGTCCGCGGCGTCACCGGACGCATCTACGTCAACGTCGTCCTCCGCGACGGTCGTCTGGCAACCAACTACTACGACCCGCTCAAGCAGTCATGGGGCAGCGGCGGCTGGGCGCCGGTGCTCGGTCCCGACGGCAAGGAGGCGAAGGTCGAGTCGATCGCAATGGCCGGCAACGACCCTCGGCAGTCGGCGCTGTTTGCGATCGGCAAGGACGGCGAGGTGCTGTTCGCCGAGGACAGCTTCCGCACCTCGCGGCTGCGCTCACTGCGCAAGAAGGCGACGCACCTGGCGATTGTCACCGACGGCGCGAAGCTGCTGTGCCTGTTCGCGGCCGAGCAGAACACAGGCCTGCTGTGGCTAAAGCGTCAGCGCAAGCACTCGACCCAGGGCATCCAATTCGACGACTGGGTGCGGGTGGACCCCAGCCAGAGCGGCCAGTTGAGCGAGCTGCGCGCCAATCTGCGCGTCGACAACCTCGTGGAGGTGTTTGCCTATGACGACAGCGGTGACCTGCGCTACACGCGGCAGACGACGGGCGCCGCGGGGGCATCGGCATCCTGGCTCCCGCTGTTCCCTCTGGCCGCGCGGCCGGCTGGGTTGGTCTTTACGACCGGACGCAACGACACCGGCTACTCAGAGGCTTACGCGGTCTCCGCAGAGTCCGAGGTATACCGGTTCTGGCAGGCGCCGCAGTCCGAACAGTGGTTCTCCCAGCAACTGGAAATCCCACAGCCCGCGCAGACGCTCGCGTCGGTGCCGACGCATGCCGCGGAGATCACGATCGTCGACGACGACGGGCTGCCACTGGGCGGAGCCGACGTCCTCATCAACACCGCGTTTCTCACGACGCTCTGGGTCGACGGTCGCGCGTATCGCTGCAGTTTGCTTGACCCGGTCAAATTGACGACGCCGCCGACGGGCAAGCTGGTGATCCATCAGCGGGCCACGTCACTGGCGGCGGCCACCTTGCTTGTGAGCACGCCGCGGACGCCGGCGGGGAGCCCGATCGTCGTCGAGCCCAACGGGCAGCTGCAAGAGAAGCTCGCCACGCTCGGCACCAAACAAGTGCTCGACGCCAAGGACGCGCAGGGACGGCCGCTGCTCCCGCATGACCTCAAAGATCGCGACGCAGTGGCGACCAGCCTGATGCTGATCACGCACCAGGCGATGAAGATCGCGCAGGCGCAGGCCCCGGCCGCCGCGGTGCAGTACAAGTTCGCGACCGTACCGCGGCCGGGCCTGCAGACGCGGCTGGATCTTTCTGCCTTGGGCGAGGTCGCCTGGGAGATCGACTTCTCCGCCGGTTATCCGCGCTACCGGGACATGACCGTGGCCGCGGCGCGGGGGTACCGTGCCGAGCAGCTGACAGCTGCCGGCGGGATCTTCGACATCGATTGGGGATCTGTGTGGAATGCGATCAAGGCGGGCGTCGATTGGGTCGTGAAGGGGATCGCAAAGATCGTGGTGACGATCATCGACGGAGTGGCCACGATCCTGTTCGAGATCGCCGGCAAGGTGTTCGAGGCCGTGCTCGAGGTGGTGCAGCAGGCGTTCGACTTCGTGGAGGGAGTGTGGAACTGGCTGAAGGTCACGTTCGAACGGCTCTACGAGTGGCTGGGCTACCTGTTCGACGTCAAGGACTTCGCCCGCACCGCCGCCGGCGTCAAGCACACGATGTCGGTCACGCTCGACGTTGCCGACTACGCCGTCGAGGTGGTGCGCGCGCAGGTCGAGAACGGGTTCGACGTGCTCAAGGGCAACCTTTCGAAGATCGTCGACGAGATCGTGGCCCAGCTCGACCGGGACGGGGAACCGACGATCGGGCGATCGTTTCGCGAGCATCCTCCAAGCGACGGTCAGGTGTACGCCGGGGACCACAACATCTTCCTCAACGCGCTGTCAGAGAACCAGGGGGCGATCCGATCGCTCGGCGGCGACCCCGCCGGAGTACTAGCGGCCTCGCCAGCGCTCGACGACAGGCTGCAGGAGCTGATCGACAAACTCTCGCATCTGGCCGACAATTTCGAGTTCGGCGACGGCAAGGCAGCCTTCGACGAGGCGCTCGGCTACTTCGACATGGTCGGGAACCAGCCCAACCGGGCGGTCGAGCTAATCCTCAGCGGCCTCGTGCGCGCCCTGCAGGGCGTTGCGCTCTACGCCCTGGACTTCGCCAAGGGCGTGGTGCTGACGCTGATCGACCTGATTGCCGCGATCCTGCGGCTGCTGCGCGACGCGCTGTTCGAGGCGTGGGAGATACCTGTCGTCTCCCAGCTGTACGCGTTGTTCACCGGCAAATCGCTGGCGATCTCGCCGGTGGACGTCGTCAGCTGGTGCGCCGCGATCCCCGCCACGATCCTCTCCAAGCTGGTCCTCGGCCGCTCGCCGTTTCCAGACGACGCCGCGCTCGACGAATTCCGCAGGACGTTCACGGTCGAGATGATCAAGGCACGGATCGGCGGCGGGCCTCGAGCCGAGGTCTCGGAGTGGGACCCGCGCTGGCGGCAGAACTTCCTCTGCGGATACGCGTCGCTGATGCTGATCCGGCCCTTCGTTGACGCTGGGCTGGCGATCAGCACCGCTCTTGGCAAGGAGGATCCCGCCGCCGAGAAGGCTGAGATCGTCGCGATCGCGATGGAGGCCATGACCCTCGGATTCACCGCGCCCTGGGCGCTGTCGGGCGAGGCGGGGGGGCCCAGCTGCGAGACCGGTGAGGTCGGCTTCGAGGTCACGATGTGGATCTGCCATGTGGCCCTGGGGCCGCTGCGCGCAGCTGTCATCCACAAGGCGCCACCCAGCAAGGGGCGCACCTACACTGCCGAGATCACCCTGTCGTTGTGGGGCGTCGCCGGCCTGATCATGGCGATCTGGAACTTTGTGGACGGCCCGCAGCACACCGCCGACAAGCTCGGCTTCTCCCGCGAGCTGACTGCCAACATCCCCGGGCAGGCCCTGCGCTTTCTGTGCCTGCCGGACATCAACAAGCCGGCCTACTACATCCCGGTCGGCGTCCTGGCCGCGCTGATCCTGCTCGGATACTGGGGCTCGCTCGGCGTCGCGATCGCCGAGCTCAAGCAAGCCGGTGACTAAGCGATATGTAGACTTCGCCCCATGCAGGCGATGATCGCTGGGGAGCGCGCCCAAGCGGAGTCGTCGCGCCCTGTCGGCGCAAGCAGATCCGGCCATTCGCGTGGACCGAGGACCGAGCCTCACGACCGAGGACTTTTGCGGCCGTCGCGCGTTCCGTTGGGGCAGCCGCGCCACGCGTTGATGCAGAAAGCCACGCCGGATGTGCGCGCCACGCAGGGCGCGGCCGTGCCAGAGATCGTAAGTGCGGCGCTGCATACGCCCGCCCAGTCGCTCGACGGTCCGACCCGCGATGCGATGGAGGAGCGTTTCGGCCAGGACTTCGGCCACGTGCGAGTGCACGCCGATCCGCTCGCCGCCAAATCGGCAGGCGCGATCCAGGCCGAGGCGTATACGGTCGGTAACGACGTCATCTTTGCGGGCGGGAGGTATGCGCCCAGCACTCCCCCGGGTCAGCGTCTGATCGCCCACGAGCTGGTCCATGTGGTGCAGCAGCGCCGCGGCAGCGGCGCGGGCTTGGCCGAGGATGCTCGCCTGGAGGCCGAGGCGCGGCAGGCTGCCGACGCGGCCGCCCCTGGACGGCCCTTCCCGATCACCGGAAGGGCCGCCGTCGGCGTCGCCCGCCAGGGCGCTGGGGTGTCCGCTCCCGCGCCGATGGGGAGTGTCGTGGCGCCCCAGCCCACCGCGCCGGTCAACCCGTTCGCGGACCCGGCGGCGGTGGCGAGCGCGGCGGGAGCGGCCAAGGCGATGGCCGACTACCAAAAGCTCGGCGAAGTCGAGCGCCGATGGGCGGTCAGAATGAGTTACAAAGGCCCCCTACGGAGCGTGCTTGCCCAATTGCCCGCCTCCGACCAGGTCAAGACGTTCGCCCCACAGCTGATGGAGATCGGACGATTCGTCGAGGAGATCGCTACCCGCGCGACGGCTGGCATGAGCGACGATCAGATCGCCGCCGAGGAGGCGAAGTTCCTCACCAAGCAGGCCACCGATGAGGCTGCCAAGAAAAGCGGCAGCGCTCCGCCGACACCGACCCAGGTCGAGCAAACGCGCAAGGACCAGGTGGCGGCCACGTCGATCCCCGCCGGCGGAACCACCTGGTGGCGCTCGCTGTCGGAAACCCAGCAAGCGGACTGGATCAAGCGCGGGAACGCTGCGATCGCGTCGGTCGTCAGCGATGCCGCCGCGCACCATCCCGAGCTGGGGCTGACCGCGGCGCACTTCAACCTGGACTTCCCCGGAACCGAGAAGCGCGGTGCCACGGTGGTCGCCGCCGGCAGCCCCGCGATGGTCGGAAAGGTGTTTGTGGAGAGCGCCGAGCTCAATCCCGCCTATGTGATGGACGTGGTTGTGCACGAGATCTTCGGCCATCCCGCCTACGGGCCCTACGGGACGGAGTACCACCTGAAGCTCTATGACACGGCGGCGAGCAAGGTGCCGGGATACACGCCGCCAGACACCACCGCAGCCGGCAAGGAGGCGCGTCGCCAGGAGCTGGACGCCTACGCCTACCAGGAGACGGAGATCTTCGCGGTTCTGCGCAGCATGCCCTACCGGACGGCCCCTGCCGCGGCGGACGCTGCCGTGGTTCCCAACCTGGACACCCAGACGCTCGTGACCTGGCACGTGGGACTCGTCAAGCGCCAGTGGTCACCCACGCTCGTGGTGGCGCTCCTGCGAGGGCTGCGCCAGCGGCTGGCGATCGATCCGCGGATCGCTCCGGCAGCGCTGGCAGTGTTCGATGCCGCCGTGCTTGCGAACTTCGATGCCGCGACCCAGACGGCCGTTGCCGCGTGAGCCCGTCCTCGCCCTCGGCCCGGCCTGCGCCGGAGTCGCAGCCGCCGAGGAGCGGTGGCAGCGCCGGTCCCGAACTCGAAACCCGGATCATGCTGCTCGACGAGCCGTTCGGGGGCGAGCCTCACATGCGCGAACGCGAGCGCGCAGCGCAGTGGCTGCTCGACCATGACGACCTCGCATACCCTGCGCTGCTCGATGCGCTGGCCGCCGGGCGGGCCGGCCCCGGGGCGATCGAGCTCCTGGCGCGTTTCGGGCGGGCCGAGAGCATCGCGCCCCTGAACCGGGTGCTGAGCGCCGCTGGGCCGGCGGCATGGCACGCGGCCCAGGCCCTGGCCGGGCACCCGCAGCCAGAGGCCGCCGAGGCGCTCCGCCGGGCGCTCCAGGCTCCCGCGCCTGCGGTTTCGATCGCCGCCGCCGACGCGCTGGGCGCGCGTGGGGACCCGTGCGACTGCGATGCCCTCCAAGCCCAGTTGCGAGCGGAGGACTCCATCGTTCGCTACCACGTCGTGCAGGCGGCCGGCCAGCTCGGATGCGTGCCCGTGGAGTGGCTGGCACGGCTGGCGCGGGCCGATCCGGACGCCGACATCCGCGCCCTCGCCGGCCGACTGGCCGAGTCCGGCGCCGGCGGCGCTCAGTGAAACCGTCCGGTCACGCTGTGGGCTGCTTCGGAGTCGCCTTCGAAGACCCTCAAGCGGAAGTAGTAGTTGCCCCGGCTAGGAGGCACCGGCGCCCAAAAGTCGCCCGAGCTCCGCACCCTGTTGCTCGTGGGCTTGATCTCCTTGACGATCACGTTTCGCCACCACTGCCTGGGTAGAGGTCGCCCGGTTTGCGTCGAGCACAGGCTCCACTCCATGATCAGTAGCCTGCCGGTGTAGCCGACGAGCTCGATCGAGTAATCGACGGTTGCGCCAAGTGGTTGGCGCGTGCCTTCATCGACCCCCTCGCGCGCGCCATTGAAGGCAGCCGCGACCTGCCTGGCGGCGTCGTTGAGGTTGGAGGAGTAGTCGGCGACCGCTTTGTCGACCGTTGGCCTCAGCGCGCACGAGCGGCTACACGTTGAGCGCAGCTTCACGCCGGCTTTACTCAGGACTTCATCGACCTCGCTCGTGGGAACGGCTGTCCCAGCCGCCACTTCCGCCGCGCCTTCCTGCTGGAGAATCGGCGTCGCGGACTGATGTGGCACGGTCGCCTTGGGATCCACTTCTTCGTGGGCGATCGTCGCCGCTTCGCTGACTCTCGCCTTCGTCTCTTCGCTGCTCACCTGCGCCTGCTGCCTGCGCGCTTCGGCGCCCAGGCTCACCTGTTGCTCGACCGCGTTGGCTTGCTGTGAACGCCCTTCTCCGCGCAGCTTTGCCTCTTCCTTGGCCGCCCGCCTCTGCGCATCGCTCTGTTCGCGTGCTGCCTGTTGCTGTGCTTCGCGTCCTTCTTTTTCCGTCTTCGCCTTCATTTCTTGCGCTTCCTTCGCCCCGCGTGCCTGTGCTTCCTTGCCTTCCGCTTCTGCGCGCGCCAGTGCTTCTTTGGCCGATTTTTCTTCACGCGCCTGTGTTTCTTTGGCTTCTGCTTCCTCGCGCGTCCGTGCTTCTTCCTCTTCGGAGGTGGCTGCTGTCGCCTCGACGTTGCTCACCTCGACGCGATTGCCGTCGTCCCCCATGGGCACATAGCCGGTGTTGACCGTCGTTCGATTGCTCTCTTCATACTGTTCCAGAAGCACATTCGGTTCAACCTTGGCTTCGATGAAGCTCGCTTCGAGCGTCGGCGGTGGCCCAGGGCCATCCAGTAGACCTGTCACATCGGCGCCGAGCAGGCTCACCGCGGCGAGAAGCGCAGCTGCCCCGACGATCAGGCTGTTCGTACCTTTGAGCACGTGCGCGAACTCGCGCAACGGCCGCCCACGTTCGTCTTTGCCCGCGCTCGACGAGACTCCCGTCGCCGCCTGCTCGGACGAGGGCTCGTCAGATCTCGCCCCGGTCGGGCTTGGCCCCCCAGTCATCGCTTTCTGTACGGCGCTATCGGGTGTCGCATCGACGTTTCGCTCGCCTCCGCCCGCCTTGCCCGTCACCTGCGCGGCGTGCAGCATAACGGAACACTCCAGCTCTATCAACTTCACGCTTCGAGCCTCGTCTGATGGAGACACACGGCGGCGTATGCCCTGGGATGTGCACTTGGCGTAGCGATCCTCGGCATGCTGTCCATCGGAATGCTTCTCTGCACGAGAACCGCTATCAATCCAGGTGAAAGGCTGACGACGGATCATGTGCCTACGGGCGTTGCAAACGCCAAGAAAGGACCCGACAATGAGCGTCAATCCCACCAAGCTCGTCCTCGGTGTGCTCGCGGCGCCGATCACCGCTCTGTCGGCGTGGCTGACAGCGTCGGTCGCCAAGTACGGAGTGCACCTCGATCCCAGCGGCGTCAACGCTGCGCTGATCGCGGGCGCGACCTGCGGCATCACCGTTGTGGTGAAGCTCATCCACGACGTGGAGGTTTCAGTGGAGCACGATGCGAAAGCGAAAGAAACGATCGACGATGCGAACGTAATCGCCGGTGTGATCGAGCGCGCCGACCCCGAAATCCGCCAGAAGGTCTCTGACGCATTGGCGGGGCTGGAGCAGGAAGTCATGGCGCTCAGCGAGCGCGTCGCCGGCACAATCGCTGCGATTCCCACACCGGCAGCCGCGACGGTCACACCGTTGCCGGACGCCCAGGCCCACGCTTCCCTGCGCGCGGAGATCTCCGATGAGGAGGAGCCTGAGCCCGCGCAGGCGCGGACGCCGGCGCTGCTCACCCCCGCCTCCGGCGAGCAGCGTGAAGTCGCCGGACGGGAGGCGGCCGATCGGCTGGCCCAGCAGCAGATCGCGCAACGGCTGACAGTCCAGACGCCCGTTCGCGAGCGTGTCCCACCGATCGGATAGTGACAGTTGTACTCGCTCAGCCTCATACATTCGTCCAACTTCACTCATTCCCCGGGTCGATGCCGGCGATCGCACAGCTGAGCCTGCTCGGTGGCTTCGGCCTACACGTCGAGGGGGAGATGCTTCCCATACCCGCCGGCCTGCAGAGGCCGCTCGCGTTGCTGGCGCTGCATCGCTCGCCGCTCCCCCGCGATTACGTTGCCGGGATGCTGTGGGCGGAGACCACCGAGGAGCGCGCGCACGGGAGCCTCCGCTCGTTCCTGTGGAAGCTGAGGATATGTGGGGTGCCGCTGGTCGAGAGTAACGGTGACTGCCTGCAGCTCGCGGCCGGCGTGCACGTCGATCTGGCCAAGGCGACGGAGATTGCGCAAGAGCTGCTGCGCGGCAACTTCGACGAGGGCAGCGTGGCCCTGCTCGAACCGAAGTACTCACGCGAGCTGCTCCCCGGCTGGTATGAGGATTGGGTGCTCGCCGAGCGCGAGCGCCATCGCCAGCTGACCCTTCACGCGCTCGAGCTTCTGTGCGAGCGGCTGATGGTGGAGCGCCGCTACGGCACCGCGATTCTCGCCGGGCTTGCGGCTCTCGATCGCGAGCCGCTGCGCGAGAGCGTCTACCGCGTCCTGATCCGCATTCACCTCGCGGAGAGCAACGCGGGCGAGGCCATCCGCCAGTACCGCCGCTATGCAGAGCTCGCGGAGCGTGAACTTGGCGTGGAGCCCTCGCCCAGCATGCTCGAGCTCGTCCGCCCGCTCGGCGCGAGCTGAAAATGCGCGATCACGTTCCGGTGACGTTTCAGTGACGCGTGCGAGACGCGGCCCTAACGGCTGTGTGACGGCCTCTTGCTAGCTTGCTATTCACCTGGTTGCGGCCAGGCCAGAGCAAGCACGCAGCCTTACTGAATCGGGTCCTGTCGCGCATGTGACAGAAGACCGGGACGGACGGGCGAAGGGGGGCCGTATGCCGTTGAACCTGACATATCCGGGTGTTTATGTGGAAGAGCTACCGAGCTCCGTTCACACGATCACGGCGGCACCCACCTCGGTCGCGGCATTCGTCGGCTTCACGCAGAAGTTCGCCACCAAGAGCTTCGCCACCCCCGTGCAGTTGTTCAGCTTCGCCGACTACCAGGCGAACTTCGGCGGCTTCTTCTCGAGCCCCTGGCAACCGGATTACGTCGGCCAGGCCGTCAACCAGTTCTTCACCAACGGCGGCTCTTCCGCGTACGTCGTCGGCCTTGAGCCCAATAACTACTACGAACCCGGCACGCCGCCCACGAGCAAGGGGCCGATCGGCGCTGCGTCGGTGACCGTCCTCGGGGAAGGCGGCGGCAGCCTTCAGTTCCGTGCGCTGCCGCCCGTGGGAGTGCCCGCGGCGGCGGGCAAGCCCGCCGCCGGGATCCCCATGCAGGTGACGATCAGCAACGTCCCCGAAGCCGCGAAAGCTGGGGCTGTGGCCGACATCGTCATCTCCTACGGCAGGACCGTGGAGACGTACAGGCGCGTGCAGATCGCCGACGTCGCCGAGACGCTCGCGGGGTCCGCGCTCGTCGCTGTCGTCATTTCCGAACCCGCGCCCACCGCCTACCCGACCGCGGGCTCGCCCTACAGCCTCACTTACAACAGCCCGCCTGAACTCGGCTGGAGCGTGATATCGCCGGGCGAATTCGCACCCGTGTTCGCCGACAACGCGCCGCTTGACAAGGTGCCCGTCTTCAACCTGCTCGTGATCCCCGGGATCAGTGACGCCGCCGTCATGTCTGAAGCTGTCGCCTACTGCGAGCGCAAGCGCGCGTTTCTGATCATGGACCCTCCCGCGAGCTGGGAAGTCGACGCGCTCACCTCCAGCTCGCCGGTGGTACTGAACCCGGCGCCGCCGATCAGCACGAACGCGGCGCTCTACTTCCCGTGGCTGAAGACCACCGATCCGATCACCGAAGCACCGACGGCCTCGCCGCCCAGCGGCTTCGTCGCCGGGGCGATCGCGATGGAGGATGCCAACCGAGGCGTGTGGAAGTCCCCAGCAGGAATCGAGACCTCGCTGCTCGGCACCACCGGCGTCGTCGCGAGCGGGCTGATGACGGACATGCAGCAGGGCGTGCTCAACGGCAATGCGGTCAACTGCCTGCGCGAGTTCCCCGGCACCGGCACCGTGATCTTCGGCGCGCGCACCGTCGCCTCCACCGACGAGGCCTACGAAGCGTGGAAGTACGTGGCCGTCCGGCGGATGGCGCTGTTCCTCGAGCAGAGCCTGTACGCGAGCCTCACCTGGGCGGTGTTCGAGCCCAATGCCCAGCCCCTGTGGCAGGCATTGACCCAGGAGGTCTCAGCGTTCATGCAGAGCCTCTACCGGCAAGGGGCGTTCGCGGGGGGCACGCCGAGCAGCTCCTACGCCGTGCGCTGTGACGAAACGACGACGACCGCAACCGACGTGGCCAACGGCGTGGTCAACATCCAGGTGGCATTTGCGCCGCTTGTCCCTGCTGAATTCGTGGTCGTGCAGATCGCACAGCTCGCAGGTCAGGAATCGAGCTAGGAGCCAGGCATGGGCAAGATCTTCCCCGTCAACATCAACCGTTTCGACCCGTACAAGACCTACCGCTTCCTTGTGTACTTCGGGACGAATACGAACCCGGTGGCGGCGGTGCAAAAGGTCACCGCGATCAAGCGCTCATCGGACGTGATCGAGTACAAGGAAGGCGGCAACGCCGTGATCCTCAAGGGGCTCGGACGCACGAAGTACGAGCCGGTCACACTCGAACGCGGCGTCACCCAGGATCACGAATTCGAGACCTGGGCAAACGCCGCCCAGCTCCTGGAAAACGGCTCCCCCAAGACCTCGCTCGCGGAATTGCGCCGCGAGATCAGCATCGTGCTGCTCAACGAGGAGGCGCAGCCCGTTTACCGCTACCTGGTGCACCGCTGCTGGGTCTCCGAGTTCCAGGCGCTCCCCGACTTGGACGCCGGCGCCAACGCTGTCGCGATCGAGCACATCAAGCTGGAGAACGAGGGCTGGGAGCGCGACACCAAACTGACAGAGCCGCTGGAGCACTGAGCCATGCTGCCCGCAGGCGGGCGCGCGCTGCGTGTTCGCGACCCCGCGAGCGAGGATGAGCTGTTCCTGCTGGAGAGCGAGCTCGAGCCCGCGCTGGTGGTGTTCGAGTTGGCACAGAGGGTGCTCGCGCACGCGCACGGCGCGGCGCTGGAGCTGGTCGGCCTACCCGCCAGCGACCTGGCCGCGCTCGCGCTCTGCATCCGCCGTAGCTGGCTCGGCGACACGATCACCACCGAGGCCGTCTGCGCCGCGCCTGGCTGCGCCGAGGCGATTGATGTGAGCTTCTCGGTGAGTGCCTACCTCGAGCACCACCAACCCAGGCCCGCGCGCGGGGCGCAAGCCGACGTCGAGGGCTGGTACCTGCTGCGCGGGACCGAGACGCGCTTCCGCGTGCCGCTCGTCGAGGATCTGCTTGCCGTGTGCGCGCAGGAGCTCGGCGAGAGTGAGCCAGGCGAGCGGCACGACGAGCTCGCAGACGCACTGCTCGTGCGCTGCGTCTCTGACGTGAACCTCACGGCCGCCCAGGCCCGGCGCATCGACCGCGCTCTCAGCGCGCTGGCGCCCAGTCTCGACGATCTCATTGCCGGCGATTGTCCGGCCTGCGCCGCCACGGTGCAACTGCGCTTCGAGCCCTGCGCGTTCGTGCTCGCTGAGCTGCGCGCGGCGTTCGCCCCGATCTACCTGGAGACGCATCTGATCGCAGCTCGCTATGGCTGGCAAGAGCAAGCGATTCTCGCCCTGCCCCGCCGGCGTCGCCGCCTCTACGCGCGCCTAGCCGCCGAGGAACGCGAGGCCGCGTGAGCACGCGCGTTCCCTACATGGCTGCGCTGCTCCCCGGCGCCAGGGCTCGCGCCCCGCAACTGCGCCCGCGCCCGCGCCTGTTCCAGCCCGACCTCCCGCCCGCGCCTGACGCCTCGCACGATGCGGGTGCGCCCGCGCGAGCGCTCGCTCCCCCAGCGCCGCGTCCCGCCTCTGCGGGCGCCCAGGCGCCGAGCGCCCCGCCAAATGCTCGCCAGCCCCCCGCGCCCGGCCCCGCGAGCGAGCCGCCTCCCGCGCCGATCGTGACGCCGAGGCCCGCCGGTCCGGCGTCTCGCGACGGCGCCGCGCCGGACGCGAGCGTGTCACGGCCGAGCGTCCGCGGCCCGGCGCCGGCGCTGGAGGCGCATGCGCGTCAGCCATCACCGCCGCACGCTCGAGCCGCTGCACCGATCGAGCGCCGGCCGCCGGACGCGCACGAGCGGGTCACGCCGGCCCCGCGCGCGCCGGCCGCGTCACGGCTGCCGCTGCCCACTCCGAAGCCGGACGCAGAGCTAGAAGGCGGGCGCGCGCCGGCGAGCGAGGAGATCGAGGCCCGCGCGCCGGCCCGGGTGCAGGGCGGGCGAGACCGCGAAGACGCGCGCGTAGCCGCGGCGCCGGCGAATCCTCTTGCGCTGAGCGCCAGCGGGGACGCTCCCGCTCACCCGCAGGAGTTCGGCGAAGCTCATCCTGGCCCTGAGCGCCGGCGCGAGGCACACGAGACGCGCATGCCGCTGGAAGTCGATCCGTCGCCCCTCACCGCCGCCAGCCTGCTCGGCGCCCCGGCGCCCGAGCAGCGCCCGCGACGCACCAACGGACCGCGGGTGTCGATCGGGACGATCGAGGTAACCGTCACAGCGGTCCCCGCGGCTCCCACCTCCACCTCCACACCCACCCCGCCCGTGCCGGGTCCCGCGCCGGCCGCCGCGGGACCCGCTGCCGCGCGGCCCGTGCGAGAGCAGCTGAGGCTCGGCGAGCGCCGCTGGTACGGGATGGCCCAGGCGTGAAGGAGCACGCACGATGACCGTCGACCTGTCCGCCATCACCGACTCGCTCATCGAACTCGTCAAGAGCCAGTGGGCGACCGCGCCGATCTGGTCTGAGATGAGCGGCGAAGGAGCCGCCAGCCCATCGTTTACCCCCAGCTTCACTGGCCTTGCGCCGGATGCCGCGCGCGAGCAGCCCGGCCCGCAACTGAGCCTCTACCTGTACCACGTCGAATCCAACAACGCAGCCGAGGCGCTCTACTGGCAGCCGCAGATGCTCGCCGGCGCCGGCCAGCCCGTGCGCTTGCTGCCGCTCGCCCTGGACGTGTTCTACCTGCTGTTCTCCTACTCCGAGTCGAGCTACATCGAGGAGCAGCAGGCGCTGAGTGTGGCGATGCGCATCTTCCACGACCAGCCTGTCGCGCGCAGCGCCTCCGGGACGAGCCCCGCGTGGGAGCTGACACTCACGCTCGAGCACCGCTCCTACGACGAGCTGAGCCGGCTGTGGCAGGCGACCACCGCGCCGCTGCGCATGTCGCTTGTCTACCGCGCAGCGGTGGTCTTCCTCGACCCCGACCAGATGCCACCGGCGCCGACGGAAACGAGCTCTGTCAGCGTCGTCGTCAATCCGCTGGAGCCGCTCGCCCAGGCGGAAGGCGAGCCCGCCCTACAGGGCTCGCTGCGCGCCGTCAGCTACACGGATGCGCTCGGCGCGCACGTCGCCTACGACCAGTCGCCCGCCACCGTCGCGCCTGGCCAGACCCTCTACCTGATCGGCAGCGAACTCGACGAAGCCGCCTCCGATGCCGTGTATCTGCTCGACAGCGCGGGCACCGAGACCGACGTCAGCGCCTGGGCGTTGCCGCGCGCCTCGAGCTCTTCGCGGACCGTCGTGCAACTGCCTGCCGCGGTCGGGGCGCCGCCCGCCGCGAGCCCCCCGCCCGGCATCTATGGCTTTCGCGTCGGGCACGGCACCGTTGGGAGCGCCGGTGCGTATCGCACGAACGCCACGCCCGTGGGCGTCGCCGCGCTGGTGCAGTCGAGCGGCGGGCCACTGCTGTCGGGCACCCCTCCGTTTACGGTGAGGGGGGAAGGCTTCGCGGCCGGCGACTGCGAGGTGCTGGTCGGCACAACGCCCCTCAGTCACGTCTCCGGCACGCCCGCCGCCGGGCAGGTCGTGCTCGATCCCTCCGGTACCTCGCTGTCGTTCGCGCCACCCAGCGCCCCGGCCGGCGCGGTCTTGCCGCTGCGCGTGCGGGTCTCCGGCGTGGAATCCGATCCCGCCCTGTGGGTGACGCTGTGAGCGTGCCTTCGCTGCTGGAGCGCACGCGCGCTACAGAGCCGCCCGAGTCGTTCGCGGGCGCATGGTCCGCCGCCGCCAGCGAGCCGCGCTGGCTCGCCGAGGTGCGTCTGCGCGCCGCGCGCCGTGTGCTGTTCATGCGCATGTGCTGGGAGAGCCCTAGCTACGCCGAGGAGCAACTGCTGGCGATCAGCCACAGCGAGGTCGACCGGGCGCTCGAGCCGCCCGCCCGGATACGCGAGCAGGAGGAGCTCTTCTACCGCTCCCACCCGCAGGCACGCGCGCTCGGCGAAGCGATCGCCGCGCTCATCGATACGCCAGCCGACGCGCGCTGGGAGCGCCTGGCAGAGACGCTCGCGCTGACGGGCTGCGAACGCGCATTGCTCGCGCTCGCGCTCGCCGCCGCCGTCGACCCGCGGCTGCGGCGGGTGTTCGGCTACCTACAAGACGAGACAGTGGCCAGCGGCGCCACGCCCGCGCTCGCCGCCGAGCTACACCCCGGCTTCTCGCCAATCGCCCCCGGCCCAGACGCGCCCGTCCTGCGCTGGCAGCTCCTGCACGCGCGCGAGGGGCAGCCGCCGGCTGCAGGCGCGGCCAGCGTCTACGACGCCGACAACCCGCTCGTGCATGCCCTGCTCGACTCGCCGGATGCGGCGCTCTGGGCCGGCTGGGACAACGGCTGCCGGGGGACTCTGCTTGTGCCTGCGCCCAACACCCTGCGCGCACGCGAGCTCGCCGAGATCGTCGACTTCGTGTGCGGCGTGCGCACGGGCGGGCAACGCGAGAGGAGACTCGAGCTGGAGCTCGTCGCGCCGCCCGCGTCGGGCCGACGCACGCTCGCGGCGCAGGTCGCGGCGGCGCTCGGCGAACAGCTGGTCGTGCTCGACGCCGGCGCGCTTGCGGCCGAGGCCGACCCCGCGGTGGCGCTCGTGCGCGAGGTGCGCCGTGCGCTCCTGCAGGACGCGGCACTCGCGCTCGCCGGCGCCGAGGCGCTGCGTCCTGAGCTCGCTCACGGCTGCGGCGCCGATGCGATCAACCACATCCCGCTGGTCTTTCGCTGCGTCGAGCACGCCGACGCTGAGCCACCGCCCGCGGGCACGGTGCGACGTACGCTCACGCTCGCCCCGCTCGAGCGCCGCGAGCGGCTCGCGCTGTGGTCCGCGCTGGCTGAGACGCCCGCACCCACCCCCGTTGCCGAGTGGCTGCTGCGACCCGGAGAGCTCGCCGCGGCCGCACACGTTGCGGGCGCGGGCGCAGGCGCCGTCACGGAGGTCTGTCGGCGCCTGCTGACAGCCGCGGGCAGCGAGCTTGTGAGCAAGCTGCCACTCGCCTACGGCTGGGAGGACCTCGTGCTCGCGCCCGCCACCGAGGCGCACCTGCGTGAGCTGGAGGCGACCGCCCGCGATCGCGGCGCGGTACTCGATGAGTGGGGCTTCTCCCGGCTAACGCCGATGGGCCGCGGCACGACCGCGCTGCTGGCGGGTCCCAGTGGCACCGGCAAGACGATGGCCGCGCAGGTGCTCGCGCGCGCGCTCGGCATGGACTGCGTGCGCGTTGACCTCGCCGGGGTCGTTAGCAAGTACATCGGCGAGACCGAGAAGCAGCTGCGCGAGGTCTTCGCGGCATACGAGCGTGCGCCCGCGCTGCTGTTCTTCGATGAGGCCGACGCGCTGTTTGGCAAGCGCACGCAGGTCAGCGACGCGCACGACCGCTTCGCCAACATCGAGATCGACTATCTGCTCCAGCGCATGGAACGCTTCGACGGGCTCGCGGTGCTCGCTACCAACCGCAAGGGCGACCTCGACAGCGCGTTCGTGCGTCGCCTGCGCTTCATCGTCGACTTCGCGCCCCCCGGCGTACACGAGCGCGAGCGTCTGTGGCGTCTGTGCCTCGAAGGCGCTGTTGACCGCGACGGACACACGGTGGTGGGCGAGATCGACTACCCGGGGCTCGCGCGGGAGCTCGACCTGACCGGCGCCGCGATCAAGTCGGCGGTGCTCGCCGCCGCCCATCTCGCCTACGGCGACGGCTCCGCAATCACGGCGCGCCACGTGCTCGCCGCCGGCCGGCGCGAGCTCGAGAAGCAGGGTCTCGTCGTGCGCCGCGGCCGTCTGGAGGAACCGTCGTGAGCGAGGCAGCGCAGGAGGTCCATGTGGAGCGCCTGTCGCTGCGTGTCGCCGGCCTCGACGAGCATGCCGCGCAAGCGCTCGCGCAGCGCGTCGCCGAAGGGCTCGCGCCATCCCTCGGGCGGGTGAGCGCCGGCGCCGGCCTGGATCACTTGCGCTTGGAGATCCCGGCCGGTGGGTCGGGGCGCGGTGGCGGCGAGAGTCCCGATGTGCTCGCGCAGCGCATCGTCGAGGGCGTCTCGCGAATGCTCGCGCGCGAGCCGGGCCGCAGCTCGATCGGGGGGGAGGCGACGCTATGAGCGGCTTCGTGCTCAAGGGCGCGCTCGTCGAGTTCATGCCGACATTCCTGCCGATCCCGCTGCCGAACGTAACCGTCTTCCAATACAACCCTGAGACGATGGTTCACACCTGGAGCCAGCCGGAGGCAGCCGGTGGCGCGGGCGTGACCACGTCCAACCCGCTGGCCGTCAAAGGGAACCCTGGCGAGTCCTTCTCCTTCACGCTGGCGATGGACTCCAACGAAGACGTCGCCGAAGGCAACCCCGTGACCTCCGCGATCGCTGAGGTCAGCGGCGTCTACTCGCGGCTGGCCGCACTGGAGATGTTGCTGTATCCGACGGGCAGCACCAGCGGCGGGTTGCTCGGTTCGGTCTCGGCCGTCGCGGGAGCGTTCGGCGGCGCCTCCTCGGAACCCACTCGCACGGTGCCCGAATCGACGATGCCGGTGGTGCTGTTCATCTGGGGCGCAGGGCGGATCGTGCCCGTGCGCGTCACCACCCTGACGGTCACAGAGAAGCTCTACGACACGGCGCTGAACCCCGTGCACGCCGAGGCACAGGTGGCGCTGCGCGTGCTCACACCCGCCGAGCTCGTCGCCGCGAAGGCAGACGAAGACGTGCTCGCGAGCCTCGCGAGCGTCGCCTACACCTACACGTTCACGTTGCGTCAGGCGCTCGCTGTGGCGAACCTCGCGAATGCGGCCTCCTCGATCATCGGGATGATCCCCCACTGACGGGCGGCTCGAGATGTTCACGCCCGACAGCCGCTACGCAGCCTGCCCGACCTACACGGTCACGCTCCCCGACGGAACGAGCGTCACCGCGGTCGTGCCGCCGCTGCCGCGGAGCGTGCCCGTGATCGGCTTCCAGCGCGGCGCTCCCGGCCAGCGCCTGGACCTGCTCGCCACCCAGTACCTGAACGCGCCCACGGGCTTCTGGCGTCTGTGCGACGCCAACAACGCGATCCTCGCCGGGGCGCTCGCTGCGCGGGCGCTGATCGGCATTCCCCAGGGCGCGCGCACGTGAGCGTCACCGTGCAGCTGGCCGTGGGCGGCTCCGCGGTGCCGGAAGCCTTCTACGACCTGATCCAGCAGCTGGAGGTGGAGGAATGCTCGGATCGCCCCAGTGCCCTCCTGCTGCGCTTGCCCGTCAACCGCACCTCAGCCGGCGACCTGCAGTTCGTCGGCGACGGCACGTTCGAGCCGTACACACCAATCAGCCTGCTCGTCACCCCCGCCGGTCAGTCCCCGCAGTGCGTGTTCGACGGCTACGTGCTCTCCTGGCAACTGCAGCTCGACCGTACCTCTTCGTCCTCCACGATCGACCTGTGGGCGCAGGACGCCTCGCTGCTGATGAACGTGCAGGACAACGTCGTCGAATGGTCGGGGCTGACCGACGGTGAAGTCGCGAACGCGATCTTCGCCGGCTACGGCTTCGCCGCGGCGGCGGCGAACACCGAAAACGACTCGCCGGCGCACACGCCGGACGGGCACACGCTGCTGCAGCGCGCCACCGACCTGCAGTTCCTGCGCGGTCTCGCGCGTCGCGGCGGCAAGCTCTGCCGCGTCGCCTGCGGCGAAGCTCCTGGAGAACGCACCGGGTACTTCATGCAGCCAGCGGTCGGCGAACAGCCCGCCGCGAAGATCACGCTCGTCGAACCAGAATCGTGGACCGTCGAGCGCCTGCAGTTCGACTGGGACGCGCTGCGCCCAACGGAAGTGATCGCAAGCCAGGTCGACCTCGACGAATCGGCGGGCGAAGGGGTCTTGGTCAGCACCGGCGAAAGCGGCCTCCTCGCGCTCGACGCGCGCAGCTACGCGACCTACGTCGGGCAGCCGTCGAGCCTGCTGCTGAGCGCCCCCGCGGACGTGCCCGAACTGGAACAGCGCAGCGCCGCCGTGCTCTCGGAGACTAACTTCTTCACGCGCTGTACCGGCGAGGTCGACGCCGATCGGCTAGGCGGCATCCTGCGCGTCGGCGAGGTCGTCACGATCGAAGGCGCCGGCAGCATCCACTCGGGCAACTGGCTCGTGTGGGAGATCCGCCACAGCTTCTCGCTGGACAGCTTCAAGATGAGCTTCACGCTCGTACGTAATGCGATGGGGCCGGCCGCGGAAGGCGGCTCACTTTCATCGCTCGCCGGCGCGCTCGCCGGCCCCGGGGGGCGAGCGCACTGTGAGCGCCACCGACGACCGGGTGCTCGAGGAGCTGATCGAGCGGCTGCGCACCCGCTTCTACGGCAAATACCGCGGCATCGTTACCGAAGTAGACGCCGAAACGATGCGCATCAAAGCGCTCGTCCCAACTGTGCTCGGCGAAGTCGAAACCGGTTGGTGCATGCCGTGTGTGCCCTACGCGGGCTCGGGCGTTGGCTTCGCTTTCCTGCCCGCGATCGAAGCCGGCGTATGGATCGAGTTTGAAGGTGGCGACGTCTCCTTCCCGGTGTGGGTCGGCGGCTACTGGCGCGAAGGCGAAGTCCCCTCGGAAGCCGGCGAAGAAGTGCGTGTGATCGTGACGGCTGCGCCGCTCGAACTCAAGCTCGACGACGAACAGGGCTCGATCACGTTGAGCGACCCGAACGGCAACACGGTCACGCTCGACGCCTCCGGGATCACGCTCGCCAACGCCGCCAGCAGCGTCGCGATCAGCAGCGCGAGCGTAACTGTCAACGAAGGTGCGCTGGAGGTTCAGTGAACGCTGGCCCCGCGATCCCCGGCGCACCCGTGCGAACGGACATGGCCTTTCCGTTCCGCGTCGACCCCACCTCCCAGCAGACCGCGCAGACGGCATATGAGAGCCACGTTGAACAGATGGTTCGACAGCTCCTGCTGACCACCCCCGGGGAACGAGTAAACCTCCCGCAGTTCGGCTGTGGCTTGCGCAGCCTCGTGTTCTCGCCGCTGTCCGACGGACTCTCGGCGGCAGTCAAGCTGCGCGTCCACCAGGCGCTCGGCCAGTGGCTCGCAGGGATCGTCTCGATTGTCGAAGTGATCGTCGCGAGCAGCGAGGAAGGCCAGCTACAGGAGCCGGGCGCGATCGCCGTGAGCGTCACCTATACGGTGATCGAGACGCAAAGCGTCGAGAACGTGACGGTGAAGGTACTGTGAGCTCGCCGCCCGCCAGCCGCGATCGTCGCCAGCTGTTGCTGCAGGAGGGCGCCACTTCGAACGGCATCGACTACGTCGAGGTCGCCACCGACCAGCGCACCCTGTATGTGCACTTCCTCAACGATGTGGCTGTCGCGGGCACGCTCGAAGGCGCGCGGCCGGTCACGATCGACGGCGGCGAGGTGATCGCGCAAGTGGGCCTCGCCCCGATCGCAGCGGACGCGTTCGCTGCCGACGAGCAGGGACGGCCAGTGCTCCAGCTGAGTGCCCAGGCCGCCGGGGACTTCTCCACCTACCGCCTCGCGATCGCCTCGAGCGCGCTCGACCCCTACTTCGCAAGCGTGCCCTTCAGCTTCAAGGCGAGCTGCCCGACCGAACTCGACTGCCAGACCCCGCCGCCGGGTACCCCGACCGACCCCGGAGAACAGCTCACGATCGACTACCTCGCTAAGGACTTCGCGAGCTTCACACGTGCTCTCTCGGAGTTCTCCGCCGGGCGCTACCCGGCGTGGGTCGAGCGCTCCGAGGCGGATCTCGCGGTCGTGCTGATGGAGGCGCTCGCCGCGCTCGCCGACGAGCTCAGCTACCTGCAGGACCGCGTCAGCGCGGAGGCGTCGATCGCCACAGCCAGCCAGCGTCTGTCGATGCTCCGCCACGCCCGCCTGGTGGACTACGAGCCCGCGCCCGCCACCGTGGCCACCGCGCTGCTGGCGCTCGAGGTCAGCGAAGCGGCAATGATCACCACCCCGCTGCACTGTCGCGCGGTATCGGCTGACGGCGACCCCGTCGACTTCGAGGTCGGCGAAGGGCTGCTCGACGAACAGGGCGCCGCGCGCGCGATCGCCTTTGCGGTGGATCCGCGCTGGAACCGCAGCGCGCCCGGCGCCGCCACGCCGCCATCGGACCTCTCGCCCTACTGGTGGGACGACAGCGAAATCTGGCTGCCGGTGGGCGCCAGCGAGCTATACGTCGTCGGGCACGAACTGGGCCTGCACGCCGGCCAGCAGCTGCTGATCGACACCACCGCGAGCGGGGCCGCCGAACCGCATCTGCGCGAGCTCGTCACGCTCAGCAGCGCTCCTGGCCGCGCGCCGCTGGAAACCCGCGATCCGCTCCTGGAAGTGGCGCTCACGCAGCTGTTCCTGGCCGCGCCCACGACGCTCGAACACGACCTGCGCGCCACGACGCTCGCCGGCAATCTCGTACCCGCCGTACAGGGCTTGCGCAGCACCGACCACTTCTACATACCCGGCGCGCCGCCGCCCGCCTCGGACGTCACACCCACGCCCTGTGTCGTGCGCATCGGCGCCAACTGGACCCCCGAGGACCAGCTCCCCGACTACCGCTACTGTCTCTCGCAGAATCCGCTCGCGTGGGTCGCCGGCAGCGACGAAGACGGCGATACGACCGCTCCCGCGCGTCCTGAGCTGATCCTCACCGAAGAAACCCCCCTGCCTGAGCAGCCGCGCGCCTGGCGTCACGTTCGCTGGCTGCTCGACGGGGAAGAAGGCGAGCGTTGCTTCACGCTGACCCCAGAGCGCTACTCACCTGTGCTCAATGCCGGCGGGCGTACGTTCTTCGACTACGACGGCGACGACGCCAGCACGATCCGCTTCGGCGAAGGCGAGTTTGGCAGCGCACCCGAGCCCGGCACGCTGTTCGAAGTCGTGTATCGAGTCGGCGGCGGAGCGATCGGCAACGTGCCCGCCGACACGATCGTCAACGTCGTGCCCGGACAGGCCCAAGGCGGGTTGGTGCGCTCGTGCACCAACCCGTTTCCCGCGAGCGGCGGCGCCGAAGCAGAGACCCTCGCCCAGATCGCTGCCCGCGCCCCGCAGAAGTTCGCCGCCGAGCCCCTGCGCGTAGTGCAACCGCGTGACTACGTCACGGCGTCGCAGTCGCTGCCCTTCGTCAAGCAGGCCGGGAGCTCATTCCGCTGGACCGGCAGCTGGCTCACCGTCCTCACGACCGCCGACCCGAACGATGCGCAAGAGCTCACGCTCGCGCAACTGGAAGCGCTCACCGAACTGCTCGACGGGCGGCGCTTGGCCGGCTACGAGAGCTACGTGCTGCCGCCGCGCTACGTCTCCATCGACCTGCGGCTCGTCGTCTGCGCGCAGTCAACCCAGTTCGCCACCGACGTCGAGCAGGCCGTCCTGCAGCGGCTGCGGCCCGGCCCGCTACCCACCGGCGGTTACGGCTTCTTCGACCATTCGCAGTGGAGCTTTGGCCAGGCGCTCGAGCCGAGCGCTCTCTTCGCAGCCGTCCAGGGATGCGCCGGTGTGGCGGGCGTATATGAAGCGCAGTACCGCCAGCGCGGCGTGCAGCTCGAATGGACGGCGCTATCCGAAGTCCAGCCGCTGACGTTCGCCGCAGACCAGATCCTGCGCGTCGAGGACGATCCCAGCCGCCCTGAAGCCGGCTCGCTGAGCGTGACCGTCGAGGGGGGCAAGTGAGCAGCGCCACCGAAGCTCGCAGCCAACAGCCGGATGACCCGCAGGTCGTCACCAACCAGCCCGGGCTGAGCACGATCGCCGACCGAGTCGATGACTTCACCGGCTTCCGCCGCGCGCTCTTGCGGCCGCTGACCGGCGAGCAGGCGCTCGGAGCGTGGACACCCGCCCCCGGCGACCTCGGTCTGCAGACGCTCGAGTGGTGGGCATATCTGGCTGACGTGCTCACGTTCTACAACGAGCGGATCGCCAACGAGAGTTACCTGCGCACGGCCAAGAGCTCACGCCGGCTGGCCGAGCTGGTCGCGCTGATCGGGTATGTGCCAAGACCTGCGCTGGCCGCGAGCGGCCAGATCGCTGCGCTGCGCGGCTCCCGTCACGCCGGCGAGCCGCTGTCGGTGCCCGCGGGGATGCCGCTCGCCAGCACCGCGAGCGCCGGGGTGCCCGCACAGACCTTTGAGGTGCAGGGCACCGCCGATGGGCAGCCGCGGAGCTTCCAGGCGCCCTCGGAGGTGCCCGCCTTACTGCCCCCAGACGAAGCGCTCGAGCGCGGCGCAGCCGGCGGTCCACGCTCGGTGTTGCTCGCTGGGCGCATAAGCGGCGTGAAGGCCGGTGAGCAGTTGCTGCTGCTCGCTCGCAACTGGGCGGGAGCGGACGACGACTGGGCATGGGTGACCGTGCAAGCGCTCGCTCCCGCGCCCGACCCGGTCACCGGGGCGCCGAACACGCTCATCACGTTCACCGAAGCGGCTCACTTCGGCCCCGGCGTGGCCTATCGAGTCCCGATCCGCAAAATAATCATCGACGAGCAGACCGAGCTCGACAAAGACGCCGATGTCGAGCACCTCGCGGTGGGCGGCCTGAGCTCCAAGGCGCGCCTGGCCCCACACGCGGCTGAGGGCGCGTCCGGGGGGTTGCGTCCGCGGCTGATCGAGAGCACGCTCCACACCGACCAGCTCCAAGAGAGCATCGAGCAGCTCGATCCGATCGTTAAGGAGCAGACCGCTTGGCGGGTGGCGCAGACCAACGACGGCGTCGGCGAATCGCCGCGGGCAACCTCCTACCAGTTGCTGCGTGCGACCCAGGCGGCCGCGCTGTGGACGCAGGGCGGCGGGCACGACCCGATCGAAGCCGTGCCACTGTCGATCCACCTGAGCGCGGTCGTGCGCGCCCTTGCCCCCGGCGAGCCGGTGCTGCTCGACGCCGGCGCAAGCGAACAGATCGCCGGACTCGCCGGTGGTCGCGCGAGCGCTCTGGCGATGGTCGCTGGGGTCTCTGAGCAGCTGTGGATGGTCCCGTATCCCCCGGAATCCACTCCGCCCAAGGAACCGCACGAAATTGCGATCGCACACAGCGTGCTCGAGCTCGCGAGCAACGACAGGGAAGTGATCGAAGCGCTCGACGGCTCGTTGGCAGATGCCGGTGCGGTCGTCGTCCGTTATGGCTTCAGGGAGCTGGGAACGATCGTGGGCGTCCCCGCTACCTCGCTCGAGCAGCTCCCGGCGCAGGGCGTAAGCGTGCCCACGAGCTGGAAGGTGCCCGCCGGCGGGACAAGCGCGTTCCTCCAGGACGTCTCCGGCGCAGGCGTGCTCGTGAAGGTCACCTACACGGGACCTGCAGTGCAGACGGGGTACAGCGAAGTGACGCTGCAGGCCAGCGGCACGACTCCCGCAGGGCTGACACCGCCGCTGGCGGTACCGCTGCGGCTACTGCTGAACCTGCTGCCGGTCACGCGTGGCAGCACCGTCGCTGCCGAGACGCTCGGTAGCGGCGACGCCTCGCTCTGCAGCCAGTCCTTCGCGCTGAAGCGCTCGCCCCTCACCTACCTGGCGCAGGGCAGCGGCATCGCGAGCACGCTCGTCGTCCGCGTCGACGGGATCGCCTGGAGCGAAGCGTCGAGCTTCTACAGCCAGACGCCACAAGCGCGGGTCTACACGGTCAGCCTCGATGAAGCCGGTCACGCGACGGTCACCTTTGGGGACGGCGTGAACGGAGCCCGGCTGCCGTCCGGATCGGGCAACGTCGTCGCGAGCTATCGCTACGGCGCGGGCGCTGCCGCGCCGCCGGCGGGACGCCTGACGACGATCGTCAAGCCCCAGCCGAACCTCGCCTCGCTCGCCAACCCGGTGGCGGTGCTCGTCGGCGCCGACCACCAGTCGCTCGAGGACGTGCGCGCGAACGCCCCCGCGAGCGTGTTCGCGTTCGGACGTGTGATCTCCGGCGTGGACTACGAGATCGTCGCCGGTCAGGCTCCGGGCGTTAGCCGCGTGAGCGCCGTATGGGGCTTGGACCAGGCGACGCAGCGCACCGCTGTGACCGTGTACGTCGGCGACGACGAAGGCGCACTGGGTGCGGCCCGGGCGGCGCTCGCCGGCGCCGAGGACCCCAACCGCCCGGTGTCGGTGCTGCTCGCCGGCGCCCGCCCGCTCGAGCTCTCGTGCACGCTGCTGGTGGACGGCGGGCGCCAGCTCGAAGAAATCCAGGCGCTCGCCCTGGCGGCGCTCTGCGACCCCGCGACGGGCCTATTCAGCCCTGCCTCGCACAGCATCGGTGAGCGCCTCTACCGCAGCCAGCTGGACGCGGCGCTGATGCTTCCCGGCGTGCTCGCCGTGCATGAGCTGTCGATCAGCGCCGAAGGCGTGCAGCTCGCGGAGCTGCTGGACCCCGGCGCTGGTGCTTACTTCACGCTCGCCCTCGAAGACACCTCAATCAGCGCTGTCAGCGATGCCTGAGCTCGACGACGGCTACCCCGCGTACTACGCCGCGCGGCTGTGGCAGCTGCTGCCCGCCGTGTACAGGAGCGCCGACGCGCTTGCGGCGCAGCCGAGGGGACTCGAAGAACCGGGTCCGCTGCGCGAGCTCGTCGAGCGCATCGGCGGGCAGATCGCGGTGGTGCGGCGCAGCATCGACCGCCTTTGGGCGGACCAGTCGATCGAGACCTGCGACGACTGGGTGATCCCCTATATCGGCGATCTGCTCGGCACGAACCTCGCGAGCAGTGACGACGCGCGTGCCCGGCGCCTCGACGTCGCCAACACGATCCACTACCGGCGACGCAAGGGCACCGTTGCGGTGCTCGCGCAGATCGCACGGGACGTCACCGGCTGGGAAGCGCTCGTGCTCGAGAGTTTCCGCCGCCTATCGCGCACGCGTCACGGCCTCGATCCAGGCTTCGGCGCCCTCGCCTACCCCGGCACCGAAGCCGAAGCGGTTTCGGGACTGCTGCGTGCCGAGGGGCTCGTCGGTCGCGAGAGCTCCACCCCCGCGGGCGGCCTGCTCGACCTGCACGAGGCGCACGCTGCCACGCTCACAGGCTCAGCCTTCGACGAGGGCTACCACCACCTCGACGTACGCGCAGGGAGCCAGGCGCTGGGGCACTACGCGATCCACAAGCTGCTCGTGTTCCTCTGGCGGCTGCGGAGCTTTGGCGTCCAGAATGCGACGCCTGTCGCGGTCGCCGGCTGTGAAGGACGCGCGTACACGTTCGACCCCACCGGCCGTGAACTGCCGCTCTTCCTTGCGCGCCAACCGGAAGCGCAATCCGCACGCATGCAGTGGCAGGTGCCGGGGCCGCTCACGCGCCCCCTGTTGGAGCTGATGGCCGCGAACAGCCCACAGGCGCCGCCGGCCTGTGCGATCGAAGGCGCGGCCCTGTCGGAGCTCTACCCCGAACTCGGACGCTTCGCCACGCAGGCGCCGCCCGCGGGCGCGCTGAGCGTCAGCTACAGCTACGGGTTTCCCGCGACGATCGGCGCCGGCCCATATGACCGCGCGCTGCTCGGCGACCCGCCGGTACAGCCCCAGCCTGTGCGCGCAGTGAAAGGCGGCGCCGGGTTCGACACGGCGCTCGCTGCGGCGGCGCCCAGCGCGACGGTGCTGCTCGAAGACTCGCTCACCTACACGGCGCTTGCGCCCGCGGGCTCCAGCGCGCAGCCGCTCGCCTCGTTGCTGTGCCAGGCGGGACCCGAACAGCGGCCCGTGATCCGCCCCGCGTCAGGGAGCACGCCGTGGGTGCTGACCGGCGCCCCCGGCGCCGAGCTCGTGCTCGACGGGCTGCTGCTGTGCGGATGCGACCTCGTGCTGCGCGGCGCCTTCGCCTCGGTGCGGCTGACGGGCTGCACGATCGACCCGGGCACCGCCGCTGGGCAGGACGCCGGCGCGCCGGCGCTGGCCGCGGCCGTAGACGGCGCCCCGCTGTCGCCCACGCGGATCTTCGTGGAAGCCGACCCCGGCGCTCCCGCCGCAGGCGTTGGGACGATCCAGACGCTGAGCCTCGACCACTGCGTGTGCGGACCGATCCGCACGCGCCTCGGCGGCGCGATCGAGACGCTGTCGATCACCGACAGCATCGTTCAGGCCGTGCCCACGAGCTCTGCGAGCACCTACGAGGAGGCCGACGTGTACGACCCGTTGCTGCTCGCCCGTGGCCTGCTCACCAGTGGCGACGCGCTCTCCCAGCGCCTGCGCGAACACCTGCCTGCCGGCGCCTCCGAAGCGCTCGCGGGCCTGCTCGAGAAGCCCGAAGGGCCGCTCGACCCACGCGTGCTCGAAGGCCTCAACACGCTCGTGGAACACGACGGCGCTCTGTATGAACCCGCGAGCTTTCCGGGTGTGGTGCTCGACGCCGAGACGCTGGCACTGTATGAGCGCGCCGCCACGCTTGACGGCCCCGCGACGGCGAGGCTCAACCGCGGGCTGCTGGACGGCGCCTTCCCGCTCGCCCTGCGGCTCGCCGCGATCGCGGTGGCCGACGCCGAAGTCACGCTGGAACGCGTCACCGTGCTTGGGGCGCTCGCCGTACAGCGCCTGTCCGCCAGCGACACGATCCTGAGCGGGCTGAGCGTGGCCGAGGACACACAGGCCGGTTGCATCCGCTTTAGCGCCGTGGCGAGCGCCAGCAGGATCGCCCGCGAATACCGCTCGCTGAGAATCGAGCCGGCCGCGGGGATTTTCGCGAGCGAGGCGTTCGGAGAGCCCGCCTACGGCCAGCTGCTGGAGAGCGCCGACGGCGCGATCCTGGAGTCGGGCGGCGGCGGCTCGCTGCTGCGCGGCGCCGAAAGCGGTGCGCAGATGGGGGCCTACTCGGCAGAGCTCGAGGCGCTCAAGGAACAGGCTTTGTTGAGCAAGTACATGGAATACATGCCCCTCGGAATGACCCCGGTGGTTGTGCATGTCACCTGAATGCAAAGGGGGCCGAGATGGGTAGCGACAGGGCGCGTGTGAGCTTCGAAGCGAGCCGCCAGTGGCGTGCGGTGATTGCCCAGCAGGGCCGCGTCAGCCTCGAGGCGGACATCAACGAGCAGGTCGCGATCGATGCCAGTCGCGACCAGCTCACGACGCTGGATCTCGTCGGTCCGTGCGCGAGCCCCGATGGGGGCTATCAGGTGAGCGCGACCGCCACCGGGGACCTGAGCGTTAGCGCCGGCACCCTGTACCTGGGCGGACAGCGTGTGACGCTCGAGCAGGCCCTCACGTACTCCAGCCAGCCGGAATGGCTGAACGCCGCCGTTGATCCACTCTACACGCCGCCGGTCGTACCGGAAGGTGATGCATTCGAGCTCGTGTACCTGCTCGCCAGCGAGCAGGAGGTCTCGGCGGTCGAGGACCCGACGCTCGCTGATGTGGCGCTCGGCGGTCCCGACACGACGCAGCGGCTGAGGATCCTGCAGCGGGTGCTGCGCACCGCCAGCAAGTCGGGCGAGCGGGCGGGCGCCTGGGGCGAACTGGAATCGAGTTGGACGGGCGAAGGCTACGGCTTCGATCCCGCCACGATGCAACGCACCTCCACTGCGACGCTGCAGGTCTCCTTCACGCAGGCGCGGACGGCGCCGACGGCCTGCCAGCCGGTCGCTACCGGCGGCTATCTGGAAGCGGAGAACCAGCTTCTGCGCGTGGCGATCGCGGGCGTCCAGGCGGGCCAGCCGAGCATCGTGTGGGCCTTCGATGACGCCTGCGCGTTGTATCGGATCAGCGCCAGCGTGTACGACGCCGAGGCCGACCAGACTACGGTCACGCTCGCGGCCGCTCCCTTGGATGCGAACCACTACCCGGTCGAAGGACAGACGGTCGAGCTGCTCGCAGAGGCGGTCGAGCTCTCCGGGGAATCCGCCGTCGCGGCGCCAAACGGCTTCCTGGGGTCGCTCGCCAAAGGCTATGAACCGGGCGAACGCACCGTCGTGCTGAGCGGCCAGCCACCCGCCGAGTACCTGCAGGCCGCCCCCTCGCAGGCGCAGGCCTCGGAGAGGAGCCTGTACCTGCGCGTGTGGCAGGAACAGGTCGCCGTGACCCCCGGCACGCCTGTGGCGCTTGGACAGACCGGCGTCGCTGTCACGCTCGACGCGAGCGACGACGCGTTTCACGCGGGCGACTTCTGGCGCTTCGCGCTGCGTCCGATCGAACCGACGATCGTCTACCCCGCGCGCATCAAGGAAGCCCCGCAACCGCCCGACGGGCCGCACACGTGGGCCTGCCCGCTTGCAGTAATCAGCTGGAGCGGCGGTGCGTCCACATGCTCGAGCAGCGTCGAAGGCTTCGACAGCCTGCTCAAGCTGAGCGAGGACGTGGGGGGGTGCTGCACCGTCGTCGTACGACCCTCAGACGTGGAAGACGGCGCGTCGCTTGCCTCGCTGCTCGCGAGCTACGCTGCCAAGGGCCCGACCACGGTGTGTCTAGAGCCGGGAACGTACACGCTCTCGCAGCCGCTGGTGCTCGGTCCTCAGCACGAAGGGCTGACCCTGCAAGCTTGCCGCGGGGCGGCCGTCCTCGCGGCCCCCGACTCGCCCGGACAGGAGTTTCTGCTCGGTCTGGTCGTGATCGCCGGAGCCAACGGGGTCACCCTGGAGGGGCTCGAACTGGAGCTGGCGCCCGTCTCCTTCACGCCCGCCGCCGGCGCCTTCACGAGCCTCACGAGCGAGAACGTCGCGTTGCTGGATGACTACACGGCCACGCTGGCGGTGGCGATCGGTGTCACTGTCCAGGGAGCTAGCGACACCAGCATCACCGACTGCCAGTTCGCCTACCCGCAAGTCGGCGAACAGAGTCTGTTCGCGGCCGGCGTCTATGCGTCCGGCACGATCGAAGGGCTCTCACTCGGTGGCTGTGACTTTTCGCTCGCCTCCGCGCCCACGAGCACGCCATTCGCCAGCCTCGCAAGAGGTGCATCCACCGCGCCCCCCTACGAGCTCACCTTCGGCTACCTGCACGTGCCGACCGCGGCTGAAACCGCGAGCGCCGCCGAAGCCTCCACCACGACGGACACTTCCGCGAGCCCGGCGACCGCCGCGGTAGGAGACCCGGTTCTGAAACCTGAGGCGCTCGCCGCGAGCGTGCCCACGACCACGATCAAAGACATCGCTGAGCCGACCGCTCCGATCCTCGATCCCAGCGCGCCGGTCGTCCAGCCGACGGAGCCGATCCAAACAACCGTCCCGATCCAGACAGTCGACCCGATCCAAACAGTCGTGCCGATCCAAACAGTCGACCCGATCAAACCGATCAACCCGATTAAACCGATCACCCCAATCACGCCGGTAACGCCCTCGGGAGCGGGCACAGCCGAATCCACCGTCGGGGCTGCCACCGGCGAACAGACGGCGAGCCTCGCGAGCCTGGCTCTGCCGACGCTGCACGACGCACTGATCGAGGGCTGCGTGTTCGACGGGCTGACGGTTCCCGTTCTCGCGCTCGCGCACCTCGGCACGATCCGCGTGGAGCGCAACACGATCCGTGACTGCTACGGCGGCGTCTGGCTCGTGAGCCTTCAGGACACAGGGGTGATGACGATGTTCGACCAGATCGCCGTCGGCGAAAGCAACCTGTGGACGGACTTCAAGGAAGCGGGGACCACAGCGCTGCTCGATCGCATCTATGTGCTCGCCTTCGCGATCGGCCAGGTACTGCCGATCACGCCCCCGAGCGGAATCCTGCCGCTCACCGCGCGAACAATCAGGCTCCCCAGCAGCATCGAGCTCGAACGGGTGCAGCACGCGCTCGGCAACATCTTCACGGTGGCCGAAGGCGCCGGTGCGGCGAGTGCTGCGCCGAGCTCGGGCGGATTGAGCGAAACGAGCGCTCCGCTCGCCGCGCCGCGCATCGATCTGTCGAGCGTCGCGGAGAGCCCGATCTTGCGTGAGCCGATCGCGACGCAGTCCATCCTCAAAACGTTCCCGAGCGTAGGCAACCTGATCGAACGGATTGGGTCCGAGACGAGCACGGCGCCGCCGCCGATCGAAGCCGCCGAGACCGGCGAGACCGTGCTGCTGCGGCTCGTAATCGCCGACAGCCAGATCGACGCGGTCGTCGAAGACTCCTACTCCGGCGCCGGGATCGTGGTGCTCGACCTGACCGCAACGCCTGGGTCGCTGCTGTTCAACGGCAACCGCGTGCGCACGCGCTTCCCCGAAGGCCAGGCGGTGCTGGTCTCGACGGTCGCCGAGGCGGCGCTGACGGGCAGCATCCTCGCCAATGAGGTGCCCGGCACCTGCGAGAGCCTCGTGCTGCAGCCGGCCACACCCGCGACGGCCGCAGTGGCCCTCACCGGCAACGTGCTCGTCTCTTCGGCGAAGCTGCCCGAACGCCACGAATCCGGCTCCCCGCCGCCCTGGAGCGCGCTCAACGCGGTGATCAACTACACGCCTCCTGTGACCACCGCCACCGCCGCCAGCGGCGAACCGGCAAGCGGCTCGGGGAGCAGCTCATGAGCGGCGTCTCAGGTGAGCGCGACAGATGCCTGGCCGGCGGCGCTGACGGTGATGCTGCCGCCCCACGAGCAGGCGCACTGGGAGGAGTCATCGAGCGCCGGGACGCCCGCCAGCGCGACCGCGCTCGAACCCGGCGTCCAGGGTCCGGCGATCACCGGCAAGCATGGCTGTGGGGTGAGCGTTCCGCCGGCGGCCGAGGTGGCGGCGGCGACCTGCGGGTTGGCCAGCGACTGGCACATGCCGAACGTCGGCACGCTTTCGGTGCCCACGTCAGTCACAACCCCCGCCGGGGCTCCTGCGAGCACTTCTGTGCCGCTGGCGGCGAAGGTCGCAGGCGTGGTGCCCATCGAACACTGCAGCGTCGCTCCGGTGCACACGAGATTCGGCATCAGCACTTCCTGTCTTGGACTGGATCAATCGTACAGAGAGGATCGTGATGGCAATCGAAGGCAACGCTCCCACCGGGCGGGTCGCGATCGCGGGCAGCGAGCGCAGCTACGACCCCGCGCATCCCCGTGTCGGCAACGCTCCAGCTGACAAGCAGATCGAGGTGACCGTCTATGTGCGCGGGACGTCTCCGCTTGACTGGGTAGACGAGGAGGCGCAGCGTGCGCCCGAGGAGCGGCGCGTGCTCACGCGTGCGCAGCTGGCGGCCGAGCACGGAGCGCGCGAGGCGGATCTCCACGCCGTGCGCGCGTTCGCCGCTGAATACGGTCTGCAGGTGGTGGACGTCGACGCGGCGCGCCGTAGCTTGGTGTTGCGTGGGAGCATCGCGGCGGTTGCACGCGCCTTCGGCGCGGAGAGTATCGGGGTGTTCGCGCACCCCACTTCGGGTGAGTACCGCGCCCGAGCCGGCGCGCTGACGGTGCCCGCTGCGCTCGCCGGCGTGATCACCGGGGTGTTCGGCATCGACGAGCGCCCGCAGGCACGCCCGCATCTGCGCTTTCACACCGCTGAAGCCCCGGGCAGCTCCTACACACCGATCGAAGTCGCTACCGCGTACGGATTCCCGGGGCAGCTCACCGGCGCCGGCGAGACGGTTGCGGTGATCGAGCTCGAAGGCGGTTACAGCGAGGAAGACCTCAGCGCCTACTTCAGCGGGCTGGGCCGGCCGGCGCCGGCAATCAGCACCATCGGTGTCGACGGCGGCGGCAACGCTCCCCGTGTCAACCAAGACGCAGACGGCGAGGTGATGCTCGACATAGAGGTGCTCGGCGCGGTCGCGCCCGGGGTGAAGATCGTCGTGTATTTCGCCAACACCTCAGACCAGGGCTTCATCGACGCGGTCTCAAGCGCTGTGCACGACACAACCCACAACCCATCCGTGATCTCGATCAGCTGGGGCGGTCCGGAGGACTCCTGGACGGGGCAGGCGCGCGAACAGATGGAGCAGATCTTCATCGAGGCCGCAGCGCTCGGTGTGAGCGTGACGGTCGCGGCGGGCGACGACGGGTCCAGCGACGGGGTCGAAGACGGCAAGCAGCACGTCGACTTCCCGGCCGCCGCGCCCCACGCGCTCGCATGCGGGGGCACCTCGCTACAGGCCAGCGGCGCGCAGATCACCAGCGAGATGGCATGGAACGACGGTGCCGGCGGCGGCGCGAGTGGTGGCGGGGTCAGCATCGAGTTCCCGGTGCCCGCCTATCAGGCACACGCGGGCGTTCCCGCGAACGTCGACACGGGGAGCGTGGGGAGGGGTGTGCCCGACGTGTGTGGCGATGCCGACCCGCAGACCGGGTACCGCATTCGCGTCGACGGGGCGCAGCAGACGATCGGCGGCACGAGCGCCGTCGCGCCGTTGTGGGCTGGGCTGATCGCACTGATCAACCAAGGGCTCGGCAAGCCCGTCGGGTTCCTGCAGCCGCAGCTGTATGCGCCATCCACCGTCGCGGCGCTGCACGACATCACGCAGGGGGACAACGGCGCCTACCGTGCCGGACCCGGCTGGGACGCGTGCACGGGGCTCGGCTCGCCCGACGGCTCGGCGCTGCTGGGCGTACTCGGCGGGGCATCGCGGGCAGCCGGCGGGTCGCCGGTGAGCGCGACAGTGCCTGGGAGCGGGACGCCGGCAGCCAAGACGGTCCCGTCCCCTGCCACACGCGGTGACTGAAGCCGAGACGATGCTCACGCCAGCGTCATTGAGCCAGGATCAGGTAGAGCCGCGCACGCGCCAGGCGGGCGCGCGCGTCGGCGGACGCGGCCACAGCGCGAGAGGCCGCGCTACGTCAGGGCTTGCTGGGACGGGCGGGTGCGCTCCCTCACGCGTTCTTGCCCGTCTCGTGGACGGCGGTGCACCAGAGCAGGCGACGGCACTGGACGGCGGTGCGCCTGACGGTGGCCTGCAGAGCGGCGCCTCCGATGGCGGCAGCCTGCCTGGCGGGCTCGGCTCGACGCAGACGAGCACGCAGGGCGCCGGCACGACGTCCGCCAGCGCGACTCCCGCCAATGTGCCGCCGCCGGACCGCGACACGATCGTGCGCCAAGCGATCGATCAGGTCCTGGGCGACTACCGGAACATGACGGCGACGATTCCAACGACGATGCCGCCCTCCCCCGGACATCGGGCCGCCGCGCCCGGGGGCGCGACCGGCGGAGCCACCGCCGCGCCGCCTGCCCCTTTGCAGGTAACGTTCGCGTCGCCCTACTTCATCGAGGGCACTCCTCATAGGCTTGGCGGCGCAGGCGTGGCCGCGTGGTTCCAGGCGCAGCCCCCCGAGGCGCGTGTCGGCAAGGGAACCGCGCAGCAGCTGCAGACGGCTGTGCAGGACGCGATCGGACGCGGTCTGCTCAACTCGAGCTGGCCGCCCACCGCCCAGACGATTCGCGCCTTCATGACGCAGGTCGGTCTCGGCGTGGACTGCTCCGGCTTCGTTTACCGAGCGCTGCAGGCGGCGGACCCGGCGCTCGCCGGGGCTGGGCTGCCGGGGGCGATCGGCGCTCTGCCGGCGGACCCCCGGACGGGCGTGCTCGCGACCAACAGCCAGGCGCTTGGGCCGCCCGGGCACATTCGTCTCACGACGCCGGCGGCACTGCGCGCGGGGGATATCGTGCAGATGGCGCCGAATGCCGCCCACAAAGTCGGGCACGTGCGCATCATCACCGCCGTGCGGGTGCAACCCGGGTGGGTCGAGTACGACACCGCCGAGTCCACGACGCGCGTGGGCAGCGGCCCACAGGCGTCAACCTGGCGGATGCCGGCGGCGGGGCCGATGGACAGCGCGCACCTGCAGGTCCAGAACGCCGCCGGAGGCTGGGGCCCGGAGAGCTCCGGACGAGCCTCGAGCTACTGGCGGCGCCTGGCGCTGCCGGCGCCCGCGCCCACTCAGACCGCGCCGCTCGCCCGCGCGCCGAGCGCCGACCGCCCGCTTGCGCCATCCGCGCCCGCCCGCAGGCTCGCGCGCGAGACCTCGCCGCCGCGCGCCGGCGGCTGGAACGCCGACGACCATCAGGTCGCCGGCACCTGGCGAATCGCGATCGACGGCCTGACGGCGGGCGTGCGCAGCGACGACCCGAGCACGTCCACGAAGGAGTCCGCAGCGCATAAGGCGATCGCGATCGTGCCGAGCTCGATCGCGCCCGCGAACCTCGAAGTGCTCGTTCACTTCCACGGCCTGAACGTCGGCCAGCGCGAGCGCTCCCAGCCCTCGGAATCGGGGATGGCGACGGGAACCGTGCGCGACGTCGAGGCCGACCTGATCCCCCAGCAGCTTGCCGGCAGCGCCCGCAACATGATCGCGATCCTGCCCCAGGGCCCCGGCTCCGGAGGCGGTTTGGCGGGAAGGTTCGGGATCAACGATCTGGATGCCTACGTGAAGGAAGTCCTTGGGCAGGTCGTCGTGCACGTGAACAAGCTCGACGCAAGCAAGAAGCTGACCGCGCTGACGCCCGTGCGCACGGTGATCTCAGGTCACAGCGGCGGCGGTCCGGCCGCCGTGCAAGCTGCCTCGAAACTCCAGGTCAGCGCGGCCGCCACAGACGACCAATGGGTGAAAGCATCGCCGCTGCTGCTGTTCGACGCGATCAACAGCATCGGGGAACTGAAGACGCTCACGAGCCTCGTGCTCGAGTGGCTGGAGACCGACAAGCGCTTCCTGCTGGAGCACAGCGAAGCCGAAGCCCGCGCTCTGCTCGCGCGCCGGGGATTGAAGTTGCGCAGCACCTATACATCGGGGGTGTATTGGGCGTGCAACACCAAGCAGGCTCCGCGCACCTACCAGTATCCGGGGCACCCGGAGGTCACCGTACCGGCCGAGCTCTCGCTCGAAGCCCAGCTCGACGGCTGGTTCGCCAAGAACAGCAACCTGTTGGGGGCGCCCGCGGGCGAGCTGCGCAAACAGTATGTCGTCGAACACATGGTCGGCAGGCACGACTTCACGCTCGGGACCGGCAGTCTCCAGACAGGTACGCGCACGCCCGTCGCGGGCGTCACCCAAGCGCCGGGCGCGCCCGCTTCGAGCACCCAGGACCCGGTCGAGGCGCACGGAAGCCTGGCCAAGGCGCTTGGCCTGTTGAGTCCCTCCGATCAGCTCACCCAGAGCGGGCCAGACAGCGTGCGCAAGGACGAGGAGGGCTCCGGCGGCACGCTGGCGCGCCAGGTGGCGCCTGCTCCTTCGGCTGGTCCAGCCCCGGCTCCGTCGGCGTTGCCCGTTCCGTCGGCGGTCCCGACGCCGTCGGCTGTCCCCGCTCCGTCCCCCGCGCCCACCGCGTCGGCAGCCCCCGCCTCCCGCCAGCCTCCCGGCTCTTCCGGAGTGCACGCTGGCCAACGCTATGTCGTCTACGAGAACGAGGTCCGCGTCGGAGGTACCAAGGCTTGGCGCAACAACAACCCGGGGAACATCGTCGGCGGCGCCTGGGCCAACGCCCACGGGGCGATCGGCACGGCCTTCGCCATGGCCGTGTTCCCGGACGAGGCCACCGGTGCGGCGGCCATCCCTGCGCTGCTGCGGAGCGTCCGCTATCAGGCGATGACGATCCGGGAAGCCATCTCGACGTACGCACCGCCCACGGAGAACAATACGGAGGCCTACATCCGGAACGTCACAACCGGCGCGCACGTGCCTGAGACCACGAGGCTCTCAGCCCTCAACGACGCCCAACTCGACCTGATTGTCGACGTGATTCGCGGCGTCGAGGGTTGGGCAGCTGGCAACACCTTCGACGGCACCGGCCCCGACTGGGTGCGCACTCTACTTGGGGCGGCTCCTGCTTCGGCTCCGGCCCCCGCGCCGCCTCCAGCACCGGCTCCTGCGCCGACCCCCGCTCCCGCACCACAGCTCGCGCGACTCGCCGCGGGCGCTGGCGTGCTAGCCGACGCGCGCGTGCATCCCGATGTGCAGACCTCGATCGCGGGCACGCGCGGGGGCGGCTCGCCCTTGCCGGGTGAGACCGCCGAGCGCCTGGGAGCCCTCGTCGGAGACTCGCTGTCTGACGTTCGTGTGCACGTCGATGGCAAGGCGGCTGAGCTGGCACGGGCCGTGTCGGCGCGTGCGTTCACGGTCGGCAGCGATATCTACTTCGCCGCCGGCGAGTACGACCCACAGGCGCGCGCCGGCGAAGAGCTGCTCGCGCACGAGGCGACCCACGTGAGACAGCAGCGAGGCGCCCCGGCGGGCGGTCCGCTGAGCGTGAGTCAACCGGGGGACGCTCAGGAGAGTGAGGCCGAGGAGGCTGCGCGTCGGGTGCAGTGAACGGCGCAGCGTCGCGGCCGCATTGATGGCGCTCCGGAAATACGCCCGCCGGCGCGAACGCGCCGCCAGATCGACGTCGTGCAGGCAGGGGTAGCAGCCCTCCACCTTTGTCGGGTTCCGCCCAGCGCCCTGCGGGGCGAAGCTGCCTCCATTGCAAAGTCGATCAACGCAAGGGGGCGATGATGGGAACCTGGACGAGCAGCGCGACATTCGAGGGCGACGCACAGGATCTGATTAGCGTGCTGACCGAAGTGGACGCGATCGAGACGTGGTCGCCTGTGCCTTTTCGCGTCAACGACGCCACAGACCGCCTGCGGGCGGGGGAGCGTGTCGAGGTGGAGGGCGCACTGCTCGGCCGCGGTGTGCGGTTCCGCGTCGATGTCGCCCGCGCCGACGAGGAGGGCGTGAGCCTGCGTGCCCACGGTCCCTTCGAGATCGACGTCGACTATCTGATCGAGGCATCCTCGGGCACCGTCGAGGCTCGGGTGGAGACCCGGGGCGGCGGGCCGATGGCGAAAGTGCTCGCCTCGGCGGCTAACGCGCTGCTGGCCGCCGGGGCGCTCGATCACGCGCTCCGGCGCATCGTCGGGGCTGGAGCCGTCGGCGGCGCGGCAGTCGCAGCGTGACCCACGTCACCTGATCAGGGGTTGATCGGGTCGCCACCTTTGGGGGATTTTCACTCCCAACCGCAGGTCATAGGTTCGAGAACACAAGCTTCCCGGTGCATCTACGGCCTGGGAGACATCGGAAAACAAGGAGCTGACATGAACGCCAACACTCACACCCCAACCGGAACGCTGAAAAGCGCCACCGTCACATCCGGACACCGCAGCGCATCGGCGCCACGCTCCTCGGCGGCGGGCACCTCCGACCGGCTCCGCGACGTCGCGACGGTCGCGGGGAGCATGCCACGCGCGGTCATCGCCACGGGCGTCAGCGGCCTACTGCTGGTGCTCGCGTTGGTGACGATGCCGTGGTTTCACCAGGCCTCGCTGGAAGGCGGACCCGCCGGCTCGATTGGAGGTCTCAGCGCCTCACACTTCAAGGGACTGCTGATCCTCGCATGCGGCCTGCTGCCGGTCTCGATGCTCGGGCTGCGCTTCGCGGGCCTCCAGCTCGGGGAGCGGCTCTCGCACTGGAGAGTCGTGAGCTTCGCCGGCGGGTGCGCCGTGCTGCTCGTTACCTGGGTTGGGCTGACCCCGCCTGAGGTCCTCTCGGGTGGCGGGCTGGCCAACGGCCTCGCATCGGCCCTCGGCGTCGGCGGCATCGCGAGCGTTCTTGCCGGTGGCGCCGCTCCTGCTGCTGGCGTATACCTCGCATTGGTCGCCGCTGCCGGCGTGTGCGTTGGGGCGCAGTTCATGCCAGGTGGCCCGCTGGCCGGCGCGAGAGACGAGGCGCCCGCCGGTTCGCTACGTGGGGCGGTCGACATCCTCCGCGCCAACGGCGAGACGGCAAGCTTCGCCGCGCTGGCTAGCGGGCCGATCAGCCTGATGCTCGCGATCATCGGCAGCGTCGCCGGCCAGTCCGCCTTCATCGTGCTTGGTTTCCTCACGGCGGTCGCGACGACCGTGCTGGCCCTGGCAGCGCGCGGGCGTCTGCTAGGCGGTGGCGAGGACTTCGCTGCGCTGGCACGCAGGCAGCGGGTGCTGGCGTGGGCGCCGGTCTTCCTGGCGATCGTCGTTGTGGTGCTCGCGGCGATCGCCGTCGGCCACACGGCCGGGCAGATCGCGAACATTTGAGCCCTCGGCCGCCTACATCATTGTCGGGACTGCCCGCCGCTGTTCCAGCGGCGGGCAGTTTCGTGTAACAGCTTGGCGTTACCCTTTCGCGATGGCCTTGGGGGGCGTGTTGAGACAGCGCAGTGTTCGGCTGCTGGCAGTTGGCGTACTCGCGGCCGTCGTGGGACTGGTTGCGCACGCCACTGGGCTGCTGGGCTGGCTGCAGCGCGACACAGTTGACGCCCGCTTCTCGCTGCGGGGCACGCAGCGTCCGCCTTCCGACGTCGCTGTGGTAGGCATCGACCCCGAAAGCGTCGGTCACCTTCCCCGCTTTCCCTTCTCAAGAACTCTGTACGTGCCGGTGCTCGAGAACCTGCACCGTGCCGGCGCTCGCCTGCTCGTCATGGACATCTCCTTCGACCGGCCGACCACGGCGGCCGCCGACGACGCGCTGTACGAAGCGGCGCAGCGCGTTGCACCGGTCGTGTTCGCCACCTCGGAGATCACCCCCGACGGGGAAACGGAGGTGTTGGGGGGTAACGCGAACCTGACGAGCATCGGCGACCGCGCTGGTGCCGCCGATCTCGAGCCGGATGCCGACGGTGTGCTGCGCCACACGCTCGCCGAAGTCAGGAGGTTGCCGACGGTCGCGGCGGCGGTGAAGGAAGATCTCACGGGCCATCGCGTCGATCGGAAGTTGCTGGCGGGCGGCTGGATCGATTTCCCGGGTCCACCGGAAACGGTGAGGAACCTGTCGTTCGCCCAGGTGATGCACAACCACTTCGACGCCGCCGCGGTGCGCGGGAAGGTCGTGGTGATCGGCGCCACGGCCCCAGAACTGCATGATCAACACACAACGGCGGCGGGCAGTCCCATGTCCGGTCCCGAAGTTCAAGCCGACGCGATCGCAACGGTCCTCGCCGGGTTTCCCCTGCGGAGCCCCGCGGGTCTCGTCACGATCCTGCTGGTCGTGCTTCTCGGTCTCCTGGTCCCGCTCGCGGGGATTCGCATCGGCACGCTCGGCATGTGCCTCGCGGGCCTGTTCACCTTCGCCCTGTGGTCGCTGAGCACGCAGCTCGCGTTCGACTCCGGGACGGTCCTCGACTACGGAGACCCGCTCCTGTCGCTGGTGGCCGGTACGGGTGGGGCAGTGATGCTCAGCATGTGGGGCGATGACCGTGAGCGCCGGCGGCTGCGCAACCTGTTCGCTGCCGACGCCGATGGCTTGGTCGAGCAGGTGCTACAGGAGCCTGGCGCGCGACCGCTTGAGCCCACCGCGATCATCGCCGGCTACCGAATCGAGGGACTCCTTGGACGCGGCGGGATGGGCATCGTCTACCGAGCCACGCAGCTGGCGCTCGATCGTCCTGTCGCGTTGAAGCTGATCGCGACCGAGCGCGCCGGGGACCCGGTGTTCCGCGAGCGCTTCGTTGCCGAGTCACGGATCGCCGCGTCGATCGAGCACGCCAACGTGATCCCAGTCTATGAGGCTGGCGAGGATGACGGTCTGTTGTTCATCGCGATGCGCCTCGTGGAGGGCTTCGACCTGCGTCAGCTGCTCGATCGCACCGGCCCCCTCGCAACCGAGCGCGCGGCAATGGTGATCATGCAGCTCGGCGGCGCGCTCGATGCAGCACATACACATGGGCTGGTGCACAGGGATGTCAAGCCGGCAAACGTGCTGCTCACGGCTGATCAGCCGGAGCACGCCTACTTGACGGATTTCGGCGTGGCGAAGCACGTCGGTTCGCTCACGGGCATTACGAAGGTCGGCCAATGGGTCGGCACGCTCGACTACCTCGCGCCCGAGCAGATCCGCGGAGAAGGGCTGGATGCGCGCGCCGATGTGTATGCGCTTGCGTGTCTCCTATACGAGTGCCTGACAGGCGCGCCTCCCTACAGCCGCGACAGCGAGGCAGCGACGATGTGGGCGCACGTCAGCGCGCCGCCGCCTGCCCCGAGCAGCGTTCGCCAGGGGCTCTCAGTGGAGATCGACGCGGTGCTCGCGAGGGGGATGGCGAAGGATCCAGCGCTTCGGTTTGCGTCGGCGAGCGAGCTCGGTCGTGCGTGCGCTCGCGCTCTGGGGGTCGCGATCCCGGCGCACCCCGACCCTCCGGCGCCGCCGCCCGGTGCAGGGGCACAGGCTGAGCATGCTGGCCGGTTCACCTCGACGGTGATCTCGGAGTGAGCGCTAGCTCTCGAGGTCGCGTCTGGAGACCAGGCCGAACTCGAGTGCAATCTTCGCGAGGCGCGCTCGCTTCTGGTTTTGCGGCAGCTCGCTGAGCTCGAGGCGGTTGAAGAGCGTGCGCAGGTTCATCTTGACGGTGTCGACGCTGAGGAACACCTCCTCGGCAATGCGCTGGTTGCTCGCCGGGGCGGCGAAGCTCGAACCGCTGCCATATGGGCGGCAAAGCGCTACCAGGATGCGCTTCTGGGTATCGGTGAGCTGCGGAAGCGCGCCGCGGTCTCCCGCAGTCACCGTCTCCTCTGAAGTCGCGATCTTCGGCGTGTTGAACGCGAGGATCGTGCGCCCCACGCGCACCCTGTCCCCGGGGCGCAGCCGCTGGCGACCGCTGACGCGCTGACCCTCGACGAATGTGCCGTTCCTGGACAGGCCATCGTCGACGATCGCCCACTCTCCACTCAGGCACTGCAGCTCTGCATGAAGGCTGGAGACCTCGGGGTCCCAGGCGAGCGCGACTCCCATGTCTGGGCGACGGCCCAGCATCAGCGTCTGATCATCGCGCAGCGGTAGAAGGTACAGGGCTCCGTCGGCATTGCGATAAGCGAGGAACGGCATCCCACCGCGTTCGACTGCCAGCAGCTCAGTCAGCTCCTTAGGTGAGAGTGAGTGCGGGGCGAGCGGGTCGCCGTCATGAGGTATCTGCATCGCCATGAGGCCGGGAAGTGTCGCCAGGTGCAAAGCCTAGGCAATCAGCTTTCCTCGTGCCGTGAGCTGCTCTCGGGTGCCATGCGCTCAAGTAACTTCACGCGTATCGATCGTGGCTCTGAACTGGGGTCCACGGGGGCCGGCAAGCGAGGAAATCCCATGGATGCTCCCTTCGATCAAGCGGCTCCGCCTGTTCACGACACTTTTACAAGGCACGGACCGGGGGCCAATACGGTGCCCCGATATCCGGCCAGTTCCAACTATCGCAGCTACGCGAGATGCTCACCGATCACCGACGTGTCATTGGTCGTGTTATGCGGCGGACGCCAAGTCGAGTATTCGGTCTGTTCGCATGCTCGGCGGCAGCCACGCTCGTGATACTGGCTGCACCACAGCCGGCTCTCGCGGACGCAGAAGCCGTCGTATCGACTAGCCCGAGCCCGGGAGCAAGCACGTCGGTGATCAACAACTACCGGGAAGTGATATTCCCGGCGAACGACGATGGAACGTGGCCTTGCGGCGGCGACGGCGACGCATCGCCCGAATGCCCCGGTCCGGAGGGTCAGGAAGGTCCAGAAGCCTATCCGCTTGGCTTCGACATCAACTTGTTTGGCAGTGCGTACAGCGCTGCCTACATCAACACCAACGGTAACGTCACGTTCGGCGAACCGCTCAGCCAGTACACGCCGTCAGCGTTGGCAAGCTTTTCGAACCCCATTGTGGCTCCGTTCTTTGCGGACGTCGACACTCGAGGGGCAGAAAGCGGACTGGTCAACTTCGGAGATGGGACGCTGAACGGCAAGAGGGTCTTTGTGGTCAACTGGCCGGACGTCGGTTGCTTCGATGAAAACGCGAGCGTCCTTGACGATTTTCAGCTGATCCTGATCGACCGGCCCGATAAGAGCACCGGACCCTTCGGAGATGACTTCGAAATTGAGTTCAACTACGACTCGATCCAATGGGACGCGGGAGAAGCCAGCGGAGGAAGTCCGCAATGCCAGGAAGGCCCAGAAGGCGAGAGCGCGTACGTCGGGTATTCCAACGGCACAGAAGTGTCCGAAGACTCTTACACCCTGACCGGATCGGGGGTGCCGCAGGCCTTCCTCGACTCGACGCCCGCGACCGGACTCATCTATCACGAGCTCAACAGCACTACGCCCGGACGCTACATCTTCGCGGTAAACGCCGGACAGCCGGCCGCGCCCACCGTTCTCACGACGAGTCTTTCTGGAGGCGGGCAGAGTGGAGCCGCGATTGTCGTTGCAGGGGGGACGGACGTTACCGATTCAGCGACGCTGAGCGGCGAAGATGCCGCGTCAGCCACAGGCACGGTTACCTATGATGTTTACTCGGATGCTGCGTGCACGGACCGGGTTGACGCGGGGACGCCTGAGACGATCGCGACGCCGGGAACGCTGCCTGAGTCCCAGGCGGTCGATCTAACGACGCCGGGGCAGTACTATTGGCAGGTCGTATACAGCGGAGACACGGCGAACAACGGGTCGGTTAGTACATGTTCGCCGTCCAGCGCGGCGAATGAGGTAGAGACCGTGGAACCTGAGTCGCCGGCACAGGCCGCGAGCCGGGCGCTGGGCCCTCCAAGCCAGACGGGCGGAGTGCTGTCGTTCAGCTCCGCGGTGCTGGCGCCTCAACTGGCTGTGAGCGGCGATGTCGCGCTCGTGTCCGGTCAGGTGAGCGTGCGGTTGCCTGGTACAGGCGCGTTTGTGGCGCTCTCGGCGCTGCGTCAGATCCCGTTTGGGACGGTGATCGAAGCCACCCACGGCCGCGTGCGCGTAACGACGGTGGGACCGCACGGTGGCACCCAGACGGGGGAATTCTTCGAAGGCGAGTTCGTGTTGAGGCAGGGCCACAACGGGATGGTGGTGGCTGAACTGACGGGCGGCGATTTCTCGGTCTGCCCGACCGCGCGCGAGCGGGGGCATCTCGCGCGGGCTAGTTCCGCACACGCGTCGGGCAAGTACGTGGCGCGCAAACTGTGGGCCGACGCCCATGGCAGCTTCGGGACGAAGGGCAACTACGCCTCCGCCACGGTGGAGGGAACCGAATGGCTCACCGAGGATCTCTGCGTAGGGACCCTCGTCCGCGTCACCCGCGACAAGGTGGCGGTGACGAACCTCGTCAACCACCGTCACGTAACCGTCGAGGCCGGTCACAGATATCTCGCCAAAGCCCCGTGACTGTCGGAATTGCCCCGTTGTGCTGGTGGGAATGCCCCACCTGTTTTCATGCGACTCGAGGTTCGGTCGCGTCAGTCGATGGGGTTGCCGCGCATTGGGAACGCGCTCATGAGCGCGTCGGTGGAGCTCAGCGCAAGCCCCAAGCCGGAAAGCGGTCTAGCGGCGATCTCATGCGTTTCGCCGACGACGTGCACCGCAGTCGGGTCGTACAACGCCAGCAAGAGCCACACGTCGGATCGCCAGGAGGGCCTCGTGGGATGTTGTTGACGAGTGTCCCAACTGCGTCGGCCGCCAAGAGATGTTCCGTGGCTCCACGGGGTACTTCCTACGTCGTCGAGATCAAGCGCGGCAACGTCACTTGCAGCGTAGCTGGTCGGGTGCTCCAGTCATTCTTCTCCGGTCGCGGCAAGCTGATCAGTCCGCGAAACTATCCGCTGGATGCCAAGGTGTGGCTGGTAGACGGCTGGTCATGTCAGCATGGCCAGGAAGGCGCAGTCGGCTGCACGCGCGGTGGTACGATCACCAAGCCCACAAACTGGTTCACCGCAACTCAGGCCGGCACCTGACCTCTCGATCGTGGCCGAGTCCGTCGCGGGCGTCGTTCTGTGCCTCACCTTGTATGCTGCGGCTCGTGATGAGCCTCAGGGGGCGTGGCGCGATATTGGCAGGACTGACGATCGTTTCGGCGGCGGGCGTCGTGGCCGCTTCGCCCGAGGCGGCGCCCCTACCGGGCGTGGGGCGTCCCGCCGGCGCGCCCGCGGTGACTTCGTCTGCGGTGTACTTCACCTCGTTCGCTGCCTCGATTGCGTCGATGGCGCCACTGAAGGTGCGACCGAGCGCGATTCAGATGTCCGGCGATGCGTCGTGGATCATCGACCGGATCAGGTGGACGAGCTGGGGCGGTGCAACCGCCAAGGGCTCGGGAACGAGCGAGGTCGAGACCTGTGAACCCCAGTGTGCCGATGGAGGAGTTGTGACGACAGCCTCCCAGGTGACTCTTTCGACGCTGGGCACGTTGGACGGCCATAGGGTGTACAGGTGCATCCTTGTGAGCTCGAGCGGAGGATCAAGCGTCGCTCGAAAACGGGCAAGAGTCGCTCATTGGTGTCCACTCTGATCGTGGCATTTCTCGGACTGTCGGCTCTGCTCAGCGACCGACCGTCCGGCACCGTGATGCCGCTCCGATGATTGAAGCAGCCAGAGCGAGACGAACTCCCCACGCAGCAGTCACCGGCGCCACCTGCGATGTAACCGAGACCTGCAGAAGCGTGAAAGCCGAGCCCATGGCGCCGATAATCCCCGCCCACAGGCTCAGTGTCCAGGTCCACCGTCGCGGATTGGTGCTCGTTCCATACACCGCGAGACCGGCGCCCGCAAGCAGTGCCGTAATGGTCTTCGGCATCTCACGCCTCCTCATCTCGGGCTGCGACTGACCGCAGCGGTTTCTTTTGGTAAGGAGACGATCCCGCACACCGGAGCCCAACCCAGACCCTAAGGGTGTCGATCAAACAGCCCACCGTGGGCGTGCCGCTGTCGCCGTCGTACGTCGCGCGCTCATCGCCCGCACGACCTGACGGCGAGCTCCGCGCGCGCGATCATCCACTGACCGGCGCGGCGTTGCATCGCATAGCGCCCGCTCCAGGTGCGACAGCCGAACTGTCGGTCATGTGTGACCAGTGAGATCACGCCGACCGTCGCGCTCGACCCATGGTCTGTCAGCAGCCGCCCGTCGAAGCTCGCGCTCCTGACGCGCTCCTCTCGCTCGCTGGCGACGAACTGGGCCTGGGTTGCGCCGGCAGCGCCCGCCGTCAGGTATCTGTACGCGCGCGCGAAGTCGTGCTCGTCGATCGCCTCCCAATATCCCTCGACGGCCGCCAACGGGCCCGACGCCGGTGTTGGCTGGCTCCTCGACCGCGGCGCCTGACTGTGACCACGGCCGCTCGACCCGGCACCGCGCGCAGTGAAGCTGCCGCCCGTCTGCACTGTGGTCGTCTGGTTGTTGACTAGATCGAGCACCGCCACGGACCCTTCGGACACTTCGACGAGCGAGCTTTCGCATTCGTCGACCGTCAGCCAGCGTGTGCCCTCGACGGTGGTGCTCACGTAGCGACCTCGAGTGCCGAAGGAGCCGCCTGTGTCGTGGGCCCACAGGCGACGCACGGGCGTCGACTTGCCGGCGACCCGCGCCGTGCTCGCTGCTTTGCAGCCGCTCAGCGGTTGGGAGAGCACGAACACCGTCTCATAAGGCGCGCTCGCTTCCTGTTGGATCACGAACTCGCCTTCATAGAGTTCGGCGGACTCTTCGGCGGGGCTTGCGCCAGAGGCGACGATCACCGTCACGGTCCCGCTGAGTGCGTCGACTTCGGTGCCCACCGGCACGAGCGTTTGCTGTGCCAGTCGCGTCGCTCTCGAGTGCCCGGGAAGCCTGTAGGTGACGGTGCCGGCGCTCGGCGTGAGCACGACCGAACGGGCGAGTTCAGGTCGTAGCGTGGAGCCGCTCGCTGGCGGCGCGACTTCCCAGGTTCCCGCCTGCTCTTCTTCGCCGACCGCGGCGGTGTAGGTGCCGGAGATCTCGCCGCCTTCCTTCACTTCTCCGACGAACGTCTCCGAGGTAACGCCCGCCGGGTTTTCGCCCGGCGCGGCGACCGTGAATTCGATCGCGCCGTCGGCGTAGGTACCGGCGAACGTCCCGCTGCCGTAGAGCGGCGGCTGCAGCGAGACTTCGCCTGTGACGGCGCCTTCCGCGCTCACCTGGACGTTCTCGAGGCTCAGCGGCGCGGTCAGTTCGCGGGTGCTGTTGCGGATGCTGCCTTGATAGCTGGAGACGAGGCTCGGCGCGGAGGGCGTGGACCCTTCGCCGGAGTCGGGCGTTTCAGTGCCGGTCGAGGTATCTCCGAAGGCTCCCTCTCCGCCGGAGTCACCAGAGGCACCGCAGTCCTCCAGTCCCAGCCCTTGTACGAGGCGTTCACCTTCGCGATCCAGGTGCGTGAACTCATGCCCGATCGTCGTCAGGCGGCGCGCGTCTCGGTGCTCGAGCGCGGCACGAGCGCTGGGCAGAAGCGCCGCAAACGAATGCTCGACGTTCACCAGCTGGTCCCATTCACGGCGGCTGAAGGCAGGTTGGCCGAGCGTGCGCAGCGAGCTCACGAAGCCCCTAACGAGGGGTTCGATGAGCTTGACTCCCTCGATCGCCTGTTCGAGCTTGTCACCGTGGGGGTGGAAGCCGCTCAGCGCCGACCCGAGCCGCGACACCAGGCGCCCGCAGGCCGCGTTCACTCGCGCGTGGAAAGCCGGCGGGAGCCCACTCGAGGCCGACCGCGCAGCGGCCGGATCGCGCAGCGGGGCCGCAGACACTGTGGAGGCTGAGGTGAGAGCGAAGGCCAGCACGGCGGCAGTGGCGAGCGCGGCCACCAGCGGCCGCGCCCTTGACGAGATCTTCCAGCCCTCGGCGTGGAGCGCAGAGCCGAACGCAGTGCCGCTGCTCGTGTTCATCGTCCCCCCTTTTGTGCGGATTGCAAGTCCACGACAGCATCCCGACAAAATCGACCTTGCCGCTCTCCCCAAGGTGTCGAAACATCACACCCCGGGCGACATCCGTTGGCGTGGCTCACACGACCCGCTGTAACCACCGCCGACGTGATGAATACCACACGTCCATGGAGCCGCGGTGTGAAGCAGGCGTGAACTCCACGCGGTGCGCTGCGCCAGGCGCTCCGCCGACCCACGGTCATCTGTAGGTTGAAATTGCGCCACCAATCCCAAGGCTGTGCTTGAGTGCCTCTACACGCTCGGCCGCCGACACGACGAGCGCCGTCGGCAGTTGCCCACGCCGCGAGGCGCCCAGCAGCATCCGGTAGGCCCGTTCCGAGCCGCGTTCCTCACTGGCGAACATGAGGATGTCGTCCCCCGCGAGCGCTGCTTTGATCGGTGCGTCTGGATAACGGGCAACGCCGGGGACTTCCAGATCATCGGTGATCGTCACGCGGCCGCTCATGTCGGCGAGCGCGAGCTCTCGGTGCAGGATCACCGGCGAGAGGTCGGCCGGCAGGTTGCTCGAGGCGAGCGTGGGGTACGCCGCGTTGGAGATCATCACCATCGGTGCCACGTTGGAGCCGGCCTCGGCCATGCTTCGATATGGCGCGTAGGCGGCTCTGAGCTGTGGCGCCGGCAGGTCGATCGACACCGGTTCGAGGTCGGTGTCGTGCGCGCCGGCCCCGCCCAGGCCGGGGAAGTGCTTGGCCGTTGCGGCGACGCGCCCGCGCGCGAGTCCGATCGCGAAGCCGGTTGCTCCTTCCACGACCTGGCGAGTCCTGTGCCCGAAGGCGCGTTCGCCGAGGAAGTTCTCGCTCGTGGTCGGGATGTCCGATACCGGCGCGAAATCCAGGTTGATCCCGAGCGCCAGCAGTGCGCCGGCAGTCGCGCGTCCCTGCGCTTCAGCGGTGGCGCGCGGGTCGGCGGTGCGGCCCATCGCCTCGGCCGACATCGTCGGTGGTGCATCGGAGACCCGCTTCACCGGTCCACCCTCCTGATCCGTTCCAATCAGGAGGGGCGGGTTGCCGCCCGCGCGCGCGGCGGCCTGCAGCGACGCGGTCAGCCGTCGTACCTGGGCGTTGCTGGAGATGTTTTCGCTGTAGAGAATGACGCTCCCGACCTGGCCGGACCTGATCCGGGTGAGCAGTCGAGGAGAGGCCTCGAGGCCGTCTACGCGCGTCATGAGCATCTGCCCGATGGCGCGATCGATGCTCACTTTGCCGGCTGCCGGTCCGCTGGGCGCGGTGTCCGGTACGGCGGACCCGCCGGCTGTGAGCACCTCGCTGGCGGGCGAGCCGGCGGCGTTGGGGTAGACGACCGCTGCCGCGAGGGCGAGCAGCAGGGCTGTCCCAGCCACCGTCGAGGTCAGCGCGCCGAGACGCCCAGGAAAGTGAAGGGCCTCCCTGCGTCGGGTCAATCGGGAAGCGCACCCGGTCCGGTTGAGCCAGCTAGCCGTGCCGAGTAGTGGATCTCAGCGCATGGCGTGTCGCCCACGTAGGCACTGCCCACGAACTTGCCGTCACCAAAGCGTCCAGACACCGAAACGCGGCCCCGTCCCCGAGCCAACTTGGCCGTGCGCTGTTCGATCCTCGTGATGACCGCGTCGCTCTTGGCGATTGTGAAAGAGCTCGTGCCGGTGAGCGGCGCTCTCAGCTCGTGTGAGATCCACACCCACTTCGTGCTCGGGCCGATGCCTTCTGGATCGCACGTAACCGTGACATAAACAGCATTGCCAGGGTCATCGACGAGGATGTTGAGATAGACGTGAGCCGTGCTGCTGTTGTTGTACTCCCCCGCTGGTGTCGGGCCGCCGGCGGCCCGGGCCACTGGCACGACGAGCGCGAGTACGAGCACCGCGGCGCTCGCCAACGCGCGCGCCCGCGGGAGTCGACGATCGCCTACCTCTGTGCGCTCCGATTGATCTCTCACAGCTCCCCCCGGATGTCGAAGTAGACGATGCACCCTAGCGATCTCCCGCGCCTACCGCGTCCTGTCACACTACCCGCAAGGCATAAGCATTTCCTCGTCGAACATAAAAGAAGATAATGACTGGAACGATGCTGACCAAGGGTGCCGACGAGTGTCACACACCGAGGCATGTTCCTATGGTATTTTCGCCGCGTGTTGTTGACCATGTTCAAGCACAAGCTTCAACCTTTGGTCGCAACCGCGGTAACGCTCGTGGTGCTTGGCGTGGCCGGCTGCGGGTCGACCACGACGAGCACGAGCACTGTCGCGTCCGGCACCGTGAACGTGGTCGTGACCGCGCCGACCGGCGGGAGTGTGATCGCCGGTAGCAGCGTTGTGGTTCGCGGCACGGTTACGCCCACCAATGCCACGGTGCAGGTGCAGGGACAACCAGCAGCGGTTGGTAACGGTGTGTTCACCGGCAGTGCGGCGCTCCACGCCGGCAAGAACACAATCGACGTCATCGGTAGCGCCGCCGGTGCGACGCCGGGCTCGACCAGCGTCGTCGTGGTCGAGCAGGGCAGTGGATCAACTGAACCACAGAAGTCGAAGCCGCCGTCGAATGCCTCAAACGCTGCGACCCCCGTCGTCGCGCACGAGTCCGACCTGAGCTCCTGCGGCGGTGACCTCTCCGTTGGGCCTGACACGACCTGTGTGTTTGCGGAAGCTGTCCAGTCCGCATACGACGCCAGCGACGGCTCGGGCACGGTCGAGGCTTATAGCCCCGTGACGAAAAAAGACTATGAAATGACTTGCGTCACGAGTACGACCCAGGTCGTCTGCACAGGCGGGATCGGGGCCTCTGTTTACTTCTCGCCGTGATGCGCTGCCTGCTGGCGGACAGCGGGCGCGGCGGCTCCCCGTCGCGCCCAGGGCCTGACCGGGCTCAAAGCTAGCCTTACCCCAGACGATGCCTTACGAGCCGGATTATCTCGCGCGACGCAGACGGTCGCGCTCGCGCCGGCGGCGTGGCGTGCTGGCCGTCGGTGTCGTGATCACACTCGCGATCGTCGGTGTTGGTGTGCTGTTGCTCAACAGGACGCATCACCGTGTCGTGATCGTGCGCATCGCCAAGGCCGAGCACACCAGCTCGCCGGCGGCTCCCAAGACAGCTCACGAATATCCGGCGGCGCCCGGTGCGCCGAGCCTGAAGAGCGTCAAAGCCGCGCTCGCCGCCACGGCGGCGCACGAAGGATCGGGCGCTGCCGCCGGGTCAACCGCTGCAACAGCAGCGCTCGCGGCCGGTGCTGTGAGGTCATTCCGGGCGCTCGCGGAAACGCTGCCCGGGCGCATCGAGCTCGCGGCACTGCCGCTCGGCGAGGGTGGCGCGGCGGTGCTCGGCAGCAACGAACCGGCTCACGGCTGGAGCACGACGAAGGTGCCCGTGCTCGTGGGGCTGATCAAGGCCAACGAAGAAGCCGGCAGGGGCCCGCTCAGCTCCTCGGAGAGCGCCCTGGCCGAGTCCGCGATCACGGAATCGAGCAACGAATCGATCCTGGCGCTGTTCGCTGACCTGGAGCGCCTGAAGGGCGGCCTATCCGGCGCGAGCGCGTACGTCGAAAGCCTGTTTCGTGACAGTGGCGACACAGAAACGGTAGTGACGACCGCACCACCTCCGCCGGGGGCTGTGACGACGTTCGGTCAGACGGAGTGGCGGCCCAGCGAGGCTGTGAAGTTCTTTCGCGCGCTGGCGCTCGGCTGTCTGCTGCCGAAGGCGCAGACGAGCTACGTGTTGAATTTGATGGAGCACATCGAGGCCAGTGAGAGTTGGGGCCTGGGGTCGGCGGGCTTCGCCTCGATTGCGTTCAAGGGCGGCTGGGGGCCCAATCCGGCGGGTGCGTATCTGGTGCGTCAGTCAGGCATCGTCGATCCGGGATCAGCAAGCGGTGTCGTGATCTCCGTGGTTGCGTTTCCCAGCTCCGGATCCTTCGCAGCCGGCACGGAAATGCTCGACCAGACTGCTCAGTGGCTGCGTCGCGAGGTCCGTCTCGTCCCCCGCAAGCCAGTTGGATGCAACCCCACATAGGCGAGCTGCATCGTCACCAACGCCGTAGCGATAAGCGCCGGCTCGCAGCATGCGTGCGAGCGCGGCCCGCACGGCGTGCGCGCGCAAGCACGCCGGCGAGACCGCAGCCACGCGGGCTGCGGTCTCCTTCACTGGCAAGCCGTCGTAGGAGGCCCTGCGGACACTGTCGCTCCGGGCGTTGGTGTCAGCTCTAGGGTTCTTCGTCGATGGCACTGCCGGACTGCTGTTCATATTCCTTTTGTTCCTGCTTCTGTTCTTCGCTGAGCTTCGCTTCGCCTTCTGCCTCCGCCCTGCTGGCGACCTGCTCCTGTTCTTCGACGCACGCTGCACTCTCGAGCTGCTTCTGGCACGCCGGTCCGAATTGCTTTTCGGCGCCGCTCGATGAGGCCGTAATGTGATTCACCGACTTCTCGCAGCTGACGGCCGCTTCATGGCCGACCTCTTCGCCCTCGGCAGAGCTTGCGTCGGGCGATGTCCGTGCCTCGACAATCGGCGTGACACACGCCACCAGCGCGGGCGTGACGCCTTCCTGCCCTTCCATCCCACTCTCGAGCTTGTGCACATCTGCGCTGGTCCATTCCGAGGTGTGGCCGGCCGAGCCGCCGCATCCTGCGAGCGCCAGTGCGAACACGGCAATCCCAGCGGCGAGCGTGAGGCTCGTCCTCTTGAAGGTGAATCGCGCCGTAACGAGCGCGACGAAGCCTGTCGGCGGCTCGCTCGCCAGATTGTGCGCCTGACCCGCGGGTGTCGAGGTGTGTGCGGATGCTGTGCTCATGCTTGCCCCCTTCTCGTGTGGTTTCCACATGAGCATCAGGCCTGGGTGGGCGCGCGAATAGCTACCAAGGGTGTAGACCCGCGCCACCCGGCACTGCGGTGACCGGCGCCACAACCGTATGTCGAAAGCGAGCAGCCATCGCGTCTCCCAAAAGTGGCGCCCGGCGATCCCCGCCAGTAGGCTCGCAGCAGAGAATCCGCGAACAGGGGGGACGTAGCAATGGCTTTCGACGGGACCGCAATCGATCAGCTGCTCGAGAACGCCGTCGCTGCGGGGGCCTTCAGCGGCGTCTGCGCGATCGCCGTCGACCGCGACGGCGTGCTCCACCACGCCTGCGCCGGCACTGCGCGCGCGGACACGATGTTCCGTAACGCCTCCATGACCAAGGCGCCCGCGACCGTCGGCGCGCTGCAGCTCGTCGAGCAGGGACTGCTGGACCTCGACGCCACCGTCGAGTCGATCCTGCCCGCGTTCGGCCAGCTGCAGGTGCTCGATGGCTTCGACGGCGACGTGCCTCTGTTGCGTGCACCCAAGAGCAAGGCCACCGTGCGCCAGCTCGCCACGCACACATCCGGCTGCGGCTACTTCTTCACCAATGCCGAGCTCATGCGCTACGCCGAGCTCACAGGGCTTCCCAGCGTGATCGGCGGGCAGAAGGCGAGCCTCATGAGCCCGCTCGCATGCGACCCCGGCACGCGCTGGGAATATGGCATCAGCACCGACTGGCTCGGCCTCGTCATCGAGGCCGTCACCGGCCAGACGCTCGACGCCTACCTCGCGCAGAACCTCTATCAGCCACTCGGCATGAGCGACACAAGCTTCGCGCCCAGCGCCGAGCAGCGGGCACGGCTGATGGAGCTGCAGCTACGCATGCCCGACGGCAGCCTCGGGCCGCTCGAGCTCGACCTGCCCGACGATCCCGAGTGGGCGTCCGCCGGAGGTGGCTCCTACGGCACGATCACCGACTACGGGCGATTCATCCGCGCGATGCTGCGCGACGGCGAGCTCGACGGCGCACGCGTGCTCGACGCCGCCACCGTGCAAATGGCCTTCACCGATCAGCTCAACGGCCTCGCGCTGCCGCAGATCATGAAATCCGCCGACCCCATCCTCACCAACGACGTGCCCACCATGCCCGTGCACCAAGGCTGGGGGCTCGGCTTTCACCTCATGGGCATCGACGTCCCCAACATGCGCAGCGCCGGCACCGGCGACTGGGCCGGCCTCTTCAACTGCTTCTACTGGATCGATCGCACCGCCGGCGTCGGCGGGGCGCTCATGACCCAGGTGCTGCCCTTCTTCGACCTGCCCGTGATCGAAACGCTGCTCGACTTCGAGGTTGCTGTGTATGCGCAGGTGCGCGAGCGCGCGGCAGCGTAGCTCGGCCCCCGGCATCGCCGCGATGACATTACAGCCGGCGCACGGCTACAATTAGCGTCCTTCGCGCGAGCGCTCGCGCGAAGGCGCTCATCATCGGGACCGACTCATCTTAAGCACAGGAAGGGGGGCCACATGAAGCGATTCGTCCTTGCCGTGATCGCCGCCGCTGTGCTGACGCTACCCGCCCTCGCCCAGGGGACGAGCTCCCCGCCCATCTACTTCTGGGGCAGTGTCGCCGCCACGATCAGAGGGCCCGGGCAGCCACCGCAGCCGGAGGTTATACGCCCGGCGTTGATCTTTATGTTCGCCGACGGCTCCTGGGGCATTGAACATCTGCACTGGACCGGTTGGGGCTCGAGCGTTGCCCACGCAAGCGGCATCAGCAGCGCCAGCAACGGCATCCCCAACATGGCCGAAGGCAAGCGGATCAAGAGACCCGCCGAAATTACGCTGTCGAGTCCCGGGCGCTTCTACGGCCACGAGGTCTACCGCTGCTTCAAGCTCACGGTGGCGGCTCCAGCAACCGGTGAGCATCTGTGCCTCAAAGATCAACACGGCTACTGGTTCCTGGAGACGACAGCCGGCTGACTCTTACTGAGCAAGCCAACTTTCAAGGGGACGCCCAACCAATGCTCACGCTTCTCGATCACGCCAAGCAGTCGCTGATCGCCGTACGCTCGGTGTACCGCACCGTTGGCGTGGCCGCCGTCATATTCACGCTGTTGGCGACGGTGGCCAACGCAGCGTCGGTGACAGCGGTGAGCACCGCCAACTGGGGCACCTGCGGCGTGCTCGCGAGCGGCGAAGTGGAGTGCTGGGGCTCGCAACTGCTGGGGAGCACGATCGAGGAGACCTCGACGCCGGTGCTGGTCCCCGGGATCAGCAACGCGACCGCAGTCACAGGATCTGAAGATCACCGCTGCGCGCTCCTCTCCAGCGGCGGCATCGACTGCTGGGGCTTCGACGGCTTCGGCGAGCTGGGCAACGGGATCACAACGCTCGAAGAAAACTGGAACCCCGTCGCGGTGAGCGGCCTGAGCAACGCGACGGCGGTGAGCGCGGGACTCGACGACACGTGCGCGCTCACCAACAGCGGCACGGTCGAGTGCTGGGGCGCCAACAACTGGGGTCAGCTTGCAAAAAGCACGCCCGCTGAAAGCTCGCTGCCGGTCGTTGTGAGTGGGGTCAGCAACGCGGTCGCGGTCAGCGTCGGCCAGTACTACGCCTGCGCAGTCATCACCGGCGGCGCTGCCGAGTGCTGGGGAAGCGACCTTCACGGAGACCTCGGAGACGGTTCGGAAGCGAGCACCCCCACCCCGACCGCCGTCAGCGGCTTGAGCCACGCAGTGGCGATCAGTGCAAGCGGCGTCGGCGCGTTCACCTGTGCCCTGATCTCAAACGGCACCGTCGAGTGTTGGGGCGCAGGCTACGACGGTCAGCTCGGGAACGGCAAAACCGAAACAGCCGCCCTGACGCCCGTCACGGTCAGCGGCATCAGCAACGCGGTCGCGATCAGCGCCGACTGGGATCGCGCCTGCGCGGTGCTCGCGACGGGCTCGATCGAGTGCTGGGGCAAGGGCGGCCCCGTCGGACTCTACACCGGCGTTCTCGGCAACGGAACAAGCGAAGGGAGCTCGACGCCCGTCCTCGTCAGCGGCCTGAGCACGGCGAGGTCTGTGAGCGTCGGCTTCTCAGACACGTGTGCGACGCTCGCCGACGGCAGCGCCTGGTGCTGGGGTGAAGGCGAAGGGGGCGGGCTCGGCGACGGCATGCTTCTCGGCAGTCTGACTCCGGTCCGCGTGAGCGAACCAAATGCGACGGCGCCGAAATCCGGTGGCTCCACCGAACCAACGAACGGCGGCGGCACATCCACGTCAGGCGGGAACGGGGCCGCTACATCGGCTAACAGCGGAAACTCGACGACCGGCGGCGGCACCGTCCCAAAGCCCTCCCCGAAGAAGATCTCCGCTGCCGCCGCATTCAGCCTGCCGCCCGCGACGCAATGTGTGAGCAGGCGCAGGTTCACGATCCACGTGCGCTCCTTGCCGGGCATCAGCTGGGTCGGCGCCGTGATCAAGCTCAACCACAAACACCTGAAGACCTTGGGACGCGCGCACATCACCGCGCTCGTGAACCTCGTCGGGCTTCCCAAGGGCACGTTCGTGCTCTCCATCACCGCCAAGGCGAGCAACGGGCAGTCGGTGACCGGAACGCGCACCTACCACACGTGCGTCCCGAAAAGCAAAAGCCACTATTCGACGCCGAAGCTCTAGGTTCGCAGTCAGGAAACTGCGCTAGCGAGAGCGCTCCCTAATCTCCTCGAGACGCACGGAGATCAGCCTCTGCACGAGCGCCTGCGGAAGTGAGCGATCCACGTCGAAGTGCGGGGCGCTCTTCGTCTTCGTGTAGCCGCCCAGCTCGTCCTCCAGCTGCGTGAGCACCGAGCCGCTGAACGGCAGGTAGCTCAGGTGATCTCTGAACGCGGCGAAGCCCGCAAACGTCTTGCCTTCCACGCGGAATGCGGGAACACGGTAGGAGATCACCTGCTCGGCGTCCGGGACGATCGCGAGGATCGTGTCGCGCAGGGCCTGGAGCGTGCTGCGCTTCGGCTCATCGACCTTTCCCAGGTACTCGTCGACATCCTTCGCAGACACGCTCACCCTCCCAGCTGGTTCAGACGGAGATCTCCATGCCGGGGAACCGCTCAGCGGTCGTTCCAGCCGGCGCCCGTGGCGTTGTACTCATCCACCCGTGCCTTCATCAGCGCCCGCAAGAGGCTTGTCGGCAGCTCGCGTTCGTACGGGAGCTTGATGAAGCCCTCCCCGGCGTCATAGCCCGCCGCTTCCACCGCGGCCTTCTGTGTGGCGAAGAACGGTGGCGGGAACCGCAGCGAGCAGTGGTTCTTGAAGTTCTGCAGCATCCACAGGCTCGTTTTCTTCTCCCCGCGGACGTACACCGGCAGGTTCCACTTCAGGGCCTCCTGCGCCTCCGGGTCGGCAGCGAGGCTCAGCTCTCTCAGCGCCTCCAGGTGTGGTCGCTGGATGTCGTTCAGCTGTGCGAAGTAGTCATCCACGCTTGCGCGTTTTGGCATCGGCATGGCGTCAGCGTATAGGCTTCGCCAGCACAATCCGACCGACTGGATAAATGCCCGCTCCGCACGAACTCGAAGTCAGGGTGGTGAGCCGTGAAGAGGCCGAGTACGGCGTCGCTGAGTTCTGGGCGGGCGACAGGCTCTTTGGCTTTACACGGCTCGAAGACGGCCAGGTGGTCCTCAGGATCGAACCGCAGGCCGATGGTGACGCGGTCGTCGTGGGAGCCGAGAGCTTGGCTGAGGCGCTCGCACGCGCCAAGCAGCTTCTCGAGTCCTCCTGATCCGAGTTCATCCAGAAGCGAGGGGGAAGTTGATGAAGCGACTGATGATGATCACGGCGATCGCAACGCTGGGGCTGACGCTGCCTACGATCGCCCAGGCGGCCAGCGCCCAGCCGAAGGTCGCGGAATTCTTCGTCGCCACCGCGCCCGGCGTGGGCTGCTACATGGTCGGTGAAGCGAGCGGCGGGACGGTCGGCTGTTACACCGAGACCAGGAGCTTTCAGCAGAAAGCGATCCTGAACGCCGCCGGAGAAGTGCAGGTGTGCGCGCGTCACGTGCACGCGTTCGCCGATGCCTGCGAACTGGGCAATGCGGGGGAGCGTACCCCCACCTACAGGGCCGGCAAGCGCATCGCCGTCGGCGCCTTCCGCTGCCAGATCGTGCGCCTCGGGGTGAGCTGCATCGTCATCGCTACAGGCAAGGGCTTCTACATGACCGCACATCACGTCACCTCCGTGGGAGGCGCCGCGATCATCCCCGCGCCTACGCACATGCGGGAATTTCTCTCACCCGACCGCGGGGTGTGGTGCGTGATGGAAAGCCGTACCTGCGGCACCTATCCAAAGCCGCCCACGCGCGCCGCCGAAGTCGACACCCAGGGCCAAGACACGTTCTGCAACGTGCCCGAACTGATTATCCCGCCCGGGGCGCACGAACCGGAGGGGTGCTTTCAAAACTGGAACAGCGACGCACCGGTGCTCGCCTACGGCCACAGCGACCTCTATGACGGTCTGTTGTGCACGTCCGCGACGGACGGCATCACCTGCACCCTTCAGTACGGCGCAGGCGAGGGCAAGGGGTTCAGAATCAACGAGGTCGAAGCGATCGAAGTCGGATAGCGCCGATCGGCGGGTCATCGCGGCCTTGAAGTAGCATTCCCAGCACTGACAAACTGCTGGGGGGGTCGGGAATGGCTGGGAGGGGATCGCAGCGGCTCGGCGGGCCAGCGAGGTTCGTCCGAGCGTGGTTCGGAGTGGGGTCGTTCAGCGACCGGCGCCATCGGCGGCTCCTGCCGGCGCTCGCACCGCTGGTGCTGGCGATCGCGCTCCTCTCAGCTTCGACGGCTGCCGCCGCGGAAAAGAAATTCAACTTCGAGACGCCAAAGATAGAAGGCACCGATGTATACGGCCCCGGTCTCGGCAAATACGAACACGAAATCGAGCCGTACATCGCCGAAGGGCTTGAATTCAGCCCGCACGTGGGTGCGCTCAAACACCCGATCGAAATCGGCTACGAAGCAGGCGAAGAATATTGCGGGCAGAGGCTCTACCGCGACACCGCCAACGCCCACTCCGGCGAACAGGTTGTGTACAGCTTCTGCGAAGACGACGCCACCGACCACTACTGGGACGGGGTGGTCGGGCGCATCACCACCTCCACCGAAGCGATCAGCGTGTACGTGGGCATACCGCAGGCCAACCACACGGTCCAGACGATCACGCTGATCGGTTACGGCGACGAAGGCGAAGTGATCGCCAGCGACAGCGTCGAAGTCCCACTGCACACGACCAAAGTGAGTGAGCCGCTGTCGGTTCACTCCGCCAGCGCGAACATCGCCTACTTCTCCGTGCAGGACCCGGGCTTCGAAAGCTATCCGCTGGAGATGGACGACTTGAGCTACAGCGTCCCCGCGAAAGAGGCGCCCGCGCGCATCGCCATCGCCCCCGTAGAACCCAAGCTGACCGGGGGAGAGGGCACCACCGTCGGCGTCCCCGTCACCGTCGAACGCTTCAACGGCGCGGAAGAACCGATCGAACTGCACGTCTCCGGACTCCCAAGCGGCGTCACCGTCGCCGGCGGCACCACGATCGCACCCGGCGAAGCCAAGACGCAGCTCGAGTTCCAGGTCGCACCGACGGCGCCGGTGGGAGAAGCCGCGATCACGATCACAGCCACAAGCAAAGGCGTGAGCACACCGTCGCCGCAGACAACCACATTCGTCGTCGCTCCAGGACTGGCCCTGGAAGCCGGCGAACACACCACCAAGGTCGCACCCTGCGCCACGCAGGACGTCAACATCGCAAACCAGCAGCTCGTGGCGGGCGAATCGCAGCTCACGCTCAGCTCCGAAGGCAACACCGAAGGGCTGCAGGCCGCGCTCAGCCATACATCGGTGCCCCAGCACGAATCGGTCGAGCTCGAAATCACCAGGGACTCCGGCGCCACCAGTGGGAGCGCCACCTACACGATCTCCGCCACCGACGGCTCGTTCCCAGCGGCACAGACCGAGGTCAGCGTGGAACGCATCGCCGGCTCGATCCTCAGCGTCACCAAGAACGGGTACGGATCAGAGTTCGGTCAGCCGATCACACCGCAGTTCGGCGAGGCCGGCTCGCTGATGACGATCACCGGCACCGGGCTCTGCGGGGCCTCCAGCGTGCAGTTCGGAAACGCTCGGGGCGTCGCCAAACCGATCTCCACCGAACCCAACGGCAGCTCGCTCGTCGTCGAAGTGCCCAAGTACGCGACCGGCGGCGCCGTCGTCGTGCAGACGCCGGCAGGCGAACTCAAGGGCCCCGAAACGGAAATCGACAACTTCCGCGACACCTGGGGCTTCGTCTTCAAAAACTTCGGCCTGAAACCCGGCGAAATCAACCAGCACATCGTCACCGAGCTGTTCGGAGCGAAGGTCGCCGACGTCTCCACAGAAGCGGGCGAAGTGCCCTCGCCGGCGGCGATCGCGTGGCTGAAAGCAGAGGAAGAAGTCGGCAGCGGGGGCGTCTGTCTCGGCATCTCCACGCTGATCCAATGGTTCTCACACCATCCCTCGCTCAGCGCCGTGCAGCAGGCGCTCTCGGCGTTCCCCAATGAACTTGCCAACAAATTCGAAATCACGCCGTACCGGCTGCTCGCCTTCCAGCAACCGTCCGCGGAACTGAGAGCCGCGATCGCGCTGTTCCAGGCCAACTGGGCCAGCGAACAGTCCTGGGCCCATCAGGACGCCGAACTGGAAGAGAGCACGCCGATCTCACCTCAGCGAACGGTCAACGAGGTCAGCCGGCTGCTCAAGGAAAACAACGCCAGCAACCTGCCCGTGATCGCCGTCTTCAATCAGGGCAAAGGCGGAGGCGGCCACGCGGTCATCCCCTACAACGTCGAAAGCGACGGGGCCGGCGGCTACTACATCGACATCTACAACTCCAACGCCCCCTACAGCTATCTCGAGGCCGCCACAACCGGCGCCGATCATCAGACGGAAGTCGAAAACAGCCGCATCCACGTGAACGCCGCCGGCAACTGGACGCTCGCCGACGGCTTCAGCCCGACGTGGGAAGGCGACGCCCACCACATGTTCGTGATCGCTGAGGGCGCGATCGGCAACCCGTACGCGACGAACGCAAGCGAACGGCCGGTGCTGCCCACGGCGTTCAACAAGGTCGCCGCCGGCTCGGTCAACTCGGCGGGCACGCTCGCGCAGGTGAGCGACCAGGCGGGACACACGCTGATCAACCCCGACGGGAGCGAAAACGTGAGCGCCGCCACCCACATCCCACACGCGACGCTCGACTTCCCGCTGACCGGCGGCAGTACTCCCGCTCCACCCACCGCCCTGCTGCCGGCATCAGGCTCCTTCACGATCACCGAGCGGGGTGCACACACGGGCAGCTACACCGAGTCGCTGATGGGGGCCGGGCTCGACGCGCTCCTCACCTCGGGCACGCGCAGCGGCGTCGAGGATGAGATCGGCGTGGACGCGGGCGCCGGGCGCCTCAGCTTCACCGCCGGCAAACCGCTGACGATCGAGATGGTCCACGACCCGGGCGCCAGCTCATTCCACTCGCTCACGCTCACCACCACAGCCGCGCGCGGCGCGCCCGACACGCTCAGCTTCACCGGCGCCAGCGTGCACTACACCAACCACGGCCCGCCGAGCACCGTCACCCTGGAGCTCTCCAACGTCAGCGCAAACGCTCTACCGAGCACGTTCAGCAGCGGCCCGATCCATCTCGGCGCTGGGCAGCAGGCGACGTTCACCCCGACCAACTGGCAGAGCCTCGGCAAGGTGGCGCTCACGCTCACTGCGCGCGGGGCGAGCCGCAGGCGCATGCTCGCCAACAGGCTCGCCACGCACGCGCCGGCCAGCGGGCTGAAAGTCCTCGCCCGACCGCGCACGGGGACCACTCGGCTGCTCACGATCAGTGCTCGCGTGCACACGCTGCCGAGCAGCGCACAGCTCGAGTTCGTCTGGATCGTGCGTAAGGCGGGCAAGGTACTCGAGCGCCACATCGCCACCCTCACCGGGGAGCAGCTGAAGGCAGGGACGAAAAGCGAGTCGCTCCCGTTCACCGCGCCCCGTGCCGGTGCCTACACGTTCACCGGCCGCGTCACGCTGATCGAGCCGCACGGGGTGATCGAGCAGGCCAGCACGGTGGCTCGATCCGTTACCGTGAAGGTGAGCTGAGTCCTCGCCCGCGCGCTATCGCCCGCAGGAGATGTCCATCAGCTGGGCTGAGAGACATCAATGCCAAGGGCCTCGGCGGCGCCCGCCAGACGTACGTCGTAGCAGTAGAAGCGTGCGAGGTCCCCACCGATGCTCAGGGCGCTGGCCAGGTGAATCGCATCCAGCGAGCGCAGCTCGCGTGGGTCCAGATCGGCAGCTGCCTCGAGGATCGGGGAGTCGATCGGGAGGATCGTGACCGCGGTCAGGCCCGCTCGGGCTCGTCTAGAGGCCAACTCGCCATAGCGGCGCGCAGCTCGGCGTCCCTCCGTGATGAGTAGGGCACTGCCGATCAGCTCGCGCCCTGCAAGCGCGCGACGCAACGCATCGCTCTCTGGCTCGGAGCGGACCAGCTTGATGAAGGCCGACGTGTCGAGATAATCCGGCAAGCGCGCTACAGGCGCTCAGAGCGCAGCTCGTCGAGCACATCGTCCGTCGGGGGACCGGGGATCGGCGACGGCAGCTGCTCCAGAACCTCGAGCAGGCTGCCCTGTCCACGGACGGCCCCGCGTTCGGCAACGAGCCTGTCCACAGCCGTCGCGCGCCCCGGTGCCGGCGTGAGTTGCGCGATCTCCTGGCCACGATCGGTGATCAGAAACGACTCTCCGCGCCGGGCCCGCTGGGCGTAGCGGCTGAGGTTCTGGCGCATCTCGCGGACACCAACACGCTCCATGTGCGTCATTGTAGCGCTATGCGAAAGACGAGCGGGTCATATCTCTATGGCCTTCTATTGACGATCGTCAATAATTGTGGATAAGGTCGCCGCTTTGTAGTCGCGAACCACGCAGCAGTGCAGCAAGGAACGCGCCTGTATATCGTTCGCTTGCGCCGCGCAGCGGCTGTGGGGCACATATCGCGGGAGGCCAAGGTCATGGACGAACGAGCGCAGCGCGAGAGCACGAATCGCAAGGGACTCGCCGCGAGGTTCCGGCAGGGGCGCAGGCGCGCCGCGAGACACCGTCGGATCGCACTGAGCCTCATGGCCCTGCTCGTGCTGGCGGTTGCGGTCGTGACCGGTGCAGGCGCAGCCAGCGGACAGGGCGGTCTCGTGCGCATTGGCGCCACACCGAGCATCCCCAGCGGTGCGGTCGATCTCGGCGCCGCGCCCGCCGGTGCCAGCGTCAGCGGGACGGTCGTGCTGCGGCCCCGCAACGAGCAGGCGCTCGAAAGCTTCATCGCGGGAGCCACGACCAAGGGCTCGCCCGACTTCGGTCACTACCTGCAGAAGGGGCAGTTCGCCACGCGCTTCGGGCCTGAACAGGCAACCGTCGAAGCGGTCAGCTCACGCTTGCGCGCCGACGGCCTGCAGGTCAAGCCCGCCAGCGGCAGCGATCTGCTGCTCGGCTTCTCCGGCACCACCGCGCACGTCTCTGCTGCGTTCGCCACCACGCTTCACAGCTACCGGCTGCGCAGCGGCCGCGTCGCGCAGGCGAGCACCAGTGCGCCCGCGCTGCCGGAAACGCTCGCCGGTTCCGTCGTCGCCGTGGAGGGCCTCGACGGGCTCCAGCAGACGCACCCGCTGCGCGTGCACCGTCGCGCTGCGCTCGCCAGCGAGTTCCCCGCCGCCAAGTCCGCCGCCTTCAAGCATCCCGCGGGCGCACCCGACGCTTGTGCGCAGGCGCGTGCCGCGGCCACACAGCTAGGTGGTCTCACCGACGATCAGATCGCCTACGCATACGGGGCGTTCGGCCTCTACGGCGCTGGTGACACTGGGGCCGGCGTGCACATTGGCGTGTTCGAGGAGGAAGCGTTCTCGCGCACGGACATGCAGCACTTCGACACGTGCTACTTCGGCGCCGCGAGTGCGGCCGCGATGATGGAACGCCTGCACACGATCTCCCTCGAAGGCGGGTCGCTGGAAGGCCCCGGCCTGGACGGCGAGGCGCTGCTCGACATCGAGGATGTGTCCGCGATGGCGCCCGGCGCCGAAATCGACGTGTATGAGAACCCCGAATCGCCCGCCGGGGAAGTATCGGAGATCGCCGCGATGGTCGACGAAGACCGCGACCAGATCGTCACCTCCAGCTACGGGCAGCCGTGTGAGGAAGAGGAGGAGGAAGGCCAGCCGGGCACGCAGGAGGCGCTCAACTTCCTCTTCCAACAGGGCGCCGCGCAGGGCCAGACATTCCTCGGAGCGGCCGGCGACAGCGGCAGTGACAACTGCGAAGAAGTGCACCGCGAAACGATCATCAAGCACGACCAGAACCCGCTCTCAGGCGGGGAAATCGCGAGCCAGCCCTACGTGCTGGCCGTCGGCGGCACGACGATCACCGACGCCACGCAGCCCGCCCAGGAGCACGTCTGGAACGACGGCGACGAAGGCGGAGCGGGGGGCGGCGGCATCTCGCTCGCCTTCGCAATGCCCAGCTGGCAGCGCGCCTCCAGCGTCCCCGGAATCGACCGGCCCGGGAGCGCCGACTACGAAAACGCGGCCAGCGTCGAGCGGAGCTTCGGCTACCCAACCGGCTTCTGCGACGAAGCCCTCCCTGGCGCCAGCGCGAGCACGCCCTGTCGCCTTGACCCCGACGTCTCCGCGCAGGCCGACGAGTACACCGGCGCTGTCACCGTCTACAGCGAAGAGTACGTCGGCGAAGGCGAAGAAGCGTCTCCCAGCGGCTGGATCACCTCCGGGGGCACCTCCTCAGCGACGCCGATCTGGGCCGGCATGCTCGCGCTCGCCGACGCCTCGCCCACGTGTCGCGCGAACCCGGCCACCGCTGCGGGCGTCGGCTTCGTGACGCCGCTGCTGTACGCGATCGCGTCCAACCCCGCCGACTACGCCGCCTCCTTCAACGACATCACCGAAGGCAACAACGACCAGTACGGTCTGGACAACGGCAAGGTGTTCCCCGCGCATGCGGGCTTCGACCTCGCCTCCGGCCTCGGCTCGCCGCGCATGACCGACGCCGAAGGCGCGCCAGGCCTCGCGTACTACCTGTGCAGCTTCGCCGCGCCGACGAACAGGCCCGCCGTGACCGGCCTCTCGCCCAGCTACGGGAGCACCGTCGGCGGGGAGAGCGTGAAGGTCACCGGCGCCGGGTTCGAGAGCGCCGGCAAGCCCGACGTCGCCGGCGTGCTCGTGGGGACATGGCAGGTGCCCGCGAGCGCGATCGACGTGACCGGCCCAGAAGCGCTCACGCTCACGATGCCGCCGGCCGCGGACACGCTGCCCGCGAACTCGCCGGCACCGCAGAACGGCGCCGGGCCGGCGAACGTCATCGTGAGCCTCCAGGACGGGCAGTCAAGCGCCGTCGGGCCCGACGGGCGCTTCCAGTACGTCGACACCGCCGGCTCCACGCCTGTACCCGGGGTCACCGGCTTGGTGCCCACGGGCGGCAGCGAGACGACGCCCGCCCCCGTGACGATCCTCGGCTCGGACTTCAAGGGCGCGAGCAGCGTCACCTTTGGAGGCGTGAAGGCCGCGAGCTTCCAGGTCCTCAGCGACTCGCAGATCCTCGTCACGCCGCCCGCCTACTCGGCCAAGAGCACCGCCTGCACGCCGCTGCCCGACACCGGCGTGTACTCCGGCGAGAACGCCGGCAACGACATCTGCCAGGTGCAGGTGCTCGTACATGGCGCCGCCGGTGCAAGCGCCACCTCGACGATCCTGCCGCCAGTCGAGGGGAGCGCGAGCTTCGAGCAGAACGGGGCGCTGCAGACGCCGCCTGAATGCGGCTGTGAGGTCTATCCCGCACCCAGCGAGTACGACTACGTGCCCGCGCCCAAGATCACCTCCGTGTCCACCTCAGCGGGGCCGAGCAGCCTCGCCAGCGAGACGGGCGGCACGGTCGTAACGATTCACGGCGTTGGCCTCGGGCGCTTCAGCTTCCTCTACACGAACTTCGGCAACCCCAGCGAAGAAGAATCGATCAACGGCGGCCCCGCCCCGTACTGGCAGACGCCGTCCTACATCACCGGCACGGAGATCCAGATCGAAGCCCCCGCGCTCGTCGGCGAAGAAGAAACCCCCACCGCCGGCCCCGAGAGCGTCCCCGTGTCCGTGCGCACGCTCGCCGGCTCCTCGCCCGAGTCGAGCGTGCAGTACGCGGGCCTACCCACCGTCACCGGCGTGGAAAACGCCGCCAGCAGCGTGCGCCTGAAAGGTCGCAGCGGCGCCGCAGACACAGGCGGCACGCCGATCGTGCTGCAGGGAGACGGGTTCGCCGGGCAGCTCACGCGCGTGCAGTTCATCGAAGAGCCCGAAGAACTCTCGCAGGGCACCCAGTACACGCTCACGCCGGAAGGCGAAACGCGCCTGAGCACCGAGACGGTCTCTGAGAACCCCGGTCTGGTCCATGTGAGGGCGTGCACCGTCACCGGCTGCAGTGACATCTCAACCTCCGACCAGCTCTACCTCTACCCGCCGGGCCAGCCGGCGGTGAGCTCGCTCTCGCCGAGCAGCGGCCCCGCGGCAGGGGGCACGACGGTGAAGATCAGCGGCCAGAACCTCGGCTGCCCGCTGTCCGTGCACTTCGCCGGCAAAGCGTCCAAGTCCGTCACCGTGACCCCCGCGCTGTTCGTCTGCGGCTCCACCACCGCGCTGCACGCGCTCTCTCCGAGCGGTAAAGCCGGCAAGAGCGTGCCCGTCACCGTGACCACGTGGGAGAGCTACTTCACCGGTACCGCAGACGCCGCATCGCAGGCCCGCTTCACCTACCTCGCACCCTGAGCGGTCAGCGTGGTGACCCTTTTCCACTCCCCGAGGGCCGTTCGATCGGTGCGGGACGCCCGAGGTGAAAGCCCTGAGCGAAGTCGACGCCGTAGTCCGTGAGCAGGGCGAGCGTCTCGGCGTCCTCCACCCCCTCGGCGATCGTCTTGTACCCAAAGCCGTCGGCAAGCCCCACGATCGCCCTGACAAGGTGCTGGTTGGCCGGATTGGACCCCAGGTCTCGCACGAAGTCGACGTCGATCTTCAAATACGTGACCGGCACCGTCTTCAGGTAGGTGAAGCTGCCATAACCCGTGCCGAAGTCATCCAGAGCGAGCTGACAGCCGATCTCAGCCAGCCCATGCGCGAACGCCGTGCCGGCCTCCACATCCTCCATCAGCGCGGTCTCTGTGATCTCGAAGGTGAGATTCGATGGATCGGCGCCGGCAGCGCGCAGTTGACGCTCGATCAAAGACAGCAGATCGAGGTTTCCGATCGACGCTGCCGAGACATTCGCCTCGACACGCAGGCCGTCGGCGGCCAAGCGGACCGCTTCGCCGATCACCCAGCGGTCGATCTCGCCGATTTGCCCGTACTTCTCAGCCACTGGCAGGAAGCTCCCGGGCGCGATGATCTCGCCACCCTGTCCTCGCATCCGCAGGAGCAGCTCCCGGCTGGGCAGGCCACCTGCAAGGGGAACGATCGGCTGGGAGTACAGCACGAAGCGGTCTTGATCGAGTGCGTCCTGGATGCGACCGACCCAGGCGAGCGTGTCCAGCTCGCGTCGGGCTCGGTCCTCCTCGGCGTGCTCGGCGCTGGTGTCGCGGAACACGACGACGACTCCGCGCACGTGCGTCCCGCGCATCAGCGGCGCCGCTGAGTAGGCGATGGGGAAGATCGTGCCGTCCTTGCGGGTGAACGCGTCGCGCATCAAGCGCACGGGCTTGCCTTTCAGCCTGACCTTCAACAGCTCGCATTCGTCCTCCGCATAGGGCGATCCGTCAGCGTGCTGGAAGTGGATGGCGTCGTGCATGGACTTCCCACGCAGCTCCTCCTCGCTCCAGCCGAGGAGCTTTGAGGCCGCCGAGTTCATGAACGTCATGAGGCCCTGATCGTCGAGCGCGTAGAGCCCCTCCACCATCGTGTCCATCACGGCGGCGCGAAAGCGCTCAGCTTCCTCGCGCTCGGTTATGTCGGTCACGATGACGCCGAGTCCGAGCATCTCTCCGTCGACGCGAACCGGGTAATAGCTCGCGAGCCAGTGTCGAAGGTCGGCTTCGCCGTGCGCTTGGCGTTCGACCTCGATGTTCGTGGCGGGCTCGCCGGTCTCCAGCACGCGACGGTACACGTGCTCCATCTGGGTCCACACGTCTGGGACCATTTCAGCGACGGTGCGGCCGATGTGCTCGTGCGGCGGAGCACCGCTGACTTGGGCGAGCGTCTCGTTGATCCGAACGATGCGGTAGTCGCGGTCCACGAACGCAAAGCCGACCGGGGCGGCCGACTGGAGCGTTTCCATGAGCGTCAACGACTCGGCCGTGCGCTGCTGGGACTCGAACAGAGCCGTCACGTCCTGGACGGCGCCGAGGAGACGGCGTGCACGACCCTCCTGCTCCTCCGCGACAGCGGGAAAGGAGCGCAGGACGTGGAGCGTGCCGTCGGGCCAGATCGTGCGATAGACAGGCGCGGGCAGCGATCCATCCCGCCTGGCCGATTCGACCTCGCGTTCCACGCGCTCGCGGTCCTCTGGATGCACCCGTCCGATCACGTACTCAGGGGTGGGAGCGACCGAGCCCGGCTCGATGCCGAGGAGGCGGAACATGTTGTCCGACCAAAGCAGGACGTCCGTGTCCAGGTCCCACTCCCACGTGCCGGTTTGCGCGAGCTGCTCGGCTTGCTCCAGCGCCGCTCGGTCGGGGCGCGCGCGGGAAGCGTGAGCTCCGTCCCCGACAGCGTCTTCGCCAATACCCCGGGGAGCGAGACGCCGGGATCGTTGTCGGGTGTTGCGCTTCGGCGGCATCGGCCTGCTGCATGTAACGACCGAAAACAGAACCTCCTTGAATATACGCGCTATGCGGGGCGCCGTCGAGCGGATGCTGTTCTGGGACCCGCAGAGCAGCAAGGCGTGGAGCCAGACCGCCGATAGCGCGCGCTAGAACATCCGTCCTCGGGGCTGCGACTCGGCGACGCATGGGGAACCCGAGCTCTGTCGCATCAGACATCTCCAATCGGCCCAGGAGGACACAGTGAATCTCAGCAGCCACCCGAGAAGGCTCGCCACAGCTCGTGGAAATCGCATCGGTGCCATTGTCCTGTCAGGCTCGATCTGCGCGCTTCTCGCCGCAGTGCCCGCGGGAGCCACCGCGAGCACCCCGAGCGTCACCCCAGCCGACGTGAGCGTCAGCAGCGGAGAACTGGCAACGATCAAGCTCGATGCGCTCGGCGCAGAATCGAGCGAGCTTGCCGCGGTGCTCGCGGACATCCCGGCGCTCGGCGCGCTGCCTTCGGGCACGCTGCAGGGCGTGATCGAAGCGCTGCCCGCCAACAGCACGCTGCAGGATCTGCTCACCGCCGTGAAAACCCTCACGGGTGTCGAAGTGAGCGCGGGCGAAGTCACCCAGGTGCTGCTGGCGAACCCAGCCGAGGACCCCGCTGTGCTCTCGACGCTCCTGGGAGACGTCGCCTCGCTGCTGCAGGGAACCCCCCAGGCAGCGCAGTTGCAGGAGATCGTCGAGAACCTGATAGACGGGTTGACGCCGGAACAGCTGCAACAGCTCGAGGGCGTGCTCGGCGTGAGCGGCACACCGCAGGAACTCGCGGGCACGATCCTCGGCGAGCTCGCCGAAGGCGAACTCGCGGGCGAGCTCGCCACGGCTGTGGGCGAGCTTGGGACGACCACAGCCGCCACCGGCAGCCAGGTCGCCGCGGCGGCCGGCACGACCCCTGCGGTGCTCGCCAGCATGCTCGGGATGAGCGAAGGCGCCCTCGATTCGGCTGCAGGGACAAGCACGCCCCTGGCCTCGATGGGCGGTGTGCTCACCGCGCTCGCGAACCCCGACGGGTTGACCCTCGCCACCGTGCCGAGCGGCCTGACCGGCGGCACGGGCCGCAGCGGAGCCAACGGGACGAACGGTGCCAACGGCATGTCGAGCACCACGACGACCACCTCCTCGACGACGAGCGACGCGGCCACGCCCGCAGCCTCTCCAGCAGCGAAGACGACGGCGAAGACGGCGAAGATCCAGATCGTCAGCCACAAGGTCAAGGGAGACGTGCTCACGCTCGTGGTGAAGGTTCCCGCCGCGGGCAGCCTCACGGTGCGTGCCGCCCACGCCAAGGCTGTGAAGAGGAAAGCGGCCAAGACCGGCACGGTCACGGTCAAGCTCCACCTGACCAAGGCCGGGGCAGCGGACGTGCGCCGCCATCACAACAGGCTCAGCGTGAAGGTAACCGCCGCCTTCAAGGCGGCCGGCGGGACGGCATCCTCGGCGAGCGCCACCGTGCGCTTCAGCTGAGCGAGCCCGTGTCGGCACCGGGGCGCGGAGGGCGCGCCTCGGTGCCGGCGCGCGTCGCGCGGGGCGCTCAGGCGATGCGCGAGCGCTGGATGTCCGGCCGCGCGAGCGCCAAGTAGGTGACCAACACGAGCACGGCCACCGCGAAGACCGCCGCGGTCTGACCGTCGCCGAAGCCGATCCCGCTGATGTTGTGCGGCTTGCTGATGTAGTCGGCAAACGACGCTCCCAGCGGTCGCGTGAGGACGTAGGCCATCCAGAACGCGGCGATGCTGTTGAGGCCGAACTTCCACCAGAGCAGCGCGGGAACCAGAATCAGCGCGAAGAAGAACAGCCCGGAGTCCAGGTAGCCCATGCCGAGCGAGGTGGCGGTGAAGTCACCCAGCGCCGTGCCCAGCGCAAAGGTCGCGAACACCGTCGCCCAGTAGAACGCCTCCCGTCGCTGCGTGGTCACGCTGTGGATCGACAGCGTCCCCTCGCTGCGCTGCCAGGTCCAGAACACAGCAGCAAGGATCACCGCCCAAAGGAGCGTCGTGCCCGCATACGGGATATGCACATCGAGGTGCAGGAAGTCAGAGAAGCCCGTGCCTGCGATCGCGATCGCATACGCGAGGAACCAGTAGGCGAAAGCGCGGTAGCGGCGCGTGGCGAACTGCAGCACCAGCGCGGTCACGAACAGCACGACCTCGGTGCCGCCACCGCCGAAGTTCCCATACGTCTTCAAGTAGTCAGACGTGGCCTCTCCACCCGCCGTGGTGAGGATCTTCACCACCCAGAAGAGAAAGATGATCTCCGGGACCTTCGCCGCAACCGGCGCGGGAAAGAGGTCTCCGACGAGGGGCAGTTGACCTCGAGCGCGCGCGTTGCCCGCGCCGGCGCGCGCTGAGGCGTTGAGCCAGTCCGTGGAGCTCACGCAGCGAAGAATATTCGCTCGCGCTCACAGGCCGAACTCTGCGAGCGCGATCGCTTCCTGGTCGCGCTGGTACTCCTCCTCGTCGGGCGCCGTGGTGACGGCGCCGCGGAGCGCGAGCGCCCCACCGACCGCGACCGCGAGCCCCACCATCGCGATGCCGGTGACCACCGCGAGGCCGGGCCTGTAGGCGGCGATCGCCGTGCCTGCAGAGTGGCTCGTGGCGCCGGCGCCGACAACGGCGGTGACGACCGCCAGCACCGTCGCGCCGCCGAGTTGGAAGGACGTGTTCACCAGGCCCGACGCGAGGCCCTGCTCGTGGTCGGCGACGCCGCTGGTCGCCTGGATGTTCAGTGAGGGGAAGCTCAGCGCGAAGCCAACGCCGATCAGGAGCATCGTGGGCAGCAGGAAGAAAGCGAACGATGGGTGCGCGCCGATGCGCAGGAACAGCGCATAGCCGCCCAGGAACGCCATCATGCCGATCGCGATCACGCGCGGGCTGCCCAGGCGCTGCACCAGCGGCCCGATGCGGGGTGCGCCGAAGGCGACGAGCATACCCGCCGGGAGGAAGCTCAGCGCGGCGTGGATCGGCGACCAGCCCAGCAGCGTCTGCAGGTAGAGGGTCGTGATGAACTGGAAACCGACGTAGGCGCCGAACAGCGTCATCGCGATCACGTTCGCCTGCGAGAGCGCCCGGTTGCGCAGGATGCCCAGCCTGATCAGAGGGCTCGCCGAACGACGCTCGATCGTCAAGAACGCGGCGAACAGCGCCAGCGCGGCGATGAACGAGCCGATCGTGCGGATCGAGATCCAGCCGACGGTGGGCGCCTCCACGACGGTCGCGACGAGGAGCATCATCGCGGCGGTCACGGAGATCGCGCCGGGGAGGTCATAGCTGCGCCGGGCACCACTGAGGGCACCGTCGCGGGGGAGCAGCCGGCGCGCTGCGAGCAGGATCGCGAACGCGATCGGCGCGGGCACGAAGAACACCCAGCGCCAGCCGAGCTCGGTCAAGAGGCCACCCATCACGAGCCCCAGCGAGAAGCCACTCGCCCCGCACGCGGTGTAGATGCTCAGCGCGCGGTTGCGCGCGGGGCCCTCGGGGAACGTGGTCGTGATGATCGAGAGGCTCGCCGGCGCGGTGAACGCCGCCGAGGCGCCCTTCAGAAAGCGCGTGAGCACGAGCAGCGTGCCGCTGCTGGTGAGCCCGCCGAGGAGCGAGAAGATCGTGAAGACAGCGAGCGCTGCGAGGAACACGCGGCGTCGTCCCAGCAGGTCCGCGGCGCGCCCGCCCAGCAGCAGCAGCCCTCCGTAGCCGAGCACATAGCCGCTGACAACCCATTGCAACGAGCTCGTGGAGAGGTGCAGGTCGGCGTGGATCGAGGGGAGCGCCATGCCCACCATGGAGACGTCCAAGCCGTCGAGCAGGATCACGCCGCAGAGCACCACCAGGGTGCCCCACACGCGCAGGCTCCAGCGCTCTCCAAGGGCGGGCGCGCTCGTGGTGGGCGAGGCCGGCAAGTCGTTGTGTGCTGCGTCGATGAGGTTCATGCGCGTGCAGTATATGCATGTGCAACTATTCTTCAAGCAATTATTTCTATAACAACTTTTGCCTGATCATTGGCTATAATGCAACGGTCGTGACCACCACCACAAAGCGCTCGCACGAGGACGGCCTCGCCGCGGCGTGGCGCGACCTGAGCATGCGCTACACGGCCACCGCGAACGCGCTCGGCCGAGAGCTGGAGGACAACTACGGCCTCTCGCTGCACGAGTTCGAAGTGCTCGCGCGCCTGGCCGACGATGACCACGAGCAGCACCGCATGCAGGAGCTCGCGGACTATACGAACCTCACGCAGAGCGCGCTCTCGCGCCTGGTCTCCAGGCTCGAGCAAGAAGGCCTCGTCAATCGCTCGATGTGCGACTTCGATCGTCGCGGCATCTACGCCTGCCTGTCTGAGAAGGGCCGCCAGCGCTACGAGCAGGCGCTGCCCACCTACCGCAGCGTCCTCAGCGCCAGCTTCAACGCGTCCGTCGAGGACTAGGAACTCAGACCGAAGCCAGCGAGTGGCCCGCCGCCGAGCGGATCGGCAGGTCGGCGTCGCGCAGCAAGAGCTCGAGGTCGTTCGGGTGCAGAGGTCGGGCGAAGAGGAACCCCTGCGCGAGGTCGCATCCCTCGCGCTGCAGCTCGCGCACCTGGCTGTGGTGCTCAACGCCCTCGGCGAGCGTCTCCAGGCCCAGCGCAGCGCCGAGCTGGATCAGCGTGTGCGTGAGCGCGTGCGCCTCGCTGGACAGTGCCAATCCGGTGATGAACGTGCGGTCGATCTTCAAAGAATCGACCGGGAACTGGCGCAGGTAGGCCAGCGAGCTATAGCCGGTGCCGAAGTCGTCCACCGCGATGCGCACACCAAGCGTCTTCAGCTCCGCGAGCAACTGCGCGGTAGCGTCGGGGCTGCGCATCAGCGCAGTCTCGGTGATCTCCAGCGTCAGCGTGAGCGGGTCGATGCCGGAGTGCGCGATCGCGCCGCGGACCTCCTGCACGAAGTCCGGACGTTCGAGCTGTCGGGCCGAGACGTTCACGGAGATGTTCAAAGGGTGTCCGCGCTGGCGCCAGGCGACGCTCTGAGCGCAGGCCTGCTCGAGTACCCAAAGCCCGATCGGGATGATCAGCCCGAGCTCCTCGGCGATTGGAACGAACACCTCGGGGGAGATCACGCCGCTTACGGGATGGCGCCAGCGCAGTAGCGCCTCGGCGCCCACGATGCGCTCGCTCTGCAGATCGACCATCGGCTGGTAGACGAGGAAGAACTGACCCTCCCGGAGCGCATCCGCAAGGTCGGCCTCGAGATGGATGCGATCCTGGGCTGCGACCTGCATCGCGGACTCGAACTTGACGTAGCCGTTCTTGCCAATCGACTTGGCCTTCGATAGGGCGAGGCCGGCATCTTCCATGAGCGCTTCCGCCGAAGCCGGGCGCCCGGTGGCGATGCCGATGCTTGCGGTGAGGGCGATCGGTGAGCCGCCCTGCGCGAGCTCGATCGGCTGGCGCAGCACGTCGAGGATCCGCTCGGCGACGAGTTCCGGGGCAGCTTGCACGCCGAGTGAGTCGATCAGCATCACGAACTCGTCGCCGCCGAGGCGCCCGACGGTGTCGTTGTCGCGAAGCACGGCGTTCAGTCGCGCGCCCACGTGGCGCAGAATCTCGTCCCCGGCCTGGTGGCTGTAGCGGTCGTTGATCTGCTTGAAGCCGTCGATGTCCACGAACAGCGCCGTCACGGGGACGTCCCTGCGGCGCGCCCGCGCGAGGATCTGCTCGGCGCGGTCCAGGACCAGGATCCGGTTGGGAAGGTCCGTGAGAGGATCGTGCAGTGCGAGGTACTCGAGCTCGCCGGTGCGCTCCCCGACCAGCGTCCAAGCCCGCTGACGCGACCCCGACAGGACGCGGTGGAGCAGGAACGCGAGGATCGTGACGAGCAGGCCGAGAGCCAACGCGACAAAGCCGCGGAGGTTCGGTGAGGCGAAGGTGTTTGCCGTCCCAGTCGTCTCCAGCACCCAGCCTTCGCCCAGTTCACGTTTGGACGCATAGCCGGGCGAGCGCCCGCCCGGATGAGCGCCGGCACTCCCGATCAGCTGCAACTGGCCGGCGAGGTTGCGATGGTAGAGAGTGAGCGTCAGCGAGGAACGATCGGTGAGAACCGAGCGAATCGTGCTCTTGCTGTCGAAGGTCGTCGCGATGAAGCCCCGCAGCGAGGTCCGGCGAGCCGCCGGCGTCGCGATCAACGCGCCGCGCCGATAGACGGCGACAGCGATTGCGACGAGCGAGCGGCTGCCTGTTTCAGGCAGTGGCGCGACGACGAACGCGCCGGTGTCGGTCGTGTTGCGCACGAGCGCCAGGTATGGCGAGCTCCCGGCGCCGGTGGCCACCGGCGCGCAGTAGTCGAGCAGGCCGTCATAGACACTGCGCGACGCGGCGCTGCCGACGATCGCGCTCGTCAGGCAATAGCTCGAACGGATGCCCGACGGGAGCACGCGAAGGTTTCTGCCCAGGAGCTTTCGGAACGCGGGGTCGGCCTCGGCGCGCAGACGGAACGCCGTCAGTTCCGCCGCCGGGACGGTGCGGATGAAGGCGGCGACGACGTCGGGGGAGGCCGGGGCTCCACGTTGAAGTTCCGCATACCACTGCTGATACTGCGTCTCGCTTTCCTCGGTTTCCATCGAGGCGTGGGCGCGCATCGTGCGGGTGAGGGCGACGTCTGCGCTCAGTCGTGCGGCCAGCGTGCTGCTGAGATCGGAGGCGGTCGATGCGAAGGACCTGCGATTCGTTTCCACGGCGCTGGAGCGCCACTCCGTGGCGACCACGATCGACGCGCCCAGCCCCAGGAGCAGTATCAATCCACCGATCAGCGCCGTGCGCGCACGGTTTGACGACGCGTGTACGCGCCTGCTGAGCGCCGATGACAGCGACGCGTTGGGCGCTGTACGTTCGGTTTGCTCCTCGTCTGGCGGATCAAACCGCCCCAAGCTCATCAGCTGGCCAACATCATGGTGCCCCTGCATCGGCAGGCACTCAGCGTTACGCGAGGACAGATTTATCCCATTTATTCAATCGTGCCGTTTTCGCGCCCTGGTCGCTGATCTCACGAGCGAAACCAGCGTATGAGCGCACTGGACGTTCGTTCGAGTGGCTGGCTCTCGGATTCAAGTCACGCAGAGGATGCGTCGGGTTATAAGGCAGGTCGACGAGACCCGGGGAGCCATTCCCTTTCTAGCGCGGCCCTGGACGCCGCAGTCAGGAGACGCCCATGACACGAGGCGTCCCACCGAAGCACGAGTCGCCGACGCGCGACTCCCGCCCCTCACGCCAGCGGCCGTTTGCCCGTAGCGGCTGTTCTGGCTCCGTTATCCGACGCGTGGCTGCCCTCCTGCTGGGCGTCGGCTGCAGCATGATGTTCACCTCGAGCGCGCTCGCTGCCACTGCCACCGTAGGCCTTGGCACCGCAGCAAGCTTTTCCGTACTGGCCGGCTCGACCGTCACGAACACAGGCCCCACGACGATGTTCGGTGACCTCGGCCTGAGCCCGGGCTCCTCGGTCACCGGCGCGCCGCACGTGCTCGGCGAAACGCATGTCGATGACGCGGTGGCGATCGGTGCCAAGAACGCGCTCACGACCGCATACAACGACGCCGCATCGCGGCCGAGCAACGGCTCAGCCGGCACCGACCTCTCAGGTCAGGTGTTCCTGCCCGGTGTGCGCACCGCCAGCAGCTCGCTGCTGCTCTCATCAGGGAGCGTCACGCTGGACGCTGAGGGTGACCCCAACGCGGTCTTCATCTTCCAGATTGGCACGACGTTGATCACAGGCTCGAACACCAGCGTGGTGCTCACCGGCGGCGCGCAGGCATGCAACGTCTTCTGGCAGGTGGGCTCCTCCGCCACGCTGGGGACGGGCACGAGCTTCGTCGGGACCGTCATGGCCTCGGCCACGATCACGGCAGGCACCGCCGCGACGATCCACGGCCGGCTGCTCGCGAGTACCGGCGCGGTCAACCTGGACACGAACACGCTCACCACGTCCAACTGCGCATCCACCACGAGTGCCGGCGGCGAAACGATCACCGCCGCAGAACTCGCAGCGGGGATCCCGGGCGTAGTCGCGCCCGCGGGTCCCGTTAGCGCCAGCGCGCCGACGGTCCCCGGCGCGCGTCCGCCGATCGGATCGAGGACGACGAGCAAATACGGCGCCACGCACAGACGCAAGCACAAGAAATCCTCCAAACGCCATCCGAGCGCGCGCCCGGCGCTACCCAACAAGCGCGGCGCGTTCACGGGCTGATCCGGTGCGCGAGACGATCACCAATTCAACGGCTGAACGGTCATCCGCACGATCGTGCTCGCGACGACTCGGGAGGATGCTTGGGCTTGCGCTGGCAACGGTTTGCGTTGCCGGCGTGGGTGGCGCCACGGCAGCAGGCTCAGCACTTGCCGCCGGCGCGTCCAAGCGGGTGCAGGCGACCACCGAACTCGTCACCCTGCTGAGCCCACAGGTGGCTCACCAGGATCCGAGCACAGCGTCCGCCGCGGTAGCGCCGGTGGCCGACCATCGGCCGATCACGGGCGAGGCGACGACGCTGCCGGTGCTCTCGCGGGTGATCGCAACCGGCGGCGCGCAGTGGCTGCACGTGATGCTTCCCGGGCGCCCCGACGGGCTATCTGGCTGGATCCACCAGGCCGGCACACGGCTGCTGGTGACACCGTGGCGGATCGTGGTCGACCTCGCGGCCCGCCGCGTGAAGGCCTACCGCGACGGCGTGCTCGGCGGCGACTTCAAGGCGGTGGTCGGCAAGCCCTCCACACCCACGCCGACGGGCGAATTCTTCGTTGAGGAGGTCCTGCGAATGGCGCCGTCAGAGCCAGGCGGTCCGTACGCGCTGGCGCTCAGCGCGCGCTCGAACGTGCTGCAGGAATTCGAAGGCGGACCTGGTCAGATCGCGATCCACGGACGGGAAAACCTTGGTGGCACGCTGGGCACTGCGGCCTCGCACGGCTGTGTCCGACTCGCCACCGCGAGCATCGACTGGCTCGCCGCACGGATCGTCGCCGGCACGCCGGTCACGATCGAGGCGAGCTGAGCCGCGTTCACTCAGATGATCGATCGTCGCTCAGCGATTCCGGCGTGCAGCAGGTCTTTCGGGATCTGCTCGGGCCGACCGGCAGATCTCAGGGACGTTGGCTTCGCTGGTGAACACCGGAGCCATCACGCTACCTGGCGTAAGCGAATGCACGTGGCCGAGCAGATGCCCGACCTCGTGCGTCATCGTCAGGCAGAACATGTTCCAGTCGGCAAACATCGAGCTGCGCGTTGGCCACTGCCAATGAGCGAGCGAGATCGTGCACTGCGTGTAGGTACTAGCGGGCGCTTGAAGGTCGTTTTCCCCGAGGGAGGACTCGAACGTGACCCAGCCATCGGTACTGGGTTCGAGGCTGCTTGGCACGGGCAGGTTGGTGAGCACCGTGATCTGACCGCCACACGGCACGGCGTTCCAGTAGCTCTCCGCCACAGCCGTGGCGAGCGCCACAGGACCGCGGTCTGCGAGTCCGTGCAGCGCCGAGTGCAGAGCCGACACGTTCGCTGCCCTCACACGGGAGGAGTCGTGAGCGGACGCTGTTGCGGGGAGCGCGAGCGCGGTGGCGGTCAGTGCGGCGAGCAGGAAACGAGCCATGAGCACAGTGTGATGGCGGGCACGGGTCCGGCTCTTCCTCCTATGCGAATGATTTTGGGGTGAGCCGCGGGGGATATTGGGGTGAGGCAGGGCTCCCCCTCAGCCGGGCTTACGTTGATCGGAGGCTGTGCGTCCGCGCACACGGAGCTCTTTGATGCCACTCACTCCCACCACCGTTGTCCTCGCCCATTTCGACGATCTCCTCGCCGCTGGACTACGTGAGCTGGTCGAGGGCGACCCGGGGCTCACGGTCCTCGCCTCCGACATCGCACGCGATCGGGTCTCCATCGTCCTTAGAGCCCACCGGCCTGACGTGGCGATCCTCGACCTGGACGCCCTGCGCGCCCTGTCCGAGGTTCGCGAGTTGAGCATCGAGCATCCCGGCACCCGGCTCGTGCTGCTGGGCGGCGAACCTTCCGAGGCACAGTGTCTGCAGCTGCTCGCGTTCGGAGCGAGCGCTTGCCTGGGACGAGACACACAGTCGCGAGACGTTCTCCACGCGATCCACCTCGCCGCGAGAGGACTTCAGGTGACACCGCGCCGGAGTGCCTCCCAGCCCGCGCCTGCCCCTTCGCGCCTGACACGGCGAGAGGCCGAGGTGCTCCCGCTGCTGGCGCAGAATCGTTCGAACGCGCAGATCGCGATCGAACTCCAGATCGGAATCGAGACCGTGCGAACCCACGCCAGCAACATCTACCGCAAGCTCAGCGTGTCCTCACGCCGCGAGCTCGCCCCCGCACTCGCACAACGCCTAGACCCAGAGCCACGCCTGGCGTCAGCAGCGCAGCGGCGCTCCGCCGACATGTCAGCCGCTCACGCCCGACGCGGTTACGGCCTGCACCGCTAGCCCGCTGCGCGTGAACGCGACGGCGAGCCTCAGCGGATCGTCACTTCCACCGGCTGTGATGCGATGCCGTTCGCGACGACTTCGAGGGTGCTTTCCCCGGCTGGCGTGCCCTTGGGCACGGTGAAGTCCGTCGAGGACGCCGCACCGGGAGCCACGGAGACCGAGCTCCAGTCGCTCGTGCGCGCGTAGCTCACCACGCCCGACTGCGAGTTGGTGATGCGTACGAGCGGGAAGTTGGTGTTGTCCTGGACGTCATCGCCGTAGGCTGCTCCCTGGTCGAGACCCGCCAGCTGCGTGCCGGACAGGCTGGCTGTCTTGCCGGGCTTCAGGGTGCTCGTGCTGAGCGAGGAGATCGATGGGGCCCACGCTGGGTTGGGGGTGCCGCCCGCCGTGTACAGCTCCATCTGGTTGCTGCCGTCGTTGAACAGCACCTGCCCATTGGGCAACGCCAGCATGCGCGTGTAGTACGTGGAGTCGTTGGCCGCGTTCGGCACATCCGCTACCGGGCTGATCGTGTTCGAGGCGGCGTTGTACAGGTCGAATGCAAGCGGGGCGCTATACACGCAGGGGCTCACATCGAAGAGCACGTTGCCATCCGGGAGCACGGAGCCGGGCCCGTCGGCGCTGTCGTACTGCTCGCCTTCGATCGTCGGGATCGGGGGGCTCTTCACCCAGCGACCCTCCGCGTAGTCATAGAGCGCGGTTGCCGCCGGCTTGTGCGTGGTGCACGGTTCAGGAGTTATCTCGCTGCTCGAGCCCGCGCCCACGACGAACGTGTTGCCGCCCGGCATCTCGACCTGCGGGCCGATCTCCGCCTCGGGGCTGTCGACGGGTGAGGCGATCGTGTTGCCCGCGGAGCTCCAGGTCAGGTTCGTCGGGGTGAACAGCTCCGTGCTGGGCGTCAGCCACGTGTCGATCGTCAGCAGCTGCCCGCTCGGCTCGAGCGTCCAGCCCTCCTCGTCGTTGGGGTCGTTCTTGCCCTGCCCCGGGATCACCAGCCAGCTTCGTCCACTGGTGTTGAACAGCGCATCGTCGGTGCTCAGCGTCCCGCTCGTCGATGCGCAGTCCTGGCAGGGCTGCGCCAGCATGAACGTGCCGTTGGCGAGCACGTCGCTCTGGGCGTCGCCGATGCTTTCCCAGCCCGGGGGAGGTGAGACCCGTTGCCACTTGTTTTTGACCGGGTTGTAGATCGCTCCCTGGTTCGTCCACACGCCTTCCGGGCTGAAGCCGTTGTACTCGCCGCCCTCGACGATCATCTCTCCGTCCGGGAGGATCGCGGACGCGAAGTACTCGGGGGCATAGCCCTTGGGCATCGAGGCGATCTCGCTCCACGTGCCGTCGGCGTAGCTCCCTTCGGAGTTGGGCGTGAGCTTGTACCAGGCCGTGGTCGCCCCATATTCCTGTTCTTCGTGGACGAGCACGCTGCCGTCGCTCTCCAGAAGCATCGTGCCGGGCGCGAACGTGGGCTGGTTAGTCAGCGGTTGCCACGGCGAGGGCCCAGCTGGGGTGAGCGCCGGCGTGAGGGCCGAGGATTTCGTGTGCCGGAGCGGCGGGCCCGCGACGGGGTGCCTGTTCACAAGCGACTGGGGGGCAGCCTGCGCGGCGGGTTCGTTCGCGGCCGCCGGGGCTGAGCTCGCAGCCATGACCGCGCCCGGAGCCGCGATCGCCACAGCCACGCCAAGGCCGACAAAAGACCGACGGCTCCATCCGAACACGGCTTCTCCTTTTGCTCGCTCGATCCGCGTGTGGCTTATGAGGGGCCGCTGAGAGGCCCCGCGCACCCGACATATTGTCACTAACTACCAACTTACAACGTATGAGGCTGGGGAATAGCAGGCTGCGCTCGTGACGCTCGTCCCAGCCGCCACACTGCAGTGTGTGATGAACCTGTGCAGGCGATTCCCATGGCACTGAAGGCCTGCCTAAACGGCGATCGCACACGCGCGGAGCACCCCGCGGTCCCGCTCTCGCCGACCGAGCTTGCCGCCGACGCAGTGGCTGCTCGCAAGGCAGGTGCATTTGCGGTGCACGTGCATCCGCGCGACGCCCACGGCGTGCCGACCCTCGACGCGCACGCATGTGATGCAGCCGTCGTAGCGATCCGTGCCGGCGCACCCGGCCTGCCGATCGGGCTCTCGACCTCTGAGGCAATAGATCCCGACCCCTTCGCACGCGCCGCCGCTGTGAGATCGTGGCGGGAGCCGCCCGACTTCGTCTCGGTGAACCTGTCGGAGTCAGGCTGGGTGGGGATTGTGCGCGCGGCGCTGCATGCGGGCATTGAGGTGGAGGCCGGCCTCGCCAGTCCGGCGGATGCGGCCGAGCTTGCGCGCAGCTCGATCACGCATCAGATCATCCGCGTTCTGGTGGAGGTAGACGGCGGCGTGGATGAGGCGCGTGCCGTCTCTCAGCTGGTCCCCGCCGGGCTCTCGCAGCTGTGGCACGGATACGGCGAGAAGACGTGGGAGATCCTCGCGGCCTCTCGCGGGAGCGGATTCGACGCGCGTGTCGGCCTGGAGGACGTGCTGACGCTGCCCGACGGTCGCATCGCTGCGGACAACGCCGAGCTCGTTGCCGCTGCACTCTCGTTGACCGGTGGCGCGGCCGCGGGGCCGTAGATAGGGGTTGGCGCAGACCTGGATAAAGGCCAGCCGAGCTACCACTGGCGCTTAGCTCCCGCGCGTGCGCGGGTACGTAACGTGCTGTCATGGGCGCGATGAAGCAGGCGGGCAAACTCGGGGAGTACCGGCGCAAACGGAGTTTTGATCAAACCCCCGAGCCCGACCCCGAGTCAGACGCCGGGACGGACGCGGGAGCGCGCTTCGTGGTTCACGAGCACCACGCGCGTCGTCTTCACTGGGACCTGCGCTTGGAGCACGACGGTGCACTCACATCGTGGGCGATTCCCAACGGCATTCCCGAGGACCCCAAGCACAACCGCAAGGCGGTGCACGTGGAGGATCATCCCCTCAGCTACATCGACTTCCATGGCACGATCCCCGCCGGCAGCTACGGCGCCGGCAAGGTGACGATCTGGGATGCGGGGACGTATGAGTGTGAGAAGTGGGAGCCGGGCAAGGTCGTGGTCGTCTTCCACGGCAAGCAGCTCCAGGGCCGCTACGCGCTGTTTCGCGCCGGTCGTAGCGAGAAGGACTGGATGATTCACCGCATGGACGCGGCCGCGGACCCCAGCGCAGAGGAGATGCCTGACTTCATCCAGCCGATGCTCGCGCGACTGTCCACGCTTCCCCTCGATCAGGCCGAGTGGGCATTCGAGGTGAAGTGGGACGGCGTGCGCGCGATCACGCACTCCCAGCCAGGCCGGATCAAGTTCGCCAGCCGCAACGGCAACGACGTCACGGCCGCCTACCCGGAGCTGCGCGCGCTGAACCGGGCGCTGGGTGCACACGAGGCGATCCTCGATGGTGAGATCGTGGCCTTCGACGAGCAGGGGCGCCCGAGCTTCCAAGCTTTGCAGTCACGGATGCACGTGCGCGGCGAGACGGCCGTCCGCCACCTCGAGCAGACGACGCCCGTCACGTACATGCTCTTCGACCTGCTGTGGCTGGACGGCCACAGCCTGATGAAGCTCCCATACACCGAGCGCAGGGATCGCCTGGAATCCCTGAAGCTGCAGGACGAGCACTGGCGCACCCCCGAATACCAACACGCGGACGGAACGGCGTTCCTGGCGGCGAGCAAGGAGCAGGGCCTCGAGGGGGTTGTTGCCAAGCGCCTGGATTCGCAGTACACGCCCGGCGGGCGCGGCGGCAGCTGGCTGAAGATCAAGAACGTGCAACGCCAGGAGCTCGTGATCGGCGGCTGGACCGAGGGGAAGGGCGCGCGCTCGCACCGCATCGGCGCGCTGCACCTGGGCGTCTATGAGGGCAAAGAGCTTCGCTACGCAGGCAAGTTGGGCACGGGGTTCGACGCACAGGAGCTGACGCGACTGGCCGGACTGCTCGAGCCGCTCGCCAGCAAGGGCTCGCCCTTCACCGGCAGGCAGCCACCCAAGGGCGCACACTTCGTGGAGCCCAAGCTGGTGTGCGAGGTCGAGTTCACCGAGTGGACGCGCGCCGGCACGCTCAGACATCCGTCCTACAAGGGCCTGCGGGAGGACAAGGCCGCAACCGAGGTCGTGCGAGAGCGGCCGGTTGCTGCCGAGGAGATCGCGCCGGCGTTAGCAGCGGAGTCCGCCGGATCCACGACGGTGGCGGCGCTGCTGGAGAACGGAAGCCCCGCGCGCGGCGGCGTGGAGGTCGAGGTCGAAGGCCGCACGCTGAAGCTCACGAACCTCGAGAAGGTTCTCTACCCCAGCGTCGGCTTCACGAAGTCCGACCTGATCGACTACTACGCGCAGATCGCGCCGGTGCTTCTGACGCACCTGCGCGACCATCCGCTGACGCTCAAGCGCTACCCCAACGGCGTGGAGGGGAAGTTCTTCTACGAGAAGCAGTCCCCCTCGCATCGGCCCGAGTGGGTGAAGACCACGCCCATCTGGAGCGCCCACAGCAAACGCGAGATCAACTACACGCTTTGCCAGGACCTCCCGACGCTCGTGTGGCTCTCGAACCTCGCAGACATCGAGCTGCACCCGTCGCTGTCGCGTGCCGGCACGCCGGAGCGTCCCACGACGCTCGCGTTCGATCTCGACCCGGGGGCGCCGGCGAGCATCGTGGAGTGCTGTGAGGTGGCGCTCGAGCTACACGAGATGTTCGCGGCCCTCGGCCTGCACGCGTTCGCGAAGACGTCCGGCTCCAAGGGCCTACAGGTGTACGTGCCGCTCAATGACGATGGCGTCACCTACGAGCAGACCAAGCCGTTCGCGCACGCGGTCGCCGATCTCATGCAGCGCCGCCGCCCCGAGCTGATCGTCGCCGACATGGCCAAGGCCGAGCGCAAGGGCAAGGTGCTGATCGACTGGAGTCAGAACGATGCGCACAAGACCACCGTCTCTGTGTACTCATTGCGCGCCAAGGAGCATCCAACCGTCTCCACGCCAGTTGAGTGGTCGGAGGTCAGCGCTTGCCGCGACGGTGGGGACGCCGCGTTGCTCACCTTCGAGGCGCGCGAGGTGCTCGGCCGCGTCGCCGAGCAAGGAGACCTGTTCGCCGAGGTCAGCTCACTGCGCCAGCAACTGCCTGAGTTGGGGAGCTGACCGTGGCGCGCCGCCCAAATGTCCAATCGACTTCGGATCGTCCTGGTAGGCGACTATCGTCCGTCTCGGATGCGCAGCCGCCACATCACGCCGCGAATCGCGCTCGCGGTTCTGACCCTTACGTCGCTGCTCGCCTTGATCGGCAGCACGGGCCAGGCATCCGCGTATTCGCCAGGCTGTGGCGGAGTTCCGATCGTCTACGGGATTCCTCCGTGGGGCTTTCACACCGGCTCCCCCGGCGAAGCGGGCGGCTACGCCCGCGGCCATGGCGAAATCAACCTGGAAGCAAACACCGTTTCGGGGATCATCTGCCAGGAAGGCCGCAAGGGTTCGATCACGATGACGGTCGAGCATCACCTCGTCTACCACTCGCACGTCGCGACGATGTGGGGCTATCCAGGCAACATCATGAAGATCGTCGTTCGCGTGGTCGCGAGCAACGACGCGAAGTGTGAAGTTGGGACCGTCGGACGGGCGACGCTATTTGCAAGCTACAACGGCGTTCGCAGCGACAGCGTCCAGTTCTTCTTCCCGGCCGCTTGCAAGGATCAAGATCACCTCTATCACGGCACGCAGGTAAACAACCAGGTGCCGCCGCTTTAGTACGCGGTGAGGGCCGTGGTCTGCTGCCCTCGCGTTCAGAGCGTCCGGTCCAGGAGCGCAAACAGCGCCTCGTAGTGGCGCTCGGCCGCACCCTCGTTGTACATCGGGGTATCGGCCATCGTGTACCCGTGGGCAGCACCCTCGTAGACCTCCGAGACATACGTCACGTCGGCCTCATCCAAGGCCTGCTCGAGCGCGGCGATGTTCTCGGGGGTCATGCTCCGATCGTTGTCGGCGTGGCCGAAGTAGGCCTCGACGGTGAGCTCGCCGGCGCTGCGGTGCGGGCTGTCCTCATCGTCGGTCACGAGTCCGCCGCCGTGGAAGCCAGCGAGTGCCACGACCCGGTCGGGATGGGCGGTAGCGATGCGCCAGCCCAGCCTCACGCCCATGCAGTACCCGTCGAGGGCGAAGGGCCCCTGGGCTACCCCGGCGAGGATGTCGAGGTAGCTGCGGCTGTCGCTCGCGATCAATTCGGGCGTGAGCTCCTGCATCATCGGCCTGATCTTTTCCATAAACGGACCACGGGCGTCAGGATCCTCGAGATCGGCAAGCGGCAGCACAGGTGCCCGGCCGTGCCGGTAGAAGACGTTGGGAACGAGCACCACAAAACCGTGCTCTGCGATCCGGTCGGCCATGTGCTCGATCTGGGGTCGCAGCCCGAAAGCATCGACGAGGAACAGGACTCCGCCTCGACGGCCGTCGTCGTCCGCAGTTCGCGCCAGGTATGCGTCAGCGACGCCGTCCTCGGTCTTGATGTCAACGTGTTCTGCGCTCATGGTCCTCCTCTGCGATCGCGGCGTCGTGCGCCGCTTGAGTCCTCCGGTCGATGCGACGATCATATCCAGCACCCCAGCCCCACTAGGATGGCTTGATGGATCAGCTTCTCCTGGCTGTCATTGGTGCGATCCATCCGGTCGTGCACGGTCACCTTTTCACCAGCCGCTCGCATCTGAACCTACGCGCCCCCTTCGCGAAGCCCCACGCCCGCCACTATTTCCGCATCCTGGGCTTTCGGATTCACCCTCATTTTCGCCCGCAGGGGCCGGCGCTCGACTACGTGGGGCTTTTTCTCTTCGCGATTCTCAGTGGTGTAGGAATTAACGGCTTCGGCGAGGTGGCGCTTCTCAGCGCTGGCGTGTACGTCGCCAACCACAAGGTGCCGATCGAACCTGTGCTCTTGATCGCGTGGCTGGGTGCGACGCTGGGCGGCATGATCGGATGGGCGGTAGGTTGGCAGGCGGGACGACGCCTGTTGACCGTCCCTGGTCCGCTCTTGCGTGTGCGCACGAAAATGCTTGCGCACAGCGAAGAGGTGTTCTACCTGCATCCCTCCCTGGCAATCGTCCTGACGCCATCCTGGGCGGCTGGGATCGAGAAGGTCCACTGGCGTCCATACGTTCCGCTGAACGCGTTGTCCGCACTTCTTTGGGCACTGCCGCTCGGTCTCGGCGCTGATTTGCTCGGGGCGCACATCACGACCGAATTCTCCAGTGAGGTCGGTTGGGTGGTGCTGGCCGTCGTCGTTCTGTTCGTCGTCTATCAGGTGTTGCAGCGCTTCTTGCGCACTGCGCCTCATCGTTCTCGTCTGTGACATCGACGTTTCTTGCAAGCCTGCACCACGCGCAGGGGCTTGCGCACGCGCTCGGTGCTCCCGGACGCTTGGTCGAGAGTCTGCGCGAGCGTCTCGGTCGCGCCTACATCCCGGCGATCGTGATCGTCGAGTCGCTCGTGGGGGCGGGTTTCTACGCGCTTTCCTCGGTGCTCGAGCAGCACGCAGCGAGCAAAGAGGCCGCAAAGCACGCGCTGCGGTTGAACCTACTCGTGGCGCTCGCGCAACGGCGGCAGTGGCTACTGGGTATGGCGGCTGGCGTCGCGGGCTATGCGATGCAGTTCATCGCGCTGCGCAAAGGCTCACTCGCGCTAGTTCAGCCGATTTTCGTCACCGGGCTCGTGATGGCGCTTGCCGGGGGCGCGCTCGTCCAGCATCGGCACTTTTCGCGTCGAGATTGGCTCGCAAACGCGCAGATCCTTGGCGGCATCGCGTTGTACATCGCGGCCGCCCAGCCTGGACCCGGCGATCCGCGCGGCTCGACCCTGGGCTGGATCATCCTCGCGATCATCTCGACGGCGGGGGTAGCGGTGCTGATTGCGATCAGTCGTGGCTCGCCGCAGCGCCGGTCGCTCGCGCTTGGTGCCGCGACAGGCATCGTCCTGGGGACGACCTCAGCGATCACCGAGCGAACCAGCCACCGGCTGGGTATCTCCCTCGGGCATGCGCTCGGCGACTGGTCGCCATATGTCTTGGTTGTCGCCAGCATCGGTGGCCTCGTGCTCAACCAGAGTGCGTTTCAGGCCGGTGATTTGAGGTGGTCGCTCCCCGCGATCACCGTGCTCGAGCCACTCGTCGCGATCCTGATCGGCCAGGCCCTGTTTCACGAGCATGTGGGAACAAGCGCACTGCAGGTGAGCGGCCAGATCCTTGGGCTCGCAGCGATGGTTGTGGGCGTGCTGCTTCTCGCAAGGAGTCCGGCGCTCAGCCGTATCGCGCCCGTAGGTGCAGGTCCCGCCCCGCGCACTCCCTAGCGCTGGTTGCCATCAAAGCGAGCGGGCCCGGCAGACGTCAGACTGCCGGGCATGACAGTCGATGTCTGGATGCAGCATCCAACGCTCCGGTTTCTCCGCCACGACATGTTCGATTCGCTGCGCCGCTGGACCGGCCAGGAAGTCCCCCAGCAGGAGATACCAATCGAGGCCACGATCACGGCGCTGGACGATGCTCGCGTGCGGTTCGGCTTGCTCAGTGCCTGGCACGCGCCACGCGAGGGCGCGTTGATCTCAAACGACGAGGTCGCCGGGTGGGTGGCGGCGCACCCTGACCGTTTCGCTGGGCTTGCTGCAGTTGACCTCGACAAGCCGATGGACGGCGTCCGTGAGCTACGTCGCTTCGTCACCGAGCACGAGTTCAAGGGGCTTCGCGTCGTGCCGTGGCTGTGGGAAGCGCCGCCCACAGATCGTCGCTACTACCCGTTGTATACCGCTTGCGTCGAACTTGGTGTGCCGTTCTGTACCCAGGTTGGGCACACCGGGCCGCTGCGCCCGTCCGAGACTGGGCGCCCGATTCCCTACGTCGACCAGGTCGCCCTGGACTTTCCCGAGCTGACAATCGTTGCCGGCCACATCGGCTACCCCTGGACGGAGGAGATGATCGCGCTCGCGCGCAAGCATGAGCGTGTCTACATCGACACCTCCGCCTACACGAGCCGGCGATTGCCCACCGAGCTGGTCGCCTACATGAAGACCCGCAGCGGACGCCACAAGGTGCTGTTCGGAACCAACTATCCGATGATCCTCCACGAGAAGGCACTCGACGACCTCGACACGCTCGGTCTCGACGAGGAGACCCGCCAGCTTTATCTCAGCGGTAACGCTACGCGGGTCTTCAAGCTCGCCAACACTTCGGGAACGCCGCTCTAGGCCGACCTCGCGATTAGCGTCGAGCGGCGCTCAGTCCTGCGCGTATTCGTCGTGGCGTCGCAACCACGCACCGCTCTCGTTGCGACCGAGCGGTGCACGGTCGAGCCACGCGTACATGCCCCAGAGCCCGTCGACGCCGCGTGCGTAGGCCGAGTAAGTGTGGAACACAACGCCGTCGCGGAGCGCGAACGCGCTCACACCCGGCCCCTCCTGTCTGTAGGTCATCGGGTCCGTGCCAACGCCCGACGCGATCTCGATCAGCGTGGGGCTCTTCTCAGCGGGGCGGTAGTCGGAGGTGGCGAAGTTGTACTCGACGGCTCCAGATTGCCATTCCTGGTCGGTGTGTGTGACATGAAAGTCGTGATTGAAGTCGCTCGGGAAGGAGGAGGCCCAGGGAAAGCTCCAACCCATCCGTCGCTTGTACGCTTGCAGCTTCTCCAGTGGTGCGCGTGAGACGGCGCTAAACGCAACATCGTGATTTGCGAGGTGCACCACCGAACCGGCAAAGCCGTCGGCGATCGCTGAGCAGGACGGGCACCCTGCCGTGAAATCCGGACCGAACATGAAGTGGTACACGAGCAACTGCGAGCGTCCGCGAAACAGATCGGCAAGCGAGGCTGGGCCTTCGTCGGTCTCGAAGACGTACTCCTTCTCGATCGCAACCCACGGCAGCTCCCTGCGCCGACGGGCCACGTCGTCGCTGTGACGCGTGAGCTCCTTCTCCGCGTCGAGCAGCTCGAGCCGCGCCTTCAGCCACTCCTCGCGCGAACCTGTCTTGTGGCCGGTCATCGTTGCCTCCTTCTTGGTGATTGGGAATCGAGTTGGGTCTGCGCCTGCACGGACTCGGCGAGTCGCTTGATCCGAGCCAGACGCCCATCCCACTGCGCCGCTACTCGGGCGATCGCCTGGCTGGCGGCGTCGAGTCGCTCGGGCCGCACCGCGTAGCGCACCTCGCGGCCGCGGCGTTCGCTGGTCACGAGGCCGACCCGGTCGAGCACGAGGAGGTGCTTGGCCACGGCCTGGCGGGTGACCGGCAATCCCTCGGCGAGCGCCGTCGTGCTCGCCTCGCCGCGCTCGAGCAGCGCGTCCAGCACACGTCGTCGCGTTGGATCGGCGATTGCCGCCCACAGCGCGTCCTCCTCGGCGAGAGCGCTCGCCATCAGCGCGCCTGGCCGATCGGGCTCGACGCGATGTGCTCGCGCAGTTCGCTGAGATGCTTCTCCCAGCCGTGTTCGTGGCTTTCGAAGTACCGGGCCCGCTCCTGCTCGCCATCGGTCACAGCGGCGATGCCGCTCTCGATCACCCGCAGTCGCGTCCCGTCCTTTTCCTCGCTGAGGCTGAACTCGACGAGCGCCGAGTTCTCTCGGTTCGGCGAGACCTCGCCCGGATGGTTCCAGCGGAAGGAGAAGCGGCGATACGGTTCGGCGTCTACGACCTGGATCGGAACAAACAGGTCCGCTTCCCTCTCGCCGCCGCGCCCCCCGGGCTTCCAGGTGAGCGTCCCGTCTGCACCCGGGCTTGCCTGAACGTCGGCTTCGTCGCTGAACCAACTGCTGATGTGAGCAGGCTCGGTGATCACGCTCCACACGACCTGTGCGGAGGCCTCGATCATGATCTCTCGCTCGATTCTGTCAGCGGCCACGTGTGTCCTTTCCGTCGATGTGCAACCGATGGTTGCGGACACTACCATATGCAACCGGCGGTTGCGCGTTAGCCGTCAGATGTGCTCAGCAGCGCAATCAACGCAGGGCGGTCGATCTTCCCCGTGGAGGTTTTCGGCAGTCTGTCGCTGACCTCGAAGCGCTCCGGGATCATGTAGGCGGGAATCCGCTCCGCGCAGAACGCGCCCAGGGAAGGATCAGGCTCCTGCAGGGCGCTGGCGATGAACGCGTACAGGCGATTACCGACGAGGTCATCCGCGACGGCCACCACCGCGCACTCGGTCACAGCAGGATGAGCCTGGATCGCGGCCTCCACGTCGCCGAGCTCGATCCGGTAGCCCCGGCTCTTGACCTGGCTATCGCGCCGGCCGAGGAAGCGGTAGTCACCGCCCGCCGTCTCGCTCACGAGATCGCCGGTGCGGTAGACGAGTTGGTCGAGGACATCACCGAACGGGTTCGGGACGAGCCTCGAGGCGGTCTTCTGCGGATCGCCGAGATAGCCCTGCATGACGGTGGGGCCGCGGACGTACAGCTCGCCGACCTCGCCCGGCGCAGCACGGTGCCCATCGTCGGCGACCACGAACGTATCGACGTTGGCGATCGCGCGACCGATCGGGATCGTCTCCACCGGGTCCTCCGGAAGCTCGCCCACCTCCCACCAGGTGCAGACGTTCGTCTCCGTCGGGCCGTACAGGTTGGCGAAGCGGACGTGGGGGAGGAGCGCGACCAATCGCTTCAGGTAGCCAGTGGGGAACACCTCGCCAGCAAACAGGACCGTGCGCAGGCTCGGTAGGTCGCCGTCCTCGAGCCCCCCTCGGATCACGAGCATCGTCAGGATCGAGGGGACGGAGTACCAGATCGTGATCCCCGTGCTCTCGATGAACCTGCGTATCTCGCTGGGAAAGATGGACGCCTGTGCCGGCACCATCGCCACCGCCGCCCCCGCGGCCGCCGCCGCGAAAAGATCGAACGTGGAGAGGTCGAAGTGCAGCGGGGCGTGGCTCGAAAGCCGATCCTCGCTGCTAATGGCGAACTCCTCGGCGGCCCACTCCACGAACGCGAGACAGTTGCGATGGGTGAGCATCACGCCCTTGGGGGTGCCAGTCGACCCGGACGTGTAGAGGATGTAAGCGAGATCGCACTCCACGACGTCCACCCCCGGCCGCGCGTCAGGCGCGGCAGCAACGTCGCTCATGGCGAGCGTGCGCACGCCCTCGGGACCCGCTGCAGGTGCTCCGTTTAGGGCCACAAGCGCGTGCAGTGCGGGGCCGTCCTGCATCAGCGCCTGCCAGGAGCCTTCCTTCTCGCACCCGCTCACGAGCACGCGCACCCCGGCGTCGCGCGCGATGTAGCCGAGTCGCGCCGGCGGCGCCTGGGGATCCAAGGGAACGTACGCGGCTCCTGCCTTCAGCGTTCCGTAGATCGCCACCACCGACTCGATCGACTTCTTCAGATAGATACCGACTCGCTCGCCGCGCTGAACGCCGAGCTCGATCAGCAGGTTTGCGAGCCGGTTGGACTGGCGCTCGAGCTCGATGTAGGTGATCTCGCGCCCGCCGTCGAGCACGGCCGGGGCGTCCGGTGTGCTGCGCGCGGACTCCTCGAGCAGGTGACTGACTAGGTAGCGCAAGGCCTCATGCTGCCCTCGAGACGCCCTCGTGGATCTCCGTGAGCCAGTCGGTGGTCAAAGCCACCATCGCATCCTGGGCGCTGATCCGCCTGAGCGCGTGGATGCTCCCCTCGACCGTGCGCACCTCGATCCGTGACCCCGGCGCATCGAGCAGGGCGCCGAGGCGTGGCTTGGCCCGTGCTTGGAGGAACTCCGAATAGAACCTGTCTTCCACGCCGTAACCGATCAACACCGGGACGTTGCGCTCGGCGAGCTCGGCCAGCGGCTCGTAGAAGCTCGGGCTCATCCCGTCAGCGACCGGCGCCGGCTCACCGGGAAGCAGCCGACTGCGAACCTTGCCGAGCGCCGAGCCGGCCTTCCAACGCGCCGTCGTCGCGTACTGGCGCCGCTTGGCAGGATCGCGCAGGTTCGCGAGCATCCGCGGGGACAGTGCACGCTTGACGTAGTGCTGTGCGGGTGTGGTGTCCGGATTGACCGCGTTGGGGAAGTCGCGGATCGGTGTGGCCAAAAGCACAACACCGCTCACGTTTTCGACCTTCGCCGCAGTCGACAGCGCCGTACGCGCGCCGAAGCAGGTCGTGCCCACGAATACGCAACGATCGATGCCGCGCTCGCGCATCACCTCAACGGCGGGCAGGATGTCCTGCACGAACGGGCGGTCGAGGTGATACGTGTCGATATCCCCGGTGCTGTCGCCGACGCCGTGGTAGTCCATGCGCACAGCGTGAAAGCCCATCGCCGCGAGGTCGCGCGCGATCCGCACGGACACGCGATTGCGGTTCGTGGCGCCCACGAAGGCGCCGCCAGTGAGGACCAGGGCTGCGATCCCCCTCGGCTCGACCGTGGGCTCCGTGAGCACGCCGAAGATGTCCTCGCCGCCGGCGTGGACGAAGAAGGGCGTCTCCTCGCGCGTGGTCGCGAGCCTGCTCATATGACGCTTTCGCGCACCAGCTGGCGCTCGACCCAGTCGACCGTGCGCGCGATCAGCTCGGCGACGTGGGGTCTCGCGTTGCGGCGCATTTCAGGTCCCTGGAACCACAGGATCAACGCATCGTCCAGTACCTCCACGTCGACCTCGCATCCCCGGCCGCGAAGCTCCTCGACGGCCTCGTCGAGCTTTGGCCGAGCAGACGCGGGTGGGCCTCCGCGCAGCACCAGGATCCTCCGCGCGCCAGCGCCGGCCTCCTCGACGAGGCTGCGCTCGAGGGCGCTGTCATACAGGGCCTTACAGATCGGGTAGCCGAGCACGTCTACCTGGTTGTCGCGCTCGAGCAGCGCCGGGAAGGCGTCGCGCGTGGCCGGCTTCACCCCCTCGTTGATCTGGAACATCATGTCCGCGCGCCAGGCATCGCGGAAGTACGCCCGCCCGCCAAGCGCCGGCTCCCAGAGCACCAGCGGCGCGCCGCCGCCTGCGTCGGCGACGGCGGCCGCGACAAGCGCTCCGAAGCGCACCCCCAGGATCAGCGGCTGCTCGACGCCGACCTCCGCGGAGAACCTGGCGCTCGCGGCCAGCGCGTCCTCGAGCATCGTCTGGAAGGTCATCTCCGAGGGCTCGCCGTCGCTGTGGCCGCTGCCGCGGTAGTGAAGACGGTGAACGGCGATCCCACGCGCCGCCAGCGCGCGCGCGAGCGATACGTCGATGCTGTATGTGTGGTCGTACTCCGAGAGGATCGCCGGACAGATCACGACGGCACCGTGCGTAGGAGTGTTCGGCTTGTAGGAGACCCCGAACAGGCCTCCCTCGAAGAAGCCCGCCTGCTCGACGAACCCGAGCTTCTCGTCGATGCGCGTGGCCACGTTCGCCCCGGCGTCGCGCATCTTCTACTGCGAGGGTTCCGCGAGCCGCGCGATCGCGGCGAGCGTGGCGAAGTTCGCCGGGACCAGTTCGCGATCGTCGATCTCTGCGCCGCACTGCGACTCCAGGAACTCCACGATGCGCAACAGCCCCAGCGAGTCGATCACCCCGTTCTCGAGCAGGGGGTAGTCGTCGGTGAGATCGGCGCGGTTGCCTCGCCATCGGAGCTCATCCATGATGAAGTCGCGCACGCGGTCTGTGGTCGCCATCCGTTGCCCCCCGATCTCGGTCGCTGTCCTTTTCACCGCGGTGAGCATCCTGCCCATCCCGAACGGCGTCCGGAACTTATACCAGCCAATCGTTTACCGGTAAAGCGTTCGTAGTGCCCAATGCAAGCCGTCCTTCGGCCGATGGTACGGCCACGCACCGGTACATTTGCTCGCGACCCGTGCGCACTCTCCCACCTGTCCTGCTGCCCCGCGGAGGGCGCCGTCCGCGCAGCGCACCGGCGGTTGCCGGAGTCACCCCCCAGTTCACCGAGCTTCCCGCCTGGCCGTTCTCGGTCGCCGTCTCGCCGGGCGGCGAGCGCGCGTTCGTCTCGATGCCGCGCGCCGGGCACCGCGGCCTGGTCTCGCTGAGCGCTGGCTCGCCGTGGCGTGTGGAGGGCGTCGTGTGGCTGGGCGACGAGCTGATCCCACGGGGCGTCGCCGTGGAGGGCACCGGTCGTCACGTGCTGATCGCCAACGGCGCCGGAGGGCTCCTGGTGGCCGATGCGCACGCGCTCAGGGCCGCCGCCGATGAGCCCTTCCACGCCGTCGTCTCCGCGCCCGCGCGCGGCTCCGTGCAGATCGCGCTGGAGCCCGCGGGTCGCTTCGCATTCGTCACCGACGAGGAGAGCGCGACGCTGTCGGTCTTCGATTTCGGGAGCTCGCTCGGCTCGGAGAGCCCGAGCGCGACGCTCGTCGGTCAGGCCGTGCTGTCCCCGGGGCCCGTTGGCGCCGTCTGCTCGAGCGATGGTCGGCACCTGTTCGTCACAAGTCAGCGCAACCGACGCGGCCGCCAGCCAGGGGTGCTGTCCGTGCTCGTCATCGCCGACCTCGTCGAAGCGCCCGAGCGGGTCCGCGTCGTGTCCGTGGCGGCAGGGCACACCCCCGTACGCGTGGCCGTTTGCGCATCCGATCCGGAGCTCGTGTGGGTCAGCGCAAGAGACAGCAACTCGGTGCTGGCCTTCGATCGGGAGCGCCTCGTTGCAGCTAGGGCACGGGCACTGCGGGCGGTGGTGGGCGTTGGAATCGCGCCCACCGGGCTCGCTGTGCTGGCCGGTGGCTCACGTGTGGTGGTGGCGAACTCCAACCGTCACGGCAGTCCCGAGGAAACACAGACGCTTGCGGTGATTGATGTCCAGGCGGCGCTTCGACGTCGCTCCTCGGCGCTCTTGGGCACGATCCCGGCCGGCGCCTGGCCGCGCGAGGTGGTGGCGCTGCCGGACGATCGCACCGTCCTCGTCACGAACGTGTACTCCAAGAGCCTCGAGTCGGTGGTGATCGCGTAATCAGCCCCGACAGCAGTGAGCTAGGCGGCCAACGCCCCGCGAAGCATGCTCGCCTCAAGATGAGCTGGAGGCCAGGTCAGCTTCAACGCTCCGTCGCGCTCAAGCGTGCCGCGCACACACATCAGCTCAAGCCCGACAATTGCCCCACGCTCGTCGTATTCGACGGTATGCCCCTCAGGCGTCTCTAGGGCCTTGGCCGGTGGCCCATTAGGCGGCCCAAGGTGCAGGTAGAGCACGTCCCCACGCTCGTCGTAGTCGTGATAGTCAAAGTCTATGCCGGCGATCGTAATCGTCATCGTGCTATTCACGTGGATCGTTGTCCTGTACAACAGCCGTCACGATCCATGCTGGATCTTCGGTGAAGTCTACGACCACTCGCAGCCAGCGGCCCGGCCCGACGTGCTGACGATAGAAGCGCTCCCTGCCAGGAATCGGGTCCAACGCGCGATGGTCGGGCCGCGCCACCACGCCCATGATCACATCGACATGATCCAGCAGCCACGGACGTCGACGAGCCAGGTGCCGACGAGAGCCCGCATCGAAGACCACGAGTCGGCCTTCGGGGTCGGTTGCACTGGGACACTCATCAGACACGGTCGCCGACCTACCCACGAATGCGGTCATTTCTCTCGCTCGACCGTGTCCTTGAGCCCGCCCGGCGCCACTCGGCCCGCTGGTAGCGTGGACCGGTGCGTCGTCTGCTGTGGCTCGTCTGTGCTCTGGTCCTCGTCGACACGATGCTCTACGCGGCGTTGACGCCGCTGCTGGGGCGCTTCGCCCACCAGCTGCACCTCTCCAGCGCAACCGCCGGAGTGCTGGTTGCCGTGTATGCCGCGGGCGCGCTCGTCGGCGGTCTTCCCGGCGGTGTGGCTGCCGCCCGGCTTGGTCCCCGCCGGGCCGTGCTCACCGGCCTGACCCTGATGGGCCTCGCGAGCCTCGGCTTCGCGTGGTCGGAGAGCTTCTTCTCGCTCGCAGCCGCGCGTTTCGTGCAGGGCGCTGGCAGCGCGTTCACGTGGGCGGGGGCGTTCTCGTGGCTGCTGGCGGCGGCGCCTCGCGAGCGCCGTGGAGAGCTGATCGGCACGGCCATGGGCGCGGCTGTGTTCGGAGCGCTGTTTGGTCCCGTCGTCGGCGCGCTCGCAGCAGCTCTCGGGCGGGCTGCTGTCTTCTCGGCCGTTGCCGCGCTTGCGCTCGCGCTCGCCGCGCTCACCATGATGATCGAGTCGCGCCCACCCGAAGTGCCCTCCGTCGCCGCCCTGCGTCGGGCTTTGGTCGCTCCCGCCTTCAGAGGCGGCCTGGGACTTTTGGCGTTTGCATCGCTGCTCGCAGGCGTGCTGTCGGTGCTTGCGCCGCTGCATCTCGCCGCCGCCGGGTGGGGGCCGACCGCGATCGGCGCGGTGTGGCTGATCGGCGCGGCGATCGAGGCGACCCAGTCGCGTGTAGTCGGACGGCTGAGCGACCGTCGCGGCGCGCTCGTGCCGGTGCGCTGGGCGCTGATTGCGGGAGCGGCCGTGTCGCTCGCCTTGACCGTTGCTCTGGGTGCCGTGCCCTATGCGCTGCTGGTCGTCGTGGCCTCAGTCGCTTACGGCGTCTTGTTCACTCCTGCGTTCGCCCTGATCGCCAACGGCGCCGATCACGCGCGTCTTGCGCAAGGCCTGGCCTTCGGGATGATGAACGCCGCCTGGGCGCTGGGCGCGATGGCCGGTCCGGCCGCCGGTGGTGCGATCGCCGGCGCCATCGGCGAGCGAGCGCCGTTCATCATCGTCGCGATCGCCTGCATGGCGGTGCTTTCGCTGATCGGGGTGCGATCGCCCTCTGCCGCCGCGCAAGAGGTTGACCCACGCGTCTGAGGCGTTACAGCTACCGCCGGATCGACCGCGTGGCCGGCGTCGCGCTAGGAGACGTATTCGTCGAACGTCACCCCGCCCGTATACGCCTGCTGAGAGGCTGAGCCATCCTCGGTGTATCCCGTCGACTTCAGCAGCGAGCTGAGGTCCTTGCCTTCTTCAAGCTGTTCGAGCAGAGCGCTCGGTTCGATCCCGAGCGAGGCGGCTAGCGTCGAGACGCTTCCCTGGGACCCGCCGGTTGAGCCCCCCGCAGCCGGTGCGCTTGCCGGCGGCGGGGGTGGCGTCCCGTTGGCGATGCTCGTCGCCATCTGCGTAAGCTGGGTCGCTGGCAAAGCGGGTGCGCCTTCTGGCTTGTGCGTCGTCAGTTCGCCTTCGATTGTTTTGATCAGTTCACTGCTTGACACACCCTTCTTCGAGGCAATTTCGGTAAGCGTTTTGCCGGATTCCAGTTCAGTTGAAAGTTCAGATGCGCTGAGACCCAGCAGCTTCGCGACTTCGGTCATCTGAGGACGCGTGTGCTGTGGTGGCTGAATCGTCGCGACGCTCGAGGCGTTCCCGACAGAGCTGACGAGCATGGTGGTCTCTCCGGTTTGTGGACTGAGGACTTACTCGGGTATATCGGCAGGCGGGCTGTCGGAGGCGTTAGACGTCTATAAGAATCATCACTCGCTGCACTCGCGCCGGCCCAAACGCTCACCGCGGGCGAGGCGCTCATACACTTCTCTAGCAGTTTCTTTACGGCGTTCTTTGCTGGCACGGCGATGCTCGATCGACCGTGTCTCGGGTGTCCTCGGGGCCACGGTGTCTCTTCTGCCCCGGCGACTACCTGACTCGAGGGATCTGTGTCCAAACGCAACGAGCGACCATGGCTCACCTATTTTCTCGGTGCACTGTGCGTCGCGGCGACCGTCGTCGCCTACACAACGGTCGGGCGGGCAGCTACGAGCACGACCGCCAGCACGCGCACGGCCACCGTCGCAAAGGGGGTCGTGCAATCGACAGTGTCGGGTAGCGGAACGCTCGCGCCCGCGGCGTCCGTCGGTGTCAACTTTGCCGCGAGTGGCACGCTCACCGGAGTCTTCGTGAGCGTCGGGGATCACGTGAAAAAGGGCCAGCTTCTCGCCGAAGTCGACCCAAGCAGCGCAGAGTCCAGTTTGCGCTCCGCGGAAATGGCGTTGAGCAGCGACGAGGCCTCTTACGAGGAGACGGTCGAAGGGCTCACCCCCGCGGAAGTGCACGAGTCTGAAATCAGCGCTGAGCAGTCACGTGCATCGGTGAAGTCAGCGAAGCAGTCGCTGAAGCAGGACAAACAGACGGCCAAGTCAGAAGAAGCGTCGGACAGTGCGGCGATCGGGCAGGACGAAGTGTCCCTGAAGAGCACCGAACAGTCGCTCGCCGTCGAAGCCAAGAGCCAGCAGGACGCGCTCGACCAGGACACGAGCCAACGCAGCGAGGATGAAAAGGCGGTCACCGAAGCCAAGGTCCAGGTCGAAGAAGCAAAGGCGCTGCTCGCCAGCGAAAAGGCCAAGTCGCCGGTCGACGAACAGAAGCTCGGCTCGGCGGAATCGGCGCTCAGCTCTGCGGAAGCGGCCGTCAAGTCCGACGAATCGAAAGTAAGCCAGGACAGCTACACGATCGAGACCGCGCAAAACAACCAAGCCGCGCAGACGGTCAAGGCGCAGCAATCGCTTGACAGTGCACGCGACACGATCGCCAACGCGAAGAAGACGAAGGCGTCCACGAAGCTCCGCAACGAACAGACCATCGCTGAGGCGCGGACCAGCCTCGCAAGCCAGGAACTCTCGCTGCAGTCGACGCTCGCCTCCAACGAAGTCAAGCTGGCGCCTGCGAAAACCGCCACGGTGCTGAGCGCAGAGAACACCGTCAAGAGCGCGCGCACGACGGTCGAAAAAGCGCGCCAAACGCTCGCTGAAACAAAGCTGTACGCCCCCACCGAAGGCGTGGTCGCGTCGGTCAAGAACACGGTCGGCGAAAGCGTCTCGGGCTCGGGCACCGAAGGGTCCTCCACCAGCAGCACCGCCGGTGACGACAGCACCACCGGCAGTAGCACCACCGGCAGTAGCACCGCCAGCGGCTCAACCGGCGGCAGCGGGACCTCCGCAGGCAGCACCGGCCAAACGGCGGGCGCCAGCGACAGCGCCACCACCAGCAGCGGCGGCACCGGCAGCGCCACGGGCACCAGTAGCGCCACGGGCACCAGCAGCGGCGCTGGTACGAGCAGCTCGGGCGACGGCGCCGGTACCAGCGGCGGAAGCGGTGGGTCGGAAGCAGTTGGCGGGGGCGGTGGGTCGGAAGCAGTCGGTGGCACGACGACCAGCGACAGCGAGGGTGGCGTCTTTCACGACATCGCTGACACGAGCAGCAGCGCCACCGGCGCGACCGCGGCGGGCTCCTCCACCACCGGCTCCTCCACCACCAGTGCCAGCTCCAGTAGCGAAAGTAGCGGCTCGTTCATCGAACTGGTCGACCTCAAGGGCTACCAGGTAGTGGTAGCTCTGAGTGAATCGGAAATCGGCAACGTCCACGTCGGGCAGATCGCCACGATAACCGTCGAAGCGCTAGAAGGCCGCAAGTTCGCCGCCGAAGTGGTGAGCCTGGCGGTTCTCTCGACAAGCAGCAGCGGCGCCGTGAGCTACGACGTGACCTTCCAGCTCAACCAGTCGGCCGGCGCCTTGAAGCCCGGCATGAGCGCTACCGCTGAAGTCGTGGTCAAACAGGCCGAAGGGATCAACGTCCCGACGAGCGCGATCAGCGGCGGCAGCGTGACCGTGAAGCGTGGCGGCAAGCAGGTGAGCCAGGCCGTGACGACGGGTCTCGCGGGCAACAGCAGCACGATCGTCCTCAGCGGCCTGAAGGCCGGAGAAACAGTCGTCCTGCCGGCGGCGAGTACCACGAGCTCGAGCTCTGCGAGCCTGGCCTCGAAAGTGGGAAGCAGCAGCAGCGGCCTCGGAAGCAGCCTGGGTGGCAGCGGCGGCTTCCCGACGGGCGGCGGCGGGGGCTTCCCGGCTGGCGGTCCACCTTGATGCGCTCGCCGAAGACCAGTGACGGGCGAGCTCGCGTGGCTCGCGAGCGACCGCTGATCGAGCGCAGCCTGCCGGCGAGAGGAGCCGCCAATGCGCTGCGTCCGCGGCCGCCTGCGATTCTGGTGCGCAAGGTCACCAAGACCTACGAGCTCGGCCAGATCAAGGTGCGCGCGCTCCGTGATGTCTCGCTGCAGATCGACCGCGGCGACTTCGTCGCGATCATGGGCAGCTCAGGCAGCGGCAAGAGCACCCTGATGAACATCCTCGGGTGTCTGGACATACCCTCGAGCGGGCGCTATCTGATCGACGGGGTGGATGTGCGCAGCCTCGACGAGGACGATCTGTCCGATCTACGCAACCGTAAGATCGGCTTTGTCTTTCAGAGCTTCAACCTGGTGGCGCGAACGAGCGCGATCGCCAACGTGGAGCTGCCGCTCGCCTACGCGGGAGTCGACCGCGCGACGCGCCGCCGGCGCGCCGAAGATGCGCTGGGCGCCGTGGGGATGGCCGACCGCCTGCACCATCAGTCCTCCGAGCTCTCAGGCGGCCAGCAGCAACGGGTCGCGGTCGCCCGGGCGATCGTCACGAACCCAACGATGATCCTCGCCGATGAGCCGACGGGCAACCTCGACTCGCATGCCACCGAGGACGTACTGCGCATCTTCGCGCGGCTGAACGAAGAAGGCCGGACGGTGGTCCTGATCACGCACGAGCCCGACGTGGCTGAACAGGCCAAGCGAGTGATCAGCCTGAGCGACGGACGGGTCGTGGAGGATCGCCGCATCGCAGACGTGCACGATGCGCCGCCTGTGCTGCACCACCTGAAGTCAGCGCACCAAACCGCTGGCGCCACCGGCACGTGGGCGCAAACGTGATCGGCCTGGAGACGATGCGGATCGCGTGGGGTGGGATCACCGCGAACAAGCTCCGCTCGGGGCTGACCATCCTTGGGATGACGATCGGGGTTGCGTCGGTGATCATCCTGATCGCCGTCGGTAACGGCTCCTCGAGGGCCGTCAAGTCTCAGATCCAGAGCCTCGGGACGAACGTGCTGCTGGTGATGGCCGGCGCCGGGCGCGGCGGCATAGGCGCGTCCAGCTCGACGGTCTCGTTGACGAAGGCAGACGCCGAAGCGCTGCAGAGCCCCAACCTAGCGCCGGATGTCAAGAGCGCCTCACCGGTGGTGAACGCCTCCAGCGTGAAACTGGTCTACGGGGGCTCGAGCTTCGAACCGTCGTCGTTCATCGGCACTACGCCCTCCTATCTCACCGCCCACAGCTACACGATCGCCGAAGGCAGCTCGTTCACCTCCGAAGACGTGAGCAAGCACAAGCGCGTGGCGGTCGTTGGCCAGGAAGTCGTGCAGGAACTGTTCGCCGGTGCCAGTGCCGTAGGGCAGAACATGAAGGTCAACGGCAGCAACTATGAAGTCGTTGGTGTGCTCGCCAAAAAGGGCACGAACGGCACTACCAACGAGGATGACGTGGTGATGGCGCCGATCACGACCGTGCAGAGCCAGCTGACCGGCGCGGGGTCGATCGACTCGATCACGGTCGAGGCGAAGTCGGAAGCCTCGCTTGACGCCGCCGAAGGCGAGGTCACGCAGATCATCGAGGAACGTCACAAAATCAAGAACACCTCAGAACCCGGCTTCTCCGTCTTGAACCAGGGGTCGCTGCTGTCGACCTCGAGCTCCTCCAGCAGCGTCTTCACCACCCTGCTGGGTGAGGTGGCCGCGATCTCACTGCTGGTCGGCGGGATCGGCGTGATGAACATCATGCTCGTCTCGGTCACCGAGCGCACCAGGGAGATCGGCATCCGCAAGGCGATCGGCGCGCGACGCTCGGACATCCTCACCCAATTCTTGACCGAGGCCGTGCTCGTGTCGCTGATCGGCGGCCTCACCGGCGTGGCTGTAGGCGTGCTCGGCAGCCAGTTCAAGATCGCCGGAGTTCAGCCGGAAATCGCCACCTACTCGATCTTCCTCGCCTTTGGCGCGGCAGCGCTGTCAGGCCTGTTCTTCGGCACCTATCCCGCTGCTCGCGCCGCCGCACTCCGACCGATCGAAGCGCTGCGTTTTGAGTAACGAACCTTCCCCCACCGAGGAGCCCGCAATGCCCGACGAGCAACCGACAATCTACGACCCCGCCCGCAACGAGCCCCAGACGCGCCCATTCGAGCCGATCGAGGACGAGGAGCAGGACAAGTGGCTCGAGGAGCAGGACGAGCTGGAACTGCCTCGTCGTGCACGTCGGCGGCTGCTCGGGGTGGGTGCGAATCCCATACCAATCGCGCTGCTCGGCGTGCTGCTCCTCGCCTGCGGGTTCATCGCCGGCGTGCAAGTGCAGAAGGGCGAAACGTCGTCCAGCTCAGCGAGCGGCGCCGCGGCGGGGCTCGCGTCGCGCTTCGCGGCGTTGCGTGGCGCCAGCTCGAGCACGGGCACCACCAAAGCGCCCACGGGCGGCGCGGCGGCCGGTTTCCCAGGCACGGGCACCGGCGGCAGTCAACCGACCACCGGCACGGTCGCGTACCTGGCCGGGAAAACGTTGTATGTGACCAACTCGGAAGGCAACACCGTCAAGGTCAAGACCTCCGCGGGTACGAGTGTGACGAAGACCGTGAAAACGAAAGTCACAGGCATCTTCCCCGGTGAAACAGTGACGATCACCGGCGCCACCGGCTCAACCGGAGAGGTAAGCGCGGAATCGATCAGCGTCGGCTCGAGCAGCAGCGGGCTGGCCGCGCTTCTGGGCTCCGCCGGCACAAGCAGCAACTCAAGCGCGGGTGCAACAGGCAGTAACAGTGGCGCTGCGCTGTTCGGCGCGGGCTAGACCAAGAAAACAACCATCGAAACGGAGCTATACGTGCCTTCAGACCCACCTCGCCACCTACCAACGGCCCACCCCAGCGCGCCGCTCGTCGGTCTTGCGCTTCTCCTCTGCTGCAGCCTCGCTCTCGCCGCGTGCGGAGGATCCTCCGACGGTAGCAACTCGGCGACATCGGCTGGCAAGTCGGCGACGCCAGCTCGTAAGGGGGCCGGGTCCGCGACGTCGGCGGCACTGCGCTCGTGTCTGGCGAAGCAGGGCATCGCGCTCCCCTCCGCGTCCGCCGGCGCCGGCCCTAACTCATCGGCGCCTCCGACCGCCTCCAGCGCACAGCGTCCCGGTGGTGGATTCAAACTGCCAAAGGGTGAGAGCACCACGCAACTGCAAGCCGCGCTGAAGAAGTGCGGGGGCGGGAGCTTCCCAGCTGGTGCCCGCGCGGGATTCGGCGGCGCGAACTCGAGCAAGACGCTCGCGAAGTTCTCGTCGTGTATGCGTGAAAATGGCGTCAAGCTGCCGACCGCGAACACTTCGGGCAAAGGCCCCGTGTTCAACACGAAGGGCCTGAACACGAGCAGCGCCAGCTTCAAAGCGGCAGAGAGCAAGTGCAGCAGCGACCTCGGGGCAGCCGGCGTGGGCGGCGGAGCCCCGGCCGGTGGTGGAACTCCGCCCGGCGGCGGCGAAGCCCCGAGCGGCGGCGCTCGGCCCGCAGGGGAAGCAGGCTAACCGTAGATGACGCAACGCTGGGCATGGCGAGCGTGATCAGCGCTCATCGGCGGATCCTGCTTGCCGCGCTCTGCGCGCTCGCAGGCAGCGGGTCCATCGCCGCCTGCCTGGGCGGCCCATTGGTCGGGAACGTGCTCGCCGCCAACCAGCCGGTGAGCAGCAGCGACTCCTCGACGACGTCGAGCTCAGCCGAACCCACCCCGGAAGCGAGCGGCGCGGAATCGTCGTCCACGAGCCCCACCGTCGAAGTCACGCCCCAGGTGGTCGCCCAGCGCAAGCAGAAGCCGACCGCCGGCTCCGGCGCATCGAGCACGAACGCCAGCCAGACGACCAAGCCCACGACGACCAAGAAGAGCAACCCCAAGACGGGCGAGAGCTCCGCCGGCGCCAAGAAGCAGGCCTCGGCCGCGAACGATGTGGCCGTCTCCCCGGAGTCGGTGGCGGACGGGGCGCTCGCGGCGATGCTGGCCTCCTCGGGAGCCTCCGACGAGGCGCTCGACTTCTACCGCATTCCGCTGTTCCTGCTGCCGATCTACAAGGCCGCCGCCGTGCAGTACGGGGTGCCGTGGCAGATCCTCGCGGCGATCAACGAAGTCGAGACCGACTACGGCGGCGACCTTTCGGTGTCCAGCGCCGGCGCGGTGGGGTGGATGCAGTTCATGTCAAGCACGTGGCTGGAATACGGAGTGGACGCGCTCGACGCCGGCTACGCCGACCCATACAATCCGGTGGACGCGATCTTCGCGGCGGCGCGCTACCTGCGGGCGGCTGGCGCCCAGACGGATCTCCGCACGGCGATCCTCGCCTACAACCACTCAGAGGGGTACGTCGAGTCGGTCCTCCTCAGGGCGAAACTGATCTCGAGGTATCCCAATGCCGTGATCGCGACGCTGACTGGGCTCGTCGACGCCAGGCTGCCCGTGAGCGGCAAACGGCTCGCATGGACGGTGGCTAGCGGAGTCCTCTCCTCGACGTCGAGCGCGACCGCGGTCTCGAATGGGTCGTCGTTCGCCAAGTTGAGCAGCGACCCAGACGCGTCGGTTGTCGCTGTTGCGGATGGGCGCATCGTGAAGATCGGCGACTCGCGCCGGCTCGGCAAGTACGTGGTTCTCCGCGACGTCTACGGGGACGTCTTCACGTACGCCGAGCTGGGGAGCATCGCCTCCAGCTACCGGCTGGCCAAGTCAGTCAGCGGACCGACGAGATCCCCGGTGGTGGAAGCGGCCAGCAGCAGAGCGCCCGCTCCCACTCAGCCTGCCACGGCGGGAACGCCGTCGTCGCCGACGCTGGGCGCCGCGACATCACCGCAAAGCGGTCTGATCTCATCCGGCCTGGGGCAGCTATCGGCGCGCTCGAGCTACCAGCAACACGCTACGCCCGTGCAGGCCAAGGCCGATGCTGCTCGTGCGCTCCGTAAGACGCGGCGAGGCACCGGTGCTCAGAAGGTCGCGCTGCGACGCGGATCAGTCGTCGCGAGCGGCACCGTGCTCGGTCGCGTCCGCGTGCCCAGCGGCGATCGCGACGGACACCTGCGCTTTGCGGTCCAGCCCGCGGGTGACGCCGGCACGATCAACCCCGGAGCGCTGCTCGCCAACTGGAAGCAGCTCCAGACGGCGCTACACCCGAGTGGGGCGAAAGCCACCAACGCCTTGCTGGGTGCGAACGCGAGCGATGTCTTTCTGATGTCCAGAGCTCAGCTCGAGCGCGCGGTCCTCGCGGATCCGGATATCACCATGGACGCGTGCGAGCGGCGCGAGACAGCGACCGGCAAGCTCGACAGACGTGTGCTCGCGGTGCTCGCCTTCCTATCGCGAAGCGGACTGGCGCCGACGGTGAGCGCCACCCGCTGCGAAGAGGGCCAGTACGATGGCGATGCACTGAACATCTCGGCGATCAACAGCATCCCGATCGCAGGCCATCAGGGGCCCGGCACGATCACCGAACTGACGATTCGCACGCTGTTGACATTGCCGAGCGGATTCGTGCCTCACGAGATCGTGAGCCTGGTGCACTACTCACAGGCGAGCAACACGCGCGCCGCGGCCTCCGCCTCGAAAGCGATCCGCATCGAGTTCAGCGCAGCCGCGCGCTCCACGGCACCGGCGGCGCGTGCTGCGTCGGCTGTGGCCAGCGACACGAGCGTGCTGAGCGCCGCCCAATGGGACGAGTTGATGACGCGCGTGGCAGCGCTGCCCACCCCGACGCTTGCCACCGAGCCAAGCTCCGGCGCGGTAGCTGACCCGAAGCCCCGCTAGCGCTCGCGTTTGCTCACGCCGCCGCAGGAGTGCCCAGGCTCGGTTGTCGGTCATACGTCACGGGCGCGCCAAAGCTCACACTCAAACGGGCGCCGCCGCCAGCCGCGTTCTCAGCTCTCGCGTAGCCTCCATGTGCCTCGGCAGCCTGACGCACGATCGCAAGCCCGAGACCCGAGCCGGGCAGCTTGCGTGCTTGATCGGCCCGGTAGAAGCGATCGAATACGAACGGGAGATCGGAATCCTCGAAGCCCGGACCGTGGTCACGAACGCTCAACACGCCTTCCTGCAGCTCGACCTCGACCGTCTCATTCGTAGGACTCCACTTGCGTGCGTTATCGAGCAGGTTCGAGACGGCGCGGTTGATGCGATCCGCCTCCCCCCAGATCACGGTCGGCTCGAGGCGCACCTCGAACTGCAGCTGGCCGCGTCTGCGGGTCCGCTCGACCGCGTAACCCACGATCCGATCCAGGCGCACCGCGTCGCTGAGCTGCTCTCGCTTTGTCTCGCGCGCGAGCTCTACGACATCACTCACGAGCGCGGTCAGCTCGTCGAGCTCCTCGACGATGTCCTGCTGCAGGCTCTGCTGGTCCTCGACGGGAAGACGGTCGGCTTCGCGCAGGATCTGCACATTTCCGCGAAGCGTCGCGATCGGTGTGCGCAGCTCGTGGCTCGCGTCGGCGACGAGATGGCGCTGGGCCTGCACGGAGCGCTCCAGCACATCGAGGGTGCGGTTGAAGCTCCTCGCAAGCCGCGAAATCTCATCGTGGCCTGTGACCTCGAGGCGCTGGGAGAGATCGAGCTCGTCGGTCAGGACCTCTGCTCTTCTCGTGAACCTAGCGACCGGCACGAGCGCGGCGCGCGCGACGAGCGCGCCGAGCACGGCCGCTATCGCGATACCGGTCAGGCCCACGATCGCCAGGAGGATCAGGATCTCGTTCAGCTCATGGTCGACCTGGGTGAGCGGCAGCGCGATCAGGATGGCGCCAAGCGAGCCGGCGCCGACCGTGATCACGCGAAGGCGAGTGCCCTTGACGGTGCGGTCGGACAATGCGCTGCCGCTGCCCCGCGCCGCGATCGCCCTGTCTCGGGAGTCGGGTGTGATCCTCGGCGAGGAGCCCTGGCCGTCCGGGACCTCGATGCGCCCGCTCCTCGAGAGGAGCTGCACGTAGCCGGAGGCCGCACCGAAGCGCGGTGGCTTGACCGCGCGTGGGAAGCCGGTCTTGAGCTTCGCTCGCTGCGCTGGGCGCACGCCGTCGAACGCGGCGGCCGGTGGGATGAAGCTGGCGCCCGCCGTGAATATCTGCGCGCGCTCGCGCAGGTAGGTATCGACCTGGCCACGCAGGTCCGAGCGCACCGCCACATAGACCGTGACCGCGGCACCCAACACAGCCAGCGTGACCGCCACGCCGGTCACGGCAGCGATTCGCGCGCGCAATGTCATGGCTCACGCAAGACGTAACCCACACCCCACACCGTCTGGATCAGCTGTCGGCAGCCCACATCCTCCAGCTTGTGTCGCAGGTAGCCGACATATACGCGCAGCGCGTTCGAGGAAACACCGAAGTCATAGCCCCACACGCGCTTGTAGATGTGGCTGTGCGACATCACCTGGCCGGGGTTCAGCATGAACAGCTCGAGCAGCTGATACTCCAGGCGTGTCAGCTCCGTGAATCGATCGCCGACGAGCGCCCCGTACCTGGCCGAGTCCAGCTGCAGCTCCTCGAACGTAAGCAGCTCCTGCGGGAGATCCCCACGCCTCGCCCGGCTGCGACGCAGCAGTGCTCGCAGGCGCGCCTTCAGCTCATCCACGTCAAAGGGCTTGACGATGTAATCGTCGGCGCCGGCGTCCAGTCCCTCGATGCGGTCGCTCACCGCGCTACGCGCCGTCAGCATCAGGATCGGCACGCGCTCTCCGATGCGCCGCAGGCGCCGACACACTTCGAGGCCATCCACGTCAGGCATGCCCAGGTCGAGCAGCACGGCATCCGGAACTTCGCTCGCGATCAGATCGAGTGCCGCCGCGCCGCCATCGGCCGTCAGCACCTCATAGCCATCGAGGGTCAGGACACGACGCAGCAATTCGCGCGCGCCACGCTCATCGTCGACCACGAGGGCTCTCACCGGAGTGATTCTGACCGTTCGTGGCCGTCGTCCAGCCGATTCCTACATTCTCCCTACATCTGGGCTACGCCAGCAACCGGCTCGAAGTGCTCGACGGTCGGGAACGGCTCGTAGAAATGATGGAGCAGAGTGCGCCACTGCTGATACTCGGCTGAGCCCCGAAAGCCCTCCGTGTGGTCCTCCAGGCGCTCCCACTCGACGAGCAGCAGGTAGGTGTCCGGGCGCTCGATGCCGCGCGAGAGCCTGAGCGAGCGAAAGCCCGGCGTCTCGCTGATGATCGCCTTTGCCTGCTCGAACGCCGCCTCGAACTCGGACTCCTGGCCGGGCTTCACGGGCAGGACTGCTTGCTCGAGGATCATCCGAGGATCATCGCATGCCGCGATCCTGGAACCCGTCGGCGGGAGCTGCGGAATATCGTCCGCCGCGTGGGCTCGAGGTCGACATGAGTGGCGAGGAGCTCAAGGCGGCGCAGCTGGGCACGCTCGACGTGACAGCTTCCACCGTCGCGAACATCGGGCCGGGCATCGACTTCTACTTCGCCTTCGGCGTGATCGCGGTGACCGCCGGCGTTGCCGCGCCGCTGACGATCCTCGCGGGCGCCGTCGCGACGATATTGCTCGCGTTCGTCGTCGCCGAATTCACCAAGGCCGAGCCCTCTGCGGGAAGCTTCATCACCTACGTCGAGACCGCTCTGGGACCGAAGGCAGGAGTGGTCACCGCAATCCTGGTCGGGGTCGGGTTCACGGTGGCGATCGCCGGCGTGTTCACCATGTCCGGCGGCATGGTGGCGTTGACGCTCGCCCACTACACGTCCTGGCGGCCTGCGTGGGAGCCGTTCAGTCTCGTGCTGACGGTCGCCGCGATCTGGCTGACGGCGCGTGGCGTGCGGCTGTCCACCTCCGCTGTCGGGCTCGCGGTCGTCGTGCAGGTGGCGATCATGCTGCTGGTCTGCATCGTCACGCTTGTGGACCGGCGCTCGCACCTCTCGGGCGTGCCGTTCTCCTGGTCGCATCTCCACGGAGGATTGGCAGGCCTGTCCGCGGGCTTCCCGCTGGCGCTCTACATGTTCATCGGCTGGGAAAACGGCCCCGCCCTGGCAGAGGAGAGCCGCGATCCGCGACGCACGATCCCACGAGCCCTCTACATCTCGATCGCGATCGGCGCCGCCCTGTTCGTCCTCTTCGCATACGCCACCGTGACGGGCTTTCACTACGACGTCTCCTCGATCGGGCGCTCGTCGGTCCCGTTCCTGTCCGTGGCCGACCGCTATCTCGGCTCAGTCGCCATCCTCGCGTGGCTCGCGGGGATCCTCTCCGTGCTGGCCACGCTGGTGGCGGCGGTCAACTCACAGGCCCGCATGCTCTTCGACGGCGGGCGCTCCGGGCTGCTGCCGGCGTGGCTCGGTCAGCTGCGTCAGCCTTCGGACGCGCCCGTGAACGCGCTGCTGGCGATGACCTGCGGCGGCCTCGGGATCGTCGCCGTCTGGTGGGCGGTGCACCTCATCGGCCTGGACCACGGATCGACGAGTCCCGTCGGCCTGTATGCCGAGTGCTCCACGATGGGCACGATCGTGATCCTGTTCGTGTACTTCCTGACGACGCTCGCGCTGCCGGTGTTCATGTGGCACCGCCACCGACAGTCCTTCTCCGTGCTGCGGCACGTCGTCGTGCCGGTGCTCGGAGCCCTGACGCTGATCGTCCCGTTCGTGGAGCTGTGCAAGCCGGGACAGCCTTCTCCGTACAGCGTGTTTCCCTACCTCGCTCTGGCAATCGTCGCCGGTGCAGGCGCGGCCGCTTTTGTGATCGTGCGCCGTCACCCCCGCGCGGGCGCCGGCGAGGGGAAGAGCTTCTCCGGGTCCTGAGGACGCTGCTGCTCCGCAGCGAGCCCTGTCAGTCCGGCAGGCCTCGCTATGGCGTGAGGCGGACCGGCAATGTCTTCAGCTGGTTGGCGAACGCCGACTCGACGTAGGTGGGGGGCTCGGCGATCTCGATGTCGGGGAAGCGTGCGAGCGTCTCCTCGATCAGGATCCGCAGCTCCAGGCGCGCGAGCGCCGTACCCAGGCAGAAGTGGCGGCCGCCGGCGCCGAACGCCTGATGCTCGGCATTGCGCGTGACGTCGAAGCGGTCCGGATCCTCGAAGCGCGCCTCGTCGCGGTTAGCCGACGGGTACCACATGACCAGCTTCTCGCCCTCGCTGATCTTCTGACCGCCGAGCTCCGTGTCGCGGGTGGCTGTGCGGGCGAAGTGGGCGAACGCGGGGAACATGCGCAGCGACTCCTCCACCACCCCCGGGACGAGTGAGGGGTCCTCGGCGACCATCCGCAGCTGCCGGCGATCTTCCATCAGCGCGCGCATGCCGCTGCAGTAGGTCGCCTTGGTGCTGTCGTTGCCCGCGGCCATCAGCAGCAGGAAGCCCATCACGATCTCGTGGTCCTCCAGGCGCTCGCCGTCGAGCTCCGCGTGCACGAGCACGCTCGTGAGATCGTCCGTCGGCGTCTCGCGCCGTTCTGCGATCAGGCGCCCGCAGCGCGCGAACACTTCCGGGACCTCGTTTTCCATGACGCTGTCCGCGCCATCGGGCGTGTTGTCGGGGTCCCCGGCGCCGACGATCGTGTTCATCAGCCGCGCCCACGCCGCGTCGTCCTCGGCATCCAGGCCCATGAAGCTGCCGATCACGCGCGCCACCACCGGCTGCGCCACGTCGTTGACCAGATCGCACGTCTCGCGGGCGGGCGGCCCCTGCAACCGGTCGAGCACGCCGACCGTGATCGCGCGGATCTCATCCTCGTGCTCGGCGATCCGCTTGGGCGTGAAGCCGCGCTGGAAGAGGGACTTCAAGCGGTCGTGCTTGGGCGGGTCCATGCCGATGAACATCGCCTGCTGCATCTCCAGCGACAGGCCGGCGTTCTTGGTGGCGGTGAAGCCACCGAGTTCCGAGGAGAAGGTCTGCCAGTCGCGGCTCACCTCGTGGACGTCATCTGCCTTGGTGACCGACCAGAAGCCGTCCTCGTCCGGGTACTCGGTGATCCCGTCTGACCAGTGCACCGGACACTCCGAGCGCAGCCTGCGGAAGAGCTCGTGCGGTGGCCCCTCCAGGAACTGCTCCCGGTCGCCGACGCGCAACTGCTCGAGTGACTGCTGATCCTGGCTCGTGCTGCTCATATCTGGCCTCCAGGTTGAGCGCTGCCTACCCCTCTCCTCCGCAGAGACTACCCCAGCGCCACGGTTCTGTGGTGTTGCTCGGCGCGGGGTTCAGAGCGTTCTGGACTTGCCGGAGGCGCGGGTGTATGTTGCCGCTCATGCCTGCTCAAGGTGCACGTCTGCGCCTCGCATTGAGTCTGCTTGTGATCGCGCTCGTCGCGGTCGCCCTCGTCGGCGTGGAAGGCATGCGCGTGGCGCTGATTCTTGCGCCTGCCCTGTTGCTGGCGTTGCCGCTTCTGTTCAAGCGCTATGTGGGCGAGCGTGTGATTCATCGTCTGTCGCGGCGGCCGACCGCTGTGGGTACCGGTCGGTCAGTCGCCCGTGCCCGCGCGCCGCGATTGCTCGGTGCTCGCCTCCCGGCGCTCGCTGTACCCGGCTCAGGCCGGGCGCCTCCGGCTCTCGCGCTCGTCTGACGGCCTCGCTCGGCGGCGTCAGTCCCGGGTATGGCTGGACAGCTGAGCGGGCGCGCCACGGCACACGTTACGCAGCCGAGGCAGCGCCCCGAATACAGGCCAGCGCCCCGCCGGGGCGCCCACCTTGTGTCCGCGGGCTCACAGCGGACGCGCACAGCCAACGGAGGAAAATCGATGGTTTCAACAGTCAATCGCTGCGGCAGGCGAGTGCTTACGCTGACGGGCGGGCTGCTCGCCGGCACGCTGGTGCTTGCCGGCAGCGCCGCCGCGGAAGCCGGTGGTGGCATGAGCATGGGGGGCAGCAGCTCGTCCATGGCCCACATGGGATCCAGCCACACAGGCGCGATGCACTCGATGTCGATGGGCTCGATGTCGATGAGCGCGGGCGGTGGCTCGACGAACATCCTGCCCAGCTGGCTGTCGGTGCTCTGGACGCTGGCGTTCTTCGTGATCATCGCCGTCCACGCCCGTCACGTGCTGCAGAGCGAGGGTCAGCGCCGCTGGTGGCACTCGGGGCATGTGTTCATGGCGATCGGCATGGCGTTCATGTACGCGCCCGCGTCGATCGATTCGCTCAACATCCCCACCGGCTTCTGGTCGCTGGCCTTTGCGAATGGAGCCGTCGCGATCCTGCTGTGGTTGCTTGTGCAGGCGTTCGCAGGACGTGGGGCGAACATGCTGTGGCTGGTGATGGCGTTGGATCTCGGCGCGATGGCATATATGTGGTCGCCGAGCGGCTTCCAGGCGCCGATCACGTGGCTACTGGTCGCTTACTTCGCTGCGCAGGCAGTCCTGTGGGCCACCGATCGGATGCGCAACTTCGACGAGCACACGATCTTCGGCGGCGGTGTTTCGGTGACGCCCGACGGTGCGCTCGCAGCGAGCGTCGCTGAGCCTTTGATCTGCTTCAAGGACCTGCGCGCGTCGATGGCTGCGATGACGCTGGGCATGGCCTACATGTTCGCCGCGATGCAGCTGGTGCTGTCATGAGCGGCGCCGCTGAAAGCACTCACGCAGGACGGCGCCCGCTCGTCACCGCACGCGGGATCCAGATCGCACTTGGATTGGTGTGGTTGCTCGACGGGCTGTTCCAGTTCAAGAGCTTCATGTTCACGCACAACATCGTCACGGAGGTCTTCGAACCGGCGATGCACGGGCAGCCGGCGATCGTCGGCGACCCGATGCGCACGCTCGATGACTTCTACGGACGCGATCTCACGCTGTGGAACTCGCTTTCCGGCGAGATCCAGATCGCGGTAGGCCTGGCGCTGATGTCGAGCAAGAAGCTAGTCAAGCCCGCGCTCACCGTTTCCTTCGCCTGGGCGCTGTACGTGTGGTGGTTCGGTGAGGGCTTCGGTGGGCTGACATCCAACACGATGCCCTCCCCCCTGATGGGCGCGCCGGGCGCGGTGATCGTCTACGCGATCATCGGTCTGCTGGTGTGGCCGACAGACAAGCGCGAGGGGCGCTCGCCGTCGGCGCTAGGTCCGCTCGGGGACCGTGGCGGGCTGTGGTTCTGGTCGGGCCTGTGGGTGCTCTCCGCGGGGCTGTGGCTGGCGAACGTCAACCGCGCCAAGGAAGCCACGCACGGGATGATCGTGGAAATGGCCGAAGCCTCGCCCCACTGGCTGGCGAGCGTCCAGGAGTCGCTCGCGAGGCACACCGTCGGGCGCGGGACGACGATCGCGGTTGTGCTTGCGGTCGTCTCCTTGGCTGTCGCAATTGGCGTCTGGACGCCGCTTCGCTGGCCGGCGCTGGCAATCGGGATCGTGCTGTCGCTCGCCTACTGGCTCTACGGGCAGGATCTCGGCGGGCCGTTCTGGAGCGAAGGCGCGACCGACTTCAACGCCGGGCCGCTGTTCGTACTGCTTGCGCTCGCGCTGTTCCCGGTGCGGCAGTTCGTGGCCGCGAGCCACAGCGCCGAGTCCGAGGAGCCGTCTGTCGTGCAGGGGCCGCGGGTAGGAGCGCAGGGGGTGGGGGTGGTCTGAGTGCGTTGTCGGCGAGGCCGTGGGGCCGGCGCTCTACGGTCTCGCGGGCTCAGACTTCGCCAAGAAAGCTCAGCAGCGCCGCATTCACAGCCTCCGGCTGCTCCTGCTGGACCCAGTGACCAGCACCTGGCACGACCACGCTCGCGCGCATGTCCGTGACCCAGCCGTCCATCACCTGCGCCGGCATGAACTGGCGCACGACGTCCACCTCGCCCGTGAGGAACAGCGACGGCTGCTCGACACCGCGCTCGCCCACCGCCTCGGTGAGCTCCCAGTTGCGGTCGATGTTGCGATACCAGTTCAGTCCGCCGGCGAAGCCCGTGCGCGTGAACGTCTCCACGTACACCGACAGCTCATCCTCGGTGATCCACTCAGGGCGCTCGGTCGCACCCTGGCTCATCCGTCCCTCGAGGTCGAGCGGCGCCGGTGGTCCGAACATGCGCAGGAACGTGCGTCGCACATCACGCGACAGCGCTGCCTCGGCCACGCCCGGCTCCTGGAAGCGGATGATGTAGAAGTCCTCGCCCAGGTGGCGGCGCATGATCGGCAGCGGATGCGCAGGCGCGCGGGGAGTGAAGGGCACGCTCAAGCCTGCCACCGCACGCACGCGGTCAGGGTGAAGGACCGCCATCTGCCAGACGACGTTCGCGCCCCAGTCGTGCCCCACGAACACCGCCGAGGGCTCGTCCAAAGCGTCCAGCAGACCGCTCATGTCGCCGCACAGCGAGACGATGTCGTAGTCCTCGATCGCCGCCGGCGCCGAGCTCGCGCCATAGCCGCGCATGTCGGGGGCGAGCACGCGGTAGCCCGCCTGGACGAGGGCTGGGATCTGTCTGCGCCATGAGAACGCCAGCTCGGGGAAGCCGTGGCAAAGAACGACCAGTGGGCCCTCGCCTTCGTCGAGGACGTTCAGCTCGATGTCGTTCACCTTCACGAGGCCCTCGCTCATCGGGCGGAGAATATTCGCTCGCCACTCAGTCGGGCGAACTAAATGCTCAAGATGAGCGCGAGGGCTTCATCAACGGACTGCAACTCGCCTGCGTCGAGGCGCCCTGCTGAGCGTCCGAGGCGCTCAGGATCAACGACGGTCGTCTGCTCGACAAGGATGCACGTCCGAGTACCGTCGAGTGTGATCGCTGGACGAAAGCTCGCCGGTCGCGCGCTGGTGGAGGTCGGCGAAATGAGCACGGTGCTCAGCGCCAGAAACTCGTCGGCTTGAACCACCACCGCGTAGCGCGCGCCTCGCTGCTCTCTGCCTCGTGTCGCGCGTGGAGCCGGCAGACGAAATATCTCGCCGCGGACCACCTCAGTCGGCGGGCTCAGGTGCCAGTTCCGCCATCTGTTCGCGGACGATCCGCATCTCCTCTCGATCGCCCTCGTCGGCCGCGAGCCTTTGCACCTCCGCGGCGATCGAGGAGCGAGCCCGTCGTCTCGCGGCGGCCTCGCGCAGTGCCGTCCGTACAGCTTCGGAGTCACTCAACCCGTCGTTGCGGATCACGCTAAGGGCAGCCACAGAGCTGTCGTCCAAACGCACATGGAGAGAGCGGTTCATGCCACGCCCAGCGTAGCGCAAAACATGCTACGCAATCTCCGCGGCCCGCTTGTATTCGCTCGGACGCCGCCCGTTCCCGGGCTAGGAGACTCGCTCGACCTCGAGCGTCTGTCCCGCCGCGCGCAGGCGCCCGATCAGCGCGTCGCCCATCGCCGTGGCCGGCGTCAGCACACCGGCGCGCGCCGGCAGGCGATCGCCGTCAGACGCCAGACACAGGCTGCTCTCGCCGAACATCACCGATGTCGCCAAATAGCCAGGGTCGCCCTGCTGGGAGACGCGGCACACGTAGCGCGCGCCGCTGGACGTGCGCGTGTGCACCTCGATGCGGAAGAAGCCATTGCGGCGCTGGCTCTCGCTGGGACCCTCGCCCGGGGAGGGCAGCACCCGGTCGAGAACGGCGCGAGACGGTGAGATGGCGAGGCCAGCCGCGAGCGCGACGACGCCGCCCGCGACCGCACCCGCCTGCGCCGCCGCCAGCGGGCCCGAGCTGAAGCCCATCACCTCGCGGTAGCGAAAGCGGCGACCGTATGCCCAGTCCTGAAGCGCGTTGCTGCGGCGCACGACGCGCGTGTTGATCGTGCCCATGATGAACGGCGCGATCCACATCCCCAGGCTTCGGTCGTTGGAGATCGTGCGCATGTCGCCCTCCGCGCCGAGGTTCGGCTCCGCCTCGCGGTCTGGGCTGAGCGCGTAGGGATCGAGCAGCACGCGTGCGAGCTGACGGTCGTGACGCGCGTCGTCGATCGCCCCCTTCAGCGATGCAACCGTGCCGCCGCTCGCGCCGCCCTTCATCGCGCGCACGACCAGCGTCGTGTCCTCCAGCTCGCCCGTGCCGTCTGCCGCTGCCGCCTCGTGCAGCGCCAGGACGCCCAGGTCCGAGGGGATCGAGTCAAAGCCGCAGCTGTGCACGATGCGCGCGCCGTTCTCTTTGGCGATCGCGTCGAAGCGGTCGATCGTCTCGCGCATGAACAGCACCTCGCCCGTCAGGTCCGCGTAGTGCGTGCCCGCGCTCGCGCATGCGCCGGCCACGCCCAGCCCATATCGGCGGTAGGGGCCGACGGTGGTGGCCAGGACCCGCGTGCTCAGCGCGAGCTTCTCGAGCGCCTGCGCGTCGGCCGAGTCGGCCACGAACAGCGGCCAGTGCGTCGCGGGCTCGCCGATCGAGGCCTGTAGCTCCTCCAGGCGCTGCTGGGAGCGGCCCGCCAAGCCGATACGTGTCTGCGGCGGCGCCGCGCGGGCGAGATATTCAGCGGTCAGGCGACCAACGAAGCTGGTGGCCCCGAACAGGACGACGTCGAGTTCTCGCGCACCGCTCACCGCCCGGATACTACGGGCCGCTGGCTGGATGCACGCTCAGACTTTGATGTGGCGCTTGCGCGGTGAGGCTAGGAGCCCGACGGAGCGCGTCGGGTCCAGGCGCTCGTCCGCGGGCGCGGGGGTGCGCACGTCGGGCGACGCGGTTGCAAGATCACTCGACGGCGGCGACACCGGCGGCTCCGGCACGCCGATGAAAAAGCCCTGGCCCACGTCGCAGCCGAGTTCGGTCAAGAGCGCCAAAGTCTCTGCATCCTCGACCCCCTCCGCCACCACGCGCAGCCCGAGCGCATGTCCCAGCTCGATCGTGGAGCGCACTAGCTGCTTGTCGCGATGCGCCACATGCGTGGTGAAGGTCTGGTCCAGCTTCAGCTCGCGCACAGCCAGGCTGCTCAGGTAGGCCAGTGAAGTGAAGCCGGTGCCGAAGTCATCCACCGAGACGACCACGCCGAACTGGGAGAGCTCGTCGATCACGACCTTCGCGCGCTCGAAGTCCGTAATGATGCTCGTCTCGGTGATCTCGAGCACGAGCGCCTCCGCCGGCAGCGAGTTCAGCGCCAACTGGTCCTTCACCATTGCCGTGAAGCCCGGTTCGAGCAGGTTCGATGGTGAGACATTCACCGACACCGCCTGCTGGCTGCCCTGCGCGCGCCACTTGGCGCACTGCGCGAGGGCCTGTTCAAGGACCCAGCTCGTGAGGCTGCCCATGAGGCCTGCCTGCTCGGCCAGCGGCAGGAACTTCAGCGGTGGAATCGATCCGAGCGTCGGGTGCTCCCAGCGGATCAGCACCTCGCTGGCAAGCGCCTCGCCCGTGCGCAGGTTCAGCTGTGGCTGGTAGTGCAGGCGCAGGTTGCCCTGCTCCAGCGCCTCGCTCAGCTCCTCCGCCAAGCGCAACAGATCGCCGCCGTCGGCGAACGTCGCCTCATACATTGCGAAGGGCGCGCCGCTGGACTTGGCCCGATACATCGCCAAATCAGCACACGAGACCAGCGTCTGGGTGTTGCTCGCGTGCTCTGGCGCCAGCGCGATGCCGATGCTCGCATCGACCTTCACGCTCACCGTGTCCAGGGCAAACGGGTCCTTCAAGCTGTCCGAGAGACGCGTCGCGATTGCCTCCGCCGTGTGCGCGTCTGCCTCAAGCAGCACCGCCGCGAACTCGTCACCGCCAAGGCGCACGAGCGCGTCGCTGGGGCGCAGGGCGCCGCTCAGGCGCTCGCCCATGTGGCGCAGGACTTCGTCGCCCGCACCGTGCCCAAAGGAGTCGTTGATCTCCTTGAAGCGGTTCAGGTCGATGAACAGGAATGCCAGGCGGCCCTGTGCCGTGGAGCTGTCGGACTCGGCGAAGAACGCGTTGAGGATGTGAAACAGATAGCGCCGGTTTCCGAGACCCGTCAGATAATCGGTCAGCGAATGGTGCTCGTGGCGGTGCGTGAGGGTGCGCAAGCTGCGGACCGACATCGCCAGGCGCACGCCCACTGCCGCCAGCGTTGCTGTCGCGAGACCCACGGAGACGTTGTTGGACTGGTCATGGTCAAGCGCCCCGACCACCAGCACGATCAGCCCCGCAACCGCCGCGAGGCCGGGCAGCAGGAAGCCGGGGGGCTTGGGCAGCGAGAACGGATTGGCGTGCCCGCTGGGGACCCACATTGCCGCCGACATGACGAGGATCGACACCGGCCACGCGACGCCGTTGACGACCGCCCCCACGTGTGTCACGCCCGAGGATGAGCCAAGCAGGTTGAAGGTGTCGCCGACCACGTTCAACGCCATGCCTGTCGCCAGCAGCACCCACGGCGTCTTTTTGCGTCCGGACAGCATCGCCGTGCTGCCTACCACCAGGATCAACAGCAGCAGGTCCCCCACTGGATAGGCGAGGTTGGTCGCAACTTCAAGGCCGCTGCCGCCGGTCGCCGAGACGACGCTTTTGAAGGCGAACGCCGCGCACACCGACGCCGCGCCGAGCCCTGCGACGGCGCTGTCCAGCCAGCTGGGGCTGTTGATGCGACGGACCTCCCCGCGCATGAACAGGACCACCGCTACATACGCGAGGGGGAAGAAGCTGAGGTAGAAGGCGTCAGCGAGCGACGGCGTCGGCGGCGTGGCGCCGCCGAGCGACTCGATCGTGAGCACGACATCGCCCAGCGCCCACGCCAGCAGCGAGGCACCGAGCACCAGCGGCACGGCACGTCCGCGCGTGCGCATGAAGCCCTGCGCGACGCACAGTCCCCCGGCGACGAGCTCGACCGCGTCGATGCTCCATCCATCCAGCCACGTTGAGTACTGGTGGTTGGGCTGATCGATGAGGAAGCCGCAATAGGCCGCCAGGAGCAGTCCGATTACGCCGAAGACGACCCAAACCGCTCGCCGAGCGACGGGCGTGGGCGTCCGGGAACTGACCGCGGTCGCGACTGTGGACATGCGTCCATATCGGAATAACTCGATTGAGGTTGAGTAATGAACGGAGCGCTGGACGCACGCCTCGGGCGCCGTTTTGCGTCCAGATAAACCCGTAAGCAGTCAGCTATGGGCGAGTTCCAGCACGCTGTTTGTCTCCCGTTCGCGTGGCGCTGGTTCGATCCGTCTGCGCCAGAGGATCGCCATCGCACCTGCCAGCGCGACGCCCGCAGTGCCGAGCGCAAATGCCCCCGCGGGCCCGTGCGCGTCGATCAGCGATCCGCCGAGCGTCGAGCCGAGAGACATGCCTGCAATCGTTGCGCCGCGCTGCCATGTGAATGCCTCCGTCTGGTTGCCCACGGGGGCGAGTGCGCCCACCAGCGAGAACTGGCATGAGAGCAGCGGCGCCACACCCATGCCCGCCAATACCGCCAGTGGGTACGCCGCTGCGAGGGGGTGTACGGCAACCAGGGGCGAGACGGCAGCTGCTGTCGCCAGCAACAACCCTGCGTAGCGCAGCCCGATCGGCCGCCGCCAGCGCACCGCAGAGTAGACCAGCCCGCCCGTCATGCTGCCGATGCTGAACAGCGCCAGCAGCGGTCCCGCCGCCCAACGCGCGTTGTGCGTGACGGCCAGCGCCGTCAGCCCCACCTCCACCGCCCCGATCACCACACCCGCGAGCGCCACCGTGAGCAGTAGTGCGCGTAGCCCCGGGCGCGCCAGCGCCCCGCCTCGCGAGACCTCCCGCGGTTGCACGCGTGAGCCGCTCGAGAGCTCCGAGCTGGCGAAGAACGCTGTGCCGCACATCGTGAAGAGGGCGCAGGCGAGCACCGCGGCCGCCGGCGAAAGAAGCACGGCCGTCGCGCCCACCAGCAGCGGTCCGAGCGTCCAGATCACCTCCTGCGTCGTCGCATCCAGCGCGTAGGCCGTCTCCAGCACCTGCTCGTCTGCAGCGAGCTGTGACCACAGCGCACGGATGCACCCCGCCACCGGCGGCTGTACGGCGCCCGCCAGTGCCGCGAGCGCCACGACCACCACCACGGAGGCGCCCGCCGGTGCGGCAAGAGCCAGCGCAACGAGTAGCGCGCCCTGGCCAAGCGCGGTCGGTACAAGGACGCGCGTCTGGCCCACGCGATCGACCAGCGCACCAAGAAGCGGGCCTACCAGCGCCCCAGAGAGAGCGAACGCGCCAACCGCGACCCCGGCCGCGAGAAACGAGCCGCTGCGTGCCCGTACGAGCAGCAGGATCGCCAGCGAGAACATGCCCGACGGGAGTCGCGCGAGCACAGAGCTGACCAGCAGCCGGGTGAACCCCGGCACCGAGAACAGCGCGCGGTAGCGGGTGATCACGTCGCCGGCGCGCGCGTCGCGGGCACGGCGGCTCCGGCGCTCGCGCGTTCGTAGGCGCCTGCTCCATTTTCGTCCTGCGCCCGGTGCTGTGCCGGCTGTAGCTCGCCCATTTGCGCGAGCTCCTCGAGCGCCGCGATCAGGGTGTCAACTTCAGCGTCCGTGTTCGCTGCAGTCAGCTGCACGCGGAACCCGACCTCCTCACGCGGCACCAGTGGATAGGCGGCGAGCGTGACGTACACGCCGCGATCGAACAGCAGCTGGCCGACGGCGGCGATGTGCGTGTGCTCGCGCAGCGGGATCTCAACGATCGGCAAACCCGAGCAGTTGGGCGTGAACACGTCCAAGCGCTCCAGGCAATCGAGCACGCGACGCGTGTGCCGGTGGATCGTCTCGCGCAGCTCCTCGCCGCGGCGCTCGTTGACGTCGAAGCCGGCGAGCGTGGTGGCCAGCGAGGCGACGGGGGAGGGGCCGGAGTACAGGTAGGGGGCGGCTGCGACCTTCAGCAGCTCCTTGATCTCGGTGGGGCACGCGATGAACGCGAGCAGAGAGGAGTAGGCCTTGGAGAAGCCGCCCACGAGGATCAGGTTCTCGTAGCTCTCGTCGCAGTGGCGCACAATGCTGTTACCGCGCATGCCATACGCGTTGCGCTCATCCGGACTGCGCTCGCCGATCACGCCGAACCCGTGCGCGTCGTCCACGTACAGCAGCGCCCCGTGCGCGCGCGCCACCGCTGCGAAGGCGGGAAGGTCTGGGGCATTCCCGGTCATGCTGTTGACGCCGTCCATGCACACCAGCCGCCGTCCGCCAGGCGTGGCGCACAGCAGCTCGTCCAGGTGCTGCGGGTCTTCGAAGCGAAAACGTTGCACGCGCGCCCCGCGCGTCGTGGCCATCTGGCAGCCGTCGTAGATCGTCTTGTGCGAGCGGGAGTCCAGGAAGATCGTGCCGCGGGCGGCGAGCGCAGGGATCACCGACATGTGGATATGGGTGATCGTCGGCAGCACCAGCGAGTCGGGGCTCCCCAGCAGCGACGTCAGGCGCTCCTCGATCTGCTCGTAGGGCGCGGGACTGCCGAGCAGGCGCGACCAGCTCGGGTGCGTGCCCCACGCCTCCAGATAGGCAGGCACGGCGTCGATGATCTCCCGCTCGAGGTCGAACCCTAGGTAGTTGCAGGAGGCGAAGTCCGCAAGCCACTTGGAGCCCACACGGATCATGCGCCCATCGATCTCGTCGATCACCGCGTCCATCATCGGGTGCGAGCGCTTCAGCTCACCGAGCTCGCGCAGCGTCTCCGAGAGGTCTCGCGAGCCCTCGCCGGTGGCTGCTGGAGCAGACTGGGGGGTGCTGTTAATACGAGCGGGCGCGGTGGGAATCGGCTCGGCGCGCAGCAGATCCTCCAGGGCGGCCGCCGGCAGCGGCCGCGAGAGCGCGTAGCCCTGTACGAGCTCACAGCGGTTGGCCACCAAGGAGCTCCAGGTGACATGGTCCTCGATGCCCTCCGCCACGACGCGACTGCCGATGCTGTGCGCGAGCTGGATCGTCGCCTCCACGATCGCCGCGTCGACCGGATCGGAGGTCATGCGCGCTACGAACGAGCGGTCGATCTTCACCTCACCCACGGGTAGCGACTTCAGATGGGTGAGCGAGGAATAGCCGGTGCCGAAGTCATCCAGCGATAGCCCCAGCCCAAGCTCACCGAGCTGCGCGAGCACGTCGCCGATGCGCATTGGGTCCGACAGGACCATGTTCTCGGTGACCTCGAGCACGAGCACCTCCGGCGCGAGCTCACGCTCGGCCAGGGCCGCTGCGACCTCGGCGGGAAACTCCGTGTCCAGGAGGTCGGCGACCGTCGTGTTGACGGCGACGTGCAGGAAGATGCCCGTCTCGCGCCAAGCCTTCACCTGGTCGAGCGCGAGCTCCAGCATCCTGCGCGTGAGCGCCCGGCCTAGGCCCGCCTGTTCAGCCACCGCCACGAACTCGCCCGGCCCGACCAGGCCACGCTCCGGGTGGCGCCAGCGCACGAGCGCCTCGACGCCGACGATCTTGCCGCTGCTGGCGTCAGCCTTCGGCTGGAAATGCGCCTCGATCTCATCCGAGTCCAGCGCACGCGAGATCTCCCCGGCGAGCGTCAGGCGCTCGAGCGAGTGCTGGTCGCGCTCGCTGGCGTAGCAGGCGCGTCCCGACTGGCTGCTCTTGGCCTCATACATCGCCACGTCGGCGTGCTGCATCAGCTGTTCGTCGCTGGTCGCGTGCTCGGGGAAGAGGGCGATGCCGATACTGGCGGTGACGCGCAGGTTCACTCCCTTGATCGGGAAGGGCTGGCTGATGACCGCGAGGATCTTGTCCGCCACCAACTCCGCGCGCGCCACATCGCACGGGCCCCACAGCAGCACGCCGAACTCGTCGCCGCCGAGACGGGCGGCGGTGTCGGTCGCGCGTAGGATCGTGCGCAGCCGCTCGCCTACCTGACAGAGCAACTGGTCGCCGGCGTCGTGGCCGAGCGTGTCGTTGAGCTCCTTGAAGCGGTCGAGGTCGAACAGCAGCAGCGCGAGGCTGGTATCGCCGGCGCGGCTTGCCGTGATCCCATCGCGCAGGCGCCGCAGGAAATGACGGCGGTTGGGCATCGAGGTGAGATCGTCGGTGAGCGCCTGCTTGCGCGTTTCCGCGAGCACGCGCACGTCGCGGAAGGCGAGGCCGGTGCGCGCGAACGCTGCGATCAGCGTGGCCAGCGCGAGCGTCAGCGCGAGCGGGTCCAGGCGCACGAAGTGGTCGTAGATCAGCAGTCCCAGCGCGCTCGCCGTGAAGGCCGCCGGAATCCCCAGGACCGCGCCGCTCGGGACACGGTCGGCCTCGATCTCCGCCGCCGGCTGCCAGGCCGCGAGCGCGAGCGCGAGCACGCCGACGTCGTATGCGAGGTTGGTGGCGGCGCTCGGCGCCGATGCCCCACCGGCGACCTGTAGCGCATACAGACAATCGGCTGTAGCGAGCGCGAGGAAGCCCGCTCCAAGCAGCGCCCACATCCGGTCAAGGCGCCAGCCGCGCAGCGCGAGCACGCCGACGACGAGCGCCGCCAGCAGCACATCGCAGATCGGATAGGCCATCTCGGTGATCACCGCGGCGGTGTTGCCGGACACGCTCGCGAGCACCGGACGCAGCACGATCGCCGCGCCGATCGCCGCCACGCCGAGCCCCGCGATCACTCCGTCCAGCCAGATTCGCGCCGGCACGTGGCGCTCTCTGACGCGTGCGAGGCCGAGAATGCCGACGTAGCAGCATGGGTAGAGCGTGAGCCACATGCCATCGCAGACCGAGGGGATCGGCGGGTTGGGGAGGTGTTCCACCCACGCAGCCCAAAGGATGTTTCCGAGGCCGTATATCGATATCCCGAACGCAAAGAGAACCCACGAGCGCCGCGCCTCGCTCAGGCGCACCGCACGCCAGCACACGAGCACGCCCACGAGGATGTAGATCGCTGAGGTGACCCAGTCACGAATCGGCTGTTCAACGGCGTGACCGCCGATGCCAAACGCGGCGTGCATACCGGTGGCTGCCACAAGCGCCACGAGTAGAGCCGTAGCCACGCCCAGCGCCCGTCGCTCGCTCGCTCGCAGGGGCGAGGCGAGAGGTAGCAATCCGTTGCCCATGGCGGCAGTATCGGATGCGCTTGGCGCATGCTTGACATGTCTCGTCCGCTTTCACCACTATCGGCTTCCACGGCGTGGTGTGAACATTATTGACAATAAAAATTCGTGTAGTTTGCTTATCACATAATGACATTGCCGTGACAATGATGTAAACGATAGTTTTCGGCTGCCATGTGTGAACGCGAGCTGTGAGTATGCAGTCGATTCGGCTAGCAGAAACGGCTCGCCGGCGGTGGGCGAAGCTCTAGTGGCCACGGCGCAGCCCCACTGCTCAAGGCCACCGCGGCGGTGGACGAAATGGCTGGTGAAATGTCAGCGAGTTGGCTTTGCCCTACAGATGAGGAGCGCAGGCGGGTAACCGAGGCGAGCCCGCGCGTGCGCATGATCCGAACTGTCGGGTCAGGGGCGGTGGGCGTCACGCTGTTGATCTCCGCACCCTGGCTTGGATGGTGGACGCTGGTCCTCTTCGCGCTCTCCGCGCTGAACCTATTGAGCGTCGATCGGCGCATGGCGCGCAGCGCTCATCCTGAGCGTGTGAGCGTCAGCGCGATCCTCTTCACGCTCGCGCTACTCGCTGCCGGTGTGGTCCTCAGCGGTGGCCCGCGCAGCCCCGCGCTGCCGTGGCTCGTGCTTCCGGCCGGGATGGTGGCGGCGCGCTTTCGCCCGCAGGTAGTGATCGCCGGTCTCGTGCTGACGGTCGCCGTGATCCTCGCGGTCACGCTCGGCGTGGATGCGCGCTCGACGCTGCACGACCCCGTGCCCGTCCTCACGACGCTGGCGCTGCTGACCGCGGTGGTTTCAATCGTCTGGGCCCTGGAGACGGCCGAGCTGCACCAGCGCGGCGAGGCCACGATCGACCCCCTCACCGGGCTTGCCAATCGCCGACAGTTGGCCGAGGACCTGCAGGACGTCTCCGAGGAAGCCACCGATCAGCACCCTGTGCGGCTGCTGCTGTTCGACCTCGATGGGTTCAAGGCATACAACGACAACTTCGGGCATCTCGGTGGCGACCTGCTGCTCAGCCGCCTCTCGCGCGCGTTCAAGCAGGCGGTCGGGGCCAGCGGTCGCGCCTACCGGCTCGGAGGTGACGAGTTCTGCGCACTGCTTCGCAGCGACTGCGGCGAGAGCATGGTCGGAGACTGCCTGCAGGCGCTCAGCGCGGAGGGTGAAGGCTTTGCAATCACGAGCTCCTACGGCTCGGTAATGCTTCCCGCCGAGGCATCTGATCCAGAGCTCGCGCTGCAGCTGGCGGACGAGCGCATGTATGCCTACAAGGATTCCGGGCGCGCGAGCGCGGGACGCCAGACGCGTGATCTCGCGCTGCAGCTGCTGGCAGCACATGAGCCGGTGCTGCACGCGCACGCTTCACACGTCGCCGAGCTCACCGAGGGTGTGGCGCGGCGTTTGGGCATGAAAGGCACCGACCTCTCAGACGCGGTCCGAGCTGCCGAGCTGCACGACATCGGCAAGGTGGCCATCCCCTACTCCGTGCTGCACAAAACAGGGCCGCTGGACAAACACGAGTGGGAGCTGATGCGCCGCCACCCGATCATCGGCGCCAGCATCCTCAGCGCCGCGCCGGCGCTCGCGCGCGTGGCCAAGATCGTCGGCGCGACGCACGAGCGCCACGACGGCGCCGGTTACCCGCGCGGCCTTGCCGGCCACGAGATCCCACTGGCCAGCAGGATCGTGTTCGTGTGCGACTCCTTCGACGCGATGATCTCCCAGCACCCCTTCGGTGAAGCCAAGTCCGAGGCGGATGCGCTACGCGAACTGCAGAGCTGCGCGGGCACTCAGTTCGACCCGCGCGTGGTCGATGCGTTCATGGCCGAGTACGCCGCACGCCGCGCCGCGATGCTCGCTCAGGGCCACGTTGACGGCAGCGCTCAGTTCGTCTCGTCGGCACGCCTGTAGCCCAGGCGCGCCGAAACGCGGTCCGCGGTGGAGAGCAGGTGCGGGCTGAGCGCGTCTACGAACTCCTCGAGCGAGATCATCGTCGATTGGGCCGCGAGGTTGACAGCCGCAACGACCTGGCGCGCCTCGTTGCGCACCGGCGCCGAGATCGCATAGAACCCCGACGCGAGCTCCTGATCGTCCACGGCAAGCCCAGAGGCGACGATCGCGTCGAGCTCCTCTCGCAGTGCCTTCTTGCTGGTGATCGTGTTGGGGCCGCGTTTGGTGAGCTTCATCTGCCCGATCAGTTCACGTTGCTCTGTCTCGGGAAGGTTCGCGAGCAGCAGCTTGCCCATCGCCGTCGCGTGGGCGGGCAGGCGCGAGCCGGCGTGGAGGTTCAGTTCCCCACTGCGCGCCTCACGTCGAAAGCTCCGGATGCGGTCGATGTAGAGCACTTCCGTGCCGTCGAGGACGCCCATGCTCGTCGTGTAGGAGGTCCGTTGGCGAAGCTCCTCGAGATAAGGGTGCGCGTGCTCGCGCAGCCCCGTGGAGTTCAGCGCCGACATGCCCAGGTCCGTCACGCGCAGCCCCAAGCGGTACTTGCGTGAGGCACCCTGCTCGAGATAGCCGAGTGCGACGAGCGTGATCACGTAGCGGTGGGTGGTCGAACGGCTCATGCCGAGCTCGTCAGCGATGTCTGCGATGCCCAGCACGGGGCGCTTCGCAGTGAAGCACGCGAGGATCGCAAGACCCCGCTCCAGCGACTGCGAGTAGCGCGGCTCGCGTAGCCCCGGAATCGACCACGCTGGCTCCTGCTCATCCTTGATCGCGGTTGCCCTCTCGGGCTTTGTCTTCGTTGGCATTCCCACGTCCCTCGTGTCGCAAAAGTTCCAGATCTGACAACCAGATCATAGTGCGGCACGACGGCGGTTCATGTAAAAACCCTCGAAGGTCGAGATCATCTCAGCCCCCGACATTTGCGAGCCCGGGAGGATCAATACTCCAGTGCAGGCGCTTTGCTACGTTACGCCAAGAGGAAGGAGGTCGGCATGCCACGCAGGCGCGGTACTCGCGGCGAAGGTCGGAAGCGACTGATAGGCGCAGCGGCGGTCTGTTACGGCAAGGGCGCGCGTGGCGCGATGACGATCAACCAGGTCTGTACACAGGCCAACGCCGGCGTAGGCACGGTCTACCACCACTTTCCGGGAGGACTCACGGATCTAGAGGACGCCTTGTATCTGGAGACGCTCGGTTCCTACCAGCAGGACTTACTGTCCGAGCTGACGCGTCATCGGTCGGCCGCGGCCGGCGTGCGGTCGATGGTCACGTTCCACCTCGACTGGATGGCTCGTAACCTCCGGCTGGCGCACTACTTGTGCTATTTCAACACGAGCTGGCTTGAAGCAGAGAACCTCCAGCGCCTAGAAGCCATGAACGAGGCATTCGGGCGCGGGACGCATGCCTGGCGCAAGCCGCACATCGAATCCGGGTACATACGTCGCCTCCCGGTGCTCGTCTACGGCTCCATCATCCTTGGGCCCGCACAGCAGTACGGGACCGAGCTGATCGGGCGCCTGGCGCCTGATCAGCTTCCGGGTGCGTTTCGCCAGGCCGGGCCGGCGTTGGCGGATGCAGCGTGGCAGGCGGTCAAGGGCGAGAAGGGCTGACGCGCGCCGCGTCAGGCCACGCCGCAGTCGCGGTCCTCGAGCGCATGGGGCTGTGTCGTAGTGCTCTGACGTAGCGCGAGTGCTGCGAGCGCAGCGAGCACAGAAGAGCAGGCGGCGAAGGCCCAACCCCGATGGAACGCCGCCACTGCGCCGGAGGGCGCCGGGGAGCCGATGATCGCTACGAAGAGCGCAACCCCCAGAACCGCTCCGAGCTGGCGGATCATCGAGTTGATCCCTGCGCCGGCCGCGAGACGAGCCGCGGGAACGGCCAGCATCGCCGCGCTCGTGAGCGTGGGCAGGATCAGCGCTATGCCGATGCCCGTCAGTGCCGTGCCAGGGAGATATGCCGTGAGATAGCGAGGGTGCGCGCCCATGCTCGTCGCGTACCAGAGGCAGCCAAAGGCATAGAGCCCACCGCCGAGCGCAGCGGCACGGCCGCTGCCGATGCGAATCGCGACACGCGCCGCGCCGGTAGCGGCGACGGCGGTGACCAGAGGGCTGACGCTGACCGCAAGGCCCGTCCTCAACTCCGAATAGCGCCAGACCGAGGTCATGAACAGAACGTCGCAGAGCAGCTTCGCCGCGAGCCCGATCGCAAAGGCGAACACGGCGAAGCCGGCGATCGTAAAGCGCCGCGCTTTGAAGAGATCGAGCTCGATCGCGGGTGCCGTGTGTCTGGCGGCGCGCCTGAGCGCCACGCCGATCGAGCACGCGGCGGCGAGAAACGAGGCGACGATTGGGGCGTTGCTCCAGCCCCAGGCGTTGCCTTGCACGATCGCAAGCGCCAATAGCCCGATGCCGAGCGCCACCAGCAGCGCGCCGAGCAAATCCGGCAGCCGCGCAGCGCGCGCAGGCCCTCGCTCTGAGTTCTCGAGCTCGCGGCCCCTCACGAGCGCCAGCAACCCGATCGGTACGTTCACGAGTAAGATCCCACGCCAGCCGACCGTGTGGATGAGGGCTCCTCCGGTCGGCGGGCCGGCGGCGAACGCGACACCTGAGACCGCTGCCAGCAGCGCGATCGCCTTGATTTGCCCCTGCGGCGGAAAGGTAGGCAGCAGCAGCGCGATGCCGGTCGGGATCACGATCGCCGCCCCCGCGCCTTGGATCACGCGACAGGCGATGAGCATTAGCAGCGACGGCGCAAGCGCACAGCAGCCGGACGCGAACGTGAACAGTGCGAGCCCTGCCAGGAAGAGCCCGCGCCGGCTGTAGCGATCGGCGAGCTGCCCGGCTGAGACCAGTAGTGCGGCAAACACGATGTTGTAGGCGTTCAACACCCACGAGACAGATGCGGTGCTCTCGCCGGCAAAGGCATGCTGCAGTGCTGGGAACGCGATGTTCACGACCGTCGTATCCAGGAACGCCATGAACACTGCAAGCGAGACGATCACCAGCACTTGGCGCGAGCTGCGGGCGATCGCGGTCGCGTCCGCGGAGCTCACACCGGCACGGGCATTGTTCAGCTCCTGGGTCCAGCCGAAAGCGCGAGCCCGCTGGCGTCGTATGAGCGGCTGATGCCCTGTAAGTGAGTGGTTCTCAGGATCACATAGTTCAGTTCACCGGTGGGTCCACCGGTACGCGCGGTGCCCCCGTGCGTGGCGAGGATCGAGAGGCAGTCGAGGTGCGAGTCGTTGATCTTCAGCAGCCCACCGTTGGAGAGCCCCCGCACGAATGTCTCGATCACGTACTCGTCGGATGACCACAGTGAGTTGCGCAGTCCATACGCGTTCGAGTTCATGAACTCGAGCGTCTGCTCGAGCAACTCGGGCCTGTCCTCGCCGGGGACGATGATCGGCAGCATCGGGAAGAACGTCTCATCGCGCACGCACGAGAGCGCACGGGCGCCCGTCAGCCCGTCGACGCGGATCACGGTTGGCTGCAGGAAGAAGCCGCCCGGATCGGGGGTCCCGTCCACGCCCACGCGCTCACCGCCGGTGAGGATCTGACAGCCCGCCTCGCGTGCTTGCGAGAGGAAGTCGAAGAACTGGTCGTGCTTGAGGACCGGGCTCAGCACGACGCGCGGGTCCTCCGGATAGCCCGGTCGGATGTCCCGCACGAGCGCGGTGAATTTCGTAATCAGCCGCTCCGCGATCGCGGGATGGGCGATCGCATACTTGGGCACCATGCAGATTTGGCTGGAGCCGAAGAAGCACTCGGTCAACGTCTGCGCGGCGCGATCGAGATCGGCGTCGCGCCAGATCAGGAAGCCGTCGTTGCCGGACAGCTCGAGGATCGGCTTCTTGCCGGCCGCGTAGCAGTCGTTGCCGAAGCTAAGGCCAGCATTGCTCGAGCCGTAGAACAACACGTCATCGACGTGCGGGCTCGCGAGCCACTGATTGAGCACATGCCGCGTGTCGCCCGAGATCAGATTGATCGTCCCCGGCGGAGCGCCGTGGCGCTCAAGCACCGGCTGGAAGATCTCGCGATAGACGAACATCACGCCGGTGGGGGTGCTGCGCGGCGCCTTCACGACCAGCGTGTTGCCGGCGAGCACGGCGAGCGCTCCCATCGCGGCGTTTGACGCTGCCGCATTCTGGGGCGGGTTCACGCAGACCACGCCGTCGGGCTTGCGGACCAGCAGAAGCTCGCGCCCCTCGACCGTGAAGCTCTGGCGGAACTGTGCGAAGCACCAGTTGAGCGTGATCTCATCTAGGCAATGCAGGGCGCTACTGAGCTCCCACTGCGCTACGCGCCGGGGATGACCCTCCACGATCAGGATCTCGACGAGCTGATCCGCATGTGCGAGCATTTCCCGATGGAAGTCAGCTCCGATTGCGCGTAGCTGGCCCAAGCTGAAACGGCCGAACGTCTCGCTCGCGCGGGCGGCCGCCTGCAGCGCCCGCTCGTTGTGGCGCGCGTCCCCCCAGGCGCATCGCGCGACGACGTCCTCGTGATCGTCTGCCCCCCCGGGTTCGATCGTGCCGAGCTCGAGGCCTCGTTTGAGGTTGAACGCCCGCGCGGGATCGGCGATCAGCGCGGAGGCGCGCAGGGCATAGGTCCATCCCAGGCCGGGGTCGTCGTGCCCCTCGATCAGCATCGGGTAGGTCTTCATGCCAGTGCCCCCGCCGGCACGCTCGAGAGGTCCGGTTCGACGTCTTCAATCGTGCCGCGGTTGAAATCGCGATAGGCGGGAAGGTCGAGCAGGCCATGCCCGCTGAAGCAGAACACGATCACCGCCTTGCGACGTTCCTGCTTGCAGCGCAGCGCGACGTCGATCGTCGCCTTGATCGCATGCGCGGCCTCCGGCGCGGGCAGATAGCCGTGCAGTCTCATCATCAGCTTCGCCGCCGCGAACACTTCGGACTGGGGCAGCGCGACCGCGTCGATCACCTTTTCCTGTCGCAGCAGGCCGACGATCGGAGCGCACCCGTGATAGCGCAGCCCGCCGGCGTGGATCACCGGAGGGACAAACTCGCGGCCGAGGGAAAAGCTCAGAACCTTCGGCCCGGACGCAGCCGAGTCGACGTAGTCCCATGCGTATGCGCCCTTCGTCAAGGTCGGGCATGCAGCGGCCTCCGCGGCCAGGAACGTGATCTCCCGCCCAGCCAGCTTCTCTGCGACCCACGGGTTGATGAGCCCGCCGATGTTCGATCCGCAGCCGACCGCCGCGATCAAGAAGTCGGGCTCGCGATCGATCAGCTCCAGCTGCTCGCGCGTCTCCAGGCCGATCACCGTCTGGTGCATCAAGCAGTAGTTGGAGAACGCCCCCACGGCGATTCGTGAGCTGGGGTCAGCGAGGACCGTCTCCAACGATTCACTCACCGCTGTGCCCTCGCTGCCGGGATGGTCCGGGGACTCCTGTAGGAGCCTGCGACCAAACTCGCTGCTCATCCCCGGGCTGGGAAGCACGTGTGCGCCGTAGGTTTCCATCAGGATTCGCCGGTATGGCTTCTGCGTGAAGCTGGCCCTGATCATGTAGACGAGAAGGTCCAGGTCGAAGCGCGCGCAGGCCAGGGCGATCGCCTGCCCCCACTGGCCCGCGCCTGTGTCGGTAACGAGCCGTTTGATCCCGTCGCGCTTGGCGTAGTAGGCCTGCGCCAGCGCTGAGTTGAGCTTGTGCGACCCCGAGGGTCCGGTCCCCTCGTACTTGAAGTAGATCTCCGCCGGAGTTCCCAGATGACGCTCGAGCCCGAGGGCGCGGAAAAGCGGCGTGGGACGCCACATCCGGTAGGCGTCTCGCACCGGCTCTGGAATCTCCACCCAGCGCTCCGCGGAGCGCTCTTGGGCGACCAACGCTGGCACGAGCAGCTGTCTGAGCCGCTCTTCGGACAGCGGCTCGTCGGTGTCGCCGTCGCGATAGTCCTCAGGCCTGCGCGGCAGATCGGGCAAGACGTTGTACCAACGCTCGGGTATGCGCTCGATGGGCAAGTCGACGCGGTCGATTTGCGATGGTTGCATGGAGGTTCTTCCTCTCGTGGGCGGGTCATCAGACGGCGGTGTCGTGCCGCGGGAGGACTAACCGACGATTGGAGCCTTGTCGATGTGTGTATTGCTAAACAGTGGCGCGTACTAAGCTCTGATGAACGAAGTAATCTTGGCTTTATTACTAGGCAAATAGTCCTAGTTACTTCTCTCGGAGAGGCGCGTCTCGCGTCTCGATTCCGGGTCTCAGATGCGTTGGGACGTCTCCGACCAGGCAGCCGAGAGTGGGTCAGCAGGACGGAACATCGCGTCCCGGCGCGGGCCCGGACGCGGCGGGCGCGCCAGCGGCAACGAGCAACAGCCCGGCGGCGATCAAGGCGACCGCGAGCATCTGCTCGAGCCCCATCTGGTTGTGGAAGGCGACCACGCCGATCAGCCCGCCGACGAGCGCCTCGACGTTCAGGAAGGCGCCCGCGAGCTCATGGGGCACACGGGCCTGGCCCCACGCGTAAAGCGCGAACGGCAGCAGCGAGCCGACGACGACGAGGCCGAGCAGTGCGAGCGCGATCGAGCCCGAGAGGTGGGGCATCGGCTCGGCGAGCAGGGCGACCGGCAACAGGACGATCGACGCTGCGCCCATCTGAACCGCCGTGACGGCCACCGCGTCGCGCCCGGCAAGCAGCGCGGGCTGGGCGACGATGTAGAAAGAGAAGCAGACTCCGGCGAACAGCACCAGACCGTCGCCCGCGAGACTTGCATGGCCGCCGCCGCTGGTGAAGAGGCCCGCACCGCCGACCGCGCCCAGCAACCCCAACGTCCCCAGCGCGGAGGGGCGCCGGCAGCCGCGGGCGATCGCGATCAACACCACGAGCACCGGAACGATCCCGCCCAGGACGGCCGCGTGGCTGAGGCTCGTGCGCTCGACGCCCTCGCACTGCGTGAGCACGACAGCGCCATAGCCGAGCACCCCCCACCAGGCGATGCGCCACGTGAGCGCTGCGCGCAGGCTTCCACGACGGGCGATGGCGGCGAGAATGCCAGCCGCGCACCCGAAGCGGATGCTCACGAGTGCCGCGGGAGCGACGCCTCGCAGCGCGACGGCCGACAGCGGCAGCGTCAGTCCCCACGTGCTCCCGGCGAGCACGAGCGCCATGAGCGCGCGGGGGCGCTCGGAGATCGAGTTGATGCGTTTCATGGACAAACATTGTGTTGTCCAGAGTCGGCAATATCGGATTGGATCTCACGGATAGACCGATCCTTGCAATATAATTGCGTGAAATGGCAGATTCAATTGACGATATTGATCGCGCTCTCATCCGCGAGTTGCAGCAGAACGCCGATCGCACGAACGTCGAGCTTGCGCGCGTCGTGGGCCTCTCGCCCGCCGCGACGCTGCACCGCGTCAGGCGCTTGAAGGACGACGGCATCATCGCGGGGGTGCATGCAAGGGTGGACCCCGCAGCCGCGGGCTTCCCCATCCAGGTCCACGTAGAGGTGACGCTAGGCGCACACACCCTCGCCGCGGACAACCGCTTCCGCAAGTTGGTGCGGGAGACCCCGCAGATCATCTCTGGCGAGCTCGTGGCGGGAGAGACCGATGCGATCCTGCACGTCGTTGCACGCGACATCGGTGAGCTGCAGTCGGTAATCCTCGCGCTCTCGCTGAAGGGTGGCGCTCAACGGGTGGTGACGCTGCTGCACCTCGAGCAGCTGAAGGCGCCCAGCGCGCTTCCCTACGCGGCGGAGTGAGCGCCTCGCTACAGACCGTGCGCCTTGAGGATCTCCAGGAACGCCGGCTGCTCGCGGATCGGATCGAGGTCCGAGTCCTCCTGCGCGTAGGCGAGGAAGCGCTCTGACATCTCGATTGCCCGGGCAACGTGCTCGAGGGCCTCGCGCGTTTGCCCGGCGAGGCTCTCGCAGCAGGCGAGGTTGTAGAGCATCGCCGGATAGCCGGGGTAGGCCGCTACCAGCGCGCGCCCGCGCTCAGCCGCCTCCTCGTAGCGGCCCGCCTCATAGAGCCGGTTCAACGGCGCCCAGATCTCCCACCCGCTGGGCTCATACGCCTTGCCTGGAGTGCCGCCGATGACCACGATCGTCGTCATCGGCTCGAGCGCGAACGCGGTGCGCTGAACGCCTGGGCGGGCGAAGACGAAGGTGCCCGCGGGTGCGGTGACGCGGTCGCCGTCGAGCTCGAACTCAGCGCAACCCTCCGTGACGAGGTAGACCTCCTCGTCGGAGTCCGGCTCGTCCTCATTGTGCTCGTTGATGATCCGTTCACCGGTCTCGCGGGCGGTCCACGAGTTCACGCCGAACGCCGTGACGCCCAGGTGGTGGCGGATCGGGCGCCAGCGGCAGCGTCCGTCGTCCAGCTCTTCCACCTCGCCGATGCGCGTCACTGCGTAGTCACTCATGGGTCTCCTTCGCATCGCCTTCGCTCACCGCCAGCCCGGCGAGCCCTGATCTGACGGCTTTCCGCTGTTCAGCGTGTCAAGACGACGATATACCGCCGATCTCCCGCCGCGTAGCCGCGGAGTGGCCGGATTGCGGGTTTTCGCTGTCTCGCCGCGCACGGATGGCAATTACAGACCGGGCGGTGTGCAGCTGCTAAGCGATAAAGCGAGCGTTGCAGCCTGCCGATGCGAGCTGCGATGCGGGGGGCAACCGGTCATGAACTCGGATGAGCTGAGCCAACTAGGCGCAGCCCTGAACGCGCGCACGGACGATGTCGTGGCGGCGATGATGCGCCGTACCCGCGAATCGGGCAACCCGCTTGGCGAGAGCGTTGAAGAGCGCTTCGCCCGCGTCGGCGCGGTGTCCACGACCGCCGTCGCTCGCTGGATGTCAGGTGAGGGCGCCGACGTCGCGCGAGACGTTGGCCAGGAGTCCTGGCAGATTTTCGCCCAGCTCGCCGCGCAGCGCTCGGCCCCGCTGAACGAGGTGACCAAGCGGTGCCTGCGCTGGTGTGACGCAGCGTGTGAGATCGTCGCCGACTGTGCCGCCGAGATGCAGCTCTCCGCGGCGACCGTCGAGCAGGCGTACGCAATGCTCAGACGGAGCTTGAACGTGACGCTTGTACGCATGTGCGAGTCCTTCGAGCAGGAGCGCAAAATCGCCGAGCACGACCTCGAGAGCCGCCAGGAGGAGCTTGCTTTCCTGGCCACCCACGACACGCTCACAGGACTGCCCAACCGCGCACTGATCCTCGATCGCGTCGAACAGATGCTGCGCCGCGCTCAGCGCCACAGGACGGCGATCGCCGCGCTCTTCATCGACCTCGACAACTTCAAGAGCGTCAACGACAGCTTTGGGCACGAGGTCGGAGACGAGCTGTTGCGCGGAGTTGCCGCACGGCTGAGCGCCACGCTCAGGGGTAGCGACGCGGTGGGCCGGCTCGGGGGTGACGAGTTTGTGGTGATCGCGGGAGATCAGGCGCTCGAGCACGGCCCTGAGGTGATCGCCGAGCGGCTGTTGGAGAGCCTGCGCCGGCCGATCCGTCTCGGCGAGGACGAGACGCCGTTCACGGTGACCGCCAGCGTGGGGATCGCCTGTGGCGAGCGCGAGAGCGCCGGCGAGCTGCTGCGCGACGCGGACATCGCGATGTACCACGCCAAGGAGCGCGGCTCCAACGGCTACGCCGTCTTCCAGTCCGGGATGCACGCCGCCATCCAGAGCAGGACCGAGCTCGAGATCGACCTGCGCAGCGCGATCGCCAATGACCAGTTCTTCCTCGTCTACCAGCCCACCTTCAGCCTCCAGAGCATGACGCCCACCGGCATGGAGGCGCTGATCCGCTGGCGCCGCGCGGACGGCGAAGTGCACCAGCCTGACGAGTTCATCGGGCTGCTCGAGGAGACCGGCCTGATCGTCGACGTCGGCTGCTGGGTATTGGGGGAGGCGTGCCGCGAAGCCGTTCGCTGGCGCGAGGAGGGACACCCGACCGCCGTCGCCGTGAACGTCTCTGCGCGCCAGCTCGATGAGGACGGGTTCGTTGCCCACGTCGAACGGACGCTCGCGAGCACCGGCCTGGAGCCCTCGATGCTCACGCTGGAGATCACCGAGACCGCCTTGATGCGCAACGTCGACGCGACGGCTGCCAGGCTGTGCGCCGTCAAGACTCTCGGCGTGAAGATCGCGATCGACGACTTCGGCACGGGGTATTCCTCGATGGCCCACCTGCAGAACTTCCCGGTCGACGCGCTGAAGATCGACCGTTCCTTCGTCACCAAAATGACAAGCTGCCGAGAGAGCGAGACGATCCTTCAGAGCCTCGTCGCGCTCGGGCGTGCACTGTGCATCGAGACCCTCGCCGAGGGCATCGAGCAGACCCAGGAGCTGTCCGACCTGCGAGAGCAGAGCTGTGACAGCGGGCAGGGCTTCCTGCTCGCCAGGCCGCTGGAAGCGTCCGCCACGAGCGAGTTCCTGCAGCGCGCGCTCGCGCCGGCGTCCGCAGCTGCTTAGCGCGGCGCCCACCATCAGCGGCCTTCGCGGCGGTTCCAGCCGGCGAGCACGCCTACCATTGCGGCCATGACGCGCGCGTGGAGCCAACTCCCGGGATATGAGCTTGTCCGCGACGGACTCGACGATCTGTTGGCAGGACACGAGAGCGAGGCATCGCTGGTGGTGGGCATGGCCGCTCCACGCTTGCGATCGCTAGGTGTCGATGTACCTTCAGGCACCGGAGGTGTCCCGTCACATCGTCTCTACGAGCTGCTCGCCGAGGCCGATGCCGGGGCTCACAGCCGCTACAACGCGCTGGTTGGCCGCGTCGTCGGCTTCGCGCGCGCGGCGGAGCATGCGTCCGCCGGTTGACGAGCAGCGTCTGCGCGGGCTCGCGAAGGGACTCGCCCGCGTGGCGAGCGGGCCCGTGCGGATCTAGCTTTCAAGATCGAGCGTGGCTTCGATCAGGACCTCACCGACGTTCAGAGCATGCTCGAGTCCGGACTCGTCGACCCAACGCGTCTGCGCGAGTTGTACGCGGCGATAGAGGGGGACCTCTATCGGCATCCCGCGATCGAACCGGTCGCCTTCAGGCGGAAGCTCGACGCAGCACTCGGCTGAGCTGCAGGGTCTATCCTGCACCGCGCGAGCCGCCGGCGCCCGCACTCGACCCCACGCTGATTGATTTCGCGCGGAGCGCTCCCTTCGAATCGGCGCTGCCTGTGATCGTCACCGCTTCCCCAGGGCGGATCGCTTTCACCTTCGCTTTCACCGTCTTCGTGACGGTCGTGGCCGCGGACGTGGCGACCTTCACGGTTGCGCCTTCGCTGCCTTTCACATAGAGCATCTTGCCCGATCGGCGCGCCACCTTGCCGCTTGTCGGACGCGCACCGCTCGCGGGGCTGCCGGCGCCCGCGCTGCCCGTCCTCACCGCGCTAGAGCCTTTGCCCGCGCTCCAGGTCCCGCAGATCGTCCTCCTGCGCGAGCTCGGCTGTGTGCTCGTCGGCTGTGTGCGCGTCCGGACCGGGGGGCATCACGGCGGGCCTCCGCCGCCCGGCGCGCCTGTGGGCAACCCGCCACCTGCCGCCGCGCCGAGGCCGCCCGTGGTGGCAGCGCCGAGCGTGCCGCCGCCGGTGGAGGCCCCCGATTTCAAGGAGGCGCCGGTCGACGAGCTGGTGGAGTGCGCTTCAGGAAGGACGACCGTCTCTCCTACCTTCAGACCGCTCAGGACGATCGTCGTGGTGTCGCCCGCAAGGCCCTTCGTAATCGTCTGGCTGACGTCCTTGCCGTCGCGCACGACCGTGACCGCGTCGCCGCTGATCGCGCTTGTGGGGACGTTGATGCCTTGAGCCTGTTTGACGACCACTTCCGCGGTGGCACTCATGCCGGCCTTCAACCCCGAGTGCATCTGCTCCAGCTGGAAGGTGACGTCGTAGCTGACGGCGTCAGTGCTGCTCGTTGAGAGCATCGACACTTCCTCAACGCGAGCAGCAAGCTTTGCTCCGCTGAGCGCTTCCACCGTGACCGTGGCAGGCTGGCCGTCTTTCACCTCGCCAATTTCCGATTCGCTGAGGGAGACCACCAGCTTCATCGACGCCAGGTTGCTGAGCACCGCGAACGAGGACCCAGACGCGGCTGAAGAACCACCCGAGGAAGTCCCGCCAGAGCTCGAACCCGTGGAAGATTCACCGCTGGTGGAACTCGCGGCATTCGTGGTGCCGGTCGCTGAAACTGTTTCACCGACCTCGCCCGACAGCGTCACGATCGTGCCGTCCTCAGGCGCGTAGAGCTTCGTCTCCTGCACCGCTTGTTCGTCGCTTTCCACCGTTAGCTCATCGCTCTTCACCGCCGCCGTCGCGGAAGCGATGTTCGCTTCACGCGTCGCGTCGCTCACGCTGGAGCTCGATGTGGAGGAGGACGAGGAAACCGATGACTTTGACGTCTGGCTGGAGTCTTCACCGTCGTCTTCTTCCTCCTGGGCGAGGCTCGCCTGCGCGGACTCGAGGTTCGCCTTCGCCTGTTCCAGCGTCACTTCTGCGCTCTCGGGATCGAGCGTCGCCAGTAGCTCACCCGTGCGCACGTGCTCGCCCTGTTTGACGTATACGTGCGTCACGACGCCCGCCGTCTTAAAGCCCAAGTCCAGTTCGCTGGAGGCCGCAAGGCTGCCACTTCCGGACACCGTCGACTGGACCACGCCCTTAGCAACGGTTGCGGTCCGTCGGCTCGCCGTGGCGGTTTCTGACGCTCTGCCCACGCTTGTATAGGCGACGATCACCGCGCCGATGCTCAGCAGGCCGAGGAAGATGTTCAGCGACGGGCGCGCTCTTTGTGTGGGCATCGGATCGGGAGGTGAGCGCCGCCGCGGAGGGGGCCGCGGCGACGCTCGGGCACTTCTGCTCTGGTCGGTCCGAAGAGCATTGAGCGGCCGCGCAGCAATTCGATAAGAGCCTCGTAGGAAGAACGTAGGAGCGCCCCCATCCGTGCGCTTGCCGGCTCGAAGCGACGTGTGCTTTGCCCTGCAAATCACCTGCTTCTTAGGTAGCTGACGTTACGTCGAGCGGTGCTCGCACGCGCATCACAGCGAGGTGCGGGAGTTGCGCTGCTCGCGGTGTGTTTGGACAGTCGGGATCCAAGGAGGCGCCAACGGGCGATGTAGGCTATGGCCACCTGGATCGGCTGAGCGTACGGAGGAAGACGAAAGTGGCAAGCGAGATAAGTGGTATTCCCGGGCTGGCTGGATCGGATCTGCGGGTACGTAAAGAGAACACCGCCGAGCGAGCCGCTTCGGTCCTTCGCAGCCTGATCGTGCGCGGGGAGATCGTGCCCGCGCAGCCGCTGCGCGAGACCGAGCTCGCGCCTGCAGTGGGCGTTTCACGCAACACGATCCGCGAAGCGCTGCGGATCCTCGCCCGCGAGGCGCTCGTCGCTCCCAGCCACCGAAACGTGTACACCGTCGTTGAGATCACCGCCGAGGATGTTCCCGACATCTTCAGAGCGCGCAGCATGATCGAGTTCGCCGCCGCCGAGGCGATCCGCGAGGACGACTCGCAGCTCGAGCTCAGCGAGATGCGCGAGGCCGTCGAGCGACTGAAGAAGCTCTCCGCCGACGTCGAATGGTGGGAGGTCGTCGACGCCGATCTCGCCTTTCACACCGCGCTCGTAGCGCAGGCGAGAAGCCCGCGGCTGAACGCGATGTACAAGCAGCTAGAGGGCGAGATCCGCCTTTGCCTGTGCGTTTCCACGCAGTTTCAGATCAGCCTCCAGGACATCGTCGCCGAGCACGCGGAGTTCATCGCGCTGCTCGAGAAGCGCAAATACGACCGCTTCGAGCTCAAGCTCAGGCAGGCCACCGACGACGCCGCCACGCGTGTGATCGAGATGCTCGATCGCTCCGCGCACGCCAACGGAGACCGCGCCACCTCGGCCTGAGCCCGTTCTGCGCCGGCCCCTCTCCGGGTAGGCGCCGACCACATAGCAGTCCCGTCGGCCCGCCTTGATGCGGGCCGTTTTCGCATGGAAACACACGGGTCTTCAGCAGGCAACCGTGTAACAGTTGTCACGAAGCGTGCACGTTATGTGGTGACCACATGACGTGGACTCCAAATCGTGTAGCCTTCGCGAAGTGACCCCCTCAGCTACGACCGAGCAGGGCCCGATCGCTGCTTCCGCCGCCGGACCCATGCGGCTCGCCGAGGAGGCCGCCGCGCTCGAGCTGATCGGCGTCACCAAGCGCTACGGCGACGTGCTCGCCGTCGATGACCTCGACGTGCGCATCGCCCCCGGCGAGTTCTTCGCCCTGCTCGGGCCCTCCGGCTGCGGGAAGACCTCCACGCTGCGCATGATGGCCGGCTTCGAGGACCTCGATGCGGGGGCGATCCATCTCGGCGGCAAGGACGTCACCAACGACCCGCCGTTCCGTCGCGACGTGAACCTCGTCTTCCAGGACTACGCGCTCTTCCCGCACCTGAACCTGCGTGACAACGTCGCCTTCGGGTTGAAGATCAAGGGCGTCGCGCGCGAGGAGCGCCGCCGGCGTGCCGACGAGATGCTCGAGCGCGTGGCGCTGCCAGGGCTCGGCGACAGGCGCATCAAAGAGGTCTCCGGCGGCCAGCAACAGCGCGTCGCGCTCGCGCGCGCGCTGATCAACCACCCCAAGGTGCTGCTGCTCGACGAGCCCCTCGGCGCGCTGGATCTGAAGCTGCGAAAGACGATGCAGCTCGAGCTCAAGTCGATCCAGCGCGATGCCGGCATCAGCTTCGTGTACGTCACCCACGATCAGGAGGAGGCGCTCGCGATGGCCGACCGGATCGCCGTGATGAGCGCCGGCAAGGCCCTGCAGATCGGCTCGCCCAAAGAGATCTACGACCACCCCGCCAACCGCTTCGTCGCTGCCTTCATCGGCGAGTCAAGCTTCCTCAGCGGCGTCGGCGACGGTCGCGAGGGGCAGCTCGTCGGCTTTCGCCTGCACTCCGGCGAGCGCATCCTCGCGGTCCCCGGGGCGCAATCGGACGCGGTCGCGATGATCCGCCCCGAGCACCTGCAGTTGGTCGGACCCGGGGTGGAGCCATCACCGATGGTCGGCCAGATCATCAATCGCGTCGAGGCCACCGTCACCGAGCTCGAGTACGCCGGCAGCGACGTCCACTACTTCCTGCGCACGGCCAGCGGGGACCGCGTGATGTCGCGCATGCCCGCCTCCGCGCAGATGTTCGACCCGGGGACGCACGTGAGCGCGTGCTTCCCCGCCGAGAAGACCGTGCTCGTTCAGGCGGAGGCGTACGCCGCAGACCCCCAGCCCGACACAGGAGGCATGTCCCCAGATGAGAATTGACAAGAGCCGCATCGCGAGCGCAGTCGCGCGCAGGGCCAAGCGAACCTCCTCGCTGGTCGGTGTGACAGCGGGCCTCGCCGCGCTGCTCGCCGCCTGTGGGGGAAGCTCGAACGTCTCCACCAGCACCACCGCCTCGGCGCCCACAGGCAACGCCAAGAAGTGCAGCTCTCTGAACATCTACACCTGGGAAGGCGAGGCGCCCACCTCGCTGATCAAGCCTTTTGAAAAGCAGTACGGCGTGCCCGTGAAGGTCGGCTACATCACCTCCGCCGCAGAGTCCCTCGCCAAGCTCGTCGCCGGCGGGGTGAAACAGTACAGCCTCGTCTTCGACGGCTCGGAATTGACGAAGCCGATGAAAGAAGCCGGCGTGATCAAGCCGATCGACGTCGCCAAGTTCGCCGAATATGACCAGCTGCTCAAGTTCGCCACTAAGCCCTTCGAAGTCGAAGGCCAGCCCTACGCGCTCGCCGTCGACTGGGGTGTGAACCCGTTCATCTACTCCACTGAAATCTTTAAGACGCCGCCCACCAGCTGGGCCGCGCTGTGGAGCCCGAAACTCAAAGGTGAGGTCTCGCTCTGGGAAGACATCTCCATGCTCTGGGTCGGCGCCTCCGTACTCGGGTACGACAAGAACCCCGAAGAGCTCTTTCACCTCAGCACCGCACAGCTGACCGCGATCAAGAACAAGATGCTGCAGCTGAAGGGCAACGTGCGCACGATGTGGAGCAGCGGCGGCGACCTGATCCAGCTCTACGCCAACCACGAGGTCGGCGCGTCGATGGGCTGGAGCTACATCCTCGATGAACTCAAAGCCAAGCACCAGCCCGTCGCTGAAGCCAAACTCAAGGATATGGGCGCGCAGGCGTGGACGGAAGGCGCCTCACTCACATCCGATGTGACACCCGACTGCGAAGCCGCCGCCTACGCGTTCCTCGGCGAGATGATCACGCCCAAGGGGCAGGCCGAGCTCGCGGAATCCAGCGGTTACACCCCAGTGAACCCCGCCGCACAGAAGTACATGTCCAAGGAACTGATCGAAAAGACCGGGATCAACAACCCCAAGGCGTACCTCGGTAGCGCGATCTTCAAGCAGGCGGTGTCTAACCCCGAAGCCTACAACCAGACCATGCAGGAAATCATCGCCGGCCTCAGCTGAGGCGCGACGAGACCCGACTCGAGCAGACGAGACCCCTCGTGACCGCGATCCGCCGACACAGATGGCTGCAGGGCCTGATCCTCCTGGGCCCCGCAGCCATCTGGGCGGGCTTTTTCATCCTCTTCCCGATGTTCGAGGCCACGAAGATGAGCCTCTCGCAGATCAAGTACTACCGCCTGATTCACGACTGGACGTTCGAAAGCTTTCACACCTTCTTCTCCAACTCGCTGTACACCGACGCGCTGTGGCGCTCGACCGAGCGCGCGCTGATCGTCGCCGCGCTCGCCGTCGCGCTCAGCGCGCCGCTCGCGCACTTCATCTCCTTCCGCGTCAAACGTCACCAGTTCGTGTGGTTCGCCGCCGTCGTCGTCGCGCTGTGGCTCGGCTACCTGCTGCGCATCGTCGGCTGGCGCATCCTGCTCGGGCGCGAGGGCGTGCTCAACGGGCTGCTCACCGGCACCGGCCTGATCGCACACCCCACCGGCGTGCTCGTGTTCAACCCCTTCGCCGTGATCCTCGTGCAGACGCACCTGGCGATGTCCTTCACCTTCATCCCCGTCTTCGTCGTCATGCAGCGCGTGCCACACAGGCTCATGCAGGCCGCCGCCGACCTCGGCGCCGCGCGCTGGCGCCAGATCCTCGAGGTCGAGCTGCCGCTGATCGCGCCCGGTCTTGCGATCGGCGCCACGTTCGCCTTTGTGCTCTCCTTCGGCGACTACCTCGCGCCCACGCTCGTCGGCGACCCCGGCTCCTTCGGCATCGCCAACCTCGCCGCCAGCGAGTTCGAACACGGCGTCGACTGGCCGCTCGGCGCCGCGATTGGCGTCGTCATGACCGTCGCCGTGCTCGTCGTGCTGATGCTTCCGCCGCTCGGCATCGCCGTCTATCGACGCGTCGCGCGCGTGCGCTCCGCGCGCCGGCTCGCGCAGCCCGTGACGATCCGCGCGACGCTCGGCGAGGAGGTGCCCGCGTGATCAGGGCGCGCCTCGGAAGCGCGGGCGTCGGCCTCGGCGTCGGTGCGCTGATGGTCTTCCTGTTCATCCCCGCCGTCGTCGTCGCCGTCTACTCGTTCAACACCAGTGTCGTCATGGGCTGGCCGCCGCACCTCGCGACGCTTCACTGGTACAGCAAGGCGTTCTCCAACCCCGCCCTCATGGAAGGGCTGAAGAACTCTGTGATCGTCGCCGTGATCAGCGTCTCCATCGCGATCGCGCTCGGCCTGCCCGCCGGGATCGGGATCGACCGCTTCCAGTTCCCCGGCAAGGTCGCCTTCCAGCGCCTCTTGATGCTGCCCTTCCTGATGCCCGGCGTGATCAGCGGCCTCACGCTGCTCACCGTCGTGCTCGACTTCCAGCTCGAACTGTCGCTCATGACCGTGATCGTCGCGCACGCCACGATGCTGATCGCCGTCGTCGTGATCCAGATGGCCGTCGTGCTCGGACGCTGGGACCGCTCGCTCGAGCAGGCCGCCCAGGACCTCGGCGCCAACGAGATCCGCACGTTCATCTACGTCACCTGGCCCAACATCAGGGCCGCGATCTTCGGCGCCGGCCTGCTCGGCGTCGCCGTCTCGCTCGATGAGACCGCGCGCACCACGTTCGTCGCCGGCCAGTCCAACACGCTTCCGATCGTCGTGCTGTCCGGCCTGCGGCGCACGCTCACGCCCGAAATCAACGCGATCGGCACCGTCGTGCTCGTCTTCTCGCTCGTCGCCGTCGCGCTCTGGTCGAAGTTCGGCGCCGCCGACCTCGCCAGGGACTGAGCGATGGCAGCAGATCCACATAGACCAACCAACCGGAAGGGCGAGCTCACTTGCTACGCATCGGCATTGACATAGGGGGAACGTTCACCGACCTCACCGTGCTCGAGGAGACCGGCCACGCGCGGCTGTGGAAGGAGCCCACCACGCCGGATGACCCGATGGCCGCGATCCTCGCCGGCCTCGACGGGCTCGCCGGGAGCCTCGGACGCTCGACCGAGTCGCTGCTCGCCGAGGCACGCCTGCTCGTGCACGGCACCACGATCGCCACCAACACCGTGATCCAGCGCAACGGCCCCCGCATCGGCCTGCTCGCCACGCACGGCTTCCGCGACGTGCTCTACTTCCGCGACGCCTGGAAGCCCGAGCGCTTCAACATGCGCTTCGGACCGCCCGAGCCGTTCGTCGACCGCTTCCTGCGCCTCGGCATCGGCGAGCGCGTGGACTCCAGCGGCGCCGTCGTCACGCCCCTGCAGGAGGACGAGGTGCGCCGCGCCGCCGCGCACTTCGCCGAGAATGGGGTCGAGGCAGTCGCCGTCGCCTTCCTGTGGTCGATCCTCAACCCCGAGCACGAGCACCGCGCCAAGGAGATCCTCAAGGAGGAGCTGCCCGACGCCTACGTGATCTGCTCCGCCGACGTCGTGCCCGAGATCCGCGAGTGGGAGCGCACCTCCGCCGCCGTGCTCAGCGCCTACATCCTGCCCGGCATCGACGGTTACTTCCGCCGCCTGCGCGGCGGTCTCGCCGAGTCCGGGCTCGCCGACGAACCGCTGATCATGCAGCTCAACGGCGGCTGTGCGCCGATCGAGGAGGTGCTCAAGCGGCCCGTCTACGCGCTTCACTCCGGGCCCGCCGCCGCGCCCGCCGCCGCCGCCTACCACGCCGGGCGTCGCGGCCTCGCCGACGTGATCACGATCGACATGGGTGGCACCAGCTTCGACGTGTGCCTCGTACGCGACGGCGCGCCCGCGCGCTCGCGCAACATCCGCGTCAGCAGCCAGCCCGTCGGCGTCGAGGGCGTCGCCGTGCACTCCGTCGGCGCCGGCGGCGGCTCCATCGCCTACATCGACGAGGGCGGTGCGCTCAACGTCGGCCCGCGCAGCGCCGGCGCCGTACCCGGACCCGCCGCCTACGGCGCCGGTGGCACCGAGCCCACCGTCACCGACGCCAACATCGTGCTCGGCTACCTCGACCCGCAGTCCTTCCTCGGCGGACGCCGCGAGCTGCGCGCAGACCTCGCCACCGCCGCGATCACCGACAAGATCGCCGCGCCGCTCGGCCTCGACCCCGTCGACGCCGCCGCCGGCGTGATCCGCGTCGTCAACGCCTCCATGACCGCCGCCATCCGCGCCGTCTCCGTCGAGCGGGGCCTCGACCCCCGCAGCTTCGCGCTCGTCGTCGGCGGCGGCGCCGGAGGCCTGCACTCCTCCGCGCTCGCGCGTGACCTCGGCATCGAGCGCGTCGTGATCCCGCGCGAGGCCGGCACGCTCTGCGCCTTCGGCATGACCGTCACCGACGTGCGCCACGACTACCTGCGCGCGCTGCACTGCACATCCGACAGCGTTCAGGCCGCCCAGCTCGACGAGCTCTACGCAGGCCTCGAGCAGCGCGGCCGCGAGCGCCTCGCCGAAGACGGCTTCGCCCCCCAGGAGATCGTGATCGAGCGCAGCGTCGATGCCCGCTACCCCGGCCAGGTCTACGAGCTCACCGTCGCGATCCCCGCATCCGAGCACTACGGGCCCGAGGACATGGCCGCGATCGAGCAGGCCTTCCACGCCGAGCACGAGCGCCAGTTCGGCTACCGCCGCGACGGCCTGCCCGTCGAGTTCCTGCACTGGCGCGCCGCCGCCGTCGGACGCATGGCCTTCGAGTCCGTCGCAGGCGATGCGCCGCCGCCTAGCTCCGTGGATGCGCCCACGCCGATCGGCACACGCCGCGTGTACGTCGCCTCCGCCGGGGAGATGACTGACGTGCCCGTGCACAAGGTCGAGAGCCTCAGCCTCGGCGCGCGCGTCGTCGGGCCCGCCGTGATCGCCGGCGACACGACCACGATCCTGCTCGACACCGGCGACGTCCTCAGCTGCGACGAGCAGGACAGCTTCCTCATCGAGATCGCCCACAGCCCCAATCGCGCCCCCGCCGTTGCCGCTGGCGGCGCCCACGACTACAAGGAGATCTCCCTATGAGCATCACCCAAAGCCAGCCCGCTCCGTCCGCCGAGATCGACCAGGTCACCTTCAGCGTGATGCTGCGCCGGCTGCAAAGCATCTCCCTCGAGATGACCCAGGCGCTCGAGCGCAGCGCCTGGAGCTCCATCATCGCTCTCTGCCACGACTTCTCCTGCGTGATCTACGACGCGCAGGGACGCCAGCTCTCCGTGCACGACCCGATCCCCGCGCTCGTCACGTCGCTCGAGCTCGTGATCGACGCGATCGAGGAGACCTTCGGCGCGGGCATCCACGACGGCGACGTCTTTCTCTGCAACGACCCCTACCGCGGCAACACCCACGTCGGCGACCTCGTCATCTCACGCCCCGTCTTCATCGAGGGCCGGCTGCTCTTCTGGCTAATGATCAAGGCGCACCACATCGACGTCGGCGCCTTCGAGCCCGCCTCCTGCACCGCCGCCGCGCGCGACGTCTACCAGGAGGGCCTGCGCATCCCGCCGATCCGCATCGTCGCCAAAGGTGAGCCGCGCTTTGACGTGCTCGAGTTCGTGCTCTCCAACGTGCGCCTGCGAAACCTCGTCGAAGGCGACCTGCTCGCCCAGATCGGCTCCGCCGAGCGCGGACACCGACTGATCGTGCAGTTCTGCGAGGAGTTCGGCCTGGAGACCGTCGAGGCCTACGCCGACGAGGTCATCGCCTACGCCGACCGGCGCATGGGCGCCGTCATCGAACGCATCCCCGACGGCGTCTACCACGGCTCCGGCTGGGTCGACTCCGACGGCTACAGCGTGCGCAACGTGCCCATCGAGGTCGCCGTCGAGATCAACGGCGACAAAGTCATCGTCGACTACGAGGGCACCGGCAAGCAGGCCGAGGGCGGCTTCAACGGCTCCGTCGCCACCACTTTGACCTCCGGGCGCCTGCCCTTCCTCTTCTACGCCGACAGCGACATCCCTCACAACCAGGGCTGTTTCGACCACATCGAGGTGCGCGCGCCCAAGGGGTCCATTGCCAACCCCGAATACCCCGGCTCCACCTCCTGCGCCACGATCGTGCCATCCGGGATGCTCCACGACGCGATCAACAAGGCGCTCGCGCCCGCCATACCCGACATGGTCCACGCCGGCACCGCCCGCTGCAGCAACGTGCCGCAGTTCTTCGGCGCCGACGAGCAAACCGGCGAGGAGTGGGCGATGATGATCTTCAACAACTGCGGCGGCAGCGGCGCCTGCAAGGAGGCCGACGGCTGGCCGCTCTTGGAGAGCGTTGGCGCCATGGGCGGCCAGAAGGCGCTGCCCATCGAGCAGATGGAGCTGCTCTATCCGGTGAGGGTGGAGGAGATGGAGATCGAGCCCGACTCCATGGGGCTCGGCACCACGATCGGCGGCTTCGGCGTGCGCTTCACCATCCGCCCGCTCACCGGCCACATGGAGTGCATCACCTTCGGCGACGGGACCGCCAACCCGCCGCACGGGATCCTCGGCGGCACCGCCGCCAGCGGCGGTGGACAGTACGTCGAGGAGGCCGCCACAGGACGGCGGACCTACGTCTCCGCGTCGGGCCACGTGCGCATCGCCAGGGGCGACACGTGGACCGGCGTGGCGACCGGCGGCGGGGGCTACGGCGACCCACTGAAGCGCGACGCCGCGCGTGTGCGCCTCGAGGTCCGCGACGGCGTCATCAGCCGCAAGGCCGCCTACGAGGTCTTCGGCGTCGTCTTGAGCGACGATCAGGACCCCGCACTCGACGTCGCCGCCACCGCAGCTCGACGCGAGGCGCTCTCAGGGCGCGAGCTCGCCCTGGTCACGCCCACCGGGCCCGAAGCCTCCACTTGGGTGCAGGAACACCTGCGCGAGGGCGACACCTACGTCGAGAACCCCACCGTCTGACGCGGTTTGCGCATGGCCGAGCACGACTACGACCCGATCACCTTCAGCGTGATCCTCAGCCGCTTCGACGCGATCGTCGAGGAGATGACACGCGTGCTCGAGAAGTCCGCCTGGACGTCCATCTTGGCGTTGGCGCACGACTACTCCTGCGGCATCTACGACGCCGTGCCCAGGCAGGTATCCATGTACGACGCGCTGCCCATCCACACCACCTCGCTGCACATCGCCGTCAAGGAGATCGCCGACGCCTTCGCCGGTGACATCAACCCCGGCGACGTCTTCCTCTTCAACGACCCCTTCTCCGGCAACACCCACATCGGCGACTACGTCACCGCCGCGCCCGTCTTCAGCGACGACCGCCTCGTCTTCTGGTCGGTCACCAAGGGACACCAGATGGACACCGGCGCCTACATCCCCAGCTCCGTCGTCTCCTCCGCCGCCGACATCTACCAGGAGGGCATCACGATCCCGCCCATGAAGATGGTCGAAGGCGGTCGCATGCGCGAGGATTTCCTGCGGCTCCTGCTCGCCAACCTCCGCTACGCCGATCTCGTCGAGGGCGACCTGCGCGCGCAGGTCGGCTCCATCGAGAAGGCGCGCCAGCGCCTCGAAGAGCTTTGCGCCGAGTACAGCACCGACATCGTGCTCAGCTACGTCGAGGAGATCATCGCCTACTCCAGCCGGCGCACCGGGCAGGAAATCGCCTCCATGCCCGACGGTGTTTACACCGCCGAAGGCTGGATCGACAGCGACGGCTTCGCCACCGAGCACATCCCCATCAAGGTCAGCGTCACGATCGCCGGCGAGCACGTCGAGGTCGACTACGCCGGCAGCGGACCGCAGGCCCGCGGCGGCGCCAACGGCAGCTACGCCACATCCCAGGCCGCCGGCGCCGTGCCCTTCCTCTACTACATAGCGCCCGACATCCCGCACAACCACGGGGTGATCGAACACGTCACCGTCTCCGCCGAAGAAGGCACGATCTGCTTCGCCAAGTTCCCCGCCTCCACCAGCGTCGCCACGATCGTCCCCTCCGACATGATGCAGGACGTCATCAACCGCGCGCTCGTCGAGGCGATGCCCGAGCGCGTCCCCGCAGGCGGCACCCGCTGCGCCAACATCCCGCAGTTCGCCGGCAACGGCCCAGATGGAGACTCGCCCTGGGGCTTCATGCTCTTCAACAACGCCGGCGCCGGCGGTGCCGCCAAGGGCAACGACGGCTGGCCGCTCTGGTACAACCAGGCCGCGCTCGGCGGCATGAAGATCCAGCCCATCGAGCAGCTCGAGCTGCTCTACCCCGTGCGCATCGAGCGCTGCGAGATCGACACCGACTCCGTCGGCTTTGGGCAGTGGCTCGGCGGCCCCGGCAACGTCTGCGCCGTGCGCCCGCTCGAGGACGAGATGATCACGATCACCTTCGGCGACGGGGCCTCCAACCCGCCGCACGGCGCCATGGGCGGCTGCCAGGGCAGCGGCGGCGGGCAGTACGTGCAGGACGAGGAGAGCGGAAAGCGGCGCTACGTCTCCTCCAGCGGCGCCTTCCTCGTCGACCACACGCACGAGCTCTACGTCGGCGTCTCCACCGGCGGCGGCGGCTGGGGCAACCCGCACGAGCGTGATCTCCAGCAGGTCCGCATCGACGTGCGCGACGGCATCGTCAGTCGCCAGGCCGCGCTCGAGACCTTCGGAGTCGTGCTCTCCGACGAGGCCGACCCCATTCTCGACGTCGGCGCCAGCGAGGTGCTGCGCGCGCGCCTCGCCGAAGTCCAGCGTCCCACGATCGAGCCCACGCGGCCCGGCGCCTCGCCCTGGCTCAGCCGGCACATGCGCGAGGGCGACATCTACTCACTGGACCCGCTGCTGTGAGCTACCGCATCGGCGTCGACATCGGCGGCACCTTCACCGACTTCACCGTCGCGCGCCAGGGCAGCGAGCTGCTGCTCTGGAAGGAGGACTCCACGCCCGCCGACCCAGGGCAGGCCGTCGTCACCGGATTGGCCGCCGTCGCCCAGCAGCTGGACACCGACGTCGCCGGGCTGCTGGGGGAGACCGAGCTGTTCGTGCACGGCACCACCGTCGCCACCAACATGCTCATCCAGCGCAACGGGCCCACCATCGGCCTGCTCTGCAACGACGGCTTTCGCGACGTCCTCTACTTCCGCGACGGCTACAAGCCCGAGCGCTTCAACATCCACCTCCCGCACCCGCGCGAGCTCGTCGACCGCTGGCTGCGCATCGGCGTGCCCGGGCGCTACGGGCCCGGCGGCGAGGAGCTCGTCGCGCTCGACGAGGACGCCGTGCGCATCGCCGCCCAGCGCTTGCGCGACGCCGATGTGAAGGCCGTCGCCGTCGCGTTTCTGTGGTCCATGCTCTACCCCGGCCACGAGCTGCGCGCCGCCGAGATCCTGCGCGAGGAGCTGCCCGACTGCGACGTCATCTGCTCCCACGCCGTGCTGCCCGAGATCCGCGAGTGGGAGCGCACATCCGCCACCGCCATCAGCGCCTACGTCATGCCCAAGATCCGCGAGTACCTCACCGCGCTCGAGCGCCATCTCTCCGCGGGCGGCCTCGAGTTGCCGCTGCTCGTCATGCAGATCAACGGCGGCTGCGCGCGCGTGCCCCAGATCCTCAACACGCCCGTCAACATCCTCGCCTCCGGCCCCGCCGCCGCGCCCGCCGCCGCGCTCAGCTTCGCCGGCGCCATCGGCCACGATCTGATCTCGCTCGACATGGGGGGGACCAGCCTCGACGTCTGCCTGATCCAGGGCGGGCGCGCCGCCATGAGCCGCGAGATCCAGGTCGAGGGCCAGCCGATCGGCGTGCCCGCCGTCGACGTGCACTCGATCGGCGCCGGTGGCGGCTCCATCGCCTGGATCGACGCCGGCGATGCGCTGCGCGTCGGTCCCCGCAGCGCCGGCGCCCGGCCCGGGCCCGCCTGTTATGACTTCGGCGGCTCAGAGCCCGCCGTCACCGACGCCAACGTCGTGCTCGGATACCTCGACCCCGACGCGTTCCTCGGCGGCCGGCGCACGCTCCGCGACGACCTCTCGCGCAAGGCCGTCGACGAGCACGTCGGCGCGCCGCTCGGGCTCTCCACCGTCGACGCCGCCGCCGGCATCATCCGCGTCGTCAACGCCAACATGGTCGGCGCCATCCGCTCCGTCTCCGTCGACCGCGGCGTCGACCCGCGCAACTTCACGCTCGTCTGCGGCGGCGGCGCCGGCGGTCTGCACGCCGCCGCGCTCGCGCGAGAGCTCGGCATGCGCCGCGTGTTCGTGCCGCTCGAGGCCGGCGTCTTCTGTGCCTTCGGCATGACCGTCACCGACGTTCGCCACGACCACGTCACCGCGCTGCACGCCGTCTCCGACCAGATCGACCTCCACCAGGTCAACGCCGCCATCGGGGAGCTCGAGCGCCTCGCGCGCGCCGAGCTCGAGGAGGAGGGGTTCACCGCCGAGCAGATCTCACTCGAGCGCTCCGTCGACGCGCGCTACCCCGGCCAGGTCCACGAGATCACCGTGCCCGTGCCCTCCAGTCCCGTGCTCGGTGAGGGCGACGTGCAGACGTTGGTCGACGCCTTTCACGAGCAGCACCGCGCGCAGTTCGCCTACAACCGGGAGGGCATGCCGATCGAGTGCCTGCACTGGCGGGTCGCCGCGATCGGAGCCAGCCGTGCGGCCAAGGCTGGCGCACCGGCGCCCGCGACCATGGCCGCGGCCACGGCCACGGCCGGCGAGGCGCGCCGCGGAGGGTCGGATGCCGAGGCGACGCCCATGCGCAGCGTGCACGCGTACTCCACCGCCCGCGGAGAGCTCGTCGAGACCCCCATCTACGACGTCGCCGATCTGAGGCTCGGGGCGCATGTGCGCGGGCCCGCGATCGTGGCCGCGCCCACCACAACGATCGTGCTCCACGAGGGCGACGTGCTCGCGCGCGAGACCGCCGAGGGTTTTCTCATCGAGGTGGGCGGCGGCGGTGCCGGCTCTGGCTCCCTGCCTGCCGGTGCTGTCGGCGAGTCCGATCGGGCCGTCTTCGTCGCATGAACGTCAGCGCGCCAGGGGAGCTGGCCGCGCTCGGCAGCACCGGCTTCGCGCTCACGCGTGTCGGGCTCGGCACATGGGCGATTGGCGGTCCCTGGCAGCGAGGCTGGGGGGCGCAGGACGACCGCGACTCGCTCGAGACGATCGTCTACGCCGTCGAGTCCGGGATCAACTGGATCGACACCGCCGCCGTCTACGGGCTCGGGCATGCCGAGGAGGTGATCGCCGATGCGCTCGAGCAGATCCCCTACGGGCGCCGGCCATATGTCTTCACAAAGTGCGGGCGCGTCGAAGACGGCGACGGGTCCTTTGGCTCCGGTCGCGTGGGCAAGCCCGAGCAGATCCGCCAGGGCTGCGAGGAATCGCTCGAGCGCCTGCGCGTCGAGCGCCTGGATCTACTGCAGCTGCACTGGCCACCCGAGGACGGCACTCCCATCGAGCGCACGTGGGAGACGATGGCCGAGCTTCGGCGGGAAGGCAAGGTCAGCTTCCTCGGCATTTGCAACTGCACAGTCGCGCAGCTCGAGAGGGTCGCCTCCGTCGCGCCCGTCGACGTCGTGCAGGAGCCGCTCTCCATGATCAAGCGCGCAGCTTTGGCCGACGTGATCCCCTGGGCTGCTGCGCACGGCAGCGGCGTGCTCGCCTACTCGCCCATGCAGTCCGGGATCCTCACCGGCAGCTTCCACGAGCGCGTTTCCTCGCTGGCCGAGGGGGATTGGCGTCACGGGGATCCCGAGTTCCAGGAGCCGCGGCTGAGCCGCAACCTCGATCTGGTCGCGCGCCTGGAGCCGATCGCGGCGCGCGCTGGTGCGACCGTCGCCGAGCTCGCGATCGCGTGGGTGTTGGCGTGCGAAGGGGTCAGCGCCGCGATCGTTGGGGCTCGACGGCCGGCACAGGTCGATGGATGGCTTGGTGCGGCTGGGGTGGAGCTGGATTTGAAGGCGATGGAGGAGATAGGTGCCGCGATCGCCGAGTCCGGGGCGGGTGGTGCGGAGGCGTGAGGGGCGGGTCAGCGACCGGTCGGGCTTGAGCGTGTACGGGATGTAAAGGCGGGGGGTGTCGGTTACCTCTCGAAAAAAATGTGTGCAATGGCTATACGGCCCAGTGAGTGGTGGCGGCTTAGCTGACGATCGTGAAACCGAGTCGCTCGGGGTTCGAGGGCCCGGCTATGTTCGTCGCCGTGACGGTGACTGTGTACGTTCCCGGCTCGAGCGTCTTGGATCGCGAGATATGTCCTGCGAATGTGATCGCGTTCGAACCGCTGTGGCCCGCAAACGTGAGAGTGCCGTCGGGCAGCGTGCGTTTGCACGCCTTGTGGTACACGTCCGCTGTCGACCTAGTCATGCATGTGCCGTGCACGCTGCGTCCCGTGGTGTAGTGCGTAAAGCTGAGGCTCACGGTGGCCTGCTCGCTCAGGGAGAAGGAGAACGTGGTGTGGTCTGACAGTGCCTTCTTGCGATTCGAGTTGCCGCGCGTGCTGCCCTCATGCCATCTCCGCGCTGACTCGCGGAGGTCTCGCAGCGACGGCGCAATCGGCTGAGAGGCGGCTGGTGGATCGATGGGCGGGCCGACGGGCGGGGCAACCTGCTCATTGAGGAAGATCTGGATCGTGTTCCAGCCGACGATTAGATCGGGACGGCCGTCCCCGTTCACGTCCGCGACATATGCAGCGGATTGCACGGTCCCAAGCGGTGTCGTGTATGCGGGCGTGAAGGCGTCGAGGCCGTCGTTCGCCAGAACGGACAGCTGCGAGCCGACCGTGACGATGTCCGTTTCTCCTCGGCCTTCGAATTCGCCGAGGGCGACCCAAAAGCTGTAGTGGGGTTGTTCGGATGGGAAGGCTCCGACTTCCGAGAAGCTACCCTCGCCGTTGCCCCTGAAGACCTCGACCTGACCCGTCGGTTCCTCGAAGGATCGGAGGACCAGGTCGAGGGGTCCGCCCGGTTCGAGATCTGCGGCGCCCGCTAGAAATGCGCCGTGTGTTGCGAGCTGTGGTACAGGCGTGACAATGGGTGGACCAAAGCTGCCGTCGGGTTCGCCTGGGAGCACGACGATAGCTTCTTCTTCACCCGGGCTTTCGGGTTTCGTAACGAGATCGTCTCGTCCTCTTCCAGTGAAGTCGCCAACAAGGAAGTAACAACCTCCAGCGCGCGAAGATTCGTACACGGGGCCGGGCGTGAGATCACCGTGACCGTCTCCGAGCAGCATGTAGTACTTGTCGAGATTGCCGCCGGCGGTGCAGCCATTGGGTGCGACGACCACGTCCTCGTCGCCGTCGCCGGTGAAATCCCCGACATAGGTTGGCCCGGCTTCCGGGAGATTGATTGCCGGTTCGACTGTAAAACCGCCTTGCCCGTCGCCTGACAGGATTTGGACCATGGCGGGCTCGGGGCCGTGATGCGGAGAGGGTACAAGAGGTTCCAGCGACACCAAGAGGTCTGGATCGCCGTCATTGTTGAAGTCTGCGACGCTGACAGCGTCCGGGCGACCCGCGAGGGGAAACCAGGTCGGCGAACCAAAGGTGCCGGATCCGTTTCCAAGCATCACACCGACCGACTCCGTTTCCCGGTCAATGACGACCAAATCTGGAGCGGTGCCACTTGTGAGCTCGCCAACTGTCGCAAGGGTGCTCCCAAGCGGCAGCGATGGTTGCACCGGGTCTGGGACGAACGTGAAGTTGGTGCCGGCGTGGGCTGTGGCGGGCACGGCCCCAATCAGCGCCGCAAGCGCCGTGAGCCAGACACATCGCCGCAGGGCTACGCCATAAATCCCGTTCACGCGAAAGCGATCATACTTAGCGACCTGGGCCGCCGAGCGCACTGCCAGCCGGAGCTAGTGTCGCTGTGGCGCTCAGAGACTCGCTATCAGCGCCACGGTGACCGCCACCGCCGTCCCCACCGCGACGGCACGCGTTGTGATGCGGCGGTCGAGGCCGCACACGTGCGTGATCAGCAGCGCGTTGAAGCCGCACGGGGTGGCTGCCTGTAGATAGAAGGCCGAGGGGGAGCTCCTGGTGAGGAGCGTCAGCACGAGGAAGATCGCCGGCGTCATCAACATGCGCAGGCTGACCGCACTGAGCACCGCGCTGCCTGCGCCCACCACCGCCTCGCCGCGCCCGTCCGCCGCGAGCAGGACGCCCAGCACCAGGCAGCTGATCGGCAGCAGCGCCAGGTACACCGCTTGGGAGACCGGCACGAGCGACTGGGGACTGAACCCGGACGGGGCGAGGATGCCCAGCGCGAGCGCCCACAGCACAGGGTTGCGCAGCAGCAGCCGGCGCACCGAGTCACCGATGCCCGCGTGGTTGCCCAGGCTCGAGCCGATCGCGAACACCGGCAGGAAGGCGACCGGCGAGCTGACGATCGCGTCCCACGCCGTCGCCGGCGGCAGCGCCTGTGATCCCAGCAGCACGACGATCAGGGGAACGCCCACGTAGCCCGTATTGCCGACCATCGAGCAACACACAACCGACCCGACGGACGCGCGCGAGAGCTTCAGCACGCGCGCGCTCAGCAACCACGCCACGCCACCCACGCAGAGAATCGCAACGTACGCACACAGCAGCCCGATGCTGCTGCCCGTCGTGAAACGGAAGTGCGCCACGTTCAGGAAGATCAGCACCGGCAGCACCGTCCACATCACGCCCGTCAGCGCCTGCTCGGCGAGCCGCACCGACAGCTCTCCCCAGTGGCGCTGCGCCCACAGGCCGGCACCGCCGGCGCCGATCACTGAGAGGACCAGGAACGTCACGGAGTGATGTTAACGGGTGCAGGACTCCTGCACGCCTGGTGACCACTTGATCACTAGCGCTACGTCAGGGTTGCCGCAGGTGCACCCGCTGTGCAATCGCAGCTAGAGTCGCGATCGAGTGGATCGAGCGCATTCCCACACGACCGTATGGGGCTTCCGATGGCCCGCGTGAGGCTGCGCCAGGCGGTCCTCGTCGCGCAGGAGCTCGAGCCCGTAGCCAGCGCCCTGCGCTCAGCGCTGCACCTCGGCGAGCCGTTTTGCGACCCGGGGGTGGGGGAGTTCGGCCTGCACAACACCGTGTTCGCGCTGGGCGATTGCTTCCTGGAGGTGATCTCGCCCACCAAGCCGGGCACCGCCGCCGGCCGCTACCTGGAGCGCCACGGCGGCGACGGCGGCTATATGGCGATCTTCGACCTGCAAGATCTCGACGAGGCGCGCTCGCGCGCGCTGGGGTTGGGCGTGCGTGTCGTCTGGCAGCTCGATCTGCCTGACATCTCCGGCACGCATCTGCACCCGGCGGACATGCGTGGCGCGATCGTCTCGCTGGATCAGTCGCGGCCCTACGGCAGCTGGCGCTGGGGCGGGCCCGAGTGGACCGGGCGCAAAAGCACCGGCGCAGCCGGGCGTCTCGTGGGCATCACCGTCGCGGTCAGCGACCCCGAGACGGTAGCCGCGCGCTGGGGAGAGGTGTTGGGTGTTGTCCCCGACCCGGGGAAGCCGATACTTGGCTTGGACGGCAGCGAGGTGCGGTTCGAGGCGGCCGCCGAGCAGGGCGGAGAGGGCATCGTCGAGATCGCCGTGGAGATCCCGCACGAGCTGCCCGGTGGGGGCGATGCGATCGAGCTCTGCGGCGTGCGGCTGCGGCGCGTGTAAGACGGTCGATGCGCCCGCTCGAGCAACGCACGCGAGCGTGCAGGCTCTAGCTTGGGTCGCTCGTCGTGGTCGGAAGCCCGTGCGCGGCGAGGACCCGGTCGTAGTTCAGGCGCATCAGCGCGATCGCGTCGCTGATGTCCGCATCGTCGTCGATCCGTCGCGCGGCAGGTCCGCGCCTGTCGGGGAACACGGGGTGGGGTGCGATCCGACCCTCGTCTTTCAGTGCCACCCACTGGTCCTGCGGGAAGAAGTAGTGCGCCGCATGGTCGCCATGGAGATGCCCGATCTCGCGGTGGCCCACCTTGAATGCAAACTCGCCGCGGCGGCCCGCTCCCGCTGAGACACCCGGCCACGAGCACACCTCCTCGGTGATCTGCTGGCTTGCCGACTTCGTTTCGGTGCTCGTCATCGTTGCCTCCCACGTGCGCTTTTCCACCACGCTACAACTTCAAGTGCACTTGAAGTCAAGGGCTGAACGCGCTTTGCTTGTGCGCGTGGACGCTCTTACCATCGGCGAGCTGGCGAAGCGCAGCGGCGTGGCCACGTCCGCGCTGCGCTTCTACGAGGAGCGTGGGCTGATCAGCTCCCAGCGCGCCGGCTCAGGTCACCGGCGCTTTGCGCGTGCCGCGCTGCGCCGAGTCGCGTTCATCGTATTCGCGCAGCGCGTCGGCCTCACGCTCGAGGAGATCGGTAGCGAGCTCTCGAAGTTGCCCCCCGACCGCGCGCCCACGCGGGGCGACTGGGCGCAGCTGTCCAGCGGGTGGAGCGCGCGTATCGACGAGCGCATCGCCGAGCTGCAGCGCCTACGCGCCGGCTTGACCGAGTGCATCGGCTGTGGCTGCCTGTCGCTGGATCGCTGCAAGCTCGCCAATCCCGACGACCGGGCGCGACGATTGGGGGCGGGGCCCCGCTACTTGATTGGAGATCGGCCGCTCTCCTCCTGATTGGACCGGGTGGGGTTTTTCCGCACCCTTGTTGTGGAGCTGAGCGGATAACACAAGCGTTGTCCCCGGCGAGACTGGGCCCACAAGGGAACTTTCATCTGGGAGGCGTCATGCGCACACTTCTGCAAAAAATCACCAGCCTCACACCGATCGCCGCAGGTGCAGCCGCGGGGATGATCGCTCTGGGGGTCGTCGCGATTGTGGGTGGCAGCTACTCCCACCAAGTCGTACGCGACCAGCTCGGGCCGCAGAAGATCTACTTTCCCGAGCCGGCCGAGTATCCCAACCTGAAGAGTTACGCGGGCGAGCAGGTAACGACCGGCGCGCAGGCCAAGGCCTACGCCGAAGACCAGCTCGGGCCCGACATGACCAAGATCGCCGGCGGCAAGACCTACGCTCAGGTGAGCGACGAATGGATCGCCGGCGGCATGAAGAACGAAAAGCTCGCCGGTGAGCGCACCACTCTGTTCATGGGAGAGACGCTCAAGGGCCTGCTCCTGAACGCCTGGGGCTGGGCGCAGATCGGAAGCATCGCGATCCTCGCCGGCATCCTCCTGATCCTGCTCGGCGGCCTGTTGTTCCTTCTGCCGATGGCCAACTGGTGGCTGAGCGTCAGGCCCGAACGTCGGCGATCAGCCGCCAGCCGGGTCTCAACCGTCGCGCCGCCGGCCGGCTCGCCCAGCTAGCGCCAAGCGTTCACGGACGAACACTGCACCTCCCCGGGGCGGCGAAACCCGGGGAGGTGCGTCTTCGCGCGGCGCCCCACCGCCGCCGCTCCTCTGCTCCTAGGGCAGATGTACCACTCGCGACATGCTGCTCTTGCCGGGAATCTCCACGAACAGCGTGTAGCGTCCCTTCAGAGCGCCCTTCTGCTTGAGGGCGATCTTCGCACCCAGGCGGCCGCGGCCGTGTGCCACGACCTTGTGGTCACGCGCAAGCGAGACGATTGCCTCGGTGTTTGCAGTTACTCCTTCCTCGGTGCATGTGACTTTGACGTTCTTGTTTTTACCCGTCACTTTGCACAGGATCAGCTCCGCCGGAGGTCCTTGCGGGCCTTCTTTCCCTTCTTTTCCTTCTTTGCCTTCCGGTCCCGCCGGGCCCGCTTTGCCTTCCGGTCCCGCCGGCCCTGCTTTGCCTTCCGGTCCGGCTGGGCCAGCAGGGCCTTCTTTACCTTCTTTTCCTTCTTTACCTTCTTTTTCGGGCGCGGGGACTTCCTTTTCGATCTCGCCTGTTTCGTCGTTCAGCAGGATCTCCGGCGCACGCTGTTCGTTCGTGTTGAAGTCGAACATGTTGTCCAGCGTTCCGGAAGTCGCGTCCTCGGAGCCGGCGCCGATTTTGCCCAGGCTCCAGTTTTCCTCGATGAACTTCGTGATCGATGACTGCTCCGTGAACGTGCCGTCGACGTAGTTGCGACGCGCCCACGGCGAGATCACGAGCAGCGGCAGGCGCGGCCCGACGCCGCAGCGGTCCTTGTGTTCTGTGTTTTCAGCCGTGACAGTCCCGCATTTGCCCGGGCCGTTGAGCTCATCGCTGGTGTCGCTGGACGGGTCCACGATCGGCCCGAGCTGGTGGTCATACCAGCCGTCAGAGTCGTCGTAGTCGATCACGATCGCCGTGTTCGCCCAGTACTTCGATTGCTCGATCTCGTTGATCTCTTCCACCAGGAAGCGCTGTTCGTCGAGCGGGTCGGAGTTGCCCGCGTGGCCGTTCTCATACGCCGGCGGCTTCAGGAACGAGACCTGAGGCATGTTCCCTTCGGTCACCGCCTTGTTGAACCACGACAGGTCGTACTGGTGGTTGACCGCTTCGTTCAGCTTCGTGCCCGCCGGGTCGCTGTAGCCGACCTGTTCCACCGAGCTCGGCGAGACGTGGTCCGGGTTGGCGGTGCTTTCGTAGAACTCGAACGGCTCGTGGTGCTGTACGTAGTCGGTAACGCTCGCGCCGCCGATGTTCTTGTGGCTCGTGGCGCACACCGCGCGTTTTTCGTGCGCCGCGTTTTCCGTCGCCGAGGGGGTGAAGCCGCCCTGGAACCAGCCCCAGGTGACGCCCTTTTCGTTCATCAAATTGCCGATGTTCTTGCCCGTCATAGAAACGGTCACGCCCGTCGGCAGGCCTTCCGCGCCGAGTGCGCTGCTCGCGTTGCTGCACTGGTCGAAGTACGGTTCGCCGTCGCCCTGCAGCACACCGTTGACGACCGATGAGCTCGAGCCGCCGTGCGCTTCCGCGCCTTCGGTGTCGCCGCTGACGAGGTTGATCGCTCCCGGTGAGGAGGGGCCGAACTGGTTGTCGTAGGAGTTGTCGTTCAGCGCGTAGTGCTGCGCGTAGTCCCAAAGTGCCGTGACGGTGTTGCCGTCGTAGTAGTCCATCACGATGCCCTTGGGACCGTATTTCGAGGAGTTGATCGCGCCCGTTTCAGAGCAGCTGCTGCCCGTCGTCTTCTGCACGAAGTCGTTCATCAAGCCGTTGTCAAACGCTTCCTGCTCGGGTGTGTAGCTGTGGTTCTGGTCGCACGTCAGCGCTTCTTCCGGGCCCAGTCGTTTCGGGTTGTACTCGTTGGGGTTGTTCGTCAGCAGCCCGTTGCTCAGGCCGTTGACGCCCGGGGTACCCGGGAGCGCGTGGAACTGTGGCTCGCCAACGGGGTTCAGCGCATATGGGTAGGTGCCGAAGTAGTGGTCGAACGAGATGTTCTCGGGAAAGATCACGACCACGTGTTCAATCGGAGTGGCCGCCACGGGCAGCGGCCCCGTGTTCGGTGATGATGCGCTCGACATCGAGATGCCGAGGGTGGCCGCTCCGAGAGCGAGCACAGCGACAAGCGCTGCCAGGACCTTCTTGCGGGTACGCAAGGCCGATTCTCCTTTGACTTCGTTTGGGCGGCTCTAAAGGCGTGTCGCGCCCCTGCCCCCCATGAACGAAGCGCACCACCATGCTGCCCCCGGGCCCCTGTCAGATTTGTCATCAGCTGGTCACTCAGTCGTTGCGATCCTGTGACTGGTGTGAAGTGGCAGTTAACAGATTGTCGCGCTTACATTTTGGTAACAGAGCTGCCTGCGCGACGGGCGTAGTGTCGTGCGTGTGCTGCCTCGCATGCGCTCGCGGGCTCTTCGCGGCGGTCACTCAAACCAGAACAAAAAGACGCAAAGTTGCCCTCATCCCGAACCCCGCCCGCGGTCAAGCCAGCGCTGCTGGTGCTCGGTGCGGTCGCGCTGCTCGCCGCGGTCGCGTTCCTGGGCTCCGCGCTGACACCCGATGGGTCGAGCAAAGCACGGCGCTTCTCCGTCTCAGAGACGGCTTCCAAGAGCGCGCCCAACCCACTGGCCGGCCGCCTCTCGAAGGTCTACGGCACGAACATCCCCGCCAGCCGCTACGGCACAGAAGTCGCGGACCTGGAGGACGAGGGCACGAACACCGCCGGCGAACAGATCTCCGAGCTCTCGCCGCTGTCCCCAGCCGACTTCACCGCGCCCGAGGATGCCTACCGCAGCTACTCCGAGCGCTGGATCACCCGAGCGCTCGCCCATGCCCTGTCGCTGGAGCACGCACTCACAGCAGGCGAGCGGACCGCAGCGATGGCCGCTTGGGGCGCGACTTGGAGCGACTACCTGCATCTTGGGGCGGTGTATCTGAACGGACAGCTGGCAAGTGCCGACCGCGCGATCGACGGCACTCCCGGCGAGCTGCCGGGCGGCAGCTCCGATCCGCGCTTCAGCGGCCTGCATCGCATCGAAATGGGCCTCTGGAGCGGCGAGAGACTGTCGTCGCTGGTCGGCTTCGACGTCCGTTTGCAGCACGACCTCTCCCAACTGCGCAGCGTCGTTGCGCACGTGCAAATCACTCCGCTGGAATACGCCACGCGCTCGCACGAGATCATCGAGGACGCTCAGCGCGATCTGCTTAGTGGCATGGACGTGCCGTGGAGCGAGCAGGGTGTGCTCGGCACCGCCGCCGGCTTGGCCGCAACCGAAGAGGTCTTCCACACGCTCGAACCGCTGCTCTCCGGCCGCGAAAACACCGAGGGTGAAGTGCGCGACGAGCTGCTGATGCTGCACGACGTGTTGGCGTCGATCCAGGCGCGCCACGGCGGTCGCTACCCAAGCCTCTCCCAACTCGCCGCCTACGAACACGAGCAGCTCAACGGCTTCGTCGCCGGCGCCCTCGCAGCGCTTCAGGAGATGCCCGGCACGCTCGAGACCGAAGCCCGCACCCCCGTTCCCAAGCTGCCCGCTCCCTCGCAGACCGAAAAGGCCGAAGAAAGAACGGCCGAGAAGACCGCCGAAGGCGAACCGTGAGCCCGCTCGACCGCCGCCAGTTCCTCACCCGCTCAGCCACGCTGATCGGCGCAGGCGGACTTGGCGTCGGAGCGCTCGCCGGCGCCGCCGCGGAGGCTCAGAGTCGCGCCAGCGCTCCCGCGCAGAGCGAGGCCGAGCAGGCGCGCGAGGCGCTTGCCAACGAGCTCTCCACGCGCGTGCCCTTCGACGCGGCGCACCAGGCCGGCATCCTCACCCACCGCCAGGCGCAGGGGAGCTTCGTCGCGCTCGACTCGATCGCCCCCGACCGCTCCACGCTCGCTGCGGCCCTGCGCGACCTCAGCATGCGTGCCCGCTCGCTCACCCAGGGCGACACCGTCGGTGCGGAGGAGCTGGACGACCCGCCGCCCGACTCAGGGATCCTCGGGCCGCTAAACGCACCCGATCAGCTGACCATCACGATCGCCTTCGGCGCCTCGCTGTTCGACGCGCGCTATGGCCTGCAGGCGATGAGACCCAAGGGCCTGGAACGCATGCCCAACTTCCCGCACGACAACCTCGAAGCGACACGCACACACGGCGACGTGCTGCTGTCTGTGTGCGCCGGACAGCGAGACACGGTCACGCACACCGTACGCGAGCTGATGCGCGCGGTCGCCGGCCACCTCACCCCCCGCTGGCGCATCGAAGGATTCCAGAGCGCCAGGCGCGGACCCACCCCCGCCAGCAGCACGCGCAACCTGTTCGCCTTCCGCGACGGCACCGCCAATCCCGACGTCAACGACGCCAGCCTCATGGACGAGCTGATCTGGGTGCAGCCGGGCGGCGGCGAGCCCGCGTGGGCGGTGGGCGGCACCTACCAGGTGGTGCGCACGATCCGCATGCACGTCGAGTTCTGGGACCGCGTGGGGATGTTCGAGCAGCAGAACATGATCGGCCGCGATCGCGTCAGCGGCGCCCCGCTGGGCGGCAGCAACGAGTTCGAGGATCCCCGCTACAGCCTCGACCCGCAAGGCAAGCGCATACCGCTGCTCGCCCATATCCGACTCGCCAACCCGCGCACCCAGCAGACCGCAAATCAGCGCATCCTGCGCCGTGGCTACAACTACGACCGCGGCATCGACGAAGCGGGCAACCTCGACCAAGGGCTCGTGTTCGTCGCCTTCAACCAGGACATCCAGCGCCAGTTCGCCACGATCCAGACGCGCCTGGAGGCAGAGGAAATGGTCGACTACGTCACCCCCGTTGGGGGCGGCTACTTCTTCGCACCACGCGGCGCCAGCGGCCCCGGCGACTGGGTCGGCTCCGGCCTGTTCGTGTAGACGCCGCCGGCACGCCCGGCCGAGAAAGCGAGCCGCGCGGGAATCCTTTCGGCGAGCACACGCCTCTAGTCAACGCATCGAGAGCCCTCGAGCGGAACGGAGGCAGTCATGGGAATCGCTGGAAAGCTGCGCACAAGCATGGGGCCCGTTCTGGTGGCCCTCGCCGGTCCGCTGCTGGTCGGTCTGGCCCTCGGCCCAGCATCTGCGGCGTCTGGCGCGCCGACCTTCACGCTGAAGACGAAGGCGCTGCCCATTCCAGGCGTCGCCGGCACCGGCGACATTCTCGGAGCCGGCGCCGTGATCCAGGTCGAAGGCAAGATCTCCGGTACTGAATACGGCGGCTACCCGCCGCCCCTGACCTCGATCAGGTACTTCGCGCCCGCCGGCGCGAAGGTCCGTCCGCAGGCGTTTGCCTCGTGCGCGCCCGCAGTGATCGAACAGAGCGGTCCCCAGGCATGCCCCAAGCACTCGCTCGCCGGCCCGCTGGGATCCGGTCTCGGCGTCGTCAGCTTCGGCAGCGAACGCGTTCCCGAGACCGCAACCGTGCAGCCGATCTTGCACCCAGTGGCGGGCTCGAGCTATTCGTTGACGGGACCACGCCCGTGTCGCTGGAAATCCTCGCCGCCGGGCATGTCGTCAACGCGGCACCGCCGTTCAGCATGGAATTCATGGAGGAAATCCCACTGATCGAGACCGTGCCTGGGGCGCTGGACGCGTCCATCCTCGAAGGAACCGTCAGGGTTGGCGCCGCCTACAAACAAGGCAAGCGGACGGTCTCCTATGTGACGCTGCCCAACAGCTGCGCCAAAGGAGGCTGGCTGGTGAAGGTGGAACTCGGCTTCCTCGGCGGTGCCAGCGCCCAGACCACATATGACATGCCCTGCCCCAAGGTGAGGTCGAGGCGATGACCGTGGTCTACGTACTCGTGGCCATCGTGATCGTTTGCGTTTGCGTGATCGTGCTGATCAAGCGCCGCGCCTAGCGGAGCGCTCAGACGCTCGGCCTGGCGATCGTGAAGTGCAGGGCAGTCGTCGTCGCATGCACGCCCGAGGCCGACGTCGCGCTCAACACCAGCGTGTAGTTGCCCGGGCTCAGCCGCTTGTGCTTGGAGATCAGGCCGTCGAAGTGCAGCGTGCTGAGGCCCGCGCCAACCGACAGCCTCAGCGTGCCCGCCAGCACCGAGCGCACGCAGCGGCGCGCCTGCTCGTTGCGCCTGCTCGGCGCCACGCAGTGCTTGCCCACGCGGCGCCCCAGCAGCGAACGCGAGAACGTAAACGCCAGGCTCGCGTACTGGCTCAGATCGAACGAGAAGCGGGTCCCAATCGGAGGCTGCTTCTTGCTCGAGCTGATTCGAGCAAGCGCCGTGCCCTCGCGCCACCTCGTTGCAGACTCCCGCAGACCGCTCAGCGTCAGCCTCACCGGCGTCGGTGAGATCGAGCCCCTGCCGAAGAGTTTGAATTGCAGCAGTTTTGGGTTACTCAAGGAGACTTTCAGGTTGAGGTTCACGCTCGGCACGACCACTTTCGCAGTGTCTTGGGCGCTGGTCGAGCCGTTGCAGCTGGCCGTCTGCCCCGTGAAGATCGGTTCCGTCGAGCACCCCGCCGAGTCGGTCACCGTGAGCGTCACCGCGTACGTATTTGCCGTCGCGTAAACGTGGCTCGTGGACGGCGAGGTCGTCGCTTCGCTCGAGCCGTCGCCGAAGCTCCAGTCGTAGCTCACCACGCTGTGTCCCGGAGAGGCCGCCGATGCGGAGGCGTCGAACGTCGTCGCCGAGCCCGCCGTCCCCGGCGTCTCCGTGAACGAAGCCGTTGGCGCCTGGTCAGGAGTGATCGCCAGCGATTGGAGGTATTTGCCTGAGCCCACGTTGCAGGCTGGTGACGCGCATTCGATCGGACTCAGGGCCCCTTCCAGGCCAATCGAGAACGGCGCGACGATCCCTGCGCCCGAAGCCGCCGTGTATAGGAACCTGCTCTCCGGGGTGACCACCACGCCACCCGGCTCACTCGCCGTTTCGCAGCTCTGCCCCGCGCACGCGATCGGCGAAAGCGCGCCGTCCGCGCCGATCGAGAAAACGGACAAAAACGCCGGTTCAGGGGGTTCCGTCAATGGTTCACGCGGTTCTTTGGCTGTGTTCGCGACGAACAGATACTTGCCGTTGGGGCTCACCGTCGCCCCCTGCGGTTCCTCCCCCGTCGCGCAGTCCGGGTCGGTACACGCCAGCGGTGAGAGGGTGCCCGTTTCGCCCACTACAAAGACGGACACCGTGTCCCACGCGCGGTTCGCCACGTACACGAACCTGCCGTTCGGCGTGATCGTGACCGCGCCTGGTTCTACGCCCGTCTGGCAGGACGAGCATTCGACCGGCGTGAGCGTGCCTTCGCTGCCGATCGAGAAGACCGACACGATGCCCGGTTCCGCTTTTGCCCGCTTCGTTATGCCAGTCGTCGCATACAGGAACTTCCCGTCCGGGCTCACCGCCAGACCCACCGGCCTGCCTTCCGGGGTTTCGCAGCTCTTGTTGGGGTTGCACCCCACCTTTGTCAGCGCGCCGCCTTTACCCACCGCGAACGTCGCAATCGATTCTTCGCCGGAGTTCGCCACGTACACGTACTTTCCGTCCGGGCTCGTCGCGATCCCCGTCGGTTCTTTCGCAGTGGTGCAGTGTTTGGCGCATTCCACAGGCGAGAGTGCTCCGCCCGCGCCGATCGCAAACGTGGACACGCTCGCCGCGGTCCTGTTCACCACGAACACGTACTTCCCGTTCGGGCTGATCGCCAGCGTTGCCGGCCCTGCGCCCGTTTCGCAGGCCTTTTCCGCACATTCGATCGGCGACAGCAGGCCTTCGCTGCCGATGGAAAAGCCCGAGATCGAGTTCGCCGCGCTGTTTGCCACGTACAGATCTTCAGCTGAAGACACTGCCGGGAGTGCCAGGCTGCAGCACAGCAGAGGCCACAGCAAAGCCAGCGTCTGGCGCATCCTGCGCCCAGTCGCTGCCTGTCCTGCGCGGCTTCCTGCGCTCCCTTGCAACAACCGCGACTTTAGCGCGGGCAGCGCGTCCGCGTGCCGCCTGGCTACTCGCGTGCAGCCCTGAACGCGTTCGCCGTCGCCAGCGCCAGCTCGCCGCTGTCAGGGGTGCTGTTCGCGTCAACGAACGCCTGGATCATCATCCCGTCCGCCGTGCCAATCATCAGCGACGCCAGATGTCTGGCTTCCTCCGCGCTCAATCTCCCCGGCAGCGACTCCTCGATCCACGCCGCAATGCGCTCCCGCTGGCGGTTGTAGTGCGCCGCCAGCTGCTCGCGCAGCTGCGGCGAGCGTGCGCTGCGCGCCAGCGCCTCGATGAACGCCAGGTAGTACGGGCGAATCGACTCGTGCTCGTCCAACGCAAGGCTCAGTGAGCCCGCCATCATTCCCATCAGGCCGCCGGCGCCCTCGCTGCGGATCGCGTGGCCGATCGTTTCAGCCCACTGCTCCAGCGCCAGCCCGATCGCCTCGTTCAGCAGCGCTTCCTTGGAGCCGAAGTGGTAGCCGATCGACCCCAGGTTCGTGCTCGACGCAGCCACCAGGTCGCGCGCCGTGATGTTCCCGTACTCGCGTTCACGCAGCAGCGTCTGCGCCGCCTGCAGCAGACGCTCGCGATGGGAGTCCCCCGCACTCGGCGGGGTGTCAGAAACTCGGGTAGACATGCTCATTTATACATTGTATAAGACGTTGTACTAGGCGAACGACAGCATATACGGAGGACCTGACCATGGCGCTTTCCACCGGAGTTCCGCACACCTCGCAGGCCCCAGCCCCGCATCAGCAACCGCCCGACTCCCAGGCGAAGGCCGCGCACGAGCGCGCCTCGCTGCGCAGGGCAGCCATCGATGACCTCGCGCCGCTTGCCAGCGCGCTCGCCGCCGCGTTCAACGACGACCCTGTGTTCGAACGGCTGCTCCCCAACGACCGCACGCGGCTCAACGGACTGCGGCGCTACTTCCACATCGAGCTGCGCGCCGTCGGGCTCGCCCGGGGGAGCGTCTGGACCACAGACGATCTCGCCGGCGCCGCCATCTCCACCGGACCAGGAATGTGGCGCTTGCCGCCACGTGCGTTTGCCCTGCACGGCGCTGGGTTCAGTCGGGCATTCCGCCTGAGGCTCCCCCGCGCTGTGACGCTGCTCGCACGCGTGGAGTCGCGGCACGTACGCGGTCCTCATCACTACTTCGCCGCGATCGGCGTCGCGCCCGAGCGACAGGGACAGGGGCTGGGGCGCAGGCTGATGGCGCCCACGCTCGAGCTCTGTGACAAGGCAGCGCTCCCCGCGTATCTGGAGGCCAGCAGCGAGCGCAACGCCGCGCTCTACGAACGGCTCGGCTTCCGGGTCACCGGTGAGCTGCAATACGGCGGGAGCCAGCCTTTGCGGCTGATGCTGCGAGCGCCGCGCGCCGAGGAGGGGAGCGCGGTATGAGCGCCACCGACGTGCGCCAGGCCGCAGCCGCCGAGGCGTCCAAGCACACGCGCACGATCCGCTCCGCCAGGGACGGTCAGCTGCTAAGCGCGCTCATGCTGCCCTTCTTCATGGTGCGCCCGCCTGGCGCCTACGGCGTAATCACCACCACCGGGCGCAACACCGGCAAGACGCGGCGCAAATGCGTGCGTGTCGTGCGACGGGGAGACAAGGCCTACCTCCTGCAGCTGCGCCCGCCCGAGCTCGCGCTCAAGCGTCCTCAAGCCGCCGCCGGCTGGGTTTGGAACATCCGCGCCAACCCCAACGTGCGCCTGCGCATCCGCGGCGGCAACTTCCCCGGTATTGCACGTGAGCTCACCGATCCCGCCGAGGTGCAGCAGGCACGCGAGGCCCTCTGTAACACAGTCGCCCTGTTCGACTACGGCGAGTGCGACCTGCACATACGCGGGCTGCCGTCGCGGGCCAAGATCATGCAGCTGCACCGCTACTGGTTCGACACCGGCATTCCGCTCGTCGTGGAGCTCGCGCACTGAGAGCCGGGATACTCGCGCTCGCCCAGGCGACCGATTGCGCGTGGGCTGCCGTCGGGCTTCAACCATCCGCGGTCGCGCAAACGCCTCCCGGCCGCCGGCCCACTCACAGATCGTCGGAGTCTCGCTTGCCATCGCCGCGACGCTATCGAAATCGGCGCAAGTCGCCGTCCTCGCTCAATCCGCGTCCAGGACCTCGATCCCCAGCGCCTGCGCCCACACGCCCGCGATCTCCACGATGTCCGACCACGCCATCGCCGCGCCGCGCAGGCTCTCAACGCCCTGAAGCCCCGTCAGCTCGCTGCGGCGCAGCTCGCAGCGCTTCAAGCGCGCGCCACGGATGTCCGCGTTCGTGAGATCGCAGCCGTCAAAGCGCACCGCCTGTAGCTGCGCGTCAAGGAAATCCGTCTGCGCCAGCATGCAGTCCTCGAAGCTCACGCGCTCGAGGCGGCACGCGCCAAACGACGCCAGGTCGATACGGCAATCCTTGAACGTCACATCCGTCAGCCGGCCCTGCGGCAGCGCCATGCCCGTCAAGCGCCCGCCGATGATGAGCACCGTCTGCATCTGCGCCGCCCGCGCGTGCACGTTCGCCAGGTTGCAACCGCTCAACACAGCGTCCGTCACCCTCAAGTGCTCAAGGCGTGAGCCCGACAGGTCGGCGCCGGTGAGACGCACCGACTGAAGCGTCACTCTGGGCGGGTGGGGGAGGGGAAGGCCGCCGGCATCAACCACAGCCAAGCACATCGCCCCCAAGCGGCTACCCAGCGGCGTCTGTCAGCGAAGCCAAATGATCGAGTATCGTGTCCAGCACCACCTCCAGCGGCTGCGTCTGCCTGTGGATCTGTGTCAGAACCAGACCGCCTTGTAGTGCCGCCAGGAGCGCCAGCGCGAGCTTTTCCGGGTCTGCATCCGCCGCCAGCTCACCGCGCGCCTGCAGCGCGCGCAGGCCGTCACCGATGCTCTCCTGCCATGCCGAGAAGCCCTCCGCCACCATTGCGCGCGCCTGCGGGTCAGTCTCCGAGAGCTCCGCGCCCAGCGTCCCAATCGGGCACCCGCCCTCGCAGTGCAGCGAGCGCTGGCCCGCCACCACCACATCGCGCCATGCGCGCAGCGCCTGCACGCTGTCCAGGCTCGCCAGCAACGGACGCTGGCCGTCCAGGATCGCCTGCGTCTGGTGTTCGATCACCGCCAGCACCAGCTCGTGCTTGTCCCTGAAGTAGTGGTACAGCTGCGAGCTACTCACGCCCGCCGCCGCCTTCACCTCATCAAGGCTCGTGCGCGCCACGCCGCGCTCAAACATCTCAGCCGCCGCCGCCACCACGATCCGCTCTCGCGTCGCCTGACCCTTGCGCGTCAACCGCGGCGCCTGCGCCTGCTCGCTCACTGCTCCCATGCGGCAAATTCTAGCGATTTTGGACTCGACGATCCAATCCGTGCTATGAATATGGATCGTGTAATCCAATTCCGAGGCGCCGCGTGGACAGAGCGGTGGTCCTCACACCAAACCGCAAGGGAGACCTCCATGCAGCTCGAGAACAAGACCGCTCTGATCACCGGCGCAGGCGCCAAAGGCGGCATCGGCGCTGCCATCGCCGGCCTGTTCGCACGCGAGGGAGCACGTGTGGTCATCTCCGGCCGTGACGCCCAGCGCGGTGAGCAGGCCGTCGCGGAGATCGCCTCCGCCGGCGGCGACGCACGCTTCGTGCTCGCCGACCTCTCTGATCTGGGCGATGTCGAGCGGCTCGCAGAGCAGGCCGGCGAGGTGGACATCCTCGTCAACAACGCCGCCGTGTTCCCATTCGCCCCAACCGTCGAGCAGGACGCAGATTCCTACGACGAGGTGTTCGCCGTCAACGTGCGGGCGCCGTATTTCCTCACCGCCACGCTCGCGCCACACATGATCGCCAAACGCTCCGGCAGCATCATCAGCATCAGCACCATGGTCGCCACGTTCGGCCTGCCTGGGTTGTCCGTCTACGGCGCCACCAAGGCCGCCCTGGAGTCGCTCACGCGCGCCTGGGCCGCCGAATTCTCACCCGCCGGCGTGCGCGTCAACGTCATCTCGCCCGGCCCCACGCGCAGTGAGAAGGCGATCGGCGCCATGGGCGAGGCCGCCGAGCAGCTCGGCAAGACAACGCCGCTCGGACGCATGGCCTCCACCGCTGAGATCGCCGAGGCCGTGCTGTTCCTCGCCAGTGATCGCGCTAGCTACATCACCGGTGCCGTGCTCCCCGTCGACGGCGGACGCACCGCCGTCTGATTGTCATCCCAGGACCTCGTCGAGCGTGCGCCCGCTGATCACCGAGCGGGGATGCTCGGCGAGGATGTCCGAACCCGGCCTCGCGAACTCGTCACGGCGCTTGATCAACAGCCACTGCGGCTTCGCGCCCGGGCGCGTGCGCTGCAACGCAAAGCCGCCCTGCAACTTCTCACCGTGCAGCACGAACACCGCGTGGCCGCGCTCCAGCGCCGCCGGCCACGGCACACGCCCGCCCTGCTCGTAGCTGCCTCTGTCCCACACGATCACGCCGCCGCCGTGGCTCGCGCCCTCAAAGGTGTTGTGCGCCAGCTCGTGGTCCTCGACCTGCACCGCAAGACGCTTCGCCGCCGGGTCAAGCGAAGGGCCCTTCGGCAGCGCCCACGAACGCATCACGCCATCCACCTGCAGGCGCAGGTCGAAGTGATGCGCGCTCGCCTGGTGCTCCTGCACCACGAACACGCCCGCGCTCACACCGCGCACCGCGAACTGCTCGTGGCCCTCCACCTTCGTCTGCTGGATGTCCACTGCGCTCACGCGCGCCGAAGGCGGCCCCTTGTGCAGAAACGCCGCCAGCTCGTCCACCGTCTGCGCTGAACCCTCCGCGTGCACCGCCACCGAGTCCGCATCCGTGTTGCGCACCCAGCCCATCACGCCCAGCTGGTGCGCGCGCCTCACCGTAGCGTCGCGAAAGCCCACGCCCTGCACGCGGCCGCGTACCTCTGCGCGGATCGCCCTCTTCGCAGAGTCCTCTGCCATATCCCGCCGACGCGAGGCTAGGAGTTGCCCAGCGCCGCGAAGCGCGGGTCGCGACGCTCGATGAAGCTCGTCACGCCCTCCGCGAAGTCAGGTGCCGTGAACGACTCCAGCATCAGACGGTCAGCCTCCTGGAGGGCGTCCGGGAGCTCACGTTGGAGGTCCGTGTAGACCTGGCGCTTCATCGTCGCCATGCTCCTCGGCGAGCAGTTCACCACCATCTCCTGCGCGTACTCAAGCGTCATGTCCATGAGCCTGTCCGGTGCCACCACGCGATCGACCAGGCCCAGCTCCTGCGCCTCCTCTGAGAACACCACGCGGCCGGAAAGCAGTAGGTCCAGTGCCTTCGCCGGGCCCACCAGGCGCGGCAGCATCCACGAGATGCCGTGCTCAGCCACCAGCCCGCGGCGCGCGAACGCCGTCGTCAGCTTCACGCCCTCCGCCGCAAAGCGCATGTCGCACATGAGCGCCTGTACCAGTCCGATCCCCGCGCACGCACCGTTGATCGCCGCGATGATCGGCTTGGGGATCGACAGCGCAAGCGTCTGCGGGTAGCGCGCGTGCTCCTCCGCGCTGCTCAGCTCCTCGCCCTCGCCAATCGCCTGCAGGGCCTGCATGTCCGCGCCCGCGCAGAAGCCCCTGCCCGCGCCCGTCACCACGATCACGCGCACCTCCGGTGCGTTCGCGCACTCCTGCAGCATCGTGAAGTACGCGCGCTCCATCTCAGCCGTCCACGCGTTCAGGCGATCCGGTCGGTTGAGCGTCAGCACGGCAACGCCGTCCTGTACCTGCATCTGCACCACATCGCTCTGGGTTTGCACCGCATCGCTCATCCCGCTGCCTCCGCTCTCTTGCTGCGCCTCGCCGGACGCTCATGTTCGGAACCTTGCATCGAGCGTACACCCGCACGCGCCGCCCAGCGGCCACCGCCAGAGCGCTGCTTGTCGATCAGGCCAACGCCTGCACGCTCGCGGCGTCCAGCACCGCGTCCAGCAGGCCCGGGAAGCGCACGTCCAGGTCCTCGCGCCGCAGCGACGTCAGCTTCGAGGTGCCCTGCTGCTCCTGAGTGAGGACGCCCGCCTCACGCAGCACCCGGAAGTGGTGCGTGCACGTCGACTTCGTCACGCCAAGGTCAAAGCTCCCGCACGGGCGCGGCGTCGGATCCACGTCCAGCTCGCGCACGATCTGCAGCCGCGCGGGGTCGCTCAGCGCGTGCAGAACCTTCGGTAGCTCGATGTCCTCAGGTAGGGGGTGATACAGGGTCATGGCCTCATTGTACGACGTTCATCGAACTTATGGTACGATGGTCGCCGTACTTACGAACGAGAAGGATAGCGCCATGTCAGCACTCGCGACCCGCACCCGCCGATTCACCCAACAGCACGCGCCGTCACGTCGCCGCAGCCACCCCGTCACGAGCGTCGCCGCCGAGCCTCAGAGCACGCAAGAGCGCCGCGGTGCACTGCTCGTGCTCGTGTGCCTGGCACAGCTGATGGTCATCCTCGACGTCTCCATCGTCAACGTCGCGCTGCCCTCCATCCGCGGTGGGCTGCACTTCTCCACCTCCGGGCTGCAGTGGGTCGTAAACGCCTACACGCTCACCTTCGCCGGTTTTCTCATGCTCGGCGGACGCGCCAGCGACCTACTCGGTCGCCGCCGCGTGTTCCTCGTGGGCATCGCGCTGTTCTCACTCGCCTCGCTCGCCTGCGCGCTGTCTGACTCCGGCACGATGCTGATCGCAGCGCGTACCCTGCAGGGCATCGGCGGCGCCGTGATCTCGCCCGCCAGCCTCGCGATCATCACCACCTCCTTCAAGGAAGGCCGTGAGCGCAGCCGCGCGCTCGGCGTGTGGGGCGCCATGGGCGGCGTCGGCGGCTCGCTCGGCGCGCTCCTCGGCGGCATTCTCACGCAGGCGTTCAGCTGGCCGGCGATCTTCCTCGTCAACGTCCCCATCGGGCTCGGCGTGATCCTCTTCGCGCGCCACGGAATCATCCCCGCCGGTCGCGCCGCCGAGGGTAAGCGCCACTTCGACGCCTCCGGCGCGCTGCTCGTCACCGGCGCGCTCACCGCGCTCGTCTACGCCATCGTGCGCACCGACACGCTCGGATGGGGCGCGCCCGGGGTGCTGATCCCGCTCGCCGTCGGCGCCGTGCTGCTCGCCGCGTTCACGTTCGTCGAGGGAAAGGTTGCGAGCGCGCCACTGATGCCGCTGCGGGTGTTCGGCATGGCGCGGCTGCGCGCCGCCAACCTGATCATGTTCCTGCTCTACGCCGCCGTCTTCTCCATCTGGTTCTTCCTCTCCCTGTACCTGCAGGAGGTGCTCCACTACGGGCCGCTGCAGACGGGGCTGGCCTTCCTGCCGATGACGCTCGCAATCGTCGCCACCAGCTCGCTCGCGCCGCGTATCGTCGCCCGCGTAGGCGAGCGGCGCCTGTTGACCGTGGGCATGCTCTGCGCCGCGGCCGGCCTGTTTTTGCTGATGGATGTGCACAGCGGCGGTAGCTACCTCGCTGACGTGCTCCCCGGTGGCATCCTCGCCGCGCTCGGGCTGGGACTGTCGCTCGTGCCCGCCACGATCGCAGCCGTCTCCGGTGTGCCCGCCAAGGAGAGCGGCCTCGCCTCCGGGATGCTCAACACCTCCCGCCTGATCGGCGGTGCGCTGGGGCTCGCCGTGCTCAGCACGATCGCTGCCTCGCGCACTCGTGCCGATTTGGTCGCCGGCGCCTCCAGCTCCGCTGCGCTCAGCGGCGGCTTCCGGATCGCGTTCGCCGTCGCCGCCGGGCTCAGCGTGCTCGGCGCACTCGCAGCAGCGCTGCTGCTGCGGGCGCCCGTGAGCGCGCCCGTTGCCGCGATTGAGCCCAGCGCCGACGCAGCAACCGCGTCCGCCGCGCAATAGTGGAGGGGTGAGCGCCCCCTATCGCTACGTCCTGCTCGACGTCTTCACCGACACCCCGCTGGAGGGCAACCAGCTCGCCGTGTTCCCCGACGCGCCCGAGCTGCGCGCCGCGGAGATGCAGCGGCTCGCGCGTGAGCTGAACCTCTCAGAGACCGTTTTCGTGCGACCGGCAGAGGATAGGGGAGACGCGCGCATCCGCATCTTCACCCCCGCCGCCGAGCTGCCCTTCGCGGGGCATCCCACGCTCGGCTCCGCCGTCGTCGTCGGTCGCGAACGCGGACGCGAGCAGCTGATGCTCGAGACAGGCGCCGGTCCCGTCGCCGTCGAGCTGTCGCTCGGGTCCGGGCGGGCGGGAAGCGGCTGGATGCGTCAGCCGATCCCCACGTGGGAGCCATATGCGCGCGAGGCTGAGCTGCTGCAGGCGCTCGGCGCGGAGCGCTCGGAGCTGCCCGTCGAGGTGTACGCCAACGGCCCCCACCACGTCTACGTGGAGCTCGCCGACCTCCAGGCGGTCGTGTCGCTGAGCCCCGACATGCGCGCTCTGAACGAGCTCGGCCAGACCGGCGTCAGCTGCTTTGCCGGGTCCGGCTCGCTCTGGAAGACACGTGTGTTCGCCCCAGGGCTGGGCGTGGCAGAGGACCCGGCTACCGGCTCGGCCGCAGGGCCGCTCGTGCTGCACCTCGCCCGCCACGGGCGGATCCGCTTCGGCGAGGAGATTGAGATCCACCAGGGCGCTGAGATCGGCCGACCCTCACGGCTGCTCGCGCGCGCCATCGGCTCAGCACAGGCGATCGAGCGCATCGAAGTGGGCGGCTCCGCGGTGATCGTCGGGCACGGAGAGTTCCTGCTCTGATGCTGCTCCGCGTGCGTGCGCTGATCGCTCAGCGCAAATGGGTCGTATGGGTGGCAGTCGCCGTCGTGCTGATCGCCGCCTGGTGGATCGGCGTGTCGCTGCTGCCACACCACGTCGTCAACCAGCTCGTGCAGTACGAAGAAAAGCCCAACAACGCCGGCAACTATCGCTGAGCGGCTCAGGCCCTGCAGCTCGAGCTGATCGGGATTTCTGGACCGGATCTGACGCCGGAGGGTGGCGAGTCGACCTTGCACCATGTGAGGCGCCGATCGTGTTCGTCGGCGACTGCGAGGAACAGGTATGAGATGCCGGCGCTACGTACCGTGCAGTGGTATGGAGCACGCTGACCGCTCATGGCCCCTGCGGTGCTGCAGGTAACCGCCTGCAACGGTCCCGACAGCAGGCTCTTGCCGATGCGCTGGCGAACGTCGGCCGCGATCGCCAGCTGCAACGCGGAGGCGGGCGCGGTACCTGCCCGCAGGCTCGCGGTGCGCGGCGCCTGGTCTTCGCTGATTGCGATGTCGGCCTCGCGGCTGACTTCCGCTTCTGCGCCGCCTTCAGAAGCGGCGATGCCTTCAGGGCCGGCTCGGTTGACGGCGATCACCACGCCGGCGATCACCGCGATCGCGACGACGATGGCGGCTACCCAGCGCGCCCAGAGCGGGAGCTGTTCTCTTGGCGCGCGGCGGGGGCTCATCGCTGGAAGGGTAGTGCGGGAGTTGCGTCCGTTTCTCGCCGATCATGCGCGTTTGTGGAGATGAACGCCGCGGGGCAAATCTCAAGTGGCGTGCGTACGTCAGCCGATGCTTTGCATGCAATGCCTCCCAAGCACCGTCTGCGTCGCCCGGGCGCGTTGATCATCGCCACGCTGGCCGCCTTCGACGTGGCCTACCACCTGCTGCTGCGCGAGCCGGTGCGTCGCATGTTGGGCATCAGGCGCGAGGTCTGACCGCCGCCCGCTTGTAGGCTGGGCGCCAGTGTCAGCGATCAGCTCCGACTCCACCGCACAGCCAGATCTCGAACTGATTGACCTTCACCATCTGGGTGTGGCGAAGGTGATCGGCACATGGCGCGTGGGCGATGTGATCATCGATCCAGGGCCGAGCAGCTGCCTGGGCCGGCTGCTGCCGGTGCTCGAACGCCACCCGCCGCGGGTGCTCGCGTTGACGCACATCCACCTCGACCACGCGGGCGCGACGGGCTCGCTGCTCGAGCGCTTCCCCGACGCCGAGGTGTGGGTGCACGAGCTCGGCGCCTACCACATGATCGATCCCTCCCGACTGCTGCGTAGCGCAGGGCGGCTGTACGGCGCGGACATGGATCGCCTGTGGGGGGAGATGCTGCCGGTGCCTGCCGATCGCGTCAGGGAAGTGCGGGGCGGCGAGACGCTGGGCGACTTCGAGGTCGCCTACACGCCCGGCCACGCCTCCCACCACGTCTCCTATCTGCACCGCCCGAGCGCGGTGGCGTTCACGGGCGACGTCACGGGCGTGCGTATCGATCCAGCCTGCATGCTCGCGCCGACACCGCCCCCGGACATCGACCTGACGGCGTGGCGCGCCTCGTTGGAGCTGATCGAGGCATGGCGGCCGCGCAGCCTCGCCGTCACCCACTTCGGCCGCTATGAGGACGTCGAGCAGCACATCGGTGCGCTGCGCAAGCAGCTGGGCTGGGTGCAACGGCTTGCTGAAGATGATGATCAGGATGAGGGCAGCTTTGCGGCTGCGATCAGGGCGATGATCGCCGGCGCGAGCGCTCCGGATCTGGCTGGCGCCTACGAGCAGGCGATGCCGCCGGACCAGAGCTACCAGGGCCTCGCGCGGTATCTGGCCGCAGATCAGCCTGCCTGACGCGGCTCGGCTCGAACCTTGAAGTCGGTGAGCGTCAGCGGACCGAACGAGGTGATCAGAGCCACGTCGATTGCATCGCGGCCGCGACCGACGACCACGCGCCCGGTGCGCGGCCGGTTGTTGCGCGCGTCGAACGTGTACCAGCGCCCGTCCAGATAGACCTCGAACCACGCGGCGAAGTCCATCGCCTCACCCGTGGCGGGCACGTCGATGTCGGGGATGTAGCCGAACACGTAACGCGCGGGGATGTTCAGCGCGCGGCAGAACGTGATCGCCAGGTGCGCGAAATCGCGACAGACGCCCTCGCCCGCGCGGTAGGCGTCCGCGGCGGTCGTCCACGGGTTCGATCCGCCGGGAACGAAGCGCAGGTAGCCGTGGACGTAGTCGACGATCGCCTGTACGCGCCCCCAGCCCGGCGGCAGGTCGCCGAAACGCTGCCATGCCTCGTGGCCGAGCTCGTCGGGCAGGCAAAAGCGGCTGGGCATCACATAGCTGAGGACATCGTCGGGCAGTGAGGAGACGGGCGTCTCCGCTGCCTCGGGGACGATCAGATCATCGGGTTGCGTGAGCAGCACGCGGGCCTCGTATGTCAGGTACGAGCCGCCGGCTTCGAGCTGGAAGCGCTCGCAGCGGTTGCCGTACGCATCGATGTAGCCGTGGTGCTGGGCGCTCGTGTACCAGCTCTCGCTACTGATCGCGATGCCCCGCTGCGGCCGCGGCGTGACCTGCATGATCGCCACGGCCGGCTGGCTCGACTGCAGCCCGAACTCACACCCCACCGTAAGCGCCAACGGCCGGTGGTCCGACTCCTGACCAACCGCTGGCATGGTGTCGTTCATTCCCACTGAGGATGTCAGGAAACAGCGCGTATCACCACGCGCCACTTCTCGTGCGGGCGGGCTCGGCTCGGACGGGCGGTGCTTCTAGAGTTGGCCGATGGCCAGCGATGCAGCCTTGCGGGCTGTCCTGCTCGACGTCGACGGTGTCCTGCACGTGGGCGATGAGGTGATCGCGGGCGCGCCGCAGGCGCTCGAAGATCTGCGCGAGTGCAGCGCGGGCGTGCGGCTGGTGACGAACACAACCTCCAAGTCGCGCCGGCTGATCGTCGAGCAGCTGCAGGGTCTGGGGTTCGACGTGGACGCGCATGACGTGCTCACGCCGGCGGCACTTGCCGTACACCACTGTCGCGAGCGCGGTCATCGATCGGTGGCGCTGCTGGTGGGTGAGTCGCTCCGTGAGGACCTCGCGGAGCTGCCTCAGGCGACCTCCGGGGAGCACGTCGACGCAGTCGTCCTCGGTGACCTGGGCGACGGCTTCGATGCGAAGACGCTCAATGCGGCATTCCGCCAGCTGATGGACGGGGCGGAGCTGGTGGCGCTTCAGCACAACCGCTATTGGCGGCGCAGCGACGGCCTGGCGCTGGACGTGGGCGCCTTCTCGGCCGCGCTGGAGTACGGCGCCTCGACCGAGGCATTCGTCGTGGGCAAGCCGTCGCCGGCTTTCTTCCAGGCGGCGCTGGCGGACGTGGGCGCCTCGCCTGAAAAAGCTGTGATGGTGGGCGACGACATCGAGGCGGACATCGCCGGAGCGTTTGCGTGCGGACTCGAGGGCGTGCTCGTGCGCACAGGCAAGTACCGCAAAGAGTTGCTGGAGAGCTCTGGCGTGCAGCCGACGAAGGTCGTCGACTCGATCGCCGACGTGCCCGCGTTGCTCCGTGGCGTCGAGACTTGACATCGGTAGCAGCTTGCGGGCGGGACCTCGTGCGCTGTAGCCTTGCGCGCTCGTGCAGTTCAGGATCACCCCTCACTCCGCGATGGCGCCGCCTGCTGACGCGCTCGATCTGCTTTGGCAGCAGCTGGGCAGCGAGCGCGAGGCAATGTCCTTCGAAAGGCTGCCCGACGAGATAACCGCCATCACTGATGGGGATGCGCCGGTGTCGATGACACGCGATGAACGTATACATATCGGCCGGCGTGCCGTGTTGGACATCGTGCGCGAGGTTTGCGAGGAGGCTCCAGAGCTCAGGTCGGATTGGTTCGCGGTCAGCTCCGAGCTGTAGCCCTGGCAACGTTCGCCGTCGCGCTCGCTCCACTGGGGCTCGCGCAAGCGGCACCCTTGACCGCGACGTCACCGCTCGCGTCCAACAAACCCGAGCACGCGCACCGCACGCGGGCGATTCCCGTATCGGTGGCGGACAAGACCGGCCGGCCGGGGCCGGTGGTCCCGAGCGACTTCCTGGGTCTGTCCTTCGAGGTCGGGAGCCTCGCCCAGATCGCCAGCTACTCCGAACGCGGGGACATGGTCACGCTGCTGCGCTCACTTGGGGCTGGGGTGCTGCGCTTCGGCGGTGTGACCGCCGACGAGAACATCGCGTGGGGCGGCGAAGCGACGCCGCGCCCGGCATGGGCGTCGGGCGTACTGGACGCGGGAAACCTGGGCCAGCTCGCCGGCCTGGCTTCGCAGAGCGGCTGGCATGTGCTCTTGACGCTCGGCCTCGCTCACTTCGAACCACAGGCGGCTGCACGTGAGGCCGCCGCTGCCCAAGCAGCGCTCGGCAGCTCGCTGGAAGCACTCGAGCTGGGCAACGAGCCGGACTCCTACGCAAGACACGGGTTCCGCGAACTGCCGTGGACACCCGTGCAGTACCAGGAACAGATCGATGTATATCGCCGCGCGATCGAAGCGCTCGCTCCGGGCGTTCCGCTCGCGGGGCCGGACAGCTCGGGCTCGGCCGCCTATGAACAGTGGGGGCTGAGCGAGGCGATCTATCAGCGTCCTGCGCTGCTCACCGGCCATCACTATCCGCTGGGCTGCAAAGAACAGCCGCCGCCGACGATCGCAAAGCTGCTCAGCCCGCCGATCCGCCGCCTCGAGGAAGCATCGCTGCGCCACTACACACGTGTGGCTCAGGAGGCCGAAGTCCCGTTTCGCATGGATGAGACGAACACCGTCTCCTGCGGCGGCGTTGCGGGTATCAGCAACACGTTCGCCTCAGCGCTGTGGGCAGTCAACTACCTCGCAAAGGCGATGAGCATGGGCGTGGCAGGCATCAACCTGGAGGGCAACCCAGGCAAATGCGAAGGCTACACACCCATATGCGCGCTGACTCCGGAAGACCTGGTGACGGGACAGCTGCAGGCGCAGCCTGAGTGGTATGCGCTGCTGCTGGCCAAGGAACTCGTCGGCGAGCGTCCGCTGCGCACGATCGTGAGGCCCGCGGAACGTCCCAACGTGGAAGCGAACGCGTTCCTGGCGCCCGATGGGACGCTGAAGTTCGAGCTCGTCGACGACGATGCGCCGGGCTCGCGCCCTGTGGCCGTGCACCTACACGTTGGCAGCGCCTTCCACGGCGCGAGTCTCCTGAGGCTGACAGCGCCGTCGCCCGCCGCGCTCACAGGGGTCCGCCTGGGAGGGAGCGAAGTCTCCCCGGACGGCACGTGGACGGCGCCTGCGCGACTGCCGAGGGCCGCCAACGCCAACGGTGTAATCACCGTGAGGCTCGCTCCCAGCAGCGCCGCACTTGCGACCGTGCAGCCCCTTGCGCAAGCGGCCGGCTGAGCTCACGGAACACCGGTGCATGGCTCCCAGCGACGACGGCATCTCGTCGGGGGCACGGCGCATCATAACGTCAATGGTGCTAGCGTGAATAGCACGATGATGCAAGACAATGGTCCTTCGACGTCGACCGCTGACCTCACGGGTGAGCGCTTGCACGACGGCGAGCTTGTCGGTCCGGATCAGGGCGTCATCGAAGAGGCCAAGCGTCGCAGGCGCAGGCGCAGGCTGCGCTACGCGGTCGCGGGCTCGGTAGTCGCGCTCATGGTTGCCGCCCTCGCCTGGGTGTTTGGCGGCGGCGCGCCGGGCGTTACACGTGGGGAGGGGATGGCCGTCGGCGCACGAGCGGTCGATGTCAGCAATGCAACAGCCGCCGGTTTCAATGTTCGGCTTGTGCCCACGCTGAAGGTCGCGCAGGCGGGGTGGTGCGTCGTGCCTGAAGACCATGGCGTTGCCGATGGTGATGCCTGTGGCGGTGTCGCGGTGGCAGCGAGCCCGTTTTTGCAGGTTCAGGGCTGGGGTGATGTCGGCTCCGGGTACGAAACCTCAGTTGCGGTTAGCACCCCCCAGGTGGCTGCGGTAGTGGTCGATGGTCACGTGCGCCTGACGCCCTCAGAGGTGCCCGGCCTCCCGTACGGGTTGCGCGCGATCCGCGTCGTCAGTCGCGTCTCGCGAGGGGGAGGTCGGTCGCCGCAACACACGACGATCGCTGCGCTCGACTCGCAGGGGCGGCAGGTCCCTGACAACTGGCAGCAGATGCCCCGCCAGGGTACGGTTCGTGCGTGGCGCGCTTCCGCGCGTGCGCCGCGGGGCGTGTGCCGCCTGCGCGAGGCGGGCGTCCCCGGGCTCCTCGGCAGGGGCGGCCAGCTTGCGATCAGCATGGAGCCCTTTCCCGGCGCGCTCGTGGGCGAGGCGTTCGTTGCCTGTATCGACGCCGAATATCGCCTCCGCGGCATTCCCATCGACGCGGAGATCCTGCTGGACGCTGCACACCCAGGCGTGCAGCCCGCTGCGCTCCCGGACTGGAAGCCTGTTCCCGGGGCGGCGGGCGTCTTCTCCGAGGGTGGCCTCATCGCAACGCGTGTAGCCGACGCATGGCTGCTGGTCAGGCAGGGCAGTGGCATCGCGGAGCGGTTGCGTCTGCTTCGCCATCTGTCCGCGACGGTTGACGTCCCCGGTTGAGGCGCGCTATTAATACGTTGTGCGATCTATCGGTGAGCGATCTACTGATCCCAGCCTGCTCGTCCTGACGAGCTTGGCCGACGGCCCGAAGCACGGCTATGCGATTACGCTCGACGTCGAGGAGCTGGCGGGCGTGCGTCTCGGCCCCGGCACGCTCTACGGGGCGCTCTCGCGCCTGGAGGGACAGGGCTTGATCGAGGCGCTGCCGGCGGAAGACCGCCGCCGCCCGTATCGCCTGTCGGCGGACGGTAGGGCCGCGCTGACAGAGCATCTGCAGATGCTCGAGCGTGTGACACACAGCGGCCTCGTGCGCCTGCGCGCCGCCGGAGCGACGGCGTGACCAGGCGGCTCGCGCTTAGCTCTCTGAGCCTCTACCCGCTCGCCTTCCGGCGCCGCTACGGCGAGGAGATGCGCGAGCTGCTCGAGCAGAGGCCCGCGACCTTGCGCGCAGTGCTCGACCTCTGGCGTGGTGCCCTGCTGGCGCACGTGCGTCCGCCCGCTGAGCTAGCCAAGCAGCTCGACCCGGGCGATCGCGTGCGTGCTAGTGCCAGCGGCGTTCTCGCCAGTTGGGTCGCGTTCGCGGCCGCCGGTGCGTGGTTCGCGAACACCACCGATGACAGCCCGTTCAGCGTCGCCGGGTACCAGCATGTGCTGCTTAGCGGCTCCCACGAAATCGTGCAACTGCTGGCGTTCGTGGCCTGCGCGCTCGTGCTCGCGGGCGCGGCTCCGCTGATCGCGGCGGCACTTTCTGAGGCGCGGCGACGCCCGGCGCTGCGCCCGATTGCTAGCGTGCCACCGCTGGCGGTGCTGCTGTTCGCGGGTCTCACGGCGTTGCTGGCTGCGTTCGCGCACGCCGAGCACTCACAGCGCCCGGCAACGCTTGGAGGCGTGGCGCTCATCGCGTGGGGCCTCGTCGGGCTGGCGTGTGGCGCCGTGTGCGTACTCGCGTCGCGCCGGGTCCTGTTCGCGGTGCATGTGTCCCGTGTGCGCCTGCTGTGCGCCTACGTCTGTGGGATGCTGCTTACCGCGGCGATGGCAGCGATCACGCTCGCCGTCTGCGTATATGCGATCGCGCTGATGTTCGACTCGGCGCATCTCGCCGGTTCTGCAAACGGGCCCCTGCAGCTCATCAGCACCAGCGCCTCACTCGTCGTGCAGATGACAGTGATGGCTGGTGCGACAGTGCTCGCCTGGACGAGCGCCGGCCGCGGCTGGAGCGCCGCGGGGCAGTTGCGCGTCTAGAGCACCCCGCCGAGGACCAACGCTCTGATCGCGATCAGCACCACCGCAGTGAAGACTTGAACGTCTCGCGCCAGCTCGCCGAGCTAGCCTGGTGTGTGCGCATTAGAAAACAATGGCTGACGAGGCGGACAGCGGAGTAGGAGAGGACGGCCTGTGCGTCTGTGAGGACGGCGTCACGCGCTGCGCGTGGGCGTGCTCGGCGGCTGAGTATCCGGCCTACCACGACAGCGAATGGGGCTTCCCCGTCTCTGACGACGTGCGCCTGTTCGAGAAGTTGAGCCTGGAGGCATTCCAGGCCGGTCTGTCGTGGTTGACGATCCTGCGCAAGCGCGAGGCATTCCGCGCCGCGTTCGTCGGGTTCGAGTTCGAGCGCGTGGCGCGCTTCTCCGAGCGCGACGTCACGCGGCTGCTCGGCGACGCGGGGATCGTGCGCCATCGCGGGAAGATCGAGGCCGTCATCAACAACGCCCAACGAGCGGTCGAGCTCGTCGGGAGGGAGGGTTCGCTCGCGAGCTACATCTGGCGCTTTGAGCCGCCCGAGCGCAAGGGTGAGCTCGATCGTGCGAGCCTTGCGCGGTTGACGACGACCGGAGAGTCGAAGGCCCTCGCGAAGGACCTGAAGGCGCGCGGCTGGAGGTTCGTCGGACCCACGACGGTGTACGCGTTTATGCAGGCAATGGGGCTCGTCAACGACCACCTCAGCGGCTGCCACACACGCCCCGCCGCCGAGCACGCGCGCACGAACTTCGCCCGGCCCTAGCTTCGGATGTTGCGGTCGCTCGGCTGCGTTTCGCACGCGGCGCTCATGCGGCGGACGGCTCGATGTCCGCGCGGAGCTTCTGTAAACCCAGACGCATGCGGCCCTTGACGGTCCCGGGGGGCAGCCCAAGCTGCGTGGCGATCTCGCTGTGCGTGAGCTGGCCGTAATAGGCGAGCGTGATGACCTCCAGCTGGGTGTCCGGAAGCTGTTTGAGCAGCGTTAGCACCTGGGCGGCGCCAGCCCGAGCGACGACGCCGTCTGCCATTTCCCCGCTCGTCGCGCACCCTGCTTGGCTCGTGTCTTCGGGAGCCCGGCGCCTGGTGTAGCTTGCGTGCCGGCGGGTGATGCCGATGGATCGATAGCGCACGATGCTCACCAGCCACGCGGCGACCGTGCCGCGACCGGGGAGGTAGGCCGTGCGGTTGCGCCAGATGCCGGCGAAAGCATCTTGGACAGCTTCCTCGGCGTGGTCGTGGTTGGGGCATATCGAACGCGCGACGCGGTAGGCGCGATCGGCGTAGCGGTCGTAGAGCTCCTCGAACGCGTATGGGTCGCCCGACCCGATTTGCTTCATCACCGCGGCGTCGTCCAGCACGAGGTGAAGGTCTATTGCTGCCCTTGTGTCTCGCAAGTGAAAGGAGCATCCCACCCCGCCGGCCGCTTGTCTTCGGTATATGGCCGCAGATTTGCAACGAGCGTCGAGTCGCCCGGATGGGCAACGGAGCACTGCCACGGCGCTACGATGCGCGAATCGCGCCGACGTAGCTCAGCTGGTAGAGCACCTCCATGGTAAGGAGGGGGTCAGGGGTTCGAGTCCCCTCGTCGGCTTGCTTGGCCCTGTTCTAATCTCACTCGCGGGCCCCGGGCGCGAGCGCGATCTCGCGCGGGAACTCGCCTATCAGTTGCAGGAGCAGCCCCTGATCCGGCTGCTCACGCCCGCTGCGGTGCGCATCGACGGCGAGTGCAAACAGCCGCTCGACGAAGGTCTCCCACTGCAGAGCCGGACGCATCTCGATGCGTAGATGCACTGGCCCGGCGCTCGCGTTCCAAGCTTGGTGTGCCACGCCCGGGCCGGCGAGCACGGTCTGACCCGGTCCCGCGCTCTGCTCGACGCCGCCAATCGAAAAGTTGGCACTGCCAGCGATCACCCGCCAGCGCTCCTGCATCCCCGGATGGATGTGCGCCGGGACGCGGTGGCCGGGCCGCGTCCAGAAGTCATCCATCTCCAAGAGCGTGCCTGCGGTTTCCGCGGCCGTCGTGCGGAACACGATCCGCTCGCCGGTGATCGGGTTGAGCAACTCCTCGCCCACGCGCGCCATTGTTCGATCGTGCCATACGGATGTGTCGCCAGGCTTGTCTCGAGCCGTCGCTTGACACGTGACCATTAGGTCACATATAGTCGAGCCGTGGACGCAGTGTTCAGAGCCCTCGCAGATCCCACCCGTCGCAGCCTGCTCGACGAGCTCTACGAGCGCGACGGGCAGACGCTGAGCGCGTTGGAGCGGCGCCTGCCGATGAGTCGGTTCGGCGTGATGAAGCACCTGAAGGTGCTCGAGGAGGCGGGGCTGGTTGTGACGCGCAGGCGCGGGCGGGAGAAGCTCCACTTCCTGAACCCGGTCCCCATCAGGCTCGTCCACGACCGGTGGGTGAGCAGGTACGCAGAGCCCTGGGCGTCAGCGCTCAGTGAGCTAAAGACACGGCTAGAGGAGGACGACAGCATGGACACGCAGATCAGCGGCAAGCGGCCCTGGACAGCTGAGGCGACGGAGAAGGTGTTCGAGGTCTACATCAAAGCTACGCCCGAGCGCGTGTGGGAGGCGATCACCGACAGCGAGCTGAGGCAGAAGTACTCCTTTGGCGTTGGCATCGCCTCCGATTGGACGCCAGGATCACGCGTCGAAGCTGTGCACCCCAGATCTGGACAGGTGATCTCCGAAGGCGAGAACCTCGAGGTCGAGCCGCCACGCCGGCTCGTCCAGAGCTTCCGCGCGCTGTGGAGCGATGAGATCAAGGCGCAAGGCACCTCCAGGGTCACCTGGGAGATCGAACCGGTGGGCGACTCCTGCCGTGTGACCGTCACCCATGACCAGCTCGGAGCAGATGCCAACAGCGAACTTTATGGCGGCTGGCCGATGATCCTGTCCGGGCTGAAGACACTGCTCGAGACAGGTGAGCTACTGACGACCCCAGGCTCGCTGCGCTACTCCCAGGCGGAGGAGTGGGTCGCCTGAGTGTCGCGCCGGCACGGGTGCGCGGCCGCCAAACATGCCCGTAACAATGTCAACGACCAGCCGGGGTAGCTTGCCGCTCGCGGCGGTACTCCTCTTCATCCGTCGCCGCCCCAACGGCTAGGACGCCGTGCCTGAGACAGAGGTTTGGAGCCCGGCACCGCCGGGCTCCGGGCGTTCTGGGTCCGCCGTCGTCTGGCCGGCGCTCTCCAGGGCCGGTCGCTTCGAGCTACTCGAGCGCTATGCGAGCGCCGCGTACGCTGCAGCCTGGATGTCGCTGTGTACCTGCGGCGCCTGCGAGGTCTCGAACATGCGCTGTGTGAGCACGACCACCACCAGGTCGCGCGTGGCCACCAGCGCCACCAGGCCTGGCACGAGCGTGTCGCCCACATGCTGCGCGGCCGTCACATGCAGCCGCTCGATGCCCTCGCTCGTGAGGCCCTCAGCCATCGCGCCGATCGTAGCTACGCTCAATTGGCGCTGTCGGGCGGCCCCTTCGCCCACGAGGGCTCGCGTGGACGAAAGCGCAGCAGCGCCTTCCACGTGGCCGGGCCGAGTACTTCGTTCACACGCATCCGGTGGCGTGCCTGGAAGGCGCCCACCGCGTGCGCGGTCTGCGCGCCGAAGAAGCCGCCCACCGGCAGGTGTGCGCCTGCAGCGTTCAACAGCTCCTGCGCCTGCACGACCTCATCGCCGTCCGCGCCCGCGCGCACTGTCGGTGCCACGATCGCTTTGCGCACAAGATGCGGCAGCGGTGTGGCGAGCGCTGCGAGCTCTTCCGGCGTGGATGAAGCAAGGTCGAAGAAGCTCCAGCCTTGAATGCCGTAGTCATTGGCAAGCGCACGAAAGCTCAGTAGTTCCGCAGAGCTGGGGGAGCCGTACAGCTGGCCAACCGGAAGGATCGCGCGTGCGTAGATGGAGTTGCCCGCGAGCGTTGCCGTGTACGCCGCTTGCACGCTCACGCCGAAATCACGCCAGTAGATCTGCGGCAACACCGCGTTGAAGGCGCCCGGCCCGAGGAACACGGAATACGGGAACTTAGGGTGCTCAGCGACCTCCGCTTCGCTGGCCAAGCCAATCGGGAACGTCGGGCCGAGCTGCGCGCGTAGCGCCTTCACGAACTGCTGCGCAGCGCCGTACAGCGAGTCGTACTGCTGCTCCGCGTCGACCACAAGACACTGTGCCCCACTGTGCGCAGCCGACACCGCCGCCGCTGCTTCTGCCGCCGGTTCGCTGCCGTACGCGAACGTCCACGCGCACACGGTTGCGCCGGCGGCGCGCATTTCTCCCACGAGCGCCGGCGAGAACTGCAGTTCCGCCGCGGCGCCTTCGGCTGCCTTCACGTAGAGCGTGCGCACCCCCGCGCCGGCAGCCTCAGCGACGACTTCGCGTCCTGTCTGCGTGGGGGCGAGCTGGGTTACCCACAGCGCCTGCCCTCTGAAAGCCTCTGGGGTCGAAGGCTGGGACGCGACTGCCTCAGGTGCAAGCCACAGCGCGAGCAGCACCGCTACGAGCGCCGCCGTTCGCCTTAGCTGATGTCCTTGAGCAGCGCGTCCGGGCCGTCGAGCTCGAGGCCCCGGGCGAGGATCACGATCGTCTCCAGCCGTGGCGAGCGCTTGCAACGCTCGAGCAGGCTGATCTCTGTTCGGTGTAGGTCGCAAAGGTCTGCAAGCGCCTCCTGCGAGAGCCCCGCAGCGTCGCGGTGCTGGCGGAGATTGGCGGCGAATTGCTTACGGACAGTCTCCATGTTTTCAACTCTCGCGTGGCTCAGACGAAAGTTCCACAGACAACTGTCTGCGACAGTCAGCTATCAGTGAGGCGTCTGCGCCGCATTGCAAACACTACTGTGAACTAATGACAAGTGTCTGCAGAGCGCCGGATACCGGCGCTCGCCTACGTCGATCGTTCAGCGCTGCGCAACCCGGTGAGCATCCAAATCGAGAACAGGAAGATCAGCACCAACGCGCAGATGAACGCCAGCGCCGTATGGTCATGCACGCCGGAGATCAGCCCTCGCCCGGCGTCTAGGAAGGCCGTGGCGGGGTTTATGGAGGCGACCGCGTGGATCCAGCCCTTGAGCAGACCCAGCGGTACATACACGGGAGCCAAGAACAGCAGCAGGAAGACAGGGGTCTGCATCAGCGGGCCGGCTTGAATCGAGCGAAAGCGGAACGCCACCCCCGCTGCCCAGCCGTAGCCCACCAGCGTGAGCAGCGCCGCCAGCCCGTACAGCCCAAAGATGTCAACCCCATCGCCGGTTATGCGCATACCGGCCGCCAGCGCCACCGCGCTCACGAGGCTGAGCGTGATCACCGCGCGCGAGAGCCCCACCAGCGCATAGCCCAGCGCGATCCCGCGACGATCCTCCGCCGCCAGCATCAGTCGGCGGGCGAAGCCGCTTTCGAAGTCGAACGCCAGCGAGAAGCCCGTGAACAGCCCCGCGAACATCGCCGACTGGCAAAGCACGAACACGAACTGGAAGGCCGTGTAGCCCGCAGGGAAATGAAAGCCCGGCACTTTGCCCAATGCCGAGAGGCCGCCCGCGAAGCTCGCCAGGAACACAAGCGGGAAGATCAGCGATGGCACGAACAGGTCCGGCCGGCGCACGTACGTGTGCAGGCTGCGCCACGCGATCGTCAGCGCCACGCGCCAGATGCCGCCGCCTCTGGTCATGGCGCCAGTCCTGGGCTCGCAGGGCAAGCCGGGCAAGGACGCAGAGAGCGTGGCGTGCTGTGCACGCGAGCGACCGAGGACGCCGATCCGACGCCGCTGTGCGAGCCCAGGATCATGTCCTTTGCAGCCTCGTTCGCAATGCGCCCGTCACGGCCAGGAGGGCCACCAGCGTGAGGCCCGCAGCCACCGCGAAGCCGCGCCACAACGCTGTCCCATCCCATCCATATATGTAGAGAGACCTGAAGCCCTCGATCAGGTAGGAGATCGGGTTTATGTCGGCGACCGTGTGAAACCAGCCCGTCTTCAGCAGGTTGCGCGGCAGGTTGCTGGAGGACAGGAAGATGAACACGAAGAACAGCGGAAACAGGCCCTGCACCGCCTCGCCCGAGCCGGTCCGTAGTGCCGCCGCGCAGCCAAACGCGCCGAAGCCCACCGCGGTCAGCGCGCCCAGCACGAGGATCACGCCCACACCGCCCACGCCCGCGTCCAGGTGCGCACCCGCCACCAGGCCCATGAGGATGTACACGGCCGATTGCAGCACGCCCAGCGCGGCCACCCCCACCAGTAGCCCCGCGATCAGCGCCACGCGCCTGAGAGGTGTCAGCGCGAGGCGGTTGAAGAAGCCGCTCTCGATGTCCTCCGCCAGGTTTGTGCCCGTGTTGATCAGCGAGAACATCCCTCCCTGGATGAACGCCACCGCGATCGCAAAGGAGATGTAGGAGTGCGTCGGAAAGCCCGGTAGGTGCGTTGCCGCCTTCAGCCCGCTCGCGTTCACCCCCAGCAGGATCAGCGGGAAGAACACGATCGGAAAGAGCTGGAAGGGCTGGCGCAGCGTCTTCAGCATCGAGCGCCTGGCGAGCACGCCCACCTGCGTGAGGTGCTCGCTCATGCGCCGCTGGATACAGCGTCCGCCTGCTTGTCCTGCGAGCTCTCGCCGTCATCCGCCTGCGCGCCGTCGCCTGCCCCCTCCAGCGAGCGCCCGGTCTTTGCGAGGAACACATCGTCCAGCGTGGGCGTGTGCAGGCGCAGGTCCGCGATCGCAATGCCCTCCGCGTCGAGTGTGCGCACGATCTCAGCCACGTCGCTCACGCCCTCTGGCAGCCTCGCTGCGACACCGTTGCTGGAGGCGGCGGCGGGCTCGCCGAAGCGGTGCAGCACCGACTCGAGGCGCTCGCGCTCGCCTGGATCCTGTGGGATCACCTCCACGCTGGGACGCCCGATCGACGCCTTCAGCGCCGCCGGCGTGCCCTCCGCCACGATCTTGCCACGGTCGATGATGCCCACGCGGTCGGCCAGCACGTCCGCCTCCTCCAGGTACTGGGTGGTGAGGAACACCGTCACGCCGTCGTTGGCCAGACGGCGCACCTCATCCCACAGCGCCGCGCGGCTCTGCGGGTCCAGGCCTGTCGTGGGCTCGTCCAGGAACAGCAGCCGCGGCCCGTGCACGAGCGCCAGACCCAGGTCCAGGCGCCGCTTCATCCCGCCCGAGTAGCCGCCCACCTTGCGGTCCGCCGCGTCGGTTAGCCCCACGCGCTCGAGCAGCTCCGTGCCGCGCTTTTCACGTTCGGCCTTGCCGAGCCCGTGCAGTGCGCTCTGCAGGCGCATGTGCTCGCGGCCGGTCAGGAACGGGTCAAGCGCTGACTCCTGCAGCGAGGCCCCGATCGCGCGGCGCACCTCCGCGCCCTGATGCACCACATCCAGCCCCGCCACGCGCGCGCTGCCGGCCGTGGGGGGCAGCAGCGTTGTGAGCATCAGCACGGTCGTGGACTTGCCCGCGCCGTTAGGGCCCAAGAAGCCGTAGATCTCGCCTGGCGCCACGCGCAGGTCGATGCCGTCGACGGCGCGCACGCCGCCCTTGAAGTCGCGGACGAGGCCTTCCACCTCGATCCCGTTGTCGCCCATCCCGTTGTGTGCGCTCACATCGCTCCGTTCCAGCTGATGAACAAGCGACCCTACCGGGAGCACCAGCAGAGCGCCGGCGCGCAGCTCAGCTGTCAACCGGTCCGTGGAGCAGCTGAGGACTCAAGTCTCCAGCGCAGCTGCGTCGATGGCTATGTGTATGGCTACGCCCCTGCTGTCAACGGCGGCACCGCTGGAAGCGGTCCCGATCGAGTCCGACGAGCACATCGTGCGCGCGCGCAAGACCGCTGCGCGGACGCGCATCGCCGTTGGGCTGATCGGCATCGGGCTGATTGCACTGCACCCGCACATGACGAGCTACCCGCTGCTGAGCGCACTCGGCTTCGCGACGATCGTGCTGACCGCGCTCGTGCACGTGACGACCGTGAGGCCGTCGTGGATGAAGGCCGAGGAGTCGCTGGCGGGAGTCGCCGCGATCCTGATCGTGGGCATGAGCAACGAGCATGTAACCGCGCTGACGCTGCTGTGGCTCGCCGCGATCGCCAGCGGGGTGATGGCGCGCGGCGGTCGCGTGCACTGGCTCGGAAGCCTGGTAGTAATGGGCGCGCTGGCGCTGCCGGTGATCCGCTGGCAGCTCGTCAGCGCTGAGTACGCGGCGATGTGCGTAGCGGTGGTCGGGCTGCTGCTCACGTGCGGGCGGCTAACGCGTGAGCTGAACTACCTGCTGCGCCAGGCTCGCCGTCAGGCGGAGAACGCCGAGACACTGCTCCTGGCCGGTGACATCGCTGCGCGCATGGCCGATCGCGGTGAGCCTGCCGCGAAGCCCGAGCCAGTTGCGTCGCGCGCGGCGCGGCCGAGCCTGAGCGTGGTTGAGCTGGAAAACGCGCGCGAGGCGCTGGCGGCTCTCATCAGTGGCGAGGGCCTGAGGATGGTGGTGCAGCCGATCGTGGACATTCGCACGGGCACTGCGCACGCATATGAGGCGCTCGCGCGCTTTGGGCGCCCACGCGAGGACGGCAGCCCACTGCACTGGTTCGCGCTGGCAGAGGAGCTGGGGGAGCGCCCGGCGCTCGAGCGCGCGTGTGTGCGCCAAGGCCTCCAGCTGCTGGCCGACCGCCCCTCCGGCACGAGCGTCTCGCTGAACCTGTCGGCGCCGGTGCTGCTCGAAGAGCAGACAATCACGATGCTGCACGAAGCCGGCGACAGCCTCGCGGACAACCTCAGCGGCCTGATCATTGAGATCACAGAGGAGACGCTCGTGCACAGCGACATGGAGCTGTTGAGCGCGATCGAGCCGCTGCGTGCACGCGGCGCCCGGCTCGCCGTCGATGACATGGGCGCCGGCTACTCGGGGCTGCGCCAGATCACCACCGTGCTCCCCAGCTACCTCAAGCTCGATCGCTCGCTGGTGACCGATATCGACAGCGACCCCGACCGGGCGGCGCTGGTGGGCGCGCTGGCCGGCTATGCAAAGCAGGTGGGTAGCCTGCTCGTCGCCGAGGGCGTCGAGACGGAGGCGGAGCTAGAGGCAGTCCGCCGCCTGGGCGTGCCGCTCGTGCAGGGCTTCTACTTCAGCCGCCCCGCCGCACCCTGGCCTGAAATCAGTAACGGCAAGCTCCTCGAGATATCAGGGACAGTCCAGGCTGCGCGTCTGGCGGAACGGGACATCGTCACTGCTCTGCAGCCGATCGCCTGACGGGCGCTCTGAGAGGCTCAGGAGCCGAGATACCTCGCGCGCGCTCCCATGGCGTCATAGGCCGTCCGCGCCCTGCTGTCAGCGCTCATAAGGGTCGCATCGTGGCGCGCGGCCGTCGCGGCGATAAGCGCGTCATATAGCGCTCCGCCCCGCACACCCGCGTCGACCGCTCGCCTCAGAGCAGTGCGTTGCTCCGCCGCGGTCAACGTCAGCCATGGGTCCGGAAACGCTCGCTCCAAAGCCTCCAGCACGACGCTAGGCGCGACGCGCTGTGCCTGGGGCATTCGGCTCAGCGCGGAGGTTGTCTCGATCGCCACGTGTGCCGGCAGCCCAAGCGTGTCGGAGCGCAGTGCGTTGCGGGCGGCGCCGTGTGCCTCGTGCCATGGCGCTAGCGCGGCGATTACCACGCTCGAGTCAGGCGCAATCACTGCCTTACGCGCTCGACTGCCTCGGCCGCCTCAGCAACGCTCATCGGCGCCATTGGCTCGTCGGTCACGATCACCGGGAAACCGTCCCTGTCCTCCACCCGTGCTGGCGTGTCGGTGACAGTCAACTCCAGCCTGCCGTCCACCGCCGTTAGCTCCAGGTCGGTTGGGCCCCGCACTCCGAGCTCGTCTCGCAGCCGCTTTGGGATTACCACGCGTCCCACGCGATCAATGGCAACTCTCATACCATTAGGTTACCAACGCATATCGAGCGCGGCATGAGCGCGGCATGAGCCGCATGAGCGGGCGGGAGTAATGTTGCGGGCATGGACGAAGGCGACGACAGGATGGACGAGCTCGAACTGCGGCGTCGCGAAGCGCGGCGCGCTGTCGATGAGGCTGGTGGAGGCGAGTCCGAGGGCTTCGAGCTGGCCGAGCAGGAGCTGATCGAACACGCCTCCCATGGCGACGAGCACACGCCGACGCGCATCATGCTCGACGCCGCATCCGAGCGCGAGTCAGCCGGGCCAGCTGACGGGGAGGCCGATGAGGGCGTCTACGGAGAAGCCGATGAGGAGTGCAAACCGGACTGAGTCGTTTCCCAGCGCGGTGGCCTGACAATCGCGATCCTGCATGGCGGGGGCAGGATTCGAACCTGCGAAGGCAGAGCCAAGTGGTTTACAGCCACTCCCCTTTGACCGCTCGGGAACCCCGCCAGGGGATCGTCAGTTTAGGGAAGAGGGCAGCGAGGGCGGGCCCACCATCCTTCTCCCGAAAAAACTCTGTATAGCCATGGCTATACAGAGTTCGTCGGAGCAACTCCACCACACGCCGTTAGGAACGTGACCTGCGTCTGTCCCGCGTGTGGCCGCTGCGTGACGGCCGTTTGGCCGGACGGACGTCAGGACGCCTCGCGCAGCTGCTGCGCTTCAGGCAGTGTCTGCAGCTTTTTCAGCGTCCGGTTCTCGATCTGGCGTACGCGCTCGCGCGTGATGTTGAAGGCGCGTCCGACCTCCTCCAGCGTGCGCGGGCGACCTCCGAGGATGCCGTAGCGCATCTCGATCACCTCGCGCTCGCGGCGGGGCAGGCAGGAGAGCACGCGCATCACGTTCTCGCGCCGCAGCGCCTCTGAGGCGATCTCGAAGGGCGACTCCGCGGAGACGTCCTCCACGAAGTCCGCCAGCGCCGAGTCGTCCTCCTCGCCCACCGGCTTCTCCAGCGAGATCGGCTGCTGGGTGATGCGCATGATGTCGCGCACCTCGCGCACGGTGCATTCGAGCTCTGCCGCCAGCTCCGCCGGCGTGGGCTCGCGCCCCAGCTGCTGGATCATGCGGCGTTCCGCGTGGATCAGCTTGTTCAGGCGCTCGACCATGTGCACCGGGATGCGGATCGTGCGGCCCTTATCCGCAAGCGAACGCGTGACCGCCTGGCGGATCCACCAGGTGGCGTACGTGGAGAACTTGTAGCCGCGGCGGTAGTCGAACTTCTCCACCGCGCGGATCAGCCCCAGCGAGCCCTCCTGGATCAGATCCAGCAGCGTTAGGCCGCGTCCCACGTAGCCCTTGGCGATCGAGACCACCAGGCGGAGGTTCGCCTCGACCATGTGCTGCTTGGCGGAGACGTCGCCGCGCTCGATGCGCTTGGCCAGCGACACCTCCTCTTCAGCGCTCAGCAGCGGCACGCGTCCGATCGAACGTAGATACAGGCGCAAAGAGTCGAGGCTCGGCTCGACCGTGAGGTCGAGTTCCGGACGCTTGAGCTCTTCCAGATGCGTGTGCAGCTCGTGGACGTGCTCGCCGCCTTCAGCTTCACGATCCTCGCCCGCACCCGTGAGCACGTCTGGTCGCTCCTCGAGCGCAGGCTCCTCCGCGTCTGCGTGCGCGCCGGGGCTCGCGCCGTGCGGCTGCAGCTCCACGCCGGTCTCCCCAGCGGGGAGCACCTCGATCCCGTGCTCCTCCAGATAGCTCAGCAGGTCATGCGTCTGCTGGGTGGATAGCTCCGCCTCCTCCAGCGCGCCTGCCAGTGCTTGCGCCGTCAGGAACCCTCTCTCCTGCGACTCCGCGATGATCCCCTGCAACTCGTCCAGCTCGACCACGGCTGTGCCGGTGGCGGTCAATAGAACCTCAAGCTTCTCGCTCAACTCTGGCCTCCCAAGACCGTTCCAACTCCCCTCGCGGCAGGTGTCCTGCAGCGACCTCCCCAGCCCTCCGTTAAGCCTTCCTGTAGCCCCACATGAGTTGAGTGCGGATTGATACCAGAATCCGCGGGCGAGGGAGTGCGCTCGCTGTGAAGTCGCGGACACGACCCGCTCCTCGCGCTACGCTTGGCCGCGGTGCAGGCGATCGATTCGACCTCCACGCTGTCTCCCACCAGAGGCTCTGGCGACGACGTGCAGGCGCGTCCGCCGGCAGTCGCCGTCGGGCTCTCACGCGTGGGTGTGACAGGCGTGGAAAAGGTGGTGCGCATTCGCGACGAGCTGTTTCTCGCGCGGCTGGACTGCTTCGTGGATCTCGCCAGCAGCCAGAAGGGCGCCCACATGTCGCGCTTCGAGGAGGTCGTCAACGAGGCGATTGGCGAGGTCGTGCTGAGCGAGTCCTCCTTCAGGGCCGAGACGCTGGCCTGCCACATCGCGGAGTTGGTGCGCGAGCGCCAGGGCGCTGAGCGTGCGGAGGTGAGCATCGCCGCGCGCTACCCCGAGCACAAGCCTGCGCCCGTGTCGGGTGTGCAGACGCAGGAGATCTACACGCTGCACGGCCGTGCGGTTGCGTTTGAGCACGGCACCCGTCGCACGGTGGGCGTATCCGCCACCGGCATGACCGCCTGCCCGTGCGCGCAGGAGCTTGTGGCCGCGCGCGCGAGAGAGCGACTGGGCGAGCACGACTTCTCCCCGGAGCAGATCGACCTGGTGCTGGACACCGTGCCGATCGCCACGCACAACCAGCGGGGCCTAGCGACGCTGCAGATCGGCTGCACGGAGGAGCACGCCACGGAGATCGACGCGCGCGTGCTGCTGGGGATCGCCGAGGCGAGCATGTCCTCGGAGATCTACGAGCTGATGAAGCGCTCCGACGAGGTCGCGGTAGTGGAAAAGGCCCACCGCCGCCCACGCTTCGTGGAGGACTGCGTGCGCGAGATGCTCGCCGGCGTGCTGCGGGAGCTCCCCAATCTGGACGGCTCCACGTTCGTCTCAGCGCGCCAGGAGAACCTCGAGACGATCCACCAGCACAACGTCGTCGCCGAGCGCCACTGTCTGCTCTCCGAGCTGCGGGCCGAAATCGCGTCCGGGGCTACCGCCGGCCACCAGACGACGCTCGAGGAGTGGCTAAACGCGGGAACGCCAGCTTAATCTGACGCGGGCGCACGCTCTGAGGCGGGCGCCTGGGTCTGTTGCATGCGCCGGCGCAGCCCGAAGAAGAAATCAAGGCCCGAGAGCACGGTCACGAGCACAGCGAGGTAGAGCAGCGCCATCACCCACACGGGCCGTCCGTGCACGGCGATCAGCGCGAGGATCGCCACGATCTGCAGGCACGTCTTCAGCTTGCCGAAGTTGCTCGCCGCCATCACCACGCCCGCCTGGGTGGCGCCCAGGCGCAGCACCGTCACGGCCAGCTCGCGCGTGATGATCACCGTCGCCACCCACGCGGCCAGGCGGTTCAGCGACACCAAGGAGATCAGCGCAGCGACGATCAGCAGCTTGTCCGCCAGCGGGTCCATGAGCTTGCCAAACGTCGTGATCGAGTCGCGCGCCCGGGCCAGATAGCCGTCGATGAAGTCCGTCAGCGACGCCAGCGCGAACACAACTGCCGCCAGCACGTCACCGCCGGGCGTGTTCCCCAGCAGCGCCACTACCAGCGCGGGCACGAGCATGATCCGCAGGACGGTCAGCAGGTTGGGGAGGTTCAGCGGGAACACTTCCGTTGCCATTATGTCTGTGATCGGTCGTCCTCGGGTAGGCGTCGAGCACGGGGAACCAACCACCGGACAGGAGTCACACACGATGAAGATCCGCAACCTGGGGCCGGACGGTCCCGAGGTCTCCGCCATCGGACTCGGCTGCATGGGCATGTCGGCCTTCTACGGCGAGACGAACGAACACGAGTCGATCGAGACGATCCACCGCGCGCTGGAGCTCGGCTGCTACTTCCTGGACACCTCCGACATGTATGGGCCGCACACCAACGAGCAGCTCGTCGGCCGCGCGATCGACGGGCGTCGCGAGGGTGTCTTCCTGGCGACGAAGTTCGGCATCAAGCTCGAGCCGGACCCCGACGGGGGGACACCGAAGCGCTCGATCGACGGCAGCCCCGCCTACGTGCGCAAAGCCTGCGAGGACTCGCTGCAGCGGCTGGGCACCGACCACATCGACCTCTACTACCAGCACCGCGTCGATCCCAACACGCCGATCGAGGATACGGTCGGCGCGATGGCGGAGCTGGTGAAGGAGGGCAAGGTCCTCTACCTCGGCCTCTCCGAGGCGAGTGCCGAGACGATTCGTCGCGCGAACGCCGTGCACCCGATCACAGCCGTGCAGACGGAGTACTCGCTGTGGACGCGCGACGTCGAGACAGAGATCCTGCCCACGCTCGAACAGCTGGGCATCGCGCTGGTGGCCTACTCGCCGCTCGGGCGCGGCTTCCTCTCGGGGCGCTTCAGCTCGCCCGAGGAGCTCGACGAGGGCGACTTCCGCCGCTCCGGCCCACGCTTCACCGGCGAGAACCTCGAGCGCAACCAGTTCCTCGTGCAGCGGGTGCGTGAGCTGGCGAGTGAGAAAGGCGTCACCCCAGGCCAGCTGGCGCTCGCGTGGGTGCTGCACCGCGGCGAGCACATCGTGCCGATCCCGGGCACCAAGCGCGTGTCCTACCTGGAAGAGAACCTCGCCGCAGCGGACGTGCAGCTGACCGACGAGGAGGTCGAGCAGATCGCCGAGGCGGTGCCGGCGGCTGCCGGCGAGCGCTACGACGAGGCAGGGATGCGCTCGCTGAACCTCTGAGCCGACCGCGCGCAGCCGACCGGACCGCGCGCAGCCGACCGCGTCCGCGCTACTGCTTGTGCGCGCGGGCGCGGACGGAGTGGCGCAGGACGCGGTGGCTGTCCTGGACGCGCGCCTTTACGCGGCTCTGCAGGCGCGACTCGGCGGTGCTCGCACGGGCCTGTGAGATAGAGCCCGCCTTCGCCTCGGCCGCGAGCACAGCCTTGCGGGCGGCGACGATCGCTTCGATCAAGCCCGCTTCGGACTTGCCGCTCGTGGAGTTGGCCACCTGGGCGAGCGTCTTGCCCGAGCGCACATCCGCACGCAGCTGCGTCACGGTCAGGCCCAGGTAGCTCGTCGCCGCGCGCACAGCCGGTCCGCCCTCGCTGTCGGGGTGCTTGTCCACCTTCGCGACGATCCGTGCAGAGAGCGTGGCTGCCGCGGCATGCAGCTTCTCCTTCGCTGCAGCTTCCAGCGCCTGGATGAGTCCCTGCGCGGACTTGCCGCTCGTGGCGTCAGCGACTTCAGCGAGCGACTTGCCCGACTGCAGCTCGCTGCGCACCTCTGCGGGCGTCGTGCCGAGGTAGCCCGCAGCGACTGCGAGCAGGTCGGTCTTGTCGCTGTGGCGGCTGCGCGATGAGTGGTGGCGCCCGTGTTTGGCGGCAGGCTGTGCGGCCATGACCGCTGCTGCCGTGGCGCCCGCCAGAACAGCGACCAGTGCCACGCCGATCCAAAACCGTCTTTCGAGCCTACGTCTCATCGTTGCCTCCAAGTCGCCATAAATCACAGGTGCTTGCTCGATTGTGAGCGCTTGTCCTAAAGGCCGCGCCGGCAGCGGCTAAGCAGGCGCTAAAACCGCCGCCGACGCGCCGCAGTCAGTAGCCGACAGAGTAGAAGCTGATGTGCTTGCAGCCCTCGAGCTTCCAGTGCGCCAGCGCGTGGTGGCTGGTGTAGACGACCTGGTGAGGGTTTTCGCAGTGGATGATCCCGCCATCCTCGTGGGCGTGCACGACCGTTTGCGGGTTCGTACCCGTCCACACGTAGTTGACGCTGTCGTTGGCGTAGATGAAGTTGGGCCCGTCGCCCGCGTGGATCACAGCCGTCTGATGGGAGGGCCAGCCGGATGGGTGGTAGTCGGCCCAGATCACATCGCCCGCGTCCCCGCCAACGATCGTGTCGTTGCCGTATCCGCCCAGCAGGTAGTTGTGCACGCCGGGCTTGGCGGTGAGCGTGTTCGCGCGCCCTGCCGGACCCTTGTCCATGACCAGGTGCTGGTCTGCGGGCCAGCCGGCGTGGCTGGTCATCGCATACGCGCCCACGGCGCATGAGAGGCAGGCGAGCAGCGCTAGGGCGGCGATCACCAGTCTCAGGCGCCGGCTGTGATGTCGCATGGGTACATGTGTGGGGCGGGGGTTCATGGCAGCTCCGTGGGTTCGAGGGTTGCCTTGGCATCGTCAGTACCACGGCTACCCCGACGCTCCACCGACGCACTCGGACATCCGGCTAGTTCTAGAGCCGAGGAGGTTTGGGCGCGGAGGCCCGTTCCGACCGGCGTGGTGCTTTGCGCCCGCGGCTCGGGGACGGCGAGCGCTAGGGTTGGGAGCATGCCACTGATCCCGATGGTCATCGAGCGCACCGCGCGCGGCGAACGCGAGTTCGACATCTACTCGCGCCTGCTCAACGAGCGCATCATCTTCCTTGGCACGCCGATCGACGACCAGGTGGCGAACCTCGTCGTGGCGCAGTTGCTGCACCTGGAGAGCGAGGACCCGGACAAGGACATCTCCATCTACATCAACTCGCCCGGCGGTTCCATTTACGCCGGTCTCGCTGTGTACGACACGATGAACTTCGTCAAGCCCGACATCGCGACGATGTGTGTGGGGGTGGCGATGTCGATGGGCTCGCTGCTGCTGGCGGCTGGCACCAAAGGCAAGCGCGCCGCGCTGCCGAACTCGCGGATCCTCATCCACCAGCCGTCCGCCGGATTTGAAGGCCAGTCCACGGACATCGAGATCCATGCGCGCGAGATCCTCAACATCCGTCAGCGCACCGATGAAATCTACGCGCAGCACACCGGCCTCTCACAGGAGCAGGTGCGCAAAGACATGGAGCGCGACCGCTTCTTCACCGCCGATCAGGCTGCCGAGTACGGCCTGATCGACAAAGTCCTGCACAGTCACTGAGGGCGTCAGTTAGTGGGGCCGGCAGGGCCGGCCCGCGTGCAGCGTCGTGAGCGGAAAGAAGCCTCAGGCGACCGCGTGCTCGATCGCGCCCAGGCGCTCGATCTCGATGCGCACGACGTCGTCGCTGGCGAGGAACACCGGCGGGTCCTGACCGACGCCCACGCCCGAAGGCGTGCCCGTGAGGATCAGATCACCGGGGGCGAGCGTGCACGTCTCGGAGATGAACTCGATCAGCTCCGGCACTGAGAAGATCAGCTTCGACGTGTTCGATTCCTGGCGCAGCTGGCCGTTGACCCATGTGCGCAGCTGCAGCACGTGCGGGTCGGGGATCTCATCTGCGGTCGTGATCCACGGCCCGTACGGGCAGAAGCCATCCGCGCCCTTCGCGCGCGTCCACTGCGCCTCGCGCCCCTGCAGGTCGCGCGCGGTCACATCATCAGCCACCGCATAGCCGGCCACGGAGCGCCCGGGTCCCATAACGACTGCCAGCTCGCCCTCGTAGTCAAGGCGCCTGACCACGCGCGGGCAGTGCACCGGCGCGTTCGGCGCCGCCGCGGAGGAGGGCAGCTTCATGAACACCAACGGCTGCGCGGGCTTCTCGCGGCCGGTCTCCTGGATGTGGTCGTCGTAGTTCAACCCGATGCCAAAGATTGCGCGCGGCTGGGGAACCGGCGCGAGCAGGCTGACTTCCTCGAGTGCCCACGAGTGGCCCTCCACAGGCGTCGCCTCGGGATCAGACAGGCGATCGAGCACCGTCAGCTGCTCCTCCGCGTGCGCGAAAACGCGGTCGCTGCCGTCCTCGCTGCGCACCTCGCCCGCGCGCGGTGTGCTCGAGCCGGGGGGTAGGAACGTGGCCAGGCGCATCTGACGGGAAGGATATTGTCGCGGCCAAGCCATGGCCGGCATGACCCCCCTCGAGCGCTCCGCTCTGCTGGCGATCGCCCTGCTCACGGCGCTCGCGGGCGTTGCCAACTACAGCGCGTGGTCGGCCGTGCCCCGCTTCGCCATCGCCACGCTCGCGCTCGCGGGGCTCGCGTGGGTGGTGTCGTTCGCCACTGAGCAGCTGGGCGAACGCTTCGGCCCGGGCGTCACGGGGATGATGCAATCAACGCTCGGCAACCTGCCCGAGCTGTTCGTCGTGATCTTCGCGCTGCAGAAGGGCGAGCTGGTGGTCGCACAGACCGCCATCATCGGCTCCATCCTCGCCAACGCGCTGCTCGTGCTCGGCCTCGTGATCGTCGTCGGCGCGAGGCGCTCGCCCGACCGCCTCATGCACTTCTCCAAGCGGTTGCCCCGGGACACGGCCACGCTCCTGCAGGTGACCGTGTTCATCATCGTGCTGCTCGGCCTGTCGCTCGCCACCCACGACCCCGCCAGCCACCACGTCAAGGCGATCTCCATCGTCGGCGCGATCTGCCTGCTCGTCGTCTACATGACCTGGGTGGTGCCCTACCTACGCTCCGATCAGGCGCCTGGGGAGGGGGCGGAGCGGGCGGCCGAGGCGGGACAGCCCGCGGGCGGGGAGAAGGCCGCTGAGGAGCAGGGCGCCGGCGGCGAGCCCAAGCGCGCCGGGCCGCGGCTGCCCCTTTGGCTGACCGTCACGCTGCTCATCACAGGCGGCGTCGCCTCGGCGTTCGTGTCCGAATGGTTCGTCAACGGCCTCGAGCCCGCGATCACGATCCTGCACATCTCCCAGGCGTTCGCCGGCCTCGTGATCGTCGCGATCGCGGGCAACGCCGTGGAGAACACCGCCGGTCTCGTGCTCTCCTACAAGCGGCGCTCCGACCTCGCGATCTCCGTCGTCAAAAACTCCGTCGCGCAGATCGCCGCGTTCCTATTCCCCGTGCTCGTGCTCGTGTCCTTCGCGCTCAACACCACGCTCACGTTCGCGCTCGCGCCCGTGTACATCGGCGCGCTCGCGCTCACCGCGCTCGGCCTGTGGCAGGTGACCGGCGACGGTGAGGCAGCCGAATTCGAGGGCTGGGCGCTCGTCGCCCTGTACGTGATCCTCGCCACGCTCACGCTCTACGAGTAGCCGCGCCACGCGCTGCCCATCGCCGGCCCCCGGCCGGCCATAAAACGAGCCCGCTCAGCCTTTCACGAGACCGCTGATCAGCGCACCCGCCACGCCGCCCGTCGCCGCCGCACCCGCGTTGCCCGCCACCTGTTCGCCCTCCAGCGGCGCGATGAACAGCGTTTGTATCGCCAGGCGCCCGGGCCCCGTGAAGCGGTTCCACGTGAGCTTGCCGCCGCCGCCGAAGATGCCCGTCTTCAGCCCCATCGTCACCGCCTCCAGGCTCACCGACGGGTCCTTGTACAGCCACGCGCCCGCCTCCACGTCCAGCTGCTCCCCCTGCCCCAACGTCACCAGGAACACGTTGCCGTGGCCGTGCAGCCACACCAGCGCGTCGCCGTCCGTCGCGCGGAACTTGTCCATGAAGATGCCCGAGCCGCCCAGCAGCATGTTCTGAACGCCCTTGATGCGTTCGAAGCTGTAGTCGAGGTTGTCCGTGGCAGCCAGGAACTGATGCTCGCGCACGTCAAGCCCTTCGCCCTGCTTGAGGTGCATCGGAACGCACTGGCCCGGCGAGTCGCGCGAGAAGGCGATCCGTCCTGAACCTGACGTGCGCGTCACGAAGAACTCCAGCCCCGCGATCTTGCGCTTGATCGCCCCCGGCAGTTTCTTCAGCTCCACATTCAGCTGCGTCTCCTTCCACAGCAGCACGTGGTGCTCGAACATCACCTGCTGCCCCGAGATGTCGATCTGCAGCTCCGGCACCAGTTCGCCGCGGATGTGGTAGTTGACGCCTGCAAACGTCTCGTCGTGGGCGCTCACTGGGATCTGCTCGGGCAGGGGCATGGCTGTGTCTCCTTCTTTTCTTTAACGGAGGATGGCGTGCGGGCAGGGCAACTGGGCCAGGTTGGGCGGACCCGAGCTTCGCGGTTGGAGCCGTCGCCGTCAAGGGTTGCCCAAGCGCGCTAGACTGCTTGCACCTCGCGCCTGGGCGGGGTTTTTCTTCGCCCAGAGCCGCCTGTCCACAACGACGCAGGGATTTCTGATCATGGCCCGCGGAGACGTCCGAATTGCTGTCACCCTCGCCTGCGAGGAGTGCAAGCATCGCAACTACCAGACAAACAAGAGCAAGCGCAACAATCCCGACCGGATCAGCTTGCGCAAGTACTGCCGTTGGTGTCGCCAGCACACCAGCCACAGGGAGACCCGTTAGCGCGGGAGCGCTGTCGTGGCTCGTGACCGTAAACGTGCAAAGCAGCGCCGCGAACGCGGCGCGGGCGCATCTCGACGTGCCGCAACGGCTGCTCCCGGCAGCGCGTCCAACGGCGCACGCGCCGGCGCGGCCGGCCAGGCTGGCGACGAGCACGCCGTTGACGAGCTCGCGCCCGGCACGCTCGAGCGCGTCGACGTGCCCGCAGCGCTCGACCACGCCTCCGCCGACGTCGACGAGTTCGACGCCGCGCTCGTGCGCGGCGCAGGCGGCGTGCCCGCCGTGCCCGACACCGGCATCGAGGAAACCAGCATCCAGGCGCCCGACAACTTCGACCTCGACACCGAGGACGCGCTACAGGAACCCGCAGGCCCCGGCGGCGGTGGCGCCGGGTTGGGCGGCGGTGGTGCCGGCGGCAGTGGTGGGTCTGGCGGTGGCGCCGGCGCCGGTGGCGGCGGCAGCCTCGAGCGCCCCTCCGGAGCGCCGCTGCGCGGCGGCAACAAAGCGATCGGCTTCCTGCGCGCCAGCTGGGCAGAGCTCCAGCGCGTGCAATGGCCCGACCGCCGCCACGTCTTCCAGGCGACCGCAGTCGTGCTCGGCTTCGTCGCAGTCGCCGGTGCTTACCTTGGCTTGGCCGATTACGTTGCCAAGGAAATCGTTGAATTCATCTTGTAAGGAACGCTGAATCTGAATGTTTCGCTGGTACGTCGTCAACACATACTCTGGCCACGAGAACAAGGTCAAACACAACCTCGAGCACCGCGTGATCTCGCTCGGGCAGCAGCGCGCTGTGCGCAGCGTGGTCGTGCCCACCGAAGCCGTGGCCGAGATGAAGGACAACCAGAAGGTCACCGTGGAGAAGCGCACCATGCCCGGCTACGTGCTCGTGAACATGGAGCTCAACGAGGACTCCTGGGGCGTCGTCAAGGGCACCCCCGGCGTCACCGGCTTCGTCGGCGCCTCCCAGGAGCCCGTGCCGCTCACCCAGGGGGAGGTCGACCGCCTGTTGCACAAGGAGGTCGCCACCGCCACCCGCACCCGCGCCCAGTTCTCCATCGGCGAGTCCGTCAAGGTCGTCTCCGGCCCCCTGTCCGACTTCTCCGGCGAGATCTCCGAGATCAACGAGGACGCCGCCCGGCTCAAGGTGCTGGTATCTATCTTCGGCAGGGAGACCCCTGTTGAGGTTCAATTCGACCAAGTGAAGAAGCTCTAAGCCATGGCCAAGAAGGTACTTACGACGATCAAGCTGCAGGCGAACGCCGGGCAGGCCAGTCCCGCGCCGCCGGTGGGGCCTGCGCTGGGTCAGCACGGGATCAACATCATGGAGTTCTGCAAGGCGTTCAACGCGCAGACGCAGAGCGAAACGGGGACTGTCATCCCGGTCGTGATCACCGTGTACGAGGACCGCTCGTTCACGTTCGTCACCAAGACGCCGCCCGCCGCCGTGCTCATCCGCCAGGCGATCAAAATCAACAAGGGCTCCGGCGAGCCGCACCGCGTGAAGGTCGGCACCATCACCCAAGGTCAGCTGCGCGAGATCGCCGAGCGCAAGCTCGCCGACCTGAACGCACACGACGTCGACCAGGCCGCCAAGATCATCGCCGGCACAGCCCGCTCCATGGGCGTGGACGTGGCGTCATGAGCCAGCACGGCAAGCGCTACTCCGAGGTTCTCGCCAAGGTCGACCGCGAGCACGAGTACCAGCCCGCCGAGGCGATCGCGCTCGTGCGCAGCCTCGGCAGCGCCAAGTTCGACGAGTCCGTCGAGGTCCACGTCCGCACCGGCCTCAACGTTCGCCACGCCGACGAGCAGCTGCGCGGCACCATCGCCCTGCCCAACGGCCTCGGCAAGGACGTCAAGGTCGCCGTGTTCGCGCAGGGTGACAAGGCCAAAGAGGCCGAAGACGCAGGCGCCGACGTCGTCGGCGCGCAGGACCTCGCCAAACGCATCCAGGAGGGCTTCGACGACTTCGACGTCGCCATCGCCACCCCCGACCTGATGTCCGTCGTCGGGCAGCTCGGGCGCATCCTCGGACCGTCGGGCAAGATGCCCAACCCGAAAGTCGGCACCGTCACCATGGACGTCGGCAAAGCCGTCGAAGAGTCCAAGTCCGGCAAGGTCGAGTACCGCACCGACCGCACCGCGATCGTGCACCTCGTGATCGGCAAGGTCAGCTTCGACGAGCGCAAGCTGCTGGAGAACTACGCCGCTGTCATCGAAGAGCTGACGCGCGCCAAACCCTCAGCGGCGAAAGGGCGCTACCTGCGCTCGATCACGCTCAGCTCCACCATGGGCCCAGGCATCAAGGTGGATGCATCAAAGACACGTGAAATCATCGAGGAGGCGCCCGCGGCCAGCATCGCCGCCTAGCGTCATTCCCGCCACAGGCCACCAAAGACCCCCGGCAGCACGCGCTCGAGCGCAGCGGAAGACCGGGACAGGAGCCCCATGAACCGAGACCAGAAGGCCGCTGCGATCGCCGAGATCGCAAGCCACATAGACGAGTCCGACGCGATCTTCGCCGTCGACTACCGCGGCATCACCGTCGCCCAGGTCGCCGAGCTGCGCGCCACGCTGCGCCAGTCCGACGCCACCTTCAAGGTCGTCAAGAACTCGCTCACCGAGCGTGCCGCCGACCAGGTCGGCGCCGAGTCGCTCAAGGACTTCCTCGCCGGCCCCACCGCGCTCACGTTCGTGCGCGGCGACGTCGCCACCGCCGCCAAGGTCGTCGCCGACTACGCCCGCACCACGCAGCTGCTGCCCTTCAAGGGCGGGCTCATGGAAGGCGCCACGCTCGACGTCGAGCAGATCCGCTCGCTCTCCAAACTGCCCTCCCGCGAAGTGCTCTACAGCCAGCTCGTAGGCGTCGTCGCCTCGCCCATCGGCGGGCTCGTGCGCTCGCTCAGCGGGCTGCTCGGCGGTCTCGCCATCGCGCTCGGACAGGTCAACGCCAAGAAGGAGTCCGGCGAGATCCCCGCCGCCGCCGCGCCGGCTGCCGCTGAGGCGGAGGAGCCCAGCGGCGAGGCGGAGGTCCCGGCCGCGGAAGAGCCCGCCGCCGGCGGCGAGGCCGAGGCACCCGCCGAGGAGCCGGCGGCCGAGGCCGAGGCGCCCGCCGCGGAGGAGCCCGCCGCTGATGAGGAGGCACTGCCGGACGAGGTAGCGCGCGCAGAGGACACCGCGGAGGCGCCACCCGAGGACAAAGGAACTGAGCCGGAGCAAACGCAGGACGAGCCGGCACAAGCAGACGACAATCAAGCGGACGTCTCGGCTGAGAATCAGCCCGAGGACGCCGAGACGACCAAGGAGGACTGACTCACATGGCAACCAGTACACAGGATTGGATCGAGGAGCTGAAGGGCATCTCCGTGCTCGAGCTCGCAGAGCGCATCAAGGCCCTGGAGGAGGAGTTCGGCGTCTCCGCAGCCGCCATGGCTGCACCCGCCGCAGCGCCCGCCGGTGGCGGTGGCGACGCGGCCGCGGAGGAAGAAGCCAGCAGCACCGTCGACGTGCTCCTCACCGGAGCCGGCGACAAGAAGATTCAGGTCATCAAGGTCGTGCGCGCGGCCACCGGCCTTGGCCTCAAAGAGGCCAAGGCGCTCGTCGACGAGGCCCCCAAGCCCGTCAAGGAGGGCATCGAGCGCGAGGAGGCCGACAAGCTCAAGCAGGAACTCGAGGAGGCTGGGGCTTCCGTCGAGTTGAAGTAGGCGCGGCGCTACGCCCTCCCTCCGCAGGCTGCGACTTCGTGGGCAGCCTGCGGAGGGAGGGCTTCGCTTTTGCTGGGGGGCCGCGGTCGCCCTCGGCGTCTCTGTCGGTTTGACTCCCGTTGCGAGCTTTGATAGCCATTGCTATGCAGACTCGCGAGCAGGCGTACCTCGTGCTCGCGGGGTGCCTCGGCTTGGCGATAATCCCCTTGACGCAGGGACGAGAACCCAGTCGGTTGGCTACTAGTTGACGTGCCCACGTAGGTTGTGAACGGCTGAGGAGGCATCCGGGCCTCATCCGAGGCTGTGGGTCTGCGAAGGCTCACGACCTAGGAGGACCCGGATGCAGATCCACGGTAGAGCGAAGCTCGGACCGGCCGGTCGGCTGGCGTTGACGCAGGCGGTGATCGATGGGATGACGTTGAGGCAGGCCGCTGAACGCTTTGGTGTCTCGGTGGCAACGGCTCATCGCTGGTGGCGCCGGCGGCTGGATGCCACCTCGGATGAGCTCGTCTCAGGCGTCTGGCTGTTTGACCGTTCCAGCCGCCCTCGGCACAGCCCTCGGTTGCTTGACGCGATCGAGCAGGAGCGCATCTGTGAGGCCAGGCGACACACCGGATGGGGACCACGACTCGTCGCTGGCAGAACCGGGCACCCTCACTCGACGGTGTGGAAGGTGCTGCATCGCCATGGCCTCTCTCGGATCAAGCGCTCACCGCGTGAGCCCGCCAGACGCTATGAGTGGCCGTGCCCTGGAGATCTGTTGCACATGGACACTGCACGCCATGCGCGCTTTGAGCGGCCAGGGCACGCCGTGACTGGGGTCCGCAACCAGACGGGTGCTGAGAAGCGCGCGGCCGAGAAGCGCGCGGGCCGGGGCTATGACTTCGCTCACGCGGTCATCGACGATCATTCCCGCCTGGCCTACGTCGAGCTGCTCGACGACGAACGAGCAGCAACGGTCACCGCGTTCACCACCCGCGCACTCGACTGGTTCGCCGCGCGTGGCATCCACGCCAAGCGCCTCATGACGGACAACGCCTGGGTCTACATCAAGAACCAGTCCCTACGCGAACTGCTTACCGCCCGAGAGATCAAGCACCTACGCACCAAGCCCTACCGGCCCCAGACAAACGGGAAGGTTGAGCGCTTCCACCAGAGCATGGCAAGAGAGTGGGCCTACGGCCTCAGCTACCGCTCACACCACCACCGCAACCAAGCCCTGCCACACTGGCTCGAGCACTACAACACGCGCAGACCACACTCAGGGATCGAGAACCGGCCGCCCATCAGCCGCGTTCACAACCTCCGTGGGCAGGACAACTAGTAGTTCCCGGGTCGGCCGACCGGAGGCGTCACGAAATACTGCGTGAGCCCGAAGGAGTACCGAATTTCGAGATGGGTCGCCGGAGGGCAGGTGGCTCCATGCGGCGGGTTGCAGGCCAGGCTTTTGTGCTGGGCGTCCAGTCTGACTGAGTAGAAGCCCCTGTAGTCGTGGGCCGTTCCTGGAATCCGTTCCGAGGTCGTCATCAGAACCGCGATGACGTGGGGATCGCTCCATCTGTTGCTATGCGCGTAGGACAGCGCGCGAGCAGTAAGCTCGCGACGAATGTGCTGGGGGATGCCCTTGGCGGTGGTCTTGCCTGACGAGCTGGCGTAAGGCACAAGCAGCACCCCTAGGGCCGCCGGGACGGCCAGCATGCGCACATAGCGCCCGCCTCCCATGTTCCCGAGACTAACAGCAGATCGCGAGCGCGTGAACGCCTGAGGCCCAGCCGCTGGGCCGGACCTCAGGGTGGCTCGCTACCCGCCGATGGACTGCTTCTAGGGTGTTCATAAGGACGTCGCACACTACGGCCACTACCGCGCGGCTCTCGCAAGGCGGCACCAACCAATACGCCGAGTCGGTACAACCTCGAGCCCATCTTTATGCACCGCTAACAAATTCGCCCGTTTTCCGGTAAAGTGCCCGTCGCTAGCCGATAGTCGCAGCCGCCCGAAACGCCGAGGTCGCGCCACATACGCGAATTCTCTTGGGGCGGGGTCCGTGAGCGCTGGTGGCCCTTCGGGGTACGGATAGCCTGTGCTATCTTTCTTAGTCGCGCTTCGGCGCCCTCCTCTGCCCGTGTATCGCCCTCCGAAGGAGTCATTTCTTGGCTGCTGTAGATGCTCTCCGGACGCGCCGAACCTTCGCGCGTCTCCAGAAGACCGTTGACGTCCCAAACCTGATTGACATCCAGCGCCGTTCGTTTGCCTGGCTGACCGACCCCGCTACGGGTGGTCTACGCGAGACGATCGACGACATCTCCCCGATCGAGGATTACACGGGGAACCTCGCAGTCCAGTTCGGCGAGTTCACATTCGACGAGCCCGTTGCCTCGCTCGAGCAGTGCCGCGAGAAGGATCTGACCTACGCACGCCCGCTGACGGTTACCGTCGCGTTCATCAACCGCGAGACCGGTGAGATCCGCGAGCAGTCTGTGTTCATGGGCGACTTCCCGTGGATGACCGAGCGCGGCACGTTCGTCATCAACGGCACCGAGCGCGTCGTTGTCACGCAGCTCGTGCGCTCGCCCGGCGCCTACCTGATGGAGCCCAAGGATCGCGAGAAGCAGGTCTTCATCGCCAACCTGATGCCCGCGCGTGGTTCCTGGCTGGAGCTGGAGATCGACAAGAAGGGCAAGGTCTTCGTCCGCATCGACCGCAAGCGCAAGCTTCCCGTGACCGTGCTGCTGCGCGCGATGGGATACGCGGCCGACGAGGAGATCCTGCGGCTGTTCGACAACTCGCTCTACATCCGCAACACGATCGAATCCGACACCGAGGCAACGCGCACCGAAGAGGGCGCGCTGATCGAGCTGTTCAAGAAGCAGCGCCCCGGTGAGCCGCCGAGTGTCGACAACGCCAAGGCGCTGCTCAACCAGCTGTTCTTCGACCCCAAGCGCTATGACCTCACGCGCGTCGGGCGCTACAAGCTGAACTCGCGTCTCGGGCTGGACGTCGACATCGACACCCGCACCCTTACGCACGACGACATCCTCGCGCTTGTCAAGGAGCTCGTGTCGCTGCCCAAGCGCCTCGGCCTCCCCGAGGACGGCGAGGTGGAGATCAAGGACTACGCCGCTGAGGCCATGAGCATGCCCCGCGAGCCCGTGGCTGAGCACCTCGACGAGTACGAGCACTTCGGCAACCGCCGCCTGCGCACCGTCGGTGAGCTCATCCAGGAGGCGTTCCGCATTGGCCTCTACCGCATGGAGCGCGTCGTACGCGAGCGCCTCACCACCGAGGACGCCGACACGATCACGCCGCAGACGATCATCAACATCCGTCCCGTCGTGGCGGCCCTGAAGGAGTTCTTCGGCTCCTCGCAGCTGTCGCAGTTCATGGACCAGACCAACTCGCTGGCAGGGCTCACGCACCGTCGGCGCCTGTCCGCGCTGGGTGCTGGAGGCCTGACGCGCGAGCGCGCGCCGATCGAGGTCCGCGACGTGCACCCCACCCACTACGGGCGCATGTGCCCGATCGAGACCCCGGAGGGACCGAACATCGGTCTGATCGGCTCGCTGTCCTCCTTCGCCGAGGTATCCGAGTACGGGTTCGTGACCACGCCCTACCGCGTGGTCAAGGACGGCGTCGTCACCGAGGAGGTCCGCCACCTCGATGCCACCCAAGAAGAGGAGCTGCTGATCGCCCAGGCGAACACCCCCGTGGACGAGAAGACGGGCAAGCTCAAGGGCACGGAAATCCTCTGCCGTACGCAGGCCGGTCAATACGTGACCGTCGGCCCCAAGGACGTGGACCTGGTGGACGTCTCGCCCGAGCAGATCTGGTCGGTTGCGACCGCCATGATCCCGTTCCTCGAGCACGACGACGCCAACCGCGCGCTGATGGGCTCCAACATGCAGCGCCAGGCGGTGCCGCTGTTGAAGGCCGACGCGCCGCTTGTCGGAACGGGTATGGAGCGCCGGGCCGCGCTCGACACGGGCGACGTGCTGCTCGTCAAGAACGCCGGCACCGTCGACTACATCGACGCCAACCAGATCGTCGTCCAGACGAAGGACGGCAAGAAGGACGAGTACGAGCTGCAGAAGTTCATGCGCTCTAACCAGGGCACCCTGATCCACCAGAAGCCTCTCGTCCGCACCGGCCAGGCCGTCATCGAGGGCGACGTGCTCGCCGACGGCTCGTCCACCGACAAGGGCGAAATGGCGCTCGGCAAGAACCTGATGGTCGCGTTCATGTCCTGGGAGGGCTACAACTTCGAGGACGCCATCATCCTGTCCAAGCGCCTCGTGCAGGACGACGAGCTCACCTCGATCCACATCGAGGAGTACGAGATCGACGCCCGTACGACCAAGCTCGGTGAGGAGGAGATCACCCGCGACATCCCCAACCGCTCCGAGGAGTCGCTGCGCAACCTCGACGATCGCGGCATTGTCCGCGTCGGCGCCGAGGTCATCTCCGGCGACCTGCTCGTCGGCAAGGTTACGCCCAAGGGCGAGACCGAGCTGACCGCGGAGGAGAAGCTGATCCGCGCGATCTTCAAGGAGAAGGCGCGCGAGGTGCGTGACACCTCGCTGAAGGTGCCGCACGGCGAGGGTGGCGTGGTGATCGACGTGAAGACGTTCAGTCGCGACGCCGGTGACGACCTGCCGCCGGGGGTCAACGACCTCGTGCGCGTGTTCGTCGCCAAGAAGCGCAAGATCTCCGAGGGCGACAAGCTCGCCGGCCGCCACGGCAACAAGGGTGTCATCTCCAAGATCGTCGACCAGCAGGACATGCCGTTCCTCGAGGACGGCACGCCCGTCGACGTGATCCTCAACCCGCTGGGCGTGCCTTCGCGCATGAACGTCGGCCAGATCCTGGAGACCCACCTCGGGTGGGCCGCCGCACAGGGTTGGTACGACGACGGCACCGAGGCATACAAGGAAGCCGACGCCAACGCCGGCCCCCGCCGCGTGTACGTGTCCACGCCGGTATTCGACGGCGCCACCGTCGCCGACGTTGACAACGCGCTCGTGAAGTGGCAGGACGCCCACGAAGGCCGCATCCGCATGGACGTCGACAAGTCACGGCGCGAGGGCGAGCAGGCGTCCGGGAAGATGACGCTGTTCAACGGGCGCAGCGGCGAGCCCTTCGCCGAACAGGTGACCGTTGGCTACATGTACATCCTGAAGCTGCTGCACCTCGTGGACGACAAGATCCACGCGCGCTCCACCGGCCCCTACTCCCTCGTCACCCAGCAGCCGCTGGGCGGCAAGGCGCAGTTCGGCGGCCAGCGCTTCGGCGAGATGGAGGTGTGGGCGCTGGAGGCATTCGGCGCTGCATACACGCTGCAGGAGATGCTTACGATCAAGTCCGACGACACTGTCGGTCGCGTCAAGGCATACGAGGCGATCGTCAAGGGCGAGAACATCGCCGAGCCCTCCATCCCGGAGTCGTTCAAGGTCCTGCTCAAGGAGATGCAGTCGCTGGCGCTCGACGTCAACGTCGTCTCCGAGGAGGGACAGCGCGCGGAGATGCGCGACGAGGACGACGACCTGCTGCGCGCAGCCGAGGAGCTCGGCATCGACCTCTCAGGGGTCAGGGCTCTTGCCGGCGACGCCGCCGATGAGCAAACCGAGGGAGTCGATGCCACCGACGCCGTAGCCGAGGGCGAGGACGCCACCGAGGCAAGCGCTGAGGACAGCGATGACACAGACGCAGCAGAGGACGTCCTCGGTGTCGAGGAGCTGATCGACGCCGAGGAGGCAGCGGACGTCGACCTGGAGAGCCTGGTCACCGACGAGACCGCAGAGTAGATGCCGGACACGCGCCGTAGACGCAGCCCCGGCCAGTTCACAATGCCCGATTCACCCGCGAGCGAAAGCACCCAATAGATGATTGACATAAACAACTTCGACGCCATCGAGATCAGCCTGGCCTCGTCAAAGCAAATTCGCGGCTGGAGCTCCGGTGAGGTGACCAAGCCGGAGACGATCAACTACCGCACGCTCAAGCCAGAGAAGGACGGCCTGTTCTGCGAGAGGATCTTCGGGCCCACCAAGGACTGGGAGTGCTACTGCGGCAAGTACAAGCGCGTCCGTTACAAGGGCATCGTGTGCGAGCGCTGCGGCGTGGAGGTCACGCGCTCGAAGGTTCGCCGCGAGCGCATGGGTCACGTCGACCTGGCCGCCCCCGTCAGCCACATCTGGTTCTTCAAGGGCGTGCCCAGCCGCATCGGCTACCTGCTGGACATGGCGCCCAAGGAACTGGAGAAGGTCCTGTACTTCGCCGCGTCGATCATCACGTGGGTCGACGACGAGGCGCGCACCAAGGACCTAGACACGCTGGAGAAGGAAGTCAACAAAGTCCTCGACGGCTACGCCGCCGAGCGCGAGGAGCGCGTTCTGGAGCTGCGCGAGTCCCTGGCTCGCCGCGAGAAGTACCTGCAGAACGGCAAACAGACCAACTTCAACGACGAAGACCACCTGTGGGCGGACTCGCTCGACATCAACCTCTCGAAACTCTCCGACGAGGAGCGCGACAAGCACATCAAGGAGCTCACCAAAGCCTTCGACGCAGACATCTCCGACACGGAGGCCTACATCGAGGACGCCGCCGAGCGCATGCGCAGCGTTTGGGAGCTGTTCAAGACGATGGAGCCCAAGCAGATCGAGCACGACGAGACCACCTTCCGTGAGCTCAAGGAGCGCTTCGGCTCTCCCTATGGCTTCGGTGAGTACTTCCGTGGCGGCATGGGTGCAGAAGCGATCCGCGACCTGCTCCAGCAGGTCGACCTCGAGGCCGAACGCATCGATCTCGAGGATCAGGTCAAGAACGGCAAAGGCCAGAAGCAGGCCCGCGCGGTCAAGCGCCTGAAGGTCGTCTCCGCCTTCATCCAGTCGGGCAACAAGCCCGAGATGATGGTGTTGGATGCGGTGCCCGTGATCCCGCCCGAGCTGCGCCCGATGGTGCAGCTGGACGGTGGGCGCTTCGCCACCTCCGACCTCAACGACCTCTACCGCCGCGTCATCAACCGCAACAACCGCCTCAAGCGGCTGCTCGACCTCGGCGCGCCGGAGATCATCGTTAACAACGAGAAGCGCATGCTCCAGGAGGCCGTCGACGCGCTGTTCGACAACGGCCGCCGTGGGCGTCCCGTCACCGGACCGGGCAACCGTCCGCTGAAGAGCCTCTCCGACATGCTCAAGGGCAAGCAGGGACGCTTCCGCCAGAACCTGCTCGGCAAGCGCGTGGACTACTCCGGTCGCTCGGTGATCGTTGCCGGTCCGTACCTGAAGCTGCACCAGTGCGGTCTGCCCAAGATCATGGCGCTGGAGCTGTTCAAGCCGTTCATCATGGCTCGCCTCGTTGAGCGCAAGTCCGCGCAGAACATCAAGGCCGCCAAGAAGATGGTTGACTCGATGATCGGCGAGGTCTGGGACGTGCTCGAGGAGGTCATCCACGAGCACCCCGTGCTGCTCAACCGCGCACCCACGCTCCACCGTCTGGGCATCCAGGCGTTCGAGCCGCTGCTCGTGGAGGGCAAGGCGATCCAGGTCCACCCGCTCGTCTGTCACGCGTTCAACGCCGACTTCGACGGCGACCAGATGGCGGTGCACCTGCCGCTGTCGGCCGAGGCGCAGGCGGAGGCGCGCATCCTGATGCTCTCCTCCAACAACATCCTGTCCCCCGCGCACGGCGCGCCGCTGGCGACGCCCACGCAGGACATGATCCTGGGCGCCTACTACCTGACCTATGGTCCGGAAGCGGAGGAGCTCGCGAAGATCGACCGCTCCACATACGAGCCACGGCCGCACGTGTTCCGCACCGCGCAGGAGGCTGAGCTCTCCTACGAGGGCAACGTCGTGAAGCTGCACGACATCGCCGAGTTCCGCCCCTACGGGCGTGAGGGCGGTCACGTGCTCACGACGATCGGGCGGATCATCTACAACGACCGCATCGAGCGGGCGCTCTCCGAGGCCCTGGGCGATGAGTTCGACGCGTCCAAATACGTGTTCGTCAACCAGTCCATGAAGAAGCGTGACACCACGCGGCTGATCGACATGCTCGTACAGGCCTACGGCGCCACCACGATCTCGCTGGTCCTGGACGCGTTCAAGGACCTCGGCTTCAAGTACGCCACCCAGGCCGGCATCACGATCTCCAAGAACGATGTGGTCGTGCCGCCTGAGAAGCAGGAAATCCTGGACAAGTTCGACAAGCTCGTCGGTGACATCACCAGCCAGTACGACGACGGGCTGATCACCCAGGAGGAGCGTCACGAGGCCGTCGTGGAGCAGTGGAACGCGGCGACCGACGAGGTGGCCGAGGCGATGGTCAACAACCTCGACGTCCTGAACCCCATCTTCATGATGGCCAACTCGGGTGCTCGTGGCTCCTTCAAGCAGATCCGCCAGCTGGCGGGCATGCGCGGCCTCATGGCCAACCCGAAGGGTGAAATCATCGAGCGCCCGATCAAGGCCAACTTCATGGAGGGCCTGTCGGTGCTGGAGTACTTCATCTCCACGCACGGCGCGCGAAAGGGACTCGCCGACACCGCGCTGCGTACCGCGGACTCGGGCTACCTGACGCGGCGTCTGGTTGACGTCGCCCAGGATGTGATCATCCGCGAGGCCGACTGCGGCACCGAGGAGTACATCGAGCTCCCCGTGTTCAAGGACGGGGGCGAACCGAACGACGGCCTCGTTGGGCGCATCGCAGCGCTCGACATCACCACCAAGCGCAACCGCATGCTCGCTGAGAAGGGCATCGAAATCGGCCGCGCAGAGCTGGCCGAGATGGTGAGCGCGTTCGCCGACGACCACGAGAAGGGTGTCGAGCTGACCGTGCCCGTGCGCTCCGTGCTCAAGTGCGAGGCGCCCAGCGGTGTATGCCAGGCCTGCTACGGCCGCGCAATGGCAACCGGCGCGCTCGCCCAGATCGGCGACGCCGTTGGGATCGTCGCCGCGCAGTCGATCGGCGAGCCCGGCACGCAGCTGACGATGCGTACGTTCCACACCGGTGGAGTCGCCGGCGCGGACATCACGCACGGTCTGCCCCGCGTAGTCGAGCTGTTCGAGGCACGCCGGCCCAAGGGTCTCGCCAAAATCGCCGAGCAGGACGGCGTCGTCTCCATCGAGGAGACCGACAAAGCCCTGACCGTCGTGATCACGGACGAGTCCGGTGAGGAGCACCGCCACGCCTTCCCCCGGCGCACGCGGCTGTTCGTTGCCTCCGGCGAGAAGATCGCCGCCGGCCGCCAGCTCAACGAGGGATCCGTCTACCCGCACGAGCTGCTCGCCATCCGCGGACGCACCGAGACCGAGGTGTACCTCGTCAAGGAGGTCCAGGAGGTCTACAAGTCACAGGGCGTGGACATCAACGACAAGCACATCGAGCTGATCGTGCGCCAGATGCTCAAGAAGGTACGGGTCGACCAGAAGGGCGACACCGACTACCTACCCGGGCAGTTCGTCGACCGCTTCGAATTCGCCAAGGCCAACCAGGCGATCAACGACGCGGGCGGCGAGACGGCGCAGTTCGAGGACATCATCCTGGGCATCACCAAGGCGTCGCTCAACACAGACTCCTTCCTCTCCGCCGCCTCCTTCCAGGAGACGACGAAGGTGCTCACCGATGCCGCCCTCGAAGGCAAGATCGACCGGCTCAACGGGCTCAAGGAGAACGTCATCATCGGCAAGCTGATCCCAGCCGCCACCGGCCTGAAGCGCTACCGGCGGATCGAGATCGAGCCCGCCGAACCGCTGCCCCGGGCGATCGACGACGTCGGCCTGCTCGACCAGGACGAGATTGCCGCTGAGCTCGGGCTGGCAGGCGACGGCTTCAACGGCAGCTACGGCCAGGAGTTCGACGCCGACCTCGCCTCGCTGGAGAAGATCGGCGCCGGTGGCACCGACCCCGGCTTTGCCGAGGAGCTCGCAGAGCTCGAGCTGCCCGACGAGGGCGTCGTAGCCGAGGAGGAGTAGCCCTCGCGGCACAACTGCAGCACCTGGGGCGGCCGTGAGGCCGCCCCAGGTCGTTAAGCCAGAGCTACGGCAGGGTGCGAGCCCAGCCCTCCAGTTGCTGTGCCTCATCGGCTGTGAGTCCCCGCTGTGGGTCGGTCTGCACGAGCAACGTCGGTGCCTGGCGCCGACGTGCCCACTCGTGGCACGCGTCGTTGAACGCGTCGTCGATCCACGCCAGCGGGCGATCTCTTGCATACGCGTCGATCGCGTCCAGCTTCCAGTGGGCGTTCGCCCGCCCCACGTTGCGCTGGAAACGCAGGAACGGCAATGCCGGCGGGACGCCGAGGAGGTGGGGGAGATGCTCGTTGGCGCGCTCTTCCCAGCCGCTCGCCCAAACCAGCTCGTATGAGCTGGCGAGCTCAAGCAGGTGAGCGGCCGCGGCGGACGAAAGGAAATGGGGTGAGCCTTCGATCGAATGAAACGACCCCGCGGGCGCCGCGTCGCCCTCTTTGCCAGCCGCTCCCGGGACGCCCCAGCTGCCACGCTCCCAGCCGCCGAACAACGAGATGACCCCGTCGATGTCCACCATCAACAGCGGTCTGGACGCTTCGTCGCGCGCCGCCGAATGATCTTTTGCCCCGCCAACAGGCTCTTTAGCTTGCATAGAGGTTGGGACGGGTACTCTGCCGAGACGGTTGATGCGCTGAGGTCGTGCGATCGGAGTAAAGCAGCCACTGGTCGCAGTCGATGACCACAACGTCAGCCGCACTACCATGACAATGGATTTCGGAATACTCCTAGCGCTCCTGTGCGCCTTCGTGGCGAACCTGGGCTTCTTCTTCAAGTACAAAGGCGCCAACGCGGTGCCCAAGGTGGACGTGCGGCACCCGCTGCACTCCGCCCGCCAGCTGTACTCCTCGAAGTGGTTCACGCTGGGCATGATCATCGCCACCGCCAGCTGGGGACTTCACGTCGCCGCCCTGGCGCTCGCGCCGATGTCCGTGATCCAGGTGTCCCTGGCCGCCGGCGTGGTGTTCATCGCAGTCATGGCCGAGCGCATGTTCGGCGTGCGCGTCGGGCGCCGCCAGTGGCTGGGACTGTCGCTGACCGCCGCCGGGCTCGTGCTGCTGGGCCTCACGCTCCCGGCGATGCACGGAGCGCACTCGCACTTCTCACAGGCCGCGATGATCTCCTTCGAGGCCGGCCTGTTCGGTATCGGCGGCCTGCTGCTGATGGGCCCGCGCATGGGTGGGCCAACCGAGCACCACGGCATCATGCTCGGCGCCGCAGCCGGCGTTCTCTTCGGTGTGTCAGACACATCCATCAAGGCGCTCACCGGCATCACCGGCGCTCACGGGATCATCGGCCTCGTGCTCAGCCCCTGGCTGCTCGTCGCGATCCTCGCCTCCGTGGTGGCCTTCTACGCCTCCGCCCGCGCACTGCAGGACGGTGACGCGGTACCCGTGATCGCGGTGACGGGAACAGCAGCCAACATCGCAGGCATCGCCGGCGGGATCCTCGTTTTCGGCGACCCAGTGGCCGCCAGCCCAGCCGGTGTGGTGCTTCAGGCACTCGCATTCGTGCTCGTGATCGTCGCCGCCGCGCTGATGCCGGCACCCACGCGCGCGCTCGGCGCCGCTCAGCCCGCCTAGCGCTGCTAGCATCTCCGCCGAATGCCAACCACCTCGCAACTAGTGCGCAAGGGTCGCGTGACCCCAAAGAAGAAGATCGCCACCCCTGGACTGAAGTCCGGCAAGGGTCGCAAGAAGAAGACAGCCGCTCCGCAGCGTCGTGGCGTGTGCACCCGCGTGTACACCACAACCCCCAAGAAGCCTAACTCAGCGCTGCGCAAGGTCGCGCGTGTACGCATCTCCGGATCGATCGAGGTCACCGCCTACATCCCCGGAGAGGGGCACAACCTTCAGGAGCACTCGGTGGTGCTCGTGCGTGGCGGCCGCGTCAAGGATCTGCCTGGCGTTCGCTACAAGGTCGTCCGCGGCACGCTCGACGCCGCCGGCGTGAGCGACCGCAAAAAGGCGCGCTCGCAGTACGGCGTGAAGAAAAAATAGATGCCGCGTAGAGCTGCCGCCCAGATCCGCCCCATCGAGGCGGACCCCATCCACCGCTCCAAGCTGGTCCAGCAGGTCATCAACAAGGTGATGCTGGACGGCAAGAAGTCCACCGCCGAGCGGATCGTCTACGACGCGCTTGCGCTGCTAGGTGAGCGCAGCGACAAAGACCCCGTGGAGACGCTCGAGGCTTCCATCAAATCGCTCACGCCCACGCTGGAGGTCAAATCCAGGCGTGTCGGTGGCGCCACCTACCAGGTCCCCGTGGAGGTCGCCTCCAGGCGCGCTCGCACGTTGGCCGTGCGCTGGCTCGTCGAGTTCGCCCGCCAGCGTCGTGAGAAGACCATGGCCCAGCGCCTAGCAAACGAGCTTATGGACGCACAGTCCCAGCAGGGCGGCGCCTACAAGCGCAAGGACGACATTTACCGCATGGCGCAGGCCAACAAGGCCTTCGCCCACTACCGCTGGTAGCGGGCCGAGGACGCGGCGCGATACTGCGTCCTCAGTCGCGGGCTGGATGATCTTTTATGGGGCACCCTCCGGGTGCCTCTCGGGGTGGTGGGTTGGTTTCACCGGGCCTGGTTTAGGGCTCGGCGGCGTTCTCTTTGCCTGCTTCTTCGCTTAGGCGCGCCAGTTCGTCTTCGTCGAAGCCGCCTTCGTCTGCCTTCAGCACTTCGCGGGCGCGCTCCAGGTCTGCGGCTCGACGAATTTGGCCCCTGTGAAGCAGCGTCCGAAACATCGCGCTCCAAGTAGCGCTCACCCCTGCGCCGACAAACTCATTCATCCAGTCTGTGCGGTCGATACGATGTCTACCATGGTACCTGTCGCGTTGGATGAAATTTCGCCGGCGCTCAAGAGGCGGGCGCAGGGCGCAACAGAGATTGCGCAACTCCGTGAGGTCGTTTCAGACGTTCGCCACGACGACGATGGGGGGACGACGATCGTTCTCACGTTCGTGCTGGCAGACCCCCCAGCGGGCGCAGACACGTGGCCCGTCGATGAGCTCTGGGAGCTGCGTCGTATCGCGCGCGAGGTTGTCCCGAAGGTGATGGCAACAAGCCTGGAGAACGCCGCGCGCGAGCGTGGCGTTTCGATCGAGGATCTACCTTCGATCGATTGGGCAGTTGAGTTCAAGCCCGAGCACATGCCTTCGCTGGCGCCGGACGACGAGTCGCTGGAGTTCGAGGGCTAAGCAGGTCGTGCCGAAGGCAGTCGCAATCGACCCCGATGGGTTGATCGAGGCCGCTCGGCATCTAGTCGACCACAACCCGACTGGCAGACCCCGAAACGCCCTTCTACGCCGTGCGGTGTCGAGCGCGTACTACGCCCTGTTCCATGAGATCTCGCGCCAAGCCGCACAACAGATGCTTCCCAGTGCACCGCCGTCTGCCCAGTACGCGCTCGCGCGCTCATTCAGTCACGCCCAAATCACTCTGCCGTGCACGTGGATTGCGCAGCGTGGCTCGAAGGACCCTCCCGCAAAACTTTAAGCCCGTTGTCGACGGGCTAAGGAATTCGTCGATCGTTCCTGTTGCTGAGGCGTTCCACGACCTCCGCAGGGCACGGGAAGCTGCAGACTATGACCACCTCCATAAGGACATCGCGAAGTCGACAGTGCTCGCAACGATCGAGGACGCCGAGGAAGCGATCAAGCATTTCCGTTCCGCATCACCGGATCGAACGGCGTTCTTGGCGCTGCTAGCCGTTTGCGCACTCGGCAAGGGCGCGCCCGACGACTCACCGGCCTAGAAAGGTCAGTGCGGCTCGGGAATAGAGACAATGACCATGTGTGAGATCGCGCACACACCCCTTGAAGAAGAAAGCTTTGGTACCTAAAGTTTCGGTACCAAATGTCTTCTGCGACGACAACTGAGGCGGGCTTCAACCCCGAGGCGAGCGACCGCATCGAGCCCTACGTGTGGAAGGTCGCCGGCGTGGTGATCCTGGGGATGATCATGTCGATCCTCGACACCACGATTGTCAATGTAGCGCTGCGCACGCTCGGCCACGACCTGCACAGCACGATCTCGCAGATCCAATGGGTGGTAACCGGCTATCTGTTGTCGCTGGCGGCGGTCATCCCGCTGACGGGCTGGGCCTCCAGGCGTTACGGGGCAAAGCGCGTGTACCTGGTGTCGCTTGTCCTGTTCACCGCCGGCTCTGCGCTGTGCGCGGTCGCCGCCTCCACCACCACGCTCGTCATCTTCCGCGTCCTGCAGGGCTTTGGTGGCGGCATGATCATGCCGGTGGGCCAGCTGATCATGGCTCAGGTAGCCGGGCCCAAGCGCATGGGTCGCGTGATGGGCATCGTCGCGATGCCGGCCATGATGGGTCCGATCCTCGGCCCCGTGATCGGCGGTGCGATCCTCCAGTACTTCCACTGGTCCTGGATCTTCCTCGTCAACGTCCCCATCGGCGTGATCGCATTCGCGCTGGCCTGGCGCATGCTGCCCCACACCGACTCCGGTCACGCCGGGCGTCTGGATGCACTGGGCCTCGTGCTGATGTCCGGCGCCTCCAGCGCGCTCGTGTACGGCCTCAGCGAGCTCGGCACGGCGGGCACCAGTCTCGGCGCGCCCCAGGTCGTCGCGCCGATTGCTGCCGGCATCGTGCTCGCGGTTCTTTTCTGCCTGCATGCGCTACGTGTCGAGCGGCCTCTGCTCGACGTCCGGCTGTACGCCAACCGCGTCTTCGCCGCCGCCTCTTTGACCACCTTCGGTCTCGGCGCGGCGCTCTTCGGGGCGATGATCCTGGTGCCTTACTACTACCAGCAGGTTCGCCACGAGAGCGTGATCGTGACGGGGCTTCTCACCGGCCCGCAGGGGCTCGGCATGCTGCTCGTGATGCCGCTCGCCGGGCGCTTCAGCGACCGCTTCGGCGGCGGGCGCGTCGCTCTAGCCGGCGTGTCGGTCCTTTCGCTGTCCACGATCCCGCTCGCGTTCATCGGCGCGCACACCTCGGTCGTCTACCTCTCCCTCGTGCTCGTCCTGCGCGGCGTCGGCATCGGTTTCTCCTTCATGCCCGCCATGACCGCCGCATTCGCTTCGATGCGCTCAGATCAGCTGTCTGACGCCACCCCGCAACTGAACGTCGTACAACGGATCGGCGGGGCGATCGGCGTGGCGGTGCTGGCCGTGGTGCTGCAACGCGCAACCGAGCACGCACATACCGTCGCTGGGCTGGCCGGGGGATACGGCACCGCGTTCTGGTGGTCGGTTGGGATCTGCGTGGCCTCTTTGATCCCGTGTCTCGTGCTGCTTCGCGCCGAGAACCCGCGCGCGAAGCTGGACCGCGCGGCGAGCAACGCGGAGGCGGCCGCCGAGCCGCTCGGCGTATAAAACCGGTCGAGAGACGATGAGCGCCGCCACCCAAGCTGAGTCCAAGGTCGACGCGAACCCCGAGCTCACGGAGCTCGGCGCAGCGTTCCGCCGTGTTTTCAGGAGCTTCATCCGGCTCCGCGGCCGGGACACGCATCTCGGCGCCAGCGAGCTCAGCCACGCGCAGTTCGAGCTGCTGATCGAGCTCTCCGAGCGGGGCGAGCTGCCCGCCGGCGAGCTGGCGGCCGCTGCTCGGCTGACCCCCGCAACCGTTACGCAGATGCTCGATCACCTGGCCGCCCAGGGCCACGTCGAGCGGGTCCGCTCGGAGACCGACCGTCGCGTGGTCGTCTCGCGGCTCACGCCCCAGGGCCAGCGCAAGATCGACGCCAAGCGCGAGGCCTGGCAGCGCCGTTGGGAACAGGCGCTCCAAGGCATGACCACCGACGAGCTGCGGGCCGCCACGCGTGTGCTCGAACGCCTCGCCGAGATGGTCGAGGACACGCCCGTCGTACCCGTCTGCGCGGACCCGACGACGGCCTCCAGCTAGCCTCGACTTGGCTCCAGATCTACGCTCTGGAGCAGGAATCGCTCTGCTATAGTCGAAAACGCGTCGCGTGGACGCAAAGTACGCTTCTGCGATCCACGGACACGGCAACCAAGATGGTGACCTCGAGCAGATAACGAACGCGGCCCGGTCCAAACAGGACCAACTGCGTGCGTGGGCCCGAGGGGCCTATTTTTTTGCCCGCAGCAAGCCCCGCCCACGACCCGAGACCCACACTGATGCCACGTAAGTTCTCACTTCAAAACACCCGCAACATCGGGATCATGGCTCACATCGACGCCGGTAAGACGACGACGACCGAGCGCATCCTCTACTACACCGGCCGCACGTACAAGATCGGCGAGGTGCACGAGGGCGCGGCCGTAATGGACTGGATGGAGCAGGAGCAGGAGCGCGGCATCACGATCACCTCCGCTGCCACCACCGCGCAGTGGAAAGACCACCGCATCAACATCATCGACACGCCCGGCCACGTCGACTTCACGGTCGAGGTCGAGCGCTCCCTGCGTGTGCTCGATGGCGCGATCGCGCTGTTCGACTCCGTCGCCGGGGTTGAGCCACAATCTGAGACCGTCTGGCGCCAGGCCGACAAGTACCACGTGCCGCGCATCGCCTACATCAACAAGATGGACCGCATCGGCGCGGACTTCGACAAAGGCGTGCAGACGATGATCGACCGCCTGGGCGCGCACCCCGTGCCGATCCAGCTGCCGATCGGCTCCGAGGGCGACTTCCTCGGTGTCGTTGACCTCGTCGCCATGAAAGCGATCGTCTACAAGGACGAGATGGGCAAGGAAGTCGACGAAATCGAGATCCCAGAGAACCTCGCGGAAGCTGCGCAGGCTGCGCGCGAACACCTGCTCGAGGAGGTCTCCCACTACGACGACGCGCTGCTCGAGCTGCTGCTCGAGGAGGCCGACGTGCCCGAGGATGTGCTCAAGAGCGCGATCCGCAAGGCGACGCTTTCCACGAAGCTGACCCCCGTTCTGTGCGGCTCCTCCTTCAAGAACAAGGGCGTGCAGCCGCTGCTGGACGCGGTCATCGACTACCTGCCCTCGCCGCTAGATGTGCCGCCGGTCGTCGGCACCGAACTGATCCGGGGCGAGGAGGAGGAGCGCGAGGTCGTACGCACCGCCGATGACTCCGAGCCGTTCGCCGCGCTCGCGTTCAAGATCGCCGCCGACCCCTACGTCGGCAAGCTCACCTACTTCCGTGTGTACTCCGGGCACCTCGAGGCGGGCGCGAAGGTCCTGAACGTGGGCAGTGGACGCACCGAGCGCATCGGGCGCATCCTGATGATGCACGCCAACGAGCGCGAGGAGGTCAGCGAGGTATTCGCGGGCGACATCGCCGCTGCTGTGGGCATCAAGCAGGTCATCACCGGTGACACCCTCGCGGTCCCCGACCACCCGATCCACCTCGAGAACATCGTCTTCCCCGAGCCTGTGATCAAGGTCGCGGTCGAGCCCAAGACGAAGGTCGACCAGGAGAAGATGTCGGTCGCTCTCGGTCGTCTGGCCGAAGAGGACCCCACCTTCCAGGTTCGTACCAACGAGGAGACCGGCCAGACGGAGATCTCGGGCATGGGCGAGCTGCACCTCGAGGTGCTCGTCGACCGTATGAAGCGTGAGTTTGGCGTCGAGGCGAACGTCGGGCGTCCGCAGGTGTCCTACCGCGAGACAGTACGCGGCACCGTCGAGAAGGTGGAAGGCAAGTTCGTCCGTCAGACAGGTGGCTCGGGCCAGTTCGGCGTCGTGTTCATCGACCTCGAGCCCGCCCCCGGCGTCGGCTTTGAGTTCATTAACAAGATCAAGGGTGGAAACATCCCTTCGGAATACATCCCCGCCGTCAAGAAGGGGATCGAAGAGGCGCTGGACAACGGCGTCAAGGCTGGCTATCCGATGGTGGACATGCGCGTGACGCTCGTGGACGGCAAGTACCACGACGTGGATTCATCTGAAATCGCCTTCAAAGTTGCCGGCTCGCTTGCTTTCAAAGAGGCAGCCAAACGGGCCAAGCCAGTCCTGCTCGAGCCGATCTTCGCCGTCGAGGTCGTCACCCCCGACGACTTCCTCGGAGATGTGATCGGCGACCTCAGCAGACGCCGTGGCCGCGTGGAAGGGCAGGAGCGCCGTGGCAATGCTTTGGTCGTGACCGCCAAGGTCCCGCTGAGCGAGATGTTCGGCTACGCCACCGACCTGCGCTCCAACACGCAGGGGCGCGCCAACTACACGATGCAGTTCGAGAACTACGAAGAGGTCCCGCCGAACATCGCCGAGAAGATCGTCGAAGCGCGGACCGGCGAACCGGTCCCGGCTTAGGCGCCTCGGACGCGGCCGGATAGACCCACAGCCCCGAGGCACGAGCACCGAGCAGTCACGCAGCAGCGCATTTAGATAGATTTCTGAGGTTCGCCTCCACAGAGGCGGGCATACAAGTCGATACAGGAGCGAATTCAAAGTGGCGAAGGAGAAGTTCGAGCGCGACAAGCCGCACGTCAACGTCGGGACCATTGGTCACATCGACCATGGCAAGACGACGCTGACCGCTGCCATAACAACTGTTCTGGCCGAGCACGGAGGAGCGGAAGCACGCACCTTCGCGGAGATCGACAACGCGCCCGAGGAGAAGGAACGCGGAATCACGATCGCCACTTCACACGTCGAGTATCAGACGGAGAACCGTCACTACGCGCACGTGGACTGCCCCGGTCACGCCGACTACGTCAAGAACATGATCACCGGCGCAGCGCAGATGGATGGCGCGATCCTGGTGGTCTCTGCGGCTGACGGCCCCATGCCCCAGACGCGCGAGCACATCCTGCTCGCCCGCCAGGTGGGCGTGCCGTACATCGTGGTGTTCCTGAACAAGGCGGACATGGTCGATGACGAGGAGCTCCTGGAGCTCGTCGAGGTCGAGGTCCGCGAGCTGCTCTCCGAATATGACTTCCCTGGGGACGACATCCCCTTCGTGATCGGCTCCGCGCTGAAGGCGCTGGAAGGCGACGAGGCATACAAGGAGAAGATCCTCGAGCTCGCCGCTGCGCTGGACTCCTACATTCCGGAGCCCGTGCGAGAGCTGGACAAGCCCTTCCTGATGCCGATCGAGGACGTGTTCTCGATCACAGGGCGTGGCACGGTCGCCACTGGAAGGGTCGAGCAGGGCATCGTCAAAACCGGCGAGACGGTCGAAATCGTGGGTGTTCACGACTCGACCTCCACGGTCGTCACGGGCGTTGAGATGTTCCGCAAGATCCTCGATGAGGGTCGTGCGGGCGACAACGTCGGATGCCTGCTGCGTGGAACCAAGCGCGAGGAGATCGAGCGCGGCCAGGTGCTGTGCAAGCCTGGCTCGATCACCCCGCACACCAAGTACAAGGCCGAGGTCTACGTGCTCAAGAAGGAGGAGGGTGGTCGTCACACCCCATTCTTCACGGGCTACCGTCCTCAGTTCTACTTCCGTACAACCGACGTGACCGGCGTTGCGAAGCTGCCGGACGGCGTCGAGATGGTCATGCCCGGCGACAACGTCCAGATGGAGATCGAGCTGATCCAGCCGATTGCCATGGACCAGGGGCTGCGATTCGCCATCCGCGAGGGTGGTCGCACGGTCGGCTCGGGAGTGGTCAGCGAGATCATCGAGTAGTACACGCGCGTCCATCCACCCTCGGAGGGACGCGCGCATTGGCAGTCCGATACGACGAAGTTAGCCCCGCCACGCGGGTGGGGCGGCGATGGGATGGGCCCTCTCGCAGGTGCCCATCCATTCCCGCCCCGCTGTCTGCGCACGGAGCCCGGCGGGAGTAGCTCTTCTGCCTGTAGCGCAGCACCGAGCTCAGACCGAAGCACAGACACGACCACGCAAAAGACCAGAGAGCAGCGACACCAAAAACCATGGCATCGGCCAACCAAAACAAGATTCGCATCCGCCTGAAGGCGTATGACACCTCGGCGATCGAGTCGGCGGCGAAGGAGATCGTCGAGACGGCCACTCGTACCGGCGCCAGCGTGTCCGGCCCCGTGCCGTTGCCCACAGAGAAGAACGTTTATTGCGTGATTCGTTCGCCGTTCAAGGACAAGGACTCGCGCGAGCACTTCGAGATCCGCACGCACAAGCGTCTGATTGACATCCATCAGCCGACTCCCAAGACGGTCGACTCGCTCCAGCGCCTGGATCACCTTCCAGCCGGCGTGGACATCGAGATCCGTCTGGCCACCTGAAATCCCGCCGGCTTTCACGAACCAAGAGAACGACGCCACCACTTTTATGTCCGCCATCCTCGCCAAGAAGCTCGGTATGACCCAGGTATTCCAGGAGGATGGCAGCGTGGCGCGCGTCACCGTTCTGCAGGCAGGCCCGTGCCCTGTGACCGCCATCCGCACGCCTGAGCGCGACGGCTACGAAGCGGTGCAGCTGGCTTACGGTCTGACCAAGGAGAAGCACCTCTCGAAGCCCGAGCTCGGCCACCTGAAGAAGGTCGACGCGCCGCCGATGCGCACGCTGGTGGAGTTCCGCGACGAGGTCGGCGAGCTCACGCTCGGGGACTCTGTAACCGTCGAGTCCTTCGAGGCCGGCGCGCGCGTAAAGATTTCCGGTGTATCCAAGGGCAAGGGCTTCCAGGGCACGATCAAGCGCCACAAATTCGCCAGCGGCCCCAAGTCGCACGGCTCGCACAATGTGCGCGCCCCAGGTTCGATCGGCGCCTCCGCCACCCCCTCGCGCGTCTTCAAGGGCATCCGTGGCCCGGGGCAAATGGGCAACAAGCGCGTCACGCAGAAGGGCCTGGAGATCGTCAGCATCGACGCCAAAGAGAACCTGCTGCTCGTCCGCGGCTCGGTGCCCGGTCCTCCCGGGGGAATCGTGGAGGTGCGCACCGATGCCTGACGCTCCCGTTCTCAGTCCCGCCGGTGGGGCTGCGAAAAAAGTGAAGCTCGATGACACGGCCTTCGGTGCCAGCTTTGCCGGACCGCTCGTGCACCAAAGCGTGCGCGCCGAGCAGGCCGCGCGCAGGCGTGGCACGGCCTCCACAAAAACCCGCGGCAAGGTCTCCGGGGGAGGCGCAAAGCCGTGGCGCCAGAAGGGCACCGGCCGGGCGCGCGCGGGCTCCAGCCGCTCTCCCATATGGACCGGCGGTGGCACCGTGTTCGGGCCCCAGCCGCGCTCCTACACCTTCAAGGTCAACCGCAAGGAGCAGCGCGCCGCGCTGCGCAGCGCGCTCTCGCTACACGCCAGCCGCGGCTCCATTGCGATCCTCGACGCAGATGCCTTCAAAGCGCCCAAGACCAGCGACGCTCGCGATCTGCTCGAGGACTGGGGCCAGCCGCTGCCTGTGCTCGTGGTGCTCTCCCCGGAGGAGTCATCCGCGGCGCTTTCCTTCCGCAACCTCGCCCGCGTCGCCGTCCTCACAGCGGAGAACGTGGGCGTTGCTGACCTGCTTGGCGCCGCCTCGCTGGTCGTCTCAGAGACCGCCCTGGACGCGCTCACCGCTCGCACCGGCAAGCCCCGCTCGACCGAGGAGGCGAAGGCCTGATGGAGCACACGCAGGTGATCATCCGCCCCGTCGTCTCAGAGAAGAGCTATGTGCTCTCCGCCGCCGACCGCTACACCTTCCGCGTCCACCCGGACGCGCACAAGACGCACATCCGCCAGGCGGTCGAGGCGCTGTTCGACGTGCACGTCGTCGAGGTGCGTACGCTCAGCGTCAAGAGCAAGCCCAAGCGCCGCGGTAGCACCGCACAGGGTCGCACCCGCAAGTGGAAGAAGGCGATCGTGCAGATCCGATCTGGCGAGAGCATCCCCATATTCCAGGGCCTGGCCGCCTTGGACGCCTAGGACTTAGATATGCCGATACGCAAGCCAAGACCAACAAGCCCGGGGATGCGATTCGTGTCCTACCCGGACTTCGCGGAGATCACAAAGTCAAAGCCCGAGAAGTCGCTCGTCGAAGGCATCAAGAAGAGCGGCGGACGCAACGCACGCGGACGCAAGACCGCGCGTCACCGCGGCGGTGGTGCCAAGCGCGCCTACCGGCGCATCGACTTCAAGCGTCGCAAGGATGGCGTAAACGCGAAGGTGGCTGCGATCGAGTACGACCCCAACCGCTCCGCATACATTGCGCTGCTGCACTACGTGGACGGCGAGAAGCGCTACATCCTCGCCCCGCAACGGCTAACCGTCGGCATGACCGTCGCCTCCGGCGAGGGCGCTGACATCGCGGTGGGCAACTGCATGGAGCTGGCGCGCATGCCCGTCGGTACCGTCGTGCACAACATCGAGCTCTCGCCCGGACGCGGCGGACAGATGGCGCGCTCCGCCGGAGCCTCCGCGCAGCTGATGGCAAAGGACGGCGACATGGCGACCCTGCGCCTGCCCTCCGGCGAGATGCGCCTGGTTCGCGCCGAGTGCAGGGCCACCGTGGGCACGATCGGTAACGCCGAGCACCAGAACGTCAAGGTCGGCAAGGCGGGCCGCAAGCGCCACATGGGCGTGCGCCCGCAGACGCGCGGTGTCGCCATGAACCCCGTCGATCACCCACACGGTGGTGGAGAGGGTTCCACCACTGCCGGGCGCCACCCGGTGACTCCGTGGGGCGTGCCTACGCTGGGCTACCGCACGCGCAAGAAAAACAAGACCTCCAACCGCTACATCGTTCGCGGCAGGCGTCGAGGGAAGGGTCGCAGCAGATGAGTCGTTCAAGCAAGAAGGGTCCGTGGGTTGAAGAGCGCCTGATGGCCCGTATCGAGGCGCTCAACGCCGCCAACAACAAAAAAATGCTGAGGACGTGGTCGCGCGCGTCGACTGTCTTCCCGGAGATGGTCGGTCACACGATTGCGGTGCACGACGGCAAGAAACACGTTCCCGTCTACATCAGCGAGTCGATGGTTGGCCACAAGCTCGGCGAGTTCGCACCCACACGCGTGTTCCGCGGGCACGCAGGCTCGGGCAAGGTCCGCTAGAGATGAGCGACGCGACCCCCACAGAGCCGCCTGAGGGCGCCGAGGCCGAGGAGCAGACGCCCGCGGCAGACGCGGGCAAACCCGCCAAAGCTGCCAAAGCCAGCAAAGCCGAGAAACCGGCCGCCAAAGCCAAAGACGCCAAAGCTGGGGAGTCCAAAGCCGAGCCTAAAGCCAAAGCGGCGCAAGCCAAAGAGGCCAAAGCCAAGGACGACGAGGGCGAGAAAGCGGCTGCTAAGAAAGCGCCCGCCAAAGAGGCCGCGGAGGATGCGCCCGGAGAGGGCGAACCGCAGGCCGCAGGCCGATCCGCCACCAAAAAACGTGGCGCCAAGAAAGCCGCCGCCGCCAAAGCAGCAGCTCCCGGTGACGCCGCCGAGGCGCAAGAGCTCGCAAAGGCACAGGACGCCGAGAAGCCCGCCAGCAAAGTCGCACGACGCGCCGTCGCTGGCGTCAAAGCACCATCGCGACGCCGGGTCGTCAGCGCCCACGCGCGCTACGTGCGCACGTCCGCCCGCAAGGCGCGCATGGTGTGCGGCCACATCCGCGGCAAGTCCATCCAGGAGGCACGCGCTATCCTCGCGTTCACCCCCCGTGAGGTGGCACGCGATTGGAGCAAGCTGCTCGAGTCCGCCGTGGCCAACGCCGAAAGCAATCACGAGTTGCTAGAGGACGATTTGATCGTGCGGGAGGCATACGCCGACGAAGGGCCGACGATCAAGCGCTTTCGGCCGCGCGCCATGGGACGGGCAACCCCGATCCGCAAGCGCACGAGCCATCTGACGATAACGCTGAGTCCGCGCCCCGAGCCCGGAAACAACAAGAGACACGGCTGAGAGACTGAGAATGGGACAGAAGGTTCATCCAGAGGCTATGCGCGTGGGTTACATCCACGACTGGAAGTCGAACTGGTTCAACGAGAAAGAACTTCGCTGAGTACCTCGCCGAGGACGTGCGTGTGCGCGAGCACATCATCAACAAGCTCGCCCACGCTGGTCTCTCCGACATCACCATCCGCAAGGACGCCAACGAGCTCGAGGTGAACATCCACACCGCGCGGCCCGGGATCGTGATCGGCAAGTCGGGCACCGAAGTGGACGCGCTGCGCCGCGATCTGCACCGCATGACCAAAAAGCAGATCAAGGTGAACATCCTCGAGATCAAGCGCCCGGAGCTCGACGCCAAGCTCGTTGCTCAGTCGATCGCCGAGCAGCTGCAGAACCGCGTCGCCTTCCGCCGCGCGATGAAGCGCGCGCTCACCAGCGCCATGCGCTCCGGCGCCAAGGGCGTGAAGGTGCAGGTCGCCGGACGCCTCGGCGGTGCTGAGATGGCGCGCACCGAAAGCTACTCCGACGGGCGCGTGCCGCTGCACACGATGCGCGCCGACATCGACTACGGCTTCTACGAGGCGCGTACCACCTTCGGCCGCATCGGCGTCAAGTGCTGGGTCAACAAGGGCGAGATCATGCCCGAGGGCTACGCAGGCGCCGACCTCACCGACATGACAGCCCCCGCACCCCCGAGCAACGACCGCGATGGCCGCGGTGGGCGCGACGGACGCGACGGACGCGGCGGCGGACGCAACCGCCCCGGTGGCGGTGGCGGTGGTGGACGCGGTCCTGGTGGTCCTGGCGGCGGTGGACGTGGCGGCGGCGGTGGACGTGGCCCCGGTGGTCCTGGCGGCGGTGGACGCGGCGGTGGCGGTGGACGCGGACCCGGAGGCCCCGGCGGCGGTGGGCGTGGCCCGCGGCCCGGCGGCGGCTCCTCTGGTGGAGGTCCTCGCTGATGCTCTCACCCAAGCGCGTAAAGCATCGCAAGCAGCATCGCGGTCGTCGCCGCGGCAACTCGCGTGGGCAGCTGCACGTGCAGTTCGGCGACTACGGCCTGAAGGCGCTCGAGTGTGGCTGGCTCACCAACCGCCAGATCGAGGCCGCGCGTGTTGCCATGACCCGCAAGATCAAGCGTGGCGGCAAGGTGTGGATCAACGTCTTCCCCGACAAGCCCGTGACCAAGAAGCCTGCCGAGACTCGCATGGGTTCCGGAAAGGGCTCGCCGGAAGGCTGGGTCGCGGTCGTCAAGCCGGGACGCGTGATGTTCGAGCTCGCCGGCGTCTCTGAGCCGCTGGCGCGCGAAGCCATCCGCCTGGCCGCGCACAAGCTTCCCGTCAAGTCCAAGTTCGTGCTTCGCGAGGACTGATCATGAAGGCAAGCGAGATACGCGATCTGGATGACAGCGAACTGACCAAACGGCTGGGTGAGCTGCGCAAAGAGGTCTTTGGCCTGCGCTTCTCCAACGCAACCGGCGAACTGGACAACACCGCCGGCATCTCTCGCGCCAAGCGCGATCTCGCACGGGCGCTGACCGTCGCGCGCGAGCGTCAGCTGGCGGGACAGTCCGGACAGGGCAACTGAGGATCACAGGCAAGGAAAACGTACGCAAATGGCTGACGAGCAAGACGAGAACACAACTGAGAACGACGAGCAGGCTCCTGTGACTGAGGACGCCGCCGTCGAGGCTCCCCAGGCAGAGACACCCGCTGACGCCGAGGTCGCCGACGCACAGGCTCCCGAGGAGGAGGCTGCCGAGGAGGCCGTCGCTGCGCCCGTCGCGCAGGAGCCGGCCGAGCCGGTCGAGCAACTGCACCCCAAGGAGCGCCGTCGCCGGGGGCGCTCAAAGCACGCCGGCGAGACGCGTCCCAACCGTACGCCCGAGGAGCGCCACGCAGATCGTGTGGCCGAGCGCAAGACCAAGGCGCTACGTCGCCGGGCTCGTCGCCTGCAGGAACGCGCCAAAGCAGCCGAGCGCCGCGCCTCTGCGCCCGCGCCCGAGCCGCTACCGCCCGTACACGCGCCCGTGGAGGGCACGCGCCGGGTGCGCCAGGGCGTCGTCGTCTCCAACAAGGCCGCCAAGACGATCACCGTGCGCATCGACATCGCACGTCGTCACCGTCGCTACGAGAAGATCGTGCGCAGCTCGAGCACCGTGCACGCGCACGACGAGAACAACGACGCCCACGAGGGAGATGTCGTCCGCGTGATCGAGAGCAGGCCCCTTTCCCGCACCAAGCGCTGGGCGCTGGTCGACGTGGTGGAGCGTGCACGATGATCCAGAACGAGACCCGGCTGAAGGTCGCCGACAACTCCGGCGCCCGCGAGATCCTTTGCATTCGCGTCAAGGGCGGCTCGCGTCGACGCTACGCGTTCGTCGGTGACGTGATCACCGCCACCGTCAAGCAGGCCAACCCCCAGGGCACCGTCAAAAAGGGTGAGGTCGTTACGGCGGTCGTCGTGCGCACCAAGAAGCCCATCGGTCGCGACGACGGCACATACATCGCCTTCGACGAGAACGCTGCCGTGATCATCGATGACCAGAACAACCCCCGCGGCACGCGTGTGTTCGGTCCGGTCGCGCGCGAACTACGCGAGCGCAACTTCATGCGCATCGTCTCGCTCGCGCCGGAGGTGCTGTGATGAGCAAGCGCGCTGCCGCTCGTAACGCCAGGCCCAAGCGCCGCTCGCTGAAGATCCGCACAGGGGACCGTGTCCAGGTTATGTCCGGCAAGGACCGCGGCAAGACCGGGCGCGTACTGCGCGTGGAACCCAGCAGGGAACGGGTCTTCGTGGAGCACCTCAACATGATCAAGCGTCACACCCGCCCGCAGCAGGTCGCCGGTGCCCAAAGCGAACAACAGCTGGGCGGCGTGATCGAGCGCGAGGGCCCCATCCACGTTTCCAACGTAATGCTCCTCGATGCCAAAGGCACGCCCACGCGGGTCGCCATCGACCGCTCCGGCGGCGAACGCGTACGCGTGGCCAAGAGCTCCGGCGCGAAGCTGGACTGACGGCGATGGCAAGCGCAACAACAGACACAGCACCCACCGCCAGGCTGAAGACCCGCTACCTGGAGGAGATACGCCCGGCGCTGATGGAGCGTTTCGGCTACTCATCGGTGATGCAGGCACCCAAGCTCCAGAAGGTCACCGTCAACATGGGTGTCGGTCTCGCAAAGCAGGACTCCAAAATGCTCAAAGCGGCGACCGAGCAGCTCGCCGCGATTGCCGGCCAGCAGCCGAGCGTGCGCCGCGCGCGCAAGTCCATTGCCGCGTTCAAACTGCGCGAGGGCATGCCCGTTGGTCTCGCCGTGACACTGCGCGGAGAGCGTGGCTATGAGTTCCTCGACCGCCTGATCTCCATTGCGATCCCCCGAATCCGTGACTTCCGCGGCCTAAACGCGCGCTCCTTCGACGGGCGCGGCAACTACTCGCTGGGCGTCAAAGAGCAGATCATCTTTCCCGAGATCGACTACGACGGCATCGACCAGGTGCGGGGCCTGGACATCACTATCACCACCTCCGCTGCCACCGACATCGAGGCCTACGCGCTGCTCGCTGCGTTCGGCATGCCGTTCTCGCCCGACAGGCGTCCCAAGGGCTATGACCCCGACGCCGACGCCGCCGCCGAACGCGCGCACGAGGAGGCCGAGGTAGAGCGCGCCGCTGCAGCCGCCAACGCAGAGGTCGAGGCAGCCAAGGCTGCCGAAGCGAAAGCCGCCGCCGCGGAGGCCAAGGCCGCCAAGGCTGCTGCCGGCAAACCGGCCAAAGTGAAAGCAAAAGCCGAGCCCGAGGCCGCCGAGCCCGAGCCCGAGTCCACGCCCGAGCTGGAAGCCGCCAGCGAGCCGCAAACTGCCGAGCCCGAGCCCGAGGCCGCAAGCGAGCTCGAGCCCGAGGCGCAGGTCGTGGAGGAGGCCGAGGAGGCAGTCGCCGAGGAGGCCGCAGCCGAAGCCGAGATCATCGCCGATGGTGTCGCCGGCGAGCCGGCGACGGCTGAGCCCGAGGCCGCCGAGGATCCCATCGCCGATGAGGCCGAGGCTGAAGCGGAGATCGTGGGGGAGACCCAGGCATCGGCTAGTGACGAGGAGCAGCAGGGCGACGCACCCGAGGGTGCCGATGCGCAGACCACTGAGAAAGAGAGCACCGACTGATGGCCAAGACTTCGCTGCGCGTCAAGCAGGCGCGGACTCCCAAGTTCAAAACACGTGCATATACTCGTTGCACGCGCTGCGGTCGCCCGCGCGCGGTGTACAAGAAGTTCGGGGTGTGTCGCATCTGCCTTCGCGACCTCGCCCACAACGGTCAGATCCCCGGGATGACCAAGTCCTCCTGGTAGATGCGCCCGTCAGAAGCCTGCCCATCCACGATCGGGCAGACTCCTGCAGAGCAGTAAGCAACATCCGCCACTCAGAACGCCAAGCTTTCAACACAACAGGACCGGACAGAGCACACAAATGTCGATGACAGACCCCATAGCCGACTTTCTCACGCGAGTGCGCAACGCGATCCACGCCGCGCACGAGACGGTCGACGTGCCCGCCTCCAAGCTCAAGAGCGAGCTCGCACGGATCCTCGACGAGCAGGGCTACATCGACTCCTGGTCGGTCATCCCCGCCCCCGACGGCGATGCCGGGCAGCTGATCCAGATCCGCCTGAAGTACACCGAGGACCGGCGCTCGGCGATCTCCGGGCTGCGGCGCGTCTCACGTCCAGGTCGACGCACCTACGTCGACGCCAAGCACATCCCCAAGGTGCTCGGCGGCATGGGTACCTCCATCGTCTCTACCTCCCACGGTGTCATGACCGGCCACGACGCCCGCGCTGCCGGCATCGGCGGCGAGGTTCTGGCGCAGGTCTGGTGAGCGTTAGCTGATGTCCAGGATCGGAAGACAGCCCATTCCCGTGCCCGCCGGCGTAACCGTGTCCATCGAGCCCGAGTCTGTGCGCGTGAACGGCCCCAAAGGCGAACTCTCAGAGCGCATCAACCGCGACATCGAGGTCACACACGAGGGCGAGCAGCTGATCGTCACGCGTCCCACCGACCGCGGCGAACACAGAGCGTTGCACGGGCTCACCCGCACGCTGATTGCCAACATGGTCCAAGGCGTCACCGCCGGCTATGAGAAGCGCCTGGAGATCCAGGGCGTCGGCTACCGCGCGCAGCTCAAGGGCAAGAACCTCGAGCTCGCCGTTGGCTACTCCCACCCCGTTCCCATCCCTGCGCCCGACGGCATCGAATTCGAGGTGCCCCAGCCCACGCGCGTGGTCGTCAAGGGCATCTCCAAGCAACTCGTCGGCGAGACCGCAGCCATCATCCGCAAGCAGCGCCCGCCCGAGCCCTACAAGGGCAAGGGCATCCGCTACGAGGGCGAGTACGTGCAAAGAAAGGTCGGCAAGAGGGCATGAGCGTCATCACCAAGGAGAAGCGCCGGCTCAAACGACGCCGCAGGGTGCGCGCCAAGATCTCCGGCACCGCCGCGCGCCCGCGCGTGTCCGTGTTCCGCTCCAACCGCGGCCTCTCCGCGCAGCTCGTCGACGACGTCTCCGCACGCACGCTCGCCGCCGTCAACTGGTACGAGCCCGAGCTGCGCTCGCTGGGCAAATCCGAGCGCACCAAGCGCGCCGGTGAGCTGCTTGCCGAGCGCAGCAAAGCCGCCGGCATCAGCGAGGTCGTCTTCGACCGCGGTGGCTACCAGTACCACGGCCACGTGCGCACGTTCGCCGAAGCCATCCGAGAGGCCGGCATCACCGTCTGACGGCCTCACCGTCCGCTCCCGCTACCCTCTCCCTCCTGCCTATGTCAATTTCCATCGATCGCTCAGTCAACCCCGCCGGCCTGGACCTCCAGGAGCGCGTCGTCGAGATCAACCGCGTGGCCAAGGTCGTCAAGGGTGGCCGGCGCTTCTCCTTCACAGCGCTCGTCGTCGTCGGTGACGAACGCGACGTCGTGGGCGTTGGCTACGGCAAGGCCAACGAGGTCCCGCTCGCGATCCAGAAGGGTGTCGAGCGCGCCAAGAAGGACCTCTTCCGCGTGCCCAAGCACGGCAGCACCATCACCCACCAGACCACCGGCATCTTCGGATCCGGGCGCGTGCTGCTCAAGCCCGCCTCGCCCGGTACCGGCGTAATCGCCGGCGGTGGTGTACGCGCGGTGCTCGAGCTCGCCGGCATCCACGACATCCTCTCCAAGAGCCTCGGCACGCAAAACCCCATCAACCTCGTCAAGGCCACCGTCGCAGGGCTGCGCGGACTGCGCACCCCCGAGGAGGTTGGACGCCTGCGCGGGCTCAGCATCAACCAGGTACTCGGGCTCACCAGCCAGAGCGCCAACGGTGCGCCGCTCACCGCCGACGGCGAGACGGAGACAACCGCCGCCGCAGATACGCCTGAGGAGGCAGTCGCCGCCGCGCCCGACATCGACGCGTCAGCCGCCGCCAACGGAGCACCCGCCTGATGGCCGCACTGAGCGTCACCCAGCGCCGTTCCAAGAACGGCGCCAACGTCAAACAGCTCGACACGCTGCGCTCGCTCGGCCTGCGCCGCATCGGCCACACCGTCGAGGTCAATGACACCGTGCAGACCCGCGGCATGCTCCACGCCGTACGCCACCTCGTTGAGGTCAAGGAGGGCAAGTGAGCCCCGCCAAAGACCAGCAGGAGGAGCGCATCGGCCTGCACAACCTCGCGCCCGCCCCTGGCAGCCGCCGCCCGCGCAAGCGCATCGGCCGCGGCGAAGGCTCAGGCACCGGAAAGACCTCAGGCCGCGGCCAGAAGGGCGCCGGCTCGCGCACGGGCTCCAAGAGCAGGGCCGCCTTCGAGGGTGGTCAGATGCCGATCCACATGCGCATGCGAAAGCTGCGCGGTCCGCACATGAAGAAGTCCATGCCCTTCGAGCCCTTCCGCACGCACACCCAGCCCGTCAACATCTCAGCGCTGGAGGATCGCTTCGACGCCGGCACCGAGGTCACGATCGAGCTGATGAAGGCCCACGGCCTCGGCACGCGCAAGGACATCCCCGTCAAGGTGCTTGCCAAGGGCGAGATCACCAAGGCGCTCACCGTCCACGCCCACGCGTTCAGCGCCACCGCGCGCGAACGCATCGAGGCGGCCGGCGGCACCTGCACCACGGTCGAGAGCTAGCGCTCCCACGCGCCGTGCAACCGGCGGCGCCACACAGCGCATCCACTAGAATCGGCGGCCGACCCGAGCACGCGCAGGCACCACGCTCGCGCGCAACGGACTAGAAGCCATGCTCTCCACCATCCTCAACGCCTTCCAGGTTGCGGACATCCGCAAGAAGATCGCCTTCACCGGCGTGATGCTGCTGATCTACCGGCTCGGCTCCCACGTGCCCGTGCCCGGGGTCAACCTCACCGCCGTCAACAACATCCAAAAGGCGTTCGGCGGCGCAGGCATCCTCAGCTACCTGAACCTCTTCTCCGGAGGTGGCCTCTCCAAACTGGCCATCTTCGCGCTGGGGATCATGCCCTACATCACCTCCTCCATCATCCTGCAGCTGCTGCAGGTCGCCGTGCCCTCGCTGGAGAAGCTCTCAAAGGAAGGCGAAGTCGGGCAGGCGCGCATCACCCAGTACACGCGCTATCTCACCGTCGGGCTCGCCTTCGCCCAATCCATCGGCTACGTCTTCCTGTTCCACACGCTGCAGGCAAAAGCAGGCGAAAACGTGATCACGCACTTCGACCTGCCGCACATCTTCCTGATCGTTATCTGCCTCACCACCGGCTGTGTGCTGCTCATGTGGATCGGCGAGCTCATCACCCAGCGTGGTATCGGCAACGGCATCTCGCTGCTGATCTTCGCCTCCATCGTCTCGCGCCTGCCCAGCGGCATCCAGGCGTGGTGGACCACCCAGAACCAGGTCTTCAAGGTGATGATGCCGTTCCTCGTGCTCGCCGTCGTCGCCGGCATCGTCTTCGTCCAGGAAGGGCAGCGCCGGATCCCCGTGCAGTACGCCAAGCGCGTCATCGGGCGGCGTATGTCCGAGGGCGGGCAGACCTACCTGCCGCTGCGCGTGAACATGGCCGGCGTCATCCCCGTGATCTTCGCCGCCAGCATCATGGCCTTCCCGCCCACCGTCGGGCAGCTCGTCAAAACGCACTGGGGCCAGTCGCTATCCGACTTCTTCACGCCCAACGGCTGGCATTACGTCGTCGGCGAGTCCCTGTTCATCATCGTCTTCACCTACTTCTACACCGCCGTCACGTTCAACCCCGTCGACCAGGCCGACAACCTCAAGAAGTACGGCGGCTTCATCCCCGGCGTACGCCCCGGCAGGCCAACCGCAGAATTCCTCGACCGCATCCTCGCGCGGCTGACGTTCCCCGGCGCGCTGTTCCTCGCCGCCGTCGCCGCGCTGCCCGCCATCCTCATCGCGCGCACCCACCAGAACTTCGAGTTCGGCGGCACCTCCATCCTGATCGTCATCGGTGTTGCGTTGGAAACCATGAAGCAGCTCGAGGCGCAGCTGATGATGCGCAGTTACGAGGGCTTTCTCAAGTAGCGCTCCGTCGCGTCCTCCTGGCGCCCGCGACTTCGCGGGCGGCCGCCGGGAGGACCCGACTCCGCTGGCCTAGGGGCGCGCCTGTGCTCGGTTGGTTACGCCCACGTTGGCTGCATCTTCAGGCCTGCCACCTCGCTGCGTGCCAGCAGCAGCGTCCCGCCCAGCTCAGGCTTTATGCGGTTGTCAGCCGTGCTGATGAGCACATCGCACATGTCCACTCCGCCGAAGCACAGGCTCGAGACGAAGCTCGCCGGTAGCGCGACCACCTCGTCCAGCTCACCGTCGGCGTGGAAGCGGGCGACGCCGCCCCCCTCGCCGAGGGCCACCCACACGCCGCCCTCGCAGTCGAGCGCCAACCCGTCTACCGAGCCGCCTGGCGAGCGGCAGAACTCCTGGGTCTCCTGGCCATCCAGCGACACCGCCAGCACCGCCTTCTGCGCGTAGTCGCTGACATAGATGGTGCGCCCGTCGGCCGCGGCGCCGATGCCGTTGGGCCAAACGATCTCCTCCGTGAGGACCCGCACCGCGCCACCAGCGCCGATCTGCAGGAGTCGTCCGTTGCGTGGGGCCTCTCCGCTCAGCGGCCGGTAGCGGAGCTCGCCCGCCAGCAGATCGCCGTCGAGGGTGGTGCCGAGGTCGTTGAAGCCGCACGCCTCAACCGCGGCGAGCACGACTCGCTGGCTACCGTCCGGCGACAGGTGCACCAGATCGCGCCCGCTCACCACCCAGCCACCGTCCGCGTGCGCCACGATCCCACCGATGCCCCGTCGCTTGGGTAGGAGCTGGCGCACGACGCCCTCCCGCGAGCACGCCCAGACGCCCCCCGCGATCACGTCGCTGTAGACCAGATCGCCGCCCGCCGCGAAGCGCGGGCCCTCGAGCAGGCCGTGCGGGCGTGCAAGAACAGCATCCACCGCAGTCACGCGCGAGAGCAACACCCGGATGATCTTCGCACGCGCCAACCAAGCGTCGCGACCCCAGCGGGTGTTGGCAAACGCACCCCTTTTGCGGATAGGCTGACTTGGTGTCTGAACTGAACTTGATCCTGCTTGGGCCTCCTGGCGCCGGCAAGGGGACACAGGCCGATCGTCTGCATGACGACTTCGGATTCCCCCATATCTCCACCGGGGACATCCTGCGCGCGCAGGTTGCCGAGGGGACCGATCTGGGCAATGAGGCCAAGCGCTATATGGACGCCGGCGATCTTGTGCCGGACGAGGTGATCGTCGGCATGATCACCCACCGGCTCGCGGACGACGACGCGCGCGATGGCTTTTTGCTCGACGGCTTCCCGCGCACGATCGTGCAGGCCGACGCGCTCGCCGAGGCCGTGCGTGGGCTCGATCGCAAGCTCACCGGCGCACTACTGATCGAGGTGCCCGACGACGACCTCGTGCGCCGGCTCGCCGGGCGGCGCGTGTGCGTGAAGAACCCCAGCCACATCTACCACCTGGACTTCGATCCCCCCAAGCACGATGGCGTCTGCGACCAGGACGGCGCGCGCTTGATCCAGCGCGACGACGACCGCGAGGAGGTCATCCGTCGGCGCCTGGAGGTCTACCACGCTCAAACCGAGCCCCTGATCGCCTACTACGACGAGCTCGGGCTGCTCAGGCGCTTCGACGGCAGGCGCAGCGCCGACGAGGTGCACGCGCACATCCGGGCCACCATCGCCACGCTCAAGATGGAGGAGGGCTTCTAAAGGCGGCTGCACGCCGTCCGCGCTGCCCCTACTGCAGGACCGGAGGTCCTGCAGGGCTAGCTCCCCAGCTAAGCTCCGTTGGTGATCATCAAGAAGTCGCCGCACGAGATCGACAAGATGGCCCAGTCGGGGCTGATCCTCGCCGCCACGCTGGACGAGATGCAGCGCAGCATCCGTCCCGGCATCAGCACCGCCGAGCTCGACAAGATCGCCGAGCGTTTCATCCGCTCGCACGGCGCCGTCCCCACATTCAAGGGCTACCGAGGCTTCCCCGGCTCCATCTGCGCCTCCCCCAACGCCATGGTCGTGCACGGCATCCCCGGACCCGAGCGACTCAAAAAGGGCGACAGCATCTCCGTCGACGTCGGCGTCACGCTCGACGGCTGGGTCGCCGACGCCGCCCGCACCTTCCCCGTCGAGGAGATCGACGCCAACGTGCGCAAGCTGCTCGACACCACCGAGCGCTCGCTGTACGCCGGCGTCGCACAATGCCTGCCCGGCAACCGCATGGGCGATGTGTCCAACGCCATCCAGCGCGTGATCGAGGCCGACGGCTTCTCCGTCGTGCGCTCGCTCGTCGGCCACGGCGTTGGGCGCAGCATGCACGAGGACCCGCAGGTGCCCAACTACGGTAAGGCCGGCAAGGGCCCGCTGCTGGAGGAGGGCATGGTCCTCGCGATCGAGCCCATGACCACCGCCGGGCGCGCCAGCGTGCGCATCGGCGGCGACGGCTGGGCGATCTACTCCCAGGACGGCTCACCCGCCGCGCACTTCGAGTTCACCGTCGCCATCACCTCCTCCGGGCCGCGCATCCTTACGCCCTGGAACCTGCCCGCCGACGCCCGCGGCCAGGAGCACGCAGTCGAGCAGATCGCGACCGCCGGCTGACGTTGCTAACATGCGGAGTCCTGCCCTACGGCCGGGCTTCTTGCCTGCGCTAAGGGGCCTGTCCTCGACCCGGTAGCGGCAGCCGCAACGGCAGCCAGAGCCGAGTCGCCGGAACCCAGCCGCCGAAAGGGATCATGAAGGTAAGACCGTCGGTCAAGCCGATGTGCGAGAAATGCAAGATCATCCGCCGCCACGGGGTGGTGCTGGTGATCTGCCAGAACAAGCGTCACAAGCAGCGTCAGGGGTAGTCGATGGCACGTATCGCCGGCGTCAACCTCCCGCTCAACAAGCGCTCTGAGATCGGGCTCACCTACATCTACGGGATCGGACGCTCCACGTCCAACAAGGTCCTCGCACAGGTCGGTATCAGCCCCGACACCTACATCCGCGACCTCACCGAGGACGAGGTCGTGAAGCTGCGCGACGCCATCGACGACGGGCTCACCGTCGAGGGTGACCTGCGCCGCGAGCGCGTCAACGACATCAAGCGCCTGCAGGAGATCGGTTCCTACCGCGGCCTGCGCCATCGTCGCGGGCTGCCCGTGCGCGGACAGAAGACCAAGACCAATGCCCGCACCCGCAAGGGCCCCAAGCGCATGCAGGTCGCCGGCAAGAAGAGAGCAGGTAAGAAGTAATGCCCCCAGCTCCAAAACGCGCCCGTGGGCGGCGCAAGCCCAAAAAGAACATCCCCGTCGGGCAGGCCCACATCAAGACCTCTTTCAACAACACCATCGTCTCGCTGACCGACACGCAGGGCAACGTCATCGCCTGGGAGTCCGCCGGCGGCGCCGGCTTCAAGGGCTCGCGCAAGTCCACGCCGTTCGCCGCTCAGGTCACCGCCGATGCCGCCGCGCGCAAGGGCCTTGAACAGGGCCTGCAGAAGGTCGAGGTCTATGTCAAGGGGCCAGGCTCCGGGCGCGAGACCGCGATCCGCTCGCTGCAGGCCGCCGGCCTCGAGGTCAGCGGCGTCAAGGACGTCACCCCACAGGCCCACAACGGATGCCGCCCCCGCAAGCGGCGGAGGGTCTGAGATGCCCGTGAGCACTTCGCGATACTGCGTCCTCACTCGCTCGCGTGCGAAGCACGCCACGCTCGCTGCGTCCTTGTCTCGCTCGACTCACGACCATCTCAGAGGTGCTTGGTAATGGCCAGAGACACCAGCCCGCAGTGCAAGCAGTGCCGCCGCGAGGGACAGAAGCTGTTCCTCAAGGGCGAGCGCTGCCTCACCGACAAGTGCGGCGTCGAGCGACGCGCCTACCCGCCCGGGGAGCACGGCCGCGGTCGCATGAAACAGAGCGAGTACCGTGTGCAGCTGCGCGAGAAGCAGAAGGCCAAGCGCTACTACGGTGTGCTCGAGAAGCAGTTCGCCGGCTACTACGAGAAGGCATCGCGCCAGAGCGGCATCACCGGCGAGAACCTGCTCACGCTGCTCGAGTGCCGTCTCGACAACGTGCTCGTGCGACTCGGCTTCGGCGCGTCCCGCCGCCAGGCGCGCCAGCTCATCCGTCACGGCCACTGGACCGTCAACGGCCGGCGGGTGAACATCCCCAGCTATCAGGTGCGCCCCGGCGACGTGATCACGATCAAGGCTGACACGCCCGCCACGCAGGTGGTCAGGGACGCAACCGAGCTGACCGGACAGATTCCCGCGTGGCTACAGGCCGATCACGAGTCGCTCACGGCCAAGGTGCTGCGCAAGCCGGAGCGACGCGAGGTCGCCGCGCCGGTGCAGGAGCAGCTCATCGTCGAGCTGTACTCGAAGTAGTAGGAACTTTGCCCGCGTCGCAGCCCATCTGGGCGGCGGCGCTCAGAGCCGGCGCCCTCACTGGTGCCGGTGCGACACCAAATCGACGTTAGGACTTTCATGCTCGACTTCCAAATCCCCCGGATCACAAGCGAGTCCGTGGAGCAGAATCGTGGCACCTTCACGATCGAGCCGCTCGACCGCGGCTTCGGCTACACGTTCGGCAACTCGCTGCGGCGCGTACTGCTCTCCTCACTCGCCGGCGCAGCCGTCACCAGCGTGCGCATCGAGGGCGTAGCGCACGAGTTCTCCACCATCCAGGGCGTCAAGGAGGACGTGACCGACATCGTGCTCAACCTCAAGGGCGTCGTCTGCCGCATGCACTCAGACGCAAGCGAGGTCGAGGCGCCGCTCGTCGTCACCGGGCCCGGCGACATCACCGCCAAGGACATAGACCTGCCCGCCGGAGTCGAGATCCTCAACCCCGACCTGCACATCGCCACGCTCGAGAAGAAAACCAAGCTCGAGCTTTACATGACCATCGGTCGCGGGCGCGGCTACCGGCCCGCCGAGGAGAACAAGTCGGCCGACCAGCCGATCGGCGTGATCCCCATCGACTCCATCTTCTCGCCCGTACGGCGCGTCGCCTACGCAGTCGAGCAGGCCCGTGTCGGACAGAAGACCGACTTCGACAAGCTCACGCTCGACATCGAGACCGACGGCTCCATCGACCCGCAGGCAGCACTGCGCGAGGCCGCCGAGCTGCTCATCTCCCAGCTCGCCATCTTCACCGACGCCGACCGCATCCAGGAGCTGCGCGCCGCACCCGGCGGAGCACTCGACGGGCACGGCCTCGCCGTCGCCGGCGGCCCGCAGGCTGCGCTGCAGGGCGAGGAGTGGGGCATCCTCATCGAGGAGCTCGAGCTCGGGGTGCGCTCCTACAACTGCCTCAAGCGCGCCGGCATCCAGACCGTCGGCGACCTCATCTCCAAGTCCGAGGCCGAGCTCAACGCGATCCCCAACTTCGGCAAAAAGTCCATCGACGAGGTCATCGAAACGCTGCACGCGCGGGGGCTCGACCTGCGCCACGACTGAGCTGCGAAGCTAAACAGGTGGGGGTGAGTGCCTCGCTGAAAAGTTTGTGTGCCATGGTGATACAGACTTTTGAGGGCACCACCAACACCCCGGCCCTTTATCTACACTGAGCCGCCGGCTACGCACTACGAACCCCGCCCTCCCATAAAAACGAGATCATGCGCCACCAGAAGACACGCAACAAGCTCAGCCGCGACTCCGCGCATCGTAAGGCGCTGCTCATGAACCTCTCCAAGGAGATCATCGAGCACGAGCGCATCGAAACCAGCGAGGCCAAGGCCAAGGCCGTCAAGCCGGAGATCGAGAAGCTGATCACGCTCGCCAAGCGTGGCGACTTGCACGCGCGCCGACAGGCGCTCTCCACGCTCTCACAGGACAAGTTTGCCGTGCACAAGCTGTTCGAGGAGGTCGCGCCCCGCTACGCCGAGCGTCCCGGTGGCTACACGCGCATCCTCAAGCTCGGTCCGCGTCGCAGCGACGCCACCGAGATGGTCTTCATCGAGCTCGTCTGAGCTGCACCCTCTCGCAGCGCCCAGCGCTCCCGGGATGGTCACCAAGCTCACCATCGAGTACGACGGCAGCGCCTTCGCCGGCTGGGCAAGACAGCCTGATGCGCGCACCGTGCAGGAGGAGCTCGAGCGCGCCCTGCGCACCGTCCTCGGAGACACCGGGCACGACGGACGTCCGCTCGGGCTGATCGTCGCCGGGCGCACCGACGCAGGCGTGCACGCCTGGGGACAGGTCGCAAGCTATGCGCACGAGGCCGTCGACCCGCTGCGCCTCAACGGGCTGCTCGACCCCGACGTCGCCGTGCTCGCAGCCGAGCCCGCCCCCGACGGCTTCAACGCCCGCCGCCACGCCACCAGCCGCACCTACTGCTACCGCGTGCTCGCCCGGCGCACCCGCTCCGTGTTCGAGCGCCAGCGTGCCTACTGGTGGACCGCTGCCCTAGACCGCCAGCTGCTCGACCAGTGCGCGCACGCGCTCATCGGCAAGCACGACTTCACTGCCTTCACCCCCAGCGAGACCGAGCACTCCTACTTCAACTGCAACGTGCTCTCAGCGCAGTGGCTTGGCGACGGGCCCCTGCTGGAATTCTGGATCCAGGCCGACATGTTCCTGCGCCACATGAACCGCGTGCTCGTCGGCACCATGCTCGACGTCGCCTCGGGGATACGCACGCTCGAGGAATTCCTCGAGCTACTCGAGGGCAGGCCGCGGGCTGATGCCGGCAGAACCGCGCCTGCGCATGGGTTGGCGCTCGCGCGGGTCAGCTACCAGTAGCGTCATTCGGTGTCCGCTTCGCACTCCTCCGCCGTCACGCTCGCCGATCCGCGCAGCGATTCTTGGGAGATCGTCTTGCCGTGCGCGTTGCGGACCACCAGCTGCGTCGGTGCAGCCGTGAATGCTCCGAATGCGAGCGCCCGCCCTTCATAGAGCGAGCCGGGAAGCCGCACCTCGTGCAGCGGCGTCAGCACGCCCGCGATCCGCACCAGCACCTGCGCCCCAGGTGCTTTCAGCACGCCGTACACGATGTCGTAGAGCTTGGGGTCACAGCCGGTCGATTCCTGGATCGAGAACGCAGGCGGCGGCCCCGACCCGAGCTCGATCGCGCTGCCGGAGATGCTCTGCCCCCCTTCACCCGATCCGCCCAGAGTGTTCACCTTCAGGTCCGAATGCACGTGGCCGAGGAAGCGATAGCGTTCACCCACGATCGTAAAGCTCGGGCCGTGCGGCGCACGCCCTCGCGCGAGCACCGTCGGCCTGCCGCCCGGCAGGTATTTGATCGGGTGCTTCGTGCATTCCACCACCGGCGGGAGCGCCACCACGCGCAGCACACGGCCACCCGCGCCGAGCTCCGTCAGCGACGTGGGGATCGGTGCGGGCCCGCGCACGATCTGGAGGTAGTACCCCAGCCGCGCGCCCAAACGCGGTGCGCGGATCAAGCGCGAGGTGAGCTCACGTCCGTCGCTCAGCAGCAGGCGCGCCGTACGCGCAGAGGACGGCGCCAGCGCGCTGATCGTGAGCAGGCCGCGGTTGCAACTGACGCTCGGATCGGGTCCGGTGAACCTGCCCGCCACGCAGTAGCCGCCGCCCGAGAACACGACGCTGCCGAGCAAGCTCTGTTTGCGTGTCATCTTTTCCGTCGACAGGCGCAGCTTGCATCCGTTTCCGCCGCTCGTCGATCGTTCCAGCTTCGCCACGTAGCGCCCGCCCGCCGCAGTACGCACGTGCCCGACGATCGTCGCGTGCTCCGAGGCTTCACGCGCTTCGCTCAGCACTGAGTGGATGCCAAGCGCGGTTTCAATGCGAGCCTCCACGCTCGTCAGCGTGCCGGCCGCGCCCGTCACGAATTCGCGTTCCAGCGTCTTTGCCCGCCGTGCGAGCGTCGCGTCTTCAGTGTTCTCGTAGCTCGTCAGTAGCGCTTCAATCGCGCCAGACGTATCTTCGCTCCCCGTCCGTGCGCGTTTCGCTTCTCTGCGCGCCAGGAATTCAGTGGTGCCCGCGGGCAGCGTCTTGTAGTCGCCGGCCACCCACGCGCGCATGTCAGCACACACGTTCAATGTCGGCGCAACCAGCACTTCCTGCTCGGCTGCCGCCTTCGCGTGGACCGCCGCTGTGAGCGCCGGACTGCTCCACTCCAGAGTGTTCAGCGACGCGATCAGAAGGTTCGCCGCTGCTTCGTCCGGCTGCAGGTACACGCGTGACATCGCAGTCTCCAGCTCCGCCTTCAGATCTCGCCACTGGCGCTGCGTGCGAAGGGTTTCGCCGAGCGCCGTCGATCCCGCGGGCAAGAAGTCCGAAAGCGTCGACGTGTTCGGCGCGTCGCTCAACACCCCAGGGCATTCGCTCCCCAGCCGGCTTGCCAGCTCGTCGAGCGCTTGCGCAGACTTCGGCGCGTTCGCGACCAGCATCTGCCCGAATCCGTTGACATCCGTCAGGTACGTCGAGGTCGCCGTCGCATCTTCCGGGCTCACGGGCGCTGTTGCCGGCGAGGACGCGGCCGCGCCGGCCGGCGCCACCAATCCACACACAAGCGCAGCCACGCTCACAGCCGTCGCCGCCGCTGTCCACACCACCCTGCGCGGACGATTGCCGCGCGCCTGCTGCGAGTCCATCCCCCTCACCAGCGCAGCATATCTTCACGCGCGGGGACCGAACCGGCCCCTATGCTGGACAAACAGACATGCTCAACGTGCTGCTCACAAACGACGACGGGATCGAGGCCGACGGGCTGCAGGCGATGCGCTTGGCCCTCGCCGAGCTCGACGACGTGCGCCTCGCGGTGATCGCCCCCGACGGCAACCGCTCCGCCATGGCCCGCTCCATCACCACGCGGCGGCCGCTGTGGGTGGAGGAGGTCCCCTTCGCCGACGGCACGCTCGGCTACGCAACCGATGGCACGCCCGTCGACTGCGTGCGCCTCGCCAGCCTCGGGCTCGTGGAGAACTTCGCCGCCGACCTCGTCGTCGCCGGCATCAACCACGGCGCCAACCTCGGCGATGACATCACCTACTCCGGCACCGTCGCCGCCGCCCTGGAGGGAGTCGTGCTCGGGCTGCCCGCGATCGCGGTCTCCCAGCAGTCGCGTGCGCGCCAGCTCGACTACCGCTTCCACGGTGGCTTCGGCTTCGAGATCGCAGCCGCCTTCGTCGCGCGTGTGGTCGAGCGAATCGAAGACGTGCCGCTGCCCGCGCGTACGCTGCTCAACATCAACGTCCCCGCCGGTCAGCCCAGCGGCGTCGAGGTGACCAGCCTCGGCAAGCGCATCTACAAGGACGAGCTCAAACTCGAGCACGAGGAGGAGCACCGCCGGCGCTACTGGATCTACGGCTCGGACCCCGGCTTCCACGACGAGCCCGGCACCGACCTCGCCGCCGTCTCCGCCGGGCGCATCGCCGTCACGCCAATCCACTTCGACCTCACAGACCGGCCCAGCCTCGACGCCCTGCGGAGCTTCGACCTGGAGGCGCTGCTCGAGCCCCCCATTGCAGACAGGCCCGCACACGACGCGCAGACGTGAGCGCAACCGACCCCGCCTCGCGCGCCAAGGAACTGCGCCAACAGCTGGAGCACCACGCGCACCAGTACTACGTCCTCGATGACCCTGAGATCGGCGACGACGCCTACGACCGCCTGCTCGACGAGCTGCGCGACATCGAGCGCGACCACCCAGAGCTGCTGACCCCAGACTCGCCCACGCAGCGGGTGGGCGGCGAACCCGTCGGGCGTCTGGAGAAGGTGCGCCACCTCGAGCCGATGCTCTCGCTCGGCAACGTGCGCTCCGAGCAGGAGCTGCGCGCGTGGGTCGAGCGCATGCGCAACCACCTCGCGCGCGAGGGCATCGAGGACCCGAGCTTCACGTTCGTCGTCGAGCCGAAGATCGACGGTCTCGCGATCAGCCTGCTCTACCGCGACGGCGTGCTCGAGCGCGGCGCCACCCGCGGCAACGGCGAGGTGGGGGAGGACGTCACCCACAACCTGCGCACGATCGGCGCCGTGCCCCTGCGCGTCCAGGACGCGCCCGCGCTGGTGGAGGTGCGCGGCGAGGTCTACATGTCGCTCGCCGACTTCACCGCCCTGAACGAGCGCCGCGCCGAAGCCGGCGAGTCCACGTTCATGAACCCGCGCAACTCCGCCGCCGGCACGATCCGCCAGCTCGACCCCGCCGACGCCGCCAAGCGGCCGCTGTCCATCTGGTGCTACCAGGTGGGCGTTACCGAGGGGCTCTCCTTCGAGCGTCACTCCCAGGCGCTGCAGTGGCTGCGCGAGCACGGCTTTCGCGTGAACGCGGGCATCCGCATACTCGCCGGTGAGGACGAGGTGATCGCCCAGTGTCTGGAGTGGGAGCGCCGCCGCGGCGAGCTCGACTTCGAGATCGATGGCGTCGTCATCAAGGTCGACGAGCTCGAGCTGCAACGCCGCCTCGGCACCGTCGGGCGCGACCCCCGCTGGGCCGTCGCCTGGAAGTTCCCGCCCACCACCGCGCTCACCACGCTCGAAAAAGTCATGTGGAACGTCGGCAAGTTCGGCGACCTACGCCCCTACGCCGTGCTCAAGCCAGTGGAAGTGGGCGGCGTCACGATCAAGCTCGCCACGCTGCACAACGAGGAGGACATCCTGCGCAAGGACCTCCGCGCCGGCGAGGAGGTGATCGTCGTGCGCGCCGGCGACGTCATCCCACAGGTCGTCTCGCCTGCCCCGCACGTCGCCGAGCAGAAGAACCGTCCGCCCGCGCCGCACCCGCCCTCGCGCTGCCCCTTCTGCGACACGCCCACCGTCAAGCCGCCCGACAGCGTCTTTACTGTCTGCCCCAACCGCGACTGCCCCGCGCGCGCGTGGCAGCTGCTCAAGTACTTCGTCTCCCGTGGCGCCATGGACATCGACGGGCTCGGCGAGAAGCAGGTCGCGTTGCTGCAGGAGCGCGGGCTCGTCATCACAGCCGCCGACTTCTACCGGCTGAAAGCCGAGCAGCTGCTCGAGCTCGAGGGCTTCGGCGAGCTATCCGTCAACAACCTGCTCGCCGCCATCGAGCGCTCCAAGGAGCGTCCGTTCGCGCGCGTGCTCTTCGCCCTCGGCATCGAGGAGGTGGGGGAGGTCACCGGGCGCAACCTCGCCCAGCGCTTCCGCGACATCGACGCCATGCTCGACGCCACACCAGAGGAGCTCGCCGAGACACCCGGGGTGGGGGAGAAGATGGCCCAGTCGATCAACGCCCAGCTGCACGACGAGCGCATGCTCACGCTCATACGCGAGCTGCGCGAGCTCGGACTGCGCTTCCACGAGGAGGGGCCGGCGCCGTCACAGGGGCCGCTTGCCGGCAAGACGCTCGTCCTCACCGGCAGCCTGCCCCAGCTCTCGCGCGAGGTCGCCACGGAGCGCATCCTCGCCGCCGGCGGAAGGGTCACCGGGTCGGTGTCCAAGAAGACCGACTACGTGATCGCCGGCGACAGCGCCGGCTCAAAGCTCGAGAAGGCCGAGCGCCTCGGCGTGCGCGTGCTCGACGAAGACGGCCTGCTCGGCCTGCTCGCGTAACCCGTTTGTGCTAATTCCGCGCAGCCGGGGTAGTGTTCGCCTATGCGCAACTTAGTAGTGATGCCTGTGGCACTGCTCGCGCTCACCGGCGCGCCCGCGCCGCTCGTGCCTGTCACCGCCTCCGAAGCGCAGTCCACAATCACCGCGCAGATCCACAGGCAGGTTGTGCGTAGGCTGCGCGCCGGCTACAGCGGCGAAACGCACTGCGCCGGGCGCAGCATGATCGAGCAGGAATTCACACCCTCCACACCGCTGGATCAGTGGCGTTGCAAGATCGAAATAAGCGGCGCCGGTTTCCCCAGCGCATGCAAGGCGGAAGCCAACGTGTTCGCCACCAGCCAAGCGCACCGGCCGCGCGTGCAGTGGCTGCAGGAGAGCCGCTACTGCCACGAGGCTCCCGTTGCACGTAGGCGTTAGAGCCCGGTCTTAGCGCCGCGCGGCTTTCGCCGCTGCCTCTTCCGCGGTCGTGATGTTGGAGTCGGCGATCGTGATCGTCATGTTGTCCTGAAACAGATGCGCCGTTTCCGTGGGGATGTCGTCGGTGAAGATCGCGAACACCAGCGTGTGGCCGTCCGCCGCCTGGCAGTAGCCCACGAGGTTCGACACGCCCGTGAGCGTGCCCGTCTTTCCCTCGCAGTTGCCCGCCGCGCGGGTGCCACGCATGCGTAGTTCCAGCGTGCCTGTATGTCCCGCCACCGCGAGGCTCGAGCGCAGTACAGAGCCGATCGACGTGGGGGCCAGCTCCGTGAGCAGGTCAGCCACCTGGTAGGGAGAGGTTTTGTCTTCTTCAGAGAGGCCCGAGCCGTCCACCACATGCGGGTGGATCCCCAGCGCAGAGGCGATCGTCTTCATCACCGCCTGCGCGCCCGCGGCGGTCGTGCCGGCGCCGGCGTAGCGCGCGCCGAGGTCCTTCACCAGCGTCTCCGCGAAGAAGTTATCCGACGGCGGCAGCATCAGCTCCAGCAGCTGTTGCAGAGTGGGCGAGGGCACCTGCGCGAGCTGCGTAGCGCCCGCGGGCGTGCTCGCCGCGCCGCTCCCGCCTCCGATCTTCACGCCTGCCGCCTTCAACAGTCCCCACAGCGCGCGCGCCGCAAACGCCGCCGGGGCGTGCGGACCGCGTTCCGATCCCGTTTCGCCACGGTTGAACGCCAGGCCGCTGAGCGTGCCTTCAAGGAACGGGTCCCACTGGTAGTCGCTCGAGGGCTCGCCTCTGAGGGAGTCGAAGTAGGACTCGTCGCCCTCGATCGAGCCCGTGATGCGGTGGATGCCATCGGTCCTCGTCAGTTGGCTGACCAGCGCCTGCACAGTCGCACCCACGCCGCCGTAGTGGCTGTGGATGAACGACGCCGTGCCGAACGTGGGATCGCCGCCGCCGCGCAGGTAGATGCTCCCTTCCCAAACGCCGCCCGGCGCCAGGTGCCCAACGCCGTACACGGTCGTGTCCAGCCGCGCCGTCGGCCCCATCAGCTCCAGTGCTGTGGTTGCTGTGTAGAGCTTCTCCACTGACGCCGGCGGACGCATCACCGAGGCGCGGTCGGAGAACAGCGCCTGTTTGCTCGTCAGGTCATACACGTACGCCCCGTCGGCGCCGCCGGCGAGGTTCAGCTGGTGGGTGAGGTGGGTCTGCAGCTCTGAGAGCCCGCCCGTTGCTGCAGCTGTAGCGGGCGTCAGGACGGTGACTACCAGGAGTCCGCAGAGCAGAATCAGGAGCTTTGCGGTCGGGTACCGGGGCACTGGCCGTAGAATGTCCCTGCCATGGGCAAGGTTGTCAAGCTGGAACCGACCGCCAAGGCCGAGTCCAGCGCCAAGGCGCGAACGCGCCGCGTCGCCCCTCGTGGCGTGGGCAGACCCGCGTCCCACGAGCGTCGTCGGCGTCCCAGGCGTGACAAGACCGCACTCGTGCTCGGTGGTGGCGGCTTCACCGGCGGGGTGTATGAGATCGGCGCGCTGCGCGCACTGGACCTGCTGGCGGTCAACAGCACGGTCAACAACTTCGACGTCTACGTGGGCACCTCCGCGGGCGCGTTCATCGCCGCGCTGTGCGCCAACGATGTCACGCCCGAGGAGATGATGCGCGTCGTCACCGGGCAGGGCAAAGTGACGTTCAAAGACATCGACATCGGCGATTTGCTGCGCCCGAATCTCATGGAGTTCGCGCGCAAGGGCGCGCTGATGCCGCTGCGCGCGCTCTCGCTCGCGCGCAGCCTGCTCTCCCAGCCCGGCGGTACCTCGCTGATGGACGTGGTCATGGGGATGGCCGACGCGCTGCCCTCGGGCCTCTACACGGGCGCAGGGATCGAGCGCTACCTGCAGGAGGTGCTCAGCGAGCCTGGCCGCACCGATGACTTCACCCAGCTCGCCTGCGAGCTGTACCTGACCGCGACCGACCTGGACACGTGCGAGCGCGTTGTCCTGGGGGCCCACGACGGCGCCAACGATGTTCCCATCTCCACCGCCGTGCGCGCATCCGGCGCCCTGCCGATGGTCTACGCGCCGGTGAACGTCAACGGCCGCGACCTGATCGACGGGGGCATGGTCTCCACCACCAACCTCGACATCGCGGTCGAGGCCGGCGCGAAGCTCGTCGTCGTGATCAACCCGCTCGTGCCGTTCGTGAACGACTTCTCCAACACCGTCACCACGCTCCACGGCAGACGCCCGCAGCGGGTCTCGGACATGGGCTTCGCGCAGATCGGCTACCAGAGCTTCAAGCTGCTCGCCCACCAGCGCCTGCACGAACTCGCCAAGGGCTGGGAGCAGCGCTACCCGGGCGTCGACATCGTGCTGATCGAGCCGGAAGCCAGCGACAGGTTGATGTTTCAGACGTCGATGATGAGCTTCACCTCGCGCGTGGAGATCGCCCGGCACGGCTTCGAGTCGGTCACCAAGCAGCTGGCCGGCGAATACGAGCGCTACCGCGACGTCGCCGAGCGCCATGGCCTGGAGATCTCAGCCAAGCGCGTGCGCAAAGTGGTCGCCCACTTCGACGACGAGCGCGAGGAGGTCAGCTCCTGGCGAAAGATCCTCGAGGGGACGACGGGCGCGCTGTTGCGCCAGAGCGGCTCCGCGGGCTAGAAGCCGTCCAGCGCGTTCAGCAGGCGGTCCGTTGCCGCAGCTGAGTGAATCGCGATACGCGCGTGGCCCGGCTCTCCGAGCGCGTCGCCCGCGGCCACGAGGATGCCGGTGCGCTCGAGCCTCACGGCGAGCTCCCCACCCGGCATCGAGGGGTGCGCGGCCCACACGAAGTTCGCTTGGCTGTCGGATACCTCAAAGCCGCGATCACGCAGGCCGGCGATCAAGCGCGGACGCTCCTCGCGGATCACCTGCACGCGTTTGTCGGTGATCTCAGAGCAGCTGTGTAGCGCCTCGAACGCGCCCGCCTGGGAAATCTCAGAGACGCCCAGGTCGGGTTGGAGCTCGGTGAGCAGCGCGCCCGACCCGGGGGCGCCGATCGCATAGCCGATACGCAGGCCAGCAAGGCCCCACGCCTTGGAGAAGCTTCGGAACACGAGCAGGCGCGGCTGGTGCTCGAGCAACGTGAGCGACGAGCCGGTGGGCTGTGCGTCTGAGAAGTCGACCAGCGACTCGTCCAGCAGCACCGCCACGCCCTCCGGCAGTCCCACCAAGAGGCGCTGGAGCTCCGAGGCGGGCAGCAGCTCACCCGTGGGGTCGTTCGGGCTCGCCAGCGCCACGACGCGCACATCGGGCTCACGCGCAGCTGCCTCGAGCAGCGCGTCCACGCTGCCGCCCGGGCCTTCGCTGTCCACGCGCACCGCCTGGCCGTGGGCACGGCGGGCCATGATCGGATAGAGGGGGTAGGAGGGCCACAGCGTGAGCAGCTGCTGGCCCGGCTCGATCAGCGCGCGTGTGGCCGCACTCAGTAGCTCCGCGGCGCCGTTACCGAGGATCAGCCGGTCGGGCTCCACACCGTGACGCTCGGCGAGGGTGCCGCGCAGGTCAGCGCCTGCCAGGCGGGGGTAGCGGTTCAGTCCCCGCCGCGCCACGAACGTGATCGCGCTGACAATGTGCGGGTGCGGCAGCTCCGGCCAGGTGGTGAGAGAGAGGTCGAGCGTCTCCACGCGCGCGAGCGCTTTGCGCCGGCGCTCAGCGGCCTCCTCGCGCAGGCCCTGGTTGACCTCCTCCTCGGACATCCCCTCGAACTGCTTGTAGTAATCGAGCAGGCCCATCGTGGCCTCGTTCTAGCCGATCACGGTTCGCCGCCGCCCGCAACCAAGCTCGTGCCAGGCCCGTGGATCACGACGAACCAGAGCAGGAAGGCGAGCGCGCAGACGACGGCGGTGATCGCGAACACACGCCCGAGCACACCCGAGCGCTGGTCGACACCGGCGGCGCGGCGCACGAGGATCCACGCGTTGTCCACGCGTTTCATCAGAGACAGCGCGCCGAACAGCAGCGCGAAGAGCGCGACGAAAGAGGCCAGGATCCCGAGGCTGACGCTGCCCGTGAGGTAGTTGGCCTGCGACCCCAGCCACAAGCAGGCGATCGGGATCGGCCCCCAGCAGAGCAGGCACAGCAGTGTCATCGCGGCGAGCATCAGGCTCGCCAGCGACCCGTCCACGCGCTGGCGCACGTCGCTGCCGCGCTTGGGCAGCGCACGGAAGTGCACCGGCGCGGTCCCAGGCCGGCGCCCGACGAACAGCCCGCCGTTGTCTGTGGGGTCAGTGCGCATCCATACCCATGTTCGCAGCTATGCCAGCAGTTGCGTGCCCGGCGTCTCAGCCGGCGTACAGCGCGTCGAACAGCTCGGCGTATTTCTCGTTGACGACCGAGCGCTTGACCTTCAGCGTCGGCGTCAGCTCGCCGGTGGGCTGGGAGAGGTCGTGGTCGAGGATCACAAACTTCTTCACCTGCTCCACCTGCGCGTATTTGGAGTTCGCGCGGTCGATCTCCTTCTGGATCAGCTCCTGCACGGCCGGCTCCTGCGAGAGCGCGGCGACGTCCTCCGGCAGACCGTGCTCACGCGCGTACACAGGGATCTCTTCCTCGTCCAGCGTGATCAGCACGACCGGGTAGGGACGCTGGTCGCCGTGCATGACCGCTTGGGAGATCCAGCGGCACTGCTTGAGGTCGTTCTCGATGTTCGCCGGCGTGAGGTTCTTGCCGCCCGCGGTGATGATGATGTCCTTCTTGCGACCCGTGATCGACAGGTAGCCGTCCTCGTCGATCGAGCCCAGGTCGCCCGTGTGTAGCCAACCGTTCTCTACCGCGCCGAAGCTGGTGGACGCCTGGTTGTGGTAGCCGTCGAAGATGTTTGGCCCTTTGACGAGGATCTCGCCGTCATCTGCGATCTTCAGCTCCACGCCGGGAAGCGCGCGCCCGACGGTGCCGAAGCGGTGGTTCTCGACCGTGGAGGTCGTGGCCGCCGTCGCCGTCTCGGTCATGCCGTAGCCCTCCAGCACGGGCACGCCGCACGCCCAGAAGAACTCGAGGATCTCTTTTGCGATCGGGGCGGCGCCGCTGGTGGCGTGACGCACACGCCCGCCGAAGATCGCGCGCACGTTTTTGAACAGCTGCTCGTCGGCTTCCTCGAAGGGGACTTTCAGCTCCTCGGGCACCTCTTCGCCGCGGTTGATCATGTCGCGCACCTTCACGCCAAGCGCGATCGCCTTGTGCGCGCGCTCGCGCTCCTCCGGCGGCTGTGACTCGATCGCGCCGTGCGCGAGCGTGTAGATCTTCTCGAACACGCGGGGGACCGACGGCAGATAGGTTGGCTGGACCTCGAGCAGCTCCGGCACGATCTGCTTGGTGTCGCCTCCGAAGTACGCGAGCGTGCCTCCCAGGTCGAACACGGCGAGCTGGATCAGCAGGGCAAACGAGTGCGCGAGCGGGAGGTACAGGTAGATGACCTCGTCCCCGTCGATCTCGCCGGCCTCGCTGACCATGTCAATGATCGCGCGGTAGTTGCCGTGCGTAAGCACACAGCCCTTGGGAGGACCGGTTGTGCCGGAGGTGTAGATGAACGTGAACGCGTCCTCCGGGCGCACCGCCGCGCGACGCGCTTCGAGCTCCTCCACGGAGCGCCCGCGGCCGCGCTCGCGAACCTCATCGAGGGTGATCGCGTGCAGTGTGTTCGCGGCGCTCGAAGAGGCTGCGCTTGCGTCCATCACGATCACCGTGCGCAGGTTGGGCACCTGGTCCTTGATCGCCACGATCTTGGCCAGCTGCTCCTCGTCCTCGCAGATGATCGCGGAGGCACCCGAGTCGGAGATCACCCATAGACACTCCTCAGGTGAGTTGGTCTGGTAGATCGGCACCACCACCGCGCCTGCGGAGGTCGCTCCCATGTCCGCGTAGGACCACTCGGGACGCGTGTTGGCGAGGATGCAAAGCCGCTCCCCGCCTTCGATCCCCAGGTCGATCAGCCCAAGCCCGATCTCCTGCACGATCTCCGCCAGCTCGCCATAGCTGACGTCGTGCCAGGCACCGTCGCGCTTGTAGCGCACGGCAACGTCATCGGCATGCTCGGCAGCCGAGTGCGGGATCAGATCGGCGATCGTCTTCGACCCCGTTGTCGACGCCGTAGCCTCCATGAAACTCCTCCTTGTCCTCAGCCGAATGTGCGCTTGATGTTAGACGTTCACGACTCGCTTGAACAGGCAAACTGAGCGTCCAGATCAGACGGGGTTGGGCACATCCAGGAAGACGTGGCGCACGCCGAAGCGCTCTGCCAGATGCTCGCCAAGGCGCCTCACGCCGAACGTCTCCGTGGCGTAGTGGCCGGCGGCGATCAGGTGGATGCCCAGCTCGCGCGCGAGCGCCATCGAACGCTCCTCAGGCTCTCCCGTGAGGAGTGCGTCCGCGCCTGCGGCCGCTGCCTCCGCGAGATAGTCCGCGCCCGCGCCCGAGACGATCGCCAGGCGGCTGATTCTCGCCGGCCCGGTCTGTTGGTCTGCGGCCAGGAGGAGAGGGGTGTGGTCTGCGGAGTGTCCGTGCGTCGTCAGCTCGCTCACGCGCGCGAGCAGCTCCGTAGGTGCCAGGCCGCCGCCGGGAAACCTGGCGATGAAGCCGATCGGCTGTCCGTGGACAGGCGCGAATGGCTGTAGCTCTTCACCGGCGCCGAGGGCTTTGGCCAACTGCGCGTTGTTGCCCAGCTCGGGGTGGGCGTCCAGCGGCAGGTGATACGCCGCCAGCGCGATGTCCGCGTCGAACACCAGCTTCAGGCGACGCGCCAGCGTGGCGTCGATCGTTCTCACGCCCGAGCCCCAGAAGAGGCCATGGTGGACGATGAGGAGCTGGGCCTGCTCCGCGGCCGCGCGCTCGAACAGCTCGGCGCTCGCGGACACTCCCGTGGCGATCGTCTGAACCTGCTTCGGCCCCGGGACCTGCAGGCCGTTGACGCAGTAGTCCTCGAAGCGCGCCGGGTCGAGGATGTGCTCCAGGTCGGCGATGATGTCCGCGGTGGGGGTGGGCATCTGGGCGACCATAGCTGGAGTGGGTCAGGAGCGGGCTTTGTGGGATACTGCGGGCTCATCGGGGCGTGGCGCAGCCTGGTAGCGCGCACCGTTCGGGTCGGTGAGGTCCCGAGTTCGAATCTCGGCGCCCCGATTGGTTAGAGAACCATGAACAGCAGCGAACACGGGCGAATATCCCCGAAAACGCTGGACATCGGGGGAGCGTGTTCGCTCGTGTTCGCGGCTGTTCGTTCGTCTGGAGACCGCAAACGGGCCGCAGTCCATGTTGGGCAGCGGACCCTCATCGCCGGTCAAGTCGTCTGAACTGGTGTAACGCCTCCTCGTCGGCGATGCTCATAGCTCAGGCGGCGTCGAGCTAGCTCATTTATGCGTGCTTTCGAGATGGGCGCCGTCGCTTTGTGCGCAGCCTGGAGTGCTCGCGGAAGGCCTCTCGGTAGACCGCGACAGCCAGTAGCAGAGCGACGGCGACTATCGCGGCGCGTAGTCCTATATGCCCAACTTTGTCTGAACGACTTCCGAGGAAGTTCCCAATCAGCGCGACCGCAACCGTAACGATCGTGAGTGCGGTGAGACCGCTGAGGACGCTACTCGTTCTCCGCTCTCGTCGTGCGGCAGCCTGCTGAACTCGTCGCTCGCTCTGATCCTGGAGCACCTTAACCTTGAGGTCGACGCCATCGACTAGAGGCTGAAACTTGGTGACGTCCGTAATGGTCTCCCACATTGCAAACTCGTCGCCACCAAGACTGGCCAGTGCGCTATCGAGTCGTGCGCGTGCCTGCATGACGCGCATGAAGTCGGCGAACACTTTGTCGGCGTCTGCTTCGAGTTCGGATAGCGAATCCGGCTCGTCCCACCGCCCGTCTTCGAGAAGAGCGAGCAGCCCACGGTCGATCTCCATATACAGCGCGATGTATGCCCAGTGCAGCTCGATCAGTCGTAGCGGGATCTCCGCCCCTGACGCGCCGGGCTTGCTAACGATGGCACTCCATCCAATACCAGCGACGAATATCCCATCGGGGATACCCACCGTTCCACGGAAGGTCGGAGCGAGTTCTCCGGCGGTTGTCTGCGGATCCTCGCCGTGATCGAGCTCAACCAGATGAACAGGGTGAAGCCACAAGAGGCGTCCCCAGTCCTCGATTCGCGGTGCTGTGGCGCCTGTTGCCTCGTCGATCGCCCGTAGGAATGGCGATAGCCAGGGATCTTGCATTGCCCCAGGCGTTGCCTGGGCTATCGCTGTCTCGTATTGAGCGGTCGTCTCGTATGCAAGCTCACGCAGCGCGCCAGTGATCGCAGACTCGGTACCCGCCTCGGGATCAGGCTTCAACCAGACAAGCTGCTTGAGCCTTTGTGCTGTTGCCGGGAGCGTGAATCCTGCTGGTGGGCTCACATTGATCGTCACATTCATGATCGCCATCCCGAGGTCGTATAGGTCGACGCGAACCGATTGGACCGCCAGATTCCAATCGACCGTCAGCCGCTCCAGCCACTCTTGCTCCTCGGGGGGTCGTTGGCGCACGGCGCGTTCCCAGCGGGCGAGCATGGCTGGGCCATTGCGCCGGGCGAGCACGAGCGGGAGCATGTTCGCGAAGCCGCCGCCGGAGTGATAGGTGCCGCCCTGGCGCCAGGGCTCGATGTTTGCCGACCAGGTGCCGTCCTCTCGCTGAAGCTCCTCAACGAGCGTTCGTTGCAACTGGTCGTACTCGCCGACCCGGACTTGTAGCGGACGACCAGTCAGGAAGGCTGCTGTGACCGCGATCTGAAACGTGAGCGACGACCGGCGCACGCGCCCGCTCTGCGATCCAGCGACCAGATCGGGGGGGGGGGGGGGGGGGGGTAGACAGTTCCTCTCGCAGTCCGAGCGCGAAAGCGATCAGAGCAGCCTCGTGAGGAAGAGGGTCACTTCCTTGCTCGCGGTTGCGAGCGGTCTCAACCTCGATCATTGACACGATTCGTGCCGCTAGGTCGCGACGCTCCGGTGGTGTCTGGCAATCAGGACAGACGTTGGCGCCGCCGATTGACGCCCACGGTCGTAGCGTCCCGAACGGGAGCGCTCCGGGGCCCGCTGGCGCTGCGGCCAACAACTCTCCGAATCCCCGGAACTCCTCGGGTCTGCGAACGCGGCCGCAGCGAGCGCAGCGGATTTCGGGCATACGGCACCATACCCAGCACGTCGGCTCGGCGAGGCTACGCGATCTGTGGTTTGATCCCGAGCGTCTGAACAGATCGATCTGTGGGAGCGCATGATTTGAGCGGCTATGACCCAGCCCGCTACGGCAGAGTCGTGGGTGACGATTACGACGATCTCTATCCCGGCGATCCAAGGGAGACCGACGCGACCGTCCAGATGCTCGGACGACTCACGCGCGAACGATCTCCAGAGTCGATGCTCGAGCTCGGGGTTGGGACCGGGCGTGTCGCTCTAGGAGTCCACCGCCTCGGGCTACGTGTCGCGGGCATCGACGGCTCGGAGAGCATGGTCGCTCAACTCCGCGAGAAGCCCGATAGCTCAGACATCGAGATCGTGATCGGCGACTACCGCGATACGCGAATTGACGAGACGTTCGCGACCGTTGCGCTGCTCTACAACGGCATTTTCGATCCCAGGGGCCCCGATGCCCAACTCGATATCTTCCGCAACGCCGCTAGCCATCTCACCGCTGGCGGATGCTTCGTTGTCGAGTCCTTCGTTCTCAGTGACGCTCAACGTGCCGGCAGCTGGTGGGTCACGCCTCGCTACGTCGGTGATGAGCATGTCGAGCTGCAATTTGCACGCTACGACATCGCCGCGAATCGCATCGAACGCACATTCGTGCATATGCGTCCCTCCGGGCTGCAGTTCCTGACCGTCATCGACACCTACGCCAGTCCCGCAGAGCTTGATCTGATGGCCAGCACCACGGGCTTTAGGTTGCACTCGCGAACCGCGGGCTGGCGCGGCGAGGACTACACCGCCTATAGCACTAGGCACGTCTCGGTGTATGAGCTTGTACGGAACGTCGACCCCGCTCGCCAGTGAATCAGGACGTGACCTCCCTGGCCGCAGGGGCGGTCAAGCTGCCGCCAGCGCACCTTTCGAGCCGAGTCGCGTGGCATGACACCGATTGGACCGGGCGTGTCTGTCGTTCGCCGGGAGCGAATCACAGCTGTGCTGTCTTGAAGAACGTCAAGGATACGAAGGACGTTGACGCCGAGGAGGAGGACGCTGGGATGGCGTGGGAGGACGTGCCGCGCGAGCGGGTTCCGCCCTGCGTCTTCGAGCGCGCCGGGTTCATGCGCCCGAAGGCATATTCAATCGTCCGCAAACACGCATACACATGGTCGAAGTCTCACGAGCATTTCGCGCCGACGGTGCATCATATGCCTGCCTATAGCCTGGAGGCGACGCCGTTCAGGTGGATGATGCGAGAAGATGCGCCCGAGATAGCGCGCACCTGGGGCATTGCTTACAAGGCAGAGCTGGAGGCCGCGGCCGACGAGTACATCAGGCAGAGCCAATCGAGTGACTGGAAGACCGACTGGGTTCAGGACCATCGAAACCAGCTCGCGCTACTGGACTCGTTCTTCGCGGGTGTGGTCCCCGGTTATTCGCTGGTTTTCCTCTATGCGAAGGACATTCCGTTGCTTGAGGATCGTCCACCCGGGTCCCGCATGCTCCTTGGTGTGGGTCGTGTGAGGGAGGTATGGCCGGTCACCGAGTGGGACTACTCGCGGAGGGGTCCTTTGCGCTCCGTTCTGTGGGAGCGCAGCGTCGTCCACTCGATCAGGCCATCGTTCGAGGACGGGTTCCTGCTTCCCTACCGCGAGCTTCTCGCCGACGAATCCCTACTGGGCGAGGATCTGAGTCCCTTCGTGGCCTTGGCGCCCGACGATCATTTCGATGAATTCTCCTATGTCTCCGAGCGGGTTGGTGACGACGGTGCGATCGCTGCGCTGACCGAGCTCGCGAGGGTTGTCGACCTGCTCCCCGGCGTTGTCGCCGGACCTTGGGAGCCTGTTTTGACGTGGCTTGCCGATCGGCTGGCGGATACCTGGAAGGCGCGTGGCGCCTATCCAGGGCTCGGCGGTGCCCTTGCTGCTGGCGGGCTGGAGCGGGGTCCGGTCATCGCGCATCGTGTCATGAGTTCGCTCGATGACGAGGCTGCGGACCCATGGCCGGTGCTTGAGGTGGCGATCAGCGATGCTGCTCGCAACGCTGGCCCGGCGGCCGGGCTAGTTGGTCGGACCAGCCGCAAGATGTGGGAGCGGCTACTTAGCGACGACGAACGGTATGCGACGCTGAGACTGCTCGCCCGTTTCTCGCTCACGAGTGCCCAGGCTCGCCGGCTATTTGATCGTGACCAGCGCGACGTGAGTGACAGCGAGCTACTCGAGAACCCCTACCTCCTCTATGAGCTCGACCGTGACACTCCCGATGGAGTTGGCTTTGCCACTCTCGATCGCGGCCTCTTCCCTCAAAGTGCAGCCGCAAGGGCCACGCTCAGCTACGACCACCTGCCTGAGCCGGTTGACGAGGCGGCTGATGATCGCCGGGTGCGTGCGGCATGCGTCGCCGTGCTCGAAAGTGCGACCGAAGAGGGCCACACGATGCTTGACGAGCCCAGCATTCGTCGACGTGTTGCGGATCTCGACCTCGATCCGCGATGCGATCCAACGACCGACCAGTTCCAGCTCGCGGCAGACGATTTCGCGCCGACCCTTGTGGAGAAGGCGCTGGCTCACGACGCCGGCCGTGCGTGGCAGCTTCAGCGGCTTGCGGAAGCGACCGCACTGATAGCTGAGACGGTGAGCCGGCGGATCGAGGCGGGGCCACTAGAGGCTGAGGCGAAGTGGCGCGACGCGATCAACACGGTTATCGGCCAGCGGATGCCCGGTCTCGATGACCCCGATCATGCTCTCGAGGAGGAGGCTCGGCACGAAAAGGCGAAGGCGCTTGGGGTCCTCGCTCGCTCTCGTATCGGTGCGCTGGTAGGTCCGGCAGGCACCGGCAAGACCACGATGCTCAAGGCGCTCTGCGCGGACCCTGAGTTGGCAGGCAATATCCTGCTGCTCGCCCCGACGGGGAAGGCCCGCGTTCAGCTCGCGGAGAAGATAGGCGCGCGTGCGAGCACCCTCGCCCAATTCCTGCGGAAAGCGGAACGCTGGGACTGGCAACGCGGCTACTACCTGAACCCGGATGGTATGCGGTACAGCGGCTTCCGAACTGTGATAGTGGATGAGGCCTCGATGCTGACCGAGGAGATGCTTGCAGCGCTCATCGACGCGCTGAAGGAGCCCGAGCGGCTGATCCTCTGCGGCGATCACCGCCAGCTTCCACCGATCGGCGCGGGTCGCCCATTCGCCGACCTCGTTGCACACCTGCGGGATCTCGACGCTGGGGCAACTGGCGGCGGGATCGCCGAACTCCTCATAGGTCGCCGACAGCGTCCAGGTTTGGCCGAGATCGGCAACGGAAGGGCCCGCGACGACCTCGCCGTCGCGGCGGCTTTCTCGACAGATCGGACGCCAGCGGGCGCGGACCAGGCCCTCGCTCGCGTGATTGCTGGCGAGGGCGATGGAACCCTCTCCGTGGTTTCGTGGAGCGAGGAGGAAGATCTGCACGCAAAGATCGTCGAGGTTCTGTGCTCGGATCCGGCACTCGGGCTGTCGGCTCGAGATGCCAACGCGTTGAAGCGCTCGCTCGGAGCCACAGGCGAGTACAACGGCCGCGCCTCGTTCGATTTCGGGAAGGGCGGGATCGGGGCTGAGCGCTGGCAGATGCTCAGTCCGGTGCGTTCGCGCGTGGGCGGAATCGCTGGGCTGAACCGTCTGGTGCGCCACACCTGGCGGGCGGGCGACGCGACACTGGCCCACCGTAGCCCGGCGTTGCCCAACCCTATGGGCGCAGACGGGGTTCTGTTCCACGACAAGGTCATGTGCGCGGAGAATCGTCGCCACGACGCGTGGAACGTCGAGGCTCGCTCATCCCGAGACGGCTATGTGGCCAACGGCGAGATCGGGATCGCGGTGGGATGGCCCAAGAATGGCCGCCGGGCGCTCTGGATCGAGTTCTCGACGCAGCCGGGTCTTCGGTTCACTTTCTGGGAGAGCGAACTCAACAGCAGCAAGGAGTCGGCGCAAGAGATCCTTGAGGCCGCATATGCGATCACCGTCCACAAGGCTCAGGGGTCTCAGTTCGATCTGACCTTTGTGGTTATTCCCAATCCGTGCCCGCTGCTTTCGCCCGAGTTGCTCTATACCGCGCTTACCCGGCACCGTGAGCGAACCGTCCTGCTCGTTCAAGGAGACCCGCTGCGACTCCTCGAACTGGCGGACCCTGCTCGCTCCGAGATATCACGACGGCTTACCTGCCTGTTCCGAGTACCGGACCCGTTCACCACCCCCGAGGGTGTGCTCCTCGACGGCTCCCATGTCCACCGCTCCGCGAACAAGGAGCTGATGCGCTCAAAGTCCGAGGTGATCGTGGCAAACACGCTGCGCTCGCTCGGGATTGAGTACTCCTACGAGGAGCTTCTGCGAATGCCCGATGGCAGCGTCCGTGAGCCCGACTTCACGATCCAGCGGCCCGGTCAACCGCCGGTCTACTGGGAGCATCTCGGCATGCTTGACCTCGCAGGCTATCGCGCGGACTGGGCCGCGAAGCAGGCCTGGTATGAGATGCACGGCGTCCGACCCTGGACAGAGGGAGGCGGGCCCTCGGGTACGCTCGTTTGGTCAACAGAGGGCCAGGATGGCCCCGGCATCGACGCGAGTCAAATCGAGAGACTCGCCACGTCGCTGTTTGGCGACGAGGCCGAGCGACGCACCGGGGCGCTCAACTCCGCAGCGGGCGATTAGCTGCCGACTGCATGGTGCGTGTCTCAGTCGGCTGCGATGCGGGAAGCGCGCTTTATCCAGCGGGAGCGATCGGCTTCTTCAGGGAGCGGAAACGCGAGTGGTCGAGATGGTCGTCGTGCTGAAGCCGGCCAACGATGATGCCTGGTGCGACGTTTTGCTGCTTGGCGAATCCCCGAATCGAATCTTCGGAGAAGTCAGCAACCATAACGAACTCTTTGTAGGCGCTAGGCGGGATCAGGATGTCACGGGCAAAGCGGTCTGCCTCGGCCTCTTCAACGTCGCGGTCTGCGTCGTTACGTCGGGACGGATCCCTGTCGAGGTAGTCCGCCTTCCTACGGTCGAGAACGTGCCGGGCCTCGTGAAAGAAACTGAACCAGAACTGGTCGTCCGTTTTGTGGCGCAGGCTGAGCTGCACAACTGCCTTGTCCGAGGCGAGCCACCGCGCCGCGCCGCTCACATGCGTGCCGGACAGGTCGGGCGTGATGACTAGCGCGACTCCTGCACCGGCGCAGAGATCCTGAATGCGCTGCCGAATCAAGGGAAAGTCCCGCCGGGTCATCTCTCGGATCTCCGTGAGCACCTGCCGGAAGCGCTGCGCATCAAACGGTGCGGTCTCGATGTTCGCGGCCACGATCTCGCCCCACCGCAGCCACGCCGCAGAGGCGAACGGCGATGACGCGAAGGCGGGTGACTTGCGGTATGCAGCGGCGCTGGCAGTCCAGTGTTGCTCCCACGCCTCCGGACTGCTGACTTGGAAAAAGCGAAGCAGCGATGCTACCTTGCTCGCCTTCGTCTCTCCAGGAGCGATCAGGTTGTTCCTGGCTAGGTCCCTAACAGGAAATGATGCGGCCCATGATGCATGCGCCGCAAGTTCGTTCTCTGCGCGCTCGCGCGCAAGGTGCGCACGGTGCGAAGTCTCAAGGTTGTTCCAGAAAGCCGCACTGATGCCGAGAGTCAGTTCGAGCTGGATGGCGGTCTCGGGCGTGATCCCGGCCCTGCCGTTCGCGATCTCGTTGATCGTCTTAATAGGGCGCCCCATCCGACGCGCCAGCTCGGACTGCGACATCCCCCGCTCTTCGAGAGCTTCCACGAGGAGCTCGCCAGGAGCAACGGTCCAGTCACGCTGCCAGTTGGTCTGCTCAGCGGCCATGGTAATCAACGACCTCCGTAATCACGATTTTGGTCACGAGGGAGCGATCAATCCCGCCAGTGGCGAGACGCGGCACCGGGTCGTGGTTGGGTTCGATTATCAGCCGGTACGCGCCTCGCAGGTCAACGGCGAACTGCTGGCTGCGGTCGACAGATAGCTGATGGCAGTTGCCTGGAACCCCTTCCATTTCTGCGAGCGTCAACGCTGCTTCAAGCGAGACAAGGCGGCGCTTCAAGACCTTCCACTGCTCGGCGCCAAACGTCCGCCTGCCGTCCTTGTCGCTAGAGCACGACTTCTGAAGTTTTCGGTCTGACCATGAGATGTCGATGATATCGCTCCCTGCCATGCTATAACCCTTGGGGTTATAATAGCCGATCGTTATGACGATGGATACCCTCATCCAGATACCGCTCCTGAAGCCGGAGCCCCCGGACCCCCTTCCTGTGGACTCCGGGCACTACGTGCCGGTACTTCAGAGCAAGATCGGCGAGCGCGACGCGCTCGCCAAGGTGTCGGACGCGGCATGGCAACGATTGACGCCGTTGGTCGAGATTGTCGGTCCGAAGAGCCCAAAGCCTGTGCTCAGCAAAGATTCCGTTGCGGCTTGGGTGCAAAGGCTGTCGAGAGCGCTCGGCGTGCATCCGCTCTACCTCGACATCATGCGGCTTGCAGCCACGCAGCCGGTCGTCGGAAAGGGCGGCAGCGACCCAGTCTTGGCGCGGATCTACGCGGAAATGCGCAGGCGCCGTTTGCGGTTTGTTCCCGTTGTACCCGTTGGGCGGAGCAGCAGGCAGCACATCGAACTCGTCGCCGACGCCGCGTTGGAGGACGGCAATGGCGTGGCGCTTCGGTATCAAACGCGCAAGGTGGTGCCTCCCGCCGGCAAGCGCCATCGCGATCTGCTCAACGACCAACTCGATCAGCTTGGGTTGCTGCCCGGTGACGCCGATCTATTGATCGATCTCGAGGTACTTAACGAGGACGACGAGGTCCATCCAGATGATGTTGCCGACGCGCTGCGGGACATGTGTGCGCTGGGCGAGTGGCGGTGTGTGGTGGTGATCGGGACGTCGATTCCCAAGATGATGGGCTGCGTCAAGGAGGGCACAGTGGGCACGATCCCGCGTCGCGAGTGGGTTCTCTGGTCTGAGCTCGCACGGGCCGATTTGCCGCGCATTCCTGCGTTCGGGGATTACGCGATCCAGAATCCCGAGCCGCCTGCCGACGACGTGGCAGGTAACACTATGCGAGCAAACATCCGTTACACCGCGACGAGCGAGACGATCGTCGCCCGCGGTCGGGGGCCGGTGAGCCAGGAGGGCAACACGCAGTACCACGGTCTCTGCAAGCAGATCGCCGCTCGCAGCGAGTTCTCAGGAGCAGGGTATTCCTGGGGTGACTCTGTGATCGACGAATGCGCGAAGGGACTACGCGAGCCGGGGTCGCAGGGCCTTTGGCGGGGCGCCGGAACCTCGCACCACCTGCAATTCGTCACGGACCAGGTGCGACAGCAGCACGAAGCAGGCGTGTAGGCATCCTTGCTCGGCGTCTGTCGCGGCTAAGCAGCGCGCTGTGTACTGCTGACTTGAGCTGACGCAGGGAGGTAGATCGCAGCAGCTCGGCCCAGAGGAACCCTCGGGATGCCCTCCGATCGGGCGCATGTCCGAGCGCAAGGAGTGCGCCCATGGCCTCCTCCCGCCAGAGGAGGCGAACGAGAATCTCCGGGTCGACCGTCGAGTTCGACCGCGGACTGCGCACGGTGCTGAACGTGACTCCGCCGTTGATGTGCACCGTTGTGAGGCCCCACCAGTCGGGAAGAACCTCTTCGGCGTGCTCCCGGTGACGCTCGGCGACGACCGCCGTGCACCGGTCGAAAAGCCGCCCATACGCGACCATCTGCCGCGGCAGTCGCTTCAACGTGTCGCGCTCAGTCTTGATCTCGAACCCATCCATTCCGCGGCCGATCACTGCGACGTCGGCGCGCTCGTTGGAGACCGGGACCCACAGCTCGTCCACTATCCCCTTCGCTCCAGCCAGATTTGTAAGCAGGTGCGCGCGGAGCGCACCCCGCACTACGGCCTCCATCAACTTAGCTCCCCTCGACACGGCCTTGATGCCGACTTGCACAGGCAGCCGTGAGGCCTGATCGTCTGGTCCAGCCAAACCCACAGTGAGGTATCGAACATACGTTCGACCCTACTAGGCTCGTCGGCGTTTTTCCAATCTCGCAACGAATCATCCGCTCCTCGACCGATCCCGAACGCGTCACCGTAGCGAACGGCGCTGTGGTCATCGGCCGTGATCCCCGGAGGATGCGGCCGATTCCTCCAGTCTGTGCTGAGGAGATCCAGGCCTCGCCGTCGCTGGTGTCAGGCATCCGCAACCTGTTATGGTGACCACATGGTGACCACATGAAGAGCGTGGGTGTCAGGGAGTTTCGCGATCGTGCCACGACCTATCTATCGGGGCCTGAGCCGGTCGCGGTCAGCAAGCACGGTCATGTGATCGGCTTCTACATCCCGGTCGAGCGTGACGAGAACGATGTTCGGCGTGCCGTCGCTCAGCTGAGCGAGACGGTCGAGCGCGTGCTCAAGGACACCGGCATGGGCGAGGAGGAACTAGCCGGTCTACTCGACCTGCGCCGGGCGCTACCCGAGTGATCGTCGTCGCCGACGCCAGCGTGCTCGTTGGCGAGCTACTACGCAGGCGAGGCCGGGAGCTTATGCTCGACCCCGACCTGCGGGCTGGTGGTTGCCGAGGATCAGTGGGAGGAGGCCGAGCATGAGCTATCTCGGCGCTTGGGCATCCTGGAGGCGCAAGGACGACTCACAGTCGAGCAACGGATCGCTCTGCGGCAGAGTGTGGACGACCTGGTAGAGACGCGTGCGATCGAGGTCGTTCCCCGTGACACGTATGCCTCCCTGGAGCAGGTGGCCACCGAACGCGTGCCGCGCGATCAGCGCGATTGGCCCACCGTGGCGCTGGCAATGGTGCTCGACGCCGGCATCCTGACTGGCGATAACGACTTTCTGGGCTGCGGATGTCCGACCTGGACCGTCGAGACGCTGCGCACCGAGTTGCGGCGGCGAGGCTCGCAGCCGGGATAGCCGCGGCCGGGAGCCGCGCCATCCGTAGCCTCGTGTACGCCGTGACACCCAGATATGGAGCGTGGACTCTGGCAGACCGTTCCGCGCCAGATGGTCCGTCAGTGGACCGGCGGACTTCGGATACGCGATACATCACTTGGGAGGGGATGTTCGCCCGCATCCCGCCCCCACTATGACCACACGAGAGCCTGCCGAGTGTACGCCGGTTCGTTATGGCATACACCGGGCCTCGACGGGAGAGAGCCCCGGTATGGACGCGGTAAAAGGACCGCAGATGGGACCGCACACACCCCGAAAACCGCATCAGAAAGCCAACTCTAACCGTTCGCCCCGATTGTCTTAGAGAACCGCGAAGGCCAGCGAACACGGGCGAACATCCCCGAAAACGCTGGATATCGCGGGAGCATGTTCGCTCGTGTTCGCGGCTGTTCGTGGGTCTGGAGACCGCAAACGGACCGCAGGCGACGCGAAAGGGGACCGCAAGAGGACCGCAGCCTCCCCCGAGTGGATGAGCGACAACCACGGCGAGAGGCCCGAGATTGAGCTGGTGCACTGGGCGTGGGATGCCTTGACCGACCAAGATCTTGGGTTCCGGAGAAACCGCCACCTACTATCGGCGACAAAGGTCCGGTCCTCCTTCGCTGGCTGCGACGTGAATGGCCCGAGCACACCCCAACTCAGACTCGCTCACATCGTGATCGAAGCCACTACGATTCGGACATTGTGAGCGAGGCCAGTCTCGAGTTGTCGGCTGGTTCTATCGTCTTCCGGGATGAGCTTCCGGTACCCGAGGCAAACGTTGTCGTCTACGAGCAGATCTACGTGCTCGAGCAATGGCTTCGGCGGATCGCGTATGCCAGCCTCATGGCTCAATTCGGGTCCGGCTGGCAGCAGGCCATACCGGGGAATCTCGCCAGCGATCTCAAGCGCCGGCTGCGTCAGCTAAGCGGCCGCGTTCATCTTGACTGCGAGAACAGCGATAATGTGATCTGGCTGCTGACGATCGAGGAGCTGGGTGATGTGCTGCTTGCGAAGCAGACGTGGCCCACGGTCAGGTCGTTGTCACAACTACCGAAGCGTGTCTTTGAGACCAGACTGGCCGAGCTGCGAGAGATCCGAAATGTCGTCGGTCACAATCGCGCTGTATCTGCCAACACGGCTCTACTAACCGCTGGCATCTCAGTGGCCTTTTCCAGTGGAATCGAGCGCTTCAAGACCCAGCTGCTTTATAGCGACGGAACGATCCATTTCGGGTCAGTTGACGAGGAGGGTGTCCCAGGCTTGTTCGCAAGGAACGAGGCCAAGCGCGATCCCCAAGCACTTCAAGCGATGCTGACGGAGGGCCATCACTTCTTCTCACTGACACGGCTTCCTATTGAGCCGTTTGACCTGCACCTGGGAGTAAAGAGTTTCCTTGACGCAATGCGCCCGCTTGCGCATGAGATACTCGCGGTACTCGTGAACCGAAGGGGCGACGAGTACACGCTCGCATGGCCAAAGCGAGCATCCGACGACGTTCACGAGCGAGTCATGACGTTCTTCTTTGCGAACGACCGAGATCGCTGGACACAAACCCCATACGAGGAGCAGAGTCCCAGTGCGATTTGTGATCCACGGGTGTGGTTCTATGAGAACGAGAGACCACGCGCTGAGTAGGCCGCCGCGTCGGCTCATCGCCGCCAACGACGTGACGAGCCGGAGCACAAGGACATCTCATCCGGTCAGGCGCCAAACTTGAGGCGCGCAAGTCGCGGGTGTGCGGTCGTCCACTACGACCTCGGATAACTGCATCCAGGGAAGTGAGGTTGCTGGCTCTCTCGTCTCAGGCGGCGGCGAGGGCGGCTGCGAGATCGTCGGCGTTCGTCTCGATCAAGTTGGGCACCGTGATCGTGATCTTGCCGTTGTGTTCGACGAGCCATTTCGCGTTGACGATCGTGATGCCGATGATGTTGCCGTCGTCGTCCAGCCTCACGGCGTGACCCTCCGGGCTGCCGAAGGTGTCGGCTGCGGCCTGTTGCTCGCTTCGGCGTAGGTAGAGGACATCGCCGTCGCTGTCGTAGGAGACGTGATCGAACTCGTATGGATCGACGTGGACCGTCATCGTCGCCAGCCTCCCGTTCGCGGATCGTTGGACTGTGGGAACGCTGTCACGACGCGATCGAAGTCGCCGCTGAACTCCGCGACCACCCGGATCGAGCGTAGTGGGCCTCCTTCGCGGAAATAGCGTTCCGTCCGGCTTGGAGGTCGGGTTCGCGGTGATCGGGCATCTCGATCGCGGTCATCGTCTCTTCAAGGTACTCGCTCATCTCGACATGCTGCTCGAGGACATGATTCCACGCCACGTCGTCTATCTGCACGAGATGGCCCTCGGGGTTGCGAATCTCAGCGATGACATTGTGCTCGGCGATTGGCCAAGGCTAAGCACGACTTGGGACGAATTTCTGCGCGAGGATGCCCCGTAGCGCCCCGAAGGGCGCCTGCGGCTCCCGCATGTTGCTGCCATAGCGTCACGTGACCAGCCGGATCGGCATACGCGTGTGCGGGATGGCATACGCCCGGCGTCGGGTCGTGCAAGCGGCGGTATGGAGGCGGTCTGGAAGACCGCAAATGGACCGCAGAAGGCTCGAAAACCGCATCAGAAAGCCAACTCTAACCGTTCGCCCCGATATGAAATGCCTGGAAATCAGCGGTTTTCTGTGCCCGGAGCTTGCCGTTGATGCGTCGGGATTGGGCAGTGAGTAGGCAGTAAGCGCGTTCGTAGGCGTTTCTTTCGGCCCGCAAAGCTCCGGGTTTGCAGGGATTTCCTCGCCAGTGCACTGTCCGATGAGTTCGGTGCGGTCCTCGGGTCGTTGACAGGTATGTCTTCGATACGAGGTGCTCGGCACGTACAGACGGCCGGGCGTGTTACCCGGCGGTCGTTTCGTCATAGGCCAGTGAGGAGGACAGGTCACGGAGGGCCTCGATCTGTCGCTGCAGGTCGGCGACCTTGCGTTCGGCGAGCGCGATCGCGTCGGCGCCGGCGATGAAGCGGCGTGGCGGCTGCTCTTGGGAGGTGAGGGTCAGTAGCGCTTGGGCGAGCTTGGCCGGGTCGCCGGCCTGCTGGCCGTCGCGCGCGTTCCACCATGCGCGCTGTTGGGCGCCGCGGTCGGCGTAGTCGTCGATCGACGGTGTGGCGTAGGCGGTCGAGTCGTTTGTGAGCAGCTCGGTGCGGAACGAGCCTGGGCTGACGATCGTTGTGGTGATCCCGAACGGCTCGACCTCTGGGGCGAGCGACTCCATCCAGCCCTCCAGGCCGAACTTGGATGCTGAGTAGGCGGTGCAGAACTCGAAGCCGACGAGTCCCGCGGTCGAGGAGATGGAGATGATCTGGCCGGAGCGCTGGTTGCGCATGACGGGCAGGACGGCGCGGGTGACGCTCATCGGGCCGATGAGGCTCGTCGCGAGCTGCCGGTCGATCTGCTCGGGTGTCAGCTCCTCGAAGTGCCCGGCGTAGAAGTTGCCGGCGTTGTTGACCAGCACGTCGATGGCGCCGAAGCGCTCCACCGCTGCTTTGACTGCTGCCTCGGCGTCGTGAGGGTTGGTGACGTCGAGCTTGACGGCCAGCAGGTCGTCGGAGTCCCCGAGCGCCTGTGTGACGGCGTCGGGGTTGCGGCCGGTGGCGATGACGTTGTGGCCGGCGCCGAGCGCGGCCTGGGCGATGTCGAGGCCCATGCCGCGTCCTGCGCCGGTGATGAACCAAGTCTTGTCAGTCATGTGGGTCTCCTTCTTGGGGTGATCTCGTCAATGCGGATGTGTCAGCGGGGCGAGATCCGGACGGTCGCTGACTTTGGACCGTCGCCCTGCATGATCGGTACGGCCGAGCTGCCTGGATACTTCGCTTCGTAGGCGGCGTCGATGGCGTCGGAGACCTCCTCACTGGCCGGCTCGAACGTGACGTCGTAGGTCTTGTCAGCGACGCGTACCCGGCCTGCCTTCTGGCTCAAGGCTGCCTGGTACCACCGTGACTGGGGCCCCCTGGCGGCCCGCACGTAGACGTCACCGTCGACGATCAGCGCCCACGTCTGGGTTGGTGTGCCGTACGTGGTGCCGTCCTCGCGGAACGGGGAGACGAACAAGTCGTCGTGCTCAGCGATCACGCGGAGGTCATCTTTGGACCAGGAACTCATGGTCGCGTCCTTTCTCGTCTGCTCTGGTTGGTCTCCTTGGGAGCGGCTGCGCGCTTTAGCGGGAGTACGCAGCCGCCAGCTCGCCGTCAGCGGGACTGTGCGCTCGCGGTCAGCTCGGCCTGAAGCCGTCGGGAAAGTAGAGGTTCCCGGCCATCTTGATGCCCGCGTTGTCAAACTGGATGTCGGTCATGTCGGTCATGTGTGTCCTTTCGGCGGGTCGTTCGGTGTGTTCCACCTAATCACCGATCAGCCGAAGCTGAGAGTCCCTGTGAGAGGGTTACTGGCAGGGTCTCCCAGACCCATCCCGAGGGGTCTACGCTGGTTCTCGTGGACACGAAGAACGAGATCCGGGAGTTCCTGACCTCGCGACGCAGCCGGGTGACGCCGGAGCAGGCGCGATTGCCGTCCTACGGTGCTCGTCGTGTGCCCGGTCTCCGTCGCGAGGAGGTCGCCGTTCTGGCTGGCGTCAGCGTCCCGTACTACACCCGCCTTGAGCGGGGAGACATGAGCGGAGTCTCTGAGGGTGTGCTTGAGGGACTGGCCCGCGCGCTGCAGCTCGACGACGCCGAGCGCGCGCACCTCCACGACCTCGCCCGGGCCGCGCACCCGATGCCGGCCCGGCCGCGTCGCCGCCAAGCCAAGCTGGGGGTTCGGCTCGAGGTTCAGTGGACGCTCGACGCGATCACCGGCGCCGCGGCGTTCGTGAGCAACGATCGTCTCGACATCTTGGCGGCCAACCATCTCGGGCACGCGTTGTATTCCCAGCTCTACGACGCGCCCGCGCGGCCCGTCAACACGGCACGGTTTGTGTTCCTTGATCCACGCGCCGAGGCGGCCTACCCGGAGTGGGACCGTGTCGCGACCGAGACCGTCGCGATCCTGCGTTCGGCCGCGGGTCGTGACCCGTACAACCGCGAGCTCTCAGACTTGGTCGGCGAACTCGCCACCCAGAGCGAGGAGTTCCGGACCCGTTGGGCGACCCACAACGTGCGCTTTCACAACACCGGCATCAAGCAGTTCCACCATCCCGTGGTTGGTGAGCTCAGCCTCAGCTACAACCGGATGGACCTAGCCGCGGATCAGGGCCTGACGCTCTTCACCTACACCGCCGAGCCCGGCTCGCGCTCCGAGGACGCGCTGAGGCTGCTCGGCAGCTGGGCCGCCACCGCTAGCCCCGCCGAGCCGGCCCGCGTTACCGACGAGAGCTGAGACACGGCAGGGTCGGTGCGGGGCACTCGAAACCAGAGCTAGTCACGCCGGCCCACGAACGTAGGCAGGGAGTGCCTTGAGGTCGCATCAATCGTTGGGTCGATCTGGGTCTCTTGCGTCGACGTCAGGTCGACGTCGACCTGCTCTGCGATCCACTCCGCTCCATTCTCCGCCAGGAGCTTGCGAACGAGTGCCCCATCGTCTTCTGTGAGCGCCATGCCCCAGAGTGCTCGACGCCCCTCACCATCGCCGCACCCTGGCATATGGTCAGACATCTAGTAAACAGACAAGGCGCTATTTATCAATAGCGTGTGCCTGTGTAGGAGGGCGGGGTGCACGCCTGATCTTGGTCGGGCCGTCGTCGACTGCCGGTGAGCCGATGGATGAGGCATATCAAGAAAATCGCGCAGAATCCGATTAATGCGTAAAACGCGTGTATCGCGCTAAACTCTGTCTGCAGACGATCGAAGGGAAGCTCGATGCCGGCCGTTCGCTCACAACCCAAGCTGTTCTCCACCAAGCAGGCTGCGGAGCTGCTGAACGTCAGTAAGCGCACGATTCTCAACTGGATCGAGAGCGAGAGGATCCCCTACGTAAAGCTGCCGGGCGGCGACTACCGCATCCCGCTCGCCGGACTGCTCGCATCGCTGTCGGGCACCTACCAGCTCGACGAGGAGATCCGGGCTCTCGACGAGCGCTACGCCGCCGTCAGCGACGCCGACGTACAACGAGCGCTCAACAGCGACGACTAGGCTCCTAGCGCGCACGTAGAGTGCCGCGAGATGCGGCCGGTTGTGCTCGACACCAGCGTTGTCTTGCCCGCGGTACTCTCCCCGCGAGGCTACCGTCGCCGCTTCTTGATCGTCCTCGCGCTCGGAGCACTCGCTGCGCGTCGCGAGCATCTGCGCCAAGACGCCGACATGCTTCGCGCTGAAGCCGCTAGCGCCGGCAGACAGCTCGGCGGGGCGGCGCTCGATGCGCTTGCCGAGCAAGCCGAGGCCAAATACCTGCGGCTGCGGGATGCATTGCCGACGGGATGCCCGGACGACTGGAGGCTGATCGTCTCTCGCCCGCTGCTGGCCGAGTACGAGCGCAAGCTACGACAGGCGGGGCCAAGGCTCGACCCGACGCTGCGCGAGGCCGACATCGACACCGTGCGCCACCAAGTCACAGCGGTCTGCGCCGAGGTCACCGACGACTTCGACCCTGAGCTCATCCCCGCCTACACCACCGACCGCAACGACGACCCGGTGGTCCATACCGCCCTGCTCGCCGACGCGACCTGGCTGATCGCGGATGACACCAAGCACATCTGCACCCAGCCAGAGAGCATCACCGAGTATCGGCTACCAGGCACTGATCGGCGCGTCAGCGCGGTGACCTTCAGCCGCTTCCTAGACCATCTCGTCGACATCGATCTCGACCACGTCGACCCGACTCTGCTCCAGGTCGCCTTCCAGCCGCTCGGACACAGCTAAGCCATCACCTGATCTGCGGCAGAGCCGCCCCGAGGCGCTACGGGTTCACAGGTCGACGCGCACGTCAGACGGGTCGGTGGCGTATGACCATTCGAGGTTTGGGCAGTAACTACATCTCACTGCCCAAACCCCCTGAATCGACCACAATTTCTCGAGAGCTCACGCGCAAGCAACCGGCCACAACAAACAACCGATTTGCGGGAGTTTTCATGACGAATCCCGTCACAAGACGCGCGATTCGGGTCGGTGAGGTCCCGAGTGCGAATCTCGGCGCCCCGATAACTGTTTGACTCGCTCGATCGAGGATCGCCGATCCAGAGCGGCGTCGGCGGCGGGTAGCTGGCTGTCGAGCTGCTCCGTCGGCATCCGGGCTGGCTACTCGCGTTTCCCACGCCGCGCTCAAGCACGTCGAGCGCTCTGGCGATGAGTCCCTAATGGCCGCCAACGCATCCCTCAGACGCCGGAGCATCACCGGCGTCTCCGAGCGGTCCTCGTTCGCGTTGTGCGTGACCCTGAGCATCGTATGCGTCCTTTCACTCGCCGTGCCGGCCGCGTTCGCCGCTACGCCCTGGACCGAACACGACTTCAGTTCTACATCCGGTGAACGCATCGAGAGCGCCCAGGTCCTCGCCGCGAGTGACGGCACGCAGAACGCTGCGTGGAGGCGCTACTACGGCGGCAACGAAACGCCCGTGTTCGAGCGCACGCGCGCTAACGGCGAAGTCAGCGTTGGCCCCGTCGTCCTCAGCAACACCGGACGCCAGACGTTCTCCGTGTCCGAGGCCACGACTCCAAACGACACGACCTACTTCATATGGGACGAAACTGGCGTGGGTGTGCAAGCCGACCTCATCACGCCGAGCGGCGAAATCCGCCAGCTACCCATGCTCACGTCCGGACCGACGTCGGCCACCGAAGTCTCAGTCTCCGTGAACGAGCAGGGCAACGCCGTTGTCGTATGGGGTTACCCAAAGCTCGAATACGCCGTGATCGACCCTGCGGGCGAAGTCGTCAAACAACAACTCATCGAGGAAGAAAACGGGCGCGAACGCAGCGTCGCAACAACGCCAGTGCCAAGCGGCGTTTTCGTCACGTGGACGGAACGCACCGAATCGGGATATCTCGTCAAGGCGACGCGCATCAGCGAAACCTCTAACGAACCCGGCGGCATCTTCGCCGTCAGCACGAACCCGTCCGAAGCCGCGTACGAGCTCCACGTTGCCGCTAACGCCACCGGCGACATCATCGCCTCATGGGCGATCGAAAACTACTCACCGAGCTGGGAAGCAGGCGTGCGCGCCGCAGTCGTGCCCGCGTCGTCGAACACGCCGCGGCACGAAGTCACGGTCGAACAACCCGGCGAGTATTACGGCGAACGCAGCGCGCCGTACATCTACCCGACCGGCACCGCGGGCGTAGCCGCGATTGCGTACCACGAAACCGGCCCAGCCGAACTCATCATCACCCCGATCAACACGAACGGCGAAGCCGAAAGCACCTACGTCGTCCCCACCACCGGCGGCGGCGAATCCCCGTCGGTCGCGGTGAACGTCGCCGGAAAGGCCTACCTCACCTGGGTCGAAGAAACCGGTGGTACGCCTCGAGCCGAGACCGCCGAACTGACGGAACACACCACCCCGCAGAACACCGAAACGCTCCTGACGCCAAACACGCCGACCAGCACGTTCGCGACGATCGACGCCAACGGCGAACTCGTCCTCGCAACGTACGGCTACTCTCCGAGCTTCCTGCGAAGCTACGTACGCGCAACGCTCAACGCGTGCGGAGCCGGCACGTACTCCTCGACCGGGGAGGAACCCTGTACGCCCGCCCAGCCCGGCTACTACGTCGCCGGGAGCGGAGCAACCACGCAAACGCCGTGCGCAGCCGGCACATTCGCCGCGGGAACAAAGAACGAGGAATGCTCCGTGGCCAGTCCCGGGCACTACGTTGAATCCGCCGCATCGGCCACGCAGGCGACTTGCTCGGCCGGCACCTATTCCGCCACGACCGGCGCCACAAGCTGCGCGATCACGCCCGCCGGTTACTACTCCGGCCCCGGCTCGACCACGCCAACGCCCTGCCCCGCCGGCACGGAAAGCGCCGCGGGCGCGAGCAGCTGCAAGGCCAAGAGCGCCGAAGAGGTCGCGAAGCAGCCCGAACCCGCACCCGTGCTCACGAGCGTCTCCATCAGCCACCGCTGCACCACATACGTAACCCTCGGCGACGACCCTCTCATCGACGCGAAGCTCGAGCTCTCCTACACGGTCAACGAGGCGTCCACGATCACCTTCACCGTCGCGCACCGCGCCGACTCACCGGCCTGGGCGTACTGCCCGGCACGGCGCGGCAGGCAGCCCGGGACTTACGAAAGCGTCTGGTCGGCCACAACGACGACGGCGACGGGCGGGCACACCGTCGGCCTCGCCAAGGCCGCGAGCGTGCGCGTGACCCCCGGAGTGCTCGGCGTTGGCAAGCACAGCATCGCGCTCGCTGCGGCGATCGCGGACAGCGCCACGAACGCGAAGGCGCTGAAGCCGGGCACCTACATCCTCACCGTGCAGGCGACGAACGTCGAAGGCGAGGAGTCGGCGACACAGACCGTCAAGTTCTGGATCGTGAAGCCGGCTGCTCACGCAAACCACGATCGACTTCGACGGTAGCGTCACGAGGACAATCGGTGAACGCCGAAAACGCCGAGCGTATCGGCTGCGGCCAGCTGCTCGCCTCGCCGTAGGTAGAGGACGTCGCCGTCGCTGTCGTAGGAGACGTGATCGAACTCGTATGGGCCGACGTGGACCGTCATCGTCGCCAGCCTCCCGTTCGCGGATCGTTGGACTGCGGGAACGCTGTCACGACCCGATCAAAGTCGCTGCTGAACTCCGTGACCACCCGGATCCAGCGCAGCGGGCCTCCTTCGCGAAAGTATCGTACCCGTCCGGTCTGGAGGCCGGTTCGCGGTGATCGGGTATCTCGATCGCGGTCATCGTCTCTTCAAGGTACTCACCGGTCCAATCGAGGGCTACGGGAGCAGGCTTATGCCGCGCAGCACTGGTGACGGGTACCGACGGGCTCACGACTGTCGCACCGGTCTCCCTGGTAGCCCTTGATCGAAGTCAGGCGCTGTATGCGGTATCTGTCGCTGTCTCGGGCTCGACTACCTGTAGCCGGGTATGAATCCCGATGCGTGCGCGTTCGAACGCGCCCGTGTCACCTTGAAGGATGAACGACGTGTTGGCCGCCACAAGGATGGCTTGAAGCTCGAATGCGAGCTGGGCGGGATCGGCCGTGAGCTCGAGTGCGCCCAGCTCGGCTGCCTCGCACGCGAGCCGCTCGAGCAGCGCCAGCCAGTCGAGTCGCTGGGCGACGATCGCGTCGTGCACTGGTCCGGGACGAGTGCCGACGTCCACTGCGGCTGCCGCGAAAAAGCAGCCGCCGGGGAAGACGCGGCGCTCGACGTGGGAGAGGTAGCTCTCGCAGGCGGCCAGCAGTCGCTCGATGCCTTTGGGCGCGCGTAGTGCCGGACGCAGGACCTCGGCGACGAAGGTTTGACGCGCGGCCTCGATCGTCGCGACCTGCAGATCCAACTTCGATCCGAAGTGGGCGTAGAGGCCGCTCTTGCTCATCCCGGTTGCGCTTGCGAGTTGCCCGATCGAAAGGCCCTCCAGGCCATTGACCGTCGCCAGCCGTGCGGCCTCGTCGAGGATCGCCGCTCTGGTTCGCGCGCCCTTCGTCCGCTGCTCGGCATCCACTGTCATGAATCCAAGCATAAAGGAACGACCGTGCTATTCTCTGCGGCTGAATAGAACGATCGTGCTCCTAGGTGCGGGTGCGGGGGGCTGAGGAGGAAGGGTGCCGATAGACACCGACTATCTCGTTGTCGGGGCGGGGGCGAGCGGCCTCGCCTTTGCCGACACTCTGGTGGCCGAGACAAAGGACGTTGATGTGGTGGTCATCGACCGCCAATCAGCCCCCGGGGGTCATTGGCTGCACGCGTATCCGTTCGTTCGCCTGCACACGCCCTCCTCCTACTACGGGGTGAACTCGCTGGCCTTCGGCGAGGATCGCATCGACCAGACGGGCGAGAACGCCGGCTACTACGAGCGGGCGACCGGCGATGAGGTCTGTGAACACTTCGCTGCGGCGGCGGCTGCGCTTGAGCGGACGGGACGGGTTCGCGTCCTCACCCGCCACCACTATCTCGCCCGCGGGATCGACGGCGGGCAGATCCGAGACCTGAACACGGGCGCGCTTCACGACATCACCCCAAGCTGCAAGATCGTCGACGCCCGATACCTCGAAGGGTCGATCCCGGCGACCCACACCGCACCGTTCGATGTGGCATCGGGCGTGCGGGTAGTGCCCGTCAACGACCTGCCGAAGGCCGCGCAAACGGCCTCCTCCTACACCATTCTCGGATCCGGAAAGACGGCCGCGGACGCGTGCATGTGGCTCCTAGACAACGACGTCGATCCCGATCGCATCCGCTGGATCCGGCCCCGGGACGCGTGGTTTTACGACCGCCGCCACTTTCAGCCGCTGGAGCAGGTCGGCGCCGCAATCGAGGGACTGTCGCTCGACGCTGAGGCCGGCGCTGAGGCCGCGAGCATCGACGAGCTCTTCGAGCGGCTCGAGGCTTCAGGGCGGCTCGTACGCATCGACCCGTCTTGGCCCGCAACGATGTACCGCGGCACGATGCTGAGCACCCGCGAGCTGGACGCACTGCGGCAGATCCGGGATGTCGTCAGGCTGGGCCGTGTAAGGCGGATCGAGGCCGACCAGATCGTGCTCGAGCGAGGGGAGGCTAAGACCGGACCCGAGATCCTGCATGTGGACTGCACCGCACTCGGACTGGCCAACGCTTCCGCCACCCCGATCTTCCAGACCGGTCGAATCGTGCTCCAGCAGGTGCGCCACCTATCGCCCTGCTTCAATGCCGCGCTCATAGGCTTCGTCGAGGCCCACCGTGACGATGACGCGGAAAAGAACCGGCTTTGCCCACCGAACCCGTATGCCAGCAGCGTCGAGGACTGGCCCCGGATGATGAGCCGCACCTGGAAGACGGAGGGTCGATGGTTGAGCGAGCCCGATCTCTCAGCCTGGACGGCCGACAGTCGGCTGAACCTGCTGCGCGCGCTTCCCGATCACGTGGCAGAGCCGCCCGTGCAGGCAGCGCTCCAGCGATACCTCACTCACGTCACGACCGCGGTCGAACGGCTGGCGAGCGGCGCGCTTCGAGTCGCGGAGACGAGTTAAAGACACGGGTACGCGACCAAGCGCCCTTTCCGCTGGCATACGCGCGGGTGTCGATGGCGGCGGTTGCGCGCGGCGCGGCGCGTGCTAGACCGTCAAGCCGCTGAGAGCATTTCGAAAGGCGGACACAATCGTGTCCGTCTGATTGGACCGTCGAGCGCTGGCATCCGGCAGTCCATGGGGTGTCCGCTGGCATGCTCGTTGCATCGGCGTCTGGCACAGGAGCTTGACGCTGTCCGGCGGTTCTCGACGGGTGAGGCCGCTCCACACAGCAACAGACCAGGATGTCTACCAGTGCCTCCACGGGCGCGGTGCGCGTCGGCGCGCATCTACGTTGGCTACGGCCCGGGTCGTCCGGGGCGTCACCCACAGGGAGGGATCACCAGTCGTGGCAACGCAGCAAGCGCCCCAGATGCAGTTCGGCTCAGTGCTTTCCGAGGACGTCGAGTGGGAGCCGTTCGCCGCGTTCCCGCCATCGGTGAGGCTTGCCGTCGTGGTCGGTCAGCCGACGCAGCCCGGTCCGTATGTGATCAGAGTCAAGGTGCCCTCCGGCGTGAAGCTGATGCCGCACAGGCATCCGGAGGATCGCGTCTACACGATCATCTCCGGGGTGTTCTACATAGGTCTTGGAGAGCAGTTCGATAGTGACAAGCTCGAGGCTTATCCACCGGGCGCGGTCATCGTCTTGCCGGGCGGTACGTCTCATTTCCATTGGGCCAGGTCTGGTGAGTACATCTCCCAGGTGTCGGCGATCGGACCGCTCGGGCTCGAGTACGTAGACCCGAAGGACGATCCGAGGCACGGCTGAGCTTTTGGGCGCCTCAAGTTCCGCGACCAGCTTCGACGTCAGCCAGTCGTCGATGTAGGCGCGCGTTCTCGACGCGCAAGCGAGCCGCATCACGCCGGGCGTCTGCGGTCTCTTGTGCCATCGCTTGCAGGATCAGTCGAAGCCGGTGAAGCCGATCAAGGACTGCGCGCTCGGCCGTAGGCGTCGGAGGAATGGTGTTTGTTACCACGACTGCAGCTCCTTTTCCGTGGACGGTGCCGGAAATGTCAGGTGCTCGTCACCATCGCGCACAGCCGGGGCGGTCGCGCCCGTGCAACGCCCTGGCAGACGTCCTGGTTGCACCGAGCGGTGGCTACAAGCGCGAGACGAGCTCCGCCACGATCTCCGCGGCGGGCTGCATCTGTTTGGCGAGCGCGACGCTCTGTCCCGCCCACAGAGATAGAGCCTCGATCTCGCCTGTCGTTCCGACGAGCGGGGGCGCGGGTGAGTATCGAAGGATCTCTTCCCCCGAAGCGAAGTGCGCGATCACGCCTTCCCCCGGTCTACTCCCCAGTGGCGGGCGGCCAGCGGCCTGCCATTTCTGGGCGGTCGAGTTGTGGATGGCGCGGTGCGGGGAGTCCGGCCATCCGACGGAATAAAGGTCGGGGTACCACTCCGCATCGGTCTCCGTCGCGGCTATCAGACGCTGGCGATACTCATCGTGGATCGGCATCTCCTCGGCCAAGAGAAACCGGGTGCCCAACCAAGCGGCCTGTGCGCCGAGCGCGAGCACGGCCGCGACGCCCCGCGCGTCGCCAATCCCACCGGCCGCAATCACCGGTACCGGCGCCACCGCGTCGACTACCGCTGGCACCAACGGGAGCGTTGCTACGCCGCCCCAAACATGCCCGCCGGCCTCCCAGCCCTGCGCAACAACGATGTCCGCTCCACATTCGACCGCGCGGCGCGCTTCCTCGGCACTGGCGACCGTGTGCAACACCAGCCCCCCGGCGTCGTGCACTGCCTCGACGTAGCTGTCGGGATCGCCCCACAGGAACGACACGATCCGCAGACCAGCCGAAAGCGCCTGATCGAGTCGACGGTGCTGGTCGGAGGTGAGAACAAAATTGCCGGCAAAGGGCCGGGCAGTGAGTGCTGCCGTCTCGCGCACCAGCTCTCCCGCGTCGTCCGCCCACCACAGCGCCACACTGCCAAGGGCGCCGGCGTTGGAGACCGCGGCAGGTAGGCGCGGATCGGAAGCCACTGGCGCTTGGACAATCGGGTGCTGAATCCCCAGCAGCTCGCACACCGGCGTGTATTTACTCACTGCCATGGCCCTCTTTCCCGCGTCCGACGCGCTGGCTGACTACGCTCACTGTAGACCGGAGAAGGCATCCATCGCGCCCGGGTTCCCCCTGGTCTGCGTCCGTGCCGCGGACTGGTGTCTCCACCCGTGGAGCACGGGCGCGAGCGGACGAGAACGCGGCCACGGTTGTCGCGAATTCCCAAACATAGACAGGAGCAGACCATGCGCAGCGACATCGTCCCCGGCGGAACCTTCCCCGACTACGAGTTGCCCGACCACGAGAGCGTTACCCGCAAGCTCAGCGAAATCCAAGGCGAGGACCCGCTGATCCTCACGCTCGCGCGCGGAAACTACTGCCCCAAGGAGCACCAGCAACACCTTGAGCTAGCGGCTAACTACGCCAAGATCGCGGTGGCGTACACGAAAGTCGCCACCATCTCAACCGACACGCATCACTCCAGCCAGGAGTTCCGCGCATCGGTCGGCGCCCAGTGGCCCTTCCTCTCCGACCCCGAGAGAACCGTCCAGAAGGACCTCGAGATTCAGGAGTACACCGACCCCGAGCACGACCCCATGATCCCCCACACGCTCGTGCTCAAGCCCGGGCTCGTGATCCACAGCGTCTACAACGGCTACTGGTTCTGGGGGCGTCCTTCCTTTGTGGATCTCTGGCACGACCTACGGACAGTCACCAGCGAGATCCGTCCCGACTGGGACCTGAGCAAGCCCGGGCTGCACGAAGCGTGGGATGCGGGTGACTACTCGTCATTTCACGGATGGGATAAGCGTGCACCCGAGTCCACGCCGTCGTCTTACAATTCCTAGCGCGCAAAGCCGGGAAGATCCCGCACTGGTCATGGGGGGCTGACGTGTGAGAAGCGCAATTGATCGTGAAGCCGATATCCGGGCTCGGATCCAGCAGCATTGGGAGGCCTCCGAGCGTGGCGATCTCGAGGCTGAGCACGCGATCTACGCTGCGGACGCGATCCTGGACTACCCGCAGTCCGGCGAGCGCTTCAGAGGTCGGGCAAAGATCCAGGCGCAACGCGGCGGGCATCCAGCCGAGCGCCACTTCGCGGTCCGCCGGATTCAGGGCCGCGGCGAGCTCTGGGTGAGCGAGTGCACGATCACCTACGACGGCGTGCCCACGTTTTCAGTCAGTGTCATGGAGATCGCCGACGGTCTTGTAACGCACGAGACCCAGTACTTCGCCGATCCCTTTCCCGCGGCTCCCGGACGCGCTGCGCTCGCCGAGCAGATTCCGGCCGATGAGCAATGAGCGTGGTGGGAGCACGAGGCGCGAACAACGCAATAAGCTCGCTGCTAGAGTAAATTCATCGATGATCGAATAGAGCTTCTCCTTAGCCCGCGTGCTGTCCAGCTTGTGCGTGCGGTCCACGCGAGGCCCGGCATCAGTCGCGTCGAGCTGACCCGCGAGCTCGGGATCTCGAGCGGTCTGGCAGCCGATCTCGTTGCTCAGTTGCAGAGTCAGCGCCTGGTGGCGGAGTCCCCCGCCGCCGCAAGCGGCCGCCGAGGCCGGCCGACGCTGGCGCTCGGTGCCCACCCGCAAGGCCCGCTGGCTGGTGTGGCGGTGATCGGCCACGAGACGTGGACGACGTCCGTAGTTGAGCTCGGTGGCGGCGTCTGCGCACGCCTCGAAGGACGGCACGGTCGAGAGATCACGAAGGTCTGCTCGGAAGTGCGCAGGGGCCTTGCCGAGGTGTGCTCGCCCGTGCTCGAGCGCGTGCGAGCGGTGGCCGTCTCTGTGCCCGGGATCACCACTGGCGAGACGCTCATTGAAGCCCCCAACCTAGGCTGGCGCGACGTTGACCTCGGTGAGCGGCTGCTCGCCGAGGAGCTGCGCTCTCAGCCGTTTCTGCTCGCGAACGACGCCAACCTGGCGGCGCTCGGAGAGAGCCGACGAGGCGCCGCGATGGGCGTAGCCACCTCGCTTCACATCTACATGCATTCCGGTATCGGGGGCGCGCTGATTTCGGACGGCACGCTGCTCATGGGCGCCAGGGGAATGGCGGGCGAGTTTGGACACCTCCCCTTCGGGCCGAAGGCGCGGCGCTGTCGTTGCGGTGCCCTCGGCTGCTGGAATACCGCACTCGATGGCGCGGCGTTCGCGCGTGAGCTCGGCTGCTCGGAGTCGGCCGACGAGATCAGCCTGATCGCATCGACGCTCGCAGCTGCCGCCATGCACCCCGGTCGTGAGCGGATCGCCGCAGAGCGGGTAGGCAAGGCGTTGGGTCGAGGAATCGCAGGTCTCGTAAACGCCCTCGATCCGGACGCGGTGATTCTCGGCGGGCTCGCCCCTGGCCTGCTTGCAGTCGCCCCAGGCCCGATTCTTGCCAGCTACGAGAGCGGGCTGATGGGGACGCGCAGCCGTTTCCCGGTCCCGTTGAGGGCCGGGAACCTCGGTCAGGACGCAACCCTTGCTGGCGCTGGCGAGAGTGCCTTCGCGCAGATCCTGGGCGACTTGCAGGCACGTGCGTAGATGGGGGCAGCCGCGCAGCGAGAGCGCCGCCTTCTGATCCTGCTCGCCTTCGTCTCCTTCGTCGTCATGGCGACCGAGGTCATGCCGGTCGGTGTCGCCGCCATCTTCGCCAAACAGCAAGAGGTCGGCGATGGCTCGACGGGCCTGCTCGTGGTCACCTATGCACTCGGCGTTGCCGTCGGAGGACCGCTGCTCACGTTGACCGTGGTGGGGGTGGACCAGAGGCGGCTGCTGACGGTCCTAATCGGCGCATTTGCGATCTCTCAGGCGATGACCGCCGCCGCCCCCACGATGGCGCTGATCTTGGTGGCCCGAGGGGTGTCTGGTCTGATTGCAGGGGCGACCTTCGCCGCGGTCACCGTAGTCGCATATCGCGTTGCTGCGCGCAGTAACAGGGGCAAGGCGCTGGCGACCGTCGCGCTTGGGATCAGTCTCGCCACCGTCCTCGCGGCACCGGCGGCGAACCTAATCGCCACCGGGCTGGGCTGGAGGGCACCTTTTTGGATCCTCGCGCTGATGGCAACGCTCACCCTGCTACCCGTCCGGCGCTTCGTCGGCGTTGGACGGCTGTCGGACATCGCCAGGGCATCACAGCTTCGAGCCCTGTTGCGTCCAGGGGTGCGCAGTGCCCTGTCGAGGACCGTGCTCGTCGATCCGGCTCTGTTCTGTGCCTACACCTATCTCGTTCCGCTGCTCGTCGCACGCGGTGTGGGCGATGACGTCGTCTACGTCCTCATCGCTTTCGGGGTCGGAGCTGCATCCGGAACCACGCTCGGCGGCAGGGCCTTCGACCGAAGTCCGCGCTGGAGCCTCATCCTCGCCTCGGCCACGACCGGTGTCTCGCTGTTGGCGCTCGCCCTCGCCGGTACTGCGCTGCCGATCCTCGCAGGGTGCTTCTTCTTCGGATTCGGCGCCTTTGCCGCCATCCCGATCCTCCAAGGCGGGGTGCTGCACCACGCGCCCGAAGCGCCGCTGATCGCCGCCGCCGTCAACGTCAGCGCCTTCAACCTCGCCAACGCGATCGGCGCCGGCGCCGGGGCGCTCGGTATTGCTGCGTTCGGACCGGCCGGCCCCGCCTACGTAGGCGGCGTGGAGACGCTCTGTGTCGCCGGCATCCTGAGCGTGATCGCGATGCGCAGCGCCGCGCCCCCGCAGGCGCGTCGAGCATCCGAGAGTCTCTGAGCTGCAGCGAAACGCTGTATGTCACAGTCCAACCAGGGCGCCAACCAGGGCGTTCCACGGGCGCGACCACGAGCCCGAGGGGCGACCGTACTGGCAGTTCAGGGCTGCGCATTGCCGCCACCAGACGCCATCGATCGCAACCGCAGGAGGAAGCATGATCACCGCAACTGCAGCCGCTCCAACCCAGCGAGCGCCCGAGCTTCTCGGACAGACCGTCGTCGTAATCGGCGGCAGCTCGGGCATCGGGCTGGCGACCGCCCGACGCGCGCGTGCAGAGGGAGCCGATGTCGTCCTCACTGGTCGCCACTCCGAGCCCCTGCAGTCGGCCGCGCAGGATCTTCACGCACGCAGCACCGCGGTCTTCGACGCCGAGGACCCCGCTGCCCTCGATGCCTTCTTCGAGCATCTCGACGCGCCGATCGACCACATCATGGTCACAGCCGGCGGCCCCTACTACGCGTCGCTGGCAGACATGGACCTCGAGCAGGCGCGCCGCGCGATCGAGGAGCGTCCCATGCTGATGCTGCGCATCGCCCGCCACGCCGCCGGAAAGGTCCGTCCCGGAGGCACGCTTCTGTTCATGATCGGCACGAGAGGGGAGACGGGCGTCGGTCTCGGGATCGCCGCGGCTGTGTACGCAGCAGTCCCGCCCCTCGCGGCCAACCTTGCCCTCGAAATTGCCCCCGTTCGCGTCAACGTGATCGCTGCTGGCTTCGTCGACACGCCGCTGTCGGCCTCGCTGCTCGGTCACGACCTCGAGGCGCGCCGCGATCAGCTCCGCGCGGCGCTCCCGATCGGGCGCCTGGTTGGACCGGATGACGTCGCTGCGCTAGCCATTCACATCATGAGCAACGGTGCGCTCACCGGGTCCACCTACGAAATCGACGGCGGTCAGCAGCTCGTCTCTAGCTGAGGCATGAGCATGCAAGCAACTACCACTACGAGGAGGTCAGCATGAGCGGCATCGAGCAGGAGATGGTGTTGGCGCATTTCATCGTTTCAGCTGACGTAGAGCGTTCGCGCCGTTTCTACACCGACGTGCTTGGCGGGAAGACGGTGATCGGGGGCGAGGCGGGCGATGAGGTGACATACGTGGCGCTGGCAAACAGCTGGGTCATCATCAACGTGGGAGGGGGTCCGACCGACGACAAGCCGACCGTCATCCTCGAGACCCCGCCGGACCCCGATCGGGTGAGTAGCTTCCTCAACATCCGGGTCAAGGACATCCAAGCTGTGTATGCCGAGTGGAGTTCGCGGGGCGCCCAATTCCTCACACCGCCCAAGCAACACGAGACCGAGATACGTTGCTACATCCGCGACCCCGACGGCTACATAATCGAGGTCGGCCAGACGACGCTGGCCAGGGGTTGGCGTCCACCGTCTTGATCGCAGCCCGGGGGCGCGGACCGAGGCTATGAGGGTAAGAGCGCCCTAGAAGGAGCTGCTCACAGGTCGAGCGCGATGTCGTCGTGCGGCTGTGAGCAGCAGATCAGTCCGCTCCCCTCGGCAGGTGGTTCGAGTGGGTCGGGGTCGTAGTGGAGCTCGCCGGTGATGAGGGTCGTTTCGCAGGTGTGGCAGACCCCGGTGCGACAGGACCAGCGCACGGGTACGTCGCAGGCTTCAGCGAGCTCCAGGATACTGCCGTAGTCCTTGCTCCACGGGACCGACAGGTTGCTGCGAGCGAACTGGATCGTCGGCCCATCTCCGCTGGGACCGGAAGGCGGGTGTGGGGTTCGGGCAGGCGCCGCCGCGATGCCGGGCGTCGACGCTGCTTCAGGTCCGAACGGCTCAGTGTGGATCCGTGATGCGTCGAGGCCGATCGAGGCGAGTGCCGCGCTCAGTTCGTTCATGAAGCCCGCTGGTCCGCATATGTACGCCTGCGCGTTTCGTGGCGGCTCTAGTTCCAGGAGTGCCGAGGGGGTGAGGTGCCCCGCTGCGTCGAAGTCGCGGCCTTGCACGTCCCCGGTGGCTGGCTGGCTGTAGTAGACGCGTACGAGTGTGTTCGGGCAGTCTGCGAGAAGGGTCCGGGATTCTGCGGCAAATGAGTGCTCGTGGCTGTTACGTGCGCCATACAGCCACCAGATTTCCCGGGCGGAGTGCTGCTCAGCGAGCGTGTTCAGCATCGCCAGTACGGGGGTCGCGCCGACGCCCGCGCTGATCAGCAGCACCGGGTCCGTTGAGTCATCGAGAATGAACGTGCCGCGCGGTGCCGCTACGTCGAGCTCGTCCGTGACGGCGAGCCTGGTGTGCAGGTAGCCGCTTGCGGCGCCGTTGTGCTCGCGCTTGACCGCGATGCGGTAGTAGCCGGCATCGGGCGGGCCTGACAGCGAGTAGTTGCGCAACAGCGGTCTTGCCGTCTCATCCGGCTGGATGCGCAGCGTCAGGTACTGCCCGGGGCGGGCAGCGGGCAGCGGCTTGCGGTCGGGATCCTCGAGGCGCACAGAGATGACCGAGTCGCTCTCGTGCTCGAGCGCCGTCACCGCGAGTCGGCGGAAGCCCGTCCACGCTGGTGGCGGGCTTGGCCTGCTCAGCCCGACGTTGCCATTCCCCGCGTGCGCGTCAAGCAAGGCGCGGAACGAGGTCTGCCAGCCCGGGCTGAGCGCGGGGATGCGCAGCGCGCGAAGCAACTGCTGTCGCGGGTGGCCCGGCAGATACAACAGGGCGTCGAGCTCGGCCACCGTCATTTCCTCGGGTCCTGTCGCGAGCTTGATGATCTCATCGCCCGCCTGTATTTCCCCCTCCTCCAGAACGCGGAAATAGAAGCCCGGGCGGTGGTGGGAGACGAGCAGCGCGGGGATGCGCGGGTCTTCCATCCGGATCCCCACGCGGTAACACGTCACGCGCGGCTGGGTGACCTCGAAGGTCGCGCTGCCGATCCGATAGCGGTCGCCGACGCAGACCTCCTCATCGGCGAGCCCTTCGATCGTGAAGTTCTCGCCGAACTGCCCGTAAGCGAAGGCTTCACGGCCGAGCTCGTGTTCCCAATAGCGGTAGGAGCCCAGCTGGTACACAAAGACGGCGCGCTGCTCGCCACCATGGCCGGCCAGGTCGCCTTGCCCGTCCCCATCGACGTTGAGCTTGCCAACGCGGCGAGGCCCCGTGACAGGCTCCTTGAAGACGCCCGTGAAGACCGTCTTTCCATGCCACGGAACATTCTTCGGGAGGCCGACATTCAGCGACACGAGCTTCCCCACTCGGTTGACCGCTTCATCGAGCTGTGTCCGTGGCGACTTCGAACTCACGCTCCCCCTTTCGCGTCTGCGGCGCCCCAGACCGCAGAGCGAATACCCGCTCACGGCTCGATTTCAGCGCTCCGCGCGTAGAAGTCTTCCATGCCTTCCCTCTGCGTGCCCAGCACGCACCGGGGCAGCCGTGCGCTGCCGTTGCGTTGACATCTGCAGACGCCGCGACTAGGGTCCTGGGAATCGCATTTCAATCTGGAGGAGGAGAGATGCACGCGCAGCGCCACCTGCCGGCTCGGATGCTGGTGATCGCCCCATTGGCTGTGTTTGCGGCGCTTGCGCTGTTCGCAAGCACCGCCATGGCGAACAAGGTCATGGTCGTCACCCAAGGGGAATTTCCCGCGACGCATTCCAACAAGGTTCTCTATTTCCACACGATCCAGGGTGCCGTCAACGCCACCAGGCGTGGCGACTACGTGCTGATCGAGCCTGGGGTCTACGACGAAGCCGTGAAGGTCGTTCGGCCCCACTCGCACATCTGGATCCGGGGCATGAACCGCAACACCGTGATCGTCGATGGCCAGCACAAAGGCGGCAACGGCATCGAAATCTACAAGGACGACGACGTCTGGGTGGAAAACCTGACCGTGCGCAACTTCGAACTCAACGAAAGCTGTGGAGACGAAGAGTGCGGCAACGAGATCTGGTGGAACGGTGGCTCGGGGTCGGGCAAGATCGGCGCTCACGGCTGGTTCGGCCGCTACCTCACCGCCTACGACACCGGCATGAACGGCGGCTACGGCATCTTCACCAACGACGAGACCGAAGGCTCGTGGGAAGACATCTACTCCTCGGGCATGGACGACTCGGGCATGTACCTCGGCGCCTGCCGCGAATGCAAGGCGCGCATCAGCAAAGCGGTGATGGAAGACGACGCCGTGGGCTACTCGGGGTCGAACTCAGGCGGCAACCTGATCATCGAAAACTCGGTCTTCCGCGACAACCGCGCCGGGATCGTCCCGAACTCCGAAAACCCAGGTGACCCGCCGCCGCCGTCGAACGGCGCCTGCAACCCGGTCAAGCCCTACGAGGGCCACCACAAGGAACTGCCCACGTTCCAAAGCACGGACATCCAGCACTGCACGATCTACCGCGACAACCTCGTGGAAGACAACAACAACCTCAGCACGCCCACGAACGGGTCCACCGACAAGGCGCCGTGGGGCATCGGCGTGGAGTTCCCCGGCGTCTACGGGGACGCCGTCGAAGACAACACGATCAAGGGCAACGTCAACGACGGCTTCCTCGGCTTCGAGTACCCGAACCCGTATCCGCCGGAAGCGGACACGATCTTCTTCGGGTTCTCCGGCGTCAAGGTGGCCGGCAACACGTTCGAAGACAACGGCGCCAGCGGCGGCCCGTACGCGCGCGACATCATGTTCCAAGGGGGCCTCTTCACGCCCTCGCCGAACGACTGTGCGATCGACAACACCACGCCCGATGGCACGCAGCCGGCGGACCTGGAAGGCGAATGGAGCTGTGACAACACCACCACCCCGAGCCCCAACGGCGGCGAAGAAGCGCTCGGATGGGTCATACAGCTCTCCTATGAATCCGAACAGGTCCCGGGCGAACCGCAGGCTGCGCCGGAACCGCAGGAAACGATGCCCAACCCGTGCGAAGGGGTTCCCAAGAACCCGGTGTGCGAATAGGGCAGGCGCGATGCGACTCCCGGCTGTCCTAGAGGACGGCCGGGAGTCGCGGCGCCCACCATCTCGGTCATGGATCGCGAGCTCGCAAGGATCCAAGCGCAGACGCACGGTCTGACGAGACGTAGCCTGCTGCAGCGGGCAGCCGGGCTCGGGCTCGCCGCGTCAACGCTGGGCGCGCTCGAGCTGCTGGCGGACCTCCCCGATGAGGCGCTCGCCCGCGGCGGCGGGCTGCCGGAAATCCAGTTCCAGATCGAAAAGCGTCTGCCAAAGCCCAGCAAGATCGAAGGGGTGAAGGTTCGCTTCGGCCCCGTCTACACCCTGTTTGTCACGATCGCACTCGCGCGCACGCCGGATGCCGCCGACCAAGCCACGCTCACGCAGGCCTTCGCGCGGGTAGAGCAGGCATACCCGTTCAGCCCGAGCGGGCTGTTCACAACACTGGCCTACGGGATCCCGTACTTCGAACGTCTCCCCGGCGGCTTCTCTGGTTCGCTCGTGGCCGAGCACATGCCTCGCGTCGCCCTCGAACCGGAACGTCCGGCGCTCGAAGAGGCCGTGCCCGGGCCCACCGACGTCAGCCCGCTGAATCCAGGGATCACGAAGCAGCGCTTCAACGTGCCCGTGCAGATCGAGAGCAACGACATGCTGCTGACCCTGCGCAGCGACTCCAGCGAAATCCTCGACGACGTGCTCAGCTGGCTGACAGAAGCCAACACCACGCTCGCAGGCGTTGACGCCGGGAGCTCGGGGCTGGGTGAGCTCCTACAGGTCACCTCGCGGCGGCTGATGTTCGTCGAACAGGGGCTGCCGCACGCGATCGCGCAGGCGCAAGCGCTTCCCTATGCGGAAATGGTGAACCCCGCCTCGCCGATGTGGATGGGGTTCGTCTCCCAACAGCTCACCAGCAGCGGCCCGCCCGCGGTCGTCACCTTCCTGGGCAACTCTGCCGCCAAGCTCACGACCGCCCGCCGTGGGGACTACTTCGACCACGGCTCGATCCAGCACCTCTCGCACGTGATCCAGGACCTCGAGCAGTTCTATGAACGCCCCGGGGAAACCTACGAGCGCCGCGAGGCAGAGATGTTCAGCGCCGACCCGCTCCCGCGCAACGCCAACCAAAACCCCTACACAAACGGTGGCGGCCCGGCCGTGATCGAAAACGTGTTCGCCGGCACCCAGCAGGCCGAACGCGAAGCCGAAGGCATCCACAACTTCGACGCGCAGCCGCACATCGCGCACACCACCGCGCTGCAGCGCACGAGCCGCGCCCAGAATCGCACCCCCATGCACATCCGTGCCGACGGCCCCGGCTACGACACGCTCGACGTGCCCGACGGAAGCTCCCAGCCGAAGCTCCACTTCAGCATCTTCGTGCCCACAGCGCAGTTCTTCGCCACCATGCGCCGAAGCCAGGCCTCGCTCGACCTCGCCCAGAAGTACTCCGTAGCGCAGAGCAACCTCGGGATCGAGCGCTTCCTGACCGCAACGCGTCGGCAGAACTTTCTCGTGCCCCCGCGTCGCCACCGCTCATTCCCGCTTGTGGAGCTGAGCTAGCGCTGGGTTTGACCGTGCGTCGCCGCGGCACACGGGATCATCTCAGGGAGCAGAGCAGAGCGTCACCCGTGAGCGGTGCACTACGGTCTGAACGTGCCCACCACAGCGCCGCCAGCGCCTGAGCAGTCTGAGCCAGGCCTGAGCCATCGGCGCAGGAGGATCGCCTCCTCGAGCATGGCCGCGCTCACGCTCGGTGCCCTGGGTGTTGTCTTCGGCGACATCGGGACGAGCCCGCTATACGCGCTGCAGACCGTGTTTAGCGCTGACGGTCACGCCGTGCACGTCAATTCGCTCGAGGTCTATGGGGTGATCTCGCTGGTGTTTTGGTCGATCACGATGGTCGTCTCCGTGAAGTACGTCTCCTTCATCATGCGCGCCGACAACCACGGGGAGGGCGGGATCATGGCGCTCACCGCGCTTGTCACCGGTGTACATGTGAGCAGCAGGAGGGTGAAGATGGCGTTGATCACCCTAGGGATCCTCGGCGCCTCGCTGTTCTATGGCGACGGCGTGATCACGCCTGCGATCTCGGTGCTCTCCGCCGTCGAAGGCGTCAAGGTGGCGGTGCCAAGCCTCGCCTCGCTGGTGCTGCCGATCACCGTCGCTGTGCTCACCGGCCTGTTCATGATTCAGCGCTTCGGCACACAGCTCGTGGGCAGCCTGTTCGGCCCCGTCATGGCCCTGTGGTTCGGCGTCCTCGCCCTCGTCGGCGCCGTCGAGATCGCCCACCACCCTGACATCATCAGGGCGCTGTCGCCGACATACGGGGTCAAATTCTTCATCGCTCACGGCGGTGTCGCGTTTCTCTCGCTCGCTTCCGTCGTGCTCGCGGTCACGGGCGCCGAGGCGCTCTACGCGGATATGGGGCACTTCGGTCGCTCGCCGATCCGCCGGGCATGGTTCTGGATGGTCTTTCCAGCGCTCACGCTCAACTATCTCGGGCAGGGCTCGCTGATCCTGCGCTCGCCCAAAGCGATCTCCAACCCGTTCTTCCTGCTGGTTCCCTCCTGGGCGCAGATCCCGATGGTGCTGCTCGCCACCGTGGCGACCGTGATCGCCTCCCAAGCGGTCATCTCGGGGGCGTTCAGCGTCACCCAGCAGGCGATGCAGCTTGGCTTTCTGCCGCGACTTACGATCCGCCACACCTCCCAGCACGAGGTCGGACAGGTCTACGCCCCGGCAATCAACATGGGGCTCTTCGTGGTGGTCGTCGCGATCGTGCTCGGCTTCGGCTCCTCCGCCGCGCTCGCATCCGCCTACGGCGTGGCGGTCACCGGCACGTTCATCCTCAACAGCATCCTGTTCCTCGCTGTCGCGCGCCTGCTCTGGCACAAGCCCTGGCGGCTGATCGTCCTAGGCGGCGCCGTCTTCCTCACGATCGAGCTTTCCTTCTTCGCTGCGAACCTGACGAAGGTCGTGCACGGAGGGTGGTTGCCACTCGCGATCGCCGCGCTCGCCTTCACCGTGCTGATGACATGGCGCCGGGGTCGGGAGATCGTGAGCGAGAACCGGGCCAGGGAGGAGGGTCCCATGCAGAAGTTCATCGATGAGCTCGACGCCGAGGAGATTCCGGTGGCGCGCGTACCCGGTAGCGCCGTGTTCCTCAACGCAAACCCGCAGACGACCCCGCTCGCCCTGCGCGCGAACGTCGAGCACAACCATGTCCTGCACGAGCGCGTGATCATCGTCTCGATCGGCGTCGAGCGGGTGCCACACGTCGCCCCCGCCGACCGGCTCACCGTCGATCACCTTGGCCGCCCGTCCGACGGCATCACCGCGCTGCGTGCCCGCTTCGGCTTCCAAGACGAGCAGGACGTCCCCGCACTGCTCCGGTTGGCCGTCAGGCGCAAGCTGCTAGAGGGCACGATCGACCTGGATGAGGTCTCCTACTTCCTCTCGCAGATCACGATCGTGCCATGTGAGGACCCCGCGTTGAGCCGCTGGCGCAAGCGGCTGTTCCTGGCGCTCGCCCACAACGCGGCCAACCCAGTCGGGTACTTTCACCTGCCCGACGAGCGCACCGTCACCATGGGCGAGCGAATCCTCCTGTGAGCTCGGAGATCGCGTCACTCTCCAGCGACGGTATCGCCGTCTCGCAGGAGCGCTCACGGCGCTCCCTGCGGCGATCGAGCTCAGCCAAGCACTACAGGAACAGCTCGCAAAGTTGGACGAATAGCTGCGTCGTCACGCCGGCACGCAGTTCGACACCGGCGTCGTGGGTGCGCTCCTGAGGGTGCAGGGCGAGCGGCCCCTCGCCGACATCGTCGCGCCGAGGATGCTCTCCGCGAGCGGTGCCTCCGCGTAGGACGGCCCGGCCGAGGCTTCTGCCGCGTCTGCGAGCTCGGCCGCGAGACCTATGTCTGTCCGACCGCCACAGCTTTCAGCGTCTCCAGTGAGTCTCGGATCACCTGCGGCAGCTCCCGCGCACCATCAGAGTTGACCCAGCGATCGAACCCGATCTTGAACGCCGCCAGGGCGGCCTCCGCCGCGAGGCTGGCCTCGGGCTCGGTAACGCCGCGGCCGCGCAACACCTCGGCGAGCGCCGCGGCCAGCGATGCCAGCTTGATCAGCTCGCGCTCCTGCAGCTCCACGCTTGCAGCGATGATCGACTGGCGCTGTCGCGGGAGCTCGCCACCCTCCTGGATCACGGCGCCCGCGGCCTCGACCCCGGCCGCCGCCGCCTCGATCGGTGTGACGTGATCGGGGGCGCCGACGACGGCGCTGATCATCCGTTGCTGGAGTGCGTCCGCCCCCGCGAAGAGAACCTCTCGCTTGTCGGCGAAGTGCCTGAAGAACGTGCGCTCCGTCAGACCCGCACGCTCCGCGATCTCCGCCACCGTCGTCTGTTCGAAGCCGCGCTCCCCGTAGAGCTCCAACGCCGCCTTCAGCAGGCGTCCACGCGCGTCTGGCTCCCACCGGCCCATGCGCCAATGCTACCGACGACAGCCGCTGACATCGCTGCTATGGTGATGGCAGTAACTGACATCAGACCGCTTGACTGTTCGCGGCGCGAGCAGGACGGTCCATCACTTGGAGGTTTCCCATGCGTATCTTCGTCACCGGTGCATCTGGCTGGATCGGCTCCGCCGTCGTTCCCGAGCTGCTCGACGCCGGGCATCAGGTCATCGGGCTCGCCCGCTCAGACGCCTCAGCCGAGGCCCTCGCCGCCGCCGGCGTAGAGGTTCGTCGCGGCACGCTCGACGACATCGACACGCTCCGCGAGACGGCCGCCGCTTCCGATGGTGTGATCCACCTCGCGTTCAAGCACGAGCTCGCCTTCTCCGGGGACTTCCAGGGCGCCGCCGATGCCGATCGCCTCGCAGTAGAGGCGTTCGGTGACGTGCTCGCCGGCTCAGACCGGCCTTTCGTGCTCGCCTCGGGCCTGCTCGGTGTTTCGCCCGGGCGCCTGGCCACCGAGCAGGACGGGCACGGATCCGACAGCGCCGCCGCGATCATGGGCGGTGGTCCGTCCGTGCGCCACGCCACCGCTGAGCTGACGCTCTCGTTCGCCTCGCAAGGCGTGCGCTCGTCCGTCATGCGGCTCCCACCCACCAATCACGGCGACGGTGACAACGGCTTCATCGCCACGCTCGTCGGCGTCGCACGCGAGAAAGGCGCTTCCGGCTACATCGGTGACGGAGCCAGCCGCTGGCCCGCCGTACACCGGCTCGACTCCGCCCGTCTCTTTCGGCTCGCGCTCGAGGCGCCCGCGGGAACCACGTTGCACGCTGCCGCGGAGGAGGGCGTGGCGACACGTGAGATCGCCGAGGTGATCGGCCGGCACCTGGACGTGCCCGTCGTATCCATCGCTCCCGAGGATGCCGGCGGGCATTTTGGCTGGATCGGTGCGTTCTTCGGCCTCGACGCCCCTGCGTCCAGTGCGTTTACCCGTGAGCTGCTCGGTTGGGAGCCGGTCCAGCCCGGGCTGATCGCCGATCTCGACGAGGGGCATTACTTCGCTCAGGCGGCCGCCTCTGCCTGACCGACACGCGCATCGTTGGACACGCGCATCGTTGGAAGGCCCTTTCCGGTCCCCACACCGGCAAGGGCCTCCCACGCGACCGCAGGTTGCTGTCGGAGTACGCCTGCGCGCCGCTCGACGCCTCAGCCGATGCTGCGCCGGGGCCCCGAAGCGACGTCTTAGCTTTTCTCGCGGTCGACTTTGTGCAGCGTCGCCACCGACACGTGCGGCCAGCGCAGTCCGTTGAAGTCGAGCTGAACGAGCTGGGTGTACTGAAGCTGGAGTTTGCTCCCGCCGGGGTGTTTGACGGTCTCGATCCAGAAGATCGCCGTCACTTCAACCGCCGTCGCGTTACCACCCGGAGGCGAGGACGCCGCTTCGAGAAAGGCCGTGTTGGCCGTGCCGCCACCCGGGATCGGTGCGTGCGCCGTGGAGACGACGAGCACCGTCGTGTTGGTGATGTCCTGCCCAGCGATGTCGTTCACGAGCACGCTGTTCGGGTTTTCCACCATCTCCTGGGTGATGGCCGCCGACTTCTGGCGAAAGGGGGTGGGGGTGGCAAGGTTGAGCTCCGTGAATATCGCCTCGGCCGACGGGAAGTCGGAGTTCGGCGGCGGAGCTGAGCCGATCGGGAACGGGATGATGTTGTTTTCCGCGATGTGGGGCCCGGCGCTTATCTCTTTGCCCGTGCCCTGCGCGAGGATCGTCGTGCCGTGTGGGATCGAGGCCATACGCGCGACCGTCGGCGCAAGCGCAGGATTCGTGGTGGCGGGGATGTTGATCCAGATGCCAGGCTCTATATGCAGGCCTTCGACCGGGTCGTCTCCTTTGATTTCCTGCAGGTAGGTGAGGCCGAACAGATCTATGTCCGGCATCAGAAGTCCCCTGTTGGGTATCGTGCCGTTGATCTTCCTGAACACCAGTTTCTCTGTCGTCAGGTTCAGCTCGAGAAAGCGATCCTGACCGCCCTGGGCAAGGTCATGGGGACGCCAGATGGTGTTGTAGCCGTGGCCCTCCCACACGCCTTCGTCGTGCTCGCCCACGAGTTGCGCCAACGGGCCAAGTTCGTCCGCCGGCCTCGCGGCCGGGTGCTCCACCGCTTTGAATGCGAAGTCGCGATCGGTCTGTGCGGTTGTAGTCACTTTCACTCCTTCTCGTCGGGCAGGATGAGACTGCCGTCGGTGCGGGTCACGCGTCGATTGTCATGCGCGAGCTCGAACGAGGCTGGCTGCCGTTCAGCACACGTCAACGCCAGGCACGTACCCCCCAAGGTCCGCAGTCGGTATGGACTGACGAGGGCGGGGGCGGGGTGAGAGACCTCGCAGCGGCGACGCTGCTCGGGACCGTGACTGTCACCGCTCGTCAGATAGCGGCGACGATACAGCAGCAAAAGAGGCGTGTCAATGGATGGAATCGCTCAAAGTTGTGAAAATTCGGTAATTTATGTAAACGCCGTGCGAGCCTTCAGGATCGGCTAGCGTGAAGCCAATGGCACGCTTCGTCGTTGCAACGGCATTTGGTGGACCGGAGGTGCTCGCGATCCGCCAGGGGACCGTCGAGGCTCCCGGTGCGGGCGAGGTCCGCGTGAGCGTGCGCGCCGCCGGGGTCAACCCGATCGACTGGAAGCGCTACAGCGGCTCCACGGGCGCGAGTAGCGCGCTGCCCATGCGCTTGGGTTTCGAGGTCGCCGGCGTCATCACAGGGGTGGGGAGCGACGCCGTCGGCCCTGCTGGCGCGATCGCGCTCGACGATGAGGTGATCGCCTACCGCGTTGACGGCGGCTATGCGGATGAGCTCGTCCTCCCTGCCTCGGCAGTCGTTCCCAAGCCGCCCTGCATGGGATGGGAGGCGGCCGGGGGGCTGATGCTGGCAGGGGCCACCGCGATGCATGCTGTGGTTGCAACCGGCGTCGGCCCGGGGGATACCGTGCTCGTGCATGCCGCCGCGGGCGGAGTCGGGCTGATGGTCGTCCAGATCTCCATTGCGCACGGGGCGCACGTGATCGCCACCGCCAGCGAGACCAACCATCCCTATCTGCGCCAGCTCGGCGCCGTTGCCACGACCTACGGCCAGGGCCTCGCCGACCGCGTGCGCGCGCTCGCGCCCAACGGCGTGGACGCCGCGGTCGACTGCATCGGTACCGACGAGGCCGTGGACGTCTCACTCGAGCTCGTCGCCGCGCGCGACCGGATCGCCTCGATCGCCGCGTTCTCCCGGGGACCCGCGCTCGGTATCAAGCTGCTCGGCGGCGGTCCGGGAGCAGACCCTGGAACCGAGGTGCGCAACGCCGCGCGCCTGCAGCTCACCGCGCTCGTCGAGCAAGGGAAGCTCGAGGTCAGGGCACGACCCTTCGCGCTCGAGGACGTCGCGCAGGCCCATCGTGAGGGACAGGCCGGGCACGTCACCGGCAAGCTCGTGCTCGTCCCCTGAGCTAGTCGCTCGGGAAGGACTGAGAGCCCACCACCGACAGCAGCGCCAGCCGGTCGGCGTCCTCCGAGCCTGGGCTCGCCGTGAACACCACCAGGCGTTCCGTCACGTTCTGCGAGATGAGGATCTGGCAGTCGAGTGTCATCGGGCCCACGACCGGATGCAGGAAGCGCTTCATCGTGCCCGTCCGGCTCGCGACTTCGTGGCGCTCCCAAAGCGTCGCGAACTCCTCGCTCTCAGCCAGCAGCCGCGCGACGAGCTCGTGCGCCTCCGGATCATCTGCCGAGCGCCCGTGCACCGCGCGAAGCGACGCCACGTGGATGCGTGAGTGCATCGGGTGATCCTCGCGCGGATGAATATCGCGTTGGTCGGGTTCAGTGAACCACCGGTAGATCATGCTTCGTCGCACGCCAGTGTGGTGAGTCTGGACTCCTGCCAGCGCTTGCGCCAGTGGGTTCTGGGCGAGCGTCACACCCAGGTCCGACACGATCTGCGCGGGTGTGTCCAGCCTTTCGAGGACCCGCAGCAGCGCCGGGCTCGGATGCTCGCTGCGAAACGCCCGCGGAGGAGCGGTGTGGCCGGCGAGCTCGAACAGATGGTCGCGCTCGTCCTGGGTGAGACGCAACGCGCGCGCGAGCGCCGCCGTCGTCTGCTCCGATGGGCGCGAGCCGCGTCGTTGCTCCAAGCGCGCGTAGAAGTCCGTCGACATGTGCGCCAGGCCCGCCACCTCCTCGCGGCGCAGGCCCCCCGTGCGGCGCCGCGCGCCAGCGTGAAGCCCCACATCGTCGGGCTGCAGGGCCGCACGCCGACGCCTGAGGAAATCCGCAAGCCCGTCCCGATCCATCGCCCCAGTATGCAGCGCGAACGCACTCCTATCCAGGGATAGCTTGTCCGGGGACACACCGACCCCTGTTGATCGATGCTCAGAGGCCTACACAATGTCCAGCAGATGACGACCAACAGAGGAGTAGCCATGCCAGCAGCAACACTTCCCGGCGGCGAGTTCACGATGGCCGAGGACCTCACAGTCACGCGCATGGGCTACGGCGCCATGCAGCTCGCCGGGCCGCGCGTTTTCGGTCCGCCCAAGGATCGCCAAGAAGCGGTTGCCGTGCTGCGAGAGGTCGTCGAGATGGGCATCACGCACATCGACACCAGCGACTTCTACGGCCCGCACGTCACCAACGAGATCATCAAGGAGGCGCTGTACCCCTACCCCGAGCAGCTGCGCATCGTCACCAAGGTTGGCGCGCGGCGCGACGCCGAGGGTGGCTGGCCGCACGCCCGCTCGCCCGAGGAGCTGCGCGCAGCCGTCCACGACAACCTGCGCAACCTCGGCCTGGACGTGCTCGACGCCGTCAACATGCGCCTCGGCGCCGTCGACGGCCCTGAGCCCGGCTCCGTCGAGGAGCAGTTCAGCGCGCTCGCGCAGATGCAGCAGGAGGGGCTGATCAAGCACCTCGGCATCAGCACCGTCTCCGCCGAGCAGATCGCCGAGGCGCAGTCGATCGCGCCCGTCGTGTGCGTGCAGAACTTCTACAACGTCGCGCACCGACTCGACGACGAGCTGATCGACTCGCTCGCCGCGCAGGACATCGCCTACGTGCCCTACTTCCCACTCGGCGGCTTCAGCCCCCTGCAGTCCAGCACCCTGGAGTCGGTCGCCGCACGGCTGGAGGCGACGCCCATGTCCGTCGCCCTCTCCTGGCTGCTGCAGCGCTCACCCAACATCCTGCTGATCCCCGGTACCTCATCCGTCGCGCACCTGCGCGAGAACGTCGCCGGGGCTGGACTCGAGCTCTCCGAGGAGGACCTCGCGGAGCTGGACGGGATCGCACAAGAGGGGTAGCGGCGCGCGTCGTCCCTAGCCGGCAAACGCGCGCACGAACGTCTCGCCCAGCAGGCTTCCCGCCTGCTGCTGGTTCACACGGCCTTCCTGCATCTCCTCGTTCGCACGCATCGCCAGGGCGGTGATCATGTGGAAGATCCAGTCCGGGTCGAGCTCCGCCGCGAGCTCGCCCCGGGCGTGCGTCATGCGAATCCAAACGAGCAGCGGCTCGTCCTCGCTGTTGGTCTGCTTCAGCGCGCGCTCGCTCAGGTCGCGGTGCGCTTCCAGGAATTTGTAGCGCGCCCCGATCGCCACGATCTCGCCGGCCAGGCGACGCAGGATCTCAGAGGGGGTGCCACCCTGCGCGATCGCCTCCGCGGTGATCACGCGCGCCTCCGCGATGATCCGCTCGAAGATCGCGAAGATCAGGTCCTCGCGCGCCGGGAAGTGGCGGTAGAGCGTCGTGCGTCCGAGCTCTGCCGCATCGGCGATCTCGCGCATCGACGCGTCAGGGTTGCGCGCCAGCAGGTCCATCGCCACGTCGATCGCCACGTCGCGGTTACGGCGTGCATCAGCGCGCTGGGCGGATGGTGAGGAGGTCATCGAGGGCTAAAGGATCGTGACATTAAGCGGTACGCTGATGTCCCACTTAGGTTTTAGTACGAGTCAGGAGATCCTATGGCCGCGACAGCCGCTATCGATACACCCAAGGCGCCCGCTGCAAGGCAGGGCGGTCCGTGGTTGACGCTCGCGGCTGTCTCGCTCGGGGTGATGATGGTCGGTCTCGACGGAACCGTCGTCAGCGTCGCCAACCCGACGATCGCCAGGGACCTCCACGCCTCGTTGCCAGGGCTGCAGTGGGTCACCAACGGCTATCTGCTCGCGCTCGCCGTGACGTTGATCCTCGGCGGCAAGCTCGGCGACCGCTTCGGGCGAAAGCGCGTGTTCATCACCGGCGTCGCCGGCTTTGCGCTCTGCTCGCTCGGCTGCGCGCTCTCCGGATCGATCGAGGTGCTCGTCTGCTTCCGCGTGCTGCAGGGGCTCGCCGGGGCGATGCTCATGCCCAACACGCTAGCGCTGCTGCGCGCCGCCTTCCCTGCGGAGAAGCTCAACCAGGCGGTCGGCATCTGGGGCGGGTCCTCCGCGCTCGCCGTCGCGTCCGGCCCGATCATCGGCGGGCTGCTCGTCGAGCACGTCTCCTGGGAGTCCATCTTCCTGCTCAACCTGCCGCTCGGGCTGCTCGCCGGCTGCTTCGCGCTGCGCTTCGTCAGCGAGTCGCGCGATGAGAAGCACGTCGACGGCTTTGACTCGCCCGGCATCCTGCTGCTCACCGGCGGCCTGTTCCTGCTCATCTGGGCGCTGATCAAGGCGCAGGCCCATGGCTGGGGCAGCGCATACGTCCTTGCCTTCGGACTCGCCGGCCTGGTTGTGCTCGCGCTCTTCGTCGTGCGCGAGGCGCGCACCGCCGCGCCGCTCTTGCCGCTCGACCTGTTCCGCTCGCGCTCGCTGTCCGCCGGCACCGTGCTCGTCGTCGCCGGCTTCTTCGCTCTGTTCGGCGTGCTCTTCTTCATCGGCCTGTACCTACAGAACGTGCACGGTTACAGCCCCGTGCAGACCGGCGTGCGCCTCTTGCCTCTGACCGCCACGTTCGTCATCAGCGCGCCGCTCGGCGGGACGCTCACACAGAAGCTTGGTGCGCGTGTGCCGCTGTGCCTGGGGATGCTCATGTTCGCTGGTGCCTTCTTCGGGCTCACGCACCTGCAGGTGCACTCTGGCTACAGCGCGCAGTGGCCCTACTTCCTAATCCTTGGGCTCGCGCTCGGCTTCGTGATCGTCTCATCCACCGAGGCGATCGTCGGCAACGCCCCCGTCGAGCGCGGCGGCATCGCAGGCGGGCTGCAGTCGACCGCCAACCAGCTCGGCGGCGTGCTTGGAACCGCGATCCTCGGGTCGATCATCGTCTCCTCCGTGGCCGGCTCCCTTGCCGGGAAGCTCGCCGACGCCCACGTGCCTTCAAACGTCGCGCGGGGAGTCTTGGGCGCAAAGGAGCTCGTGGGGGAGGGGATCGCGCCGATCTCCTCCAAGATGTCCGCCAGCGTGAGCGCCCGTGTCACCGAGGCCGCCCACGCCTCGTTCATGGGCGGTCTGCACGCCGGCATGTGGGTCGGCCTCGGCGTCGCGCTCGTTGGCGCTGCGCTCTCGCTGCTCGTCAGCAACAAGAGCAGCGGCGCCGGAGCATCAGCGCCCGCCGTCGCGGCCTGAGCGCATCACGCCGCGATCGCCTCCAGCTCGCCTGCACGCGCCGCCGCTGCCTGCTCGCGGCTGTCCCGCGAAGAGATCAGCACCGTGGCGAGGATTGCGCCCACGATCGCAAAGCCCGCGCCGACCAGGAACGCCCGGTCGAAGCCTTTCGTCAACGCGATCGACGAGTTGTGCACACCGGAGCTCAGCAGACTCTGCGTACGGCTGTTTGCAACCGTTGCCAGGATCGCGAGGCCGAGCGCGCCGCCCACCTGCTGGGAGGTGTTGATCAGACCCGATGCCAGGCCCGCCTCGTGCGGCTTGGTCCCGGTCACTGCACCGATCGTCACCGATACGAACGAGAAGCCGAGGCCGAAGGCTGCGAGCAGCGACGGCCCGAGCACGTCCGCGCTGAACGATCCGCCAGGAGCAGGGACGCGGGAGAACCAAACCAGTCCACCCGCGATCAGCAGCAGCCCGCCGATCAGAACCGGCTTGAAGCCGATGCGCGTCACCAGCTGCGAGCCCACGCCCGCGGAGATGATGATGCCCACCGCCAGCGGCAGGTAGGAGACGCCGGCTTTGATCGGCGAGAAGTGCAGCACGTCCTGCAGGTACAGCGAGATGAAGAAGAACATCGAGAACAGCGACATGCCAATCAGCAGCCCCACGATGTCCGCACCCCGCAGCGTCCGCAGCCGGAAGATCGAGAACGGCAGCAGCGGGTGGCGCTGGCGTCGCTCGATCGCCACGAACGCCGCCAGCAGGATCGCCGAGCCCGCGAACCTCAGCAGCGTGCCCGTCGAGCCCCAGCCCACGTTCACCGCATCCACAACCGTGTACACGAGCAGCGCCAGGCCCGCTGTGACCGTCACCGCACCGGGGATGTCAAAGCCTTCCGTGCCGTCTTCTGAGTGGCTCTCCAGCAGCAGTCGGGGAGCCAACGAGGCAGCTGCGATCCCGATCGGGACGTTCACGAACAGCACCCAGCGCCAGCTCAGCCCGCTCGTGAGGATGCCGCCCAAGAGAACGCCTGCGGCGCCGCCCGCGCCTGCGACCGCGCCCCAGATCCCAAGCGCGCGGTTGCGCTCTGCGCCTTCCGCGAACGTCGTCGTGATGATCGACAGCGCCGCCGGCGAGACGATCGCCGCGCCCAGACCCTGAACCGCGCGAGCGCCGATCAGCCAAGCCTCCGACTGAGCGAGGCCGCCCGCGAGCGAGGCCAGCGAGAACACCACCAGGCCGATCATGAACATGCGCCTGCGTCCGAGCAGGTCCGCCATGCGCCCGCCCAGCAGCAGGAACCCGCCGAACGTCAGCGTGTAGGCGTTCACCACCCACGAGAGATCATCGCGGGAGAAGTGCAGGTGCGCCCCGATCGAGGGGAGCGCCACGTTCACGATCGACGCGTCGATCACGACCACGAACTGCGTCATCGCCAGCAGCACCAACGCGAGATCCTTGCCGCGTTTGGAGCTAAGGTCAGCGGTCTTCCTGGGGGCGCGCGAGGTGGTCGTCTGCGTGCCGCGCTCGTCAATCTCGGTGGTGGTCATGCTGGTCCTCTCGCGAGTCGAGCAGCCGGGGTGATCCGGAAGCGGAATTACGGTTCCACTTGTTTATAGCACGATACGGAGCTAAGATTCCGGTTATGGATGCGACTGTCGCCGACCAGCGAACACTCCGTGCAGACGCGCGCCGCAACCGCGAGCGGATCATGGCCGCCGGGCGTGAGCTGTTCGCGCGTGAGGGCCCGCACGTGCAGATGGACGAGATCGCCGCGCACGCCGGCGTCGGCATTGGCACCGTCTATCGGCACTTCCCAACCAAGGAGGCGCTGCTGACCGCGATGGTCCGCGAACGCTTCCAGGAGTTCGCCGAGATCGCGAAGGCTGCGGAGGAGATCCCCGACCCAAGGGCCGCGCTGGAGAGCATCATCCTCACATCCGCTGAAGCGGTCGAGGGCGACTCGGGCTTTCAGCTCGCGATGATGGGTGCCAACGAGCTGGAGTGGGAGGGCATCGCGGAGGACAAGGCGGCCCTCTCGGAGGTTCTCACCAGGATCATCTCCCGGGCCGCGGCCGCCGGCGTGATCCGCCAGGACTTCACCGTCGATGACTTCGGGATGATGATGTGCGGGGTGACCTCAACGATGTACTACGAGCCCGGCGGCGCCAACTGGCGCCGTCACGTGGAGCTGATCTTGCACGGGGTCTGTGTGCCGGTGGGTGAGCTTTCCCTGCCGACCTGATCGGCGACGGCTACGCACATCTTGATGCGGAGCACATCTAGACGCTAAAGTGCGATGACGATGTCCAAGGTTCGTACAACGCTCACAATCGACGAGTCGGTCATGAAGGCGGTGAAGATGCGTGCGGCCCGTACGGGTCGCGGCGACAGCCAAGTGATCGAGGATTCCCTGCGTCGCGACCTGGGGCTCGACCTACTCGAGCGCCTTTGGGAGCGCAACGACCTCTCCGAGCGCGACGCCACCGCGCTCGCGGTAGAGGCGCAGCACCAGACGCGACATCGTCGCCGCTGAGGCGTGCGGGCGGTCCTAGATCCGAACGTGGTCATCTCCGGTGCGATCTCGCCGAGGGGTGCCCCCGCCGATATCCTGCGATCGCTCGCCGGGGGGGAATTTGAGCTCATCGCCTCCCATGCGCTGATCGGCGAGCTCGAGCGAGCGCTTGCCTACCCCAAGCTGCGGCCTTGTATCAGCGAGTCGGACGCGGCTGACCTAGTGCGCTGGATCGCCGAGAATGCCAGCGTGGTCATCGATCCAGACGCCGACTCGCCGGTGCGCTCCCGTGATCCTGACGACGACTACCTGATCGTCCTCGCATCGGCACATCGCGCGGCTCTCGTATCGGGTGACAAGGACCTTCTCGCCCTCGAGGGCGCGATTCCCGTGTTCTCTCCGCGCTCCTTCCTCGATCTGCTCACCCACGCCTGACGCATACGACGGGCGCGCTCCTGACGCACACAGCGTCGCCTCGTCAACGAACCTCAGCCGCCGCGGCCCTACCCGCCGCCCGCCCAGAGAAGATGCACCCGCCGAGGAACGTCCCCTCCAGCGAGCGGTAGCCGTGCACCCCGCCGCCGCCGAAGCCCGCCACCTCGCCCGCGGCGTACAGCCCGGGCAGCGGCTCGCCCGAGCTCTGCAGCACGCGGCTTGAGAGATCGGTCTGCAGCCCACCTAGTGTCTTGCGCGTGAGGATGTGCAGGCGCACCGCGATCAGCGGACCGGCCGCCGGGTCGAGGATCCGGTGGGGCGCCGCCACGCGGGTGATCCGGTCCGCCAGATAGCGCCGCGCGCCGCGAATGGCGGTTATCTGCAGGTCCTTCGTGTAGGGGTTGGCGATCTCGCGGTCGCGGGCGATGATCTCTCGCTCCACGTCCGCCAGCTCTAGCAGCGGCTGCTCGGTGATCGCGTTCATCCCGCGCACGAGCGCCGTGAGGTCGCGCTCGACAACGAAGTCCGCGCCGTTGCGCTTGAAGGCCTCCACCGGCGCCGGCGCGCCCTTGCCCACGCGTGCCTTCAGTACCTCGCGCACGTCCTTGCTGGTGAGGTCAGGGTTCTGCTCTGAGCCCGACAGCGCGAACTCCTTTTCGATGATCTTCTGCGTGAGCACGAACCACGTGTACTCGTGGCCGCTGTGCATGATGTGCTCGAGTGTGCCCAGCGTGTCGAAGCCCGGGAACAGCGGCACCGGCAGGCGTTTTCCTGTCGCGTCCAGCCATACCGAGGAGGGACCGGGGAGGATGCGGATGCCGTGCAGCGTCCAGATCGGATCCCAGTTGCGGATCCCCTCCGTGTAGTGCCACATGCGGTCCGGGTTGATCACGTTCGCGCCCGCCGTCTCGCTGATCGCGATCATGCGCCCGTCCACGTGGTCGGGGACGCCGCAGATCATGTGCTTGGGCGCCTCGCCCAAGCGCTTGGGCCAGTTCGCGCGCACGAGCTCGTGGTTTGCGCCGATCCCGCCGGAGGTGACGATCACCGCCTGCGCGTGCAGCTCGAAGTCATCCACCTCCACGCGCGAGCTCTTCTGGCCCCGCGAGACCGCGCTCGGCTCGAGCACGTGGCCCGATACCCCCGCCACCGTCCCGCCGTCTGTGACCAACCGATCGACGCGATGGCGGAAGCGCAGAGTGACCAGGCCGCGATGCTCGGCTTCGCGCACGCGGCGCACGAACGGCTCGAGCACGCCCGGGCCGGTGCCCCATGTGACGTGAAAGCGCGGGACCGAGTTCCCGTGTCCCGTCGCCAGGTAGCCGCCGCGCTCCGCCCAGCCGACGTTCGGCACGAAGCGCATGCCCTGGGCATGAAGCCACGAGCGCTTCTCACCAGCGGCGAAGTCGACATATGCCTCCGCCCAGCGGCGCGGCCACTCGTCCTCGGGGCGGTCGAAGCCGGCGGCGCCGAGCCAGTCCTGCCAGGCGAGCTCGTGCGAGTCTTTGATCCCCAGCCGCCGCTGCTCCGGGCTGTCCACCAGGAAGAGCCCGCCGAAGGACCAGAACGCCTGTCCTCCCAGCGAAGCTTCCGGCTCCTGGTCGACGAGCAGGACCCGGCGTCCAGCGTCCGTGAGCTCCGCCGTGGCCACGAGCCCCGCCAAGCCGGCACCTACAACGATCACGTCAGCGGCGTTGCTCTGTGTGCTCTCCGGCAAGCTGGCTCCCCCGCTCAGCCCTTGGGCGGAACGACCACTTTCAGGTGCAGCTCGCGCAGCTGCTCCGGGGTTGCCGCTGCGGGCGCGCCCATCAGCAGGTCTTCCGCGCGCTGGTTCATCGGGAAGGCGATCACTTCGCGGATGTTGGGCTCGTCCGCGAGCAGCATCACGATGCGGTCAATCCCCGGCGCGATGCCCGCGTGTGGCGGCGCCCCCAGGCGGAACGCGCGGCCGAGAGCGCCGAAGCGCTCGTCCACCTCCTCGCGCCCGTAGCCCGCGATCTCGAAGGCGCGGTACATGATGTCCAGGCGGTGGTTTCGCACCGCGCCGGAAGAGAGCTCCGTGCCGTTGCACACGACGTCGTACTGCCAGCCCTTCACCTCGAGCGGGTCCAGTGTTTCCAGTGCCTCCAGCCCACCTTGGGGCATCGAGAAGGGGTTGTGGCTGAACTCGATCCGGCCGGTCTCCTCGTTGCGCTCGTAAAGCGGGAAGTCGACGATCCAGCAGAAGCGGTAGGCGTCCTCCAACAGATCCAGCTCACGGCCGAGGCGGTCGCGGATCACGCCGAGCAGCTGTTGCGCGCGGCTGGCGTGCTTGTCGGCGATGACCAGAAGCGCATCGCCCGGCCGGCCCTCGAGCGCCTCCAGCAGCGCGCGTGATGCGTCCTCGTCCAGGTGCCTCGCGAGCGGGCCGCGCAGCGAGCCGTCATCCTCCACCAGGAACCAAGCGAGTCCCGGCGCCCCCAGCTCCTTGACGTAGCCGTCGTAGCGTTCCATCTGCGCGCGCGAGAAGGTCTCCTTCGGCGAGACGCGCAGGCCGACCGAGTGGGCATCCTCGAACGCGCGTACGCCGGCCCCGGAGAGCACAGGGCCGACGTCGCGCAGCTCCAGCGGGTTGCGAAGGTCGGGCTTGTCGGTGCCGTAGCGCGCCATCGCCTCAGCGTGGGTCAGGCGAGGAAAGGGCAGCTCGGTCGTGGGCCGGTCCGGGCGGAACTCCGTGAACAGGCCGCCAAGCACGCGCTCGACCACCGTGAACACGTCCTCCTGGGTGGCGAAGCTCATCTCCAGGTCGAGCTGCCAGAACTCTCCCGGCGAGCGGTCCGCGCGTGCGTCCTCGTCGCGGTAGCAGGGTGCGATCTGGAAGTAGCGGTCGAAGCCAGAGGTCATCAGCAGCTGCTTGAACTGCTGGGGCGCCTGCGGCAGCGCGTAGAACTTGCCCGGGTGAACGCGCGATGGGACCAGGTAGTCGCGCGCGCCCTCGGGGCTCGAGGCCGTCAGCGTGGGCGTCTGCAGGTCCAGGAAGCCCTCATCGGTCATGCGCCTGCGGATGCTCGAGATGACATGCGAGCGCAGCTCGATGTTGTGGTGCATGCGTGAACGGCGCAGGTCGAGGAAGCGGTAGCGCAGGCGCGTCTCCTCGGGCGCCTCCTCCTCTGGGAAGACGTTGAACGGCAGCGGGTCGGCCGGCCCGAGGATCTCCACGCTCTGGACCGCGAGCTCGATCTCGCCGGTCGCAAGCTCCGCGTTGACTGTCTCCGGTGAGCGGGCGAGCACCTCGCCGGTGACGCGCAGCACCGTCTCCTTCGGCAGTCTGGCGATATCGGGCTCCAGGCCCTCTCGCGCGACGAGCTGCGTGATGCCGTAGTGGTCGCGGATGTCCACGAACGCGACGCCGCCGAGGTCGCGCTTGTTGTGCAGCCAGCCCGCCAGCGCCACCTGCCGGCCGACGTGCTCGCTGCGCAGCTCTCCGCAGCTGTGCGTGCGCACGCCGGTCGCGGTCGCGAAGCCGCCGGATGCGCTGGGTACAGAGGTCGCCATGCCCCCGCAACCTATCGACTCCGTGGGCGGGCGAGCCCGCAGGCTCAGCTCTTGGCGTGAGCCTCGGACAGACGCTCGGCCTGGGCGTCGGTTAGATGGATCTGCATCGCCGACAGGGTCAACGAACGGCGAAGCGATGTACAACACCATGATGAACGCTGCCACGAACCGACCCGACCCGCATGTGCTCGTGCTCTTCGGAGCGCGGGGCGACCTCGCACGGCGCAAACTCCTGCCTGCCCTCTTCCAGCTCACGCGCGCCGGGCTGATGCCCGATGAGTACCGCATCATCGGCTCTGGGCGCCATGCGCCCGAGGGAGGCTTCGCCGCGGAGGTGCGAGAGGCGCTGGAAGCGCACGAGGATGCGGATCCGGCCGGCGAGGACTGGGACGCGTTCGCTGCGCGCCTGTCGTTCGTTGTCTCCTCGGCCGAGGACGGAAAGGAGCTCGCGGCGGCGATCGCAGGGGCACGCAAGGAGCTGGGGGAGAGTTCTCGCACTCTCCTTTACATGGCTGTCCCGCCGTCGGCGATGCAACCGATGGTCGAGATGCTCGGCGACGCCGGCCTGCTTGACGACCGCGCGCGGATAGTTATGGAGAAGCCGTTCGGCTCCGACCTGGCATCCGCCAAGCAGCTGAACGCCGCGCTGCATCGGTACGCACGCGAGGATCAGATCTTTCGCATCGACCACTTCCTGGGCAAGGAGGCGGCGCAGGACATCCTCGCGCTGCGCTTCGCCAACGGCGTGTTTGAGCCGATCTGGCACCGCGGCCATATCGCGTCTGTGCAGATCGACATACCCGAGAAGCTCGGTCTGGAAGGCCGCGCGTCCTTCTACGAGGAGACGGGCGCCTTCCGCGACATGATCGTCACCCACCTCAGCCAGCTGCTGGGCTTCGTGGCGATGGAACCACCGCGGAGCCTCGACGCCGATGCCCTGCACGACGCCAAGGCGGCCGTCTTTGGCGACCTGCGACCGTTTGATCCCGAGCAGGCCGTGTTCGGTCAGTACGAGGGCTACCGCGACGAGGAGGGCGTTGCTGAGGACTCATCCACCGAGACGTTCGTGGCGCTGCGTGCTCACATCGAGAACGATCGCTGGCGGGGAGTGCCATTTCTGCTGCGAACGGGCAAGCAGATGGCTGCGACGCGCCGGGTCATATCGATCGCGCTGCATCGCCCCGAGCACCTCATCTTCGATGAACAGCACGAGCACGAGCGTCCCGACGAAATCGTCTTCGAGCTCACCGACGATCCCTGCATAACCGTAGACATGCGCGTGAAGGTCCCCGGTCCGACACTACAGATCACGCGCGCACCGCTGTCGCTCGACGTCGAGCGGGCGCTCGACGTGCACGGCCTGGAAGCATATGAACGGCTGCTTCACGATGTGATGCTCGGAGACCAACTGCTGTTCGCCCGCGCCGATGAAATCGAGCGCCTGTGGGAGTGCGCGACGCCTCTTTTGGAACATCACCCGCAGCCACTGTCCTACGCGAAGGGCAGCTGGGGCCCGGAGGAGTCTCTGGAGCTCGCAGGTCCGATCGGGTGGCGCCTACCAGAGGATGGCTGAGACGCGCTGACCTTCGGCTCGGTAGGTGACGCTGGCCCTACGGTGAACCACCGGCGTGTCTGTCTTGGAGCACGTCAGAGGCGCAGTCGCGAACATTCTCAGGTGATCGGGCAGATCTTTTGCGCCACTCTGTACAAACCGATCTCTTAATCTTTGTCTAGCGCTTGAGTGGAAGGTCGAGTACTGTGCGGCGCTGTCAAGCGTCGGCGTCTTGAGGGAGCCACCGTCGCATACGGGCCGCAATGACCGGTTTGCGAATGGAGAATGACATGGGACACGGGACGTCGCGCTTGCTCAAGGCTTGCATCGCTGCAGCTCTGCTGGTTGGCATCGTGGGAGTAGGCGTGGTCTTCGCCGCTACCAAGCCGAGCACCCGTGCAGCGAGCGCCTCGAGCCGCCGTGCCGTGCGTGTCTCGGCGGGCAGCGCGGCTGCCCGCAAGCTCGCCCATGGAGGGCGTCTGCCCGCGGAGATGGTCCAGCTCACGGGCATCACCGCGCACACCAAGCGCGCGCACATCCACAAGCCCAAGCGCCACTTCAAGGGCAAGAACGCCAAGTCGCGGGTCGCGGCAGTGAAGGCAGCCGTCTCCGCCAAAGCCGGGCCGGCGCGCAGCACAGCGGTGGCAGTCAAGTCTGACGCAGTCAAGTTCGACGCCGGCAAATCGATCACTGCGCCCGTCGAAGCGCTGGCGTTCTCAGGTCTCGAAGACAACGAGATCGCAAGCGATCCGTTGAACCTCGGCTTCGACCTCTCCGCCGACACCGAAGGCGCTGCCGGTCCTAAGTACTACGGCGAGTCCGTGGGCTTCGCCGTCGGCTTCTTCGACAAGGCCAGCGGTGCGCTCGTCAGCGGCGAAGAAGACGACGAATTCTTCGAAGGGTCGGGCATCGGCGCGCCTTGCGAAAAAGACAGCACCGAAGGGTATGCGGAACCGCACATCCTCTATGACCCGACGTCCGACCGCTGGATCGTGATGGTCACGGCCGAGCAGAACGCGTTCGAAGTCGGCAGCAGCTTCGAGTGCATCGGCGTCTCTGCCACCGGTGACCCGGTGGCAGGCGAATGGCACTACTACTCCGTGCCGCTGTTCACCGAAGGTGCGGAGATCGTCTCGAACGGCGCGGTGGGAATGTGGACGAACGGCGTTTACATGTCAGAGGAGATCTACTGCAAATCCACGACTGCAGCGAAATGCCCTGCCGGCTACAACAAAGAAGAGGAATTCGTGGGCACGCAGGTGTGGGCGTTCAACCGTGCGGATCTGGAGTCTGGTGCGCCGCTTGAAATCGTCACGACGCAGGGCGAAGGCGTGAAAACGGGGGACAACTTCGAAGGCTCGCGGACCGAAGTCACGTTCTCCAACAAGGATGCGGAAGGCCCGGTGCCGGCGAACATCGAGCCTCAGACGGGCACTCCGCCAGACGGCTCGGAAGCTTCGAAACGCAACGAGTACTTCCTCTCGTCCTCGGATCTGCCGGGCACGTTCACCAAGAAGTCAGACGGTCTGCTGGACGTTTGGCAGTGGCACGTGAACTGGGAAAACCCCTCTGAAGATTGGATCGGCAAGAGCAAATCCGAACAGATCGACTACCAGGTCACGACGCCCGTCTACGCGGTCCCGAACTCGATCGCGGGCAAAGGCGAAGTGGAATACACGATTCCCACCGCTGGTCCGGCGGCCTACGCCAACCCGCTGGCGACCGCATTTGACGGTGTCCTGCCAAAGCCGCAGTACACGGACTTCGGCGGTAAGGAATCGCTGTGGCTGGGCAAGGCCACATCGGCGATCCTCACCGAAAAAAGCAAAGAAGCCTCGACGGAGGGTCCCGACCGGGTTCGCTGGGAGCAGATCGCGCTCGAAAGCTCGGGCGGCGCGCCGAAAACCTCGGCGCCTGAGCAGACTCAGGATTACGCGCCCGAACCAACTGCGTTGAGCCGCTGGCTGCCGGCCATCGGCGTCGACAAGGAAGGCGACATGACGCTCGGCTACAGCGGCACAGACGCGAGCGTCTACCCGTCGCTGTACATCGCCGGGCAGGAAAAGGTGGAAGGTCTCGCGGAAGGCACGGCCAAGATCGAATCGCTCCCTGAGACGGTCGTCGATGAAGGCCACGGCTACCAGACCGGCGCAATCGAAGAAGAAAAAGACGAGTCGTTCGGGCCGCAGAACTCGATGTCGGTTGACCCCAACGGCTGTGAGTTCTGGTTCGCTGGACAGGTCGATGTCGGCTCGCCGACCAACCCCGAAGGCGAAGACGACGCCTGGGCGACCCAGATCACCTCCTACCACTTCCCCGGCTGCACTCCGAGCACGCTCGCGACCGCCGTGAGCGTGAGCGGGGAAGGCAACGTCTCGACGGGCACAGCGACACTCACCGCCAAGCTCACCGCCACCGGCACCCATTCAGGGCTGTTCGGCGAACCAGTCGTGTTTAGCCTCGGCGGCAAGACCGTCGGCACGGCTACCACCAACGATGAAGGCGTGGCCACCGTGAGCGGCGTGGACAGCTCGGGCTACGCCGCGGGCGTAAGCAGCGGCGTCCTCAGCGCGAGGTATGCCGGCGCCTCGGCATACGACTATTCGGGCAGCGAAGCGAGCGGAAACCTGCTCGTTGGCGCGACCCAGACGATCGCGTTCGCCGCGCTGTCTGACAAGAGCTACGGCGAAGCTCCGTTCGCGGTGAGCGCCAAAGCCAGCTCAGGCGAACCGGTGAACCTCACAGCGAGCGGGGCGTGCACCGTCTCCGGCGCCGAAGTCACGATCACGGGTGCGGGCGTCTGCACGATCACCGCTTCTCAGCCCGGTAACGGCTCGAGCCTGCTCGGCGCGCCTCCTGTCGCTCAGACGTTCGACATCGCTCGCGAGACGCAGACGATCACGACGACCGGCACGTGGACCTCAAACGAGACCGTCGGCGTGAACTTCGAAGCCTCGGCGACCGCATCCTCAGGTCTGCCGTGCACCGCCGAAAACAACACCGATTGCGTGTACTTCTACGTGCCCAAAGGCGAAACCCGCTGCAGCGAGGTCGAAAACGGCAAAACGCCGCAGGCGGAGTTCAAACCCGTCGACGCCCCGTCATGCACGATCGACGCGGAGCAGGACGGAAACCAGAACATCGCCCCTGTGATCCAGCCGATCACCGTGGAAATCCCGAACAAGGGAACACAGACGGGCGCCTTCAGCGACTCGCTCGAAACGACGCCGCCACTGGGCGAAGAAAAAAGCGAAAAAGTAAAAGTCAAAACGAGCTTCAGCCTGACCGAACTCGCCGCCGGCGTCACCGATCCTGTGACGTGGACCTCGGGCGAACCGACGATCAGCTCCGTCGTCACCGGCACGACATCGCTGGGCGCGATCGCCGCGGCTTCGACCGCGACGCTCGGCGGGGAAAAATCCGGCAGCGAATGGGAAAAGATCACGGACTCGACGACGGAAGAAGCGACCTGTAAAGGCGGCACGGCGACGGTCTCGTTCAAAAGCTCAAAAAGCTCCGTGGACGGCTTCCAGCCGGGCGACCTCGTGAAGATCGAAGGCTCGAAAGTCACGGCCTACAACACGACCTCGACGGAAGTCAAGACGACGCCGACGACGAACAGCCTCACGTACTGCGTCGCGAAAACCAAAGAAGCCGAAGAAAAAACGTCCAAAGCCGTGACGGTCACCGGCGTCGCATCGACGATCGTCTCCGGCGCCGTCGCGACGGCGCACGTGACAGCGGCGCCCACGACGAAACTCGAAGTCGGCCAGAAGGTCAACATCGCCGGCGTCAAAGGCGCCGGCGAAGCGGAATACAACAACAAGACCGTTGAAATCCTGTCCGTGCCGACGACCACCTCGTTCACGTACAAAGTGAAATCCGGGACGGCGAATGGTCTGGGCGGCACCGTTGGCCTGCCGAACACCGGCGCGGTCGACAACGAAGGCATCGCCACGATCAAGCTCGCCACCGAACCGGCCACGGCGCTGACCGTCGGCGGCTCGATCACGATCGAAGGCGTGACCGAAACGAAATACGACGGCACCTTCGAAATCACGTCCGTGCCCAGCCCGACCTCGTTCTCCTACAGGCTGAGCGAACCCGCGGTGGCCTCCGGCGCCGGCTCGATCACGAGCCCCCTCGCGCCGTGCACGTACAGCGCGTCGTTCGTGCTGAGAGCGCAGCACGCGGGAACCTGCAAGATCGAAGCCAAGCAGGCGGGCAACGCGAGCTACACCGAAGCGACAGCCACGCTCACGCTCACGATCACGGGCGGCACGCAGGTGCTGACTTGGAGCCCAAGCGCCGGCAACATCTCCAGCTCGAAAACGACGGAAGTCAGCGCCAGCACCAACTCGGGCTTCAGTCCCGGCACGATCACCTCCACGACGACGAGCATCTGCACCGTCGGCGCGACCACCGAAGCCGCGAAAGGCAGCGCCACGGTGACGGTGACCCCCGTCGCGGAAGGCACGTGCACGCTGAGCGCGTCCGGCAACGTCGGCAGCCCGGAATGGGCGGAACTGAAAGCCACCAAAGAGAGCTTCACCGTCACGAACGCCGGCGCGGCGCAGACGATCACGTTCCCCGAACCGAAGCCGACCACGCTCGCGCACTCGCCACTCACGCTCTCGCCGACGGCGTCCTCCGGGCTGCCCGTGACCGTCACCTCCACGACGGAACCGGTCTGCACGGCCGGCGGCTCCTACGGCCACACGATCGCGCTGATCAAAGAAGGCACCTGCACGCTCGTGGCCGAACAGCCCGGCGAAGCGGGCGTCTATGCGCCCGCCACGAGCGTTACGCGGTCTTTCAGGGTGGCGAAGGCCGACCAGGTCATCGTCTTCGGCCAGCTGCCCAACCGCGAATACGGATCAGCGGACTTCTCCCTGAAGGGCACGTCCGCCGAAGCCGTCTCGGAGAACGCGTACAGCGGAGAACTGGTGTCGAGCGGCGTCGCAACGGGCCTGCCCGTGAGCTATGAAGCCTCAGGCGCATGCACGGTCAACGCCGAAGGCACAGATGTGCACCTCGCCGGCACCGGCGTGTGCGCGATCACCGCCACGCAGGCCGGGAGCTCCGTATACCGCGAAGCTCCGAGTGTGGGCGTCGAGTTCAAAGTCCTTGCCGTGCCCTCCGCGATCGTCTTCGCCAACCCCGGCAGCCAAACTTATGGTGAGCCGGCGTTCACGCCCGGAGCCAGCGCCACGTCCGGCCTGCCCGTGACCTACACGGCCTCCGGCGCGTGCTCGATCGACGGCGAAGGTCTCGTCCAAGTCGGCGCTCCCGGCGAATGCACGGTCACCGCGCACGGCGTCGGCGGCAGCGACTACCTGCCGCCGGCAAGGGTCAGCCAGACCTTCACCGTAGGCAAGGCCAGCCAGAGCATCGAATTCGCCGTCGCCGAACACCACTACGGCGAAGCGGACTTCACGATCAGCGCAACCGCGACCTCCGGCGAAGCGGTGAGCTTCAAACGCCAGTCGGGAGAATGCACGGTGAGCGGCGCGACCGTGCACATCACCGGCACGGGCACCTGCACGATCGTCGCATCCCAGGCGGGCAACGCCGACTACGAAGCGGCGCCGGAAGTGAGCGAGACGTTCAGCATCGACGCCGCCAGCCAGACGATCGCGTTCCCGTCGATCCCCGACCAGAGCTACGGCGGCGAACCGGTCGCGCTGGAAGCGAGCGCCAGCTCCGGCCTGCAGGTCTCCTACACCGCCGCCGGGCCGTGCTCGATCTCGGGCACCACGGTCGTGTCCGAAGGCGTCGGCACGTGCGAAGTGACCGCCTCGCAGGAAGGCAACGGCGACTACGACGCCGCCAGCTCGGTGACGCGCTCGTTCAGCATCGGCGGCGGCAGCCAGACGATCACGTTCGCCGACCCGGGCACGCACACCTACGGCGCCGCGGACTTCAGCCCCGATGCGAGGGCATCGTCGGGCCTGCAGGTCACCTACACGGCGAGCGGCGTCTGTTCGATCACCGAAGCCGGGCTCGTGCACCTGATCGAAGCTGGTAGCTGCACAGTCACCGCGCACCAGGAAGGAAGCGCTCTCTGGGAACCCGCGACTCCGGTCGAAAGGACGTTCACAGTCGAAGCGGACAGCCAGACGATCACGTTCGCCAGCCCCGGCACCCAGACCTATGGGGGGGAACCCTTCACGCCGGTCGCGAGCGCCAGCTCTGGGCTCCCCGTCACCTTCGAAGCGAGCGAAGACTGCGCGATCGAAGACGACGCGCTCGTGTTCACCGGCGCCGGCTCGTGCACCGTCACCGCTGAGCAGTCCGGTGACAGCCAGTACAAGCAGGCGGCCCCCGTGAGCCACAAGTTCACGGTCGAAAAGGCCGCGCAGACGATCGACTTCTCCGTCTCCGAACACACCTACGGCGATCCGGACTTCACGATCAGCGCCTCCGCCACGTCCGGGGAACCGGTGAGCTTCTCGCGTCAATCGGGCGAATGCACGGTCTCCGAAGGGACGGTTCACATCACCGGGACAGGCAGTTGCACGATCGACGCCAACCAGGCCGGCAACGCCAACTACAAGGCCGCCCCCGAGGTTCAGGAGACCTTCCGCATCAACGCCGCCAGCCAGACGATCACGTTCCCGACGATCGCCAACAAGACCTACGGCGAAGCGAACTTCTCGCCTGAAGCGAGCGCATCCTCGGGGCTGGTGGTGTCCTACTCCGCGCTCGGTGACTGCACGATCGAATCGGGCGAGGTGCACATCACAGGCGTCGGCTCATGCACGGTCAAGGCGAAACAGGCGGGCGACGAAGACTACGAGCCGGCCTCCGAAGTGGAACAGGCCTTCTCGATCGGGAAGGGCTCGCAGACGATCACGTTCAACCCGCCTGCGAGCGTCTCCTACGGCGCGGCGCCTTTCAAAGTCAGCGCATCCGCCTCCTCCGGCCTGCCCGTCACGTTCTCCGGCTCCGGGCCGTGCACCGTGACTGGCGCCGGTGAGGTCACGATCACGGGCGTCGGTTCGTGCAGCGTGACGGTCACCCAGTCCGGCAACGCAGACTACGAAGCGGCCTCTGCGGTGACGAAGACGATCGCGATCGAACCGATGGCGACGAGCGTCTCGCTGACGCCGAAGACGAAGACCGCCAAGGCTGGCAAGGCAGTGAAGTACAAGGCGAAGGTGAGCGCGGCCGAGGCCGGCTACAAACTGACCTCCGGGACCGTCTCGTTCTACGTGAACGGCGAACTCGTCGACTCCCAGACGCTCGGGAAGAGCGCAACGAACAACTACACCTATCACGTCGCCCTGCCCGTATCGGCGAGCGGCTATCCGGTGAAGGCGGTGTACACGAGCGAGAACGTCGACATCGCCGGGAGCACGAGCGCCACATCGACACTGAAGGTCCAGGCAGCGAAAAAACCCTAGCGCCCCACGTGCCTCGACGCCGGCCTCGGAGTCCTCGCGTGTGCGATCGCACCAAAGTCCTGGGTGTAGGTAGCTCCGAGCTGGCCGCCGCTCGAGGAGACCGGTGCCTGTGGGCTGACGGCTACGCCGGTGCTCGTGTAAGCCTGCAGGATGTTCGCGAGGACCGCGGGCGAGTCGATCCAGGAGCTCACAATCGCCGCAGGCGTCGAGAGGTAGCCTGTACCCCACGCGATGTCCTGCCCGACGAGACAGTCGGAAGCGTCGTCGGGCAGGTAGCCGCTCAGCCGGACGCGGGCCAGAAGGGTCAGGCCGGACGGGCTGGTCTGTGCGAAGTACTGGTGGGCGATCATGTCCTCGTTGTGGCCCGCGGCCGTCTCCTGCAGATCGGCGTTGGGCAGCAGGGCGGACAAGTTGTGCCGGGCGCGAGCCTGATTGACCAGGCACAGCGTCGACTGCTCCACAAACGGGATATTTCGCGTTTCAGGTGTCATGTCGGCGTTTTCACAAGGCGAGGCTACGGCCGCCGTCACCGGCTCCGTGCTCGAACGGGAGTTGCGCGCGAGGGCGGCGCCGCTGCCGGCGAGCACCATCAGCATGGTCAGCGTGAGCACGCACTTGGACGCGCGCGCGATTCGGATAGACATTGGCCCTCTCGGTGGCGTTCGCTTCCCGTAGGGCGCCTGCGCGGCGATCGCTTCTCAGCGTGCCGGCGCTGCGGGCGGATGTGAAGTGGCAGTCCAACCTGCGCTCTGCTTCGCGCTGACCCTTCGGGAGTCAGGTGACGCCGCCGAGCCGCCCGCTTACGAGGTCGCAGTGGTGGGAGGGTGCCGTGCTTCTCCAACAGCATCGACCAATCCGCAAGAACGCGTTAGCCCGGCTCGTCGTTGAGCTTCGGCGCGGCACCGGTCCACCTGGACGGGCGACCGTGCGGTCGCCAAGATGCGCGCGTGCGTCAAAGCGCCCCCGCCTCCTCGCGTCTGGCGCCGATCGCGATCGGCGCGCTCGTGGCCGGCCTGATGCTGACCGACGTCACCCGCAGCGGCTACGGCAACACCTACTACGCCGAGGGCGCGTTCGCGGCAAGCCACAGCTGGAACGCGCTGCTGATGAACGCCGCCGACCTCGGCGGCTACGTCAGCCTCGACAAGGGGCCGCTGCCGGACTGGCTGATGGGCCTTTCCGGCCGCGTGCTCGGATTCACCAGCTTCAGCGTGATGATCCCAAACGCGCTCTACGGGATTGGCACGGTGCTCGTCCTCTACGACGCCGTGCGTCGCGCATTCGACCGCGAGGTCGCGATCCTCGCCGCGCTGATGCTGGCGCTCACCCCGGTGGCTGTGCTCGTCGGCCGTTACAACACTCCCGACGCGCTTCTGTTGTTCCTGCTCGTATGCGCGGCCTGGCTGCTTACCGTCGCGGCGCAGTCGGGACGCCTCCGCGAGCTCCTGCTGTGCGCCTGCTGCGTCGGCCTCGCTTTCAACACGAAGCTGCTCGAGGCATATCTCGTGCTGCCTGGGTTCGCACTCGCGTTTCTCGTGAGCGGGCGCCATACGGTGCGCCGGCGGCTCGGGGAGCTGGCGCTCGCCGCCGCACTGACGCTGCTCGTCAGCTTGGCATGGTTCGTTGCGATGACGCTCGTGCCGGCGGGCGACCGTCCGTACGTCGGCGACTCGAGCAAAAACTCGTGGTTCCAACTGATCCTCGAAGGTGACGGCCTCCAGCGTGTCACCGGGAACCCGGGCGCGTTCGGCCGCCATCTCGGTGGCAATCTGCTCTACCTCTTCAGCTCCCATGTGGCAGGGCAGATCGCATGGCTGCTGCCGCTGGCACTACTCGGGCTGGCGCTCGGGCTCCAGAGCACGTGGCGCACGCGCCGCCTGAGCTTCGCCTTCGGCGCCTATCTGATGTGGGGCGGCTGGGCGATCGTGGGCTGCATTGTGCTGAGCGTCTCCGCGGGGGCGCGCCACGCCTACTACACGTCCCTGCTCGCACCGGCGGTGGCGACGCTCGCGGCCGCAGCCGTGGTGATCCTCTGGCGGGCCGCGCCCCGCCTTTGGTCCGCCGCCATCGGGCTGGCGCTCTCGGTGATCGTCACGGCGCTCACGAGCTTCCTCGTGCTCGAACGATCAGGAGCCTTCCTGCCGTGGTTGCGGTGGCTGGTCCTTGCATGCGGGGTGCTCGGTGGCGCAGCGGCGCTGCGCCTCCCGCGCGCGCCGCGCCTCGGCGCCCTGCCACGACGCTGGCCGCCGGTGCAGCGGCGATCGCGCTGCTGGCAGGCCCGTGCGCGTACTCGATTGCGACGGTCACCCGCGCCCACACCGGCTATGACCCCCTGGCAGGGCCTGCGACCGGTCAGCGCGAGCCCGTGGTCGCGGTCGCTCACTCAGATGCGCTGGCAGCATCGCCGGTGGCGCGGAGCCTGACCCTGCTGAGCGGCTACCTGCGCGCGCATCGTGGCGGTGCCCGTTTCCTCGTGGCGGCTACCGACGCTAAAACGGCAGATCCGATCGCGCTCGCCAGCGGGCTACCGGTGATCACGGTTGGTGGCTTCAGCGGCGTCGATCCAGCGCCCACCACCAGCCAGCTCGAGTCGCTGATCGGCTCGGGTCAGCTGCGCTACGTGTTGGTCGATGCCTCACGTGTCCTGCCCGCCACGGTTGCCCAACGGTCGCTCTCGGCGGCCATGTGGGCCGAACGACATTGCGCTCGCGTCCCGTCTAGTGCGATCGGCGCGGCCGGCGCCGGCGGTGCATCGCGAGCCGACTCAGCGATCGCCTCGACACTCAGCCTGTTCGCATGCGGTTAGGGGTGTGGGATCTGGCATCCTCATCCGGGGCCAAGCGTATGATAGCGATGATGCTAACATGAATAGTACAATGCTGGACAGTATCGACCACACGGATCGCACGCCGCTGCACGACCAAGTTGCGGCTCAGATCCGTCGTGCGATCGCCGAAGGCGAGGCCAAGCCGGGGGAGCGCCTGCCGCCCGCGCGCGACCTCGCGGCGGTTATGGGCGTGAACACGAACACGGTGCTGCGCGCCCTGCGGGCATTGCGCGAGGAGGGACTGCTGGAGTTCCGCCGTGGCCTGGGCGTGCGCGTGAGCGGCACGCCGCAACGCGGTGCAGTGGTCGCGCGCGCCCGCGAGCTCGTTGGTTTCGCGCGAGCGCAGGGCTATCCGCCGGAGGAGCTGATCTCGATCATCCAGAGCCTCAGCTGAGCTCAGCGCGTCGCGCCGGGCCGACGCTCGGTGGACCCATCGCCACGTAATCTGCGTAAGCGATGATGTCCAAGCGACTACGCCGGTTCGTGATGTCCGGCGCACTGACGGCGGCGATCCTGCTCATCGTGGTGACGATCCTCACCGCGAATCGAGGCACGCAGGCCGCCGGCACTACGGCCGTGCCCGCGCCGCTGGCAGTGGGAACGGCGCTCCAGCAGCTGAGGACGGTACCCAACCTGCACCTGATCGACGAACACGGCAAGCCGTTCTCGGTCGACGATTGGCGCGGCAAGTGGGTGATCCTCGCGCCGGACGACACGGCCTGCAACGAAGTCTGCCCGATCACCACCGGCGCTCTGATGCAGCTGAGCGCGCAGATTCGCGCGGACGGCCTCGGCGGGCAGGTGGTGGTAGCCGAGGTGACCGTCGATCCGTGGCACGACTCGCCCGCGCGGCTGCGCGCATATCGTCGCCTCACGGGCTTGGACTTCCAACTGCTGACCGGTAGCCAGGCCCAGATCCACAGCTTCTGGAAGTACTTCGGCGTCTACTACAAGCGCGTGCCGGAAGGCAATCCTCCGGCGATCGACTGGTACACGCACAAACCCGAGACGTTCAACGTGGAACACTCGGACAACCTGATCTTCCTCGACCCCGCCGGGCACGAGCGGATCGTCAACGAAGGCATGGCCGACGTGGGAGGTCGTCTGGAGGCGTCGCTGCGCAAGCTGCTGAGCAACGTCGGTCTGCACAACCTCGCCCATCCCGACCTGCCGTGGACGCCCACGCAGGCGCTCGAGGACCTGTACTGGCTGATGGGCAGAGAGGTCCCGGCGAGCTCGCTCGCGAAGGTCTCAACGCCCAGCGCCACGGACGCCAAGCGCATCCTGTCGGGATCCCCGGCGGCACTGGCCGCGCTGCACGAGCAGGCAAGCCAGCTGCTGGGCGGATTCGCCGCGTTGCAGCAGCGGCTGCGCGCCCTGCGCGGCTACCCCGTGGTGCTGAACGTATGGGCGTCCTGGTGCCCGCCATGCCGCGCGGAGTTCCCCGTGCTTGCCGCCGTCTCAACGCTCTACGGGCGTCAGGTGGCGTTCGTCGGCGCGGACAGCGAAGACACCGCGTCCGACGCCGCAGCGTTCCTCGCCAAGCACCCCGTCAGCTATCCCAGCTACCAGACGTCCTCGGCGGCGCTCGACGCGCTCGCTCCGATGGAGGGCACCCCGACGACGCTCTTCATCGCGAGCGACGGCAAGCTCGCCCACGAGCACATCGGCCCGTATGAAAGCGAGACGAGCCTCGAGGACGACGTCGCACGCTACGCGCTCGCCCGCTGAGCGCCGGCCCTCGCGCTCAGGACGGCGGCGTCAGGAAGTACACCCGGACGTGCTGCAGCGGTTCCCATGAGAAGACCGCCCACGCGCGTCCGTCGAACCTCACGGTCCCATGGCTTGGGATCCGCTCGGGGACCGACCCACCGGCGATCCGTGTGGAGCCCGAGATGACGTACGCAGGGCCGCCGGTGGTGCCGTGCAACACGTCCACAAGAGCCTGGTAGTGGTTCTGCAAGGGCTGCAGCTGCGCCGCGACGTTGGTCGCGACCTCGCCCCACGCCGCGAGTCTGACGGCCGCGCAGCTGGCGGCGGTGACGGCGGGCGCCGGACGTGGGATGAACAGGGCGATCTGCAGCGTGCCGTCGGGGAACGCCTCGGCGCTGCGGAGCTGGACCAGATAGGAGCTGTCGCGGACGCTTACCGACCCGCCTTCGCTCAGCCTCGAGGGGGCGGGCTCGAGCGTGCCCATCAGGAACGCGTTATTGCGATAGAGGTCGATCGGGATGCCGATCAGCCTGGTGACGAGCTTCTGGTAGCCGAGGTCGTCCTGCACGGACATCACGTAGCGGCCGAGCACCTTGCCGTTGCGGCTGAGCACGCCGGCAACAGGAGCGATCACGTCAGGTCCGCCGACGTCGGCGACGACGCGCCCGGCCTTCAACACGCGCAGCCGCACGATATGCCAGTGGGGGGTGTAGACGATCGCGTGCACGGCCGAGTGGACGGCGGCGGAGTCGCCCGCTTCCAACGCGCTCAGCAGCGCTCGAGAGCCAGTGACGTGCGCGATGTCGCCGCTCACCTCCTTGCTGCTCAGCTCGCCTTCGTAGATGCCCTGGGCGACAGCGTCATCCACAGCGGCGATCGTGCTCGCGCTGGCGTTCCCGCACTGCTCCGGCGGGGCGCTCGCCTGGCGGTTGGGAGTCGGATCGGCGTCGAGCGTGGCGCCGAGAGCTGCACCGGCGACGGCGACCGCGAGCAGCGCCAGCGCGAAGCGCCGCACGACCAGTCGATTGCCGAGACGATGCACGGGGTCAAGTCTGAAGCACGAGACTAAGCGGCGGGTCAGCGGGTGAGTCGTTTGACCGCCGGACACGACCAGTAGCACGTACCTCAGCGGAGCTAGTCGATCTGAAACTCGCCGTCGCGGTAGATGATGCGCTCCTCGCCGCCGCGCAGGGTGGCCGTGACGAGGCGGTCGGTGGTGGAGACGATGTCGGTATGGACACTCGAGTCATTGAAGCCGAGACGCTGCCACTCCTCCTGGCTGACGGGCTCGGGGTCACCGTCGTAGGCGTCCTGGTAGGAGCGCCCGAGCGCGATGTGGGTGTTGCCGAAGTCACCGCCCACGTTCTCGTCGTAGAGGGTCTGAGCCATGAAGCGCGTGATGCGCGAGAAGCGTCGGTCGGTGAGCGAGAACTCGCCCACGCGGTCCGCGCCCTCGGTGGCGATCATCTCCGTGAGCACGCGCTCGTTCTCCTCGGCGCTGGCGGCGCTGACACGACCGTCGGTGAACTCTAGGCGGATGCCCTTGACGAGGTTCCCGTACCGATAGAGGGGCTGGTTGCAGTAGATCCAGCCGCTCGTGCCGCGCCAGTCAGGGCTCGTGAACAGCTCGAAGCTGGGAATGTTGCGACCGCGCCCGCCCAGCCAGCGTCGCTGCTCACCGACGCCGATCCACAGGTCAGCATCCTCGCCCTCGACGTGCAGTCGCTCGATCGCAAGCGAGTCCAGCCAGTTACGCGTGTCCTCGATGCGCTGTCCGACCTCGCGCCAGCGCGCGAGCGGGTCCTCGCTGTCGAGGAAGCAGGCGTGCACGATCTGCTCCCAATACTCCTCGACGCTCATGCCGGCTTCGGCGGCCATGCCCGGCGTGCCATAAAGGCCGAGCGTCCAGCTGAAGCGTCCAGCGTTCTCCTTCTCATTGCGCCAATCGAGCAGCTGACGGGTGGACTCGCCGCGTCGCATGATGCGGGCGGGGTCGACGGTGTACAGGGAGCGCGGATCGCTTGGCGCGATCACGGTGACCTGGTGATCGATCTCATCCACCAGTCCACGCATGTAGGAACTAGGAAAGTGCTCCAGCTGGGCGTCGCTGGCCAGCTCGTAGAAGTCGCGCGAGAGGTTGACGTCTTGATCGTCGTCGGTCATGTAGCCGCCGATCACGTGACCACCTGCGCGCCACACGGCGCGGTTCAGCGCGGCATACAGCGGCTTGGCGCTCTCGGGCGCGACCACGCGCACGACCTCGCCCGGGCGCACGCCGTCGCCGCCCCCGAGGGCGAAGTCGACGAGCACGGAGGCGTAGCGGTCGAGGATCTCTTGCGGTGGCGTGTACGCGATCCCACAACCTTAGTGTCATCTGCGTTTTCCTTGCAGCGACGGGCCCGGGGTGGGGGCCCGCCGCATCTGCTCAGCTCGTGCGCGCTTGGCTCACGCTGCCACCGGCGCCCAGAGAGAGTCGACCGCGCGCTGCGCGGCTGCGAGGCTCTCGGCCGCCATGGGACGCAGCTCGGCCATTTGCGGGTTGACCTCTGCGAGGGTGAGTTCGGCGGTGATGAAGCGGGGCTCCAGGCCCGTCATCGCCAGCGCGTGCGGCAGCCACGGCTCGGCGTGATCCCAACCCTCGCGCGGTGTCCCGGGCGCATAGCCGCCGCCGCGCGAGGCCAGGATGATCAGCTCGCGTCCGCCGAGCATGCCCGTCTGCGTGGCCTGGTCCACCGTCAGGCCAGGCGCGATCAGGTGGTCGACCCAGGACTTGACGGTGCTGGGCGGACCGAAGTTGTAGAGCGGCAGCCCGAACAGGATCGTGTCAGCCTCGATGATCTCGTCGACGAGCTCCTTCGTCAGCTCCCACGACGCCGCCTGCTCGGGGGTGTGCTGGTCCGGCGCCACCATGCGGGCGAGGCCCGACGCTGTGGTGAAGTGCGGGATCGGCTCGGCGCCGAGGTCGCGGTAGGTCACCGTTCCGCCTGGGTGTGCGGCGCGCCAGTTCCCTGCGGCACGGGCGGTGAGCGAGCGGCTGACGGAGCGCTCGCCTTGGATGCTCGAGTCGATGTGGAGCAGATGGGCCATTGTGTCGTCCTTTACAAATCGATTGCTAAGCAAAAATGAGTTGTAGCAGACAACATAGTTGTGGTACGCGTCGTTGTGGGGCTTAGACTTGTGTTGTGGCATCCACAACAAGCAACTCCGCGCAACACCGCTCATCAGCGCTCCTGGATCACCTCGCGCGCCTCAGCCGCGTCCGCAACGAGGTGGCGCTGGCCCCGCTCGGGTTGCGCCCGCGCCACCTCGTCACCCTGACGGTGCTGCGCGATCACGGCAGTCCCACCCAGCAGGCGCTGGCCAGCGCTCTGCGTACCGACCGCACCAACCTGATCGGGCTGCTCAACGAACTGGAGGGCGCGGGGCTGATCCTGCGCAGGCGCTCCAGCGAGGACCGGCGTAGGCATATCGTGGAGCTGACAGATGAGGGCATCGGGCGCCTCGAGCAGGCGGAGGCGGCGCTGGCCGCTGCGGAGGACGACGTGCTGAGCGCGCTGGATGCGGAGCAGCGCGAGACGCTGTACCTCCTGCTGCAGCAGGCGACCACCAGCCAGGTGATCGACTGTGCGGCGGCGGCTGAGATCCGCGAACAGGGCGAGGACGGATGCTGCTGAACGCGTCCGTCAGTCGTCGGATGCGACCTGTACGGCGGTGCGCGTCTCCGCCATCGCGCGCAGCCGAGTGGCGACCTCGACGTGCCGGGGATGCTCGAGATAGCTCCTGAGCGCTTCGGGGCTCGCGACGGTGGCCACGACGGCGAAGTCGGCGGTGCCCTCGTTCAGCCGCAGGTCCGTCGCGGCGAGGTAGTCCTCCAACGCGGCGATCACGCTGGGTAGAGCGCGGAGATCCTCGAGCACCGAGGCGATCTCGGCCGCCGTGACGCCCTCACGCCATTTGAAGATCACGATGTGCTTGATCACGCGGGGAATCCTCGCACGCGCAGCGATTTTCCAGCACGAAGGCTCATATATTTAGTGTGAGCTGAATCTCTCGACGCGACGCCACCGATGGGGGAGGCTTGACGGATGCTTGAGATCGTCTTCGACACAGAGGCTTTGACGCGTGTTCGCTTTGCGATCTCACCGACGATCGAGCTGGTGGCGAGCACGGCTGTGCTGGAGGATCCGAGCCGCGGCGCGCTGCACCTGCCGTGGGTCGAGCGCGCGCGGCCTCGGACGGCGCACCTCGACCTGTCGCCGATTCGCGCGCTGCAGGGTTCGGACACGTACAACCCCGACTTCATCCACCCGCTGCCCGAGAGTCCGCTCACGCGCTTCGAGGAGGAGCTCGAGAGCATGGTCGCCACTCCCCCCGAGCAGATCCGCCAGGAGGTGCGCGTCGCCTATGAAGGCGGCGCGATCCCGCGCGTGCTCGACCAGTTCGTGGCCGAGCCGCAGGCTGCGGTCGAGGGGCTCGCAGATCTCATGCGTCGCTATTGGCAGGGTGCGATAGCCGAGGACTGGGAGCGCATCCGCGCGCTGCTGGAGCACGACGTCCTCTATCGCGCGCGCCAGATCGCCGATGGCGGCACGCGGGCGCTGTTCGCCGATCTCGACGAGACCGTTAGATGGGATGACGGCGTGTTGCACATCGACAAGGAGTGCGAAGGCTTTCGGAAATTCTGTGGCGGTCGGCTCGACTTGGACGACCGGGGGCTGTTGCTGATCCCCAGCGTGTTCGGCTGGCCGAAGGTGATGATCGTCACCGCGCCGCCGTGGCAGCCGACGCTGATCTATCCGGCGCGCGGCATCGGGATGCTGTGGGAGTCCCAGCGCGACGTGGCACCGGACGCGCTCGCGCGCCTGTTGGGGCGAAACCGCGCGGCGGTGCTGCTGGCGCTCGACTGCCCCCGCTCCACGACAGAGCTAGCAGGGCTGCTGGGTGTCACCAGCGGCGGCATCTCCCAGCAGCTGACGGTGCTCGCGGAGGCCGGCCTGGTGAACCGCAGGCGGGTGCGGCGTCACGTGCTCTACCTGCGCACGTGTGACGGCGACGCGCTCGTTGACGCAGCCGCGACAGCCGCCTGAGCCTCACATATTCGCTCGCTCTCACGTGGGGCTAAATGTGTTTGGTTCACCTCAAACTTACGCGAGAGTGGACTCATGTTCGGAGATCACATTGCACGCGCCATGGCGCTCGAGCACCAGCGGGACCTGGTGCCCGACCTACGTCGGCTGGAAGATCAGCGCAACGCACGCAGCGAAGATGTTCAGAGCTCCACTGCCGAGAGCTACCCGCTCTTGGAGCAGAGAAACCTGAGTCCATTCTCAGGTTTTTCTCGGCGTCGTCTTGCAGAAACAGGGAACAGTGACGGTTCAACCCGTCCACCCCAAACGCAAAAGGACGACGCCGATGTCACTCACACTCGCACTCGTCATCAACGTGACCGCCATGCTCAGCCTGATCGCGGGGCTCGCGTTCGTAATGTCGCGCGCAGCGGTGCTGACGCCGCATCGAAGCGCTGACGCCCGGGCTCTCAGTCGCGGATCGCGGCCGAGGAGCCGAGTACGTGCCCGCCAGGGCCGAGCGCCTGCAGCTCGAGCCACGGCTGGGAGTCGGGCACAGGGATAGCCGTCTGAAAACCGCTACGGGCAGCGCTCGCGACCGGCGCGAGTCGCTGCCTGGAGCGTCCGGCGAGCACGCGCCAGCGCGCAACGTCGGTGGCGCCGTTCCAGCTCGCGTACGCGACGCGCGAGCCGCCGCCGGTGTGCTCGACGGCGAGCGCGGGAATCGACCCGGGCTGTGCGTTCCAGCGCTCGCGAAATGCGCGGTAGGACTGGGACGGCGCGGCGACGCGCGCGCCGAACAGGAGCTTCCCGGCGGCGGAGTATTCGTCGAAGTACGGCTCCACGCCCCAGCCGATCAGCACATTGCCGTCGGGCAGTGCTTGCACGTTTCCCTGGGTGCCGGCCGACACCGCCGGCGCATGCGTGTACTGCCGGAGGAGCGTCATCGTGTCGTTGGCTGCGTCCAACCGCTCGAGGATTCCGCGCGATTGCGGCTGTGCCTTCGGTTCGGCGCCATTGTCGAACACGGTGATCTCGCCGGCAGCCGGCATGCGTGCGTCGTGCTGCCACGCTGTCCTCGTGCCCGGGCCCATCTCGACGGTGCTGTGCTTGCCGCCAATACGCGTGAGCACCCGACCGGTGGCGGTGCCGAGCAGGTAGATCGTCCAAGTGTTGCGCGCTGAGAGCAGTGTCTGCCCGCGGGGAAGCTGCTGCAGGCTGTTGACGTGGAAGAAATCGAACGGAAAGGCTGTCCTCGCCTTGCTGGCTTCCAGCTTGGCGTAGGTGGCCGCGATCGCGACATGGTCGAGCGCGTGCCACTCGCGGCGCACAAGCCCCGTCTTCAGGTCGATTTCCTGGAAGACACCATCGGTGACAGCGCCGCCTGCGGGACCCCCGAGCGACGCGAGGTCGCAATGGACGGGGTCATAGGCGGTCAGCAGGGCGGTGTTGTCGGCGTCGATCTGGAAGTCGTGCAGGTCGGCGTACAGCCCGTTGCCCGCGTGCACGACGGCGATCTGGCGGTAGGCGTCGTCATCGATGATCTCCTCACCCTCGCCGAAGCCCTGTGGCAGCAGCTTCCCCTGCCACCAGCTGAGCGCCGGATCTCCGTCGTAGCTCTGCAGCTGAAGGTTTGTGGCGGAGGTCTTCGCCGCCAGCGCCTTGAACCACACGAGTTGGCCGTCGCTTTCGAAGATCATCGGTCCGCCGGGCCCGTTGGCCGAGGCGTATACGGAGGCGAGAATGTCACCCGGTTGGGAGTCGGCGCTGGCGGGGGTGCTGACGTAGACGGTGGGCGCCTGCACGCTCGGGGCCGAGAGGAAGCGCTGGATCCCCACGGGATCGGCGCTGGGCTTGTACGCGGCCGTGATGTCTGGCAGCGGGTCCTCGTGCGCGACCGTAAAGGAGTACTCGAAAGGCTTGCTCGTGCCCGCCTCCCGTAGCGTGCCGCGCACGCTCACCTGCTCGCCCGCGGCGAACGGGCGCAGCGGCACGAAGCTGCCGCCGTCGCCCTGTGAATAGGCGAGTAGGCGGCCTGCGTGCGTGCCCGTGTGCGAGCCCGACACGGTCACGTCAGAGATCTCGCCGGCGGGCACACCGAGCAGGCTGATCTGCGTGGAGGGCTCGGCAACCATCGTGCCCGGCAGCGGGGACACGGACAGGTCCGTACCGGGGAGCACAGCCGATCGATTTAGAGTTTGCGGCGTGCAGCGTGGGGAAAGCGGGCCGCGCGCTGCCAGGATGCGGCGCGCGGAGCGCGGCGCGCGTTTGGCGGAGGAGCCGCCCCAGAGACCGGCGGCGCAGCCGACCACTGCCAGTGCCAGGGCGAGGACGAGCACGCCAAACGCCGCGAGTGTACGGCGCCGTTTAGCCACGCGCGGGGCAGGCCGGCGTCAGGCGCTGGTAGACCGAGCTGGGGGACTGTGTGTACAGGGCGTGACAGCCTCTCTACCCAACCGATGCTTGACGTAAGAAACCGTTCTGGAGCAGGGAGCTCCGGTTGACGCGAAGCGTCAAGTGCTCACGCGCTGTGAGAGTAGCCGCCGCGATGGGAGACGAACAAGGCTGGCGATGCGCGATAGTGCAGCCATGCAGGAGCTGCGCACAGAGCGAGTGCTGCTGCGGAGTTGGGAGCCGGCGGATGAGCCCGAGATGGCGCGGATCAATCGCGATCCCGAGGTCGCGCGCTACCTGAACAGGCCGCTCGACGAGCACGGCGTGAGCACGTTCTTCGACGCGATGGTGTCGCACTGGGAACACTACGGCTACGGCCCCTGGGCACTCGAGTCACTCGAGCCCGCTACGGAGGGGCGCTTTCTCGGCTTCGCGGGTCTCGCGAGCGTGCCTTCCTACATGGCCGAGGCGGGACTCGGGCCCGAGCTCGGCTGGCGGCTGGATCGGGCGGCCTGGGGGCGTGGGTTGGCCACAGAGGCGGCGCTGGCCGCCGGGGACGACGCTTTCGCGCGCTTGGGTCTGGCCGCGCTGATCTCGATCATCCACCCGGAGAACCAGCGCTCGCAGCGCGTGGCGATCAAGCTCGGCATGAGCCGCGTACGCTCGATCGAGAACAGCCTGCTCGGTCGCAAGGTCGATGTCTGGGAGCTAGCGGCCGCGAAGAGCGGCTGAGCCGCCGTGCGAGCAGCGGTTTGCGCGGCGGGCGCCAGTCAACGCTAAGGCGCAGGCGGTGTGCCGTAGACGGACGTCAGCCAGATGTGGTCGAGGATCTCCATCACGTTGTCCTCGAGCACAGCCGGCGTCTCATCGATGAAGATCGCGCTCAGCACACGCTCGTTCATTTGCACCAGCGCAACCGCTAGATCCCGCGCCGGCGCCCCCTGCGGGGCTGCCCCGCGCTCGCGCTCGGCCTCGATCCGCTCGGTCACGTCGGCGACCCATCCCTCCAGGATCTGCGTGTGCGCCACGCGCGCATCCGTATTGGTGGCGCCCAGCTCGCTGGCGGCACGAATCACCGCGCGATGCGCTCCAAACGTCGCATAGAAGATCCGAAGGCTCTCCCGCCAGGCCGCGATCGGGTCGGTTGCCAGCAGTCGCTCGGAGACCTCGTCGCGCGCGCTCGCCGCCTCCGCCACCATGCGATCCACGAGCGTCAGCACGACTGCGTCCTTGGACGGGAAGTAGAAGTAGAACGCCGAGCGCGAGATGCCCGCTCCGCGGGCCAGGTCGTCCACCGAGATCTCGCTCAGCGAGCGCTTCTCCAGGAGCCGCTCGGCCGTCTGCATGATCGCCCGTTCGCGGTCATCGCCGCTCGCGCGCGCCACGCGGCGACCGCGGCCGGAGCGGGGGGTTGCGGGTTCTGAGCGGGCGGTCGTCTTCTCGGCAGGGGTGGCACTCATGTGGGAAAGCATACTCTCCGTGTTCCTATTTTCAACAGGGCGTCCGCTTTGTTGACGCTCTGTCGAGTGAGTGCTAACGTGCCCCGCGATGGCACCGGAAGGTCTCTCGGCACGGAGCACACCTGAGCACCTCGACGTGCTGATCCTCGGGGCCGGTCTCTCCGGCATCGGCGCCGCCTGCCAGCTGCGCGAGCGCTGCCCTGGCAAGACCTTCGCGATCCTCGAGGCACGCGAGGCGATCGGCGGCACGTGGGACCTCTTCCGCTACCCAGGCATCCGCTCGGACTCCGATATGTACACGCTCGGCTACCGCTTTCGCCCGTGGCGCGGAGCCAAGTCGATCGCCGACGGCTCCTCAATCCTTGACTACATCCGCGAAACCGCGCGCGATCACGCGATCGAGCAGACGGTCAGGCTAGGTCACCGGGCCTTGCGCGCCGAGTGGTCAAGCGCCGACGCGCGCTGGAGCGTGCAGGTGCAGCGCAGCGATCGCGAGGAGGCCGTGGCGATCACCTGTGACTTCCTCTACTGCTGCACGGGCTACTACCGCTACGACGAGGGCTACAGCCCGGTCTTCCCAGGCAGCGAGCGCTTCGCGGGGGAGATCGTGCATCCGCAACACTGGCCGCAAGAGCTCGACTACAAAGGCAAGCGGGTCGTCGTGATCGGCAGCGGTGCCACCGCCGTCACGCTTGTGCCCGCCCTGGCCGAAGGCGGCGCCCAGCACGTGACGATGCTTCAGCGCTCGCCCAGCTACATCCTCTCGCTTCCCGGGCGCGACCCGATCGCAGACGTGCTGCGCGAGAGGCTCCCCGCGCACACCGCCTACGCGATCGTGCGCTGGAAGAACGTGCTGCTGGCGATGCTCAACTATCAGGCGTGCCGCCGCGCGCCGCGCACGATGCGAAAGCTCCTGCGCCGGCTCGTCGGCAAGCAGCTTCCGCCCGGCTATGACCTCGACACACACTTCGATCCGAGCTACGGCCCCTGGGACCAGCGCCTTTGCCTGGTCCCAGACGGGGACCTCTTCCAGGTGCTTTCCAGCGGACAGGCGTCGATCGAGACCGGCGCGATCGACACGTTCACAGAGACCGGGATAAGCCTCAGCTCAGGCACCCGGATAGACGCCGAGGTGATCGTTTCCGCCACCGGCCTGAACATGATGATGCTGGGAGGTATCGAGTTGGCCGTCGACGGCCGCGAGATCGAGATTGGGAGCACGGTCGCCTACAAGGGGATGATGCTCAGCGGCGTCCCCAACCTGGCGCTGACCGTCGGCTACACCAACGCCTCCTGGACGCTCAAGGCTGACCTCGTCGCCGAATACGTGTGCCGCGTGCTCAACCACATGGATGCGCACAGCCTTGCCATGTGCGTCCCCGAAGCTCCCGACGACGATCTGCCCAGGGTCCCGATCATCGACCTCAAATCGGGCTATGTGCTGCGGTCTGTGGAGGCGCTCCCCAAACAAGGCGCCGTCGCGCCCTGGCGCCTGCACCAGAACTACATCAAGGACGTGCGGATGCTGAGGCGCGGACCGATCGACGACGGCGTCGAGTTCTTCACGCGAGAGCAGAGCGCGCTGGCGAGCAGCGCGCCGAACGGGCAGCGCGAGAACGGCCATGTGGACGCCCACCCAGACTTGATGATCGCCGGCCCCGCGGTCCCCGACAGCACACCTCCCGCGGGAGCGCTGCGGTGAGCGCCGCCACCTCCGTGGAGAACCGTAGTGGGGAGAGCCCCGCAAACGGTGCTGGATCGGTCCCGCTGATCGATGGTCTGCCGCCGGGGCCAACCTTGCCGATGAGTGCGCAGACGCTCGCGATGCGCACCCGCCAGCGTCCGTACCTCGAGCGCTCGCGCCGTCGCTACGGCTCGATGTTCACGCTCAGCGTGATCGGCCTGGGGCCGACCGTGATCGTGTCCGACCCCGAGCTGATCAAACAGACGTTCCGCGCGGATGCGACCGTGCTGCACGCGGGCACGGCCAGCCCGCTACGTGAACTGCTGGGCGAAAACTCGATGCTCGGCATCGACGAGGAGCAGCACATGGAGCAGCGCAAGCTGCTGCTTCCGTCGTTCAAGGGCCAACGTATGCGCGAGTACGAGCCGATGATCGCCGAGATCGCCGCCGAGGAGATCGACAGCTGGCCGCAGGACGTCGAGTTCGAAGCGGTGGCGGCGATGCAGCGGATCACGCTGCGCGCGATCCTACGCGCCGTGTTCGGCGCCGAGGGCGCGAACCTGCAAACGCTCGAAGAGCTGATCCCGCAATGGACTGCGCTCGGCGCGCGCGTCTCGCTCTCGCCGGAGCTGCGCCGCAACCTCGGCCCGTGGGCGCCGTGGCCGAAGTTCCAGAAGCTGCGGCGGCAGATCGACGAGGTGCTCGTCGAGCTGATCGCGCTCGCCAACGCCGACCCGGAGCTCGAAAGCCGCGCCGACGTGCTCGCGCTGATGGTGCAGGCACGCCACGAGGACGGCACGCCAATGAGCAACGCCGAGCTCTGCGACGAGCTCGTGACGATGCTCGTGGCCGGCCACGAGACGACCTCCAACACCCTCAGCTGGGCGATGGAGCGGCTGCGCCGTCACCCAAAGATCGTGGAGCGGCTCGTGGAGGAGGTGGACGCGGGCGGCAAGGCGCTGCGCGAGGCCACGATCCGTGAGGTCCAGCGCAGCCGACCCGTGATCGCGTTCGCCGGGCGCTACACCCGCAAGCCCTTCGAGCTCGGCGGCTACCGGCTGCCTGTGGGCACGCGCATCCTGCTCGCCGCATGCCTCACGCACTACGACCCCAACCTGTTCCCGCACCCCGATCGCTTCGATCCAGATCGCTTCCTCGACACGCTGCCCGACACTTACTCGTGGATCCCCTTCGGCGGCGGCATCCGCCGCTGCATCGGCGCCACGTTCGCCCACATGGAGATGGACGTCGTGTTGCGCGTGCTGCTCGAACGCATGGAGCTCGTGCCCACTGACGCTCCGCGTGAGCGCTGGGCGTTTCGCGGCGTCGTCTGGGCGCCCGGGGGTGGGGGGCAGATGATCGTTCGCCGCAGGGCGCAAGGGTCCGAAGCAGGGCAGACGGCGGGCGCCGTCGATGCCACCGGCGATAACTAGAAGCACGAAACTCGGCTAGGCAGGCCACGCACTGGTCGCGGCGCCGGCGCCGGTCGTTCGCTGAGTCGAGGCTGGTACGGCAACGGTGTCCGTACGCGAGCGCGAGCGAAGTCCCGGATAGTAGGCTCTCGGCGTGGACGAGGAGCTGAAAGTGTGCCCACCACGTCAAGTCTGCGAGACGGCCCGATGACTGTCACGTGGGTCTGGGCCAGCAGCTCGGGGGGTGTTCGTGCCAGCCACGCCTGAGGAATTCGCGTTCGAACTCTCGAAAGAAACGTTCGAAGCGCAGCGTCAGACTGAGGTCAAACTACGCGAAAGGGCAACGACGATCCTGTCTGCGTCCTCAGTTGTGGTGCCGGTCGCCGCCGTTGGGCTCGGAAAGGGGCCCACCGGGACGCTGATCGCATTCGCGTTCGCCTCAGTCTTTTACGTGATCTGCGCGCGCTACTGTCTCAAGCCGCTCTTTCCGAAAGACTTCCGAACCGGCATCGAGGGGGGTGCCTTCCTCGGTGAAGCGGCGAAGACAGGAGCAAATCTCGCGCAGATGCAGGGCACCGCCGCTGCTTACCTCGATACACTGCACGCCCAGAACCAACCGACGCTCGAGAGCGCGGCCGATGACGTCAGGAAGGCGATCGAATGGTTGACGCTCGAGATCATCGCCGTTGCGGTTGCGCTAGCGATTATAATCGTAGGGTAGATGCCTCCAGTCCCGTCGCCCACACCACAGCCGCCTAGTCCAATGCCGTCTCAGCCGCCCCCGGACGTGGTCGCTGTCGAGATCCGCTCGCTCAGGACGCGATAGCGGCCTTCCTCTTGCGCTGGCGCCGTTCCGGCTAGCCTCGGACTGAGCGCGCCCCCGATCAGATCCAAGCCCGGGTAAAACAACCCAGGATGGCTCACTGACCCCCAGCCAGATCCACACGGGCGCAGTCCGCGTCAGTCCAGCCACATGCCGCTGGCGACCGGCACCTGCACTAGGCGTGGGCCGTTCTCGACGGCGATCTCCTCGCGCAGCGCCGCCACCAGCTCATCTTTGCTGGAGACCTCACGGGAGGGGACGCCGTAAGCCCTGGCCACCGCCGCCACGTCAAGGCCGGGGAGGTCGAGTCCCGGCACGCCGCGCGCCTGCTCGAGCTCTGAGAACCACTTCAGGATCATGTACTCGTCGTTGCGCAGCACCAGGAACGTGACCGGCACCTCGTATGCCGCCGCCGTCCACAGCGCCGTGATGCCGTACTGGGCCGAGCCCTCGCCCAGCACGCACACCACGGGGCGCTCCGGCTGTGCCAGCTGCACGCCCACCGCCGCCGCGATCCCGAAGCCAAGGCCCCCGCTCGCGCTGAAGTAGTAGCTCCCCGGTCGGGACAGGCGCAGGCGGTTGCGCAGCGCCACCGTGCTCGACGGCGCCTCCAGCACCGCGATCCCGTCCTTGGGCCATGCCGCCGTGAGCGCCGCCATCGCTGCCGTGCCGCTGATTGGGTCGCTCGCCGTCGGCTCGCCCGGCTGGGGGCGCGGTTGCGGCGTGTCGCGCCCGCTCACGGCGACCAACTCCACGAGCATGCGCAGCGCGCCGGTCACGTCGCCCAGGACCGCCTCGCCCATCGGCGCCCGTGCCGCCTCCTCCGGGTCGCTCGTGATCTGCACCAGCTCCGCGCCCTCCGGCAGCAGCGCGCCCGGCAGGTAGGGGTAGTAGGGGAACACCGAGGAGCCCACCACCAGGATCAGGTCGTGGCCCTTCAACGTCTCTGAGACGGCCGTGATCGCCGGCGGCAACACGCCCACGAAGTAGGGGTGGTTCTCGGGGAACCCGAGCCGCCCGCCGCCCGTCGCCGGGCTCGCCCACACCGGCAGGTGTTGCTTCTCCGCGAGCGCCACCGCGTCATCCCAGCCGCCGCTCGCGTCGATGTCCGGGCCCGCGATCAGAACAGGGTTGTGCGCTTGCTCCAGGCGCCGCGCCACGTCCTTCAGCGCATCCTGGTCGGGGGCTGCGCTGCCCCGCACAGCGCGCGCGAGCGCGCTCCTATAAGCATCCTCATCCGCCGCCTGATCCCAGTCGTCCATCGGGATCGACACGAACGCAGGGCCACGCGGCGGCAGCGACGCGTGGTGGATCGCGCGCCCCAGCGCCTGCGGGACGTCCTGCGCACGCGGCGGCTCGTGGCTCCACTTCACATACGGCGAAGGGATCACCGCCGCGTCGCGGTTGGTGAGGTTCGCCTCCATCGTGATCTGCGCGCGCACCTGCTGGCCCGCTGTGATCAAAAGCGGCGACTTGTTCGCCCGCGCGTTGAAGATCCCGCCGATCGCGTTGCCCACCCCCGGCGCCGTGTGCAGGTTCGCGTGGCCCACCGTCCCGCTCGCCTGCGCGAAGCCATCCGCCATGCCCACCACCACCAGCTCCTGCAGGCCCAGCACGTAGCTGAAGTCATCCGGGAAGTCCTTCAGCATTCCCAGCTCCGTCGAGCCGGGATTGCCGAAGATGCGCGTCATCCCATGGGCGCGCAGGAGCTCGAACGTCGCCTCGCGGACGCTCGTCATCAGCTTCCTTCGCCCAGCACGAAGCGCTCCATCGCCTTCGCGAAGCCCTCGTCCTCGTTGGACGCCGTCACGTGCCGCGCCGCCCGCTGCACCTCGCGGTCGGAGTTGCCCATCGCGATGCTCACGCCCGAGCGCGCGAACATCAGCACGTCGTTCGGCATGTCACCAATCGTCACGAACTGCTCAGGGGAGATGTCCAGGTGCTTGGAGAGGTAGCTCACCACCTCGCCCTTGTTCGCCAGGGGATGGGTGATGTCCAGGTAGTACGGCTGGGACTGCGCCGCCGAGACGTGCTTGCCGAACTTCTCACGCGCCTTCGCGTTGGCCGCATCGACCCGGTCGTGGTCGTCTGAGATCCCCACGATCTTCGCCACGTCCTTCACCCCGTCGAAGCTCTTCACCACCTTCGGTTCGAACTGCACCGTCTTCGCCTCGCGGTCCACGTGCGGCGCCTTCGGATCGCGCACCAGCCAGTCCGCGCCGCTGTACAGCCAAGCGTCGAGGCCCTGTTCGCCGAGCAGCTCGATCGCGTCAGGGACGATCTCCTCAGCGATCGTGCGCTGCTCGATCACCGACATGTCCGGCTCTACGATCAGCCCGCCGTTGAACGCCGAGATCGGCGTCGTCAGCGCCAGCGGCGCCACCAGCATCGACATGCCCCGCGGCGGGCGCCCGCTCGTCACCGCGAACGCAATTCCCGCCTCGCGCAAGCGGCCCACCGCTGCGATCGCGCGCTCGGTGAGGACCTTCTCCTGCGTAACCAGCGTGCCGTCCACGTCTGCCAGGACGATCTTCACCGGCGACTGCTTCTCTGCGCTCACGGCCGTGCCTTCAGCTCGCGGTAGCGGCGGATCAGCGCGTTCGTCGAGGAGTCGTGCTCGAGCTGTGGCTCTGACTCGCTCTCCAGCTCCGGGATGATCGCCTTCGCCAGCGCCTTGCCCAGCTCCACGCCCCACTGGTCGAAGGAGTCGATCTCCCAGATCGCGCCCTGCGTGAACACGCTGTGCTCGTACAGCGCCACCAGCGATCCCAGGATCGCCGGCGTGAGCTTCTCCGCCAGCAGTACGTTCGTGGGGCGATTGCCCTCCATCACCCTGTGCGGGACCACCGCCTCAGCCGTGCCCTCCGCGCGCACCTCCTCCTCCGTCTTTCCGAACGCCAGCGCCTGCGCCTGCGCGAACACGTTCGAAGAGAGGATGTCGTGGTGGTCGCGCAGGGGGTTGATGCTCTTGCCGAAGCCGATCAGGTCCACCGGGATCAGCTTCGTGCCCTGGTGCAGCAACTGGTAGAAGCTGTGCTGTCCGTTCGTCCCCGGCTCGCCCCAATAGACCGCGCCCGTCTCGTAGTCCACGTGCTCTCCTCCAAGCGTCACGTGCTTGCCGTTGGACTCCATCGTCAGCTGCTGCAGGTAGGCGGGGAAGCGCTTCAGATACTGCTCATACGGCATCACGCCGATCGACTGCGAGTTGAAGAAGTCGCCGTACCACACGGCCAACAGGCCCATCAGCGCCGGCAGGTTCTGCTCCAGCGGCGTCGTGCGGAAATGCTCGTCGATCGCGTGAAAGCCGCTCAGCATCTGCGCGAACTGCTCCGGCCCGATCGCCAGCATCGTCGACAGGCCGATCGCCGAGTCCATCGAGTAGCGCCCGCCCACCCAATCCCAGAAGCCGAACATGTTCGCCGTGTCGATCCCGAACTCCCGCACCAGCTGCTCGTTCGTGGAGACCGCCACGAAGTGCTTCGCGATCGCCGACTCATCGCCCCCCAGCTGCGCCAGCGTCCACTCGCGCGCCGACTGCGCGTTCGTCAGCGTCTCAAGCGTCGTGAACGTCTTCGAGGAGACGATGAACAGCGTCTCTTCCGCCAGCAGATCGCGTGTCGCCTCGACGAAGTCCGTCGCGTCCACGTTCGACACGAAACGGAACGTCAGATCGCGCTGGCTGTAGGCCTTCAGCGCCTCGTATGCCATCACCGGCCCCAGGTCCGAGCCGCCGATGCCGATGTTCACCACGTTGCGGATCGGCTTGCCCGTGTGGCCCTTCCACTCGCCCGAGCGCACGCGCTCGGTAAAAGCCGCCATGCGATCGAGCACGCCGTGAACCTCCTTCACCACATCCACGCCGTCCACGATCAGCGAGGACTCGCGCGGCATGCGCAGCGCCACGTGCAGCACCGAGCGGTTCTCTGACACGTTGATGCGCTCGCCCGCGAACATCGCGTCGCGGCGCTCCTCCACTCCCGACTCGCGCGCCAGCGCCACCAGCAGGCTGAGCGTCTCATCCGTCACACGGTTCTTCGAGTAATCCAGGTAAAGCGCCGCCGCCTGCGCGCTCAGGCGCTCCCCGCGCCCGGGATCCTGCGCGAACAGCTCGCGCAAGTGGCGATCCTTGATCTGCCTGTGGTGAGCTTCGAGCTCCTTGAAGGACTGCCGCTGGGAGAGGGGGAGGGGAGACATGGACCGCCTGCTTTCTCGCGCTTGGATCGAACGATGCCTGCGCAGGATATGCGGCTCACGCTTGCGCGGCGCTCACAGGGCGCCGGCCATGCTTCCCCGTCCACCTCCGCCCGCAGCTCAGTACTCCGAGGGCTGGTTGCGGATCACCACGAGGCTCACGATCTTCCCGTCGCGCACGCTGAAGTAGTTGGACATGACCAGCTCCTCCGGGAGGTTCGTCTTGTCGTAGTCACCGTCGTAGGCTGCTCGCACGATCGTGTCGCCGTGGTGATCGACGACCTCCCGCACGTCCAGCGTCACGCGGTCACCCACCATCTCCTTCTCCACCCAGCGGCGGATCGCGTCGATGCCCGCGATCTCGCGGCGGTTGTCGTTCACGTATGCGTCCTTTGCGAACGTTGCCACGATCGCGTCCGTGTCGAAGGCGTTGACCGCTGCGATGTGTGCGGCGATCACGCCCGTCAGCTCGGTTGCCATGGTTTCGATCTCCTCTTCTCGGGTGCCATTTGCCTGTCCTGCCAGCTTCGGGGCTCCCCCAAGGGGAGAGTCAAGGGGCGCACGCCGGGGCTTGACCCTCCCGTGACGGGAGGGTCGATACTTGCCCGATGCAGCCAGCGCTCACGATCGGCGAGTTCTCACGCATGACGCACCTGAGCGTCAAGACGCTGCGCCACTACCACGAGGTCGGCCTGCTCCAGCCCGCCGAGGTCGATCCCTCCAGCGGGTATCGCTACTACAGGTCCGCTCAGGTGCCTACCGCGCAGGTGATCCGTCGCCTGCGCGATCTGGATATGCCGGTCGAGCAGGTCCGCGCTGTGCTCGTTGCCGGGGATCTGGAGAGCCGCAACGCGCTGATCGGTGCGCACCTGAGGCGTATGGAGGAGCAGCTCGAGCAGACGCAGGCCGCGGTGGCGTCGCTGCGAGCGCTCGTTGAGATGTCCACCGCGCCGATCTCAGTCGAGCACCGCGAGGTCTCCGCCGTGCGCGCGATCGCGATCGAGGAGACGGTCTCACGCGACGATCTCGCCGCCTGGTGGACGGAGGGCTTTGCCGAGATGCGCGCGCTCGTGGCCGAAAGCGGGCTCGAGGTGAGCGGGCCGCCAGGTGGGCTGTTCGCCGGCGAGCTGTTCGAGCAGGAGGTGGGGGAGGCCATGCTGTTCATCCCCGTGGAGGGCCGCGCGTCGCGCTCGGGGCGCGCGCGGGCGACGGTGGTCCCTCCCGGCGAGATGGCGGTTGCTGTCCACAACGGCCCGCATACCGACGTCGACAGGACGTATGGCGCGCTGGGGACATACGTCGCCGAGCACGCGATCGGGATCGAGGGCCCTGTGCGCGAGCACTACCTCGTCAGCCGGCTCGACACACCGGACGCGTCGAGTTGGCGCACCGAGATCGGCTGGCCGATCTTCCAGACCGCGGGCGGCAGTTAGGAACCTTTCGCACCGAGCGTATCTACGGGGACGATCAATAGCATGAGCTCCGTCATGGAGCGCGATCAGACCGCACTGGAGGTGTTGCGCGCGAAACCCGTCGGGGTCTGGACGGTCGCGCTCGACGCGGTCTCGCCGGCCGACGCGGGCCGATACGCCGCCGAGCTCGAGGCGCTCGGGTACGGCTCGCTGTGGTTCGGCGAGGCATACGGGCGCGAGGCGTTCACCAACGCCGCGTTGCTGCTCGCGGCGACGGAGCAGCTCGTCATCGCGACCGGCATCGCCAACGTGTACGGCCGCGATGCCGTGACCGGCAACGCGGCGGGACGTACGCTCAACGCCGCGTATCCGGGTCGCCTGGTCGTCGGATGGGGGATATCCCACGGGCCGATCGTCGAGCGCATGCGCGGACATCAGTACGGCAAGCCGTTGAGCACGATGCGCGAGTACCTGCAGGCGCTGGACGCGGCGCCCTGCTTCGCCGCGGGCGCCGAGACCGCGCCACCGCGAGTGCTCGCGGCGCTGCGACCGAAGATGCTCGAGCTCTCGGGCACGCTCGCCGACGGAGCCCATCCCTACCTGGTGACGCCCGAGCACACCAGCAGAGCGCGCGAGATCCTGGGGCCCGAGCCGATCCTGTGCGTGGAGCAGGCCGTCGCGCTGACGAGCGACCGCGACGAGTTCCTGCAGCGCGCGCATTGGCATCTGGAGATCTACACGGGGCTACCCAACTATCGCGCGTCCTGGGAAGCGCAGGGCTTCGGCCAGGATGACTTCGTGCGCGGCGGCTCCGAGCGCCTGAAGGAGGCGATGGTCGCGTGGGGCGACGCGGCGAGGATCGCCCAGCGCGTGCGAGCACACCTGGACGCGGGCGCCGATCACGTGATGATCCAGGCGCTCGGCGCCAACGCCTTCGAGGTTCCCGCCGAGCAGTGGCGCGCGCTTGCCCCCGTGTTGACCGGCTCCTAGAGAGATCCACCGCGCGGCGCGAGCTCGCTGCCGATCGAGCGCGCAGTACCCTCTCAGCTCATGAGCAGCATCGGCAGCTCGATCCTGTCGAGCTCACAGCTCGAGACGCTTCGGCGACACGGCGAGGAACGCAGCGCCGAGGTCGGCGATGTCCTGTTCGAAGTCGGCGATCGCCGCTACCCGCTGATCGCGATCATCGAGGGAGAGGCCGCGGTGCAGGACGCCACCGGGCGCGAGATCGTCCGACACGGGGCCTCGGGCTTCATCGGCGAGATGAACCTGCTCACCGGGCAGACGGCCTATCTCAGCGCGATCGTCACGCAGCCGATGCGCTACATCGCCGTCGAGCGCGAGGACCTGCGTCCGCTGCTCTTCGAGGACGGCCCGCTCGGCGACATCCTGCTCTCGAGCTTCATGTCGCGGCGCGAGCTGCTCCAGCGCCAGCAGGGCATCGGCGTGGAGGTGATCGGACCGCGCTCGTCCGAGTCCACGCGCACGATCGTCGAGTACGCGCGCGCGAGTCGCATGCCCTACACCTGGCGCGACCCCGAGCACTCAGAAGACCGCGAGGCGCAGGAGCTGATCGCCGGGCTGGGCAGCGACGAGCTCCCGCTGGTGCGCCTGCCCGGCGGCATCGAGCTGCGCAATCCCTCCACCGGGCAGGTCTCCCGCGCGCTCGGTATCGGGCTCGAGCTCGACCCTCGCGAGGAGGTCGACCTCGTGATCGTCGGCGCCGGTCCCGCCGGCTTGGGCGCCGCCGTGTACGGCGCTTCGGAGGGGCTGAGCACGCTCGTCGTCGAGAGCACAGCGCTCGGTGGGCAGGCCGGCACCTCGCGCAGGATCGAGAACTACCTGGGCTTCCCCGCCGGCATCAGCGGCTCAGAGCTGACCACGCGCGCGGTCACCCAGGCACGCAAGTTCAATGCCCGCACGGCCACGCCCTACCGCGCCCTCGCCCTCGAGCCGGGGGTGGGCAGCCACACGATCAAGCTGGAGGAAGACCACGAGATCGCGGCGCGAGCCGTCGTGCTGGCGACCGGGGCCGAATATCGTCGCCTGCCCGTCGAGGGGCTGCGGGAGTATGAGGGCATAAGCGTCTTCTACGCCGCCGGCCCGCCGGAGGGGCAGCTCTGCGGCGGCAGCCGGGTGGGTGTCGTCGGCGGCGGCAACTCGGCCGCGCAGGCCGCCGTCTGGCTCGCACGCGGCGGCGCGCTCGTGACGCTGCTGCATCGCCGCGCGGACCTGCGCGAGACGATGTCCGAGTACCTCGTGCTCGAGCTGGAACGCTACGGCATAGCCGTGCGCGACCGCAGCGAAGTCGCCCTGCTGCACGGCACAGACGGCCAGCTAGAGGCCGTCACCCTCACCGACGGCGAACGCCTGTCGCTGTCGTTCCTGTTCCTGTTCCTCGGCGCGTCTCCATGCACGGCCTGGCTGGGCGAGCTGCTCGCGCGCGACGAGCACGGGTTCGTGCTCACCGGCGCCGACGCCGGAGCCGGAGGCCTGCTGGAGACGAGCATCTCGGGGATCTTCGCCGTGGGCGATGTGCGCGCCGGCTCCGTGAAGCGCTGCGCCACGGCCGTCGGCGAGGGAGCCATGGTCGTGCAGTTCGTGCACCAACGACTCGCGCGCGTTCCCGCCTAGAGAAGCCTGGAGCTCCTCACGCTGCCGCCTCGCTACGCGTGCCGACGAGGATCGTGAGCAGGTCGCTGACGCGCTGCGTGCGCTCGAGACGATCAGGCAGCGGGCGCGTGGATTGAATCGTGTAGTGGTTTCGGCGCCCGTGGCGCTCTCGCGTGATGTAGCCGTCGACCACCAGCTCGGTCACGATCCGGTGTGCGGCGCGCTCAGTGATCCCCACTCGCTCGCTGATCTCTCGCACGAGCACGCCCGGGTCCTGCGCGATGCACGCGAGCACCTGGGCGTGGTTGGTGAGGAACTTCCAACGTGGGGTGTCCTCGGTCATTCGCGGAAGGCTAGCGTATCTAGACTTGAAATTCATGGATATTAGTTTCATGCTATGTTCGTCAGGTCCGCGGTGCACTCAGGTCGCTGGCGCGCTCGCTGCGCACACCAACCGAAACGAGGCCCGCCGTCACCCCGCCGCCGACCCTCACCGACGCAGTCGCCGCCCCACCGTCGCGGCGTCTGTTCGCCGCTGGCGCGCCCGCCCGCTCACAGCCGTTCGGGCGCCGTCGCGAGAGAGGCGATCGCCTGCGCGTGGCGATGCTCGCCCCGCCGTGGATCGCGGTTCCGTCCTCGGGCTACGGAGGGGTGGAGTCGGTCGTCAGCACGCTGACCGAGGCGCTCGTGCGGCGTGGCAACGAGGTGACGCTGTTCTGTGCGCCCGGGTCGGCATCCAGCGCGCGTGTGGTGACGCTGCTGGACGAGGCCCATCCGGATGAGATCGAGCGCTCGCTCTACGAGGTGGACCACGTGGCACGTGCCTTTGCCGCGATCGACCGGGTGCACGGCGAGCGTCGCTTCGACGTCGTGCACGACCACTGCGGGTTCACCGCGCTCGGCATGGCAGACCGGCTCGCCACCCCGCTCGTGCACACGCTGCACGGGCAGTTCACGCCGGCCACGGCAGCCTTCTACAGCCAACACCAGTCCAAGGCGACGCTGGTCGCGATCAGCCGCGCCCAGCGCGCGAGCGCCCCGGAGGCGCTGCGCGGCGTCGAGGTGATCCCGAACCCGATCGAGCTGCAGGGCTGGCCGATGCAGGAGCGCAAGCAGGACTACGTGCTCTGGATCGGGCGCATGGCTGCGGAGAAGGGGCCGCATCGCGCGATCGCCGCGGCGCGCGCGGCCGGCGTGCCACTCGTGCTCGCCGGCGTCATCCAGCGTGGCCAGCAGGATTTCTTCGACCGCGAGATAGCGCCGCACATCGACGGCGATCGGGTCCGTTTCCTGGGTGAGGTCGGCGGGTCGCTGAAGCACTCCACGTTCGCATGTGCCCGCGCGCTGCTGATGCCAATCAGCTGGCAGGAGCCGTTTGGCATGGTGATGGTTGAGGCGCTTGCGTGTGGCACTCCGGTGATCGCCTTCCCTGCAGGTGCCGCGAGCGAGCTCGTGATCGACGGCGAGACAGGCTTCCTCGTCGAGGATGAGACGGAGATGGCCGCGGCCGTAGGACGCCTCGGTGCTATCTCCGCGCGCGACTGCCGCGCATGGGTCGCCGAGCACTGCGACGTTGATGTTGTGGCAGGCGCCTATGAGTCGGTCTACCGCGCGGCCGTGCGTCGACGCGAGGAGGCGACGGCACTTGTCTGAGCGCACTCTCAGTGTCCTCGACGGGAGCACGTTCGTGGTCAGCGATCGCCTCGGCGACGTGCGCGAGGGCGAAGGGCGCGAACACGGGTTCTTCTGTCACGACACGCGCTATCTCTCCCATTGGGTGCTCAAGGTCAGCGCGGATCCGCTGGAGGGGCTCGGGCTCGATCAGGCCGCGTACTTCTCAGCCCAGTTCTTCCTCACGCCCCGCGTCGGCCCGGAGACCGAGCCACCGTGCTCGATCATGCGCCGTCGCCTGATCGACCACGTATGGATGGAGGAGATAACCGTCATCAACCATCGCCACGAGAACGCCACGATCGAGGTCGCGCTCGAGCTCGACACGGACTTCGCTGATCTGTTCGAGGTCAAGGAGGGGAGCGTGCAGGCGCGCGAGGTGGCGTTCCGCCACGACGACCGCTCGCTCGCGCTCTCCTACGAGCGTGACGGCTTCCTGCGCTCAGTGACGATCTCTTCGACGCTGCCGGCGCGCGTCACCCGCGAGGGGTTCGCCTACTCGCTGACGCTCGCTCCCGCAGAGCAGTGGGCGACGACATTCACGATCACACCTGTGGCCGAGCAGTCCGGGGTCGCATTCCGCGAACGTGGAGCGCGAGGGAGCTTCAACGCGATGGACACCTCCAAATCGGTCGAGCTGGAGCAGTGGCTGGCGGGCGCGCCCGTGCTCGTGGCGAGTAAGCCCGAGCTGATGCGCACCTACCGCACGAGCCTCAGTGATCTCGCCGCGCTGCGACTGCCGCCGGACATCAGCGAGGGTGCCGCGCTCCCGGCAGCCGGCCTGCCATGGTTCATGGCGCTGTTCGGCCGTGACAGCCTGATCACGAGCTTCCAGGCGCTCCCGTACCTCCCCGAGCTTGCCGCCACGACGCTGCGCGTGCTCGCCGGCGCCCAGGCGCGCGACCGCGAGGACTTCCACGAACGCGAGCCCGGCAAGATCCTGCACGAGTTGCGCTTCGGGGAGCTCACGGCGCGCGGCGAGCGCCCGCACTCGCCCTACTTCGGGTCGGCCGATGCCACGCCGTTGTTCTTGATCCTGCTGGACGAGTATCACCGCTGGTCCGGCGACGACGATCTCGTGAGGACACTCGAGCCGAGCGCACGAGCAGCACTCGAGTGGATCGATCGCAGCGGCGACGCCGACGGGGACGGGTACGTCGAGTACTCGCGCCGCAACCCGACCACGGGTCTGCTCAACCAGTGCTGGAAGGACAGCTGGGACGGGATCCAGTTCGCCGACGGCTCGCTTCCGCGCGGCCCGATCGCCACGTGCGAGATCCAGGGCTACGTGTATGACGCACGGCGCCGGGCGGCGCGACTGGCGCGCGAGGTCTGGCACGACGAGGCGCTCGCGCTGCGTCTGGACGCCCGGGCGAGCGAGCTGCAGGCGTCCTTCCACAACGACTTCTGGATGCCAGAGCGCGGCTGCCATGCCGTGGCGCTCGACGGCGAGAAGCGCCAGGTGGACAGCCTCACCTCGAACATCGGACATCTGCTGTGGTCGGGACTGCTCGACGACGCGCAGGCAGCCGACACCGCGCAGCGCCTGCTCGATCCGGAGCTCTACTCAGGCTGGGGCGTGAGGACGCTCGGGTCCGGCGAGGGCGGCTACAACCCCCTCGGCTACCACACCGGCACAGTATGGCCGCACGATAACTCGCTGATCGTCGCCGGCCTCGCCCGCTATGGCCATCTCGACGCGGCAGTTGAGATCGCCGCCGGCATGCTCTCCGCCGCGCCGCACTTCGAGCACCGCCTGCCCGAGGTCTTCGCCGGCTACCCCGCCGCTGTCACCTACGTTCCCGTGGCGTATCCCACTGCCTCTCGACCGCAGGCGTGGTCGGCGGGCACCACGCTGTTGCTGCTCACCACGCTGCTGGGTCTGACGCCCGGCGACGGCGACGTCGACCGCGATCTCGCGTCCGACATCGGGCGCGTCGAGCTGCGATCGAGGGTCGGAGTAGGGTGGACAGCGTGAGTACCGATGCGATCGGAGCCGTCGTGAAGCGTCTTGCCCGCCCACACGCCTCAGGGGGGATGGTCGTGGAGCGATCCGTGATTATGGCCGAGGGCACGTCTTCGGCCGCGATCCTGAGTTGGATATCCGATCACGACGGCATCGCCGACTTCACCGTCACCGCCGTGCGGAGCAAAGGCTTGCACGGCTCACGCATCGACGCCAACGCCGCGCCTAAAGATGGTCCGGCGCGACGGTTCGTCTTGCCAGCGCGCGCCTTCGACTGACGCTGAGGCGACGGCGCTACTTGCCCAGCGCCGTCGGGTCCGAGACGGCGGCGTGCGCCAGGCGCGAGGCCGACTCTGGGTCGTGCGAGGGCAGGTACACCGTCGGGTGAGCGGCGCAGTGTGCGCGGATCCGTTCGAGCGTGGCGACGTGCACCTTGGGCTTCGGCGCCACCGCGTCCGCGCGCAACGAGCGCAACTGCTCGAGCGTGTCCGTGGCGTCGCCCGCGAGCATCACATGGCGGCCCGAGTCATCCACGCAGATGACCGACACATGACCGGGGGTGTGTCCCGGCGTGTCCACCGCGACGATGCGCCCGTCCTCGCTGAGCTTGTGGCTTCGCTGGAATGCGCCAAACGGCCCGTCATCGAGGGCGAAGGTCTCCGGGGCGAAGCCGGGCGGCAGGGGCTGGCGCAGCACACGGCGCATCACGCTCGGGAAGGCGGAGGAGGCGTAGCGCAGCTCCTCCTCGTTGATCAGGACGCGCCCGTGGAAGTGCACGGTTCCGTCGATGTGATCGCCGTGGGCGTGCGTGAGGATTACCTCCGAGACGTCCTCCAGCTTCAGACCCGCAGCGGCGATCGCGCCCGGCAGCTCCTGCGCGCGCTTCACCTCGAAGCGCGCAAAGGGGATGTTGCGTGCCGCGGCGGTCTCGCCGGTGTCGATTAGTCGCAGGATGCCTTCATGCTCGATCGCCCAGAAGTGGATCGGAAGCGGCGCCGACCACTCGTCAGGCAGGAACAGGTTCACATGGCGGCGCACACCGTTGCCCGGGAACAGGAAGCCGTGCTTGACGCTCACTGCGCCCGTGCTCAATGCGTGGATCTTCATACGAGCGGCTTTCCAGCCCCAGGACGCTATCCCTCTACAGCGGCGTCCGTCAACGCGTCGATCCCTGCAAGCCTGGCCGCGAGCTCGTCGTCGAGGTTGTAGCGCGCCGCGAGCGCGGCGGGGCTTGTGTAGCTCACCTTCGTTTGTCCACCGTCAGCCCACACGAGTGCCTTCAGCGGAAGGTCGAGGGCCGCGAGTGGCGCGGCAACCATCACCGGTGTTCCTGCCTGCGGGCTGCCGAAGATGACGACTTTCGTCTCGCGCAACTCGAGACCGACACGCTCGGCCTCGCCGTTGTGGTCGATCACCGCGAACACCTTCAGTCCCTTCGCCACGACGATCTCCGAAAGCCGGGCCACCGTCTCCTCGACCGATCTAGAGCTCAGCTTCGTAGTGACCCCCTCCACCCCGGTCGAAAGTGTACGGTCAGCGGCTGTGCCGCTCGCCGGCTGCGACTCACTCATCCTGACTCCTCCGATCGCTTGTTTACAGGCTGTGCCCGGTAGCTCGTTCACGATGTCATAGCCTGCGCCTCGGTGGCCGTGAACCTGTACAGCGATACGCAGACGCGCCCGACAGCCGGCATGCGCGCCGCGATGGCCGCCGCCGAGGTGGGGGACGAGCAGCGCGGGCAGGACTCAACCACCACGGCGCTGGAGGAGCGTGTCGCCGGCCTGCTCGGGCAGGAGGCCGCCGTGTTTCTGCCGAGCGGGACGATGTGCAACGCGATCGCTTTCCGTCTGCACGCGCGTCCGGCCGGAGACGAGGTGATTCTCGACCGGACCTCGCATCCCGTGAACTTCGAGGCTGGAGGGCCGGCGCAGCTCGCGGGGCTGATGATCCGCGCGGTGGACGGCGAGGGTGGGATCTACACGGCGCGCCAGCTCGAAGACGCGGTGAGGGCGTCTGGTGACCGCTACGCACCACGCTCGCGGCTGGTGTCGGTCGAGCAGACGACAAACCTCGGCGGCGGCCGCGTGTGGCCGCTGAGGCGGATCAGCGAGGTGCTCGCTTGTGCCGCCGAGAACGGCCTGCGCAGCCACCTCGACGGCGCGCGGCTGATGAACGCCGTCGTCGCATCCGGTGTGAGCGCGAGCGAGTATGCGAGCGGCTTCGACACCGCGTGGCTCGACTTCAGCAAGGGGCTCGGCGCTCCCGTCGGCGCTGTGCTCGCCGCCTCGCGTGAGCTGATCTCAGAGGCGTGGCGCTGGAAGCAGATGCTCGGCGGGGCACTGCGCCAATCCGGCGTCCTGGCAGCGGCGTGCTCGTATGCGCTCGACCATCACGTCGAGCGTCTTGCCGAGGACCACGAGAACGCCGCGTGGCTCGCCGCGGGCCTCGTCGCGATCCCCGGCGTCTCGATCGACGTGGCCGGCGTGGAGACGAACATCGTGATCTTCGAGGTCAGCGACGCGCCCGGGCTGGTCGCACAGCTCGCCGATCGTGTGGAGCTGCAGGCGGTTGACGCTCGGCGCGTCAGGGCGGTCACGCACATGGATGTGACACGCGCCGACCTCGAAGTGGCACTAACGGCTGTCGCCGACGTCCTCCGGTAGGGCTCTGGCAGCGTCGCCCACCGCGGGTCACCACAGCGGTTGAGGCGAAGCGGGCCGCGACTGCATCCCTGCGCCGCGGCCCGCACTCCCGCGTCCTCAGCCGGCGACGATCCCCTCGCCGCCTTCGCCGCTGGGGACGACCACGAAGCCGAGGCTCTTCAGCGATCCGTCTTCCTGCACTTCGAACTCGTCGACGGTGCCTTCCTTGCCGCCTTGGACGTACAGGTATTTCCCGGCTGCCGCGGCGTCGACCGTCCCCGGGTGCGTGGGTGTGTCTTCGAGCTTCGTGAGAAGCCTGCCGTGGACACTGCTCAGGAAGCCCGTGATGCTCGCGCTGCCGGCGTTGGAGGCGTAGTAGTACTTGCCCGCGCCGGCTTCCACCCAGCAGGTCGCCGCCTGTTCAGTCGCAACCGAGTCCAGCTGCGAGAGCGTGCCGCTTTCACTGAGCGTGTAGCTTGCGAGCGAATTGTTGCCCGCCTGCGCCACCAAGAGGTGGCCCTGGTTGTCGAACGCGACCCCAAACGGAACCGTGCCCGGCAGCGAGTCCACCACGGGAGTCGCGGAGAGCGCGGTGAGCGGGTTCGCGAAGACCTCGACGGACTGTCCGGCGGCCTTCGTGGTGACAATCAGCTGCGTCCCTTCCGGTGAGAACGCGATCTGGCCTGGGGTGTGGGTGAACTGTTCATCTTTGCCCGCTGTTACGACCGGCAACCCGAGCGAGCGGAACGAGCTCGCGACGGGGACGAGGTTGGACGCGGTGATCGTGTAGCCCTGGATCGAGCCGCCTTCTTCCGCGTTCAAGACGTATACGGAGGTGCCGTCCGCGGCGATGCTCACGGGGAACTTGCCACCCGAGCCGATCACCTGACGCAGGGCGAGACGGTCGCCGAATACCGAGAAGACCGATACCGTGCCGCTCCCTGCGTTCACCGCGAACAGCAGCTTCTGTGAGCTGTCGTAGGCGAGTGAGCCCTCCGATGCGGTGTGGTCCACGACCGAACCTTCAAGCACGCCGCCGTCGCCGCCGGTTGCGTACACGCCGACCTGCGTTAGGGTGCCTTCGGCCGAGCGGCTGTACGCGACGATCTGGTTACCTTCGACACGATCGTTCTGCACGAAAACAGCGTGTCCCGGGCCGGCGGCGAGCGCGGCCGAGGTGCCGACCGCGGCTGCGAGCACCCCGGTAGCGGTGAGCGCTGTCCCGATGAGGCATGCGAGTCTGCGCATTGCATTCTCCTTTGACGTTTCTGAGATAGGGGCTTCCCCCTACAGTGCGGACAGCGCTCGTGGCGTTACAGACGCAAGACGCTCAACGGCGCTCAGCCCGCATCGCGCTGGGCCCCAGGAGGCGCGGCAGGGCCCGCGCGGAATCCGGGCGCCAACCAGTGGGTGATGGTGGCGGGGCGGTTTGGATCGGACATTGCGCGGATCGCGTCGAAGCGCTCCTCGTCGCGACGGCTGACGCGTTCGTGCTGGCGCAGATGTTCATCCCAGGAGCCGACCACGAACTGCTCGAGCACGTGACCAGGGTCGGCGGCGTCTCGCCACGCACGCCAGCTGACGGCACCGGTGCGCCGTCGGGCGTAGCGCGCCGCGTGCAGAGCATCGAGGAGCTCCTGCTCCAGTCCCGCTCGCGGCCAATACTCGACGCTCACCATCACAGCGCCGTCTGCGGACGCCGCAGCGCTTAGCTGCGGACTCGGCCAGTCGCCGGCCGGCAGGAGATCCTGCGTAGGAATCGGTTTGAACGGGAGCCACAGGCCGGCGAGTGCTACGAGCACGAGGCCGACGGCGGCCGCCAGGAGCGCGTGAGTGAGTCCCGAGTTCTGCGCGAAAACGCCGAACACAGCACTGCCTAGCGCGCCCGCGCCCTGGAAGACGACAAGGTAGTAGGACATGCCGCGTGCCTTCGCCCAACCTGGAAGTGTCGACTGATACAGCGAGTTGAGCGTGGAAAGCACGAGGATCCACATGAAGCCTCCGATCACGAGCGCAGCGGCTGCCGCTGCGCTCGCGTCGATGTAGGCGAGCGCGAGGATGACGCCCGCGAAGACGACCGTGCTCACGCTCATCAGTAACTGCGGCGTGACGCGTGCGCGTAGGCGCGGGAGTACCGCGGCGCCGGCAACCGCACCGATCCCGACGCCTGCGAGCAGCAGCCCGTAGCCGCCCGAGCCCAGGTGAAGCCGCGTGCGGGCCACCAGCGGCAGCAGCGCCCAGATCGAGTTGGCGAAGAACATGAACAGCCCGGCGCGCAGCAGGATCACACGCAACGACGGGCTCCCCGCGATATAGCGCGCCCCCGCGCGCATCGCGCCCAGCACCTGCTCGGGTGCGGCGGCGCTACGCGCTCGCGCGCCGCCACGCCAGCGCGCGACGGCCCCGAGCACCGGCACGAAGCTGGCCGCGTTGACGAAGAACAGGGCCGCCGCGCCGCTCGCCGCATACAGCCCCCCGCCGATCGCTGGACCGACCGCGCGGCTCAGGTTCTGGTTTACCGCGCCCAGCGCGATTGCCTGGGTTCGGTCCTCCGGTGCGACGAGTTCCGGCTGCAACGTCTGCCAGGTGGGCGAGGTCAGCGTCTGCCCAGCACCGACGGCGAAGATCAAAGCGAGCAGGACCCAAGGCGTCACCAGGCCAGCCAGCGCGAGGGCCGCGAGCGCGAGCGCCGCCAGCAACATGAACAACTGCGATGCGATCAGCAGCCGCCGGCGGTCGACGAGATCGCCGATCGCGCCGGCGGGGACGGCGAGCAGCACCACTGGGAGGCCCGCAGCCGTCTGGATCAGGGCCACGAGCGTGGCCGAGGTCGTCAAGGTCAGCATCAGCTCCTGGGCGCCGATCGTCTGCATCCAGCCGCCGACGTTGCTCAGGAACTGCGCGGAGGCCATCCGCGCGAAGTCCGGGGAGCGAAAAGGTCCCCACGGGGATGGTCTGGTGACGGGCGGCGTGCGGTTGTGTGGCTCGGCCGGCTCGCTCGTTCTCGCCATTGCCGGCCGCATTATCGCTTCATGTTTGAGACGCCGGATTCCGGCTAGTCCATAAGTCTCATCGAAATTATGGACAACGAGCTTTTGGAAGGAGGTGCGCCTGATGGATCTCACGATGGTCGCCTTCGGATTCGCTGTCGGCCTGCTGGTCGGCATCACGGGAACAGGCGGCGGCTCGGTGATGACGCCGCTGCGCGAACCGCCCAGGCGATCGCCCTCGGTGCGTGCGTCGGGTTCGTCGTCGGGCTGACCTCCGCCGGCAGCGGCGCACTGATCGCCGTCGGGCTGGTGCTGTGGTTTCGCCTAAAGCCGCCCAAGGTCGTCGGCACCGATCTGTTCCATGCCTCGATCGTGCTCTGGGCAGCCGCGATCGCGCATGTGTTCGCGGGCGACATCGACTACGGGCTGGCGGGCACGCTGCTCGTCGGGGCGATCCCAGGCGTGATCGTGAGCACGCAGATCTCGCTGCGTGCGCCGCAGGGCGTCCTGCGCGCCGCGCTCGCGGTCGTGCTGCTCGGAGCGGGACTCGCGATGCTCAGCAAGGCAGGGGTCGCGGTGCCCAGCTACACGCTTGCGATCGCGCCCGCGCTCGTCATCGGGCTCGTGGCCGGCGCGGTCCTCAAAGAGCGCGGCGGCGCGCGTCCGCTGCGCCACGCCCACGTCCGCGCATGAGACAGCGCTTCAGGATTGCCCGCGAACTGCCGACGTGTCCTTTGAACGTCAACGCAAGGAGTGAGCACAATGGCAGTAGCCCCCACGGCGGAGAAGTGTCGTCTCGTCACCCGCAGCGACTTCGACGGGTTGGTTTGCGCTGCCCTGCTGAAGGAGATGGGGATCCTCGACGACATCAAGTTCGTCCACCCCAAGGACATGCAGGACGGCCTCGTCGAGATCACCGACCGAGACATCACGACCAATCTTCCCTACGTGCCCGGCGTGCGCCTTGCCTTCGACCACCACGAGAGCGAGACGCTGCGCCTCGATGCCCTTGCGAAGAACCACATCATCATCCCCGGCGCGCGGTCGGCAGCCCGCGTCGTATACGACTACTTCGGCGGCGCCGAGCGTTTCAAACGGGTCAGCGAGTCTCTGATGGAGGCGGTGGACAAGGCGGACAGCGCGCTGTTCTCGCTCGATGAGATCCAGACGCCCACCGGCTGGATCCTGCTGAGCTTCTTGATGGACCCGCGTACGGGCTTGGGGCGCTTTCGCGACTTTCGCATCTCCAACTACCAGCTGATGATGGAGTTGGTGGATGCGTGCGTGGAGCGAACCGTCGAGGAGGTGCTGGAGATGCCCGACGTGGCCGAGCGCGTGGCGCTCTATCGCGAGCACGCCGTCGCCGCGCAGGCGCAGCTGCTCGAGAGCTCCACCGTGCACGGGAACCTCGTCGTGCTCGATCTGCGCGAACAGGAGGTGATCCACCCGACCAACCGCTTCATGATCTACGCGCTGCACCCCAAATGCAACATCTCGATCCACGTGCTCTGGGGCCTGAAGCGGCAGAACACCGTCTTTGCGATGGGGAAGTCGATCGTCGATCGCTCGAGCAACACCGATGTCGGTGCGCTGATGCTCTCCTACGGAGGCGGCGGGCACGAGGCGGCCGGCACCTGCCAGGTGGCCAACGCCGACGCCGAGCGCGTGCTGGTCGAGCTGACCGACCGCGTGAACGCAGACGGCTGAGCCGCACATCGGGCACTAGCCTGTGTTCATGGTGGGCTACCCCCAGGCACTCGTCTCGGTTGGCCACGTGGAGCCGGTGGCGCGCCGTGTGCGCGCCGTGCTGGGTGCTCGCGTCGTGCTCGACACGACGCGAGCGCTCTACCTCTGGGAGTGGCCGTTCTATCCGCAGTTTCAGATTCCCGTCGAGGATGTCGATCCCGGCTCGATCGTCGACGAAGCGCACAGTCACCGCGTATCGCGCGGCAAGGTCGCGCGGATCGGGCTGAAGGTTGGAAGCGAGGAGCGCCCTGGGGCCGGTCGTCGCTACATGGAGTCCGACGTCGAGGGCCTCGTCGGGACGATCCGCTTCGACTGGGAGGCGCTCGACGCTTGGTTCGAGGAGGACGAGCAGGTCTTCGTGCATCCCCGTAGCCCCTACGTCCGCGTAGATGCTCTGCGGTCCACGCGGACCGTCCGCGTCGAGCTCGAGGGAGTCGTGCTCGCCGAATCGAGCGCGCCGGTGATGGTGTTCGAGACCGGCCTGCCGACCCGCTACTACCTCGACCGCTCCAGCGTCGACTTCGCGCACCTGAGGGGCAGCGACACCGTCACGGCCTGCCCATACAAGGGCCGGACGAGCTCCTACTGGTCGGTGGTGATCGGCGATGCGCTGCACCCGGACCTCGCATGGTCCTATGACTTTCCCACTCGCCAGCTGTTGCCGATCGCCGGGCTGATCGCGTTCTATGACGAGAAGGTTGACGTGTTCGTAGACGGCGAGGCGCAGGCTCGTCCGAGCACGCACTTCTCCGACTGACCGGCTCAGCTGCCCGTGGGGCCGAAGCGCTCGGTGCGGATCGCGCCGGCGTCGTGGCCGATGTCGAGCAGCAGGTTCGCCGCGTGCTCCACGAACGGAGTGGGGCCGCAGACGTAGACGCGTGGCCTCTCCTCGGCCGCGGGGCCCAGGGACAGCAGCATCTCCGCGTCGACTCGGCGCGTCCACCCTTGCCATCCCGGAGGATGCTCGCGAGTGAGAGTGTGGCGAACCTCGAGGCCGGCGCCGTCCAGATGCTCGAGCTCATCGACGAACAGGGAGTCCTCGAGCGTGCGCGAGGAGACGAGCAGCCGCGCAAGCACGTGGCTCTCGCGCGCCGCTCGATGACGCAGCATTGCCATCAGTGGCACGAGACCCGAGCCCCCGGCGATCAGCAGTAGCGGGCCGCCGTCATCGATACTCCAGGTGAACGGGCCGCCGATCGGCCCGCGCAGCTCCAGCTCGTCCCCGGCTCGCAGCTCGTCGGTGAGGTACGGGGACACCTCGCCGTCGTCGAGTCGCTCGACCGTAAGCGCGAGCACCGGTTCCTCCGGCGCCGAGGCGATCGAGTAGGAGCGCTCGGCCTGGTAGCCATCCTCAGCGGTGAGCCTCACGTCGACGTGCTGGCCTGGCCGGTGACCCGGCCAGTCCGGCAGGTGGAGCCTCAGCGTGCTCGCGTGCGAGGTCTCGCGCTGCACGGCATCGACCGACGCTGTGCGCCAGAGGATCGGCTGCCCTCGCGAGCTCAATCGCTCCAGTAGCGCTGCTCGCGCCATGGGTCGCCGCGGTTGTGGTAGCCGGCCGCCTCCCAGAAGCCGGGCTGATCCTCGGCCAGCAGCCGTAGGCCGCGCACCCACTTGGCGCTCTTCCAGAAATACAGGTGTGGCACCAACAGCCGCGCCGGGCCGCCGTGCTCTGGTTCGAGCTCCGCGTCGCCGAAGCGGTATGCGATCCATGCCTTGCCGCCTGTCAGGTCGGCGAGCGGGAGATTCGTCGTATAACCGCCGTCGCACCACGCGAGCGCGAACCGGCCGTCGGTCTCCACACCCTCGAGCAGCGTGTCGATCGAGACGCCTGTCCAAGAGGTGTCGAGCTTCGACCACTTGGTCACGCAGTGGATGTCGACCGTGAACGTCTCGCTCGGCAGCTCGGCAAACTCGTTCCACCGCCACGAGCGCGGCGGCGTTAGCAGCCCGTCGAGGCTGAAGCTCCAATCTTCGAGCTGTGTTCGTGGCGTCGGACCCGCCGAGAGCACCGGGAAGTCGCGCACGAGATATTGCCCGGGCGGCACGCGTGAACGGTCCACATTGGGATTGCGGCGACCCTGAAAGCCTCTGGATACAGGTGCCATCTCTGCATGGTGACACGAGATGATCGGAGGTGGCGGGAACGGCGCATCCGTTGCTCGAGCGCCTGCTCGTCCCCAAACCGTCGGAGGCTTGACGTATTGGACCAACGACTGACCCTTGACTCAAGGCTCGCTGTTCGGCTGCCGACCTTGAACCAGATGAAAAACGAAGCTGAGCACGAGGCCCGCGAGCAGCCGGCCGGCTCAGGGGCCGAGCCGGCCATGATGGCCCGAAGCCTCGGAAGCCTCTACCTCGCGGGCGCGACGATCGGACTTGTCTCGCTGTTCCTGCCGCGCGCGCCGGGCACCAATGTGGGTGCGCTGGACGTCAACATCGCGCTGGCGTACGTCGGTGGCGTGCTGGTGTTGCTCATCGGCCCTCGACTGCCGGCATGGGCGTTCCACATCGCGCTCCTCGCCGGCACCGCGCTGATCACGCGTGCGATCTATTACAGCGGGCAGGGCGTCAGCTACTACAGCGTCTGGTACGTGTGGGTGGCTCTGTTCGGGTTCTCGTTCTTCACGCGTCGTGAAGCCAGCGCGCACGTGGCCGCGATCGCCGTGGCATATGCGGCCCTCCTCACGTTGAGCCACGATCAGGTCTCCGACGCCAGATGGGTGACGACGATCGCCTCGCTCGTGATCGCGGGGATGTTCATCGACGCGCTCGTGCGGCGAATACGCAACCAACGCCGACAGGCCGCGGAGGACGCCGAAAACCTCGCCACGGTGATCGACGCCATGCACCGGATCTTCCAGCAGCCGACGATCGACGCTGCCCGCCTGGACCTCTGCGAGACCGCCTTGCGCGTGGCGCGCGCCGACGGCGCCGTCCTGTGGGAGCCGCACGCGCAGGAGGGAGCGTTGCTCCCGGTCGCGGCCGTCGGCTTGGAGCTGGCGGTCGCCCGGCTCGGACTCGAAGCTCCTGGGTCCGGCGCCGTGCGCGCGTATCTGTCGGGAGAGCCGAGCTTCGCCGGCGTCCTCGACGGACGATCTGGCGAGCTCGACCCTGCTCGAGACGGACAGGTCAGGCGCGGGCTTTGGCAGCCGGTGCAGCGTGAGCACGACACCGTCGCCGTGCTTGCGCTCTACTGGGTCGAGTCGGTCGCCGCGCCTGAGGAGAACGTCCGCGCGACGATCTTGCTGCTCGCGGCGCAGGCTGCGATCGCGATCGAGCGTGCGCAGCTGCTCGGGCGCCTGGAACGGATCGCGCGTACGGACGAGCTCACCGGCCTACCCAACCGCCGCGCTTGGCGCGAGGCGCTGCCGCGTGAGATGGCGCGAGCCAAGCGCGAGCAATGGCCGCTGTGCGTGGCGATGATCGACGTCGACGGGCTCAAGCAGCTCAACGACACGCGTGGCCATCACGCCGGCGATCAGCTGCTCAAGCAGAACGCAGTCGCCTGGAGCTCCGCTTTGCGCCCGGTGGATCTGCTGGCGCGACATGGCGGAGACGAGTTTGCCGCGATCCTCAGCGGCTGTCACATGGAGGACGCGCACGCGCTCCTGGAACGCCTGGTGGAGGCAACGCCAGCCGATCGCAGCTTCTCCGCAGGCGTCGCCGAATGGGACGGCGTCGCCGACGCAGATGCGCTCATGGCCGTCGCGGACGCTCGTCTCTATGCGGCGAAGGCGTCGCGAGATGAGGTGTTCCTCACCGGAGGCTGAGTCGTGGCACTACGATCTCGCGCGTGACCGAGATGCACGTGCGTGAGGTTCCGATCGCCCGCACACGGCCGCTGCGACGAGCGATCCTACGTCCGCACGACTCCGAGGAGACCGTCGCCTCGCACGAGCCCGACGACGCATTCGCACTTGGGGCGTTCCAGGCCGAGGAGCTGATTGCGGTGGGCTTCATCGCGCCTGACGGACCGACGAGCTCGTGGCGGATACGCGGCATGGCGACCGTCGAGCGCGCCCGTGGAGAGGGCGTGGGGGGAGCGGTGCTCGCCGGGCTGGTCGAACACGCGCGCGCCGCCGGCGCCACGCGCATCTGGTGCAACGCGCGCACGCCCGCCCGCGCGTTCTACGAACGCGCCGGCTTTCACACCGTCTCCGAGCAGTTTGAGATACCCGGCATCGGACCCCACTTTGTGATGGAGCTCAGCCTCTGATAGTTGCACGCGCAACGATTATCCGCTAAGCTGCGAGCGTGGAACTAGGGCTAGCGACATTCGCGGACCTCAGCAGTGGTGTTGAGCCACAGCAGCGCATGCGCGAGCTCATGGAGGAGGTGGAGCTCGCCGATGAGCTGGGGCTCGACGTGTTCGCGATCGGCGAGCACCACCGTCCCGACTTCCTCGTCTCCTCGCCGGCCGTCGTGCTCGGCGCTGCCGCGGTCAAGACGAAGGCGATCCGGCTCTCCAGCGCCGTGACCGTGCTCAGCTCCGATGACCCGGTGCGCGTCTTTCAGGATTTCGCCGAGGTCGATCTGCTCTCTGGCGGGCGCGCCGAGATCATGGCCGGCCGCGGCTCTTTCATCGAGTCCTTCCCACTATTCGGCTACGACCTCGATGATTACGACGAGCTCTACGCCGAGAAGCTCGAGCTGCTGCTCGCCCTGCGCGAAAGCCCCTACGTCACGTGGTCCGGGCATCACCGTTCGGCGCTCGAGAACGCCGGTGTGTGGCCGCGCCCGGTGCAGGAGCGCCTGCCGATATGGGTGGCTGTTGGAGGCTCCCCACAGTCGGTCGTGCGCGCAGGGACGCTTGGGCTGCCGCTCACGATCGCGATTATCGGCGGGCAGCCGGCGCGGTTCGCGCCGCTCGTGGAGCTCTACCGCGAGGCCGCGCGCCAGGCCGGGCACGATTCCTCGCAGACCCGCCTTGCGATCAACACGCACGCGTTCGTCGCCGAGAGCAGCGCGCAGGCCGACGCAGCGTTTGCATCCTCATATCTGACGATGATGAACCGCATCGGACGCGAGCGCGGATGGCCGCCATCTGGGCAACAGCAGTACGAGGCACTGCGCGCTGCAGATGGAGCGCTTGCGGTCGGCTCGCCCGAGCAGGTGGCGGAGAAGATCCTCTACGAGCACGAGCTCTTCGGCCATGACCGCTATCTCGCGCAGATGAGCGTCGGCGCTGTCGCCCACGCGGACGTGATGCGTTCGATCGAGCTGTTCGCCACGCGTGTCGCGCCGCTCGTGCGCGAGGAGCTGGCGCGCCGCGAAGGCGCTCGCGAGAAGCCACTCGCCGTCAGCTGAGCCGCGCGGGCAGGTGCGGCTACACTCGCGACGATGAGCGTTAACGGGGGTCCTGAGAACGTCGCATGGCCGATCCTCAGCGCCGCGGAGCTCGCCGACATGGCTTCCTTTGGGAGCGAGCGAAGCACCGTCGCGGGCGAGCTGCTGTTCGAGGCCGGTGAAGCGTCCTATGACCTGTTCGTCGTGCTCGATGGCGAGGCGCAGGTCCTGCGCCCCAGCAGTCCGGAGGACGTGCTCATCGCCAGCTTCGGCCCCGGTGGCTTCATCGGTGAGCTGACGCTCTTGACCGGTCAGCACCGGTTTCTCAACGCGCGCGTCTCGAAGGACGGACGTGTGCTCGTGATCGAGCAGGCGCAGTTCCGTCGGCTGATGAGCCTACGTCCAGCGCTCGCCGAAAAGATCTTCGCCGCGCTCGTCGCCAGGCGCGAGATCCTCAGGGCCGGGCAGGGAGCGCAAGCGATTCAGATCATCGGCTCGCGCTACTCACCCGAGGCGATGGCGCTGCGGGCGTTCGCCGAGCACTCGCGCCTTGCACACACGTGGATCGACGTCGAGGAAGCCGAGGACGTCGACGCGCTGCTCGCCGGCCTTGGCCTACAGGTGCAGGACACTCCCGTGGCGATCACCCCCGACGGGATGCTGCGCCACGCTACGCCCGCCCAGTTCGCCGAGATGCTCGGGCTGACCTATCAAGCGGAGCCCGGCTTCATCTTCGACCTCGTCGTCGTCGGCAGCGGCCCCGCAGGTCTCGCCGCCGCCGTGTACGGGGCATCTGAGGGCCTCAGCACCGTCTGCCTGGACGCGGTCACGGTCGGCGGTCAGGCCGGCTCGAGCTCCCGGATCGAGAACTACGCCGGGTTCCCCAACGGCATCTCCGGCGGGGACCTCACCTCCCGCGCGGCCGTCCAGGCGCTGCGCCTTGGCGCACGGCTGAACGCCCCCTGTGAGGTCGTCGGCCTGCACTCGGAGGGCAGCTTCCACGTGGTCGTGCTCAAAGACGGCAGCGAGATCCCCACGCGGTCGGTGATCGTCGCCTCGGGAGCTCGCTACCAGCGCCTGGACGCCGAGAACCTCGAGCGCTTCGAGGGCGCAGGCGTCTACTACGCTGCCACCGATCTCGAGGCGCGCGTTTGCGGCGGCTCCCGGGTGATGGTCATCGGTGGCGGAAATTCGGCAGGGCAGGCCGCCATCTACCTGAGCCAAAGTCAGTGCGGGGTGACGCTTGCGATTCGCCGCAAGGACCTGACCCAAACGATGTCGCAGTACCTGATCGAGCGCATCCAGGCCGACCCCAACATCGAGCTCGTGAGCGGCGTCGAAGTCAAGGAGCTCGCGGGGGAGGAGCGCCTTGAGCGGGTCACGCTCGAACAGATCTCCGGTGGCGCGCGTGAGACCGTCAGCTGTGCGGGACTCTTCTGCTTCATCGGCGCGAGGCCTGCGACCGCGTGGCTCCGGGAGAGCGTGCACCTCGACGCCGACGGGTTCATCCTCACCGATCGCCAGCTTGCGGCGGCGCTCGAGGTCGAGCTCCCTGGGGCATTGCCATTCGAGACCTCCACACCTGGTGTATTTGCCGCCGGCGACGTCCGCTACGGCTCGATGAAGCGCGTGGCCGCAGCCGTCGGTGAGGGCTCGAGCGCGGTGCGCTCGGTGCACGAGCGGCTCGCGCTCAGCGCCCCGTCGCGACCTGTGCCGGCACAGCGATGACCCCTTGCAGGCGCCTGACCGCGTCGAGGTGATCGCCCGTCCAGATCATGCGCAGCGCCGTCGCGCTCGCCCTGCCGTCGCTAGCGCTCAAGTCGCGGCGCACCGCGGTCAGCAGCCGCCCGTCCGCGACCGCGTCCTGGGGGAGGGGCTGAGGCGGCTGCTCGTTGCCGAGCAGACTCGACGCGAGCTGCTCGTACCAGTGCTTGAGCAGCTCGCTCGCGCGCAGCAGCTCCTCGCGCGCAGCCGCGCGGTCGCCCGCCACCGAGCCGTCCTCGCGCTGCCATAGATCGAGGATTGCGTCTGCCGCCAGGCGCAGGCCACCCACACCCGTGACCAGGCTCGTCACCGCTGCAAGCGGCGCCGGCTTTGCGCCGCGCTCGGCGATGTAGCCGCGGAACGCGTCATCCAGCCTTCGTGCGGCGCCGGCGGCGCGCTCCGCGTCCTGCACAGGCGCGGGGGTGTCGTTCGCCTCCTCGCGATCGCAGCGCGCCATGGCGAAGTCCACCGCCCGGGCGAGGTAGTCGGCGCTGTCGGTATACGCGTCCGAGAGCGCTTGCCGCAGCGCGGATCTCGCGCCGCGCGGCCAGAACAGCAGGCCGACGACGAGGCTCACTGCGCAGCCGAGCGCGATGTCCTCCACGCGCAGCAGGCCGACGCGCCAGCCCGTCGGCTGGATGATGTTGAACAGGAACACGAGCGTCAACGTGAACGCCGCCTGGCCGGCGGCAAAGGAGATCGCGGCCGGCGCGACGCCCGCGAACAGGATTGCCGGCGGCAGCAGGAACCACAGCAGCGTCCGGTCGGTGCCGATCACCTCAAGCAGAACTGCACCGATCACGAACCCGACCACCGTTCCTCGCAATCCGCGTACCGCCGTCTGGCCGGTGCTCAACGCGTTCGAGCGCAACACCGAAAGCGTGCCCAGGACCACCCAGAAGGAGTGCTGGACACCAGTGCGGTTGGCGATGAACACCGCCGCCGCCAGGCCGACAGCGCCGCGCAGGCTGTTGTGCAGCCACACCGAGTTGCGGTCCACGTGCGAGCTCGCACGCTGCTGAGCGGCGGACAGCGTCCCCGGTATGCCCTCGGGCTGGCGGCCGAGAACGCGCGCCAGCCAGCTGCGCCTCTCCGCCGCCGCCGTCAGGTCAATGTTGTGAGCGATCGTCGTTACCGCGAAGCCGAGCTCTTGTGCGCGGAAGCTTGGGTCGAGCGCGCTCACCAGATCCCCCATCGTCTGCTCGCCACCGCGCTGCGCACCCGGGAGCAAGCCGAGGGCACGATCCTCCAACCCATCCAAGTCCTGGCGTAGTCCGTCGAGCGCGGTACGCAACGGCGTGCAGTCTCCGCCCGTCATCGCCAGGAGCTCCGCGCCACGTTCCAGTACCCCTGCCGCCGCAGCCTTAACTGCGCAGGCCGCGTGGTCGGCCGGGACGCGCGGCTCCGGTGCGGCGGGCTGGATCGCGATCGCGTTCAACCAGTCCAGCTCATCCACCAGGCGTACGACCGTCCGTGCAGAGGTGCTGAGACTCGTCGGTCGATAGGGCGTGGCCAGAAAGCCGCTACGCAATTGCGCCATCGCCTGCTGCGCCTGCGCCACGGCCTGCTCCAGATCGTCCGCGAGGGCCGGGTCGTGTCCACTCAGGGCATACGCGGCCTCCGCACGCAGCCTCGACGCCAGCGCTCGGCAGGCGCTCACAGCCCCCGTGCGCAGTGGGCTGCGCACGGGCGCAGGCCACAGCAGCCCCACGGCGAGCAGCGCTGCGCCCGTCGCCATTCCCCAACCCGCAAGACGGTCGGGGATCGAGGAGGCCGGGCCAGAGATCGTTACCGGCAGGATGAACGACAGCAGCAGCGAGGTGCTGGCCGCAGCCAGCACCGAGCTGACAACGCCCGCGAACAAGACACCGAAGCCAACGAGCAGCATCACTACAGCAGCCAGCCACACATTCTGGGAGACGAGTGTGCCCAGGCAGACGAACGCCGCGCCCACGAGGCCCAGCGCGGCTTGGGCCTGTAAACGCTCGCGCAGCGGTCCGCCGAAGTCGATCAGCAGCAGCATCGCGAACGAACCGAATGCCGCGAATGTCGCCACCACCGGGTTTTCGATCAGCTCCTCGCCGATCGCAAACATCGCCGGCATCACGATCGCCGCACGTCCGGCTCGCCGCAGCGCAGCCAAGTCGCGGTCGCGCGTGCTCAGCCATTGCAGCGGATGAGTTAGCGTCGCCGCGCTCATACCGCCTTGGCAACAAGCCGCGCACGTTTGCGCGCGGCCGTGACCTCCGCGCTCAGCGTGTCGATGTCGTAGGCGCCGTAGTGGCGGCGTCCGTTGACAAAGAACGTCGGTGTTCCCGATACGCCGCTCTCATCCGCGCTCGCCACGTCTTCGCTCACGCGCGCAGCGTACTCATGCCGGCGCAGCTCGCCCAGCATCCGCTCAGCATCGATGCCGATCTCCTGCGCGTATTGGGCGAGCTGGTCCTCGTCGAGCCCGCCCTGATGTGCGAGTAGCGCGTCGTGCATCTCCCAGAAGCTGCCCTGAGCCGCCGCTGCCTCCGACGCTTCGGCGGCGACCTGCGCATGCGGGTGCACGTCGTTGAGCGGAAGATGTCGCCATACATAGCGCACGTCCTCCCCGAAGGAGGACAGCAGCTCGCGGATCACCTGCTCCGCGCGTCCGCAATACGGGCACTCGAAGTCGCCGTACTCGACGAGCGTGACCGGTGCGTCGTCAGCGCCGCGGATGTGGTCGCGTTCGGGGTCCACGTCCTCGGCGAGATCGAGAATGTCATCCGCCGTGCCGGCCAGCTGGCGGGCACGCACGCTGGCGGGCAATCGCGCGACGATACGCAGGACGATCCACGCGAGCGCCGGTGCGAGTACGACCGAGCCGAGGGCGCCGAGCTTGGCCTCGGCGAGGTGCTGTCCGCTGAAAGCCAGGCTCGAGATCAGCAGCGAGACCGTGAATCCGATCCCGGCGAACGCCCCGCCCGCGGTGAGCAGCGGTGGGCTGAGCGGCGAGCGTGGGCCGTGGATCGCCGGGCGCGAGGCGATCCACGACGCGGCGGTGATGCCAAGGGGCTTACCAAGCACGTAGCCGACGAGGATCCCCAGCGTAATCGGCGAGCCGACCGCGCGTTCGAGCAGCGGCCCGGTGATGTGCACGCCGGCGTTCGCCAGCGCGAACAGCGGCACGATCACATAACCGGTCCACGGGTGCAGGTCGTACTGCAGGCGCTCGTTGGGGGAGATCGCTGATGCGACCCCCTGCTGCGCCGATCGCGCGAGCTCCGGCGTGGGCTGCTCGCGGAACGACCTCGTCAGCACGGTCGCCCGCTCGAGGACCTCGCGCGAAGGTGTATACGCGCTCGTCGCGAGCCCGATCGCCAAGCCAGATATCACCGGGTCCACGCCGGATTCGTACATCGCCACCCAGATCCCTACGCCAAGGAGCACCGAGACGGGTCCGCGCCAGTGCGGCGCGAAGCGCAGCGCCAACAGCACCACGAACAGCGCTACCGCGATCGCCAGCGCGAGCACCGAGACGTGCGTTGTGTACGCGACCGCGATCACCAACAGCGCGAACAGGTCATCGACGACAGCCAGCGTGAGCAGGAAGACGCGCAGGCGGGTCGCCGCCCGGGGCGTGAGTACCGCCACGGCCCCGAGGGCGAACGCTGTGTCCGTTGACATCGCCGCGCCCCAGTCGTGCGCACCCGGGCCGCCCGCGTTGAACGCGAGGTAGATCGCCACCGGCACGGTCATGCCGCCGAGCGCCGCCGCGGCCGGGATCGTCAATCGGCGCCGCTCGCGCAGCTCACCCAGGTCCAGCTCGCGCTTGGCCTCGAGCCCGACGACCAAGAAGAACAGCGTCATCAGCCCCTGGTTGACCCAATGGCGCAGGTCCATCGCGATCCCTGTGTGGCCGACCGTGATCGAGAGCTTCGTCGTCCACAGCGACTCGTAGGAGTGTGACCACGGCGAGTTGGCCCACACGAGCGCCACGATCGCCCCTACCAGCAGCACGCTTGCGCTGCCGGTCTCGGTCCCAAGGAAATCGCGCAGCGGCGCCGCCACGCTTCGCGCCCACGCTGTGCGGCCGGCGAAGCCTGCGGTGCTCGCGTCTGGGGTGGTGCTCAAGGCACCAATCGTAAGCCAGGGACGCCGTCGGCTACCGGCGCCAACCCTTACGCAGAGCGCGAGCCGGCGATGAGCGCCTCGCCGGCGTCCTCGCGCGAGGGCTCAGCCCCTTGCAGTGCGCGGGTCAAAAGCCCCCACAGCGTCGCACGTTCCCCGGCGTCGAGCGCTCCCAACACATCGTCCTCGATCTCTTCCTGTGCGCGCTCCGCGCGCTCCAGCGCGTCAAGCCCCGCCGGCGTGATCTCCACGCGATGGCGCCTGCGGTCCTCCGGATCCCGTCGCCGCGCGACGTGCCCCAGATCCTCCAGCTCGTTGAGCAGCAGCACCACGTTGTTGGCGTCGATGCACAGCGCATCAACCAGCTCCTGCTGCGGAGCGCCGTTGTGATCACGGACATAGCTGAGCGCCATCAATAGCCGCATGTGCATGCCCAGCAGCTCCTCATCGCTGCGCCGGAACACCTGCTTTCCCAGCCGCATCAGCAGCACCATCGAGCTTGGGGGGCACCTACGCGTCTGCTCAGTCATGGCGTGCATTTTACCAGAATTATGCGACGATCATGTAGCAAAAGATAATACCTGCTTCATGGATTATATTTGCTATGGTGTCTTATACACCGAACTTGCAAGGAGTCGCAATGAGCGCCAGCGCCGTCGCCCCGTCACACATCAAGGAGCCCAACCGCTGGGCTGTGCTCGCCCTCCTGGGAGTCGCCCAGCTGATGGTCGTGCTAGACGCGACGATCGTGAACATCGCCCTGCCATCCGCACAAACGGCGCTGCACTTCTCCACCGACTCCCGCCAGTGGATCATCACCGCCTACGCGCTGAGCTTCGGCAGCCTGCTCCTGCTCGGCGGAAAGCTCGGCGACCTATTCGGGCGCAAGTGGACCTTCATCGGTGGCCTCATCGGCTTCGCCTGCGCCTCTGCGATCGGAGGTCTCGCACAGTCGTTCGGGATGCTCGTCGCAGCGCGTGCGCTGCAGGGCGCATTCGGCGCGCTGCTCGCGCCCTCAGCGCTGTCCCTGCTGACTGTCACCTTCCAGGGGTCTCCCGATCGCGCCAAGGCGTTCGGGATCTTCAGTGCGATCGCCGGTGGCGGTGCATCTGTGGGGCTGCTCCTCGGGGGCGCGCTCACCGAGGCGCTCTCCTGGCGTTGGTGCCTGTACGTGAATCTCGCGATCGCAGTGCCTACCGCGTTCGCTGCGCTGCAGCTGCTGCAAAACCAAGCCAACCCGGAGCGTCCGCGCATCGACCTGCCGGGCGTGCTCGCTGCGTCCGCCGGCCTGTTCGGGCTCGTCTACGGGTTCTCCAACGCAGAGACGAGCTCCTGGTCTGACCCGGTCACGATCATCGCCCTCGCCGTCAGCGCCGTGATGCTCGCGTGCTTCGTCGCGATCGAGATGCGCACGGAGTACCCGCTGCTGCCGCTGCACATCGTCTGGGACCGGGCACGCGGTGGCGCGTATGCCTCGATCGCTCTCGCCGGCTCAGGCGTGTTCGGGGTGTTCCTGTTCCTCACCTACTACCTGCAGCAGAACCTCGGCTTCTCGCCGCTGAAGACCGGTCTCGCATTCCTGCCGATGACGGGCGCGATCGTGCTCACGGCGACGACAGTGCAGACCAGAGTGCTGCATCGCACCGGCGCGAGGCCGCTCGTCGCGCTGGGATCGATACTTGGGATCGCCGCGATGATCATCTTCACGCGCCTGACGCCCGGCGGGAGCTACGCAAGCGAGGTCCTGCCCGGCCTTCTGCTGATCGGCGTCGGCATGGGCTGCATCTTCGCTCCCGCCTTCTCCACGGCCACGCTCGGTGTGCCGCGTCACGATGCGGGCATCGCCTCGGCGATGGTCAACACCTCCCAGCAGGTCGGTGGCTCCGTGGGCACGGCGCTCCTCAGCACGATCTTCGCGAGCGCCGCCGCGAGCTACGCGGCAGGTCAGGTGAAGGCCACCTCGCTCGGCAACGCCGCGGCGATCCACGGCTACACCACCGCGTTCTGGTGGGCGGCGGGCATCTTCGGTCTGGCGCTGCTCGTTGCGCTCGTGATCCTTCCCTCCGACGGTGCTTCGCGTGCCCGCGAAGTGCAGGCGGAAGCCGTCAGCGAGCGGGCAGTGAGTGAGCGCGCCGTGGGCGCCGAGGCGGCGTGAGCGCTCAGATCGCTGCGACGCGCGACATCATCGCGCGCGCAGCGTCGATCGCGAGCTCGCGATCGTAGGTAATGGCAAAGTCGAAGCGTCGGCGCATATCTGGACCGCTGTCGCCAAGGTCGCGCGCCACGAAGGCCATTGCGAAGTGCGAACCGATGACCGTCACGTCCCACTCTCCACGCAGCGGGTCGGCGTGGTCGAGCGCGACGCCACGAACGCCCGGCGCGGGCTGCTCGGGGAGCCCGAAGCCGAGCGCGCCGACGAGCGCAGCGTCCTTGGCAAGCGAGGAGTAGCGCGCGTGCGCGCGGCTGGTGAAGAACGACTCGTCCTGGAAGCCACTCAGCAGCACCGCCGAGCGTCCGAGGTTGCGGGTCTGCGCCTCGATCTGCATGCTGAGCGCCAGCAGCAGCCGCTTGTCGCCACGCTGCACGGGACGCCGACGGGTCACCACACCGAACGGCGTGTCAGCGAAGGAGAACGACTGGCGCTGCGGGCGCGCGATCGGATTGGCTACCGGCGGTGCCGTGCGATCGAGTGCTTCCGGGTGACCGAAAAGCCACCCCTGTCCGTAGCGGGCGTTCAGCGCGAGCGCCGTGGCGCGGTGCTCCTCGGTCTCGATCCCCTCAGCCAGCACGAGCGCGCCGGTGCGCTCAGACTCAGCGCCTACTGCGTGCACGACCTCGGCCACGCGCACTGAGGGGTTGCCGTGGAGCAGGCTGAGGTCGAGCTTGATCACCTCCGGCGCCAAGAACGGCATCAGAGCCAGCGAGCGCGGGTCGACGCCGACGTCATCCAGTGCGATCCCAGCGCCCATCTCGCGCAAGCGCCGCGCTGCGGCCAGCAGCTCCGCGGGGCGGTCTGTGAGCGAGCGCTCCGTGAACTCAACGAACACCGAGAAGTGCTCGAGCGCCGCCTGCAGCAGCCTCGCCGTCTGCTCGGGCAACTCGCGCGCGAGCATGCGCGGCTCGAAGTTGACGAACAGCGAGTGCCCCGGGGCCAAGCCCACCTCGAGCGCCCCCTGGAGCGCCGCTCGCTGACACTCGCGCTCGATCTCGTCGTCCAGGCCCGCCGCGTGCGCAGCGGCGAACAGGTCCTCCGGGTACTCGAGACTCGTGCCGGCCGGTCCCCGCGCGAGCGCCTCATAGCCAACCGTCTCATCCGAGAAGAGGTCCACCAGCGGCTGGTAGACGGACACGATTCGCTGCTCATGCACCAGCTCAGCAACCGACGTCGTGGCGGTGCCTGTGGGGCGTGAGTGCACGGCGGTCGGCGGCATCATCACCCATAGATCGGCCTCCTCGCGTACGCGTTGCGCTTACGGGGTGCGCCTGGACAAAGGTTTGACACCACCTGGTGGGGGCTAACATAGCCAGCGGCTGGCCGCGGAGTGCATGGGTGCGACGGAGGCTGGACACTGATGAGAAGACGTCGCGGCCTCTGTTTCCCCGGGCGCTGGCCGAGTCGTTGTCCAATCGATCCTGATGTCGGGGGACGTCATGTCGTTCAGTCGAGGTACACGCGATCCAGATGAGGCGTCGGCGCCCCGCGCCGAGCCGTCGAGTGATTCGCGCGCGCACAGCGAGATCGAGCGCTCGCTCTCTCTGTTGGAAACGCTCTACGCGACGGCGCCGCGCGACGACATTGCCCTGCTCGCGATGCGTCGCGCCCCTGCTGGCGCTAGTCGCTGAGCCCGTAGCGCAGGCCGTCGAGCACCAGGCGCATCACGCGCCTGGCCCGCGCCGCCCACTCCTCGCCAACGCCGGCGATCGTCCACACGCCGTTGACCGCGATCATGATGTCCTCGGCGTCGACGTCTGGACGTACACGACCGGCGGCGATGCCCGCTTGCAGCAGCTCGTCGATCGCGACGATCAGGCGTTCGCGCGTCGTGGGGAAGAGGTCCGATTGCGTGGCGGCCACGGACTTCAGGGCCCCGAGCAGGCCGCGCTTGGTCGTCAGGTAGCCCACGAAGCGCTCCATCCACTCCTCCAGCGCCGCCTGCGGTGGGAGCTCGGCAAGAAGCACCGTCGCCGAGTCGCACAACTGGTCGACCTCGTTGCGGTACACGGCCTCGATCAATGCCTCACGTGTGGAAAAGTGGCGGTAGAGCGTGCCGATGCCCACGCCCGCGGTCCGCGCGATCAGCTCGAGCGACACGTCCGGTCCGCCGGCGCCGAACCGCTCGCTCGCTGCGCGCAACAGCTTCTCGCGATTCTCGCGCGCGTCTGAGCGCATCGCCTTCGCGGGTGCATCCTCGAGTGTGGGGTGGGTTGCTGGCATTCGCCCTCTAAACGGAGGATATCTCCGCTTGATGCTGAGCTCGTGCACGAGAACGGAGGATCCCTCCGTTTGATTATGGCACGCGACAGCCGCACGCACGCCGAGTGCGAGGGGTGGTGGTCCATCGCAAAAGCACGACGGCTCCAGTCGATACGATCAGGGCAGTGTCCGGCCTCCAGACGGTACGAGCGCCGGGCGCTTCGTGGAACGCCACCGGTGTCCAGGACGACCACAGAGGATGGGCCGCTAAATGAGACGCGTGATGGCGATCGGCATCGTCTCGCAAATCCTGGCGAGGTCCGCGCGGGCGGACTGGTAATGACGGCGGGCGCCAGCAAGAGCGAGTTCGATCCCATGTCGCTGGCCTCGGCCGGCGGTGAGGCCTCCTCGATAGAGGGCGAGCACGCGCTGGGCGCCGAGCCTGGCTCCCACCGCTACATGAGCGAGTCCTACCCGGCCGCGCCGAGCTCGGTGCCATGGGCGCGCAATGTTGTGGGCACGTTCGCCGCGGAGGCGGGCATCGGCGCCCAGCGGCTGGAGGACATTCGTCTGGCGGTCTCCGAGGCGATCACCAACGCCGTTGCCTACGCCTACGATGGCCCTCCCGGCGAGATCCACGTGCTCGCCGCCGCCGTCTCGGGTGAGCTCTGGATCGTGATCGCCGACGACGGTGAGGGTATGCGCGACCGGCGCGGAGACACCCGCGGGTTGGGGCTGGGGCTCGGCCTGATGGCGCGTCTGAGCGATGCGCTGACGATCCTCACCCGCTCCAGCGGCGGTGTCGAGGTGCGGATGCGCTTCGATCTGCCCTGACAGCTTCTGAGTAAGTCGGGTCGCTGCAGTCGCTAGTCGCGCGGGTCGTTAGCTTGCGCCGTCGCGCCCGCTACTGCGACCTTTTCGACCACCACGTAGCGCTCGTGGGTCTCCACAACAACCTCCACTTCCGGGAGCTCGTGTCCGCGCAGCAAGAAGAATCTGCGCGGATCGGAGCGTACGTGCTCGTACTCGTTCGGCGTCAGCTCCACCAGGCGATCACAGTCCAGGCTGGCGCACTCGCAGCGAAAGGCCACGAGCGAGTCCGCCTCGCCCTGCCACAGGCCGCGCTCGATCGCCTCGTTGACCTCGCGGAAGGCACTCTCATTGGCCGCGATGCGGCGCTGGATACGCTCGTCCATGGGCGAGCGATGATCACAGATGGCGAGCCGCTGAGCCGTCTGCTACGAGCGCGGCGAGGCTGTCCACCGCGTCAACGAGCTCGTCGAGCTCGCGGGCCAGCAACACATCCGTGCGCGTCAGCTCGGCAGTCTGCGCTAGGCGTCGGTAGCTGTCACGCAGATCCGGCAGCTCCGCCGACGTGCGGGCGGTTCCCGTGAGGAGATCGCCGCGCAGCCGCGCTTCGATTGTCGTGAGCGTACGGTCGAGCTCCTCGGCCAGCGCGCTGAGCGCAGGCAAAGGCTCGTTCCCCCGCTGCTCGGAAACGTCGGTTCGCAAGACGTGAACGACGCTCACGATTCGTCGCGTCGCGCCGAGCGCGCTCTGGCTCAACTCGGCGTCGCCGCGACGCCCTGGCTCCGCCAGCGCGCGAGCGATCGTTTCGCCCGCGCTCATATACGCGACTCGCGCGCCGCGGGCCAGCGCCGAGAGCTTGCGCTGAGGGACCGGCGCGGCGGCGGCGATCGCGCCGAGCACGCAGGCGAGGTATGCGCGTTGGGCCGCGATCACGTCCGCCAATGCCTGCCGCGCGGGCTTGTGCGACCACGTCGGCCACAACAAGTAGGCCAGCAGGCCGATCGCGCCTCCGACGAGCGTGTTCAGCAGACGATCGCCGGCGGTGGCGAGCGTATCCGTCGTAACCGCGTCCAGCAGAAAGACGACGAGCGTCGTGATGAACGCGAAGCCGAGCGCGAAGCTCGCGGGAAACACCGAGTAGGCAGCCAGGCCGAGCACGCCCACAATCGGCACGACCAGGCCAAGACTGGGATGCAGCCCGACGACGATTGCCCCCGCGAGCGCGACTCCAGCGCAGGTACCGAGGATGCGCTCGCCACCACGCGTGAACGTGGCGGCGAATTCGGGTCGCAGCACCGCAGCGGCGGCGACGATGAGCCAGTAGCTGCGCTGTAGCGGGATGTGCTGGGCGAGGGTCGCGCTCAGCACGACCACCACGGCCAGGCGCAGGGCGTGCCTGCCGGCCGGCGACTGGAGCGTCGCGTTCGCGCGCAGCTGTCGCAGGCTCGAGCGCACGGCATCCTGCGGACGAGCCCCCGCAGCGCGCGGGCGGCGCTCCAGGAGGCTCCCGTGCTCGGCGGCCGCCGGCGCTTGGCGCGCCATCGCGCGTAGCTGTCCGGCGAGCGCGTCCAGTCGCCGTCTCAGCACCGGCCGGGCGCCGTCGGCGCCAATGTCGAGATCGGGCATCTGCGAGGCAGCCGCGGCGAGCTCAGCGGCAGCGCGATCCTCACCTTCGACGGTCGCCGCGATCAATCGCAGGACATCGGCGCCATGTTCGAGCACAAGGTGCGCCTCGCGTGCGGCCGCGGGGCCCGGGCCAGCCATGCCCTGAGCCAACAGCACCTCCACAGCGCGCAATTCCACCCTGAATCGTGACGCCTCGTCGATTAGTGCGCGCAGCGCCAGCACAGCCGCATCCCCGAACAGAGACGGTGAGGACAGCGCCGCCCGTGCCGCGTCGAGCCGTTCGGCCGCAGGGATCGTGGATGGCTCGCCTGGCGCTAGCGCCAGCTCTGAGAGCGCCCGGTAGGCGCGCGCGGTCTCCACGCGCTGCAGCCGTAGCGGCGAGGGCCAGCGGACGACCGCCACGAACAAGGCCGTCGCGAGCCCGCCCGCGAGCACTAGGCCCGCCAGGCCCAGCGCCCCGCTCGGCGGTTCACTGAAGCGGCCGAAAACGACGATCGCGATCAGCGACTGAGTGCCCACGATCGCGCCGGCGCGGCCAAGCGCCACAAGCATTCCCGCGGCCAGCGACCAAGCGAAGAGGACGATCAGGTGCAGCCACGGACGCGACCCCGTGGCCGAGCCGACGAACGTCGCGAGTCCCATCAGCAGCGCGTCGGCGGTCAGTACCCCCACCGGCGGGCGTCCGCCGGTTACGCGCCACGCGATCCCCACGAGCATCGCGCCCGCGCCCATCGTCGCTGCGGTTACCGGGTCTCCCGCGGCGATTGGAATGCCAAAGACCGCGACCAAGGGGACCGTGGCGATCAAACCACCCGTGAGAGAGACCGCGGAGCGGTCGAAGCTCGTCACATCGCGCAGCGCCGACCCGATCGCGATGTGCCCGCGCGGCGCGATCGGATCGGCCGGCGGACCGGGACTGGAGACCATTGCCGAGAACATACCCCCGGCGCAGTTCCTTCTACGCGGGCGCCCGCTCCTGACGCTCCTCGCGCGTCTCGCCCGGCCATCTGCCCGTCAGGCGAGCGAAGCTGCTGCGAGAACCACGGTCAACCAATCCTTTGGCGAGCCGGAACACAGCGCCCTCAAGGGCGAGAGCGAGCGCAAGCTTACCCAAGCGTGCCCGCGGGTCCTGCGGCTTGGGCGGGTCCCGGTCGTCGAGCGCGCCCCAAGCGAGCGCGAACACCCTGCGGCTGACGAGTCCCCCGATGAGGCCGGCAGCGATGCTGAATGGAAGGAAGAGCAGTTTGGTGATCATGTGCCCGTCGCGTCGCTGTCTAGCGCCGCGCCACGCCGACAACCTACACCGGTCGGTGACTCAGAGGCTGCCAATGCGGTCGGGCGGCCAGTAGGTAGCGACGGCCTGGCCGATGATCCAGCCCGTGGGGACGGGACCCCAAAACCGGCTGTCATCAGAATCGCCGCGGTTGTCGCCCATCATGAACCAGTGGCCGGGAGGGACCTTGATCGGGGTGAGGAAGTTGCACTCCGGGCTGGTGCCACACGGTTTGATGTAGGAGTCCTGCTCGCGGACGAAGCGGCTCGTTCCTGCCGCCTCGCGGTAGACGTGGCCTTCCTTGACGTAGATCTCGTCACCGGGTCCCGCGACGACACGCTTGATGAACGTGACGCTGGCCTCTTTGGGAATCGGATCCGAACATGGCGCGCCTCCGAACCTCACCGTGTACGGCGTCGGGCCGCACTGCTGCTGTTCGGCGCCCGTCGGCGGGTGGAAGACCGCGATCTCCCCGACGTGAGGTTTGCCGAAGTCCATGCCGAGGCGGTTCACCAGCACACGTTGCCCGACGTCGAGCGTCGGTTCCATCGAACCACTCGGGATCCGGTAGGGCTTGATTACGAACGCCTCGATCGCGAGCGCCAAGCCGAGCGCGACGGCGATGATCAAGACGAGCTCCACGATCGAGCCAACAAATGAGCGCTGGCGCTTCGTGGTCTCAGTTCGACGTTTGACTGTGGCGCGTGCCATCTCTACATATTCCCTGCTAGGAGGGGTCCCGTGACGCGCTTACCCACATCGGTCAGTCCGTGGTCTCTGCGGCGCAGGCGAGCAGTGCGCCCGCGATCGCGATCGCGACCTCGGTGCGCTCGCGCAGTGAGGGGGCGTGAACATACTCTTCCGGCGAGTGCGCGTGGCCACCTCTGGGCCCGAGACCGTCGATCGTCAGAGGGATCGTGCCGGCGAAGTGACTAGCGTCGCTCGCGCCCCCACGCGCCACGCCAATGATCTCGCGTCCCAATCTCGTGCCGGCCGCGCGGAGCAGCTCGCGCGTGCTCTCACGCGTTTCCATCCCAGGCCAGGAGCGGATCAACTCGACTTGCGTGCTCGCCTCGCTCGCCGGGTTGGACACGGCCCGCATGACGCGCCCGAAGGAAGTATCGCTGTTCGCGCGCACGTCGATCATCAGCTCGCCGTGGGCGGGTACCACGTTCACGGCGTCGCCGGCGTTGAGTCGCGTGGGCACGACGCTCAACGCCTCCTCTCCACGCGGATCGTGCAACGTCGCGGCTGAGCGCGCCGCCTCGGCAAGTGCAAGCAGCGCATTGACACCGGCGTCGGGGTTGGAGCCGGCATGGGCCGCCCTACCGCTGCCTCTGACCGCGATCGTGCCTGCTGCCTTACGCCGCACGACGACGCCCTCCTCGCCAGTTCGTGTGCGCTCTCCGGCCTCGAAGCACAGGCACGCGTCGTATCCGGCGAAGCGCGGCACGTGCGAGAACGGTTCCAAGCGCCACTCCTCATCGACGACCAGCAGCACACCGATCTCCGCGAAGGAGGTGGGCTGCTCCGCCAACCAGCGCGTCAGCGCCAGCGACACGGCGACGCCGCCCTTCATGTCAACCGTGCCTGAGCCGCGCCAGGTGTCACCTTCTCGCACGAGCGGAGAATGCTCGGCGTGGCGCACGACCGTATCAACGTGCCCCAACAGCAAGATCCGGCCGCTACCCGTCCCCGGGATACGCGCCAGGAGGTCGGGCACGTGGCCGGGCGAGGAGCAGGGGACCCGCTCAATCGCCGCCGTGGCCGGCAAGCGCTGGGCGCACAGCGCCAGGCATGCCTCGGCGCCGTCCGCGTCGCCGGAAGGGCTCGAGATCGCAACGAGCGCCTCGAGGTCGGCCTCGACCTCGGCGGCCATCGTGTCTGTGGCCGGCAGGGTCGATGCGCTCATACGCTGAGATTATGCGGTAGGTCGCCGCAACACGGGGGTGGGTCCACCCGCACGCTCGCTTGCACGCCATCCGAGCGCTCACCTAGCGTGACGAACAGATGTTCGATGAGCGAGATCAACGGCCTTGGCTCGAGGCCCTCAATGACGAGCAGCGCGCCGCTGCCACGCACCCCGCCGACGGGTCGCTGCTGATCCTCGCCGGAGCCGGAACGGGTAAGACCACGACGTTGTGCGCCCGAGTTGCTTGGCTGCTCGCCGAGGGAGTGCCCGGTGAGCGCATCCTGCTGCTCACGTTCACGCGCCGGGCTGCGCGTGAGATGGTCGAGCGCGCTCGCGCGCTCGCCGAACGCGTAGCTCCAGATGCCGCTCACGCGCCCCTAGGCGGTACGTTCCACTCGCTCGCCCACCAGCTCGTTCGGCTGCATGCATCCTCGCTCGGCCTGGACCCGGGCTTTGGGATCCTCGATGCAGGCGATGCCTGCGATCTGCTGGATTTCGTGCGCCAGGAACAGGGGCACGCGTCAAGCGCCCGGCGCTTCCCGCGGGCACAGACGATGCTCGATATCTACTCGCGCACTGTCAACTCGCAGGTGCCGCTGGCAGATGTGCTCGCCGACGCCTTTCCTTGGTGCGCCGAGCATCGCGACGCGCTTGCTGAGGTGTTTCGCCAATACGGCACCAGAAAGCGCACGCTCGGCGTGATCGACCTCGACGACCTTTTGCTCTACTGGCGCGCGCTGGCACTCGACGAGGTGATCGGGCCTCGTATGGCGGCGGCCTACGAGCATGTGCTCGTGGACGAGTACCAGGACGTCAACGGCCTTCAGGTGGACATCGTGCGGGGGCTGCGCGGCGCCTGTCCTGGCCTGACCGTCGTCGGCGATGACTTTCAGGCGATCTATGGCTTTCGCGCCGCGAGTGCACGTCACATCCTCGAGTTCCCAGACCAGTTTCCCGGGACCCACCTGGTCAAGCTCGAGCGCAACTATCGCTCCACCGGACCGATCTTGGCCGTCGCCAACGCCGTTTCCGCGCAGGATCGACTCGGTTTTCCCAAGCGTTTGTGGAGCGAGCGAGACGGCGGTCAACCCCCCGAGCTCGTATTCCCACGGGACGAGAGCAGGCAGGCGGGAGAGGTTTGCGAGCGCGTGCTCGCGGCGCGCGAGGAGGGGATGGAGCTGCGCAACCAGGCCGTTCTGTTTCGCACCGGCCACGACTCCGCTCCCCTTGAGCTCGAGCTGACGCGGCGCGGCATCCCGTTCGTCAAGTACGGAGGGCTCCGCTACCTCGAGGCAGCGCACGTGAAGGACTTCGTGGCGCTGCTGCGCCTGACGGACAACCCGGCGGACGAGCTGAGCTGGTTCCGCGTGCTGCAGCTGCTCGACGGCGTCGGTCCGATCCGCGCGCGGCGTGTGCTCGACGCGCTGCGCCCGCCCGGCGGCGGGACGCCCGCGCTCGCACGCTGGGCGCAGGCTGTCGAGCACGTGCCCGAGGACTCGCGCGAGCACGCCAACGTCGTGATCCAGGCGCTTGCGCCAGCTGGCGATGAGCGCGTCACGACCGGCGCTCACGTCGAGCGGCTGTGTGCGGCGCTTGCTCCGTTGATTCGCTTGCGCTACGCCGACGGCGCGATCCGCATCGGCGACCTCGACCAGCTCGTCGCTGCCGCCCGGGGTGCGCAGGACGTGCGTCACTTTGTCTCTGAGCTCGTGCTCGACCCGCCGTCCTCGAGCGCCGCGCTGGCCGTGCCGCCACACCTAGACGAGGACTTCCTCGTGCTCAGCACCGTGCATTCCGCCAAGGGCCTGGAGTGGGACGCGGTGCATGTGATCTGTGCGTACGACGGCAACTTCCCAGCGGACATGAGCACCGGTACCGAGGAGTCGATCGCCGAGGAGCGCCGTCTGTTCTACGTCGCGCTCACGCGCGCCCGCCGTCGGCTGCACGTGTACGTGCCGTCGCGCTACCACCACCGTCCGCAGGGTCGAGACGACGCTCACGGCTATGGGCAGGCGTCGCGCTTTCTGACCGAGATGGTGCAGAGTCTCTTCACGATCTCGCGCAGCGCCGACCCGTCGGGTCCGGTCAGCGGCGAGGCTGTAGCGAACCGGCGCGTCGAAGTGTCCGTGGACGCTCTCTTCGCGTGAGCCGTTTGTGCCTTGTGCAAGGGGGTAGCGAAACGCGATGGCGCAACGAGATACGCGTTCCCTCGCAACGATCGGTGTCTACGGCTTCAATGTGGATGCCTTCCTTGCAGCGTTGAACGAGGCCGGTGTCGGCCTGGTGCTTGACGTGCGCCAGCGCCGGGGAGTGCGCGGCAGCCAATATGCGTGGGCCAACTCCAAACGTCTGCAGTTGGCGCTGCTGAGCGCAGGTATCGATTACGAGCATCACCGTGAGCTGGCGCCGACGACTGCGCCCCGCCCCGTGAGTGCCGTGAGCTCTCGCAGCAGGCCATCCATCCCGGAGATCTCATACGCCGCGCGCTGGCGCCCGGCCCCACCGCCGCGCTCGAGCAGCGCCGGCAGCCCAGCAAGGTCCTCCGCGCATCCGAGCGCCGCCGCATGAGCGCTGGAGAGACTGAGCGCGTCCTCGAGCCACTCGGCCACAGGCCGCAGGCGTCCCTCCGCGTCGGGGAGATGAGCCCGCACGCCGAAACGCGCGGCCTGAAATGCGCCCTCCTCGAGCACCTCCGCCGGCGGATCGGGCTGCGGGTCGGCCTCGGCTGCGTGCCTCGCGAGGCAGTGTGCGAGCGCCACGAGGCCAGCGGTGTCCTCCAGCGTGCTCTGCGCGTCAAGAGCCCGGATCTCCACCGTGCCCAGACGTGGATGCGGTCGTAGCTTCCACCAGAACCAGGTGTAGTCGGGCACGTCGGCGGCGCGGGCGAGCAGCGCTGCCATCGCCTGGAAGTCGGCGTAGTTGCGCATCGCGCGCGGCACGCCCGAGCGCGGCCAGCCGCGAATCGTCACCTCGCGCGCGGAGGCAAGTCCCGTGTCGCGGCCGTGGCGAAAGGGGGAGTTGGCAGCGAGCGCCTGCAGCAGCGGTAGGTGTCGACGCAGGCCGTTGAACGCGCGGATCGCAGTTTCGGCGTCAGGCATCCCGATGTGGATGTGCAGGCCGCCCACGGGCGTCGCGACCGCGTCGCCGAGCAGATCCCTGATCCGCTCGTAGCGCTCCTTGTCGGTGATCTCAGCGGCGCCCTCTGCGGCCGCGGGGTGCGTGCCCGAGCCGATCAGGCCGGCGCCCGTCGCGACCACCGCGCGGCGCAGGCCGCCGAGCATGCCGGCCGCCTCGCCGGCGCTGTGGCAGACGTCTGTGATCAGCTCCACCTGGCAGGCATGCAGCTCGCGCTCGACGGTGCCATCCACAGGCCCGAGGCGCTCCTGGACCGCCGCCGATGCGTTCGTCTGGCGCCCTGTGACCGGGTCGACCAGAAACAGCTCCTCCTCGACGCCGACCGTGAACGGCTCCCCCGAGCCGAACGCGCCCCCGGGTTGATCCTCGCCGTTCATCACTGCAGTCTGCCCGACGTGGGCTGGTTTCGAAACAAACCGGCTGATTGCTCTATACGCCTCGCTCCGACAGAATCGTCGGTCGATGAACACTCGCCCCAGCATTACGTGAGCGTCTATCGAGGCGTGCTCGGCTTCTGCTATCTCGTCCTAGCCCGGTAGCACGCGCTCCGTGCCCGCGTACACGTTGACCTTCCCGTGCCGCGCGAAGCCGCACAGCGTCATCTTGCGGTCGCCCGCCAGCTCCACGGCCAGCGAGGTCGGCGCGCCGACGCCCACGAGCACGGGACAACCGGCGACGGCTGCCTTCTGCACGAGCTCGAACGAGAGCCGCCCGCTGACGCACAGCAGCGACTCGCCTAGCGGCAGGCGCCCGTCTGCGCGAAGCGCCCAGCCGATGACCTTGTCCATCGCGTTGTGGCGCCCCACGTCCTCGCGCACGCACAGCAGTTCACCGTCGAGATCGAACAGCCCCGTGGCGTGCAGCCCGCCCGTGCGCGCGAAGCCGGGCTGCACGAGACGGTCTGGCAGATCTGCGAGCAGCCGACGCGCCACGCGCGGCCCCGCGCGCAGCGGTGGGGAGTGAACGGCCACCTCCTCGAGCGCGCCCTTGCCGCAGACGCCGCACGAGGACGTTGTGTAGAAACGACGTGCTCCGGGTGCGCGCGTCAGCGGACCGGCGACTTCGATCGTGTTCGCGGCGAGATCGTCGGTCAGCCCCACACTGGGGGCTTGCTCGATCAGCCCCTCTCCGTATAGAAAGCCCAGCGCCAGTTCCTCGTCGTGACCGGGCGTGCGCATCGTCACGGCGATCGGCTCGCCGTCGACGCGGATCTCCAGCGGCTCCTCGATCGCGACGAGGTCGCTCTCGCCGTCGCGCACGACGCGCTTCAGCGCGCCCGCCGCTACATCCGCTGGTGCGGCGCCGTCAGCCAGGCTCCGCGCTTCGCTCACGACGCTTGTGCCTGCTTGCGCTCGCGCTGGGGCTGGACCGTGTACTTCGGGTCTCGCGCCGACTGCAGGCCGGCCTCGAAGATTCCGAAGCGTGCGCACGCGGAGGCCGCCAGCAGCGCCGCCCCTGACAGCGCGGCTCCTCGACGGCTGCGGTGTCCTCTCCTCATGGCGCCCAGCACGCCCGCGACGGTCAGCGCCTCCGCCGCGCGCATCAGCGCCCCCGCCCGCCCACGATGGTAGGTCTCGGCGACGACGCCGACGCGACGCTCGAGCAGCCTCACCGCGGTGAGCTCCGCCAGCGCCCCGATCATCGCCAGCCGTCGCGCGGGTCCGTTCTCGGTTAGCGGTGCACCCAGCAGGCCCAGTCCCGCGGCGGCGCTGGCTGCCGAGCCGACGAACACGAACGGCATCTCGCGGTGGCCCTCATGCCAGGCTGGTGTCGCGGTGTTCGCGATCAGCACACTGGTGTAGGAAGCGACCGCCGGTCCGAGCATCGCGGCGCCCGTCGTGCCGAGTTTGGCCAAAGGCTGCAGACGCCCGAGCGGGACGAGCTCGCCGAGCGCCGCCACGCCGGCCGCGGGCGCGTAGGCAGTCAGGATCCACACCCCCACGCTCATCGGCGATGTCGGCTTGAAGACGCGCAACATGTTCAGGAAGCGTGCGGGCCTCCCGAGATCGTGCACGAGCGCCGCGAGCGAAAGCGAGATCGCGCCCGCCGCGCCCAGCTTCAGCGGGCGTGCGAGGCCTGGGCGGCCGCTGAGCTGCGCGCCGGCGGCGAGTGGGGAGGAAGCGCCCGCGAGGCCGCCGAGGAAGAGGTACCCGGCGATATCCAGCGGCGCCCACGTTGCCTCCTTGACGACCGGCCTGCCGTAATAGCTCGAGAACTCCACGTCGGGCACCATCGCCTGCTCGCCGCGCCGCCCACCGCGACGCTTGCGGCGTCCACCGCCGGCCCCCGCCGCGATGTCGCGCTCGCCCGGAGGCCGCTGGTTCACGCCGGTCAGCGCTTCGCGACCGGGCCGCACCCCCTCGAGGCCATTGACGGTGACGTCGGAGCTGCTCACCTGCGCCCCGCGAAGCTCGCGCCGACAGCGCCCAGCAGCCCGGCCGCGGCGATCGCCGCGTTGCGCCACATGCGCGGCAGATCGCGCGTCGTGGCGATCGGATCGGGCGGCAGGCCGTACACCTCCGGCTCGTCGAGAAGCAGGAAGAAGGCGCCGTCTCCACCGACGCCGTCGTGCGGGTCGTGCCCATATAGCTGCGCGTCGGAAACGCCGGCAAGCTGGAGCTGCTCGACACGCGCGCCCGCGCGCTCGCGCAGCTCCTTCAGCTCGCCGAACTGGATCGAGTCGGTCGGGCATGCCTTCGCGCACGCCGGTTCCATGCCCTCGCCGAGGCGGTCGTAGCAGAGGGTGCACTTCCACACGCGTCCGTCGTCCTCGCGTTTGTCGATCACGCCGTAGGGGCAGGCGGGCACGCAGTAGCCACAGCCGTTGCAGACGTCCTCCTGCACGACGACCGTCCCGAACTCGGTGCGAAACAGCGCGCCTGTCGGGCACACGTCCAGGCACGCGGCGTCCGTGCAGTGCTTGCACACGTCCGAGGACATCAGCCAGCGGAACTCGGTGTCGAGGTCCTCGGGCGACGTGCGCGCCCCCGCGCGGCCTGGAAGGACAGGCGGCGCGGAGGTAGAGCCGGCCGCTGGTGTGGGCGTCGGGCCGAGACCGAGGTCGAGGACTGTCGCGCCCGTGTGCTGGAAGTTCGCCTGCGAGTCCGCGATCGGCTTGCGCTGCTCGATGAACGCGACGTGTCGCCAGGTGTCGGCGCTGAGCCCTTCGCTGTTGTCGAAGGACATACCGGTGAAGTTCAGCCCATCCTCGGGTACCTGGTTCCACTCCTTGCACGCCACCTCGCACGCCTTGCAGCCGATGCAGAGGGATGTGTCGGTGAAGAAGCCCATCCGTGGCGGGTGCTCCGCGTAGACGTCCGCCGCCGGATCACCGTGCCCGCGGACCGAGCTGAGCAGGCTCGACGAGGGGGTCACGGGCGCACGCCCGTCCCCGCGGTGACGCCGGCGCGTTGCTTGTAGTCCTCGACGAGCTGCTGGCGGGCGGGCCCGCGCGGACGACGGCCCGGCTGGATATCCGCCGTGAAAGCCTTGTCCTCCTGGATGTGGGCGTTTGGATCGAGCGACATCGGCGCGAGCTCGTTCGCGGAGTCCCCTTTCGCGTAGCCGTTCGGGCCCCAGTGGAAGGGCATCCCGATCTGGTGGATTGTCCGGCCGTGGACTTTCAGAGGTGTCATGCGGTCGGTGACGAGCACGCGCGCCTCGATCACGCCGCGCGCGGTGGCGATCGTCGCCCAGCCCGCATGCTCGAGCTCGCGCTCGGCGGCCAGCTCGGGTGATACCTCGCAGAAGAACTCCGGCTGCAGCTCCGCCAGATATGGCGACCAGCGCGTCATCCCGCCTGCGGTGAAGTGCTCGGTGAGGCGGTAGGTGGTGACAACATAGGGGAACACGTCGGCGCCGGGCTCGTTACCGCTCGGGTGGTAGCGGTTGTTGGGGTGGGGATAGGTCTTGCGCGCCGGGTTGGCGCGCTGGGCGTAGAGGGAGTTCTCGAACGGCGAATCCTGCGGCTCGTAGTGCGTGGGCATCGGCCCGTCGGCGAGGCCGGCCGGTGCGTATAGCCAGCCGCGACCGTCGGCCTGCATGATGAACGGCTCTGCGCCGCTGAGCGCCTCCGGCCCCTTGGCGTCATCGGGCGGCATGTAGGAGGGCGACTTGTCGGCCTTGAAGTCGGGCGTGTCGTGGCCCACCCACTTCCCCTGGGCCGAGTCCCACCAGACGAGCGCCTTGCGCGGGCTCCACGGCCTGCCGTCAGGGTCCGCGGAGGCGCGGTTGTAGAGCACGCGGCGGTTCGCGGGCCACGCCCAGCCCCACTCGCCGCCCGTCCAGTTCTGCTCCCCGCGGGGCGTGCGCCTTTCGGACTGGTTGACGCCGTCGGCGAACACGCCGCAGTAGATCCAGCAGCCGCAGGAGGTGGAGCCGTCGTCGCGGAGCTCTTCATAGCTCGATAGAGGCGCGCCGTTGGGACCCTTGCCGTTGATCTCGCGCAGGATCGCCTCCGCGCTCGGCTCATCCAGCGGCCCGGAGGTGGGGTAGTCCCACGTGAGGTCGAGGATCGGGCGGTCCCGCTGATCCTCGGAGCCGGCGAGCTTCTCGCGGATCAGGCGGCCGAGGTGGAACATGAACCACAGATCCGAGCGCGCGTCGCCCTCGGGCTCCTGGGCCTTGTGATGCCACTGCAGCAGGCGCTGGGTGTTCGTGAACGTGCCGTCCTTCTCGATGTGCGCGGCGGCGGGGAAGAAGAAGACCTCGGTGGCGATGTCCTCGGCGCGCATCTCGCCCGTGTCGATCTCGGGGCCGTCCTTCCACCAGGTGGCGCTCTCGATCAGCGAGAAGTCGCGCACGACCATCCACTCGAGGTTGGCCATTGCCAGCCGCTGCATGCGGTTGTTGGCCGAGCCCACGGCGGGGTTCTGGCCCATCAGGAAGTAGCCCTTGCACTTGCCCTCGAGCTGTGCCATGACCGTGTCGTAGGTGCCGTGCGCGCCGGTGATGCGCGGCAGGTAGTCGAAGCAGTAGTCGTTCTCCGCGCTGGCCACCGGGCCCCACCAGGCCTTCAGCAGGCTCGTTACGTAGGAGCTCATGTTGCCCCAGTAGCCCTTCTCAGCGGAGTCGGCCTCGATGTACTCCTGCAGGTTCTCGTACTCGTGCGCGTGGGGCATCGGCAGGTATCCGGGAAGCAGGTCGTACAGCGTGGGGATATCGCTGGAGCCCTGGATGCTCGCGTGGCCGCGCATCGCCATGATCCCGCCCCCTGGACGTCCGATGTTTCCGAGCAGCAGCTGCAGAACGCAGGCGGTGCGGATGTACTGCGAACCGACCGTGTGCTGAGTCCAGCCGACGGCGTACACGAACGCGCTCGTGTGGTCGCGATCGGAGCTCGCGCATAGCGTCTCGCAGACTCTCAGGAAGACGTCCTCGGGCACGCCGCACGTCTTGGCGACGATCTCGGGGCTATAGCGGGAGTAGTGGCGCTTGAGGATCTGAAAGACGCAGCGCGGATCCTCGAGCGTCTCGTCGCGGCGGGGCTCGCCCTGGACGCTGGGCCCGCCTGAGCCCGATGACTCGCCATGGGCGGACTCGCGCATCGCCTGTCCGTCTCCGTGCGTTTCGCTGTAGCGGTCCCGGTTCCCCGACGCGGCCGCCACGGGTGCCCCCTCGTACTGCCAGCTCGTGTAGTCGTAGTTACCGCCGATCGGGTCGAAACCCGAGAACACGCCGTCGAGGTCCTCGGTGTCGCGGAAGTCCTCGTCGATGATCGTGGAGGCGTTGGTGTAGGCGAGCACGTAATCGCGGAACCAGCGTTCATGCTCGAGGACGTAGTTGATGACCCCGCCGAGGAAAGCGATGTCCGTACCGGTGCGCAGCGGCACAAAGATGTCCGCCAGTGCGCTCGTGCGACTGAAGTGCGGGTCCACGTGGATCACCGTTGCGCCGCGGGCCTTCGCCTCCATCACCCACTGGAAGGCGACGGGATGCGCCTCAGCCATGTTCGAGCCCTCAATCACGATGCAGTCGGAGTTCTGCAGATCACCGGGAAAGGTGGTGGTGCCGCCACGCCCGAAGGAAGTGCCCAGGCCCACGACGGTCGAGCTGTGACAGACGCGCGCCTGGTTCTCGACCTGAACGATTCCGAGGGCGGTCCATAGCTTCTTGATCAGGTAGTTCTCCTCGTTATCCAGCGTCGCGCCGCCGAGGCTTGCGATCCCAAGGCTGCGCCGCACACGTGCGCCCTCGCTCTCCCATTCCCATGTATCGCCGCGCGTCTGCACGATTTTCTCGGCGAGCATCTCCATCGCCGTGTCGAGGTCGAGCGTCTCCCAGTCGGTGGCGTGGGGGCGGCGGTAAAGGACGCTGCGCTCGCGGGCATCACCGGTGGTCAGCTGGAGCGTTGCCGAGCCCTTGGGACAGAGGCGCCCGCGGCTCACCGGCGAGTCGGGGTCGCCCTCGATCTGGACGACTTTGCCGTCCTTGACGTACACGTTCTGCGCGCAACCGACGGCACAGTACGGGCACACCGACTTGACGACCTCGTCGGCTTCGGCGATGCGGTTGCCGAGACCTCGGGTACGGCGTGACTTCACCGCTTCTCCGCGCGCCAGCGAGTCCTCGCTCTGCAGCTGACGCAGCACCGGCCATTCGCGCAGGGGGTTTCTCATCGTTCCCTGCTGACCTTACCCCGTTGACAGGGCCAGGGAAACGGCCCTTGCCCGGCCTGCTCGGAGTGGTCCCGCGTCGGGCGCTCGACACTGGATATGCTGCCTAGGCAGTGCCCAGGCATAAGCCCTCAGACATGTCGCTGGGCGACGCAGCGGCGGCGATCGGCGTGAGCGTCGATACGCTGCGACGCTGGGATCGGGCGGGCAAGCTGCGCACGCACCGCGACGATCGCAACCGCCGGCGCGTCTCCGCCAAGGAGGTGCAGCGCCTGGCTAACCGCCCGCAGCGCCATCGCACGGGCACACGCCACTCCGCCCGAAACCGCTTCGCCGGCGTCGTGCGCTCGGTCGAGGTCGACGGCGTCATGGCGCTCGTGGAGATTCAGGCCGGCCCGTTCATGGTCACGGCTGCGATCACGCGGGACTCGGTCGAAGAGCTTGGACTCGCCGCCGGTGTGGAGGCGACGGCGACTGTCAAGGCCACATCGGTAATGGTCGAGCGAACTCCGGCATGAACGGAGAGAAGGAGCAGGCATGACGACGGGCACAAGACGAAGTGAAGGGCGCAAGACGCGAATGCGCAGAGCGTCCGCTCTCGCCGCGATCGCCGCGCTGGCGATCTCCGGAAGCCTGATCGCGGTGGCCTCGAGTACGGCAGCGCCGGCAGCTGGCGCAGCTACCTCGAAGGGCAAGGTCTCGGCGATCTTTGCCGGGTCGCTCGTCGACATCATGGAAAAGGCGCTCGGCCCAGAATTCACAGCGGCGACGGGATACCCGTTCGAAGGCTTTGGTGGTGGCTCCAACGAAGACGCGGCCGCGATCAAGGGCAAGGTGCGACAGGCCGACGTGTTCATCAGCGCGTCCTCGTCGGCAGACGAAGAACTCGAAGGGGCAGCGAACGGCGATTGGGTGTCCTGGTACTCGACCTTCACTTCCTCAGACCTCGTCCTCGGCTATGACCCGAACACGAAGTTCGGCCGCCAGCTGGCGCATGGAAAGCCGTGGTACAAGGTCCTCACCGAGCCGGGCATTCTCGTCGGACGCACCGAACCGAAGGCCGACCCGAAGGGCAAACTGACCGTGGAAGCGGTCGACGCTGCAGCGAAGAAGCTGCATGACCCGGCGCTCGCCAGGGCGTTGACGCGCTTCGGGATCTTCGAAGAGACCTCGATGCTCGCACGCCTGCAGGCGGGGCAGATCGATGCGGGCTTCTTCTACGTGGTGGAGGCAAAGACGGCGCACGTGCCGACGGTTCCGCTGACGCCGGTCTACAAGTACGCGGACTACACGGTCTCGCTCCTGAACAACGCTGAAAACCAGGAAGGCTCGGAAGCTCTGGTGTCCTTCCTGCTCAGCCCGAAGCGCAAGGCCGTGGAAAAGGAGTACGGCCTGGTGCCGATCAAGCCGAGATTCTCGGGCGACGCGGCCGCCGTGCCGAGCGCCCTGCGCAGCATCGTGGGCGCGGGCTAGGAGATGCGCGCCCGGGTGAGCAGCCCGCTGCCCTGGCTGGGCGGGCTGCTCGCTCTCTACCTGCTCGTCCCGATCGTCGCCTTCCTCGTGCGCCTGGCCGGCGGCGCACCTGCGTCCCCAGGGCTCGGCTCAGCGCTTGCGACGTCGCTCTTCACGGCGACGATCGCGACCGCTGTGATCGTGGCGCTCGGGACGCCGTTGGCTTACCTGCTCGCCCGCACGCGCGGCGTCCTCGGCCGCGTGCTGCTCGCCTTGGTGGCGCTGCCGCTGGCGCTGCCCACGCTGATGAGCGGCATCCTGCTGCTCTACGTCGTCGGCCCCTTTACGGTCCCCGGTGAACTGTTCGGCGGCAAACTAACCGACACAAGGGCGGGGATCGTGCTCGCCCAGATATTCGTCGCGGCGCCGTTTCTGATCATTGCCGCGCGTGCGGCCTTCCTCGCGGTTGACCCCGCGCTAGAGGAGGTCGCAGCGACACTCGGCCACGGGCGCGTGGCGCGCTTTACGCGGGTGGCGGTGCCGGCGGCGCTCCCGGGGATCGCCGCCGGGATCCTGTTGACGTGGCTGCGCGCATTCGCCGAGTTCGGGGCGACGGTGATCCTCGCTTACCACCCGTTCTCCCTGCCTGTGTTCACGTTCGTGCAGTTCGACGAGACCGGCCTGCCAGGCACGATGCTGCCGATCGCCGCCGCCCTGCTTGCGGCGCTCGTGATCTTGGTGCTCGTGCAGATGCCGGTCCCGAGAAGGCGTCGAAGGGTGGTGCTCGCCGTTTCTTCGGTGCCCGCGATCCCCGACTCCCCGCCGACCCTGGACTTCGCCTTGAGAAAGCGCCTGGGGTCCTTCGCGTTGGACATCGCCCACCATGCACACACGCCGCGCGTGGCGCTGCTCGGCCCCTCCGGGGCGGGCAAGACCCTAACGCTGCGCCTGCTGGCCGGGCTCACCAGCGCTGAGGGTGGGCATGTGCGCGCGGGGTCGCGCCTACTGGACGGGCTGGCGCCCGAGCGTCGGCAGATCGCCTACGTGCCGCAACAGCCCGCGCTGCAACCGCGCCGGACCGTCTGGCAGCAGGTGACCTTCGGCGTGAGCGCGCAGCCGAAGTTGGCGGCCTGGTGGCTCGAGCAGCTGGGTCTACAGGGGCTGGAGGACCGCTACCCGGATGAGCTCTCGGGCGGCCAGCAACGGCGCGTCTCGCTGGCACGCGCGCTCGCTATCGAGCCCCGTGTGCTGCTGCTGGATGAGCCCTTCACCGGTCTTGACGCGCCGGTCGCCGATCGCCTGCGCCGCGAGCTGCGCCGTCTACAGCTCGAGACCGGGCTGTGCAGCGTGATCGTCACGCACAACCCCGAAGAGGCGGCGCTGCTTGCGGATGAGATCCTCGTCCTGGAGCACGGACGCGTGCTGCAGGCCGGTTCGCGAGCCGAGGTGTTTCGCACGCCGGCCTCAGCGGAGGTCGCCGCGCTCCTGGGGATCGCCAACGCGCGGCGCGGGGTTGTCGTCGCGGGCGGGGCGATCAGCAGCGATGGGGCCGAGATTCAGACCGCCGCGAGCGGCCTCACGCAAGGCAGCGAAGTCCTCTGGTGCGTGCGCCCCGAGCGCATCTCAGTCGATCAGACTGGGGCCTATGAGGCGATCGTGTGCGATGACATCGATTTGGGCTCCACGCGCGAGCTGACGGTGATGCTCGCGGGTGGCCTGGAGCTCACCATGCGGACATCCGTCAGGGCTGAGCCGGCGATCGGGGAGCGCCTGCGCTTGGAGATCGCACCCGAAGACGTGGTCGTGTGGCCATTTGAGGCCGGCGACCCCGAACGTCGATCGCCGGCCCCCGCACACTAGCCTGCGCTAGGAGATGCCTTTCGCGCGCATCGCCGCCTCGACCTCAGAAGCGTCTGCTTCCATGCCCCGTTCGTTCGGATGCACCGAGAACGCGTCGGATTCAGGCAACACCGGTTCGACGTAGCGCACGCTCAGCGACTTGCATGCGTCGTGGCCGATGCCTGGCGTGTACGTATTCACATAGGTCGCGTTGTTCGAGCCGGCCTCGTTGCTGAGCATCGCGTTCAGTTCCTGCTCGACGCCGTTGAGGTAGGCGACGTCGCCGGTGGTGAGCGGGACGGTCGGCCAGCAGTTGCCACTCTGGGGAAGGATGTCGGGATAGCCCACGACGAACACCTTGGCAGACGGCGATAGGACGTGGACCTGGTGGAGCATCGCTCCCACCACCGGGCCGTCTTCAGCGATCTCTTCGGCCAGTTTGTGGCCGTATGTGTCTTTGCACGGCGTTCCAAACGGGAATACAAGGTCCTCGGCGCCGCACGTGATCAGCGTGTTTAGGAACAGGCCTTTGTCGTTGCCGCCGATGCCCACGGAGACGACCTGCGTGGAGGAGCTCAGCGCGTCGAGCTGCGGTGGCTGGTCTGAGTACTGCGCCGTGGTCGTGATGTTTTCGGTCGTGGCTCCTGAGCAGCTCACGTCCTTCAACGAGAGCGCCAGCGCTGAAGCTGTCAGGTGCGAGTAGTCGCGCGCCGACTGCAGGCATTCCAGTGGGGCGCCAGGCGCGGGCGGCAGGATGAACGGGCCAGACGTATATGAGTCCCCCAGCGATACGTAGGAAGGCGCTGCAGTCGCTATGGACGGAGCTGCGGCGAGCGCGATTGCGGCGAGCGAGCATGCGAAGACGCACAGCGCCGGACGGAGCACCGCCGAGACGACGCTTCGCTGCGCGCCTCGGCGCGCGTGAGACAACCAACGATCAGGCATAGTCATCCTTTCTCCTCGAGATCTGATCCCCTTCGTGGCCGAGGTGCCCGGGTGGGCCCTCGATCCACCGAAGCTAGCGGCGGCCGATCGCGGATGAAAGCCGTGTTTCCAGCCTCCGACGCCTGTCGGCACCGGCCGGCTCGGCTAGCCGCCGATGTAGGACATCTCGATGCGCTTTGCGTGTGGCTTTGCGCGCTGCTCCTCGCCGGCGTGGCGTAGCGCACGCAGCTCCGAGTAGCGGTCCGCGCGTCCCGCCCATACCTCCGCCAGGCGCTGCGTGAGCGCGGCATCCCCGGCGCCGGAGCGCAACAGTGCGCGAAGGTCAGCTCCGCGATCTGCGAACAGGCACGTGTAGAGGGTTCCGTCGGCGGACAGGCGCGCGCGTGTGCATCCGCCGCAGAAGGGCTTGCTGACGGAGTGGATCACCCCGATCTCACCGGCTCCGTCACGGTAGGCCCAACGCGTCGCGACTTCGCCCTCTCGTCCGGGAGCGAGACGCCGCAGCGGCCAGCGGCTGTCGATGCTCGCCAGGAGCTCACTTGCGGGCACCACATCAGCGATATCCCAGCCGTTGCTCTCGCCGACGTCCATGTACTCGATGAAACGCAGCGTCTCCGGACGTCCGCGGAAGTAATCGGCCATCTCGAGCACGCAGTGGTCGTTGACGCCGCGCCTGACGACCATGTTGATCTTCACCGGCGAGAGCCCCGCGTCATGCGCCGCGTCGATCCCTGCCAGCACGCGGGCGAGCGGGTAGCGGGTGTCGCTCATCGAGTGAAAGGCCTCTTCCTCGAGCGCGTCGAGGCTGACGGTCACGCGGTGTAGGCCGGCTTGCGCGAGGGCCTGGGCGTGTACCGCCAGCGCTGTCCCGTTGGTCGTGAGCGCGATGTCCTCGATGCCACGCACCCGCGCGAGCATCTCCACCAAGCCGGCGAGCTCGCGGCGCAGCAGCGGCTCGCCTCCGGTCAGGCGAACCTTGCGCACGCCGTGCTCGACGGCTGCGCGGGCGACGCGCACGATCTCCTCGAAGGTGAGCAGCTCGGCACGCTCCATGAAGCGGAAGTCGCTACCAAACACCTCACGCGGCATGCAATACGGACAGCGCAGGTTGCAGCGGTCGGTGACCGAGATGCGCAGGTCGCGCAGCGGACGCTGCAGGAGATCGACCGTCGGGGGCATCGAGATCACGATACCCCGGGGGACTCGCGGGTACGCTCGTGCGAGTCATGGCCGCTCCACAGCTGATCGAGATCGATGCCGCGCGCGAGGTGGTGCTGGGATGCGCTACGCGGCTGGGCGGCGAGCGCGTTGCCCTGCACGAGACGCTGGGGCGCGTGCTGGCCGTGGACATCGCCAGCCCGCAGGCGGTCCCGCCGTTCGACAACTCCGCGATGGATGGGTTCGCCGTGCGCAGCGTCGATCTGCGCGAGGCTCGCCCGGAGGCTCCAGTGAGCCTTCAGGTCGTCGACGAGTCGCGCGCGGGCGATCCCGCCGGGCGCGAGCTGGGGCCGGGTGAGGCGATCGCGATCTCGACGGGGGCCGCGATCCCGCGCGGTGCCGACGCGGTCGTGCCCGTCGAGCGGACCGCCTCGAACGCGGATCGCGTGGAGGTCCTGGTAGCGGTGGCGGCGGGCAACGACGTCAGGCGCGCCGGCGACGACCTGCGCGCGGGGCAGCTGGTGATCGAGGCGGGCAGTGCGATCGGCGCGGCGCAGTTGGGGGCGCTCGCCTCAGTGGGGGCCGCCGAGGTGGAGTGCATCAGACGTCCACGCGTATCCCTGGTCGTGACCGGCGATGAGCTGCTCGAGCCGGGTGAGAGCCCGCGTGCAGGGGCGATCTATGACTCCAACGCCTTCTCCGTTGGCGCGCTTGCGCAGCGCTGCGGCGCGAAGGTCACCCGAGCGGCGACGGTTGCCGATGACCCTTCGGCGACGCGGGCTGCCCTCCAGCGCGCGCTGGAGGGCAGCGACGTGGTCGTCGTGTGCGGAGGGATGTCGGTGGGGGCGCACGATCACGTCCGCCAGGCACTCGCGGCGCTGGAGGTGCGCGAGCGCTTCTGGGGCGTCGCGCTCAGGCCGGGCAAGCCGACCTCGTTCGGGACGCGCGCGAGCACGCTCGTGTTCGGGCTGCCCGGAAACCCGGTCTCGGCGATGGTCACGTTCGCGCTGCTGGTCGCCCCGGCGCTGCGTGCCCTGCAGGGCGATACGACCGCCTCGCGACGCACCTACGCAACGCTCACGGAGGACTACGCCAAGTCGCCGGATCGCGCACACGCGGTGCGCTGCCGGCTGCTTCTGACGCCGGACGGCTGGCAGGCACAGCCGACGGGCGATCAGCGCTCCCACATCCTGGGCTCGATGCTCGGTGCGGACGCACTGGCCGTAATCCCCACGAACGTCACCTCGGTCAGGGCGGGGGAGCGGATGGAGGTGCTGCTGCTGGAAGGCGCCTACCCGACGCTTCGCTAGCCTGCGCGCGATGACGCGGGATGAGTGGATCGCTGCCTTCGCCGAGCAGGCCGGCGTGGAGCGGCCCTCGACGGAGGAGATCCGAGAGCTGCTGGAGCTCGCGGGCACGGCGGCGCACTCCTCCGAACGGACGGCTGCGCCGTTGGCGTGCTGGATTGCCGGCCGCGCGGGCCTGTCGTTGACGGAGCTGTGTGCGCTCGCCGAGCGCATCGGCGGGGCGGGCTGAGCGCGGCGGACGAGCTCATCCCGATTGCTGTGAGGCCGTACCGAGAGCGCTGCCGGGCTCGGTTTGGCTCAGGAGCGCGATCAGCCCGGCGATGGCGATCAGCGCCGCGAAGGCGAGCAGCGTCGCGTCGGTTCCGAAGGCTCGTTGGAAGAGCCCGGCGCCGGCCGCGCCCACGGCGGTCACCGCGGAGTGCAGGCTGTTGGCGGTGGAGAAGATCTGAGCGCGCAGGTGCGGTGGCGCGAGGCGCTGGCGGATCGAGATCAGTCCCACCAGGCCTGGCCCGTCGAGCATCCCCGTCAGGAAAATCAGCGAAAGCGCCACCGCCAAGCTGCCGGCGAGTGGCCAGAGCACGGCGGACGCTGCCATCACCAGAAAGTAGCCGCCGATCAGAAAGCGCGGCTGCGCTGCCGCCGGACGGCCGGTGAGGAGGAAGCCGCCGAGCATCGAGCCCGCGGCGACGGCTGCCCACATGTAGCCCGCGACGTGCGCGCCGGCGCCCAGTGCGAGGGCGTATGCCGGGAACCCGACGTTGAGGGTGCTCCAGGCAAGCACGTAGAACGCGTCGATCGTGATGTTCCAGCGCAGCGGCTCGATCTGCCAGGTCGCACGGAGCCCCTGCGCGACGGTGCGCAGTACCCCGGAGGGCGCCCTCTCGGCCTGCTCCGGGCGCAGCTCGAACGTCTCATCGAACGCGATCAGGAAGGCCAGCGCGAGGCCGGTGACGATCTGCACCTCGATTGCCAGCGGGGCGCCGCCGGTGGCGGCCAGCAGCCCGGCGAGCGCCGGTCCGACGACGAACGCCAGGTTGATGCTCGCGCCTTCGAACGCGTTGGCGGCGTCCAGCAGCTCGGGGCCGGCGACCTCCGGCAGGACGGCCGAGAACGCGCCCGAGGACAGGGGCGAGGTGGCGCCGTAGAGCAGCGCGATCACCGGGAGCAGCCAGTTCGGCGCGTGTCCCGCCAGGATCAGTATCGCCGTCAGGGAGAGCGCGGTCAGCACGCGGTCGAGCACGAGCAGCCGCCGGCGGCTGCCGGTCACGTCGAGCCAGCCTCCGAGAAAGGAGCCGGTGGCGGCTGCCGGCAGCGACGCCGCGGCCACGACGACGCCCGCCAGTGCCAGGTCGTGCGTGCGCTCGAGGATCAACAGCACGCCGGAGACGGTGAACATCGTGCCGGTGGCGCGCGCCCCGGCGACCGTCGCGAAATAGCGCACGAAGCCCGGTCGTCGCAGCAGCTTGGAGAACGGCATAGGCTCAGCCCGGCGCTCGCGCGAGCCACTCCTCGGCGCGGGCAAGCTGGGCGGCGTCGTTGACGTTGAAGCAGAGGCGCTCAGGGCTGCCGAAACGCGAGAGCTCCGCCTCGTCCACGATGCGTGGCTCGAGCGCTGAGATCGCGCTGCGCAGCGAGCGCTCCGCAACGAGCGCCTCCCGCAGCAGCGGCAGGTCGCGTGGCTGCCAGCGGGCGAGCAGCGGCTGGAGCCGGCCCTCCACCTCGGCCACCGCTGGACCGTCGAGCTCGGCGAGCCAGCGCAGCAGCGGGCCGCTGAGGAACGGCATGTCGCACGCGATCGTCACGACGGCGGGGGCAGGCGTGCGCTCGGCGGCGTACTCGAGCGCGGCGATCACCCCACAGAGGGGATGGCGCGGTTGCGCGGGCTCGTGCAGCACCGTGGCGGAGAGCTCGGGCAGTGGCGAGCCGGGCTTGGTGACGACGACCGTCTCGAGCCCGGCCTCGAGGGCGGCGGCGAGCGGGTGGCAGATCAGCGCGCGCCCGCCGAGCGCGACGCTCGGCTTGGCGCCGCCGAGGCGCTCGCCGCGCCCTCCCGCGAGTACGGCGAGGATCGCATCGGGCTCGCTCATCGCGTGAGTGTGGCACTACAGTGGCGAGGCGATGGTGGCGCAGCGATGATCATCCAGGTGCGTCTCTTTGCGATGTTGCGCGAACGCGCTGGAACGGGCACGCTCGAGCTCGAGCTTGCAAGCGGCGCGACGGTGGCCGACGCGATGCGCGCACTCTCCGAGCGCGAGCCGCTGGGGGCGCTGCTCGAGCGCATGCCGGTGCGGATGGCCGTCAACCGCGATTACGCCTGCGCGGACACGGTCCTCTCGGCGCAGGACGAGCTGGCGCTGATCCCGCCTGTCAGCGGCGGCGCACCGGAGCTGGGCGCCCGCGCGGAGGTCCGGCCGGTGCATGTACGGGTGAGCGGCGAGCCGCTGTCGCTGGATCGCGTTTCCCGGACGGTCGCCGACAGCCGCGCCGGTGCGGTGGTGATCTTTCAGGGCGTCACGCGCGAGGTGGAGCGCCTGGACTACGAGGCGTACACCGAGATGGCGCGGGAGCGCATCGAGGCGATCCTGCGCGACTGCATCGACGCGCATGGCCTCAGCGCGGCGGCGGCGGAGCACCGTGTGGGCAGCGTGGCGCTGGGCGAGCCGAGCGTGATCGTGGCCGTCTCCGCGCCGCATCGTGCTGAAGCGTTCGCGGGCGCACGCGTGGCGATCGACCGGATCAAGGCCGAGGCCCCGATCTGGAAGCGCGAGCACGAGACGGGCGCGCCCGGTCGCTGGGTGCCCGGCAGCGAGCCACCGCTGTGAGCGAGCCGCGGTTGACCCACCTGGACGAGGCCGGGCGCGCGCGGATGGTGGACGTGGGTGCGAAGGAGATCAGCGAGCGTGTCGCGCGGGCGCGGGCACGGGTGCGGATGTCCTCGCGGACGGCGCAGGCGGTGCGCGAGGGAGACGGCCCGAAGGGCGAGGTGCTCTCGGTGGCGCGCCTGGCGGGAGTGCAGGCGGCGAAGCTGACGGGGCAGCTGATCCCGCTGGCGCACCCGCTGGGGCTGACGTTCGTGGACGTGCAGGCGCGCGTGGACGTCGACGGTGGATTGGTGGAGCTCACGAGCGAGGCGCGCACGGTGGCGCGCACGGGCGTGGAGATGGAGGCGATGACCGCGTGCGCGGTGGCGGCGTTGACGGTGTACGACATGGTCAAGGGCGTCGAGCGCGGGGTGGAGATCGAGCAGGTGGTCCTGCTGGAGAAGCACGGCGGACGCAACGACTACGTGCGCGCGGATGACTGAGCGCGTGTGGCGGGCAGCGGTGATCACGATCAGCACCTCCAAGGCGGCGGGTGGGGGGGAGGACGAGAGCGGGCCGAAGCTGGCCGAGCTGGCTGAGCAGCTGGAGGCTGAAGTCGTCGGTCGCGACGTGATCGCGGACGAGCGCGAGACGATCGAAGCGCGCCTGCGCCACTGGGCCTTGAGCGAACGCTGCGAGCTGGTGCTGACGAGCGGTGGCACGGGTGTCTCGCCAAGCGACGTGACGCCGGAGGCGACGCTGGCGGTGATCGACCGTGAGATCCCCGGCATCGCCGAGGCGATGCGCGAGGCCTCGCGCGCGCATACGCCCAACTGGATGCTCTCACGCGCGGTGGCCGGTGTCTGCGGGTCGAGCCTCGTGATCAACTTCCCTGGCAGCCCCCGCAGCATCGAGCAGACCGCGCAGGCGTTGCGGCCCGCGGTCGGGCACGCGCTGCGGTTGATCTCAGGTGCCTCCGCGCCGCACTAGTGGTGCGCCGGCGCGGAGCACGCCACAATCAACAGCATGAGCGGCGCAGAGATCGGTCTCCTGCTATCGGTGTTCCTCGCCTGCTCGGTGGAGTCCGTGGAGGCGCTGACGATCGTGCTCGCCGTCGGCACCACCCGCAGCTGGTCCTCGTCGCTGGCGGGCGTGGGTGCAGCGGCGCTGGCGCTGTCGCTGATCGTGCTCGCGCTGGGCTCGGCGGTCACGGCGCTTCCGATCGGAGCGCTGCGTGTGGTGGTGGGTGGGTTGCTGCTGACGTTCGGGTTGCAGTGGCTGCGCAAGGCGATCCTGCGCGCGGCGGGTGCAAAGGCCCTCCATGACGAGCTAGGCATCTACGAGGCCGAGACTGAGGCGGCGCTCGCGGCTAGTCGCGGAGACGGTTTTGATGGTTATGCGTTCGCGGTGGCCTTCAAAGGCGTGCTGCTGGAGGGGCTGGAGGTGGTGTTCATCGTGCTGACGTTTGGCGCCAACCAGCACCACGTCGGCCTCGCTGCTGCCGCCGCCGGGGTGGCGGTGGCGCTCGTCGTGCTTGCAGGCGTTGCCGCGAAAGCGCCGCTCGCGCGGGTACCCGAGAACACGATGAAGTTCGTGGTGGGCGTGATGCTCACCTCGTTCGGGATGTTCTGGGGCGCCGAGGGCGCGGGCGCGCACTGGCCGGGTGGCGATGCGGCGCTGCTGGCGATCGTGCCGCTGTTGGCGCTGGCGGCGCTGTGCACGGTGAGCCTCCTGCGCGCTGCGGCAGCGCGCTCGGTGCCGGTCGTCCACGCATCGAGCAGTCGGTGAGCGCATGAACGGCGTGAGCTTATTGCTGGCGGGCGTGTGGGAGTTCGTCGTGGGCGATGACTGGCGCACGGCCGCGGGCGTGGTCGTGGCGCTGGCCGTGACCGCGCTAGTGGCGAGTGCGGGCGTGGCGGCGTGGTGGGTGATGCCGCTGGCGGTGCTCGGGCTGCTGGCTTCGTCGCTGCGGCGAGCGGGCGACGGCGACAGCTAGTCGAGCTCGACGTCCAGCGCGGGCTCGGCGTGCGGGTGCAGCGTCACGACCTGGTCCGCTTTGACGTCGATGCGGGTCGCAGCGAGATAGGCGATGAAGCCGACCATCACGACCGCGAATCCCAGGGCGACGGGTCCCTGCCCGAGGTTCAGGCCGCCGAGGTGGCGCGTGGCGTCCAGCCAGTCGGCGAACGACGCCCCTAGCGGCCTGGTGATGATGTACGCGAACCAGAACGCGAGGATCGAGTTCAGGCCGAACCACCTGTGGGCGACGGCGGGGATGGCGATGATCGACGCGAACATGATCCCCGAGGCGAGGTAGCCGATGTGGAAGCTCGTGGCAGTCATGTCGCCTGCCGCGGTGCCAAGCGCGAAGGTGGCTAGCACGGTGGCCCAGTAGTACTGCTCGCGCCTGCGCGTGTAGATGCTGTGGATCGAGAGCGTTTTCTCGCTCCTGTACCAGGCGATGAAGACCGCGGCCAGGACTAGGAGGTAGAAGCTCGAGGAGACGGTGTAGGGAATGCCGAAGCCGACGTGCAGCGCGTCGGCGGCGGAGGTGCCGAACACGGCGACCATCACGACAACGAGCCAGTAGTTCCACGCGTTGTAGCCGGGCTGCTTGAACTGCAGTTTGAGCGCGACCACGAGCCCGATGAGCATCAGCGGCACGGCGATCGCCGGTCCGAGCGCGGAGTTCATGAAGTCTGAGGTTGCCTCACCCATGGCGGTGGTGAGGATCTTCGTGACCCAGAAGAAGATCGTGATCTCGGGGACCTTCGTCAGGGCCCGCTCCACGGGGCGCGCTGCTGATTGGGCGTTGACGGCAATCCCTTGCTGTGACATGCGCTGCTCCCGAGTGAAAGTAATGTCTGTTACACAGTCGTTTCGTGCGCCTCCAGAGGAGTTAACGGCCGTTCATGTGGCGTCTCTAAAGGGTGAGAGAACTCTCATCCAGGCGCGTGCGTGCTGTGGCGTCAGCGACGGATGGCTCGTGCGGCGAGCGGGCTCGGCCCGAACTCTGCACCGTCGGCAAGCCTCGCCGCGAGCGAGATCGTCGCCGCGAGCAGCTCATCGAGCGCCTGTGCGGCGCGCTCGCTGGGTGTGCCATCGGGAAAGTCGGCGCCGGTGAGGTACACCGAGACGGGCAGGACGAGCGCTCCGAAGAAGGACAGCACGTCGCGCAGGTGACGGTCGGGGCCGAGGAAGTGGTGATCGCTGCCCCCCATCGCCGCGAGCGCCACGACCTTGCCCTCGAGCGCTTGGACGGGTAGCTGGTCGAAGAGGTTCTTCAGGGCGCCGGTCATCGAGCCGCGGTAGACGGGCGTTGCGAACAGCACGGCCTCGGCGGCGCTGACGGATGCGATCACCTCGGCGGTGTCGTCGTCTAGCTCTCCAGGGTCGCGGCCGTCGGCGAAGGCGAGATCTCGATCGGCGAGGTCGATCAGCTCGATGTCTGCATGAGGGTTTTGCTCAGCTCTGGAGATGGCGTCCTCGAGCGCACGGCGAAGCCGCCCGGGAGGGGTGACGCTGCCGAGCACCACGAGCAGTCGCACGTGCTCCTCGGCGGGCTCTGAACGCTCAGCGGCCACGCGCTCCTCCCACGGCCTCGAGCTGGGCTCCAGCGAATGGGACGCTTGTCTCCTCGAGCTCGTTGCGTTCCCCGCCATCGGCGCCTAGAGGTGACGACCACAGGCCACGCTCGCTGAGGATCGGCAACACGCCCTCGCCGAACCAGTAGGCCTCCTCCAGGTGCGGGTAGCCGGAGAGGACGAACTCGCTGATCCCCAGCGCGGCGTACTCTGCAATACGCGCGGCGACTTCCTCGTGGCTGCCGACGAGGGCGGTGCCTGCACCGCCGCGCGCCAGGCCGACGCCGGCCCACAGGTTTGGCGCTACCTCGAGGCTCGAGGCGGAGCCGTTGTGTAGCGCCATCATGCGTCGCTGACCCTCGGACTCGCTGCGCGCTAGCCGCTGTTGCACGCGCGCAATCGTATCCGGGTGGATGCCCTCGAGCAGACGCTCGGCCTCGTGCCATGCTTCCTCGGCGCTGTCGCGGCAGACGACGTGCAGGCGGATCCCAAGACGCAGGCTGCGTCCCTCTGTGCGCGCGAGCGTCGTGAGCGCCTCGAGCTTCTCGCGCAGGAGCGCAGGAGGCTCACCCCAGCTGAGGTACACATCCACGTAGCGCGCAGCGACGGCGAGCGCGGACGCCGAGGAGCCGCCGAAGTAGATCGGCGGCGAGGATGGCGGGAGCTGCTCAAGCTGGGCCGCCTCGACGCTTAGGTGCTCCCCGTCGAAGTCGAGCGTCTCTCCGCGCCAGAGGTCGAGCACGACGCGCAGGAACTCCGCTGTGCGCTCGTAGCGCCCTGTCTTGTCGAGCGTGTCGCCCAGCGCTCGCTGTTCCTCGGCGTCGCCGCCGGTTACGACGTTCAGGAGCAGACGCCCACCGCTGTGGCGCTGGAATGTGGCTGCCATCTGGGCGGCGAGCGTAGGGCTGACGAGGCCGGGCCGAAATGCGACCATGAACTTCAGTCGCTCTGTGCGCTGCGAGAGCATGGCGGTCGTCACCCAGGCGTCGTCGCACCAGAGACCTGTGGGCGTGAGCGCGCCCGCGAATCCGAGTTCCTCGGCGGCGAGCGCGATCTGGGTGAGGTAGCCGAGTGACGCGGGCCGCGGACGTCCTGCCACGCCGAGCGGCCTTGCTTCCTCGATCAGCCGGCGCCCGTCCCCCTGGGTGGGCAGGAACCAGTGGAAGGAGAGCTGGGTCATACCTGCCCGTGCTGCGGCGGGTAGATGCCGCCCAGCTCGTAGCGACCGATGTGCTGGAGCTTCCAGCGCACGGGGTCGTGCAGCGTGTGCGTGCGCGCGTTGCGCCAATGGCGGTGCAGGTTCAAGTCGTTCGCCGACGCGCGCGTCCCGCCAAGCTCGAACAGTGCGCTGGCGGTCTCCACGGAAACGCGATCGGCGAATGCCTTGGCGGCGGCAACGGCGATTGACGCCCTCGCTGAGCCCGCCTCGTCCACGCCTGCAGCTTCGACCGCGTCGATCGTGCGCCCAGCGTCACTGAGCAGCGCCCACGCCGCGCGTACGCCGATCGCGAGCTCGCCCACACGCTGGATCAGCAGGGGGTCTTCATGGGCGTGCTCAACATTGGCCTCGAACCACGGACGGCTTGAGCTGCGCACGAACTCGAGGGCGTCATCGAGCGCCCCCTGTGCGATGCCGACGTCGATCGCTGTGTGCAGTAGCTGCGCCCGTGCGCCGTAGACCTGTGGCCGTTCGAACATGCGATGGTGCGCGATCACGAGCTCGCCGGGAACGAGGACCTCCTTGAGCTTGACGGTGCCGCTGGCGGTGGTGCGCTGGCCCATGCCGGACCAGTCGTCGATCACGCTCACGCCAATCGCCTCGCGGGGGACGATCGCCACGCGCGTGCGGCCGTCGTCGTCCTTGGCGAGCACCGTCAGCCAGTGGGCGAGCAGCGAGCCTGTGCAATAGAACTTCTCACCGTCCAGCACGAAGTCGCCGTCCGCGCGTCGGCGCAGCCTCGTGCGGATGTCGGCCACCGTCTTGGAGCCGGCCTCCGACTGGGCGTTTGCGATGCGTCTGCCGTCGAGCACCTCCCCGAACAGCAGCTCCTTCTGTGCCTCGGTGCCGACCTGGCGCGCGAGCTCCAGGTAGACGAACTGACTCTGTGGGATTTGCGCGACATTGGGATCGGCGCTTGCGAGTAGTGCCGCTACCTGCGCCAGCGTCTCCACACGGACGCCGGCCCCCCCGAAGCTCCGGGGGACGGTGATCGCGAGCAGCCCCTCACGGGAGAGCCGCTCGACCTCCACGCGTGGGAGCGTCCGCTCACGGTCGCGCTCCGCGGCTCCCGCGGCGAGCGTCTCGCGCAGAGCGCGGGCGCGCGCCAGGGCCTCCTCGTCGGAGTCGATACGGTGCGCGGCGCCCTCGTGCGCGACGGCGCCGTTGGCCGGGGCGGGGGGGCGGTGGATCTCGGCGGTGCTCATGCGAGGGGTGCGGCGAGCTCGAGGGGTGCCTCCACGCCGAGCTCGGCCTCGAGCTCACGCACGATCGGCAGGACCTTCAGGCCGAAGTAGTCGACCTCCTCCTGGAAGTGCAGGAAGCCCGAGAGGATCAGCCCGACGCCGAGCTTGCGGTACTCGACGATCCGCCGCGCGATCTGCTCGGGCGTGCCGATCAGGCCGCTGCGGAAGCCGTCGTTGTACTGCACGAGGTCCTTGAACTCGGAGTCCTGCCACATGCCGCGTCCGTCGGCCGAGGACTGTCCGGCCTGCTTGACGGCGGCGCCGAAGCCCTCGACGGCCTCGCGGTCGGCCTTGGCGATGATCTCATCGACGACCGCGTGCGCCTCGGACTCGCTGTCGCGCGCGACGATGAACGCGTTGAGGCCGAAGCGGATGTCGCGGCCCGGCGTGCGTCCCGCCGCGAGCGCGTACTCGGAGACCTCCTGCACCTGCGCCTGCACGCCCTCGAAGGAGTTGCCGTTCATGAAGTACCAGTCCGAGACTCGACCGGCCATCTGGCGCGCGGCGGTGGAGTTGCCTCCCTGGAAGATCTCCGGGTGGGGCTTCTGCAGCGGCTTTGGTTTGAGCGTGTAGCCGTGCAGGTTGTAGAAGTCACCGGAGAACTCGGCCTCGTCCTCGGTCCAGCTGGCCTTCAGGACGCGGATGAACTCCTCCGAGCGCCGGTAGCGCTCGTCGTGCTCGAGCCACGGCTCGCCGAGCGCCTGGAACTCGCCCTTGAACCATCCGGAGACGACGTTGACGGCGAAGCGCCCGCCGGAGATGACGTCGGCAGAGGCGCCGAGCTTGGCGAACACGCCGGGCTGCCACAGGCCGGGGTGGATCGCGGCGATGACCTTCAGTTTCTCGGTCGCGAGCAGCAGCGCGAGGCTGAAGCCGGTGGACTCGTGCTGGTACTCGGCGCCGTAGCTGGCCATGTAGCGGACCTGGCTGAGCGCGTACTCGAAGCCGCGCTGCTCGGCCAGCTGCGCGAGCTGACGGTTGTACTCGATGCCCCAGTCGGTGCGCTGCTCGATCTTCGAAACGACCAGGCCGCCGCTGACATTGGGCACCCAGTAGGCGAACTTGACCGGATCCTCGCTTGCGATCGTCATCTGCGGCCTCCTTTTCTTATGTTCTTCGATTGTTTTTATGAACTTTTTGGTGTAAGGGACGCGGGCGGCGTGCGGCCGGCGGGGCGTCTCAGCCGGTGCGTCTCAACAGCGCGGCGCGCCTGCGTCCCGCCTGGTGCTGGAGCGTGGCCGTGCGCTCGTGCTGCAGACGCGAGTACGAGCCGCGGAAGAACAGCAGTGGCTCGTTCTCGCCCTCGGCGCTTGAGGTTGAGAGCGCCTCGCCGACCACGATCATGTGGTCGCCGCCTCGGTGCATGGCGCTGACGCGGCAGGAGACCGTGGCAAGCGCGCCGGGCAGGCACGGTATGCCGGGTTGATGCTCGCCGAACTCGACTTCGCGTGTCTTGGCGCTAGCGCCCTTGGCGGCGAAGCGGACCGAGTGCTCGCGCTGTCCCTCCGCGAGGACGTTGACGGCGAACTTGCCGGATTCCTCAACGGCCGCCAAGGTGTCGCTGTCGTGCGCCAGGCACACGAGCAATAGCGGCGGCTCGAGCGAGACGGAGGTGACGGCGTTGACCGTCGTGGCGACGGGTTCGCCGTCGCCACGACGTGCGCTGATCACACAGACGCCGGTGGCGAAGTGGCCCATAACCGTGCGCATGTCGTGCTTGTGGGAGCTCATGCCGCTCGCTCGGACACATCGGCACCGACCCAGAGTGGCGGGTTGGCCCCGAGCTTAGGCGCACGCATCGGCTCGGTCGTGCTCAGCATGTGTCCAAGCCGCATCGCCTTGGAGAGCATGTAGGGCTCTGACTCGGGATGGGACTCCACCTCGATGGGGACCTGGCCTGAGACCTCCAGGCCGTAGCCCTCCAACCCGATGATCTTGCGAGGGTTATTGGTGAGCAGCCGGATCGTGGAGAGCCCCAGGTCGGCGAGGATCTGCGCGCCGATGCCGAAGTCGCGCAGGTCGGCGGCGAAGCCGAGTGCGAGGTTCGCGTCGACTGTGTCAAGGCCCTCTGTGTCCTGAAGCGCGTAGGCGCGCACCTTGTTGAGCAGGCCGATGCCGCGACCCTCCTGGGCGAGGTAGACGATCGCGCCGCGACCCTCGGCGGCGACGAGGCGCATCGCCTCCTGCAGCTGCGGGCCGCAGTCGCAGCGCAGCGAGCCGAACACCTCGCCGGTGACGCACTCCGAATGCACGCGCACGAGCACGTCGTCCACGCCGGCAACCTCGCCGTAGACGAGCGCGAGGTGCTGCCCGCCGTCTACGAGCGAGCGGTAGCCATGGAGGCGAAAGACGCCATGGGCGGTGGGCAGCCGCGCGCTGGCGACGAGCTCGACGAGCGTCTCGGCCTGCCGGCGGTGGGCGATCAGCTGGGCCACGGTGATCATCCTCAGTCCGTGGCGGCGCGCATAGGGGACGAGGTCGCCGACGCGTGCCATCGTGCCGTCGTCGTTGAGGATCTCGCAGATCACGCCGGCCGGCAGCGCTCCGGAGAGACGCGCGAGGTCGACGGCGGTCTCCGTGTGACCGGAACGCTCGAGCACACCGCCGGGACGCGCACGCAGCGGGAAGACGTGCCCAGGCTGTACGAGGTCCTCGGGGCCGCACTCAGGGTCGATCGCCGTTTGCACGGTGCGCGCTCGGTCATAGGCGGAGATACCGGTGGTGACGCCGTCACGAGACTCGATGGAGACGGTGAAGGCCGTCCCATGCAGCGCCTCGTTGCGGCGCGTCATCGGCCGCAGCCCCAGCTCGTCGCAGCGCTCGTCGCTGAGCGCCAGGCAGATCAGCCCGCGCGCCTCGCGGGCCATGAAGTTGATCGCCTCCGGTGTGGCGAACTGTGCTGCCATCACGAGGTCGCCCTCGTTCTCTCGGTCCTCGCCGTCGCAGACGATTACCATGCGCCCGCCGCGGATGTCCGCGAGCGCGTCCTCGATCGAGTCGAACGGCGAGCTCATCTCCGGTGTCCCGAGCCTGGGTGGGTCATGCACACGAGGATGGTGGCCCGCGGCGCCATCGTCAAATAGGGATTCTGAAAGCGGTGATAGGGGTCTCCTGTCACGCTGGCGCGCTCTGCGCGGGGGCCGCACGCTTGGAACGGGCTCGCGTGGTCCGCGCGGCTCGCGGGGCCGCGCGCGGCGGGAGCGCCTCGGCTGCGCCGGCGGCGTAGATCGACGCCTGCTCGACGAACAGCCGGTGCAGATCGCGTGTGGCGAGCGTGGGCGAGCCGGAACTGCGCCGCTGCACAACCAGCCGGACGCTCGTCTGGTCTCCCTCGATCTTGCGGAAGATGATCGCGCCGCGCTCGGTCAACGGGTCTCCGACCACGCTGTAGCTGGGGAGCACGGTCACGCCGAGACCGGCGGCAACCATCAACTTGCCCATCTCGGCGCCGTCGGCGGAGTAGGAGAAGGAAGGCTCGCCGCCGCCCAGCAGCCGGTTCAGGTAACGGTGCATGGCATAGCCCGCGCGCATCACGATCAACGGCTCGCTTAGCAGCTGCGATGGGCTCACGGTCGGGCGATCCGCGAGCGTGCTGTCTGCGTGCATGCAGACGACGGGGTAGCCGCGCAACAGCTCGACCGTATGCAGCCCCGGCGCGACCTCGTCGCCGTCCAGGTAGTTGACCAAGCCGAGGTCAAGTCCCCCATCGAGCAACAGCTGGTGAAGTCGCTGCTGCTGCACGAGGACGATCTCCACCTGGGTAGTCGGATGCGTCTCGCTGAAGGCGCGGATCGTCGCCGTCAAGAGCGGCGAGGTGGCAGCGCTGACGGTTCCCAGCCGCACCATGCGGCTGCTCTTGTGCTGCTCGTCGGCGGCATAGCGCAGGCGCTTGGCCGCCTCGATCACGTCGAGCAGATGCGGCAGCAGCTCGCGTCCCTCGTCGCTGATCGTCGCTCCCGTGCGCTGACGGTCCAGCAGATCCACGCCGAGCTCGGCCTCGAGCTTGCGCACTGTCTCGCTCAGCGCGGGCTGAGATATGTGCAGCTCTTCAGCCGCCCTGCGGAAGGATCCGAAGCGCGCGACCGCGGCGGCGTATTCGAGCTGCTCGATGCGCATCGCGCCGCCTCAACAATTTCGATCATAAAACTCGGAAATAGTCGTCGCAGCGTAGCACGCGCCGACGCTCAGATGGCGATCACCGGCCGTGTGGGGCACGAGCGGGTCGTTCCCGTGACTCGCCCCCACACGGCCGGTCATGTGCGCCGCCGGTCGACTCAGCCGACGGACACCGCCACCTCAGCATCGGCGTGGCGCTCTTGCGCCACCGGCCGCGCGGCACGCAGTGCAACGGGGAACAGCGCCGCGAGAGTCGCGGCGATCACCGCCAGCACGAGCCATGTGTGGACCCCTTCCCATTCTCCGAGCAACAGCAGGAAGCCCGGGATCGTGCAGGTCGTGAAGGACAGGATCAGCGTCGCCCAGCCGGCAAGCGGCGTCAGACGCTCGATGCCGAGACCCAGCACGAGGAAGAACATCCCCCAGAGCACCGACCACTGCAACCACAGCAAACCGATCGTCGGGTCGTGGAACTTGACGATGTTGGTGACGCCGAACGCGCACGCCATGATCGCCACCCACGCCGAGTACCAGCCGAGCCCGAGCGGCTCGTGTCCGGCCAGATTGGAGATCCCCACGTACAGGTAGGTGAAGCCGAACAGGAAGATGCCTGACGCGAGCAGGATTTCGTCGGTCGTCTTCGCGTGTGAGATCAGATAGAAGGGAATCGCGGTCTGCAGGGCGCCTACGAAGAGGTTGAACACACCTGCGCTCTTGGCGTCCACCTTCCCCAGGAAAAGCAGCCCGTTCACGAACAGGACAGCACCGACGAACATGAGGCCTACGGACGACATTTGACTGCTACCTCCTTTGCGTTGGTTCTCGAGTGCCCGTGGCTAGTTGTACGAGTCGATCGGCGGGAGCCTGTCGTTCAGGAGATAGTCCCCGGCGTGCATCGACTTGAAGTCGAGCGGATTGTGCAATGACAGGGTGCGCGCGTTGCGCCAGTGCCTGTCGAAGCCATAGCGCTCGAGCACGCTGCCGGCGCCACACACCTTGAAGAGGGTCGAGCCGGCCTCCAGGGCGGCCTCTGCGCCCGCGCGTCGCGCCTCCCCGGTGACGACCGATGCAACGCCCCTGCGGTCGAGGTCTCCGGGGTGCGCCACGGCCTCGTCGCAGAGCTCAGCGGCGCGCAGGGCGAGTAGCTCGGCGGCGAGCACAGCGGTCTTGATCTCACCCACGCGCAACTGGGTGTAGCGATCCTCGCTTGCTGACCGCGCGTCGCTCTCGTACCACACGCGGGCGCGCGTCTGCACGAAGTCCACGGCATCGTCGAGCGCGTTCTGGGCGATGCCGACGAAGACTCCCGTGTGCACTGCCTGGTAGTTCAGCGAGGTGATCTGCCCGCCACCGCCGCCGCCGTCCTGCGCGGTGGAGAGGCACAGCTCGTCGGGGATGAAGACGTCCGCGAAGTCAGTGGTTCCGCTCGCCGTCGTGCGCTGGCCGAACCCGCTCCAGTCGTCGTGGATCGTTACACCGTCGGCGTCCGTTTTGGTGAAGAACACACGGACATCATCTGAGTCGGCCACCCGGCATGGCCCGAAGGTGATGTCTCCGGCGAGGCTGCCGGTGCAGTAGAACTTCGTCCCGTTCAGAAGCCAGCCGTCATCTACCTTGGCGACCGTCGTGTTGAAGTCGTTGACGCTGGGTGTGCCGATCTCCGAGTAGGCGTTGGTGATCCAGAGCTCGCCGTTGGCGCACCGGGGCAGCCACTTTGCCTGTACCTCAGGCGGGGCGAACTCTTCCAGGAGCCTGATGCCGCCGGTGTGCAGCTGGTACATCTGGCCGATGTTGGAGTCGCCCGCGGAGATCAAGATGACGACCCGCATGAGCTCGCTGAAAGTGCCGCCGTAGCCGCCGAACTCGCGCGGGACCATCAGCCCCAGCAGTCCGGATGCGCGAAACGCGGCGCACTGCTCGTGGGGAAACTGGCGCGTGCGGTCGCGCTCGGCGGCGCCCACACGGAACTGATCGCGCAGCTCGGTGGCGACGGCGATCGGGTCCTCCAGGTCGATCCCGGATGTCGGGCGGAGGGGTGTCTGCTGGACGGTGCTCATCGTTCGGTTCTCCTTTTCCTTGAGTGGGGGGTTCACTCGTCACGGCCCCTGTGCGTGCGAGGTGTGCCGCCTCTGATCGTCTCGGGGGACAGGTAGTCAATAAAATCAATCGAACCAGTGAGGAATAGTGGGCGTGACGGTGGGCACAGTCAAATAGAGAATCGCGACCCCGCGATAGGCCCGCCCTCTCGTATGCCTGCGCGAGCGCGCGGACCCGTAATGTGCCTGGCGCGCGTGAGAAGTAGATTCGGGGAGGGCCGGTGCGTGTCGATGACGATCGAGGAGGGGCGCGCGTGGCGAAATACGTTGGAGCGATCGACCAGGGGACGACGAGCACGCGCTTCATCCTGTTTGACAGGGACGGGAGGATCGCGGCCGTCGACCAGCGCGAGCACGAGCAGATCAACCCGAGGGCCGGCTGGGTCGAGCACGATGCCAAGGAGATCTGGAGGCGCACGCGCGAGGTGATCGGCGGCGCGCTCGCGAAGTCCGACGCCGAGGCGGGAGACATCGAGGCGATCGGCATCACCAACCAGCGGGAGAGCACCGTCGTGTGGGACCGTGCGAGCGGCGAGCCGATCCACAACTCGATCGTGTGGCAGGACACGCGCACTGATCAGCTCGTGCGCGAGCTCGCCGGTGCGCAGGGGCTCGATCGCCTGCGTGAGCGCACAGGGCTGCCTCTTTCGACGTACTTCTCCGGGCCTAAGTTGGCGTGGCTCCTGGAGAACGTACCGGGCGCCCGCGCGCGCGCCGAGCGCGGCGAGTTGGCGTTCGGGACGATGGATACCTGGGTGCTGTGGAACCTGACAGGTGGGGTGGAGGGCGGCGTCCACGTAACCGACGTGACCAACGCGAGCCGCACGATGCTGATGGACCTCGAGAGCCTCGACTGGCACGAGCCGAGCCTGCGGCTGATGGGCATCCCGCGCTCGATGCTGCCGGAGATCCGCTCCTCCAGCGAGGTGTACGGCGAGGCGGCCGGCACCGCCGTGGGCGGCCGGCCGATCGCGGGCATCCTCGGCGACCAGCAGGCGGCGCTCTTCGGCCAGACGTGCTTTGCACGCGGCGAGGCGAAGAACACGTACGGCACGGGCTCGTTCCTGCTTATGAACACCGGCGAGGAGATCGTCCGCTCACGGAAGCTTCTGACAACGGTCGGCTCGCAGCTGGGTGCTGGCGCGCCGACGTACGTCCTCGAGGGCTCGATCGCTGTTACGGGTGCGCTCATCCAGTGGCTACGCGACCGCCTGAAGCTAATCGACAGCGCATCTGAGGTCGAGGATTTGGCGCGTACGGTGCACGACAACGGCGGCGTGTACTTCGTTCCGGCCTTCTCTGGGCTGTTCGCTCCCTATTGGCGCGACGACGCACGCGGCGTGATCGTCGGTCTGACCGCATACGCGAATCGGGGCCATATCGCGCGTGCAGCCCTCGAGGCCACCGCATGGCAGAGTCGCGAGGTCGTGGACGAGGCCGACGCCGTCGCGGAGATTCCGTTCACTGAGCTGAAGGTCGACGGTGGTATGACGGCCAACGAGCTGTTGATGCAGTTCCAGGCAGACGTGCTGGGCGTGCCGGTGGTGCGTCCGGCGGTGACGGAGACGACCGCGCTCGGCGCCGCCTTCGCCGCGGGGCTGGCTGTGGGCTTCTGGTCAGATCAGGGCGAGCTGCGCGAGCGCTGGAGGGAGGACAAGCGCTGGGAGCCGCAGATGGACGCAGACGCACGTGAACGCGGGTACGCGCAGTGGAAGAAGGCGGTTACGCGCTCGTTCGACTGGGTCGAGCAGGATTAGCCGAGCTCGTCGATCAGGTCGGCGATTGAGTCGACGATCCTGGAAGCGCGGTAGGGATGGCGCTCAGCGTTCTCGCGCGTGGTCACTCCGGTGAGCACGAGCACGGTCTCCATGCCCGCCTCCAGCCCCGAGACGATGTCGGTATCCATACGGTCACCGATCATCGCGGCGGTCTCGGAGTGGGCGTCGATTGCGTTCAGCGCTGAGCGCATCATCAGCGGGTTGGGCTTGCCTACGAAGTAGGGCTCGACTTCGGTCGCACGGCTGATCAGCGCCGCCACCGAGCCGGTGGCCGGAAGCGGTCCCTCGACCGCCGGGCCGGTTGCGTCGGGGTTGGTGGCGATGAAGCGGGCGCCATCGGCGATCAGACGGATCGCGCGGGTGATGCGCTCGAACGAATACGTGCGCGTCTCGCCGAGCACGACATAGTCGGGTGCGCGCTCGGTGAGCGTGTAGCCGGCCTCGTGCAGCGCGGTTGTCAGCCCCGCCTCGCCGATCACGAACGCCGAGCCGCCCGGCCGCTGGTCGCGTAGGAAGCGCGCGGTCGCCAGAGCCGACGTCCAGATCGCCTCCTCGGGAACGTGAAGGCCGTTTGCGGCGAGGCGCGCCGCCAGGTCGCGCCGCGTGTAGGTCGAGTTATTCGTCAGCACCAGGAACGGGCGATCCAGCTCGCTCAGTCGAGCCAGAAAACGGTCCGCGCCTGGGATCGCGTGCTCCTCGCGCACGAGCACGCCATCCATGTCCATAAGCCAGGAGTGGATCTCACGCTTGGTCATCTCTCGGCAAGCTTGACAGGGATGCGCTCCTCGCCCAGCGCCTGGACCACGCGTCGATCGGGCCGAGCGCGTGCAGCAGGCTCTGGCCCTGCTCGGTGAGGCGATAGCCGGAGTCGGGTGGTCCCGCGAGGATGCCCGCCTCGCGCAGCTCGCGCAAGCGTTCGTTGAGAACGGACGAGGAGATCTGTCCGCAGCGCGACTGAAGCTCGCGAAAGGTGAGAGCGTCGTCGTCTCGGAGCTCCCAGAGCACCCTCAGCGCCCAGCGTCTTCCGAGCAGGTCGAGCAGTGCCATCACGGGCCGGCCTGTCCGCGACCCGCGTGCCGGGCGACCAGGGAGGGGGGTCGTTTTCGCTTGCTTGGAAATTAGAAGCTAGACTCCGCGCTTTGATTACCGAAGCAGTGGGAGGTTAGACGATGTCAGGAGCCGCAGGCGCACCGAGAATCCACCCGTTGGAGCCTCCCTACAGCTCAGAGATCGATGCGGCGTTGCGCAAGTGGATGCCGCCCGGCAGCGACGCGGAGCCCCTGAAGCTGTTTCGGACGCTCAACGTCCACGAGCAGCTCGCGTCACGGATGCGCCCGCTCGGAGCGGGCATCCTCGGCCACGGGACGCTCAGGGCGCGCGATCGCGAGATCGTCATCCTGCGCACCTGTGCGCGCGCCGGCGCCGAGTACGAGTGGGGTGTGCACGTCACCGCGTTCGCCAAGTCGGTCGGCCTCGAGGACGAGCAGGTCGCGGCGAGCGTGCAGGGCGACTCCGGCGATCCCGCATGGGCGGAGCCCGACCGCCCTCTGGTGGCGCTCGCCGACGAGCTGCATGACACCGCGACGGTCTCAGACGCCCTGTGGAGCTCGCTGGCGGACCGCTTCACCGAGGAGCAGTTGCTCGAGCTGCTCGTCGTCAGCGGCTGGTACAGGTTGATTAGCGTCATCATCAACGCCGCGCGGGTTGAGCTCGAGCCATGGGCCGCGCGCTTTCCCTGAGCCGCGAGGTGCCCCCTGCCGCGCCCGGCCATACTGGGCAGGTGCCAGACGCCCAGCTGACGATCCACCTGACATCCAGGGCAAAGCGCAACGCGATCGTGGAGGAGCGCGACGGTGTGCTGCGCGTGAGCGTTGCCGCGGCTCCAGTCGAGGGTCAGGCGAATGCGGCGTTGTGCAAGTTGATCGCCAAGCGAGCGGGAGTCGCCCGCGGCAACGTGCGAGTGATCCGGGGCGAGCGCTCACGCGAGAAGCTCGTGCACGTCGATGGCATGACGGTCGTTCAGGTGCGTCGTGCCCTGGGTCTGCCCACGGGACCCCCGTCCTCGAGCGCTGCGCTGACGCTGCGGGCGCCGACGCGCGCGGACTGGCCGCGGATGCTCGAGCTGAACCTCGCCTCAGAGCGAGAGCTGAGTGCTCTGGACGAGCAACGCCTCGATTGGATCCTGTCGCTTGCCCACAGCGCTGTCGTTGCCGGAAGCGGGCAGGAGCTCTCCGGATTTGCCTTGGCAATCGCCCCGGGCACGGCGTATGACAGCGAGAACTATCGCTGGTTTTCCGCGCGGTTCGAGCGCTTCCTTTACCTGGACCGGATCGTTGTGGCGGAGTCCCAGCGCCGGCACGGGCTCGGCACGCGACTCTATGACGCGATGGAGCTTGCCGCCGTGCCCTTCGAGCGAATCGTGTGCGAGGTGAACGTGCGGCCCCCCAACCCGGCATCGTTCGCGTTTCACAGCGCGCGAGGATATGCTGAGATCGATCGCCTGGAGCACGGATCGGGGAAGGTCGTCGCTTTGCTCGGCAAGGAGCTTCGCCTCCAAGCGCAGCCAAGCGGGACCTCGGCACGGAAGAGCGGTTAGCATTTTTTTGGAGCTCGGTCGGGCTTGCGCGAGACGATTCCGGGCACTGACAGGATGTGACCGCGAGCCCAGGTGGCCCTGTGGAGCTGCATGACGAGCAACAGGCGCTTGTAGTCCAACGCCTGCGCGCCGCCAACGGCGCGCCGGTCAGCTACGAGGAGCTTCGGGAGCTGGGGGTGGAAAATCCGGCGCTCCTCGGCTACGAGCTCGCCGCGGTCGGGCTGCCGGTGGAGCGCCGGCGGACGCGCGAGGGCACGGGTGCGCTCACTCTCCCGGTGCGTCCAGAGGATGGCGGAGGCGTGGCGTGGCTCGTGGGCGCCCCACCGCGCGGCGCAGAGAATCCCGGTGCAGAGGAGCAAAGGCCACAGGGTGTGGCTGGGCGCGGTCTTCGCCGGCGGCGCCCGGGGCGCGCGGTTGCGTCGGGTATCTTGGCCGGCGGCCTCATGCTTGCAGCGCTCGTGGTGGCGCTCGCGCTCGCGCCGAGCGGGGGACCGCCAAGCACCAAGGCCGGCGTGAGCTCCGCGGACGTCCGCGGGCGGCTGTGGGCGACGCACAAGCCGGCTGCGCCCGGCACTTCGCGGAGAGCAGCGACGCGTGACGGCCACGGCGTCAGCGCGCCCACCGCAAGCGATCGCGATTCCGCGCGAGCAGCCGACGCGACGCCGCCGGTGGTGAAGGCGAAGGTGCTCGTCTCGCCTGCCGCCGCGGCCGCATCCGAGGCCGAAGGCCATCAGCTGCTGACGTCCGGGCGCTACGCCGCGGCAATCGGAGACCTCCGCAACGCGATCGAGGCGAGTGGCGGATCGTTGGCAGACTGCAGTCAGCCCACCACCGAAGCATGCCTCACCTATGCGTATGCGCTGTACGACCTCGGCCGTGCGCTCCAGCTCGACGGTCGCCCGGCAGCCGCGATCCCGGTGTTGAACGAGCGCCTGCGCATCGACAACCAGCGTGAACTCGTGGCGCAAGAGTTGGAACTCGCTCGCCGTGCAAGCGCCTAGCGCGGATCGGCCACGGCTCTAGCGAAGCGTCGGATCTTCGTAAGGATCGCGTTCGATGACTCGGTCACGAACGACCTGTCCACGTCTTGGTGCCCACGCCAGCGCGTAGAAGAGGGACAGTACGAGCCCCAGAATGCCGGCGATGATGAGGATCAGGCCGATCGTCTGAATTGAAATGCCGGACACGGTGGACGTAACGGCGTAGCGCAGGATCGCGCCAACTGCGATCAGGAATATGGAGCTTCCGGTTGTCATGAATCGGGGTTACCCAGCAATGTGCTTCTTCAACCCTCTCGACGACAGCTTCCGGTACGTCGTGGGCGTCGGTGGCGCCGCGAGGACGCCGGATCGTTTCCGAGCGAGCGCGATCGGGTAGCCGAAGACACACGCGCCTCCTTCACCGACGTGGGCGTTGCAGGCGAGCCGCACTCGCCGTTCGTGTACATCGATCAGCGCACATGGAGGATGGGTATGAGCCAGTCCGAGCAGAAGGTCGTCCAGTATCTCGAGGAGGCGCACGCCTCAGAGCGCTCGCTCACCCGTGTGCTTCAGACACAGATCCTGATGACGCCGAGCGGCCGCTACCGCGCGGCGCTGGAAAGTCACCTCAGACAGACGCGCGAGCACGCCAAGCACATCGAGCGTCGCCTGGATGAGCTTGGCGAGGCGCGTGATCCTCTGAGCGCGCTGGTCGGCGTCGCCGAGAGCGCGCTGGGGCAGGTGCTCGCCCTCGGAAAGACCCCGCTGGACCTCATACGTGGTACCGGCGGTGAGGAGAAGGTCCTCAAGAACGCAAAGGACACGTGTGCAACGGAGGCGCTCGAGATCGCCACGTACACGGCGCTCGAGCATCTTGCGCGCGCCGTCGAGGACGAGGTAACGGCAAGCCTTGCGGGTGCGATCCGCGAGCAGGAGGAGGAGATGCTCCGGACGGTGCTGCGTGAGATACCGGCCCTCACCGACGCGGTGCTTGGGGCGGAGCGTGGAGACAGCGGCTCCTATGATCTGAGTGACACGGGCGCGGCCGACGCGCTGCGCGACGCCGGGGAGGCGATCAAGGACAAGGCACGAACGGCCCAGTCACAGGCACGGCGGGGCGCCCGCAGCGCCCGCAAGGTGCCCGGCGTGGCGCGAGCCGAGGGTCAGGTGAAGGGCATCGCCGCATCGGAGGGTGATCTGGCGATCGCGCGCTACGGCACGCTGACGGCACACGAGATCTTGGAAAAGCTGCCGCAGCTCTCTCAGATCGAGCTGGCCAAGGTGGAGGTCTACGAGCGCAGGCACCAGAAACGCTCGACGGTTCTCGCCAAGGTAGAGGTCCTGAAGGCGCAGGAGCCATGGCCGGGATTCGACGAGCTCACCGCGGAAGAGGTGCGCGCGACGCTTGCAGAGAGCGATGACCAGCTCGCACGCGCCGTGCATACATACGAGCGCGCCCACAAGAAGCGCTCGAGTGTGATCGAGGCGGCTGCACGTGAGCGCGAGCGCGTCAGCGCGTGAGCAGGCGTTGAGCGCGTCGCAGGAGACTCCGCGCACCGGTGTGTCAAAGCAGCGCATGCCGGGTACCACAGTGGCATGGCAAGGTCGTGTTGAAGGGCAGCAGAATTCAAGTCTCCGAAGTGCAGACGGGAGCGGAGGAGACGCTGCGTCACTTCCTCGAGAGCGTCGTGCTGCAGGTCAACTCTGATCTGGGCCTCGAGAGCGAGACCCGCTCGGAGGACGCGGGTGCGGGGGAGCCGCGGGCGCGCGAGCGTGGTAGCCCCGAGGCGGTCGAGCGCAGAATCGCTGCCCCCTTTAGAGGCTTCGCCGATGACGGCAGCTAGGAGCATCGGTCTTCGCTGTGGTCGCCTCCCGCGCTGAAGCTACGGCATCCGGAGATGCGCCAATCCTGCGCATGAGCCTCGAGCGCGAGCCTCGGGCTCCGGCGCTGGCACGCACGGCCGTCGCGGACTTCAGCGTGCGCGCAGACGTTCTCTCACATGATCTGGACACGCTCTCGCTGCTGGTCTCAGAGCTCGTCTCGAACGCAGTGCTTCACTCCGACGCTTCGCCCTCGAGCAGTATCGAGCTGTGCGCGCGCGTGCTTTCGCCTGGGGCGGTTCGTGTAGAGGTGATCGATCGCGGTAGCGGCTTCTGCGCCACAGCGCGCGATCCGCCCCAGCCGCTTGGAGGGTTCGGACTCCATCTGGTGGACAGCCAAGCCACCCGTTGGGGCGTCGATCGCGAGGGAGGAACGCGGGTGTGGTTCGAGTTGGCCGGGCCCGCAGGCGATTAGCACTCGATGCGACCCCGCACGCTCGCCCTTCGGATGGCCACTCCGGTAAAATGTCGACCCCATGGGGGCTCAGGAGCAGCTGCAAATCACCTCACGGCGAGAGGGAGGGCGCGTGACCCTCTCACTCGAGGGTGAACTCGATCTCGCCACCGCCGAGCTGCTCGAGCAGGCGATGGAGGGCTTGGCTGAGGAGTCGATGGTCGTTCTCGACTTGGAGCGGCTGAGGTTTATCGACTCGACGGGTCTAAGAGGAGTGCTGGCCGCGCTCGAGCGCTGCCGCGCACGCGGGCAGGAGTTTGCGATCACGCCCGGCTCACAGCAGGTGCAGCGCCTGCTCGGGGTCACGGGCGTGGGCAAGCATCTGCGTATCGTCGCGGCCGGTGACGAAGTCGCCGCCTGAGCGGCGCCCAGACCTTCCAGCGAGCCGCCATCGTGCTCGAGTGGCGAGCTGTGGCTATACGAGCAGCGCGTCTGGGGTGGATATCACCCGCAGCTGATCGCGCACGCCGCTCACCGTCAGCAGCCGCTGCACCTGGCTGGGCCCAGTCGTGAGGGCCATCTCACGTCCGCGACCCTCCCAACGCTCGCGAGCCCAAAGAATCGTTCTCAGGCCCGTGGAGTCCATGAACTGCAGACGCTCGAGATCGATCACCAAAGCCGAGTCCTGTGTGCGCTCAGCCTCCTCCAGGGCAGCCTGCAGCAGCGGCGCGCTTGCCATGTCCAGTTCCCCGGTGAGGCTGACCACGACCCGATCCTCCTGTGCCCTGGACTCGATCTCGAGGTGCTCCGCTGCTCCCATACAAAGATTTTAGCCGCGACCAAGAACGGAACAGCAGCGTTCAGCGCATGCTTCGCGCCGCAGAGAGCGACCGAGTGTCTCTCAGCGGGCCGGACACGACGCCAGATCGCCGGTGGGCGCTCGGGCGTCATGTCATGCCGTCAGTGCGGCGGTTACCAGCGGCCGTACCAGTGTCGGCGGCCGCCCTCGACGCTACCGATGAAGAAGCCGATCACCCATAGCAGTAGCGCGATAATCAGGACGTACCACAGCAGGTGAATGGCGAAACCCAGGCCTCCGAAGATGGCCAGGATCAGGATAAGCGCAATCAGTGCAACCATTCTTCTCAAACCTCGATTCGTGAGGGCGACCCAAATTGTCGCGGCCATCCGTTTGCGGTTCGCCGCGATGTTCCGGCCTCTGAGTTGCCCTAGCCGAGAGCTTTCCAAACGCTGCTGCCCCCGTTGTGCTCGATTCTCGGACGCCTGTTTCCGAGCCTCGCACCCGGGTAGCGACTGATTGAACCCACCCACGATCCGTAGGAGGACTTCAATGTCATCGCAGCTGGAGGGAAAGAAAATCGCGTTCCTGGTCGCCCAGGAGGGGGTGGAGGAAGTTGAGCTCACGAAGCCGTGGAAAGCGGTCGAGGACGCCGGTGGCACGCCTGAGCTGATTGCTCCCGAGGAGGGTACGGTGCAGGCGATGAACCATCTCGACAAGGGCTCGACCTTCGACGTCGACAGGAGGCTCGCCGACGCGGAGCCGGAGAACTACGACGGAGCGGTGCTTCCCGGTGGCGTGGCGAATCCCGATCAGCTTCGCACCCAAGCGCCTGCGATCAGGTTCCTGCAGAAGCTGTTCGCGGAAGGTAAGCCCGTCGGCGTCATCTGTCATGGGCCCTGGACACTGGTCGAGGCAGACCTGGTTCGCGAGCGCACGATCACCTCATGGCCATCGTTGAAAACCGACATCCGCAATGCGGGTGGCACGTGGGTCGACGAGGAAGTCGTCGTTGATGAGGGACTCGTCTCGAGCCGCAACCCCGACGACCTGCCGGCGTTCTGCGCAAAGATCGTCGAGGAGTTCGCCGAGGGCAAGCACGAGGTCGCCGCCGCGGGCGCAACCGTAGGCGCTACCTCGTAGTCGAAATTGAGGTTTAGGCAAGCCCCGAGCGGGGCAGTCCCATCTTGCAGTGCTTTCGGCAGGTGCCGGTCGCGTCCCCCGGTGATCGTCGCCAAGGAACCCGAATGGCACGGCGGCATGCCGACATCTGTTTCGCCTGTCGGCATGCCGCCCCCCCATCTTCTCGTGCTTCGGGGGGGTCGTGAAGCTGCTCTGCTGAGCTGAGGTCGGCCGCGGGTCTACGAGTTGACGGTGGTGGACTCGCCGGGGGATTGGTTCCGCCGGTGGCGGGTAGGCCGTACGAGCAGACGCACCCCGGGGAGGGGTTTTGAGCATGCATTCGCATGAGATCGAGCACAAAGGATGTGGGCACGATGAGGCTTAGACGAGAGAGCGCACCTGGTCGCGCGGGCGAAGCGAGCTCCGCGGCACCAGAACGGGTCCCGGCCGAGCAAGCGCCGGTGAACAGGCGCAGGGCGTATGCATGGCGCACCCGGAACGCCGGTGCCGCGGCAGTGGGCACCGCCGGTGCAGGCGTGCTGCTCATCGCGCGGCTGATCATGGCCGTGGCCAGCCTGATCGCCCTGCTGATCCTGCTGGCGATCGTGCTGCGTGATGTAAACGCTAACGCGAACAACACAATTGTCAAAGGCATACATGAAGGCGCGAACTTCTTTGCCGGCGCGTTCACCGGGCTGATCCGCTTCAACGGTCATCCCAAGCGCGCGATCACCGTGGACTGGGGCATCGCGCTCGTTGTCTACCTGATCGTCGGCGGCTTCATCTCGAGCGTCGTCGGGCGCGTCGGCCGTGGCGGCGTGCACTTCGAGCGCAGCCACCGCGCTGCCCCAACGGCCTGATCGGTTTCGAAACACGGAGGTGGTAAGGGTGTCCATGTCACGCAAGTTCGCTCAGATGATGCGGCCGTGGCTGCTGGTGCTTGTGAGCATCGCAAGCGCGGCACTTTTGCTCGCGTCGACGGCGAGCGCGATTGAAGTCGCAAAGTGGGAAGCCGGTACTTGTGCGAACAGCGGATGCAAGGATTCCGACGTCAAAGAAGGCCACTCCAACTACTTCTACACCCAGGCCGCTGGGCACCCGGACTTCGGGATCACCGACTTCCGGTTCGCGACGCACGAAGAAGGTTTCCTGAAAGCTCAAGTCCCGAACGAACACGTCGACGACGTGCGTGTCGATCTCCCGCCCGGACTTGCGGTCAACCCGGAAGCCACCACCGCCAAGTGCACGGAAGCAGAGCTGAACGCAGACGAAAAACTGTGTCCGCCCGCGAGCCAGGTTGGTGTGGATGAAGCGACGGGTACCGCGACCGTGCTCGCAAAACTCACGATCGAAGAAGAATTCCCCGTCTACAACATGGTGCGCAAGCCCGGTCAGCCTGCCCGTTTCGGCGTCGAAATCAACAGCCCGACAGTCAAGCTTGCCGGCCTGCAGGGGCATATCTATCTAGAAGGCGGCATCAGCTGGCGCAAAGAAGCCGAAACTGCGGAAAACAGCGGTGTCACTACCGGCGACTACCACGAGTATTTCGAGATCAAGGAAATCGCCAAAGAACCAGAAGTCGTGGAGTCCCGGCTGATCTTCTGGGGAGTCCCGCAAGAACACCAGGAAGCGTCCAAAGAACCGCCGAGAGCGTTCATAACGCTGCCGAGTACCTGTGCGACGAAGCCCGTCACCTACCTGCACGCGAACTCCTACGAGAACCCGGGACAATGGGTCTCCGAGGCCAACGAAACACCAGTCGCCGCCACCGGTTGCGACTCTTTGGCATTCAATCCGAGCATCGCGCTGACCGCCGGCGACAGTCAGTCCGACCAGCCCGACGGCGTCAGCGCCAAGCTAACGGTTCCTCAGAAGACCGAAGAAACGTCCAAGCCCAACTCGCCCGACGTTCAGACGGCAGAAGTGACGCTGCCTGAAGGTATGACCCTCAATCCGTCCGCCGCGAAAGGTCTAGAAGGCTGCAGCAACGCGCAATTCGCCGGCGAAAGTTGTCCCGCCGGCTCGAAAGTCGGCTCGTTTGGGCTGAACGCGCCGGGGATCCCGGATGGGTCACTGACGGGCGGTGTCTACGTGGGCTCGCCTGAACCGGGACAAGATGCCGAATCCGGCGGAGAGTTCAGGATCTTTCTGCTCGGGTATTCCGCACAGTATGGGGTGGGACTACACCTGGAAGGTCGCGTCGAGGCGAACGCCGGCACAGGCCGTCTGACTGCCGTCTTCGCGAACGCCCCGCAGGTGCCGTTCGAATCACTGACGCTCAACTTCGACAGCGGAAACCAGGCGCCACTCGCCAACCCGCTTAGCTGCGGCGCAGCTGAACCCGCGGCCACGATCGCCCCCTACGGTGGCGAGGCACCCGCTCGCGCGACGACCACCGGGTTTGTGGTCGACGGCGATGGCGCCGGAGGACCATGCGCCGAAACACTGCCATTCTCGCTCACGCAGAGCCTCGCGCCGCAAGCTCCCGCGCAAGCCGGCGCGTACGATCCCGCCACCTTCAGCCTGAGCAGGTCAAGCGGTCAGCAGTATCTCTCGAAGATCTCTACGACGCTGCCCGCGGGGCTGCTCGGATCGATCTCCTCTGTGCCACTGTGCGGAGAACCGGCCGCCACCGAAGGCAAATGCCCCGCCAGCAGTGAAATCGGGACGGTGTCGGTCACCGCTGGCGCGGGCGCGGAACCGTATGAATTCACAGGCCATGCCTATCTCACCGGCCCGTACGGCAACGCGCCCTACGGTCTCTCCGTCGTCGTTCCAGCGGTGGCTGGTCCCTACAACCTCGGAGAAGTCAAGACCCGTGGAGAAATCACAGTCGGCCTGTACAGCGGCAGGGTGACCGTCACCGCCACGCTGCCGACGATCGTCGAAGGCGTGCCGCTGCGGCTGCAGAGTCTCAACGTCGCGGTCAGCCGATCGAAATTCCTGTTCAACCCCACCAGCTGTGGCCCGCTTGCCACCGAATCGGCGCTGACCTCCACGCTCGGCGCCACGCAGGCGCTCTCCAGCGGGTTCCAGGTCGGCAACTGCGGCGCGCTCGCGTTCAAGCCGAGCCTCAGCGTCTCCAGCGGCGGCAGGCCGACGAAAGCCGGCGGCGCGAGCATCGTGGTCAAGATCACCCAGCCGGCAGGTCAGGCCAACATCCACGAGATCCAGCTGCAGTTGCCCAAACAGCTGCCCTCGCGGCTGACCACGCTTCAGAAAGCGTGCGTCGCCGCCAGCTTCGAAGCCGCCCTGCCGCCGGGCAATTGTGCCCACACCGCAGACGTAGGTACCGTGTCGGTGACCACTCCCGTGCTTCCTGGCACGCTCACGGGGCCCGCTTATCTGATCTCTCACGGCGGTGAATCGTTCCCCGACCTCGACCTGGTGCTGAAAGGCGATGGGGTGGAGGTTGTGCTGGTTGGGCACACGCACATCTCGAACGCCGGCATCACCACCTCCACATTCGAAAGCCTGCCCGACGTCCCGATCTCGAGCGTTACGGTCGATCTGCCGATGGGGCCGGACTCGGCCCTCGCCACCGATGGGCGCCTCTGCAAAACCAAGCTGCTGGCGCCGACCACGATGATCGCTCAGAGCGGCGCCAAGATCACGCGGAACACACAGATATCCGTGAGCAGCTGCCCGATCGAGCTGATCTCACACAAGCGCCACGGCAGCCGGGTGAAACTGACCGTCTGGGCGCCGCAGGCCGGGCTCCTGACGATCACCGGCCATGGCGTGAAGCGCATGCGTGTGCGCGTGAAGAAGGCCGGCAAGGTCAAGTTCGGCGTGCCGCTGACCGGCCGTGCCCACAAGCATAAGCTGAAGATCGGGTTCACTGCCAAGTCCGGGCACAACCCGTCCGGCGTGTCGCTGTCCGTCAAGCACTGAGCCGACCAGGCTCGCCGCGGCTCGCGGCCCCGCTCTCAACTTTCCGGGTCGCGGCGGCCTGTCGCATGCGTGAGGCCGGGCTCGACTTATCGCATGATGCGGCCCTGGCCCGGGCGGCAGGGCGGCCCGGGAATGGTGGGGGCATCCTCCGGCAGAGCGGCGACGCGTTCCTCTCTCAGGTAGACCGCCCAGCCAGTCACGGTACCCGGAGGTGCGTAGTCGAACTCGGGGTTCCTCAGCGTTTCCTGCTCCCCAAGTATCCGCCACGTGTGCTTGTCGAACACAAGCTCGTGCAGATAACCGCCGAGCTCAGCCGCGAGCCCGCTCGCAGCTCGGTTGGGTCTGTCGGCAGCTGTGCGGTGTGCGCCGGGCTCGAATGCGTCCGCCTGGACCCCAGAGGCGACTCAGCGTTCGAGGAGGCGAAGCTCGAGCGTCTCCTGCGCATCGTCGCGCAGCAAGCAATCATGCCCGTCTGTTAGCTGTTCGATGACCGGTGTGCTGCCGTCTGCCGCAGCCTCCAGAAGGCTCTGCCCGCGCCCGGACTGCAGCGGGCCCAGGCGCAGGCGCAGGTCTCGCGGCGCGACGGCCACGCCCACGTCGAGGTGGCTGCCGCTGATCGACTCCGGGGACTTCGCCGCCAGCACGTCGGCGACGATCTGAACGTCGGAGATGCGGTCTGTGGAGAAGCGGGCGCGTGCAGCCAGTGCGCTCAGCACCCGCGGGAGCACCGCGCGCGCGAGCGCGTTTGGCGCGAGACGAAGCTCGACGTCGCTGGCTGGCGCGGACTCGCCCGCGAACAGCGATGCGTAGTGCTCACCGTCGGCGAGCGGCTCCAGGGCGCCCGCCGTCGACGCGGGGAACTCCATCCGCACCGATGTGCCGCCGTTCTCACGCGCGTTGATCTGCACGTCGCGAGCTAGCGCCTGGATGACCGGCAGGCCGAGCCCCGTTCTCAGCTCATCGCCGTCGTCGAGCTCTGGCAGGGGGCCGATACCCGCGCCCCGGTCGCCGACGACGACCGCCACCGCGTCCGCGAGCACGTATACGTCCACCTCCAGCGGCCCCTCCTTGCCCCCGTATGCGTGCATCACAACGTTGTTGCACGCCTCCGTAACTGCCGTGTTCAGGTCGTTCGTCTCAACCGCGTCCAGCCCGATGGCGCCCGCCACGCCCGTCAAAGCTTGACGGACGACCAACACATTCTCTGGCCTGTTTGGCAGGCTCAGGCAGACGTTGGGGATCTCGGCCATCGAGCTACAGCGATCAACCGGACGCGGCGGGGGCGCCGAGGGAACGGGGCTGTCAGGCGACTGCACGGGGACATCGGCCCTGTGCTGTGTGTTCTCAGCCCGCCGCTTGCGTGAGCGTGCGCAGCTGGTCGAGCGAGCGGCGAAGCAGGCGCGAAACCTGCATCTGAGAGATACCCACGCGCTCCGCGATCTCGGTCTGGGTGAGATCGTCCACGAAGCGCATACGCAGAATCAGGCGCTCGCGGGCCGGGATGTGGCGCAGGACGGACGTCACCGTCGCGTCGAGCTCCACGAGCTCGAAGCGCTCGTCCTCCTGTCCAACGGCATCGCCGTAGGACACGATGTCCCCGTCCGCGCTCGGCCGGGGTGCATCGAGCGAAAGGGTTTCGTAGGACTGCAGCGCTTGCAGAGCGTCGATCACGTCCTCGGAGTCGAACTCGAGGTACTCAGCAAGCTGATTGACCGTTGGTGCGCGCCCTTGCTCGTTGGCGATGCGCTCCTGTGCGTCGCGCACCTTCAGCGCGCGCTCCTGTGCACCTCGCGGGACGTGCACCGCCCAGCCGGAGTCGCGGAAATAGCGGCGCATCTCGCCGAGAATCGTCGGCACGGCAAAGGACGCGAAAGAGTGGCCGCGGTCGGCGTCATAGCGATCCAGGGCCTTCAGCAGCCCCAGAGACGCGACCTGGAGCAGGTCCTCGAAGGGCTCCGAGGAACGACCGTAACGGCGCGCGAGACTGCGCGCAAGCGGCATGAAGCGCCTCACCAGTACCTCACGTGCACGTGTGTCGCCGTCGCCCTGCCAGCGCGCGAACAGCTCGCGAACGTCGTCCTGTGCTGCCGGTGCGGCGCGAAGCGCCGTCTGGGGGGTGGTGGTCATGGTTGGCATGCTTGACTCCCTTCCCGAAATCGGTGCGTTTCAAACGTGAATCTCTCCACGTCTCTTGCGCGTCCGGCTGCAATTCGCAGCGCGAGGCCATTGTACCGCCCCAGGCGCCCCGCTCGTTGAGGCCTGGACGCACGGTGTTCAGGCGCGCTCGACCGCCGCGGCCGGCACACTGAGCGTCACGCCGCTTGCCAGCGGGCGCGACAGAGCATCGTGGCTGAGCTCGCGATCCTCACGCGGCGAGCTCGGCGCCGCAACCGTGCGGTTGCGCCCGGAGCGCTTGGCCGCGTACAGCGCCGTGTCGGCCGCCTTGAAGAGGCTCTCATACTCCACCTGCTCGCCGTGGGCGGCGCTCACTCCCAGTGAGATCGTAAGCGCCACGCCCCCCGGCTTCTCCTGCTCCACGGCGCTGCGGACCCGCTCAGCGACCTCCTGTCCACCCGCGATGTCCATCCCCGGAAGAACCACCAGGAACTCCTCGCCGCCAAGGCGGTAGACGAGCTCGAACGAGCGCAACTGCTTGCGCAGCGTGTACGCCACGTCACGCAGCGCGGCGTCGCCGCGATCGTGGCCGTGCTCATCGTTGATCGCCTTGAAGTTGTCCACGTCGCAGAGCATCAGGCACACCGGCTGGTGCGCGACGCGGGCCTGCAGCGAGAGCTCCCTGAAGCGCGTCGCCAGGGCGTTGCGGTTGAGCAGGCCGGTGAGCGGATCGAGGATCGCCTCGTCGCGGTGGTGGAGCTCCGCCGCCTGCAGCGCCCACACGATCGAGACCACCCCCGCGAGCAGCGCCAGCGTCGCGATCACCGGCACCGGGTCGTCGATCGTGGCAACGAAGTCGACGCCCAGCGTCGCCGTGAGGATCACGACCGTGGTCAGCGCGAGCCCTGCGATCACGACCTGTGGACGAAAGCGTGCCGCCACCATCCCCGCGGGGAGCACCAGCCACGGCAGCGCCGGGCTCTTGGGGCCTCCGCTGAGGACGGCGCCCGTCGCGATCACCAGCAGCGTGATCACGATCGCGCACGCGCTGACGCGCTCCGGATGCGCGCTGTCGGCCATGCGCCGATCCACGTTCACGAAGTTCAGGATCGAAAGGCCCAGCAGCAGGAACGTCCACCAGCCCAGCCACGGCGTCGAGATCAACAGCGCCGCCCCCACGGCGCCCGTGCCGACCATTCTGATCGTGCGAACGCGGTCGTTCGCGTCCACCACCCGCGCGCGGTCGAGCTCAGTCGGACAAAGCCATGATCCTCCCTGCATATCGAACGCTTTCGACGGGACTTTCGGTGGCCTTGAGCACTTGCCCAGCTGCTCAAACGGATGCACAGCTCAGACGATCGTCTGCAGAATTGGCGACCGGGGGACCATTCCGCGCCGACGGCGGGTTCGCACCGTCGGCATTTCCTCGATCTTTCACGCTCCCTGTCCGTCCTCTCGCGACATGGTCGTCCGTCCGGGAGGGAGCGTTGCGAGCTACGCTCAAACCGATGCCCGGAGAGCCACTGCCCAGCGTGCAGGAGATCCTCGCTGCCCGCAGCGGCGAGGAGCTGGAGCTCAACGACCGCTACCTCAACCCGCAGATCGGGCGGATCCTGCGCACGCTCGGCTTCGACAAGGTCTGGACCGGAGGTGAGGGGGCGCACCTGATCGACGCCGACGGCGAGCGCTACCTGGACCTGTTCGGGGGGTACGGCGTGTTCGCGATCGGGCGCAACCATCCCGAGGCGATCGCTGCGATCGAGCAGGTCATCGCTGCCCGCACCGGCAACATGCCCCAGCTGGGCGTGACCCTCCTGAGCGGCGTCCTCGCCGAGCAGCTACTCGCGCGTGCGCCGGCGAGCGTGGCCGCGATGGTCCCCGCCAATACCGGCACCGAGGCCGTCGAGGCGGCGATCAAGATCTCGCGCGCCGCCACCCGGCGACCGCGCATCCTGTATGCGGAGCACGCCTTTCACGGCCTCACGCTCGGGTCGCTGTCCCTCAACGGCGGCGTCGAGTTTCGCGAGGGTTTCGGTCCGTTGCTGCCCGGGTGCGACCCCGTCGGCTTCGGCGACCTCGAGGCGCTCGCGCGCGAGCTCGCGCGCGGCGATGTCGCCGCGTTCATCGTCGAGCCGATCCAGGGCAAGGGCGTCAACCTCCCGCCGGAGGGCTACCTGCAGGGCGCCCAACGACTTTGTCGTGAAGCCGGCGCACTGTTCGTGTGCGACGAGGTGCAGACGGGCATCGCCCGTACCGGGCGCTTCTTCGCGCTCGAGCATTGGGACCTTCAGCCCGACATGGTGTGTGTGGCCAAGGCGCTCTCCGGGGGGCTCGTGCCGATCGGTGCCGTGCTCGTCTCCCGCGCTGCGTTTGAGAAGGTGTTCGACGGCATGGAGCGGGCGGTGCGCCACGGCTCCACCTTCGGCGGTAACGACTTGGCGGCCGCGGCGGGATTGGCGACGCTCCGTGTGATCGACCAGGAGGGGCTGACGGCGCGGGCCGAGCAGATGGGGGCGCTGCTGATGGAGCTCACCAGGCCGCTGGTGGATCGCTTCGAGGTCGTTGCCGACGTACGCGGCATGGGGCTCATGTGGGCGATCGAATTCGGGCCGCCCGCCGGCTCCAGCGCGCGGCGGCTGTGGGAGCGGGTCGAGCGCCGTCAGCCCGGCCTCTTCTCGCAGCTGGTCACCGTGCCGCTGTTTCACGAGCACAAGATCTTCTGTCAGGTAGCGGGTCACCACATGAACGTGATCAAGGCGCTGCCCGCGCTGACGATCGAGGAGTCGGAGATCCGCCGCTTCGCCGCTGCCCTCGAGCAGACGATCGCCGCCGCCGAGCGCTACCCGGCGGCACTTGCGCGTTTCGGGCTGCGCACGGGCCTGCGGGCCGTGCGCGTCGGACGTTAGACAGGGCGCGCACAAGGGGGCCGCGAGCACCCGCTCCGGGGTGGAGCTCCCACGCCGCTAGCCTGTCGGGCCGTGCTCGTTACAAGAGATGACATCCGCAACGTCGCCATCGTGGCGCACGTCGACCACGGCAAGACCACGCTCGTGGACGCCATGCTCTGGCAGTCGGGCGCCTTCCGCGTCGGTCAGGACGTCAACACGCGCGTGCTCGACTCAATGGATCTCGAGCGCGAGAAGGGCATCACGATCCTCGCCAAGAACACCTCCCTTCGTTACAAGGACGTCAAGCTCAACATCATCGACACCCCCGGTCACGCCGACTTCGGCGGGGAGGTCGAGCGCGGCCTGACGATGGTCGACGGTGTGCTCCTGCTCGTGGACGCCTCCGAGGGGCCGTTGCCGCAGACGCGCTTCGTGCTGCGCAAGGCGCTGGAGGCGAAACTGCCGGTGATCCTCGTGATCAACAAGGTCGATCGGCCCGACGCGCGCGTCGCCGAGGTCGTCGACGAGGTCTACGAGCTGTTCCTCGACCTGGACGCCGACGAGCACCAGATCGAGTTTCCGATCGTCTACTGCAACGCCAAGGCCGGTGTCGCCTCGCTGCAGTACGACCCCGGCAAGCCGATTCAGGAGGAGAACCTCGCGCCACTCCTGGACCTGCTGCTCGAACGCATCCCCGCGCCCACATATGACCCCGAGCACCCGCTGCAGGCGCTCGTCACGAACCTGGACGCCTCACCGTATGTTGGTCGTCTGGCGATCTGCCGCGTGCGTCACGGCACGATTCGCAAGGGCCAGCAGATCGCCTGGTGCCGCGCCGACGGCTCGATCCAGCGCGCCACCGTCGCCGAGCTGTACGTCACAGACGCGCTCGATCGCGTCGATGCGCCCGAGGCGGGGCCCGGCGAGATCATCGCCGTCGCCGGCATCGCCGACGTCACGATCGGCGAGACGCTCGCCGATCTCGGCGACCCGCGGCCGCTGCCCGTGATCACCGTCGATGAGCCCGCCATGTCGATCACGCTCGGCGTCAACACCTCGCCCCTGGCCGGTAAAGACGGCGACAAGATCACTGCCCGCCAGATCCGAGCCCGTTTGGACCAGGAGCTCGTCGGAAACGTGTCTCTGCGCGTGAAGGACACGGCGCGGCCCGATACCTATGAGGTGCAGGGACGCGGCGAGCTGCAGCTGGCGGTGCTCGTGGAGATGATGCGCAGGGAGGGCTTCGAGCTGACCGTCGGGCAACCGCACGTGGTCGAGCGCGAGATCGACGGCAAGCGCCACGAGCCCGTCGAGCGTCTATCGGTGGATGTGCCCGAGGAGCACGTCGGTACCGTCACGCAGCTGCTCGCCGCGCGCAAAGGACGCATGGAGCACATGATCAACCACGGCACCGGCTGGGTGCGCATGGACTACCTCGTTCCGGCGCGAGGTCTGATCGGGTTTCGCACCGAGTTCCTCACGGAGACGCGCGGCACCGGGATCATGCACCACGTGTTCGACCGCTGGGAGCCGTGGGCGGGGGAGATCCTCACGCGCACCAGCGGCGTGCTCGTCGCCGACCGCCGCGGCGAGACCGTGACGTTCTCGCTGTTCACGCTGCAGGAGCGTGGCTCGCTGTTCGTGGGGCCCGGCGAGGAGGTCTATGAAGGGATGATCATCGGCGAGAACGCGCGTGCAGAGGACCTCGACGTGAACCCCGTCAAGGAGAAGCACCTCACGAACATGCGCTCCTCGACCTCCGATGTGCTCGTGCGCTTGGATGCGCACCGCAAGCTCACGCTCGACGAGGCGCTCGAGTTCGTACGCGAGGACGAGGCCGTGGAGGCCACGCCGTCCACAGTGCGGATGCGCAAGGTCGTGCTATCGAAGGTCGATCGGCTGAAGGCAGTGAGGGCCGCGCGCAAATGAGCGTCGCGGTCGAAGGTCTGCGCGACGCGCCTTCGACCGAGATCCAGCTGCGCGGGCTGGTCAAGTCCTTCCACGGCCCCGACGGACCGATCCGTGCCGTGCGCGGCGTCGACATCAACATTGCCGCCGGCGAGACCGTCGCGCTGCTCGGCCCCAACGGCGCCGGCAAGTCGACCACGATCGACATGCTGCTCGGACTGCTCCCACCGGATGAGGGCAGCGTCTCGGTCTTCGGCCGCGCGCCCGCGCAGGCCGTCGCCCACGGCGAGGTGGGTGGCATGCTGCAGACCGGGGAGCTGATCAGGGATCTCGCCGTGCGCGAGCTGGTCGCGATGATCGCATCGCTCTACCCCCGGCCGCTAAACGTGGACGACGCCCTCGAGCTGGCCGGCATCACCGAGATCGCAAAGCAGCGCACCAACAAGCTCTCCGGTGGGCAGACGCAGCGCGTGCGCCTGGCCGTGGCGCTCGTCAGCGATCCGCTGCTGCTCGTGCTCGACGAGCCCACGGTTGCGCTCGACGTCGAGGGCCGCCGGGCCTTCTGGGCCACGATGCGTGCCTTCGCAGGTCGCGGCAAGACGGTCCTGTTCGCCACGCACTACCTCGAGGAGGCCGACGCGTACGCCGATCGCGCCGTGTTGATCGCGCATGGCGTCGTGGTTGCCGATGGGCCTCCGACGGAGATCAGAGCAAGGGTGGGAACGCGCACGATTCGCGCCACGCTGCCGCGCGCGGGCCTCGAGGAGCTGGGCGCGCTGCCCGGCGTCAGCGCCGCCGAGCGCCACGGCGAGACGGTCGTGCTGCGCTGCACCGACTCCGACGCCGCCGTCAGGGCGCTGCTGGGCGCGTTTCCCGACGCGCGCGATCTCGAGATCGTCGCCGCCGGGCTGGAGCAGGCGTTCATCGAGCTGACCGGCGACGCCCAGCCGCAGGACACCGAGAGCTCCGACGGAAGCGCCGGCGTGCGATGAACCTCGTGTACATGCGCTACGAGCTGCTGCGCACGCTGCGCAACCGCCGCTTCTTCCTGCTGTCGCTCGGATTCCCCTTGGTCCTCTACTTCGTGATCGCCTCGCCCAATCGCCACGTGCGCGACTTCGACGGCAGCGGCATCTCCTTCCCGCTCTACTACATGGTCGGCATGGCCACGTTCGGGACGATGAGCGCGATGCTCTCCTGCGGGGCGCGCATTGCCGCCGAGCGCGCCGTGGGGTGGAATCGCCAGCTGCGCATCACCCCGCTCTCGCCGCGTGCCTACTTCCGCGCGAAGGTGATCACCGGCTACATGATGGCCGCGATCAGCCTGATCGCGCTGTACGCCGCCGGGACATCGCTCGGCGTCAGCCTGAAAGCCTCTGAATGGCTCGAGATGACCGGGCTGATCCTGGTTGGCCTGATTCCCTTCGCCGCGCTGGGGATCATGCTCGGCCACATGCTCACGCCCGACTCGATCGGACCGGCGCTCGGCGGTGGCATCTCGTTGCTCGCATTGCTTGGTGGTGTCTGGTTTCCCCTCAGCGGTCACGGCTTCCTGCCGGAACTGGCCCGATACATACCCTCCTACTGGCTCGCACGCGCAAGTCACGTAGCGCTCGGTGGCCAGGCTTGGAGTGCTAAGGGCTGGATCGTGATGGCCGCCTGGACGGTGCTCTTGACTGGCCTGGCCGCGCGCGCGTACCGGCGTGACACGGGCCGCGTGTGAGCGCTGCGACTCGACAGTTGGTAACGCGTGTCACAGATTCCGCCGGTAAGGTACCGCCGATGAGTCGAGCGAAGCGGATGTCCCTTACGATCAAGCTGGCTGTGGTCCTGGCGTGTTTCGCGAGCGCGGCCGGCGTCTTTACTGCCGCTGCCGTCGCTGCCAAGAAGGCGCCGCCGCCCGCGAACACCGAGACGCTCTCCGTCTTCGAAAAGCAGCTCGAAAACGGGGAAATCAAGTCGGCCACCGTTCGCTCGAAGTCGCATTCGCTGCACCTGAACCTGAGCAACGGGCACCACGCCGACCTCATCTACGCCCCCAGCGAAGCGAAAAAGCTGCGCGCCGAGCTCAAAGCGCACAACGTCTCAGTGGTCAAGAAGTCTCCCGGGCACAAACTCCGCTACATCGTCGGCGGGATCGTGATCGTCGTCGTGATCCTGCTGATCGGCGGGTTCTTCCTCGTGCGCCGCCGGCGCGCGAACGTCGACAACTACTGAACAAGAACAAGACTCAGTCTTATGATAGTTTGGCGCGGGTATGTGGCCCGCGCCAATACAGCACGTCACGTCGGGGAGCGCCGTCCTGTCCGGTCGCGCCGCACGCGCGCATGTATGCAAGAAGGCAGGCGCTGCGGGTCTCGCGTTGCTGGCGGCGGTGCTGCTCTGTGGGTGCGCGCATACCGGGGAGGCGGCGAGCGCCGGCGGCAAGATCCTCGCGGTCGGCGCTGAGAACCAGTACGCCAACGTCATAGAACAGATCGGTGGGCGCTACGTGAAGGTGAGCGCTGTCGAGAGCAACCCCAGCACCGACCCGCATACCTTTGAGGCCAGCCCCAGCGTCGCCGAGACGGTCGCCGCAGCGGGGCTCGTCGTGCAGAACGGCGTGGGTTACGACGCCTACATGGAAAAGATCGAGTCGGCCTCGGCGAGCTCCCAGCGCAAAGTGATCGATGTGCAAAAGCTGCTCGGCCTGTCCGACAGCACCCGCAACCCGCACCTCTGGTACAAGCCGCAGACGATGCCCGCCGTCGCGCGTGCAGTGGCCGCGGACCTCGCTGCACTGCAGCCGGCACACGCTGCCTACTTCAAGGCGAATGCGGCCGCCTTCGAACGCTCGCTCGTTCCCTGGTATCGCGCGCTGCAGCAGTTCGCGAGGGAATACCCGGGTGCCGCGGTCGCCACAACAGAGCCGGTCGGCGACTACATGCTCGAAGCCGCCGGCACGCTCAACCTCACGCCCTTCTCGCTGCAGGCGGACATCATGAATGGCATCGACCCAGCCCCGCAGGACGTGAGCACGCAGAACCTCCTGTTCGCCGGGCACCGTGTGAAGGCGTTCGTCTACAACCAGCAGGTCACCGACTCACTCACACAGTCCTTCCTGGAAGCGGCCAAACGCGCCCACGTGCCCGTGGTGGGTGTCTACGAGACGATGCCGACGCCCGGCTACGACTACCAGTCATGGATGCTCGCCGAGGTGCGCGCGCTGCACAGGGCCGTCGCAGAAGGCATCTCCACGGAGAAGCTGTGAGCGAGCAGATCCTCTCCGTCGAGGGGGTCGGCGTGCGCCTTTCCGGCCGAGACGTGCTGCGCGACGTGAGCTTCGCGATCGGGCCGGGCCAGTTCACGGGGCTGATCGGCGCCAATGGCTCCGGCAAGACGACGCTGTTGCGCACGATCCTGGGGCTGCAGGCAGCGCACGCCGGGCGCGTGCTGATCGACGGGCGGCCGCGCTCCAGGCGCAACGCGCTGATCGGCTACGTGCCGCAGAAGTTCCTGCTCGACCCCGACATGCCGCTGCGGGCCCGCGACCTCGTGGGCCTCGGCCTCGACGCCCACCGGCTGGGCATCCCGCTGCCATCCCGCGCCCGCAGGGCGCGCATAGACGAGATGCTCCAGGCGGTCGACGCCGGCCCGTTCGCCGACGCCCGCGTGGGGCTGCTCTCCGGCGGCGAGCAGCAGCGCGTGCTGATCGCGCACGCGCTGATCTCCCAGCCCAAGCTGCTGCTGCTCGACGAGCCGCTCGCCAACCTCGACCTGCGCGCCGGGCGCGAGGTCGTGCAGCTGCTCGCCACGATCGCCAAGGATCGCCAGGTCGCGGTGCTGATCTCAGCGCACGAGATGAACCCGCTGCTGCCCGTGCTCGACCGCATCGTCTACCTCGCCGCCGGGCGCGCCGCCAGCGGCACCACCGAGGAGGTCGTGCGCGCGGACGTGCTCAGCGAGCTCTACGGCAGCCACGTGGACGTGCTCAACGTGCACGGCCGTGTGCTCGTCGTCGCCGGCGCGCCGGAGGAGGCGGATGGATCGGAGACCGCGGGCCACGGCCACGACGTGATCGTCCCCGGCGTAGAGATCGTCTCGTGAGCGGCGCGCTCGCAGCCTTGATCGCGCGTGGCTTCTTCTCAAGCGTTGTCGTCGGCGTGGCGCTACTCGTCGGCACGCTCGTCGCCCTCGTCTCCGCCACCGTCGGCGTGTTCACCGTGCTGCGCGGGCAGTCCTTCGCCGGCGAGGCGCTCGGCGACGTCAACACCACCGGCGGATCCGCCGCGTATCTCGCCGGCGTCGCGCCGCTGTGGGGGTTCGTCGCTGTCGGTGTCGCCGCCGCCGGCGCGATGGAGCTCGTCGGCATCCAGCGCCCACGCGGGCGCGACCTCGCCACCGGCGTCGTGCTCGGCTTCTTCCTCGGCATCGCCGCGCTGCTCTTCTACCTGGACGCGACCCTGCACAACACCACCGGCGCCGCCCAAACCGTCCTGTTCGGCTCGATCTTCACCGTGTCCAGCTCGCTGCTGCCGTTGATCGGCGTGCTCGCCGCGCTGGCGCTCGGCACCGTGGCGGTGCTCTACCGACCGCTGCTGCTCAGCTCCCTCAGCGCCGAGATGGCCGCCGCGCGCGGCCTGCCCGTGCGCGCGCTCGGCGTCGCCTACCTGCTCGCGCTGGCCGTCGCCGTGGCGCTCGCCGCGCTCACGATCGGCTCGATCCTCTCCACCGCGCTGCTCGTCGGGCCCGCCGCCACCGCGCTGCGTCTCACCAGGCGCCCCGCCACCGCGATCGCCGCCTCCGCCGCGATCGGGGTGGGGGCGATGTGGCTGGGGATCGTGCTCGCCTACGACAGCTTCGACTGGAGCTCGGGCGGCGGCTGGCCCGTCAGCTTCTTCGTCGTCACGCTGATCTTCCTCGGCTACCTGCTCTCCGGCCTGCCCCGGCTGATCGCCCGGCGCGCGCCCGTCGGGGTCGCATAGATGTTCTCCGGCTTCATGGTCAATGCCTGGGAGGTGTCCAGCGTCGTCGCCGTCGTCGCCGGCATGGTCGGCTTCTTCGTCGTGCTGCGCGGCTCCGCGTTCGTCGCCCACGCCGTGCCCAACGGCTCCTTCGCCGGCGCCGCCGGCGCAAGCCTGATCGGCGTCAACACGCTCGTCGGCCTCGGCGTGTTCTCGCTGCTGGGGGCGCTCGGCATCGGCGTGCTCGGCAGGCGCGGGCGCCACGACGCCGTCACCGCGCTCGCGCTCACGACGATGCTCGGGCTCGGCGCGCTGTTCCTCAGCCTCAGCGTCGAGTACGAGCCCGAGATCGAGTCGCTGCTGTTCGGCGAGGTGCTTGGCATCTCCGCCAACCAGGTGCTGCCAACCGCCGCGCTCGCGCTCGTGTGCGTCTTCGCCGTGGTGGCGCTCTATCGGCCGCTGATGCTCTCCTCCGTGCTCGCCGAGGTCGGCGAGGCGCGCGGGGTCAGCGCATTCAGGATGGAGCTGTGCTTCCTGCTTGTCGTGGCGCTCGCCAGCACCATGACCGTGCCCGTCGTCGGCACGCTGTTGATCTTCAGCCTGATGATCGGCTCGCCCGCCGCCGCGCGCTCGTTCACGAGCAGGCCGCTGGTGGCGATGGCGCTGTCCGTGGCGATCGCGCTGCTCACCGTGTGGGTCGCGATCGCAGCCTCCTATGAGACCAATTACCCCGTCGGCTTCTTCGTCGGCACGGTCAGCGCCTGCGCATACGTGCTCGGGCGGCTGTGGGCCGCGTGGCGGCGGCGGGTGCTCGGGCGTGCGCAGCCCGCCGAAGGACGCCCGCTCGTGGCGCCTCTACCATCCTGACGATGAGCGCTCACGCCGCCCACACCGCAGAGACAGCCGAGCCCGCAGGCGACTGGCTGGCGCGCGCCGAGCTCGCGCTGAGCACGGCGGGGCGCAAGCGCGGCGGCGCCCGGCGCGCGGTACTGGAGCTGCTCGCGCGCCAGGAGTGCGCGCTGACCGCGCCTGAGATCGAGGACGTGCTGCGCGCGCGTGCGCCGCGCCCGGTGAGCCGCGCCAGCGTCTACCGGATCCTCGACGAGCTGGAGGAGCTGGCGCTCGTGCAGCGCGTGGAGACCGGCCAGACGATGGTCCGCTACGAGCGCGTTTGCGAGCACGCGGAGCACCACCATCACCTCGTCTGCGACGAGTGCGGCGTCGTCATGCCGTTCTCCGACCCCGATCTCGAGCGCGCCATCTCGAGCCTCTCAGAGCGCGTGCCGCTGTCTGTCTCAGAGCACGAGATCGTGCTCCACGGGGCCTGTCGGGACTGCGCAGGGTGAGCGATGCGCCCGCGATCGAGGTGCGCGGCCTCGTCAAGCGCTTCGGCGAGGTGCGTGCGCTCGACGGCGTCGATCTGACCGTCGCGCAGGGCCAGATCGTGGGGCTGCTGGGCCCCAACGGAGCCGGCAAGACGACGCTGGTGCGCATCCTCGCCACGCTGCTGCAGGCCGACGCCGGCAGCGCGCACGTGCTCGGCCTGGACGTGCGCCAGGACGCGGCCGCACTGCGCGAGCGGATCGGGCTCGCCGGGCAGTATGCGGCGGTCGATGAAAACCTCACGGGCCTGGAGAATCTGACGATGGTCGGGCGCCTGTACGGCGCGCGGCGCAAGGACGCCAAGGCGCGGGGGCGCGAGCTGCTCGAGCGCTTCGACCTGGTGGAGGCCGGCGGTCGGCCGACCAAGACCTACTCCGGAGGGATGCGCCGGCGCCTGGACCTCGCGGCCGCGCTCGTCGCAAAACCGCCGGTCCTCTATCTGGACGAGCCGACCACGGGCCTCGACCCGCGCAGCCGCCTGAGCCTGTGGGCGGTGCTGGAAGGGCTCGTCGCCGAAGGCACCACCGCGCTGCTCACCACGCAGTACCTCGACGAGGCCGACCGGCTGGCGGACACGATCGCCGTGATCGACCACGGGCGCCTGATCGCCGAGGGCACCTCCGATGAGCTCAAGGACCGTCTCGGTGGTGAGCGGCTGGAGATCCGCCTCGAGCACGGCGCCGATCCCCAGCGGGCGCTGGCGACGCTCGCATCGATGTCCGACGAGCCGCCCGCGGTCGAAGGGGAGCTGGTCGTGCGTGTCAGCGTGCGCGAGCGCGACGGCGCGATCATGGAGGCTGTCCGTCGATTGGACGAGGCGGGCGTCGGCGTCGAGGACCTCGCGCTGCGCCGTCCCACGCTCGACGACGTGTTCCTCGCGCTCACCGGACACGCCGCCGAAGACGGGTCCGCCGAGCAGGAGCGGGAAGAGGAGCGGGCCGCGTGAGACGCTTCGTCACCGACACGCTGATCATCGCCGAGCGCAACCTCGTGCGCCTGCCGCGCGCGCCCGAACTGCTGATCGGCTTCACGATCCAGCCAATCATGTTCGTGCTGCTGTTCCGCTACGTCTTCGGCGGCGCAATCCGGACGCCTGGCTACAGCTACGTCGACTTCCTGATCCCCGGCATCATCGTCCAGAACACCGCCTTCGGCGGCTTCGCCACCGCGCTCGGGCTCAACGAGGACGTCAGCAAGGGCTTGATCGACCGCTTCCGCTCGCTGCCCATGTCGCGCGCCGCCGTGCTCGGCGGGCGCACGCTCGCCGACGTCGCCACCAACTCGCTCTCGATCACGATCCTGCTCGTGACCGGCGTGATCATCGGCTTCAGCTTCCAGACGAGCTTCCTGCACGCCGCCGCCGGAATCCTCCTGCTGCTGCTGTTCGGCTATGGCTTCTCCTGGTTTCTCGCGTTCATCGGGCTGCTCGTCAAATCGCCCGAATCGGTCAACTCCGTCGGCTTCATCTCCGTCTTCCCGCTCACCTTCATCTCCTCCGCCTTCGTGCCCGTCGCCTCGATGCCCGACGGCCTGCGCCAGTTCGCCGAAGTCAACCCGTTCACCGTGATCGTCGACGCGATGCGCCACCTGTGGCTCGGCGCGCCCGCCGGCAACAGCGTCTGGGGCGCCGTCGTCTGGTCGCTTGCGATCGTCGCCGTGTTCGGGCCGCTTGCGGTCGCGCGCTACCGGCGGGCTGCGGGACGCTAGGCGCCGCGCCGGCCCAGTAAGCTGCGCCGACCATGCCCGACGGGGAGACCTCCGACGCAGCTCGTCACGGTCGTACACGGGTGACGTTGGAGCTGCTGGACAGCCCCAGGACACTGCTCGACTACGGCTGTGGAAACGGCAAGTTCGCCTCGAGGGTCGCGCAGCTGATGGAAATCTCGGTGGACGCCTGCGACGTCAACGCTGCCGCCATCGCCAAGGCTGAGCTCGAGCCCGGCGTACGCACGCACCTAATCTCCGCAGAGACCCCGCACCTTCCGATCGAGAGCGGGCTGCTCGATGCGGTCACCTGCTGCGACGTCATGGAGCACATGGGCGAGGGTGTCCGCCGCACGGCGCTGGAAGAGATACTGCGGGTTCTCGCCGATGACGGCATGCTGATCGTGACGACCCCGCACAAGGGTCTGTTCGCGTTCGCCGACCCGGAGAACTTCAAGTTCTACGTTCCGCGTCTGCATCGGTTCGTCTACCGGACGCTCTACGGCCGCGAACGCTACGAGCGCCGATACGCCGGCAAGCGTTTCGGCAACTATTCCGGGGGCGGAGAACGCCACCGGCACTTCTCCACCGCCGAGCTCAGCGGCATTCTCCAGGAGGCCGGCTTCGAAGTCGACGCCGTTCGCTACTACACGCTGATCTACCCGTTTGCACGGATTGTGTTGTGGCTCGCCCAGGGAGCGAAGAACAGGCTGGCGGCTTCGAATCGGCGGCTCAGCAGGTGGTCCGACGGCCTGCTGCTGGCGTGTTGGCGGCTCTATATGTGGGATGCCGATCTCGAATGCGGCCGCGCATCCTGCAGCATCGCCATTCGTGCTCGTAAGGTCGCCTGAGCGGCGCTCAGCTCGGCCCGATTGGCGCCGCCGCCTGCGGCTTGCCCCATAGGTATGTGAGCACACAGCCAAGCGCGAACGCTCCAACCACGAGCAGCACCGGGCCCGAGTCCTCCACAAGTGCTCCCACGATACTTGCGGCGAGAGCGCCCGACAGCGCCGCAAGCCAGACCGGGTCCTCGCCGACCGGGGCCAGCACGCGCGCACACCGCCGCAGCACGACGACGGCCCACACGAGCGCCGCCGCCGTTGCCACCGGCATCGCGTGATTGTGCAACTCCAACCATGCCGCGCTGTAGCGGCGCACGATGATGTCGCGCAGATCGCCTGCTGATCGCGCATGCAGGATGCTGCCCGTGAAGTATCCGCCACCGTGCGCGGCGGCAAGGTCGATCGCGGCCAGCCCGGCAAGGCCGACGATCGGACTCGCGAGCACGATCAGCGCGCGCTTGCGGTTGAGCGCACCGGGTGCCACGATCACGCTCGCGACGGCAAACCCGAAGCTGACGAGGATCACGCCTCCCACGCCCGCGCCGATGCGACTGGAGCCCTCTACGACTGCCAGGATCGCGCCCACACTCACCATCGCCAGCGTCGCACGCCTGCCGCGTGCCGCCGGATACAGGGCACCCGCGACTCCCGCCAGCACGAGCACTGCCAGCCCCGACTTCAACTCGTTGCCGATCCCGTAGAAGCGCGCCCCCAGCGCGGGGTCAGGGCCGAGTAATGAGCGCATCAGAAGCTGGGTGCCCGCCAGTGCGTCTGCGACGAGCGCAATCACGGTGACGATTGCCGGGGCGAGCATCGCCCGCGGCCAAGGCACGAGCGCGTCTGTGAGCGCACCCAGGCCCATGCATGCGAGCGCGATCGTCGCGTACTCGACCGTTGCGTTTGGCTCGATCGCGGCCGTGATCAGCGTCGCCACCGGCGCCCAAAGGACGCCCAAGGCGCCGGTCCGCATCGCCCACGCTCGTGCTCGCGGGCGGCTCGAGGCCACCGCGAGGAGCGCCAGCCACGCCACCAGCAGGAAGCCGAGCGCCTTCAGCCGTCGTCCGGCGATGGCGCGCAGGCGCGCCATCAGCGAGCGCAGGCTCCTCGAATCCAATGAGCCATCGGTGACGATCGGCTCGCCGCGCACGTCCGTCGGCACAGGCACGCCCAAGTGCCGGAGGATCGTCGGTGCGATGTCGAACGACGCGATCAGCCCGCGCTCGTTGGTGCTCTGCGAGCTCAGCTCCCCGCCGCCGCCACCGGCGAGCCCGGCGAGCGCCGCCCACAGCAGTTCACCCCCGCGTCCGTCGACAACGCGCTGCACCACGACCAGGAGCTCTTCCGGTGAGCGTTCCGCGCTGAGCGTGCGCAGGTCCGCCAAGCCTGCTCCGCCGCCAGGGAGGTCCGCCACGACGAGCGCCTTGCGTTGGTGCAGCGCCTCGATGCGCGCCGTCAACGTGCCCGCGGGGCCGAGCGACAGCGCGGCGATGTCCCCGCTGCGGTCGGCTGCCACAACGCTGTCGGTATTGGGGCTCCCGGAGACTCCGGCGTACCCGGCTGCACCTGGGATCGCGCTCGCAAGCAGTCCGGGGCGCAGTCGCTGAGGCGCCCCTTCAGCGCGTCTGCGTGCCGCCTTCCAGCCCTCGATCAGCCCCATGCCGCCGACCTTCGCGAGCGTCAGTTGCGGTGGCGTCGAGTGCGGATAGGCAGACGTCGCCACGCGCGCGCCTTGGCTGATGTCAAGCGCCAGCTGCGCCTGTGAGTAGTGGCCCTGGCCGGCCGACATGATCGCCACGGAAAGGCCGATCACGCCGCCGAGCTGCGACTCGCCGGCGGGCAGGAAGACGAGCACCACGGAGCGCCGCGGCAAGATACTGGCAGCCTGCGCCGGCGGCGGCTGAGCGCCCAGTGCACCGACGCACGCGAGGATTGCGAGCGCCGGCCCCCGTCGCAGTTGGCTCAGCCCTCTGCTCCGTCGGTGGCCGCGGCGGGACGCCCGCCGGCGAAGGAGCCCGCATCACGATGGCGATCGTGCTCGCGTGCGGCGTCGCGCGCCAGCTCACCCTCAACGCTGATCCGCGGCAGCACTCGGTCCAGCGCCGCCGGGAAGCTCCACGTGATCTTGCCGATGATGTTCAGCGTCGCGGGGAGCAGCATGCAGCGCACCACCAGCGCGTCCAGGAACACCGCACTCGCGAGGCTGAGGCCGAACTCCTTGATCACGCGTTCTTCGCCGAGCACGAACGACAGGAACACGCACACCATGATCGCGGCCGCCGCGGTCACCACGCGGCCCGTAAGTGCCAGGCCCTCAGCGACTGCGCGCTCGTTTTCATGGGTGTGATTCCAGCGCTCGTGCATGCGTGAGACGAGGAACACCTCGTAGTCCATCGATAGGCCGAACACGATTGCGAACAGCATCACCGGGATGAACGACTCGATCGGCCCCTGCTGGGTGCCCATCAGCGACCCGAACCAACCCCATTGGAAGATCGCGACGATCACTCCCAGCGAGGCGCCAATGCTGAGCAGGTTCATGACAGCCGCCTGCAGCGGGATCACAAGCGAGCGGAACACGATCATCAGCAGCAGCGCGCTCAACAACACCACCACGCCGATGAACAGCGGCAGCTTGTGACTGAGCGTGTTCGCGAAGTCGACCGCGCCCGCTGTCACACCGCCCACGTACACGGTGATTGCATCCTTTGCCGCCAGTGGTGGGATCACGTGTTCGCGCAGGTCCGACACGAGCTGGGTGGTCGCGTAGGCCTGCGGCGAGGAATGGGGGTAGACGGTGATCGTCGCGACTTCGCCTGCGGGGTTGATCTTTGCCGGTGCGACCGACACCACCCCGGGCGTCCCCGCGATCGCCGCGCGCAACTGCTGCACCGCTTCGCGCTTGCCCGCGGGGAACTTCGCCACGACGAGCAACGGGCCGTTGAAGCCTTCACCGAAGCCCTCCGCCAGCAGGTCGTAGGCCTTGTGCGTTGTCTGGTTGGCGGGGTCGTTGGAGGCGTCACTGGAGCCGAGCCGAAGCGCTGTTGCCGGCGCAGCGATCGCGAGCATCGCAACTGCCGCGACCGAGGCGATCGCCCACGGCCGGCGCTGCACGAACGTGCTCCAGCGAATCCATGCACCGCCGGCGGGCGCTTGGGTCGAGCCGGGGGCGGAGACCGTTCCGGTGGTGCCTGCCGCCCGTGCCTCTGTGCGCGCACGAGCACGACGCGAGCCCGCAGCCACGCGCCGGCCCGCGAGGCTCAGCAGCGCTGGCAGCAGCGTCATCGAGGCGAGCATCACGAGCAGCACGCCGATCGATGCCGACAGCGCCACCCCGTAGAGGAATTCGACGCCCAGCAGCATCATCCCGAGCAGCGCAATGACGACGGTGGAGCCCGCGAACAGCACCGCCCGACCGGCGGTGTCGATCGCCTGGAAGACCGACTCGTGGACGTCCTGGAAGGTCGGTCCCGGAGTCGCGTAGGCCTCGCGGAAGCGCGTCAGGATGAACAGCGCGTAGTCGATGCCAACCCCCAGCCCGATCATCGCGGCGAGCTCGGAGGAGAAGTCGGGCGTGTCGACCACGTGCGTGAACAGCGCGATCACGCCGAGACCCGTGCCGAGGCCGAGCAGCGCGGTGATGATCGGCAGGCCCATCGACACGAGCGACCCGAACGTCAGCAGCAGGATCACAATCGCCGCGAGCAGTCCCACGGCCGTGGAGATGCCGAAGCCCGGTTTTTTCGTCGCCTCGATCGCCTGGCCGCCGAGCTGGACGTCAAGCCCGGGCTTGGCCGCGGCCTGTGCGACGGCGACCACCCGTTCCGGCGCGCTCGTAGGCAACAGGTTCGCTTTCTCGTCGAAGACCACCGTCGCAAACGCGATCCTCTCGTTCGCCGAGATCGCCTTGCCCGCCGCCGCCCCCGCGTAGGGGCTGATCACGCTCGTGACATGCGGCAGTTTTTCGACCTTCGCGAACATCGCGCTCATGCGTGCCTTCACGGACGGGTCGAGCACGCTCCCGGAGCTGACCTTGTACACAATCGAGTCGCGATCGCCCGACTGCGAGGGAAAGCTGTGCTGCAGCAGGTCCGCCGCACGCTGGGCGCCGGAGTTGGGCAGCGTGAAGTTGTTGGAGTAATCGGTGCCCGCCGACTGCGCGACGGCGTTGACCGCGATCAGCAGCACGATCCAGCCGATCGCGACGTACAGACGGTGAGTTGTCGACCAGCGCGCGAGTCTCAGCAAAAGCCCTGTCCTTCGGCGTCGAGGTGTGGATGCAGGCAGCCCGCGCGTGAGAAGCCCCCTGCGCGCGGGTCCGACGAGGAGCTACTGCGGCTAAGGGTAGTACGCGCCGCGCTGGCCTCCCGCCCGTTGCGGGCGAATCGCAACACCTCGGTCACGAGCGTAGGGGACGGCATTACTGGTAGTACTCGTGGCGTGCCAGGCGCCGTCACGAGACACGCGCGCTACCTGCGTCGACGGCTGCGCAGCCTCTCGCGCAACGGTCCTTCGCAGGGCGAGGAGGTGCTCATGATGGACATGAGCAGCGACTCACACACGCTGCTGATGGCATTCGGCGGGATCATGGGGGGGATCGGGATGCCGCCGTTCGAGTTTCTCTCGCTGACTGGAGGGATCCCCGTGAAAAAGCTGTTCGTCCGCGACCTGCGCCAGGCGTGGTATCACCGCGGGCTGCCGCCACACGGTGAGACGCTCACGCAGGCTGCAGATGCGCTGAAGGGGCTGCTCGCCGCCGAGGGTGTCGAGCGGCTGGTCGTAGCCGGCAACTCCGCCGGCGGCTACGCGGCGCTCGTCTTCGGCACGCTGCTGGATGCCGACGTGGTGCTCAGCTTCGCTCCGCAAACGGTGCTTGACCCCGATGGGCTGGACGCGATCGGAGACCACCGCTGGGACGGTCGGCTGGGACCGCTGCGCGACGCCGGCGCGCTCGACGAGCGCTGGATCGACCTGCGCGACGCGCTCGCGAGCGTGCCCGCCCGCAACGGCCGCTACCGAGTGTTCTTCGACGAGTCGCTTGCAAGCGACCGCCGCCATGCAGAGCGACTGCGGGGCCTGGAGGGAGTCCGCCTGTACCGGTTCGGACGCGGCGCGCACGAGCTCGTGCGCGAGCTGCGCGACTGCGGCGCGCTCGAGCGGGTTCTGCGTCAGGCTCTGCAGCTGCCAGGCGAGGCCGGGAGCGCGCCCGAACCGGGCGACGGGGCGCCCGTCAGTTGACGCTCGGGTCCTCGGGCATGCGCGCGATCAACGCGTAGCGCCCGCCCATGCGCGTCAGCACAGCGCTCCACAGCCCCTCGGGCATCTCTGTAAAGACATCCTGCGGCTGGGCCGGGTGCACGATCCAGTCCTCCTCGGCGATCTCCGCGTCCAGCTGGCCGGGCCCCCAGCCGGCATGCCCGGCGAACACACGCCGGCGTGCGGTCGCCTCGGCGAGCTCCTCGATGCCCGCGTCCGGGGCGGGAAAGCCGATGCGCCCGAGCACGAGCAGTCCAGCGGGAGAGGGATCGAGGAACTCCGCCAGGACGACGATCGATCCGGACTGCACCGGCCCACCCACGTACACCGGCTCGAGTGCGCCAACGGTCTCCTCGAGCTGCGGCACGGCGTCACCGATCGTGACCGTCGACGGCCGATTCAGCACCACGCCCATTGCTCCCTCCTCGCTGTGCATGCCGACCAGGACGACCGAGCGCGCGAAATTTGGGTCCAGCAAGTTCGGTGAAGCCAGCAGCAGCTGTCCAGCAAGCGATTCCGCCATGATCTCCACGAGGCTATCGCCCTCCTCACGCGTGTCGAGCCGAGTACGCGCGGAGCACAACAGGCTCGGACAGCGGAGGAAGCGACGTGACGGACGCACGGGAGTTCGATGTTGTCGTGGTTGGCGCTGGGCCCGCCGGGGAGGTCTGTGCCGGACGCGTCGCCGACGACGGCCTGTCGGTAGCTCTCGTCGAGCGCGAGCTGATCGGCGGCGAATGCTCGTTCTACGCGTGCATGCCATCCAAGGCGCTGCTGCGACCTGCCCAGGCGCTCGCGGAGGCGCGGCGGGTGCCGGGCGCCGCCGAGGCGGCAGTCGGAGAGTTGGACGTGACGGCCGTGCTGCGCCGACGTGACGAGGTGATCCACAACCTCGACGACAGCGCGCAGATGCCCTGGTTGGAGCAGCACGGGATCACCCTCGTGCGCGCTCACGGCGAGCTGGCGGGCGAGCGCGCGGTGCAGGTCGGCGAGGAGCTGCTGCGTGCGCGGCGCGCGGTCGTGCTGGCTCCCGGCAGTGCCGCCTCGATCCCGCCGATCCCCGGTCTGCGTGAGGCCGACCCGTGGACCAACCGTGAGGTCACCACAGCCGCCGAGCTGCCGGCATCGCTGCTGGTGCTGGGTGGTGGTGTCGTGGGTGTGGAGATGGCATGGGCGTATGCCTCGCTCGGCGTGAAGGTGACGCTCGTCGAGGCGCTCGAGCGCCTCGTCGCGGGCGAGGAGGAGTTCGCCTCCGAGCAGGTCTGCCAAGCGCTGGTGGAGCTGGGCGTGGAGGTCTCGCTCGGCGTCAAGGCCCGCGCCGTGCACCGGGAGCTGGCGGATGGGGTGCGCGGACCGGTCACGCTCGAGCTCGAGGACGGCCGCGCATTCGTCGCTGTCGAGCTGCTCGCGGCGGTTGGACGCCGCCCGCGCACGGACGCGCTGGGTCTGCAGACGATCGGCCTGGAGCCGGGCAAGCCGGTGGAGGTGGACGCCACGCTGAGAGTGCCCGGCCACGACTGGCTGTACGTGCTCGGCGACGCGAACGGGCGCGTGCTGCTCACGCACATGGGCAAGTACCAGGCGCGGATCGCGGCCGCTCACATCCTGGGCCGGGCAGGTGGCGATGCGATCCTGCACTCCGACGGGCGTCTCTCGCCGCGGGTGATCTTCACCGAGCCGCAGATCGCCGCCGTCGGTCACACGCTCGCCAGCGCCAGGGAGGCGGGGCTGAACGCGCGCGCCGTCGATCAGCCCGTCGGCACCAACGCCGGCGGGAGCTTCGTCGGGCACGAAGCGCCGGGCACGGTCAGGATCGTCGTGGACGAGGATCGCGGAGTGATTGTCGGCGCCACGTTCACCGGCGTCGAGGTCGCCGAGTCCCTACACGCCGCCACGATCGCCGTTGTCGGCGAGGTGCCGCTCGAACGCCTGTGGCACTCCGTCCCCTGCTTTCCCACGCGCAGCGAGGTTTGGCTGCGGCTGCTGGAAGAGTACGGGCTCTAGCTTGCGTTGAAATGCGCTACGTGCGGCATCTTCGTGAATTCAGGTGACTTGACTTTGACGGACAGGCCGATAGCGTGGCTCTGGAGGGAATGTTGTTCACCGAGGAGGAAGCGACGGGAGACATGCTGGCCCGGTTGGCGCGATGCGGTAGGTGGGGGGTAGCGCGACGCGCGTCCATGCTGATGACCGCGACAGCCTGCCTTGTCTGGGTGCTCGCACCGGTAACGCACGCGACGAGCACCTCGTTGGCCCTGGTCTCCCTGGCCGACGGCCCGATGGCTTTCGTGGTGCCGACGGTGCACGGTCTCAAACCCAGTGGCGGCTCGGCGGCGGGCGGCACACATGTGACGGTTGTGGGAAGCGGCTTCCAGGGCGCCACGGAAGTTCACTTCGGCGCCGCGAGCGCGAGCTTCACGGTATCGGGGACGGGTCATATCAAGGCGAGCGCCCCCGCCGGGACGGGGACCGTGGACGTGACCGTGACCACGCCGGCAGGCACGAGCGCTGTCAGTCCATCTGACCAGTTCAGCTATGTCCCGGTAGAACCGATCGTTGTAAGCGTGTCGCCCTCCAGCGGCCCGGAAAAGGGCGCAAAGAAGATCACGCTCAAGGGCACCGGCTTCGCGGGCGCCACCGAAGTTCACTTTGGACCCGCAATAGTCAGGCACCTCGCCGTGAAGGACAAGGGCACCGAGATCGGCGTCGCGGACCCTCCGTTCGCGGACGTTGGCAAACCGACCGTCGATGTGACCGTAACCACCCCATTGGGTACGAGCACCGTCACCCCGGCGGACGAGTTCTCCTATCGAGTGTCGCCGCCGAGTGTCAGTACGATCACGCCCAGGGAGGGCACGGCCGCCGGTGGCGAGACGGTGCAAATCGTCGGTACCGGGTTTGTCGAAGTGATGGCCGTGCGCTTCGGGTCGGTCGACGCCAGCGAATTCACCGTGAACTCTCTCGGGTCGATCACGGCGATCGACCCCGCGGAGACGGTCGGCTTGGTGCAGCTCACCGTGACGACCCCATTCGGCACCAGCCACCCGGGATTGTGCCCGATCTACCCGGAACCCGGCGAGGAAGAACTCGTCCCCTGCCCGCCCTATGACACCTTCAAATACGTCGAACCGACGATCACCAACATGAGTCCCAACGCTGGCCCGGCTGCCGGCGGCACGACCGTGACCATCACTGGCACCGGCTTCGGTCTCGGTGCGACGAAGACGGCGTTCGACTTCAAGAAGACGCCTGCGGTCTCAGTCGACTGCCTATCGATCACGATGTGCGAAGTGGTCGCTCCCCCGCATAGCGCCGGAGCTGTGACCGTGACGGCTGTCGTCCACGCGCCGCACATCGCGAAAGACAGAACGAGCGCCACTCCGGCGGATCGCTTCACCTACGAATAACGCGCCGGCCGCGGAGGCGACTCTAGCCCACCGAGAAGATCTCCAGCGTGCCCGTGAGCTCGTGGTCGTTGGCGTTGCCCGCGGGCTCGATGATGTGCCCGTCGACGACGATCGGGCTGTTCCAATGCCCGGGTTCCCCTGGAAGCCTGGCGATCGGTCGCGGTGCGGATGGTCGGTAAACGTAGATGCCGCCGGTGTCAGGGTCGTACACGTAGAGCAGCCCGCCGGCCATTACCGGGCTCGTCCCCGGGTTAGGGACTTCCCAGGCGCGATAGAGCTTGCCGGCGCGCAGGACATAGGCCGCGGTCGCATGTTCGTCGGCTAGGAACATCGTCGTGTGCCCGTCGTGGCGCCACACGGCAGGCTGGGTGAACAGCTCACCGCCGCCAGGGATCGATAGGCGCTGAGCTTCGCCACCTAGCGGGTGTAGACGCGAGGATGGTGGGTGGCCGTCAAGGCGTGAGAGCACGAGCACGCGCATGGTCCCGTCCTTTCCGGCCAGCACCACGCGGTTTTCGCCAAGCAGGGCGGGTGCGCTCGAACCTAGGTCGAGGTCACCCGTGTTGAGTTCTTCCTGGTTGGTCGGGGTGAAGGACTGCAGCAGCTTCAGCGAGGGGAATGCCAACTCGATGACGCTGTCGCCGAAGTCGGTGGAGCCGTTCCAAGGTCCATTGCCGGTGTCAAACAGGATGCGCGAGCCGCCGGGCTCGACGATTGGGCCTCCGCGCGAGAGGATCGCCGAGTCGCTCGCCGAGCAGGTGCTTGGCACCTGCAGTTCGCGTCGGTTTGCGCACAGCGTGTTGAAGACCTTCAGGAGGCGGCCGGTGGAGCGTTCGACGAGCACGATGTGGCCCTGGTAGGGAGGGATGTCGCCGATATAGCCGCTGGTGGCGGCCACGATGTCGGGCCCATCGATGTTGAGTGCTGCGCCGAGCTTCTCGTGCACCGGTTCCAGCGTGATCTTCGCCGGCCAGGTGCCCTCGCTGTCCTCGCTGCCGTCGGAGAGCGAGAGCTTGTTGATGAGGCCGTCAGGTGAGGCCGTGTATACGTATTTCTCGTCGGGATCAGCCACTGGGCTCGAGACGGTGATCTGTGCGCCGCCGGCCCAGCGCGAGTAGCCGGGTGGTGTAAATGTCCACAGGACCTTGCCGCTGTCCGCGTCAATCGCAAGCGTCTTGCCGTAGGTGGTGGTGACGACGATCAGGTTGTGCGTCGCGCCCTCGACGGACGCGCCGTGCAGGTAGATGGGGGAGGAGTCCACGGTCCCCGGCAGACTCAGCGTGAGGCGGTGCAGATGCGCGACGTTCGCGGGTGTGATGCCGGTGGCGAGCTCGCTCACATCCGAGCGCTGTGGGTTCAGACCGAACTCGGGCCAGTCGAGCAGCCTCGCGGCGGACGCCCGCTTGGCGGACGGGATCGCGGTCGCGCTGACGGTCGGCGTGGATACGTCCGCGGGGGCGGTGCTTCCGCATGCTCCGAGCACTGTGCACGCTGCCACGGTGAATGTCAGACCCATGAGCCGGCGCACGCGCATCCACTCAGGTTTAGCGCATCCTCCGGTAGGGTGAAGGCATGGCCAAGAGCCCCGCCGTGGGAGAGCAGGCACCGGACTTCGAGCTGGACGGAACCGACGGGCCGTTCAAGCTCTCTGATCATCGCGGCGAGCGCGTGATGCTGCTCTTCTACCCAGGCGATGAAACGCTCGTCTGCACCAAGCAGTTCTGCTCCTACCGCGACCGTGCCGAGGACTTCGCGCAGCTGAGTGCGACGGTCGTGGGGATCTCCTCGCAGGGTCTCGATTCCCATAAGGAGTTCGCAGGTAAGCACGCGCTCAACGTCCCGCTGCTCGCCGACGTGGACAAGCGCGTCGCGCGCGCCTACGACGCGTTCTCACGCCGTCTCGGGGTCAAGCGTGCGGTGATCCTGATTGACGAGCAGGGGATCGTGCGTCACCGTCACGACCATCTGCTCGGGCTCGACTACCAGTCGGTGGACGAGCTCAAAGCGATGCTTGACGCGCTGCCGCTCCCCGCGCAATGATCTGACGCGGCGATCGATCGTGCTGCGGCGGTCATCGAAAGCGGTAGGCCGGGCGTCATCGCGAGACGAGCCCGAGCCGGCCGGCGAGGCGCCCGAGGGCGTCGTGATCCTTGGCATGCATCGCAGCGGCACCTCGCTCGTGACGCGGCTGGTGAGCCTGCTGGGCTTGGGCGTCTGCCGTGACAGCGACCTGCTGGTCGGCTACAAGGGCAACCCGCGCGGCCACTGGGAGTCGAGGTCGCTGATCGACTTCGACGACCGCCTGCTGGAGGAGCTCGGTGGCACGTGGTTCTGCCCGCCGTTGCTCGGCGAGCGGCAGACCTCACGGATGCTCGACCGCCACGGCGCCGAGGCGCTCAACGCGCTCGAGTCGGCACATCCGCGCCACCCGTGGGTTTGGAAGGACCCGCGCGCGTGCGTGCTGATGCCGTTCTGGTCTGCCGTGCTGGAAGGGCGCGCGGCGTACGTGTTGGTGGCCCGTCACCCATTCGAGGTGAGCGACTCACTGGCACGCCGAAACGGGTGCACCGCCGCCTTCAGCATGGCTCTTTGGGAGCGTTACACGCGCGAGGCGCTGCTCGGCGCGGCGGGACGGCCGATGCTCGTGAGCACCTACGACGCGGTGCTCGCAGACCCGGTCGGCTGGTGCGAGCGGCTGCTCGTGTTCCTGGCCGAGCTCGGGTTGACCCTGGCGCCCGTCGACTGGGATGTGCTCGGCGCCTACGCGATGGACGGCCTGCGCCACAGCCAGCGCTCCTGGGATGAGCTGGACGCCGGCCCGTCGATCTCTGCCGCGCAGGTAGCGCTGGCACGGGCTGTCAGCGGCTTCACGGCGCAGTCCTCCTATCTCCCGCCGCAACTGCCCCCTGAGACGCCCACGACGGAGCCCGTCTTCGCGGAGATCCGTCGTCTGGTCGCCCGACGCAGCTCGGAGCGCCGCAACCTGCTCGTGGAGCTGCCCGCGCACCTGCAGCAGGCGCCCGCGCCGCGGCTGCGCTCAGACGCGAACGCACGCCCGCCGTTGTCGCTCGTGCTGGCGGGCACGGGCGCCTCGCAGCCCGACGAATCGCTCGAGACGCTAGCTGCGAGCTTGCCCCCGGGCAGCGAGGTGATCCTCCTCGACGAGGAGCGGGCGCTCGGAGACGTATTCGCCGGTACGCCGGAGGTCTCGCTGCGCGAGTTTTCGCACGGGCCGGCGTCAAACGAGGCCGGCGTGCTGGCCCTCGGCATGCGCGAGGCGCGCGGAGAGATCGTGATGCTCGCCTGTGGTCAGCCTCTGCGCTGGGAGGCATGGCACGCGCCCGCAAAACGGGCGCTCGCGCGCATCCAGATCGCTGCGGTCTGCCCGGTGATGCGCTTCGACGCGTGCCCGGAGCTGCGCCACTTCGGACGTGTCTTCGCTGACGACGATCTGGCGTCCCTGGCGCTCGCCGCGGAGCACAACGAGCAGCGTGTGCCCGTCGCGTTGCTGCCCGACTCGCTGTGCGCCTACGACCGCTCGGTGCTGAGCGCCGCGGGAGGCCTCGACGGGGAGTTCGACTCGGTCCGGGGCGCAGTGGCCGAGCTCAGCGTGCGTCTATGGCGTATGGGCTTTCAGGCGTGCGCGCTGACGAAGGTCGAGGCGTGGGGCGAGGACCCGCGCGACCGCATCGAGGAGACGGCGTCCGGCCTGTACGACCGGCTGCGCCTGGCGACGCTCCACTTCGGAACCGAGCGGCTGCAGGCGTTCGTCGAGCGCGCGAGTCGGCTCTCCGCCTACGCAGCGGCGGCTGAGCGCCTGGCGGCGAGCGACGTCGAGCGCAGCCGGGCGATCATCGCCGCCACCTGCGCCTTCTCGATCGACCGCTACTTTGCGAGCTTCCCGCCCGCCGTGGCGGCAGCGTAGCCCGCGAAGCTCGAGGTTGTCCTTGTCTCAGAGCGGCTCGATGTCGAGCTCGTTGGGAGCCTGTCCGCGCAGCACGGCGATCAAGCGATCGAGATCCTCGAAGGCCGCTTGGCGCAGCGCCGCGTTGACACGATCATCGTTCTCGCGATCGGTGGAGGTCCAGAACTTTCCCTTGCGACTGCCGGCGCCGTGGTGGTAGATCACATCGCCGTAGATGCCGCCGATCAGGAAGTGGTAGTTGAGCTCGTTGCTGCGCCTCAGCGGTGAGATCTCCCGGCCCCGAAGGGTGAGCTCGTAGGTAATCCGCTGGCCGACGTCCTGGTTGTGCTCGATCTGCGGACCGGCATCGCGCCCGAAGGAGACGTTCAGCGCACGCAGGTCGCGAGGTCTGATGCACAGGCCGCTGACGTGGATGAAGGGCGCGATTGCCGGCGCCATCTCATCGCGGTAGACGCCCGAGATCGCGGCGCCCCGCTCGCATGCGCCGACGAGCACATCCAGCCACTGATCACGCACCGGGAAGGAGTCGTTGTCGAGCGTGACGATGTAGTCGAAGTCGGCCGGTACGTGCGCAGCTAGATGGTCGAGTGCAGCCGGGTGGGTGCGTTCGGTGAGGCGGTCGATATGGCGCACGGGGAGCCTCGCGGTGAGGCGCGCGAGTGCCGCGACCCACGTGGCCGGCGTGACCGTCACCCGCTCGTGGCCGCCTATCAGCGCGCGATGCCGCCTCAGGTGGGTGTTATCGAACACGAACACCTGGTAGTCCCAGCCCCGCGAATGGCGTTCCACTTGGCTCAAACAGATGTCGATCCACGGATACAGGAGCGCCTGTTCGAGGTTGTACTGCGCCCAGCGCCCTCTCCTGCGAAACCCATTGACGATCAGGATCGCCACGCGCGGGCGGCGCTCAGTCGAGGCCGTCATAGCCCCACAGGCTCACGAGGTCGCGTCCGAGGTGCTCGCTCAAGGCAACGACCTCCGGTCTGTAGCGCCGGCGCAGCTCGAGCATGACGCGCTCCTGCGCTGGTACGGGTGCTCCCATCAACATCCTTTCGCGCAAACGCACGAGCTGGCGGGTCCGCTCGGGGCCGAGCGCCTTGACGGTCCTGTTGAGGGCGCGTGTGAGCGGACCGCGTCCGAGCGCAACGGCCTGGGAGAGGTCGTGCAGGCGTGGCGAGCGTACGGTGACGGTGGGGTTGGCCTCCTTGACGACGACTGGGGCGGCGTCGTCGACGCCGAGGAAGCGGAGGATCGAGCGCACGGTCGCCTCGTTGTCGTTGCGGAAGTCGTCGTAGATGATCACGAGCAACTGCTCCGGCGCGAACATCTGCTCATAGCGGCGCAGCTGCTCGACGTAGCGTACGTGCTCGGAGTACAGCAGCAGCTGCGGGCGGTGTGAGCGCCGCGGCACCCGCTTGCCCTCGCGCCTGGCGCTCTCCAGCGCGAGCGCCTTGGCGAAGTCACCCTCAGCCTCGACGTGAATCTGCATGAACTGCATGTGCAGTGAGCGCAGGAAGCTCGCCGGCTCGCGCAGGACCGCCACGACGCGCGCGGCCGGCTGCGCCTGGGAGATAGCGGCCGCGGCCGTACGCGACCACAGATACGACGAGGAGGCCTCGCCCAGCAGCTGATCCGGCCGTGCGTCGGCGAACAGCGCGAGGTATGCCTCGAGCGTCTGTGGCACCTTCTCCGACCGCGGCGTCTGGAAGCGCAGGCGCATGTCGCTGGAGAAGTACAGCGGCTCCTTGAGGTTGGGCATGAATATCTGGGGGTGCTCGCGCAACATTCGGTAGAGCGCGGTGGTCCCGCTCTTGGGGTGGCCGGCGATGAAGAAGTCAGGCATCCGCCCGCGCTGCGAGCTCACGACTACGTCTCGCTCAGCGGCCGCTCGAGCCCAGCGCGCCGGCCTCGCGCTCACCCGAGGGCCGCTCGGCGGCGGCGCGGGCTGCGTAGAGCTCGGCTAGCTCGAGCTGCAGGTTGCGCGGTCGTTCGCCAGGCCCAGGCTCGCGGCGGTGCCAGGTGCCCTCCTCATCGAGGTCCCACGAGCTCTGGTTGTCGGCGAAGGCGCGTTCGAGCGTGTCGAGCAGCTCAGCTTGCAGCTCCTCCGACGCGATCGGCACCGCCAGCTCGACGCGGTGGTCGAGATTGCGCGGCATCAGGTCGGCGGAGGCGATGTAGATCGTCTGATCTCCTTCACGCTCGAAGGTGTAGACGCGTGAGTGCTCGAGCAGCCGCCCGACGATCGAGACGACCCGGATGTTCTCGGAGATGTCAGGCAGACCAGGACGCAGGCAGCAGATGCCGCGCACGTTCAAGTCCACGCGCACGCCTGCCTGCGAGGCGGCGTAGAGCGCGCGGATGCAGCGCCCGTCAACGAGCGAGTTCATCTTCATGGCGATCCTGGCCGGGTGCTCATCGGAGTGCGCGGCGATCGTTTTATCGATCTGATCGATGATCCCGTCGCGTAGGTATGCAGGGGCGATCAGCACCTTGCGGTAGTGCAGCGGGCGTCCGTAGCCGGTGAGGTAGTTGAACATGTCGGCAACGTCTGCGCCGATCTGCTCGTCGGTGGTAAACAGGCCGAAGTCGGTGTAGAGGCGCGCGGTGGCCGAGTGGTAGTTGCCGGTGCCGATGTGGACGTAGTTGCGCACGCCGTCGCCCTCGCGGCGCACGACGAGCACGCACTTGGCGTGCGTCTTGAAGCCGGGCTGGCCATACACGACATGTACGCCCGCCTCCTCCAGCGCCTTGGCCCAGTGGATGTTCATGCGCTCGTCGAAGCGCGCCTGCAGCTCGACCAGCGCAACCGCCTGCTTGCCGCGTTCGGTGGCGTCGATCAGCGCAGGCACGAGCGGCGAGTCGTCGCTCGTGCGATACACGGTCTGCTTGATCGCGAGCACGTTCGGGTCCGCCACCGCCTGCTCGACGAAGCGCTCGACGGACGTCGCGAAAGAGACGTAGGGGTGATGGACGAGTAGATCGCCTTCGCGCATCGCCGCGAGCACATCCGGCCGCTCGCCCTCGCCACGCAGTAGCCGTGGGTGGGTGATCCCAACGATCGGCTCCTCACGCAGCTCCGCGTGGCCAGGAAGCCTCACGATCTGCCACAGCGCGCCCATGTCGAGCAGCCCATCGACCGGGTAGACCTCCTCCTCCTGCACGCCCAGCAGCGCCGTCAGCGCATCGTGCAGCTGCGGGGAGCATTTGGCGCCAATCTCCACGCGCACGACCTCACCGAAACGCCTGCGGCGCAGCTCGTCCTCGACCGCCTGCAGCAGGTCGGCGGCGTCGTCTGAGACCTCGAGGTCCGCGTCGCGCGTGACGCGAAAGACGTCGTAGTCGGCGATCTCCATGCCCGGGAACAGCGCATCCAGGTGGTTGGCGATCACATCCTCGAGCGGCACCAGCAGCGCCGGCTCCGGTGCGGGCTGCTTGAGCATGACGAAGCGCGGCAGGATCTCCGTGGGGACCTTCACGCGCGCGAACACCGTCTGACCGCTCGCGGGGTCGCGCACGAGCACGGCGAGGCTGAGCGAGAGGTTGGAGATGTAGGGGAACGGGCGTCCCGGCGCGACCGCCAGCGGCGTGAGCGCGGGGAAGATCGCCTTCTGAAAGTGCCTGGCGAGCTCGGCGCGACGCTCGTCGTCGAGATCGCGTACGCCGACCACGCGGATGTCGTGCTCGGCCAGTGCCGGGCGCAGCTTGCCTTCGAAGCAGTCGGTCAGGCGGCGGCTCTGCTCGAGCACGCGCTCGCGGATCAGCGCGATCGTCTCGGAGGGGGTCCTGCCGTCCTGGCCGGGGTTCTCCACGCCCGCGTCGATCTGGTCGCGCAACCCGGCAACGCGCACCATGTAGTACTCATCGAGGTTCGTCGTGTAGATCGCACAGAACTTCACACGCTCGAGCAACGGCACGCGCTCGTCCTCGGCCAGTTGCAGAACACGGTCGTTGAAGTCCAGCCACGAGAGCTCGCGGTTCAGGTACAGCGAGGGATCCTCCAACGACAGGGTCGAGAGCGATGGCTGCACGGTGGCATCGCGTGCGGTGGTCATGACCGTTGCGCGCTCGCTTGGGTTGTGTTCTCGATCACCGTCCATCTTTCTTCAAGCTACACCACACGCTAGGCTCCAGCGCAGAGGAATGGCTCGTCAGCTATGGCTACTTCGTCACGCGGAGGCTGAGCCGCATGGCACGCGCACGGATGCCGAACGCCGCTTGACCGAGCGGGGGCATGCGCAGGCGCGCGCTGCCGGCATCGCAATCGCGCGGCTGCAGGGCGGTTTCGAGACGGTGCTGTTCAGTCCGAAGGTGCGCGCGCGTGAAACAGCTGAGCTTGCCGCTGAGGGCTGGGCGCCCGAGCAGCGTGAGCGGTTGACGGCGCACCCGCCGCTTGCCGGTGACTTCGACGCCGCGCAGGCGCTCGACGCGATCGCGGGAGTCGACGCGGATGGGCGCCTGCTGCTGGTTGGGCACGAGCCAGACCTCTCGCGCGTGGTCGCTCAGCTGACCGGCGGCCGCGTGGACATGAAGAAGGGCGGCGTTGCGGTCGTGCGTCTAGAAGGCGCTGCTGGTGAGCTCGTCGTCCTCATGCGACCCCGCGAGCTTGCGCTGATCGCCGGTGGGGTGGTGGGTCCAATCCACGGGGACTGACGAAGGAACGACGCTCGCGTCGATGACCTCAACCGATTCGGCCGCGAAACGGTAGCCGATGCCGAAGTGGGTGTGGATGTAGCGCCAGCTGGGGGAGACCTTCTCGAGCTTCTGGCGAAGCTTGCGCACGAACACGTCGACCGAGCGGTCGCCGCGCACCATCGTGTAGCCCCACAGGCGTGAGTAGATCTCCTCGCGCTCGAGCACGCGTCCCTCCGCGCGGGCAAGCAGCTCGATCAGCTCGAACTCGCGCCTGGTGAGATCCATGCTGCGTTCGCCGACAAATGCCTGGAAGCGGTCGGAGCGGATCTCGATCTCGCCGGCGATCACGGGCTGGGTCTCGGTGCGCCCGGCGCTGTGGCGGCGGCGACGCACGACGCTCTGTACGCGGGCGATGACTTCCTCGGGATGGCACGGCTTGGTGATCCAGTCGTCCGCGCCGAGGCGCAGCCCGCGAACGCGCTGGGCGACCGTCGAAGGACCGGTGCAGACCACGATGCCGAGCTCCGGGAGCGCTTCGCAGAGTCGCTCGAGCCACGTCCATGCCTGGGGACCGAGCACCGCTAGGTCGACAACCAGTGCGCTGAGTCGCATCGAGACGACGGCGTCTGCCGGCACGGGGCTGGCAAGCACCCTGTGCTCCCAGGCGAGCCGATCAAGGCGCTTGCTCAGAACCTGGATGAAGCCGCTGTCGCGATCGAGCACGGCAATGCGAAGGGCTGCCGCGGGAGTGGTTGCGCCGTCCGGGGAAACTGACTGTGCTCCCCCCTCACCGGCGCTCACGCTTGCGCTCATTGCGGCGGAGTGTAGGTGATGGAGACAGGCTTGGACAGATGTGGGAGCGAACGTAACAGGATGTTCACAGGAGATGCGCTATTTGCGCGGCGTCCATCTGTGTATAGCCATAGTGGCTACGCAGGGGAGCCTTTCCGCTCAGTAAGGACGTGGAGCGGGCGGCCGCGAGGAGTCGGAGAACTCGCGGAACAGGCCCGTGACGACGAACGCCACCTGCTCGCCGATGTCGACGGCATTGTCGCCGATCCGCTCCAAGGCCCGGGCCACGAGAGTCATGTGCATCGCCCACTCGCGCGTGTCCGGGTCGTCCCCGATCTCGATCGCCAGGCGGAAGATCTCCCGGTTGAGGCGGTTGATCTCCCGGTCCTGGCGCACGAGGTCTTCGGCCAGGCCGACGTCGCGCGCGGCGAACGCGGCCTTCGACTGGACCACCTCGGAGCGCGCGAATGCGCCCATCTTGGCGAGCGCCTCGAGCATTTCCCTGTGCACCGGCGGCTCGTGGCCCGACAGGGGGATCAGCTTGGCGATGTTCACGCACTGATCGCCCATGCGCTCGATGTGCTTGATCATGTGCAGCAGCGCCGCCACGAGCCGCAGGTCGCCGGCGACCGGGGCCTGCAGCGCCAACAGCGAGAGGATTCCCTGGTGGACCTCCAGGTAACGGCCGTCGACGCGGTCGTCGTCGGCGATCACCATCTGCGCGAGCTCCACGTCCTGGTGGTGCAGCGCCTCGAGCACACGGTCCAGCTGCTCGACGATCAGGTCCAAGCCGCCGAGCGCATTAGCCTCGAGCTCGCGCAGCTGCGCTTGAAAGTGCGCGCGGCCCTGAGCGTGCGGACCATCGGTCGCGAAAGCCTCCGAGGCTCCGCTCGCGCCGTATGTCGAGGAGACCGCCGGCGGGCGGCCTTCGTCAGCCGAACTTCCCGGTGACATATTCCTCGGTTCGTGAGTCGCTGGGGTTGGTGAAGATCTCCTTGGTGGGCCCGATCTCCACGAGCTCGCCGGCGAGCATGAACGCCGTGCGGTCCGCGACACGTGCGGCTTGTTGCATGTTGTGGGTGACGATCACGATCGTCACCCGCTGCTTGAGCTCGTCGATCAGCTCCTCGATCTTCAGCGTGGCGATCGGGTCAAGGGCAGAGCACGGCTCATCCATCAGGATCACCTCGGGTTCTACAGCCAGCGAGCGCGCAATGCAAAGGCGTTGCTGCTGGCCACCCGACAGGCCCGCGCCGGCCTCGGAGAGGCGATCGGAGACCTCATCCCAGAGTCCCGCGCCGCGCAGCGCGCGCTCGACCTTGCCCCGCAGATCGCCGCGCCGGGCGGTGAGGCGTAGACCGGAGGCAACGTTGTCGTAGATCGACATCGTCGGGAAGGGGTTCGGCTTCTGAAAGACCATGCCAATCGCGCGCCGCACGGCGACGACATCGACCCCCGGGCCGTAGATATCCACCCCGTCGAGCATCACGCGGCCCTCGGCGTGGGCGCCTGGGATCTCCTCGTGCATGCGGTTGATGCAGCGGATCATCGTGGACTTCCCACAGCCCGATGGGCCGATGATGGCTGTCACCTCGTTTGCGTTGAACTCGACGTCGACGCCCTTGACCTGCTCGGCCTTGCCGTAGAAGGCGCGCAGTCCCTCGAGCTTCACGCCGAGGCCGGCCTTCGCCTGGCGGCTCGGGTCGGCCGGAGCGCCGCGATCGGTCACGATCGGCTGGCGAGAAGTCGCTGCTGTGTCGCCTGCCGAGCCGGGAGCCCCGGTCGCGCTCTCAGGATCGATGTCCGTCACGTGAGGGGTGGGGCGGCTGGAGGTCATGCAAGGCGGCTCCTTCGCGAGATCAGACGTGCGATCAGGTTCAGCAACAGGATCAGTACTACCAGCGTCAGTGCCGCTCCCCAGGCCCGGTCCACGACCGATGCCGTTGGCGAGGTGACATCGCTGTAGATTTGCACAGGTAGGGAGTTCATGAACGCACCGAGGTCCGTCGTCGTCTTGTGCGTGCTCGCCGCGGTGAACAGCAAGGGCGCGGTCTCGCCCGCGGCGCGTGCGACGGCCAGAAGGACTCCGGTCACCATGCCGGGCAACGCGGTCGGCAACACCACTTTGGCGATAACGCGCCAGCGTGGGGATCCGAGCGCGAGCGCCGATTCCCTTAGGCCGGCCGGGACGAGCATCAGGATCACCTCGGCCGAGCGGATGATCACCGGGAGCATCAGCAGCGAGAGCGCGATCGAGCCCTTGTAGCCGGCGTAGGTGCTGTGTGTGCCGACGACGAGCACGATGTAGACGAACAGGCCGAAGACGATTGACGGGACGCCGGTGAGCACGTCGACGAAGAAACGCACGGTCTGGGCGAAGCGGCTGTTGCGCCCGTACTCGACCAGCCACAGCGCGACGCCGATACCGATCGGGATCGCGATCGCGGACGCCAGCGCGACCATCTCGATCGTGCCGAAGATCGCGCTCTTGATGCCGCCGATGGTCGAGTTCTTGAAGAAGGTGTTGCCCGTCGGATCGGTGGTGAAGAAGCTCGAGCTCCATGAGCCGAGCCCCTTTTTCAGCAGGTAGTAGACGATCAGGACGAGCGGTACGAGCGCGAGCAGGGTCGCAGCGAGGATCAGCGAGCGTGCGAGCCGGTCGCGTCGCCGTCGCGCGGGGCTGACGGCGAGCCGTCCGAGGAGCGCGGGGGATCCAGCCTGTGCGCTCATGCGCCGCTCGCCGTGTCTGCGATCAGCAGCGAGGGGCCGCCGGAGCTGTGCGACTCGGCTCGCGGCGGGCCGCTGGCGCGGGCGGCTCGCACGACGAAAATGCGTGCGAGCCCGTTGACGAGCAGCGTCAGCACGAACAGCACCAGGCCGGCCGCGAACAGCGCGGAGCGGTGCAGCCCCTGGGCCTCGCCGAACTCGTTTGCGATGACGGCCGCGAGGCTATAACTCTGGCCGAACAGGTGGCTCACCATCTGTGGCGAGTCGCCGATCAGGATCGTCACGGCGATCGTCTCGCCAATCGCTCGTCCGAGGCCGAGCATCGCGCCGCCCACGATCCCCGAGCGGCAGTACGGGAGCACCGCGATGCGGATCATCTCCCAGCGCGTCGCTCCCATTCCGAGCGCCGCCTCCTTCTGGTCAACCGGGACCGTGGTCATCACCTCTCGGCTGATCGCGCTCACGATCGGGAGGATCATGATCGCGAGGACCAGCCCGGCGACGAAACAGTTGGGAATCGTGACGAGCCCGCCGCCGATGAACGGGACGAACGACAGGCGGTCGGCGACCCACTGCTCGGTGCCCTGCAGCTTCGGCGCCAGGAAGAAGATGCCCCACAGGCCGTATACGACGGAAGGGACGGCAGCAAGCAGCTCGACGAGCACCGTCAGAGGCGTCCGCATACGCCTCGGGCACAGCTCGGTCGTGTACAACGCGGCCGCCACGGCGACCGGTACGCCGATGATCAGCGCCAGCGAGGAGGTGATCAAGGTACCTACGACGAGCGGCAGCGCCCCGAAGTGGCCCGCACTGGGATTCCAGTTGTTGTCGAACGCGAAGCCGAGGACGCCGGCGTGCGCGAACGCCGGGTCCGCCTGACCGACGAGGCGGATGAAGAAGTAGACGATCAGGGCGAGGATCAGGCCGGCGAGTAGCGTCAGCCCATACTTGAGTGCCCGATCAGGTAGTCGCGCCAAGGGCGACCGCGCGAGTTGCGCGCGGTCGCCCCCGGGTACGGATGCTGCCTCCACTGGACGTTGTCTACAGGTTCCGTGGAGTTGATGTCATCTGCTCATCCACCGATCGGTGAGCCGTTGCACTCGAGCGTCTTCACGGCAGCCTTCGACTTTGCCAGGATCGGCGCGGGAAGCTTGGCGTAGTCGGCTTCCTTGAGGATTTCCTGACCAGCGCCAAGCCCGTATTCGATGAACTTGACGACGCCCTTGGCGGCTTCTTCACCACCGGGGATCCCGGCCTTGCAGAGATCCTTGTTCAGGACGATGAACGTCTGCGAGGTGATCGGGTAGGCGGTCGGCGCGGGCGAGTTGACGACTTTTATCCCGAGGTTCGCCGGGATCGTCACGCCTTCGCCGGCGGCGCTGGTCGAAGCCAGCGCCGGCAGCACATAGCTGCCCGCTTTGTTCTGGATCGCGGCGTACGTGAAGTTGTTCTGCAGTGCATACGCCTGCTCCACGTATCCGACCGCACCGACGGTCTGCTTGACAGCGCCGGCCACGCCGGAGTTGCCCTTCGCGCCGGTGCCCGTGGGCCACGGCACTTCCTTGCCTTCTCCGACCTTGCTCTTGAATTCGGGGTCGACCTCCGAGAGGAAGCTCGTGAAGCCGGAGGTCGTGCCGGAGGAGTCGGAGCGGTGGATCACCGTGATCGCGGTGCTCGGGAGGCTGATCCCGGGGTTCAGCGCCTTGATCTCAGCGTCGTTCCAGGTCTTGACCTTGCCGATGAAGATGTCGCCGAGCGTCTTGCCGTTCAGCTTCAGGCCGCTCTTGATCCCAGGCAAGTTGTAGGAGACCGTGATCGCGCCCAGGAACATCGGAATCTGCACCGCCGGGCTGCCGTTCTTGGCGATCGCTTCTTCGTCTTCGGGCTTCATCGGCGGGTCACTCGCGCCGAAGTCGACGACCTTGTTCTCGATCGCCGTGAGCCCCGCTCCGGATCCAACCGCCTGGTAGTTGACGGTCAGGCCCGACTGCTCAGATGCCCACTGTTCGTACACGGGTGCGGCGAAGGTCGAGCCTGCGCCGGAGATCGTTCCCGAGCCGCTCGGCGGCGTTGTCGCCGTCTTGGACGCCGCGCTGGCGCTGGAGCTGGAACTGGTCGATGCGCTGGTCGACGAGGTGGTCGACGAGCCTGAGCTTCCGCATGCGGCGAGTCCGACCCCGAGCGCGATGCAGCTGGCAAGCGCGCCCATCTTGTTCTTAGTCACTAGGTTCTCCTGTGGCTTGAATGATGTTGTCGGCCGAGCGGCCGGTGGGGTGATGCAGCTACGACCCTGAGGGCGGTCGCTCGACACTCGGCTCCCAGCACTCGACGCGCTATTGCCCGCCGACACGCATCGGAAACCGGCGTTCACAACCCGTCAACAGTCTCCTCAACCGCCGGCAGGCTCCATGTGAACATTTCGTGAAGGCTGGGGTTGGAACCGGTAACCGAAGCCTGGGTGTGTGTGTATGAAGCGCCGATCTGGAAGGGCCGCCTCGAGCTTCCCGCGAAGCTTGCTCACGTACACGTCCACCGAGCGATCGCCGGGTCGCAGCTGCCCGCCCCATACCGTCATGTAGAGCTCCTCGCGCGTGATGATCGCGCCAAGCCTCCTGGCGAGCGCCACGAGCACCTCGAACTCCCGCACCGAGAGCGTCAGCGGCTGGCCCGTGGCGAGCACGAGACCTTCTTCCAACCGGATCTCCAACTCGCCGGCGTAGACGACGTCGGCCGGGATGTCCGCACTCTCCGGAAAAGCCGCCACGACGCGTAGCGTCTCACGCGTGGTCGCTCAAGGAGTTGCAAACTCGTGATCTATTCGTAAAAAAATCGTGAAACGAGGTTGCTGTCGGGACGTCTTGCCCGCTGGGTCAATATCCTCGCTGCAATGAGCTTTTTGCGACCGGGCTTCGACAGCATCCTGATGGATCTGGTCGAGGAGTCCGGGCGCAACGTCCAGCGGTGTGGGCTGCTCCTAAACGACCTGCTGAGAGAGTATCCCGAGCGCGCAACACTCGCGCAGGATCTGAAGGTCTGCGAGCAGGAAGGCGACCGGATTACGCACGACATCATCCATCGCCTTGCCGGTCGTGGGCGTGTGCGCGCGCCGTTCGACGCCGGCGACGGCTACGCGTTGGCGACGGCGCTCGACGATGTCGTCGATCACTCCGAGCAGGTGGCCGCGCAGCTCGGCCTCTACGGCGTCGAGGCGCCGATGGAGCAGGCAGTGGAGTTCACGGAGGTGATCGTCGGCGCCGGCGAGCAGATCGCGCAGGCGCTGCGCTCCCTGCGCACAAACACCGAGCTGGGGCCGCAGCTGGTCGAGATTCACCGTCTCGAGAACGAGGGCGACCGCTTGCAGCGAGATGGGGTGGCGTCGCTGTTCGCCGGCGGGATTGACCCAATGGTGGTCATCCGTTGGAAGGACATCTTCGAGTCGCTCGAGGCTGCCGTCGACGCGTGCGAGACCGTCGCACACGTGCTCGAGGGCATCACGCTCAAGCAGCGCCGCCGCTCCCGCTGAGCCGCTCGCGGGGCGTGCCAGAGGTAGGGGTGCCCACGTCGCGCGGGGGGCACCTCTGACGTCGCGCCTGGGGCCGTTTTTACATCGCGTTCACATTCCACATAATCCGGACTTGCAAAGTGAACAATTTTTCTGTAAAAAGCGGACTTCAATTGTCATGTTTGAAGATCGGAGTAATGGGGTATGGCGACTTCTTCACGTTCTCGGGTTGGCACGGCCGCCAGGCGAGATGGGGCGCGGGCCGAGCGTAAAGCCGGCGAGATATCGACGCCACGACCGGCCGAGTTGGGGCAGGACGCGCAGGACGCCCCGGGACTGAGGGTCGCGATTCTCGACAGCGACTCCGGCTTCTTGGTTGTGCTCGCAAAGCGCATGGAGCGGCTCGGCTGGAAGCATCGCGTGCTCTCGCCGAGGGTCACGACCAGGACGCTCGGCTTACTTCAGGCCGATGCGCTGGTGGTCGATTTGGCGCTTCTCGGAGCCAACCGCTGGACATGGCTTGCGCGTTTGTGCGAGCAGCGCCCCGACCTCAGGGTGATCGTATGCGCAGGCGACTCGACCGTGGCCGAACGGGTCTGCGCCCTGAGGCTTGGTGCGGATGACTGGCTGGCCAAGCCATGCCACCCCGAGGAGTTGGTCGCGCGTGTCGAGGCGGTCACCTCTACCAGGCGCCAGCCCGAGCCACGCGACCTCGAGCCAATGACGATGGGAGAGGTCGAAGTGCGTCCCGACCTCTACCAGGCTTTCGTGCGCGGTCGCAACCTGCGCCTGACCCGACGCGAGTACCAGCTGATCGAGCTGCTTTCGCGCGCGGGCAGCGAGGTGCAGCCACGCGAGGTGATCTACGAGTGCCTTTGGGGCTACACGATGGCTCGCAACGACCGCTCGGTGGACGTGTTCGTGCACAAGCTGCGTCGCAAGCTCGAGCGCGCGTCGCCCGGCTGGCGATACATCCACACGCATTTCGGCATCGGCTACAGGCTGGCCGCCGAGCGCGTGGAGTCCCCGCTCGCCGAGGCTGAGTTGCTGTTTGCGCCGGAGTCCCCGGAGGTCGAGCCGCTCGCGGCGTGAGTCGCTTGGATCAGCCGGTCTTCGTGGCCGTCGCGCTGAATTCGAGGGTAGCGCCGTGGGGGTTGCCCACGAAGAAGATCTGAAAGGGGGTGGAGGCGCCCGCGGGCGCCTGCGCGAGCAGAGCCCGGCCAGCGGCGACCACTCGGCCAGCGCGGCGTGCGACGGCGTCGATTACCAGTTCTGGCTGTTCCACCGACGAATGATTCACAAGGTTCCCTTCGGCCTGAGCTTCGGAGAGGTGGGCTCCGGTGACGCTCATAGCAGAGACCGTACCGGCCACTGGGGTTCCTTCGCCCACCCTTGCGCTGACGCTTACCGGCTTGGCGCTGGCCTGCACCTGATCGTCGATCCAGGTCAGCGTGGCGTGCGCCGGGATCAGCGAGACCGATAGCAATGTGGCCGAGAGACCCGCAATGTCGTTGCGGTAGACCGAGGCCCCTTGGGCATCTCGCACGTCGATCTGGATAGGGACATCGCTGAGCGTCGTGTTGGATGTGTTGCGGAGGCTCAGCACGGCGGCGGCGCCTTCTGAGCCGCTCACGACGGCGCTCGCGAGCACCTTCACCTTGGTGCTCGTGTGCGTGATCCTCAGCGCCTGCTGGGCAAGCTCACGACGCCGCGCCGCTTCACCCTTGTGCGTATCGGCGGCCTTTTCGAGCTTCGCGCTGCGTTCTTGGTTCGACTCGCAGGCGGTGAGCGTCAGCGCGACCAGCGCCAGCGCCATCAGTCTCACCCGAAGGCTCCACTGATGTACTCGCGCGTGCGCTCAACCGTTGGGTGGTCGAAGACCTGGTCGCTGGTCCCGTACTCAACGAGCTCCCCGAGGTGCATAAACGCGACGTGGTCGGCGACGCGGAATGCCTGTTGAAGGTTGTGGGTGACGATCACGACGGCGACGCTTTCGCGCAGCTCGACGATCAACTCCTCGATCGTGGCGGTGGAGATCGGATCCAGCGCAGAGCAGGGCTCGTCGAGCAGCAGCACCTCGGGCTCGGCGGCAAGCGCGCGCGCGATGCAAAGCCGTTGCTGCTGTCCGCCGGAGAGCCTCAGCGCCGATCGCTCGAGGTCGCCTGCGACCTCGTCGTAGAGCCCGGCGCGATGCAGTGCCTCGTTCACCGCCCGCTCGATCTGGGGGCTGCGCCGGCGTCGTCTGCCGCCGCGGCCGGGACGCTCGGCGAGCGCGTAGGCGACATTGTCGAAGATGCTCATCGGAAACGGGTTGGGCTGCTGAAAGACCATCGTCACGCGCCGTCGCAGGTCGTTGACCTCGAGTCCGTGGATGTCCTGTCCGTCGAGCGTGATCTGCCCGCTGCGCGCCGCTCCAGCTGTGATCTCCGTGAGGCGGTTGAGCGAGCGCAGAAGCGTCGTCTTGCCGGATCCCGACGCACCGATCATCGCCAGCACCTCGCCCTGGCGCACGGGGAGGCTGACATCGCGCACGACCCAGTTCTCGCCGTAGGCCAGCCACACCGACTCGACGCTCATGCGCTCGCGCACGTTGGCCACCGGTGCTCTTGGCGTGCGCAGGCGGGTCGCCACGGCCGTCGCGGGCGACGTTCCGTTACCGGTTGGGCGCGGCGGTACGACCTGCGGATCGCGGTCGATCACGATGCGCCGCACGGGCGGTGGCATCAACGGGTCCATGAGCTCAGCGACCCCGCCACATCAGGTTGAGCCACTCAAATCGCAGCATCGCGGGGATGAAGCCGGCGCCGCCAGACGTCCCGTCTCTCTCGGTCAGCCAGGTGACGATCGCGTTCAGCGCAAGCACGATCAGCAGCAGTACGAAGGCGGCCGCGTAGGCCTTCTGGGGCGCGCTGCCTTCGCCGGCCGGGGAGTTGGTGTAGATGTAGCTGGTCAGCGTGGAGCCGGACCCGCGCAGGGTGTCGATCAGCGGAACGTGGCCGACGCCCTCGTTGGTGAGGGTCAGCCCGAGGACGATCGTGATGATCGCCGTGTCGCCGATGATCCGCCCCAAGCCGAGTGCTGTGCCACTGGCGATCTCCGAGCGGATCGCAGGGAGCAGCACACGACGCGTCGTCGTCGCGCGCGTGCGTCCCAGCGCGTAGGAGGCCTCGCGCAGTCGGTCGGGCAGCTGCGCGAGGCCCTCGCGTGTCGCACCGACGACGAGCGGAAGCGCGAGCAGCGACATCACAGCGCCTGCGGCGAAGAATGACTTGCCAGAAACGGCGCCGCCGGCATCGGTCTCGGAGAGGAAACCGAGAAACCGCTGGGAGAAGATCAGCAGACCGAAGATCGCCAGGACGACGCTCGGCACCCCGGCGATCATCTCGATCGCGGACTCGACGGCGCGGGCGAGCCCGGAGGGGCGCCTGTACTCCGAGAGCCACGCCGCGATCGCGACCCCGAGCGGTGCGGCGATCGCCATGCCCAAAACGGCGACGATCAGCGATCCCACGATCGGGTCGAGAAAGCCGCCGCTCTGGCTCTGTACGGTCGAAGGTGCGGGCGAGTGCACGAGCAGGCTCGGGCGCAGATAGGAGATGCCCTTCACGAGCATGAACAGGACGATCGCGAGCGCGATCAGGCAGAGCCCGATGCCAACCGTCCAGCAAAGCGCGTACGCGACGCGGTCGATCAGCGGCCAAGAGCTCGTGCGTTCACGCGGAGGGCGGGCGATCGCGCTGCCGCTCGGCGGCGCCGGTGAGAGTCCGAGCGTGGCCATCAGCCGCGCAGCCCGTAGCGTTTGAACTGCTGCTTGGCGGCCCAGCCGGCGAGCGAGAGCATCGCGGCGGAAACGAGCAGCACCGCGCCGATCGCGTACACGGTGTGGCCGAGCGGCGCGATCGTCAGGCCTTCAGAGTTCTGGAAGATCGCCGCCGCCAGCGGGCGGACAGGCTCGAACAGCGCTGTGACACCGTCGAGCAGGTTGGGCGCGAATCCGCGGCCGCCGGCGAGCATCGCCAGCATCACCGCCTCGCCGAGCGCCCGCGCGGTGGCGAGCACGGTCGCGGCCACGATCGCGGGGCGCGCGGTTCGCAGCGACACGCGCCAGATCGTGCGCCAGCGGTTGGCGCCGAGCGCGAGCGAGCCTTCGCGCCAGCTCGCGGGAACCGACGCCAGCGCTCCCGCGGTGATCGCGGTCATGATCGGGAGGATCATTACCGTCAGCACCAACGACGCGGTCATCACGTTGGCGCCGCTCAGCTGCACGACATAGGACACGGACTCCCTGCGGGCGGTGCTGATCAGATGGTTGTCGATGTACGGTGCGATCACGAGGATGCCGATCAGGCCGTAGATCACCGACGGGACCCCCGCGAGCAGGCGGATCACCGGGTCGAGCACGCGCCGCACGGGTACAGGCGCGAACTCCGTCAGGAAGACCGCGGCAAACGTCGAGACGACGAGGGCGATCACCACCGCTGAGCCGGTCGTGAGAATCGTGCCCCAGATCAGCGGCCAGGCGCGGAAGTAGAGGATCGAGTGACCGGGGAGCGCCTTGCCTTCCGCCATCGCTCGCAGCTGTGTTTCGATGTCGCCGCCGGGGCCGAACCAGCTCAGGCCGTTGTGCGAGAACGACGGCCAGGCTTTGATCAGGACGGTGACGAGCATCGCGCCGATCAGGACGAGCATTGCAACGGCCAGCGCGCCGAGCGTGAGCTCGACGCGCTGGTCGGTTCTTGCAGTGGCCCAGCGGCGCGTGCGTCCGCGGGGACTTTCAGCTGTCAGTGGATCGCGATCCACTCGGAGCTGACAATCTTGCGCACGGTCAGGTTGCCCGGCTTGGTGACCCAGTCGATGAACTTCGCGGCTTCGCCCTTGGGGGCACCTTTCGTGACCATCCAGAAGTTACGCACACCGCCGTACTGTCCGGACTTGGCGTTGGCCAGCGTGCACGGAACACCCTCGTAGTCGACGTTGTGCACGCCCCCGTAGATCGTGGCTGAGAAGGACACGAATCCGATCGCGCTCTTCTGGGCGCCGACCGCGTTGACCTCCAGGCCCTCGGAGCTCTCCTGTGTTGCGCTTGGGGAGATCTTCAGGGATTCGCCCAGGAAGATGTTCTGGAACGCGTCCTGTGTACCGGAAACGGCTTCGCGATCAAACAGGTCGATCGGGCCGGAGATTGTCGCACCCGGCACTTCGCTCCAGTCACGGATGTTGCCCGTGAAGATACCCTGGACCGTTTCCTGGCTCAGGGTCGGGAGCGGGTTGGCGGGGTTGGTGATCACGCAGATGCCATCGCGTGCGACCTTGCTGAACACGAGGCCTGGCGGGTCGACGCCGGGAATCGGGTCGCGGGAGGCGTCGCCGATGTCGACCTTGCCCGCAGCCACGTCGTCGATGCCGATGTCCGTCTGGCCACCTTCGACTTTGGGCTGGGGGATCTTGCGGAACTCCTTGTGGTACGCGACTGCCAGTTTTTCCACCAGCGGCAGCATCGATGTCGAGCCGGCGATGACCAGGCGCTTGCTCGCCACTGCGCCTGCCGGCGCCACGAGGGCAAGTGCGAGGATCGTTGAGACGATGAGGGTGCGGTGCGCACGCACGATTGTTGCTCCTTTACGTAGGGGAGGGTGATCCTTGAAGGCGGCCTAGCGGACGCTCGGTGAGCGGAAACAGCTGGTGGTGTTAATCGATGCGGTGTTGCCGAGGGCAGCACCCCGCGGGAAGAGTGTCGAGTGCCGTCATTGCGGGTGTTTCGTTTTTGTGAACGCCGCGAGCCGAGTCTTTGTTTACATTTTGTGAACGCCCTGAACCTCATGTGTCGTTTTTGTGAACGACGTTGCTTTTCCGCTCTCGGCATGTGACGCTGGCCTGGCTTCGATCGGCGCTGCGCTTGAAGGCTGCCTCCGTGCGCCCCAGTGCCGTCGATGAGACTTCTGCCGTCCCAGGCATATGACTGACAGCGATCCCACGCCCACCCAACCACCGTCGAGCAGCGGAGCCAACGGCTCGGCGCCTGCGCCTGCAAAAGTGGCTAAAGCAACGGTGCGCTCGGGCCTCGCGCAGCGGCGAAACCCGGTGCTCGTGCGTCTCGGCGACTTTGCCTCCGGCGCACGCCGTCTGATCCTCAAGGACCCGCTCTCGCTGTTCTTGCTATTGGCATCGATCGTGCTGGCGATCGCGTTCGCGACGCTGCTCGGCGGGATCAAGCCGAGCAGCTCGGGCCGCCAGGTCCCGATCAGCACCGTGCAGGCACTGGCAAAGGACCACGACATCCAGAACGCGGTGCTGCTCGACCACGACAACCGCGTCGAGCTGAGCACGAGCACGAGCGCGCCTGCCGTCTCGTCGACTGGCACGGTGGCGGCGCCGACGACGACGGTCACGGTTGTCAAGGGCAAGCACGGCAAGCCGGGACACACGGTCACGACCGTCGTCCCACCTCCTGCTGCGGGTGTGACTCAGACGCTCTGGGCCGCGTATCCAGCGTCGGGCGCGCTCACGCAGCAGCTGCTCAAAGAACTCTCCGCGAGCGGCGGCAGCGTGTCTGTCGATCAGCAGTCGGGCAAGGCGACAAAGACGATCGTGGTTCAGTTCCTGATCCCGATCCTGCTGCTGGTGTGTCTCTTCTCGCTGTTCATGCGCCAGGGCGGCGAGGGCGCGGCGGGAGGCATCGCCGGGTTCTCACAGTTTGCCGGAAAGGGTCGCAAGAAGGGCAAGGGCACGAGCGACCGCATCACGTTCGCGGACGTGGCGGGCGCGGGCGAAGCGCTCGCCGAGCTTCGAGAGATCCGCGACTACCTGGCCGATCCGAGCAAGTACCTTGCGGTCGGGGCCGCAGCGCCGAAGGGAGTACTGCTGGTAGGGCCGCCAGGCACTGGCAAGACCTTGCTCGCGAAGGCCGTTGCCGGCGAAGCCGACGCTGCGTTCTTCTCGCTATCGGGCTCGGACTTCGTGGAGTCGCTGGTCGGAGTCGGCGCCGCTCGTGTCCGCGACCTGTTCCGCAAGGCGCGCAAGGCATCCCCGGCGATCATCTTCATCGACGAGCTCGATGCCGCCGGGCGCAAGCGCGGCGCCGGCATCGGTCAGGGCAACGACGAGCGCGAGCAGACGCTCAACCAGATCCTCGTCGAGATGGACGGGTTTGCGGGAGACGGTGGGCTCGTGGTGATGGGGGCGACCAACCGGCCCGACATCCTCGACCCGGCCCTGCTCCGTCCCGGTCGCTTCGACCGTCAGGTCGTGATCGACGTCCCGGACGTGCACGGGCGCCTGGAGATACTTCGCCTGCACGGTGGCAAGCGGCCGCTCGCGCCTGACGCTTCGCTCGAGGAGGTGGCGCGTCAGACACCTGGCTTCAGCGGCGCCGAGCTTGCGAACGTAATCAATGAGGCGGCCCTCCTGAGCGTGCGCGACGGGCGGGGACAGATCGACGCGGCGACGCTCGATGAGGCGATCGACCGAGTGGTCGCCGGGCCGGCCAAGCACCACATTCTCACCGAACAGGAGCGCTGGCTGATCGCGATCCATGAGGCGTCTCACGCCGTCGTCACAGATGCTCTCGGACACACGGCCTCCACACGCAAGCTGTCGATCGTGGCGCGCGGTCGTCAGCTCGGCACGGCAGCTCACATGCTCTCCGACCGTGACCAGACGATCATGACCAAGCCAGACCTTCAGAGCCAGTTGATCGTGATCACGGCAGGTCTCGCGGGCGAGCGGATCGCGTTTGGGCACACCTCCACGAGCGTGCACGACGACCTCCACGCGGCGACGGCGCTGGCGCGCAGCATGGTGACCTCCTTCGGCATGTCCGAGGCGCTGGGCCTCGTGACGATCGGCGAGAAGAGCGGCGAGGTGTTCCTCGGAGCCTCGCTGCAAGACCTCGGTTCAGTCGGTCCGGAGACGTTGAACCTGATCGACAACGAGGTCGAGCGAATGGTGGGTGACGCGGAGGCGCGCGCTGCCGTGGTACTCGACCGTAACTGGAGCACGGTGGAGGAGACTGCCTCGGCGTTGCTCGAGCAGGAGACGCTTTCCGGCGTCGCCCTCGACGCCGTGCTCTCGACGGTAACGGAGGTCCCACTGGAGGAGCTGAGTCAGGTGCGCCGCGCCGCGCCGCCTCGCTTCACCGCCCGCGACCCCAAAACCCAATGAGGCCTCGGCTTCCCTCGCCGGCTTTGATCATTGCGCTGATCGCGCTGGTGTTCTCCACGACAGGCTTGGCAGACGCGGCGAGGCGTGCGGTCGTGGCGGCCGTCGACGGTCATCCTCTGACCACGAAGCCTCACCCCGGCGCCGTGCTGGTACTGGGCAGGAACGGCAAGTTCCCGGCGTCGGCGATTCCGACGGTTCGCAACGCGTCCAAGGTGGATGGCAAAACGCCGGAACAGCTGGCGGGCACGTGTCCTGCCGCCACCGTCGATATCGGCACCTGGTGTCTGGACTCGGCGCCCTATCCGCTGACCAAAGCGGAGACGGGCGAGAACAACTTCATCTGGGCCAGCAAAGCGTGCGAGGCGGAAGGCGGCTGGCTGCCGTCAGCATCCGAACTGGTCGGCGCCGCTGAAAAAGTGAAGCTCGAGTCCACGATTCATGACAATCAGGACACGGCGACGATTAACCTGGACCCCAGCCGCGGTCTCAAAGACGAACGCGAGATGAGCTCGACCTTGGTGACCACCGAAGCAGGATCGGCGGCGGCCGGATTCGAGGGAGTAACCGAAGGCGCGACCGGCGATCCTCGTCAGGGTCAGGCCAATCCGATTCCACTGCCGGCGGACCCAACGCCCGAATCGCTGCAGTACGTGACCGTCTACGACAACGGGAACCAGGGTGGATTCGCGGGGTCGGAGCCGGTCTCCGACCCTGAGAACTTCCGCTGTGCCTTCAACCCGAGCCCCGGTGCGCAGAGCAAGCCGGAAGAATGAGGAATACCGCCGGGTCCTCGCAAGCGACGCGTGACCGCTGGACGAAGTCCATTGCCCTCATGGTCCCGTTCTTCGCGGTGCTCCTCCTAGTGGCGGCGCGACGCGCTGATGCAGTGATCCTTCCAGCGGTGACGATCGACGGGCCAAGCTCGGAAATCGTCGGCTTTGGTGGCGTCGCGATGGCCGAAGACGGAACTGGTGGTCTCGTCTACCTCAAGAAGGTCAGCGGCGTGGCCCACGTGTTCGTCTCGAGGTTCCTCGGAGGTCACTGGCAAACACCGATCAGGGTTGACACCAACAACCAGTACGCCGCGAGCTGGCCACGCATCGCGGCAGCGGACGGGGGCCAGCTCGTTGTCGTGTGGGCCACCCCGTTTGCGACCGTCAAAGAACGTCCTGAGTACGAGCTGGTCAGCTCCACGTTGGGTGTAGGCGCCTCGCAGTTCGAGGAACCGGTGATCATCGACCCGGACATCGGCGAAGCGACCGGGACGAGCCCGGACATCGCGATGAGCCCGTCTGCCCAAGCGTACGTGGTTTATCGGGTGGTCGAACCGTATAGCCTGATTCCCAAGCTGGAGCCGGGCGATGTCGCCGAGCAGGTTCGCGTCGCGCGATATCTCGGACGTCGTTGGGCCCTGCTGGGAGCGGTCAACCGCGACCTCGGAGTCTCGATGCGTCCGCCGACCTCCGCCAATGCACCGCAGGTCGCGATCGCCAAGAACGGGGAGGGGCTCGTCGTCTGGCAGGAGCCCGAAATCAACCGAGTCGCGCGTATCTGGGCGCGGCGGCTGTTTGGTAACAGCGTCGACTACGTCCTACCCGTGACCGCGACCAGTGTCAACGGCAAGCCTGTAGTCGAAGACGCTGATGCGCCCAGCGTCGCGATCTCACTGCTCGGCGGAGCCTATGTCGCGTATCGCCAAACTGCAGGCCCCAACTCACCGCTCGGCGGCCCGCGGATCTTCCTGAACAAGCTCTCCGACGGGGAATCCGAAAGCGGCGCCGAGTTCAAGGGGGCGTTCGTCGCCGACCCGAATGTCTCCGGTGGGGATGAAGCAAAACTCGGGCCACCGAGCGTGGACATCGACGAACACGAAGACCTCAGGTTGATCTACGACAGCAACGGCATTCCCCAGGTCGTAGAGGGCAACGACCGCGGGCTGGCGGCGACGCTGTCTCTCGGACCAGACTTCGACGGCCTCGAAGAACCGTCGGCGAGTGTGATGAATCCTTCGGGTGGCGGCATATCCGCTTGGGTGAGCAGGACGTCGCTGGGGACTCCGGCCGTAGCGGTGCGTGAGGACTTCCCGGAAGGAGCCGTGCAGACGGCGCTCGTCGACGGCGGCGGCGGAGGTCCGATCGACGAACTAGCGGTGGGTCGCTCGGGACTCGGCGACGGACTGCTCGGGTTCGAGCAGGGTGTGCTTGGCGACGCTGCGATCGTTGCGACCGAGGCCAGCGCGCCTCCCGCCGAACTGATCCTCAGTGCTCCCAAAGGATGGATCAAGCCCGCGCAGGCGAGCGTCTCGTGGACGCCTGCCACCAGCGCCGACGGACCGATCACATACACGCTCGTGCTGGATGGGCACAGGGTCCTCTCGACCCAGGGCCTGAAGGCGACGATCGAACCGCGCCTCCTGGGCAACGGCGTGCATCAGCTGCAGCTGCTGGCGACGGACATCGACGGTCAGTCGACGTTGAGCTCGCCCTCCACCCTCTCGATCGCACAGACGCCGCCTACCGTCAAGATAGCGCGCGCCCATGCAGGCACTACGCTGGTTCTCCGAGTGGTGGACAGCTACGCGGGGGTTGATGCGCAGGCTGTCACAGTCAGCTTCGGCGATGGCGCCCACGCGCGCGGTCACGCCAGGTTCACACATCGCTATGCACGCGCGGGCATTTATCGAGTCGTGGTCCACGTCCGCGACAACGTTGGCAACGAAGGCGTCGTGCGCGAGCTGGTGAAGGTTCGATGAGCCGCATGCTGCTCGCAGTCCTGTGCAGTGCGGCGGCGGTGCTCGTGGGTAGCGAGTCCGCAGCGGCCGACGTGTTCTCGCCGATCGAAATGCTCTCCGTGAGGGCAAGTGTGCCCGGTGGTGCGACATGCGCCGAAGTGGGCCAGACAGCACAGGCTGAAACCGCGAGCGAGCCTGCGATCTCCAAAGACGGGCGCTATGTCGCATTCGTCGGCACCTTCGACGGCGTATCCGGTATCTGGCGCCGAGATCTACAGACGTGCACCGTCGAACAGGTCGCTCCGGCCGGGGCGACGCTTCCGTCGATCAGCGAAGACGGAGCGTACGTGAGTTTCACGACCGTGCAGGCGCTGGACCCAGAAGACGACCACAATCAAGCGCCCGACGTGTACGTGCGCGACATGGAAAAGCCATGTCGAAGCGAAGGCGGCGGCTGCCTTGCCTGCAGCGAACACGCGGCAGAAGAAGACTGTCCGTTCGTGGTCGTCTCCGCGGTAGATGGCGGCGGCGAAGCAGCGACCTACGTCTACCCAGGCACCGAAGTCGAGGAAGAACCTCGCTTCGGATCGCTCGCCAGCGGTCGCACCGCGATGAGCGCCAACGGTCGCTACGTCGTCTTCGAGACGGCGGTCGAATCAAACCTCCTGGGTGTGCCGACGCCGGCGCGGGAGATCCTGCTGCGTGACCTCGAAACGGATGAAACGACGCTGGTCAGCTCCGAATACGACCCGCAGACGAACCAGGACACCGGCGTCCCGGTGCCGATCGAGACTTCAGGTGCGGAGAAGATCGGCGCGGCGTACCCGGTCACGTCCCTGGGGAACGCCAAGTTCGGCGGCGCCTCGATCAGCGCGGACGGCTCCACGGTGGCCTGGCTCGGACAGGATGTCGCGCGCCAGGCCAAGCTCCTGCCGGAGGAACAGACCGACTACAACCTCGAATACAACGAACCGCTCTGGCGCCGTGTCGCCGACGGCTCCGCGGCGCCGACACGACGCGTCACCGGCGGCTCGGAACCCGAAAACCCCTCGTGCGAGGCCAACGGGGAGACCGAAGTCTCGAGCTTCCCGAGCTCCCTGGATCCTTGCCACGGCCCATTCGCGCTATTCGATCATCTCGCTGAGGACTACGTGCTCGACGCTGCCGAAGGGGTCGACTACGTGCCTCAGCTCAGCGCGGACGGGAACACGGTGGCCTTCTTGGCGAGCGCTCGCGAAGTCGGCAGCGGCGAAGAAATCGCGGGCGCCGACGAACGCGATGACCTCTATGTGACCCACATGGAAGACGGGCTCCCGCGGACCCAGGCTCAGCAGCGCCTGACGGAGATATCGGGCGAAGTCGGCAACGCGGAGTTCTCAGCGCTGATCGTCGACCTGGCGATCTCGCCGGACGGGGGCCAGGTGGCGTTCACTACGCAACGCACGCTGTTCTCGCTGGGTGCTTTGAGCGATGTCAGCCCGGTTTCGCCAAGGGCGGGAATCAAGGAGCTCTTCGACGCTGACCTCAGCGACCAGACCCTCACGCGCGTCACCCACGGTTTCCTTGGCGAATCCGTCCCCAGTGAACAGGTCAATGAAGCTCGGGTGATCGCGGCCGACGAAGGCGCCGCATCGCCGTCCTTCTCCGAAAACAACGAGCTGAGCTTCGCATCGAGCGCCGACAACCTCGTCTACGGAGACGGTAACGAAAGCTCGGACGTGTTTCTCGTACACCGCGAAGTGTTCGTGAACACCACGCCGCAGCAGTTGATCTCCGGTGCACCCGCCGCGCCCGCCCTGCAATCACCGTGGAAGCTATTCGCGACCGTGCGCCGGCAGGCCGATGGCGAGGTGGCGCTTGAAGTGGAGGTGCCGGGCGCCGGTCAGCTCAGAGCGTCTGCCAGCGCGCCTGTACTTCTCCGAACCGGCAAGGCAAAGCGCTCCCACACTGAGCTGGTCAGCCGCACAGTCGCCTCCGCCCGTGCCGTGGTTCTCGCCGACAGAGAAGGAGTGCAGCGCCTGACGCTCAAGCTCGTAAAGCGCTACGAGGCGCTTGCACGCCGTGCCGAGGGACTCGAGACGGCCGTCGAGCTGAAGTTCGCCGCCTCCGGGCACCCCGCGCTCAGCGTCGACCTGCAGGTCGATTTTCACGAAGCCGAGCGCGCGCGCTCCGTTCCCCCGCTGCGCCGGCGCGGCAAGGAGAAGCGATGAGCCGCGCCCACGGTCGGCGGCGACGCACAGCAGCCTGGTGGGGAGTGAGCATGTCCCTGCTCTTCGCGAGCGTGCTCTGCATCTGCGCGCTCACGGTCGCCACCGCGCAGGCGCAATCCACCTGGGCCTTGGAACAGCCCGAAGCGCCGCCGCCGCCCTCGGGCGTGGCGAAAGCCACCGGCCCGATCCCGCTTGGGCGGGTTGGCGACATCCAGTTCTGGGCACCGAACGATGGCGCGCTAATAACAGCCGGCAACGGAGAAACGATCGAATCCGGCGTCTGGATCTACAACGGAGCAGGCTGGCGCGAGCTCTCCACGAAATGCGGGGCAAGCGACGGGCGGATTGCCTGGGCGGGACCAAACGAATTCTGGACGATCTCCAACGGCAGGCCAGGGCAGGCCGACGTCGACGGCAACGCGCCGCCGCTGGAAGACGACACACTCTGCCGCTTCGCCGACGGCAAGATCGTCGAATCCTTTGCCGCCCCCGCCTTCGAAGCGGACTCTTACCAGCCGATGGACGCGGCGGCATGCCTGAGCCCCGAAGACTGCTGGTTCGCAGGCGCTCAGCTCCCTCAACAGAGCACGGAAATCGGCGCCTTCCAGCTGCACTGGAATGGTTCTGTCCTCAGCGAGTCGCCGTACACCGGCGAAGGACACGAAATCAAGGACTTCGGCACGTTCGACAGCGAGCTGTTCGAGAGCGTGAGGATCCTCGAAGACGACCCCGTGAGCAAAACCGAGGCCTCTCCGCCGGCGCTGCATGTGTTCAATCCGGAAAACACGGCCGGCTGGCAGCCCGAAGGCGAAGTGGATCAGCACGAGTACGACGCAGCTCTCGGCGAGCGCCCGTGGGCGCTTGGCTATCTGCACCTCTCAGGAGAATCGGGCGGCCTTTGGGCGGCGACCGGCCAGCAGACGGAAGGGTTCCTGGGTGAACCTCCCAAACCGACCGAAGGCCAACAGCTCACTGTGCTTCGCTACACGACGGAAGCCGGCGGTACCTGGACCCGGCTAATCGGGCCGGAAACGCCGCCAACCGGCGAACCCCTATCCTCGAAACTGACAGTCGCCGCCATCGCCGCCGAACCTGGGCAGCAAACCGCGTGGCTCGGGCTTCAGAACGTCTCGGAAGCCGCACAGGACGAAGGTGCGAGTCCGCCTGCCGTGAATCCCGAAGTAGCACGCATCAGCGCCACCGGCACCGTCAGCGAAGAGGAGACCCTTACGACGAGCGATGGCGTCACGGGAGCCGTCGCCCACATCACTTGCCCGGAGGCCGGGGACTGCTGGATGGTCACGACGAAAGGCTGGCTGTTCCATCTGGCGCCTCAAGAAGAACGAACACTCCCGGTGGACAGCGAATCGGAGTTCACCGAACTCATTACCGAACGCCCTCCTGACCAGGGGCTGCCGCAGACCCCGCCCGACTCGCTTCCAAACGACGACTCGGGTCTAGCCGGCGAAGCCCCTGTGGTTCCCGTTATCCCGAAAGTGAGCAAAACCGAAGAAGAACTTCGCGTGCCGGTGGCGCTGGTGTCGCACATCCAAACCCGCTTGGTGCATGGAACGACACTGGAACTGCGCTTCCATCTCGCCGTCAAGGCGCGCATCCAGCTACTGGCCAAGCGCAAGCACCGCATCGTGGCCAAGAGCGCCACGCACGTCTTCGCCGCTGGAGACCGCAAGTTGCTGCTGGCACTCAACCGCAAAGCCTGGCCGACCGAATTGCACCTTGTCGACCATGCACTGGGCACTCTGCCCACCGTCTCAACGCGCTCGGCGGGCAGCGAAACAGTCACGACATCACTGGCGTTCCCCTCGCGCCTGCTCGCGAACGGGACAGGTCTGATCCCGTGAGCGAGGCGATCGTCAAGGCGTGGCGGCCCCGCCGCCGGCTGCTCGGTGCCACAGCGTTGGCACTTACGCTGGTGTCGCTGACACTTGTCTTCGGTCTTGGGGGCGGTGGCACTGTCGCGGCGTCCGGACAGCCTTCGGTACGCCAGGACTCCTTCCAGACCGACGGTGCACTGCCCGCGACCGAAGTGCTTATGTTCGGAGCATCGCCCCAGGAGGCTCCGGGCGAGACGTGGGGGATCGGCAAGGAAGCGGGCACCGACTCCGACGTGATCGTCCGCTACACGGCTGGGGGTGGCTGGACGCGCGCGCCGGTCCCCCTCAACAACGAAGGCGAACCGCTCGCTGACTTCGTGCCCGCGGCAAGCGTGACTGCAGGCAGCATGACATCGGGCGGTGCCGGCGTTCTGTTCGGCTTTGCCGCAAAAACCAAGGTCATGCTGGTCCGAAGCCCCGGAAAGCCCTTTCAGGAGACCAAGCTCGAGCCGACGCCCGAAGCTGGCAAAGAAGCCGTCCTGGACGAAGGCGAAGAATTGTTTGCCAGCAAGACCGGACCGTTGGCGGCTGCGCTAGAAGAAGGCAGCTCTGCCGGGGCGCTCGTCGTGCCCGCCGGGACCGGCGAAGGCGAAGGCGCAAGCAGAAAGGAACCGGTCGTCCTGCACTGGGAAGCGGCGACTGAAAGCTGGAGCAGGGAAGCAATCGAGCTTCCCGAAGCAGCGAGCAAAGAAGGCGGCTTCGAGGCGCTAGGCATCGGCGCCAGTTCTTCCACCAACGCGTGGCTACTGGCGCGCGTCTCGTCGAGCTCCAAAGGGGTGTCGCTGTTCCGGCGTATGCCCGGAACCGAAGGCGCACCGGGAACCTGGCAGCCAGTCAAGCCCGGGAGCGAATACGAAGCCGGCGGGCCGCTGAGCGTTGGCGGTACACCCGTCACACTCGAAGTCGAAGCAGGCGCCCAGCCTCTGACCGTCACCGAACAGGGCGTGTGGGTCGACGGCGAACGCGGTGCGAACGCCGTGACGCTGTTCTTCGCCCCGAAGGGGAACGACGAAGGGGAAGTCAAAGGGAGCTGGTGCGTAGAAGGGTGCATCCACACGCTCCCCGAAGAACTCCCGCTCGAAAACTTCCGCAGCTACGCGTGGGCTGGCTCTTCGACATTCGGCGAACGCGTTATCACCGGTCTGCCTGGCGGCGCATTCCTTCGTCTCGAAGGCGAAGAATTCACACGAGTCCTCACCGTCGGTAGCCCTGCCGCGCCGGAAGACGTGGGTGTCTCCGACGGCGCCGCGTTCTCGACGGCGTTTGAGGGCTGGCTCGGGAACAGCGAACTGCCCGTGCACGTAACGCTGGAACCGCAGCCCGAATCGTTGATCGGGTCTTACTGGCCGGTCCCGTTCGACAAGCCTCTGCTCGCCGTCGCCGCCGAGCCAGGCGTGCCCGTCGGTGCCACTTCCAGCGAGGCGCTCGCTGTCGGCGAACGAGGCGAGGTGGCGCGCTACATACCCGGCGAGGGCTGGGAGCCAGAAAGCCTGTTCGAGCCAGCGGGCCAGCGTGCCGAACCGCAACTCAGAGATGTCGCCTGGCCAACTCCCAGCCGGGCCTATGCGGTGGGCGTGAACTCCGCTGGGATTGGCGAAATGTGGCTTTGGCGTGGTGAAACGGGCCTATGGGAACCGGATCCGGCGACGCCGCTCAACTTCCGCGCCGACCTCTTGGGCATAGCCTTCGCCCCGGGCGAACCCTCCCGCGGCTACGCGGTGGGACAAAGCGAGACGCTGCTTCGCTATGGCAAGACCTGGACGCAGGAAGCGAACCTTCCCGAAGAAGTCGCAGGAGCCAACTTCACCTCGATCGCGTTCGCGGGTCAGGAAGCGCTGGTCGCCTATCGCGTCCCACACCTCAGTGACGGTGGCATCAGCTACACCGGGGGGGTGCTCGCCAACGCCGGCTCGGGCTGGCACGTGGACAGCGAAGTTGCCGCGGCGCTCCCGAGCGGATACGTGCCATGGGCGGTCGCCGGGCTGGCCGACGGTGGCGCGGCGCTCTCGGCGTCGGTGCCCGGCGGTAACCAGCAGCCGCTCGTGCTCGAGCGAGACACGCCCGGCTCAGCTTGGGAGCAGACGCCGGTGCCCTACCCCGGACGTTACGCACCCGGCTCGCTGACCCTGTTCCGCGAAGGTGGCGCGCTGAGGGTCCTCGGCGCCGGATCGATCCCCGACACGGTCCAGGTGGACAGCGTCACGCCGGCCCCGGCGGGCTTCCCTCCCGATCTGCTGGAACCGTATCCATTGGCACTCGGAAACGGTCTCCTGCGCCAGACAGCCGGCGGCTGGAGCGATGAAGAACCTGAACGCCGTCTGCAGCAGCCTCCCCCCGGAGGCTACGTGAAGTGGGACATCCCCTACAGCCCGGACCCCACTGCGGCGATCCTGCTCAACGAAACCGGCACGAGTGGCTGGGCCGTCGGAGGCCTACGACAGAAACAGGAAGGCGCCGATACCGCCGACATCGCGCGCTACCCCGCTGACGGCAGCGTGCCGCCGGGCATCGGCACAGAGTCGGTCAGCGAAATCGAACCACAGCAAGGCGAATCGATTCCCACGGTGGGCGGGAAAGGCGGGAACGCGACTTTTGCCCTCGGAGGCGGCTCGCAGTGCGCTGCTCCTTGCGCGAACTTCGCGAATGCGCGGATCGGGCCAGACGTGTGGCTAGCATCCGCGCTCGAACGCGTGGCGCAGGTCGACGGCGTGCGTGACTTTCTCTACGCCGGCCCGCGGGTGACCGCCGGTGCGACCTCGGGACACGCGACGCTGGCGATCCCCTACTCGCGCGAGTTCGAACGCTATGGCGCGATCCTGCGCAGCGGCCCATCCTCACTGTCCGTCGAGGTCACGCCCGCGAGCACCGATCACGTCGGAAGCAGCCTATGCCCCTTCGAAGCGGCGCTGAAGCCCTTTGGCGTGTTGCCCGACGAAGCGTTTTCAGAACAGAGCTGTGAAGAAGGGCAGTCCTCGTACTACGCATTCACCTCCTCAGGCGGCGCGGGTCAGTCAGAGGTACGCGTAATCGTGCTCGACGACAGCAAATACGGGACAAACGAAAGCGAAGGCGGAGTCGGTCCCACCCAGCTCGTGTGGCTCTCGCAGGAGCTCGGTCAGGCCAAATCCGAAGGGATTCCGGCGATCGTCCTAGGAGGCGCGAACCTCAGCGAAGAGGCCGAAGTCAAGCATGAAGCCGCTGCTGGCAGGGTCGTCGAAGCTCTCGAGACAGGACAGGCTTCCGCTTATCTGTTCTATGACCCAGAAAAGAACGTCAAGCTCAAGCTCGGCTCGATCCCCGCCTTCGGCACGGGCACCCTCGGCTATGTGAATCAGACCAGCGCGGAAGAGTCGGACTTCATCGGCGCGAGCGGCTTTCTGCTCGTTGTGGTCGAAGGCGGCAAGCGGGTCGGAGCAAGCAATGTCGCGCCCGTCACCGCGAGCCTGATCCCAGACCTCGGAGAACTGTCGCTGCAGGCCGATAATGGGACGCTGCTCCGCCGCAGCGAGGCGGCGATGTTCTCCGCCCTCGCGCGTCGCCCGCGCGCGGGTGGTGTCGGCTCGCAGCGGAGCAACGAAAATCTCTCCACTGACTTTGTGCCGATCCCCTCCAACTGCCAGGGCAGCGACTGCCCGCCGGCGGGCGAAGGCATTCTGCCCGAATTCAAGTTCAGCTCCTCGAATCCTGAAGTAGGCGAATTTGTGAAGCCCAATCTCGCCTCGGGCGAAGCCAACGGGGTGTTGCTCGGTCGAGGGAAGCTTGGGGGGAGCGAAGAACCGGTCCCCGACTCCAAATCGGGCCTGTTCTGCGCTTATAACAAAGGCACGACGGAAGTCGAGATCGAAGCCGGCGGGCTCTATGCCAAGCTGCCTGTGACTGTCCAGGCGGGAAGCGTGCGTCGCCCGTGCGGCACCACGCCACTGAAGGTTTTGCCCACCAGAACCAGCGAAACGCCCGTTCCCGCGCCGGCACCGGCGCCCGCGCCTACGCCCAGCAGTTCACCCACGCCGGCGCCGCTCGTCCCCGTGCCGCCCGCTCCCGCGGCTGCGGCGCCGCCTGCTCCCCCGGCGCGCGTTCCGGGCGCCCTTCCAACCTTCCTGACTCCCCCGATCCAGGCGCTGCCGCCATCGGTGATCGTACCTCCACCGCTTCCCCCCGTCGCCGAGCCCACGCCGCCGGGCGGGACATCCGCCGTTACCTCGCCGGTGGAGGCCGCCCAGCGAGAAGAAGAGCACGAGGAGGCGACGGAGTCGGTCAGCGCGCAGGCCGTCGCCTACCAGCAGGCAGAACAGGAGCCCGCATCTGCGTATCTGCTGGGTCTGATCGTCCTCGCGGCATTCGCGGGAGCGACAATTCGTCGCCGTACCCGCAAAGACAGGCAAAACGTCCGGGTGGCTCCGGCGACGATCTCGACCGCGCGTTCTCAAAGGCGTATGTCGCGTCACGGGCGTCAGCGCTGGTAAACGGCCCGTTCACGAATCGGCAACACCGCGGCGCGCGCCATTGGGCATGCTTGTGCCAACAAACGTCGCGCAGTTGCTCGTAATGCCGCCTGCGCAATCTCACAGCAACCCTCGACGCGCACTCGAGATCGGAGCTCTCAATGAACCTGCCCAGCACACCTAGACGCCTGCTCATCCTGATCGGGGCGATGCTGGTGACGCTGGCGCTCGGCGTGGCCAGTGCAGCTGCGGCCACGAGTCTCGAAGAAATCACGCGCTTTGGCGAACGAGGCAAGCAGAAAAGCGGCACACCGGTACCCGAAGGCAAGATCGCCGGAGACAACCCAGAAGAAGAACAGCGCTACGCGATCGCCGTCGACCCCAAAGAAGGAAACGACGTCTTTGTGCTCGACGAAGCGGAGAAGTTCACGGCCACCGAAACGAACAAAAAGTCCGGAGAAGAACGGTACGTAACGACGCGCCACCTACGCATCCAGAAGTTCGACCCCGCGACCGGAGAAGTACTGGCGAGCCGCAGCTTCAGCGTAGCCTCACCCGAAGAGAACACGGAAGAAGAAGAAGATGATCTCGAAAGGGAATCGTTCGATCTCGCCGTGGACCCGACGAACGGCATCGTCTACCTGCTTACGGAGGAGCCGCGCAACTACGACCTGAAGCTTGACCCCGAAGCACCCGTTGCGACCACGCTCTACGCGTTCAAGACGAAAGAATCGGGGAAAGAACTCGTACCCGCCGAACACGCCAACGCGAGTACCGGGGTGCTGGATGACGCCGCCCAGCTGGAAGCCGAATCTGAAACCAATGGCGCCGCGCTGCTCGAACCACGCGGCATCACGGTCGAACCGAGCACCGGCGATGTGGTGATTCTTGGCCGCATAGACGAAGACGGCGAAGGCAAAGTGGTAGTCGGCTATCCCACGGAAGAAATCGTGCATCCCGGTGATCACTTCGCGCTCGAGCGTGTCACGGGCACCGGTGCAGTCGCGGAACGCTACATAGACAAGAAGAATTTCTTCAAGAAGGCTCGCAATGAAGAAGAATACCCAGGCTCGCCCGTCGTCACGAGCTCAGGCAAGGTGCTTGTGCGCTTCGGGCTTGAAGGCATCACAGAAATCCCGAGCAAGTTCAACGAAGCGACTGCCGCTGGGACCGAACCGACGACGGTGTCGAGCGAACCGGAACATATCGTCTCGATCGATGAAGCCGGGCCGGAAAACGAATACAGCGCAGACGGGCTCAGTGTCAGCCCGGAAGGCACACTGTACGAACCGGCCGTAATCAGAAATGAAGGAGCCGGGGAAAGCAACAACCGCTATGCGGCCATCAACCTGCGGGCGAGCGCCACAGGGGCGCTGGTGGGGTGGACCGGCGGCCAGGCGGAAATCGTCAACGAAGCTCACAAGTTCACGCCCTCGTACAACTGTGTGCTGGAACCGACGGCGGCCGGCGAATCACTGTACGTGGCCGCCGGTGCCAACGAAAGGGTGTTCGTGCTGGCGCCGGAATACCTGCGCGAAAACGAAGGTGGCTTCAAACTGACCAACCATGACGGTGTCGTCGAGTACGGGCCATCCGAAGGCAAAAAATCGCGGTGCCCCACAGCATCCGCTTCGCCCGTGGCGATCTACGTAAACGGCGAGGCGATCGAATCCAGCGAACCGGTCGTTGCCGACAGCTCGGTCGAGCTGTCGGAGAAGGTCGCGCAAGCGGACGCGCTCGGGGTCACGTGGAAGATCGAAAACAAGGCGACGAAAGCCGTCCAGGAAGTGAAGACGCTCGAATTTCCGATCGTCTCGGAAGCGCTGCAGCTCCAACAACCTGAGCTTTCATACAAGTTCGCTGCGGAAGACGAATACGCCGTGACGGCAACAGTGAACACCGACGACCTGGCCACTTCTGAAGTGACGAGCGCGCCGCGCTCAGTAAAGGTGCTCGAATCGGTCCACGTGAGCACTCAGCCGAAATCGATCAGCGTCGAAGAAGGCAAGACTGCCGTGTTCACCGCGGCGGCCGCTGGCTACGAACCTTCGCTGCAGTGGGAAGTCTCCACGAACAACGGCAACAGCTGGTCCGATACCGGGACCAAGAACGCCGGGACGCTCACGGTCGAAAAGACCACCGCTTCAGAGAACGGTTACGAGTACCGGGCTGTCTTCAAGGACAAAATCGGAACTGGAGAATTCAAAGCCACCAGCGAAGTTGCGACGCTGACTGTCACCGGGCCGCCAAAAGCGCCCGCGATCGAAGCGTCGGGCGAGCCGGTCTCGCGTACGGTCTTCGAAGGCGAATCCGGTGCGTTCACGGCGAAGGCCTCTGGATCTCCCGTCCCGACGGTCCAGTGGGAACTGTCGAGTAATGGGGGGGCCTCCTGGTCTACGATCAGCGGCGCGACCGCCACGACGTACACGGTCGAAAAAGCAACTTCGTCGGAGAGTGGCTACGAGTACCGCGCCAAGTTCACGAACAGTGTGGGCTCCGCGACGACGAACGCCGCGACCCTAACCGTAAGCCCCGCGTCCGGCGGCGGCGGCGGTGGAGGCGGCGGCGGTGGTGGTGGTGGAGGAGGCACGACGACGACCAGCACCACGCCTGGTGGGGGAGTGCTCCCAATCAAGGAAGTGGTCGCTCCGGCGGTGCCCAAGGCAACGATCGCGGGCACCTCGATCACGGTCAGCTCGAGCGGAGTGCTATCGCTGAAGATCACATGCCCCGCAGGCGAGACACGCTGTGAGGGCACCGTAACCATACGGACGCTGACCGCGGTTGCCGCCGGCGTGGGGACAGCGCACGACGCCAAGGCCAAGCGTGCGATTCTCACGCTGACGAGCGGCTCCTTCAGCGTCCTCGGAGGTGGCAGTGAGACGGTCAAGCTGCATCTGTCGAGCGCGGCGCGCAAGCTGCTCGGGCGCTCACACACGCTCCGTGTGAAGGCTACGCTGGTCGCGCATGACCTCGCGGGCGCGAAAGACACGCAGCAGGAGCTCGTGACGCTGCGTCTCGCCAAGAAGCACTGACGAAAGCGCGATGAGACGTCCGCCGGCGCCGTGCGCGCTGGCGGACGCGCTCGCTCAACGGGGTCGGCGGTGGGTGAGACAACGGCATTCTTGCATCCGGCCAGGGCGCATTCGCGGCCACGATGAGCAGACATGTGATCTCCGAGCGGGAGGCGCGCAAGGTCACATCTCTTTAACATTTACTGTCACACGCTGATAACCTTGTCAAGTCCTCTCCGTGAGAGGCTCCGTCGTGGGGAATCCTACGACCCCGTCCGGTAGGGCAACGGACCTGCTCAATCACGGAGGTAGATAAGAGATGACGGGACTCAACGTCAGAGGTCTCGCTGCGGCAGTTGGCGCAACGGCGATCTCGGCTGTGGCGTTCGTCGCTCCGGGCACGGCCAGCGCGGCGTGTACGGGCGTGAACATCAAGGGCAACGGCTCCAGCCTACAGGCTGCCGCCCAGCAGAAATACTGGTCACCGGCGTTCAACGCGAAATGCGAAGGCACGGGCCACGAACAGGTCGAATACGAATCCACCAGCAGCGGCAAGGGTCTTGCGTCTTGGTGGGTCGGACACAACAGCGAAAAATACAAAGGCTTTGGCGCGAACAACGCCTTCGTCGGCACCGACCAGCCGCCGAACGAAACGCAGGAGAAAGAAATCAACGAAAAGTCCGTCGAACCGGCTAACAAAGTCCTGTCGATTCCCGTGTTGCAGGCGGCCGTGGCGCTTCCAATCCACCTGCCTGAAGGCTGCACTGCTACGAGCGGCAAGAAGGGCAAAGGGCCGAAAAGGCTGGTCCTGAGCGATGCAGACCTGCAGGCGATCTTCGCTCACACGATCACGAAGTGGAGCCAGCTCCCCGCGTTCAACGACAACGCACTCGTCGGCGCGAGCTGCAACAAGGAAGCCCCGATCATCCGCGTTGTGCGCAAAGAAGGCTCCGGTACGACCGCGATCCTGAAGAAGTTCCTCTTCGAGATCAACAAATCGCCGGTGGACGGCTCGGAAAGCTGGAACGAACTCGCTGAAAAGAACGAAAACCTCAACTGGCCCGACGAAACCGAAGGTCTCGTGAAGGCCGAAAAAGGCTCGGGGATCGCGTCGACGGTTGCTGCGACCGCCGGTAGCATCGGCTACGCGAACCTCAACGAAGTTCGTGCCAACGCTGCCTTCACGCCAGCCGGCGGCGGCGGCGAAGGCGGGTCGATCTTCTGGCCCGAGCTACAGAACAAGGGCAAGAAGTACGAGGACCCGTCAACCGACGGCGAGTCGAACACGGCTGCCAGCGCGAACTGCGCGTCGGAGTCCTACGTCTCCCTCAACAAGACGGGCAAGCAGGGTAAATTCCCGCCCGAAAGCACAGAGGACGTGTGGAACGAAGTGACGGCAAGCACAGTGCAAAAGAAATCGTACGCGCTGTGTGGATTCACCTACGACGTGTCGTTGACTGACTTCGCTGGCTTCAGTGAAACCGGCAGCGTCACTTCGAAAGAAGAGGTCGAAACCCTCAAGAACTACCTGACCTACGTACTTACTACGGGTCAGAGCGCGCTTGCCGGTAACGACTTCCTCGCGTTGCCAGCAGGCAAGAAGGGCGGCAACGTCCTGAAAATCGCCCAGGAAGGTGCCGCAAAAATCGCCTACTGATGGGTGAGCAGGTGCGCTACCTGGAGGGTAGTGGCCTCGTGTAGTGACTGATGGAAGGGCAATCGGGCCGCTCAGGGATGGGCGGCCCGATTGCGTATACGACGCAGTCGCACTGCGGTTGGGCGCCAGCGCTTGCCGCGGTCACGAGATCTCGACATTCCTCGCAGCTCGTCGTTGGATAATGCGCCGACGGGCTGGTCTAGCGAGCAAGGAGGCGGTGGAACGATGAGTGCCGAGCGCCAGCGTCGGCTTGATCCCGTGGCGCCTTCTCGAGCCACAGCTGTGCGTTCGCGTTCGTTGGGTGGGCGTGTGTTTGTGGGGTTGGGGCGTTGGTCTGGGGTGGGGGGTGTTGTGGAGGTGCGTGGTCCGGCTGCGTGTTTGCGGCGGGATGCGTTGTTTAGGCGGTTGTTGGTGGTTGCTGATGTGGTGGCGATTGTGGGGGCGTTTGTGTTGACGGTGGGGTTGGCGCGGCGGTCTGTGGGGTTGACGTGGGCTGCTGTTGCTGGGGTGCCGATTTTGGTTGTGTGTGCGAAGTTGACTGGGTTGTATGACCGGGATGAGACGTTGTTGCGTAAGACGACGTTGGATGAGGCGCCGAAGTTGTTTCAGTTGGCGACGTTGTGTGCGTTGGTGGCGTGGTTGGCAGGGGGTTTGATTACGCATCGGCCGCTTGATCGGCATGAGGCGTTGTTTTTGTGGTTGGCGTTGGCGGGGGGTTTGTTGTCGGCGCGTGCGGTGTCGCGGGGGGTGGCGTTGCGGATCGCGCCTTCGGAGCGGTGTTTGTTCATTGGGGATGAGGTTTCGGCTGAGACGATTCGCTCGAAGCTTTCGGGGCATGGTGGGGTGAAGGCGGAGGTTGTCGCGCATTTGGATCTGGATAAGGTTGGTGCGTGGTCGACGGATAGTTTTTCTGAGGCGCGTTTGGCGGAGATCAGGGATTTGACGCGGACGTTGGATGTGCACAGGGCGATCATCGCGCCGCGTAGTGTCGATGGGGGGGAGATGTTGAATCTGGTGCGCACTTTGAAGGCGGTCGGGGTGCGTGTCAGTGTGTTGCCGCGGTTGTTGGAGGTCGTGGGGTCCTCGGTGGAGTTCGATGATCTGCACGGGGTTACGGTGATGGGGGTGAGGCGTTTTGAATTGACGCGTTCTTCGGCGTTGTTCAAGCGTGCGTTTGATTTGTTGGGTGCGTTGGTGGGGTTGTTGGCGGTCTCGCCGTTGTTGGTTGTGATTGCTGTTGCGATCAAGCTCGATAGCCGTGGGCCTGTGTTCTTTCGCCAGCAGCGTGTGGGGCGGCATGGGAAGCGTTTTCGGATGTTGAAGTTCCGCACGATGGTGCCCGATGCGGAGGCGTTGAAGGAGTCGTTGCGTGATCGCAACGAGGCGCAGGAGGGGTTGTTCAAGATCGCTGCGGATCCGCGGATCACGCGGATCGGGCGGTTGTTGCGTGCGAGCGCGTTGGACGAGCTGCCGCAGCTTTGGAACATCGTTGCTGGTGAGATGAGCCTTGTCGGCCCGCGCCCGCTGGTGCTCGATGAGGATCAGCAGGTCGAGGGCTGGCACCGCCGGCGCCTGGAGCTGATGCCCGGCATGACCGGCCCGTGGCAGATCCTCGGGCCCGCCCGTGTCCCGTTGAAGGAGATGGTCGCGATCGACTATCTCTACGTAGCCAACTGGTCCCTCTGGACCGACATCAAGATCCTGCTACGCACCGTCCCGCACGTCCTCGGACGCCACGGACTCTAAAAGCACCCACATGACGATACCTCGCGTAGCGCGCGGGGTACCTCGCGTAGCGCGCGGGGTTGGGCGTCCGGGACGGTAGCGGCGACGCGGGGGTAGCGGAACGCGACGGGGCCGCTCTGATGAGCGGCCCCGTCGAACTGCATGGGTATAGCTGGTCAGTCTTCGCCAGCCGTGACGGATGCCTCAGTATCCGATTTTCGCAACGCCTTCCTGTGCGATTTTCAGAACGTTGCCGCCCTTCTTGCCGGCAGGCAAGGTGAGGTAGTCATGGTCGTTTAGGAGCGTCTGTCCTTCGCCGAGCACGAAACCGAGGTAGCTCTTGAGTGTTTCAACCTCGCCTGTGGTGGTCGGGTGCGCTTCTTCGTTGAAGTTGCTGAATTTCGTCAGCGAGAGGCTGTAAGCAAAGCCACACAGCGCGTAGGACTTCTTCTCCACGATGTTGGCCGTGACTTCGTTCCAGAGATCCGTCGTGCTTTCTGGTGGGAATTTGCCCTGCTTGCCGGTCTTGTTCAGGGAGATGTAGTCCTCTCCTGAGCAGTTGGCGTTCGCGGGCGTGTTCGACTCTGCGTCCGTCGACGGGTCCGCGAACTTCTTGCTCTTGTTCTCAACCTCAGGCCAGAAGATCGAGCTGCCTTCGCCACCGCCGCCGGCCGGCGTGAACGCCGTGTTGGCACGAACTTCGTTGAGGTTGGCGTAGCCAATGCTGCCTGCGGTTTTGGCGACTGCAGTCGCGATGCCCGAGCCTTTTTCGGCCGTGATCAGGTTTTCCGTTTCGTCGGGCCATTTGATGTTTTCGACCTGTTCGGCGAGTTCATTCCAGCTTTCCGAACCGTCGACCGGTGCTTTGTTGATCTCGAACAGGATCTTCTCGAGCAGCGATGTGGCGCCGGAGCCTTCTTTGCGTACCACGCGGATGATCGGAGCTTCCTTGTCGCAGCTCGCGCCGACGAGTGCATCGTCGTCGTAGGCGAGCGCTTGATTCCACTTCGTGATCGTGTGCGCGAAGATCCCCTGGAGCACCGCGTCGCTCAGAACCAGACGCTTGACACCATTGCCCTTCTTACCGCTCGTCGCGGTGCAGCCTTCCGGAAGGTGGATCGGCAGGGCAAGGGCGACCTGCAGCACGGGGATGGAGAGCACCGTCGCGCCGGGCCCCTTTTCGAGGATTTCATCGGATTGCGTGGCGTTCGGCGGTTGGTCGGTTCCGATGAAGGCGTTGCTCGCGCCGAACCCTTTGTATTTTTCGGGAAGGTGCAGCACCCACCAGGACTCGAGCCCCTTGTTGCTGCTCGTCGATGTGTACTTGACCTGTTCGGTGCCGCTGCATTTTGCGTTGAAGGCGGGCGTCCAGACGCTTTGCTGAGCGGCGGCCTCCATGCTCGCTCCATTGGCTTCAATGTTGCTGCCCGCGCATCCCGCCGCGCTGGCAGCGCCCGGTGCCACGAACGCCGTGATCGAGATCGCGGTCGTGGCCAGCGCCGTAGCGAGGGTACGTATCTTCCATTCCGGCATTTCGGAACTACCTCCGTGATTTAGTTGTCGCTGGCGGCGTCGCAACACGCGTGGCTCTTCCCCCAGCCCCTACTCGACTGGCGATCGCCATGGAGTAGTCGTCTTGGTCATTAAGACGAGCGGGATACTGAGGAATACGCGGTGTTTCTTTGTTGCGGTTTCGTAACTTCGGTTTGGGCGGTCTTCGAGCGCGAGTTCAGGCGGCGGAGCGCAGAGCGTGAACCGCGCGGGTCTGCCTGCCGCAAATGAGCTGGACGCCGGCGTCTACTCGCGCGCGCCGGCGACCAAGGGCTCTCGAGCAGCCGGGTCGCCGCGAGCACCACGCTGCGTGCGCACGAACCAGACGAGCCCAATCAGCGTCAGCAAGCACGCCACCCAGAAGTTCAAGCGCTCGCCGAGGAAGTGATGCGCAGGATCGACGCGCAGCAGCTCCTCGAAAATGCGGAACGCCGAGTATCCGGTCACGTAAAGCGCGAAGATCCCCGGCGCGCGAATGCGGCGGTGGTGGATCAGCCAGACGAGTACGGCCGCGAGCGCCAGGTCGAAGATCAGCTCGTACAGGAAGGTGGGTTGGAAGGTCGAGTAGGCGAGATAGCCCACCGGCCGGTGCGCAGGGCTGATCTGCAGCGCCCACGGCAGTTTCGTCGGTCCGCCGAAGAGCTCCTGGTTGAAGTAGTTGCCGACGCGCCCGATCGCCTGCGCGGCGAGAAGCCCTGGAGCCGTCGCGTCCATGAAGCGCGTGATGCTCACTTTGGCGCGTTTCAAGGGGATCACACCGCCGATCACGCCGCCGAGGATTCCTCCCCAGATGCCCAGACCGCCTTCCCAGACAGCGATCCAGCCGTACCAGTTGTGCGGGACTTCGTTCCAGCTGGTCACGTCGTGGTAGAGGCGTCCGCCGAGGATCCCGGCAGGCACGCCCCACAGCGCCACGGTGTATACGAGGTCCGGGTCGCCGCCCTTCTCGCGCCACAGTTTGCGCGTCAGTATCACGGCCGCGCTGATCCCGACGACGTAGCAGAGCCCGTAGAAGTGGAAGAACAACGGGCCGACGTGGAACCCGTTTGCCGACGGGCTGGGGATCGAGGCGAGGGCTTCGAGCATCTCTAGGGGTGCAGGCTAGAGCAGGGCTCGGAACGCGGGGCGCAGTTGCCGGCTCTTGCCGGCTGATCGTCGGCGGCGGTTACTCGGCCTCGACGGCTTCGCGTGGAGTCTTTGGCGCGCCGACGGCCGACGTGTCGGCGCTTGCCTGGCGTTGCCACGGGCGGCTCGTCGTGAGCCACACGGTCGCGATCGCGAGCAGCGTCGCGCAAAGGACCCACCCGAGTGCGGTCGTGCCGAGCCCCACGTACTTCAGCCCTGAGGCGAAGATCACGAAGGTGATCGCGGGCCGGATGTAGCGGTCGGGCGCGCTCGAGGAGAACAGCGCGCCGACGAGCACCGCCGGCACGCTGCCGATGACCAGCGACGTCGTCACGCCGAAGTCGACGTGGCCAAAGGCGAGGGCGCCGAGCGCCGCAGCCAGCGTCAGGGGCACAGCCTGGCTCAGATCTGTACCCACGAGCTGGTTGGCGCCGAGCATCGGGTACAGGAACAGCAGCATGATGATCATCAGCGAGCCCGAGCCGACCGATGTCAGGCCTACGATCAGGCCGCCGATCATGCCGATCGCAACCGTGCGCACCGGCTTGACGTCCACGTCGTGCACGACACTCGTGCGCGCCTGACCGCCGCGGCGGTCCAGGCCGTAGCGAAGCACCATCGCGGCCGCGCCCACGAGCAGGGTGGCGCCGAGCACAATCTCGATTTTTTCCTGGTCGGCCTTGCCGTTGCCCATCAGATGCAGCAGATACGCGCCGAGGAACGCCATCGGCACCGAGCCCAGCACCATCCATCCGACTAGCCGGTGGTTAACGGTCCCTTTGCGCAGGTGCATCGCGGCGCCGAAAGGACGCATCACGACCGCTGCAACGAGGTCGCTCGAGATCGCCTTCGAGGGCGTTACACCGAACAGCAGGATCAGCATCGGCGTCATCAGCGCGCCTCCACCGGCCCCGGTGAGGCCCACGAGGAACCCGACGACGGCGCTTCCGAGGACGATGTAGGGATCTACGTGCATGGCGTTGCGGCGGTCAGTCATGCGCAGGGCTACGAATTCGCTGATCCCCACTGCCGGCCGCGCCGCGCGCCGATCATAGACGGGCTGCGCAGGATGTGGGCGCAATTGTCAGCGATGCTGCGGAGGACGCCCGACCGGAGTCGCCCAGTTCGTGGCAGGCCTTGCTTTAGCTTCCCATGATGTTTATGATGCGACGCCTTAGTTGGGGTCGCGGAATCTCGACAACTGTTGAGGTTCTTTGGGCTCCCCCTGTGGGGTCCGTTCGTGGCAGGCAAGGAGGCGGGAGGCGCTATGAGTGTGGATACGGGGAGTGGGGCTGAGGTCGGGGTGGCCTGGAACGCTTCGCCACGCGCTGACTCGGGTGCTGTGCCTGGTGGGCGTTCGCGTTCGTTGGGTGGGCGTGTGTTTGTGGGGTTGGGGCGTTGGTCTGGGGTGGGGGGTGTTGTGGAGGTGCGTGGTCCGGCTGCGTGTTTGCGGCGGGATGCGTTGTTTAGGCGGTTGTTGGTGGTTGCTGATGTGGTGGCGATTGTGGGGGCGTTTGTGTTGACGGTGGGGTTGGCGCGGCGGTCTGTGGGGTTGACGTGGGCTGCTGTTGCTGGGGTGCCGATTTTGGTTGTGTGTGCGAAGTTGACTGGGTTGTATGACCGGGATGAGACGTTGTTGCGTAAGACGACGTTGGATGAGGCGCCGAAGTTGTTTCAGTTGGCGACGTTGTGTGCGTTGGTGGCGTGGTTGGCGGGGGGTTTGATTACGCATCGGCCGCTTGATCGGCATGAGGCGTTGTTTTTGTGGTTGGCGTTGGCGGGGGGTTTGTTGTCGGCGCGTGCGGTGTCGCGGGGGGTGGCGTTGCGGATCGCGCCTTCGGAGCGGTGTTTGTTCATTGGGGATGAGGTTTCGGCTGAGACGATTCGCTCGAAGCTTTCGGGGCATGGTGGTGTGAAGGCGGAGGTTGTCGCGCATTTGGATCTGGATAAGGTTGGTGCGTGGTCGACGGATAGTTTTTCTGAGGCGCGTTTGGCGGAGATCAGGGATTTGACGCGGACGTTGGATGTGCATCGGGCGATCATCGCGCCGCGTAGTGTCGATGGGGGGGAGATGTTAAATCTGGTGCGCACTTTGAAGGCGGTCGGGGTGCGTGTCAGTGTGTTGCCGCGGTTGTTGGAGGTCGTGGGGTCCTCGGTGGAGTTCGATGATCTGCACGGGGTTACGGTGATGGGGGTGAGGCGTTTTGAATTGACGCGTTCTTCGGCGTTGTTCAAGCGTGCGTTTGATTTGTTGGGTGCGTTGGTGGGGTTGTTGGCGGTCTCGCCGTTGTTGGTTGTGATTGCTGTTGCGATCAAGCTCGATAGCCGTGGGCCTGTGTTCTTTCGCCAGCAGCGTGTGGGGCGGCATGGGAAGCGTTTTCGGATGTTGAAGTTCCGCACGATGGTGCCCGATGCGGAGGCGTTGAAGGAGTCGTTGCGTGATCGCAACGAGGCGCAGGAGGGGTTGTTCAAGATCGCTGCGGATCCGCGGATCACGCGGATCGGGCGGTTGTTGCGTGCGAGCGCGTTGGACGAGCTGCCGCAGCTTTGGAACATCGTTGCTGGTGAGATGAGCCTCGTCGGCCCGCGCCCGCTGGTGCTCGATGAGGATCAGCAGGTCGAGGGTTGGCACCGCCGGCGCCTGGAGCTGATGCCCGGCATGACCGGCCCGTGGCAGATCCTCGGGCCCGCCCGCGTCCCGTTGAAGGAGATGGTCGCGATCGACTATCTCTACGTAGCCAACTGGTCCCTCTGGACCGACATCAAGATCCTGCTACGCACCGTCCCGCACGTCCTCGGACGCCACGGACTCTAGACGACCCCCCACCACGCAAACGCGACCCGCCCGGGGAAGCTGAAGCGCTCACACGCGGCTCCTCGAACAGCGTCAACGCGCCACGCCTCTGGCGGTGGCCAAACGAGCTTTCCGAGCTGGCCTGCGCCGAGGCCAGCATCGTCGCGTCCGCGCGCGCCGCGCTCCGGCAAAGCAATACGACGAGGGCCACGATGGTGGCCCAGATGATGGGTATGAGGAAGATGAGCATTCTGAAGTTGCGGGTCGAGGTCTCCGCAGGCGCTGCGGCAGAATCTCTGCTCGCGCTCCGGATAGGTCTCTATCGGACTGCGTGCACAAGCGCTTGAGCGCTCGGGCTCGATGCGAACGAACGTCCAGCCCTGACTAGAGGGAGCGAAGGGCGCCGGGCGTCGCGCCGCTCACCAGTCGCTCGAGCTCCTCGGAGATCTGCTCGCACACGCGCTCAGTGGCGAAAAGCCTCGCCGCCTCAGCGCGGGCTGTGTTGACGGTCTCGGACGGTGCTGCCTTGGCGCGCTCGAGCATCGTTTCGATCGCTACGGCCATTGCTGGTACGTCTCCCGGCTCGACCTCTGCGACAACTGAACGATCCACGCCCTCTATCGCGCCCACCTCGCTTGTGGCGAGCACTGGGACACCGGCGGCGAGTGCCTCCCCCACCGTCAAGCCGAACGGCTCGTACTTGCTGGCCTGCAGCAACAGGTCGCTGCGCGCGAGCTCCACCGGTATCTCATCCGCAGGCACGTGTCCCGCGTATTCGGCGTTCGCGGCGGGCAGATCCTCCAGCAGCTTGGTGTAGTCCGACCACAGGCTGGGATTCCCGAGGATGCGTATGCGCGCGTCCGTCCCCCGCTCGAGCAGCGCGTGCGCGACCGCCACGACATCCTCGACGCCCTTGCGAACCGAGATGCGACCGAGCACGAGCACGGTCGGGGGCTCGTGGAGGTCCCGGGCGCCCTCGGCAAAACGCTCCAAGCGCACCGGGTTGGGCACCACAACTGTCTTTGCGAGCGGAAACGCGTAGTCGTGAACCAGGTGGTCGCGAAATACGCTGCTGATGCAGATCAGCAGCGCCGCTCTTTTGATCGCAAGTCGCTGCACGAGCGTTCGCACAACCATGATCGTCGCCACCATCCCAACGACGTATGCCGGCTGGCAGCGCAGGCTCAGCCGGCGCTCCGCGATCAACCATCTCAGCTCGCCCGCGATGTGCGTCTCCGGGTGGATCACCAGTGGCACGGTGCGCCGCATGGCGGCGGGCATCGCCGGGCTCTCGATGCTGGAGAACTGATAGACGAGGTCGTATGGCTCCTGCCCGTGGCGGGTGGTTATCTCTTGTCGCAAACGCAGTGAAGCCCGACCACGCGCATACAGCCCGGTGGCAAATGCACCCACTCGCGTACGGCTGTACCACTTGTTCCACTTCCAGGGGCTCGTACCCCAGATGAATGTCAGATTCTCGTGAGCGTCGAGCTCCGTCGGAATCGGGTGACCGGCCGATGGGAAGAAGCAGTCGATTCGATGCCCGAGCTCGGCCAAGCCAAGCAGTAGCTCCGACGCCACGCCTCTGGCACTTGACGGCGGCCCAGGTACCGGGCCCAGCCATGCGATGCGCAGCGATCTGGTGGACACTGCGGTCAACCTACAGGATCCGTCGCTTACGACGAGCGGCTGTCCAGCGCTTTCGCGACCTCGTGCAAGAAGCGTGTTTGAAAGGCCTCAACGGAGAACCGCGCGGCGTTCATCACGGCGCGCTGCGGCTCGAATGAAAGCTTGTCGATCCCTTCGATGGCCTGCTGGAAGGAGTCAACGTCGTCGAGCTGCGCAAGGATCCCCGTCTCGCCGTCGATCACAGTCTCGAGCGCTCCACCGGCCGCCGCCGCGATCACCGGCCGCCCCGATGCCTGCGCCTCCACCGCGGTGATGCCGAACTCCTCCATGCTCGCCACGATCACCGCGCGGGCTCCCGCGTATAGCTCGGCAAGCTCCACATCACGCGCGCGCCCGAGAAACTCTGCCTCGGGATATGCCTCGCTCAACGCGGCGTGCTGCGGGCCGGATCCGACCACCCGAATCGGGGCGTGGGCACGTCTGGCCGCCTCGAGCGCAACGTGCAGTCGCTTGTGTCGGACGAGCTCGGAGACGATCAACAGTGCGTCGCCCGACTCTCCAGGCGCGAACCGCGAGGTCTCCACAGGCGGGTGGATGATCGTCGATTCGCGACCGTAGTAGCGCTTGATGCGTTCTTGGCTCAGGCGCGAGATGGCAAAATAGGCATCGACTTTTCGACTGGCCGCCAGGTCCCAGCGTCTAATGCGTCTCAACTGCGAGCGAAGCGCCGGGCGCAGCGATACAGGAGTCTCTGCGAGCGCGCGATCCTGCTCGTACCAGGCATAACGGAAGGGCGTGTAGCAATAACACAGGTGTACCGCGCCCTCCGGCACCCTCACACCGTGGGCGAACGCGCTGCTGCTGCTCAGCACCAGCTCCGACGGCTCCAATCGCAAGCGGCCGATCGCGGAGGGATACAAGGGCAGGAGGCGCCTGAAGTTCGACTGGCGCAGCCCCAGGCGCTGCAGCGGCGAGGTGACGACGGCGTGCCCAGCGAAACGCTCATTCGTCCCCTGCTCGTCATACAACAGGGTGAACACCGGCGCCCGCGGAAAGAGGTCGGCGATCGCGGCAAACGCGCGCTCGGCGCCGCGCATGATGAGCAGGTAGTCGTGCACGAGGCTGACGCGCGTGTTCTCCGGCACGAGGCCGCTCGGGCTCTGCCGGTGACTCATCGTGCTGTCACGGCGATTCGACGAGCTCGGTCGGCACGCTAGCCGTCGGCGTGCGATTGGCGCTTGACGGCGCTGAGCGCGACGCTCAGGTGGGGATAGCGAGAGGCGGCGGTGAGCGGCGCGTCGAGCACTACCAGCAGCCTCAGCGGCAATACGATCAGCCAAGCTGGGGTGAGGCCGAGGCGTGCGCTCAGGCGCCGCATCAGATTGGTTAGCTTCTGCGAGACGACGCCGCTGATGAAGCCCTCACCAGCAACGTCGAGGCCAGCCGAGCCGGCAAGCTCACGCAGGCGCTCTCGCGAGTAGCCGAAGCGGACGTGAGACCCATCCTCGACGGGGCTCGGATCGCGCTCCTCGGTGAACAGCGGACGATGCTTGTCATAGGGCGCGCTGAGGAGTATCCGCCCGCCTGGCTTCAGCATCGCTGACAAGGAATTAACCAATTTCTCGTCGTCGGTGACATGCTCGATCGTCTCCATGCAGATGATCTGATCGAAGAGGCCCAGCTCCGCGCGGTGATCGTCGATCTCGCGCAGGTCAATTACTCGAAAGTCAATTCCCTTAATCCCCAGAAGCTCTGCTCGCCGGCGTGCGCTTTCTTGGTCCTCAATGGAGAATGAGGCCGCCACGACCTGATTGCCGATGCGCGCAGAGAAGATGCTGAACCCACCATTTCCACACCCCGCGTCAAAGGTGCGCACGCTTCCGCGCTGCAAGATCCGGCGCAGCCAGAGCCAGCGGTCCAGGACACACGGGTCACCCGTGATAAGTAGGAACCTCCACCCAAAAACCCGCAGCAGCGTGTCAGGCATGGGCGCAGGATATCCGATGCACCTGCTCGTGCGATGCGCCAACCAGTACAATATCCGCACTGTGATCGAGCGGCGCACGGCCGGCGAGGGAACCGCTGACATGATATCTGGGGACACGCTATGCGCATCCTTGTGACCGTTCCGTGGGGGGAGCCACTGGGCGGCGCCGAGGCGATGCTGCAAGCCGTGCTCGACGGCGCCCAAGAGGAAGGGCATGAGCTCGAGCCGGTCTTCTTCAAGCCCGGGCCGTGGCCGGCGGAGCTGGATGCTGCAGGCTTCCGCGTGGAGGTGATCGAAGCGGGGCGTTTGCGTGAGGCCCATCGCTGGGTTGTGACCGTCGCGCGCCTGGCCAAGATCATGCGCGCCCGCCGCCCGGACATCGTGCTCAACTGGGCAGCGAAAACGCAGCTCTATGGCTCGCCGGCAGCGGCCCTCGCGGGCATCGCCGACCGCGTCGTCTGGTGGCAGCAGGCAATACCCAGGCGCACGTGGCTCGACGCCAGCGCGACGCTGCTCCCAGCGGCCGCGATCGGCTGCTACTCGACCCCGTCCGCGGAAGCACAGGCGAGGCTGTTTCCAGCGCGCCCGACGTTCATCGTCGCCGCAGGCGCGCCCGTGCCGGAACCCAGCTCCGGTGCTTCAGGACCCTTGGAGCTGCCCACTGATGTGCCGATCGTGGGCCTGGTTGGTCGACTGCAGCCATGGAAGGGCCAGGACCGGCTGCTGCGGGCGCAGGCGATTCTGCACGAGCGCGGCCACAAGATGCACCTGGTGATCGTCGGCGGCGACGCCTACGGCCTTTCGGCCGAGTACGCCGCCTCATTGCGCCCGCTGATCCAGGAGCTGGGCCTCGAGGCGCACGTAACCCTCACCGGTCAGGTTCCCGATGCGGGTCCCTACATCGAACAGATGGACATCCTTGTCAACGCCTCCGATCCCGAGCCGTTTGGCATCGTCCTGCTGGAGGGGATGGCCAGAGGCGTCGCGGTGGTGGCGGTCGACTCGGGCGGGCCCGGGGAGTTCATCGACAACGGGCGCACGGGACTGCTTGCCCGATCCGGCCAACCAAGTGCGCTTGCGGATGCGCTCGAGCCGCTGCTGAGCTCGCCTGAGCGTCGCGGCGAGGTGGGGCGGGCGGGTCGCGAGAGCTTCATGAGTGAATTCACGGATGCCGCGATGCGCAAGCGGTTCTTCAACGAGCTCGAGCAGGTCCTTCAAACTACTGGTGAGGCGCCCCGCAGTCGCGTTCCCGCCGCGTGAGTGAATGTGTTCGCTGTCGGGGCGCGTCCAGTGAGCGGAGCGTGGCGGGAGGAGATCCGCGACGATAGGACACCGCGCGACGTTACGATCGTCGCGCACGATGTCGGCGCCGTGCGCGGGATGGAGCGTCAGATCTCTGATCTCGTGCTCGGCCTACGAGGGCTCGGTCACAAGATCACAATCGTGGCACGCACTTGCGAGCTGCCGCCGGGGACGGATGTCGTATTTCACCGCGTGCGAGGCCCAGGACGCCCGTTCGTGATCGCCTACCCATGGTTCATGCTCGTGGGCTCGCTGGCTGTGCGCAAATCGCGGGCAGGCACTGTTCAGTCCACCGGTGCGATTGTTCTCAACCGCGTGGATGTCATCGCCGTGCACTACTGTCATCGCGTCGGAAGTCCCACTCCGAGTCGTGCCACTCCTGTGTTTCGCGCCCACGTCAAGCTCGCAGGAGCGATGAAGCGAATCGGTGAACGCGTGTGCTTTCGCCGCCGCGGCGCCGATGCATTCGTGTGTGTCTCCGAAGGTGTCTCCGAGGAGATTCGTCACTACTATCCGAAGATCTCCGATCGAGTCGTGACCGTCCATAACGGCATCGACACGGCTACTTTCGCGCCTGGACGCCACGAGGCGCGGGCCCGGGCACTGCGCTCGGCAAACGACATCCCAGAAGGGCGTCTGGTCGCGGCGTTCGTCGCGAGCGAGTGGGAGCGCAAGGGGCTCGATCCGCTGATTCGTGCGCTCGCGCTCGCCCGAGACTGGGACCTGGTCATCGCCGGCGGCGGTGATGTCGCGCACTATCGCGCGCTGGCCGATTCACTCGGCGTTGGAGCGTCCGTTCACTGGTTGGGCGTGACACGCGAGGTGCCGGCCGTCTATGAGATGGCAGACGCGTTCGTGCTGCCCACCAGCTATGAGAGCTTCTCGCTGGTGAGCTTCGAGGCGGCCGCCTCGGGGCTTCCCATCCTCGTCACACCCGTCAACGGCGTTCGCGAGCTGATCAAAGACGGGCACAACGGCTTTCTCATTAGCCGTGAGCCTGAGCCGATCGCAGCCCGGCTGGGCGAGCTCGCTCGCGATCCCGAGCTCAGGCGTCGTCTCGGCGCTGGCGCTCGGCAGGCGGCTTTGCAGTTCAACTCACAACGGATGGTCGCCGGCTACGAGGAGATTTACACCCGACTTTCTGCGTCCGCGCGGGGCTGACCGCGCCGAGCTGACGCCGGCCAGCGGGCGCTTACGCCGAGGCAGGCCCCGGCGCGCACGCCCGCACGAGCAGCTCCTCGAGCCGGTCGGTGGCGGCGGGCACGGAGAAGAGGCGCTCGACGGCGGCACGACCCCGCTCGGCGAGCTCGCGGCGGAGCTCTGGAGAGCCACGCATCTCGCCAAGCAGCCGAGCGAGAGCCTCGACGTCGCCCTCGGGGAAGATCAGGCCGCCTTCGGTGAGCCCGATCAGCCAGGGGATCTCGCCCGAGTCCGAACCGATGACGGGCACGCCGCACCACAACGCCTCGACGATCGCCCTTCCGAACTGCTCCTTCCATGTGGACGTGGTGCGGGAAGGCATGACCAAGACGTCGAGCTGCGCATAGCCGCTTGCCATACGGTCGTGGGTGAGGGTGTCCAGGACGCGCACGCGCGAGCCGGGAAGCGGCGCTCCCTCGAGCTGCTCTCTGAGCTCGCCGTTGCCAATCAGAAGCAGTTCTACCGGTGCCTGCAGCCGGCGGACGGCCTCTAGTAGATCCAGCAACCCCTTTCGCTCGACCAGACGGCCGGCGTAACCGACGGTGAAGGGTCGCGCTGCAGAGATCGCCGGAAGTTCCTTCCAGCGCGGGATCGCAGGCGGCGCGAACGCCACCTCGCCGGTCGCGCCCCACTCGCGCGAAAGTTGCGCCGCGCTATCAGAGCGGGCCGCTACGAATGCCGCATCGTGCAAGACGCGCGAGCGCATCCAGCGCACCGGCCACGGAAGTCCTCGGTCGATGTTCTCGTAGCACTGCACGCCGAATGGGATGTCAAGCCGCTTGAAGGCTCGGCCCCACTGCGTTGCCGGCAGCGAATAAGGCTCCGCCTCGATGAAGGCCACCTCGGGTTTCACGCCGGCGCACAAGGAGCGACAGCTCGTGAGGTACACGTGTCGTTGCACCCGTCCCGCGAAGGCCACTCGCGTCGGACGCAGAGCCTCCTCCATACCCTGCAGCGCCTGTGGGCGCACGACCGACTGCGAGTACTCGTTGCGCCAATTTTCTGGCAGCACGATCGTGACGGCCCAGCCGCGTCTTAGTAGCTCCGCGTAGACCTCCTGGTTGACGTTCACAACCGCCGGGTGGCTCACCACCAGCAGGCGCCGCCGATCCTGCTGGCCATCGGCAGAGCCGGCCAGGACACTCGCCGATGCAGGCACAGACACATCGTTGCACGCGTGCATGCGCGCTTGCTGAGCGGGCAAGGGTGCACGCTACTCTTTAGCGGCTACTTACACGCCATCTTATGCTTGGCGGTGCCTATCAGTCCCGCCCTGGACGGATCCAAAGCAGATGAACCAGACTACCGATGCCAATGCGATCTTCGCTCCAATCTGGAAGCGCAAGTGGCTGATTCTCATCGTAGCGTTGCTGGTAGCGGCCGGTAGCTACTACTACTACGAGCGCAAGCCGAAGATCTACTCCGCGACCACTCAGGTCTATCTCGGCAATGGCGCCGAAGAACAGCAGCAGTTGGGTGGCGCCGGGGGCGGATCGGGCAAGAAGGCCGCGAGCGCTGACCCTGCCACGCAGGCGCTGCTGATCAACTCGAGCATCATCAAGGACGCTGTCCGCGCGCGTTTGCGCAAAGAACACAAAAGCGCAGCCGTTCGTGCCGCGCTCAAGGGCAAAACGAAGGCGAAGTCGGCCACCAAGAGCGAATTCATCACGATCAACGGCGAAGCGCACAACGCGCGCGGCGCGGCGCTTGTTGTCAACGTGACCGCGCAGGAGTACATAAAGCGCGAGAACGCCCACCACCGCAAGGAGGTCGAGAGCGCGCTCGGTCTCGCCCGCAGGCAGCTAAGGAAGATCGAAGCCGGGGCGGCGGTCCGTGCGAGCTCCAAGAGCAAGTCGGGCAAAAGCTCCTCGAGCGCCACGACCACATTGCAGAGCGCGACGCTCAGCAACAAGATCAACCAGCTCGAAGCCGATTTGCCGGTCATGGAGGTCGCGCAGGTCGATCCTGCCACGAGGAAGGGCTCGAAACTGGTCTCGCCACACCCGAAGACCAACGCTATCTTCGGCTTTGCGATCGGCCTGCTGCTGGCCGCGCTCGCCGCATACTTGCGCGGGCGCTTCGACCGTAGGCTGCGCTCTATCTCCGCGATCGAATCGATCTACCGGACGCATGTCCTAACCGCCCTGCAGGCAGTCAGGCGTCCTCTCGTAAGCCGGGACGGGCAGCCCGCGCCCGCGAAATCGCTGCTCGAGGCGTTGTGGAGACTGCAGACCACGCTCCAGGTCGGCTCCGCCTCCAACAACGGCGTCTCCGCAAACGGTAACGGTCATGGGTCGGCTCCGCGCGTAATCCTGTGCGTCAGCGCAGACGCCGGCGACGGCAAGTCCACGCTCGTGGCCACACTCGCGCTCGCCATGGCCGACGCCGGCGAACGGGTAGCCGTCGTCGAGGCGGACTTCCGTCGACCCGTCCAAGCAAGGTTGCTCGGGGTCGGAGGCCAGGCGGGGCTTGCGGATGTCCTCAGCGGCCGGCTCACGCTCGGCGAAGCGATGCAGACGGTCAGTCATGTGCGCGCTGAGGCGGGCGTCGCCGTCGCTCCACCGCCCGGCGCCACGGCGACGATCGTCGAGTCCTCCGGCACGGTGGCGTTGCTCGCGGGCTCGACCGGGGTTGCCAATCCCCCGGCGTTGCTTTCCCGTTCGACGATGACCGACCTCCCTCGTTCGCTCGCCGACGAATTCGAGTACGTGCTTCTGGACGCGCCCTCGCCGCTACAAGTCAGCGACGTGATGCCGTTGCTCTCCGCGGTTGACGGGATCGTGATCGTCGCGCGCGTGGGGCATACGCGCGAAAACTCGGCCGAACGGCTGGTGCAGCTCCTGGAGAACACTCCCAGCGCACCGGTGCTAGGCGTCGTGGCGAACGCCGTCTCCCCGGCCGATGTGCAGAAGTACGGTCTCGCTGGACAGCAGGGGCGCCGGTGGCGCCACAAGCTCATCGGCCGATGAGCTCGCCACATCCGGATCTGGCCGCTCGGGTCGGAAAGACGCACCCAGCTGTCGCGGGGGGCCGTGCTCGTGAGAGAGTGCTCCTGGCTCTCACGATGCTCGTCCCGCTCGTCGTCGCACTGGCGATAAGCGTCGAGATGCCAGCCCCGAGCGTGAAGAGCGTGGTGGAGGTGTTCGGCATCGTGATCGGCGGCGTGGGTGTCGCGGCACTCGTGGCCAGCACTCGCTACACGGTGACGCTCGCGCTGCTTGCCTTCTACCTGGGCGTGCTCGACGGGCCGATCAAGCTCGAGGCGGCAAACAAAGTCGCGTCAGGATTTCGCGACATCCTGATCATCGCGATTGGCCTGGGCATGCTCGTGCGTGTGGCCGCCAGGCGCGAGCGGATGACACTGCCGCCATTGTCGGGTTGGGTTCTCGGGTTCGTGGTCGTGGCCGTCGTAGAGGCGCTCAATCCCGACACGAGCGGGATCCTGAAGGTGGTCGGTGGGTACAGGCAGGAGCTCGAGTTCGTGCCGTTGTTCTTCTTCGGGTACCTGATCATGAGAAGCAAGCAACGATTTCGTCAGCTTTTCCTAATCCTCGGTGTGATCGCGCTCGCAAACGGGATCGTCGGCGCCTACCAGTCACGCCTGAGCCCGGCAGGTCTCGCCACCTGGGGTCCCGGCTACGGAGCGGACGTGGAGGGCAAGAGCGAAAGCGCAAATGGTCTAGGTCGGACCTACGCCGTCGAAGGCGTGGCGCACCCGCGTCCACCGGCGCTCGGATCTGACAGCGGCTTTGGCGGAGGCGTCGGGGTGCTTGCGCTACCCGGTCTGCTCGCGCTGCTGACGGTCCCGAGGCTGCGACGAAGATGGCCGATCCTGCTGTGCGCGCTCGGGGCCGTGCTCGGGGTCGCCACTGCTGCGTCGCGAACTTCGATCATCATCGCGCTTGCGACCCTGCTGAGCTTCGGCGTGCTCTCGATGGTCGCAGGCATCCGCGTGGCGCGTCCGCTTGCAAGCCTGCTGGCCGTGGTCGTCCTTGCCGTAGGAGTCGTCTCAGCGCTTGTCGCGATTGACGGAAGCGCCGTCTTTCACCGTCAGGAAAGCCTGGTCACGACGTTGACCCGGCTCACGGGGGGAGGCGAAAGCGGCGAAGTCGAAGCGAAGGGCACCGGCGGAGACGGCAAGGAGAAGCATCTGAGCGAAATCCCCAGAGACCTCGTCGATGCGCCATTTGGCCTTGGCCTAGGGATCAGCGGCTCCGCGGGCGGCTTCGGCGGTCATGAAAAGGTGACGATTGAAAGCGAAAAGGTGAGCGGTGGGTCGGCGTATAACCTGCTGGCGGTGGAACTGGGTGCGCCCGGGCTGTTGCTGTGGCTCGGTCTCACCGTGAGCGTGCTGATGCTGGGCATACGCCGACTGAGACGCGTGGTCGACCCCGAGCTGCGGATCTACCTCGTTGCCCTGCTCGCGAGCTACCTCGGATTCACGATCCAGGGCCTGGCTGGGACGACGCTCGCTGTCACGCCAGCTGGAGCGTATCTGTGGTTCGTACCCGGTGTCATCGCCTATTGGTTCGCCGGTCCCGGCCGCACAGCTCTCAGGCACAATGTCGCACGGGTTGTGAACGTAAGTCCGGCGGCGGCATGACACGGCGTGGCTGTGCCGGGGCCGGATCGCCGTGACGGTGAGGATCGGCACGGGCAGATGACGGGACGGGGAGCTGGTATGGGAGGACGGGGGATGGCGATGCGCCATCTCACGCTCAGCGGCGGGGAGTCGGCGCCGCGCGTGCCGGTTCACAAGGCGCTCGGTGTGCTGCTTCGCGGCCGGCGCCGTGCCGTATTGACCCTGATCTTCGCCTCGATCCTGTCGGGCTTTGCCGAATCGGCGACGCTTGCGATCCTCGCCGAGACGGCAGCCACGATCGCCACGGGCGCGCACCGAGCCCGCGTGCACATCGGCCCGCTGCACGTCCATCCGCAGATCGACACGTTGTTCGAGGTCGCGCTGGCCCTTGTGATCGTCCGCCTGCTGCTGCAGATCCCCCTGTCGATCCTCCCTCCGCGGATCGCCTCCGACATGCAGGCGGAGCTGCGCTCGAAGCTGTTCCACGCCTTCTCTCGCTCCTCCTGGGACGTGCAGGCGAGGGACCTCGAGGGGCAACTGCAGGAAACGATGACCGGCCAGGTCGGGCAGGCGACCTCCGCGCTGCTGAACGCCATGGGGCTGCTCACATCGAGCGTGCTGCTAGTAGTGCTTCTGATCTCCGCGTTCACGCTGAACGTGCTCGCGGCGGGGTTCGTGCTGGTGCTCACCGTGTCTTTGATCGGGCTTCTGCGCCCGCTCAGGAAAGCCGGCGTGCGCCGTGCACGGGCGCTCTCCGGCGCCCAGGTGAAATACGCCCGCGGCATCGCCGAGGCGATCAGGGTCGCCGAAGAGACGCACGTTTTTGGGGCCGGCGCCGCTCAGCGCAAGCGCATCGGCGGCTTCGTCGCCAGCTCACGCAGGCACACATTCGCGACCCAGGTGCTCCTGCGGCTCGCGGCCAACCTCTACGGCGCGGTCATCTCGCTGCTGTTCGTGGCCACGCTCGCCTTCCTGTATGAGATCGGCCGGAGTCATGCGGCTTCGCTCGGTGCGGTCGTCGTGATCCTCGTCAGAGCCAGCGCCAGCGGCCAGAACGTGCAGGCGGCTTATCAGGGTTTGATTCAGGCGATGCCGTTTGTGGAGCGTACGCAGGAGGCTGAGCGTCGTTATCGGGAGAGTGCTCCGGGGGAGGGTTCGCAGGCGCTTTCGGGGGTGAGCTCGCTTGTGTTTGAGGGTGTGGGTTATGCGTATCGCGCTGGGCGCCCGGTGCTATCGGGTGTCTCGTTTGGGGTGGATGGTGGCGAGGTCGTTGGTGTGATCGGCCCGTCTGGTGCGGGGAAGTCGACGCTCGTGCAGTTGTTGTTGCGGTTGCGTGAGCCGGATCAGGGCCGCTACCTGGTGAACGGGATCCCTGCGGGGGAGGTGCGCCAGGAGGACTGGCACAGGCATGTCGCGTATGTGCCCCAGGAACCACGGTTGTTGCACGCATCGGTGGCGGAGAACATTCGCTTCTTTCGCGACATCAACGACGACGCGGTCGTGGAGGCCGCGCGTCTGGCGCGGATCCACGATGACGTGATCAGCTGGCCCGATGGGTATGACACGCTCGTGGGTCCCCGTGCTGACGCGGTCTCCGGTGGCCAGCAGCAGCGGATCTGTCTCGCGCGGGCACTCGTCGCGAACCCCGGTGTGCTCGTCCTGGACGAGCCAACCAGCGCGCTTGACCCCACGTCAGAGGCGTTGATCCAGGAGTCGTTGACCGGCCTAAAGCAACAGCTCACGCTGTTCATCGTCGCGCACCGCATGTCAACGCTCGACATCTGCGACCGCGTGATGATCATCATCGACGGCAAGCTCGTCGCATTCGACACCATCGCCCAACTCCGCCAACACAACACCTACTACCGCACCGCATCAAAAATCACCGACGACGGCAGGCAGCCAAACGGCGCCACGATCGCGGACGCTCCGTCGTCTCACGCGACCCTGGAGCTGGAGCGTCCGCCGGTTAGCGCGGGCGCGTCGGCATCGCCTGCGAGAGTGCCGGACTTCTTCATCGTCGGTCAGCCGAAGAGCGGTACCACGGCGCTCTACGAGACGCTCAAGCGCCACCCGCAGATCTACATGCCCGCGGGCAAGGAGCCCTGGTTCTTCGCTCCCGAGCTGCACGTGCGCACCCCGCCTCGACCGGAAGGCACACCGCGCACGCTCGAGGAGTACACGCGGCTGTTCAAAGACGCTCGCCCCGAGCAGCGCGTGGGCGAGGCGACCGCCCTGTACCTCTGGTCCCAGACCGCAGCGCAGCACATCGCAGAAGCACAGCCGTCCGCACGCATCATCGCGATCCTGCGCGAGCCTGCGAGCCTCCTGCGTTCGCTGCACCTACAGTTCGTGCAGACATACGTGGAGACCGAGGGCGACCTGCGCACGGCGCTCGCGCTCGAGCCCGAGCGCCGTGCCGGTCGCTCGCTGCCGCGCCACACCTACTGGCCCGACGCCCTGCTCTACTCCGAGCACGTGCGCTACGTGGATCAGCTGCGTCGCTACCACGCCGCGTTCGGAGCCGACCAGGTGCTGGTACTGATCTACGACGACTTTCGTGCGGACAACGACGCCACCGTGCGCCAGGTGTTGCGCTTCCTGGATGTTGACGACAGCGTTGCCCTGGAAGTGCTCGAGGCCAATCCCACGGTGCGCGCACGCTCGCAACGCCTGCACGAGATGGTGCACGCGCTTTCCGTTGGCCGGGGGCCCGTCGCGACGGCCACCAAGGAGGCGATCAAGGCGATCACGCCGCAGCGCCTGCGACGCCAGGCGCTCCACCTCACCCAGCAGCGCATCGTGTTCGCCGAGCCCGAGCCGCCGGACGAGCTGCTGATGGCGGAGCTGCGAGCGCGCTACAGGCGCGAGGTCGAGGCGCTGAGCGAATATCTGGGAAGGGACCTCGTTACACTTTGGGGTTATGACAGCGTCACTGTGGGTTGACGACAGTGTCTGCTGAGCGTGCTGCCTCGCCCCCCCTCAAGTCATCCGCTCGCAGGGCGCCGGACTTCTTCATCGTCGGGCATCCCAAGTGCGGCACCACCGCGCTGTACGAGATGCTCCGCCGTCAGCCGGGCATCTACATGCCGGCGCTGAAGGAGCCGCAGTTCTTCGCCAGCGAGATGCGCGTCGGCGTGCGCCCCGAGCACCTGCCCGACACGCTCGAGGAGTATCTGGCGCTGTTCGACGGTGCGCGCGCCGATCAGCTCCTGGGCGAGGCCTCGCCGTCGTATCTGCGCTCGCACACCGCCGCGGAGGCGATCGCCGACGTGCAGCCAGACGCGCGCATCATCGCGATCCTGCGCGAGCCTGCAAGCCTGCTGCGCTCCGTGCACCTGCAGTTCGTGCAGGCCGCGATCGAGACCGAGCACGACCTGCGCAAGGCACTCGCGCTCGAGTCCGAGCGTCGCCAGGGGCGAGAGCTCCCTCGCCACGGCCTCTGGCCGATGGCGCTTCAGTACTCCGAGCACGTGCACTACGTCGAGCAGCTGCGCAGATACCAAGCCGCGTTCGGAGCCGAGCGCGTGCTCGTGCTGATCTATGACGACTTCCGCGCCGAGAACGAGCGCACCGTGGCGAGGGTCCTTAGCTTCCTCGGCGTGCATGACGCCGCGCCCGTGCACGCCGTGGAGGCGAATCCCACCGTGGCGGCCCGTTCGCCCGCGCTACACGAGCTCGTTCACACTGTCGCCGTCGGGCGCGGCCCGATCACGCGCACGATCAAGCGGGCGCTGACGACCGTCACGCCGGACGGTGCGCGGCGGCAGGCGCTTCACCAAGTGCGGCGCAAGCTCGTGTATGGAGCGCCGCCCCCCGCTGACGAGCAGCTCATGGGCGAGCTGCGCCGCCGCTTCAAGGGGGAGGTCGTTGCTCTCAGCGAGTACCTCGACCGCGACCTGGTGGGACTGTGGGGCTATGACGATGTCGGCTGAGGCGCTTAAGCCCGGTGTGGAGCGCGTGAGCGGTCGGACCCCGGACTTCTTCATCGTTGGGCATCACAAGAGTGGCACGACGGCCATGTACGAGATGCTGCGCAGACACCCGCAGGTGTACATGCCAGAGATGAAGGAGCCGGAGTTCTTCGGCAGGGATCTCTCGCGCCGACGCGAGGCGCCGGACGGCTCTCCGCAGAGCCGTCGCACGTTCGCGGGCTCGCGCCCGCACACGATCGAGGAGTACCTTGCGCTGTTCGCGCCGGCAGCCGCGGGGCAGCGTGTGGGGGAGGCCTCGCCGTCCTATCTCAGCTCCGCCGCCGCGGCCGCGCAGATTGCTGATCTGCAGCCGTCCGCACGGATCGTCGCGATCCTGCGCGAGCCCGCGAGCTTCCTGCGCTCGCTGCATCTGCAGATGGTGCAGAACCACGTCCAGGAGGAGTGGGATCTGCGCAAGGCGTTGGCCGCGGACAGCGCGGCGGGCGAGAGCGGTGGAGCACACCGCTATGCCGAGCGCGTGCGCTACGTCGAGCAGCTGCGCCGCTACCACGAGGCGTTCTCTCGCGAGCAGGTCCTCGTGCTCATCTACGACGACTTCCGCGCCGACAACGAGTCCACGATTCGCGCTGTGCTGCGCTTCTTGGATGTCGACGCGGACGTGCCGATCGCGGCGTTCGACGCGAACCCCACGGTTGCCGCGCGTTCACGCCGCCTCGATGACCTCTCCCGCACGCTCAAAGCCGGGCGCGGGCCCGTCGCGCGCGCCGTGAAGGCGACCGTTAGAACCGTCACCCCGCCCGGCCTGCGCCGCGACGCGGTGCGCGCGTTTCAGCGCAACGTCGTCTACGGCAGCGTCCCGCCGCCGGATGAAGATTTGATGCTCGAGCTGCGTCGTCGCTTCAGGGGAGAGGTGGTGGCGCTCAGCGAGTACCTCGATCGCGATCTGGTCGGCCTGTGGGGCTATGACGCCCTCGAGTGACGCCCGCGCCCGCCCGCGCCCACCTGCGCCGCGTGTGCCCGACTTCTTCATCGTCGGCCAGCCCAAGAGCGGGACGACCGCGCTGTACGAAAGCCTGCGCGCTCACCCACAGATCTACATGCCCGCGCTCAAGGAGCCGGTGTTCCTCGCAAGCGATCTGCTCGCCGGCCTGACGCGACCGAGCGTCCGTGGGCGGCCCCGCACCCTGGAGCAGTACCTCGCGCTGTTCGCAGACGCCGCCCCCGAGCAGCGTGTGGGGGAGGCCTCCTCGCTGTACCTGTGGTCGCGCAGCGCCGCTGCCAACATCGCAACCCTCCAACCCGCGGCACGGATCGTCGCGATCCTGCGCGAGCCCGCGAGCTTCCTGCGCTCGCTGCACCTACAGATGCTCCAGGATGGCGGTGAGACCGAGCCGGACCTGCGCGATGCGCTGGCGCTCGAGGACACGAGACGTCGCGGAAAGGAGATCCCCGCAGGCTGTCCGCGGCCGGCCGCGCTCTTCTACTCCGATTACCTGAAATACGTCGAGCAGCTGCGCCGATACCACGAGCTCTTTCCGCCCGAGCAGGTGCACGTGTTGATCTACGACGACTTCCGCGCCGACAACGAGCGGGCCGTGCGCGAGGTGCTGCGCTTCCTCGAGGTCGACGACGCGGCTCCGATTTCCGTTACAGAGGCAAACCCCACCATCCGCGTGCGCTCCAAGCACCTCGACGACGTCGTGCAGACGGTCTCGGTCGGGCGGGGTCCGATGATGAGGCTGGTGAAGGCTCCTGTGAAGACGCTCACACCGCGGAGCGTGAGGCGCAGCGCGATGGCACTCGCGAGGCGACGCCTGATATATGCAGAGCCGCCGCGGGAAGACGCCGAGACGATGCTCGAGCTGCGGCGTCGTTTCCAAGATGAGGTGACAGCAGTGAGTGACTACCTGAAGCGCGACCTTGTTAGCCTGTGGGGCTATGACCGCCTCGACTGACGCGCCTCCCGCCATCAGCTCCAGGCGTCACAAGGTACCCGAATTCTTCGTGGTGGGACACCACAAGTGTGGCACCTCAGCGCTGTACGAGATGCTCAAACGTCACCCACAGGTGTATATGCCACCGGTGAAAGAGACGTGGTACTTCTCGCCGGAGCTGAGATCGATCGGGAAGCGCAGAAAGCAGATCGCCGGACGCCCCGAGACGCTCGAGCAGTACCTGGCGCTGTTCGACGAGGCGCGGCCGGGGCAGAGGATCGGTGAGAACTCCCCCGCGTATCTGATGTCCAGCACAGCGGCCGCCGCGATCTCCGACCTGCAGCCCGACGCGCGCATCATCGCGATCCTGCGCGAGCCCGCCAGCTTCCTGCATTCGTTTCACCTCCAGTGCCTGCGCAACCACGTCGAGACCGAGAAGGATTTCCGCAAGGCGATCTCGCTAGAGCCCGCCCGCCGTGAAGGCAAACACATACCCCGGCACTCCCACCGGCCGCACGAGCTGCTGTATTCCGATCACGTGCGCTACGTGCAGCAGCTGCAGACGTATTACAACCGGTTCCCAGCCGATCGCATACTGGTCCTGATCTATGAGGAGTTCAGGCGCGACAACGAGGCGACCATGCGCCAGGTTCTCAAATTCCTTGAAGTGGACGACTCGCAGCCGATCGAGGTGATCGAGGCGAACCCGTCCGTGCGCGTGCGCTCCCCGCAGCTGCACGAGCTGATGCGCTCCGTATACATCGGACGCGGCCCTGTTTCGCGGCGAGTAAAGGCCGGTGTCAAATCCGTGACATCGCGGGACGTGCGCAGAAGTCTTCTGCGCCTCACGCGTCGCGGCGTCGTCTACGGCGAGCCCAAGCCTCTCGATGAGCAGTTCGCGCTCGAGCTGCGTGGTCGCTTCAAGGGAGAGGTGGTGGCCCTCAGCGAGTACCTGGATCGCGATCTGGTCGGCGTGTGGGGCTATGACGAGGTCGACTGATCCGCAGACGCTGCGGACGGGTGACGCGCGCGCATTGGGAGCTGGCTGGCGGATCGCGCAGGAGGCGATTCAGGAGAGCGCGCTGCCAGTGGGCAAGCTCGTGGTCTCCTGTCCGGCGCCGTTCGGTGCGGCGGGTCTCGGTCGTCATCTCAAGGAGCTCTCCGACGCGGCCGGTCGCAACGGCACACCTGCCGCCTGCCTGTGCAGCCCAGCTCTGCGCGGTACAGCACCTTCGGATTCGCCGCTGCGTGAGGAAATTCGCATCAAGTCGCGCGCCACGCCACTCGCGCGGCTCACGCGATTCTCGCCGTCCTGGCGGAACTTGCGTCGCAGTGTCGCCTTCGACGAGCACGCAGCGCAGCGACTGCCGCGCGCAGAGCACCTGCTCGCTTTCAACGGGCAGGCACTGAGGCAGTTCGAGGCCGCGCAGCGCGCCGGTTACGAGTCGGTGTCGCTCGTCGCCGCGAACCCACATCTGCGCGTGCTGTTGCGCCAGCACGAGAAGGCATACCGTCAGTACCCACTCGAGCGCACGTGGGCCACGCATCTGCTGCGACGTAACGTGAAGGAGTACGAGCAGGCGCAACGCATCTACGTCGCTTCGCGCTATACGTGGGAGTCCTTTGTGGAGGAAGGCGTCTCCGAAGAGCGGCTCTCGCTGTTTCCGCTGCTGCCAGACCCGCGCTTCACCCTACGACAGCCGCCGCCTGCCTCAGGGACGTTTGATCTCGTGTTCGTGGGAAGGCTATGTGTGACCAAGGGGGTGCCGCTGCTCGTGGATGCCGTGCGCAGGCTCGCGCACACCGATCTGCGGCTGATCCTCGTGGGCGGCTGGAGCTCGCGTGGCATGCGGCGCTTCCTGCAGGAGGCGTGTGCCGGCGATGCGCGCATCACGATGGGGCCCGGCGACCCGGCGCCGCATCTCCGTCAGGCGCGGCTGTTCGTGCACCCGACCTACGAGGACGGATTTGCCTACGCCCCCGCCGAGGCGCTCGCCAGCGGCGTGCCGGTGCTCGTCAGCGAGGACACCGGGATGAAGGATCTGATCGATCCTGGGGTGACGGGCGCGATCCTCCCGACCGGTGATCTAGATGCGCTCACAGCGGCGATCGATGCCGCTTACAAGGGCGAGATCCTCACCGGCTGAGCGCCGCGTCGGCGCCGGTTTCTGAGATACTCGACAGATGACCGCAGTAAACGTGGGGAGGGTCAGGTGAGCACGTCGCGGCCCAAGGCAGCGATGCTGAACGCTCGCGCGCGTGCGCTTCGGGCGCGTCGCAAGCTGAAGCTCCGGGTCGAGCTGCGATCCTCGACACGGCGCGCTGCGCTCGTGGGCAGTCCCGAGCTGTGGGAGCGCCAGCGGCGCTTTCAGTTTGAGTTCCTTACTTCGCGCGGGCTGGCGCCGGAGCACCGAATGCTCGACATCGGCTGCGGTACCCTGCGCGGCGGCATCCCCCTCATCGAGTACCTGCACGCGGGCCACTACGCGGGAGTCGAGGCGAGGGCCTCCGTACTGGAGGAAGCGAAGAAGGAGCTCGCGGAGGCCGGCCTGGAGCACAAGCATCCTGTTCTCATCAACGCTGACGATGCCAGCCGGGTTGAGCTCGCCGAGCCTCTGGACTTCGCGTGGGCGTTCATGGCCCTCATCCACATGCCGGACGAGACGGCCGCCGGCTACCTGGAAATGCTCGCGGGGAAGCTCGCTGAGGGCGGCCAGTTCTACGGGAACGTGAATATCGGAGAGAAGCCGGAGGGGAGCTGGCAGGGCTTTCCCGTGGTGACACGCACGCGCGAGTTCTACGAGCAGCTCGCCGCGTCCCGCGGTCTGACGGTGCAGGACGTCGGCGTGCTCGATTCGCTCGGTCACCGGTTTGGAGCGCCCGGCGACAAGACGGTGATGCTGCGCTTCACCCGGGCAGCCTGATCGACGGTTCGCTGGGAGCCGTGACGGTGGCGTCCGTGTCGAATCCAAGGGTGCCTGACTTCTTCATTGTCGGTCATGCGAAGTCCGGCACCACCGCTCTTTACGAGATGCTCCGGCGCCACCCGGAGATCTTCATGTGTGAGCCCAAGGAGCCGTGGTTCTTCGCGCGCGAGAACCCCAACCCACAGACCACGAGCGAGCGCTCGATCGCGTTCACTGGTAGAAAGAGTGAAACGCTGTCGGAATATCTGTCTCTGTTCGCATCCGCCGGCGCAGGTCAACGCACGGGGGAGGCATCCTCCTCGTATCTCTGGTCACAGACGGCTCCCGCGAGGATCGCTGCGATGCGCCCCGACGCGCGCATCGTCGCCATCTTCCGCGAGCCGGCGGCTTTCCTGCGCTCGCTGCATCTGCAGCATCTCTCCACCCACCATGAGTCCGAGAAGAGCTTTCGCCGGGCGATCGAATTGGACCCGATGCGCCGCGAAGACCGTCACATACCGAGGCAGGCATTCTGGCCGCAGGCGCTCGTCTACAGCGACCGCGTGCGCTACGTCGAGCAGCTGCGCCGTTACCGCGAGTCGTTCCCCGAGGAGCAGGTCCTCGTGCTCGTCTACGAGGACTTCCGTGCGGACAACGAGGCGAGCATCCGTCGCGTCCTGCGCTTTCTCGATGTGGACGACGGCCGGCCGATCGAGCTGCTGGAGGCCAACCGCACCGTGGGGGTGCGGTCGGTACGCGCCGATGACTTCAGGCGCTCGCTCAGAGCAGGGAGCAACCCGGCTCTGCGTGCGCTGCGCAATGTCGGCAAGACGTTGACCACCAAGCGCCTGCGCGAGACCGTGTACTACCCGCTGATGCGTAGATCCGTCTACGCCGAGGCACCCCCTGTCGACGCGGAGTTCATGCTCGAGCTGCGCCGGCGCTTTGCGCCGGAGGTACGAGCGCTGAGCGAGTACCTGAACAGGGATCTCGTGACGCTCTGGGGCTATGACCGTCTGCAGGAGAGCGGCGGCTGAGCTCAGTCGAGCTTGTCGTAACCCCACAACGCGACCAGGTCGCGTTCCAGGTACTCGCTGAGGGCCTCGACCTCGCCGCGGAAGCGGCGCTGTAGCTCCTTCGCGAAGCTCGCATCCTCCGGTGGTGGCTTGGCGAGCACGACGCGGCGGCGGAGCAGTGAGAATGCCTCGTCGCGCAGCCGCTTGCTGGGCATCGCGATGCGTGCGGTCCTCTTGACCGCCCGCGCCAGCGATCCCTGCCCGAGGTTCGCGGCGGTGACCATGTCCTCCAGGCGCGCTGAGCGCACCCTCACGGTTGGATTTGCACGCAGCGTCTCGATGTCCGCCGTCTCATCGACCTGCAGGAAGCGCAGCACGCGGCGCAGGACGGCGTCGTTGTCCGCCCGGAAATCGTCATAGATGAGCACCAGCACCTGCTCGGGTCCGAAGAGGGCGTGGTAGCGGCGCAGCTGCTCCACGTAGCGGACGCGGTCTGTGTACAGCAGCACCTGTGGCCAGCGCTCCACGGTCTTCGTCAGCGCTCGTCCCTGGCGTCGCTCGTCCTCGAGCGCAATCGCCCTACGCAGGCTCGGCTCGTTCTCGATCCGGATCTGCAGAAGCTGCAGGTGCATCGAGCGCAGGAAGCTCGCGGGCTCACGCAGGATCGCGATGATCCTCGCGTTCGGCTGCGCCTCGGCGATCAGCTTCGCCGCGGTCTGCGACCAGATGTAGGCCGTCGAGGCATCGCCCGCGCGCTGGTTCTCCCGTGCACCGTCGAACAGTGCCAGGTAGTCCTCGTATGTCAGCGGCGGCACGTCGGAGCTGCGCTGGAACGAGGACGGGAGGTCGCTGGCGAAAAAGCGCGGCTCCTTCGCCTTGGGCAAATAGATCTGCGGGTGCTGGCGCAGCATCTCGTAGAGCGCCGTGGTGCCGCTCTTGGGATGGCCGATGACGAAGAAGTCGGGCAGCCGCGGGCTCATGCTCACAGCCCGGCGGGATGGAAGTCCGCCAGCGAGTCTCCGTCGGGGAGCATGCCGCCGTTGGCGAGCCTTGATGCGGTGCGGTAGTAGGTGTTGTGTTGGCGGAGTTGGGCGATGGTGTCGAATGCGACGAGCTTGCCGTCGATGATGATCATCACGCGGTCGCAGATGTCGAGCGTTGACATGCGGTGCGCGACGATGAACAGCGTGAGCTGTTGCTTTAGGCCGGTCAACGACTCCTGGATCAACGCCTCTGACGTGGGGTCAAGCGCGCTGGTTGGCTCGTCCAGGACGAGCACACCGGGGTTCGCGACGAGTGCCCGCGCGAGACAGATCCGCTGCTGCTGGCCACCGGAGACCGCGTCAGCACGGGGACCCACGAGCGTGTCATACCCATCGGGCCAGCTGATCACGTCATCGTGGATCCGCGCCAGACGCGCGGCCTCCACGACCGCGTCGTCGTTGATGTCGCGAAAGAAGCGAATGTTCTCCGCCACCGATGCGTGCAACAACCGTGGTTCCTGGGGCACATACGCGACATGCCTGTGCCAGTCCTCCTGGCGCACCTCCCCCGCAGGGATCCCGTTCACCAGGTAGCGGCCCTGATCCGGCTCACGCAACCGCAACAACAACTGCACGAGCGTCGACTTCCCCGCACCAGACGGGCCGATCACACCAACGACCTCGCCACCATCCACCCCAAACGAGACACCCGATAGCACCGGGCGCCCAGCGCGATACGCATAACCCACACCCTCAAACACAAGCGAGCTCACCCCCGAAAGCGCCTGCGAACCCTCCCCCGGAGCACTCTCCCGATAACGACGCTCAGCCTCCTGCGTACGCTCCACAAACGGCATCGCCTGAATCAAACCCTGATAAGCGCTCTGGATGCTCTGACCACTCGAGCTCGCTCTGACGAGGATCAGGATCACAGCGCTGAGCGACCCGATGTGGCCGGAGCCGGAGGCATGCAGCACAAACAGCCCGCCCACGAGCAACAGGTAAATAAAGCTTTCGGAGATGTTCGAGCCGATCCTCGTCAATAGCTGTGTCTGAAACAACAGCCTGCGAAATCTCGCCACGCGCTGGTCGATGCGTCTGCGTTGCGCCGCTCCCACGCCAAACACCTGCGTCTCTTCCGCGACTCTGATCGCCTCCGCCACGCCGGTGGCGTAATTCACCTGTGCCTGAGAAAGCGAGCGTGCACGACGCACCGCCACCCCCCGTAGGGGGCGCAGCAGCGCGAACATGCCGACCGCCAGAGCCACCACGATCACGGCTGCATACAGATTCAGAACGAACGCCGACACCAGGAACACGGCGAACGTCAGGGTCGAGGACATCAGCCCTAGCAGGCTCCCCACGCTCTGCGTCGCCTGTCCGGCCTGATTCGTCATCACCTCCTGCAGCTGGCCCTCGCGGTCGCGCGACTGCGTCTCCCAGGACGCCCTGCTGTATGCCTGGAACAGGTTGGTGCGCACGCGAGCGCCCACCTCAGACATGATCCGTGCGGGAATGATCGTCGCCGGGAGTTGCAACAACGGAATCCGCGCGACCGCGATGATGAACGCAACGATGATCAGCGTTTTCGTCGGCGCATGGATGTGCAGGAGGGTGACGTGCACGTGCGCGCCGTTCGGTTTGACGAGGGATACGGCGATTTGCGCAATAAGGGCGAGCGTTACCACTTCGGTGATCGCAGAGAGGATCGCCAGCAGGGCCATCGCTGCAGCACGTCCGCGCTGGTCGCCGATCAGCGCGAGCATGCGCGAGCGCATCGACGGCGACTCGGGCGCCACGATCGTCACAGGTCCGTAACGTGCTTTTCCAAGGCGTCGCCCTGCGCGCATGTCGGTCATCTCTGTACAGGCTTGTTCATTGGCGGTCTGGATCGGCTCTGGCGTGCTTTGTCTCGTCGGTCATAAACGGATATGATCACGGAGATCCAAGGATCGCAGCTAATGCTCTACGTCGCCACCGTCCACTACAAGTCGCCGCGTTGGATAGAGATCCAGGGTAGCTACCTGCGCAAGCACCTCTCCGTCCCTTTTCAGACTTGGACCTCGCTCGAGGGCATCGATCCCTCCTACTCCTCCGCGTTCGACCGTGTGCTCCAGCAGCGCGGGCCGCACGCGGGCAAGCTGAACCATCTCGCGCTGGAGATCTGTCACGTCGCCGACGACGACGATCTGATCATGTTCATGGATGGTGACGCATTCCCGATCGCCGACCCGATGCCGGCGATCACGGATGGCCTGGAGAAGGCGCCGCTGGTCGCTGTCAGGCGCGCCGAGAACGTCGACGAGCCGCAGCCGCATCCGTGCTTTTGTGTAACCACTGTCGGTACCTGGCGCTCGCTACCGGGCGACTGGTCTCTGGGTCCCGTGTGGCCCGCCGTGAAAGGTAAGCGCGTAAGCGATGTCGGCGCGAATCTCCTGCGTAGCCTAGAACTCTCAGAAACGCCCTGGGTGCAGCTGCTTCGGACCAACGGGTCGAAGTTTCACCCCTTGTTCTTCGCCGTCTACGGTGACATCGTCTATCACCACGGCGCCGGTTTCCGCGGTTCAGGGCTCTCCCGGGCGGACCTGCAACGACTGAAGACGGAGGCCGCGGAACAGAGCAAGCAGCACCCCGCCAGGCGCTGGCTGCGCACGGGCGTCGCGCGCGTGCGAGGGCGTGGTCACCTGAATCCCTGGAAGCAGACCTCCGACCGTAACAACGAGCAGTCACAGGTGGTCTTCGAGGCGATTCAGCGCGAAGACCCCAACTGGCTCGCGATGGTCAGCGAAGACCCGGCTCCCCAACTCGCGCGTGCACGCGCGTAGGCGTCGAGCATCGCCGCGACGTGGCGTCCTGGTGAAAATCTTTCACTGACCGCCCGCTTTCCTGCGAGCCCCATCGCCTGTTGACGAGCGGGATCGTCCAGCAAGTCGTTCAGCGCCCGCGCGAGCTCATCCACACTCCCGGGCTTGACACAGATGCCGCTGACGCCATCGTCGAGCCAGTCCTCGATCCCGCCGGTGGCTGTCGCGACGACCGGGCGTCCGGCTGCCAGCGCCTCGATACCGACGAGCCCGAACGGCTCGGGCCACAGCGAAGGAACGACGACGATCGAAGCGTTCGCGAACTCGTCAGCCAGCTCCTCGGAGCCGAGCCAGCCACGAAAGCTGACGCGCTCCTGCAAGTTCAGCTCTCGTGCCAGCTCGCGCATCTCCTCGAGCTGGCGCCCGTCGCCGCAGATGACGAATTCGCCGTCGACCTCGCGCGCCGCGCGAATCAGCACCTCGACACCCTTCTGGCGCACGATCCGTCCCGCGAACACGACGCGTCGACGGGTGGCGTGGCCGGAGCCGTGCCCGGCCTCGATCGTCGCCGGGAACGGAACGATCTGCCGGCGTGTCAGCCCGTTGGCAGCCAGATGACGATCGATCGCGCTCGAGTAGGACACGACGAGGTCCGCGCGTCTGAGCGCCTCCACGCGCCGCGATGCATTCCGATAGCGCGTCGGCAGTGGTTTGAGGTTACGTGTGTGCGCGCAACCGCGTGCGATCAGGTTGAACACGCACCCCGGGCCGTGGGCGCGAGTGCATTCCTCACCCGGGCGAAAGTAGTACACCCCCGACGTGCACGCCGAGTAGACGTGGGCGCTGATCACCACGGGCGCGCTCTCGCGCATTGCCTGCACCACGTCTGGACGATCGACCTGATGCAAATGAATCACGTCAGGCCCGAACGCCATTGCATCCCCGATCCTACGAGCCATCGGCACAGCGTCCTTGAACAGGTCTGGGCAGCGATACAACGTCACGCCCGGGATCTCGTCGGTGGACTCGATGCGTGCCGCGATCACCCGCACGTCGAGTCCTGCTCGCGCGAGCGTGGCGGCGCTTGTCTGGACGTGCGCGGACACGCCGCCGTCTCGGGTCCACCGTGGGACACCCAGCAGCACCGAGCGAGGGGTCAACGGGTTCGCGCGGGCGTCGGTGGGTTGATCGCTCGCGGCCATATGGTCGGCAACGATAGCCGCTCATACGAGCCCCGCACACAGGGTTCAGCGGTTCGCGCGTGGAGCACGAGCAGGCCCGTTTCTGGTTTGCACTTGACTGATAGAGTCGCCCGACGATGGGCTCTGTCTGCTTCGCGGGAAGCGACCACGGCGGGGGCGCGAGGTGACGATTAACACGCAGCGCGCAGTCGTGTTCGGGGCACCGCGCTCGGGTACCACGTTCCTGATGGCCGTACTGAACGGGCTTCCGGCCGCCGAGTGTGTGAGTGGCAACCTGCTGCCCGTCGGGATCGCTCACCTCGCAGCCCAAGAGCTCCCGGACGAGGTGCGCGACGCGCTCGAGCGCAGCTTCCGCGTCGGCCTCGCCGACTATCTCACGACCAGCCTCTACCACGCCCGGGCGGCGGCGTTGCGAAAGTGGTGGACAGCGAGCAGAGGGGCATCGACGCTGCGCGCCGCGATCGACGGCCGCAGAGTGGAGCGGATGCTGATCTACAAGGAGCCGTTCCTGGCATTCGCGCCGCAGCTGGCGTACGCGGCGCTCCCGCAGGCCCGTCTGCTCTACATCTTCAGAGATGGGCGAGACGTCGCCGACTCGCTCGTGCGCACCTACGGAGTGCTGAGCGACGAGCGGCTGGCGGATCTCGAGAGTGACGAGGTCGCGCTGGGACGCAAGGTCGGCGAGCGCTACGTGCCGTGGTGGGTGCGCGAGGGCGAGGAGGATGCCTTCCTCGGCGCGAGTCCCTTCCTGCGTGCCGTATGGATGTGGCGGGAGATGGTCAGACGCTGCGATACGTTCTTTCGTCGCGAGGATGTGACCGCCTCAGGGCGTGTGCTTCACATCCGCTACGAGGATCTGATCGCCAAGCCGCTCGAGGAGGGTCAGAGGATCGCTGAGCATCTCGGTGAGCCCGTGAGCCCGATGATGCGCAGGCGCCTGGCCAACGCCCACCCACGATCGGTGGGCATCCACGCGCGGCTGGACGAAAGCGAGATCGCAGCTGCTGAGGAGCTCGCCGGAGAGGAGCTCCAGGGGCTGGGCTACCGCCTGCTGACGCGCACCGGCCCGGGCGCGCCCGCCAGCGCGTGAGCTATTGTCCGGATGTCTGGGACGAGACGACCGTGATCGTGAACGGTTCGCTCATGGCGCCGAGCAGTCCTACGTTGCCGGGTACCGCGATGCGCAGCGTTTCGCTCGTCGCTTCCGTGAAGGTGTACGGGATCGAGTACGAACCGCTCGCCGGCAGCGTGGTGGTGGCGATTACGCTGTAGGCGCCGCCGGGCGCGCTCTCGCGTTCGAGCTTCACGAGCTGCCCTTCGTGTGCGGGGGCGATCGTGCCGGCGAACGTCACTTCGCTACCGACCGCCACGCTCGCCGGGGCGCCAGCCGGCGTGAGCAGGTAAATGACGCCCTGTGCGAGCGTTTCAGAGCTCGCGTTGCCGGCGATCGCGCGATAGTGGGTGGACTCCGTAGGCGACTCGCTGAAGCTGTACCTGCCGTCTTCGCTCGTCATTTGTGCCACCGGCGCGAAGGCGCCGTCGCCGACCTGAGCCAGCAGCGTGACCGTTCGGTTGGCGGTCCCCGGGATCGTGCCTGAGATCGTCACCGGCTGGTCATAGATGCTCGGGTTCGCCGAGGAGGCGATCGTGAGCTGGCGGCTTCGCCGTCGGGAGATCTGGTACGTCACCGGTGCTGAAGCGCTCGTCACGAACAGGCCGTGCGAGTGCACGACCACGCGGACGCTCGCCTCGCCGGGCCTCAAGAACGTGTGGGCGATCGAGAACCGGCCTTCGTCGTTCACGACGCCGCCGCCTCCGATTCGATGCCACGCTTCCTTGCTGTATTCGCGCTGGAGCGAGACCGTTGCACCGGCGTCGGCCGCGCTGACGGTTCCGCTGAACGTCACCGCATCTGTGTTTTCCGCGCTCGCGCGCAGCGCGCGGAAGGTGCCGGTGAACAGCTCCGTGCCCGCGGTCGGGCTGGCGATCGTGATCTGCGGTGCGACCTTCACGCTCGTGTGTGTGCTCGTGGCGGCGTCCGCGCCGACATAGAAGACGCTGTTGCCTTCCAGGTTCGACAGGGAGAACTGGAAGACGCCGTCTGCTTCGGTGCTCGTCGTGGCCGAGATGTTGAAGCCGGGCGTGTGTGAGAGCTTCTGATAGAGGGTGACCGTTTGGTCAGCGGCGGCCTGCGCTTCGGTGCAGTCGAGCGTGCCCGACAGGATCAGCGGCTCGCCCGCGGTCGCGATCCGCGAGGCTGCCTTTAGATCGATCGTGCAGGCGCTGGTGCCCTGCACCGCCTGGCGGTCGGCGCCGCGTTCCTCGCGCAGCTTGCGACGTTCCTCTCGCCTTTCTTGACGTTCCTGGCGGCGCGTGCCGGCAGCTGATTCGGCTGGTGGTTCGGGTGTGGATTCGCCGGGTGTGCTCGTGGGCGCTTCGTTTTCGGCGGCCGGTTCCTGCAGCGGTCCGCTCGCCGATTCTTCACCCGCTGTGGAGGGCGAAGCGGACCTCACGCGAGCGCCGGCTGTGGCCGGGAACAGGAAGCACACACACGCTGCCAGGGTGGCGATGCTCAGCAGTGCCGGGCGCCGCGCAAGCGAGCGAAGGTGAGTGTGCATGTCGGTATTCGCTCCTTGGTCTGAGGATCGGATCGAGGATTCCGGACGCCGGATGGATCGGCATCAGCTGCGAGATGCTTGAGCACCCCGGTGCACCGGGCGGCCTGCACTTGCCTCGATCACGCGCTCGTAGATCTGCTCGAGCCGCGCCGCCACGGTCGCCGGTCGGTACTCCGTCAGCGCGCTGCGCCCGGCATTTCCAAGACGTTCGCGTTCCTGTGGGTCATCGCTCAAAGTGCGCATCACTGCACAAAGCGAGTCGATCTCGCGGCTGCGGAACAGGCGACCGGTCTCGCCGTCTGAGATAACGCTCGCCGGTCCTCCCTCGTCCGCGGCGATCACCGCGAGGCCCGCCGACATGCCCTCCAGTACGACCGTGCCGAACGGCTCGGGGATGACGGACGCATGTACGAGCACGTCTAGTCGAGCCAACTCAGCCCAGACGTCCTCGCGAAAGCCGCGGAACTCCACACGCTCGGCGATCCCAAGCGTGGCGGCGAGCTCGCGCAGCTCGCGCGCGTAAGCCTCCTCCCCGAACATCGCCGAGCCGACCAGCACCGCTTGTTGGGCGCCGTCGGGGAACGCTGCCGCGAACGCCCGCAGGAAGAGGTCCTGACCCTTCCACGGGGCGATCCGCCCGAGCATCCCGAAGCGCGCAGGACCGGACGGGGTCGGCGCAGGGTATGGGGAGGGCTCCACCGAGCCGGGGATGACCCAGCTGAGGGAGCCTCTAACGGTCGGTGGGAGTGTCTCGAGGGTGGCGGTCGAGTTCGCCACGACGCCGTCGGCGAGGTGACGGATGAGCGCGCGCACGAGATGCACGGCCGTGCGCGGAATGTAGTCGTCGGCGATGCGATCGCGCACGTGCCAGACCAAGGGGATGCCCGCCGCCTTCGCGGCGATGCTCCCGTAGACCCCCGACTTCAGCGAGTTCGTGTGCACGACGTCGGGGTTCAGCGCGCGCAGGCGCCGCGTGAGCCTGGCTACGTAGGCGAGCGTGTGCAGCGCCGCAAGCGGTGATGCGGCGCCGAGAGTCACGGTGTCCCGACGCGCGTCGCGCGCCGACGGCGCAATCGGCAGCACCTCCACCGAGACGCCGGCGCGCACTAGCCGTTCCGCCAGCGGGCCGTCCTCCCCGAGGATCATGTGGGCGTTGATGCGCTGGAAGTGCGGCAGCAGGCGCATCAACGCGATCTCGCCGCCCGACAGACGTGCGACGTGGTCGAGGAAGACGACCCGCGGGCGCTCGTCGCGCTCGCTGCGCAGCAGGCGGCCGTACAGGTCACGGTGGCGCTCGGAAAGACGCTGCCACGAGTAACCCACAGCGAAGTCGCGCGTAGCCTCACGTGTCGGGAGCGATCCGTGTGCCGCCGCCTCGAGGCGCGTGCCCAGCGCAACAGGGTCGCCAGCAGGGACTACGAGCGACGGGTCCAGCGCATGCACCGCCTCCGGGAGGCCGCCGGCATCGCTGACGATGCTCGGCGTGCCGCAGCCGGCGGCCTCGGGCACGATCAGGCCGAAGCCCTCGAGGGCGAGCGATGGCACCACCGCCACGTCCGCAGCGCGGTAGGCGTCGATCAACCGCTCGTCGGAGAGTCGTCCCATGACTCGCACCCGGCCGGCGAGCGGCGGTCGTGCGCTACGTTCGGCGAACGCATCGCGCAGCTCGCCGTCCCCTACGAGCAGCAGCTGCGATCGCTCTGGCAGGGTCTCGGCGATCGCGCTCCAGGCGTCCAGCAGGACATCGATTCCCATGCGGGGGACGAGGCGGCGTACGCACACAGCTATGAACGCGTCCGGAGCGAGCCCTAGGCGCTCACGTGCCAGCGCCCTGTCGCCCGGGGCGAATACTTCGAGCGCGACGCCGGGGTCCCACACGTGGACATCCCAGGGAAGCACGCGGTAGCGCTCGAGCAGCATCCTGCGAAATGCTGAAGACAGCACCACGTACGCATCCGCCCGACGCAGCACGAACCGCTCGAGCGCAGCCCGCAGCGCGAACCTCACGCGCGAGCTGTCGCCCGCGGCGAGGTTCTCATCGGCCCACGGGCCATGAAAGTGGAAGACCAGGGGACGCGCGCCCAGCGCGCGCGTGAACAGCGGCGCGGCAGCATAGAGGGCGAAATGCGCGTCCACGAGCTCGGCGCCAGCGGCGGCACTGCGCGCGGCACGCGAGAAGCTGAGCAGGCGAATCGGAAGCTGTGAGCGGGCGACGACGTTGATAGAGGGTGGAGCGTCATCCGACGGACCAACCACGACGCCACGAGCGTCCGGCAACTGCTCGAACAATGAGCGGTAGTAGCGGTTCAAGCCGCCCAGCGACGCTGGGAACCAGCCCATCCCCAGCATCAGCACGCGCGGATGCGCATCCGCGGGCCCGGCCGACCGGTAAGAGGGGTCCTGTATCGGTGTGCTCACGGTCTTGGCGGGCCTGGCGGCCTGCTTGCGGCTCTGTACGCCGGCAAACAGGCGCACCGTATCAGGGGCTCGAGCCGCTGCCCGGGGGTGCACGCCCCACCCCAATCTTGAAAATCACACCTTCGCAACGTAATGTTCACTCGATTCAAGCGCCACGAGTTCAGCCTTGGGGTCCGCTGTCAAGGGCCGCGCGACCAATGAGCCAGCACGGATGCCAGCCACCTACCACCTGACTCACCTGCGCACGCTCGAGGCGGAGGCCGTGCACGTGATGCGCGAGACCGTCGCCGAATTTGAGCGTCCGGTGCTCCTGTTCAGCGGCGGCAAGGACTCGATCGTGCTGCTGCGTCTCGCCGAGAAGGCGTTTCGCCCGGCGCCGTTCCCGTTCCCGTTGATGCACGTCGACACCGGTCACAACTTCCCCGAGGCGATCGAGTATCGCGACCGGCGTGTACAGGAGCTGGGGGAGAGGCTGATCGTGGCCTCGGTCGAGGACTCGATCAAGGGCGGGCGCGTCGTCGAGGAGACGGGACCGCGCGCATCGCGCAACGCACTGCAGACCGTCACGCTGCTGGACGCGATCGCCGAGCACCGCTTCGACGCCGCGTTCGGCGGAGCGCGTCGCGACGAGGAGCGTGCGCGCGCAAAGGAGCGGATTCTCTCCTTCCGCGACCAGTTCGGCCAGTGGGAGCCCCAAAAACAGCGCCCCGAGCTGTGGAGCCTCTACAATGGCCGCATACGCAAGGGTGAGCATGCTCGCGTGTTTCCGATCTCCAACTGGACTGAGCTCGACGTGTGGCAGTACATCGCCGAGGAGGAGCTGGAGGTGCCATCGATCTACTTCGCACACGAGCGTGAGGTGTTCGCCCGTGACGGCATGCTCTACGCGGTCAGCCCGTTTGTGGAGCTCATGGATGGCGAGGAAGCGTTCTCCGCACAGGTGCGCTACCGCACCGTCGGCGACATGAGCTGTACGGGGGCCGTCGAGTCGGACGCCACCAAGCTCGAGGACGTCGTGGCCGAGATCGCCGCGACGCAGGTCACCGAGCGCGGCCAGACGCGCGCCGACGATCGCGTCACGGAGGCCGCCATGGAGGATCGCAAGCGGCAGGGATACTTCTGATGTCGGGGGATGAGGTGGACGTCACTCCGGGGCTCGCGCTGAACGGCAACGGCACCATGCAAACCGACGCGGAGCCGCGCAGCGAGGAGGGAGCGGCCGCGCTCTTCCGGCGCCTCAGCGAGCGTCCGGCCGACCTGCTCCGCTTCGCCACCGCCGGCTCGGTCGACGACGGCAAGAGCACGCTGATCGGGCGCCTGCTCTACGACTCCAAGCAGGTGCTCGCTGACCAGCTCGCGCACGTCGAGCAGACCAGCCAGCGCATGGGGCACGAGTTCGTCGACCTGTCGCTGCTCACAGACGGACTGCGCGCCGAGCGCGAGCAGGGGATCACGATCGACGTCGCCTACCGCTACTTCGCCACCGCGCAGCGGCGCTTCATCATCGCCGACACCCCCGGCCACGAGCAGTACACGCGCAACATGGTCACGGGCGCCTCAACCGCGGATCTTGCGATCGTGCTCGTGGACGCGCGCAAGGGCGTCGTCTCCCAGTCCAAGCGCCACGCCTTCATCAGCTCGATGCTGGGGATCCCGCACGTGGTCGTGGCCGTGAACAAGATGGACCTCGTCGACTTCGACGAGGAGGTGTTCAACGCGATCGTCGAGGAGTTCGACACGTTTGCCGCGCGCCTGGAGCTGCCCGACGTGACCTTCATCCCGATCTCCGCCTTGCTGGGGGACAACGTCGTGGACCGCTCGGAGGCAATGCCCTGGTATCAGGGTCCGCCGGTGCTCTACCATCTCGAGCACGTCCACATCGCCTCCGATCGCAACCTGATCGACGTCCGCTTTCCAGTGCAGTGGGTGATCCGTCCGCCGGCCAGCAACGTGGTCGACTACCGCGCCTACGCAGGCCAGCTCGCCGGCGGCATCATCCGCCAGGGCGACGAGGTGGTCGTGCTCCCCGGCGGACAGCGCACGACCGTCGCCGGCATCGACACGTTCGAGGGCCCCGTGAAGGAGGCATTCACGCCGATGTCCGTGGCGCTGCGGCTCGAGGACGACATCGACATCAGCCGCGGCAGCACGATCGTGCGCGCCCAGAACCAGCCGACGGTCTCCAATCGCTTCGAGTGCCTGATGTGCTGGATGTCAGAGGAGCCCCTGAGCCCGCGCCGGCGCTACCTCGTCAAGCACACCACGCGCTCGGCGATGGTCGGCAAGATCGACGTGCGCTACCGCATCGACGTCGAGACGCTGCGCCGCGACTCGAGCGCCACCACGCTCGAGCTCAACGACCTCGCGCGGGTGCAGATGGAGCTGAGCTCGCCGCTGGTGTTCGACTCCTACCGGCGCAACCGCGTCACCGGCAGCCTGATCGTGATCGACGAGGCGACCAACGACACCGTCGGCGCGGGCGTGATCCTCGACACGGAGGTCGACGGCGGCGAGGCGGAGGCCAAGAGCGAGCGCAGCCCCAACGTGCGCTGGCAGGGCACGCGCATGACCCGAGAGCGACGCTGGCAGTCACTCGGGCACCCCGGCGCGACGCTGTGGTTCACGGGGCTGCCCGGGGCCGGCAAGTCGACCGTCGCCGCTGCTGTGGAGGAGCGGCTGCTGGAAGCCGGGCAGGCTGCGTTCCTGCTCGACGGGGACAACCTGCGCCACGGTCTCAACGGCGACCTCGGCTTCGACGAGACCGCAAGACGCGAGAACGTGCGACGCACCGCGCACGTCGCGCGGCTGCTCGCCGAGTCCGGCACCGTCGCCCTCGTGAGCCTCGTGAGCCCCTACGCGGCGGACCGCGAGACCGCCGCGGCGCTGCACGAGGCTGACGATTTGCAGTTCATCGAGATCTTCGTCGACGCGCCGCTGGAGCTCTGCGAGCAGCGCGACCCCAAGGGCCTATATGCCCGTGCGCGCGCCGGCGAGCTGGCCGGTCTCACCGGCGTCGGCGCCCCTTATGAGGCCCCTGCGAACCCCGACCTCGTGCTCGGCTGCGACGGCGAAACCGTCGAGGAAGAGGTCGCACGGGTGATGGACCTGCTCGCCGCCCGCAAGCTCCTCTAACTCTTCTTTTTCTTCTTTTTCTTGCCTTCCGACGGGGCCGCGTGAAGCAGCACCGTGGAGCTGTTTCCCGACACGAGCGGGCCGGGGCGCACATCCACGAACGCGCGATAATGCCCGCTCGTACGGATGCTGACAATCGCGCTGAAGCGCGAGAGAGACCTGGTACCCGGTTTCACAACCGTGCTGAACTTGGTGAGGAAGGTCGGACCCTTTTCTTCTTCGTGTTCGGACTTACCCTTCTTTTTCGTCGGGTTTTCCAGTCGCGCCGGCTTTTCGCTCGTCCGCGGACCTTCTTCGGACTTGGGCGCCTTTTCGAGCTCGAAGTACACGTGTGCACCCACCTCCGCCGGCGTCACTGTCCCGTACAGTCGTACGAGGCCCTTGCTGATCGGACTCGTGCGGACTTTCAGCGCGACGCGCACCGACGCCTGAGCCGGGACGATCAGGCTGTAGATCGGTTTGGTGCCCAGCGTCTCGATGCGGAACTTCGTGCTCGTCGTCAGATGGGCCACAACGAACGTGAAGCGGCCGGTCGCCGTCGTCACGATCGGAGCGCCGACATCGGTGTACGCCGTCGTATACGGGTAGGGCGTGCCCTGCAGCACGATCTGACGATTGGCGCCGCCCACTCCAGTGAGCGTGCCGCTCAGCAGGAACGTACCCCCACGCGGCGTCGCTTTGTACGTCTTCGGCAGCTCGAACGCCGTCTTCTTGCTCGACTCGATGCTGAACGTGCGGTCGTGGCCGAGCCTTTTGCCTTCGGAGTTCAAGGCCACCAGTCGGTAGTGGTACCCGGGGAGCAATCCCGTCACCACCTGGGAGACTTTGACAAGAGCCGTGCCAGCCGTGAGCGTGGCGGTCGGCGTCTGCTGTCCGTAAGTCGTCGTTGGCCCGTACTGGAAGTAGTAGGTGGTGCTCAACGTGCGTGGGTTGATCGCACCCTGCAGCGTCGCGGTGGTGCCGCTGACGTGTGTGACGCCGCCTGTGGAGACGCGCGGAGGGCCAGGGGTAGTGTTCGGGCTCGGGGCCGCCTGTGAGACGAAGGGCATCACCAGCGCGAGGCTCGTCATAGCCAGCACCGGAACGATCAGCAGACGCTTGACCTCAGGGCTCTTCATCGCAGCGTGTCTCCCTGTCCTTGGATTTCACTGACGCTCTTGCGCCTGCTCCGGGCGCGGCAAGCCGACCACGCCGAGGCGGCCTCGGCGTTCATAACCCCGTTGGCGATCGTTTGATGCGGTGCGCCGGAAGACATGGTCACGAGCTCGACATCAGCGCCCCGATGGCGCGGCCCCTGGATGCTAGCGCGTGGCCACACGCTTGACGGTAAGGATCAAGCGTTCGCAATTTGCGGGAAGCGTGTCTGCGAAGCCCCGTCATATTTGGTCGCAAGCGTTGATGACTATAAACCTGATATGCTTGGTGAGGAATTGCCCATCCAACCTCGGAGCCCGCAATGACACTCCTGCTGATCGTCGCCGTCTGGCTGATCTCCGTCTCGCTAGTTGCCGGCCTTTGCTTGGCAGCGCGCGCGGGCGATCGCGAGCCGCTCTCGCGGTCGCTCGCCGGTGCCGGCGAGCAGAGCACGTCCACGTTCATGTGGGAGCAGGCCGATGGTGTGGAGATATCCGCGCGCGCCAACGCCGCACGCGCACGCAGCTCCGAGACGGGCGTTACGGTGCTGCACGGCGATGGCATCGCCGCCTAGCGGCACCTTCACAAAATCGTCACGCAAAGAGGGCGCGACTGCCGCGACCATAGGGCGCAACAGCGCGTGTAGCGCTCCCGTCCGCGTGTCCGGAATCCCGCCGGCGACGCACTCACGAAGGTAGCCACCCTGTCCACGGAATCGATCGCAAGCACGTCGCAGCCCCCCGTAGGCATCGGCGCTCAGTGCGCCGTCTGCGCGGCGCCGCTCGCGTCCGACCAGCGCTACTGCCTGGAGTGTGGGGAGCGCTGCGTCCCGATGAGCAACTTCCTACGCGGCGAGTCGCCGGTCGCTCCGTCACCCGCTCACGCCCCAGCTCCCCCCAACTCACCGCCCGGCCCACCCTCTGCCGCGCCGTCGGGCCCTCAGCGCAACAACACGCTGACGGTCATCGCCGGCGTCGGCGTGCTGCTCCTCGCGATGGGCGTCGGGGTGTTGATCGGGCGCTCCTCCGGTTCCTCCAAGCAGCCCGCCACGGCGCCGCAGGTGATCAGCGTCGCGTCTGCGCCCACCACCACAGGCGCCTCCACCACACCCGCGAGCGAAACATCGTTCACGAGCAGCTGGCCGGCCGGGAAGAGCGGCTACACCGTGCAGCTGCAGACGCTGCCCGAATCCGGCACCGCCGTCAGCGCCGTGGAAAGCGCCAAGTCTGCCGCCACCGCCAAAGGCGCCAAAGCTGTCGGTGCGCTGAAGTCCGAAGAATTCAGCAGCCTCACCACCGGGAGCTACGTGATCTACTCAGGCGTCTACACGAAGAAGCCCGAAGCGGAAAAGGCGCTCGTGGCAGCGAAGAAGAACTTCCCCGGCGCAAAGGTCATCAAGGTGTCCAACGGCGGTGGGTCGGCCTCCACCTCAGAACCCCCCACCACATCGCCAGGCGGCGTGGGGCAGAGCGAGAACCACCCCGCCCCGCCATCCGTGCTCAAAAGCCTGAAGTCGGCAAAAGGCAAGAGCTACGAGGAACGATCCAAAAACCTGCCCGACGTCGTCGAAGACTGAGGGCGACTGGAGAGGCATGGCGATCGTACGCGACACCCTCGAGCTTCAGCGCAAGCGCGACGCTCTTGCCCAAGAGGTGACCGAGATGCACTGGGACCTGGGAGGACTCGCCTACGAGATGGCAATCCGCGACCACTTTCGCCTCGACGTGCTCGTGCGCCGCGCGGCCGCATTGCAGGAACGCGACGCCGAGCTCGCGGAGGTGGAGCGGCTGCTGCGCATGGAGGGCGACGGGGTGGCGGGCACATGTCCGAGTTGCGGCTCCCCCCACAGCCGCGGCGCGCTCTATTGCTGGCAATGCGGAGGCACGCTCATGGAGCGACTGCCAAGCAGCACCGCCGGCGACCCTAACGGCTCCACTGCGGTCATGGAGGAGCTCTTCGCACGACAGGCCGCGCCTGCACACGAGTCAGCTGAGAGCTCGGACGGCTAGGAGCGCCGGCCGTGAGCGTCGAGCGCCCCCAGTCGTGCGAGGAGTGTGGCTCGCCACTCGCCCAAGGCCAGCGCTACTGCCTGGTCTGCGGAGCGCGCGTGGGGGAGCGCAGCCCGCAGCTGGAGGGCCTGCTCGATCGCGTCACAAGCGGGTCTCCGGGCGGGCATCAGGCAACGCAGACGACGGGCCACGCCGCGAGCGCGGTTCCTGCGACGCCGCTTGAGAGCTCCACGCCCGCTCCGGCGCTCTCCAGTCTGAGGCTCCCCTCACGCCCGGTGTCAGCGCTGCTCGTGCTCGTGTTCCTCGGCTTCGGCGTGCTCCTCGGTAACGTCGCCGGCTCCAGGGACAGCGACGCGCTCGCCTCCTCACGCTCGCCGCTGAAGGTCGAGCTGCCTTCCGCAGGCACCGCCGCGGCGACCGGCTCCAGCTCGAACACCGCCTCCGCGGAATCGAGCGCGGAGGCCTCTAACGGCGAATCCTCAGCCCCCGAATCTGAATCCGAACCGACGTCTGCACCCGCCGCCAATACAAAGACGACCGCCGCGACCCAAACGACGACGGGCTCATCGAGCACCGGAGGCTCACAGGGCGAAGCCAACGGGTCGGAAAAAGGTGGCTCCGGCTCGCACGGCTCGGGCTCTGAAGCGGGCTCCGAAGGTCCGCTTAAGAAGCTGCCGCCGATCAAGCACGTATGGGTAATCATGCTCTCCGACGCGCCCTACGCGTCGGTCTTCGGGCCGGCCTCCGCCGCGCCCTACCTGTCCAAGACGCTCGAGCACAAGGGTGAGCTGCTCGCGCGCTACGACGCGGTCGCACACGAGGAGCTCGCGGACGAGATCGCGCTGCTCAGCGGTCAAGGTCCGACCGTCGAAACCGCGGCCAACTGCCCCAACTACACCGAAATCGCCGCATCCGGCGCGGGCGCCGAAGGACAGGTGCTCGGCAGCGGCTGCGTATACCCCTCCTCGACGCAGACGCTCCCCGGAGAGCTGAGCGCCAAGCACCTGCAGTGGCGGGCCTACGTGCAGGGAATCGACGAAGCGGGCAGCCAGGCGGGCGCGTGCGCGCACCCCACGCTGGGGCAGGCCGACCCGACCGCAGAACAGAGCGCCAGCACCGGCCCCTACGCGACGTTCCGCAACCCCTTTGTGTATTTCGCCTCCATCGTCGGCACGCCGGCCTGCGCCAGCGATGACGTCGGTCTCCCCGCGCTAAAGACCGACCTTGCCAGCGCGAAGAGCACGCCAAGCTTCTCCTACATTGCGCCCGACCGCTGCGACGACGGCAACCCCACCCCCTGCACCCCCGGCGCGCCCGCGGGGCTCGTTCCCGCAGACTCACTGCTCAAACAGGTGGTCCCTGAGATCACCGCCTCGAAGGCCTACAAGGAAAGCGGGCTGCTCGTGATCACGGTCGACGAGGCGCCTTCCAGCGGCGAATTCGCCGATTCCAGCTCATGCTGCGGTCAGCCGCTGTTCCCCAACGACCCCGTCAAGACCCTCGCCGGCGCGCCGCGCGGCGGCGGCACCGTCGGCGCGTTGCTGCTCTCGCCTTTCGTCAAGGGCGGCACGGTCAGCCAGGAAGAGTTCAACCACTTCTCGCTGCTGCGCACGATCGAGGATCTGTTCTCCCTTGAGCACCTCGGCTACGCGGGTGCCTCCGCTGTGAAATCACTCGAACCGTCGATGTTCATCGCCAAGGCAAAGGGCTGATTCACGCCAGAGCCGGGTCCGGCTGACGCCAGGGCCGGCGCTACACGCGCGCGGGCAGGACGGGGACACCCGCCCGTGGGCGCTCTGCGCCGACCATTTCCTCGAATGTGATTGCTTCGCGCTGGGGCGCGTTGCGTCCCAGGACCCACTCGAGCGCGAGCATGTGGCGAGTGTGCTGGAGATCGGACGGGTGCAAGTCCAGTCGCAGCGTTCCCGTCCCGCAGAGCAGGCCGCCAGCGCGGATCAGCGGCGGTGAGAGCACGTGGCGCACGCGGCCGTTGCTGCCCATGCCCCACGCGGGGGCCAGCCACTTGGAGCGTGCCTCGTCCTCAACCAGCTGCGTGCGGTGCAGACGCATCAGGCTCGCCCACCAGCGGAACTTGCGCGGCAGTGCGCGGCGCAGCGCGGGCGTGTACGCATACGCCGGCGCCACGAACCCGTCCGGCTCGACACCCGCGAGCTTCAACACCCGCCAGCCGGCATCCACCGCACGGCGCGTCTCCTCCTCGTCGAGCCCCACGAACTCCGCACCGCGCCCGCCGCGCGCCGGCCTGAGGCTCTGACGCGCAACCGGGCCGCGTCGCAGCTGCTGGTGCTGGAAGCCATGCTGAGCGATCGAGTCCCCTGCCAGACGGCGCTCGTTCAGCCACCGGACCATCTCCGGGCAGCGCTCTCCCAGCGGATGCAGGTCGCGGGCAGGGATCACGAGCAGCGTCATGCGATCCACGCCGTGGTCGTCCAGCCAGTCGCGGATCAGCGCGCAGCGCTCGAACGTCGCCGGCTCGATGTCGTGCAGCGCCACCGCGATGCGCGCCGGGCGCGCACGGACATCGCTACGCAGCACGGAGGATCTCCGGTGCCTCGTACTCAGGGAGCACGTGCCGGTAGCCGGCCGAGAGACGCTCGAGTGTCCGCTCCCAGGTGCGTTCTGCCACCGCGGCCAGGCCGCCGCGCGAGAGGTGCTCGCGCAGTAGCGGCGAGCCCGCCAGCTCGAGTACCGCGTCGGCGAGCTGGTGCGTATCCGCGTCGCACAGCCGCCCGCTGACACCGTCCGTGATCAGCGACAGCGGGCCGCCCTCCGCAACCGCGATCACCGGCAGGCCGCTCGCCTGCGCCTCGAGGATCACCTGGCCGAAGGTGTCGGTGGAGCTGGGGAACAGGAAGACGTCGGCGTCACCGTAGGCCTGCGCCAGCGCGTCCCCCTCCAGCCAGCCCAGGAAGCTCGCTTGCTCGCCCAGGCGCTCCCGCAGGCGCTCCTCCTCGGGGCCTCCGCCCGCGAGCGTCAGGTGTAGGCGCGGCTCTGTCGAGCGCGCCAGCAGGAACGCGTCCGCGAGCAGCTCCACGCCCTTCTCTCGGGTGATACGACCCGAGTACATGACGTTGATCGTCTCCCCGCGGCGGGTGTCGCGCGCCGTCGGGCGAAACCGCGCTGTGTCCACGCCGCGGTCCCAGCGCAGTACGCGCTCGGCCGGCATGCCGATCGCCGCCAGCGCCTCGTCCGCGGCGCGGCTGGGGGAGAGGACCACATCGCACGCGTGGTAGAAGGCGCTTACGGCCAGCGCCGTCGCATCCGCCACGCGGCGCTCGCCCGAGCGCAGGCCTGCGTAGGCGGTCAGCTCCGTGTGGTAGCTGCCGATTAGCGGTAGGCGTAGCGTGCGCGCCACCAGCGCACCAGCGATCCCCGCCGGCCCCGGCGAGCACACGTGGATCGCCTCATAGCCGCGCCCGTCCAGGCCGGACAGTGTCTCCACGGCCGCCGGCAGGCTGGGCACGCCGATGCGCAGGCCCGGATAGAACGGCACGTCGATGTCCGCCACGGAAGGCAGGCGCGTGTCCACCTCTGGATCGGTGCCCACCACCTCGATCTCAAAGCCCGGAACGCCGCGCTGTCGGATCTCCTCGATCGTGCGCGTGACCCCGTGCGTCGAGCCGATGCCGTCCGCCAGGATCGCCACCCGCGGACGCTCGCCGTCTTCGCGGCGGGAGTGGGGGATCGCCGCGAGCTTCGCCTGCTCCGCCGCCAGGAAGGCCGTCGCCGGGGCATACGGGATTGCCGCCACGCAGGCTTCGAACAGGCCCTCCGCGGCCGCAGGGATCTCCGCATCGCCGGTCGCGGCGGCGACGGCCACGCCTACCGCGCGGCGCAGCTTGCGCTCGTGCAGGCGGCACGCGCGGCGGTACAGGTCCGCGTGGCTGAAGCCGTCCTCCTGCATGTAGGCGATCAGACCGCGCTCGTCGAGGTGATCCAGCTCGAGCGCTCCCAGCCAAGCCTGCAGCAGGCAGCGCGCGTCCTCGGGGCTGAGGTCGCTGCCCACCGCGCCGTGGCGCGCGTCGCCCTCGCTCAGCAGCCTGCGCATCATCGTCATCACGCGCGCCGGGTCGGGGCGCCGGCGCGGCGCGTCCGGAGCCGCGCTCGCGCCCGCGCCCAGCGCACGCGCCGCCAGGGCGATTGCCGCGTGTGCCCACTTGGCGGCGCTCCCCTGCGCGCCACGGGCCAGCACCTGGCCGCTGCGCACGTGCTCGAGGAAGTCCCGCGGGGTGCGCGCCGCCGGTGCTTCCGTGTACGTGCGTCCGATGTCCACCCCCGCGTGATCGTCCGAGCCGCCGATACCCGTTACCTCGCGCGTAACCGCATATGTGGCCGCAGGTCGGTTCAGCTCCGGTGCGCGCGCGCCGTTGCGGATCTCCCAGACGCCGAACAGCTCCGCCAGACGACGTCGATGACGCGCCCCCAGCGGGGCCGCAACTGTGTAGTACGGGTGCGCCAACGCGCACACGATCTCGCGCTCATACAGATACGCCGCGCACAGCTCCACGTCGTGGTTGTTGCCCTGCAGCCACTCGTGGTCCTCCTGCGTGATGCCGTAGCAGAGCACGTGCACCGCCTGAGGCTCGCCGCGAAAGTGTGCCGTCAGCTCCTCAGAGATGAACACGTCGGGGCGATCCGCGATCTCCAGGACGCCCGCGATCGTGTCGTGGTCGGTGATCGTGACGAAGTCCATGCCGCGCCGCTTGGCCAGCTCGTACACCTCCTGCGGAGGTGTCGCGCACTCCGGCAGCCCCAGCGCCCGCTGGACGCCTAGCTTCGACTCCTGCGAGGCGGTCGAGTGACAGTGCATGTCAACCTTCGCGCGCGGCTGCGTCGGCTGGGCCTCTAGATCGGGACGCGGCGTCGAGCCGGCGTGGCGTGTGGTTGTCAGCGGACCCTGCATATCAGGCAGATTCCCCTGCAAACAGCGTTCTTTTGTGACCATGCGGGAATGATCGTGTGAAGTGATGGTGAAGATCCGCGGCGGTGTCTCCCGTTGGCCACCCCACCTGGCGGCGTGCGGCGAGTCTCAGCTCGGGCTGGGAGCGCCGAGCCAGACCGCAATCACGCCAGCACATCCGCACGCCAGCAGCGTCGGCACGACCGCGCGTCGCAGCACCAGCAACGACACCAACGCGATCGCCAACAGCGCGTACTGCCAGTCCCTGCCGATCGCAGCCGCGAGCGGAACCGCGGAGCCGATTATCGCCCCTGCGGCGGCCGGCGCCGCGCCTGCCAGGAACGTGACCACACGCTCGTTCTCAAGCAGTCGCTCGAAGCGCCGGGCACCCAGCAGGATGAACGAGAAGGAGGGCGCGAACGCGACCGTCGCCGCGAGCAGCGCGCCTGGCAGCCCGTCAGCGGCGTAACCCACGACCGCGACCGTCTGAACCAAGGGTCCAGGCGTCACCTGCCCGAGTGCCACTGCGTTCAGGAACTGGGCATGCGACATCCAGTGGTAGGTGCCGACCGCATCCGCCTGCATCAGCGGCACGATCACGAAACCCCCGCCGAAGGCCAGTGCGCCGACCTTCAAAGCGGTCCACGCCAGAGCCAGCACGCCGCCCGGCTCCGTGACCGCCGCAAGCGGCGCCCACGACGCCAGGCGCGCGCCGCCCGACGGATGGCGGATCGCCAGCTCCAGCGCACCGCAGCCGAGCAGCACGAGCACAAGCCACGGACCGATCAGCGCGGCCGCGAGCGCCCCCGCCACGCCGTACGCGAGCACGCGCCTGCGTCGTCCGGCCGCGCGCGCCCAGATCGGCCGCGCGATTTCCAGTCCCGCGCGCAGAGCCACCGCCGCCACCGCCGCGCCGGCGCCCATACCTGCCCCACGCACCCATCGTGGCGGAGACCCCGAAAGGAAAAGCACCGCCAGCGCGATGATCGCGATCAGCCCCGGCACGATGAAGCAGAGCCCCCCGACCAGCGCGCCGCGACCGCCACGTAGACGCCAGGCGCAGTAAATAGCCAGCTGCGTGGAGGCCGGTCCGGGAAGCAGGTTCGTGGCCGCGATTGCCCGCTCGAACTGTTCGTTCGTGAGCCAGCCGCGCCGGCTCACGCACAGCTCGCGCAGCAGCGCTATGTGCGCCGGCGGGCCGCCAAAGCCGATACAGCCGATCCGGCCCCACTGTCGTGCGATCTCCAACAGCGACGGCGACAACGACGGCGGCATCGGCATCGGCGGAGAGCGTATGGCACGCAGGCGCGCACGCAGCTAGGAGGATGTGAACGCGATGTGAGGGGGCGTGGGCTGTATGTACTCGCAAAAACTCTGTATAGCGATGGTGATACAGCGTTCGCTACTGACTAAGCGTGTCTCTGGTGCTTTACATCGCTGTCACGTCGGGGTCACACGCGCGGTACGTCGAGCGCGCAATGCCCTACCAGTCAATAAGCTCCAGCGTCGATGCTGGCCCACCAACTCACGGTCCCGCTTGCCTCAGCGCTGAGCTACTTCCAAGCGATCGTGCTGGGGGCGCTACAGGGCGTCACCGAGCTGTTTCCGATCTCGAGCCTAGGGCACACGGTGCTGTTCCCGACGCTGTTCGGCTGGAACCAACTCGTCGATGAGCAGTCGAAGAAGGAATCCTTCTGGGTCGCGTTCGTGGTAGCGCTGCACGTCGGCAGTGCGCTGGGCCTGCTGGCTTTCTACTGGCGTGACTGGGTGCAGATCGTGCGAGCTTTCTTCCGCACGCTGACCACGCGCCGCGTCGAGACCTCCAACGAGCGGCTGGCGTGGCTGATCATCGCGGCGACGATCCCTGCCGGCGTATTGGCGCTGGCGCTGCAGCATCCGCTGCAGACGCTGACGGCGAAGCCAAAGGTGGCGGCTGTGTTCCTGATGGTCAACGGCCTGCTGCTGTTCGCCGCTGAGCGCTTTCGCAAACGCGCGGAGGTCCGAGAGCTCGCTGTGCGCGAGGGGGCTAAGCCCGACGGTGCGCGCGAGCTGAACACGATGGAGTACCGCGAGGCGGTCGTGATCGGCGTAGCTCAGTCGAGCGCGCTCGTCTCCGGCATCAGCCGCGACGGGGTGACGATGGGCGCTGGGCTCGCACGCGGGCTCGATCACAGCGACGCGGCGCGCTTCGCCTTCCTGCTCGCCACGCCGGTGATCCTCGCGGCCGGTCTCTTCAAGCTGCCAGACCTGCTCGGCCACCAGGGCGACGGCATCCGTGGCCAGGCGCTCGTCGCCACGATCGTCGCCGGGATCACCGCCCTCATCACCGTGCGCTTTCTGGTCGGCTACTTCAAGACGCGCACTCTGAGCCCATTCGCCGTGTACTGCTTGCTGTTCGGCCTGGCGATGGTGATCTACACACAGACGTAGCGCACGGGGGATCCCAGGTCGGCGGGCGGCGATGCACCATCATTGAGGCGATGCCCGTCCCCAAGACACCGCCGAAGATGTTCGAGACGCGCAGCCAGTCCTGGCAGGAGGTCGGTCTGCTTCGCCAGATCAACCCCGCCGTCGTCAAGCGTGCCCGCCTGGAGGCGCTGGTGCTGGTGCCGCTGTTCGTCGCCATGGTTGTGATCTACGACAACCGCGTCAGCCTGTTCGGAAAGACGGTCCCGGCGGTGTTCGGGCCGAACCACGTAGCCAAGGTGCCCGCGCACATGGTGCTCGAAGAACCGATCGAAGCGGTCGTGCGGATCATTACGGTGATCGTGCTGGTGATCCTCGGCTGGGCGATCGCGCGTGACGTGGGCCGTGGTCTGGGGCCGCCGCTGTTCAGGCGGTTGGAGCCAGCCACAGCAGGGACGCTGGGCTTTCTGATCCGCCTCGTGACGATCGTGCTGGCGCTGGTGGTGGCGCTCCAGGTCGCCGGCATCGAAGCACGCACGCTCGAGCTCGGGACCGCCTTCACCGCTGTGATCTTCGGTCTCGCCGCGCAGCAGACGTTCGGCAACCTCGTCGCCGGTATGGTGCTGCTCAGCGCACGGCCGTTTCGCGTGGGCGAGCGCGTGCGCCTGCAGGGCGGCAACCTCGCCGGTCAGATCGAGGGCACGGTCAGCTCGCTAGGACTGCTGTACACCACGTTTGCTACCGGCGAAGACGCGATCCTGGTGCCCAACAGCGTGGTGCTAAACGTGGCCGTGCTGCCGTTGCGTGAGCCCGAGGCGGTGAAACTGCGCGCACGCCTGCGCGCCGGCATGACCCCAGGCGATCTGCAGGAAATCCTCGAGAAGTCGCTGCAGACGCCGCTACGCGACCCGCCGAGGATCACCCTGGAAGAGCTCGACGGGGAGGAAGTCGTGGTGCAGATCGCGGCCACACCCCGCGCCGCCTCAGAAGGCCGTCAGCTCGCCAGCGAGCTGCTGGGCATCGTCTCGCGCGAGACGCGCGCGCACGCGCCCACGACCTGACTGCGGCTCACGCACTCACGCCGTAGCGCAGGAATGCGGCTCACGCACTCACGCCGTAGCGCAGGAAAAGGCTCGAGTCCGCCTCTAGCACGCTGAGCAGCTTCAGCTCGACCGGTGGTTCGAGCTCGCTGCCCGCGAGGATTCGCAGCGCCTCGCCGCCGGCCGGCTCGCCGCCGGCCAAAAGCGGCGATAGAGAAAGGAACAGCTCATCGACGAGGCCCGCCGCGAGCAATTGGAAAGCGAGATGTGGTCCGCCCTCGCAGAGAATGCTGGAGACGTCAAAGCGCGCGCACAGCTCGACGATCGCCGCGGTGAGATCGAGCTTGCCGTCGACGCCCGTACGGATGTAGTCGACATGGGCGGGAACGGATGGCAGGCTCGCGGCCGAGGCAGTCAGGATCATGACTCGAGCTTCCGGCTCGCGCAGCAACGGCAGGCCCGGTTCGAGCGTTACGCGCCCGGAGACGATGCACGCGAGCGGCTCTGCGCTCAGCCCACGCGCGAGGCGCTGTGAGCGGCGCGCGGCATCCGGGACAATGCGCCCGTAGCGCTCGGTGCGAACGGTGCCCGCGCCTACCAAAACCGCGTCGACGGCGCTACGCAGACCATGGAAGAGCTGTCGATCGGCGCTCGCGCTAAGCGGTCCCGAGCGCCCTTGCAACGTGGCGCGCCCGTCGACGGTGCTGACCATGTTCAGCATCAGGCGGCGGCGAGCATCGCGACGCTCCCATAGCCCCAGTTCCTCCACGATCTGTGCCACGCCGGCGGGGGCGCCTGGGGGCAGCAGCCGGTCCAGCTCGGCGTCCGCCTCTCCCGACGAGGTGGGATCCTGCTTTGCCGGTGTGTCCATTGCCTCACCCTACCCTCGCCCGCCACGCCTGGACGGCTCCCGGGGGGTCGAGATCCGGCAACAACTCCACAACACAGGAGCACCTTTACGTGCTACGGTCGTGCTGTATGGCCGGCGCGTAAGACCGGCGAAAGTAGTGCAAGCGCTCGCAGGTCGAAGCTTTGAGAGCATCCTCCGCGTGCAGCACGCACATACCGTGGAGGAAATTCACACCATGCCTACTGGCACAGTTAAGTGGTTCAGCGACGACAAGGGGTTCGGATTCATCACCCCGGATGACGGTGACAAGGACCTGTTCGTCCATCACACCGGCATCAACGGCGAGGGCTACAGGTCCCTGCAGGAGGGGGCGAAGGTCTCCTACGACCCGGAGCAGGGCGAGAAGGGTCCCAAGGCCGTAAACGTGCAGGCCATCTAGGCTGCACTCGCAGAACCGCTGTTCGAGGGCCCGCTTCGGTGGGCCCTCTGTATTTGGTCGACAGACCCTCGGTGGGGACCGCGAGCCGGCTCGGGGGATATCGTGCCCACGCTGAATAAATGTCGAGCGACGCGAGAACCCTTCCCCACGGCGGCGCGCCGGCCGTCGAGCGCTGGCCGCTAGGCCGTCGCTGGCTGCCGACCCGCAGCACGCGCGAGCTCGCCGGTGCCGAGGAGGGTGTGCTCGCGGGAGCACTCGCGCTCGCCACGATTGTCGCGCTCAGCCTGTTCGTGGTGCTGATCGCCGCCAACCAGCCAAGCATCCTCACACCGACCACGCACGGTGGCTACTTCCCACACTGGATGGCAGGTCCGCTGGGCGGGCTGCTGCCGGGATTTACCACCAATAGCACCGCGCTGAAGAGCCTCTTCTCCGGTGCGATCGTGGTCATGTACGGCTGCTATGTGCTGCTCGTGCGCACGCACGCCGCACGACTGCCCGCGCGCTGGCTGATCGGAGCGATCGGGGTCGTCTACGCGATCTTCCTGATGTCGCCGCCGCTCGCGTTGACGGACCTGTTCAACTACGTCAACTACGCGCGCATGGAGGTGGAGCACGGGCTGAACCCGTACGCAACGATTCCCGTGCTCGAGCCGCACAGTGACCCAAGCTTCCTCCTCAGCAACTGGCACCAGCTGCTCAGCCCGTACGGTCCGCTGTTCACGCTGCTGACCTGCGCCGTTGTGCCACTGGGGTTGGCCGCGTCGTTCTGGGCGCTGAAGACGATCCTCGTCCTGACTTCGCTGGCGACGATCATGCTCGTGTGGAAGTGCGCGCAGCTGCTCGGTCGAGACCCGCGCGTGGCGATCGCGCTCGTGGCCCTGAACCCGATCGTGCTGGTGTGGGGGGTGGGGGGTGACCACAACGACTGCCTGATGGTGTTCTGCATCATGCTCGGCTTCTACCTGCTGCTGCGGGCGCGCGCCAACGGCATCGCGCGCGCGCTCGACGGCTCCGGTCAGCCCATCCCGCTCCCGCCGGGCGATGCGACGGGCAGCGGCGCCCGTGCCCTCACGCCACGCGCGCTCGCCACAGAGGCGCGCATCGCGTGGGCAGCAATCGTCAGCGAAGCGCGCTCGAAGTCACTGCGCGAATGGCTGTTGCCGCTGTCAGCTTTGGAGGTGGTGGCAGGAATGGCGTTTATGACGGGCGCTGCGATCAAGGCCTCCGGTGCGATCCTGTTCCCGGTGGTGCTCGTTGCACTGCTGCGCTCGCCACGCGCGCTCGTCCAGGTGATCCTCGGCATGGTCGCGGCAGCGGTCGTGCTTGCCGGCGCGAGCGTGCTTGCGTTCGGCCTGCACGTTCCCGATCTCGCCACGCAGAGCAGCCTCGTGACGAGCGAGAGCGTCCCCAACCTGCTGGGACTGGCTGTGGGCGCCGGTGGTGAGACCGCCAGCATGCGCAGCGGGCTGAGCGTGGTGCTGGTCCTGGTGGTGCTCGCATGCGCGTGGGTTGCGTGGCGGCGCAGAGACGCGATCACTGCCTCGGGGTGGGCGAGCGTCGCGCTGCTGGTCACGCTCAGTTGGGTGCTGCCCTGGTATGTGCTGTGGGTGCTGCCGCTGGCGGCCCTGTCGAGCTCGCGCAGGTTGCGCACGACCGCGCTGGTCTTGGGTGTGTACCTGATCGTCGCGTGGGCGCCCGCCTCCGGCATGCTCTGGCGGGCGATTCACTTCTATCCCGAACAGACACCGCTCGGGCGCCTGCACCATCGCTACGTCAAGGAGCTCTTGAACTAGCGGTCAAGGGCGGCGGCGTGTCCGTCGCGTCGAGGCTCGCAGGTTCGGGCCGGCGCGTGAAGCCCGGCAGCCACAGCTCGAAGCGCGCACCGCCCTCCGGCGAAGCTCCCGCGGTGACCGCGCCGCCGTGGGCGTCCGCGATCGCGCGCACGATCGCAAGGCCGAGGCCCGTTCCACCGGACGCCCGGTCGCGTGCCTCGTCCATGCGATGGAAGCGGTTGAACACGCGCTCGCGCTGGTCGGCCGGGATCCCCGGGCCGTCGTCCTCGACGACGAATGCCACCCGACCCCGCGACAGCGCGCGCACGTCCAGGCGCACGAGGCCGCTGCCCTCGGTGGTGTGGTCGATCGCATTTCCCAGCAAGTTGCGCAGCGCCTGCGCGAGGCGATCCGGGTCCGCGCGCAGCGTGCCTTGCGGGACCGGCCCCAGCTCGAAGCGCCGCTGCGCCAGCAGGCTCATCCCATCCCACAGCTCGCTCACGAACGCAGGCAGGTCGATCGCCTCCACGCGCAGGAACTCGATCTGCTCGGTCTTCGCCAGGAGCAGGAGGTCATCCACCAGGCGGCTGATCCGCGCGATCTCTGCCTGCACGAGCCCCTCCACCCGTCGCACCTCCTCGCCAGAGGGATCGCGCTGCGAGGCCAGCACCTCCAGCTGCCCCCGGATCACCGTCAGCGGCGTGCGCAGCTCGTGTGAGGCGTCGGCGATGAACGCACGTTGTCCTGCGAACGCGTCAGTCAGCCGGTCGAGCATGCGGTTGAACGTGTCCGCCAGCGCACGCACCTCGTCGCTCTGGCTGTCCTGCTGCTCGATGCGCGGATTCAAGTCGCCGCCGTCCACGCGTGCCGCCACCGCGGCCATCCGCCGCAACGGCCGCGACAGTCGGGAGCCAACCAGGTAGGAGGCCAGCAGCGCGCCCGCCAGCGCCAGCAACGCCGCCAGGATGAACGCGCGCGCGACACTGCGCTGGGCGCGGGCCACGCTCGCCAGTGGCTCACCCACGCCGATCGTGGCCGTCACGCCCGCAAAGACCTCCACACGGCGCTTGAAGAGGCGCACAGCCCCGACGTCCGGCAGCGGCAGGGTGGTGTAGCCGTCCGGCACGACCGGCAGGCGCGTGGACAAGCGGTTCTCCTGGTCCTGTTCGGCAGCGGTCTCACCGTTGTCGGGAGGTTGGTCGCCGAATAGCTCCGGGCGGTTGGTGCTCGTCGCCGCGCCCGGCACGAGCACGAACAGCAGCGTCGAGCTGGCGCTGAACGGTTGCGCGTCGATGTAGCGACTGGCCGCCGTCGATGCTTCGCGCGGAGTGCGCGCGTGCGCCGCCATCAGGTTGTGCGCGAGCTCCGCCGCATCGCCCACGAGGTCGTGGTCGATCTGCCCGCGCAGCTCCGTGCCCGTGCCGCGGTATACGGCCACGAACACGATTGCCGTACACAGCAGCGTCACGAACACGAACCAGCCGGCGAGCCGCCAGCGCAACCCCCCCGGCGCAAGGCGTCTGAGCCTTTCCCGCACGGCGATCAGCCCGAGCTGCCGAGGCGGTAGCCCACAGCGCGCACCGTCTGGATCGGCACCGTCCCCCCCGAATTGCCGAGCTTGCGGCGCAGATAGCCGATGTAGACATCCACCACGTTCGTCGCCGGGTCGTGCTCGTAGCCCCACACCGAGCTGAGGATCTGGTCGCGTGAGACGACCTGTCCATGGTGGCGCAGCAGGTACACCAGCAGCTCGAACTCGGTCGTTGACAGCGTCACCGTCTGGCCCGCCCGGCGCACGCGACGCGACAGCAGGTCGACCTCGATCCCCTCCGCGCGCAGGACGCTGGCCGACGCCTGCGCCATCACGCGCAGCTGCGCGCGCACGCGCGCCACCAGCTCCGCCATCGAGAACGGCTTGACCAGATAGTCAACCGCCCCCGCATCCAGCCCCTCCACGCGATCCTCGATCTCCGTGCGCGCCGTCAGCACGATCACCGGAAGACCGGGCATCGCGCGACGCAGCGAGCCGAGCACCTCCAAACCGCCGCGACGCGGCAGCATCAGATCGAGCACGACCGCGTCGAACCTCCCCGTCAGCGCCATGCGTTCGCCCTGCACCCCGTCGCCGGCCGACTCCACCTCAAACTCCTCTGCTTCCAGGCCGCGGCGCACGAAGTCGACGATCCCGGGCTCGTCCTCGACCAAGAGCACGCGCGAGGCTTCCGTTGTCCTGCTCTCGCCGGTTCCCGCGGCGGGCTGCTGCGCGCGCGTCCTGCGTGGGTCAGCGGCCGCTCCCATCGCACCAAGCATAGGCGTCGGCGCGGGGCTCATTTTCCCTACCGGAGCATCACATGAGCTTTCTCATCAAGCGGTTACCGGTTCCTTAGCCTCAATTCACACACTGAGTCGCATGGCGACCACGCAAAAGTCTGCCGCCCGGCGGGACGCCGGCGCGCAGCGCCATCCACGCGGCAGACCTCGCACGTGGCTGAAGGGTGGCGGTACCGCCGGCAACGAGCTGCTCACCAACGCCGTGGGGGCCACCCTGATTCCCGCCGCGCTGCGCGCCGATTACGGCGCCTCAGCGGGACTCAGCAGCGACGTCACCGGCCGCGCCGGACGCATGCTCGCGCTCTCCGGGGCACTGGTCGCCGGCCTCGTGCTCGCGGTGCTCGTGATCCCCGAGTTCGGTCCCTGGGTGAACGGTCCTACGCTGTTTCACCTGGCCTTTCATCACGAGCGCTGAAACGGTATGCGGATCCACACAACCCACACCCGCGATGCGGCGCTGCAGCAGTTGCACCGCATGAACCGCTGGCTTATCGCCGGCAGCGTGCTGCTCACCGGGGCGTTCACTGAGGTCGCCGCGCACGCGTTTCCCGGCAGGACCGTCAAGAGGACCGCAGCAACGCGCGCTCGCACGAAAGCTCGCGGCCACCACGCCGGCGCCAGCCGGCGGTCCTCCACCTCGACGGGCGCCGCCGCCCCGCTGAAGCCCCCTGCGCAGGCGCCTCAGGCCGCGGGAAACAACTCGCAGACCGCCACCACGCAAGCCGATGAAGCGGCGCCCGAACACGAAGCCCAGGCCGCGCAGGAACCGGCTCCCGAACACGAAGCCACCCCTGCGCAGGAAGCGCCCCACACCGAAGCGTCCAGCCCTCCCGCCGAAGCGCCCCACGAATCCGCTCCCGAACCGCAGCCCGAACCCGAACCGGAAGCGGTGGTATCCGGTGGCTCCTGAAGCGCGCGCATGCGCGTCCGCGTCGCTCGGGGGCGCGCCGGCCGCGCTGCCTACAGCCGCCTGGCAGGCGCTCGGCACCAGCATCGTGCTGCGCCTGTGCGACGACGCACGCCCCGGCGACCGCACCGTCGATAGCGGTTCGCTCCTGCTCGCCGCCCGCATTGCCGTCGAGCGCGAGCTCGATGCGATCGACCGCGCCTGCAGCCGCTTCCGCGCCGACTCCGAGCTTTCGCGCGTGAACGCCTGCGGCGGGCGCAGGACCGCTGTGAGCGAGCTGTTCGCGCAGGCGCTCGAGCTCGCGATGCGCGCTGCCGAGCTCACCGACGGCGACGTCGACCCCACCGTCGGACGCGCGCTCGAGCTGGCCGGGTATGACCGCGACTGGGAGTCGCTCGCCGCTCACCTCGACCTGTCCGAGGCCGCCGCGCCGCCGTTCGTGCTCAGCGCCCACGTGCGCAGTGGATGGCGCACGATCGCGCTCGACCGGCGCAGCCTGACCGTGCGGGTGCCACGCGGCATTGGGCTCGACCTCGGCGCCACCGCCAAAGCCTGGGTCGCCGACCGCGCTGCCGCAGCCGCTGCCCGCGCGTCGGGATCCGGGGCGCTAGTGAGCGTCGGTGGCGACATCGCCACAGCCGGACCGGCCCCCGCCGGCGGCTGGCGGATTCGTGTCACAGATGACCACCGCAGCGACCCTTCCGCTGCCGGTCAGACCGTGTCCATTCACTCGGGAGGGCTGGCCACCTCCAGTACCTCCGTGCGCCGCTGGAGCCAGCGCGGCCGGGCGATGCACCACATCATCGATCCGCGCACCGGTCAGCCCGCACGATCGGGCTGGCGGACCGTAAGTGTTGCGGCCGGCAGCTGTGCGGACGCCAACATCGCCGCCACAGCCGCGATCGTGCGCTCCTGGCAGGGCGCGCGGTGGCTCTCGCAGTCCGGCCTGCCCGCGCGCCTAGTCGACCGCCGCGGGGGCGTCGCCACCGTTGCCGGCTGGCCGCAGGAGACGGGGCGATGACGCTCCCATTGGCAGCCGCCGGGCCCAGCATTTACTGGTATCTGACGCGCTCCACCGGCGCCATGGCGCTGCTGCTCCTGTCGCTCGCTGTGGCGCTCGGCGTAGTGGACGTCAGGCGCTGGAGCACACCGCGCTGGCCGCGCTTCATCGTCGACTCTCTGCACCGCAATGTCTCGCTGCTGGCGCTTGCGTTCCTCGTTGCTCACATCCTCACGTCTGTCCTTGACAGCTTCGCGCCAATCGCCCTGATCGACGCCTTTATTCCCTTCGTGGGCTCCTATCGTCCGTTTTGGCTGGGGCTGGGAGCGGTCGCGTTCGACTTGATCCTGGCCGTGATCGCCACCAGCCTGCTGCGTACGCGCATGGGCTACTCGACCTGGCGCACGGTGCACTGGATGACCTACGCCAGCTGGCCGATCGCGCTGCTGCACGGCTTTGGCACGGGCAGCGACGTCAACGGCGCGTGGCTACAGCTGCTGAGTGCCGTGTGCGTGGCGCTGGTACTCGCCGCCGTGCTCGCCAGGGTGCTTGCCGGCTGGCAAGAGAACGTTGGTGTCCGCAGCGCCGCCCTCGGCGCCACGGGCGCGTTCGGTCTGTTCCTCGCACTGTGGCTGCCCAGCGGCCCGCTCGGCTCCGAATGGGCACGGCGCTCAGGCACGCCCGTCGCGCTCCTGCCACACACACATGCCCGCGCCGGTGCCGGAGGCAGCCGATGAGCGCCGCCGAATCGACCACCGCCTACGGCCGCGCTCACGAGGCCCAGCGCCCAGCCGATGCTCCCGCCCTGCCGCGGCTGCTTGCCGGGGTGCACGCCGGTGGGTCGATGTCGCTCGCGAGGCACCTGTCCGTGCACGGGCCGCTGCCGCCCGTACGCGGGGGACGCGGCCGGCGCGCGCGCGAGCACGCGGAGGAGCTGATCGACGAGGTCGAGCGCGCCGGGCTGCTCGGCCGCGGTGGCGCCGCGTTCCCCACCGCGACGAAGATGCGCGCCGTCGCCGCCCGGCGCGGGCGCTCGATCGTCGTTGCCAACGGCGCCGAGGGCGAGCCGGCGAGCGCCAAGGACCGCACGCTGCTGGAGCTCGCTCCCCACCTCGTGCTGGACGGCGCCGCCACCGCCGCCGAAGCCGTCGGTGCCGCAGAGGCGATCATCTGCGTCTGCGACAGCGACGGCTCGGGTGCGCACGGCGTCACACGCGCACTCAGCGAACGTGAGGAGGCCGATCTCTCCGGGCACGGACCGCAGTTGAGGATCCGCGTTGTCCCCGCCCACTACGTGGCCGGGCAGGAGTCCGCGCTGTCCAACTTCCTCAGCGGCGGCCCCTCCAAGCCGACGTTCACGCCGCCGCGCCCCTTCGAACAGGGCGTCAAACGCCGCCCCACGCTCATCGACAACGTCGAGACGCTCGCGCACCTCGCGCTGATCGCGCGCAACGGCGCGCCGTGGTTCCGCCAGCTCGGCACGCCCACCCAGCCAGGGTCCACGCTCGCCACCCTCTCAGGGCCGGTCGCCGAGCCAGGGGTCTATGAGATCGAGCTCGGCGCGTCGCTGTCCTCGTTGGTCGCAGCCGCCGGCGGCATCGTCACGGGCGTGCGCGGTGCGCTCATCGGGGGCTACGCCGGCACCTGGATCGGTCGGGAGTGGCTGACCGGCGTCGCGCTCTCCAGCGAACACCTCGCCGCGCACGGAGCCACGCTCGGAGCCGGTGTCGTGGCGCTGCTCTCTGAGAGCGCCTGTCCTGTCGCGGAAGTCGCCCGCCTCGCGCGCTGGATGGCCGGTCAGAGCGTGCGCCAATGCGGGCCGTGCATCCATGGACTGGACGCACTCGCAGCTGGCGTCGCCGAGCTCGCCGCAGGCCTTGGCGACAAGCACGCCGTGCGCCGCATCGAGTACCTCGCCTCGCTCACCGCCGGCCGCGGCGCGTGCGGCCATCCCGATGGGGCAGTCAACATGATCCTCAGCGGCCTGGAGACGTTCGAGTCCGGTTTCGCCGAGCACGCGCGCCACGGCCACTGCGAACGCTGCTCGCGCACGCCCGAGCTGCCGCTGCCCGACCGGCCCGTCGATCGGCTCGTACGCGAGAGGAGCGCCGCATGAGCCACCGCGTGCGCGTCAATCCCATCGCCTGCGAGGCGCACGGCATGTGCGCGGAGCTCTTGCCCGAGCGCATCAGGCTCGACGAGTGGGGCTACCCCGTGGTCGACGACAGGCCAGTCGACGGCTGGGAGCTCGAGCACGCCAGGCGCGCCGCCCGCGCCTGTCCCACGTTCGCGCTGCTCGTCGAGCGCGAACGCTAGCGCCCTACTCACCGTCCGTCGGAGGTGGCTTACGCTCCAGCTTGCGCCGGGCCGCCCGTCGCTTCTCAGCCAGCCGGCGCTCGCGTGCCGCCGACGTCGGTTTCGTCGCGCGCCGGCTGCGCGGGACCGTCAGCGCCGCGCGCATGCGCGCCGCCAGACGCTCGAGCGCCAGCTCCCGGTTTCGCAGCTGTGAGCGCTCGTCCTGCGCCACCGCCACGACCCGCGGCCCCTCGCGAGCCAGCATGCGCGCACGCTGCGCGTCGCTCAGTGACTGCGAGGCGGACACGTCGAAGATCGCTTCCACACGTGACGCTGTCACGTTCGCGTGCTGACCGCCCGGTCCCGAGGAGCGGCTCGTGCGCAGCACGACCTCAGCAAGTGGCACCGTCAGCTCCGGACTGACGTGCAGCATGCGCCGCGCGCCCGGCTCCTCCTGCGGCTCGCTCAACCGCAAGCAGCCGGTGCCCAGCTCACCCCGACTGCCCTCCAGACAGGTCGTGCACTGCTTTCACGCGCTGCTCCTCGCCGGGACGCACGCGACCGTCGCGTCCGATGTAGCCGTCCTTCCCGCCCGCGCACAGGTACACCGCCTCCACGTCGCCCGCGTTGCGGATCTTGCGCACCGTCGCCGCGTCCACACGCGCCATGCCGCCCTCTCCCAGCCGCTGCACGGAGCCGTCGCCGAACTCCATCTCGATCGCGCCGCGGTGGACGAAGTACAGCTCCTCCTGCAGCTCGTGGTAGTGAAAGCCCGTTTCAATGCCCGGCGGCAGCACGATCGCGTTCACGCCAAACGCCGTCACGCCCAAGCCCTTGCGCACCTTCCTGAAGCCCGGACCCTCGCCAAGGTCATCCAGGTGCGCCACCGCATAGCCCTCGCCGGTGGTCACGCGCGGATACTCCGTTGAAGCCTCCATCTGTTGCGCCTCCTGTCGTATCGGTGTCACATCTCTAGTGGTCCGCCACGCTCCCGCCCTCCGGCGAGAGCGGCCGACCCTCACTCGCCCAGCGCACCAGCCCGCCCGTCATCGTGTACGCCTCGAAGCCAGACGCCCGCAGAGCCTGCGCCGCCATCTCCGAGCGGCCGCCCACGCGGCAGTAGAACACCACCGGACGATCGCGGTCGATGCTGCTCGCCGCCTCCGCCGAGAGCCGCACCAGCTCGATGTGGCGCGAGCCTTCGATGTAGCCCGCCTCACGCTCGTACGGCTCGCGCACGTCAATTACCTGCGGCGCGTCGTCCTGCGCCATCCAATCGGAGACCCGCTCGGGGTCCACGTCGATGCCTGGACCGTCGCTCTCGCTGCTCATTCTCGTGAGCCTACCGTCCGGTCGCAGCGGCAACGCGCTCCGCCGGCTGTCACGGCCCTGTGACGATGGCGTCAACACGCAGGCGCCAACGCCGCGAAACAGATCATTCATCACTAGGATCAGCGTCATGGAGGCCGTCAGCGACGTTTACACGATCCCGCAGGAGCACCTCGACTTCTGCGCCACCATCGGACAGATCGCGCGCGAGAAGATCGCGCCGCGCTCCGCTGAGATCGACGAGCGCGCCGAATACCCGTGGGACGTGCGCAAGCTGCTCGCCGAGCAGGACATCCTCGGCCTGCCGTTTCCCACCGAGTACGGCGGAACCGGCACCGGCACGCTGATGCTCAACATGGCCGTGGAGGAGATCGCCAAGGTCGACGCCGCCTGTGCGCTGATCCTGATGATCCAGGAGCTCGGCACGCTGCCCATCCAGCTCGCCGGCTCAGAGGAGCTCAAGGAGCGCTTCCTGCCCAAGTGCGCCACCGGGGAGTGGTCGCCCGCGTTCGCCCTCTCCGAGCCCGAGGCCGGCTCGGACCCGGCCGGCATGAAGACCAGCGCCGTGCTCGACGGCGACGAATGGGTCATCAACGGCACCAAGAACTGGATCACCAACCTCGGCGTCGCCGACTTCTACATCGTCTTCGCCGTCTCTGACCGTGAGAGTCGTCGCCTGACCGCGTTCGTCGTCGAGGCCGACCGTCCCGGCTTCAGCGTCGGCAAGCTCGAGCACAAGCTCGGCATCCGCGCCTCACCCACAGGCCAGCCGATCTTCGAGGACGTGCGCGTGCCGCAGGCCAACGTCATCGGCGAGGTCGGCCGGGGACTGTCCGTGGCGCTCGGGACGCTCGAGCGTACGCGCCTGGGCGCCGCCGCGCAGGCTGTGGGGATCGCCCAGGGCGCCACCGACTACGCCGTCGGCTATGCCCGCGAGCGTCGCCAGTTCGGCCAGCCGATCAACGAGTTCCAGGGCATCCAGTTCAAGCTCGCCGACATGGAAACACGCACAGCAGCTGCGCGCGAGCTCCTCTACAAGGCATGCGCAATGGCCGATCAGCACCATCCACAGCGCGCCAAGTACTCATCCATGGCCAAGGTCTTCTGCTCGGACACCGCCATGGCAGTGACCGTCGAGGCCGTGCAGGTCCTCGGGGGCTACGGTTATGTCAAGGAGTACCCCGTGGAGCGCATGATGCGAGACGCCAAGATCACCCAGATATACGAGGGCACCAACGAGATCCAGCGTCTCGTGATCGCCCGCACGCTGAAATAGGAAGGCCAGCTCCCCGGCGATGCGCGACATCCAGCCTCCCGGATCCTCACCCATCAGACGAGTCGGCGTGGCCGCGCTCGTCGCCATGTCCGTCGGGCTGATTGCGCTCGTGATCGGGCAGGGCTTCAGCTCGATCGGCGCTGTACGCGCGCTCGAGGACGTCGCGCTCGGCGTGATCGTCGCCGCCGCGCTCATGGGCAGCGTCGCCTTCGTCGCCGTGCGCATGGCCGGCTGGCACGACCCCGAGTCCGAGAGCGAGTTCGAAGAGATCGTCCGCTACTCCGAGCGCCTCGCCCGCGAAGGCCTCGTCGTGGACCCCGACGAACACGACTTCATGGAGCTCGACCCGCTCAACGACTCAGACTTCGAGGAGCTCGTGCGCGATGCGCTCGACGACCTCCCCGACCTGCTGCGCAACGCGCTCGCGCACGTCGCCGTCGTGATCTCCGACGGCGGCCGCCGGCGCGGCGCCTACGGCCTCTACCAGGGCGACGGCGCCAGCCGCGACGACACGCATGACCGGATCGTCATCTTCCGGGACACGCTGCGCCGCGACTTCGGCCACGATCCCGACATGCTGCGCGACCAGGTGACCCGCACCGTGCGCCACGAGCTCGCCCACCACGTCGGGTTCGACGAGCTCGGCGTGAGTCGTTTGGACCTGTAGCTTTCCTTCACTTTCCACTGGCCGGGACTCATAGCCTCCCGTATACTCTGGAGTCATGGCGATGTCGGCTGAGCGACCGATGTCCGACGGCGAGACGCCCAGCTCGAGCGCCCTCGACAGGGGCAACAGGGTGCCGGACTTCTTCATAGTGGGGCACGCCAAGAGCGGCACAACCGCCCTGTACGAGATGCTGCGGCGCCACCCGCAGATTCACATGCCCGCCAAGGAGCCGCGCTTCTTTGCCATGAAAGACATCCGCTTGCAGCCGGGTGGCTCCGATGGGCCAGAACGCTACGAGGAGGATGACGCGCAGGGCACGCAGGACGTGCCCGGCAGGCGCCCACGCACGCTCGACGGATACCGCGCACTGTTTGCAGATGCACGGGGCGACCAGTTGATCGGCGAGGCCACCCCAGCGTACCTGCGCTCCACGCTCGCGCCGGCGCGCATCGCGTCCGTGCAGCCCGACGCGCGCATCATCGCAATCCTGCGCGAGCCCACCAGCTTCCTGCGCTCGTTTCACCTGCAGTCGGTGCGGGGATACAACGAGACGCAGAGCGACTTCCAGAAGGCGATCGCCTTGGTAGAGGCAAGGCGCCAAGGACGCTCGCTGCCGCGCCTGTCGCGCACGCCGTGGGACCTGCTCTATACAGATCACGTTCGCTACGTGGAGCAGCTGCGCCGCTACGAGCAGGCGTTCTCTCGCGAGCAGATGCTGGTCCTGATCTACGACGACTTCCGTGCCGACAACGAGGGGGCGGTGCGAAGCGTGCTGCGCTTCCTCGAGCTCGACGACGGACTGCCCATCCACCTCGTGAAAACGCGCCCCTCGCGCGACGTGCGCTTCCAGCGGCTGCACCGGCTCGTCAACCTCCGACGCCTAGCGCTGCAAAGCCTGCCCGGCGCCGGCACAGTCTCACGCACCGTGAACGCGTTCACTCCCGAGTACATGCGCGGCGCCGTGCGTAAACGCTGGCGCAGCGTCGCATTCGGCGAACCCGCGCCCCCCGACGAGCGGTTCATACGAGAGCTGCAGCTGCGCTTCAAGCCCGAGGTGCATGCGCTCAGCGATTACCTGGGGCGCGATCTCGTGACGCTGTGGGGCTATGAGCACATCAGCTGACGCTCCCACGCCGGGCGCCGCTGCCGCTGTTCCAGTCCCCGCCGCTCCCGCCTCACGGTCACATCAACGACTGCCCGACTTCTACATCGTGGGGCACGGCAAGTGCGGAACCACCGCCCTGCACCGCATGCTGCTCTCGCACCCACAGATTCACATGCCGGTGAAGGAGCCGCGCTACTTCGCGCCCGACCGGCGCACGCGCTACTGGCGCCCCGCCTCCAGCAGGCGCAAGCACCCCAGCACGCTCGAGGGGTATCGCGCGCTGTTCACAGGCGCACGCGAGGACCAGCGCATCGGCGAGGCCACGCCCACCTATCTGCGCTCCACGCTTGCCGCCGCCAACATCGCCGCCGTGCAGCCCGATGCGCGCATCATCGCGATCCTGCGCGAGCCCGCAAGCCTGCTGCGCTCCGTTCACCTGCAGGCGCTGCGCAACTACGACGAGACCGAGAAGGACTTCCGCGCGGCGCTCGCGCTCGAGGACTCAAGGCGCGAAGGCCGCAACGTGCCGCGCCTGTCGCAGTTCCCACAGGTGCTGATGTACTCAGAGCTCGTCCGCTACACCGAGCAGCTGCGCCGCTATCACGCCGTTTTCCCGCCCGAGCAGGTGCTGGTGCTGATCTACGACGACTTCCGCGCCGACAATTCCGGCACAGTGCGCCAGGTGCTGCGCTTCATCGGCGTGGACGACACATTGCCCGTGCCGGAAGTCGAGCTCGAGTCGCTGCGCACGCCGCGCTACGTGCTGCTCGACCAGGCGATGCGTGCCCTGTCGATCGCCCGGCGCAGCGGTCCCGGCGCCAAGGCGTCGCGCGCGCTGCAGTCGCTCACGCCGTCCGCACTGAGTGGCAGTGAAACCCTCGCCTCTCTGTGGCGCTCGATCCGCTACACCGACACGCCCGCGCCCGACGAGCAGCTGATGCTGGAGCTGCGCCGCCGCTTCAAGGGAGAGGTCGAAAGCGTCAGCGACTACCTCGGACGCGATCTGGTGAGCCTCTGGGGCTATGACAGCATATAGCGACAGATGGCTACGCAAATCAGATCCAAGCGCCCCAAGCGCGTCCCCGACTTCTTCATAGTCGGTCACCCCAAGAGCGGTACCACCGCCCTCTGGGACATGCTCAAGCGACACCCGCAGATCTACGCGCCGCCCAACAAGGAGCCCTATTTCCTCGCCGACGAGCTGCGTCCCCCCGCGGCCACGCCGCGCAGCTTCGGTCACACGCCCGCCACGATCGAGGAGTACCTGTCGCTGTTCGCTCCCGCCCGGCCCGAGCAGCGCACGGGGGAGGCCTCCGCGCCCTACCTGTGGTCGCGCACCGCCGCCACGCGCATCGCCGACATGCAGCCCGACGCGCGCATCATCGCGATCCTGCGCGAGCCCGCCAGCTTCCTGTACTCGCTGCACCTGCAGTTCGTGCAGATCTACATCGAGCCGGAGACCGACTTCCGCAGGGCGCTCGCGCTGGAGCAGTCCAGGCGTGCCGGCAGGCAGCTGCCGGAGAACCTGCTGTGGGGCCCTCACGGGACGCTCTACTCCGACTACATCCGCTACACCGAGCAGCTGCGCCGCTACCACGACCGGTTCCCATCGGAGCAGGTGCTCGTGCTCGTCTACGACGACTATCGCAACGGCAACGAGGCGACCGTGCGCAAGGTGCAGCGCTTCCTGGAAGTGGACGACACGCAACCGGTCAAGGTCGAGGAATCGAACCCCACCGTCCGCGTGCGCTCGCAGCGGCTGCATTCGATCGTGCACGCGCTCGCCTCAGGGGATGGCCGCGTCCCGCGCGCCGTGCAGGGCGCCGCCCGCAAGCTCGCACCGCCGCAGCTCAGCCGCCAGTCCGCCGTCGCGATCCGCAACCGCCTGCTGTTCAGCAGTCCAGCCTCACCCGACGAGCAGCTCATGCTCGAGCTGCGTCGTCGCTACGCGCCCGAGGTGGAGGCGCTCAGCGAGTATCTGGGGCGCGACCTCGTGCGGCTGTGGGGCTATGACAGCCTCAGCTGAGCGCGCGACCGCTGCGCACGTGTCGGTCGTCGTGCCCACATACAACGACGTGGGGCGCATCGGTGACGCGCTGGAGGCGATCGTCACGCAGACCGTGCCACCCGGTGAGATCGTCGTCTCTGACGACGCCTCCCAGGACGAGCTGGCCGAGTTCGTCGCGCGCTTTGCCGAGACTCGCGCGTGTGGTGTCCCCGTTCGCTACGTGAGGTTGGAGCAGAACTCCGGTGATGCGGCGGCGCGCAATGCCGGCATCCAGGCCGCGCGCGGCGAGCTGATCGCGATCTGCGACTCCGACGACATCTGGGCGCCGAACAAGCTGCAGCGCCAACTCGAGGTCATGCGCGACTGGCGCGGCTCCAAGCGGATCGCGCTGCTCGGCAGCCACGGGCAGAACGTCAACGACGCCAAGCGCGTGATCTCGCCCGCCGTCATGGGTCCCACCTCCGAGGAGGAGTACGAAGCCGTGCGCAGTCGCGGCGGGCTGTTCTTCGTGATCCACTCATCCGTGATCTTCTCGCGCGCCGACTACGACGCCGTCGGCGGCTACTCCACCGCCGAGTACGGCGCTGCCAACGAGTTCGAGATGTTCTGCCGCCTGGGTGAGCTGGGGGTCGTGATGAACGTGCCCGAGCCGCTCGTGTATTACCGCAAGCGCGCTGGCTCCATGCAGCTGGACCTGTTCTGGGATCGCCACCACAACGTCACGCGACTCGCCGAGAACCAGCGCCGTCGAGCGCGCGGGCAGGCGCCCGTCAGCCGCGAGCAGTTCGACACCGAACAGGCGTCCGCACCGGTTTGGATACGGCTGAAACGGCGCAGACGCGTGTGGGGGATGTACTACTACCGCGCTGGCGCAACACACGTGATCAACGGCCGGCGCGTGCGCGGCGGGCTGGAGCTGGCGCTCGCCTCGCTGCTCGACGGCACGCGATTGCGCACCGGTGTGCGCGGCGCACTGAGCTCGCGCGGGCGCCGTCGCACGCCCTCCCAGGAGCTGCCGATCACGTAGGATCGTGCCACCGCGCCGCTTCACGCACCCGCCAGGCGCGCCAAACTACCAAGGAGAGAGAGCCTTTCATGCCCGAAGCCGTGATCGTCGACGCAATCCGCACGCCCATCGGGCGCGCCGCCAAGGGGTCGCTGAAGAGCGTCCGTGGCGACGACCTCGCCGCGATCCCGCTGAAGGCGCTGATCGAGCGCAACCCGCAGCTGGACCAGCGCTCGATCGGCGACGTGATGATGGGCTGCGGCTACGGCGAGCGTGAGACCGGCTACAACATCGGGCGCATGGCCGCGCTGCTGGCCGGCATCGACTACCACGTGCCCGGCTGCACCGTAAACCGCTTCTGTGCGTCCTCGCTGCAGACCACGCGCATGGCCTTCCACGCGATCAAGGCCGGCGAGGGCGACACGTACATCGCCGCCGGCGTCGAGGCCGTCTCGCGCACCGCCCCAGGCTCGCCGTTTGAGCTGCACCCCAAGCTCGACGGATCCGAGGGCTCCCTGTACGACGCCTACATCTCCATGGGCATGACCGCCGAGAACGTCGCCGTCGAGCGCAAAGTCAGCCGCGAGGCCCAGGACGCATGGGCGCTGATCTCCCAGACACGTGCCGTTGACGCGCAGCAGTCAGGGCACTTCGACAAGGAAATTGTGCCCGTGACCGTACCCGCGCACAAAGACGTCGACAAGGAAGGCAACGAGATCGACGTTCCCGAGACGGTCGTCACCAAGGACGATGGTCCGCGCCCCGGCACCACGATCGAGGCGCTCGCCGGGCTGCGCCCCGTGTTCAAAGAGGACGGCACCGTCACCGCCGGCAACGCCTGTCCGCTCAACGACGGCGCTGCCGCGCTCTTGATCATGAGCGACGAGAAGGCCAAAGCCGACGGTTACGCGCCGCGCGCGCGGATCGTCGCCTCCACCGTCGCCGCGATCCGCCCTGAGGTCATGGGCCTCGGGCCAATTCCCGCGATCCAGGCGCTCCTGAAGAACACCGGCATGACGATCGAGGACATCGACGTCGTTGAGATCAACGAGGCATTCGCCGCACAGATCGTCCCCTGCAAAGACGAGCTGGGCATCCCCGACGAGAAGCTCAACCCGTTCGGCGGCGCGATCGCGCTCGGGCACCCCTTCGGCATGACCGGCGCGCGCATCATGACCACGCTGCTCAACGACCTCGAGACGCTCGATGGGACCTACGGCATCGAGTCGATGTGCGTCGCCGGTGGCATGGGCATGGCGATGCTCGTCGAACGGCTCTAGTAGCGACTGCGCCGCGGGGGTTTTAGGGGCCGCCCTGCGGGGCGGCCTGCGGCGTGCGTGCAGGCGTCCTCAGCGGGGAGGCATGCGCAGCGCGCCGTCGAGCCTGATCGTCTCGCCGTTGAGCATGCGGTTCTCCACGATGTGGCAGGCCAGCTGGGCGTACTCCGACGGCTGACCGAGGCGCTGCGGATAGGGGACGCCCGCACCGAGTTTCTGGCGCGCCTCCTCGGGCAGCGCCGCCAGCAGCGGCGTGTCGAACAGGCCCGGCGCGATCGTGTTCACGCGGATCCCGTACTGGGAGAGGTCGCGCGCGGCCGGCAGCGTCATCCCGACCACGCCGCCCTTCGAAGCCGAGTACGCGATCTGCCCCACCTGCCCATCGAACGCCGCGATCGACGCCGTGTGGATGCACACGCCGCGTTCGCCGTCCTCGCCCGGCTCGTTGGCGATCATTGCGCTGGAGGCGAGCCGCAGCAGGTTGAATGTGCCGATCAGGTTGATCGAGATGATGATCTCGAACGGCATCAGCGGGTGCGGGCCTTTCGAGCCGGCCACCTTCTGCGCCCAGCCGGTGCCCGCGCACGCCACCGCGATGCGCAGGCCGCCGTCCGCTGCTGCTGCGCGCTCGACTGCCGCCTGCACCTGCTCCTCCTCGCGCACGTCACAGCTGACGAACTCCAGCCCCAGCTCGTGCGCCAAGGCCTCGCCCTTCTTCGCGTTCACGTCCGCGACCGTCACGCGTGCGCCGCGTGCGTGCAGGGCGCGCACCGTCGCCTCCCCCAACCCGGAGGCGCCGCCCGTCACGATCGCCGCGCTGCCGTCGAAGTTCATGGTGGGAACCTTATAAGGATCGGCCGACCTGACGGCCAGGGGACAAGCGATGCAAGGACGCAGGGAGCGTGGCGTACTGCGTACGCGAGCGACCGAGGACGCTGCAGCGCGCCGTCACCTGGCCGTCAGGCGCGACAACGACAGCGCGAACTGATCCTCAGGGTCCGTGAGGAAGCGCACCAGCTCGAGGCCCGCGGCGGCGAGATCGCCTTCGAGGCGTTCGGGCGTGAACTTCGCGCTGATCTCCGTGCGCAGCTCCTCACCCACGTCGAAGTGCACCGGCAGGTCCAGGTTGCGCACGAGCGTCGTGTGCTCGCGGCGGGCGCGCAGGCGCATCTCGATCCACTCGTTCTGTGCGTCGAACAGCGCCACGTGGTCGAAGTCCTCGGGGTCGAAGTCCGCGTCGAGCTCGCGGTTGAGCACGAGCAGCACGTTGCGGTTGAACTCCGCCGTCACCCCCTGCGCATCGTCGTAGGCCGCCTCCAGCACGCGCGGGTCCTTGACCAGGTCCGTGCCCATCAGCAGATGATCGGACGGTCCCAGCAGGCCGGCGATCTGGCGCAGCACACGACGGCGGCTCCCGGGTGGGAAGTTGCCGATCGTGCCACCCAGGAACGCCACTATCCGAGGCCCCGCGGCGACCGGAACGTGTTGGAGGTGGCGCTCGAAGTCACCGATCACACCATGCACGTGCAACCCTGGGTACTCGCTGGTGAGGGCCTCGGCGCAGTCGCGCACCATGCTCTCCGTCACGTCAACGGGGATGTAGCGCTCGAGCGTGCCCGCCTCGCTCAGCGCGTCCAGCAGCACACGCGTCTTGGCTGCCGTGCCCGAGCCCAGCTCCACGAGCTCGACCGCGCCCGTCAGCTCCGCCAGCTCCTCCGCCTGTTCCTCCAGGATCGCGCGCTCCGCGCGCGTTGGGTAGTACTCCGGCAGGTCGCAGATCTGGTCGAACAGATCGGCTCCACGCGCGTCGTAGAAGTGCTTCGGCGGTAGCTCCTTGAACGGCCGCGTGAGGCCATCGAGCACGTCGTCAGCGAGCGAGCGTTCCTGCGTGCCATCCAGGTGCGAGTCGATACGGATCGTCGACTCCGTAAGTGCCTGGGGTGGGGTGGAGGGCTCCATCACGCGCTCCTAGCCAGTCGCACGCCCGCGAAGATCTGGCGTCGCAAAGGGAGGTCCCAGTTGCGGAAGCTCGCGCTGGCCACGCGCGGATGTGTCGCCCAGGAGCTGCCGCGCAGCACCCGGTAGCGGTCACCGAAGAACACCTCCGAGTACTCCCTATACGGGTGCGCCTGAAAGCCCGGATAGCCCTCGAAGTGCGAGGCCGTCCACTCCCACACGCGCCCCACGCCCGCCAGGCCCGGCACGCCGCCGATGGCGGCTGCGATCCTGTCACGCTGCGAGGTCCCCTGGGTCCAGGTCGCCGCCTTCTCCCACTCTTGCTCGGTGGGAAGTCGCGCGTCGTGCGCGCGGGCGAAGGCATCGGCCTCGAACCAGGACACGTGGCATGCGGGCGCGTCCGGGTGGCCGCTCGCCACGCCAGGATGATGCGTAATGTCGTGCTCCTCCTTCCACGCCCAGCCCTCGCGCGACCACCACTCGCGTCGCTCATAGCCACCGCCCTCGCTGAAGTGCAGCCAGCTGGCGTTGCTCACCGGCCTGCGCGCGATCGCAAACTCAGCTACATCGACCCTGTGGCGCGGCCGCTCGTTGTCGTAGGCGAAGCTCTCTGGCCCCGCACCCATCTTAAACGGTCCCGCCTGGATCGTCAGCCAGCCTTCCGGCTGCTCCTCGCCCAGCGCTGCGGCGATGCGTGCCTGTTCGTCCTGCGCGAGCAGCCCTGCGATCGCGAGCGTCTGGCGCATCGTCTCGCAGTGCTGGAGCTCGTGACGCAGCACCATCTCGCACAGCACGCCGTCGTCGATGCCGCGCTCGCAGATCACCTCGCTCACGCGCGCGCTGACCTGCGCCATGTACGCCTTCGCATCCGCGGGGCTCAGCGCGTCGATCTCGCCGCGGATCATGCGCGGGGTCTCGAACGCGTCGTATAGGTGTGCGAGATCCGGGCGCAGAAGCTCGAGGCCGCCGTAGCGGTGGCCGAGCCACAGATCCTCGTACGCGGCGATGTGTCCCAGGTCCCACGCCAGCGGGCTCATGATCGGCGAGTGCACGCGCTCGAGATCCTCGTCGCTCAGGCGGGCCACCAATGCCAGTGTGCCCCGCCGTGCGTCATCCATCGCCACGAGCATCTGCTCGGCGCCGCTGGGGAGAGAGGTGATCTTGACCGCGCGGGCTGCCATTGGCTAGCTGTGCTGCGTCACTCTAGAAGGTAAGTCACCCAATCGGAGGAGAGCGTTACAAATCCGTCTCATTCCAGCGGGTGATGCTCGACGTCCCGTGCTCGCTACCGAGGATGCAGATGGCGCCGGTGAACAAGCCCAGGCGCCTACCTACGGAAGGCTCGAGCTCGATCCAACGCGCGCCCAGCACGCGCAGCATGTGCCCGTGCGAGAAAACCGCCACCTCGCCGTCCGTGGCGCGCAGCTCCGCGATCACGCGGTCGGCTCTGGCGCCGACGTCCTCGGCTCGCTCTCCGCCGGGGCAGCCGTCGCGCCAGAGCACCCAGCCGGGCCGAAGCGCTCGGATCTGCGGCGTGGTGAGACCCTCGTATTCGCCGTAATCCCACTCCACCAGGTCATCTCGGATCTCGGCCTGTGCTCCCAGGCCACTCAGCTCACAGGTTTCGCGTGCGCGAGCGAGGGGGCTCACGAGCACCAGCGCGAAGTGCCGCTCTCGCAGGCGCTGTGAGAGCCCTCTTGCGGCCTCGCGGCCGCGCTCGGTCAGGGGGATGTCGGTGAGGCCGGTATGGCGTTTTGTAAGGCTCCACTCGGTCTCGGCGTGGCGCACCAGCGTCACCTCGTGGATCGCCTCCTCGGCGGCGCCGGGCGGTGCGGTCACGGACCCTCGGGCGCCGCGGCGTCATCGACGATCACGGTCAGGCGCCCGCGCCTGAGCAGGCTCGCGGGGACGTGGCGGCTGGGCTCTCCCAGCATCGCGCTGGTCGCGTCCGCCTTGCTCGCGCCGGTCGCCAGCAGCAAGCACTCCCTCGCCGCGCGCAGCACCTCGAGGCTGAGCGTGATTCGCTCCGGAGGAGGCTTTGGCGAGTCGTGCACGCCCAGGCACACGGACTGCGCTCCCGCGTCCAAGGTGGGAGCGCCGGGGAAGAGCGATGCAACGTGCCCGTCCGGTCCGATCCCCAAGACCACGAGATCCAGCACCGGCAGCGTCGCCGCGCCCGCGTCTGCGACCTCCCTGCGGAGCTCCTCTGCGTACCGACTCGCGCCCTCCTCCGGTCCGAGCTCGCCCACCATGCGGTGTACGCGCTCGGGTGCGATCGCCGACCCGGCGAGCAGCGTCTGCTCGACCAGCCTGTAGTTGCTTTCCTCGTCCGCTGGTCCCACGCAGCGCTCGTCCGCGAACCACACCTGCACCCCGTCGAGATCCTCTGCTTTCGCGCCCAGGAGCTCGTACGTGCGTCCCGGAGTGGTGCCGCCGCTGAGCGCCACGTGCGCCACGCCACGCTCCTCGTATGCCCGCTGCAGCTGGCGGATGACATGCGCGGCTGCTCGCTGGGCGACCGTCTCTGCGTCGGGACAGCTCGTCAAGCGCGTCACGACCGGCCGGCCGCCGGTGAGAGCATCCTTCGTCCGGCCATCAGCGCTGGGACGTATGTGGGATCGCGCAGGAGCGCCTGGCGGATGCCCTCCCCGAGCACGCCGGTCTCACCGCGGGAGGCACCAGGGATCGTCCACTCCAGCTCCTCGCCGTTTGCGTCGCGTCGGTGCGCGCGCAGGCCGCCGGCGCCACGACTGAGGCGCAGGCTGAACCCGGACTCCGTCTCCAGCGTGAGGCCCTCCAAGCCCGGCACCTGCAGCTCCGGCGCCGCTTCCAAGCGCACCGCAACCTCGTGCCCTCCAGATTCCGGGGACGCCACGAGCGCGTCGCCGTCGCTCTCAAGCACGCCCATCTGCCAGTCCAGGCGCGAGGCGAGCCAGCCGACGAGCAGCACGGCGGCGACCGTCGAGGCGGGATGGTGGCGCACGGTGACGCCTGAGATGCTCCTCAGCTCGCGACGCAGCCACAGCGGGTCGAATGCGCCCGCCACACGCTCTCGCCAAGGCGTCGAGCGCAGCCACGCGAGATCCACCACGTAAGCCTGGTGGCTTAGCTCGCAAGCGCGATCCAGCGCTTCTCGAGGGTCGGGCTCGTCGACCGAGTCAAGCAGCACCGCCTGTGCGAGCGCCAACAGCTCGGAGACGATCTCGTGGTGGCCGTGCGGCGACCACAGGAGCGTCGGCAGATCGGTGACCACAAGGGGATCCGCGATCGTGAGCAGATCATCCAGGTGGCGGTCGCCGAGCTCCACCACCACCGTCTCGTGCAGCAGCGCTACCTCGCCCGGCGCCGAGCCACCGTCGGCGGTGATCATCACCCGCGCATCGAGGCGCTCGCGACGCGGCTCGTATGCCAGCACCACAAGCCGCGACGCGTGGTAGCGGCCCACACCACGCAGGCGGTTGGCGATTTCGCCGGTCCATTCACGGTCCACGAACGTGATCATGTTCAGCACGCGCGCCGGCACGAAGTCGTCGTTCTCGGCGTGGACCTGCACGAGCAGCTCGCGCAGCGCCGCTTCGATCGCATCCGGCGTGGTGCCCTGCTGGCTCCAGACAGCGTCGCTGCGGCTGATCTCAGCGGTCTGGGCAGCCATCAGATCGCGCGCCAGCTGTCGCCCTCGAGCAGCAGGCTGTCAGCCTCCTTCGGGCCCTGCGAGCCAGCTTCGTATTTCGCCAGCGGGCCGGGCGTCTGCGACCAGGAGCTGACGATCGGGTCACAGATACGCCACTGCGCCTCGACCTCGTCGTTACGAGTGAACAGCGTCGCGTCCCCGCGCATCGCATCGGTGATCAGCCGCTCGTAGGCCTCCGGCGACTGCGACAGGAAGGCCGTGCCGTACAGAAACTCCATGTTCACCGGGCGGATGCTCATGCGTGTTCCCGGGATCTTCGCGCCGAGGCGAAGGGAGACGCCCTCGTTGGGCTGCAGCGTCAGCACGAGCTGGTTTGGCTGCACCCCGAGCGAGCCGTCCTGGCTGAAGGCAAGGTGGGGGACGGGCTTCAACGTGACCGCGATCTCGGTGATCTTGCGCGCCAGTCGCTTGCCCGTGCGCAGGTAGAACGGCACGCCCGCCCAGCGCCAGTTGTCCACTTCCAGGCGCAGCGCCGCGTAGGTCTCAGTCGTCGAGCCCTCCGGCACGCCCTCCTCTTCCAGGTAGCCGGGCACGTCGTCGCCGCCCGCATGTCCCGGACCGTACTGGGCGCGCACCGCCATCTCGGGGATCTGCTCGGGGGTCGGCTCGGGGATCGCCTGCAGGACCTTGACCTTCTCGTTGCGCACCTCTTCCGCGGTGAAACTCACGGGCGGCTCCATCGCCACGTGGCAGAGCAGCTGCAGCATGTGGTTCTGGATCAGGTCGCGCAACGCCCCCGCGCTGTCGTAATAGTCAGCGCGTGAACCGATGCCAAGGTCCTCCGCCGCGGTGATCTGGACGTTGTCGATGTAGTTGCGATTCCACAACGGCTCGAACATGCCGTTCGCGAAACGGAACGCCAACATGTTCTGGACGGTCTCCTTGCCCAGGTAATGATCGATGCGATAGACCTGGGCCTCCTCGAAGTAGCTCAGCACGTGGCGGTTGAGCTCGCGCGCCTCCTCGAGCGTCGTACCGAAGGGCTTCTCGATGATCAGACGTACTTCACTGCCCTCGTGTTGGGCGAGCTTGGAGCTGCCCAGCCGCTCTACGATCGTGGGGAAGAAGTTGGGGGCGGTGGAGAGGTAGAACGCGCGGTTCAGGGGCTCACCCGCCTCCTTCTCGAACTCGTCAAGGACCTCGCCCAATTCGGTGTACACCGACTCCTCGTCAAACGTCCCCGGCACGTAGCGAACGTTGTCCAGCAGGCTGCACAGGACGTCCTCGTCGGGCGTGCGCCGGGAGAAGCGCCGGATCGCCTGCTCGCACTCCCCGCGGTAGTCGTCGTCCTCTTTTTCTTTGCGCGAGACGCCAACCAGATGGAAGCGCTCGGGCAGCGCGCCCTCGTGCGCGAGGTTGTACAGCGCCGGCAGCAGTTTGCGTCTGGCAAGGTCGCCGGTCGCGCCGAAGATGACCAGCGTGGTCGGCGGGACCGGCATCCGCTCCAGGCCCGCCGTCAGCGGGTTCTGCGGCTCGGGCTCTCCCGTGGGGCGGCCTGCGACGACGGCCATCGCTCAAGCGCCCCCTGCGCGAGCGCCAGCCTTTGACCTGGCTTTGGCTTTGGCTTTCGGTTTGGCTTTTGGTTTCGCAGTGGCTTTCGGCTTCGCGCTCGCCGCGGCAGCCGGTGTGGTCGCTGGCTGTGGCGCGCTCTTGACCGCGTGGCCGCCGAACTGGTTGCGCAGCGCCGCGAGCACGCGGTCGGCGAAGTCGCCGTTGCCGCGAGAGCGAAAGCGCTCGTAGAGCGAGGCGGTGATCACCGGTGTGGGCACGTCGTGGGCGGTGGCGTCCTCGATCGTCCAGCGACCCTCGCCGGAGTCCTCGGTGTAGCCCTCGATCGCTTCCAGCCCATTGCCGTCCGCCTCGAACGCACGGGCCGCCAGTTCACACAGCCACGAGCGCACGACCGAGCCCTGACCCCAGAGGTGGGCGATCTTTGCGTTGTCGAGCTCGTACTCGCACTTGTCGAACACGTCGAAACCCTCGGCGTAGGCCTGCATGAGCCCGTACTCGACACCGTTGTGGACCATCTTCACGTAGTGGCCGGCGCCCGAGTTGCCGAAGCGCAGCCAACCGCGCGGACCGATCGCCGCCACGCTCTGCTCGTTCGTGGGCGGTGCCAGCACGTCGAGGATCGGCGCGAGGCGCTTGACCGCTTTCGGCGGTCCTCCCACCATCATGCAATAGCCGACTTCAAGCCCCCATACGCCACCGCTCGTGCCGACGTCCACATATTCGATGCCGCTGGATTTCAGTTCCGCTGCGCGGCGCTTGTCGTCCGTCCACTTCGAGTTGCCGCCGTCGATGATCGTATCCCCGCGGTCGAGCAGCTTGGCGAGCTTGTCGACCGTTTCCTGCGTCGGCGCCCCCGCCGGCACCATGATCCAGACCATGCGCGGCGCCTCGAGCTGCTTGACGAGATCCTTCAGCGAGCTCGCGCCCGACGCACCGTTCTTCGCCGCCTGCTTGACCGCCTTCTCGTCGAAGTCAAACGCGACCACCTCGTGCTCGGAGTCGCGACGGATGCGGTGCACCATGTTCCCGCCCATCTTGCCGAGCCCGACGAAACCGATCTGGGTCATATCTGCTCCTTGATGCTCGCGGGGAGAGCGCGTAGAGCGCTCGGGGGTGACGTCGGAATCTGCACACGGACGCTAAGAGCTGCGTCGATCACGCCACGATCGTAGTGACCGCGGCACTCCTATAGGTTTCCCAGGCCGTTGAACCCGGATCAATCACATCAGCTGCCCGACCGTAACCTTGCGCTGGAGCTCGTGCGGGTGACCGAGGCGGCCGCGCTCGCGGCCGCGCCGCTGGTCGGCAGGGGCGACAAGGAGGGTGCCGACCAGGCAGCCGTCGATGGCATGCGCTACATGCTGCAGTCGGTACGCATGGATGGCGTCGTGGTCATCGGTGAGGGTGAGAAGGACGAGGCGCCGATGCTCTACAACGGCGAGCAGATCGGCGACGGTTCGCCGCCGCAGGTGGACATCGCCGTCGACCCTCTCGAGGGCACCACGCTCGCCGCCCACGGGATGCCCAGCGCGCTGGCCGTGATCGCGCTCTCCGCGCGCGGCACGATGTTCGACCCCGGGCCGTGCGTGTACATGGAAAAGATGGCCGGCGCACCGGAGGTCGCCGACCTGCTCGACCTCGACCGTCCGCTCGGCGAGACCGTGAAGTTGGTTGCCGAGCGCAGGGGCACTCCGGTTGGGGACGTGATGGTCGTGGTGCTCGACCGACCACGCCACGAGCAGGGGATAGCCGCGATCCGCGAAGCAGGCGCGCGCGTGCGCTTAATCGCCCACGGTGACGTCTCCGCGGCGCTACTTGCCGTGACCGAGCGCTCACCCGTGGATCTGCTGTGGGGGATCGGCGGCACGCCGGAGGGAGTCATCTCGGCCGCCGCCGTGAAGTGTCTCGGTGGACAGCTGCTCGGGCGCCTGTGGCCGCGTGACGAACAAGAGCGCACGGCGGCGCTCGAGGCCGGCTATGACCTGCAGCGCGTCCTCGACCGCGACGATCTCGTCGCCGGTGAGGACGTGTTCTTCTCCGCTACCGGCATCACCGACGGCGACGTGCTGCAGGGCGTGCGCTACCCGAGTGCCGGCGGCGCCACCACCGAATCGCTCGTCACGCGCGCGCGCACGGGAACGATCCGGCGCATCACCGCCACGCACGACCGCGCGAAGCTGCGAGCGGTCGGCGGCGAGCGCTACTGATCTGCGCTTAGGGCCTACGGCCCGTTGAAGCGCCCCACGCGCGATTCCGCGAGATCCAACCGTGCCAGCGAGCGCAGGAAGCCGTACGTGACGATCACGTGAATGCGAGACTGCGTGGCGTTGTAGACACGGCGGCTGAGGCGCGAAGCGATCGACGGATAGAAGTTGGCGACCTCGACCTCGACGTGCAGGCGCACGTGCTGGGGATCGTCTCCCGGGCGCCTGCGGACCTCTATCTGCAGGTAGCCCCCGCCGCCACGTCCGCGCCTTGACACGAGCAGGCCGTGCGCGATACGCCAGCGAACCATTCCGCGCGTGCTGTCCATCTCGTATTCCGGCGCCTGGAAGGTGAGCAGCCTGAACGGCCGTGCGATGAAGACGACCGAACGCTCGTCCTCGCCGTAGCTGACGCGAATCAGCCCGAGCGTCACGCGCGTCAAAAAGCGCCAGTAGGTGCGGGCGAGGCGCTCGAGGTGCGCGGGGGTCCAGATTGCGCGGACGGCTGACTCCTCGATCAGTAGGTCGGCCCTCTGCACAGAGCGCACAGCGCCCGTCTCACGGTCGAGCGAGGTCGAGTCCACGAGGTCCACGATCAGCGCCTTCGCTGGGTGGGCCATGCGCCAGCGCCGGCCTCGGAGCAGGTTGCTGATCAGGCTCACGGCAAGGACGGCCACCGCTGAGAGGGCGATCCACATGCCCGTCATGTCGGATTCGAGATTGCCACGAGCCTTCAGGCTACCCCTGGTGCGCCGGGCGGTTGCATAGCTTGAGCGCGCGTAGGTGGGCTGGTAGCTTGACTGTCATGTCTCGGGGGCCTTTTTCCGGCGCAGCCGCGCCTGGCGAAGGCCAGGCGTGCCAGCCTGCGGTGCAGGGCGCTCGAACCAGCTATCTAGCGCACAGGTGCCGTGATGAAAGGTCGTAAAGTTCTGCGAGTCGCGCTGCCGTGCCTGCTGAGCATCGGCTGTGGCGGTGCGCTGAGTGGCTGTGGGACGAGCACGTCGCACACGACCAAGGCGGCTGAACAGAGTGCGGCACAGATCGAACGAGCTGAAGAACAGGAAGAAAAGCAACAGGAAGCCGCGGAACTCAACAAGGATCGCGAACTCCTGTCGACGATCGAAGCCAGGAAGCAGGAAGAAGTAGCGGAAAGCAAAGCCAAGAAGATCGAAGCACTCGCCACCACCAAGGCGAAGAAGAAGGAAGCTGCGGCCGCCAAGAAAGCCAAGCAGAAGGAAAAGGCGGCCGAGGCGACGATCAAGAAAATGGAAGCAGCAGCCAAGGCGGCAATCAAAAAGGAACAGGAAGCGGCCAGTAAAGCCAGGAAGGCTGAAGAAGCCGCGAAACCGTCTAGCTCGACGGGACCGCAGCCGCTCGGCGAGACACAACAGAAGCCTTCCAACTGATCGCGGGGGAGAGCCGCGTACGGATGCAGGAGCTATGGACGAGCACGATCAGCAAATCGGGGTGAAACGAGAGACCGGAGGTCTCCGCCATGCGGTGCGCGTCTGCGTGCTCGCGCTGGCGCTTGTCGTGTTGCTCGCCGGTTGCGGAGGTGCAGGAGGCTCCAAAGGCGCAGCGAAGGCCGCGGCCAACAGCGCCGAATCCAAGTCCGAAGCCGAAGAAGGGGCCGCGAGCTCTGAAGAAGAACCCGGCGAAGCTGCGGCGAAGAAGCGCGAAGCCCAAGCGGAAGCCGCCTCCAAGGCCGAAGTAAAGAAGGCGGAAGAAGCCGCGAAGAAGGCGGCGGCGGCCGGCGGCGGCGGCGAACCCAAGAAGAAGAAGAAGAAGGGTTCGGGCAAGACCAAGAAGAAGGGCAAAGCAAAGAAGCACAGCAAGAAGTCCGGGTCTTCAAAGAAGAAATCAGGTTCCAGCTCCAACAGCGCAGCTGAAGAAGCCGCGCGCAAGCAGTTCGCCAAGGAAGAAGCCGCGGAAGCGAAGGCGTTCAAGCGGCTGAAGCAGAGCGAAGGCAAGTGATCTTGCCGCGCACGTGTGCAGGGGTTGGGCGCCAGGTCTCGGACTCGCTGGCGGCGCGGATGAACCCGTCCCCGGCTGTTGATATCCAACGTCTGTGATCGACGAGTCGCCCACGCCGTGTCGTCCCCGCGCACGGCCCGTGGCCGACCTGCCCGCAGAGTTGCTGTCTGGTCGCGCCGAGGAGTTGGCTCGCCGCTGGATCGTGGCGCTGCTGCGCACGCGTCCGCTGGAGTCGATGGGCGAGCTGCCGCTGGCGGAGCTTGCGCGGCAGGCGCCCCCGCTGTGCGTGCAGGTGGTGCACGCGCTCGAATCCGAGAGCGAGCTGACGGGGCTGATGGAGCGGGGTGGCCGCGAGAGTCACAGCACCGCTTCGGCACTGTGCATCGCGGCGATCGTCGGCGCCAGGGACGCCCAGGACGTCGTGCGGGCGGTGGAGGCGCTGCGGGGAGTGCTCTGGGACGCGCTGCTCGAGCGCCTCAGTGAGCCAAGCGCGCGTGAGGCCGGGGATCTTGCCGATCGTCTCGCCTACGTCTGCGCCGTCACATCTGAGCTCGCCGTCGCGGCCTGGCAGTCGGAAGCACAGGCGGCGCCGGCGGAAAGCGGGTACGGCGCAACGGCGCCGCGGGTGACTCCGCAGGATGAGCGAAACGCCGGTGAAGCACCCGCGGCCCGTGGCGCCGTCGCGCAAGCAAGGATCATCGACGAGCTCTCGATGGGCCCCGCGGTGCAGGACGCTGCCTCTCCTCGGATGGACGCTGGCGAGATCGAAATCCGCGACGAACGCGCTACAGAGGGGCCGGTGGCATGGATCGACTCCATCGGCGGACGGCTCGAGCAGTTCGCCCGCGATCGTCTCCCGTTCGCTGTGCTGCTCGTCGAGCTGGTCGACGGCGAGCGTCGCTCACCGGGTGCCAGCGCTACCTCACTCGATCGCATCGAGAGGGAGCTCAATGCCGCACTCGGCGGGCGCGGGTCGGTTACACGTGAGCGACCAGGCCGCTATTGGCTGGTAGTGGCCGATACCGACAAGCAAGCCGCGCATCAGCTGGCGGAGCGCGTTGTGAGGGCTTTGGAGACCGTCTCAACCGATCCCGCTGCCCCGCCACAGGCTGCGGTGGGTGTCGCCGTGTGCCCCGACGACGGGTGCGAGGCGTCCACGCTGGCCGCCCACGCGGACGTGGCTCTCTACGCGGACCGATCCGCCGTACGTGCTGCGCGCCGCCGGGGCATGCCCGTCGACGAACGCGCCTGAGCGGGCGGGTCTGAGCGTCAGCCGGCGAGCGCGCCGCCCGCCAGCGTTTCGCTCGCGGAAGCTGGCGGAAGGCCGAGGGTGGGGGTGTTGGTCGCTTTGCCGACGATCTGCGTGGCGATACGGACCGTCTCGGTGATGCCCAAGGCTTGTGCCGCACCAGCAGTCAGATCCCAACTCGCGTGGTGGCTATAAGGGCCGCGATCGAGCACCGGCACGGTCAGACTGTGCCCGTCGTAGGTGACGCTGACCAGCGTGCCGCATGGCAGCGTTCGGTTGGCAACACCTACAACCGTGGGTGTCAGGGTCTGCCCGCAGGCCGTCTGCTTGCCGTAGAACCCCGGCCCGAACCAGGTGGCGATGCCGCCCGGGCGGGTGCTCGGTGTGGCCTGCGACGAGCCGGCGGAACCAGATGGTACCGAGGAGCCGCCGGTGCTCGCAAATGCGCTCGTAGCGAACATCGCCGCAAGGCAGGCGGCCGCCATTAGGGCGAGCAGGAGCACGGGTGTCTTGACGTTGAATCGCATCGTCTTCGTCGCCTACGGGGTCAGCTGACGGGCTCGCGCGGCGTGCTCATGCGGCGCTACGGCCCACGGTGGGCCGATTCGCCCCAGTGGATCAACTGGATCCACATTGGGTCCCCCGTCTGTCGCGACCTGAGTCGGGACAGCTCGGCGTTGCGCGGCAGTATACAGAGACAGATCAGGACAGCGGCAGGCGGGACAGAACGTCTTTGAGAAGGCGCTCGCCGCTGGCGAGGCCGGCTTTTGCCAGCTCGCCGATGATCTCCGCGGCGCTCGCCACCAGCTCCGTTCCGCCGGGCGGGTGCACGGGGCCCGAGGCGCGCTCGCCCTCGCACTCGAAGCCCTGTCGCGGCACCGCCGGTCCCGGGTCGGGGCCGCGCACTTTGCGCTTCGTCGTGTTGCGGGACGGCTTCACGGCGGCCGGTTTGCGCGTCGCCGCGGCCCCACGTTTCCTCGCCGGCGCCCTGGCGGGCGCATTGCCGGTCGGCTTGCCTGCGGCGCGTCCGTTGGAGCTGGCGGCAGGGGTGTCAGGCGAGACTGTCTTCGTTGCCGCGGTGCGAGCCGCCGCGCGACGCGCGCTCGCGCGCTGCGGGCGGGTACGAGGCAAGTTCGAGAGGACCCCCTGTCCATTCTGCGGCTCGGTCTTCTTCGGGGGGCTCATGTGCACATCATTGCTTAATGCGCGCCGTCGAGCGGATCGGAAAACGGTCTAACATCGCCCCCGACGCGTTAGCATGGAGCGTGCCGTACCGAGAGGATGTGTAACGTCGGCTGGGCTGTGGCCGTATGTCCAGCGGACGAGCTGTTTTCAGTCAAGAATCTGCGCGGGGCCCACTCGCCTCCGGTTGTCGATCGACGGAAGAAATGGAAACACGAATGTCAGTAGTCGAGCTTCAGGAGTTGGACGAGGTAAAGGGCCTGGTCGCCAAGGGTCAGCAGGTCGGCGTGCTCTCATACGCGGAGATCACAAAGGCGGTGTCCGAGCTCGACCTCGACGAGTCAGACGTCGAAGAGCTCCACGGCTTCTTCGAGCGCTCAGAGATCGAGCTCGTCGAGGAGATCGACCCCGCGATCGCCGCCGCCTCGCTGGTCGAGCGCGCGCCGGACAAACGCGGCCGGCGCAAAGCCAAAACGGCGCTCGACCTGAAGCCGGACATGACGACCGACTCGCTGCAGCTGTTCCTGAAGGACATCGGCAAGGTGCGGCTGCTGACCGCTCAGGAGGAGGTCGATCTCGCCAAGCGCATCGAGCGCGGCGACCTCGACGCCAAGCAGAAGATGGTCGAGTCCAACCTCCGCCTGGTCGTCTCAATCGCCAAGAACTACCGCAACCAGGGCCTGCCATTCCTCGACCTGATCCAGGAGGGCACGCTCGGCCTGGTCCGCGCCGCGGAGAAGTTCGACTACCGCAAGGGCTTCAAGTTCTCCACGTACGCGACCTGGTGGATCCGCCAGGCGATCGCGCGCGCGCTGGCGGACAAGGCGCGGACGATCCGCATCCCGGTGCACGTGGTCGAGAAGCTCAACAAGATCGGGCGCGCCGAGCGCAAGCTCGTCACCGAGTTGGGGCGTGAGCCCACCGCCGACGAGATCGCCGAGGTCACAGGCATCGACCCCGAGGAGGTCGACTCGATCAAGCGCTCCGCCCAGGCTCCCGTGTCGCTGGAGAAGCCCGTTGGCGACGAGGAGGAGTCGGAGTTCGGTCAGTTCATCGCCGACGAGCGTGCCGAGTCCCCCTACGAGCGTGCCGCCGAGATCCTCACGAAGGAGGCCCTACGCGAGGCGCTCGAGAACCTCTCCTATCGCGAACGTCGTGTGCTCGAGCTCCGCTACGGGCTCGGTGGCGAGCACCCGCGTACGCTCGATGAGGTCGGGCGCACATTCAACGTCACGCGCGAGCGCATCCGCCAGATCGAGAATCAGTCGCTGAAGAAGCTGCAGTCACTGGCGGAGGCGCAAAAGCTCCGCGACGTAGCCTGACCTGACGCGCATCTCGGCTCCGCTGGCTGCCTCGTCCACGCTTCGCCTGACAGGCGGTCGCTCGCGTACGAAGTACGCCACGCTCTCTGCGTCCTTGCCAGCGAATCCGATACGCACGTCAGGGGGCGAGGTGCCCTCCCGGGGGGCCCGGCAGTCGTCCACGCCGCCGCACGGCACTCAAGCCACGGCGTCTGGATGCCGATCAGGAGGGCATGTTCGACGTCATGCCCGCTCTGCGTGAGCTCGTCGCGAAGGAGGGGTCAGATCTCCACCTGAAGGTCGGTTCGGCGCCGCTGTACCGCGTCAACGGCGAGCTGACCACGGATGCGAGCGCGCAGCCGCTGAACGCGCAGGACACAGAGGGGGCGCTGAAAGCGCTGCTCAACGACGACGCCAAGCTGGCTGAGTTCGCGCGGGAGCACGAGGTCGACTTCTCCTTCGAGATCACCGACGTCGCCCGCTACAGGATCAACGCGTTTCAGCAGCGCGGCGTGATCTCGATGGCCTGTCGCGCGATCCCGCATCACATCAGCACGATCGAGGAGCTCTCGCTGCCACCGGTCGTAAAGGAGCTCGCCGAGGAGGAGCGCGGCATCGTGCTGCTGACCGGCACCACCGGCTCAGGAAAGTCGACGACGCTCGCCGCGATGATCGATCACATGAACCGCACGATGAGCAAGCACATCGTCACGATCGAGGACCCGATCGAGTTCGTGCACCAGGACGTACGCTCGGTGATCAACCAGCGCGAGGTCGGGATGGACACTGCTTCGTTCAAGCGCGCACTGCGACGCGTGCTGCGTCAGGACCCCGACGTGATCCTGGTGGGGGAGATGCGCGACGAGGAGACAGTCCAGACGGCGCTCTCCGCCGCCGAGACCGGCCACCTGGTCCTCTCGACGATCCACACAGTGGACGCCACCGAGTCCATCAACCGGATGCTCGATTTCTTCCCGCCGCACCAGCACGCGCAGGCGCGCAGCATGATCGCCGGCACCGTCAAGGGTGTCATCTCCCAGCGTCTGGTTCCCGGCGCCGACGGCGGCCGCGTCGCCGTCTGCGAGATCCTGCGCATGACCGGCCGCGTGCGCGACATGATCATCGATCCCGCCCAGACGGGGAAGCTCGTCGAGGTGATCACCAGCGGCGGCTATTACGGAATGCAGACGTTCGACCAGGCGCTGTTCGGCCACGTCAAGGCAGGACGGGTGACCTTCGAGGACGCGATGCGCGTCGCCTCAAGCCCGCACGACTTCAAGCTGCTGATGCAGTCCGACGGGCGTAAAGGCACGACGATGGAGGATGTCGCCGCCGCGGAGGCCAATCGCGACGCCGCGGCACCTAAGCCCTCGCTCAGCGCCGCCTGAGCCACCCGCGCCCGCCGCGCGGCTTTACTTCAGTTGGTAAAGTAAAGGCTGAAATGGCCGTCGATGAGTCCTGTCCCGTATGTATGACCGCCGAGATCGTCTGCGGTAAGTGGACGCTTCTGTTGGTCCGCGAGTTGGCCGAGGGGTGCACCCGCTTCTGTGAGCTGGAACGTTCGCTCGCCGGGATCAGCCCGCGGACGCTCTCGCTGCGACTCCGCGCACTGGACGAGCAAGGAATCGTGGAGCGCCAAACCTATCCCGAGGTGCCGCCGCGCGTTGAGTACGCGCTCACCGAGAAGGGTCGTGCGCTGTTGCCGATCATCGAGCACATGCGCTCCTACGGCGAAGACTGGCTGGCTGAAGAGTGCGCCGGGCGCGCAGTTCACTCGCAGGGCGCGCACGCGCTGGCGACCGTATAGCAGCCGCTCAACCACTCGTTACACGACGGTTTCCAACTGACAAGCAGAGGTTGATCGGCGCGATTCCCGACTGGTAGGATCGCGACGTGAAGATCGTCGCGTTGCTGCAGACGTACAACGAGCAACGCTTCATCGGCGACTGCCTCGATCATCTCGCCGAGCATGGAATCTCCGCGTATCTGGTTGACAACGAATCATCCGACGACACCGTCGCAATCGCAGAGCGTCGGCTGGGCAAGAACCTGATCGGGATCGAGACGCTCGAGCGCGGGAGTCATTTCGCACTGCACAGCCAGCTCCTACGCAAGGAGCAGCTCGCGCAGAGCCTCGACGCCGATTGGTTCATTCACCTCGACGCCGACGAATTCCGGGTATCTCCCGACCAAGGGCGCTCGCTCTCCCAGTCGATCGCAGAAATCGACGAGGCCGGCTTCAACGCGGTCAACTTTCTCGAGTTTACGTTCGTGCCCACGCGCGAGGCGCCCGACCACGACCACCCCGATTACCTGAAGACGATGCGCTCTTACTACCCGATGCTGCCGCAGTTCCCAAACCGACTGAATGCATGGAAGCGCCAGGAAGGACCGATCCTGCTGACCCATTCCGGAGGGCACACAGTTCGTTTCCCCGGCTTGCGAATGGCGCCCCGCTCGATGTACGCGCGCCATTACCTTTTTCTCAGCATTGCTTACGCCTCACGCAAGTTCGGCCCGCAGCGCTACGCGCCCGACGAGCTCGCTCGTGGGTGGCACCAATGGCGGGCGCGTCAGACGCCGGCCACGATCGAGCTGCCCTCATCGCGCGATCTGCGGACTTACACGGCCGACCATCTACTCGACCCATCTGACCCCTACAAGAGCACCGCCGAGGTGCTCGGTCAACGCTCCCAGAGGCTCTCGGCGCAGCGTCGCGCGCTGCGCCGGCGCTCACCCCGTTGGCTGAAGCGTGTGAAACGACGAGCTCAGTCGAGCTCGTCGTAGCCCCACAGGCTCACCAGATCCCGATCGAGGTACTCGCTCAACTCGGTCACGTTCGGCTTGAAGCGCCGGCGGAGCTCGAGCAGCACGCCCTCATCCGCCGGCGGTGGCTCAGAGCGCGCCGCACGGCTCAACAGCAGCCGCGCAGCTGTGCCTCGTAGACGGGGCGTCGTGAGCGCCTTGACGGTCGCCTGCGTCGAACGCGCAAGCGGTCCTCGCCCGTCGGAGAGCGCATACATCAGCCGCCTCGCCCGATGTGAACGCACGGAGCGCTTCGTGACGTTCACGTTCTTGACGTCGATCGGGACGTGTTCGTCGGCGCCGATGAAGCGCAGCACCTCCCGCACTGTCCCCTCGTTGTCGCGCTGGAAGTCCTCATAGATCAGGACCAATTTCTGCTCTGGCGCGAAGCGCGCGTCGTAGCGGCGCAGCTGCTCGACGAAGGACACGTGCTTGGAGTAGTTGAGCAGCTGCGGTCGATGCGATTGGCGGGGCACGCTTTTGCCTTCGCGTCTAGCCGGCTCGAGCGCGATCGCCTTGGCCAGATCGGTCTCCGTCTCGACGCCCCACCAGAGGAACATCAGGTGCAGCGAGCGCAGGAAGCTCGCGGGCTCGCGCAGCGTGGCGATGATGCGTGCGGCCGGTTGCAGCTGCGCGATGTTGGCCGCCGCCGTCTGTGACCACAGGTAGAAAGCGGAGGCCTCGCCCGCGCGCTGCTCCGGGGCCGCATCGGCGAACAGAGCCAGGTACTCGTCCATCGTGTCCGGGTACTCGAGCTCCCTCGCCTCGTGTGCGTGCCCTGCGCGCGGGCGCATGTCCTCGGCCAGGTAGCGTGGCTCCTTCAGGGCAGGCATGTAAATCTGCGGATGGGCACGCAGCGTGCGGTGGAGCGAGGTAGTTCCCGTCTTGGGGGCGCCGACGATGAAGAAGTCCGGCACTCGCGCGAGTGGGGCGTCAGCGGCGGCTGAAGATCGAGCCGGGCTTGACATCTGCCTGAGGCTACACCGGGCCGGGCACGCTCGCAACAGCCGCCACGACGAGGCGCTGAGAGCGCGTGCAAGACACGGTGCGCCCGGCAGGAGCGTGCGCAGCGAGCCCGAAGTCAGCCGACTATGCGTTCACTACAGCTGCAAGCAGCACTCACGGAGTACGTCGAAGCGGTCGCCGCCCAGCTTCACGACGAGATCGCAAATGGTGCCGAGGTCTCCTTCGAGCTGGAGCAGCAGGGCCGCAGCAGGGCCTCCTCAGGCGTCGCGCTGTTCTGTTACCGCCCACTGACCATGCAGTTCATCGAGGAGCGCCGGGCAGTGCTCGAGCGCCTGCCGAGCTATGCGCAGGCAGCGACGCTGCTCGGGGAGTTCGACGGGCTCGACCGCTATCTCGTCAGCGCCGGGGTGGAGTGCGTGCGCATGCCGGAGCGTACGCGCGTAGCGGCTGCTCTGAGCGCGTTGTTGGGGGAGGTCTTTGCTGAGCAGACCGATTTCAAGCTGCGAGCAGAGCGCCTGGAGTCGGCGCTCGCACGGCTGGAGCGGGCCGCGCTCAGCTCCACCAGCGAGATGACGCTCGTGGCGACACTCCACGGCCTCACCGTCACCTCCGCCGAGCTCGCACTCACCAGAGGACTCACGATCGCCCAGCCGCACGCGCTGGAGGGGCTGCCAACGGGTGCGATTGCGCCCGCCGAGGGCGAGTCCGGACACCTCGTCGTGGTCCTCGCAGCAGAGCAGCACGACCACGCGACCGCGCTCGCTGAGGGCGTTGAGGTTCTCAAGGATCTGCAGCGCGCGCTGCGGCTCTTCGGCGACGGACGCGTGACGCTCGGCATGCTCGCGTGGGCGCGCGTCGGCGCCGGCGCGTGGAGCCCGGTAGCGCTGGGTGGCGGCGGCAGGCCACACGGGATGCTCGTCGTGGCAGCCGAGCAGGAGGATGAGCTGCGCGCCTTCTGCAGCCTCGTCTCGCGGCGCGCACCGCACGCCAACGAGCTCGCATGGGCGCTCTCGCGCTTCGAAATGGGCTGTGAACGAGCTGACCCCTACGAGGCGCTCACCGACCATCTGCTGGCGCTGCGCGCGCTGCTCGAGCCGGAGGGCCCCGCCAGTGGCCTCTTGAGCAGACGGCTGGCGGCGTTGTGCGCGCTGCCGGAGAACCGTGCCCAGCTGATCGAGCGCGCCGGACAAGCGCTGGCCCTCGAGCGCTCTGTTATTGCCGGAAGCTCCGTTAAGCGTGCCGCCGCGCATGCGATCGCAGGTGACATGTCTGACCATCTGCGCGCGCTGCTACGCGACGTGATCTGCGGGCACCTCGACCCCAACCTCGTCGCGCTGGCGGATGAGCTGCTGTCGGCACCCGCGCCTGAGACCGCCGATGTCACCGTCGCGCTCGACGCCGCCGCTGAGCTTGGCGCTCCGGCGGAGATCTCAGCCGAACAGCTGCTCGGCGACCCGGGCCAGCCCCAGGAGATCCTGGACGTCTTCATCTAGGTGTGCCACGACGATCGGTGAGCGCCCATCCATCGACCGCGAGAGCGCGGCGATCGTCTCCCGGTCGCGCGTTGCTAGCAGGTCGAAGTCGGTGAGGTTCGAAGCGACGCGCTCAGCGAGGCGGCCCCCAAGCGCAGGCCCGATCAGCTCGATCAGCTCGCCCTCGCCAACGCCGTGAAGACTCTGGGTGTGCACGCGGTTGACGATCAGCTCGTCCGGTCGCATCCCCGCTGACTCGAGCCTGCCCGCCAGGAAGCCTGCCTCGCGGGCCGGCTCGGCCTCCGGCGAGGTCACGATCAGAAAGCTCGTCTGCGGGGATCGCAACAGCGCTGAAACGCCCCGCGTGCGCTCCCCAAAGCCGTCGATTACGCCTGTCAGCGAGCGGAAGAAGCGCGAGAGCTCGCCCAGCATGTCGACGCCGGTGACACGCGCGAAGATCGCAAACACAAGCGCCGTGCCGCGTCCGAACAGGCGCGCCGTGAGCCCGCCCGGCGCGAGGAACACCTGCAACGCCCGGCCTTCCAGGAACCCCAGCATGCGGTTGGGAGCGTCGAGGAAGTCCAGCGTGTTACGCGACGGAGGCGTGTCGAGCACGATCGCATCGAAGTCGTGCTCCTCGTGGAGCTCGTGGAGCTTGGCGATCGCGCTCAACTCGTGCGAGCCCGCGATCGCCGTGGAGAGCTCCCGGTAGACGGGGTTCGCCAGGATCTCATCGCGCGTACGCGCGTCCGGCGCCAGGCGCGCGATCAGCTCATCGAACGTGCGCTTCGCGTCGAGCATCATCGCCCACAGCTCGCCTTCAATCTCGATGCCCTGCGTGGCGAAGAGCTCCGGCGCGATCCTCTGTGGCTCGGAGGGGAGCTCCGCGAGCCCCAAAGCCGAGGCCAGGCGGCGAGCGGGGTCGATCGTGACGACGGCCACCTTGCGTCCGCGCTGCGCGAGGCCGAAGGCGAGGGCCGCCGCGGTCGTCGTCTTACCCACGCCGCCGGCGCCCACGCACACGAGCACCTGCTTGCCGCGCAGGCGCTCCTCCAGCCCGGAACGCTTGCCCGGGGCAGGGCGCACGGGCGGGGATCCGGCGCTCGGGAGCTTGGACATCCCGGGATCGTAGTTCCCATGCAGGAATCGACCCTCGGCCTGCGAATACCCACCAGACGTATTTCCAGCAACCGACCAACGGAGCCACCGTGCAAGGCAAGGCCAGGGTCATCGCGTTCGCCAACCAAAAGGGCGGCGTGGCCAAGACTACGACGACGCTGAATCTGGCCGCCGCGTTTGCGGAGGAGGGCCATCGGGTGCTGTGCGTAGACATGGATCCGCAGGGCAACCTCACGATGTCCCAGGGCATCGATCCGGACACGCTGGAGAAATCCATGTACGACGTGCTCGTGCACAAAGTCTCCATCCGCGAGGTAGTGCGAAAGCGCGAGATCGATGTCGCCTGTGCCTCCATCGACCTCGCCGGCGCGGAGATCGCGATGTCCACGATGATCGGCCGCGAGCGCTCCCTGCAGAAGGCGTTCGAACCGATCCTCGAGGACTACGACTTCATCTGCATCGACACGCCGCCGAGCCTCGGGCTGCTCACGATCAACGCGCTCACGGCAGCCGACAAGGTGATCGTCCCCGTGCAGTGCGAGTATCTGTCGATGCGTGGGCTCATACAGCTCCAGAACACGCTTGCGATGATCCGCGAGAACCTCAACCCAGGAGTCGAAATCGAGGGTATCCTCCCGACCCTGGTGGACTCGCGCACGATCCACGCCAAGGAGGCGATCGAGATCCTCGAGGAAAACTTCGGCGATCGCGTTTTCGCCTCGCGCATCCGCAAGACCGTCCGCTTCGCCGAGGCGCCCGTGAAGGGCATGTCAGTCTTGAAGTACGAGCCCGACGGTGTGGCCGCCCAGTCCTACAGGCAACTCGCGCAGGAGGTTCTCACCAATGGCCAATCCTAAACGCGCGAGCATGCGGGAAGGTCCGCTGGCGGCCCTCTTCCGCAAGACCGAAGACGACGACGATCAGGCGCCCGTCGCACCCGCAACGCCACAGGCAGCACGCGAGCAGGAGACCGCGGGAAGCCTCGGCGGAACGCCGCCGGTCGTTCATCCACGCGAGACGGGTCTGCCGCACCCCGCGCTGCGTGCCACGCCGGCGCAGCCCAGCGAGCCGGCACCCATCGCCTCGCCGCGCGAGCGCCTGCGTCACGCCTTCTCATCTGAGATACCCGAGAACGTGATGGAGCGGCCCACGCCGCGCCAACCCCAATACGACGATTACCCGATCGAGCGCCCCTATGCATCGAGCAGCCCAGCCAAGATCGGGCAACCCGTGATCCGCGTCGTCGGCGTCGGCGGCGCCGGTGTCAACGCGGTGAACCGCATGGTCGAGGCGGAGGTCGAGGGGATCGAGTTCGTGGCGGTCAACACCGACCTGCAGTCGCTGCAGCAGTCCACCGCCGACATCACATTGCACATCGGCGCCGAGCTCACCCGTGGCCTTGGATCGGGATCCGACGCGAACGTCGGCCGCGGCGCGGCTATGGAGGACTACGACCGGCTCAAGGCCCTGCTCAAGGGCTCAGACATGATCTTCATCACAGCGGGCGCCGGTGGCGGGACCGGCACCGGCGCGGCGCCGATCGTCGCCCGTATATCGCGCGAAATCGGCGCGCTCACGGTCGCGATCGTAACCAAGCCCTTCGGCTTCGAGGGCTCGCGCCGAGGCGAGCAGGCCGAGCGTGGCGTTGCCGCCCTCGCCGCCGAGGTGGACACCCTGATCGTCGTCCCCAACAACCGCCTGCTCGCGGTTCTCGACAAGCAGACCGCGATGGTCGAGGCATTCCGCGTCGCCGACGACGTGTTGCGCCAGGGCGTGCAAGGTATCTCCGACCTCGTCACGCTCCCGGGCCTGATCAACTTGGACTTCGCTGACGTGCGCACGATCATGAGCGACGCCGGCAACGCGCTGCTTGGGATCGGCATGGGAGTAGGGGAGAACCGCGCCACGGAGGCAGCGATCCAGGCCGTCTCCTCGCCCCTGTTGGAAACCTCGATGGAGGGTGCACGGTCGATCCTGCTGTCGATCACCGGTGGCACCAACCTCTCGCTGTGGGAGGTCAACGAGGCCGCCAAGTCGGTCTCTGAGGCCGCGCACCCCGACGCCAACATCATCTTCGGTGCGATGGTGGACGAGAAGCTCGATGACCAGGTGTGGGTCACCGTCGTGGCCACCGGATACGGAGATGGGGGTCGGCGCAAGAGCGTCAGCCGCCTCACCGAGCCCGCCACCACAGGCGAGGTCCGAGCCGGTCGAGGCGCGCCCGCGAGGCCTGCTCGTGAGCCGCGTCGGGGTGGGCTGGCCGTCGATGAACTAGAAGTTCCCGAGTTCCTCCCTAACTTCTGAGAGCCGTCGGCGCTTCGCCATTCTGCGTCCTCGGTCGCTCGTGTGGTATCGCTCTGCAATGAGCGCTGCTGAGAAGGGGGTTGTTGCGGCTGGGCATCCGCTCACGGCGCAGGCGGGCGCGCGGGTGCTGCGCGAGGGCGGTAACGCGGTTGATGCGACGATCGCCGCGATGCTCACGTCGTTCGTGACTGAGTCGCTGCTCACGGGGTTGGGGGCTGGAGGCCACATGCTCGTGGCCGGCGGAGGGGTCGAGCCGACGCTGCTGGACTTCTTCGTCGAGGCGCCCACGCGGCTTGGGGACGGAACCGAGGTCGAGCTGCAGGGCGTCGATGTGTCCTTCGGAGACGCCGAGCAGGTGTTTCACATCGGCCCGGCGTCTTGCGGTGTGTACGGCACTCCTGCCGGCGTTTGCGAGGCCGCACGCAGGTGGGGGACGATCGCGCTCGAGGATCTCGCGGCGCCGGCGGCGCAGCTGGCGCGCGACGGCGTGGTGCTGAATGCCGGGCAGGCATACGTGGCCGAGATCCTCGTCGACCTGCTGACCTCCACTCCGGAGTGCGCCGCTCTCTGGGCGCCCGGCGGGCACCTGCTGCGCGAGGGAGGCGTGCTGCGCAATCCCGATCTCTCAGACGCACTGCTGCGTCTGGCCAGCGACGGGGCCGAGCCTTTCTATCGCGGCGAGGTGGCAGACGCCGTCTGCGCGTGGCTCGCCGAGCGCGGCGGATCGCTTCGGAGCACGGACCTCGCCGGCTATGAGGCGATCGAGCGCCAACCAATCTCGATCCCCTACCGCGATCGGCAGGTCCTCACCAACCCGCCGCCGTCCGCCGGCGGCACCCTGCTCGCCTACTCGCTCGGGTTGCTCGATCAGGCTCCCGCACCGCCGTCGCTGTCCGCGGTGGTGCAGGCGATGGCCGCCGCGCAGTCCGAGCGCACGCCGGAGTTCCTTGAGGGCCTAGAGCAGGACGGCTTCCTCGAGCGTTTCCTCGCGAGCCGACTGGGCTCGACCACGCACATCTCGGTGATCGACGCAAACGGATGCGCGTGCAGCGCGACGTGCACCAACGGCGAGGGCTCCGGCGTCGTCGTCCCCGGCACCGGCATGCACCTGAACAACGTGATGGGCGAGCAGGACCTCAACCCGCTGGGGTTCCATCTGCACCCAGCCGGCAGACGCATGCCGAGCATGATGGCCCCCACGGTGGCGATGCGCGACGGCGAGGTCGAGCTAGTCCTCGGCAGCGCCGGCTCAAACCGTATTCGCTCGGCGCTACTGCAGACGATCATCGGCGTCGTCGATCACGGGATGCAGGTCCGCGAGGCGGTTGAGTCACCGCGTGTGCATCTCGAGGACGGCGTTCTGTTCGCCGAGCCAGGGATCGATCTGCACGGGGTCCACACCGACGCGCGGATCGTCCGCTTCAGCGCACCCAACCTCTTCTTCGGCGGGGTGCAGGCCGCGATGCGCAGCAACAGCGCGATCACCGGCGCCGGCGATCCGAGGCGCGGCGGAGTGGCCGTGAGCGAGTAGAAACCGCGTCCAGCCCGGGCGCTAGGCGAATCTGACCTTGCCGTTGGAGAGCGCACGGACCTGTGCGCGCTCGATCAGCTCCAGGCGCTCGATAGCAGCCTGGATCAGCAGCGCCAACAGCCGCAGCCGCGCGTTCTCAGAGCGGAGCTCGAGCAGCTCCTGCTTGGCCTCCACGCCGAACTCGACAGTCGCCGCCATCCCATACGCCCCCAGCTCGCTCAACTCCGCTGAATCGATCTCCCTGTCGGTCGCCTGCATGACGAGGTCGCGGTACAGCTCCCGCGCAACCTGCGCCGCACCTGTATCGAGCTCCTCGTCCTCCTCGCCCAGGAACTCCACCACGCCGGCGGGGTAGGCACGGTCGTCCTGTCGCTCGAGTAGACGGAACGGCCTCGTGCCTCGCGCGACGATGTTCAGCCGACCGTCATCGAGGCGGTCGAGCACCTGCTCGATCTCACACGCGCAGCCCACCGGCTTGAGCTCCTCCTCGGAGAGCCACATGATGCCGAACTCTCCGTCTTGCGCTCCGCGCTCCGCGCTTAGGCAGTGCTCGATCATCTTGCGGTAGCGGTCCTCGAAGATGTGCAGCGGAACGCTCTCGGTGGGCAGTGCCACGATCCCCAGTGGGAACAGCGGAAAGCCATTGGAAAGCGGCTCCGGCATCGGCTGGGAGTCTAGTGTCCTGGATCAGAAGTTCGGCGGTGTTTCCCGGCGTCTGCGCGCGCCTTACGTCACCGACGACGCTCACGCGCCACTGGGCATTTGGCTCCTGTATTGACTTCCAGCTGTTTGTAGGTAGCCTTCGACCAGCACTCTATGAACGGACTCACAGATCTTGCGGCACGGCTGCCAGGGAGTCGGCGCATACCTTTGATCGCGGCGCTACTTGCCCTAATGGCGGGCGTGGCCTGCGGCGCAATCGTTGCCGTCAGCGCCGACGGGAGCCCGTCGGCGCTCCAGCAGGAAGGCGAACAGAAGCTCACGGCTGCCGCGGGCGAAGGCAATGAACGCTCCAGGTTCGGCTCGAGCGTGGCGCTCTCCGGCGACGGCGATCTCGCGCTCGTCGGGGCGCCCAGCGAGAACGGCGGCATCGGCGCCGCGTTCACGTTCACGCGCTCGGAAAGCGGCGGCTGGAGTCAGCAGGGCGCCCCACTCACGGTGCCCGCAGCTGCCGCCGAAGGTGAGGGCTGCAGTAACGAAATCAGCGGGGAAGAAACAGAAGAAGGCGAAGAAGCCGGCGAAGAAGGCGCGGAAATGCATGCCTGCTACTTCGGACGCAGCGTGGCGCTCTCCGAGGACGGCAGCACGGCGGTCGTGGGTGCTCCGCGCGAGAACGGCAACGGCGGCGCCGTCTGGATATACACACGCTCGGGCTCGGGTTGGACCCAGGCCACGCAGTTGGACAGCCCGGAACCGGGCCTGAACCGGCACTTCGGTGTGTCGGTTGCCGTTTCTGCTGACGGCGACACGATCGCTGTCGGCGCTCCCCTTTTGCGTGGACGGGTGTGGGTCTTCGCCCGCTCGGGCTCGAATTGGGTGCCTGTCGGTAGTGCGCTTGCCGGCGCTGGCGAGGAAGGCGAAGGTTTCTTCGGTCACAGCGTCGCGCTTTCGGCCGATGGCGAAACGGTGGCTGTCGGTGCCCCCGGTGACAACGGCAAGCGCGGAGGCGCATGGGTGTTCTCGCGCTCCGGCGCCGGCTGGGCGCAGCAGGGATCGAAGATCACCGCTGCGGGCGAGGTCTCCGAAGGCCGGTTCGGCTCCAGCGTGGCGCTGTCGGGGGACGGGCACACAGCGCTCGTCGGGGCGCGCGGCAACGAAGATGGCGTGGGTGCCGCGTGGATCTACAGCGAAAGCGGCGGGGGCTGGGCGCAGGGGGCGATGCTGACCGGCGGTGGAGAAGCCTCCGAAGGCTTCGGCTACAGCGTGGCGCTCTCCGCCAACGGCGCGAGCGCCCTGATCGGCGCCTATGAAGGCGAAGGTGGCAAGGGCGACGCGTGGCTGTACGAACGCTCGAGCGGCACCTGGGGGTCGCAGGCGCAGCTCGGCGCGAAGCTCACGCAGCGCGGCGCGGCTCGTTACGGCTCGAGCGTCGCACTCTCCGCCGAAGGACGGTGGCGGCTCCTCGGCGGTCCCTTCAGCGAAAAGATAGGCGCCGTCTGGGTGTTCGGACCGCGGCCGTCGGTCACCGCCGTGAGTCCCGAAGGCGGGCCTTCCGACGGCGGCACGGAAGTTGAAATACGAGGAGAAAACCTGACCGAAGCGGAAGTCGTGAGCTTCGGCGGGGTCTCCACCGAAGAATTCAAAGTCACGTCCGCGAAATCGATCATCGTCACCTCCCCACCTGGGATGGGGAAAGTCAACATCACCGTGAAGACCCCGTTCGGTGTGAGCAGCCTGAGCGACGCCGACGTGTTTACGTACAAAATCAGCACCGGGCGCGGGGGTGGCGGCGGCGGGGGCGGCACCGGCGGGGGTGGCGGAGGCGGGAACGGCAGCGAAGGCTCAACGGGCGGAGCGGTGACGACGACGCCCGCCGCGTCCGGTCCCAGCAGCGAGACCGTCGTGCTGGGCTTCGGGGCAAGCCACGCGCCCAGTTGCAGCGCGTCACTGCTCAGCAGGAAGATCTCCGTGCAGCGCAACTACAGAGCGCTTTTCAAGCTCCTAGGCGCCGGTGTGGGCGCATGCAGCGGCAAGCTGCGCCTACAGGTAAGGACGAAGGTCTCGAGGAGGCATTACCGGACGAGGACGATCGGCACCGCCAGCTTCTCGATCGCAGCCTCCAAGCGCGTCACGATCAAGATCAGGCTGAACGGTCTTGGACGCGCGTTGCTCGCGTCTGGCCATGGTCACCTGAAGGCCGGCCTGGTGATCGTGAAGTCCAAACCCTCGCCGACGCGCGCCCACACGGCGAGCGTGCGCCTGACGCGCCGCTAAGCGCCGGCGCGCTTGCGCGCGGCGAGCATCAGGTTGTAGAAGATCGCCGGTGGCAGGCGCGACTCCAGCAGCCTGCGGTCGAGCTCTTGGAGCAGGAGGTAGCCGCGGTAGGCGTACATTTTCCACGCCCACGGCACCTCCTCTGGGACGGCCGTCGCCTCGAGCGTGCGGTTGGCCCAGCCAAACCAGTTTGCGAGCAGCTCCTCGCCGGTGACGCGTACCTCTGCAAAGCCCGCCGCACGCGCGATCCGTGAGAGTTCCGACGGCGCGAAGGCGTGTACGTCGACGACGCCCTCGAGCGCCTCATCGGAGGCGCCGCCGTCGGGGGCGGGAGCGCCAGCCGCGCCAATCGCGCGCCGCCACAGCGGCGCTGCCGCGCCCGCCAGACGCTTGGGCACAGTCGCCAGGCGATCGCCGTAGCGCGAGGGCTCGCCGGCGAACAGCACCGTTCCGCCGGGGGCCAGCACGCGCTCGAACTCCGAGAACGCGCGGGGCAGGTCGGGAATGTGATGCAGGACCGCGTGGCCCAGCACGAGATCGAAGCTCCCGTCCTCGAACGGCAGGCGCTCGGCGTCTGCGACCTGCGTATGAACCTCCAGCCCTAGGCGTGCCGCGTTCTCCTGGAGGGTCTCCAGCATGCCCGGCGAGATGTCGCTACAGGTCGCCTGGCCGATCAGCCCCGCCCGCATCAGGTTCAGCGTGAAGTAGCCGGTTCCCGAGCCGATCTCCAGCGAGCGCCCATAGTGGCCGGGCTCACCGCCAAGGGCCTTGCGCACCTTGGCGCCCACCTGGCTGCTCCCGATATCGCCGAAGTCGATGCCCCACTTGGAGTCGTAGTGGTCGGCCGCGACATCGTGGTAGCGGGTGTTGGCGTCGCGGATCTCCTCCGCACTCAGAACGGACGGCATCGGCCGGACCATATACTCGCGCGCCGTACCCGCGCATCGCACTGCCGGCCTGACAGCTTCAATCGAGAGCATCTCTTGACCACAACATCACGCTCAGAGCCATCTCCAGCCCTGTATCTGCAGCGCGACCAGCCGGATGGCGTTCCGCCGCTGGCGCTGACCGGCGAGCGCACGCTCCCGAACGTGCCGGAGGAGAACTACTGGTACCGGCGTCACCTCGTCGTCTACGAATGGATCGCCCAGCGCGTGCGCGATCTACGCGTGATCGACATGGCCTGCGGCGAGGGCTACGGATCGGACGTGCTGGCCGGCGCCGCCGCGAGCGTTGTCGGAGTCGATGCCAACCCCGAGGCGCACGAGCACGCACGTCTGCGCTACGTACGCCCGAACCTGCGCTTTGCCCGCGAGCTCGTCGACACCTTCTCCGAGCCCGCCGACGCCGTCGTCTTCCTGCAGACGATCGAGCATCTGCAGGAGCCCGGCGTCGTCCTCGAGCACTTCCGCTCGCTGATCGCCGATGCCGCTGATCGGCCGGGCGCGCAAGGCGTGTACCTCTCGACCCCCAACGTGCTCACGCTCGCGCCCGCAGGCGCGCCGCGCTCGGACAACCCGTGGCACGTGCACGAGTACCGGCGCGAGGAGTTCGAGCAGCTCTGCCGTGAGCACTTCGCAAACGTCCAGCTCTACGGCCTGTTCCATGCGCGCAAGCTGCGCGCGCACGAGCTTGCGCTGCGGCTCGGATGGGACCGGGTGCACGCGCGACTCGGCGTGACGGCGCGCTTCTACGACCGGTTCACCCCCGCGATCGCTGCGTCGGACTTCGCGCTGCGTGCGGCGGATGAAGCCGACATGGATCGGGCGCTGGACTTCATCGCCGTGTGCCGCCCGTGAGCACGCGCCGCAGGAGCGGCGCGCTGGCGATCGTCCTGCACACACACATGCCCTACGTGGAGGGCTTCGGCACGTGGCCATTCGGCGAGGAGTGGCTCTGGGAGGCGATCGTCGGCTGCTACCTGCCCATGCTGGACCTGCTCGACGAGGGCGCGCCGCTGACGCTCTCGCTGACGCCCGTGCTTTGCGACCAGCTGGAAGCAGCGGGACTCACCGAGCGCTTCGCCGCGTTCGTAGAAGGGGTGCGTCGAAAGACACACGAGGAGGACGCGGCGGGGCTGCGCGCCGGCGGTTACGAGACGATGGCGCGCGAGGTCGAACGCTCTCTAGGGGATTACACGAGCGCGCTGGAGAGCCTGCACCGCCGCGGCGGTGAGCTGCTCGGATCGTTCGCGCCGCATGCCCAATGGGCATCCTCGGCCACGCACGCAATCCTGCCGCTGCTCGCCACCGAGGCCGGCCTGCGCCTGCAGGTGGGGAGCGGCGTCGCTGCGCACCGCGCGCGCTTCGGCGACTGGCGGGGAGGTTTTTGGCTGCCCGAGTGCGCGTACGCGCCCTGGCTCGAGCGGGCGCTGGAGGGCGCCGGAGCGACCGCGGCCTGCATCGAGTTGAGTAACCGCTTCGGGATCGGTGCGCGCGAGCACCTGCGCCCGATCGCAACCGAGTCCGGTGTGCTGCTCGTGCCGATCGACCGCAGCACGATCTCGCTCGTGTGGAGCGATGCGGGTTACCCCGCGCACGGTGCCTACCGCGACTACCACCACCACACGATCCACCACCACAACCCCTGGAGCAACGACGGCGGCGCCTACGACCCCCAGCTGGCGAACGCCGTCGCACGAGAGCACGCACGCGACTTCGTCGTGCGGACGCGCGCACGACTACGCGACGCGAATGACCTCGCCGACGCCGATGCGTCGCTGCCCGATGGAGGGCTGGTCGTGTGCGCGCTCGACACGGAGCTGCTGGGGCACTGGTGGTATGAGGGAATCACCTGGCTGCGCGCGGTCGTCGAGGAGTGTGCGCGGCAGGATCTGCAGCTGGTGCGCCTGGACGACGCGCTCGCGCGCTGCGAGCCGGTCACGCTGGAGGCCGATCCTCCCAGCGGCTGGGCCCCCAGCACGTGGGGCGCCGGTGGGGACCTGTCGACCTGGTCTGGCCCCACCGTGGCGCACATGGCCTTCGCCGCGCGCGCCGGCGAGCTGAAGGTTGTGGCCGCGAGGGACTCCGCGAGCTCGGCCGCCGTACGGGAGCTGCTGGCGTTGCAGGCAAGCGACTGGCCGTTCATGATCAGCCGTCAAATCGCAGCGCCGTATGCACACGAGCGCTTCGAGGCGCACCGGCTGGCGCTCGAGGAGGCGCTTGACCCGGGCGCCGATGCCGACTCCGCGGGGCTACGCAATCTCGCCGCGCGCGCGGACCCGTCTCTACTGCGCTCGCCGTAAGCCTGACGCCAGAACACCGCATCGAACGCCTTCGAGCGTTGTTGTACGGTAGGTAAATCCTATATGCGGCGCAATTCGTATTTGCTGGAGCGCGTCGCTTGCCTGTGACGCGCTGGGGTTGAATCGTCAAACGACCGAATGGAGACGGACATGCGGTGGGTCTTGCCTTGGCTGGACAGAGGGGGTAAACGCGGGGTGGATGGCGGCGGCGGCCGTGGTGGCAGGCAGCGTCTGCAGGTGCTGGTCGCGCTTGGCGCTGTGGCGCTCGTGATGCTGAGCGCCGCCGGTGTGGCGCAGGCGGCCGGGACGGGCTCGGTGGAAGGCACCGTGATGAACCACAAAGCCGAAGACCTGAAAGGGATCGAAGTCACGGTCCTCGAAACAGGGGGCAACCCGGTCGGCTCGACGATCACGGACAGCGGCGGCGCCTTCGACGTGACAGGGATCGCTGAAGGCAACTACACGGTCGTGTTCAGCGACGAAACGGGCACGTACCTCAAAACGCAAGACCGGTCGGTGGGCGTGGAAGAAGGAGAAGCCACGAAACTGCCCACCGTCGTGCTGACCAAGGCCAGCGCGGTCGACGGCGAGGTGACGAGCGCCTCCAGCCCCTCAGGCTTGAGTGGCGCGAGCGTATACATCGAAGATCGCGAAAATCCCAGCAACTTCCGGGAAACCACGACGGAAGCAAGTGGGCGTTACCGGTTCACACAGCTCGAACCGGGAGAATATGAGATGTACTTTTCCTATCCAAGCGGCGAATACCTCGAGCAGAACATCACGATCGCGCTCGGCGAAGGGGTAGAACACACCGTACCCACCGTGCAGTTGAGCGAAGGCGGCAAGATCAGCGGGACGGTCACCGACGCCTACAGCCACGCCGGACTCGAAAAAATCGGCGTGTACGCGTACGTGCCGGGCCACGGCGGGAGTTTCGCAAAGACCAACTCCAAAGGCGAATACACGATCACGGGTCTGTCGAGCGGCGCCTACGACGTCGAGTACTCATGGGAATACTCCGAAGCGGAAGAAAAAGAATATGAAAAGGCGCCAGCGTTCATCCCCAAGTACATAACCCAGTACTACAACGGCCAGACCTCGCAGGGGAGCGCCAACACGGTGCCGGTCGGTGAAGGCGCCACCACCTCGGGTATCAACGTCGCGATGGTGCCCTCCGCACCCCACAACACGGCCGCGCCCGCGATCAGCGGGACAGCGTTGGTCGGTGACACACTCATGTGCTCGAACGGCTCCTGGACCGGCGAAGGGATGCTGTCGGTGCAGACGGGTTGGCCGCTGACGACCCCGTTCGGCTACCAGTGGACGCGCGAAGGCGTCGCCATCAGTGGCGCCACTTCCGCGGGCTACCTGGTGCAGACCGCGGACGAGGGTCACGGCCTGGCATGCGAAGTGACCGCGACCAATGCCGCCGGACACGAAGCCAGCAAGAGCAGTTCGGTGACGGTGCCGGTGGCCGCAGTGACGGTTTCCAGCTCGCACCTGGTGTTCGTGAAAGACACGGCCAAGGCGAACGTCGCCTGCGCCAACGCCGCGTGCAGCGGCACCGTCGAGCTTACGGCCCGTGTGGCCGCCAAGCATGGACACAAGAAGACGGTGGTGATCGCCAAGGGCTCTTACTCGCTTGCGGCGGGTGCGCACGGCACCGTTGCGCTGCGCCTCACCGGCATCGGCGCCAAGGCGATGCTGGCCGCGAGGCATAGGACGCTTTCCGGGAAGCTCACGATCTCCGTGAAGCTAGGAAAGACGGTCGGACGTCCAGTCGTGCTGACGCTGGCGAAGCGCTAGCGGCCAACGGGGGAGCGGCGTCCGCGCAAAGCAGGCGCGGGCGCCGCTACTCCCAGCGCATCGAGCGGGGTGCTTCGCGCATACGCAGCGTGCGTGCGGGAGAGCCGCCGACGACCGCGTTGGCGGGCACCGGCTTGGTCACGACCGAGCTCGTGCCCACGATGCTGTTGTTCCCTACGCTCACGCCGCGCAGCAGGCAGGCTCCGTAGCCGATCCACACGTTGTGACCCACGCGCACGTCGCGCTTGTAGATGCCCTGCACGCGAATCGGGCGCTCCGCCTCCGCGGCCCCATGGTCGAAGTCGATCAGCATCACACGGTCCGCGATGATGCACTCACGCCCGATCGACACGTGCTGGAAAGCCGAGACGGTGCACTCCTGGCCAATTACCGTCTTTGCGCCGATGCTGACTTCGCCCTCGTGCACGCGGATCTTCGTCCCGTGCCCGACCCAGGCCCAGCGCCCAATGCTGAGCGTGGCGTCGCGGCCGATCTCGAGCTTCACCCGAGGGCAGATGAAGCAGATGCCATCCGTCTTCAACCGCTTGCCATAGCGGAGCTTCAGATACAGCCAGCGCACGAGCAGCGCCGCATAGCTTCGGCTGAGCATGTGGTTTGCGCGCATGAAACGCAGCAACGCGAGCGGCCCGCCACGTGGCGGCTGCGGCGGGGACCGTACGGCAGTGCCGAGGGCCTCGGCCGGAATCTCGCCGGTGCTCTGGGTCGTGGGATCTGCGAGCAGCTCCATTGCGCTGAAATCGTAGGGGACTGTCCGCACGGGGGACTCGAGGAGCGCCCTGCGATGATTCCCGGTCGATGACCGATGCCCCGCTTGCCCAACGCCTGCTTGACGGCGATCGCCGCGCGCTCGCGCGTGCGATCACGCTGGTCGAGGACAACCGCCCGGAGGGATGGGAGCTCGTGCGTGAGGTGTATCCGCACACCGGTCAAGCCGAGGTAGTCGGCTTCACGGGGCCACCAGGCGTCGGCAAGTCCACACTCATCGGCGCGCTCACCAAGGCCCGCCGCGCAGCCGGACGCACAGTAGGCGTGCTGTCGATCGATCCATCCTCGCCGTTCACGCACGGGGCCCTGCTGGGCGACCGCATCCGCCTCACCGAGCACTTCCTCGATCCCGGGGTATTCATCCGCTCGATGGCCAACCGCGGCGCTCTGGGCGGCCTCTCCGAGGCGGCACTGCAGGCCGCGCTTCTGCTCGACGCGGCCGGGCGCCAGGATGTGTTCGTGGAGACCGTCGGCGTGGGGCAGGCGGAGATCGACATCATCGATCACGCCGACACGATCGTGCTCGTGCTGATGCCCGGCTCGGGCGACTCGATCCAGGCGCTGAAGGCCGGGGTCATGGAGATCCCCGACGTGATCGTCATCAACAAGGCCGACCATCCCCTCACCGACACGATGATCCGCGAGATCCGCGGCGTGCTCTCGCTCGCCAACCTCGATCGCACGCCTGAGGAAGCGCGCGAGCAATGGCGCGTGCCGATCGTGAGGACCGAGGCGGCGCGCGGCGAGGGCATCGACGAGCTCGTCCAGCGCCTGCAGGAGCACCGCGCGCAGATCCTCACGGCAGGCCAGCTCGAGGAGCGCCGCGCGCGCAACCTGCGCAGCGAGGTGCTCGCGATCGCCACCGCGCGCGTGCGCCGCCGCCTGGAGGAAGAGCTGCACGAGGACCCCGACTTCCAGCGCCTTCTCGACGAAGTCGTGCAGCGCCGGCTCGATCCTGCGAGCGCCGCTGCGACCCTGCTTGAGAGCGCCCGCGCCGCCCATTCGCCGACGATCTGAGCCGGCGGGCAGGGTGGAGCGCGTCGCCGGCCGCAGATGAAAGCCCGCGTTACGCAAGGTTGCGTTACGCAAGGTTGCGTAACAGTCGTCCCTGCGGCCTATGCGTCGTTCAAGAGCACCCACTGCGCGAGAAACGGCTCGCTGATCCAGGCTTCGCCACGCCGACGCCCGACGAGCTCCGCTTTCTCCAGGGCGCCGAGCGCTCGCTGGACGCTCGACGCTCCGGGCAGCGCATGGCGGCGGCGGTAATCCGCTGAGACCGGATGTCCGGGTTCCTGGGCCAGTGCTCTGAGCAGGAGTCGCTGGTGTGCGGTGGCGTCCTCCCACACGAGGCTGAAGTGGGCGTGCTCGGAGTTGAGCACCCTGGCGACGGCTGCGATGACCTGCTCGGCGGTCGCCGTGGCGCCGGCCGGCGTGTCCTGCCAAAGGAAGTAGCACAGCTCCTGGGTGGCGTACGGGTGGCCGTGGGTCGTCTCGAGGATGGCATCGATCGCTGCCGGCGCGACGCTCTTGCCGGTGCGCTCGAACTGCCGCTCGATGTACTCGCCGAAGGGACGCGGGTCGATAACGCCGAGTTCGATCTGCTTTGCGCTTCGCCAGAAGGGCTCGTTCTCGTCGCTGAAGATCTGCTCCATCATGTGGCGCTTGCTTCCCAGGTAGATATGCGCCACCTCCGGCTGCTGCTGAAAGACGGAGCGCATCAGGCGCGGGAGGTTGGGGTCGATATCGACGATCTCCTGGAACTCGTCAAGGATCAGCACCACCGGGCGTTTGCGCTCGCCGGCGAGCTGCCCGGGCAGCTCGAGCAGCCGCTCCAAGGTTGCGTTGATGTCCTCCTTGCGCCCGCTCGCGTCGAAGCTGAAGCTCAACGAGCCGTCCTCGGGATCGACGGTGACGGTGGGGCGGATGCGCAGACCTTGAAAGATTCGCAGGCGCTCTTTGGCGCGGAACAGCGGCGAGGCGATGTCCTCGTGAATCGTGCGAGCCAGCTTCTCAGCGAGCTGTGTGGTCGTGGGTGTCGTCATCAGATTCACGTGCGCGACCAGTGCGCCCTCGCCGATCAGCTCCTGCGACACGCGCCATACGAGCGATGACTTGCCGTAACGACGGGGAGCGAACAGCACGACGTCCTGTCCGTTGAGGGCGTCGGCCTTCAGCTCCGCGGTCGCCTGCTCGCGGTCCGTGAATGCGTCATCCAGCGCGAGCGCGCCATAGCGGAAGGGGTTGACGATCGCTGTCTCAGCCATCGAGTGCAAGTATAGCGCAAGACTGCGTATGAAAAACTACGCAGCAGTGCGTTACGCAGTATCGCGTAACGCGGGCTTGCGTAACGCCTACGCGCCGAGCGCCCGCGCGATCACCATCTGCTGCACCTCGTCGGTGCCCTCGCCGATCGTGAGGATCTTCGCGTCGCGGTAGAAGCGGCATACGGGGTACTCCTCGATGAAGCCGTAGCCGCCGTGGATCTGCACCGCCTCCTCCGCGCAGCGCACCGCCAGGCGCCCCGTCTTCAGCTTCGCCTGCGCGGCCGTGAGCGTGAAGTTCCGTTTCGCGTCCTTCTCCAGGGCCGCCTTGTGCACGAGCAGCCGCGCCGCCGCGATCTCCGTAGCCATGTCCGCCAGCTTCGCCTGGATCGCCTGGAACTTCGAGATCGGCTTGCCAAACGCCCTGCGCTCCTTCGCGTACTTCAGCGCCTCGTCCAGCGCTCCCTGCGCGAGCCCCACGCCCATCGCTGCTACGCCGATGCGCCCGATGTCGAGGATGTGCAGGAACTGCTTGAAGCCGGCGCCGCGCGGTCCCAGGAGGTTGCCCTCCGGCACGCGGCAGTCGCTGAAGCTCAACGGGCGCGTGTCCGAGGCGTTCCAGCCCATCTTGCGGTACGGCTCGCCCGGCTCGTAGCCGGGGGTGCCGCTCGGCACGATGATGTTCGAGATCTCCCTGCCGGCGCCGCCATCGCCGTCACCCGAGGCATCTCCCGTCACCGCCGTGATGCACACCATCCCCGAGATGTCCGTGCCCGCGTTCGTGATGAACTGCTTGGTGCCGTTGATCACCCATTCACCGTCCTCGAGCGTTGCGCGCGTGCGGGTGTTGCCCGCATCCGAGCCCGCCTCCGGCTCGGTCAGCCCGAATGCCCCCAGGCGTTCGCCCGAGCACAGCTTCGGCATCCACTCGAGCTTCTGCTCCTCCGATCCGAACACATAGATCGGCTGCGTGCCCAGCGAGGTGTGCGCGCACAGCGTGATCGCCACCGAGGAGTCCACGCGCGTGAGCTCCTCCACCGCCAGCGCATACGCCAGCGTGTCGCCGCCGCCGCCCCCGTACTCCTCCGGGAACGGGATTCCCATCAGGTTCAGCGCGCCCAGCTTGGCGACGATCTCGTACGGGAACGACTTCGTGCGGTCGAGCTCCTCCGCCACCGGCGCCACCTCGCCCTCCGCGAACTCCCTCACCGTGCGCCTGATCAGCTCGTGGTCGGGGGAGAGGTCGAAGTCCATGCCCCGCATCCTCTCAGAACACGATCGTGCGACCCTCGTGCACGAGGACGCGGTCGTCCAGCTCGTTGCGCACAGCGCGCGCCAGCACCACCCGCTCGAGGTCGCGCCCCACACGCTGGAGATCCTCGACCGTGTAGCGGTGCCCGACGCGCTGCACGTCCTGCTCGATGATCGGGCCCTCGTCCAGCGTCTCCGTGACGTAGTGCGCCGTCGCACCGATCAGCTTCACGCCACGCTCGTACGCGTGCCGGTAGGGCTCAGCGCCGGCGAATGCCGGCAGGAACGAGTGGTGGATGTTGATCACGCGGCAGCCCAGGCGCGCGAGGAAGTCCGCCGAGAGGATCTGCATGTAGCGCGCAAGCACCAGCAGCTCCGCGCGTCCGGCCAGCTCATCGAGCGCCGCCTGCTCGGCCGCGGCCTTCGTCTCCCTGCTTACCGGGATGTGCACGAACGGCACGCCCAGCGCGGACACCTCCTGGCGCAACTGCTCGTGGTTGGAGATCACGCACAGGACGTCCATCTCCAGCTCGCCGCGACGGTTGCGCCACAGCAGATCAAGCAGGCAGTGGTCCTCGCGCGAGGCCATCAGCGCCACCCGTCGCCGATCGCGCGCGTAGGCGATTCGCCACTGCATCCCGAACCGCTGCGCGAGCGCGCTGAAAGCAGACTCGAACGCGACGCGATCCTCATCGATCGACGGTAGGTAGAAGGCCGAGCGCATGAAGAACGTGCCGCGCTCGGGATGCGTGGAGTACTGATCGGAGCTGACGATGTTCGCTCCTTGCTCGAACAGGAAGCGCGATACCGCGGCGACGATTCCCGGGCCGTCCGGACATGAGATCAGCAGCCGCGCCGTGTCTGTTGCCATGACGGTGATCGTAAAGGGCAGGCGGCGACGAGCACCAGAAATCGGAGACGCTGGTGCGTCGTCTGTCACGATTCGCGCGACGTGGACCGTGCGCGCCTGATCCTTGACCTGCTCAAGCGGGGGCGTACCCACAGCTATGGTCCTGCGGCTTCCCAGCGGGCCGATCTGTATCTGCCGCGCGGGTCCGGCCCCCACCGCCTGATTGTCCTGATCCACGGGGGCTCATGGACCGACCGCTACGGGCGCATCGTCATGCGCGGCCTCGCCGGCGATCTCCTCAGACGTGGCTGGGCCGTGTGGAACATCGAGTATCGCCGCGTCGGCGGTGGTGGCGGCTGGCCGGTCACGTTCGCCGACGTCGCCGCCGCGATCGACTACCTGCCGCGCGTGGACGCGCCGCTGGATCTCGATGGGGTCACGGTGATCGGGCACTCGGCGGGGGGACACCTCGCGCTGTGGGCCGCCGGGCGCGAGCGGCTCCCTGACGGTGCCCCAGGACAGCTCGAGGGCGAAGCCCCGGTGCGCGTCGCACGCGTGGTCGCCCAGGCCGGCGTCTGCGACCTCGCCGGCGCCTACCGGCGTTGGCACGGCGGCGCGGTGCGCGACCTCATGGGCGGCTCGCCCGAGGACCTACCCGAGCGCTACGCCGCGGGCGATCCTATGAGCCTGTTGCCGCTGAGCGTGTCGGCGCTACTCGTACACGGCACGCTCGACGCGACCGTGTCAGTCGAGCTCGCCCGCGGTTACGAGCGCGCGGCACGCGAAGCCGGCAGCGAGGTAGAGCTCGTGGAGATCGCAGGCGCAGCCGGCAGACACCGTGCCCACATCGATCCGCGCGGTCAGGCCTGGGCCGCGGTCGTCTCGCGGCTGTAGCTCTTTGCTGATTTGCCACCTGCACTCTCAAGCTCAGACGGCGCGAGCTCCGATGGGGCGGGCGTGAGTCTCGTTGGGATCCACTGCTACGGCTGTGAGAAGAAGGTCTCCGTCGAGGAGTCCTCCATGTCGCGCGGCCTGCAGTCGGCCGGCTGGGCCCTCGAGCACGGGCAGACGTTTTGTCCGAGCTGCGCCCGTATGCGCGGCCTCACCGTCGCGCAGGACGAGCTCGAGTCCCAAGAGTCATCTGCGGTCGCGCCACAGACGCCCGGCGAGGTTCAGGCGCTCGAGCCGTTCGCCTCCAGTGCCGCGCTACGCGAACCGCGCGGGCGTAGGACGTCCCGTCTGTTGCGGGCGAGCTTCAGCGTGCTGCGCCAAGACCCCGAGCTGCTGGTTTTCCCGGCCGTGGCGATGGCCCTCACGCTTCTGCTCGGCGGACTTTCCTTTGCGCTCTCCGTCGGGCACGGTGCAAGCGCGCATAACGCGAGCAGTGTGATCTTCTTCGCGAGCCTGTTCGCCGCCTACCCGATCACGTTCGTGTCCCTTTACTGCGGAGTCGCACTGGCGGCGGTGCTCGCCGGTCGCCTTGAAGGCCGGGCGATGACCGCTGGTGATGGCTGGAAGGCGGCGCGGGAGCGGATCGGGATCATCGCGGCGTGGACGCTAATGGTCTGCACCGTCGGGGCGGCGTTGAGGTTGATCGAGCGCTACGTCCCGCTGGGCGCCAAAATCATCGTCGCGATCGTCGACCTTTCGTGGACGCTGGCGACGATGTTCGCCGTGCCTGTCCTCGCCTACGAGAACCTGGGGCCGGTAGACCTCCTGCGCCGCTCCTCGCGGATCTTCAGGCAGAGGTGGGGCACGCAGGTCGGCGGGATCGTGGGCATCGGCGTTGCGAGTGTCTTCATCTACATCCCGTTCGTCGTGCTGCTGATTGCCGGCGTTCAGAGCGCGGGCGCGACCGGTGTGCTGCTCACCGTCCTCGGCGGCGGTGGTCTGTTCGCCGCGATTGCAGCCCAGACGGCCATGGATCAGGTCTTTCGAGTGTTCGTGTACCGCAGCGCCGTTGGCCTGGACACGAGCGCGGGGCCGTACGCCGCGAGCGACCTGCAGGCGCCGTTTGCGCGCAAGCGCGGGCTCTTCTCCTGAGGGGAGGGCCTGTCTCTAAGACAGGTAGGAGCGGGCGAGCTCGACAAGCAGCCGCACCGCGTATCCGGACGCGCCGTTGCCCACGTAAGCGCGTCCCAGATCCCAAGCGCTGCCGGCGATGTCCAAGTGCGCCCACGGCGTCTCCCCGACGAAGTGCGACAGGAACGTCGCGCCCGTGATCGTTCCTGCCTTGCGGCCTTCCGGCGCGTTGTCGAGGTCCGCGTAGGTGCCCTTCACTAGCTCTCCATACTCTGGGTGCATGGGCAGGCGCCAGACGATCTCGCCGCTGCGCTCGCCGGCTGCCGATACCCGCTCGGCGAGCTCGTCGTCGTTGCTGATAAGGCCCGCATAGGTGGAGCCCAGGGCGACGAGCACCGAGCCGGTCAGGGTCGCCAGATCGACGAGTCGCTCGGCGCCTTCGGCGAGGGCGTGGCACAGGCAATCGGCGAGCACCAAGCGACCCTCGGCGTCAGTGTTGTTGACCTCGATCGTTTTGCCATTGGACGCCGTCACGATGTCCCCCGGCTTGACCGAGCGTCCGCTCGGCAGGTTCTCCGTCGCGCCCACCACGGCGAGGAGCCTCACCGGAAGCTGCAGTCGTGCGATCGCCGAGACCGCCTCGATCACCGCTGCCCCGCCGGACATGTCGAACTTCATCTCCGCCATCTTGGCTCCCGGCTTCAGCGAGATGCCGCCGCTGTCGAACGTCACCGCCTTGCCTACGAAGCCAAGCATTGGACCCTCGGGTGAGCCGCCCTGCCCGGTCGGGCCTTCATAGCGGATCGTGATCAGCGCCGGCTCCTGGTAGGAGCCCTGCGCGACGCACGCAAACGCGCCCATGCCGCGGGCGAGGATCCCGTCACGTCCCTCCACCTGGACCGATAGGCCCGGCAGCTCGCTCTCCAGTGCCTTCGCATACTCGCCCAGGGCTGTTGGCGTGAGGTCGTTGCCGGGTCGGTTCTGCAGGTCACGGGCGCGGTTCACGGCCGCCGCCACGACAGCCGCCTGGGACACGGAGCGCTCTACGTCGCCCGTATCGTCCTGCTGCGTCGCCACGATCAGGGAGCTCAGGTGCTTCGGCGCGCCATCGTCGGAGCTCTCGCTGGCAGCCGTCGACTTGTACTGCTCGTAGCGGTAATCGCTCAGCACCGTCCCCTCGACGAGCGCCGCCGCGATCGCCTGCGCCGATGTCTGCGGCGTGGCCTCAGGGAGCTGCCAACAGAGCGTGCGTGCGGAGATCTCGCGTGCGCGGGCGCTCACCGCCGAAGCCGCTACGCGGGCGCGCTCGGCGTCGAACTCCTCTCGGGCGCCCAGTCCCACCACCAGCCAGCGCGTGCCGTCCGCATGAGTCAGAGCCAGTGTCTTGAAAGACCCGCGTGCCTCGCCCGAGGACAGCAGCGCCCGGACCTCTGCCGGTGCCTCCTCGGGAGGTCCCTCACCCTCGAAGATTCCCACTACGGCCGTGTCGGCTTGGACTGTTCGGGCTGGTTGGGCAATCGCGGATATCTGCATGCGCCGAGACGATATCCGGGTTGTGAGCGATGCGTCGGTGGGCGCCCGCCGGCCATCGGTGGGCGTGGTGTACGCGGCCCCGGTGCGCATCAGCGAGCTGGTATCGGTCGAGCTGTCCACTACCATTCTCGCTCTCCCGTTCCACCCAGCGACCTACAGGAGAAGACCCGCCTTCATGCCCAAGACCGTGATCCTTGGTAGCGCGCGCACCCCCATTGGAAAGATGGGCGGAAGCCTTTCCACGCTAGACGCCACGGAGCTGGGTGGGCTGGCGATCGCTGCGGCGCTCGAGCGCGCCGGAGTCGAGCCCGAGCAAGTCGAGCACGTCGTCATGGGACAGGTTCTCCAGGCCGGGCAGGGACAGATCCCCTCGCGTCAGGCGCAGATCAAGGCCGGGATCCCCAAGGAGGTCTCCTCCGAGACGGTCAACAAGGTATGCGCCTCGGGCCTGCGCGCGTCGGTCATCCTCGACCAGGCAATCCGCGCCGGCGACATGAGCGTGGGTGTCGGGGGCGGCATGGAGTCGATGTCGAAGGCTCCCTACCTGCTGCCGCAGGCACGCTTCGGCTACCGCATGGGCGACGCGAAGATGCTCGACGCGATGGTCCACGACGGGCTCACCAACCCCTTCTCCGGCAAGCAGATGTTCGTCGAGGCCACCGAGGTCGGCGACGAGCTGGAGATGACTCGCGCGGATCTCGACCGCTGGGCGCTGCGCTCGCACGAGCTGGCGCTGAAGGCGACCGACGAGGGACGCATGTCTGAGGAGATCGTGTCCGTCACGATCAAGGGACGCAAGGGCGACACAGTCGTCGAGATCGATGAGGGTCCGCGTCGCGACACTTCGCTTGAGAAGCTCGCCGCGCTGCCGGGGCTCGTCGACAAAGAGGGCTCGCATACGGCCGGCAACTCGCCAGGCGTGAACGACGGGGGCGGTGCGCTGGTGCTGTCCTCGGAGGAGTGGGCACAGGAGAACGGCAAGGAGGCGCTTGCCGAGATCGTCGCGCACGCCCAGAGCGCCAACGACTTCGCATACCTTGCCACGACGCCCGCTAGTGCCGCCAAGAAGGCGCTCGAGAAGGCCGGACTGCAGCCAGGCGACATCGACCTGTGGGAGATCAACGAGGCGTTCGCGTCGGTAACGCTCAACTCCATCCGCATGCTCGGCATCGACGAGGACCGCGTCAACGTCAACGGAGGCGCCGTCGCCCTCGGGCACCCGATCGGTGCCTCCGGCGCGCGTATCCTCGGAGCCCTCGTCCACGAGCTGCGCCGTCGCGGCGGCGGCTACGGCTGCGCCGCGATCTGCTCGGGCGGGGGGCAGGGCGACGCGGTGATCCTCAAGGTCTGAGACGGTCGTGAGCACTTCGCCACACGGCGTCCTTGATCGCTCGCGTACGAGGTACGCCACGACGTACGACCGTCGTCGCTAGCAGTGTTCGACGGATCGCCGAACGGTCAGCCGCGCGGCGCCGCGTTCTTCGACCTCGACAAGACGCTGATGGCGGGCTCCTCGGGCATCTTCTTTGCCCGCGCGGCGTATGAGACGGGGATGATCTCCCGCGGGCGCCTCGTGCGCGACGTCTATGAGAACCTGCGCTTTCGCCTGCGTGGCTCGACCGATGATCGCGCCGACGATGTGCGCAAGCGCGTGGGCGAGATGATCGCCGGCGTGCGCGTACGCGATCTCGAGCGTCTGACCCCGCGCGTACTCGCCGGTGTGCTGCCGCGTCTGTATCCACAGATGCTGGAGCGCGCCTACGCCCACCAGGACGCCGGTATTCCGATTTACATTCTCACGGCCGCATCGCAGGAGATGGCCGATCTACTCGCCAGGGTCTTGTACTTCGACGGCGGCCTCGGCTCGCGCTCGGAGATCGTCGACGGGCGCTACACGGGCAGGCCTGCCGGCCCGTTCAACTACCGCGAGGGCAAGGTGCTCTCGATGCAAGAGGTCGCCGAGCGGGACTCGATCGATCTCGCTGCCTCATATGCATACTCGGACTCCGAGTCCGACCTGCCGATGCTGAGGGCGGTGCGCCACGCGGTCGTAGTCAACCCCGACGCGGAGCTGCGGCGCATCGCGATCGAGGAAGGCTGGGAGGTGGTTGAGCTCGATCGCCTCGGCCGTCGGCTGAAGCTTCTTGCGGCGCTCGGAGCCGGTACCGCGCTTGCCTCGCTCGGGCGTGTTGTGCTCGAACGGGGAGTGCACGAGCGTCCCCGAGGCACTCGCGCCGCGCCCGCACGCGCTCGCGCCGTACAATCCGCCGCGGCCCGTCGCCGGTACGGCTCCCATCGCCCCCGGCACGCGCGCCGCTAGCGCTCGCGCAGCGCGCGACGCTTCCACTCGCCAGACCTTTCAACCGCGATGCCCCCAGCCGCCCCCACCACACAGAGCAAGATTCGTGTTGTCGTCGCCAAGCCCGGTCTCGACGGCCACGATCGTGGCGCGAAGATCATCGCGCGCGCCCTGCGAGACGCCGGTATGGAGGTCATCTACACGGGGCTACACCAGACGCCCGAACAGATCGTCGAGACGGTAATCCAGGAGGACGCAGACGCTGTCGGGCTGTCGATCCTCTCCGGCGCTCACATGACGCTCGTCCCGCGGATCGTCGAGCTGCTGCGCGAGGAGGGCGTTGACGACGTAGTGATAACGGTCGGCGGCACGATCCCCGCCGAAGACATCCCCGAGCTCAAGAGCCTCGGCGTGGCCGAGGTGTTCACTCCCGGGGCGCCGACACAGGCGATCGTCGACTTCATCCGCGGGGCAGTGGTGAGCCGCTGAGACCGAGGTAGGAGGACTTGACCTGCCGCGGCTTGGCTGTCGGCTGGAAGGCACGCACCGTAGGAACCGATTGACTCGTCAGTCAACCGCGCGAGGCAGTAGGATTAGGTCCACATAGACCCCAAGGAGTTGCCTGAGAATGAAGATATGCGTCCTGGTGAAGGAGGTCCCGGACGCCGCCGTCGAGAAGAGAATCGATCCCTCGACGGGGCGTATGGACCGCAGCGGCGAGAAGAACCTCAACCCGTACGACACGCACGCCATCGAGGCTGCGATGCAGATCAAGGAGGGCGGCGCGGTTCCCGTGGAGGAGATCGTGGCCGTGACGATGGGCCCCGACAGCGCAGTTCGCGCGCTGCACAAGGCCGTGTCGCTCGGCGCGGACCGCTCGGTCCACCTGAGCGACCCGGTGGTCGCCGGCTCCGACGTCGCTGCGACCGGCTATGCGCTGGCAAAGACGCTGCAGCGTGAGAGCCCCGATCTGGTGCTGCTCGGCCAGCAGTCCGATGACGGCGAGTGCTACACGATCGGCGCGGTCGTGGCCGAGCACCTGGGCATGCCCTCGTTGACGCAGGTGATCAAGATGGACATCGAGTCAGACGCGCTGCGCTGCGAGCGCCAGGCCGAGTACGGCTACGACACGGTCCAGATCAAGCTCCCCGCGGTGATCTCCGTGGGCGACGCGATCAACGAGCCGCGCTACCCGTCGCTGAAGGCGATCATGGGCGCCAAGAAGAAGCCGCTCGACACCGTCACCGCCGCTGACGTACAGATCGACGCCTCCAAGGTGGGCGGCGAGAACTCCGCCGCGCAGTGGATCGCCGCGAAGGCGCCCCCGGCGAAGTCAGCCGGGCTGATCATCGAGGACGAGGACACCGGCGAGACCGTCGAAAAAATCGTTGCCTGGCTCGACGAGAGGAAGCTGATTTAGATGTCGAACATCCTCGTTTACGCGCTGCACTACGACGGCGCGATCAACAAGAACTCACTCGGCGCCGTCTCCGAGGGCGCCAAGCTCGCCGCCGAGATCGGTGGGGAGGCCCATGCGATCCTGCTCGGCGAGAACGTCCCGCAGGACCTGGCCGCATCGCTCGGGAAATACGGCGCCAAGAAGGTGCTCGTGGCCGAGGGGCCAGAGGGCCTCGCGCAGCCGCTCGTCGACGCGATGGCCGCAGCCATCTCCGGAGGTGACTACAAGTACGCGCTATTCGGCGGCGGTCTGCTCGGCTTCGAGATCGGCGCCGGCCTCGCCGCGCGCCTCGGTGCCGGCGTGGTCATGGAGGTCACCAGCGTGCGCGCTGAGAACGGCGAGCTGATCGCCGAGCGTCCGATCCTGGGCGACTCCTCGATCTCGGAAGTCAAATACCGCTCCGAGGTGGGGATCGTGATCGGACGCCTCAACGCGTTCGAGATCGGCGAGCCCACCGGTGCGGATGCGCCGGTGGAGCAGCTGAGCTTCGAGCTTTCCGCTCAGGCACAGCAGGCAACGATGCTCACACGCGGAGAACAGCGCGGCGCCGACGTCGACATCGAGGGCGCGGACATCCTCGTCGCCGGCGGCCGCGGCCTGGGCAAGCCGGAGGGCTTCCAGCTCGCTGAGGACCTCGCCAAGGCGTTCGGCGGCAACAGCGCCGTCGCCGCCACGCGCGCGGTGGTCGACGCCGGCTGGTATCCCTACGCTGCGCAGATCGGCCAGACCGGCAAGACCGTCGCGCCGAAGCTGTACCTGGCGGCGGGCATCTCGGGCGCGATCCAGCACAAGGTGGGCATGCAGGGCTCGGAGAACATCGTCGCGATCAACAAGGACGCCAACGCGCCGATCTTCGAATTCTCCGACCTCGGCATCGTCGGCGATCTCAACAAGATCCTGCCCAAGCTCACAGAGGCTGTAAAGGCAAAGAAGGGCTCATAGCGATGTCCGGACACGGCTCCAGCAACGGCAGCGTCATACCCGCGGCCTATCCACCGCCGGTCGACTCCCGCAAGGAATTCATCAAGCGCGGCCTCGACGCAGAGGACGAGCTGATCGAGGTCGGCGTGGTGATCGTCGGCGGTGGCACGGCGGGCCTGGCATGCGCGAACCGCCTGTTGCAGCTGCTTGGCGACGACCCGGAGATGATGGAGCGTCTCGGGGAAGTTCCCGTGGCGGTCGTGGAGAAGGCCAAGACGTGTGGCGGACACAACCTGTCCGGCGCCGTCATGCGGCCGGGGCCGTTGCAGGAGCTGTTTCCGGACCTGACCCGCGAGCAGTGGCGGCAAGAGGGCTTCGCGTTCGGTGAGGTGGAGAAGGAGTCTGTGTACATGCTCACCGGTCCGAAATCCAAGATCTCAGTGCCGATTGCGGCGGTGCCGAACTTCAAGAACCACGGCAACGAGGTCGTCTCCGTCTCTGCGCTGGCGCGCTACCAGCAGCGCCAGGCCGAGGAGGCCGGTGCGTACATCCTCACCGAGACCGCGGCGACGGAGCTGATCGTGGAGGACGGCGCCGTCGTTGGCGTGCGCTCCGGCGACAAGGGGCGTGGCAAGGACGGCGAGCCGCTGGGCAACTTCGAGCCCGGGACCGACATCAAGGCGCAGGCGACGGTGCTCGCCGAGGGCTGCTGGGGGCATCTGACGGGCGCTGCCATCAAGGAGTTCGATCTCGCGGTGGATCGCGAGCCACAGGTCTGGGAGCTCGGCGTGAAGGAGGTGTGGAAGGTCCCCAAGCCGCTCGACCGGGTGATCCACACGTTCGTGCAGCCGTGGCCGCTGAAAGTCGCCGCCAAGTACGGGCAGCTCGGCGGCACCTGGATCTACCCGATGAAGGATGAGAAGACGGGGGAGAACCTCGTCTCGATCGGGTTCGTCGTCGACCTCAACTACCGCGATGCGACGACCTCCGCCCACGACCTGCTGCAGACATTCAAGACCCATCCGCTCGTCAAGGACATCCTCGATGGCGGCGAACGCGTCGCATGGGGTGCAAAGGCGCTCCCCGGGGGCGGTTACTGGTCGATGCCGAAGCTGTCGATGCCCGGCGCGCTGCTCGTGGGCGATGCCGGCGGGATGGTGGACACCGCGGCGCTGAAGGGCGTGCATCACTGCGTCAAGTCGGGGATGCTGGCGGCCGAGTCGATTTACGCCGCGCTCAAGCGCGGCAGCACCGACCTGTCCGACTACGAAGAGACGGTCGAGAAATCGACGATCGGAAAAGAGCTCTACCAGGTGCGCAACACCCGGCAGGCCTTCCAGAAGGGCTTCCTCGTCGGCAGCATGCTCGCGGGGCCGTCGATCATGTCGAAAGGCCTGGTCCCGCCGGGTCGGCAGGAGTGGCACCCGGACGATGCCGAGCCGGTGTTCATCGGCAACACCAAGGACCGCTATCCCAAGCCCGACGGCAAATACACCTTCGACAAGCTCTCCTCGGTGTTCATCACCGGCAACGCCACCCGAGACGACGCCCCCAACCACATACGGGTGCAGAAGCACGTGCCGCGAGAGCTCGCAGAAACATGGCGCTGGATGTGCCCGGCCGGTGTGTACGAGATCCCCGAGGACGCGCCTGAGCACGGCGATGTCGATGTGATCGTCAACTACACCAACTGCGTGCAGTGCGGTGCGATCACCGCCAAGGGCGGGCGCCTGACGACCCCCGAGGGGGGCGACGGGCCGCTGTATCAGATCACCTGATCGGGGTACCGCCCTGCGGGCGGCGGCCGTTGCGCCGGTACGCGCTCATGCCCATCATCAAGCCGCGCTGCGCGCCGTAGAGCTGCGACCAGCTCGCCGCTCCGCGCGAGGGCAGCGCGCGGATCGCCTGCGCGAGACCCGGGGTCGAGCGGGTCCCCACCGCCGAGGCCCACGCCAGGAACATCAGACGCCGCGCGCGCGGCAGGTGCTCCAGCAGCGCGAGCGCCTCGTTGTAGGTCGCGTCGCGGAGTTCGATCGAGCTGAACTGGCGCGAGTCATCGATGCGCGGCTGTGGGTAATGGTCCACTGCAATGCTCGGGTCGTACACGACGCGAAAGCCGCGGCGACGGACGGCCAGGCACAGACCGAGCTCCCAGTGGTGCTCGGTACCTACGCCGCGCAGACGTTCGTCTATCCGCACGCTGCGCAGCAAGTCGCCTTTGACGCTCAGGTTGACGCCCTTCAGCACATCCACGTCGCGGGCCGGCCCGACGCCGAGGTGGTGGTTGCCGGTGATCCGCCCGAACCGGCCGATCGTTCCGACCGTATGCGCGGAGCCCTCCCACAGGCGGCCCTGTTTGTAGATCCAGTCGCGGCCGCCGACGGCCCCGATCCGCGGGTCGCTCTCATATGCAGCCACCAGGCGCTCCACCCAGTCCTCGTGCGGGGCCGCGTCGTCGTCTGTCAACGCCACCACGTCTCCGCTCGAGGCGTCGATGCCGGCGTTCATCGCCGCCACCACCCCCGCCCGCTCGACCGTCACCACTCGCACAGTCCCGCCACGCGCGCGTACGACCTGCGCACTTGGCTCGTCCTCGCTGCGCACCACGACGAGCGTCTCGTGCGCAGGAGTCCGCTGGCGCGCGAGCGCCTCCAGGCAGCGCGCGAGGCTCTCCGGCCGTCCGTAGGTGGGTATCACCACCGACACGAGCATCGGCCCATCCTTGCATGCCGCCACGGCACGACGATTGGCGTGCGTGTGCGCCCGGCACAGCGAAACATGCGTGCCTGCTCGGTGTTATGGACGTGTGATGACCATTACGTCAATCCGCCGATCGCTGCCCTGGCTGGCTGTGGCCGCTGCCCTCGTCGGTGCGACCGGCGCTCAGGCGCGCGCTGCCGGCGCCGGCGCCCGGGTGCGCGCAGTCGAGGTTGCAGGCATCGGCCGCAACCTCCAGAGTGGCACCTCCGGCTCCAAGACGGACGCCACCGTCACGCTCGAACAGTGTGTGACGGCGCTCGTGCAGAGCGAACGCACCGCGACGGTCGTCGGCGAAATGGTCGCAATACCGGGCACCGCGCGCATGGAGATCGACATCGGCCTGCTGGAGAGAGACACCGGCGAAATCCAATACCGCCCCGTCAGCGCCCCCGGGCTGGGTGGCTGGCGCAGCTCTGCCCCGGGCGTGAAGAACTACACCTACATCAAGCAGGTGAGCAACCTCGCTGCTCCCGCGTTCTACCGTGGCTCCGTGCGATTTCGCTGGCTCAGCAGCAAGGGGCGGGTGATCAAGGCCGAGGAACTTCGCACCCCCAGATGCGAACAGCCCGCGCCTGCGCCGACGGGCTCCGAAGCGCCCGCCACGACCACCACGGGCAGCTCCTCCGCCGCTGCAACGTCGGCGCAGACCGACTGACGATCGCCGGCCCGCTAGAATCGAGTGACGATGAAGACTGAGATTCACCCAAAATATGTCGCCGCACACGTACGTTGCACGTGTGGCAACGAGTTCATCACGCGCGCGACCCGCGACGAGCTGCATGTCGAGGTCTGCTCGAACTGCCACCCGTTCTACACGGGCAGGCAGAAGCTGATGGACACGGGCGGACGCGTCGAGCGCTTCCAGCGTCGAGTCGCCAAAGGCCGCCTGCACTCAGCGCAATCGCGGTCCGCACAGTAGGAAGATGCCCGCGCGTCTGGCGGCCGACCGGTCCACGATCGGGCAGCCGGCCGAGGCAGATGGCGGCAACGGTGCGACGGCGTTAGCAGCAGAGCAGCTCACCGTCGCGGCTGGGGAGAATCCCGTCTCGCAGGGGACGTTGGTCGAGGGCAGCGGCGAGCTGAGCGCGCAGCGCGACGCGCCCGTCGGCGGTCAGGCGGTGCTCGAGGGCGTGATGATGCGCGGCGTCTCGAACTGGGCCGTGGCGGTGCGCAAGCCAACCGAGGAGCAGCTGCTCGACGCAGACGGTGGCCCGATCGCCGCGATGGGCGAGGTCGAGGTCACGACCTTCCCGCTGGACTCCGCGATGAAGCGTCATCGTCTGCTGCGCCTTCCGATCGTCCGGGGCGTCGTGGCGCTCGGTGGCTCGATGGTGATCGGCTTCCGTGCGCTGGAGGTGTCCGCGAACGCGCAGATGCCTGTCGAGGAGGCCGAGGAGCAGGAGGAGATCCCGCGCGCGGTGTGGGCCGGGACCGTGGTCGTGGCGATGGTGCTCGCGATCGTGCTCTTCTTCCTGATCCCCGTGGGACTGACGAGCCTGATCAAGCACCAGCTCGGCTCCTCGCTGCTGTTCTGGCTGGTCGAGGGGCTGATCCGCACGAGCCTGTTCCTCGGCTACATGCTGTTGCTCTCGCGCGTGCGCGACCTGCGTCGCGTGTTCGAGTACCACGGCGCCGAGCACAAGACGATCTCGTGCTACGAGGCCGGCCTGGAGTTGACGCCGGAGAACGCCAAGCGCTTCTCCAGGCTGCACCCGCGCTGCGGCACCAGCTTCCTGCTGGTGGTGATGATCGTGGCCATCTTCGTATTTGCGCCGATCGGCCTTCCAGCGTGGTACTGGCTGATGGCCACGCGCGTGCTCGGGGTGCCCGTGATCGCCGGGATCTCCTTCGAGCTGATCAAGTTCGCCGGGCGCAACCGCAGCCGCCCGTGGGTTCGCGCCGTGATGTGGCCCGGGCTGAAGCTGCAGCTGCTGACCACGCGCGAGCCGGATCTCGCGCAGCTGGAGGTTGCGATCGCCGCGCTGAAGGCGGTGCTCGCGCGCGAGACGCCCGGCGAGCTCTCGGCGGCCGATCTGCTCGGCGTCGAGGTCGTCGCTTAAGAGCGCGCCCCGGGCGCACGATTCGCTTGACATGCCCGCGAGCCTAGACTCACGGGCATGATCGAAGATCTCGTCACGCAGATCGAGACGCGCTTCGCCGAGCTCGGGCGGCAGATGACCGACCCCGAGGTGATCTCAGACCGCGAACGCTACGCGGAGGTCGGTCGCGCCTACAGCCGGCTCGAGACCGCGGCCAAGCTGGCCACGGAATGGCGCCGCGCACAGGACGACGCGGCGGGGGCGGAGGAGCTGCTGGAGGAGATGGGCGAGGACTCCGGCATGCGTGAGGAACTCGCCAAGGCGCGCGAGCGCATCGAGGAGCTCGAAGAGGAGATTCGCCTGGCGATGGTCGAGCCCGACCCCAACGACGACAAGAGCGTGATCGTCGAAATCCAGGGCGGCGCGGGCGGCGACGAGGCCGGGTTGTGGGCGGGCGATCTCTACCGCATGCTCACGCGCTACGCCGAGCGTCGCGGCTGGCAGACCGAGCCGCTGGACATCGGCGACGGCAAGTACACCTTCGCAATCAAGTCCCCACCCACCACCCCCAACGAACCCGACGGCGCCTACTCGGTGTTCAAGTACGAGGGCGGCACGCACCGCGTCCAGCGGGTCCCGCAGACCGAGTCCCAGGGCAGGGTCCACACCTCGACCGCGACCGTCGCCGTCCTGCCCGAGGCCGAGGACGTGGACGTGCAGATCGATCCGAGCGACCTGCAGATCGACGTCTATCGCTCCTCCGGACCTGGTGGTCAGTCGGTCAACACGACCGACTCGGCAGTGCGTGTGACGCACAAGCCGTCCGGCATCGTCGTCTCGATGCAGGACGAGAAGTCGCAGCTGCAGAACCGCGAGAAGGCGCTGCGCGTGCTGCGCGCCCGCCTGTACGAGCGCGCGCTCGCAGAGCAGCAGGCGGAGCTCGCCGCCGACCGTCGCTCGCAGGTCGGCACAGGCGACAGGGCGGAGAAGATCCGCACGTACAACTACGGCGAGCGGCGCGTCACCGATCATCGCATCAAGCTCACGGTTCACAACCTGGATCAGGTTCTCGAAGGCGAGGTGGACGAGCTCACGGCCGCGCTGCAGGCCGACGAGAAGCGCCGGCGCCTGGAGGCACAGGCGCTCGCGTGAGCGGCCCGACCGACAGCACCGCGCCACCGCAGGCACTCGGCACGCCCGCACGTGAGGCGCTCGACGGTGCGATCACCGCGATCGCCGCCGCCGGCTGCGAAACGCCTCGGCTCGACGCCGAACTGCTGCTCGCGGATGCGCTCGGCGTCAGTCGCGAGCAGCTGCTCACCGACCACCAGCTGATCGTTCGCGGCTCAGCCGTGCGCACCTTCCAGGATGCGGTGCGCCGCCGTTCGGTTCAGCGCGAGCCGGTCGCCTACATCCTCGGCCGTCGCCACTTCCGCCGACTCGAGCTCGCGGTCGATGCCCGTGCCCTCGTGCCACGGCCGGAGACCGAGCTGCTGGTGGAGGTCGGACTGGGGCTGGGTGCGGGCGCGCGGGTACTCGACCTGGGCACGGGCTGTGGCGCGATCGCCCTGGCCTTGAAGGACGAGCGTCCCGATCTGCGCGTCTTCGCCAGCGACGTCAGCGAGGCGGCACTCGAGCTCGCCGAGCTGAACGCGCAACGCCTGCAGCTCGACGTCGAGTGGCTGCACGCCGATCTGCTCGAGGACGCGGGCGAGTTCGACGCGGTGCTGTCCAATCCCCCCTACATCGCGGACTCCGAGCGGGCGCTGCTCGCTCCGGAGATCGTTCGCCACGAGCCGCCGCAGGCGCTGTTCGCCGGCGCCGACGGCCTCGACACGATCCGTGCGCTCACGGCACAGCTCGCTGAGCTGCCCGCCGTGCGGCTCGTCGCACTCGAGGTCGGTGTGGGGCAGGCCCCGGCGGTTGCCGAGATGGTGCGCGCGGCCGGCTTTGCGCAGCTGCGCTTCGAGCGCGACCTCGCACGCATCCAACGGGTGGTGGTCGGGGAGCGGGAGCCGTGATCGGCGCGCCGCTCGTTGAAGCCGATGTCGTCGGCCTGGAGCGCTGTCTGGCGGCCGATGGTGTGGCTGTGTTCCCGAGCGACACCGTCTACGGCCTGTGCTGCGACCCCGACAGCGAGCGGGCGGCGAGACGCATGTACACGCTCAAGGGGCGCCCCGCGGCGCGGCCTGCGGCGGTCATGTACTTCGCGCTGGAGACAGCGCTCGCCGACCTGCCCGAGTTGCTCGACGCAGAGCGCGAGGCGCTGACGGCACTGCTTCCCGGACCGGTGACGCTGCTGCTCGCAAATCGCCGACGGCGCTTCGCGCCCGCATGCCGGACCGATCCGGCGACGCTGGGACTGCGCGTGCCGCTGCTGAGCGAGCGCCTGCGGGCGCTGGGAGCGCTCAGAGCCCCGGTGATGCAATCGAGCGCAAACCTCTCGGGTGAGCCGGACGCACGATCGCTCGCCGAGATCCCTCGGAGCGTGCTCGACGGCGCGGACCTCGTCCTCGACGGCGGCGAGCTGCCGGGTACGCCCTCGACGGTCGTCGACCTGCGCGACTACGAGGAGCATCGACGCTGGCACATCCTCAGGGAGGGGGCGCTGCCCGCCGCCGATGTCGAGCGCCTGCTCGCGTGCTAGCCTCGCAACAGCTGCCGCAACTGGCGCCTGAGGTGGAAGCGACCACCGGGGAGCGGTCAGCGAAACAGCCGCGCGCCTGGGCATCCCCTCGTCACCGCCCGTCCAAGGAGAGCGCCGTGTCCGAGCTCAGCCCCGACTACTTCAACCGTCCCCTCGCCGAGGTCGACCCCGAGATCGCCGAAGTTCTCCAGGGCGAGCTCGGGCGCGAGCAGCGCACGCTCGAGATGATCGCCTCGGAGAACTTCGTGCCGCGCGCCGTGCTCGAGTGTCAGGGCTCGGTGCTCACGAACAAGTATGCGGAGGGCTACCCCGGGCGCCGCTACTACGGAGGCTGCGAGTGGGTGGACATCTCAGAGCAGCTGGCAATCGATCGCGCCAAGGCCCTATTCGGAGCCGAGCACGCCAACGTACAGCCGCACTCCGGCGCCCAGGCCAACACGGCCGTCTACCACGCCCTGCTCACGCCCGGTGACACGATCATGGGGCTGTCCCTAGCCCATGGCGGGCACCTCACCCACGGCATGAAGATCAATGTCTCCGGACGTCTCTACGACATCGCCGCCTACGAGGTCGACCGCGAGTCGAGCCTGATCGACATGGACGAGGTCGCCCGCATCGCGCGCGAGCGGCGCCCAAAGATGCTGCTGGCCGGCTGGTCGGCCTATCCACGTCAGCTCGACTTCGCCCGCTTCAGAGAGATCGCCGACGAGGTCGGCGCGTTGCTGATGGTCGACATGGCCCACTTCGCCGGTCTCGTCGCAGCGGGCCTGCATCCGAACCCAGTCGAGTACGCCGACGTGGTCACGACTACCACCCACAAGACCCTGGGTGGGCCCCGGGCAGGGATCATCCTGTGCCGTGAGCAGTACGCCAAGAAGATCGACTCGGCGGTCTTCCCCGGTCAGCAGGGCGGCCCGCTGGAGCACATCATCGCCGGCAAGGCCGTCGCGCTGAAGGTGGCGGCCAGCGAGCTGTTCGCCGAGCGCCAACAGCGCACCATCGACGGCGCCAGGGCGGTGGCCGAAGAGCTGCTGAAGGCCGGTAACGGCGTCAACGTGCTGACAGGCGGCACGGATGTGCATCTCGCGTTGGTCGACCTTCGCGAGAGCGAACCCGAGCTCACCGGTCGCCAGGCAGAGGACCGGTTGCACGAGATTCAGATCACGGTCAACCGCAACGCCGTACCCTTCGACCCGCGCCCGCCGATGGAAGCCTCCGGTCTCAGGATCGGCACGCCTGCCCTGGCCACCAGAGGACTGCAGCACGAGGACTTCGTGGAGGTGGGGCAGATCCTCGCGGTAGCGCTGACTCCCGAATACGAGTCACGGGCCGAGGAGCTCGCCGAGCGCGTGGAGGCGATCGTGGAGCGCTATCCGCTGTATCAAGGTCTCCCCGCGACCGCGCAGGTGTAGGCGTTGGGCGGAGCCCAGGAGAGCGCGCATGCGCGCTCTCCCGATCGGCCGCATGCGGCCGATCGCAGGGCCGGCGCATGCGCCGGCCCTCGGGCCGCACATGTGCGGCCCCGAACGGCACGCACACCCGCGGCGCCATCGACCTCCCGGCCTGCGATGCTTTGCACGAGCCGATGGCGCATCCAACCGAGCTCGACGCGCTTTACGCCTTTCTGGCCGCCGCGGTCGTCACCGCGCTGCTGACCCCCCTCACGATGCGGTTCGCGAGGGTCACCGGCGCGATCGACGAGCCGCGCGAGCGGGGGCTCTCCGATCGTCCCACGCCGCTGCTGGGCGGGCTGGCGATCTTCGCGGGTGTGCTACTCGCGGGCCTGATCTGGCTGCCCACCGGCTACGCCCGTGAAGGGCAGCCGCAGCTGTGGCACGGCGTTCTGCTCGGGGCCGCGGTGATCACGCTCGTGGGCGCGTTGGACGATCGCTTCGAGCTGCACCCAGTGGTCAAGCTCCTCGGCCAGGTGCTAGCGGCCGTGATCGTCGTGCACTTCGGCGTGGCCGTGAAGGCGATCACGCTGCCGTTCGCAGGCCACCTCGCGTTCCCCAGCACGGGTCTCGCCGATGCCGGTCCCGTGCTGACGGTGGTCGGCCTGGTCTTGATGATGAACGTGGTCAACTTCTCCGACGGCGTCGATGGGCTGGCGGCGGGTGTTTGCATGATCATCGCCGCCGCGATGGCGGTGATCGCATTCGACCTGAATCGTCAACAGCCAGGCGTATTGGCGGCGCTCACGGCGGGCGTCGCGCTCGGCTTTCTGATCTACAACTTCCCGCCCGCGTCGAGCTTCATGGGCGACTGCGGCGCACAGCTGCTCGGTCTCCTGATGGGGGTGATCACGGTCGAGGCTGCGGTCAAGACCGAGGCTGTCGTCTCGTTCGTGCTGCCGCTGATCCTGCTCGCGGTCCCGTTCCTTGACACCACCTTCGTGGTGCTCAAGCGTTTGAAGTACCGGCAGCCATTCTATCGTGCCGATAGCGAGCACTTCCATCACCGGATGGCGCGTATCGGCTTCTCCAGCCGGCGTACGATCGCCTATCTATATGCGTGGACGCTGCTACTCGCGGGCATGGCGCTGGCACTCCGTTTCGTCCCCTACAGCGACCACAAAGGGCATTACCACACCGGCTGGATGCTCGTGATGCTCGGTATCGGGCTCGTCGTAGTCGCCGCCAGCGTGTACCTCGTCTACGTGCTCGAGATCCTCAAGTTCAGACGCCTGGACGCGATTCGCCTGCGGCGCCTTCGCCCGGAGGTCTCACCAGCGGAGATCGACATGGACGTCGCGAAGCATCTGGAAACCGGCGAGTTCGAGGCGGTGTCGCACGCCCGGGATCGCGATGTGGACGTGCTCGAGGGCCCCGCTTCCGGGGCTGAGCAGCGGGTCGGCAAGCGGAAGATGGATCAGGACGGCGTAAGCGCAAGCAACGAGCGTGGCGGTGCGCAGGCGCCGATCACCGCAGACGGCCGCTAGCGGAAGCGGCCAGATCGCATACCAGGGCAGTAGCCAAGCGGTGCAGGCAAGCAGCGCCAGCGTGCTCCAGCCGGCAGCTACGCGCCAGTCTGCACCGCGCGCGGTGCGCCACAGCGCGTAGAGCACTACCACCAGAAAGCCGGCGAGATAAAGGTGGCGCCACCACGAGGGTGTCCCACCGAGCCCGACCAGCCGGGCGGTCTCGGCCGGCAGGCTGTGGGTCGCCACGAGCTGCTGCTGCTCGCCGATCGCGTTGACGAAGCCCAGCGCGTGCACGCCGAAGCCGATCACGCCGACGATCGCCACCGCGAGCAGGGCCGCCGCCGTGCTCAACGCAACCCGCACGCGCTCGCGCCTGCCCGATGCGCCTAGTATCAGGAACGGCAGCGCAAGACCCGCCGTGAGCTTCACGCCCACCCCCGCCGCCAGTGCCGCAGTGGCGCCACGCGTTCGTGCGCTCGTACCGGCGCTGAGCGCCAGGGCCGCGCTCAGCGCGGCCAGCAACAGCGTGTCGTTGTGTGCGCCACCCACCGCGAGCACCAGCACAACCGGGTTCAATCCCACGAACGCGGCTGCCCACGCCGGCGACTGGCCGAGACGCTCGGCCGCACGTGCGATCAGTGCTACCGCCCCAAGGCTGGCAAGCACGGCGACGGCCTTCAGCGCCCACAGCCCGCCAGCCAGGCCGAGGGGTGCAGTCGCATAGCTCCCAAGCGTGAACAGCGGCCCGTACGGCGAGTTCTGAAACGGCCATCCGATGAAGTGAAAAATCGGGTCTGTCGGCGCTTCAGCAGCGAAATGCGTATACGGGTCTAGGCCGTGCAGCGCTCCAAGCCGCGCGAAGGCGAGGTAGCCGAAGACATCCTGGGAGATCAGCGGAGGACCTAGCAAGAGGATTGCGTTCGCAAGCACGATCGCGCCGATCAGGGCGCCGACGGGTGCTCGGCGCACGGTTAGGAGTACGACCAGGTAGCTGGCGCACATAATCAGCATCAACGCCTGGAAGCTCGAGCTGGTGATGCCGATGCCCAGGCCGCGCAGCGGGCCCGCCATCCACGCCGGCCAGCCACCGCTGCGGCCTGGCACGTATGCGGAGGGCGCTGATGCAGCCCCTGCGCTGATCATGAAGACGCTCGCCACCACGCCTAGAAGCCCAACGAGGCTGAGCGCCCCCGTCACGCTTGCGAATCCGCGGATGCTGCCTTGCCGGGCCCCGTGTGCCGACAGACCGCCGGCTTTCCCAGGGCTGGATATGGGGGTCGTGGCCGGTATGAGGCCCATTGTTGCGTCTCCCAGCCCGCGGGCGTCCAGCGTGACCGGTACCCTAGAAACGTAGTTACGCCTCGGGGGTATAGCTGTGTGGGCGCCCGCGTGCGCCAAGAGTGCCCCGCAGATGCACATCCTTATGCGACGTCACAACCGCAAAAGCAGATCGCGCCAGGACCGGGATCCCACCGGTCCGCGACGCGTGCTGATCCTCTCAGCCGACGTCGGCGAGGGTCACGCGGCCGCCGCGCGGGCACTCGCCGGGCAGATCGAAGCATCCCAGCAGGATGCGGAGGTCACCGTCATCGACGGGCTCGCCGCGATGGGGCCTCTGCTGAGACCGGTCGTCGAGGACGGATACCGCGTGCAGCTGCGCTTCTTCCCATGGACCTACACCGTCGTGTACTGGCTGCTCGAGCACATCCTTCCGATCCGTGTGGCCGCACGCCGCCTGCTCTGCCTGCTCGGTTCGCGTCCGCTCGCCCGGGCAATCGCTGTCCATGAACCCGACGTCGTCGTCTCGACATATCCGGCTGTCACGGTCGTGCTGGCCCGTCTGCGCCGCACGGGTCAGGTGCGCTGCCCAACCGTCGCCACGATCACCGACCTCACCGGGCTCTTCTTCTGGGCTCAGCCCGGCATCGACGTACACCTGGTGATGTACGGGGAGTCGATGCCCTCAGTCGAGCGCATCGCTGGGCGCGGCAGCGTGCGGCTCGTGCGTCCGCTGATTTCCGCCGAGTTCCTAGAGCCGCGCTGTCCCGCGGAGGCGCGCCGGGCGCTCGGCCTGCCCGAGGACGGACGCACGGTCGTGGTCTCAGGCGGAGGCTGGGGCGTGGGGGACATAGCGGGTGCGGTCCGCGAGTTCACAAAGGTGCCCGAGGTGAGCAGCATCGTCTGTCTTGCTGGGCACAACGATCAGCTCGCCCAGAAGCTGCGCGGGACATTCGCCAGCGACGAGCGCGTCCGTGTGTTCGGCTTCACAAACAAGATGCCCGAGATCCTGGCGGCCGCAGACGTGCTCGTGCACTCCACAGGCGGGGTCACCTGTCTCGAGGCTAGGGCCGCTGGCACGCCGGTCGTCTCCTACGGCCTGCCGATCGGGCATGCGCGCCTGAACACGCGGGCGATGGCAGCGCTAGACCTGCTGCGCCTGGCCAACGACACGGACGAGCTGCGCACGCACGTACAGGCCAGCTTCGAATCCGATGACGAAGACGGGGTGAGCGCCAGCGCAACGCGACCGCGTGTTGAGGAGATCCCGCATCCGCAGGCCGTGGACGTGGTGCTCGACCCGCCGCGGCGCGTACAGCCGATTCCGCTCTGGCGGCTACGTCTTGTGGCTGCCGCCACCTGGGTGGTGCTGCTGTTCGGCCTGGGCTCATGGATGATGTCCACGGACGAGGTGACGGCGGTCGCTGCCAAGTTCCTGCACGTGCATCCGCTGGTTCGGGTCAGCACCGAGCAGCGCGAGGTCGGTCTCATCATCCACGCCCCCGATGCGCAGATCCCGCAGCTGGCAGCCGAGCTGGCGGCACGCGGTATCCACGCCTCCTTCGCGGACGACGCCGGGGTGCCACACGCCGCGAGGATCGCCAGGCTGCGCATGTTGAGCGATGAATTCACGCCTGAAGTGCCCGGCTCGGCGCCGCTGCGCTGGGAGCACACGCGGGGGGTGCTTCGCTCTCAGGCCCGAGCGCTTGGCTTGCACCATCACTTCTACTATCTGCAGCCGCTGGGTGGGCTGTCCATGGGCCAGCTCGTGCTCGCGCGTACCGCTGGAGCGACTCCGATCAAGGGCGCTGCGCGGCTACACGCCGACAGCCGGCTGCCTCACCGTCCGATGCGCGCTGGCGACGTGGTCGTGGTCGAATTGTCGGGCTCGCCCGCCTCGGTTGAGGGGCTGGAAAGGATCGTTTCCTGGCTGCGCTCCTCGGGGCTCGGCACCGAGCCCCTGTCCTGGCTGACCCGCGCGCCGTCCAGTGGGGCACCGCCGATCAAGGTGGTCAGCAAGGGGGAGCGGGCGAGCATCGCCGCCCCAACCACGAGCACGAGCAACGAGGCAATCAGCGGCACGCCCCCAAGCGGTGTATCGCCAAAGCGCTCGCCGAGCAGCAGGGGCGCGAGCACAACCGGCACGACCGTCTGAGTCACAAACACGACCGGCGCGACCTGAATCGCGGGGCGTGACTGGAGGGCGCTCGACTCGCTCAGCACCCCGACGGCGGAGGCGGCGGCGGTCGACAGTCCCCAGGCGGCCGCGATCAGGACATGGTGGCCCGCGAGGTCGTCGGAGGCGAGCTTTGTCGCAACGCCACTCCAGCCAAACGCGAGGCCCGCGCCGACCATCGTCATCACCGCACGCGGTCGCCCAAGCGCGCGCAGTACGTACGGGAGCATGCTGGCCAGGCCCAGCGCGACCAGCACGATTGTGATCGTCAGCGCCTCGCGCGAGTGATGTGTGTCGCGCGGCGGGGCGCTCAGCGCGGCTCCGAGGACGCCGAGCACGATCGCGGACATCGCGAGGTGCTCGTAGCGCCCGGCGCGCTCCCCCAGCATGCGCTCGCCGATCACCAGCAGAACCAGCAGACCCGTGGCAAGCGCCGGCTGCACAACCACCAGGGGGGCGAGCAGAAGCGCGACGACCTGTAGCGGCCAGCCGAGGACCGAGAGCCCGGTGCCGAGCAGCCAGCGTGCGCGCTTGACCAGTCCCGCGACGAGCGCGATGCGCAGGTGCTCCTCGTGGGGCGCCTCTCGGGCATCCAGCGCCTGCAGGGCGATCCCTAGGCTGTAGAGGGTCGACGCCCCTACCGCCGCCCCGATTCCCAGCACCAGATCGACCATGTCCATCCCCGATCATCGCACTCCGGCCGCCCAAATCGCGGGCGCGCTGAGCGCCGGCGCCGTCGTCGGCTACCTGCTTCCAGGGCTGGCCGGGGCGTGGTCACCGCTGCGTGCGCCGCTCGGCGTGGAGGACCGCACCGCCAGTGGCTGCGGCTACGGCTTGAGCTTCGATGACGGCCCGCACGCGCAAGGAACCCCGGCCGTGCTCGAGATCCTCGCTGGGGAGCAAGTCCACGCGACGTTCTTCCTCGTCGGCGAGCAGGTGCTCAAGAATCCCAGCATCGTCCGTGAGATCGTTGATGCGGGTCACGACATCGGGCTGCACTGCCACCGGCATCGTAACCTCCTGCGCCTGGCTCCTTGGCAGGTGCGCGAGGACATCGCCAGGGCTCAGGCGAGTATCGCCGAGCACAGTGGGCGCGAGCCGCAGCTCTACCGGCCGCCGTACGGGGTCCTGAACGCATCAGCGCTCCGGATCGCGCATCAACACGGCTGGCGCACGTTGCTGTGGAGCCACTGGGGTCGCGACTGGGAAGCGAGGGCGACCCCCGCCTCGATTACAGCGCGAGTCACCGGCGGCGCGGACGCCGGCTCGGTGCTTTTGCTGCACGACGCCGACGACTACTCCGCCGCGGACTCGTGGCGGCGCACGGTGGCTGCGCTGCCCAGCGTCCTTGAGACGCTCGCCGAGCGCGGGTTGGAGTCCGTGGCGCTCTGACCCCGTCGTTGGCGCCCGGTCGCGCAGACGGCTGTGGTGGCTGCGGCTGCGGATAACATCGACTGCTTGTCCACGGTCGCACCGATCGACGCAGGCACCCCCACCTCGATTCTCGGCTCGTCCCCGGCCGCTTTGCAGATCCCCAAGCGCACACGCTGGTGGTTCGAGGCGCTCGCGATCGCGTGGCTCTGCTGGATCTATGACGCGATCACGAACCTCGCGCCGCTGCGGCTGCACGCTGCACTGACACACGCGCAGGACATCCTTCGCTTCGAGCAGGCCCTACACATCGACCCCGAGCGCAGCCTCGACCACTGGCTCGCCGGGCATCACACGGTCGGTCTGCTGGTCTCCGACTACTACGACAACGCCCACTTCATTGTCACGCTCGGGTTGCTCGGATACGTGTGGTGGCGTCGTGCGGACATCTACCGGCCGCTGCGCAATGCGCTCGTGTTGGCCAACGTGCTCGCGTTCATCGTCTTCTGGCAGTTCCCCGTGGCCCCGCCACGGATGCTCGCCGGGTTCACAGATGTGGTCGCCGCGACGCATGCGATCGGCTCCTGGCATACCGGGCCGCTGGCCTCGCAGGCAAACCAGCTCGCCGCGATGCCCTCCCTGCATATCGCCTGGGCGGTCTGGTGCACGATCGTCGTCTGGAAGGTCACCGCACGCTGGTGGCTGCGGACGCTCGCTGTGATCTATCCCTTCATCACTGCGTTCGCGGTGCTCTCCACAGGCAACCACTTCGTCTGCGACGTGCTCGGCGGACTGGCGACAATCTCAGCAGCGGTGCTGATCGTGCGGCTGCTGGGCGAGCGGCTGCGCCCGCCCTCGTTTCGCACGATTCGTAGACGCTCGCTGTTCGCAAGGTCCGAACCACCTGTGTACGGCATGTCACAAAGTTGTTACGAAGTACGAGATCAGCTAGACTAGCTCCGCCGCCGCAGACTGTTGAGGGACACTTCGACGGCTTCGCCGCTGCAGAGCGCGAGGAATTTCTCGTCTGTAGGGTGGCTCCACTTACATGCCAGACGACGACGTCACGGGGGATCCCATACGCCTGCCCGGCGCTGCGCCGGGAGACCGTACCGACCCCGCACACTCCGACGGTCCGGTTTCCGCCGGAAGTGCTCGACGGTGATCCCTCGGGATCTTGAAATGGCCGCCCATACTCCCTCTCACGGAACTTCCTCCGGGGCAGGTCCGGGCGCTACCCTCTCCCGGCGTTCGAGCGTCGTCCTGCGCTACCTCGACGTTGTGCTCGTCGTCCTCGCTGTGCCCGTGGCGCTGGCGCTGGGAGCGCCTGCCGTGGGCGTCGTCGTGAGCGCCGCCGCCTGGGTGATACAGCGCGTGCTCGCTCACGTAGGAGCACGCTGGATCGCCGGCCGAGGGGTGGACGCCCGTTTCGGCCTGAACCTGGTCGACGGGTTCGGGCGCATCTGGCTGCTCGCCGGGGCGATCGTGATCGCAGCCGTCATCGGTGGACGCCGGGATGGCTTGGCCGCCGCACTGCTGATCTTCTGTGCCTACTCGATCGCATTTGCGATGCGTCTTGTGAACGGGCGACCGCAAGGAGCGCCGCAGCGATGAGCGCCATGTCAGCGGCTCCGCCCGCGGGGGCACCTGCGTCGCGCCAAGGTATGAGCCAGGGAAAAAAGATCCTCTACGCCGTCCTGGCGGCGTGGATCGGTGGGATCGTCCTATTCATCATCCTGTTCGGGTTCAAGTCGCACAAGGCCCCAGCCGTTGTCAGCGGCGTCTTCTCCCCGACAAACGAGTTCAAACTCGACACCTGGTTCAAGCTTGGTCCGGTCGCATTCAACAAGGGTGTTCTTTACCTGTTGATCACGGTCGTCATCACGATCGGGGTGATGGCCTACGTAGCCAGGCGCTTGCAGCAGCGCCCCGGTCGTCTGCAGGTGGCGGTCGAGGCCTTTTACGACTTCACGCGCGGCATGTCGAAAGAAAACCTCGACGAGGACATGCAGCGCAAGTACTTCCCGTTGATCGCCACGATCTTCGTGTTCATCCTCGTCACCAACCTGATCGGCTACATCCCGCTGCCGGTCGACAGCGGCGAGACCTTCAACCTGTTCGGTGCGAGCATTCCGTCCTTCCAGATATACGCGGCCGATACGAACGTCGCCTTTCCGCTGATCCTCGCTCTCGGTGTGTTCGGTCTATTCACCTATGAGGGGATCAGGCACCACGGCCCGATTGGATACATCAAAAGCCTGATGCCGGGCGGCATCAAAGGCCCGATCGTCGGCCTGATCTTCCCGATCGAGATCCTCTCCAACTTCCTGCGCCTGATCTCGCTGACCGTCAGGCTGTGGGCGAACCTGCTCGCCGGTCACATGCTGATCGCGTTCATGGGCGGCGAGCTGGGGGTGCTCGTCGGAGATCAGTGGGTGCAATGGCTGCTGCTGCCCTTCGGGATCGCGATCTACCTGTTCGAGGCCGTGCTGATCGCCGGCCTGCAGGCCTTCATCTTTTCCATCTTGACCGCCATCTACCTCGGCGGAGCGGTCGAAAGCCACTAACAAAACAAGGGAGCTATCGAGCAATGCCGTTTCTCCATCTTTTCAGTGTGATCCACCCACTGATCCTGACCGTCGAACCGATCATCAAGCAGAGCCAGGATGCCGGTCGTGCGATCGCGCTGGGCGTCGGCGCCGGCGGCGGCGCCGCCGGAGCCGGCGCGGGCATCGGAGCGGTGTTCAACGCTTCGATCCAAGCCAAGACTCGCCAGCCAGAGCTACGCGCCGAGGTCGAGCGCGACCAGTGGCTTGGCTTCGCGCTCACCGAGGCGTGCTTCTTCTACGGCCTCGTCGGCGGCTTCATCGCCTTCTTCCTGTAGGCAAAGAATGCTCCCCGCGACAACCATCCCAATCGCCGCCAGCGGCTCCTTCCTGATCACCCCCAACGTGGGGCTGATGGTCTGGACGATCGTCGTGTTCCTGATCTCGCTGTTCATCCTGCGCAAGTGGGTGTTCCCTCTGATCGGTGAAGCCCTGGACAAGCGCGCCAAGACGATCGAAGGCGACATCGACGCCGCCGCCGAGCTGCGCCAGGACGCCGACAAGCTGCTCGAGGAATACCGTGAGCGTCTGAAGGAGGCGAGGGCGCAGTCCGAGGAGATCGTGCAGCGCGCGCGACAGACAGCCGACACGCACGAGCACGAGGCACGCGAGCGCGCCCAGGAGATCCTCGCCGAGGCGGCAAAGCGCGCGGAGCGCGACATCGACGCTGCCACCAAGCGTGCGCTCGATGACATCCGCCGGGAGGTCGCCGACCTGACGATCATGGCTACCGAGAAGGTCGTGCGCAAGACGCTCGATGACGCCGACCAGCGCCGTCTGGTCGAGGAGGCATTGGGCGAAATGGACTTCTCAAGCCTCTCCCCGGGGGCGAACAACTAGTGGAGGAGCTGGCCCAGGTCTACGCTCGTTCGCTCTTTCAGGTCGCCCAGGAGCAGGGCAAGCTCGACGAGCTGCGTGAGCAGCTCGGCCAGTTCGCGGACGCCCTCGACCAGCATCGCGAGCTCGCCGTGTTTTTCTTCTCGCCCTACTTCTCCAGCCAGGAGAAGCGCGATGCCCTGGGCACGCTGCTCGACGGCGCCGATGAGATCTTCATCAACTTCCTCTCGCTGCTGATCGAAAACCATCGCATGCCCGTCATCTTCCGCATCCGCCAGGAGTACCAGCGCCTGTGGGACGAAGAGAACAAGACGCTGCCGGTACAGATCACAAGCGCAATCGCGCTCGACGACGCCACCACCGAGAACCTCGGCAAGACGATCGGCGAGCGCGCCGGACGCAAGGTCACGCTGGCCGCGCGCGTGGACCCGGACATCCTCGGCGGCGTCATCATCAGGGTCGGAAACTCGATCCTCGACGCCTCTATTCGAAACCGACTGGAGCAGCTGCGCAGGCACGTTGCCCAAGGAGCTTCCTAGAGCCCACCCACCCGGCGAAGGCGGCGCAACGCCGGCAAGCTGAGCCATTCTTCTACCAGGAGATCACCATGCAGATCAACCCCGACGAGATCACGAACATCCTCAAGAGCCGTATCGAGGGACTCGACAGCGGCACCGCCGAGCTGACAGAGGTGGGCACCGTGCTGTCGGTCGCCGACGGCATCGCGCGCCTGCACGGCCTGGAGAACTGCATGTCCTTCGAGATGCTCGAGCTCCCCCATGGCGTCACCGGGCTCGCGCTGAACCTCGAGTCCGACAACGTCGGCGCGGTGCTGTTCGGCGAGTGGGAGCGGATCTCCGAGGGCGACACCGTCAAGCGCACGGGCTCGCTGCTGGAGATCCCCGTCGGCGAGCAGATGCTCGGTCGCATCGTCGACCCGCTCGGGCGCCCCCTCGACGGAAAGGGCGCGATCGAGGTCACCGAGACGCGGCCGGCCGAGTTCAAGGCGCCGGGCGTGGTCCAGCGCCAGCCCGTCACCGAACCGATGCAGACGGGGCTAAAGGCGATCGACGCGATGATCCCCATCGGCCGCGGTCAGCGAGAGCTGATCATCGGCGACCGCCAGACCGGTAAGACGGCGATCGCGATCGACGCAATCATCAACAACAAGGACACCGGCGTCGTGTCGGTGTACGTCGCCATCGGGCAGCGCATGTCGACGGTTGTGGCGCTTGCGCAGACGCTCGAGGAATACGGCGCGATGGAGCGTACGATCATCGTCGCGGCGCCCGCCGACGAGGCGGCCCCGATCAAGTTCATGGCCCCCTACGCCGGCTGCGCGATGGGCGAGCACTTTCTCTACAAAGGCCAGCACGCGCTTTGCGTCTATGACGATCTAACAAAGCACGCGTACGCCTACCGTCAGATGTCGCTCTTGCTGCGCCGCCCACCGGGTCGCGAGGCGTACCCAGGCGACGTCTTCTATCTGCATTCGCGTCTGCTCGAGCGTGCTGTCAAGCTCAACGACGACCTCGGCGGTGGCTCTCTGACGGCCCTTCCGGTGATCGAGACACAGGCCGGCGACGTCTCCGCCTACATCCCTACGAACGTGATCTCGATCACCGACGGGCAGATCTTCCTCGAGTCGAAACTGTTCAACTCGGGTGTGCGCCCGGCGATCAACGTCGGCATCTCCGTCTCGCGCGTCGGTGGAAACGCACAGATTGGCCCGATGAAGAAAGTCGCGGGACGAATCAAGCTCGAGCTCTCGCAGTACCGCGATCTGGAGGCGTTCGCGCAGTTCGGCTCAGACCTCGACGCCGACACGCAGCGCACGCTGGCTCGTGGGGAGCGCCTCGTGGCAACACTCAACCAGCACGAGCGCGCACCGCTGCCCGTCGAGGATCAGACGGTGCAGATCTTCGCTGCGACCAACGGCTACCTGGACCGGCTGAACGTCGACCGTGTACCCGCCTTCCTCCTTGAGGCGACTGAACGCATGCACTCCCAGCACGGCGAGCTGCGTGAGCAGATCCGTGGCGGCGACTGGTCGGACGACGTGCAGGGAAAGCTGCGGGAGATCCTCGACACGTTCGCCGAGGACTTCGGCTACGACCTCGACGAGGAGGGCCAGCCGTTCGACGAGGATGCCCTCCCGAGCAGCAGCTCGCGCGAGGCGCAGGCCGAGGACGAGCGGGAGAAGGAGGCGCAGCCGGCCTAGCGCCGGCTGCCGTAAACCGCCATGGCATCTCAGCGCGACGTCAAGAACAAGATTGCGTCGGTCAAGAACATTCAGAAGATCACGCGCGCCATGGAGATGGTCGCGGCGGCACGCCTGCGCCGCGCTGAGCAGCGGATCGAGGCGCTACGCCCCTACGCAGACGCGCTCGCCCGGATGACCCGCCAGGCGGCTCAGGCCGCCGGTGCGGAGGCAGCTCGCGTCCCGCTCCTGCGCGAGCACGAGTCCGAGTCGACCGTGGGGCTGCTGCTCGTCACAGGCGACCGTGGGCTCGCCGGCGGCTTCAACTCGCAAATCATCCGTGCCGGCGTCCGCCTCGCTGCCGAGACCTCCGAGCAGGGGCTTGGCAGCAGCTGGTACGCGACGGGACGCCGTGGCGTCTCCTCGGTCGCTTTCCGCGGACACGAGCTCCAGGGTGCATACACCGGTTTCGCCGACCGGCCCGCCTACGCTGACGCGCGTACGATCGCCGACGACTTGATCCAGGCGTATCTCGATGATCGCATCGATCGCGTGGAGATGCTCTACAACTCCTACGTCTCGCCGCTCACGCAGAAGGTCACGCGTCAGACGCTGCTGCCCCTCTCCGGCCACGCGCTCGGCGCAGGCGATGGCGATGGCGAGGACGACGACCCGGCCGCACCCCCGACCCCGGTTGACTACGAGCCGGACCCTGAGACGATCCTGCAGCGCCTGGTCCCTGACTACATCGAGATCTCGATCTACCGAGCACTGGTCGAGTCCGCCGCTGGCTTCTTCGGCGCGCAGATGACCGCCATGCGCAGCGCATCGGAGAACGCCGGCGAAATCATCACCGACTACACGCTGCAGATGAACCGCGCACGCCAGGCCGAGATCACCCAGGAGATCATGGAGGTAGTAGCCGGAGCCGAGGGACTAGCGTGACGGTGAGCGGCGCCATACTGCGTCCTCGGTCGCTCGCGTGCGAGGCACGCCACGCTTCCTGCGTCCTTGTCTGGCTTGCTCACCGCCCCGCTAGACCGGCGAGAACGACCAGCCGGGCGGCATCTGAAGAAATTCAACCCCACTTTTCGAACAGGAACTAGGAGAACGATCATGGAGGCCAGCATCGCCACAGAGCCAACAACCACCGCCAGCGCCAACGGCGTCGCTGAGCGCAACGTCGGTCGCATCGAGGAGATCCAGGGCGTCGTGATCGAGGCAGTCTTCCCCGAGCGCCTACCGGAGATCAACCACGCGATCACGATCGTGCGCACCGCGAGCAACCGCGAGGAGGAGGCTCCAGGGATCAGCGCCGGCGCTGAGGAGGACCTGCTCGTATGCGAGGTCCAGCAGCATCTGGGCGACGATCGCGTGCGGGCGGTGGCGATGGACACGACCGACGGCTTGGCGCGAGGCATGGAGGTGCTCGACACCGGAGGCCCGATCACGGTTCCCGTGGGCGAGGCAACGCTCGGGCGCATCTTCAACCTGCTCGGGGAGCCGATCGACCTCGGCGACCCTCTGCCTGCGGACGTGGAGCGCCGCGGCATCCACCAGGAAGCTCCGCGTGCGGAGGACCTCACGCCCACGACCGAAATGTTCGAGACGGGGATCAAGGTCATCGACCTGCTCGCTCCCTACGCCAAGGGCGGCAAGGTCGGCCTGTTCGGAGGTGCCGGCGTCGGCAAGACCGTCCTCATTCAGGAGCTCATCCACAACCTCGCCAAGGAGCACGGCGGACTTTCGGCGTTCTGCGGGGTGGGCGAGCGCTCACGCGAGGGCAACGACCTGTGGCTGGAGATGAAGGAGTCAGGCGTCCTCGACAAGACGATGCTCGTGTTCGGCCAGATGAACGAGCCTCCCGGAGCGCGCATGCGCGTAGCGCTCTCCGGTCTGACGATGGCCGAATACTTCCGCGACCAGGGCCAGGACGTGCTGCTGTTCATCGACAACATCTTCCGCTTCGTCCAGGCGGGCTCCGAGGTCTCGGCGCTACTCGGGCGCATGCCCTCGCAGGTGGGCTACCAGCCGACGCTCGAGACCGAGATGGGGCAGCTGCAGGAGCGGATCACCTCCACCAAGCGCGGCTCGGTGACCTCGATCCAGGCGATCTACGTTCCGGCCGACGACTACACGGACCCAGCGCCCGCGTCGGTGTTCGCCCACCTCAACGCCACGACCGCGCTCTCGCGTGCGATCTCCGAAAAAGGCATCTACCCGGCCGTCGACCCGCTCGACTCAACCTCGACGATCCTCAAGGCGGACATCCTCGGTGACGACCACTTCCGCGTCGCCAACCGTGTCAAGGAGGTGCTCCAGCGCTACAAGGAGCTCCAGGACATCATCGCGATCCTTGGTATCGACGAGCTCTCCGACGAGGACAAGCTCACGGTGCAGCGGGCGCGACGTATCGAGCGCTTCCTCTCACAGCCGTTCTTCGTGGCGGAGCAGTTCACCGGCACCCCGGGCGCCTACGTGCCGATCGCCGAGACGATCAGGGGCTTCGAGGAGATCCTCGACGGCAAGCACGACGAGGTCCCCGAGAGCGCGTTCTTCCTGAAGGGCACGATCGACGAAGTAGTGGAGGCGGCCAAGAAATAATGGCCCACTCCAAGTTCCCAGCGGAAGTGCTGACGCCCGAGGGTGAGGTTTTCTCGGAGGAGATCGAAATGCTCTCCACGTTCACGGCGGTCGGCTCGATTGCGATCCTCGCCAACCACGAGCCGATACTTGCTCGTCTGGAGCCGACGGAGCTGCGCCTGTACCGCTCCGAGGATGAGATCGTGCGCTTCGCGCAGGCGGAGGGCTATCTGCAGTTCGCGCAGAACCGGGCGCTGGTGCTCGTCGAGGAGGCGATCGCTCCCGAGAAAATCGATCGCGCGACATTCGAGACGAAGCTTTCCGAAGCGCGCGAGACCGTCGAGCGCGCGCCGCAGGACAGCGAGGAGCACGCGCGAGGTGTGCGCGACGTCAAGCGCTATCAGGCGTTCCTTGCGGTCGCCGAGTAGGGCGATCGCAACACTCACGACGCCCCGTCGCGCCCGCACCCACTAGCCTTCCCGCTTTCCATGAGCGCCAGCCCCGAATCCATTGGAGTGATCGGCACCGGCTATGTCGGTCTGGTCACGGCTGCCGGCTTCGCCGAGCTGGGCAGCGACGTGTGGTGCGTGGACATCGACGAGGCGAAGATCGAGCGTCTGCGCCGCGGCGAGGTCCCGATCTATGAGCCAGGGCTGGAGGAGCTGCTGGCGCGCAATGCCTCGCGCTTGCACTTCTCCACCGAGCTGGCAGATGCGCTGGAGCATGCGCGTCTGCTGTTCGTGGCGGTCGGCACTCCGCCGACCTATTCGGGCGACGCCGACCTCTCGGCGGTCCACGCGGTCGTCAATGCGATTCCCGCGTCCAAGGAGCACGCGCTCGTGATGAAGTCCACTGTGCCGTGCGGAACGGGCGCGTCTCTGATGCGTGTGTTCGGCGAGCAGGACAAGGGTGGGCTCGGATATGTCTCCTGCCCAGAGTTCCTGAAGGAGGGTTCAGCGGTCGAGGATTTCCTGCACCCCGACCGTGTCGTCGTCGGTGCGGACGACGGTTGGGCAGGTGACGCGGTCGCCGAGCTCTACGCCCCGTTGAACGCGCCGCTGGTGCGCACGGACATCGCCAGCGCGGAGATGGTCAAGCTCGCCTCCAACGCCTTTCTCGCGACGAAGATCTCGTTCATCAACGAGATCGCGAACGTCTGCGAGGAGACCGGTGCGGATGTGGTCGAGGTCGCGCGGGGAATGGGGCTGGACGATCGCATCGGCTCCAAGTTCCTGCAGGCGGGGATCGGCTTCGGGGGTTCCTGTTTTCCGAAGGATGTTGATGCTTTGAAGCAGCTGGCCGGCAACTCCGGCTACCACTTCCAGCTGCTGACAGCCGTGATCGAGGTCAACGACCTGCAGAAGCGTCGCGTGATCGGGAAGCTGCACAAGCACCTCGGCGCGCTGGCGGGCAAGCGCGTGGCGCTGCTCGGCCTCGCCTTCAAGCCGAACACAGACGACATGCGCGAGGCGTCCTCGCTCGTGCTGTCCGCGCGCCTGCAGGCCGACGGCGCGTCGGTCGTGGCGTTTGACCCCGTCGCCGAGGAACAGGCGCGGGCGCTCGTCAGGGGCATCGGCTTCGCTGACTCCCCGCTCGGAGCGGTGGAAGGCGCGGATGCGGTCGTGCTCGTCACCGAGTGGCGGGAGTGTCTCGAGCTGGACTGGGAGCAGGCAGCGCAGGCGATGAACGGCGAGCTGGTCGTGGACGGGCGCAACGCGCTCGACCCCGGAACGATCCGCGCCGCCGGTCTGCTCTACGAGGGCATCGGACGGCGGTGAGAGCATCCAGGCGGTGATCCTGGTCGGCGGGCAGGGAACGCGCCTACGTCCGCTCACCTCCAATGTGCCCAAGCCAGTCGTGCGGCTCGTCGACCGGCCGTTCATCGCGTTCATGCTCGAGTGGCTGAGAGCTCACGGGATCGATGACGTGATCGTCTCCTGTGGCTTTCTCGCAGACGGCGTGCGAGCTGTGTTGGGTGACGGCTCCAGTCTCGGCATTCGGCTGCGCTATGTGGAGGAGCCCGATCCGCGCGGCACCGCTGGTGCGCTGAAGATGGCGGAGCCAATGCTCGACGCACGCTTCCTGATGTTGAACGGTGACGTGCTCACGGACATCGACCTGAGCGCCCAGATCGCTCAGCACGAGGCGAGCGGCGCGAAGGGCACGTTGGCGCTCGTGCCCGTCGCAGACCCCAGCGCTTATGGTCTCGTGACCCTGGGGGAGGATCAGTCGGTGCGCGCGTTCCTCGAGAAGCCCAGCACGGAGAACTTCGAGAGCAACTTGATCAGCGCCGGCGCGTACGTCCTCGAGCGCGAGATCCTGGAGCTGATACCGCCCGACCGCAACGTCTCGATCGAGCGCGAGGTGTGGCCGCGGTTGGTGGGCAACGGTCTCTACGGATACGTGGCCGACGGGTACTGGCTGGACATCGGCACGCCTGAGCGCTACCTCCAAGGCACCTTCGACATCCTCGAGGGCAACGTTCGCACAGCTGTGCTCGAGCGTCTCGGCAGCGACTGGTTGGCCGTGGAGGACGCGACGGAGGTGCACGGTCGCGTGATTCCTCCGGGGCTGCTCGAGCGGGGCGTGCGCGTCGGAAAGGGGGCGCACGTGGGTAGCCTGGCCGTCCTGGCCGAGGATGTCTGGGTGGGGGCAGGGTCCAGCGTTGAGCGTTCGGTGGTGCTGGAGGGCAGCCGGATCGGCGAGGGCTGTGAGCTTCGCGACTGCATCATTGGTGCCGGTTGCGAGGTGGGTACGGGCACCCGAATCAGCGGCATGGCGGTGCTCGGCGACGGCGTGAAGGCGGGGGCGCACAACGTGATCACCCATGGGGCGCGTATCTTCCCTGGTGTCGAGTTGCCGGATGGCGCAATTCAGTTTTAGGCTGCTGGCTCGGCGCTCGCAACGAAACCAAGATTTCTGGCCTTATTTCCCCAAGTCCCACAGGAGGCGAACACCAGATGACTGACGGCGGCGCGACCGCAGCACCTATGGCGGAGGAGCTCTCCCGAGCGGCCATCGCCCAGGTCGACCCGTCAGACCAGCTGGGCGACGTACTGGCGCTGCCTGAGCACCTGCGCGACGCACTGTGGAGGGTCGAGTCCGCGATCATGCAGGACTGGGACACGACGGCTGGGCTGGTCGTAGCGGGGATGGGTGGCTCTGCGATCGGCGGGGCGCTGGCGCGGGCGGCGCTCGGCGATCACGTCTCGCGCCCGATCTTCGTCACGCGCGCGTACGGGCTGCCCACGTGGACCACGCCGGACACGATGGTGCTGTGCGCGAGCTACTCCGGGGAGACCGAGGAGACGCTTGCTTGCTATGAGTCCGCGGGAGCGCTTGGCGCCAAGCGCACGGTTGTGACCACCGGCGGGCGCCTTGCTGAGATGGCGCGAGCGGACGGCGTGCCGGTGATCCCGATTCCCGGCGGGTTCCAGCCGCGCGCAGCCGTCGCCTACATGATCGTTGCCGCGCTCGAGGTTGCCGCGCTATGCGGCGCCGGCTCGCGATTGACCTCTGAGATCGACGTCGCCGCCTCGCACACCGAGCAGCTGGTCGCCGAGTGGGGCCCGGACGCCCCGGAGGACTCGCTTGCCAAGGAGCTGGCGCGCGGCCTGCACGGCACGATTCCCGTGATCGCGGGGGCCGGTCTGACGACGCCGATCGCCTATCGCTGGAAGACGCAGTTCAACGAGAACGCAAAGCAGCCGGCCTTCTTCAGCGAGCTTCCCGAGCTCGATCACAACGAGCTGGTCGGCTGGGAGGGCGCGCCGGAGCTGGGTCGCTTCTCGGCCGTGTTCCTAGATGACTCCGACGCACACCCTCGGGTCAAGGAGCGCATGGAGCTGACCGAGCGGCTGATCGCGGGCAACGCGGCCGCCAGCTTTCGCCTGGAGACGCGCGGTGAGACAGCGATCGAGCGCGTCATCTCGCTCGTCCTGCTCGGTGACCTCGTGTCGATCTACCTCGCGACGCTGCGGGGGGTCGACCCGGGGCCGGTGAAGATTCTCGACGAGCTGAAGGCGGCGCTCGCCGAACGCTGAGGCCTCCAGACGGCCGATATCCGTGTGATACCGTCCGGGACGGCCGAGGAGCGCTGCGACGGGTCCAGATCCGCCACGCTCGGCCTGTTTCTGTAGCAAGGGCGCTCACATGACCGATAGGAGAACTCGTCATGTCAGCAATCAGCCCTACCGCCGCGCTCGGCACCGATTTCAAGGTCGCCGACCTCTCGCTTGCGGAGTTCGGGCGCAAGGAGATCACGCTCGCCGAGCATGAGATGCCCGGCCTGATGTCGATCCGCGCCGAGTACGCCGACGCACAACCGTTGAAGGGTGCCCGCGTTACCGGCTCGCTGCACATGACGATCCAGACGGCAGTGCTGATCGAGACGCTTACCGCCCTCGGTGCCGACGTGCGCTGGTGCAGCTGCAACATCTTCTCCACCCAAGACCACGCCGCCGCGGCCGTCGCGGTCGGCCCGGACGGCACCCCCGAGGACCCCCAGGGCGTGCCGGTGTACGCGTGGAAGGGCGAGACGCTCGAGGAGTACTGGTGGTGCACCGAGCAGGTGCTGAACTGGCCCGAGCCTGGCCCCGACGGGGAACGGGGCCCGAACATGATCCTCGACGACGGAGGCGACGCGACGCTGCTCGTGCACAAGGGCACCGAGTACGAGCAGGCGGGTGCGGTGCCGGCGCCGACGGACGCCGACTCGGAGGAGTACCAGGTGATCCTCTCCGTGCTCACGCGCTCGCTGGAGGAGGACCCCCAGCGCTGGACGCAGATCGGCGAGGGCATCAAAGGCGTCACCGAGGAGACCACCACCGGCGTGCACCGCCTCTACGAGATGGTCGAGGCGGGCGAGCTGCTGTTCCCGGCGATCAACGTCAACGACTCGGTCACCAAGTCCAAGTTCGACAACCTCTACGGCTGCAGGCACTCGCTGATCGACGGGATCAACCGCGCCACCGACGTGATGATCGGCGGCAAGGTCGCGGTCGTGTGCGGCTTCGGCGACGTCGGCAAGGGCTGCGCGGAATCGCTGCGCGGCCAGGGCGCCCGCGTCGTGATCACCGAGATCGACCCGATCTGCGCGCTGCAGGCGGCGATGCAGGGCTATGAGGTCAAGACGCTCGACGACGTCGTTGAGACGGCTGACATCTTCGTGACGACCACGGGCAACAAGGACATCATCAAGGCGCAGGACATGGCGCGCATGAAGCACCAGGCGATCGTGGGCAACATCGGCCACTTCGACAACGAGATCGACATCGCCGGCCTGACCAAGGTCCCGGGCATCGAGCGCGTGAACATCAAGCCGCAGGTGGACAAGTGGGTGTTCCCCGACGGGCACGCGATCCTGATGCTCTCCGAGGGTCGCCTGCTGAACCTCGGCAACGCCACCGGGCACCCGAGCTTCGTGATGAGCAACTCCTTCTCAAACCAGACGATCGCGCAGATCGAGCTGTTCACGAAGAACGACGAGTACGAGAAGCGCGTGTACGTGCTGCCCAAGCACCTCGACGAGAAGGTCGCGCGGCTGCACCTGGACGCGCTCGGCGTGAAGCTGACGCGGCTCACCGACGAGCAGGCCGCCTACATCGGCGTCCCCGTCGAGGGCCCCTACAAGCCCGACCACTATCGCTACTAACCAGATGGCCGCTAGCCGGCGCCATGCTGCGTCCTCGGTCGCTCGCGTGCGTGAAGCACGCCACGCTCCCTGCGTCCTTGCCTGGCTTGACTAGCGGCCCTCTGGTCTGTTCCTTCGACAATGGAGACTGAACTCGTATGAGAGCCATGGTTCTGGCTGCTGGCCTCGGCACCCGCCTGCGTCCGCTGACGTATGAGATCACCAAGCCGATGGTGCCGGTGCTCGACCGCCCGGTGATGGAGCACATCGTCGAGCTCCTGGGCAGGCACGGCTTCGACGAGGTGATCGCCAACCTGCACTACTTCCCCGACTCGATCCGCGAGTACTTCGGCGAGCGCCTGCAGTACCGCGTCGAGGAGGAGCTCTTGGGGACGGCGGGCGGCGTGCGTGGCTGCGCGGACTTCTTCGGCGATGAGCCGTTCCTGGTGATCTCAGGCGATGCGCTGACGGACATCGACCTGACGCGGTTCGTCGAGCGCCACCGAAGCTCCGGTGGGGTCGCCACGCTCGCGGTCAAGAAGGTGGCGGACACGAGCGAGTACGGCGTGGTGCTGCACGACTCCGATGGGCGCATCACCGGGTTCCAGGAGAAGCCGGCGCCGGAGGAAGCGCTGTCGGACCTGGGCAACTGCGGCATCTACATGTTCGAGGCGAAGATCTTCGACTACTTCCCGGCGCGGCCTTTTGTCGATTGGGCAAACGACGTCTTTCCGGTTCTGCTGGAGAACGACGTGCCGTTCCACATCCACGAGCTGCAGGAGTACTGGAACGACGTCGGCTCGCTGGCGGAGCTCAGGCAGGGGACGTTCGATGCCCTCCGCGGCGAGCTGCACCTGGGCGTCGAAGGGACGGAGATCGGCCCCGGTGTGACCGTGGCCGACGGTCGCGAGCTCGGCCCGGACGTCGAGGTCGAAGGGCCGGTGTGGATCGGGACCGATGTAAGCATCGGCGCCGGCGCCCGTCTGATGGGCCCCGTGGTGCTCGGCGACGGCGCTGTCGTCGGTGAGCGCGCGCAGCTTCGCGAGAGCATCGTGTTCCCTGGCAGCGAGGTCGCGGCCGAGGCGATCCTGATCGGCGCAATCGCCGGTCACAGCGGCATCCTGCAGAGCCTGCGCCCCCGGCGCTAGCCTGCTCCCGCCCGAATCCCGGACAGTCGCCGGTTCGCGCGCGGCGAGGACCGTGCGACCCTGGAAACGCAAAGAGGCCCGCCGCAGCGAGCCCCTTCACGGAAAGTGAGACTATGACAATTGTCAGAATAGCACGCTAGGGGGCGCGATGTGCGGCGAGCGTCCTGCAACGCCTCCAGATGTCGCAAATTGCGCGCATAGCATTGTGTTGAGTGCCGTTTACATCCGCCGCGCATCGGCGTAGCATCGGAGACGAAGCCACACTCAAAGGCCGACCGAAGGAGCGTGTGATGCAGATCGACATCAAGGGTCGAAACGTCCCGGTCACCGACGAGCTCCGCGTGCATGCGCAGCGCCGTCTGAGCAAGGTCGAGCGGCAGGTCTCAGACCTCGCCCGGCTGGAGATCGAGCTCTTCAAGGAGCGCAATCCACGCGTTGCCGACTGCCAGGTCGCCGAGTGCACGCTCTACTTGAAGGGCGTGACCCTGCGCGCACATGACTCCTCCCCGGAGATGCTCCACTCCCTGAACCTCGTGGTCGATGAGCTGGCCCGCCAGGTCAAGCGCCACCGGGACAAACTGCGTCATCGTCGCGAGGCGCATGCAGCGGCAGCGCGCGTCGCCCGCGTTGTGACCTAGCTCTGGTGGCCGGCGGGCGGCACACCACTAGGCAACATCACCGGCGGCGACGGGAGCTATCCTTGGGCACATGCCCTCTGTGCTCGATCTCGCGCTGAACGTCGGCGAGGCGAAGAAGTTCAAGACCTACCAGAAGCGCGTGGCGCTGATCGGCGCGTTCGAGGCCGAGCTCGAACACGACAGCGATGCTGAGCTGCGCGAGCGGATGGACGCTTTGCGCGCGCGCGCCAGCGAGGGCGAGGACCTCGACGCGCTGCTGCCGGAGTGCTTTGCGGTCGTGCGTGAGACGGGTAAGCGCAAGATGGGCATGCGCCACTTCGACGTGCAGATGATCGGAGCTATGGCCCTGCACGAGGGCCAGATCGCCGAGATGAAGACAGGTGAGGGAAAGACGCTGACGGCGACGCTGGCGGTGGTGCTCAACTCGCTTGCCGTGCACGCGGTCGCCAACAGCGACTCCGACGGCGAGACGCCGCAGCGCCGTGGCGTACACGTGGTCACCGTCAACGACTACCTTGCGCAACGCGACGCCGAATGGATGAGCCCCATCTACGACGCGCTCGGCGTGACGGTGGGCGTCCTTCAGAACATGCAGTCCTTCGAGGAGAAGCAGCGCGCGTACGCGTGCGACGTCGTGTACGGCACCAACTCGGAGTTCGGCTTCGACTATCTGCGCGACAACATGGCCAAGGACCTTGGCGAAAAGGTCCAGCGCGGGCATTACTTCGCGATCGTGGACGAGGTCGACAACATCCTCATCGACGAGGCGCGCACGCCGCTGATCATCTCCGGCGCGCCCGAACAGGCAGCCGACCTGTACGTGAAGTTCGCGAAGCTCTCGCCGCGCATGGTCGCGGGCAAAACGCCCGAAGGCATGGATCCGCGCACCAAGAAGCAGTTCATGGCCGACTTCGACTTCGAGATCGACGAGAAGCAGAAGACGGTGGCGATCAGCGAGCAGGGTGTCGCTAAGGCCGAGCGCTTCCTGGGCATCGACCACCTGTACCGGGCGGAGAACGGGCATCTGGTCAACCACCTGATCCAGGCACTACGCGCGGAGGCGCTCTACAAGCGCGACGTCGACTACGCGGTGATCGACGGCGAGGTGAAGATCATCGACGAGTTCACCGGGCGCATCCTCGACGGGCGGCGCTGGTCTGAGGGCCTACACCAAGCGATCGAGGCCAAGGAGGGCGTCTCCGTTCAGGAGGAGAGCCAGACGCTCGCCACGATCACCTACCAGAACTACTTCCGTCTCTACGAGAAGCTCGCCGGCATGACCGGCACGGCACTGACAGAGGCGACGGAGTTCATGAAGATCTACGAGCTGCCGGTCGTGCAGATCCCCACTAACAAGGACATGGTTCGCGACGATCGCAACGATCAGGTCTACAAGACCAAGGAGGGCAAGTGGAGCGCCGTCGTCCGAGAAATCGCCGCGCGTCACGAGAACGGCCAGCCGGTGCTCGTTGGAACGATCTCCGTGGAGGTCTCCGAGCTGCTCTCCGACCGTCTGACCAAGCGTGGGATCAAGCACACGGTGCTCAACGCCAAGCCCGAGCACGCGGCGCTCGAGGCGGAGACCGTCGCCGAGGCAGGGCAGCCGGGTGCGGTGACGATCGCCACCAACATGGCCGGCCGAGGGGTGGACATCAAGCTCGGCGGCAACCCCGAGCACCTCGCCACGCAGCAGCTCGCGCGCGAGGGCATCGACCCCGCCGACACGGACGCCTACGAGGGTCGCATGAAGGAGATCCTGCCGGAGCTGGAGCGCAAGGTGGCGAGCTCGCGTGAGACGGTGATGGCGGCGGGCGGCCTGTTCATCTGCGGCACCGAGCGCCACGAGTCCAGGCGCATCGACAACCAGCTGCGAGGTCGTGCCGGGCGCCAGGGGGACCCAGGCGAGTCGCGCTTCTTCCTGTCCGCCGAGGACGACCTCGTGCGCCTGTTCGCCGGCGACCGCATCTACAAGATCCTCGACAAACTGGGCGGGGTCGACGACGAGGGCAACGAGGAACCGATCGAGGCGAAGATGCTGTCCAAGCAGATCGAAAAGGCCCAGAAAAAGGTCGAGGAGCAGAACTTCCTGATCCGCAAACGCGTCCTGGAATACGACGACGTGATGAACGAGCAACGCCGCGTGATCTACAAGTACCGCGACGAGGTCCTGGAAGGCAAGAGCATCGGCGAGGAGGCGCGCGGCGAGGTCGCCAAGGTGATCGAACGCACGATCGACCAGTACACGCCGGGCGACTTCTTTGAGGACTGGGACATGGACGGCCTGTTCATCGCGCTCGGACAGCTGTTCCCGATCGATCTCGGCCAGGAGGATCTGGACCGCGACACCGTCGATCGCACCGTGCTCGGCGACAAGATCGTCGACATGGCGCTCGCGCGCTACGACGAACGCGAGAAGTCGCTCGGCGAGGAGCTGATGGGGGCGCTCGAGCGTTTCCTGCTGCTGCAGACGATCGACGAACGCTGGCGCGAGCACCTGTTCGACATGGAATACCTGCGCGAGGGCATCCACCTGCGCGGCTTCGCCCAGCTCGATCCGCTGGTGGCCTACAAGAACGAAGCCTTCAACCTGTTCGGCGACCTCATGAACAGCGTATGGACCGAGTACGCGCGCATGATCTTCAACGTCCAGGTGAACGTCGAGGGCGAGAACGGAAGCGGGGGCGGATCGATTCCGCCGTTCGCGGCCTCCGGCAGCTCCACACGGGCAGGCAAAGTCTCCTATTCCGGAGGCCACAGCGTCGCCGGCGCCGGCGCGATGGCAGCTGCCGCCGCCGACGCCGGCCTGAGCACCGGCAGCGCGCAGGCTGCGTTCGGTGAAAACGGCCAGGAGATGGAAGCGCTCCCCGTCGTCGAGCAGCGCGTGCTCGATGACGAGCACCAGGTCGGGCGCAACGATCCCTGCTGGTGTGGCTCGGGTAAGAAGTTCAAGAAGTGCCACGGCTCCTAGACGGCCGTGGGCGCGGCGCGGGGCGGCGTCCTCGGTCGCTCGCGTGCAGAGCACGCCACGCTCCCTGCGTCCTTGTCCCGCTTGGCCCACGGCCGTCTAGTGCTGCGTGAGATGCCTCGGGTGACACGGCACGGACGGCGTCCTCCCCCATCCGGGGACGATGCGGTCGCTCGCGTGCAGAGCACGCCACGCTCCCTGCGTCCTTGCCCCGCTTGGTCCACGGCCGTCTAGTGCTGCGTGAGATGCCTCGCGTGACACGGCACGGACGGCGTCCTCGGTCGCTCGCCGTGATTCTGGCGGCGCTGGTGATCTGGCTCGTCGCGGGCGCTGGCTCGAGCGGGGCTGAAACCTCGGCCTCTACGTGTCCTGCGACGGCTGCGCCCTCACCGCCGAGCACGGCGCCGGTCGCCACCAGCCCGGCCGCGAGCGTCGCGCCGGCTCCTGAAGAGGCGTTGGTGTGCGTTGGCGCGCAGGCGATCACGGGTGCCACCTACTCGCATTGGCTGACGATCGCGAAGAGGTTCGGAACGCCGGCAGCCAAGGGTCGCCACGTGGCCAGCGCCACAGAAGATCAGGCCGAGGTGCTCGGGTTCCTGATCTCCGCCGACTGGGTGCGAGGCGAAGCCGCTTCCAAAGGCATCAGCGTGTCCGCGGCGGAGGTCAAGAAGACCTTCGAGCGCATACGCCACGAGGAGTTCCCCAAGCGACGGGAATACGAGAAGTTCCTGAGCAAGTCCGGCCAGACCGTCACGGACCTCATATTTAGGGTCGAACAGAACCTCCTTTCCGAGCGCATTCAGAAGAGCGTCGTCGCCGGCCGCCACAGCACATCGAGCAAGCTGCGCGCGCTCTCCCGGTTCGTGAAGGCGTTCAAGCTGAGGTGGCAGGCACAGACCTACTGTGCCTCCGAATACGCCGTCGCGGACTGCGGGCACGTCCAAGCCACGGTTTAGTATCAGACCAGGTCAACCAGGTCTGGTACGATCCGAGGGTGGTAACCGGCGGCAAAGATCACGCGGTCACCGTCACAGAGGCGAAAACGCAGCTCTCGAGCTTGATCGAGCGCGTGACTGGGGGAGAGGAGATCGTGATTCGTCGCGGCCAGCGCCCCGTTGCAAAGCTCATCGCCTATTCGCCAAGCGGTGAGAGGCGAACACCGGGGGACCTCGCGGGGCAGATCTGGATGAGCGATGACTTCAACGCGCCGGACGAGGAGCTGGAGCGTCTCTTCGGGACGCGCGATTGAGGACGCTCCTGCTCGATACCCACGTGCTGCTTTGGTGGCGTGGCGACTACCAGCGGATCAGCGCACGGGCGCGCGAGGCGATCGCCGACCCCAACCACGTGCTGTTCTTCAGCGCGGTGTCCGTCTGGGAGATGGCGATCAAGCAGGCGACGGGCAAGCTGCGGATGCCGTCGGACGTTCTCGACACGTTCGAGCAGCAAGGCTTCACAGAGCTTCAGATCAGCTCGCGTCAGGGCCTGATCGCCGGGGCGTTGCCGCCCCATCACCGGGACCCATTCGATCGGATGCTGGTCGCTCAAGCGCAGAGCGAGAAGCTCACGCTGGTCACTGACGACGCCCGCATCGGGGCGTATGACGTGCCGGTGCTGTGGTAGCGCAACGCTGATAGCGTGAGGGCATGGCCACAGCCGCGCCCAGCGAGTCCACTCCCCAACGCCTGGCTGCCATCCGCGAGCAGATGAAGCTGCTCTCGGACTATCTTTGACCCGGCTGGGCTGGCCGAGCGCGTGGCGGCGCTCGAGAGCGAGATGGGCGCAGGGGGCTTCTGGGATGACTCCGACCGCGCTGCGACGGTGTCGGCGGAGCACGCTCGCGCGTCCCGGCGTCTGGAGTCCTTCGAAGCGCTGAGGAGCGACGTCGAGGACTTGGACGGCCTGGCGGAGATGGCCGCGGAGGACGCGTCGCTCCAAACTGAGGTGGACGAGCAGATCGCCTCCGTGGAGGAGCGTCTGGCGGCGCTCGAGGAGCAGCGGCTGTTCTCGGGGCGCTACGACACAGGCGATGCGCTCGTGACGGTGAACGCGGGGGCGGGGGGGACGGACGCGCAGGACTGGGCTGAGATGGTGCTGCGGATGCTCATGCGCTGGGCGGAACGCCGTGGCTTCGAGGTGGAGCTGCTGGAGGTGAGCGACGGCGAGGAAGCCGGTATCAAGTCCGCCACGTTCAGGGCCTCCGGCGAGAACGCCTACGGGCTGTTCGGCGCAGAGCGCGGTGTGCACCGGCTGGTGCGCCTGTCGCCGTTTGACTCTGCGCACCGCCGTCAGACGAGCTTCGCGGGCGTGGAGGTCGCGCCGGTGGTGAAAGACACGGGCGAGATTGAGATCAACGACGACGACCTGCAGGTGGACACATACCGAGCTTCCGGCGCAGGCGGCCAACACGTCAACAAGACCGACTCGGCCGTGCGCATCACGCACCGCCCTACGGGGATCGTGGTGCAGTGCCAGAACGAGCGCTCGCAGTCCTCCAACCGCGCCACGGCGATGGCGATGCTGCGCGCGAAGCTGCTGGAGCGCAAGGAGCGCGAACGCCAGCAGGAGATCGCCGCGGAGAAGGGCGAGGCACAGGACGTGAACTTCGGCTCGCAGATCCGCTCCTACGTGCTGCACCCGTACACGCTGGTCAAGGATCACCGCACCGACAACGAGATGGGCGACGTGCAGCGCGTCCTCGACGGCGACCTCGATGGATTCGTGCGTGCGTACCTGCTTTCCAGCGCGGCGTCTCGCGCAGGCGACTAGTTGACGTGCCCACGTAGGTTGTGAACGGCTGAGGAGGCATCCGGGCCTCATCCGAGGCTGTGGGTCTGCGAAGGCTCACGACCTAGGAGGACCCGGATGCAGATCCACGGTAGAGCGAAGCTCGGACCGGCCGGTCGGCTGGCGTTGACGCAGGCGGTGATCGATGGGATGACGTTGAGGCAGGCCGCTGAACGCTTTGGTGTCTCGGTGGCAACGGCTCATCGCTGGTGGCGCCGGCGGCTGGATGCCACCTCGGATGAGCTCGTCTCAGGCGTCTGGCTGTTTGACCGTTCCAGCCGCCCTCGGCACAGCCCTCGGTTGCTTGACGCGATCGAGCAGGAGCGCATCTGTGAGGCCAGGCGACACACCGGATGGGGACCACGACTCGTCGCTGGCAGAACCGGGCACCCTCACTCGACGGTGTGGAAGGTGCTGCATCGCCATGGCCTCTCTCGGATCAAGCGCTCACCGCGTGAGCCCGCCAGACGCTATGAGTGGCCGTGCCCTGGAGATCTGTTGCACATGGACACTGCACGCCATGCGCGCTTTGAGCGGCCAGGGCACGCCGTGACTGGGGTCCGCAACCAGACGGGTGCTGAGAAGCGCGCGGCCGAGAAGCGCGCGGGCCGGGGCTATGACTTCGCTCACGCGGTCATCGACGATCATTCCCGCCTGGCCTACGTCGAGCTGCTCGACGACGAACGAGCAGCAACGGTCACCGCGTTCACCACCCGCGCACTCGACTGGTTCGCCGCGCGTGGCATCCACGCCAAGCGCCTCATGACGGACAACGCCTGGGTCTACATCAAGAACCAGTCCCTACGCGAACTGCTTACCGCCCGAGAGATCAAGCACCTACGCACCAAGCCCTACCGGCCCCAGACAAACGGGAAGGTTGAGCGCTTCCACCAGAGCATGGCAAGAGAGTGGGCCTACGGCCTCAGCTACCGCTCACACCACCACCGCAACCAAGCCCTGCCACACTGGCTCGAGCACTACAACACGCGCAGACCACACTCAGGGATCGAGAACCGGCCGCCCATCAGCCGCGTTCACAACCTCCGTGGGCAGGACAACTAGCCGGCGACCTCAGGCCGCGGCCACGCTGACCGCCCGAACCGAGGCCCCGGACGCGCTAAGGCGCGGGCGTGCCCCTCAACGACCGGCCTGGATCTGCTCGCGCTCGGCCAGGCGGTTACGGCGGCGCAACTGCGCCTCGCTCTCTCGGCGACGCTCCTCGTCGGTGCTCGTCAGTAGTGGCGGAACCGACACGGGGTTGCCGTCGTCATCCACAGCCACCATCGTCAGGTAGGCACTGTTGCTGTGTCGGCGCTCGCCGGTGCGCGGGTTCTCCGTGTCCACGCGCACACCGACCTCCATCGAGGTGTGCCACACGGCGTTCACGGCGGCCTGGAAGGTGACCAGTTCGCTCACGTGCAGCGGCACCATGAACGTCATGCGGTCGACGCTTGCGGTGACGACCCGGCGACGACAGTGCTTGATTGCTGCGAGACCGGCGGCCTCGTCGCAGAGCTTCATGACGGTGCCGCCGTGCACGAAGCCGGCGCCGTTTGCGTCCAGCGGTCCCATCCAGTGGGCTAGGGTGGCCTGGGACTCGGCTGCCGGACGTGCATCCATGGCAGTGATCCTATGATGATGCGCAATGAGCCCCCACTTGGACCCAGTCACGCAGGCGCTCGTGCGCGCAGCGCTGCTGGAGGATGTCGGTACGGGAGACCTCACCACGGCCGCCACCGTGGGTGCGCAGGCCGAGGCTCGCGCACAGATCACGCAGAAGGCGCCCGGAGTGATCTATGGCCTCGACGTGGCCGAGGCGGTGTTCGCGCAGCTCGATCCCGATGCTCGCTTCGAGCGCCTCGTAGCGGAGGGGCAGTGGCGCGAGCAGGGAGGGCCGGTGCTGGCGATCTCAGGGCGCGCGCGTGCACTGCTGACCGGCGAGCGCACCGCGTTGAACTTCCTCACCCACCTCTCCGGCGTGGCCACGATGGCTGCCCTCGCCGCGCGTGAGGTGCAGGGCACCGGCGCGAAGGTGCTGGACACGCGCAAGACGAACCCGGGGCTACGCGCCCTGGAGAAGGCAGCTGTGGCGGCCGGGGGCGCCACGAACCACCGGGTGGGCCTGTTCGACGCGATCCTGATCAAGGAGAACCACATCGCCGCGGCCGGAGGCATCACTCAGGCGATCGAGCGCGCGCGCGCGGCGGCGCCGGAGCTGGCGGGCACGCTGGAGGTCGAGGTGCGCAACCCCGAGGAGATCGACGAGGCGCTTGCAGCGGGCGCGCCACGACTGCTGCTCGACAACATGGACGAGGCGCAAATGCGTGCCGCGGTGGCACAGGTCGCCGGCCGGGCCGAGCTCGAGGCAAGCGGCGGCGTGAGCCTGCAGACGCTTCGGGCGCTCGCACAGACGGGGGTACAATCGATCTCGATGGGCGCTCTGACTAACTCCGCGCCCGTACTCGACCTCTCCCTGATCATCGAGGCGCAGTCATGAACCTGCCAATGGCCCCTACTCTGCCGATGGCACCCAGCCAGGCCACGCAGCCGGCGCTCTCGCCCCAGGAGATCGCCGAGCTGAAGGCGCAGGTACGTGCGCTTGCGGACGAGCGTGGCGCGGTGATCCTCGCGCACAATTATCAGGTGCCCGAGGTGCAGGACGTGGCCGACTACGTCGGCGATTCGCTGGGGCTCTCGCGTCAGGCTGCCGCCGCGGACGCTGACACGATCGTCTTCTGCGGCGTGCATTTCATGGCGGAGACCGCCTCCATCCTCTGTCCTGAGAAGACCGTGTTGATCCCCGACCTCGATGCGGGGTGCTCGCTCGCGGACTCGATCGACTTCGACCAGCTGGCTGAGTGGAAGGCGCGCTACCCGGACGGCGTGGTGGTGATGTACGTGAACACGACCGCTGAAGTCAAGGCGCTGACGGACTACTGCTGCACCTCCGCCAACGCGGTTGACGTAGTGCGCCACATCTACGAGACGCATGGCGCCGACACGGAGGTCCTGTTCGGCCCCGACATGTGGCTCGGCGCGTACGTGGAGAAGGAGCTCGGCAAGCGCATGCACGTATGGGACGGCGAGTGCCACGTGCACGCCGGGATCCGCCCCGCGGACATCGCCGCCACGCGTGCTGCCCATCCCGGCGCGGACTTCCTAATCCACCCGGAGTGCGGCTGCACGACGAGCATCATGGAGTACGTGGCCGCGGGCGACGTCTCAGGGGACGGCGTGCACATGCTCTCGACAGGCGGCATGCTGAAGTACGCGGAAGGCGCCGAGCACGACGCGCGCGAGCAGGCCGAGCACGGCGGCGGTCACCCGTCTGGCGCCGGCGGGTCCTCGACGCGCCGCGAAGCGGTGGTGGCGACGGAGATCGGCATGCTCTACCCGCTGCAGATGGCCGCGCCGGACGTTGAGTTCATCCCCGCCAACGCCGAGGCATCGTGCAAGTACATGAAGATGATCACGCTGCCCAAGCTGCGCGACGCGCTGCGTGACATGAAGCACGAGGTCAAGGTGCCGCGAGAGATCGCCGAGCGCGCGCGGGTACCAATCGACCGTATGGTCGCGCTCGGCTGAGACGCCGATGGATGTCTCCGCGGCGCCGCTCGCTTCAAAGGCCGCCGCGACCGGAGCGCAGGCGGAGACGGTCGCGCAGCCACCATCGCCCGAACAGCTGCTCGCGATCCACGATGCGCTTGACGGCGCTGGCCTGAGGCACGCCTTCGGTGGCGCGGTTGCGTTGGGCTATTGCACGCGCGAGCGACGCGAGGCACATGACGTGGACGTGAACGTGTTCGTGGCGCCAGAGCGGGCCCGCGAGGTACTCGACGCGCTCCCAGAGGGCATTGTCAGGAGCGCAGCCGACGTGGCCAGCGCGCAGGCAGGAGGGCAGGTACGGCTGTGGTGGCAGGACACGCCGATCGACATCTTCCTCAACGCCCACCCGTTTCATCAAGAGGTCGAGCGGGGAACGCGCGCCGTCCCGTTCGCGGGCAGGAAAATACCCGTGGTCGGGTGCACGACGCTCGCTGTGTTCAAGGCGCTGATCAGCCGCGCAAGAGACTGGGCGGACATCGAAGAGATGGTTGCGATGGGGGAGATGGACGTCCCCGGCGCGCTCGCGTGGCTAGCTCAGCTCGTCGGGGTCGAAGACCCCGCAATCGCGCGGCTGCGCGCGCTCGCGCTCTGATCCAGGGCGCCGGCATAGATCGCGCGCTCGGAGACAGAGCCATGCGCAGCTCCGCCTAACGGCATCGCTCAGAGACAGAGCCAACTGTTGACATGCTGCGCCCTACTGGATTACGTTGGGGCTGAAGCGGTTCGTACCGAGGGGAGAGCTCGGGGCTGAGTCGTCGGGGGTTTCCCGGCGGCCAAACTGGTTGAGGGAAAGAGGAAGTCATGCTGAAGAGCAGAGGCCTGGTCGTCATCGCTGTGATGGCGGCGATGGGAGTTGCCTTGATCGCCGCGCCGGCCGGCGCGAGCGCAAGCTTGTACGTGCCCTACGAAAGCGCAGCCTTGGTGGAAGGCGCTTGGAATGAGACATGGGACCCGACCGCGCTGAGCGGCGGCAACAACGGCTGCAAACCCAGCGCCGCGCACCCCTATCCGGTGGTGCTCGTGCACGCCACGTTCGCCGACGAGGGCTCCAACTGGGTGACGCTTGCACCGCTGCTCGCCAACGCGGGCTATTGCGTGTACGCGTTCAACTACGGAGAAACGATCCTGTCGGGATTGTTCGGCAACATCGACGGGCTCGGCCACATCACCCAGTCCGCGGAAGAACTGAAGACGTTCGTCAACAAAGTGCTCTCGCAGACGAAAGCCTCGCAGGTTGACCTCGTCGGTCACTCGCAGGGCGGGATGATGCCCAACTACTACCTCAAGTACCTCGGCGGCGCCTCCAAGGTGAACACGTTCATCGGGCTTGCGCCGAGCAACCACGGCACGACGCTCGATGGGATCACGAAGCTGATCGAAAACTTCCCGTTTGCCACGCTTCTCGTGAACACGTTCATCGAAGCGATCGGGGCGCCGTCGCTGGCTGAACAGGAGGTCGGCTCGGCGTTCGAGAAGAAGACGTTCGAAGGTGGCGACACCGTGTCCGGTCCGCGATACGTCGTGATCGAGACGACGCACGATGAGGTCGTGACGCCTTACACCAACGCGTTCCTCAGCGGCTCCAACGTCACCAACATCACGATCCAGAACCAGTGCCCCAAAGACCCAGTGGCTCATATCGGCATGTTCGAGGACTCGCCGGTGATGCAGAACGTGCTCAACCAGTTGAGCGCGAGCCCCAATCAGTCGTTCGTTGCCACCTGCAGTAAATACGGAGCGGGGATCTAGCCGCTCAGCTGTGCAAGCTGCGTGCCCTGACCCGTGCTTGCGGGTCGGGGCGCTCAGAGCTCCCTTTAGCCGCATTCGGCCGTGGTGGCTGATTGCTCTACGGTCCCCTCACCGCGCCGCGCTTGCGTGCGCCACGCGCTCTGCCCAGCGTTGTGCTAATAGTTAAGTGAGTGCTTAAGCAACGCGAGCCGACCGAGCGAGACATCGACCTGCTGTTCCAGGCGCTGGGGGACGCCAGCCGGCGCGCGATGGTCGATCGCCTCACGCACGGACCGGCATCGGTGAGCGAGCTCGCGCGCCCGCTGGCGATGTCGCTGCCTGCGGTCGTGCAGCACCTGCACGTGCTCGAGGCCAGCGGGCTCGTGCGCTCGCAGAAGCTCGGTCGGGTGCGCACGTGCACGGTCGAGCCGAACGCGCTGCGACTGGCCGAGCGATGGATCGCCGAACGGCGCACCTTCTGGGAGCAGAGCCTCGACCGGCTCGGCGCGTATCTCGCCGAGGACGACGACCAACCAAAGCAAGGGAGAGACCAATGAGCAGCATCGAGAAGGCCGCCGACGAGCGGTCCACGACACACTCCACGTTCGTGATCGAGCGGACCTATGCGGCCTCGCCGCAGCGGGTCTTCCACGCGTGGGCGGATCCCGCCGCCAAGGCGAAGTGGTTCGGGCCAGCGGAGAAGGGCGAGTACTCGCTGGACTTCCGCGTCGGCGGGCGCGAGCACATGGTCGTCCACATGGGCTCCGGATCGAAGTTCAGCTTCGACTCCATCTACCAGGACATCGTTCCCGGCCGGCGCATCGTGCACGCCTACGACATGCACCAGGACGACGTGCGCATCTCCGTATCGCTGGCCACCGTCGAGATCGAGGCGCACGACGATGGCACGCGCATGACGCTCACCGAGTACGGCGTGTATCTCGACGGGCACGACACGCCCGAGCAGCGCGAGCACGGCACCAATGTGATGATCGAAGCGCTCGGCGACTACCTGAAGAGCACAGAGGCGGGCCTGTGAGCCGGGCGGCCGAGGACGATCGACGCTGGGTGGCGCTGTACGTGCTGTGCGTGGGCATGCTCATGATCGTGCTGGACGTGACGATCGTCAACGTTGCGCTGCCCTCGATTCAAGGCGATCTGCACTTCTCCACCTCGAGCCTCGCGTGGGTTGTGAACGCCTACCTGATCTCCTTCGGCGGTCTGCTGCTGCTGGCGGGCCGCTTCGGTGATCTGATCGGACGCCGCCGCGTGTTCCTCGCGGGCATCGGCCTGTTCACGACTGCGTCGCTCGCGTGCGGTCTCGCCGACAGCCAAACCGCTCTGGTCGTCGCGCGCTTCGTGCAGGGCATCGGCGGCGCGATGACTTCAGCGGTGATCCTCGGCATGATCGTGACGATGTTCCCCGAGCCGCGCGAGCAGGCCAAGGCAATCGGCGTGTACGCGTTCGTCGCCTCCGCCGGCGGCTCCGTTGGGCTGCTTGCCGGCGGCGTGATCACGCAGTCGATCGACTGGCACTGGATCTTCTTCGTGAACATCCCCATCGGCCTCGTCACCGCCGTGCTCGCCACGCGGCTGCTCGAGCGCGACGCCGGCATCGGCCTCGACGAGGGGGCGGACGTGCCCGGCGCGGTGCTGATCACCGCTGCGTTGATGCTCGGTGTCTACACGATCGTCAAGCCCGCCGCCGAGGACGGCTGGGGCGCTGGGCGCACGTTGGCGCTGGGCGGGATCTCTCTCGTGCTGCTGCTCTGCTTCCTCGTGCGCGAGGCGACCGCGCGCAAGCCGCTCGTGCCGCTGCGCATCTTCCGCTCGCGCAACGTCTCCTCCGCGAACATCATCCAGGTCCTGTCCGTCGCGGGCATGTTCGGCGTGTTCTTCCTCGGCGCGCTGTACCTGCGCCGCGTGCTTGGCTACGACGCGCTGGAGATCGGGCTCGCGTTCCTACCCGTCTCGCTCACAATGGGCACGCTCTCGATCCGCTACTCCGAGCGGCTGATCACGCGCTTCGGTGCACGCAACATGCTCGCGCCCGGGCTCGTGCTGATCATGCTCGCCCTCGTGCTTCTCACTCAGGCGCCCGTCCGGGGCAGCTACGTCGCGCACGTGATGCCCTCGATGCTGCTGCTCGGCATCGGCGCCGGCGTGTGCTTCCCCGCGCTGATGAACGTCGCCATGTCCGGCGTTCAGCCCCAGGATGCGGGACTAGCCTCCGGGCTGGTGAACACGACCGCGCAGGTTGGCGGCGCGCTCGGGCTGGCCGTGCTCGCGACGCTCTCCACCACGCGCAGCAGCCACCTGATCGCACAGGGTCACGCCACCGCCGCAGCGCTCACCAGCGGCTACCACCTAGCCTTCTGGATCGCCGCCGCTCTCACCGCGGCGGCGCTTGCCGTGATCCCGTTCGTGCTCGGCGAGAGCCGGCAGGCCGAGCAAGAGAGCATCGCGCATGCCCCGGCAGGAGGCTGACGCTCAGAACTCCTCAGCCGCGTGGGGCCCCACGCATGCCACCGCCAGGTTGTCCGCGACGCTGGCTGCTACCTCGCGGACCTGATCGAAGGTGACCGCGTCGAGCGCCGCGATCGCTTCGTCGGGGTCGATGTACTTGCCGAAAACGATCCGCTGGTTGGCGGCAAAGCGCGCGACCGCGTTGGTGTTCTCGAAGCCCAGCACCATGCGTCCCGCCGCGTATGCGCGCGCGCGGTGGACCTCCTCCTCGGTGGGGCCGTCGTCGCGCAGCTCATCCACGATCTCGCGCATGCGCGTGTATGCCTCGATGCACTTCGCCGACTCCAAGCCCGAGCCCAGCTGCAGGATCGGCACGTCGGCGAACGTGTGGTCGATCGCGTAAACCGAGTAGCACAGGCCGCGCTTCTCGCGTATCTCCTCGAACAGCCGCGAACCCATCGAGCCGCCCAGCAGCGTCGAGTAGATCGACAGCGCCGCGCGCTCGCGCAGGTCTGTGACGTTCACGTCCGGGCGGTAGATCATGCGCAGGTGCGACTGGTTGGTGTCGCGTTCCTCCACCAGCGTCTGCGGGAGAAAGTCCGGCGCCGGCACGTAAGGTTCGGGATCCGGCAGGGCCGGAAAGCGCGCGAACAGCTCCTGCAGCTCATCCTCGGAGGGGAGGTGCTCGAGGTTGCCCGCGAGGAACGCGCCGCCGCGCGAGCCTGCCCAGCGACGCTTGCGAAAGGCGACGATGCCCTCGCGCGTGAAGCTGCGCAGGTTCTCCTCCGGTCCCAGCACCGTGCGTCCCAGCGGGTGATCCCCGAATGCCGCGCGGTCGATCAGATACTCCGCCACCGTGGCGGGCTGGTCGTACGCGCGGTTGATCTCCTGGATCACCACACCGCGCTCGCGGTCGAGCTCCTCCGCGTCCAGTCGCGGCCGTCCCACAAAGTCGCTCAGCAGGTCGATCGCCTGCGGCGCGCTCTCCGCGCGCACGGTGATGTGGAAGGCCACCAGGTCGTGGCTGGTGTACGCGTTCAGAACACCGCCCAGCCGCTCGGCCGTCTCGTTGACCTGCTTGTACGTGGGGTAGCGCTCGCCACCCTTGAACACCAGGTGCTCGAGGAAGTGCGCCATCCCGTTCTCCTCCGGGCGCTCGTTGCGCGCGCCCGCGTCGAACGCGACGAGGACCGTCAGCGCGCGCGTGCCAGGCAGCTCGATTCGGTGGATGGGCAGCCCGTTGGACTCCACAGTGCTAGTGATCACGTTGGTCATGGCCTCACCCTAGAACGTTCCTCGCAGAGGGCGGGTTGCGACCGGCGGGCACGTGCGCACACCTGCACTACGCTTTCGCCGGGTCCATGAGCAGCTCAAGCCGCCAACCGCTCGCCGTCCTGCTCGTCATCGCAGCGCTCGGTCTGCTCGCGCTTGGCCTGTGGTTCGGGGGGCACCCCGAAGACCTGCCCAGCTTCCTGCGCAGCGCCTTCGTATCGAGTCCCAAGACGGCCGTCGTCGACGAAGCGATCCAGCGGATCGCCAGCGAGTACTACCGCCCGATCCCCACGAGCAAGCTCGACAACGCCTCCATCTCGGGGCTCGTCGCCAGCCTCGGTGATCGCTTCTCCCACTACCTCACACCCACCGAATACCACGAATTCACCGCCCCGCCACACTTCACCGGCATCGGCGTAGCCGTGGCCACGCAGGTGGCTGCCGAGCACGGGCTGCTGATCCAGCGCGTATTCAACTCCTCGCCGGCAGCCCGCGCCGGTCTGAAGGCGGGCGATGTGATCGTCGCCGTCAACGGTCGCAAGCTCGCGCCGCTGTCCGCCGAAGCTGCCACGTCGCTGATCCGTGGGCTTCCCGGGACAGACGTACAGCTGGGCATCCAGCAGCCAGCCGGCGCAGGCGCCAAACAACCGAGCGTGCACGACGTGAAGATCACGCGCGCTGTCGTCTCCGAGCCGGTTGTGGAATCCGCGACCAAGACCCTCCACGGCATCAAGCTGGGCGTGGTCGCGCTCGCCAGCTTCAGCGTCGGCTCGCACACCGAAGTGCGTCAGGCAGTGCAACGTGTGCTGCACGAAGGCGCAAAGGGGCTGGTGTTCGACCTGCGTGACAACGGCGGCGGGCTCGTCGAGGAAGCGCAGCTGATCGCCAGCATCTTCATCCCCAAAGGCCAAACGATCGTGACCACGCGCGGGCGCGAGGTGCCCACGCAGGTGCTCGCGGCCACCGGGAACGCGATCTCCTCGGCGATCCCCATGGTCGTGCTCGTGGACGCCAACACGGCGTCCTCCTCAGAGATCGTCACCGCCGCTCTGCAGGACCACCACCGTGCGACCATCGTAGGTACGCACACGTTCGGCAAGGGCGTCTTCCAGGAGGAGCAGGCGCTCTCCAACGGCGGCGCGCTGGACATCACCGTGGGCGAGTACTTCACGCCCAACGGGCGCAACCTCGGTGGCGGTGGCGTCAAACAGGGCGCCGGCGTGATTCCAGAAGTGCGGGTGCCCAGCGACGCCGTGGACACAAAGCGTGGACTAGAAGTTGCGCTGCGCACGCTCGCAGCCAAAGTGAAGTGAGCCGCCCCAGCCCGCGGGGGCGCAGCGCAGGCGGTGGCGACGGGGGCTCCAAGCGGCGCGTGGCACAGCACGCTCCCGCCCCCGCGAACGCTTTTGTGGCGGTCGTGCAGCGCAGTGGGCGCTTCCTCACGGCGGAGCCGCTGTTTCCGTCGCGCGATCAGGACGGTAGACCCCCGCGGGGAGGCTCGAGCGCACGGCTCACGCTCGCGCCGGCGCGCTCCGGTCGCGGCGGCAGCGTGAAGGTGTCGGCCGGCGAGCTCGTGCTCGCGCAGCGCGCGGGGCGCGGCTCCGGCGCGAGTGTGCGCGTCCTGCGCGCGCTCGGGCGCCCGGACGTCGCACGGGATGTGATCGAGGCGCTGATGCTTGACCGCGGTCTCCCACGTGGCTTTCACGCAGACGTGGAGAGCGAGGCAAGTGCCGCCGCGCAGCGCGTCAGGGACGCCTCCAGGGAGGATCGCCGCGACCTGCGCGCGCTGCCCACCTTCACGATCGACCCCTCCAGCGCCCGCGACTTCGACGACGCGATCTCCGCGGAGCCGATCGATGGCGACGGTGCCACAGCGTCGGGCGGGGTCCGCGTGTGGGTGCACATCGCCGACGTCGCTGCGCACGTGGCCGAGGGCTCGACGCTCGACCGCGAGGCGCGCAAGCGCGCCACCAGCGTGTACCTGCCCGGGGCGGTCGAGCCGATGCTCCCGCACGTGCTCTCCAGCGACGCCTGCTCGCTGCGCCCCGGCGTCGATCGCGCCGCGGTCACCGTTGAGATGGAGCTGCACGGCGCGAGCGTCGCCCGCGCGGCGTTCTATCGCTCGCTGATCCGCTCCGACGCGCGCCTGGAGTACGAGCAGGTCGATCGCATCTTCGCCGGCATCGAGTCCGCTGCCGAGCCGTGGGGCGAGCCGCTGCGCGCCGCCCGCCACGCCGCCGCGGAGCTGCAGCGTGAGCGCGAGCGTGCGGGCGCGCTCGCCGTCGAATCGGAGGAGCCCGAGTTCCAGTTCGATGAGCGCGGCCACGTCCTGGGCATCCTCGGGCGCGTGCAGACCGAGTCCCACCGCCTGATCGAGCATCTCATGATCGCCGCCAACGAAGCCGTCGCCACGCTGCTCTCTCAGCGCTCCGTGCCGTGCCTGTATCGCGTGCACGAGCGCCCAGACCCCGAGCGCGTGCAGCGCCTCGCCGACCAGCTCGCCTCCCTGGAGGTGCCCACGCCGCCGCTACCCGAGCACATGTCATCCACGCAGGCGGCGGAGCTGCTCGCGGACATGTCAAGACGCGTCGAGCAGCACGTGCATCAAACCGGCCACGGCCGTCAGGCGCTCAGCTCGCTCGTGCTGCGCTCGCTCAAGCAGGCCTACTACTCGCCCAAGAACATCGGACACGCGGGACTGCGCTCCACGCACTACTGCCACTTCACCTCGCCCATCCGCCGCTACCCCGACATCGTCTGCCACCGCGCGCTGCTGTCAGCCGTGGGTGGCGGCGAGCGCGCACCGCACGCCGGAGAGCTCGTCGAGCTCGGGGCGTGGACCTCGGAGCGCGAGCGCGACGCGATGATCGTCGAGCGCGACGCCGACGACGTCGCGCGCTGCTTCGCGCTCGAGCGCCTGCTCTACCAGCAGGGCCACGACCAGCTGTTCGCCGGTGAGATCACCGGGCTGATCTCAGCCGGTGCGTTCATCGCCTTCGGCGTGCAGGCCGACGCCGGCATGGGCACCCACTCTCGAGCCGACGGGGTGCAGGGGACACCCGGCGCGCTGGATGCCGCGTCGTTCGAGGGAATGCTCCCAGTGCGCCTCATGCGTGCGCCCGCCGCCGGCGCAACCGCCGGCGCGGGCGCCGGGTCCAGCCGCGACGCGCGCAGACGCGCGCGCGACACCGGCCCCCAGCGGGGCGGGGGCGGCGGCCGCAATGCCCGCGCCGAGCGCGAGAACGCCCGCGAGTGGTGGGAGCTCAACGAGCAGGGCACGATCCTGCAGGGCGAGCGCACCGGCGCCACGCTGCGCCTTGGCCAGCCCGTCGAGGTGCGCGTCAATCGCGTGGACTCGATCCGCGGCCGCGTGGACCTGACGCCGGCCGGCTGAACGGGCACCGCGAACCCCGCAGCGGAGCCCGGCAGGGCGGAGCCAATCAATTTGGACCGCTAGTCTCGCCAGGTGGCAAAGGGCAAGGGCAAGCGCAAGGTGGGAGCGGGGGACGTCGCGTCCAACCGCTACGCGTCCTACCGCTACGAGCTTCTCGAGCGCTTCGAGTGCGGCATCGTGCTCGAGGGCACCGAGGTCAAGGCGCTGCGCACCTCCGGCGCGCAGCTGAAGGACGGCTACGCCGCCGTGCAGAACGGCGAGCTGTGGCTGTACTCCGTGCACATCCCGCCGTACGGTCCCGCCTCGCGCGAAAACCACGACCCCGAGCGTCCGCGCAAGCTGCTCTTGCACCGACGCGAGATCGACCGCATCGCCGCGCGCGCCGCCGAACGCGGCCTCACGCTCGTGCCCACGCGCATCTACTTCTCAGGCGCCCACGCCAAGGTCGAGATCGCGCTCGCCCGCGGCAAGGACCTCTACGACAAGCGCCAGACGCTGCGCGAGAAGGACAGCAAGCGCGACATGGAACGCGGCATCCGCGAAGCTAGGCGCTAGGCGATCTACGCCACGTGGAACGTGTGCGTGCCGTAGTGCAGGACCTCAGCGTCGAGCATGCCGAGCACCAGCGCCACGATCAGGCCCACGTATACGACGCCCACGAGCATGCGCGCAAGTGGAGCCACGCGGTAGTACGCCGCCTGCTCTGGCGAGCCCGTTTTCCGCAGCTTCCAGCGACGGTAGGTGTCGTAGCCGCCGAAGATCACGAAGATCAGCAGGAACGAGTTGTGGGTTACCAACAGCAGGAACACCATCACGCCAAGCCCGATGAACCACATCGCCGGTGCCATCGCCGCCATCGCCCGTCCGCCGTCGAACGGCGTCAGCGGCACCAGGTTGAGCAGGTTGATGAGAAAGCCCACGTACGCCAGTGCCCGCAGCATCGTGCTGCCGGTGGCTTCCGCAATCGCGAAGCACACCGCCGCTCCTGCAGTGCCCAGGATCGGGCCGGCGAGGCCGACGCGCGCCTCAGCCAGCGCGTCTTCGGGCATCTGCTTCATCCCCACCACTGCGCCCAGGAACGGCACGAACACCGGGGCGCTCGCCCTGATCCCCTCCCGGCGCAGCTGGATCACGTGACCCATCTCGTGCACGAACAGCAGCACCACGAACCCCACCGCGAACCACCAGCCGAAGACCAGCGAGTACAGCACCACCGACACCAGCGCCGTGCCCAGGGTGAGGAGCAGTTTCGCTTTCGGGATCAGCAACAGCCCGCCTTTGATCACCGCGAAGAACTTCGCGATCAGCGCGCCCAACGCCGCCAGGGCGCTGCCGATGCGGTTGCGCAGGCTGCGCACCGGCTGCTTGCGGCCCGGCTGCTCGCCAAACGGGTTCTCGCTGCCCGGCCCCGGAGCGTGGCTCGGGTAGCCGTTCGGCGATGCCGGCCCAGGCGCGAGCGGCGGAGCTGTCGCCATCGAAAACTCGGAATTCTCCATGCCTACATTGTGGCAGCAGTCCTAAGCCCCTCCTAACGGATCGCGTGCACGCAGTTTTTTCTGGAACGTGCGGGATCATCGCTGTCGTGGGGTTGCAAACCACAGGCCCTCTGGCTAGTTTCAATTCAGACGCGGAACCAAGCCGCAAAGAGCGAGGCCACTGAGGTGTGAGGCCGCGCCACCCACAAGGAAAGGTCTTCGGGCCGGACCGGCGTGGGTTCCTCAAAGTGGCTTGGGACCGCGTCTCTTTTCGTTCCAGGCCGGCCTTCGGGGTCGGTACACTCGAACGGCAGTACATCCCCGGGGACGACAGGCTTCGACGTGGTCGGCTCGTGGGGGTGGTGGCGAGTCGAGGTCCCGGGCGGCCTCGTAAAACACCCGGGAAAAACATAAGTGCGGACTCTCACGAGTACGCCCTCGCTGCCTAGCACAAACTAGGCGAGTGAGGTCTCGGGCCCCGCTTGCCTGCGGCGGGGAAGGCCGGGATCAGAAAGCAGGCTCACCCGGTGCGGTCCGCCTTCGCCAAGCCGGGGAAGCTCAAGGAGGCTGGTCCCCCACAACCCCGCCGGCCAGGCGAGTGGAGGACGAGATCAGAGGGCCGGCTACGCTCGTAGAAGCCACTCTTACGCGATTACGGACGTGGGTTCGATTCCCACCGTCTCCACTGATTCCTCGTTTCCGCTGCAAATCATGGGTTTTTGCGGTGGGGACGGGGGGAACGATTGGAATCGACTGTTTCGTCGTCGTCCTCGTCGGCGGCGAGCAGGTCGGCCATCGTGGCGGCGACGCACTTCCGCTGCCTCTGCATATTGATCCTGGTGGTGCGGTCGAGGGCGACTTGTTCTTTGAAATTGTCATTTCCCAGGCGGCTAAGCTCGATCCCGGCAAGGCACCGACCCTTTTCCTCTCCGACGACCGAGCGGGAGTTGGGTTCGAGGTATCCATGTCGTCTGGGGGCCCGCAAGGGCCGAGCGTTGCTTGATCGGCGTAGCTGCGACGGCGGGTGCGCTACGGGGCTTCGTCCCACGTCGTAAAGAGAGAAGGGCGTTCGCGCAGGGCCGATCACTATTCGCTGAGAAGATCTGCGAGATGTCGCGGCGTCCACACCGATACGTCGGTGAGGTCGGCGTCGTGAAGATCTCCGTCGCCACTGACGATTGCATCGGCTTTGGCTGCGCGGGCAAGCACTACGAGATAGTCGTCCTTCGGGTCGCGGGTTGCGCCCCTGATCGGCGGTGGGTCATCGTGCATCGTCGCATGACGTTCAAGTCGGACGACGAGCTGTTGTGCGCTCGTCTCGTCGAACCAGCGGCGAAACCGGGGTCGCAACAGCACCCTGCGCAGCTCGGCGATCAAATGCGGGCTCGCGACAACCTCGAGCCGGTCATCGATCCAAGCGCTGAAGATCCGATCGGGCGGAGAGCCGCGAGAGCCAATCAGAACGGAGACGAAGACCCCGGGATCGACAACGACCCGGATCACGCGCTGCCGCGTCGCTCCTGGCGGGCTGCTGACAGCTCATCGTAAGCAACGCGCTCGGCCTCCTTCTCGCTGAGGTCGGCGGCGAGCTGCGTTGTGTCGACCATACGCCGCAACAGGTAGGCGTTGATCGCCCGCTCGATCACTGCACCATCCCCAAGGCCAGCCACGGGCTCGCCTAGCTGCTCGCGGGCCTGCGCCACGATGGAGGCGTCGAGAGAGACCGTGACCTTGTCCGTGGCAGCCATGCCCAAACGGTACCGCGTGGGTCGGGTCGTCGCCGCATGATCGGCGCTTTCGACCTCCGCAGTCGTTGGGTCGAGCACTTTGGCGAGCCGCTTGAAGTGCTGGGCCGCATGTTGGATCTCGCTGTCGGTGTGTCGGCGCACTGCTTGGCTGTAGCTGTTGGCCGGGCGCTACTCGCAGCGCGCCGCGTGTAGCACGGTCTTCATTCGATCGCTCACCCTTCGTCCTCCGGCCATGGAGCTGGAACCCATCCCAGTGCGCTCAGGGCATCTCGAATACGTGCGGGAACGGTGCCCTCGTTGCCGGAGCAGTAGTAGTTGAGGTAGCAGCCTCCCCTGCAGGCGAGATATGAGACGACGCCGCCCGCGTGTCGCCAGCTCATCGAGACAGGATCTCTGCCGGAGTCTCGATGGCGCCAGCGCGTGTTGCAAAGCGCGCCGTAGAGATCGTGTGCGAAGGCATCATCCGTCCGCACGCCCTCGGACAGCGTGCGCAGCGCTATTTCAACTGCCTCGAACTCATCCCTGGGCGCCGTGTCTGTACTCGGTTCGCCGTTGCTTGATAAGTCCGCATCGAAACGCAATGTAGCGTGTTGTCTACAATGTCTCGGATGCGAACAGGTGGCTTGCTCGAATGGCTGCGATCGTGCCCGGAGCATGACTGGTTCGTGGAGATCGACTCGGGATCGACCGTGGGGCTCGACGCCGCCTGGCAGGAGACGGCCTGTCTGTTCCGCTCTCCAGCGAACGCGCGCCGGCTGCTCGATGCCGCCGAGGCGGCGAAGCGCCGCGAGACGGCTGAGCGTCAGCTCGACCGGGAGTGAGGGTCGTCTTTACTCCGCAGGGCTGGGAGGGCTATACCTGCTGGTCCGCGGCCCGATCGCACATGCGGCTCCTCACGCCGGGAACGTTGCGTGGGTTCGATTCCCACCGTCTCCACCATCTTGACGAAGGTCGAACCGGCCCAGTCCCTTCGGGGGCTGGGCCTTCGGCGTTTCCGGGGCACGAGGATCGCGTTCGGCGGCTGATTGAGGCGCTTCTGGCGGCGCGAACAATCTAAGCGGTTCGCAACTTGCCCCCATGCATGGGTATCGCGCAGCACCGCTGGCCCCGACGTGGTTGAGGACGTCGGCGTAAGGCTAGGCTATCGCGCCATGTCTTCGGGTCGAGAGCCGACTGAGCCATCCTGTGTTTGACGGGGACGGTGTTTGTAGGTTCCCTATCTTCTTTTGATGGGGATGGTTGGCTCTCTTTTCACAGCGTAGAGTTCCTCGATCTCGCGTGGTGGACGGTCGTTGAGGTTTTCGTGGATGCGCTCGTTGTTGAACCACGCGACGTACTTGACGATCGCGAGCTCGAGCTGGCTGCGACTGGTCCAGCTGCGATCAGCGATGAGCTCGGTCTTGAAGGTGTCGACGAAGCTCTCGGCGGCTGCGTTGTCGTAGGCGTCGCCGATGGTTCCGATCGAGCCGAGCACGCCAGCGTCATCGAGCGTCTGGGTGTAGTCGAACGACGTGTATTGGCTGCCGGCGTCCGAATGTGCCACGAGCGAGACGTCTGCTCCCGGGGCCCTTTGATGCAAAGCCATCCTGAGAGCGTCGAGCACCAAGTCGGTCCGCATGTGGCTGGCGAACTGCCAGCCCACGATCCGCCGGCTGTAGGCGTCGATCACGAAGCTGAAGAACACCAGCCCCTCCCAGCAGCGCAGATACGTGAAGTCCGCGAACCACTTCTCATCCGGCCGGGACGCGGTGAAGTCGCGCTTGACCCGGTCAGGGCTGCGCAGCGCCGCCGGGTCGGCCCGGGTGGTCCGCCACGGCTTGCCGCGCCGCTTCGCGCCCTGGATGCCGTTCTGGCGCATCAGGCGGTCTATGGCCCGATTTCGCCCCGTGGCGACCAGCCAGGCCACCGGGTGCTCGGGTGAGCCCTCCCGGGGCCACCGCTCGGCCGCGATCGCAAACGCTTCCTGGGTCGCCTCCTCGGCGAGCTCGATGTCGCCGAGGAAACCGACAAGGGACGAGAGGACCGGCCCCCACTCACGCCGGAAGACATGCTCGATCAGTGTGCCGTCTCCAGCGGTATCTCCACTAGCGGGCGGACCTCGACCGCGCCGCCGAGCCGCACCGCCGGGATCCTCTGTGCGAACTCGAGCGCCGTGTCCAGGTCGGACGCCTCCAATATGTAGTAGCCCCAAGCACCTCCTTGGTGTCGGCGAACGGCCCGTCGGTGATGAGATTCTCAGTCCCGCTGTGGCGAACCGTGGTCGCCATCTCGCCGTGCGTACTTCATGGTCGCCTCCTTTGGGGGTTGATTGATCATCCTGGGGACGAACGGGCGACGCCAGGGGGGACGGCGCCTTCGCAGGACCGCAATCTCGCAGGCCCAACGTCTGAGGTCTCGTCGGAGCGGGTAGACGCAAGCCAGGGCAGAGTCGCGGGCCGTCCCCGATCCTGCCAGACATAGTTCGAATCGCTTGAGGAGCGCCAAATGACCGACGAGCCACGCCCTACCACCACAGACGCAGGCACTCCTGTCGCCAGTGACGAGTTTTCGTTGACCGTCGGTCCTGACGGCCCGATCCTGCTTCAGGACCAGTATCTGATCGAGCAGATGGCCAACTTCAACCGTGAGCGCATTCCCGAGCGTCAGCCGCACGCCAAGGGCTCGGGCGCATTTGGGGTGTTTGAGACGACCGCGGATGTCAGCGCCTACACCCGTGCCGCGCTGTTCCAGCCGGGAGTCAAGACCGAGATGCTCGCCCGTTTCTCGACGGTGGCTGGTGAGAGCGGAAGCCCGGACACCTGGCGGGACCCGCGCGGCTTCGCTTTGAAGTTCTACACCGCCGAGGGCAACTACGACATGGTGGGCAACAACACGCCCATCTTCTTCGTTCGAGACCCAATGAAGTTCCAGCACTTCATTCGCTCTCAGAAGCGCCGAGCGGACAACGGTCTGCGCGATCATGACATGCAGTGGGATTTCTGGACGCTGTCACCTGAGTCCGCCCACATGGTCACGTGGCTGATGGGTGATCGCGGCATCCCCAAGACCTACCGTCACATGAACGGCTACTCGAGCCACACCTACATGTGGGTCAACGATGCCGGCGAGAAGTTCTGGGTGAAGTATCACTTCAAGACCGATCAGGGGGTCGAGTGCCTGACCCAGGAGGAGGCTGATCGGCTCGCCGGCGAGCAGCCCGACTACCACCGCAAGGACCTCTTCGAGGCGATCCGCGACGGCGACTTCCCCAGCTGGACCCTGTACATGCAGATCATGCCATTCGACGAGGCGAGGACCTACCGTTTCAATCCGTTCGATCTCACGAAGGTCTGGCCTCATGACGACTACCCCTTGACCAAGGTCGGGACGATGACCTTGAATCGCAACCTCACCGATTTTCACACCGAGATGGAGCAGGCCGCGTTTGAGCCCAACAACCTCGTGCCCGGGATTGGCTTGAGCCCGGACAAGATGCTGCTCGCCCGCGGGTTCTCATACGCCGACGCGCACCGTGCCAGGCTCGGTGTCAACTACAAGCAGATACCCGTCAACACCCCCAGGGTGTCGGTGCACAGCTACAGCAAGGACGGCGTGATGCGGACCGTCAATGTCGCCGACCCCGTCTATGCACCCAACTCGTACGGCGGGCCGAAGGCCGATGCGTCACAGACAGATGACGCCGGGCTGTGGGCGGCCGACGGCGATATGGTCCGCTCGGCGTATACGCCTCGCGCCGAGGACGATGACTATGGGCAGGCCGCCACCCAGGTGCGCGATGTGCTCGATGACGACGCACGCGAGCGTCTCGTTTCAAACATCGCCGGCCATCTTTCAGAAGGCGTGTCAGAGGAGGTGCTAGCTCGCGCATTTGAGTACTGGAAGAACATCGATCAGGAGCTGGGCGCGAGCATCGAAAAGGCCGTCGGGGTGACCGTCGGCGCCTAGATCTCGGTCTAGGCGGGTCTGTCCCGCCCTCGCGGCATCTTTGGTGCAGCCGAGCGGTAGCTGGGGGGCGTGATAGACATGCGGATCGGGTTGCGGGTCAGCCGCGCGAGCTTGCCATCGGCTTGTGGGACCGCAACGATCGGCTCCAGGCCGAGGGCCTGGGCGAGAGCGAACGCCCCGCCGATGTCGTTGACCTCTCCTGCCGGCACACGCACCGCCAAGAGATCTGCCGCCCATTGCGCCGCCGAGGCTCCGCTCAGGCGGCTCTCCAGCTCTGAGCGCAGCCGCTGACGGTTGGCCACGCGAGCGGGGTTCGTGGAGAACCGCTTGTCGTCGGCAAGCTCTGGACAGTCCAGCGCCACGACCAGCGCGCGGAACTGGCGGTCGTTGCCCACGGCTAGCACCAGCTCGCCCTCCGCGGTGTGTAGTAATTCGTAAGGCGCAATGCTGGGATGCGCGTTGCCCATGCGTCCAGCGACCTCGCCCGCAAGTGTGTACGCCGCGCCTTGGTTCACGAGGGCCGCGAGCAGCGAGGAAAGCAGGTCAACCTCAACACGCTGACCTTCTCCCGTGTGCTCGCGGTGGCGCAGCGCCGCCAGGATCCCTACGCTCGCAAATAGTCCGCAGATCACGTCAACGAGCGCCACGCCGACCTTGTGCGGCTCGCCATCCTGGTCCCCGGTGATGCTCATCAAGCCCCCGAGTGCCTGGACCAGCAGGTCATACCCCGGCAGTGCAGCGGCGTTCGCCGTCTCCGCGCCAAAGCCGGTGATCGAGCAGTACACCAGTCCTGCGTGCGTGCGGTGCAGGGTCTCATAGCCCAAGCCAACGCTCTCCATCAACCCGGGGCGAAAGTTCTCAACGAGCACGTCTGCATCGGAGATCAGCTCACGGGCAAGCTCGAGATCCGTGGGGTCGTGCAGGTCGAGCGCGATGCTCTGCTTGTTGCGGTTGACCGACTGAAAGTAAGTTGAGATGCCTGCTGCGTCGTATGGTGGGCCCCAAGCGCGGGTCTCGTCTCCCACGTCCGGACGCTCCACCTTGGTCACACGCGCACCTAGGTCCGCAAGCACCATCGTCGCCAGCGGCCCCGCGAGCACGCGTGAGAAGTCGACTATCCGGAGATCCTCCAAAGCCTCGGCGGTCATCAGCCGACTGAGTATGCCTTGGACCCGCGGCGGGCGGTGGCGCGACGCCGTCATTGTCAGTAATCGCGGCGAAGTGCGTAACGTGATGTCAAACGTGCTCGCAGCGCGTTGTACGGTCTGGCTTGGGCATTTGTCTAACTGAATTGGGACACCAGAAACCGTCCGCAATCCAGGCGATTCGCGGGCGATCCAGTCGTGTACAGTGGCCGCGACATTGTGAAACGACTTCGTCTATATCCCTTGCCTGAACGGTCGTCCGTGAGGCGAAGCGGACCCTCGTGGTGAGCCTCAAGCCGGTCGTGGCTCGCTTGCCCGGACCGATTCTCCGGCTGGCCGGCGCGCTCCTCGTCACGCTCGCGCTCGGCCTCGCGCCCGCGCTTGCGCACGCCTCCGTCCCCGCCCAGGTCCAGCTGGGCAGCGAGACGCTGAGCCTCTGTCAGGAAGCGCCGGTCGTCGGCTATTGCGGCAAGATCGGCGTCCCGTTGGATCGAGGCGTCTACCCGCGCCCGATTATCAACATCTCCTTCGAGTGGTACCCCGCGAACGACGGAAAGGCCTCTGCGCCGCTCGGCACGGTCGTACCGGTCGAGGGCGGGCCGGGCTACCCGTCGATCGGGTCCGTTGATGAAGGCTACGCGCCGATGTACGGCCCGCTACTCAAACGCTGGAATATGCTCGCAATCGACAATCGCGGCACGGGAACCTCCGCGGTGATCAACTGCCCAGGCCTGCAGGATTTCGAAGGTCCCACGGCCGGGGAAGCCTACGAGCAGGCCGCCGCGGAATGCGCGAACGCCCTCAACAATCGCTGGCGCGGCCCGCACGGCGCACCGATCCGCGGCGCCGATCTGTTCAGCACCGCCGCTGCCGCCGGCGACATGGCCCGGGTCATCGAAACGCTGGGAGTGGGCCCCGTCGATCTTTACGGAGACTCCTACGGCTCTTATTTCGCGCAGGTATTCGCCGCGCGTTATCCCCAGATGCTGCGATCGCTGACGCTCGATTCCACCTACGGCGGCGAAGGCGAAGAAACGCTCCCCTATACCGATCACGACGAACTGGTCCGCCATCTCGACAACGTCTGTGAACGGTGGAGTGCCTGCACCGAGAACGAGCATCAGCAACCGTGGGTCACGATCGGTGAACTTGCCGAGATGCTGCGCTCGAACCCCATCTCCGGAACGGTGCCCGGGACCATGGGACGTCCTACAGACGTCACCATGGACGTTGTCGGGCTCGTGGACCTGCTGAACGACGCAGCCGGTGACAAGGTGATCTACGCAGACGTTGATGCGGCCGCGCGCGCGGCACTCAAAGGCTACAGCGCGCCCCTGCTTCGCCTCTACGAGCAGCGACTCGTCCTCGACGAGGACTACTTCGGCGAATCGGTGAAGACATACTCCGTCGGCCTCTACACCGATGTGACCTGTACCGACTACCCGCCGCTGTACAAGCTGAGCGCCTCGCTGCCGCAGCGTCGCAACGAATACGAACGCGTGATTGCCGAAGCGCCCGCCGGCGCCTTTGCCCCTTTCACCACGGAAGAGTGGCTCGCCCAGGACCAGAACACCAACTCCTACTCTGCATGCCTGGATTGGCCCGCGCCGACGATCAACGAGCCCCCCTTCGAACACCCGGGGCCCGAGCTGCCCGCCAACCTTCCAGTCCTCGTCCTCGGTGGCGAACTGGACATCTGGACGCCTCCCGCGGAAGTTGCGGCAGTGATGAACTTCCTCGGCGGCGATAGCCGCTACATCGAACTTGCGAACGCCACGCACGTCGTCGGGGAGGCGGACACGCCCTGCGGAGACGCGCTCGTGCGCACTTTCGTCGAAGCTCCCGGCGCGCTTGACTCGATCGATGCGAGCTGCGCCGAAGAACCGCCGATACACGCCGTCGGCGCATACGCACAGAATCTCGCGGAAGAGCCTCCCGCAACGCGCACAGGCGGGAAAGCCACGCCAACGGAGCTGAAGCTCCTAGCCGCCGCGGTACAGACGGCCGGCGATGGCATCATGCGCCTACAGAACATCGATGGCGCCACCGACCACGGGCTGAACGGCGGCAAGGTGACAGAAGGTGAAGGTGGGGCAGAGGTCACCTACAAGGCGGACCAGTTGATCCCAGGGGTTGCCGTTTCCGGGGTGTCTCTGTTGCGGGCTGCGCCCCAGGAATCCGACGGGAGTTTCGTCAAGGCGACGCTCACCGTGTCCGCAGAAGGGGTCGGCGGCCAGATAGCCGCTGATTGGACGACTGCTGGCGGGGCCTCCGACGTCGCGCACGTGCGTGGGCGATTCGACGGAAAGCGCATAACCGCCACCGTCGCGGCTCCGTAGAGCCGATGCGCGCGATCAGCAGAAGTTGTTTCGCGATGAGCAAACGAAAAGGGGTAGGAGTGCAAGGACTAAGAGGAATCGGCGCGGCGCTGCTTGCGCTTGCGTGCGCGCTTGTGATCTCCGCGTGTGGGTCGAGCAGCGCCGGGTCCGCGGCGCCCAGCGCCGCGGGACTGAAAAGCCCAACCACGGAGAAGCTCACGTGCGCCAGTCATGGCGGCACCCTCGACGTCCTTCAGGAAGGCGAATTCGAACACCTGGATCCAGGCATCGCCTATGGCGTGCCTGAATACTCGGTCGTCTTCGCGACGCAGCGGCCGCTGTACTCGAACAAGCCAAATACTTCCTTCGAAGTCACGCCGGACACCGCTGAAGGTCCTCCGGTGATCTCCGATGGTGGACGCGAGGTGACCGTCAAGATCAAGCACGGCATCCACTTCAGCCCCCCGGTGAACAGCGAAGTAACCTCCGAAGACGTCGCATATGCGATCGAGCGCGGCGCCAATCCGAGCGTTGCCAACCCTTACTTCCAGGCATATTTTCAGTCGATAGAAGGTGCGCCCAACGCGCACGGCGGGCCGATCGCCGGCATCATCACACCCGACAAGTACACGATCGAGTTCAAACTCACAAGACCGCTCGGACAGCTTGTTGCGGACGCGCTCGTCCTGCCGCTGACCGCACCCGTTCCCAAGCAGTACGCGGAGCCACTCGACCGTCAGACGCCGTCCCAATACGAAAACAACCAGGTCGCCACCGGGCCCTACATGCTCGCGAACAACGCCAAGGGCGTCGTGCAGGGCATCGGCTATGTTCGAGGGAAGTCGGTCACGCTCGTGCGCAACCCGAATTGGAGTGCGAGCACCGACTTCCGTCCGGCGTGCCTAAACGAAATCGCGATCAAGATCGGGGGCGACGGCTCGATCCTGGCCGAAGAGACCCTCAAGGGCACGAACGTCGTCGATAGCAGCGGCGGCGAACTGCCTCCCGGAGCGCTGACGCAGGCCTACGAACGCTACAAGAGTCACCTCGAGATCTCCCCCGGCGGCGGCGAGCACTTCATCGGCGTTAACAACGCCGTGGGGCCCTTCACAAACGAAGACCTGCGCAAGGCGTTCTTCGCCGCGCTCAACCGCGTCGGTATGAACAAGCTCGCGGGCGGCTCGCTTGTGACCTACAACGCCACCCACTTCATCTATCCCACAATCCCCGGCTTCGAACAGGCCGGAGGCGTGAAGGGCCCGACGGGGGCGAAGTTCGCCTTCGACGAGCACCCCGAAGGCGACATGACGCTTGCCGAACGCTACATCAAGGAAGCGGGATACCCCAGCGGCAAATACACCGGCGGCAAGCTCGTGACGATCGTCGGTGCCACAGGCTCGCCCAACCACGAGCGCGCGGAACTCGTCAACCAGACGCTGAAGTCGCTCGGCTTTCCCACGAAGCTGGCGCTCGTGGAAAAGGCCGCCATGTACTCGAAGTACTGCGGTGTGCCCAAAGAAGAGACGACCGTGTGCCCGAACGTCGAATGGGCCGCAGATTTCGGCGATGCGCAGACGATCCTGAACATCACCTTCAACGGCAAATACATCACGCCCGAAGGTAGCGTCAACTGGAGCCAGACGAACATCCCGCAGATAAACGCGGAGATGAACGCCGCCGAAGAGGTTCAGGGTCAGCAGGCCCGCGACGTCGCCTGGGCGAAGATCGACGACCAGCTCGTCGAACGGGCCACAGCGATCCCCGTCGACTGGGACAAGCCTGCCTGGATCGAGGGCTCGCAGGTCGAAGGCGTTGGTCAGCTGTGGAACAGCGGCCAGTGGGACTACAGCTACACGTCGCTGAAGTAAGCCCTCGGGGCGACTAGTGTCGTCCCGAGAGCGCGTCGACGAGCGACCCGAGCCGCGAGGGCCGCGCGGCGCCGCGCTCGAGGCGATCGGCCTGGCGGTAAAGCGCATACACGCCGTGAATCGCAGCCCATCTCAGCGGCTCGGGCTCCCAGCGTCGGGGTTGGCGCCCGACCCACGGAAGCGAGGTCAGCTGCGTTGGCTCGCCGAGGATCAAATCGCGCAGCGTGCGCGCAGCGAGGTTTGCCGCCGCCACTCCCTCGCCGACGTAGCCACCGGCCCATGCCAGGCCGCTGGATGGATCGGCATCGACAGACACACACCAGTCTCGCGGCACCCCCAGCACACCCGACCACGCGTGCGCAAGCCCGATCCCGTGCAGTACGGGGAACATCGCCACCAGATGCTCGTGAAGGCTGCGAACGGTGCGCGCTGCCGTCGCGCCGTTTCCGTCGTCGCGCGAGGCGTATCTGTAGGGGACTCCGCGTCCACCGATCGCGATGCGCCCATCGGCGGTGCGTTGCAGGTAGACATAGACGTGGGCCGCATCGCTCAGCAGCTCACTCGACTGCCAGCCGATCTGCTCCCAGAGTGCCGCCCCGAGCGGCTCGGTCACCACCATCGAGCTGTTCATGGGTACAAGCGTTCTGCGCAGTCCGAGCAGCGAGGTCGTGTAGCCCTCCGTCGCGCGAACTACCCAGGGCGCCTGCACGACCCCCGCATCGGTGATGGCTTCTCGCGGGCGAAGTTCGCGCACGGGCGTGGACTCGTAGATCTCGACACCCATCTCCTCAACCACACGTGCCAGTCCAAGCACCAGCTTCGCTGGGTGAGCACGCGCTACGTGCGGAGTGAAGCTGGCTCCCAGCGCGCCTGCGACCGACAGGCGCGCCGAAAGCTCCGAGGAGCTCAGCTCACGCAGGTCATGCTCGTCCAGGCCGTCCGCGCGCGCCGCCGCAATCTCTTCACGCACGCGCCGCAGTTGCGCCCGGTTGACGGCAACGCTCAGCTGGCCGTTGTGCACGAGGTCGGCGTCGATCGAGTGCTCGTGCAGGACGTCCACGATCTCGCCCACGGTCTCGATCATTGCTCGGCGCAGTCGCCGCACGCCTGCGCTACCGCCGCGGCGCGCGTACACGCGGCCAGGGCCCGAGAAGAACCCAGAGACCCAACCGCCGTTGCGCCCAGACGCACCGAATCCCGCCGTCTCGCGCTCGAGCACCACGATCCGTAGGTCGGGCCGCGCGCGCTTGAGGTAGTAGGCGCTCCACAAACCCGTGAAACCGGCCCCCACGATCACCACATCAGCCTGTGTGGATGCCTCTAGTGGCCGTCGTCGAGGCGGTGGGCCGCCGAGTGAGCGCCACCAGAACCCAAGCTCCCCGGAGCGCATGCGTCGAGCCTAGCGGCAGTCCGCAAACCGTTCAGTCGAAGGTCCGCCGCGTCAGTGCTCCTCTATGGCAGAACTTCGAGCGATGGTCTCGCCACGAAGGAAGAAATTAACTTGGCCGGTTGTCCAATTGCCGAGTCCGCCGACAACACAGCTCTCACACAGAGCGTACGCGTCGGGATAAAGCCACCCCGTAATGGCGGGCGTTGTGCTCGGAGTTACAGGTTCTACGCAGTGCGCGACGTGGTCGCATCAGAACCGTTGCCATCGACTGTACTGACATCACGGATCGAGCGCGGAGTTATGATGTCAGCATGAGCACGGAAGGCTTGGGGGGTGGAGCGGGTCGGCGGCCGCGAGGCGCAGGCATGAGGTCGATGCGCGGGCTCTTCGAGCTTTATTCGGAGTCGGATCGAACCGGCGTGCCGGTCGATGAGCTCGCAGGCCGCACGCGCGAGGCAAGGGTGGAGCGGGCCGGCTTGCAGACGCGGCGCGAGTTCATTGCTGCCGGCGCCGGCGCCGCTGCTGCCGCCGCGCTCGCGACGCGGCCATCCGCAAGCGTTGCTCGTGCGCTTCGAAGTCACACCCAGCCGCGGATCGCAATTGTCGGAGCAGGCCTGGCTGGGCTGCGGTGTGCGCACCTGCTCTATACAGGCTCTGCATCCGGCCCGATCGTCTCAACCATCTATGAGGCCAACAGCGAGCGCACCGGGGGGCGATGCTGGTCACTGCGCGACTACTTCACGAACGGCCTCATTACCGAGCACGGCGGGGCATTCATCAACTCTGATCAGATCGCCGTCCGTTCCCTGGCAAAACAGCTTGGTCTGGAAGAAGAGGACGTGAATGGGGGAAACCTCTTCGAAGGTGATGAAGTGTTCTTCGTCAACGACAGCGTTTACAAGCTTTCCGAAGCAAATGCCGATTGGGCAGACGTCGCCTATCGAGTGTTCAAGCAGGCAGCGCACGAACAAAAACATCCAGAAGGACGGTCGCGGCTGGACTCGATGTCGGTGCCGGACTGGCTGGACAGCACTGAGATTGGCTCGGGCTCCCGCTTCGGACAGCTGATGCTCTCGAATGTAGTGTCCGAATGGGGCGGAGAACCGTCTGATCAGTCCGCGCTGAACCTGATCTCGCTGCTCGCCAAAAACCCGCGCTCCTCGGTCGTGCCACTCGGAGGCGACGACGAGAGCTGGCACATTGTGGGTGGCAACGATCAGCTGGTCACCGGCATGATCGGACAGCTTCCCCCTGGAACCGTGCAGCAGTCACACGTGCTGGTTGCGGTGAAGGCCAACGGCGAAGGCACCGTCACCCTGACCTTCGACGTGGCGGGAGTCTTGACCGACGTCACTGCGGACTTCGTCGTTTTCGCGCTCCCGTTCAGCACGCTGAGGGACGTGGATCTCAGTCAGTCGGGCCTCTCTGAAGAGAAGTTGAAGGTGATCGACACGATGGGTATGGGCACCGACGCGAAGGTCCAATTGGAACTGACGCACAAGACCTGGCCGGCGCTCGGCTACGCCGGTGCTACGTACGGAGCATGGGATGGCCTGGCGTGTGGCTGGGACGGCAGCGTGCCGCTCGGTCCCGATGCGTCTCCTGCGCTGTTCGTGTGCTTCCCCGGAGCGGGCTTCGGGCTCTCCGGGCTGACTGGCGCCGCGCACGGACCCACGCCGCACGCCGACGTGAAGTGGGCGCTCACGGAACTCGATCACGTCTATCCGGGTACCGCAGACGCATACGCGGGTCGGTCCTACGAGGACCATTGGGCACTTGACCCGTGGGTGAAAGGCGCCTACTCCTACTACCGCGTCGGGCAATACACGACCTACGGCCAGATCGCTCGGGCGCCGCAGCGTCCGTACTTGTTCGCGGGCGAGCATTGCTCGATCGAAAACATCGGGTTCCTCGACGGCGCTGTGGAAACTGGGGAAGAGGCGGCAAAGCAGCTACTGAAGTTCCTCAGGAAACACCACCACTGACCGGCCCAGCTACACGAGCACGCCCGGGTTGAGGATGCCCTGCGGGTCCAGCGTGCGCTTGACCGCGCGCAGCGCGTCGGCGAAGCGATCCGGACGCTGCTCGTCATACCACACCCGGTGATCGCGGCCGACCGCGTGATGGTGGGTGATCGTTCCGCCGGCGGCGATGATCGCGGCGCTCGCCGCCTGCTTCATCTGGAGCCACTCTGCGAGCTCCTCTCCGCGGCGGCTGGGGGCAAGGACGGTGTAATACGGCGCGGGACCGTCGGGGTAGACGTGGGTGAAGCGACACGACACGCGGCACGGCTCTCCGAGGGCCTCGCGCGTTGCACCCATGACCGCCTCGTGGAACGCTGGGAAGCGCTCCCACGTGATCGCCGTCTCGAACGTGTCGCTCATGACGCCGCACTGCAACAGCACGTCGCGCAGGTAAGGCATCGCCAAAAACGCATCGCGCCAAGCGGAGACCGATCCGCCGTGCTCGCTCGGAGCGTCCGCCACTCCGCCCTCGCTCGCGCAGATCTCGAGCCCCCTGGCGAGTTGGAAGTTCACATCGTGATCGGTCGACTCAAAGCCCAACACGATGATCGCCTGCGTGCCGTCGCCCACGCCTGTCTGCTTCGCCTCCAGCTCGTCTACCAGGCGGCAGTTGGCGGGATGCAGGCCGCTCTGCGAGAGCGCTCTAACCGCATTCGCTCCCCGCATGAAGCTGTCGAAGCGCACGGCGCGTGAGGCTCGATATGCCGGTCGCGGCTGCACCCGCATCCAAGCCTGGGTGAGCACGCCGAGGATGCCCTCACTGCCCAGCAGAAGGCGGTCCGGCGCGGGGCCCGCGCCGCTGCCCGGGAGCCTGCGTGACTCCCAAGCGCCGCTTGGAGTGATCGCACGCACGGACTCGACGAGGTCGTCTATGTGTGTCCACAACGTCGCGAAGTGGCCGCCCGCCCGCGTTGCGATCATGCCGCCCAGGGTCGCCAGCTCGAACGACTGCGGGAAGAACCTCATCGTCATGTCGTGCTCGGCCAGCTGTGACTCCAACATCGGTCCCGAGGCGCCCGCCTGGATCAGGGCTGCGCGCGAGACGTCGTCGACCTCGAGCACGCGATTCATTTGCGAGAGGTCGAGCGACAGGACGCCGTTGAAGCTCGCGGGTACAGCCGGCTCGACCCCGCCGCAGACGCTCGTGCCGCCACCGTAGGGAATCACTGCCGCGTTGGCGGACGCAGCCCATTCGAGCGCGCGTTCGATCTCGTGCTCCGAGCGTGGGTGGGCGACCGCGTCCGGGGCGTGCTCGAATTCGCCCCGGAATGCGCGCACGGTGTCGCGGTAGGAGCGACCGTAGGAGTGGCGCATCCGCTCGAGCTTTCCCGTCTCGTAGGGGGAGTCCAATCGGGGCGGATGTAGCTCGATCGAGTCGAGCGCCACCGGCTGCTCGATCTGCGAGGAGCCGAAGCCCAGGGTGTCGAGGACAGTTGGGGCCAGCTCCCGAGCGTTCGGCCGAGCGTCCTCGAATCCCCAACCCCACCAATTCAAAGCGCGCGGCACGACGGTCTCGCTTCCTCCACGGTCAGTTGGCGCCCTCGGCGGAGCCGGGGCTGACCCAACCTAGCGAGCGCGGGGGTACTTACGCCAGCGCACCCAGCCCCCGCGAGACCCCTGAGATCCGCGGAGGCTGGTGCGCTTCCCCCTCACGTCCCCACCCCAGAGGGCCGCGCTTGTCTCCCCCAAGTCGTTACCAGCTCGAGTTTTCAGCCCCCGAACAGCCCGTTTTGAGTTTCGGGCTGTGGCAGGTACGGGTCACGGCCCCGTTCGCGGTGCGCGTGATCGTGTATTCGTCTTCGTCGGTCGCTGTTGCCGTGAGCACATATTCGTTTGCTGTCGTCCCGACTGTCGCCTTGCTCAGCCAGGCGTTCTGTTTGCTCGCGGTGATCGCGATCGTCGGCTCCACAGCCGCCAGCGCGGTCGGGCTGAGGTTCGCGTAGCTGCCGCCGTGTTCGAGCGCGAACGTCTCGGTGGTCGTCTGCGCGTTGCGCACGAGTTCCTTGGCCTGAACGTCGTTCGCTTTCGTGGTCGTGCTCAGGAACGCCGGGATCGCGATCGCGGCGAGGACACCGATGATCAGGATCACCACCAGCAGTTCCGGTAGCGAAAAGCCGTCGTTCTGGGCGAGGATGTTCGGTCGGTAAGGCGTGTTCGACTGGGGTATCACGGCGAGCCTCCTTGCGTTAGCTGGCAATCGGGCTGTCTCAGTGAGACCCCTGACTTTGCGACCCCGCCTCGCGACGGGTTTGCCCCTTTCAGAGTGTTGATCGGGGGCCGAGTGTGCGGATCGGCGCATGCGGATTCAAGGAGAACTGCGTGATTGCCAGTTTTTTGGACGGATGTTCGAGCGCGGGGAGACGGCTCGGTGCGCAGGCGCAATCTGTGATCTCCGTCGCGCGCGTACTCGTCGCGTCTAATCACATGAAAAAGAACTCTAGAAATGCTAGTCTAGGAACGTGCCTATCGACACGACATACCGGTGGGCCTGGCTGTGATCGGCCTGCGTCAGATCGAGGAGCTGCAGTCCGAAGCTCGCTACCACCGCGAGCGCTACGACCTGTACAAGGCCAAGGCTTACGGGCCGCGCCTCACCAGCGAGCTGCGGCTCAACGAACTGGAGCGCAGGTCCCGTGGGGCGCAGTCGCGCCTGCGAGCGGCAGAACGCGAGAAGGACTCGCCGGACGCTGACACCGACGCTGAGGGCGACCTCTAGCCTGGTCCTTCCCCTTCGACGGGTGCGCTCGCGGAGGGTTGCGCGTCAGAACAGGTGCTGCAGCCGCCAGCCCAGCGACGGAGCTCCTAGGGCGCTCCTCGCGACGGCTGCGGTGCTCACAGCCTCGGTGCCGCTCAGCAGCGCCACGGTGGCCACGCGCTGGCGCGCACGCAGTCGGGTGACGGAGGCGTGTCGCACGAGGAGGGCGCCGAGCTTCGCGCCGCCCCAGCCGACCTCGCGCAGCGGAGCCTCCGTCACGGCCTGGACGCGGGCGCCGCTCGCATTGCTGGCGCTGAGCACCGGCGTGTGCGCGGGGAGAACGGTCACGACATGCAGCGCCGCGGCGACGGAGTTGCCGAGCCGTTGGGCGCTCACAAGCGCCGCTTCCACCAGCTCGCCTTCGTGCTGACCGAGCACCACCCCCAACACCACCAGCCGCGAGCCAGCGATCGTGACGCGCTTGGCGAACATCAGGCAGCCGCCGGCCGCGCTGTCGGACCCGGTCTTGATGCCCACATAGCCTTCCGCTCCGACGAGGGCATCGAGGTTGTTCACGCTTCCGGCGACAGGCAGCACCGCCGAGGGCTCGGCCACGATCGTCGCGAACGTCGGAAGCCGCATGGCTGCTCGTGCGAGCTTCAGCTGGTCGGCGGCCGTCGAAACGGTGCTGTCCTCGAAGCCACTGGGGTCCGTGTAGGTCGTGGAGAACATTTCCAGCTTCCGTGCGGTGGCATTCATGCGCGCGACGAACGCGCGCAAGCCGCCCGCGTCGTAATCGGCGAGCGCCGCGGCGATGTTGTTGGCTGAGGGGAGCAGCAGCGCCTGCAGCGCCTGGCGCTCGGTCAGACGCTCGCCCTCTCTGACGGGCACGGTCGACTCGCCGAGGTCCGTACGATCGTCCCGTTCCTCCACCTGCGCCGGCGTGATCGTCATCACAAACCCCTGCTGGCCGGGCGCGAGTGGGTGCTCAAGCAGGGTGAGGTACGCAGTCATCACCTTTGCCACGCTCGCGATCGGCACGGGCCTCGTGCCCCCCGAGACGCCAAGGCCGCCGACCCCCTCCACCTCAGCAGCTGCCTCGCCTTCGCGCGGCCAAGCGAGCGTGGGCGGACGGCCGGGGACGCGAACATAGGCGGCGAGGGTGCGATGGAAGACGAGCGCTGGCGTCGTCTCCGTCGATATCCGCCGCGCGATCGCCACCACGAGCAGGACGATCATGAGCGCACCGATCGCCGCCCACCGCGCGGACCGATTGGATTGCGCTCTGCGCGTGACTCCCAGTAGCGGTCCGGTGCTCCCCACAGAGGCGGAGACGCTAGCGCAGCGCCGGGCGCCCGGCGCAGCTTGCAAGCGGGGCTGCTCAGTCCTCTTCGGCGCGCCAGCGCCGGTAGATCGAGGAGAACTCCTCACGCATCTCAGGCGAGAGATCCTCCGCCCGAAGGCGACCCGTGAGCTCGATCGTGGCACGCATCTGCGCCAGGTACTCCGTGCAGTGCTCGCACGCCGCGAGGTGGGCCTCCAGGCGCCGGCGCTGTGAGCGCGGCAGGGCTCCCTCGAGGTAGTCGGTGACGAGCTCCACAACCTGCTGGCAGACGAGGTCCTCTCTGCGCGAAAGAATGCTCATGCCCTTCCCATCTCCGCTTCGAGAGCCTGGCGCAGATGGCTGCGTCCCCGATGCAGCAGCACGCGCTGGTTGGCTTCGCTGATCTCGAGCACCTCGCACACCTCGTGGCTGCTCAGCCCGTCCACGTCGCGTAGCACGACCACCTCGCGCTGGCGCTCCGGTAGCTCACCCAGCGTCTTGCGGATTTGACCCGACAGCGCCTGCGCCTGCATGCGGTCATCGCTGTCCTCGATCCAGTGCTGGGGAGGCGCCATCCACGCTCCCGACGCATCGAAGCGCGAGCTGTCCACCACCGGGCCGGCGTCGCCCACGGCGACGCTGCGACGCTCACGCACGCCCGTGCTCTTGGCGCGATTGACGAGGATGCGCAACAGCCATGTCCTGAAGCTGGAGCGTTCGGCGAAGCCGTCGATCCCGCGAAGGACTCCCACCCACGTGTCCTGGACGACCTCCTCCGCCACGGCTGTGCTCGAAACGAACGTGCCGGCCAGGCGCAGCATCGCCACGTGGTGGCGCGCCACAAGCGCGACGAACGCCTGCTCGTCGCCCTCGCGCAGGCGCGCGACGAGCTCTGCATCCTCGTCTGGAGGCTGCGCCGCCCGGTGCCTGCGCCGCGGCACCGAGATCGCCGAGATCAGTCCCACACGCATGGCGGGTCAGAAGGTGGAGGATGGGGAACACAGCTCATGCCGTTCATTCGTCAGCCGAGCAGGCTATGGCGCGTGCGCCGATGACGCTCCGCTTGGCTTGGGTTGCATACATCAGTCCCTTCAGAACGCCGTGCGTTACACGGATGCTGGAGAAGCTCAGGCGGGAGCGCTGTGCGCGGGCGCGTGGGCGACGCCGCGTTCGGTGGCAGCTGTCTGGAAGTAGCGCGCCGCGACGAGGCATGCGATCAGCCCCAGCAGGCGCCGCAACGAGCGTTCGGGCAGCCGCGACTGCAGTCGTGCGCCGCAGTAGCTGCCCGCGAATCCGCCCGCGCCGAGGCACCCGCCGAGAACCCACTCGGGCGCGATCGCGCCGCCCTGGGTGAGCTGCAGGACCTGGTAGGTGACGATGCCGACGACCGATGTGATCAGCGTCGCCGCGAGCGTCGCCGGCGCGACCTCGTACACGGAGAAGCCGACGGCGATCAGGATCGGTGCCAGCAGCGAGCCGCCGCCGATCCCGTAGATCCCCCCGACCGTGCCCACCACGAGCGCAAGCAGCCAGGTGAGCGCGCGCACGCGCCGGGTCGGTGACGGGCGCTCCGGGACCGTGCTCTGTCCTCCAAGCATCAGCCAAAGTCCCAGCGGCAGCAGCACCCCTGCGGCCAGCAGCGTGAAGTCGTGCGAGTTCGACAGCCAGCGCACACGGATCACGGCGCCGGCGATCACGCCCGGCATCGTGCCCGCGACGAGCAGCTTCGTCAGCGGGCCGCCCAGGCGGCCTTCGCGAGCGAAGCGCATCAACGCCCCCGGCGTGGAGAGCACGTTGAACAGCAGGTTCGTGGGGGTCACGGCGGGGCTCGGCACGCCGAGCACGCTCACCTGCACCGGCAGCAGCAGCACCGCACCGGAGACGCCCGCGGGCGTTGTTGCCAGCGCGAGCAGGAAGGCGCACAGCGCGCCGACGGGGTACTGCCAGTCCATCGCTGGAGCCTAGCCAGACACTCCTGGTCAGCTGTCGCGACTTTGTGACGTGCGCGTGTCGGCGGCGGCCGCGTGAGCACGAGCACGGATGACCTCGGCACAGGCTGCGGGGTCGTCGTAGAAGGGCACGTGCCCGGCGCCCAGCGTCACGTGTGTCGCCCACGGCATCAGCGCACGCGCCCTCGGTGCCTGCAGGCGGTAGGGGAGCAGGCGGTCGCGGTTGCCCCAGGCGATCGTGACAGGGGTGCTGCGCAGTTGCTCGGGGGCGCCGAAGCGGTACTCGCTGAACGCCTGCAGCGTGCGTGCGAACGCCGGTGACGCCCACGCGTCCCTGAGCGTCGCGACGGCTTCCTCGGCGGGCAGGCGCGCGGGGAAGCCGAACGTCTGGTTGAACAGCGCCACGCGTCCGGAGCGGGTGCGCGCCAGCGCTTCCACGGCCGGGCGTGCGCGCGCCGGCATACCGGCGAGCGCACCCAGCGAGACCTGGCAGAAGCGCCGCTCGGCGCTCGTCCAGAAGCCGGCAGGGGAGAAGGCGCTGACGGAGCGGATCGAGCGCCCACGCGCGAGCTCCAGCGCGATCGCCCCGCCCATCGAGTTGCCGGCTACATGCGGGCGCTCGAGACCGAGCTCGGCGAAGAACCACTCGAACGCGTCCACGTACGCGGTGATCGTCGGGTCGATCGAGCTAGCGAGCGCCGCGGAGCGCCCGAAGCCGGGGGTGTCGCAGGCGATCACGTCGAATTCGCCCGTGAGCCGGTCGATCACCGGCTCCCATGCCTGCCAGTGGTGTCCGATGCCGTGCAGCAGCACCAGCGTTGGGCCTTCGCCCTCGCGGTGGTAGTTGATCGAGAGGCTCACGCGGGTGGATGCTCTCTGATTAGGTCCGCGCCGCGCTCGGCGATCATGATCGTGGGTGCGTTGGTGTTGCCGCCGGTGATCGTAGGCATCACGGATGCGTCGATCACGCGCAAACCCTGCAGGCCGTGCACGCGCAGGCTCGAGTCGACGACCGCCTGCGGGTGCGTGTCGCTCATGCGCGCGGTGCCCACCGGGTGATAGATCAGCATCAGCCGTCTGCGCAGGTCCGCTTCCAAGTCGCCGTCCTCCACCGCGGTCGGTCCGGGCTTCAGCTCGCGCAGAACGACATCCTTCAGCGGCGCCTGCGCGGCGATCTCACGGGCAAGCCGCACGCCCGCCACGAGCGAGCGCACGTCGTCGGGCTCGGACAGCGTGTTCGTGATGATCCGCGGCTTGGCCGTGGGATCCGCCGAGCGCAGCCAAACCTGCCCGCGAGCCTGGGGCGAGACGAGGACAGGTGCGATCACCGTGCAGTGCCCGTCGAACGTCGCCGCGCCGTGGTCTTCGTAGTAGGCGGCGCCCATGTGGAATTGGATGTCCGCTGCGGCCAGGCCGCCGCGCGTGCGCGTGAACGCGACGACCTCCGCGACGGTCGAGCTGAGCTTGCCCGAGCGGCGCAGCAGCCACTCGGCGAGCGGCTTGGGCTTGTCCGCGCCGTACAGCGTGTCCTCGTCGGACACTTCCCAAATGGCCGTCACAAACGGGTGGTCCTGGAGGTTGCGCCCAACGCCGGGGAGCTCGTGGCGCGCCTGCACGCCGGCGGCGCGCAGCTCCTCGCCGGCGCCGATCCCCGACAGGAGCAGAAGCTGCGGCGAGCCGAGGGCGCCGGCGCACAGCAGCACCTCGCGCTCGGCGCGCACGACCTCCACGCCTGAGCGGCCCTTGCGCAGACGCACGCCCACCGCGCGTTTGCCCTCGAGCTCGATGCCCAGCACGGTGACCTTCGTGCGTACCTCTAGGTTTGGCCGCGTCAGCGCGGGCCGCAGGTAAGCGTCCGCGGCGCTGAAGCGCGCGCCGCCCTTCTGCGTTACCTGAAACATCGACACGCCGTCCTGCTCGGGGCCGTTGTAGTCGGCGATGCGGGGAATGCCCGCCGCCTCGCTGGCGTCCAAAAGGCGGCGACTCATCGATCGCGGTGAGCGCTGCTCAGAGACGCGCAGCGGCCCGCCGGCGCCGTGGTAGGCGGACGCGCCGCGGACGTTGTCCTCCGCCTTGATGAAGTACGGCAGCACGTCCGCGTAGCCCCAGCCGGGTGCGCCCTGTGCCTCCCAGCCGTCGTAGTCGAGCGGTCGTCCGCGGACGTAGAGCATCGCGTTCATCGAGCTGGAACCACCGAGCGCCTTGCCACGGGGGATGTACAGCGAACGCTCGTCCACGTAAGGCTCGGGCTCTGTCGCGAAGTCCCAGTCGAGCTTGGAGTGAAACTGTTCGGGAAACGCCGCCGGGATCTTGATCTTCAGGGAGCGGTCCTTGCCGCCGGCCTCCAGCAGCAACACGCGCACGGAGGGGTCCTCGGAGAGGCGGTTGGCCAGCACGCAGCCGGCGGACCCTGCGCCAACGATTATGTAGTCGTACATGGGCTCGCGCTTCTCCCTCGCACCCTAGGCACTCCCGACGGTGACTGGCTTTGCCGCGGCCACGAAGCGGTACTCGCTCGCGTCGAGCTGACGGGTCTGCTCGAGGTACTCGCGCATGTAGCCGGGCCAGTTGGCGACGATCCTCCCGTTCTCGTTGCGATACCACGAGTCGCACTCGAGCCACGCGGTGCCCGCGAAACGCGCCTGCAATGCCCGGTCGCTCGCCGCCTCCACCTCCGCGCGTACCTCGATCGCCCCGGCGCCACGGGCGCGCACGTGCTGGAGGGCCTGGCGGATGTAGGCGGCCTGCGCCTCCAGGTACACGAGGATCGAGCCGCCGGACGTGTTCGTGTTGGGGCCGTACAGCACGAACATGTTGGGAAAGCCCGGGACGCACATGCCCAGGTGCGCGTGCGCGCCGCCCGACCAGCGCTCCTCCAGCTCGACGCCGTCGGCGCCGGCGATGCGCATCGGGAACATGAAGTCGTTCGTCTTGAACCCGGTCGCCCAGATGATGCAGTCGAGCTCGTGCTCGGCACCTGCGGAGGTGACGATGCCGGTGGGTGTGATCCGCGCGATCGCGTCGGTGACGAGCTCCACGTTCGTGCGTTCCAGCGCCGGGAGGTAGTGGGAGCTGAAGAGGATGCGCTTGCAGCCGAACGTGTAGTCCGGCCACGCCTTCTCGCGCAGGCGCGGGTCCTTCAGCTGCGAGCGCATGAATGCCGCCGAGCGCGCGCCCACCGCCCGGCCGATCGTGCGCGGGTGGCGGATCGCCAGAGTCAGCGACTCCGTGTACTGGAAGACGAATTTGCGCCGCAGCTCCTGTACGCCCGGGATCAGCTCGATCGCAGCTCGCAGCAGCGCCGGGTAGCTGCGGTTCTTGCGCGGCATGAACCAGTTGCCGGAGCGTTGGAAGATCGTCAGACGCTCCACCTGCGGGGCGATCTCGGGGATGAACTGCACGGCGCTGGCGCCTGTGCCGATCACCGCCACACGCTTTCCCGCCAACGGGTAGACGTGGTCCCATTCGGCGGAGTGAAAGCTGTGACCCGCGAACGTGTCGGCGCCTTCGATGCGCGGACGCGCCGGCTGGTGCAGCTGTCCTGTGGCGAGGATCAACGCGGCGGCGCTGTAGGCATCGCCCTGGGCGGTCTGCACGCTCCAGCGGCAGCGCTCCTCATCCCACGCGCAGGCGGTGACCTGGATCCCTGTGCGTACGAGCCGCTCGATGTCATGTGTGCGCGCGACGTCGTGCAGGTATGCGTGGATCTCCGTCTGCGGCGAGCACAGGCGCGACCAGTTGCGCCGCTGCGCGTAGGAGAACGAGTACAGGTGGCTGGGCACGTCGCAGGCGGCGCCGGGATAGCTGTTGTAGAACCACGTGCCGCCGAGGTCGGACGCCTTCTCGAGGATCGCCACGTCCGTGATCCCATGCCTGCGGAGCTCGATCGCGGCGGCGATCCCGCCGAAGCCCGCGCCCACGATGAGGACGTCCATCTCCCGGCTGGTGGACGGATCCTGGCTCACCCCAACGGCGGACATGCGACACCTCCTCCCGAAACTTTGTGTCTCGTTGCCGCCAACCTTATGCCCTCGCGGGCTCTTCTGCGCGCTATCCGCCCGCCGTGCTCGATCGCGTGAGCGTCATCTGCAGCCACGCTCCCGCGTTGGGTATCTCGCGCGGGTCGATGTGGTGCCCCGCCTCGGACTCGTGGTACTCCACCGCCAGTCCCGCCTCGCGCAGGCGCTCGGCGGCTACGCGCGCGAACTCCACGCCGATCACCTGATCGCGCGCCCCGTGAGCGATGAACACCCGCACCCCCCTGCGGTCGGCGAGGTCGGGCTGCCAGTGCTCCACGGTGGCGATGAAGCCCGAGAACGCCATGATCGCAGCCGGCGCGGGCCGCTCCGCGCTGAAGCCCATCACGTAGCTCATCACCGCCCCCATCGAGAAACCGCCCAGGACGGTGCGCTCGGGCGTGAGCCCTGTGCGCTGCCACAGCTCGTCGTGTAGCTCTCCCAGCGCAGCCCGGGCCGCGTCGAAGCTGACGGGATCCGGGTGGCCGACCCGTGGCACCAGATACCAGTGGTAGCCCGGCGAGCTCGGCAGCTGCAGTGGCGCGCGCGGCGTCACCACGTGCAGGCGACGTGCCGGGTCCAGCGCGTCGCCGAGCGTGAGCAGGTCGTTCTCGTCCGACCCGCGTCCGTGATGCAGGATCAGCAGCCCCTCAGGCGCGCCACGTGCCGGGCGCTCGTGGTAGGCGAGCGAGCTCAACCGGCGCTCACCGCCGCCTCGCGCGGGATGTACGGTGCGAGCTCGCGCCTGGCGATCGAGAGCTTGTGCACCTCGTCGGGGCCGTCCGCCAGGCGCAGGGTGCGCAGGTGCGCGTATGCGCGCGCGAGACCGAAGTCATCGGACACGCCGCCGCCGCCGTGCACCTGGATCGCGCGGTCGAGCACCTTCAGCGCCACGTTCGGGGCCGCCACCTTGATCGCCGAGATCTCCATGCGCGCGTGGCGATTGCCGACGGTGTCCATCATCCACGCCGCCTTCAGCGTCAGCAGGCGCGCCATCTCGATCTCGATGCGCGACTCCGCGATCCAGTCCTGGATGTTGCCGCGCATCGCGATCGGCTGGCCGAAGGTCACGCGCGAGACCGCGCGGCTACACATCTTCTCGAGTGCCCGCTCGGCCGCGCCGATCGCACGCATGCAGTGATGGATGCGCCCCGGACCCAGCCGCGCCTGGGCGATCATGAAGCCGTCGCCCTCCTTAGAGATCACGTTCTCGACCGGTACGCGCACGTCCTTGAACTCGATTTCTGCGTGCCCGTCCTGGTCGATGTAGCCGAACACGGGCAGGTTGCGCACCACCGTCACGCCCGGGGTGTCCAACGGCACGAGCACCTGGCTCTGCTGCGTGTAGGTAGGTGCGTCCGGCTGTGTCTTGCCCATCACGATCAGGATCCTGCAGTTCGGGTGGTACGCGTTTGTGATCCACCACTTGCGGCCGTTCAGCACGTACTCGTCACCGTCGCGCTCGATGCTCAGCGCGACGTTGGTCGCGTCTGAGCTCGCCACGTCCGGCTCGGTCATCGCGAACGCAGAACGAATCTCTCCATCCAAGAGCGGCGTCAGCCAGCGGTCCTTCTGCTCCTCGGTGCCGAACTGGTGCAGCACCTCCATGTTGCCCGTGTCCGGCGCCGAGCAGTTGCATGCCTCCGAGGCGATCTGCGCGCGGCCGAGGATCTCCGCCAGCGGCGCGTAGTCGCTGTTAGACAGGCCCGCGCCGTGCTCGGCATCGGGCAGGAACATGTTCCAAAGGCCTGCCTCGCGCGCCTTCGCCTTCAACTCCTCTATCACCGGCGGCTGGAAGTGGGGGTCGCCGGACTCGCGCAGCTGGCGCTCGTACACCTCCTCCGCCGGGTAGATGTGCTCGTCCATGAACGCTGTGAGGCGCTCCTTGAACTCGGAACAGCGCGGGCTCGGCTCGAAATCCATTGGGTCTCCCTCGATGACGGCGGTGACTGGGGCGGGCATTAGGATCATTGCCGATGAGCCAAGAGGACGCCTATCGCGCCGCTGGAGTTGACTACAACACGCTCGACGCCGGCAAGCGCACGGCGATGGCCAAGGCCCTGTCCACGTCGCCGCTACTCACAGCTAGGGGCGGGCGCGCGCTCGACGCCTCCCGTGGAGAGCCCGCATTCGTATTCGAGCTCGGCGCGCAGACCTTCGCGTTCGTCGTCGAGGGGCTCGGCACGAAGTCGGTGATCGCCCGCCAGGTGCTAGAAACGCAAGGCATCGACCGTTTCGCCGACGTCGCCTACGACACCGTCGCCGCGATCCTCAACGACCTCTGCTGTGTGGGTGCGCTACCGCTCGTGGTCAACGCCTACTTTGCCACCGGTGCGTCCGAGTGGTACCTGCAAGCAGAGCGCTCCGCGGCGCTCGTGGAGGGCTGGCGCCGCGCATGTGTCGATGCCGGCTGCACGTGGGGGGGAGGCGAGTCGCCCACGCTTCCCGGGATGTTGGTCGAGGAGGACATCGAGCTCGCCGGTGCCGCTGTGGGCGCCCTGCCCCCGGGACGCGAGCCGATCCTGGGCGAGCGCCTCGTGCCGGGCGATGAGATCGTGATCGCCGCCTCCAACGGCCTACACGCCAACGGCGCCTCGCTGGCGCGCCTCGTCGCCGGGCGCCTCCCCGACGGCTACGCCACCGAGCTACCCGACGGCACGACGTTCGGGGCGGCGCTGCTCGAACCATCTGTGATGTATGTGGCGCTGCTCGAAGAGGTGATGAACGAGGGCGTGGAACTCAACTACATCAGCCACATCACCGGCCACGGGCTCTTGAAGCTGATGCGCCCGAGCAAGGAGCTGACCTACCGCATCGAGCGTCTGCCCGATGTGCCGCCCGTGCTCAGCTTCCTCGTGCAGGAGGCCGAGCTGGATGCCGCGGCGGCCTATTCGACGTTCAACATGGGCTGCGGCTATGCCTTCTACTGTGCGCCCGGCGGCGGCGAGCAGATCGTCGCGCTCGCCCAGCAGCTCGGCCTCGAGGCGGCCGTCTGCGGGCATGTCGAGGCGGGCCCGCGACAGGTGATCCTCGAGCCGGTGGGCGTGCGCTTCGCCAGCGACCGGCTCGAGCTCTCCATACAGCAACCCTAACGCTCGACTAGAGTGTTAGGCACCGTTCGCAGACGGGTGTCCGCGCTCTCGGCCGGCTCACGCCGCGACGGCTCTGGCTTGAACGCGCCCGGTGCGCTGAGTAATGTTCCGCACAGAGTCGCCCCGTTTCCCGCCGCACCTCGGCGGGGATCTCGATGTAGCCGGACCGGCATGGCTCCGGAGTTACCCCGGATCGAGGCGGATCTGTCCATCAAATGAGGAGGGAAAACTGATGCGCAGAGCATCCACCTGTCTTGCCGTCCTGGGCCTAGCGTTCCTTGCGCTGCCCGGCATCGCCTCGGCGCTGCCGACGGTCACCTTCAAAGCGGAGGCCGTGCCGATACCAGGCTTCCCGCACACCGGCAACATCCTTGGCGCCGGCGCCGCCGTACAGGCGGAATACGGAATCACCGGTACCGAATACGCTGGTTCGCCGCCACCGCTGATCGGTATCAACTTCTTCCTGCCCACCGGCTCGAAGCTGCACACGAGCGGTTTCCCGACGTGCTCGACGACGACGCTCGAACAGTTCGGTCCCGTCAAGTGCTCAAAGGGCTCCGCGGCCGGTCCGGTCGGAACGGCGACCGGCTTCGTGACGTTCGGTGGGGAACGCGTCGAAGAGAACCTTGAAATCTCCTCCTTCTACGCACCCGGCGGCGGCATCGAGTTCTTCAGCGACGGTCACACGCCGGTGTCGCTGGAAATCCTCTCCAAGGGCCACTACACGAACCTCGGTGGTGGCGGCGGCTACGGTCCCGAGCTCCTAACCGAAATCCCGCTCGTCGCGAGCGTGCCGGGAGCGCCCTACGCATCGGTCAAGTCGATCAAGGTCAAGGCCGGGTCGGCGTACAAGTCGCACGGGAAGACGATCTACTACGGACGCGTTCCCACGAAGTGCCCTGCGGGGGGCTTCCCGATCAAGACCGAAGTGATCTTCGCCGAAAACGGGGAAATCTCAAAACCGGAGACGGTGGACGCCACGTACAAGTCGCCATGCCCTAAGAAGTAGGGGCGGCTGCGGGAGGGTTTGCGTCGTTGAAGGCGTAAGCTCGACCACAGGCAAGGCTGTGTGGGCGGCCTCACTGACATGGTGGGGCCGCCCGTTCGTTGTAAACGCAAGGAAGGATCGGGTTGAGGACGCACAGCACGGGGAGGAGGAGGTTGGCGGCCGGCATCGCAGGCGCCGCGTGCGTCGCCGCGCTCGTGGTCGTTTTGCTGCTCGCCACCGCCGCGGGCGGCTCCAACGGTGCGTACACGGTCCGCGCGATCTTCGATGATGCCGGCTTTCTGATCTCCGGCGAGAACGTGAAGGTCGATGGCGTGACCGTCGGCACCGTTGGCTCCGTCACGCCCACGCCGCAGGCGAAGGCCGCGGTGATCCTCAACATCACCAACCCCGGCTTTAAGGACTTTCGCGCCGACGCGTCCTGCAAGATCAGCCCGCAGTCGCTGATCGGCGAGAAGTACGTGGACTGTCTGCCCACGCAGGCGCGTGTGGAAGGCAGCCCCCTGCCGCCCCCCCTGAAGAAGATCCCGAGCGGCCAGGAAGGCGCGGGCGACTACCTGCTGCCGGTGCAGAACACCTCGAGTCCGGTCGACGTCGATCTCCTCGGAGACATCCAGCGCCTGCCCGAACGCCAACGCTTCACGATCATCCTCAACGAACTCGGCGCCGGACTCGCGGGCCGTGGCAGCGACCTCAGCGAAGTCGTCAAGCGCGCGAACCCAGCCCTTCAGGAACTCGACAGGGTGCTCGCGATCCTCGCCAACGAGAACCACGTCCTGGCAAAACTCGCCGTCGACTCCGACAAGGCGCTGGCGCCGCTGGCGAAAGTGAGCGGGCGCGTCGCGGACTTCATCAAGCAGGCGAACACGGTCTCGCAGGCGAGCGCGGCTACACGCGGCGCACTCGCGCAGAACCTCAAAGACTTCCCGCCGTTCCTCAAGCAGCTCGGACCCGCGATGGAACGCATTCAGCGCTTCGCTGAACAGACGACGCCGACGTTCACCGACCTGAAAGCGGCCGCGCCCGGCCTCGACAAGGTGTTCACGAGCCTGCCCGCCTTCTCCAAGAGCACCGAACAGTTCACCGCGAACCTCGGCAAGACCGCCAAGGTGTCCGGCCCCGCGCTCGTTGCCACGAAGCCCCTGCTCAAACGCCTGCAGGCGCTCGGGGGCGCCGCCGTGCCGTTCACCAGCAATTTCGCCAGCCTGCTGGAAAGCCTACGCAACACCGGTGGGCTCGAGCGGATCCTTGACTTCATCTTCACCGGCGCCGGTGCCTCGAACGGATATGACGCGCTCGGGCACTTCCTCCGTGCCGAAGCGGTAGCGAACGCCTGCCTCACGTACACGACAGCGCCATCACCAAACGCCGGTTGCCGGCGCAGGTTCTTCAGCAGCGGGACGTCGGCTACGGCCAGTGCCGCTTCGGTCGGCCACCCGAGCGAAATGGGGCTTGTGATGGCGCGGACACTCGCGGTCGTCAAAGGCGCCACGCCCGCGCAGGCGCTCGCCAAATACCCCGGCTCCGCGCCGAGCGCCAGCGAACTCGAGTCGATCTCCACCGCCGGGTCGAGCAAGGCAACGAGCACCCAGCCGGTTGGAGGCTCGACCGCGGGCACCACTTACTACACGCCCTCCGCGGGTGAAAGCGAAGCAGGCGGGATGCTCCTCAACTACCTGCTCGGAAACGAATGAGGCGATGAGCTCGCGATCTACACCTCTGCGCGTGTTCGTGCCCCTGCTGGCGCTGGCGGCGCTCGGCGTGCCGGCGGTCACTCTCGCCGGCGAAGCCACCACCACCAGCTCCGCGCCGGAAGCGACCCCGCAGCAGACGGTCACGGTCACGCCCCCGACCGGCACGAGCGCGGAGGAAGAAGCCACGATCACGGTGCCCGCTCCGGAAGCGGTCGCGCCGCAGGTTCAGGCGCAGCACAGCCAGAGCGCGACCGGCGGAGCTCCAGCCGTCAAAGGCAAAACGCAGTCAAAGCCGAAGAGCTCGTCCGCCGGCGAACCGGGGACGGGCGGAGTCGAAGGCGCGGGCGAAGGCGCTCTGAGCGCGAAGCAGAAGGCGCCGGCGCCGTCGAAGCTGACGTTGACGCCTCAGCTCCCGCTCGATCTGAGCTCCCCGATCGCGGGCGTCCCCAGCTTCTTCATCGAAAGCTTCCAGATCCCGCCGTTCCTGTTGCCGATCTTCCAGGCTGCCGGGACGGCGTACGGGATCCCGTGGCAGGTGTTGGCCGGGATCAACGAGGTGGAGACCGACTACGGGCGCGACCTCAGCGCCTCCAGCGCCGGCGCCGAGGGCTGGATGCAGTTCCTTCCCTCCGAGTGGGACGAGTACGGGGTCGACGCCAACGGGGACGGGTACAAGGACCCCTACAACCCCGCCGACGCGATCTTCGCCGCTGCGAGATACCTCCGGGCCGCCGGTGGCAACACGAACATCAAGGCCGCGATCTTCTCCTACAACCACTCGCAGGCCTACGTCGAATCGGTGATGCTGCGGGCCCAGCTGCTCGGCGGCACACCTCCCGAACTTCTTGGTGCGATTACCGGGCTGACCGAGGCGCGGTTCCCGGTCTATGCCGCCTCCCACTACAGCGACGGCTTCCCGACCGTGTCCACGAACGCTGGGCAGCCGAAGACGCTTGTCGGCACGACGATCTACTCACAGGCCGGCGCTCCTGTGATCGCAGTCCAGGACGGCGAAGTCGTGCAGGTCGGCGACTCGCCCTCGCTCGGCCACTTCGTGGCCCTGCGCGACGCCTACGGCAACACCTACGTGTATGCACAGCTCGGCGAAGTGGCGTCGGTGTACCCGGTGCTCGAGCCGCATGTACAGACGCGGGTGAGCAAGCGGATCGTGGGCGCGACCCAGGGGCACTTGAAGACCGAACCGACCCCGAGAGGCCCAGCGACCGCCGGGGCGCAGCCGCGCTCGCCGCTTTCCGAGGGCGCCGCCGTCTCGGGTCTGGCGCTGGGTGCTGCTGCCGGGCTCGAAGGGCAGCCGAGCTCGCCCGCGGCGGCAGCTCAACGATCGAGCACGGCGCCGTCGAAGGCGAAAGCGCCCGCTCACATCCGGTCCTTCAGCGCCGGCTCCAACGAGGTCTATCTGCACGCGCTCGTCCCCGGTGTCCAGGTGATCGCAGGCACCGTCCTCGGTCACGTCGGAGCCGCCTCCGCAGGCACAGCTCAGACGGGCGAAGCCGCACCCCACATCCTCTTCCAGATCCGTCCTGCCGGGTTCGATGCGCCGCTGATCGATCCCAAGCCGATCCTCGACGGGTGGGTGGCGCTCGAAGACACTTCGATCTTCCGCGCCAAGGGTGAGAACCCGTTCCTTGCCACGTCGCCGACCATTGGTCAGGTGCTGCTGGAGTCCAAGCAGGAGCTCCAACCGCAAGTGCTGCACGACCACGCGATCAAGCTCGGCGCTTGTGCGCGCCAGGACGTCCAGGAGGGACGCGTCGAGGTGCGTGTGCTGGCGATGCTCGAGTATCTCGCTGTGTCCGAGCTGAAGCCGACCGTCTCCGGCCTGCCGTGCGCCGGCTCGACACCTGCCGCGCTCGCCGCCAACGCGCCCGCGAGCGCGAGCGCGGAGTCGGTGGACATCACGGCGATCAACGGCGTTCCCGTCGCCGGGCACCAGGGTCAGGGCACGCTCGCCGACGAGACCGTGCGCAGGCTTCTGATGCTTCAGGGGCTCGCGCGGCCGCGGCGGATCGTCAGCCTGATGAGCTATCCGGAAGCGACAGTGGCGTTCGCCAGCCCGAGCGCGACGGACGCGATTCGCGTGTCCTACGCCGCACCGGCCGAGAAGGTGGGACACGCCGCGAGCCTGCTCGACTCCGGGTTGAGCCCCAGCGAGTGGATCGAGCTCGTCGACCGGCTCGGAGAGATTCCCGACCCGACAGTGCCCAGCGGCCACTCGAGCGCCGCGATCCCCGACACAGCCGGCGAATCCGGCGCGAGCGCGGAAGGAGGCGAAGATGGCAACGACTAGCCCCCCGAGCCCGCCCGCACCGCCGCCTCCTCCTACTCCGCCGAGCTCATCTGGCCCTGGGCGGCCCGTGCGATCCGCGCCGACCAGCCCCGTGCGGATTGCCGCCGTAGCTGCGCTCGCGCTCGTCGTGTTGATCGTCGCCTACATCCTGTTTGCCGGAGGTGGGGGAGCCACTTACCACCTCGAATTCAAGGAAGCCGACCAGCTCGTTCGCGGCGACCAGGTGCAGGTCGGCGGCGTCCCGGTCGGAACGGTCACGAACATCGAATTGACCCACAGCTTCAAAGCGCTGATCACGATCCACGTCGACGCTGGGCTGGTGCCGCTGCACCAGGGCACTACCGCACAGGTACGTGTGCCCTCGCTGACCACAGTGGCCAACCGCTATATCGCGCTGAGCCCGGGCCCTAACAGCAATCCCTCGCTCGCCACCGGGGCGACGCTCCCAGCGAGCGCCACAAAGGAAGTCACGGACCTCGACCAGCTCTTCAACACGCTGAACGCGAAGACCCGCAAGGGCCTGCAGGGCTTCATCCAAGGCACCGCCGAACAGTACGTAGGCCAGAGCAAGACGTTCGGGGAATCGGTTGAACTCTTCCCGGCATTCCTCACATCAACGAACCACTTCTTCTCCGAGCTCGTGCGCGAACAGCCGGTCTTCACGAGCTTCCTCGTGGAAACGGCCAAGGCCGTGACGACGATCGGCGCCCGCAAGGAACAGCTCGCCGACCTGATCGAAAACCAGAACAAGGCATTCGCTGCGATCGGGTCCGAGCAGAGCCAGCTTGCGAGCGGCATCAAACAGCTCCCGGCGACGCTCGAACAGGGCAACCGCACGTTCACCGAACTTCCGTCCACGCTGACGGCACTGACGAAGTTCATCGAAACGTCGAAGCCCACTACGAAGCCGTTGAAAGAGCTGCTCGAAAAGCTGCATGCGCTCGTCACCACCGGTACGCCCGCGCTGCACGACTTCAGCCTCGCGTTCAACCGTCCCGGCGCCGACAACGACCTCACCGATCTCGTGCGTGCGCTGCCGGCGCTCGCCAAGCAGCTCGAGAGCACCTCGCCGGCGAGCGTTACAGCGCTGAAGGAATCGGTGCCGATCACCGCGTTCTTCGGCCCTTACGCCCCGGACCTCGCGGGAACGCTCCGCACCTTCGGGCAGACGACCGCCTACTACGACGCGGACGGCCACTACCTGCACGCGAGCCCGATCCTGCCTGACTTCAAGCTCGGCGAAAACAACACGCTGACGCCGGCCTCCAGCCCCACAGCCGCCCTCGAAGGCCTCAAGAGCGGACAGCTGCGCCGCTGCCCCGGAGCCGCCACCGCGCCTGCCGCGGACGGCTCTTCGCCGTTCGTGGACGGCGAACTGTTGAGTTGCGACCCCTCGGAGACACCATGAACCGCCGGCGCAGCTCGCTCGCGGCAAGCCCGCTGCTCGTAGGAGCGATCACGACGCTGATCGTCGTCGTCGCCGTGTTCCTCTCCTACAACGCCAACAACGGGCTCCCGTTCGTGCCCACGTACAACGTCAAGGTCGTGCTCCCGGAAGCATCCGGTCTGCAGCCCTCCAACCAGGTGCGGATCGCCGGCACGCGTGTGGGGATCGTCGGCTCGCTCTCGCCGCACCAGAATCCCCGCACAGGTCGCGTGACCGTGATCGCGACGCTGAAGCTCGAAAAGAGCGTCGAGCCGCTCCCTGCGAACACGCGCGCGATCGTCCAGTCCGTCTCCGCGATCGGCCTGAAGTACCTCGAACTGGAAAAGGTCAACTCGAGCAAGACGCTGAAGGCCGGCTCGACGATTCCGATCGACCAGACGCGCGAACCGGTGGAAATCGACGAACTCTTCAACATGTTCGACAAGAAGACGCGTACGGCGATCAAGATCAACACGAACAACTTCGGCGATGGCCTCGCGGGCAGGGGTCTGGGCTTGAACAACACGATCGCCGAACTGAAGCCGCTCGTGACCAAGGCTGTGCCCGTGTTCCGCAACCTCGCCGCGCCGTCGACCGGTCTGCACGAGCTGTTCGTCGCGCTCGACCGCGCCGCCTCGCAATCGGCGCCGGTCGCCCAGCAGCAGGCCGAATACTTCAGCGACCTCGACACGTTCTTCACGGCCTTCGCGAGCGTTGCACCGTCGCTGGAAGCGGCTACCCGAGCCGGGCCGGCCTCGCTGCAGCAGGCCACGTACTCGCTGCCTCACGAGGCTCCCTTCTACGCGGATGCGACCGAATTCATGCACCTGCTGCGACCCAGTGCCAGCTCGTTGCGCACGGAGGCGCCGCAGCTCGGGCACGCCGTCAGCGAAGGCGCTGTCAACCTCGCTGCCGCAACCGCGCTGAACGGCCGCCTCGCCGAATCCTCCAAGGCGCTCGAGGAATTCGGGCAGAACCCCGTCGTCACGCTCGCACTCGAAGACTTCCAGCAGACGCTTGAAGTCGGGAACCCGCTCCTCGCAGGCATTACCCCGGCGCAGACGAACTGCAACTACCTCACGCTCGCGTTCCGCAACGTGGCGAACCTCGAGTCGGAGAACGTCGGCGTGGGTACGATCGCGCGCGCCGGCATCGTGCTCGCCCCTTCGGGGGAAAACAACGAGGGCTATCCGTCCTCAGCGCCCGCCAACGGCCCGTCCGACGAAGCCAACGCCGCCACCAAGCCGCCGAAATACGAAGACACCAAAAACAACCACCTCCACATCAACCAGTACCCGAACGTGACGGGGCCGGGCCAGGCCGACGTATGCGAAGCCGGCAATGAGAAGTACGTGGTCGGTCAACCCGAGATCGGCAACCTGCCCGCGAGCGACGTCGAAAACAACCGCGAACTCACGAGCCGCGAAGAGGATCTCTTCGGCAACAAGTACCCCGCCGAAACGCTGAAGGCGCTCGGGCTCGCGAAAGCGGCCAAGACGAAGACCAAAGCCAAGACGAAGGGGAAGGGCAAGTGAAACGTCCCCGTCTCTGGCGCCGTCAGGACCGCGTGCCGGCCGCCGACCTGCAGAAGGTGAACCCGGTACGCGCCGGGATCGTGCTGATCGTGATCCTCGTGGTGGCCGTCTACTTTGGCTTCACCAAGCACATCCCATTCACCCACGGCTTCCGCCTGAAAGCTGAGTTCGCGACGGCGGTGGACATCCAGCCGAAGTCGCCGGTGCGGATCGCCGGCGTGAACGTCGGTCAGGTCAACTCGATCCAGCGCGAGGGCAAGACAGGGCTCGTGAGCATGGAAATCGAAGCCAAAGGCCTACCGATCCACTCCGACGCGACGCTCAAGATCCGCCCGCGCCTGTTCCTCGAAGGCAACTGGTTCATCGAACTTCAGCCCGGCAGCCCGTCGACCAAGACGATCTCATCCGGATACACGATCCCGATCAGCCAGACCTCCGATCCCGTGCAGCTCGACCAGGTCCTCGATGCCCTGAACACCGACACCCGCGCCAACCTGCAGAGCTTCCTGATCAACTACGGGGAAGCGCTGACGAGCAAGCCCGACGCAGCCGAAAACGCCGAACAAGAACCTGTCGCCCGCGGCCTCACGGGCGCGCAGGCGCTGAACCAGACCTACAAGCACGGGCCTCCATCGCTTCGCGGGGGGGCCGTGATCGACCAGGCGATCACCGGCACCGAACCGCACGACCTCTCCAAACTCGTGGCGAGCATCGGCAAGGTCACCGCCGCGCTGAATGTCCACGAGCAGGATCTGAGCGAACTGATCCCGAACTTCAACACCTTCTTCGCCGCGCTCGCGGAGCAGTCCTCGAGCCTCACCACGCTCGTCGCCGAGCTGCCCAGCTCGCTCGCGAGCGCCGAGCGGGGTCTGCAGGGGCTCGACGCGTCCCTGGCGCCCACGCGCGCTTTCGCGCGCGACATCCTTCCCGGCTTGCGCAATACGAATTCGACGGTCGCCGCGGCGCTGCCGTACCTCGAACAGCTGAAGGACTCGCTCTCGCCCAGCGAACTGGGCGGCGTCGCCAAGGGCCTGGAGGCATCGCTCCCCTCGCTGGCGAAGCTGACGACCGAACAGACGCCGCTCTACAAGACGACGGGCGAATTCAACAAATGCCTGACAAAGGTGATCTACCCCGCCGGCAACACGAAGCTGCAGGACGGATCGAGCACTTCGGGCGTCGAAGACTACAAGGAGTTCTGGTACAGCCTGGTGGGCCTGGACAGCATCGGACAGGACTTCGACGGCAACGGTCCGTTCACGAAGTTCCTGATCGGCAACAGCGGTGAAACGCTGCTCTCGCAACCGACCTCGATCCTCGGCACGAAACTCAAAGGCGCGCGGTTGCTGACGCGCTCGCCGCTGAAACCGCTCGGTACGCGACCGGCATATCCCGCCGAAGAGCCGCCTTACGAGCCGCACGTCGCGTGTGACACACAGACGCTGCCAAACTTCAACGGTCCGCTCTCAGAAGGCGCAGCGGATGGGAGTGGCGGATGACGCCCACGGATAGCCACGAAGGCGGGCTCAGCGTCCGCGATCAGATCGAGCGCTACCGCTCGGCGTTCATCGCGGTCGTCACGATGGTCGTGATCGCGGCGGTCGTGGGCGGCTACATCCTCGCCCACGAGAACCTCAAGCTCCCGGGCTGGGTGCCCGTGCTCGGCCGCAGCTTCTACTCGCTGAGGGCCGAATTCCAGACGGCGCAGGCGGTCACGCCCGGCCAGGGCCAGGCGGTCACGATTGCCGGCGCGAAGATCGGCGAAATCGCGAGCGTGGATCTGCACGACGGGATCGCGATCGTTTCGATGAACGTCGTGCCCAAGTACGGCAAGTACATCTACAAGAACGCCACGCTGCTGCTGCGGCCCAAGACGCAGCTGCAGGACATCACCGTCGAGGTGAACCCCGGCAATGCCTCTGCGGGGAAACTGCACAGCGGTCAGCTGATCCCGCTTTCCCAGACCGCGCCGAACGTAGACTTCGACGAATTCCTCGCCGGCCTCGACGCGGAAACGCGCGCCTACGTGCAGGAGCTGATCGCGGGGCTCGGCATCGGGCTGAAGGGCAACGGCAAGACGCTCGCCGCTGACCTCAGGCGCTTCGACCCGACGGCACAGCTGGGACAGAAGATCGCCCAGCAGCTGGAAATCCGACACGCGAACATCGCGCGCTCGATCCACAACTTCCGCCTGATCACCGAAGCACTGGGCGGCAAGGACCAGCAGCTCTCGCAGCTCGTGGACGCCTCCAACGCCGTATTCGCGACGTTCGCCAAGGAGGACGCGAACTTCCAGGAAACGCTGAAGCTCCTGCCCGGGGCACTGCGCAAGACCGGCACCGGACTCGGCAAGCTGGCTACGGCCACGAAAGTTCTCGGTCCGACGCTGAAGGAGCTCGAGCCCTTCGCGCGTGCGCTCGGCCCGGCCAACGAAGCAACACGTCGCCTCGCAAAGACGACGACGCCGATCATCAAGAACGAGGTGCGCCCGTTCGCCCGCGAAATCCTCCCGGTCGTCAACGAACTGGGGCCCTCGACCAAGCAGCTGGGCGAAGCGTTCCCGAAACTGTCATCCAGCTTCTCCGTGCTCGACGAATTCTTCAACGAGCTCGCCTACAACCCAGGACCGAGCAAGGCCGGTTTCCTGTTCTTCCTCGACTGGGACAACCACAACCTCAACAGCGTGCTCAGCACCGCCGACAGCGAAGGGGCCGTCGGGCGCACGCTCGTCTACTTCAACTGCGAAGTCCTGAAACTGCTGAAAGGGGTCTCCGAAGTCAACCCGACCGTTGACCTCCTGGTGAGCCTGCTGAAGCCGCCGACCAAGGAAGAATGCATCAAAGAGGGGCTCCTTAACAGCGAAGGCAAGCCGATCACCTCGAGCGAGCGCGCGAGCGCGAAGACGCCCGCGAGCACTCCTTTCTCGAACCTTGCCACGCAGCCGTTTGGGGGGAAGGGCTGAAATGCAGAAGCGTGCGCCGACACTCGGCAACCTCCTCGTGATCGTCCTGTTCGTGCTCAGCTGCTTCGGGCTGCTGATGTTCTTGTGGGAGTCGTTCGGCGGCCCGCTGCCGCTGAAACCGAAGGGGTATCGCTTCACGGTCGCGTTCCCGCGCTCGTTCTCGCTCGCTGAAGAGTCGGATGTGCGCATCAGCGGCGTGGAAGTGGGGCACGTCGTGTCGGTGAAGCTGAACAAGGAAGGCCGCACCCAGGCGACGGTTGAAATCGCCGGGAAATATGCGCCGATCCGCGCGGACATGCACGCGATCCTGCGCACGAAGACGCTGCTAGGCGAGACCTACATCCAGCTCGTACCCGAGGCTCAGGGCGCTCGCTACCTGGCAGACGGCGGGCGTCTTCCGAACGCGCAGGTCGAACCCTCGGTAACGCTCGATGACATCCTCTCTGCGTTCAATGCCAAGACCAGGCGCGACTTCCAGATCTGGCAGGAAGCAGCAGCAGCGGCGATCAACGGTCGCGGCGAAGCGATCAACGCCGGCTTCGCCCGCCTCGAACCGTTCGTGGAAAACGCGAACAAGCTCGTCAGCGTGCTCGACGAACAGGAAGGCGCCGTCAAAGACATCGTGCATAACACGGGGGTCGTTTTCAACGCCCTCGCGAGCCGCGATCACCAGCTCGAAGGCTCGATCGTCAACGGCGAGCGCACGTTCCACGCGGCCGCCGAAGCCAGCAAGGCGTTCGCGGCGGCGGTCCGTGCGCTGCCGGGCTTCGCCAACAAATCGCGCACGGCGCTCAAAGAAGTCGACCGTTTCGAGGCGGTCGCCGACCCCTACTTCAAGGAATTCCAGCCGACCGAGCGCGCGCTCTCCTCGCTGCTCCATGCCGCCAAGCCGTTCGCGCCCGAACTGGACAAGTTCCTGACCTCGCTCGGGCCGCTCACGAAGGCCGCCAAGCTAGGCTTGCCCGACCTGAAGAAGTCCCTCGATCTGACGACACCGGTCCTCGAAAACTTCAGGCCGGTGCTGCACAACCTCGACCCATTCCTCCAGTACGCCGGCGAATACGTGCCGGAGTTCCAGGCGTTCTTCGCGAACCTCGCCGCGGCCTCAGAGGCGAGCGAAGGCGATGCCAACACGCTCGGTGAAGGGCCCAAGCTCCACCTGCTGACGACGATGAACGTGCTTAGCCCACAGAGCCTTGCGATCTACCCGAGCCCGATCGGCACCGCGCGCGCGAACGCCTACCCGCACTCCGGCGCCTACAAATCGCTCGCCAGCGGGCTGCCGGTGTTCAGCTCGAGCTCGTGCGCGAATTCGGCGCCGTCCGTCAAGGGGCCGGCGAACGAAACGGTGTCCGAAGAAATCATCGAAAAACTGATCCAGTTCAAAGTCGCCAACAAGCCGGAAACCGAAAACGACGTGCCGGCGCCCTCGTGTGTCAAGCAGGCCCCGTTCACGTTCAACGGTGAAACGAGCGAATTCCCCAAGGTCGTATACAAGGAAAAGTGATGCCCGAGGACCGCCACCAGTACCACGTCACCGACGTCGACTTCGCCGGCGATCCCGACGACGAGAAATGGTCGATCCGCTGTCTGGACGTGCACAAGCGCCTGGGCGGAGTCTCGGTCCTGGACGGGCTGAACGTCGCCTTCCCGGACGACAAGATCACGGTCGTGCTGGGGCCGTCGGGAACCGGCAAGAGCGTGCTGATCAAGCACATCATCGGGTTGATGTTCCCCGACTCCGGCGACGTAGTGGTGAAAGGCAAATACGTCAAACAACTGACGATGCCCGACCTGCTGGCAATGCGGCGCAAGATCGGCGTGCTCTTCCAGGACGGCGCCTTGTTCGGCTCGATGTCGGTGTTCGACAACGTCGCCTTCCCACTACGCCAGCACACCGACTACACCGAGTCCGTGATCGCCGAGCGCGTGCGCGAACGACTCGCCGACGTGGGCCTGTCGGACGCGATGGACGACGCTCCCTCGCAGCTCTCCGGGGGGATGCGCAAGCGCGCCGGGTTCGCGCGCGCGCTGGTGATGGAACCGGACATCGTGATCTTCGACGAGCCCGACTCGGGTCTCGACCCGGTGCGCACCGCGCTGCTGTGCGATCTGATCCAGGAGATGCACCAGCTCTACAAAGGCACCTACATCGTCGTCACCCACAACATTGCCTCGGCGCGCCAGATCGGCGAATACATCGCTGTGCTGTGGCGCGGGCGGATCGTCGAAGCTGGCGATGCCGCGACGATGTTCTCCTCGGAGAACCCGTTCGTGCGCCAGTTCCTGAGCGGATCCGCCGAGGGGCCCCTGACGATGGACTAGGTCCACCGACTCCGGGCTCTTCCGCCGCGATTTGACACGGAGCCCGTTCCATGCGAACGTATGTTCGTATGGTCGTGTGCGTCTACATACCCCGCTTCGAGCTGGTGGTGGCTGCCGGAGAGGGGGCGAGGATGGCCCGGCAGACGCTGACGGGGCGCGCGCTGGCGCTGGCGCCGCTGGTGGGGACAGAACAGCGTGTGGGGGAGGTCTCTGGGGCCGCGGAGGCCTGTGGTGTGGAGCGGGGCATGCTGCTTGGCGAGGCGCTTGCCCGCTGTCCGGAGCTGGTGCTCGTGACTCCTGATCCCGTGCTCGTGGCTGAGAGGTGGGAGCGTCTGGTCGGGGCGCTGGAGTCGATCGGCGCCGCGGTAGAGCCAGCCGGCCCCGGGCTGGCGTACTTTGAGACGGACGGGCTGCGGCGGATGCACGGCACGGGAGAGGCGACGATCGCCGCGGCGCGCAGCGCACTCGGTCGTCCCGCACGCATTGGCGGTGCGCCGACGCGCTTCTGCGCGCTGGCTGCGGCGATGGCGATGCGCTCGCGCCGGCCCCTGGTGCTCGACGACAAGCAGGCACGCCGCTGGCTCGCCGGTAGGCCGGTCGATCTGCTCGGTTACCGGGAGGAGACGGCGATGCTCGTGGCGCCGCTGCGCCGTCTCGGCGTGCGCACGCTCGGTGAGCTGGTGAAGTTGGGTCGAGCGCCGGTCACAGACCGCTTCGGTGCCGCGGGAGCGCTCGCCTACCGGCTGGCCTGCATGCGCGACAGCCGGGTGAGGGGACGGGTCCTGCAAGAGCGTCTGAGCGAGTCCATGGGGGTGGGGGACGCGAGCTCAGGAGAGGCGCTGAAGCGGGTGCTGAGCGTGCTCGTGGACCGGCTGCTGGCCTGCACAGAGCGTCGCGGGCGAACGCTGCGCGCGGTCACGCTCTCCGCTCGCCTGGCCGCGGGGGGCGGCTGGCGCGAGCGGGTCGTCTTCCGCCAGGCGCTCAGCGACCGCGAGCGCATCTGGCTGGCCCTGTCCGTGCGCCTGCTGCTGCTGCCGGCGCCCGCGTCGGAGCTGGGGCTGACCGTCGAGCTCTTCGGTCCCCCGGCGAGCGAGCAGGGCGCGCTGCTCGACCAGGACCGCGCTGCCCGCACGGCCCGTCTGCGCCAGGCGGTCGCCCAGGTGCGTGCCGTCGCCGGACAGCAGGGGGCACTGCGCGCCGTGTGCGTGGACCCCGACTCGCGCGTGCCGGAGCGGAGGGTCGTGCTCGCGCCGATCCCCGAGTGAGCCTCGCTGATGAGCGCCCGCGCCCTCAACCCTCCACGTGCGGCGCGGGTGCGCTTGGAGCCGGGCCGCCCCGGTCATCCGGTCGAGGTCGACGGCGAAGCGATCGCATCGTTGCGCGAGTCCTGGCTGGTAGAGGACCGCTGGTGGACAACGCAGCCCCTGCGCCGACGCTACTGGGAGCTCGTCGGTGAGCGCGGGCGCAACCTCGTCGTCTTCCACGACCTGACCAGCGGTCGCTGGTTCACCCAAGGCTCATAGATGCCGCCCACGCCGCCCTACGTGGAGCTGCACTGCCACTCGGCCTACTCGTTCCTGGACGGCGTCTCGCTGCCCGAGGAGCTGGCCCGGGCGGCTGCGGAACGCGGGCACGTGGCGCTCGCCCTGACCGACCACAACTCTGTCTCCGGTTCGATGGAGCTGGCCCAGATCGCCCCGGACTGCGGGGTGCGAGCGATCCACGGCGCGGAGCTGGACATCCTCGACGCACCGGCCGCGAGCGACGGCAAGCACGCTGAGCACGCCGACACGAGGCACATAACGCTGCTCGTGCGCAACGAGCGTGGCTGGAGCAACCTCTGCCGGATCATCACGCTCGCTCATAGCCACACCCGTGATCGCGCTCAGGGACGCGAGCGTACGGAGCCATGGGTGGACGTCCGTGCGGTGGCAGATCACGCCGAGGGGCTCGTGTGCCTGACCGGCTGCGCCTCACGCTCTGTGCTCGACCCACATGCCGGCGCCGGCGAGGGGATCGTCACGCGGCTGCTGGACGCGTTCGGTCCCCGGGATCTGTACGTGGAGCTGCAGCGTCCGTATGCCCGCCACGATCGCGCCCGCAACCGCGCGTTCGCGGCGCGCGCCAGGCGGCTGGGGCTGAGATGCGTGGCCACCGGCGACGTTCATGCGCACGCGTCCAGCAGGGCTGAGCTGCAGGACGCGTTCGTGGCGCTCGCCAACCACACCACGCTCGATGCCTCCGAGCCGCTGCGGCGCGGCAATCACAGCCACGTGTTGAGCACCCCGCAGGCGATGGCCAGCCGCTTCGCCGACCATCCCGAAGCGGTCCGCGAGACGCTGGCGCTGGCCGAGCAGCTGACGTTCGACCTGAGCAAGGACCTCGGCTACCGCTATCCGGGCGCCGAGGACGAGGGCTCCTCACGACGTCTGGCGGAGCTGTGCCGGCTGCGCCTGGAGGAGCGCTACGGCCCCGACCATGCCGGCCGACTCCCATCGGCCGCGGGCGCCGAACGTCTGGAGGCGCAGGCGCGGCTGGAGCAGGAGCTGCGCGTGATCGACCAGCTCGGGCTGGCGGGCTTCTTCCTGCTCCACCACGAGATGCTCGAGCTGGCACGCGAGGTGGCGCTGGAGGTGCGCGGGCCGGACTCCGTGCGCGCGCTGCTGGCGCCCGGGCGCGGACGGGGCTCCTCTGTCTCCTCGCTCGTGTGCTACCTGACGGGGCTCTCCCACATCGACCCGGTAGCCGGCAAGCTGGCGCTGGGGCGCTTCCTGCACGAGGACCTGAAAGGGCTGCCGGACATCGACCTGGACTTCCCGCGCGACATCCGCGAGCGGCTGATCCCGCGCGTGCACGAGCGCTACGGGCACGAGCACGCGGCGCTGGTGGCGGCCTTCCCCACGTTCCGCGCACGCGGGGCGATCCGTGAGCTGGGCAAGGTCCTGGGGCTGCCGGACGGCGAGATCGAGCGCGCCGCCCGGGGCGCCGACGGGCACGGCCCCGCCCACCACACCGCCGAGTCGGAAATCGCCACCTCGCTGGCGGGCGCGGAATCCGCCGGGGAGGAGGGAACAGGGGGAGGGTCGCTCTCCTCCGAGCGCTGGCGCTGGCTGGCGCGGTTGGTCGAGCAGGCCTATGGCCTGCCCCGGCACCTCTCCCAGCACTCGGGCGGGATGATCATCGCGACGAGGCCGCTGATCGACTGCTGCCCGGTGGTGCCCGCGGCGATGGAGGGCCGCCAGATGGTGCAGTGGGACAAGGACTCGTGTGCGGACGCGGGTTTTTTGAAGATCGATCTGCTGGGTCTGGGGATGCTCTCGGCGGTGGAGCGCTGCGTGGAGGAAATCGCGCGTGTGCACGGGGAGCGGATCGACCTCTCACGCATCCCGTTCGACGATCAGGACACGTTCAAGGCGATCCGCGCGGCCGACACGGTCGGCGTCTTTCAGATCGAGAGCCGCGCGCAGATGCAGTCGATCCGCCGCACGCGCCCGGAGAACCTCGACGACCTGGTCGTGCAGGTCGCGATCGTGCGGCCCGGCCCGATCCAGGGAGGGGCGATCAACCCCTACATCGCCCGCCGCCAGCGCCTGCGCGAAGACCCCGCGTATGAGATCCCCTACGACCACCCCACGCTCGAGCCGGTGCTCGCGGAGACGCTGGGCACGATCATCTTCCAGGACCAGGTGATGCAGGTGGCGGAAGCGTTCGCCGGCTTCACCCCGGGCGAGGCGGACGGGCTGCGCCGCGCGATGAGCCGCAAGCGCTCGCACGAGCTGCTGCAGACCCATCGCGAGCGCTTCATCGCGGGGGCGCTGAGAAACGGCACGAGGACCGGTGCGCCGACCGATCAGGCCACGGCTGAGCGGGTGTGGGAGATGGTCGAGGGCTTCGCGGGCTTCGGCTTTCCCAAGGCGCACAGCGCCGCCTTCGGCCTGCTCGCCTACCAGTCCACATGGCTGCGCGTTCACTACGGCGCGGAGTTCCTGTGCGCGCTGCTGAACGAGCAGCCGATGGGCTTCTATGCCCCCGACGGCCTCGTGCACGAGGCCGAGGGCAGGGGCATCCCGGTGCTGGGGCTGGACGTGAACGTCTCGCAGGCCCAGTGCACGGTCGAGCAGGGAGGCGTGCGCTTGGGCCTTGGTTACATCAAGGGCGTGACAGGCGCTGAGGTGAGCGCGCTCGTGGCAGAGCGCGATCGGGGCGGCCTCTACACCGACCTCGGCGAGCTGGCGGGGCGCGCCGGCGCGAGTCGCAAGACGCTCGAACAGCTGGCCTGGTCCGGCGCCTGTGACGGGCTGCTGCGCGCCCCGGCCACCCCGTTCGTCAGGCCACAGGACCGGCGTGCGGCGCTGTGGCAGCTGGGGATGGCCACGCCGGCTGAGACGCTCGGGCGAGCGGGCGCAGGCGGCGGGGCGCCGATAGGGGAAGGGACACAGCTCGCGCTGCCGCTGGAGCTGCCCGAGGCGCCGCGCCTGCGCCCGCTCGGACGCTGGCAGCAGCTGATCGCCGACTACTCGACCAGCGGGGTGACGATCGGTGGGCACGCGCTGGGGATCCTGCGCGAGCGCCTCAGCGTCCCGAGCGAGGTGGGCGAGCTCGCCACGAGCGCCCAGCTTCCGGGTCTGCCGAGCGGCACGCTGGTGGCGGTGGCGGGCCTGGTGATCGCCAGGCAGCGGCCGGGAACGGCCAAGGGCACGATGTTCCTGCTGTTCGAGGACGAGCTGGGCACGATCAACCTGATCGTCTCCAAGGCCGTCTACGAGCGCCGTCGCCAGCTCGCGCGGGCCGAGCCGCTGCTGCTCGCCAGCGGCGTCCTCGAGTGCTCACAGGGTGTCGTCAACGTGATCGTGCGCGACCTCGCGCCGTTGGAGCGTTTCGTCTCCGGGGGCGTCGAGGGAGAGGAGGCGCCCGGGGTCGGGCGCATACACCGCCTGCGCGGCATCGGGACGAGCCAAGCGCCTGCCGCAGACAGCGCGGCCGATGAGGAAGCGGTGGAGGGCGCTGAGATGGGGTCGAGCATGCGTGCGGTCGTGCCGCCGATGCAGAGCTTCGCGGCCGGTAGGCGGCGGTAGCAGGCTCAGGCGGCGGCTGAGTCCACGAACTTCTTGCGCTCGCGCCAGACGAAGCTCACGCCGGCGCTCTTCAAGAGCTCTTGCAGGTCCGCGCGTGGCTCACTTGGAAGCAGCGCCGCGAGACGCGGCTTGGGCGTGAGAAAGCGGCTGTAGTCGAGGAGCTGCCCGATTGCCATACGGATCGCGCCGCGCTCGACCGAGCCCTTTGCCTCATACAGCGTGTTGGTCGTGCGATCGAGCAGGTCCGGTATCAGTGGCTTGGCCTCGCCCGGCGGCACGATCTTCACCCGCACGACGTCGTGGTCCTGCTTCAGCAGGTGCTCGTGGAAGGCGAGCACGAGCTCCTGCTCCCGGCGATCGGCCTCGCCGAGCTTGTGGCCCGGGGCGAGGAACGCCTTCTCCGTCCAGTCCTCATCCACCGGGACGTCCTCGACCCCTGGTCGGCTGGCGCGTTCCAGCTCGGCCGAGCCCGGTTTGGCTCGAACGTCCAGCGGCTGCAGGCGGAACACGATCACGTTGCGGACTGGCCCTTCGCCGACCTCGGGGGCGTCGGCGGTATAGAAGGGGGTGCCCGGCTCCAGCTGGAACTCGCCCTCGTAGAGCACCCTGCCCTTCGTGCCGGTGAACAGCCTGAGCGCGCAATCGGCGCCGGCATGCCCGAGGATCGCGGTGTTCCCGGACTTCATCTGCTGGTCGCCGCGCTGTCCTTCGCCCGTGTAGTGAAAGCAGCCGTCGTCGTGCCAGCCGTCGAGGTACCCGCGCTGGATGCCGCCCGCCGCGTCGGCGAACAACAACACGTTCGGTGAGCGGCGCGAGGGGCCGATCCGTCCCTGCACGCGCCCGCCGTAGCGGTCGTGAAGCATCTGGCGCTCGATCGTCTCGCCCGGCAGCAAGGCCCAGATCCTGGGGTCGCCGAAGCCGCCGTCGCTGATCTGTGGGCCGGCCACGTTCGGCATGATCGCCGCCGGATCGGACGGTCAAATCGGCGTCAGCGCGCCGTGAAACTCAGCAGCTGCCCGTCGGGGTCGCGTAGCGACAGGCGCTCCTCCCGCTCGCGTGCAGGCCGCGACTGGGAGTCGGGGCCCGGGGCGTCCGTGAGCGTGCGCTCGAGCGCATCCAGCGCGTCGGCGTCGCTGAGCTCGAACTCGACGCGGCGCAGGCCGGGTGCGGTTTCGGGCGTCGGGGCCGCGCCGCGGCTCTGCCACGAGTTCAGGCCCACATGATGGTGGTAGCCGCCCGCTGAGAGGAATGCCGCGGATGGCATCTGCGCCTGTTCCTCGAGGCCGAGGACATCGCGATAGAAGTCCGCAGAACGAGGCACGTCTGCGACCTTCAGGTGTACGTGCCCGATACCTGTGCCGGTTGCGACGGCAGCGGCCGGCTCGCGTTCGAACTGCGCCAGCAGGTCCTCCACGTCGAGCGGCAGCGTGACCATCGTCACACCGTGACCGTCCTGCGGGCGCTCCCACAGCTCGCGCGGGCGGTCAACGTAGATCTCGATCCCGAGGCCGTCGGGGTCGCTCAGGTAGAGGGCCTCAGAGACGCCGTGGTCGGACGCGCCGTCGAACGGCCAGCGGGCACCGGCGATTCGCCTCACGGTCTCGGCGAGCGCAGCACGTGAGGGGTGCAGCCAGGCGACGTGGAAGAGGCCCGTGGCACGCGGCTGTAGCGGTGTCGGCGCGGCGATACCGCGCAGCTCCAGAGCCGGGCGCTCGGGGTCGGTGCCGAGCTGTGCGTGGTGCTCGTCGCGGGAGACGATGGGGAGTCCGAACACGCGCTCGTAGAAGTCCGCGCTGCGCGGCAGGTCGCTGACGTCGAGCTGCACGGAGGCGATGCTCAGGTTGGGGTCTATCGCTGCCATGTCCTCAGACGCTAGTGTGCTCCCGAGTATGAACCTGCGCAAGCTCGGCAGCAGCGACATCGAGGTCTCCGAGATCAGCCTCGGCTCCTGGCTGACCTATTCGGGCGGCGTGGAGCGCGAGCGCGCCCGGGAGTGCGTGGATGCGGCGTTCGACGCGGGCATCAACTTCATCGACACGGCCAACGTGTACGGCCGCGGCGCCGCGGAGACGCTGCTCGGCGAGGTGCTCTCCGGGCGCGAGCGCTCCTCCTACGTGCTCGCCACGAAGGTCTACTTCCCGATGTCCGACAGCGACCGTGGCCTGTCGGCGGAGCAGATCCACAAGCAGATCGACGCATCCCTGAAGCGGCTGCAGACCGACTACGTGGACCTGTACCAATGCCACCGCTACGACAGCCACACGCCCCTGGAGGAGACGATGACCGCGCTCAGCGAAGTGGTGCGCGCGGGCAAGGCGCGCCACATCGGCTTCAGCGAGTGGCCCGCCGAGAAGATCGAGGAGTCGCTGGCGCTGGAGGGCGTCGAGCGCTGGGTGTCCAGTCAGCCCCAGTACTCGATGCTGTGGCGCGGCCCGGAGAAGGACGTGATCCCGCTGTGCGTGCGCGAGGGGATCTCCCAGATCGTGTGGTCGCCCCTGGCGCAGGGCGTGTTGACAGGCAAGTACCTTCCGGGGGAACCGGTGCCAAGCGACTCGAGGGCTGCGAGCGAGAGCATGGGCGGCTTCATCGACCGGCTGATGGCGCCCCCGGTCTTGGAGGCAGTGCAGCGCCTGCGCCCGATCGCCGACGCTGCCGGTCTGACGATGGTGCAGCTGGCGCTCGCGTGGGTCCTGCGCGAGCCGAACGTCGCGTCGGCAATTGTCGGGGCGAGCCGCGCCGAGCAGGTTCACGCGAACGCCGCCGCTTCGGGAGTGACGTTGAGCGCCGACACGCTGGAGGCGATCGATGAGGCGCTCGGCGATGTCGTCGTGCGCTGAGCTCAACCCGAGCGCCTTCGATCGTGAGAGGCCGCCTTCCGGCGGCCGGAGGGCCGCGTCGCTCACTCCGGACGCGGCCCTGCAGGCAGCTGGTGTGACGCGTCCTACTCGGCCTTGACGGCGGAGATGTCGAGCAGGATCTTGACCTTGTCGCCGACGACGACGTTGCCCGAGCCGAGGGCCATGTTGAACTTCATATCGTAGTCGCCGCGGCTGATCTGCGCGGTCGCGGAGAGGCCCACGCGCGGGTGGCCTTCGTGGTCCGTCTCGGTGCCCTCGAGCGTGGCGTTGAGCTTCAGCGGGTGCGTGATGCCATGCAGCGTGAAGTCGCCCTCGACCTCGAAGTCCTCGTCGTCGATCGCTTTGACGGATGTCGACTGGAACGTGATTTTCGGGTTGTTCTCCGCGTCGAAGAAGTCGGCGGAGCGCAGGTGCCCATCGCGCTGGGGCTCGCGCGTGTCAACGCTGGCGGTCTCGACGGTGCCGTGGGCGTTGACGCCCTCCGGCGTGACCTCGAGCGTGCCCTCGAACTCCTTGAACTGCCCCTTGACGGTGGCGATGCCGAGGTGTTTGACCTGGAATTCGACGCTCGAGTGGACCGGGTCGATCTTCCACGTTCCCGTCGGGAGCGGCGTCTGCGTTGCGGTGCTCTCAGGTGATGACATTGGATCTCCTTGTTTCGAAGGCGGAGGCTCTCCTCTGTGGGACGAGCTTAGCCCGACAGTAGCAAATTAGTTGCATGTGCAACAGTTCTCGGCAGGGACCGCCGCTCAGCGCGCTTGCACGACGAGCGTTTGGAACGCGCGGCCGACGGGGCCGTCCCGATCGTGCAGGACGCTCTCGGCGAGGCCGGTGCCGCCGACGCTGAGCAGCGTGCGCGCATCCAGGCCGATCCACTCGCCGCGGGGCGGGCGCTGGAGGTGAATCGTGAGGTCGGCGTTGATGAACAGGAAGCGCTCGAACGGGAGGGCGGCGCTCACACCGTTGCCGAAGTCCGAGGTCGCGGCCAGACGTGCCAGCGGCGTCAACGGCTCGCCGGGGAGTAGCGGGTGGCGCAGGCGCATCCACACACGCGCGGGGCCCAGTGCACGCGGGTCATCAAGCCAGCGCATCTCCATCGCTGTGGACGCAAAGCTCGCCTCAGCGGAGTCGTTCAGTGCAAAGCGCACCGGCGTCCCCTCCTCAGGCGGCGCCATCGCTCTCGGGGCGCTCTCGTCAGAGCGATCAGGCGAAGGCGACTGCGGAACTGTGGAGGGGATCTGCTGTATGCACAGCGCGCTCGCGCGGCACACGACCTCGCCGCCCTCACCGTGCTGATCGGCGCCGGCGATGAGCTCTGCTGCGAGCTCTCGCACGCGTCGTCCCGGGCGCACGATGCGAGTGGCGAGCGTTAGCGGCGCCTGCGGGATCGGGCGTAAGAACTCAAAGCCGAGGCGCGCCACGCCCAGCTCACCCTCCCGGGACGATGCGCTTTTGGCGATCATGTGCTCGAAGGTTGCGGTGATGAGCGCTGCGGGAGCACCGCCGTGTAGCGCGCGCGGATCCCACGGGCCTCGTGCCTGCTCGGTTGGCAGGAAACGCTGGCCGTCACCACCCTCCCCCTCAGGGAACGATGCGGGGGACGCTTCGGGGAGGAAGATGCTCTCGCTCACGCAGGTGTCGCTCAGTCGGGCAAACGCGCTACGAACTCAGCCAGCTTGCCCGGGTCGCGAAGCGGCGCCCCGTGACCGAAGCACGTCACGCGCGGGCGCAGCTTCGCGAGTCGTCTTGCGGACTCGCGGTTGCGTGCCGGGTCGGGGGTGAACACCTCCGGCGGCTCGTGCAGTCCAGGTATACCGGTCATCACGTTGACGTTGTTGAGCACGTCACCCAGGATCAGCACGCCGTCGGCCTCCCGCCAGTAGGCGACCTGCCCGGGAGAGTGTCCGGGCGTCTCGAGCACGGTGAAGCCGGCGACCTCGTCGCCCTCGACGAGCACCCGCGCTACGGGGTGCGGCGGTCCCGTCCAGAAGCGCTGTTGGAGCTGGTTCAGCCAGCCGGGTGCCTGCGAGTTGGAGATCCCGCCGGGGGTCTCCATCGCGGGCACGTCACCGCGCCCGCACCAGAGCGGGATCTGCAGGCGTTCGCAGATCGCGTGGCTGGAGCCCTGATGGTCGGGGTGCGCATGCGTCAACGCGTGCGCGCTCAGCCTGCGTCCAGCGATCTGCTTGAGGATGCGCTGCTCGCCCTGGCGCGTGGCAGCGTCGATCAGAACGTCGCCGATCAAGTACACGTTGATCGCGTTGGGCGGCCAGCCACGCAGCTGGTGCACCCCGGCTGCCAGCTGCTTCATCGCTTGGCGCCGCTCGTTGCTGTGCTCATGCGCGCGAGCCCTCCCAGGCGAAGCCACGCACGGCGAGGTACAGCCCGAACACCCCCCAGATGGCGATCACGGCCAGGGAGTCTAGGTGGCTCCCGAGCCCCGAGCCGGTGACCATCGCGCCGGAGAGCCCGTCGATCAGCGGCTTCAGCGGCAGCGCTTCGGCGATCGTGCGCACGAAGCCGGGCGCGCCGTGGGCGTCGTCGAAGACGAAGAACGACACGAACACCACCGGCAGGAACACCGCGTTCACGTACGCGGCGGTGGACTCGAAATTCGGGATCACGTGGGCGAACGCGACCCCCAAGGCGGCGAGGCTGACAACGCCGACGATCACGAACACGATCAGCTCGTCCCAGTGCACGGGCCAACCGATGTTGAAGAACACGCGTCCTGCGAGCACGATGATCCCGATCTGAAGCGCGGTGTTGGTGACCGCGTTGGCGGCAACGCCGCCGAAGTAGGAGATCGTCGGGAGCGGCGTGCCGCGGATGCGCTTGAGCACGCCACGCTCGCGCAGGAACACGATGTTGTACGCGAGCGCGGTGAACGTGGTGGACATCACGCTCATGCCCGCAATCGATGGCACGAGCTTGTTGAGGTCCTGCTGGTTGCCGCTGAGGATTGCGCCACCTGCCGCGAGGAACAGCAGCGGCAGGACGAAGTTGAAGAACGCGGCGCTGGGGTTGCGCCAGAACATCTTGCGCTCCAGCCGATACTGGCGCCAGGCGAGGGCGACAGGGTTCACGCTTGCGGGCGCGCGCGCGGCCGGCTGCGCCTGCGCACGATCCTCGATGAGCGTCTCAGGCATCCCGGTCCTCGGACGCGGCGGCGGTCAGCTCCAGGTAGACGTCCTCGAGCGTGGGGCGCGCGACCGACAGCTCCTCCAGGCGCGTGCCTTCGGCGAGGGCTTCGCCGGTGAGCTCGTGCAGCAGTGCGGTGGGGTCATCGGTCTCGCGCTCGACGAGCTCGCCTGCGCCGTCGCGGTAGGTGACGCGGTAATGCGCCGATGAGCCGACGCCGAGCTCGCGCGGTGGGCCGATCGCGAGCACGCGGCCGTCCTGGACGATTGCCACACGGTCGGCCAGCGCCTGCGCCTCCTCCAGGTAGTGGGTCGTGAGCAGGATCGTCTTGCCGAGGTCGCGAAGCGAGCGCACCGTCTCCCAGGCTGCGCGGCGCGCCTCCGGATCGAAACCGGTGGTGGGCTCGTCGAGGAAGATCAGCTCCGGATCGCCGACGAGCGCCAGCGCGAAGTCCAGCCTGCGCAGCTGGCCGCCTGAGAGCTTGCGGCTGCGCTCGTCGGCCTTCTCCTGAAGCCCGGCGAGCTCCAGTACCTCTTCTATCGCGCGCGGGTGCGGGTAGAAGCTCGCCCAATGCGTGAGCGCCTCGCGTGGGGTGATGTGGCTGTAGATGCCGCCGGACTGCAACACGATCCCGATGCGCCGGCGCAGCTCGATCGAGCGCTCCGCGGGGTCGTAGCCAAGCACGCATACCTCGCCGCTGCTGCGGGTGCGGTAGCCCTCGAGGATCTCCACCGTGGTCGTCTTGCCGGCACCGTTGGGCCCTAGCAGCCCGAACACCTCGCCGCGCTCGACGGTGATGTCCACGCCGCGCACTGCTTCGTAGGCGCCGTAGCTCTTGCGCAGGGCACTGACCTCGATCGCTGCTGTTGCGCTCACGCCCTGATCATGTCAAGACAGCGCCCGCCGGCACCTCGCTCACAGCGGGTCACGCGGTGGGACTGCCTACCAGTGCACGCCGCGCGTGAGCGTCGCCATCGCGATCTGCTCGAACGAGACGTGTTCCTCGACTTCTGTGTGGCCCTTGGAGGCGGCGGAGTCGGGGAACACGCGGTAAGCCAGGTGCAGCAGCCGGTCGACTGCGCTCGGGGAGAGGGTGTAGGCGACCTCGCCGAACTTGCCCATCCAGGTTCCCATCTCCTTGGGGCGGGCGCGCAGCGCCTCGCAGATCATGTCCGCGGCCTCTTCGGGAGAGAGCGTAGGGAAAGCGTCGTACATTTTCGTAGGTGCGATCATCGGTGTGCGCACGAGCGGCATGTGGATCGTGGTGAACGTCACGCCGTCGCCGATCACCTCGGAGGCGACGACACGCGAGAACGCGTCGAGCGCAGCCTTGGAGGCGACGTAGGCGGAGAAGCGCGGCGGGTTCGCCTGCACACCGATCGAAGAGACGTTGACGATGTGCCCGGAGCCGCGCTCGCGCATGTGCGGCAAGAGGCCGATGATCAGCTTCACAGCGCCGAAGTAGTTCAGCTGCATCGTGCGCTCGAAGTCGTGGAAGCGGTCGTAGCTGAGCGCGATCGAACGACGGATCGAGCGTCCCGCGTTGTTCACGAGCATGTCCACGTTGCGGTGGTCGGCCAGCACCCGCTCCAGCAGGCGTTCGATCGACTCCATGTCGGAGATATCCGCTGCGTACACGTAGGCGGTGCCACCGGCCGCGACGATCTCCGCGCGCACCTCCTCGAGCTTGTCCACGTTGCGCGCCACCAGCAGCGGCACGCCGCCTGCGGCGGCAATCTTCACCGCGGCCGAGCGCCCGATTCCCGAGGACGCGCCCGTGATCATCACGTGCTTGCCGTCGAGGGCCTCCTTCAGCGAGCCGCCCTGGCGCAGGCCGGGGTCCATCTCGCGGTCCCAGTAGTCCCACAGCTGTGGGATGTATGACGGCATCGCCGGCGGCTGTTCCAGCGGCGAACCGGCGAGCGCGCGCTGGGTCTCGTGCGTATCGAACCGCGGCACGAGCTCCATGTGCGCGAGCACCTCTGAGGGGATGCCGAGATCGCGTAGCGCGAGGTTGCGCGCCTGGCGCAGCGGCGGCAGCGCAAGCGCGAGCTTCAACGGCCACTTGGGCAGTGGGTCTGTGATCCGTTTGTCGATGCTCACGGCGAAGCGCGGCGCGTGCGCAACGGCCGCGAGCTCGTTGATCAGGTCCTCGACCCGCTGCGCTCGTGGGTCGGTGAGGTGGAATGCGCGGCCGTCGAGATCGGGCTCGTGCGCGATCTGCTCGAGCGCGCCTGCGACCCAGTCGACGGGGACGATGTTCGTGTAGCCGAGGTCGAGACCGACGAGCGGCACCCACTCGGGCAGCAGCCCGCGCAGCCGCTGGATCGCTTTGAAGAAGTAGTAGGGACCGTCGATCTTGTCCATCTCGCCTGTGATCGAGTCGCCGACCACGATCCCGGGGCGATACACGCGCCAGGGCACGTAAGGCTGCTCGCGCACGATCCGCTCGGACTCGAACTTCGTGCGGTGATAAGGGGAGGGCAGACGCTGTCCCTCTTCGAACATGTCCTCCGCGAACACGCCCTTGTAGGTCCCGGCGACGGCGATCGAGGAGACGTGGTGTAGGCACTTCGCGTCCAGGGCACGCGCCAGTTCGACAGCGTGCGTGGTGCCGCCGACGTTGACCGCCGTGTTGCGCTCCGCCGGTGCGGTCATGTCGTACACGGCCGCGAGGTGGAAGAAGTGGTCGATCTTCCCGCGGAGCTCAGCCACCTCCTCCTTCTCGACACCGAGCAGCGGGCGGCGCAGGTCACCGATCACCGGGTGCACACGCTCTGCGGCGGAAGCGCCGACGACCATGCTCCACCGCTCGACGAGATCCTCGAGCCGGCCTGTGGAGTTCTGGCGCACGAGCACGTACACGTCGCCTTGGCGGTTCGCGAGCAGCTGCTCGACTAGGCGCTTGCCGATGAAGCCGGTTGCTCCTGTGACGAAGTACGCCATCGTCCGGCGAGCATACCCTGCGCGGGGGGCTTGTGGCTATGCGTTTCCGTCGCTGCCCGTCCCGCCGGGCACGCTCTTGACAGGCCGCGCGCAAGTGTGCCGAAACTGTGACAACTCTGTGCACACGGGGTTACGATGTTCGTATGGCTCTTGGCATGCAAACACATACGTGCGAGGCTGCGCGGTGGTGAGACGAACGACGATAAACCTGGACTCCGACCTGGTCGCGGAGGCGCGCGAGGTGCTCAAGTGCAAGAACACGACCGACACCGTGCACGACGCGCTACGCGACGTCGTGCGTCGCGAGCGCTTGCGGCGATTGACTGAATGGGAGCTCGAGGGCCTAACGCTCGAGGGCATCAAGGAGATGCGACGCTCACGCACGGAAACGAAGCCGTGGAGCAAGTTCGTCGAGCAGTGATGCAGCTGGCCGACACCAGTGCCTGGCATCTGTCGCGGCGTGTACCCGACTTGCGTATTCCATTCGACCGGAAGACACTCGATGGAGCCATCGGCACTTGCTCGATGGTCACGCTGGAGTTGCTGCAGAGCGCTCGCAACGGGCGCGAGTTCGACGATCGCAGAATGCAGGTGGCAGAACTGCCCCAGTGCCCGATCGCCGCTAAGGAGTGGGCTCGCGCGATCGACATCTACGGCGAGTTGGCCCACCAGGGCGGCGCCCACCAACGCAGTGTCGGCCACGGCGACTTGCTGATCGCGGCGGCCGCGGAGTCCGCGGGCGTCGAGCTGCTGCATTACGACGAAGACTTCGAGCGCATCGCCGCGATCACGGGCCAGCCCACGCGGTGGATCGCGCCGCGCGGCAGCCTGTAGCCCACTCGGCTCGACGGATCCCGAGCTATGCGCCCGCGCCCGCTCCCCCGCGTCCCTCACCGGCCGCGAAGCGCTCGGCGCCACGAGCGCCGTCCTCGAAGACCTCGGGGCCGGCGGCGGCCTCCAGCGCGAGCGCGTCCGCCAGCGGCATGCCGAAGCCCTCGATCGCGGCGCGCCGGTCGGCGAGCATCGTGCGCTGGGGGAAACGGGCGAGTCCATCCGCGAGCGCGAGCGCGCGCTCGAGGTGTGCACCGGGCGCCACGATCTCGGTGACGAGGCCCATCGACGCCGCCTCCTGCGCGTCGATCAGACGCCCGGTGAGGATCAAGTCGAGCGCCCGCCCGAGCCCGACGATCCGTGGTAGACGCTGGGTGCCGCCGTCGATCAGCGGCACACCCCAGCGGCGCTCGGGATAGCCGAGGGTGGAGTCTTCGGTCACGATCCGCAGGTCGCACCAGAGCGCGATCTCGAGGCCTCCTGCCAGACAGAAGCCGGAGATCGCCGCGATCGTCGGCTTGGAGGCGGTCAGCCGCGTGAAGCCCATGGGGCCCTCCGGGCTCATCAGCCGTGGCACCATCGTCTCCGTCGCCTTCAGGTCGGCGCCCGCGCAGAAGGAGATCCCTCCCGCGCCGGTCACGACGAGCACGCGTGCGTCGTCGTCGCGCTCGAAGCGCAGGTAGGCCTCGTGCAGCAGCGCTGCGGTCGGACCGTCGACCGCATTGCGTCTGTGCTGGCGGTCGATCGTGATCAGGGCCGCCGAGCCGATGCGCTCGTAGCCGACTGCAGCCGGCTCGCTCATCGGAGCGCCTGGCTACCAGCCGCCGCGCATGTGGCCGTTGCTCGTGAGCGCCTTGGCCGCGGCTTTACGTGCTTCCTTGCGTTTGTCCAGATGGCGCTGGATCATGCTCATCGTGAACACGAACACGGGGAAGAAGATGATCAGGATGAAGCCCGTGTCGACGATCGTTTTGTCGGTCGTCGCTCCGTAGAAGCCGCGACCGTCGTTGAACGCGTTGGCGGCGGGAGCCAGGACCAGCGAAGCGACCAGCGCGAGGGGGATGAGCGTTGCGATCAGTCGTGTGCGCATCGGACGCCGCGAATCGTAGCTGAGCAGGCAGCGGAGGGTGGTCGCGACAGCGCCTACCATCAGCAGCCGATGGCGCTGTTGATCGCATCAGACCTGCACAAGGACATGGCCGGCAAGCCGCTGCTGCGTGGCGTGTCGTTCAAGCTCGAGCGCCGCGAAAGGCTGACGATCGCGGGCCGCAACGGCGCGGGCAAGACGACGCTGCTGCGGATGCTCGCGGGGGAGACCTCGATCGAGAGGGGCGAGCTGAGCATCGCGAAGGGGGTACGCATCGCGCTGCACGACCAGCGCCCCCCACGCGAGCGGGGTATGGCGCTGCGCGACTACCTGCTTTCGGGATGCGCGGAGGAGCTCGAGATCGAGGCGCAGCTCTCCAGGCTGGAGACGCTGATGGCCGAGGGCGCCGCCGACGAGGCGACGCTGACCCGCTACGCGGGCGCGCAAGCGCGCCTGGAGGCGCGCGGCGGCTACCTGTGGCGCAACCGTGCGACGGCGATGGCGCACGGCTTGGGCTTTCGCGAGGCGGATCTCGATCGCACCCTGGATACGTTCTCCGGAGGGCAGCTGACGCGCGCGTCGCTCGCGCGCGCCCTTGCCACCGGGGCGGACGTGCTGCTGCTGGACGAGCCCACCAACCATCTGGACATCGAGTCGCTGGAGTGGCTCGAGCAGACGCTCGTGGATCTCGACGCGGCCGTCGTGCTCGTCGCTCACGACCGCTGGTTCCTGGAGGCCGTAGGCACCGCCGTGCTCGAGCTCGAGGCCGGCCGCTCACGCTTCTTCGCGGGCACGTGGCACCAGTGGCGACGCGAGCAGGCTGCGCGCGAGATGGCGCTCGGCAAGGCAATCGACAAGCAGCAGGCGGAGATCGAGCGCATGGAGCGCTTCATCGAGCGCTTCCGCTACAAGGCGACGAAGGCCAAACAGGCGCAGTCCCGGGTCAAGAAGCTGAACAAGATCGAGCGCATCGAGCGCGACCCGCGCGACGGAAAGGGGCTGGAGTTCGCGTTCGCCGCGCCCGAGCGCACCGGTCGCGTGATCTTCGAGCTGCAGGACGGGCGCATCGAGGTGGGCGAGGGCGCGCCGCTTGTGCTTCTGGAGCACGTCGAACTGTGGCTCGAGCGCGGCGAGCACGTTTCGCTCGTGGGGCCCAATGGCACGGGCAAGACGACGCTGATCGAGACGCTCGCCGGGCGCAGACCGCTGGCGGCGGGCAAGCTCAACACCGGCCACAACGTGAAAGTCGGCTACCTCTCCCAGCACGCCGAGGAGCTCGGCGCGGGCGGTCCGGCCGAGCAGAGCGTGGCGGATGCGACACAGCGCGCGACCGGTCTGACCCCGGGCAAGGCGCGCGCGCTGCTCGGGAACTTCCTGTTCTCGGGCGAGGACGCTGACAAGCCGCTCAGCGGGCTCTCGGGCGGCGAGCGCCGGCGCCTGTCGCTGGCGGTGCTCGTCCAGTCCGGCGCCAACGTGCTGATCCTCGACGAGCCCACCAACCATCTAGACCTCGAGAGCCGCGAGGCGCTGGAGGACGCACTGCGCTCGTTCACCGGTGCGCTGCTGCTCGTCTCCCACGACCGCGCGCTGCTGGACGCGGTCGGTACACGGACGGTCGCCGTCGAGGATGGTTCGCTGCATAGCTACGTCGGCGGCTGGCCGGAGTATGTGCGTATCCGCGACGAGCTGCGGGCCACTGGGGGACGCACGGCAGGAGACGCTGGGACGGTCACCGCGCACGCCCACGCCACGCTGTCTCCACCACCGGCGGCGGCGAATGGCTCAGGGTCGCACGCAAAGGCAGCCAACGGTCATGTGAACGGCGATGCGCTCACGGCGACGAAGACGAGATCCAAGCCCAAAGGCCCGTCCAAGAACAGGCTCAACGACCAGCAGAAGGCCGAGCGCGCAGTCGAAGCCGCGGAGGCCGCGCTGAAGGCGCTTGAAGCAGAGCTGGCCGACCCGGCGGCGTGGGCCACGCGCTACGAGGCGGCCAAGTCCGAAGCACGCCACACGGCTGCGAGTCGCGCTGTTGAGGACGCCTACGCGCGCCTGGAGGCGCTCGTCGACTGACGCCGTTGCACGGGCCGCGTCTGGAGCTACCCTCTTGTGCAGTGAGCGAACGCCTGAAAATCACGCGCAACGTGGCGATCCTGCTGGCGATCGCAGCGGCCGTGTACTTCATCCCGGGCGGAGGACGCGCAGCGAGCACGTTCGAAGCGGTGCTGCTGGCAGCATTTGGCGTGGCCGCCGGCTGCTTCGCCGTGTGGATGTACCGAGAACAGCGCATCTCGCTACACGGCCTCGGTGACTTTCACCGCGCGCTGCTTTACGGCGCGATCGCGCTGGTGTTCTTCCTGTGGGTTGCTCGCGCGCGCATGTGGCTCTCCAGCGGCGGCGAGCTCGCGTGGTTTGTGCTGGCCGGGATCGTCGTCTATGCACTACTGGCGGTCTACCGTCAGTACCGCTCCTATCGCGCGTACTGAGCCGAGCGGTGAGCCGGCGGTGCTCTGGCACGCCTGGGCGCTGGGCCTATCCTCGAAGCGATGGCGTCGACGGACGAGCTGACCGAGACGGTTGACGCGGGCGCAAGCCTCGCGGAGCAGCGCCGCGCCCTGCCAGACCAGCCGGGGGTGTACCTGTTCAGGGATGCCCGCAGTCGCGTGATCTACGTGGGCAAGGCGAAGTCGGTGCGCAAGCGCGTTGCGTCGCACTTTTCCAAGGCGCAGGTGCCGAGCAGTCCTGGCCACGCCGAGATGGTGGCGGCGGTGGCGCACATCGAGTGCGTGGTGGTCGCCTCTGAGGCCGACGCGTTGCTGGCCGAGCAGAGCTTCATCAAGCAGTACCGGCCACGCTTCAACATCCGCCTGCGCGACGACAAGTCCTATCCGTTCATCGCGATCTCGCTCGATGAGCCCTATCCGCGTGTGTACTTCACGCGCGAACGCCACCGCCAGGGTCGCGCGTACTTTGGCCCCTACTCCAACGCTAAACGGGTGCGCTCCACGTTGGAGGTCCTGGCCAAGGTCTTCATGTTCCGCTCCTGCACCGGGCCGGAGCCCGGAAGACGCAGCGGCAGCCCGTGCCTGGACTACTACATAAAGCGCTGCGGGGCGCCATGTGTGGACTACGTTTCGCGGGAGGAGTACCGCGAGAGCATTGATGGCGTGATCGATTTCCTCAACGGGCGCTTCTCGGCGATCGAGCGTGATCTGGAGGCGCGCATGCGCGCGGCCGCCGCGGAGGAGGACTTCGAGCAGGCGACGCTCGAGCGCAACAGGCTGCAGGCGGTGCGCTCGCTGTTGGAGCGCCGCCGTGTGACCAGTGAGTCGGTGGGCACGTTCGACGCGATCGCGGTGGCGGTTGATGGTAAGGACGCCAATGCGCAGGTCTTCCAGGTGCGCGACGGCGTGCTCTCCGATCGCCAGTCTTTCTATCTGGCCAACGAAGCGGAGCGGGAGCTCGCGGAGGTGGGGGAGGAGTTCATGCTCCAGTACTACGGCGGCGCGACCTCGATCCCGGCGCTGCTGGTCGTCCAGCAGGAGATGGTTGCCGACCCTGCGCGACCGGCGCTGGCGCAGGCGCTCTCGAGTCGTCGCGACGGCCCGGTCGAGCTGCGCGCGGCCGAGCGCGGCGAGAAGCGGCGGATCCTCGAGCTGGCACGGCGCAACGCGCTGCTGGCGCTCGATCAGGAGCGTCTGCGCTCCGAGCGCAGGCGCGAGAGCCGCGTGCAGGCGCTCGAGGGCCTGCAGCAGGCGCTGGGGCTGGATGCGCCGCCGATCCGGATCGAGTGCTTCGACATCTCCAACCTGGGCGGTACACATACGGTGGCCTCGATGGTCGTGTTCGAGGGAGGCGCGCCGAAGAAATCCGATTACCGTCGCTTCAAGATCCGCAGCACCGAGGGCGCGCCGGATGACTTTGCGTCGATGGCGGAGGTCCTGGAACGGCGTTTCGCCCAGTGGGAGCGCCAGGCGGACATCTCGCCCCACGACCCGGCTTACGACCAGAGCTTCGCGTCACTGCCCAATCTGGTCGTGATCGACGGCGGGAAGGGACAGCTGGCGGCGGGGCTGGGGCCGCTGGAAGGGTTTCGTGACCGGGGCGTGGCGGTCGTGTCGCTCGCCAAGCGCATCGAGGAGGTCTTCCAGCCCGGCCGCAGTGCGCCGCTCGTGCTCGATCACTCCACGCCCGAGCTGCAGCTACTGCAGCGCGTGCGCGACGAGGCGCACCGCTTCGCGATCACCCACCACCGCACCCGCCGCGACAAAGCCATGACGAGCTCACTGCTGGACGGGCTGCCCGGCATCGGCCCGTCGCGCAAGCGTGCCCTGTTGACGCACTTCGGCTCACCGGAGGCGGTCGTGGCGGCCTCCGGCGAGGAACTGCAGTCGGTCCCCGGGCTGCCGGCGAAGGTGGGTAGAGATATCCACGCCTATTTGCACCGAGCGGGATGAGCGCGTTCTCAGGTAGGTGACACGCGCGTCCGTGCGGGACGGCACAATGCAGGCGATGGCCGTGATTAGGCCCCTGCGTCCGCTGCGTGCAGCCAGTGGCAAATCCGGCAAGCCGGTGATCGAGTCACGCCTGGAGGACTTCGTGGTGATCACGGGCTTCTCCGGCGCAGGGAAGTCGACGGCGATGAACGTGTTCGAGGACGCGGGCTACTTCTGTGTGGACAACCTGCCCCCGGAGATGATCCGCTCGCTGGTGGAGCTGTTCGTGCACAAGGGATCCAAGGTGGAGCGCGCGGCGGTCGTCTCAGACGTGCGCGGGGGGGTGTACTTCGAGGCGCTACGGGCGGTGGTGGACGACCTGGACGCGCTCGGCCTCAGCCACCACGTGCTGTTCCTCGAGGCCGCTGAGCAGGCGCTGGTGACCCGCTACAAGGAGACGCGCCGGCGCCATCCGCTGGCGCCGCAGGGGAGTGTGGCGGCAGGCGTCGCGGCCGAGCGGGCGCTGCTGGAGCCGCTGCGCGGGCGCGCCGACCTGGTGATCGACACGACGGGCATGTCCGCGGCGACGCTGCGCGAGCGGATCGCCGAGGAGTTCCTGCCGCGGAGCTCCGTCGGTCGCTTGTCGGTCACGTTCATGAGCTTTGGCTTCAAGCACGGCCCGCCACGCGAGGAGGATGTGGCGTTGGACGTGCGTTTCCTCGCCAACCCGCACTATGAGCCCGACCTGCGCGAGCTGACTGGCCTTGACCCGGCGGTGGTCGAGTACATCGCCCGCGACGGGCGCCTGGAGGAGCTCTACGAGAGGCTGCACGCGCTGCTGGACTTCCTGCTGCCGCAATACGTCAGGGAGGGCAAGGCGCACCTGGTGATCGCGGTTGGCTGCACCGGAGGTCGTCACCGCTCGGTTGCGATCGCCGAGCACCTCGCGGAGCGCTATCGCGACCACGACGCGCTTGACGTGACGGTCGCGCACCGTGACATTGACAGGTGGCCGGGCGGCGCCTGACCGCGGGGCGCGCCTGACGTCGCGCACCAGAGCGCTGATAGCCTCCCCGGGGCACGCCGGGCGATGGAGTGGCGACTCCTGAAGGCCCGGCATCGTTCATTTTCGCTCCAGGAGGCGACGAATTGGCGGTACGCGTGGGGATCAACGGGTTCGGCCGGATCGGCAGGAACGTGTTTCGTGCAGCCAAGTCCCGCGGCGATGAGCTGGCGGGCGAGATCGAGTGGGTCGCGGTCAACGACCTAACCGACTCCAAGACACTGGCGCACCTGCTCAAGTACGACTCGATCCTCGGTCCGTATCCGGGCGAGGTGCGCGCGAGCGGCGAGAGCTCGCTGGAAGTCGACGGCGCCCAGCTGCAGGTGCTGGCGGAGCGCGACCCGGCGGCGTTGCCGTGGGGGGATCTCGGGGTGGATGTGGTGATCGAGTCCACGGGCCTGTTCACCGACCGTGAGAGCGCGGCCAAACATCTGGCCCAGGGCGCCAAGAAGGTGATCATCTCCGCGCCGGCGACCAACCCGGACGCGACGGTGGTGCTGGGCGTGAATTTCGACGAGGTCTACGACCGCGAGCACCACGACGTGATCTCCAATGCCTCGTGCACGACCAACTGCCTGGCGCCGGTGGCGAAGGTCGTCAACGACACGGTCGGCATCAAGCACGGGCTGATGACGACGATCCACGCCTACACCGCAGACCAGCGCCTGCAGGACCTCCCGCACAAAGACCTGCGGCGAGCGCGGGCGGCGGCGATCAACCTGATTCCCGCGTCCACGGGCGCGGCGAAGGCGATCGGCCTCGTGATCCCGGAGCTGCAGGGCAAGCTGCACGGGTTTGCGATCCGGGCACCCGTACCCGTTGGCTCGGTCGTGGACCTCACGGTGGAGTGTCCGCGCGAGACGAGCGTGGAGGAGATCAACGCTGCGCTGAAGGCGGCCGCGCAGAGCGGTCCGCTCGAGGGGATCATGGAGTACACCGAGGACCCGATCGTCTCCAGCGACATCGTCCAATCACCGTTCTCCTCGATCGTGGACTCGCAGCTGACGGCTGTGGTGGACGGCACGATGCTGAAGGTGGTGGCCTGGTACGACAACGAGTGGGGGTACTCCAACCGCGTCGTGGACCTCACGCTGAGGGTGCTGTGAAAAGCATCGATGACCTGGATGTGCAGGGCCGCAGGGTGCTCGTGCGCGTCGATTTCAACGTCCCTCTGGACGCCGTCGCCGACACCGATACGGGGCCGAGCGCCGGCGGCGTGCCGCTGGTGAGCGACGATACGCGCATCGCGGCGGCGCTGGCGACGATCGAAGAGCTGCGCGCCGGCGGTGCGCGGCTGGTGCTCGTCTCGCATCTGGGCCGACCGGGCGGCAAGTACGTGCCAGAGCTATCCATGGCGCCGGTGGCGGACCGTCTACGCGAGCTGACCGGCGCGAAGGTGACGCTCGCGCCCGCAGTGGTCGGCGAGGAGGTGACGGCACTGGCGGACGAGCTCCAGGACGGCGAGGTCCTGGTGCTCGAGAACGTGCGTTTCGAGCCGGGCGAGACGAGCAACGACCCAGAGTTCGCCAAGGAACTGGCGGCGCTGGCAGACCTGTATGTGGACGACGCGTTCGGCGTGGCGCATCGTGCGCACGCGAGCAACGAGGGCGTCACGCACCTGCTGCCAAGCGCGGCCGGCAGGCTGCTGGAACGCGAGGTAAAGACGCTGACGGGGATCCTCGAACACCCCGAGCACCCTCTGGTGGCGATCGTTGGCGGCGCGAAGGTGGCGGACAAGATCAAGGTGATCGAGCGCTTCCTGGCGGTGGCCGACGTGGTCATGATCGGCGGCGCGATGTGCTTCCCCTTCCTCTGCGCGCAGGGTCACAAAGTCGGCGAGTCGCTGTGCGACGACGAGGACGTGGAGTACGCGCGACGCGCGCTCTCGCGCGCCAGCAACACGCATACGCCGCAGGCGGGCCGGGCGCGCATCCTCGTGCCACACGACTTGGTGATCGGTGAGCGCCTGGACGCCGAAGCGGAGCATCGCGTCCTAGACGGGGTGGAGGTGCCCAAGGGCTGGATGGGCCTAGACATCGGCCCGAAGACGGCGGAGCGCTACGCGGGCGTGATCGCGGACGCGGGCACGGTCTTCTGGAACGGCCCGATGGGAGCGTTCGAGCTGGAGCCCTTCGCGGCGGGCACTCGAGCGGTCGCGGAAGCGGTCGCCGAGGCGCCAGGCCTGACGGTGGTGGGCGGCGGCGACTCGGCGGCGGCGCTCACGGAATTCGGCCTGGAGGGCGCGGTCGATCATCTCTCCACGGGCGGTGGCGCGACGCTCGAGCTCGTGGAGGGAAACATCCTGCCTGGAGTTCAGGCCCTCGACGGCGCGGGTGCGGGGGTGTCCCTTTGAGCGCCGGCGCCGGCGAGCGCACGCAACCTGGTCCTCGCCGACCGTTGATCGCCGGCAACTGGAAGATGTACAAGACGCAGGAGCAGGCGGAGGAGTACATCCAGGCGCTGCTGCCGCGGGTGTCATCGGTGGATGGGGTGGACATCGCGATCTGCGTGCCCTTTACGGACCTGCAGGCGATGATCGATAGCGCGCGCGGGTCGCTCGTGGAGGTGTACGCCCAGAACATGCACCAGGAGGCGCAGGGCGCCTATACGGGCGAGATCTCCGCGTCGATGCTGCGCGAGCTGGACGTGCGCGGCGTCGTGCTCGGCCACTCCGAGCGCCGCGCGATGTTCGGCGAGACCGATCGCGCGCTCGCGCTGAAGGTTCCGGCGGCGCTGGAGGCGGGGCTCGCACCGATCCTGTGCGTGGGCGAGACCGAGGAGGAGCGCGATAACGGCGAGACCGACCGCAAGCTGCGCCAGCAGGTGCGTGACGACCTCGCGCAGGTGCCCGGCGATCGCCTGGGAGAGGTGGTGATCGCGTACGAGCCGGTGTGGGCGATCGGCACTGGCAAAGTGGCGACCGCGGAACAGGCCCAGGAGGCGATCGCGTTCATCCGTGCGCTCGTCGGCGATCGCGACAAGGCAGCCGCCGAGCAGGTGCGAATCCTGTACGGCGGCTCGGTCAAGCCGGAGAACGCGGCGGAGCTCTTGGCGCTCACAGACGTGGACGGTGCGCTCGTCGGTGGCGCGTCGCTGGATGCGCAGGCGTTCGCGGAGATCGTGGCCGCTGCGGCCACGGTGTCGCACGCAGCTCGATGAGCGGTCCGCCTGCCGCAGCGAGATTGCCTGCAGGACCTGCGGCGCTGCCGGCGCCCTGCGCGTGCCTGATCGTGCTCGACGGTTGGGGTCTGGCCGAGCCGGGGCCGGGAAACGCGGTGTCGCTAGCGAGCACACCGGTCTTCGAGGATCTGTGGAGCTCCTACCCGCACACGACGCTGACCGCGTGGGGACGAGCGGTGGGTTTGCCGGAAGGGCAGATGGGCAACAGCGAGGTGGGGCACCTGAACCTGGGTGCGGGAGCGGTCGTGCGTCAGGACCTCGTGCGCATCGACGACGCGGTGGCCGACGGCTCGCTCGCGCAGAACGAGCTGCTGCGGAGCGCGTTCGCCGACGCGGGACGGGTGCACCTGATCGGGCTCGTATCCGACGGCGGCGTGCACTCGTCGATCGAGCATCTGCGCGCGCTGATCGCGCTGGGCCGCTCACTCGCCGTGAAGGACCTGGTTGTGCACGCGTTTACCGATGGTCGCGACACGCTGCCGCACGCGGGCGTCGACTATCTCCGCGAGCTGGATGTCACGCAGGGCGTGCGTGTTGGCTCGGTCGTTGGGCGCTATTGGGCGATGGACCGCGATCGGCGTTGGGAGCGCGTGCAGCGGGCGTACGACATGCTTGTGCACGGCACGGCTCCCCACCACGCGGACAGCGGCGAGCAGGCCGTGCAGGATGCCTACCGCAGGGGCGAGACGGATGAGTTCATCGAGCCGACGCTAGTCGGCGCGGAGGCAGAGATACGTCCGGGCGACAGCGTGATCGCGTTCAACTTCCGTCCGGACCGCATGCGCGAGATCACGCGCGCGCTGGCGGAGCGCGGCTTTGAAGCGTCGGGCGAGGACCTGCCGGGGTGGAGCGGTCGCGCGGGCGCGGCGCCGGTGGGGCGCTACACGACGCTGACGAGCTATGAGGCGGACTGGCCCTACCCGGTGCTGTTCACCCCTGAGCACCCAGCGACGACGCTCTCGGTGGTGCTCGAGCAGGCAGGCGCCTCACAACTGCACGTTGCCGAGACGGAGAAGTACCCGCACGTGACGTACTTCTTCAACGGCGGCGAGGAGGCGCAGCTGCGCGGCGAGCGACGCGAGCTGGTGCCCTCACCTCGCGACGTGCCCACGTACGATCGCAAGCCAGAGATGAGCGCACGAGAGGCTGCAGCGGCGTTCGTGGGTGCATGGCGCGAGGACGGCGCGCGCTTCGGGATCATCAACTTCGCCAACGCGGACATGGTTGGTCACACAGGCGTGATCGAGGCGGCGGTGCAGGCGATCGAGACGGTGGACGCGTGCCTGGGGGAGGTAGTGGCGGCTGTGCACGAGCGCGGCGGCGTGTGCGTGGTAACCGCCGACCACGGCAACGCCGACCACATGCTCGAGCCGGATGGCAGCCCGAACACGCAGCACTCTCTGAACCCCGTGCCGCTGATCGTTACGAGCGCTGGTGTGTCGCTGCACCAGGATGGCGGGGTCCTGGCGGACGTGGCGCCGACGGTGCTGCAGGCGCTCGGGATACCTCAGCCTGAGCAGATGACGGGGCGCTCTTTGATCGAGGGCCGCTAGATTCTCGATGGGCGGCCTCTCGGCCGCGGAGGCGTTCGCGGTGCGCGAAGGAGCTGAGATGTCATCCAACGGACATGAGCCGTTCGAAGAGCAGCCGGAGGAGATGGAGCCGGCGACGGGCCGCGGGAGGCTGTCATTGCGCCTGCTTGCGGGCTTCTTCATAAGTGCAGGCGTCAACCACTTCCTGATCCCAGGCACGTACGAGCAGATCGTGCCGCCGCGACTGCGCGGACACGCGAAGGAGCTTGTGCAGATCAGCGGCGTGGCGGAGCTCGCCGGCGGGTTGGGGGTGCTGATCCCGGCCACGCGACGCCTTTCGGGCTTGGGCCTGATCGCGCTTTTGGTGGCGGTGTTTCCGGCGAACGTGTACATGGCGCGCGAGCCGCAGCAGTTCCGCAAGATCCCTCGCTGGGCGCTGTATGCGCGGCTGCCGCTGCAGCCGTTGATGGTCCTGTGGGCCTGGCGCGCGACGCGACGCTGAGCGTAATTTCCCGCGTTTAGGGCGCCTGCGCTGCTATGTTCGGGTGAGAAGGACGTTTGAACAGGACCGTCATGTCGACCGTCACAGCCGTCAAGATCGCCACCTCCACCTGCGGCGACAACGCCGCGCAGGAGACCCTGACACTCGGGGAGCTTCGCGCCTGGCGCGGTCTGCTCAGGGCACATGCGTGTCTGGCTAAGAAGCTCGATTCCGAGCTGGAGAGCGCGCACGGCCTGCCGATGAGCTCTTACGAGGTGCTCCATCACCTCGAGGAGACGACGGGTGGACGCATGCGCATGTGCGAACTTGCGGAACAGGCACAGCTCTCGCGGAGTGGGCTCACGCGTTTGGTCGACCGCATGGAGCGCGACGGCCTCGTTGAGCGCTGCTCCTGCGACCACGACGCGCGCGGCTCCTACGCATGTCTCACCGAGGGCGGTCGTGAGCGCCTACAGGAAGCGCGCGGTACCCACCTTGCGGTGATTCGCGAGCAGTTCTTCTCCCACTTCTCCGAGGCCGAGCTGAGCACGCTGGCCGACATGTGGGAACGTATCGCCCCCTGCGGCAGCTGCTGACGTACCGTCCGACGCGCTGCTGAGTCTTGGGCGCTGTGCGCTGTGCGCACGGCCCTCTACGGCGATAAGGCCAACGCGTCCGGCGCCCCGACGGGCTTCCGACGGCTAAAGGACCATGGCGTCAGGCGCCCGCAAGCCACTACGCCATCCTCCATTAATAAACTTGACATCCGGCGACTTAGATTTTATAATGGCTCATGCAGTTGAATCAGATATTCTTCGGAGGTAAGCAACATGGCATTGATCAGATGGGAGCCGGCCCGGGAGCTGCAGAGCTTCCAGCAGGAGATGAACAGGCTGTTCGGGACGTTCTTCGATAGCCAGGCGGGTGGCAACGGCGTCGCGCCGGGCGCGGTGCGACGCTGGATCCCCGCCATGGATCTCGTGGAGGAGGGCGATCGGTTCGTGCTGCGCGCCGATCTGCCGGGCGTCAGCGAGGACCAGGTGAAGATCGAGCTCGAGGAGAACGTGCTCACGATCTCCGGCGAGCGCAAGTCCGAGCAGCGCCAGCAGGGTGAGGGCTACGTGCGCGTGGAGCGCGCGACCGGCAGCTTCTCGCGGTCGCTCGTGCTGCCCGAGGGCGTCGACCCGGAGGGCGTTCAGGCTCGCTTCGACGCGGGCGTGCTGGAGGTGAGCATTGCCAAGCCGGAGGAGCGCAAGCCGCGTCGGGTGGCAATCAACGTGGCGCGCAAGGCAGATGTGATCGAGGGCGCCGAGAGCAACGGCGCCGTTCACGACGCAGACGCGGCAGCCGTCTGAGCCGCGATCCTCTGAGCCGGCGAGTGGGCGCCCTCGCGCCTACTCGCCCGGCTCGCCTGGGCGAGTGGCGTCGCCGCTCGTCGCCGGATCGTCCTCGCCGTCGGAATGTGGCCGGCGCGAGGTGTGGCGGCGGTGCAGCACCACCGCGCTGACGATCGCCAGGAGCACGGCAACCAGGCCGTAGACGCCGAACGCTTCGATCGCATGGCTGGCGGAGTGGCCGAGCAGATAGGCGATCAGGCCGACCGCTGTCGCCCAGGAGATGCCTCCGAGCGCGTTCCACAGCGCGAAGGAGCCCCAGCGCATGCGTGTGGCGCCTGCCAGCCACGAAGCCCACACGCGCAGGCCCAGGAGGAAGCGCCCGAAGAACACCGCCTTTGGTCCGTGGTCTTCGAAGAACGGCTCACCGACACGCAGCACCTCCAGGCGCTGGCGATGAAATAGGCCGGGTCGCTCCAGCAGCCAGCGCCCGCCCTTGCGGCCGATCGCATAGCCGATGTTGTCGCCGACGATCGCGCCGGCGGCGGCGAGCGCGATCACGAGAATGATCTCCAGCTTGCCCTGGCTGGCCAGCACAGCCGCGGCGATCAGCGCGGTCTCGCCGGGGATCGGGACGCCCCCGGCCTCGCTCATCACGAGCACGAACAGCAGCGGGTAGCCGGCGCTCGTGACGAGGTGGGTGACGTTGAGGATGGAGGCGAGCATGGGAGTGGCTTGGCCCGCCGCGCTGGACGGCCGTCTATTGGGTGTTTTCGGACACGAGCTTCTCGAGCGCTGAGGTCGTCTGCTGGACGTCTGAGTACACGACCTTGCGCAGCACCACTTTCGTGGGCGCCGGGGCTGTGGCGACGACGACCACGACGATCGCGAGCACGAGCACAAGTAGCGCGAGCAGTGCGACCAGTACGCGCGTGGATCGCCGCCGTGGCGCACCGGCGCTCGCTCCGGTGCTCCTCACGGGGGCAGCAGTAGCGGCGCGCGAGGGTCCCGGTCGCGGACGGCGGGCGGGGACCGTACCGGACTGCTGCTTGGGAGTGCGCACACCGGCCAACACCGTTGTGGCGCTCGTCATGGGGGCGCGGCCACGCCCTGCAGCCTCGCCTCGCTTCGAGCCGCGCCCACCGCGATGGCCGCTTTCTGGTGGGATTCCACGGGCGCCGTTGCCCAGCGCATGTCCCATCTCGAGCGCGGTGTTGTAGCGGTCTCGAGGATCGAGCGCGAGCGCCATTGCCACGGCCTCCGCGAGCTCGGGTGTGACCGCCGCGACCAGCGTGTCCAACATCGGTGGCTGCTCCTGCTGCTGCTTGAGCGCTAGCTCGGTTAGCGAGGTCGCCTCGTAAGGCAGGCGACCAGAAATCAGCTGGTAGGTGACTACACCGAGCGCGTATAGGTCCGCACTGGGGCCCGCCTCCTCGCCGCGCGCTTGCTCGGGCGCCAGGTAGGCCGCCGTCCCCAGCACCGAGCCGACCTGCGTGATGCTCGACTGCTCGGTGGCCTTGGCGATTCCGAAGTCTGCGAGCTTGACCTCTCCTTCGCGCGCACGCAGAAGGTTGCCGGGCTTCACGTCGCGGTGCACGACGCCATGCCGGTGCGCGTAGTGAAGCCCCTCACAGGCCTGCTCGATGATCGACAGCGCCTCCTCGAGCTCCACCCAGCCGTCGTCGCGCAGGATCTCAGCGCAGGATGAGCCTTCGATGTACTCCATCACGATGAAGTACTGGCTCGTGTGCTGGTCGCGGCCGGAGTCGAACACCTGCACGATATTCGGATGCACCAGGCGCGCGGCCGCCTGCGCCTCGCGTTGGAAGCGCGAGACGAATGCGGGGTCGTCAGCCAGGTGCTCGGCGAGGAGCTTCACCGCGACCTGGCGCTCCAGGCGCATATCCATGGCGAGGTGCACCGTCGACATCCCCCCGAAGCCGAGCCGGCTCTCGAGTCGGTAGCGCCCTGCTATCTCCACTGCGCTCATTTGGGCGCTTCCTGGCCCGTGGCGGGCGCTTCAGAGGTGCCGGGCGCCGCTTCGCCGACGCCGGTGCCGCCTCCCGGTGCGATCGGTTCTTCGCCCGTGCCCGGGGCTGCGGTGCCCCCGCCGGCTCCGGGGGTCGTGGTCGTTTCCGTTGGCGGTGTGGTGGTCGTTTCGGTGGGGGGCGTGGTCGTGGTCGTGCTGGTGGTCTGCGTGCTGGTGGTGTTCGTGGGTGTCGTCGTTTTCGACGTGGTGTTTGTGGTGTTCGTGGTCGTCGTCGGCGTGAGCGGCTGCGCGCACAGCGCGAGCGCGTGCGAGCGCAGGTTGTCGATGCCGTTGCGCAGTGTTTCGCGCAAGCCCGAGTCCACACCCGCCGGTAGCGCGCTGAAGTCGCCTTCCGTTTTCGCGATCGCCGCTTCTGTAGCGGCGCAATTGCCCTGGCCTGTTTCAGCCGCGTGTGCGACCGCTTCGAAGTCGCTCTGCAGCGGCCCTGCGTCCGCTGTTGGTATCAGCTTGCTGGCGGAGCTGCCGCAGCCGACGAGCAGAGCCGCCAGCACGCCGAGCAACGCAGCCAGTGCCGCGCCTGAGCTGACGCGCAGCCTCACTGGCCGTACTCCAGGCGCTCGGCCAGCGAGTCTGGCAGGCGCGCGGCGCGAATCGCCGCGGCGGCGCCGGCGACGTCGTAGTCGGCACGCTCGAACGACACCGCCATCGTGTCCAGGTCCAGCAGCAGCCACGACGCGCGCGGGTCTCCGTCGCGGGGCTGTCCCACGCTCCCCGGGTTCAGCAGCCACTCGCCGTCTGTGACATCGAGCTGTGTGCCCGCCCGTCTAGGCTCGCCGGTGGCCAGCTCGCCCTCGTGGCGCACGAACGACAGCGCCACGTGTGAATGACCAATCAGGCAGATTCGCTGACGCTGGGCGTCAAGGCACATCTCAGCGAGCAGCGCCGAGAGCACGTACTCCCAGACCGGGTCGCGTGGGCTTGCGTGATAGAGGCCCACTGGGCCCTCCTGTGCTTGCGGCTGCAGGCCCCGCAAGAACGCAAGGTTCTCCGGCTCGATCACCTCTCGCGTCCACTGTGCCGCGAGGCTGGCGCCGCGTGAGAACTCCTCCAGCGAGATCTCGCCGGTGACCGCGAGGTCGTGGTTGCCGGCGAGGCATACGGCGGCGTGCTCGCGCGCCAGCTCGATGCATGCATCCGGCTCGGCGCCGTAGCCGACGAGGTCGCCGAGGCACCACAGCTCGGCGGCATCGCTGGCGGCGACGGCCTCCAGCGTGGCCTCGAAAGCGTGTCGATTGGCATGGATGTCAGAGATGACCGCGACCTTCATCCCTGCAGGGTACGAACACCGTCGGGCCGCGCGCGCCTAGTGCCCGTTCTGCAAGAGCCCGGCCAGCGCCGGGTTGCGCGGGCGCGCGCACCGCTCGAGCCTAGTCCGAGACGGACCCGGGCTCGCTTCCTCCGTACTCGGGCAGGTTCTTGATGCCCTCGCGGGCGCTCCACTTGGAGTAGTTGTCCTCCATCGCGTCGATCAGCTCGCGCATGAAGCGTGCGGACAGGTTGACGCGTGATACGACCACGCCGGGAACCTCCTCGGACTCGACCTCGTGGTCGACGCGCGCGAAGGTGACGGTGAACTCGTAGTCGGAGTGGCTGACGTTGGCGAAGTTCGCGTATACGCCCCCCATGATCTCGGGGGACAGGTGGATGTTTATGTGGCGCTCGGCGCCTGAGTCTTGGTCGGTCACACAGCTAGTATCGCAACCGCCGCCCCCGGACCCATGACCGCACCTGCCCCCGATGACAAGCGAGCAGCCACCGCGCGCTCAGTCGCCTCCGCGCCGAGCGCACTGGAGCGCCTGCGTGCGGCCGTGATCGCCGCCGTTGGCGAGCTGTCCAAGGAAGGCGCGCCGCGGGGGCAGATCACGCTCGAGCGCCCGCGCCGCGCGCAGTTCGGCGACTACTCCACGAACGCCGCGTTGCTGCTTGCGCCGAGCGTCGGGGCGCCCCCGCGCGAGCTCGCCGAGCGCCTGGGCGCCGCGCTGCAGGACAGGCTAGGGTCGAGCCTCGAGCGCTTCGAGGTTGCCGGGCCGGGCTTCGTGAACCTGTTCGTGTCCGACGCGTGGCTCACGAGCGCGCTTTCGCAGACGCTGAAAGCGGGCGAGGACCTGGGCGCAGGCGCACAGGGCAAGACCGAGCGGGTGTTGATCGAGTTCGTCTCGGCCAATCCCACGGGGCCGATGCATGTGGGCCACGCTCGTAACGCTGCCTACGGCGACGCGCTCGCGCGCATCCTGTCGCTGCAGGGACACGACGTGCAGCGCGAGTTCTACGTCAACGACGCGGGCACGCAGGTGCTCAAGCTGGGAGAGTCGATCCAGGCGATCGCGCGCGGGGAGCCCGTTGCCGAGGACGGCTACCAGGGCGATTACGTGGCGGAGCTGGCCGCGAGCATCGCGGGCGCCGCCAGCGCCAACCCGGCCGAGTTGGGACGCGCGGCGGTGGGGATCGTGATCGGGCAGCTCGCCGCGTCGCTTGCGGGCTTTCGCGTGAGCTTCGACTCGTGGGCGTATGAGAGCGTGCTGCACGATGGCCAGCCCAGCCCCGTCGCACACACGCTGGCGCTGCTGGAGGAGCACGGGCACACCTACAGCAAGGACGGCGCGCTGTGGCTGCGTTCGACGGAGTTCGGTGACGACAAGGACCGTGTGCTCGTGCGCTCGAGCGGCGAGCACACGTACTTCGCCTCTGACGTCGCCTACCACCAGGACAAGCGCGAGCGCGGCTTCGAGCGCCAGCTGGACGTGTGGGGCGCCGACCACCACGGCTACGTACTGCGCATGAAGGCCGCATACGAGGCGCTCGGGGGCGACCCAGGAGAGCTCGAGCTGCTGATCATGCAGCTGGTGCACCTGATGAGCTCGGGTGAGCGTGCGCAGATGTCAAAGCGCGCGGGCGAGTTCGTGACGTTGGATGAGCTCGTTGCGGAGATCGGAGTGGATGCCGCGCGCTGGTATCTGCTGGCGCGCTCGCACGACACGACGGTCGACCTCGACCTCGACCTCGCGCGAGAGCAGTCCAACGAGAACCCGGTCTATTACGTCCAGTACGCGCACGCGCGCATCGCCTCGATGCTGGAGCGGGCGGGCCTCGAGCGCGTGCGCGTCGCGTGCGCCGCGGTGGACGACCAGGCGAGCGCGGCCGAGCGCGGCGCGTTACATGCGAGCGAGCGCGCGCTGATCGAGCAACTGCTCGCCTTCCCGGCGGAGCTCGAGGAGGCAGCGCAACGGCGTGCGCCCCACCGCATCGCCGCCTACGTCCTGGAGCTGGCGCAGACGTTCACGGCCTTCTACCGTGACTGTCACGTCGTCGGCGCGCAGCCGGAGGCGGTCGAGTCCTTCCGCATCGCACTGTGCGTGGCCACGGCGCGCACGATCTCGCGCTGCCTGGGCCTGCTCGGCGTGAGCGCGCCCACGAGCATGTGACGTGCGGTCAGTCGAAGCGGGCGATGTCGGACTCGAGCCTGGCGTTCTCCGCCGCGCTGAGCCGCGGTGGCGCGGCGCCGCTCACCGCGGCCTGGGCCCGCGCATGTCGTCGCCAGCGTGGGAGCAGCACGACTAGTGTGGCGAGTAGCGCCAGGACGGCCGCCAGCGGGACGAGATAGGCGGCGAGATTGAAGCCGTGGTCTGCGGGCAGGCCGAGTACCGCGGGCCCATACTGCACGACCAGCGTGCGCTTGATTTCCGCTTCGTCCTCGCCTTTGGAGATCAGCCCCTGGATGTATTCGCGCTCGAGGTTCGCCTGCGGCGACTCGGCGACCATCAGCGGGATTTTGCAGGTGACGCACATCACCTGGCGCTCGATGATCGGGAGCGTTGTGCGCGGCTTGATGTGGGTCGAGTCCGTGGCCGCGGCCGGTGCGGCGCCCGTGCCCGCAGTGGCGCCGGCCGCCTGAGCTGTGGGTGCGCCAAGCGAGGCTGCGGCCAAAACGCCGCAGACGAGCGCCGCGAGCATACGCGCGGAGAGCGCACGGCGAGGTGCGCGGCTGGATCGGCTCACGCGGAGCTTTCCGCCAGCGCGACGGCGTGGTTGACGAACGCCTGCCCGATCTCACCGCGGGAGATCGCGACGATCTTGCCCTGCCGATCGATTACGAACGTCTCAGGCAGCTGGTCGGTGCCATAGGAGTGCGCGAAGGAGCCGGTGTTGTCGCGCAGGTTGGTGTAGGTGAGGTGGTATCGGTGCACGAAGCTTTCCGAGTCTGGCGAGGCGTCGAGGTAGGTGACCCCCAGCACCGTTGCGTCGTGGCGTTCGAGGCGGTGCTGGGCACTCTCTAGTAGCGGCGCCTCCAGTTGACACGGTTCGCACCAGGATGCCCAGAAATTCAGCACAACCACCTTGCCCCGCAGCGATGCCAGCGAGTCACGGGTGCCGGCGCCGAGGACCGGCAGCGTGCGTCCGGCGTTAGGAGCCGCCGGGAATTTCTTCTCTGCCACGAGCTCATCGAGCGTGCGGTTCGGGGCCTGCGCGGAGACGCCGTAGATCAGCAGCGCAAGCAGCAGAGCGCCCACGAGCGTCACGACGATCGGCAGCAGGCGGCGTTTCACGGCCACCAAGGTTAGACCGCCTCGCGTCGCGATCCCGCCGGTCCCCGCGGGCGCTGGGCTCCGGCTGCGCTGGCTTCGGCGCTTCGTGAGCCGCCGACACGATGCCCGTCAGGCGCTTTTCGCTTTCGTCACCGAGTCGATCTCAGTGGCGCCGACTTTCCCGTCGTTGGGCACCAGCGGATGATGGCGCGCGCACAGTTTCAGGTGCCCGTGCGGGTAGCGGCCCAGGCGGTGGCAGCCGTCCTGGTGGCATTCGATGTGTTTGTACACGGTCGCGAACGCGGAGACAAGCACGGCCAGCGTGAGAAGTTCCAGATAGCTGTCGCCGAAGACCTGTTCGGTCAGGAAGTGGAACGTGGCCAGCATTGGCGCGGGTTTCGTCGCCGCTGAGGCTAATCCTGCGCCTCGACGTTCAGTCCGACCCGTCATTGTGCGCGCACGAGCGCCGCCGACGCCAACGCCGTAGAATCGGCCCAGCGCGGTGGTAGCTCAGTTGGTAGAGCGCAAGCTTCCCAAGCTTGAGGTCGCGGGTTCGACCCCCGTCCGCCGCTTAGAAACCCGCATTCTGGTACAGGGGTCGCGACCTGTCGCCTGGCTACAACTCATCCGCGGAGCGTAGCTCGATCATGGGCGGAGCGCGGCGGGCAGCCGGTCGAGCCACGGTCCAATCCGCGGGAGGTAGACGTTGCTCGCCAGCTTCTCGGAAAGCGTCTGATCGTCAACCTCGCCAGCTTCTCGGGCCGTCTCGATGATTTGCAGCATCCCTGCCTTGTCCGCTGCCCTGGCGAGGCCTAGGTCGCCAATCGTTGCGCTTAGCGCGTCGTCTTTGAGTGCCGTAGACCTCGCATAGCTCGTCATCGGTTCGAGCTTGATCGGCTCGGGGTGACCCCTTTGGCCTGGAAACAGAAGCGTCTCGATCGTGTCGTCCTCGTGGACGACCGCCCAGTAGATCAAGGCGCCGCCGAGCAGACCAAACTTGAAGCTGAATGGCCACAGGTTGAAGGGAGCGCGCGACGTCGAGTTAGCGCGGATATTGAAGAAGTAGTCGACCATGCAGAAGGCGAAGCCCGGAGACCGCGGATCGACTTGCCAGATTCGGGCGTTGATCGCTCGCGGATCCGCAAAGTCAGCGAAGTCGAACAGCACGAGGTAGAACCACTCGGCCTCAAACAGAGCTTCCAGCTCCTGCTCGGACTTGGGCGTGATCAGCCACTTGGAGTCGTCCTTGCGGTCTATGTCGACTCCGGCTGCGCCGCAGTTCGGACACGCAAGCTCGATGCTCGCGACTGCGTGGCCGCACGTCTTGCAGGAGCCCAGCTGATCCACTCGGTAGCACGTCTTGATCTCTCCAGACTTGCCGTTCGGCAGAATCAGATCTCTGCCCCGAGCGCCTGATCGCCCGCCCGGGTAGCCGGTGACGACGCTTGTAAGGTGTTGCCCGATGTATCCCATCCGGGCCTGCGGCGTCTGATTCGTGACGGCGGCCCATTTAGCGATCGCACGTCTCAGGCTGACGTAGAGATCGTCGAGCACTGCCTCGGACGCCTCGATTGTCCCGAGGCGGTAGCGGCTGTCGGAAGAAGGCATTACGGGATGGTTCGACGGTAGCTCGTGAAGCCCTCGCTTAGCGTCCGACAAGACTGTTAGAAAGATTTCTATATGGCACTAGCTCTTGATCCAAAGTCCAACCGCAGCGCGCTCTTTCGCGCTCATTCGGCGCTCCGCTCAGCCGATAATCTCCGGCCAGACGAGGCTTTCGACGAGCTGGTCAAGCTGTATTCGGTATGGGCTGAGCTGGGGCCCGTAGACGTCGATGCCGCCATCGCCCGCCGCTTTGAGTTGCGCCTCTCGCCGGTAGCCAGGAAGCTCGCGAGCGAGACGCTTTGGCCGCTGCTCGGGGATACAACGCACGGATTGGGTGCCGATCTGTTCCAGGAGCTAGCGGACGTGGCCGTCAGGTCTGGGCTCGGTCAGTACTTCACGCCGGGGCCGGTGGCATCCGCCATGGCCGACTTCCTAGAGCCGAGGGCGGGGGAGCACTGGATGGATCCCTTCGTCGGTAGCGGTCTGCTCCTCGGCGCAGTTGCGCTCGCGGCGCCTGCACCGATCCATCTTTACGGTACAGACCTCGATCCCCGCGTTCTGCGTGTGGCGGCGCTAGAGGCTGAGCTTCGCCACCCCGACTCGCGGCTGGGAGCCGTAAAAGCCAACGCCCTTGATCCCTCGAGCCAGCTACTCGCCGCCGTCGGTGCGCCTGATGACGGTGTAGATGGAGTCGTTACGAATCCCCCGTTCGGAGCCGTCGATCTGAACGGCGACGGCTCGCGACGGTTCGAGCTTGCCCAAGAGCGCAACACGCCGATCGAGGTGCTCGCGATCGAGCAGTGCCTTAAGCTTGCTCGCTCCGGGCGGGCGCCTCGGGATCGTGCTTCCGCAGGGAGTGCTCTCCAACAAGCGTCTTCGCTACGTTCGCGAGTTTGCGCGCACAAGAAGTCGAATCGACGGCGTGCTCAGCCTTCCAGCCGAGGCATTCTCGATGTTTGAGGGCGTGGGCAAGGCATCGGTCTTGTTCCTCACCAAGACGGAGCCAAACGGTCACTCGGTCTGGTTTGGGCGTTCGCTCTCAGTCGGTTGGGACACCACGGGCCGCCAGTCGGGAGAGGAAGACGTGCGCGAGATCTCGTCAGCAATGGGGTCTCGCGCCGCGATTCCTGGGAGGGCGGAAAGCAGACCGCTCGCCGACGACATGGATCGCAATCTCACGGCGGAGTGGCAGATCCGCGATCGGGTTGACGGCATTGCCCTCGGGGACGTCGCCGAGCGGATCTTCACGGGCAAAACCCCAGGGCGGGCGCAGTACGGCGACAAGGAGCCCGCGGCGGTCAGGATCGTGAAGGTCGGAGACCTAACCGGGCGGGGCATGGATTGGTCGGAGGGAGATCGGAGCTTCGCATCGCTCGCCCGGGTTCCCTCTGATCGGCTGCTGCAGCTCGGGGATATCGTGCTCACGGCTGCTGCACATCACCCTCGCTACATCGGCGCGAAGGTGGACATGATCGACTGCTTTCCGGTCGGCTGGGAAGGGCGCTGCCTGCCTAGCGGCGAGCTGCTGGTTATTCGCGTCCCGCAGTCATCTACCGCTGCGCTGCCGCTTCTGCTGTGGCTACGGTCCCCGTCTGGTCGTGCCGCCATCCAGTCGTGCGTGACCGGACAGACCGCACATCTGCATCCGGAGTATGTGGCCGAGGTCCCCGTCCCGCTGGCCGTGTTGGAGGCGAACACGACCGAGGCGGCGGGACTGCTGGCTGAAGGCCTCGAACAGCGGCGCACGTCGGAGGCTTTACAGCTTCGCGCAATGCAGCTATTTGAGTTGTCGCTCGGCGTCTAGCTCGCCCATACCTGGCGCACGCCGCGAAGTATCTGGTCGACCGGAAAGCAGACCGACGTGTCCCAGGCCGGGCTGTCCACAACCACGCCGATGGACATGAGTTCAGCGTCTCCACGTCTCAGGTTGTGCGGCTTGCCCTGCCAGTGCGGTAGCGCCTCAGCTCGCTCACGAGCAGCGGGTGAAGCTCAAATACGTAGGCCTTCTGCCCCTCGCCGATCAGCGTCCACGTTCCGGCGTGCAGATCAAGGTCGGGCCAGAACTTCGCCCGACGTGACGGGGAGAAGTACACCCAATGCGGGAGCGGGCGGGACGCCGGACTGTCGCTAGCGGTGAGAAGCCTGGCTACGTCCTGCTCCGACGGCGTGTAGCCACGCTCGATCGCCACCCCCGGTCTCTTGATGTAGGCAGTCGGATCGAGGTCCAGCAGACCCTCTTCATCGTAGAAGCGGTGGTACAGGAAGCGGATCGCGGCTAGGCACTTCTTGCGGTAGCTCACAGAGTACCCGCGCGGCTTGCGGCCATTTGGATAGCCCCGCCGCCTTCACCACGAGCAGGCGATGCGACTCACGTGAGGAAGGGCGCGCCCTGCTCCTCCAGGTGCGCTAGGTACGACGCACGTGCTTGCGTTTCGTCGTGTAGCACGAAGCACCGTGTACAGACGTAGTCGGCGAAGTGCCTCAGGCAGCGCTCGTATTCAGCCTTGGCCTTCTCGCCGACCGCCTGATAGTTGAGAGCGATGCTCTCCTGAATGAGCTGCTCGTTCGTCTAGCTCATTCGCAGCTCCGGGGGCGCCACGGCGGGCGAGATGGGTGGTCTTGGTTCGCGAACAGAGCGCGGACGCGGGTTCGACCCCCGTCCGCCGCTTACGGGTTTCAGAGCGATATTTGGCTCTGGCAGTCGGGTTTCGGTCGAGGTTAGATGCGCTCGCGCCGGAGCGGCGCGGCGTATGGCCTACGCGAACGGGTTGCGTGCGTCGATCGTCTCGTAGCGGCGCAGATCTCTGTCGCGCGTGTAGACGATGTTGACGCCGTGCTGGCGCATCAGCGCGGCGAGGTGCGCGTCGGGTACGTGGTTGCCGCGGGTTTGCTCGTCGGCTGTAGCGCTGTAGATCTCCCAGAAACCTTCCTGCTCGGCGGGTGCGCGAACGTTTGGCCGCTGCAGGAGCCCGGTGATCGCGTCGGCGGCCTGCTCGGGAGTGTAGGGGTCGGCAAAGATCGCCGGGTGAGTGCTGATCCGCAGGAACCCCATGATCGTGGGCCAGAACAGGTAAAGCAGATCGGGGCCGCCAGCGAGGCGCTCGAGCAGGTCGCGTGCGACCTCGTGTGATTCATCGTCGGCGTTGGCGGCGTAGAGCAGGATGTTGGTGTCCACGGTCGCGCTCAAGACGTGATGCTCACGGCGGCTGGCTCTCTCGGTTTCATCTCGCCAGAGAGGGACGGTGTGGCTGTGCCGCGGGTTCTCGCGGCGCTACTTCCAAGGCCTTGCGGACGGCTTCCTTGTCACCGAGATCGACCTTTGGCTTGCCCATCCGCTTAGCCGGCCAGTCCGCAGGTGCTGGTTTGGATGCCGTCTCGCGTAGTGCAACGGCGAGTTGCTCTGAGGCGAGTTGCCCCATGCTCTTGTGCTCGATCGCAGCACGTCTTCGCAGTTGCTCCAGCACCGTAGCGTCCAGGTCGATTGTCGTGCGCGCCATGATGCGTGATGATATCGTGCAAGACATCTGATGTTGCTCGTCATCTCCCAATGAGGAGCGCCAGATGGCCCTTCGGAGATCGGCGGCCCGCTGTCAGAATGGTGGCGTGGTCGACTTTCCAGAGACCCACGAAGACCTGCTCGACGCGAAGTACGCGACGCTGGCGACGATTGGCCGCAATGGCGGTCCGCAACTCACCGAGGTCTGGTTCCTATTTGACGGCGGCGAGCTGAAGCTGTCGCTGAACACTTCGCGCGGGAAGACGAAGAATCTGCTCGCGCGGCCTGCCTGCAGCCTCTTCATCCTCGACTTGGAGAACCCCTACCGCTACATCGACGTACGCGGCCATGCGCGCGTCGAGGCCGACGACGATTACGCGTTCGCGGACAAGGTGGGTGCCAAGTACGGCTCGGACCTTCGCGAGCACGATGGACCCGACGACAAGCGCGTTGTCGTCACGATCGACGCAGACTCCGTGTTTGCCGTCGATATGACGGGCTGAGAGTCGCCTCAGCCCGCCAGCGTGCGCAGAAACGCAACGGCGTCACGCAGCCCAGCGAGTTCCTCCCGCAGCGCGTCGTGCCAGCCGGCGGGGGGATAGGACACGCAGGCCACGGCAAGAAAGTGGTCGACCTCCGCGCCTCGCTGATCGCGCAGCAGCGCGTCGGTGACGCGATCGACCCACGTACAGCTGGCTATACGCCACTGGTCGAGCGCGCGCTCATCATCGACTAACGCGCCTGAGCGTATGAGCTGCTCCCCGCGGTCAATGTGCTTCGCGGCCTTAAGCCAGGACGCGCGGCCCCAGTCGGTCATCTGCGACCGATGCGCAGGCGCACACGACACGGATCACCGACGGCCGGCGTCCGCGCATCGCGAGGAAGCTCAGTCCAATCCAAACGCACCAGGGAGCTCATCGAGTGAGTAAATGATCTCCGCTCCCGCGATCCGTAAAGCGGTCTCGTCGCTGTCGGCCGCGTAGCCGATCACGCGCATGCCGGCAGACACCGCTGCCATGACGCCGGACGGCGTGTCCTCGACGACCACGCATTCCGTTGGCTGGGCTCCCATCGCCCGCGCGGCATACAGGAACAGGTCAGGGTGGGGCTTGCCACGGGGGACTGAATGCGCAGAAAAGAGCGAGCGATCCTCGAAGAGGTCTCCTAACCTCGTCAGCTCCAGCGACAACCGCGTCTTCTCGAGCTTGCCCTGCGAAGCCACACACGTCGCCATTCCGGCGAGCATTACCCGTTCGACCGCCTTCCTTGCGCCCTGCACTGGCTCGAGTTCGCGCTCGAAGGCGTCTGTGCGCTCGCGCTCGTAGCGCTCGAGCCAGCCGGCCGCAAGCCCGCGTCCGAGCTTGGCCTCGGCGCGCTCGAGCACGTCGCCCAGCAGCAGCCCTTGGTAGTCGCGGCGCGCTTCGGCCAGCGTCGTGGGCAGGCCCTCGTCGCACAGCATGCTCGCGAGCACCCGGTTGGAGATGACCTCACTGTCGACGAGCACGCCGTCGCAGTCGAAGATCACGAGGCATCGCCTGCCCATGTGGGCTGAGCCTAGCCAGTCGGAACGAGAGCGACTACTTCTGCGAGCTCGCGCGCGGATGGCCCGTGCAGCTCGCCTTCGCTGAGCGTCAGCGCCCGCGCTCCCGAAAGGCTCGGCGACTCGCCTGTCGTCGCCAGGACGGCAACCCCCTCGTGGGCGAGCGAGTGCAGCAACGCGAGCACGCTGTCGCGCGCGAGCACATCCACGTCGATCGTCGGCTCGTCGATGATCAGCAGCCGCGGGCTGTGGGTCAGCGCCCGTGCGATCGCTGCGCGAACCGACTCCTCACCGCTCAGCTCCTCCGGCCGACACTCGGCGCACGTGCCGATCTCGACCCGCTCCAGCGACTCGCACGCGCGTCGCGCCGCCGTCGCCAGCGGCACCCCGCGCGCGATCAGCCCGCTCGTGAGCTGATCCAGCAGCAGTGAGCCGTCGCGCGCCGCGAACGCGCGATGGCAGTACCCGATCCCCTCGCCGAGCGTCGCGCCCGGCCGCGCTCGCAGGTCTCGCCCTTCGAAGCGCACGGTGCCGCTGTCGGGTGTCTCGACCCCCGCGGCGATACGCAGCAGCGTCGAGCGCCCCGAGCGGCGCATGCCCCAGATCACGACCACCTCGCCGGGCTCAACCGCGAGCGACACGTCGCGCAGGACGATGCGCCGATCGAGCCGGCCGTAACGCTTGCCGACGCCGTCGAGCTCAAGCAGGCTCATCGCGGCTGCAGCCTGTCGGCCGCAAGCGCCTTGAACTCACGTCGCGCGTAATCGATCCACGGCAGTCGGGCTTCCATCGCCAGCCGCCGCTCCTGCGATACGAGCCGCTCAGCCAGACCCGACCCGCGATCCGCACAGGTTTCCTCGAGCTCGGGCAACTGCGCCTCGCCGGCCTCCTCCAGACACGCCTGCCCGTAGCTCTCGATCACGTCGAGCGCGAGCTCCGGCTCGCCCGCGAGCACGGCCAGCTGTCGCGCGAATAGGCGCGAGCGCCTGAAGTCCTCGCGCATCTGTGCGATCAGCCGCTGCTGGTAGTTGCAAACCCCTTCCGCCGTCGCCCGGTAGCCGAGCTTCGGCTGGCGCTCACTACCCATCCCTGGGATCTCTTCCACCAGCCCCCTGCAGCGCAGCGTGTCGAGCGCCGTATAGATGTAGGAGAACCCGCTCAGCTCGAGCATGCCCTCGTAGCTCTGCTCGAAGCGCTGCGCGAGCTCGTATCCGTAGCTGGGGCGCTCGATCACGAGTCCCAGCAGCGCCCAGTGCACTGCAGACTGCATCGGGTTTGCGGCTCTGGGTGGTCGTTTCGCTGTCGCGGTCCGTGCGCTCATGGGGATGGGGTAGCCTAAAAGCGCCCAACCGACATTAGAAGCGACGTTTCTGTCTTTCTGGCAGTCACGATGTGGAACCTTCGGCCTCGTGACTTGTCAGGGCGGTGGAACGTCTGCATGATCTGTGAACTGTGAACACAGTGAGCCACGCTTCATCGGGTCCCGACGTACGAAGGTCGGCGAGCGTTCGGTGAGCGCAGCAAACGGCGCGTCCTCCGCCAACGGCGAGCTGCCGCGCACCCGCAAGCGCACTTTGAGCTCGCGCTCGCAAGCTTCCGTAGGGCCACGTGGTGACGACGGCTCTGATCGCGCCGGCGCGCCAGAGAAGGTCGTCCTCGAGCTCTCTGCCGCGCAGGTCGACCGGGTGATCCGCAGTGCTGCCGAGGGCAGCAGCATGTCGCTGCTGCTCTCAGGCCTACGGGACGTGCGTGAGATCCTCGCCCGCGAGCCGAGCCAGATGGAGGACAATCGGCTGTCGCGCTCGCTACTGGCTGGGCTTCTGATGCTCGCGTCCTTCCCGACCGACGGAAGCTACCTGGGTAATGCGGAAATCGCGCGACTGCTGGACATGAATCCCAGCACGACCCACCGTTACGTGTCCACGCTCGTTGCTGTCGGCCTGCTCGAGCGTGACCCCTCGACGCGTCGCTACCGCCTCGTCTGAATCGGCCGCCCACTAGGGCGTCGTGAATGACGTCGGCGACGGCGGTTCATCGCGAGCTCCGTTCACGAGCGCAAGCAGCTGTTCGCCCGTAGTTCCGCCCAGAACGCGCAGGCGGTGCAAGCGGTAGCGGTTTTCGTCCGGGTGCGCCCACCCGGGCACCACCGTCGTTGAGCCGATGTATCCGGCCGCCTTTACCGCAGCTTCCACCGTCGGGTCGTACAGCCCCGACGGATAGCAGAACCAGTTGACCGGTATGCCGTAGCGCCGCTGCAGGAGCTTGCGCGCTTCGGCCACTTGGTATCGCAGTTCTGCGGTATTCAGGCTGATCAGGCTCGCATGGCTCATTCCCTGTGTGTCCAGCTCCCAGCCCGCCGAGAGCAGGCCGCGCACCTCCTGGGGGCCGAGGCCGCCCTGCGCGGGAGGCAGCCCGGTCAACTGGATGTTCTCGTTGCCCACCCAGCCGAGCCGGCGCAGCACCGGCAGCGCGCGCGTGTACTGGGACTGGTAGCCGTTGTCGAAGCTCACGACGATCGGCTTGCCCGCCCCCAGAGGCACGCCTGCTCGCCAGTAGGCCTCTGCCTGGTCGAGCGTCACCGCATGCCAACCGGCACGCTGAAGCGCGTGCATCTGTTCGGCGAACTCCGCGGGTTCCACATAGAGACCCGGGAACGGAGCGCCCGGTGGAGGGGCCGCGATTACGTGGTACATCAGGATTGGGATCGCGTCAGTTCCCGGCGGGCCTTTGCGCACAGGGGACGTGGTCGTGTTCGACGTCCGTTGGCGGGAGATGGCTTTCGCGTGAATCGCGCCCCGGTGCGCCACTGCGCGCGCCGTCGAGGATCCCCCGCCGGACCAGTGCACCAAGATGATCGTCACGGTTGCCACGGTCGCCGCCACCACGCCGAGCAGGCAGACTGCCGCGACCCCTCGGCGGCGGATCTCGCGGCGGCGCGCCTCGCGACGAAGCTGCAACGCATCGAGGTCCATCAGTCCCCCCTGAGGCTCGATGGGAGCGGCAGTCCTCGCGGCGGCGGATCGTCCCGGAGCAGTTCCGGCACGGTCACCAGGTGGTAGCCACGAGCGCGCAGTCCGCGAATAACCTGGGGGAGCGCTTCGATCGTCTGGGTGCGAGTGCCGCCCGCATCGTGCATGAGGATGATTGCGCCAGGGTGCGCGCCCGCCAGCGCGTGCTGGACGATTACCGACGCCCCAGGCTGCAGATAGTCTTCGGTGTCGACCGACCAAAGCACCATCAGCAGGTGCAACTCGTGCAGCTCGCGCATCGTCGTCGCATTGAACGAGCCGTAGGGCGGGCGGAAGAGGACCGGTCTGGGGCCGCCGAGCAGTTCGATGCGCGCGAGCTGTTCAAACAGCTCTTCGTGCTGGTCGTGCGCAGAGAGCGTTGCCATTTCTGGATGCGTCTCGGTGTGATCGCCGATCACGTCGCCGTCTCTGAGCTCGCGCGCGGCGGAGGCGCTGAAGTAGCGCAACATCTCGCCGATCACGAAGAACGTCGCGTGCACGTGAAAGCGCTCCAGAACGCTCAACACGCCAGGGGTGTACGGGCCGGGGCCGTCGTCGAAGGTCAACGCAACGTCGCGTCCGCGCGTACCGCCTTCTTTGACGAACGGCGTATACGCAAGCACCGAGGCCACAGCCTCATCCGGGGTCACTGTCGGGATCGCCGGCGTCCGCGCTGGCTTGCTGAGTCTGGCGCTGGAGCCCTTTGCTGCGATATGGGATGCCGGGCGCGCGTGCCCCGATCCGGACACCAACACGGCTGTCACGGCGAACAGCGCAGCGAGCAACATGCCTGCTGCCAGCCGCCGGCGGCGGATGCGTACGCGCTGAGATAGGCCGCCGCCGTCACCCGCCCGCTCAGGTGGACGTCGCCTGCCGCCGGAGCGACGCCCGTTCTCGAAGTCCCAGTTCCAACGGCGTGGCATAGGGAGATGCTAAAGGCGTCTCCCGGCGTCAGAGTCGTGCGCGAGCGCCCGCACGACATCGGCCGTCGCGATTACGGTTCGGGGCCGACCTGCTCGATGAACGCCGCCAGCGCCGCCACCTGACGAGGCTGATCTGAGAGGTGCAGGCGGGCGAGCGCAGCCAGCATCGGCGCTGGGTCATAGCCCTTCAGCAACTCCGTGCGGGGGTCATCCAGGCCCCTGCGCAAAAACGGTTCGTTAACGAGTGCCCTGCGCCCGTCGGCCAGCGTCACAACGTGTCCGGCGAAGCTCGAGAAGCTGGGACCCAAGCCGGACCTGCCCGTCATCAGGTGGCACGCCGAGCACCCGTCGGCGACGACCAGACGTGCGCCCTGCGCGATCAGTTCCTGCTCGTGTGAGAACGGTTCGGTGACGTACGCGGGCACGCTGGAAGATGCTGTGCTCGGCCTACTCGTGTCGCTGTCGGAGCCGCAGCCCGCGAGCGTCAGCGCGAGCAGGCCCGCTGCGAAGATCCTGGCTGCGTTCATCGTGCAACAGTGTCTCGAACCGAGTTCCGCCGCAGCTATCCTCAACGAGAGCGTCCGGGATGAGCACGAGCCAAATCGCAGAGCAGATCGTCGTCGAGTCGTCCACCGGGCGTCGTGAGGTGATGGAACTCGACGTCTCAGGGATGACATGCGGCTCCTGTGCGGCGCGTGTGCAACGGACCCTTTCGCGTCAGCCTGGCGTCAGCGAGGCGCTGGTCAACTACGCCACCGGGCGCGCGACCATAGCGCTCGATCCGGGCGCCGTCGACGCCGAGCAGCTCACTGCGGCGGTGCAGAGCATCGGATATGGCGCCGCGCCTGTGGCGCCCAGCGCCAGCGAGCAGGCCCACAGCTTCGAGGAGCTCGAACAGCGGGAGGCGCGCGAGCAGGCTGGGCTTGTGCGCAGGATCGCCCTCGCCGTTCCCCTCGCCGTCGCGATCGCCGCGCTGACATACGCGGAGCCACACGACACCACTGCGCGCTGGATCGTCGCCGCGCTCGCCGTTCCAGTCCAGTTCTGGTGCGGGCTGCCGTTTCTGAGTTCCGCGTGGACCCGCGCCCGCGCTCGCGCCACGAACATGGACACGTTGATCGCGCTCTCGACGCTTGCGAGCTTTGTCTACTCGACCGTGATGCTGCTCACCGCGAGCCCCGTGTACGAGCATGGCGTGCCGGTCGGCAAGTTCAACATGGCGCTCGACTACGACATGGGCGCGACGATCATCGCCGCGCTCCTGATCGCGCGCTGGTGTGAGGCCAAGGCCCGCAGCAGCTCAGGGCGTGCCGTGCGCGAGCTGGCGCAGCTCGGGGCGACTCAGGCACGGCTGATCGACCCCGCGGACCCCGCCTTGCCCGAGCGTCTCGTCGGCGTCGAGCAGGTCCACCGCGGAGACGTGTTTCGCGTCCGTCCGGGCGACAGCATCCCCGTCGACGGAATCGTTATCGCCGGTGCCTCCGCCGTCGACGAGTCGATGCTCACGGGCGAGTCGCTGCCCGTGGAGAAGGAGCTCGGCTCGCTCCTGACGGGCGCGACGCTGAACGTCGACGGGGTCCTGGAGGCGCGCGCCACCGCCGTCGGCGCGGAAACCGCGCTCTCGCAGCTGGTCGCGCTCGTCGAGCGCGCGCAGGCCTCCAAGCCACGGATCCAGCGGCTCGCGGACCAGATCGCGGGTGTGTTCGTGCCTGTCGTGCTCGTGCTAGCGGCGCTCACAGCGCTCGTGTGGGTGATCACCGGCGACGGTCTGCAGGGGATGTTCGCCTCGATGCATCTGCAACGCGGCATCGACGCGACGATCGCGGTGCTGATCGTCGCCTGCCCGTGCGCGCTCGGCCTCGCAACACCTGTGGCGATCCTCGTGGGGACCGGCCGTGGGGCACGGCTTGGGCTGCTGATTCGCAGCGCAGAGATCCTCGAGCGCAGCCAGCGCCTGGATACGATCGTGCTGGACAAGACCGGCACGGTCACGACCGGCGAGCTGTCGCTGGCCGATGTCTGGAGTGCGCCTGGTGAGGATCCACAGCTCGTGCTCGCGCTGGCCGCCTCCGCTGAGGCCGGCTCCGAGCACCCCGTGGCACTGGCGGTCGTCGCCGCCGCCCGCGAGCGGGAGCTGGAGCTCGAGCCGGTGAGCGAGTTCCGCTCGTCTCCTGGGCGCGGTGTGCGTGCCGCGCTCGAAGGCGGCGACGTATGGGTCGGGCGCCCGAGCACGCTCGAGGGACGGGCCGAGCTGTCAAGCGTGCTCGACGGTTGGGAGGAAGCTGGGCGCACCGCCGTGGTGCTCGAGCGCGATGGGCATCTGCTCGGCGCGCTCGCGCTTGCCGACACGATCAAGCCCGAGGCCCGCGCGGCTGTTGCCGGGCTGCGCAGCATGGGTATCGATGTCGAGCTGCTGACGGGCGACAACCAGCGCGCCGCGCAGGCAGTTGCCGCGGCCGTCGGCATCGAGCACGTGCTCGCCGGCGTGAGCCCGAGCGGCAAGCTCGAGGAGATCTCTCGGCTGCAGGGAGAGGGGCACCGGGTGGGGATGGTCGGCGACGGCGTCAACGATGCTGCTGCCCTCGCGCGGGCTGATCTCGGGATTGCGATGGGAACGGGTGTCGGTGCGGCGATCGAGGCGGCCGACATCAGCGTGCTCTCCGGCGATCTGCGTGGCGTGGCGCGCGCGTTGCGACTGGCGCGCGAGACCTACACGATCGTGCTCCAGAACCTGGGCTGGGCGTTTGGCTACAACTTGGTTGCGCTGCCGCTGGCGATGACAGGTCTGCTCAGCCCCGCACTCGCGGCGGTGGCCATGGGTCTGTCGAGCATCACCGTCGTCGGTAATAGTCTGCGCCTACGGCGCTTCGGGCGCCCTGGGCGCGCCACACCTGTGCGCAGCTCCCGCCAGCGCCTGGCGAGCATTGCGACCGCGGCCGTGATCCCCGCGGTGCTGCTCGGCGGTCTCGTGCTGGCCGCACCGGACTCGTTCGCCGTGCCCCGCACCGCGTCGATCACGCTGCGCGAGTCGGCCGGCGAGACGCTCGAGGTGTACGCCGAACCGCTGCGACCGGGCAACGTCAACCTGCACCTGTACCTCGAGGGCACGACCAGCGCCCGTGTCGGCTATCGCTCGATCTCACTGAGCGCCGTCTCACAGACGGGCAGGCATAGCCGCGTGCGCTTCTACCACGCCGGCACCGGCCACGAGATCGCCGAAGTCCACTTGACGAGGGGCGTGTGGGACTTCCACGTCGCTGGAGTGGACGGCGCCGGGCGCCGCCTGGGCGGCTCCTTCGCCGTTCCGATCAACTGAGCGGCTCGCTACGCGGCGGGCGCGAGGCTGTAACCAGCCGCTTCCACAGCGCTTCGTACGGCCTCGTCGTCAAGCTCGCCGCCGCGCACCACCAGGGCGCCGCTGGCAAGGTGCACGTCCACGGCCTCGACGCCGGGTAGCTCGCCCACCTCGCTGCTGACCGCCGCGACGCAGTGCTCGCAGGACATGCCAGACACGCTGTAGGTGCGCTGCTCGACGGTGCTCATCGGAGCTGAAGTCTAGCCGCGCGAGGACACTGACAGGAGGGCCTGTCAAGGGTGCGCACACCGGTTCGCCGCCAAATGCGTGAGAATCATCGTATGCACGTCACAGCCAAGGCCGACTATGCCGTGCGCGCAGTCGTCGAGCTCGCCGACAGCGCGCAGGGCTCGCCCCGCAAGGTGGACGAAGTCGCTCAAGCCCAGAGCATCCCCGTGTCGTTCCTGGAGAACATCCTCACGCAGCTGCGCTCCTCGGGCATTGTCCGCAGCCAGCGTGGTCCCGAGGGCGGATACTGGCTCGCGCGCCCGGCCGACGAGGTCAACCTCGCGATGATCATCCGCGCTGTCGAGGGGCCGCTGGTGGGTGTCCGAGGGCAGCGACCGGAGGAGGTGGAGTACGCCGGCTCGGCCGAGAGCCTGCAGCAGGTCTGGATCGCGCTGCGTTCCAATCTGCGCAAAGTGCTCGAGAACGTGACCGTGGCCGACGTTGCTGAAGGTCGGCTACCTAAGGAGATCCTCGCGCTCACCCGGGCCGAGGAAGCCTGGCAGACGCGCTGAGCGCGCATCCCGAGTCGCGCATAGCGGTCATCAGGAGCGGGTAATCCCTCTCCCAAGGCTCGTGCAACGAGCCGCGCTGTCGAGTACCCTGTCAAGGGTCGCGGCAAGGGCGCTGTCAAGTGCTCTGGCCTCGTCAGCTCCCTTTCCATCGCACGCTCCCCGTCCTCGCGAGCCACCCACCCCAAGGAGGTCCCGCCCCGATGTCAGCCCCGCCCACCGCCGTTTCGAGCGACACGAGCCCGGCCACCACGCAGGCCGCTGAGGCCGCCGTCGAGGCGATCGCCGGCGCCGCCAACCAGGAGGTCACGTTCTCTCTGGCGCTGACACAGGAGCAGAAGGACATTCGCGAGTGGGTCCACGGTTTCGCGGCGGACGTGGTGCGACCGGCCGCACATGAGTGGGACGAGAAGGAGAAGACGCCGTGGCCGATCATCCAGGAGGCGGCGAAGATCGGCCTTTACGGCTTCGAAGGCCTGGCGCAGTTCTTCGCTGACCCTACGGGTCTAACGCTGCCGATCGTCAACGAGGAGTTGTTCTGGGGTGACGCTGGGATCGGCATGTCGATCATGGGTACCGCACTCGCCGTGGCAGCGATCTTCGGCCAGGGATCGGGTGAGCAGATCGGTGAATGGATTCCACGCTGCTTTGGGACGCTTGACGACGTCAAGGTTGCCGCGTTCTGCGCATCTGAGCCGAACGCCGGCTCGGATGTCTCAGGCGTGCGCACGAGCGCGAAGTTCGACGAGGCGGCGGGTGAGTGGGTCATCAACGGTCAGAAGGCGTGGGCCACGAACGGGGGAATCGCCGATGTGCACGTGGTGATCGCCTCTGTCGACCGTGAGCTTGGCTCCAAAGGACACGCCGCGTTCGTCGTGCCGATGAGCGAAGCAAAGGGCATCTCGCAGGGCACGAAGGTTTCCAAGCACGGCCTGCGCGCGTCGCACACCGCGGACGTCTTCCTGGACGACTGCCGCGTTCCCGCCGGCTACGTTCTCGGAGGCAAGGAGAAGCTCGACGAACGCCTGGCGCGGGTTCGTGAGGGCAAGCGCGGCAACTCGCAGGCGGCGATGCAGACCTTCGAGTCATCGCGTCCCACCGTCGGCGCGCAGGCGCTCGGCATCGCCCGTGCCGCATACGAGTACTCGCTGGAGTACGCGAAGGAGCGCGAGCAGTTCGGTCGCAAGATCGTCGAGAACCAGTCGATCGCGTTCACGCTCGCGCGCATGAAGCTCGAGCTCGACGCCGCGCGGCTACTCGTGTGGCGCGCCTCGTGGATGGGTCGCAACCAGGTCCCGTTCGAGAACGCCGAGGGCTCCATGAGCAAGCTGAAGGCGGGCGAGGTGGCTGTCTGGGTCACTGAGCGAGCAATCCAGATCCTCGGCGGCAACGGCTACACGCGCGAGTTCCCCGTCGAGCGTTGGCATCGCGATGCCAAGATCTACGACATCTTCGAGGGCACCGCCGAGATCCAGCAGCTCGTGATCGCGCGGGCGATCTCCGGCATGCACATCAAGTAGCGCTGCGGCTCGAGTGCGCCGGAAGGGTTGACATCGGAGGCATCCTTCGGGTAGCGTCGGTCATTGGATGGGGTGCTACGGAGGGGTGGTGCGCGAAAGTGAATGCTCTGCGCGGGCGGACGACGATGTGCGTCCGCTCTACGCCACTGTGAGCGGCTCGTCCTGACACATTCCCTGGGGGGTCAGACGCTCGAGGACCGTTGGGTCCCGGCGCTTTACGACGAATGGAGACAGAAATGAATGGAAGGATTCCAACGAGGGTCGCGAGGATGACTGTGGCGCTCCTCGCTGCAGGAGCTCTAGCCGCCTTCGGGGCGGCAGCGGCCGGCGCAGAAGTGATCTACAACAACGTTCCCAGCCCGTTGCCGGGGAACTTCGCCTCGATCGGCTTCGCCGCCACGTCCTCGACGCAGTTCGGTGGTGAGATCGAAGTTGCGGGCGCGGCGCGCAAGAACCCGACCGTCACGGTCGTGATGAGCAGTTGGGCATGTCAGAGCGGCACCTGGGAGAGCGCCTGTTCCTCCCCGACGAGAAAGACGTTCAAGGAGCCCGTCACGCTCAAGATCTACGAAGTGGGCGAACTGAACACGCCGATCGCCACGAAGACGAAGAGCTTCAAGATGCCCTATCGGCCTTCGGCCAAACCGGTTTACTGCACCGGCGCGGACGCGGGCACCTGGTATGACGCGGAATCCGGTGAATGCTTCAACGGCAAGGCGTTCCCGATTACGTTCAAAGTGAAGCTCCAGAGGGTGCCGAAGAAAGCGATCGTCACGGTCTCCTACCCGACCACGAGCGCGCCTGCGCAGTCGCTCAACGTGGCCGTGAGCGAACCGGCTGAACACACGCTCTCACTCGGTGCAGACCCGACGCAGGAACTGTTCGTTGACTCGAGCTGGAGCGAAATGTATTGCTCCGGTGCGACCGACGTGGGGACGTTCGGTGGCAGCGAAGGAAACTGCTGGGAAGGCTACCAGCCGGTTGTCGCGCTGAGCGCCAACTAGAACGGGCGTTCGCGGCAAGCGAAGCATCTCGGAGGCCCCGCCCAGCGCGGGGCCTCCGACGTTTTCCAGGTCGCGCACGGCTCTGTACGGGCCGCTTTGGCCACCCAAATCAGGAGCAGGGGAGAAGACCATGAACGGGACCACGGTGCGAACCGTCAAGCTGGTTGCCGCGGCGCTTGCGGCGGTAGGGGCGCTTTGCGTCGGCGCGGGCGCCGCCAGGGCCGGCGAAGTGATTTACGACAACATCCCAAGCTCGTTGCCTGGGAACTTCGCCTCCTACGGAAACGAGGCCTACTCGATGTCTCAGTTCGGAGGCGAGGTCGAATTCAGGGGCGCGAGCAGGGACAACCTCACCGTGAGGGTCGTGATGAGCAGCTGGGCTTGTCAGCGCGGAAATGTCTCAGAAGCGACATGCGAATCAGGTTTGCGCAAGATGAAGAACTACTTCAGCGTTCCGGTCACCTTTGCGATCTATTCGGTCGGCCCCGAAAACGGTGTTGGCGCGAAGCTGTGGGAAAGGACAAAATCCTTCAAGATGGAATATCGGCCGTCCGTGAGCTCCAGGTGCACCGAAGGCAGGTGGTATGACGAAGCGCAGAATGCCTGCTTCCACGGGAAGGCGTTCGTGATCAAGCTGACCGGTATGAAGGTGCGCGACTTGCCATCCAAGGCGATCGTGGCCGTTTCCTACAACACGACCGCGCACGGCCCCCATCCGATTGGCGAAGCGTCGTGCGACAAAACGAGCGCCGGTTGTCCGTATGACTCGCTGAACGTGGCTGTTAGCGAACCTAGCGAACACACGCTCTCGATCGGCGCGGATCCCACCGAAGACGTGTTCGTCGACTCGACGTACGCGGAAATGTTCTGCGACGGCGGCGTGGAGGGCAGCTTCGGTCCAGCGAGCTGCCCAGCATTCTGGGAAGGCGCGCAGCCGATGTTCGAAGTCACGGCGAAGTAGCCGCCCCGAGGGGTCGGCTCGGCGGATGCCTCGCGCTCGCGCGGGGCATCCGCGGACTCACCAGGCCTGGTCGGCCCCGCAGTGCGGGCACATCACGCTGGTCGAGACGCTCGCGCTGAAGAGATAGCCACAGGAGCAGCTGTAGGAGGCATGGTCGATTGGCCCGCCTGCCTCGCGCACGCGCTGGACCGCAGGGTCAGCGCTGGCCGCTGTCGCGCGCATCCGCACCGGCGCGGACTCGCGCGCCCGGACGACGATCTCGCCGGTGGGGGCCGGGGCGGCCCGATGCTGACGGCGCGAATGGCCGGATGCGCGGAGGGGGTGCAGGAGGCTGGCTCTCATTGGTCGTTAGCTCCTACAACGTCATCCACGCCAAAAGGTTTCGCGCTGCACGCAGGATTTCCTCGTGCACGCGCCCCGATCGTCTCTGCTGGGAGCGCGGAGGCCGGCTCCGACCATGTAGGGGGTCGAACGACGCGAGCCAAAACGTGGTCTGCGATAATCCTCCGTGATGAACCCCGCGCGCAAGCGAACCGTGCGCCTCGTGTTGGCGTTGGGTGCGGCTGTGGTGTTGGCAAGCGCCCTGATCTACACGAGCTTCAGCGCCGCCAGTCCGGCTCTGACGCCCAGCCAGCTCGTGCGCGAGGCCCAGCCCGGACGTAGCTACGAGCTGACCGGCACTGTTGTCAAGGGCTCCGTGCATCGCGAGGGCGCGGTACTGGACTTCGCCGTCGCAGACCGGGCGGGCGGCACCGCCATCCCGCTGGCCTACACAGGGATCGTTCCCGACCCCTTCCGCGAAGGCCGCGAGGTGATCGTGAACGTCGAGAAGCAGGGTGGGCGCTACATCGGCGAAAACAACTCGCTGATCACAAAGTGCCCGTCCAAGTACAAGACCGCTCCTCCGAGCGAGAACCAGAACGCCTGAGTGCGCCGCCGCGTGCACACGGCCGTCGCGGGCGGTAGGCGCTGATGGCCGGCTTCGGCTACGCGTGCCTACTGCTTGCGCTGGTGATCTGCGCCTACGGGATCGGCGCCTCGCTCTACGGGGTGCGCAGCGGTCGCGTCGAGTTCTCAGAGTCGGGGCGTCGCGCGGTCTACGCGCTCGCCGGCGTCCTCACGGTGGCGATGGTCGTCCTGGAGATCGCCTTCCTGAACAACAACTTCTCGTTCAACACCGTTGCCGACACCTCGAGTCGCACGACGCCGACCTTCTACCGAGCGGCGGCGATCTGGGCCTCGCAGGAAGGATCGCTGCTGCTGTGGGCGTGGCTGATGTCGTTGTGGTCGAGCCTCGCGCTGTTCCTTACGCGCAAGCGCATTCGCGACATCGCCGCGTATGCGACGGCGATCCTGCTTGGCTTCGGCGCCTTCTTCGTCGGGCTGATGGTCTTCTACGCGAACCCATTCCAGACAACGAATCCCGCGCCGCCGGAAGGCGTAGGTCTAGACCCGCTACTGCGTTTCCCCACGATGATGATCCACCCCCCGATGCTGTACTCGGGCTACACGCTGTGCACGATTCCCTTCGCGTTTGGCGTGGGCGCGCTGCTCTCGCGCCGGGTTGACGCTGACTGGCTGAAAGCGATCCGTCGCTTCGCGTTCGCCGCATGGCTGTTCCTCGGCTTCGGCATCCTGCTGGGCGCACTCTGGTCTTATTCAGAGCTCGGCTGGGGTGGCTACTGGGGCTGGGACGCCGTCGAGAACGCGTCTCTCATGCCCTGGTTGACCGGCACCGCGTTCCTGCACTCGCTGATGATCCAGGAGAAGCGCGGGATGCTGAAGGTGTGGAACGTCTCGCTCGTGCTGGCGACGGGGACGCTGGCGATCATGGGCACGTTCCTCGTGCGCAGCGGCATCCTCGACTCGATCCACGCCTTCGGCGGGCACACGCTCGGCGTGCCGTTCGTGATCCTGATCGGTGTGATGATTGCCGGCTCGATCTACCTTGTCGTCTCGCGCCGGGACATGCTGCGCTCCGAGCATCGCCTGGACTCGCTGCTCTCGCGTGAGTCGGCCTTCCTCGCGAACAACCTCGTGCTCGTCGGGCTGTGCTTCGTGATCTTCTGGGGCACGTACTTCCCGTTGATCTCCGAGGCCGTCACCGGTCAGGAAGCCTCCGTCGGGCCGCCTTGGTTCGACCGCTACACCGTGCCACTGGCGCTGATCCTGGTGCTGCTCAGCGGGATCGGACCGGTGATCGCGTGGCGGCGCGCGACCTTCGCCAATGCGCGGCGCAACTTCATGATTCCGCTCGGGTGCGGTCTTACGACGCTCGTCGTGCTCGAGATAGCCGGGGTGACGCAGAAGCCATTTGCACTCGCGATGTTCTGCTGTGCAGCGTTTGTGTTCGGCAGTATCGGCCAGGAGTTCTTCCGCGGCACGCGGGCGCGCCGAGCAATGGCCGGCGGGTCGCCACCGCTGGCTCTGTTCGGCCTGATCAAGCGCAATCGCCGCCGCTACGGCGGTTACATCGTGCACCTCGGCATCGCCGTGCTCTTCGTCGGGGTCGCCGCCTCATCGTCCTTCCAGCACGCCTCACAGGGCGGTCTGAAGCCGGGGCAGTCGACGCGTGTCGGCGACTACGAGGTCCGCTATGTGCGCCCGACGGCCTCGATCACGCCCAAGTACGACCAGGCTCACACCGGCTCTACGCTCAGCCTGGGGGCGATCCTCGACGTCTCAGAGAATGGTCACCACGTCGCCACGCTGAACCCCAGCGAGGGTTTCTACGAGTCCGACGAACCCAGTCAGGGAACCGTCAGCAGCCTGATCGGAGGCCAGGCCGTGAGTCACGTGGCCATGACCGGCGGTCTCCTGCGCAACGTGTGGACGGCGATCGAACCGGACATCGAAGCACCGAACCTCAAGCGGATCGTCACCGCCGGTAACAGCGCGCTGCCGCCCGACGAGGCGCTCGTCGCGATCGCATATCTCGCGCGCGCATACCTCAAGCACCCGCCGCCGACGCAGTTCAACCTCGTGGTCTCGCCGCTGGTGTTCTGGATCTGGATTGGCGGCGTGATCTCCTTCGGCGGCGGTCTGATCGCCCTATGGCCGGCGCCGAGCGTCGTTCGCCGTCGCGTCGCAGCGCGCTCGCGTGCTCGCGCGCTGCGTGGCCTGGCGCGCGCCTGACGCCGGCGCGGCGGGCGAAGCCTCACGCTATGGCCTTCTTGATCGCGCTCTGCACGCTGGTAGTGGTCGCCGTCGTGGTGCTCGTCGTCGGGGCGCCGCTGCGCCGCGCACGTCAGCCCCGGGGGGAGGGGCTGGGGGCGAGCGGAGGGTCAGAGTCGCTGGGCAGCGTCGCTAGGTCAGCAGGCGCGGTCCAGAGCCTCCAGGCAGCTCGCGAGGCCAAGTACAGAGAGATTCGCGACGCCGAGATGGACTTTCGTACGGGCAAGCTCTCGCAGGAGGACTACGACGCGATCGACGGCGACCTTCGTGCGGAGGCGCTGGAGATCCTCGACCGACTCGAGCCCGCCGACGAGGAGGCGGCCGGCGAAGCGCCGGGGAGCGGCCTCGCCTCAGGCCCAGGGCCGCTTGAGCAGCAGGAACGCGTTCAGGAAGAACAGCACGCCGAAGAAGATCGTCCAGCGGTTTAGGTTGCGCTCCACGAGCGAGCCGCCCCCGAGCGGACCGGTGCCGCTGCCCACGCCAAACGCGCCCGAGAGCCCGGAATCCTTGCCCGAATGCATCAGCACCAGGAAGATCAGGACCACCGCGATGATCACCTGCAGGACGGAAAAGATCGTTTCCACGCGCCGGAGAATATCGCGTTGGCGGCCCTTTTACACGCCTGCCAGGTGCGTGGTTGGACGGGCGGGAGTGCAACACGGCGTTCAGAACAGGCGTGCGATGGCCCAAGTGCGACACTTCCGCCTTCGGTTTCGTTACGGTCCGCCAGGGTATGGGCCCCTCTCACGATGCGTTTTGAGCTTTGCAAGATTTGCCGGTGCGATTACGAATCCTTTACCGATTCGTGGTTCGCTGCCGATAAGAATCCCGGTGGGCGTACCCCGCGGACAGTGGGACAGCTGCGCCGGCCACGATGATGGGACGCCCCCGAGATGACCGACAAGCACGCATGACGCCTGTGAACCGCGCCCGTCGCAGGGTTCTGCGTGCTGTGCTGTCCGCTCTCGCGGGTGGCGGGTTGACGGCGGCCACGCTCGGCGCGCCGTTCGTGGGGGCGGCTGTCGGTGATACCTCGACGAACGCCGGCGAAGGCACTCTGCCGGCGGCTGAATCGACGAGCACCACGCCGGAAACCGAAACCGGCACGACGCCCACGACCACTACGACGACGGCGCCGACAACGACAACGGAAGTCCCGACGACCTCCACGGCGACGACTCCAACCACGAGCACGTCGACGGCTGCCGCGCCGAGCTCCGAAGCGCCGAGCGCGGGTTCTCAGCAGGCGCCCGCCGCGGAAGCACCGGCGATCGTGCTGCAGCGCAAACAAAAGGCCAGCTCGAGCAGCCCGGCCAGTACTACGCAGACGATCAGCACGGAAGCGACGAGCACGAGCGGCAAGTCGACCAACAAGAAGACCAAGGGCGCGGCCGGCAAGTCCTCCAAGACAGCGTCCGGGCCAAGCGGGGTTGCCGCCTCGCCACAATCGGTGGCCGCAGAGGCTGGTCAGCTTGTGGCGCTGCTTGCCTCCGCGGAAGCCTCAGATCAAGCGCTCGGCTTCTACCGCATACCGCTCTTTCTGCTGCCCATCTACAAGGCGGCGGCAGTTCAATATGGGGTGCCGTGGCAGATTCTTGCCGCGGTGAACGAAATCGAGACCGACTACGGCACGGACCTCTCGGTCTCCACCGCGGGCGCGGTGGGGTGGATGCAGTTCATGCCGAGTACTTGGCTGCAGTACGGCGTGGACGCTCTCAACGCTGGATACGCGGACCCGTATAACCCCGTAGACGCGATCTTCGCCGCAGCCCGCTACCTGCGTGCCGCAGGAGCCGCCACGGACCTGCGTGCCGCGATTCTCGCCTACAACCACTCCGAAGAATATGTCGAATCGGTGCTGCTCAGGGCGAAGCTGATCTCCACCTACCCCAAGGGCGTGATCGCGACGCTGACCGGGTTGATCGACGGGCGTCTGCCACTGACGGGCAAGAAGGTGGCGTGGAACCCGCTGCCCGCCTCCGTCTCGAGTGCCACCGCAAAGGCGACGCCGCTCCCCGGCAAGTCGGCGAGCACCCCCGCCTCGGGCACACCAGGCTCGACCGCGCCGCTGTCTCCCACAGCGGCTGCCGCCGCCGCGACCTCCGGCGCTGGAGCCAAGCAGCAGTCCCTACAGCTGATCGAACTCTTGAGCTCGCCCAACGCCTCTGTGGTGGCGGTACAGGACGGACGCATCGTGCGTATTGGACACTCGCGCAAGCTCGGCAAGTATGTGGTCCTGCGTGATGTGTACGGCGATGTGTTCACCTATGCTGGCCTGGGCAGCATCGCTCCCACGTATGTGCTGCCGAAGTCCCCCGGAGCGCGTGTCGATTCGCCCGTCGTCGAGGCGGCGAGCACTCACGGTCCCGCGCCGTCTCAGGCGGCGAGCGCCGGCACGCAGACGCCTGTCACCCTCCACGTCAAGAGCCCGTCATCGCACGCCTCCAGCGCGGGCGAGGTCTCGGTCCAGAACGCCGAACAGGAAGCGGCGCCCGCGGGCATGGACAAGGTGCGCCTGTTCGCACATCCGGGCAACCCCGATGCGCGAGCCGCGGCGCGCGCCAGCGCTGCGAGGAAGGCGCGGCGTGACACCGCGGGCAAGCCGATGCCGCTCAAAGTCGGCTCGGTTGTCGCGTCGGGAACGATCCTCGGTCGCGTTCGCGTCCCGCCGAACGCCAAAGACGGACACCTGCGCTTCGCGATCCGGCCCGCCGGGGACACCGAAACGATCGACCCGGCCCCCGTCCTCGCGAACTGGGCACAGCTGCAGACGGCGCTTCACCCGCGCGGCGCGAAGGCGGCCAACGCGCTGCTGGGCGCCACGGCCAGCGATGCCTTTCTGCTCTCCAAGGCGCAGTTGGAGCGCGCCGTACTGTCGGACCCCGGGATCACACTTGACGCGTGCGCGCGGCATGAAGTCGCTGCGGGCGCAGTCGACAAACGTGTGCTTGCCGTGCTCGCGTTCCTCTCCCGCAGCGGCCTCGAGCCGACCGTCAGCGCGCTGCGTTGCTCCCAGCGCCAGTTCACGGGCGCTCGCGCCAGCCTCAGCGGCGACGAAGTTGACATCTCCGCGATCAACGGCACTGAGATCGCCGGCCACCAGGGCGCGGAAACGATCACCGACCTCACGATTCGCACGCTGCTCTCGCTCCCCACGGAATTCGCTCCACACCAGATCGTCAGCTTGATGCGTTTCCCGAGCGCGCCCAGCACGCAGTCCTCCCGCTCCGCCTCCAACCACATTCACCTCGAGTTCAGCCCCGCCAAACCCGCTTCGGTGCTTTCCGCTGCGGCGACCGCGAGGGCCGCGCACTCCGCGCGCTCGGGCAAGACGGCGCCCTCACCGCTGGTGACGACCGCTCCGCTCAGCGCGGCTCAGTGGAACCAACTGATGGAGCGTGTGGCCGCACTACCGATCCCGACCGTCTCCACCAAGCCGAGCTCCGCTGCCATACCCGACCCGAAGTCCAAGGGTTAGCGACGCAGCAGGGCGCCCTCGTCGCTAGGAGCTGATGCCCCGAGCGACGACAGTGCTTCGCTTTCTAGCCGGCCGCGGGTGGCGCGCCACCCGGGGCGCCAGGCGCTGCTCCCGTGCCCCCGCCTGGCCTTGCGCGGAAGGCGCCACCGAGGTCTTTGGCGCACTTCGTCTCGGCCGTTTTGAACTTCGCGCTACTCGTGTTCAAGTTCTTCGAGCTGAAGATCGGACCTTTACCGGAGGTGTTGGCCTTGGGGATCGCGACACCGTTTTCACGCATGCACGATGAGAACTTGGCAAGTGCCGCCTTAACTGCCGGGCTGTTGAAGCGACCGGCGCCACCTTTGAAGAACGCGCCGCGGCCACCGCATTTCTTGATCGCCGCTTCGTACTGGGATTTGCTCACGCCTTTGGGGAGGAACGAACCGTGATTCGTGCCGGATGGACGCTGTCCCGGTGTGAATTTCGGGAGCGTAATCCCGTTCTTTTTCAGGCATTCGCGTAGCGCTGCGAACCGGTTCGCGCCGCCTGCGGGAGCTTTGGCGCCCGGGGTGCTCGTCTTCGTGGCGGCGCTGGCACTCGTGCTCGTCGAGGAGGTGGTGCTCGTCGAGGAGGAGCCTCCACACGCCGCCAGCAGGAGGCTGGCGAGCACCGCGAGAAGGACGGCTGCGATCGCGGGCTGGGGTCTGCGTTTGCTTCTGAACATGTGATGCATTGAGCTCCTTGTCGGATGGTCTTGCTCGCGCGTGCGCTACGTGTCGAGGCGCGACGCCAAACTGGGATGGTGGGTGATCTGGCTAAGGCTTCGCTAAGCCCCCTCAGCCGCCGAACAGTGCGGGCGTTTCGCCGCCGGAGCTGCCTGTGGATCCGGCCGCCGATTTCGAACCTCCGAACAGCGCCGCTAGACCGCCGGCGCTCGAGCCGACGCTGATCGATTCGGCGCTCACCGCGCCGTTTGCGCCGGTGCTGCCGGTGATCGTCACCGTTTCGCCAGGGTGGATTGCTTTGACGCTCGAGGTCACGGTCTTGTTCACGCTCGTTGCCGGCGTGGTCTTGACCTTGATCGTGTTCCCTTCGGAGTTCGTCACATACAGCGTGCTGCCGTCGAGATAGGCGACAGTTCCCGCCGTGGGGCGCCCGGCGCCTGTGGCGCCGGCACCGAAGAAGCCCCCCGCGCCGCCCGCTGTGCTCGAGCGTGCAGCGCCTGTCGTGCCGGAGCCCCGCAGCGCCGCGAAGCGTGAGGCTAGAGCTCCGGTAGTACCGCCGGCGGCGCTTGAGGAGGACGTTTCGCCCTTCTCCACGAGCACGCCGCCGATGAACCCGCAGGCGATCAGCAGGACGCCGAGTAGTACCAGGGCGACTGGATTTCCGCCCGCGCCGAGGAGGCGCCGGCGCGGCCGCGGCGGCAGCTCAGCGGGATCCTCGAGCCACTCATCGTCCTCCTCGAACCCGCCGTAGGTCGGCGCCTGCGCCGGGTCGCTCGTATAGCGCTCATCGCCGTCCTGGCGGACGACGCTGTGGACGGCGGGTGGCTCGTGGGGCATGACTGGCTCCTCGTGGGGGGAAGTTGGGTCACTCAAAGCGAAGCGCCTCGATCGGTCGTAGGTGGGCGGCGCGCGCGGCCGGATAGGTGCCGAAGAAAAGGCCCGAGGCGAGCGCCGCGCCAAAAGCCAGGAAGATCGAGTAGCTGGCGATCTCCGGATGCACGCCTGCGATCTCGAACTGACTGCCGATCACACCCACGGCCACACCGGCGATGCCCCCGAATAGCGACACGAGCACTGCCTCGGTCAAGAACTGGGTCAGGATGTCCGAGCGTCGGGCGCCGACGGCCTTGCGGATGCCGATCTCGCGTGTGCGCTCGGTGACGCTCACGAGCATGATGTTCATCACGCCGATGCCGCCGACGAGCAGCGAGATTGCCGCCACCTCGCCCAGCAGGGTCGTGAAGACGCTGCTCGTCGAGCTCGAGGTTTCCAGCAGTGAGCCTTGATTCAGGACGCTGAAGCCGGATTCGGAGGTGTCTTTGATTTTGTGGCGTTCCTCCAGGATCGTCGTGACCTCTGCTTCGGCTGCGTTGAGCGCCGATTCGGAGTTTGCCTGGACGGTGATCGAGTCGATCGCACCGGTGCCGGTGAGTGAGTCCTGAACCGTGGTGATCGGCGCCATCACGACGTCGTCCTCGTTCGTGGTTCCGTTGGTTCCCTTTTTTGCGAGGACGCCCACGACTTCGTAGTTGCTGCCGTTGACCTTCAGGTTTTGCCCCACAGCGCTCTCACCGGAGAACAGTTCCTGGACGACTTCTTGGCCAATCACGGCCACACGGCGGTGCTTAGCGACATCTTCAGAGGTGAACGAGCTGCCTTCGGCGAGCTTGTAGCTGTGGGCCGTCAGGTAGGACGGGGTGCTGCCCACGAACGACGATGGTTCGAAGGTCGTGCCGTCGTATGTGAGGGTCACGTCGCTAGCGTCGACGACCGGGGAGGCGCTCTTCACGTCAGGGGCAAGGCTCGGGTCCTGGAGCGCTTGCGCGTCGGCCTTGGTCAGCGAGATCGTGCCCGCGGTGCTCGCGCCTAGGCCGCCGCGGAAGCCGCCGCTGGACTGCACGACGAGCACGTTCGTACCGAGGCTCTGGATCGTCGACTGAACTGCCTTGGAAGAGCCGTTTCCGACCGCAATCAGAACGATCACCGAGGCCACGCCGATCGTCATACCGAGGATCGTCAGCCCCGAACGCAGCTTATTGGCGGTGATCCCGCTCCAGGCAATGCGCAACATCTCTGGGCCGATCACGGCTGCGCCTCGACCATCTCGCCGCCTCCGCGGTGCGCGGACTTCTGCGTGTGCAGCGCCGGGGGCGGGTCGTGCACGTCCAGCGTGCGCTGGTCCTCGACGATCTGCCCGTCGCTCAAGCGGATGATGCGCTTGCTCTGTTCGGCCACATCAGGCTCGTGCGTGATCAATACGACTGTGCGGCCTTCTTCGTTCAGGCGGGCGAAGATCCTCAGGACATCCTCGGTCGAGTGCGAGTCGAGGTTTCCGGTCGGCTCGTCCGCGAGGATCAGCGAGGGGTTGGTGACGATCGCGCGCGCGACCGCCACCCGCTGTTGCTGGCCTCCGGAGAGCTCGGAGGGCTGGTGGTGAAGCCGGTGGCCCATGCCCACGGAGCGCAGCGCGTGTTCAGCTCGCGCGCGCCGCTGCGCGCCGCGCAGACCAGCGTAGGCAAGCGGCAACTCGACGTTCACGAGCGCACTCGTGCGCGCGACCAGGTTGAAGCTCTGAAAGACAAATCCGATCTTGCGGTTGCGCAGATCGGATAGATCGTCCTCGTCCATCCGGCTTACGTCGACGCCATCGATCAGGTAGCGCCCACTGGTGGGGACGTCCAGGCAGCCGAGGATGTTCATCAGTGTGCTCTTGCCGCTTCCGGAGCTGCCCATGATCGCCACGAGGTCGCCGGTCTCGATTCGCAGCGAGACGCTGCGCAGTGCGCGCACGCGGATCTGGCCGAGGTCGAAAACCTTGCTCACCTTGTTCACCTCGATCACGGGACGACGCGCGCGCGAGCTGGCGTGCGCGTCCGAAGGCTGGTCCGGTTCGCGCCGCACAAGCGGCTTGCTGCGCGGCGTTCGCAGTGCGGGCGTGCGCTGGCGCAGGGGCCGTCGCATCAGCCGCCTCCCCTGAAGAAGGCGCCCCCGCCGGCGCCCGCGAATCCGCCGGCGCCGCCGCCGCCCAGTCCGCCCGCTGCTCCGCCGAGGCGGCTGGCCAGGCGTGAGCTGAGGCTGCTGGTGCTCGAGCTGGTCGTGCTGGCTGCTGGGAGGACGACGGTTTCGCCGTCCTTCAGGCCGCTGAGGACGATCGTGGATGTATTGCCGGCGAGGCCCGTGACGACGCGCTGGCGCACCTGTTTGCCGCCCCGCTCGACGGTCACCTCATCTGCGGTGATCGCGCTGGTCGGGACGTTGACCCCTTCAGCCTGCTTGATCACGACTTCAGCGGTCGCGCTCATCCCGAGCTTGATCCCGGCGGCGAGCTGGTCGAGCTGAAAGGTCACGTCGTAGTTCACCGCACCGCTGCTGCTAGTCGAGGTCAGCCCGACTTCGCTCACATGGGCGGCGAGTTTCGTGGCGCTGAGCGCTTCGACCGTGACCGTCGCAATCTGGCCATCCTTGACGTTGCCAATTTCTGATTCGCTCAGCGGCACCACGAGCTGTAGCGAGCTGAGGTCGCTGAGCACGGCGAACGCGCTCGATGATCCTGTGGAACCCGTGGACGTGGCGCTCGAGCTCGACGTGCCGGTCCCCGACCGCGCGGAGGCGGCGCCGGTCGCCGCCGATCCAGACGTGCTCGATGAGCTAGCCGAGCTTGATCCCTTTGTGGTGCCGCTCCCGGAGACGACTTCTCCGACTTCACCGGAGAGTGAGACGATCGTGCCGGTCTCGGGCGCGTAGAGCTTGGTGTCCTGGACAGCCTGCTCGTCGCTCTGCACCGTCAGCGCATCGCTCTTGACCGCTGCTTTCGCCGAGGCGAGATTCGCTTCGCGCGTTGCTGTGCTGACCGTCGCTTTCGCTTTCGAGGAGCTCGATTCGGCTTCCTTGGCTTCGTCGGTGCGCTTGCCGCTCGTGGTTTTGCTCGATGTGGTCCTAGAGGTGGGCGCGGTGCCCGCTGTTGTCGTTGAGGTCGTCCTCTGGGGCGACGTGCCGGTCGTCGTCGTCGCGCTGGGAGTGGTCGTGCTCGTAGGCGTCGTCGTGGCGGCCGGGGTCGTGCTCGTTGGTGCGCCGACGCTCGGGGTGGTGGAGGTAGTCGTGCCCGTCGGGGCGCTGGGGGAGGCTTCGTTGGGCGCTTCCGCGGCCCGGGCGACGGGCGCATTGCGTGTGTTCACTACCGAAGCCGCGGAGGCTGCACCGGCGCTCGAGCCACCGGAGGTGCCAGTGCTGGAGCCTTCGCCGTCCGTTTCTTCCTCCTGCGCCAGGTTCGCTTCGGCCGACTGCAGCGCGGCCTTTGCTTGTTCGAGCGTGACTTCGGCGCTCTGTGGGTCGAGCGTTGCCAGCAACTGACCCTGGGTCACGTGCTCGCCCTGGGTGACGTAGATCGCGGTGACGGTGCCCGCCGTCTTAAAGCCGAGGTTCAGCTGGCTTGCAGCCTGCAGGTTGCCGCTCCCGGACACCGTCGACTGCACAACCCCCCGGGCGACTTTGGCGGTGCGGGTGACGCTCACCGCGCTGCTCGATGCTGGTCCGACGACCAGTACGGCGGCAGCGATCGCACCGGCGCAGAGAGCCCCCAGTGCGTAGAGGAGCCAGGATGCTCTGGTGCGCTCGGTCATCTCGTCGGTACGGATCGTCGCGGTGAGCTGTAAGAGCGGCTGAAGAAACGCCGCAAGCGGCCCTAAATTCGCGTAAAGACCGGAGCTGTCCTGCTTTCTGGCGCTGACCTGACGCGTAGCCCGGCGCGGCTTATTGCCGGGCGTCTGCGATCATCAGGCCGAATGTCCTTCTACGGCGGGATCGATCTCGGCGGCACCAAGATCCAGGCCGCGATCCTCGACGAAGAGCACAGCGTGCTCGGCTCGGCGCGTCGGCAGACTCCCACCAGCGGCGGTCCAAGCGATGTCGCCGCGGAGATGGTGACGGCGCTAAGGGACGCCGCTAAGGCAGCTGAGCTGGAGACCTCGAAGCTCGTTGGGGTTGGCGTCGGCTCGCCCGGCACGATCGAGGGCGGCAACGTGACCAGCGCTCGCAACCTGCCGGGGTGGGAGGGGAGTTTTCCGCTCGCGAGCACCCTGGAAGCCGCGCTCGGCTGCAAGGTAGCGGTCGGCAACGACGTTCAGGTAGCGACCGACGCCGAGTTCAAGCTCGGGGCCGGGCGCCTTTACACATCGCTGCTGGGGGTGTTCTGGGGGACCGGTGTCGGTGGTGGGCTGATCCTCGACGGCAAGGCCTGGACTGGACGCGGCGGGGCCGGTGAGATCGGGCATGTGGTCGTCGTTCTGGACGGCGAGCGCTGCACCTGCGGACGCCTCGGCTGCATGGAGGCATACGCGGGTCGTGCATCGATGGAAGCGTATGTGCGTCGCATGCACGAGGAGAAGGGCCGCAAGACCGAGCTGTTCAAGCTCATGAAAGAGCACGAACGCACGCGCCTGACGAGTGGGATCTGGGCGCGGGCGCTCGAGCGCGAGGACAAGCTCACGATTCAAACGCTCGACCGCGCCGTCAGGGCGCTCGGCGCAGGGATCGCATCGGTCGTGAACGTGCTCGATGTCGAGGGCGTGGTCATCGGCGGGGGCCTCGGTGTGAGGTTTGGTCATCCGTTCGCACAACGGATCGCCGAAGAGATGCAACCGCATCTTTTCGCTGACTCCCGGCCACCGCACGTGCACGTGGCTGCGCTCGGCGATCTCGGCGGAGCGATCGGCGCCTCGCTGCTGCTCACGCCGGAGGCGCTCGCCACCGCAACGGCTTAGCGGCCTCGATCGTTCAGAGGCTCGAGATCGTGATTACGACGAGCGCGATCGAGAGCGTCGAGGAAACCGCCACCGTGAGCGCAGCGGCGCCGTCCAGGAATCCGCGGCTGTGGCGCTCGCCCATGATTCGGGGCGAGCGCGCAAGGCGCCAGATGAAGAACAGGTTGATCGGCAAAAGCAGGCCGTTGACCACCTGCACCCCGACGAGCAGTGAGATCACCGGCACGCCCGGGATGATCGCCACAAACGCGCTGAGCATGATCATCGCGGTGATGATGTTCACGAAGACGGGCGCCTCCGCATGGCGTCGCCCGATGCCCTTCTCGTAGCCGAGCGACTCCGAGATCACATAGGAGGTGGCGATCGGCAGGATCGCTGCGGCGAGCAGGCTCGCGCCGAGCAGGCCGACCCCGAACAGGACCTCGGCGTAGCTGCCGGCGAACGGGCGCAGCGCGCGGGCCGCGTCGGCTGCGGAGGAGATGCTGTGCACGCCGTGCGCGAAAAGCGTGGCGCCGGTGGCGATGATGATGAACCCGGCCACGAGGTTCGCGAACACCGCGCCCGCCACAGCCTCGCGTTCCTCGCGCGGCAGATCCTCCTTGCGCACCCCGCGCTCGACGACGGCCGACTGCAGGTAGAGCTGCATGTACGGCGTGATCGTGGTGCCCGCGGTGGCGATCAGCAGGATCACGAATGCCGAGTTCGTGTGGATCGTGGGCACGACGAGTGCTTTGCCGACCTTTCCCCAATGGGGATGCGCGAGGATCGCGGCGATTGGGTAGGCGAAGAACGGGATCGTGAACCAGATGAAGATCCGCTCGGCCGAGCGGTAGGAGCCACGGACGATGATCAACCAGATGCCGACCGCTGCGATCGGCACCGAGACCTGTGTGGGTACCCCTGCAAGCCCGAGTGCGGCGCCGATCCCCACGAAATCTGAGATGCATATGCCGAGGTTCGCGATCAGTACGGCTGAGGTCGCCAGCACCGACCAGCGGATGCCGTACTCCTCCCGGATCAGCTCAGCCAGCCCCTTACCGGTGACAACGCCCATGCGCGCGGCGAGCATCTGCACGAGACCGAGCGAGATCGTGATCAGCACGATCGTCCACAGCAGCTCGTAGCCGTACTTCGCGCCGACCGACGAGTACGTTGCGATGCCGCCCGCGTCGTTGCCCGCGTTGGCGGCGATCAGACCGGGCCCAAGCAGTCCCAGGAAGGCAAAGATGCGCGCCCGGCGCGGGTTAAGACGGGCAGGCAGACGCGGCCGGCCACGGGTGGCCGACCGGATACGACGCATGACGGGCGGTACTCGGACCGCCATCGAACTGTCCGCTTGGGACCTTCACTGGCGGTGAGTCTATTCAGTCCTCTCCGAGTAGGCCGAAGCGCCGACGCCAACCCCGGGGAACCATTGCCTCGAGCACGTCATCGACCGTGACCACGCCGAGCATCTGACCGGAGTCATCGACCACTGGGATCGAGGTGAGGTTGTAGTCGGCCATCAATCGGGCGACCTCCTCGAAGGAGGCATCCGGCGACAGGCAGGGGACCTCGTGCTTGACGATGCTCGACAGGCCGCGAGCCGGATCCGCACGCACGAGCGCGGTGACCGCCACGCTCCCATCGAGCGAGCCTTCCTCGGAGCTGACGAATACGGCGGTGAGGAGCTCGGGGGCGATCTGGCTGCGCCGGACTGCGCTCAATGCATCCGCGGCTGTGCTCGAACCGTGCATCAGGATGAAATCGGGGCTCATCAGCCCTCCCGCCTCGGCAGGGTCGTAGCCGAGCAGCGCTCGTACCTTCACGCGATGGCTGACCGGCAAGAGCGACAGCACCGCCTCGCGTCGGTCCTCGTCGAGCTCACCGACGACGTCGGCGGCGTCGTCGGGAGCCATCCTCGACAGGATCGCCGCAACCTGGCTGTCGGGGCGGTCCTCGAGGAACTCACGCTGGTGTTGGTCGTCGAGCTCCTCGAAAACGTCCGCCTCGAGCTCGCGGTCATCGTCGCCAACGGCCTGGATGATCTCCTCGCCCTCGCGCCGGGATGCCGCCTCCACCAGATCGGCGATCTGCGCCGGGTGAAGCTTCGCGAGCTTGGGGTGCGGTATCCGCAGGCGGACTGTGGGCACATGGCCAACGAAAGGCTCCACGCCCGCCCAGTCGAGGAACTCACCGGTCGCGATGTGCGCGCCAAGACCCTTGGGAAGCAGGCGCCGTAGCCCCCCTCGAGGCCCAGTGTCGACACCCACGACGCGCCAGGATCCGGCTACGAGCGCAAGCTCGATCTCGTTGGCACGGACGAGGCGTGCGCCCTCGACGTTGATCAGCTGGCGATCCAAGAGGTCGCGCTTGAGTAGCACCTCATCCGTGCGGCGCTCGAACGGGCGCAGGTCGAGCTTGGCCTTGCGCATCACCACGCCGTCGGTCGCGATCTCGGAGACGCGGTCCACACCCAAGAAAGATGTGCGCCCTGCGACATTCACGAGGAAGCCCGTGATCGGCGGATAGCCGGCACCGCCGAGGCGCACGATCAGATCCTCAACCTTGCCCAGGCGCTCGCCGTTGGCGTCCCGAAGCGGGCTGCCAACGACTGCCGAGAGGTGCAGGATTGGCGGCTGCTCGGCGGCGGGCGCGCTCACATCGCTCATCGTACGCGGCAGCCGCGCGGAAAGCGACCAGGCACTCCTATGGTGCGCACGCGCGCGCGGGAATCTATGTTGGGGGCTAGGGTGCTTCCGTTCTGGATCTCGATCTCGCTGCTGTCGCTCGCCCAGGCTGGGCTGGTGGCGCTCCCAGGCGTGCTCTCCTGGGCTCCCGCGACGCGTCTGCGCAGCCGCCGGTGGGCGGTGATCCCGCCGCTGTCGGTGATCGCGTTCGTCTTCGGCGCACGCGCGGCAGAAAGCGCGAGCGCGCAGGGCTTGACGTATCTAGCGCTGGTCGCCGTGCCCGTGCTGGCGATGCTCGCGCTCGGATATTTGGCGTGGGGGCAGGGTGGGGGCGTCCGCGCTCGCGGTCTTCGCATGCTGGCCGCGGCGCCGCTGTTCGTCCTCGCCTGGCTCGACCGCGGGGGCCTGGCCGGCGAGGCCGCCGCGGTCTGCCTGTCCGGGCTCAGCTGTGTGTCCCTGGGCGTGCTGCTCGCGAGCGTGACGCCCCCGCGCTGGCTCGCTGCAGGGATCATCGCGATGGCGATCGCGGACACGACGCTTGTGGTCTCCGACCTGCTTCAAAAGCCCAATGACGCGCTCAACGCCGCGCGCCCGGCAGCCAACCTCCCGCAGTTGCAGAGCGCCGTACTCGGCTCGGCGGTCATGGGCTACGGCGACCTGTTCATCGCCGGGGTCCTGGGTGGCCTGCTCGCGGCCAGCTTCGGGCGGTCGCTGCAGCTGCGCGCCGCGGCGCTCACGGCGATCCTCGCGCTTGCCTTCGACCTGCTGTTCTTCGCCGTGGATGAGTTGCCCGCGACGGTACCGGTGGCGCTCGCGCTGACCGCGGTGCTCGTCAGGCGCCGCTGGAGATTCGCTGGCGCTCCTGTGCCGCATCGGGGCGTGGAGGGCGAGTGTCCTCGCTCCCGAGCTCCGGTCGCGCGGTTATCGCCCGAGCGGTGATCTCCACGGCGTCGGGCGCGAGCACCTTGCGTTCGGACGCGGCGCCGGCCTGCTCGATCTTGCGTACCTGTGGCATTACGCGGTGATCGAAGGAGCCCACCGCCTCGTTGTAGGCGGAGACGGCTGAGTCCAGTTGGCGGCCGACCTTGGAGAATGGTTCGACGAAGCGGCCGAGCCGGTTGTGCAACTCTCGCGCAGACTCCGCGATCTCTCGCGCGGATTCTGCGATCAGCTCCTGGCGCCAGCCGTAGTGCACCGCCCACAGCAGCCCGATCAGCGTCGTCGGCGTCGCCATCAGCACCTGCTGCTGAACGCCGTACTCAATCAGCGCTGGGTCCTGTGCGAGCGCCGCCTGGTAGATCCCATCGGACGGCACGAACATGACGACGAACTCCGGCGTCGAGTCGAACTGGCGCTGGTAGCCCTTGGAGGCCAACTTTGCGATGTGCTCACGGGTCTGGCGCGCGTGGCGTGCGGTGTGCAGCTCCCGTTCGTCCTCGGCGCCTGCCTCCAGCGCGGACAGGTACGCGTCGAGGGGGACCTTCGAGTCGACCACCACCAACTTGCCCCCGGGCAGCCGCACGAGCATGTCAGGGCGCAGCGGACCCTCGCTGGTCTGGATCGTGCTCTGCTCGACGAAGTCGCAGTGGGCAACCATGCCCGCCATCTCAACGACGTTGCGCAGCTGGATCTCGCCCCAGGAGCCGCGCGTGGAGGGACGCTTGAGCGCGGAGACGAGGTTGCCTGTCTCCTGGCGCAGGCTGCCGACGCCCTCGCCGAGATTGCGGATCATCTGGGCGAGCTCTCCCTGCGCCTGCCTGCGCTCCCGCTCCAGGCGCCCGATCTCATCCTGCATGCGCCCGAGCTTCTCCTGTACTGGCTTGACAACCCCCTTGATCTCCTCCGCGCGCCTTGACATCTCGCCCGCCGCGCGCTCCTCCTCGGCGCGGCGCGCATCGGCCACGCGCTGCGCCAGCGACTCACCGGTCTGGGCGAGGACGTCGACGGAGATCGCCTTCAGCTCCTCGTGCATACGCTCGCGGCTGCGCCGCAGCGCCAGCGCTGCACAGGCCGCACCGACCAGCGCTCCGATGACCAGGAACAGGATGCTCATGCCTTGAAGATGACAGCGACCGCGGACATCAGAGCGCACCGGCGGACCGCGCCAGGCTTGACATCTGTAGTCCCCGTGGCTACCTTGAACCGTGATTGCTCCTCGGGGGAGGACCTTGCGGAGCGCTCCAAGTGAGGGAAATGTCAAGAGATGGGGCTGCGAGAGATGGGGCCTGCGCTGCAGGTTGTTGCGCCCTTGGGCGTGCTCTCTGCCGCCGGTCCCGCCGTTAACTAGGAGGATGAGAATGCAAGCCATGAATGGCTCAGGAGGGCTGGGTGTCCGACGCCTGTGGCGTTTGGTCGGATGCGTGGCCGCTCTGGTAGCGCTCTCGGCGATGGCCGTGCCGTCGATTGCCGCCGCGAAGAAACCCGTAAAAGTCAAGGAAACCTACCTTGCGCTCGGCGACTCGCTGGCGTTCGGCTATTCGCAGCAGCTCTTCAACGAAAACGAAAAACTCGGCGAGAGTCCGACCGCGTTTGAACATGGGTACGCCAACGACTACTTCAACCTCGTCAACAAGAAGGGCAAGATCCAGCTCGTCAACTACGGGTGCCCAGGGGAGACGTCGGCATCGTTGATTGGTAACGGGCCGCTGCTTGCGGAGATCCAGGCGAGCAACCCGTCGGTCACGGGCGAAGCACCCTGTGGGTACCACTACACCGACCACCTTCCGCTGCACACCGAATACGGCGCAGGGGAATCGCAGCTGGAAGCAGCCGTCAAGACGGTCGTCACGGAGGCCGCCAAAGGCACACCGGTGAAGGCGGTCACGATGGACATCGGTGCCAACGACCAGCTGCACCTGGTCTCGAAAATCGAAGCCGAAGTAAAAACCCGGCAGACAAACAAGGTCATCGGCATCGCCACCGTGGAAGCGGAACAGGCGGTTGCCCACGAAGTCGAAGCGATCGCTCTCAAAGAGATCGAAGAATTCGTGATCGGCAAGGCCGAGGAACAGGCCTACTACGAAACAGGTGGACCCGAAGTGGTCGGTCTGGAAGCGTTCGAGGCCAAGGTCGGCGAAGACGCCGCCGCGTACCAGGCGGCAAACGAGGCCGAACTGGCAGCGATGCTCATCCCGGACGAGGAGACCTACGCTGCTGAACACGGTGCGGCGCTCGCCAAAAAGGGTAAAGAAGACGGCGAATACTTCGCCTACATCTACGAGACGAGCCACGCGAAAGAACTCGAAACCGAAGGCAACGAAGTCGCCAAAGCAGAGATCGAAGCCGAGGCTCCGGCTCTCTTCCAGCAGATCGTCACCAACTCAGGTGCGGTGATCGAGACGCTCAAGAGCGCCGGCTTCCACGGCAAGTTCATTTTCGTGGGCACGTACAACACCTACGGGAACGACTACGGCACGGGCGAACTGCTGCCCGGCTCAAACGAGCTGCTCGCAGCGCTGAGCTCCGCCGAGAGGAGCACCTTCAAGAAGGGTGCGCTGAAGGCGTGCTTCGTCGATGAGCAGACGCTGTTCAACACCGAGACCGAGCCTTCGGAAACCGAACACATGGAGGAGTGGACCAACATGGCCAACTTCACCACGTTCGAAGGCAAAAAAAATGGTCCGGACATCCACGCAACACCGCTGGGTTACGAAAAGATGGCCGAATACATCAAGTCGAACTGCAAGTTCTAAGCAGGCTCTAGTCCTCGCGAAAGCGAGGATGTAGCAACAGCTTCGGGGCGCCCGGTCCACTCGGCCGGGCGCCCCGAATGCGTTAGGCCGCGCGCCGCGTGTTCGAGGATGCCGAGCATCACCGGCGCCGCCGGCACCAGGCGCGCGCCCTCGGGTGCGGCAGCGATCACCTGGCGGACCGGAGGGGCGGGGGAGAGCGCGCGGATCACGATGTCCTCGCGCACGACCGACAGGGCGAGCTCTGGGATGAGCGCGACTCCCACGCCGGCCGCCACGAGTCCCTGGACGGTCTGGTAGTCGTCGCTCTCAAAGGCGACGTTCGGCTCGAAGCCCGCCGCATGGCAGCTGCGCACAACGTGGAGCGCGCAGGGGCTCGAGCTCGAGGTCTGCACCCACGCGTCCTCGGCGAGGTCTCCCAGGCGCAGCTCCTTCTTGCCCGCGAGCGTGTGCTCGCGCGGGAGTGCCAGATACATCGGGTCCTCCAGCAGCTCGGTTCGCGCGGTGCCCTCCTGCAGCGGCGTCTCGCCGTCGAACTCGAACAGCAACGCCAGATCTAGCTCGCCCGCACGCAGGCGCGGGAGGATCTGCTCGGGCTCGCCCTCCGCGAGCGTCAGCTCGACGTCCGGGTAGGAGGCGCGGAAAGTCGCGATTGCGACCGGCATGAGCGTGGCGCCGGCGGTCGGGAAGGATGCCATGCGCAGGCGCCCGCCACGCAGCCCCGCGATCTCCGACAGCGAGGCCTCCGCTGCCTCTAGGCGCGCGAGGATTCCCTCCGCGTGCCCGACCAGCGTCTGTCCGGCGGCCGTCAGGGTGACGCCGCGAGGGTGACGCTCCAGCAGCGCCATCCCGGTCTCCGCCTCGAGCGCGGCGATCTGCTGGGAGATCGCTGACTGCGAGTAGGAGAGGGCGTCTGCCGCCGCAGAGAGCGAACCGCGATAGGCGACCTCCGTGAGGATCTTGAGCCTGGCCACATTAAGCATTAGCTATACTTATAGCAGGGATCATAACAATCACTGGAGCTGATGGCAGGATAGTGCGATATTGATCAAGAACCAATCGAAACAAACCACAGGCCGGGTACGGCCTCGCGAAAGAAGGAGAAGGTCCAAATGCCCACCAAGATCATCGTTTCTTATGACGGCACCGCCAACGAGGAGGACGCCATCGCACTGGGCCAGATCCTCGGTCGCGCCGGCGGCGAGGTATCGCTGGCTTACGTACGTCACAACCCTGAGACCGACAGCGTGCGTGAGGAGATCGCGCGCGTCGAGGCCGAGAGCGTGCTTCACCACGGGGTCGAGCTCCTCGGGATCCCGACGGCAGCCCGCCACGTGATCATTGACCGCTCCACGCCCCAGGGCCTGGCTGCGCTGGCCGAGCGCGAGGGCGCGGACGTGATCGTGTTCTGCTCGGATTCACACACGGCCAAGGGCCACGTAGCTGTCGGCAACTCCGCCCAGCGGCTGCTCGAGGGCGGCCGCACAGCGGTAGCCGTCGCGACGGTCGGCCTCGCTGAGCAGCTCGAGCACAAGCGCGTTGAGCAGATCGTGGCCGTCGGCGACGCCGACGGTGGCGCGCGTGAGACCGCAGAGGCGCTCGCCTCCGCGCTCGGGGCGAGCATCGCCCCCGTTGTCAACAACGAGGTCGACCTGATCGTGGTCGACTCTCGCCCCGACGCTCCGCAGGGCCAGGTCTCGCTCAGCTCCTCCGCTGGGCACCTGATCGAGACGGCGACCGCACCGGTGCTCGTCGTGCCCCGCGGCGTGACGCTCGCGTTCGATGGCGTGAGCGCCGTTACAGCGGCGTAAGAGGGATTCACCCGCGGCGCGCTGTGCGCGCGGCCTGAGCGCTATCGGATGCGCCGGCCGCGCGCTCGCGCGATGCGATAGCGGGCGAGCGCAGCTAGTAGGTCCAGCGACCCGCCGAGCAGGTGACCGGCAGGTCCGGTCCACAGCCACGCCTCGGCGCGACGGTGCAAGGGCGCAGCTCGCCGCGCCTGGGGCCGGACCGTCATCTGGCAGCACGGTATCGTGGCGGAGGTGCCAGTCGCCTTGAAGACCACTCTTACCGAGCTCGGGGACTCGCGCGTGCGCCTGCAGGTCGAGGTACCGCCCGGCGAGATCCAGGGACGGCTGGAGCGCAAGGCGCAGCAGCTCGGGCGCGAGCTGAAGCTCCCAGGGTTTCGCCGCGGGAAGGTCCCCGCGCCGCTTGTAATCCAGCGGATCGGACGCGAGGTGGTGCTCGAGGAAGCCGTGCGCGACACGCTCTCCAGCTGGTACTCCGATGCGATCGAGAGCTCTGGGATCGTGCCGGTCGGCGACCCGCAGCTCGACCTCGGCGACCTGCCCGAGCAGGGAAAGCCGCTCGAGTTCTCGATCGAGATCGGTGTGCTGCCGACCGCGAAGCTCGGCGAGTACCTCGGCCTCGAGGTGGCTCGCCGCGAGCCCGCGGTCGCGGACGAGCAGATCACGCAGGAGATCGAAGGGATGCGCGAGCGGCTCGCGCGCCTGGAGACCGCGGAGCGCCCGGCGGCGGCGGGAGACTTTGTCGTGGTCGACTATGTGGGCTCGCTCGCCGGTGAGACCGAGGTCGACGGCGAGCCGGCCTGGGAGCCGTTCGAGGGTGGTGAAGGCCGCGATCAGCTCGTCGAGCTCGGCTCGGGCAACCTGATCCCCGGCTTCGAGGAGGGCCTGCTCGGGGCGAGCGCCGGTGAGACACGCACGGTGCCGCTGACCTTTCCCGCCGAATACGGCAACCAGGAGCTGGCCGGCCGCGACGCGTCCTTCGAGATAACCGTCAAGGAGGTCAAGCTCAAGGAGCTTCCCGACGTCGACGAGGACTTCGCAGTCGACGCCGGCTTCGATGACCTCGAGGAGCTGCGCGGGGACATTCGCACACGCCTGGCTCAGCAGGACGAGCAGCAGATCGAGGCGGAGTTTCGCCAAACCGCCCTGGACGCGGCCGTCGCGAACGCGACTTTGGTACTCACCCCAGACCTGATCAAAGCGCGGGCCCGCGAGATGTGGGAGCGCATGCTGCATTCGCTCTCGCACCGCGGGATCTCACGAGAGGCATACCTTCAGATCGTTGGACGTGACGAGGCCGAGATCCTCGCGGAGATGGAGCCCGAAGCCGAGCAGGCGCTCCGCCGTGAGGCCGTGATCACCGCGGTTGTTGCGGCCGAGGGCATCGAGCCATCCGAGGAGGAGCTGCTGGCGGCGCTCGCGCCGACCGCCGAGCGCGAAGGCGTCGAGGCGCAGAAGCTACTCGCCGAACTGCGCAAAGCGGGCCGGCTGGAGGAGGCACGCGAGGACCTGGCTGCGCGACAGGCGATCGATGCGATCGCTGCCGCGGCTAAGCCGATCGCACCCGAGCAGGCGCAAGCGCGCGAGAAGCTGTGGACGCCGGAGAAGGCGCAGCAGGCCTCGGCGGCGCTCGCCGAGGCAGATCCGGCCGAGGCGCCGGCACAGTTGTGGACACCAGATCGCTAGCCTTGTAGAGGAATCCGGTCGGCGAGGCGAAACAAAGGCGATGACTATGAGCCAGAGACGAGGACTATGAGCCCACTTGTCCCAATGGTCGTCGAGCAGACCTCGCGCGGCGAGCGAGCCTTCGACATCTACAGCAGGCTGCTCAACGAGCGGATCATCTTCCTGGGGACCCCGGTTGACGACCAGATCGCAAACCTGATCGTCGCGCAACTCCTGCACCTCGAGTCTGAGGATCCCGAAAAGGACGTCTCCCTGTACATCAACTCCCCCGGTGGCTCCGTGTACGCCGGTCTCGCGATTTACGACACGATGCAGTTCATCAAGCCCGATGTGCAGACGATCTGCGTCGGCATCGCGATGTCCATGGGCGCGCTACTGCTTGCAGGTGGGGCCGCTGGCAAGCGCATGGCGCTGCCGAACGCCAAGATCCTGATCCACCAAGTCTCCTCGAGCTTCCAGGGCCAGGCGACCGACATCGAGATTCACGCCAAAGAGATCATCGACGTGCGCAGGCGCCTGGACGAGATCATCGCCAAGCACACAGGTAAAGACCTCGAGCAGGTCGGCAAAGACACCGAGCGCGACTACTTCATGAGCTCGGAGGAGGCCAAGGAGTACGGCATCATTGACCGCGTGATCTCCGAGCACTAAGGACAGCCGCTGAGCGGCGCGAGGCTTTGTCCTCGCTCGCTCGCGTGCAAAGCACGCCACGCTCGCTGCGTCCGTGCCTCGCTTGCCCAGCGACTGCCCTTAGAAGTGGCTCGAGAGATCGGCAGGGAGGACCAAGGGATATGGCCAGACCAACAGACTCCAACGAGCAGCTCCTTTGCAGCTTCTGTGGCAAGTCCCAGCGGCAGGTGAAGAAGCTGATCGCCGGCCCGGGCGTTTACATATGCGACGAGTGCATCGATCTTTGTAACGAGATCATCGACGAGGAGCTCTCCGCTCCACCCGCCTTCGACGTCGAGAACCTGCCCAAGCCGCGCGAGATCTACGAGGTGCTCGACGAGTACGTAGTCGGTCAGGACGCATCCAAGCGCACGCTGTCGGTGGCGGTCTATAACCACTACAAGCGCGTGCAGATGATGATGTCCGGCGACTCGGACATCGAGCTGCAGAAGTCGAACATCCTGCTGCTTGGGCCTACCGGCTGCGGCAAGACGCTGCTCGCGCAGACGCTCGCACGGATCCTCAACGTCCCATTTGCGATCGCTGATGCCACCGCGCTGACAGAGGCCGGCTACGTCGGCGAGGACGTCGAGAACATCCTGCTGAAGCTGATCCAGGCCGCCGATTACGACGTCAAGAAGGCGGAAACGGGGATCATCTACATCGATGAGGTCGACAAGATCGCGCGCAAGGCCGACAATCCGTCGATCACACGCGACGTCTCCGGCGAGGGCGTCCAGCAGGCGCTGCTGAAGATCCTCGAGGGCACCCAGGCCTCGGTGCCGCCACAGGGCGGGCGCAAGCATCCCCACCAGGAGTTCTTGACGATCGATACCACGAACGTGTTGTTCGTCTGTGGTGGGGCGTTTGCGAACCTGGACAAGGTGATCGAGCGGCGTGTTGGCCACAAAGGCGTCGGCTTCGCCGCCGCAATCGAGGCCAAGGCAGAGCGGGACACGGGCGAAGTCTTCGAGCAGTGCCTGCCCGAGGACCTGATCGAGTACGGGCTGATCCCCGAGTTCATCGGACGCTTGCCTGTGGTCTCGGCCGTCCACCAGCTGACGCGCGAGGATCTCGTCTCGATCCTCGTCGAGCCACGCAACGCGCTCGTGAAGCAGTTCCAGCGCTTCTTCGCCTTCGACGGGATTGAGCTCGTGTTCTCCGATGACTCGCTGATCGCGGTCGCAGAGAAGGGCCTCGAGCGCGAAACCGGCGCGCGTGGCCTACGTTCGATCATCGAGGAAATCTTGCTCGAGGTGCAGTTCGAGCTCCCCTCGCGCCGAGACGTCAAGAAGTGCGTTGTCACCAAGGAGACCGTCGAGAAGGGACTCACGCCGACGCTCGTGACCGAAGCAGCGCCTGAGGACGCGGAGGACTCCGCGCTGCACGAGGAGTCGGCGTAGCTCCGGCTCTCCGCGAGCGCTGCGCGCCCGCTACCATCGCGATTGTGTTCCGCTCGAGCAAGACCTCCAGGAAGTCAAAGCGCCAGCGCGTCAAGGCGCTGCCGTGGGCAGCGGTGCTGCAGGCGGTCTTCGTCGTGCGTCGTCACTGGCAATCGCTCTCCGAGAAGGACCGCGCGCGTCTGTCGCATCTCGCCCGCGAGTCAGGCGGACGCCCGAGCAGCCTCAGCACAAAGGAACGCACCGAGCTCCGTAAGCTGGTCGGCAAGCTCGACCTGAAGGGCCTTGGACGCGAGCTGCGCGGCGTACGTCGCGGCACAGGCGCCGGGCGTAGGTGCTGCCGGCGTCGCCGTGCGGCGTGAGCGTCGGCGGGAAGGTGCCTGACGGAGGTATGGCTGACGAGCTTGACGCGCTCTCCACGCTAGAGCTGCATGACCGCGCGGTCGCCCGCGCGGAGAAGCATCTCGACGTGAAGTTCTTCTGGAACCTGCTGAAGCTGATTCCCGCGGCAGAGGCGCTCAGCGGCGATGAGGGCGAGGCTGAGTACGACGTCCAGTTCTCCAAAGGGATCATCTCCGACGCCATGCATAGCGGCGAAGGCGAGCTGGGCGAGGCTTTGCGTCCTGTGTTCATCGACTATCTGCGTAAGCACTCCGACGCATAGGAGCTCCCGGGCGCGCGCCAGGAGCAAGAGAAGAGCACATGCCTCCCCTGAAGGATTCGATCTGGACAGAGGCCCAGGCGGAGCGTCAGCTGCGCTCGCTGGAGCTGTTTGGGATGCGCTTCGGCCTTGACCGGATGCGACGCATGATGACCGTGCTCGGCTCGCCCGAGCGTCGGTTCCCGGCCGTGCACGTGCTTGGGACCAACGGCAAGTCCTCGACCACGAGGATGACCGCCGCAATCCTTCAGCGTCATGGTCTGCGCACCGCCGCCTACCTGTCGCCGCACCTAGTCTCCTACCGCGAACGGGTGCTAATCGACGGGCGCGAGCTCGACACCCAAGCCTTTGCGGCCGCTGTGGCGCGGGCATCCCGGGCTGCAGAGAGGGTCAATCGCACGCTCGGCGAGGATGATCACGTCACCCAGTTTGAACTCCTCACCGCTGCTGCCCTTTGGGAGATGGCTCGAGAGGAGGTTGACGTCGCGGTGATCGAGGCCGGGCTGGGGGGGCGCTATGACGCCACCAGCGTCGTGCAAGCGCCGGTCACGGTGCTTACAAACGTCGGGCTTGAGCACACCCGCTGGCTAGGGCCGACGGTGACCGACATCGCTGAGGAGAAGCTCGCGGCGGTGCAGACCGGCGCGGTGCTCGTGCTCGGCGCAGATCTCGCGCCGGACGCGTTGGAGGTCGCCGAGCGCGTCGCGCATGAACAAGGTGCGCAGATCCTGCGGCCGGGTCCGCTGCCGGCGAGCGAAGCGCTGCTCGCACACGGAGCTTTCCAACAGCGCAACTTCGCCGCTGCGCGAACGGCCGCTGAGGCGTACCTACGTATCGCCGGCGTTGCGCTAAGCGAGGAGGCTGTGGCCGCGGCCGCCGCAGCGACGGACGTACCGGGCCGCCTGCAGCGCATCGACGATGCCCCCCCGACGTTCCTCGATGGCGCGCACAACCCGCACGCGGTGCGCGCGCTCGTGCAATCGCTGCCGGAGGTCTTGCCGGCCGGCCCGCTGGCACTCGTGCTTGGCGTGCTCGAGGACAAGGATGCCGCCACGATGCTCGCCTCGCTGCTGCCCATCACCGAGCGTGCCTGGTTCACAGCGCCACCAGGCAGCCGCGCGCTCTCGCCCGCGGCGCTGCAGTCGCTGGCGCGCCAGTTGGGTTTCGATGAGAGCGTCTGCGAGCCCCGGCCGGTCCGCGCGCTCGAGCAGGCACGTAGCTGGGCGAGAGAGCACGACGGCGTGGTGCTGGCGACAGGCTCGGTCTACCTGGTGGGCGACCTGCTCGAGACGCTTGCTGGTTCCGATACGCTCGCGGTCTCGCGCTCGGGCCCCGAGCGCCCCGGCAGATGAACGATCAAGGCCCGTCCGTGCTCACCATGATCGGCGCCGTAGCGCTGATCGTGGCGCTGGTCATCCTCGTGTTCTTCGCCGCTGGTTACGGTTTCGGCCGTCTATTTCTCTAAACTCAGCCGGCCGATGCCCACCTTCGCCTATTTCGGAATCGAAAGCAGCGGCTTGAATCTGGCGGTCGACCTGCTGATTCTGTTTGTCGTCGTCCTGTACCTGTCTCTGATCTACTGGACGTACGCCGACGCCCGCCGGCGCGTGGCCGACCCGATGCTCGTGGGATGCGCGACGGTCGCGGCGTTGTTCCCGTTTGTGGGCACGATCGTCTACATGGTCCTGCGTCCGCCGGAGTACCTCGAGGACGTGCGTGAGCGCGAACTCGAGACCCAGGCGGCAGAGGCGAGGCTGCGTCAGCTAGATCATGCGCTGTGCCCGTATTGCGATTACCGCATCGAGCACGACTTCATCCGCTGTCCAAGCTGCCTGCGCAAGCTCAAGGAGCGCTGCGTCAGCTGCTCGCGCCCGCTCGACCAAGCGTGGACGATCTGTCCTTACTGCGAGGCCGACGTTCCGGGCCTGGCCTCGCCCCGCTCGCGTCGACGGCGTGCGGCAGCGGCGCTCGACACCGAGCTGACGGAGCTAGACGTACCGGTCGTCGTAGAGGACCCCGAGTCCGATGCGTCCGAGGCGGCGCTTGCGACAGAGCCTGCGGCCACGCCGAGCAAACGGAGATCGCCCGGCGCCCCCCGCGCCGGTCGTCGCGGTGAGCGCCCGCGCCCGACCTCCTGACGACTTCTCAATCCACACAAAGGAACCCATGGACCGCACACTGATCCTCGTAAAGCCCGACGCCTTCGCGCGGGGTCTCACGGGCGAGATCATCGCCCGTTTCGAGCGCAAGGGCCTCGGCATCGTCGCCCTGCGTCACATGACCGTCTCGCGCGAGCTCGCCGAGCGCCACTACGCCGAGCACGCCGAGCGGCCCTTCTTCGGGGAGCTCGTCGACTTCATCACCTCCGGCCCTCTCGTCGCGATGGTGCTGGAGGGAGTCGACGCGGTCAAGGCCGCGCGGCAGCTGATCGGTGCCACCAACCCGCTGGAGGCGGCGACCGGCTCGATCCGTGGCGACTTCGCGATCGAGATGGGCGCGAACATGGTCCACGGCTCCGACTCGCCGGAGTCCGCCGCCCGCGAGGCGGCGCTGTTCTTCCCCGTACCGGGACAACGCGAGGATCTGCAGTAGCTGTCAACGCGCCCCTGCCCCTGGTGCTCGCCTCCGGCTCTCCCCAGCGGCGGGTGCTGCTCGAGCGGCTCCAGGTGCCATTCACGGTCAAGGTGTCCGACGTGGAGGAGCTCGAGCAGGGTGAGGATCCTGCGCAAGTGGCCGTCGAGAACGCTTTGCGCAAGGCGCGCGCGGTCCGGCGTCCAGGGGCCGCCGAGGCGGTGCTCGGCTGCGACACGATCGTCGTACTCGACGGGGTGATCTACGGCAAGCCACCTGATGCGGCTAGCGCCCGGGCGACGCTCAGCGCGCTCGGAGGGCGCACGCACGAGGTGATCAGCGGCGTCGCCCTGCTGCTCGCCGACGGGCGCTCGGAGGTCATCGAGCGCACGGCGGTGGCACGCACGCGCGTCACGTTTCGGGCGATCGAGCAGGAGCTGCTCGACTGGTACGTAGCGACGGAGGAGTGGCGCGGACGCTCCGGCGGCTACGCGATCCAGGGCGCAGGTGCAACGCTCGCGCTGGAGCTCGATGGCGAAGTCGAGAACGTCGTCGGGCTGCCGCTCTCGACGCTCACCGCGATCTACCCCGAGTTGCAGCGTTAGAAGTTCTCCTCGGCCACGCCGACTCTGCAAATCCAGTGGCAGGTGTGGAGTGTGGCGAGGGTAGTCCGCTAGACTCACCCGTGGGTACGCCCCCGATGAATGCTGGCTTCCGAGCGCGCCGCGACGTGGTGCGTCGGACCGGATCTGAACGTGCCCCCTCTCTCTTTATATGGGCATCTTCAGCTATCTGACAGGATTCGGCGGCCGCGACATGGCGGTCGACCTCGGAACCGCCAACACGCTCGTGTACGTCCGCGGTCGCGGAATCGTCCTGTCTGAGCCAAGCGTGGTGGCCATCGACTCGCGCACCGGCGAAGTGCACGCCGTGGGCATCGAGGCCAAGCGGATGCTGGGACGTACTCCCGGAACGATTCAGGCTATCCGCCCGCTGAAGGACGGCGTGATCGCGGATTTCGACGTCACCGAGCAGATGCTTCGCCACTTCATCCAGAAGGTCCACCAGAACCGCTGGGCGCATCCGCGCGTCGTCGTGTGCGTGCCCTCGGGTGTGACCGGTGTGGAGAAGCGCGCGGTCGAGGAGGCGTGTCTTTCCGCGGGAGCGCGCACCGCGTATCTGATCGAGGAGCCGATGGCCGCAGCGATCGGTGCCGGGCTGCCCGTGGGTGAGCCGACGGGTTCGATGGTCGTGGACATCGGCGGCGGCACATCCGAGGTCGCGGTGATCTCGCTCGGCGGGATTGTCGTCTCGCAGTCGATCCGTGTCGGCGGCGACGAGATGGACGAGGCGATCATCAACTACGCGAAGAAGGAGTACAAGCTGTTGATCGGTCAGCAGACGGCGGAGGAGCTGAAGCTAGAGATCGGCTCGGCCTGCCCGATGGCCGAGGAGCTGCAGGCGGAGATCCGCGGGCGCGACATGGTCGCCGGCTTGCCCAAGACCGTGGTGCTGACGAGCGAGGAGATTCGCCAGGCGCTGGCTGAGCCGCTCACGCAGATCATCGACGCGGTCAAGGAGACCCTCGACCGCACGCCGCCCGAGCTCGCCTCGGACATCATGGATCGCGGGATTATGCTCGCGGGTGGGGGCTCGTTGCTACAGGGGCTCGACGAGCGCCTGCGCGATGAGACGCAGATGCCCGCGCACCTGGCTGAGTCGCCGCTGACGTGCGTTGCTGTCGGCTCCGGACGCTCGCTCGAGGAGTTCGAGGCGATCCACCGCTCCAACCGAACCTCGCGCAACCGCCGCCGCCGCTGAGGGACTGTGACAGGCCGCCCCGCGCCTGGGTACTCTGTCCATCGAACGCTTCGGAAGGTAACCATCGGTGCATGACAAGACGGTCCGGCGTCGGCGAGCTGTGCTCGTACTGCTCGTCGTGCTTTCACTTCTGCTTCTGACCGCATACTTCGGCGAGGCGCCCAGCGGGCGCCTGCACGGTGTGCAGCGAGACTTTCTCACGGTCGTCTCGCCGATCCAGGACGGCGCCAACAAGGCGCTGAAGCCCGTACGGGACATGTTCAGCTGGTTCGGCGAAACGCTCGACGCAAAAAGCCAGCGCAGCGAACTGCGCAAGCAGGTGGACAAACTCCGCCGCGAACTCGTGGCCAACCAAGCCGAAAAACGCTCTTACCACGAGCTTCTCTCCCTTTACCACCTCGATCAGCTGGGCGTGGACGACTACCACCCCGTGACGGCAACAGTCGTGGACAAATCGCCGAACCTCTGGTATTCCACGGTCAACATCGACAAGGGAGAATCCTCCGGCATCCAGGTCAACGACCCCGTGATCAACGGCGAAGGGCTCGTCGGCAAGGTCGCGGCCGTGGTCTCCGATGGCGCGGAGATCGACCTCATCACCGACAGCTCTGTGGGGGTCTCCGCGCGGATCGGCACGAGCAACGCGACGGGCCTCGTGCAGCCGAAGGTCGGAGAACCGAACGACCTGCTGCTCCAGTATCTGCCCACCACTTCCAATCCGAATGTGGGCGAATACGTCGTCACATCGGGCACCGTTGCGAACGCGGAATCGCTCTACCCGCCGGGTCTGCTGATCGGCCAGGTGACGTCCGTCAACGAAGAAAGCGCGTACAAGTCGGTCAACCTGCATCCGATCGCCAACCTGCATGACCTCGACACCGTGCAGGTCCTGACGGCCGCGGCGGGCACACGTGCATCGAACCTCAGTCGCCTCACGACGAGCCTTCCGGCGGCGGGCGCGAGCAGCTCGACTTCCGGCGAACAGCTCGCTTCCACACAGGTGGGCGGATGAACACGAACACGGGGGGACTGCAGCTGCGCCTCCTCGCGCTCGGCGTCGTCGTCGTGTTCTTCCAGATCGGCGTCGTCTCCGAGGTTCCCGTGTTCGGCGTGAACGCCGACCTCTCGCCGCTGCTGGTGGCGTTCATCGGCCTGCTGTGCGGATCGACCGTGGGGGCCGCGTGCGGCTTTGCGATCGGCCTGCTGGTCGATCTCGCGCTGCTGCAGACGCTCGGGCTGAGCTCGCTGATCTTCACGCTGATCGGCTACTGGTGCGGGCGCCTGCGTGAGCTGCGCGACCCACAGGCTGCGCTCACGCCGCTGCTCGTCGGAGCCGGCGCCTCGGCGGTCTCGCTGGTCGGCTACTCGCTGATGGAGTTCATGCTCGGCGTGGATGCGCCCGTCAGCTTCGAGCTGCTGCGCGAGATCGTGCTCGGCGTCCTCGTCAACGCGATCCTCGCGCTGCCCATGTGGGCGCTCGTGCGCCGCGTGCTCTCCGGCGCACTTCCTGAGGACCCGCGTCGGCGTCGGCGCAGGCGCACGTACACCACGGGCGGCCTGAGTCCCTTGTCGAAAGCATGAGTGCGATCGAGCCCGTTCGCAAACGGGACCCGCGCGTGCCCGTCTCGCCGCAGCTGGCGTTGCGTGTGGCGATCATCAGCGGCGTCGTGATGGTGATGTTCGGCGTGATCTTCTTTCGCCTGTGGTACCTGCAGGTGCTCTCCAGCGAACAGTACGTCGCACAGGCGAACGCGAACCAGGTCCGCAAGGTCCCGATCGCCGCGCCGCGGGGGGAAATCCTCGACCGTGAAGGCCAGACGCTCGTGGGCAGCACGGTTACGAACGCCGTGCAGATCGCGCCGGAGAACCTGCCCCCCGGTATCACCTCGCAGGTGACCGAATACCAGGAAGCCCTTGACGCAGCAGAAGTTGTGCGTCGTGCGGCCGTCAAGCGCCTTTCGGGCTACGAGGCCGCGCTCGGAGGCGTGCGGCACCTGAGCCGCGCGCAGCACGCCGAGCAGCACCGGTTGGAGGCGGAAACGGGCCCTCCGCACGTGGAGGTGCCACTGCTGCCGCGGAGTGCAACCGCGTTGCGTGGCCTCTTCAAGCGACTCGGGGCGGTGATCGGCGAGAGCTCGCGCAAAATCGACGAACGCGTCGTCGAGGGCATGACGGCGACGCCGTACGCGTACGTGACGATCAAGACGGCCGCGGGACGACGCGCGCTGACGATCCTTGGTGAGCGCGCGCAGGAATTCCCCGGCGTGGTCCAGGAACCCGTCTCGATCCGCGAATACCCGTTCGGGGAAATGGCCGCCCAGGTTCTCGGCTACGTGGGCTCGGTCAATGAAACGGAGCTCAAGGCACCGGCGTTTCGCGGCGTGCAGCCTGGCACGATCGTCGGCCAGGCGGGCCTGGAGTACTACTACGACCAGTATCTGCGCGGCAAACCGGGCGAGCAGCGTATTGCCGTCAACGCCCAGGGGCAGGCGGTGCCGAGTAAGCTCGCGCCGACACCGCCCAGGGCCGGGCATGCGTTGCAGACAACGCTCGACCTGGGACTCCAGCGCGCCAGCGAAAAGGCGCTGCTGGAAGGCATGGAACACGCGCGCGCCGGGGGCAAACCGGCGATCGCTGGAGCGTTCGTGGCGCTCGACCCGCTCAACGGCGAAGTGCTCGCGATGGGCTCCACGCCGAGCTTCGACCCCAACCGGTTCGCAAAACCGCTGACGTACGCGGAATACAACGAACTGACCGGCCGCCACGGTGAAGAACCGGGGCGGCTCACGAATCTGGCCGACGAAGGCGAATACCCCACTGGCTCGACGTTCAAGCCGATCACCGCGATGGCCGCGCTGGAAGCAGGGGTGATCACTCCCAACGAGGGACTCGGTGCGGGGGAGTGCATCTCGGTCTCCAGCGAGCAATTCTGTAACTCAGGGCACACCGACTACGGCGCCGCGACGCTGGTGGAAGCGCTGAAGGAGTCCTCGGACACGTACTTCTTCACCGTCGGCAAGCTCGCCAACGAACACGGCGGCGAAATCATCCAGAAGAAGGCGCACCAGCTGGGGGTGGGGGAGCCCACGGGGATCGACCTGCCCAGCGAGTTCCCGGGCGTGATCCCGAGCCCCAAGTGGCTGGACGAACAGAACGAACTGGAAAGCAAATGCATGAAGGCCCACCACGGGCACCCCTGCTACATCGTCGGCGAACCGGGCGCGCCCTGGACGGTGGGCTACAACATGGATCTCGCCGTCGGCCAGGGCGAGCTGCTGACCGACCCGCTGCAGATGGCCGTCGCCTACTCGACGCTCGCGAACGCCTACCGCAACGGCGGCGAAGGGACCGTCGTGACGCCACACCTCGGCAAGCAGATCGACGAAGCCAACCACAGCCTCGTGCAGACGCTGAAGTTCCCCAGCCGCCACGTCCATCTCAACTCTGAAGATCTCGGCCTCGTGATGGAAGGCCTGCACGAGGCGGCCACTGCCCCAGGCGGAACCTCGACGGAAGTGTGGGCCGGGTGGGACCAGTCCGAAGACCCGGTGTACGGCAAGACGGGCACCGCAGAACGCCAGGGGCATGTGGAACAGTCCTGGTACATGTGCTACCTCGGCAACGCGCAGCGCCCGATCGTGATCGCTGTGACCGTCGAGGAAGGCGGCTTCGGTGCTGAAACCGCCGCGCCCATCGCGCGTCTGATCGCTTCGCAGTGGTACGGAAAGCCCAAGAAGTTCGTCGCGGGAAGCTCGAAGACATTTTGAGCCCACTCAGCCCGATCAAGCCGCCCGACGAGACTCCTGCGGCGCCGGCGCGGACGCTGCGCCTGCCGCTGGACCCCGTGCTGGCGCTCGCCGTGATCGGTCTCGGCGTGTGCTCGATCCTCACGCTGAAAGTCGCCACGGTGCACCTAGCGGGCGGGCCTCACTATTACGTGGAGCGCCAGGGCATCTACCTAGGGGTCGGATTCGTGCTGATGCTGGCCGTCTCGCGCCTGGACTACGCGCGCCTGCCGCGCTACAAAAACTGGATCTACGGGGCGCTGCTGTTCAGCATCCTCGCGGTCCTCGGCCTCGGCAGCTCCGCCAACGGGGCGCAGCGCGCGATCAGCTTCCCGCTGTTCTCCTTCCAGGCTTCGGAGCTCGGCAAGGTGCTGCTGATCATCGCGCTCTCCTCCTTCATCGTCGAGCGTTCGCGGCGGATGCGCGAGCGCCACACGATCGTGCGCGTGTTGATCGCGGCGCTCGTGCCGACGATCTTCGTGATCGCCCAGCCCGATCTCGGCTCAGGCCTCGTGTATATGACGATCGCCTGCATGATGCTGTTCATCGCCGGCGCGTCCTGGCGCCACCTGGCTGCGCTCGCGGCGCTCGTGTGCGTGTCGATCGCGTTCGTGCTTGTGGCCGCGCCGGCCGTCGGCATCCACGTACTGAAGCCCTACCAGGTGGAACGCCTGACGGCCTTCATCCACCCGACCGCCGAAACTCAGCCCAAGGAAGGCGCGGAAGGCGCGGAATCGACCGATCCCTCCTACCAGCAGGAAGAGTCGAAGATCGCGATCGGCGCCGGGGGCAAGACCGGTCGCGGCCCCAGCACGAGCCAGGTGACCAACGGCTACGTGCCCGAGAGCGACACGGACTTCGTGTTCGCGGCGGTCGGCGAACGCTACGGCTTCGTCGGCGCCGGGCTCGTGGTGCTGCTCTACGCGCTGTTGATCTCGCGCACGCTGAGGGTGCTCGTGATGGCCAAGGACCTGCTCGGCTCCCTGATTGCCGCCGGTGTAGCGGCTATGCTCATGTTTCAGGTCTTCGTCAACATCGGGATGACAGTTGGGATCATGCCCATCACCGGCGTCACGCTTCCGCTCATGAGCTATGGCGGCTCGTCGGTCATCGCAACTTTGCTGGCGGTAGGCCTGCTGCAATCGATCTATGTCCAGGCGCGCGCCTCAGCCGCTCTGAAGGACCGCGTACTGCGCTACTAGACCTGAATGTCCGCCGAGCGTCCCTCACCAGACCGTCAGCCCCGCTGGGTTCTACGCCCGGCCGCGCAGGGTGCGCCCCATCGGGCGCCCCGCTCGCACGCGGGCTCACCTACTCGGTGCCAATCCGCCAGACGCGCGGCCCGTTTCCATACCGAAAGACTGGATCAAATTGAAAAAGCAAGTACTTGTCAGCGTCGACCGCGCGGAGACGCGCGTGGCGCTTCTGGAGGCGAGCGGAACGCCCGCCGCCTCGCGCTCATCCTCCAGCCGTGGTCGCAAGCGCGGCAGCAAGGGCCCGGAGGCCGGCTACCGCGTCGCTGAGCTCTACATCGAGCGACGCGGCGGTCGCTCGATCGTCGGCAACATCTACAAGGGCAAGGTCGACAACGTCCTGCCGGGCCTGGAGGCCGCGTTCGTCGACATCGGCCTGGAGAAGAACGGCTTCCTGCACGTCGATGAGATCGTGCTGCCGGGCGTTGAGACCCCCCGCCGTGGCCGCGGTGGAGGCGGCGGGCGCAAGATCTCAGATCTGCTGAAACCGGGGCAGGAGATCGTCGTGCAGGTCGTCAAGGACCCGCTGAAGACGAAGGGTGCGCGCCTATCGATGGAGCTGACGATCGCCGGTCGCTACATGGTCTATGCGCCCACCGGCGAGGGCATCGGCGTCTCGCGGCGCCTGGAGGACAAGGAGCGCGACCGGCTGCGCCGCCAAACCGCCAACCTGGCCCTCGACGGCGGAGGTGTGATCGTGCGCACCGCCGCCCACGGCGCCAAGCGCGAGGACTTCGAGCGCGAGCTGAAGTACCTGCACAAGCTGCACGAGGTGCTCGTCAAACGCGTCGAGGAGACCGCCGCACCGGACCTCGTTTTCCAGGAGGCCGACCTCTCCGTGCGGGTCGTGCGCGACATCTTCTCCGCGCACTTCGAGCGCGCGATCGTCGATGACGAGCAGCAGTACCACCGGCTCGTGTCGTTCTTCACGCGCACCGCCCCCGAGCTCGTCGAGCGCGTGGAGCTCTGGCAGCAGGAGGAGCCGCTGTTCGAGTCATACGGCGTCGACAAGGCGATCGACGGCGTGCTCTCCCGGCGCGTGGATCTGCCCAGCGGCGGCTATCTGATCATCGACTATGCCGAGGCGCTGACGGTGATCGACGTCAACTCGGGGAGCTTCATCGGCCGCGGCAAGGGCGCGGCGCTCGAGGACACGATCACCAAGACCAACCTCGAGGCCGCCGAGGAGGTCGTCAACCAACTGCGCCTGCGCGACATCGGCGGGATCATCGTGATCGACTTCATCGACATGGCCCGCGCGCGCAACCGCGACGCGGTCATGAAGACGCTCAGAAAGACGCTCGACGAGGACCGCACGAAGACGTTCACCGCCGAGATCTCAAAGCTCGGTCTCGTGGAGATGACCCGTCAGAACGTGACCGAGGGGGTGCGCGAGATCATGACGCGCTCGTGTCCCACCTGCGAGGGCGAGGGCGTGATCCGCTCGGAGGAAACGATCGCGATCGAGTTCGAGCGAAAGCTCCGCGACGTCGCCGTGGAGCACCCGGACGCGGAGGCGTTCCTCGTGCAGATCAACCCGCGCGTGAGCACACAGTTCACCGGGCACAACTCGCGCGTGCTGCACGCGATGGAGGCAGAGACCGGCAAGTCGTTCCTGTTCGAGGGCTCCGAAGGGCTGGCGCTCGATCACTTCGCGATCACCTTCATGGGCACCCGCGCGGAGGTGGAGGAGCGCGCGCTGCCGTTCCGTCAGGGCGATGAGGTGCTCGTGGAGATCGTCGAGCCGCACATGTACGACGTTGACGATGCGGTCGCCAAAATCGATGGCTACATCATCTCCATCGCCGGCGCCTCGCCGTTCGTCGGCGAGAAGCGGATGGTGCGCATCGACCAGGTTGGGCGCACGGCTGCCACGGCGCTGCTGCTAGACGAGAACGGCGAGGTGATCGCCGCGCCGGCCCGTCCCTCCGGCGCACGCGCGAACGGTCGCAGCCGTCGCCGTTCCACCGCCGCCGCTCCCGTATCCGCCGGCTCCTCGCCGGCGACTGACACCGCCGCAGATGAGGATCCCGACAGCTCGGCTGCGCCCGGCCCGCGTTCGCGGCGCAGGCGCGCCCCTGTGGAAAGCGAGGACGTGGAGGCGCGCCGCGAAGCAGGACTCAGCGACTCGCCCACGTCCGTCGACTCCGAGCCCGAGAACCCGGAGCCTGCGCCCGTGCTCGAACAGGGAGAGGATGAGCACGGCGATGGCACCGAGGATGGCCTACAATCCAAGCCTCGGCGTCGTGGCCGCAGGGGCGGACGGCGCCGTTCGGCTGCCAAGGCCAAGGCGAGCCCCGAGTAGCCGATAGCTCTTCCGGCACAAAGCCGGTCGGCGCGGCCCCGACAAGCCCAGAGAATCGAGACACACACAGACATGTACGCGATCGTGAAGACCGGCGGCAAGCAGTACCGCGTCGAGCGCGGCCAGCGGCTGCTCGTCGAGCGCCTGGCTGCCGCTGAGGGCTCGGACATCCAGCTGGAGCCGCTGATGTACCGCTCCGATGAGGCCGTCTTTGACAAGGCCGGCCTGAAAAACGTGAAGGTCACGGCGAAGGTCGTCGCGCACGTGCGCGGCGAGAAGCTGCGCGTGTTCAAGTTCAAGCCCAAGCGCGGCTACAAACGGCGTAACGGCCACCGCCAGGACCTGACCCAGATCGAGGTCACTGAGATCACCGCCTCCAAAGCGAAAGCGGCGGCCAAAGCGAGCGAGGAGAAGGCTTCAGATGGCTCATAAGAAGGGGCTCGGCTCGAGCCGCAACGGCCGTGACTCAAACGCCCAGCGCCTGGGCGTGAAGACGTTCGCCGGTGAGACCGTCACCGGCGGTGAGATCATCGTGCGCCAGCGCGGAACGCGCTTCAAGCCTGGCGCCGGCGTAGGCATCGGCAAAGACGACACCTTGTATGCGCGCGCCGCCGGGACCGTGCAGTTCACCAGCGGCTGGCGCGGCCGCGTGGTGAGCGTGCTCCCGGACGGCAGCGAGCAAAGCTGAGGGTGCGCGGCATCTCCCCGCGGCGGGGCGCATTTCTGCTTGCCGCGGGGCGTGCCGCCTTGGGGGTGGCCGTCCTCGTCGCGCCCGAGCAGGTCACCTCCAGATGGCTGGGGGAGGAGAGCTCGAAGCTCCCAGTCGTCGGCGATCTCGCGCGCTCGCTCGGTGTCCGCGACCTGGCGCTGGGGATCGCCACGCTGAAGACCCTCGATGACCCCTCGGGGCCGCTCGTGCAGGCGGCGTGCGCGGTCGCGGACTGCGTGGACGTGCTCGCCACGATTCTCGCCCGTGACGCGCTGCCGCGCAAAGGCGTCTACGGGACCGTCGCAGTGGCGGGCGCGGCCGCTGTCGCGGGCTTCTACTTCTCGCACCGCCTCGCGCACGCCTGAGCGCTCGCGCGGCGCGGCGGTCGCATCTCGGCTCCCTCAACCGGCCTGGGCCTCAACCCGCCTGCGCGGTGGGGCGCACGAGGATCTCGTTGACGTTCACGTGCGGCGGCTGGGAGACCGCGTAGAGCACCGCTCGCGCGATGTCGTCGTCCTCGAGCGCCTGCTCGGGGCGCTCGTCGAAGAACGGCGTGTCGGTCATGCCCGGCTCGATCAACGTCACCCTGATCCCAGTGCCGTGCAGGTCCTGGCGCGCGGCCTCGCCCATCGCGGTGACCGCGTGCTTGGTGCACGAGTACATCGAGCCCGGCAGCGGACGGCGCCCGGCGACGCTCGATGTCAGCAGCAGATGCCCGCGCGACTCGGTCAGTGCGGGGATCGTCGCGCGCAGCGTCAGCGCTGCTCCATACACGTTCGTGAGCACCATCTCGCGCCAGTGCTCGGGCGTGTCCTTCAGAAAGCCCCGGGGGCCGCCGAAGCCGGCATTGGCGAAGGCCACGTCGATCCGCCCGAACGCGTCGAGCGCCGCCCGCACCATCTCCTGCTGCTGCACCCACTCGCTCACGTCGCAGCGCACCGCCAGCGTGTGCTCGGGGCCCCCCAGCTCATCGGCGAGCTCCTGCAGGCGCTCCAGCGAGCGTGCGGCCAGCACGAGACGGTACCCCTGCTCGTGGGCGCGGCGCGCCGTCGCGGCGCCGATGCCGGAGGACGCGCCCGTGATCAGGAAGACGCGCTCGGACGCGGGAGTGCTGTCGTTGCTCATGCTGTGATGCTCCTTTGCTGAGGGGCGGTGACGGGTGTGAACCTCTACCCATAGCCGATTCGCGCGCGATGACCGTGTCGCGGCTGTCACGATGAGTTGGCGATGCTTCACGATCGAGCGCGAATCCATGTCCAGGCGGGAGCGGGCGGCGACGGCTGCCTGAGCTTCCGCCGCGAAGCGCACGTCCCGCGCGGCGGGCCCGACGGCGGCGACGGCGGACGCGGGGGGGACGTTGTCGTCCTCTGCGACGACTCCCTGCGCGACCTGCAGAGCTTCCGCCGCAAAGCCCACTACAGTGCCGGACGCGGCGGGCACGGCGAGGGCAACCTGCGCCACGGCGCCGACGGGCAGACGCTCACGATCCGGGTGCCGCCGGGGACGCAGATCGTGGGCAGCGATGACGAGCAGGAGGGCGACCTGGCCGGGCGTCGCTGGGAGCTCTTGGCGGCCGGTCAGAGTGCGACCGTCGCGAAGGGCGGGAGCGGCGGCAAAGGCAACAAGCGCTTCGCCACGCCCACGCGTCAGGCGCCGCGCTTTGCCGAGCGCGGCCTGGTCGGTGAGGAGGGCTGGCTCGAGCTGCAGCTGAAGCTACTCGCCGACGTGGGGCTTGTGGGTCTTCCCAACGCCGGCAAGTCCTCGCTGATCTCCCGGCTCACGCGCGCCGCCCCGAAGGTTGCCGACTATCCCTTCACCACGCTCTCGCCTGTGCTCGGCGTGCTCGAAGGCGATGAACGCCAGCTGATCGTTGCGGACATCCCAGGGCTGATCGAGGGGGCCAGCGACGGCGCCGGTCTCGGGCACGAATTCCTCGCGCACGTCGAGCGCACGAGCCTGCTTGTGCACGTGCTCGACATCGCACCCGAGATTTCCAGCGGCGCTGACGCCAACCCACTCGTCAACCACGCGACGATCGAGCACGAGCTGGCCGCGCACGACGAGCGCCTCGGGCGCCTGCCTCGCGTGCTGGCGCTGTCCAAGGCGGACCTCGTGCCCGAGCGGCGCGTCCGCGCGAGCGTCGCCGAATGGCAGGAGCGCCTCGGGCCGGACGTACCCGTGCTCGCCACATCCAGCGCCACTGGCTTCGGCGTGCGCGAGCTCGGCGAGCTGTTGCTGAGGCTCGTGCCCGATTCGTCCTCCACACGCACCGTAACGACCGCGCCAGGTGCCGCAGCGCCCGCGCGAGTCAACGAGGAGGAGCTCGTCGAGCACATGGTCTTCCGCCCGGCGGCGGGGGCGGGCTTCCACGTCGAGCAGGTCGGAGACGGCTCCTTCGCCGTCAGGGGCAGGGGCATCGAGCGGCTGGTGGCGCGCTTCGACATCGAGAACGACGACGCGATGGCCTACCTCGAGGGACGCCTGCGCAGGATCGGCGTGCTCGGGGCGTTGGAGGCGCAGGGCTTTCAGCCCGGCGATGAGATCGAGATCGCCGGGACCACGTTCGAGCTGGATCCGCAGGAGTAGCCATATGTCTCGCGGACTGGGCGCCGGACGGACATAACTTATAGGTTATAATCCACGCATGTCGGTCCCTGCGTCATTGCTCAAAGATGCACGTACTCGTGCTGGGCTCACGCAGGCTGAGCTTGCCCGCCGACTCGGCATAAGCCAGGCCGCGGTAGCCAAGCTGGAGAGGCCACGAGCGAACATGACGATCACAACGCTCGAAGGTGCGTTGCGCGGGGCAGGGCGAGAACTCGTGCTCAGTACGGAGCCGCTGAAAAGGGGCATCGACGAGACGCTTGTGTTCGAGCAGCTCAGGCTGACGCCGCAGCAGAGGCTCGCACAGCTGGAACGTATGTATGAATGGGGTCGCGAGCTGACTCTCGCTGGAGCCAAGGCGCGTGGCGAGCCAGCCTGAGTACCGCCCGGGGGCGCTGGTGCAGGCGCTGGTCGACGGTGGCGTGGACTTCGTGATCGTCGGCGGTGTGGCCGTTGTGCTGCAGGCGATGCCACGCTTCACCAAGGATCTCGACATCTGCTACTCGACCTCAGAGCACAACCTTGACGCGCTCGGCAGCGTCCTGGTGGGGCTCGAAGCGCGGCTGCGTGGCGTCACGGAGAAGGTGCCATTCGTGCCAGATGGTCGCACTCTGCGTCACACACAGATGTTGTGTTTGACGACGCCGGCAGGCGATATCGATCTGCTCGTCGACCCGGAGGGGGCCCCCGACTACGAGATCTTGCGCGAGCGTGCGAGCGTGATGGAGTTGAGCGGTCGAAGCGTGCGGATCGCCTCGATCGAAGACATGCTCGCGATGAAGCGCGCCGCGGGACGACCGCTGGACCTCGTGGACATCGAATCGCTGGAAGTCGCCCGAGAGCTCACTCCACGGCATACGAAGCCCCCCCAATGACCGTCTACGCTGCGTGAGCCCATGAGACGCGTGGTCATCAAGCTCGGCTCCAGCGTGGTCGCGGACAGCGACGGCGAGCCGCGCATGGACGTGCTCACGGGCGTGTGCGATCAGCTGGCTGCGCTGCATCGGGAGGGCGCTGAGGTGATCGTCGTGACCAGCGGGGCGATCGCTCGGGGGATGCGCGTGATGGACCTGCCCCAGCGCCCCACCACGATCGGCGCGCTGCAGGCGGCGAGCGCCGTCGGCCAGGGCAAGCTCTACAGGATCTACGACGAGCTGCTGCGCGAGCGCGAGGTGACGAGCGCGCAGGTGCTGCTGACGTTCTTCGACATGAGCGCGCGCACGCACTACCTGAACGCGCGCCTGACGCTGAGCACGCTGCTGGAGTGGCGCGTGCTGCCGGTGATCAACGAGAACGACACCACCGCCACGGATGAGATCTCATTCGGCGACAACGATTTCCTCGCGGCGCAGGTGGCGGTGTTGATCGCGGCCGACGAGCTGATCCTGCTGACGGACATCGACGGCCTGTTCACCGCCGACCCGCGTCTGCATCCGGAGGCGCACATCGTCGCCGAGGTCAGTGACTTCGACGCGCTCGGCGACCTGGAGATCGGTCACACGACATCGCCGCTGGGCTCCGGCGGGATGCGCTCGAAGGTCGTCGCCGCGGAGATGGCCACCGCCGCAGGGATTCCCACGGTGATCTGCAACGGAACGCGCGCGCAGGCGCTCGCGGCTGTGCTTGCGGGTGAGCGCGAGGGCACGCGTTTTGCCGCGCGCGAGGCCCGCTACTCGAGCTTCAAGCTGTGGCTGAAGTACGCCAAGCCCTCGCGCGGCACGCTCGTGATCGACCCGGGTGCCGTGCGTGCCGTGCGCGAGGGCAGCGCCAGCCTGCTGCCCGTTGGCATCGTCGAGGTGATCGGCGACTTCGACGCCGGCGACGCCGTGGAGATCGCCGAGCAGGCCGAACAGGACGCGCAGCGCGGGCGCACGCTCGCCAAGGGCATCTGCAGCTACTCCGCCGAGGAGCTGCGACGCGTGGTCGGGCTGAAGTCCGAGGCCATCCGTCAGGTGCTCCCGCGCGCGAGCGATGAGGCCGTGCACCGCGATTACCTCGTGGTCGATTGAGGACTGCTTTTCGGGAGACAATTTCGCCCGACCCCGTGAGTACTGCCTCGGTGGCCGGTCTCATCGCCGGATCGGACGAGCCCACAGCCACTTTCCTGTCGTACCCTGTGTTGCATGGCAATCGCCGTCTCATCCGTAGCCGACACGTGCCGCGCGGCCAAGCGTGCCGCACGGGCTCTCGCGCGGATAGATACCGCCATCAAGGACGCTGCGCTGCAGGCGATCGCCGTGGCGCTAGAGGTGCGCCTGGATGAGATCCTCGCGGCGAACGCGCTCGACATGGAGCTCGCGCGCGAGGCGGACATCGGTGAGGCGCTGCTCGACCGGCTGCGTCTGGACGAGACGCGGGTTGAAGCGATCGCGCGCGCCGTGCGCCAGATCGCCGCGCTGCCCGACCCCGTAGGTGAGGTGATCGATGGGCACCGTCTGCCCAACGGCCTGGACGTGCGCAAGGTGCGCGTCCCGCTCGGCGTGATCGCCGTCGTCTACGAGGCGCGGCCGAACGTCACGATCGACGCGGCCGCCCTGTGCCTGAAGTCCGGTAACGCGATCGTGCTGCGTGGCTCCTCATCCGCGATGCACTCCAACGCTGCGCTCGCGCAGATCGCCTCCGAGGCAGCCGTCGGGGCAGGGCTCCCGGAGGGCTGCGTGAGCCTGGTTGCGGGCGGCGGGCGCGAGGAGCTGGCGGAGCTGGCCACGCAGAAGGACAGCGTCGATCTGATCATCCCCCGCGGTGGCGAGGGGCTCAAGGACGCGCTGCAGGCCGTCGCCACCGTGCCGGTCATATACGCGGCCTCCGGGAACTGCCACGTCTTCGTGGATGCCAGCGCCGACCTCGAGCAGGCCCAGGCGATCGTGCTGAACGCAAAGACACAGCGCCCGGGCGTGTGCAACGCCGCCGAGACGCTGCTCGTGCACGAGCGCATCGCAGCTGACTTCCTGCCGCGGACGCTCACCGCGCTCGCCGCCGCCGGTGTGCTCATCAGGGCCGACGCACGCGCCCAAGCCGCGCTTAGAGGCCACGACGCGATCCCAGATCTAATCCTCGAGGACGCGACCGAGGAGGACTGGGCAACCGAGTACCTCGCGCCGATTCTGGCTGTGGGTGTGGTCGAGGACGTCGAGCAGGCGATCGAGCATGTGGGGCGGTACGGCAGCGGGCACTCCGAGGCGATCGTCACCGGCGACACCGCCGCCGCGCGCGCATTCCAGCTGGGCGTGGACGCCGCGTGCGTGTACGTCAACGCCTCCACGCGCTTCACCGACGGGGGAGAGTTCGGCATGGGGGCGGAGATCGGCAACTCCACGCAGAAGCTGCACGCGCGCGGCCCCATCGGGCTGCGCGAGCTGTGCACGTTCAAGTACCTCATCGAAGGGGACGGACACGTCCGCGATTAGCTCGCTGGGCATCCTCGGCGGCACTTTCAACCCGCCCCACCTGGGGCACGTGGCGATCGCTCGCCACGCGCGCGAGGAGCTGGATCTCGACCGAGTGCTGCTCGTGCCCGCCAGCACGTCGCCGTTCAAGGCCGACGGCGACGTCGATCGCGAGGAGCGGGGTGGGTGGGGCGGGCGGGATCCGGGTCCGTGGCACCGCCTGGCCATGTGCAGGCTGGCGGTCGCCGATCAGGACGCGCTGGACGTGAGCGCGGTGGAGGTGGAGCGCGGCGGCCTGTCCTATACGGTGGATACCTTGAGATCCATCCACGCAACCCATCCCAACGCCGAGCTGACGTTCATCGTCGGCGCCGACACCGCCGGCACGCTCGGCTCCTGGCGCGAACCCGCCGAGCTGCTGGCGCTCGCGCGTCTGGCCGTGGCAGCGCGCGCCGGTACCGGGCGCGAGCGCGTCCTGGACGCCGTCGGCGAGATCGGCGGCGACCGGGAAGACGTGCGCTTCCTGGAGATGCCCACGATTGATGCCTCCTCCTCGATCGCGCGTGAGCGCATCGCGCGCGGCAAATCGGTCGATGAGCTCGTTGGGCCGGCCGTCGCCGAGTACATCGCCGAGCACGGCCTGTACCGCGTTGGCGCCAACCAGGCCGCTGGGGTGCGCTCGTGATGGACGGCGACGCGCTCCTCTCCACGATCGCCGGGTACGCGGCCGACAAGAAGGCGATCGACGTGGTGGAGCTGGACCTGCGCGGCGTGCTCGGCTACACCGACTACTTCCTCATCTGCTCCGGCAACACCGCGCGCCAGGCCAACGCGATCCACGACGGCATCCTCGAGGGGCTCAAGCACGATCACGACACGTTCCCCCGCCGCGTGGAGGGCACCGCTGACGCGGGCTGGATCCTGATGGACTACCTCGACGTGGTCGTGCACATCTTCACCCCTGAGACGCGCGAGTTCTACCGCCTGGAGCAGTTGTGGGGGGAGGTGCCTGCGCGCGCCGCGGAGGGCTCCCAGCCGCACGCGCGCGCGGCCGGCGAAGCCGCCTCCTGAGCCCAGTCGGAGACGGGCGCGGCCGAGGATCCGGCGCTGGCCTTCGAATTGTCGAATTGCGGTTGACCAACGACACGAGCACGCGTTAGGGTCGCTCGACAGCGCCGCTGAGGGGCGGTGCGCGGAGAAGAGGGGAATTCATGGATCACCCGATCGCATCTCGCAGGATGCCTCACCTTGTGCTGCTCGCAGCGCTCATGGCCGCCGCACTCGCCTTTGCATTTGGCGCGCTTGCGCCGGTCGCGCACGCTGAAGGGCCAGGGTCGGGCACACCCACGGTCGTCAGCCTCGGCGACTCGTTCATATCCGGCGAGGCTGGGCGCTGGGCCGGAAACACCGACGAAAGCTCCTCCAAGACCGACGCGCTCGGCTCGACTGCCTACTACGACAACGCCACCGACACCGGCGAACTGATCAAAGGCTGTCATCGCTCGAAGTCCGCTGAGGTCTACATCGGCGGCGGTGTCAACGGTGAGAACCTCGCCTGCTCGGGTGCCAAGACGACCAGCTTCACGACCGAAGGCCTGTTCAAGCCGGGGATCGACTTCTACAACTCCGGTGGAAACGAAGGCCAGGCGCTGATGCTCCAGCACTTCGCTGCGAGCCACAACGTGAAGCTCGTGGCGCTGTCGATCGGCGGCAACAACTTCAACTTCGCGAGCATCGTCACGACGTGCGTGGAGGACTTCCTGGAGTCGACGATCTTCTACGACTTCTACTGCAGCAAAGAAAGCTCTGTCACGAACAACTTCACCTCCAGCAACGTCAACAAAGTCAAGGGTGAAATCGAAACTGCGATCAAAAACGTGGCCACGGCCATGACCAACGCGGGCTACTCGAGCTCGCAGTACACGATCCTCGTGCAGAACTACCCCTCGCCGATCCCCAACGGGTCGGAATTCCGCTACACCCAGAGCGGCTACAGCCGGCAGTTCACCGGCGGCTGCGGCTTCTGGAACACGGACGCCAACTACGCCAACGCCACGATGCTGCCCACGATCGACAGCACCGTGTTCAATGCTGCCGCGGGCGTGGGTCTGTCGAACGTGAAGACGATGGAACTGTCCTCTGCGTTCAACAGCCACCGGCTGTGTGACAAAGGCGTGGGGCTGCTCGAGGAAGAGGGTCTCGCGAACTGGAAATCGCCTGAAGCGGTCAACAAGAGCGAGTGGTTCAACCAGATCCGCACGATTGAAACGCTGATCGGGCCCTACGAACTGCAGGAAGACATCCACCCCAACTACTGGGCGCAGCTGGGGCTGCGCAACTGCCTCACGCAGGCGTACAACGCGGGCACGCCCAAGGGCGGTACCTGCACGACCTCGGGCACGGGCCTGAACTCGGCCGGCGAGCCGAACATGTCGCTGCACTGACAGTGCGCTGAGAGGAGCGCCCGCGCGGGCCGGCTGTGTCCGCGCGGGCGAGTTGCAAAGATGCGCTCGTGAGCGCTCCAGTCTCCAGCCGCGCACATCGCCTGACGGCCGTGATGCGCGAAGGTGAGCGCGTCACCTCGCTGGAGCTGTTCTTCGACCTCGTATTCGTGCTCGCGCTGACGCAGTGCACGGCGCTGATGTCCGCCAACCCCTCCTGGGAAGGCATGCTGAAGGGGCTGCTCGTGCTGGGGATGCTGTGGTGGTCCTGGACGGGCTATGCGTGGCTCACGAGCGTGGTCGATCCCGAGGAGGGCACGGTGCGGCTGGCGATGTTCGCCGCGTCCGCAGCCTTCCTCGTGGCGGCGCTGTGCGTTCCGCGGGCGTTTGGCAGCGAGGCGCTGCTGTTCGCGGGCGCGTACGCGGCCGTACGCGTTGCGCACATCGCGCTGTTCATGCTTGCCAGCCGAGACGACGCGGGCCTGCGTCGCTCGGTCGTGGGCCTCGCCGGCAGCACTGCGATCGCCGCCGGCCTGCTCGTCGCCGCGGCGCTCGCGGGCGGGACCCTGCGCCTGGGCCTGTGGGGCCTCGCGCTCGTGCTGGACGCCGGCGGGCCGTATCTGTTCGGCGCCGACGGTTGGAAGCTCGTGCCAGGACACTTCGCCGAGCGCCACGCAGGGATCATCATCATCGCGCTGGGGGAGTCGATCGTCGCGATTGGGGCCGGCTCCACCGCCCACATCGGCGCCGGTGTGGTGGTGGCCGCCGTCCTGGGCGTGATCGTGGCGGGTGCCCTCTGGTGGCTTTACTTCGACGTGGTGGCGCTCGTGGCCCAGCGTCGCCTGACGAAAGCCACGGAGGGCCGCGAACGCAACGAGGTCGCGCGCGACTCCTACTCCTACCTGCACTTCCCGATGCTCGCCGGGATCGCACTGATCGCCGTCGGCTTGAAAAAGACGCTCGAGCACGTGGACGTGGCGCTCGCGCTCCTCCCGGCCGCGGCGATGCTCGGTGGAGCGGCGATGTATCTGCTCGCGCACGTGGCGTTCCGCTGGCGCAACATCCACAAACTCAGCTGGCAGCGGCTGGTGTGCGCGGCTGCGCTCGGGGTGCTGCTGGCGCTCGACGCGCTGGCCAAACCGGCCGCGCTGGTCACGCTGGGCGCGCTCGCCGCGCTGCTGTGTGCGCTCGTGCTCTACGAAGTCAGGCGCTTTGCCGAGCTGCGCGAGCGGCTGCGCCATCAGCTGGTGAGCTAGGCAGCGCCGCGTGGGCCGTCGGCAGCGCGACATGCTCCTCGCGCTGGAGCGCCATCACCGCCGCCTGTGCGAGCAGCGCCAGGGACGTGGCGACGAGGAAGGACCCGGCGGTGCTCAGGTGGCGCAGCAGCAGCGCCAGCGAGAAGCAGAACAGCGCAAACGCGCCGAAGCCGCTCAGCAGGCCCCGCAGCATCCGCAGCAGCTGCTGCGTGCCACGCTGCGCGTGGGTGAACGTGGCCATCACGGTGGCGATGATCGGAAACGGCGCCAGCAGGCCGCTCACCTGCGGTCCCAGCCAGCCCGCGACCGCGGTCAGCGTGAGCACGAGCGCCACCGCGCATGCAGCGCGAAGCGGCAGATCCCACGACGGCGGCCTCGTGGGGATGCGCTGCTCGCCGGTTGGCCGCGGCAGCGCGGCGAGCCCCGCCGCGAGCGCTCCCGCCGCCAGGGCAAGCGAGACGCCCAGCGGCAGCGAGACCGCGCTGAACACGGCCGTGGCGCACGCGAAAGCGAGCCAGCCGGCGAGCATGCTCCAGGCCCAGAAGAGGTGCTGGCCGAGGCGTCCGTAGACGACCACGAACGCGATCAGCGACACCAGGCCGGTGAGCGTACCCGCGGCGGCCGTGGCAGCGAAGTGGCGCCCGTGCTCGAGCGCGTACGCGAGCAGGATCGGGCCGGCGACCACGGGCAGCGCCGCCGTCAGCCCGCCGATGCGCGGTCCGAAGCGCCTGGCCACGAGCGACGCGCCGGTCACGAAACACGGCGCCAGCAGCAGCTTGACAGCGAGCAGGATCACCTGTGGATGATTGCGCATAGCATCGGCGCGGTGGCCGCACAGCCAGAGACAGACGCGACCGCGGCGATCCTCGCGCGGGTGAGAGCGATCCCGCCGGGCTTCGTGCGCACCTACGGCGACGTCTCGCCGGGCGCGCCGCGCCTGGCGGGCCGCGTGCTCAGCCGGGCAGGCGCGCGAGACGTGCCCTGGCACCGGGTCGTGCGCGCCGACGGCTCGCTGGCCAAGGGCGCGCGCCAGCGCCGCCTGCTGGAAGCGGAGGGCGTGCCGTTCCGTGGCGAGCGCGTGCTGCTCGCTCGCGTGCGCCTGGACGATCTCGACGCGATCTGAGCGCGCGCTCAGACGTTCAGGCGCCCAGGCGATCCGCGAAGAAAGCGATGATCTCATCGCGCGCGGCGAGGGTCGGCTGACCGGCTTCGTCGATCAGATGAGCGGTGACGACGCTGTGCGGGCTGGCCACCACATGCTCGAAGAACGGGGGAGGAGTGGGGTTGGCGGCGTCGTCGGGCAGCACGCGTGCGAGGAATCGATCTCCGAGCGCCTCGGAGTAGGCGGCGAAGCGCTGCGCGCGGCAGTGGCGATCGCCCTCGAAGCGATAGGCGAGCACCGTGAGATCGTCGTGCTCCAGGCGTGCGCGCACCTCCTCGAGCTCATCCGCGGGGCTCTCCAAGGCGGCGGGATCGTCCAGTGGCAGCGAAGGCTGGGAGAGCACCGGTGCGAGCATTGCCGGCTCGAGCATCATCGTCAGCGCGAAGTTGCCCGTGAAGCACATGCCGATCGCGCCCACGCCCGGGCCGCCGCACTCCTCGTGAGCGAATCGCGCGAGCGTGCGCAGCCATTGCGTGACCGGGCTCGAGCCCTTGCCCGCGAACGCGCGGAACTCGGCGCTCACGCATGCGCGTTGCAGGACGGCCGTGCCGTCCTCGACCGTGGGCAGCGCACCGTCGCGACCGAACAGCGAGGGCATGTACACGGTGAAGCCCGCGTCGCGAACCCAGCGGCTGAAGCGGGCCACGTGCGGGCTGATGCCCGGCATCTCCGCCATCACGATCACCGCCGGTCCGTGGCCTGCCACGTGCACGACCTTCGTGATGCCTTCCAGCGTCACCTCGCGGCGATCGAAGTCATCCAGCGGGTCATCGCCATGCGCCTGTTGCCCTGGCATCTCGCGCCTCCTCGTTCGTGGGCGGGCGATCATATGCCCGCCCGCGCACGTCCGTCTGCATCCGCCATGCCCGTCCAAATCGTATTCTCGCGTCCGTTCTGAGATATGGGACGATCTATTCCCACATCAGACGTCGCCGGAACGTCCATTCGGCTCACGCAGTCACGCCCTGCTGCCGATGCGCGTTGGACGGCGGTGACGCCAATCGTCCGCTCGCGCGTGCGAAAAGCCAGGTCAACAGGAGCAGTTGTGGCATACGACGAGGTCACAGGACCGCTTCGCGAAGCGGGCATAGAGTTCAAGATCAAGCCACACGCGGAGGTTGCGCATACCTCTGCCGTCGCCGCGGAGCACCGGGGCATTCGCATTTCGCAGGTCGTGAAGTGCATGGTTGCGCGCTCCGAGCAGGGCGACCTGTGTGTGGCGCTGCTCCCGGGCGATAAGAAGCTCAAGCTCAGGAAGGTACGTAAGATCGTCGGGAGCCCGCTCGCGCTCGTGGACCCGGAGGAGCTCACAAACGACATGGGCCTGACGGTAGGCGCGATCTCCCCGCTGCAGCTCGTCGGTCGGGCGCGGATCTTCATGGACCCCACGGTGCTTGATGAGGACCTGGTTGACATCAGCTCCGGCGATCTACGTGCCGGCATCGAGCTTTCCTCCGCCGAGCTCCAGGCGGTGCTCGACGCGGAGATCTTCGATCTGGTTTCGAGCAGGAGCCAGGCGTAGGCCGCTTCGCCTTGCGCGGCTAGAGCACCTTCGACAGAAACGTCCTCGTGCGCTCGTGGCGTGGGTTTCCCAGCACCTCCTGGGGTGGGCCCGCCTCGACGACGACGCCGCCGTCCATGAATACCACGCTGTCGGCCACTTCGCGCGCGAAGCCCATCTCGTGGGTAACGACGATCATCGTCATGCCTTCACCCGCTAGCTGCTTCATCGCCTCGAGAACCTCGCCCACGAGCTCCGGATCAAGCGCGGACGTGGGCTCGTCGAACAGCATCAGCTTTGGCTGCATCGCCAGCGCGCGGGCGATCGCAACGCGCTGCTTTTGGCCGCCGGAGAGCTGTGCCGGGTAGGCGTCGTGCTTCTCGCCGAGCCCGACGCGGTCGAGTAGTTCACGTGCGAGCGTGCGCGCCTGCTCGCGCGGGACGCGCTTGACGTGGATTGGCGCGCAGGTGACGTTCTCGAGCGCGGTCATGTGACCGAACAGGTTGAAGTGCTGAAAGACCATCCCGATCTCCGCGCGCTTGCGCGCGACCTCCGATTCGCGCAGCTCATGTAGCTTCTCGCCGGCAGGCCGGTAGCCGACCAGTTCACCGTCGACGGAAAGCCTCCCCGCGTTGATCTTCTCCAAATGGTTGATACAGCGCAGGAACGTCGACTTGCCCGAGCCCGACGGTCCCAGCAGGCACATGACCTCTCCTGTGGCGACCTCCAGGTCGATCCCCTTCAAGACCTCGTTGCGGCCGAAGCGCTTGTGCACCGCCTCCGCGCGCACCATCACGGCTGGGCTCATCGCGCCTGATTTCCGCCGAACGACATCACGCCCTGGCGGATCCGCTGCAGCGGCGTCGGTTCCTGTTCGCGTTCGCTGCCGCGGCCGTAGTAGCGCTCGAGGTAGAACTGGCCGACGTAGAGGACGCTCGTGCAGACGAGGTACCAGATGCTCGCCACGATCAGCAGCGGGATCGTTTTGAAGTTCACCGAGTAGATCTCCTGGGCGGCGTAGAGCAGATCTCCGACCGCGATCACGCTCACCAGCGAGGTCGTCTTCAGCATCGAGATCGTCTCGTTGCCCGTCGGCGGGATGATCACCCGCATCGCCTGTGGGAGCACGATCCTGCGCATCGTCTGCAGCCGGGTCATGCCGAGCGAGCGGGCCGCGTCGGACTGACCCTCATCGACGGAGATGATCCCCGCCCGCACGATCTCAGCCATGTAGGCACCCTCGTTCAGCCCGAGCGCCAGCACCGCGGCGGTGAACGCGACGATCAGCGTGTTCGCGTCGGCGTGGATCACCGCGGGACCGAAGGGAACGCCGATGTCGATCTGGGGGTATAGCGCGGCGATGTAGTACCAGAACAGGAGCTGAACGAGCACGGGCGTGCCGCGGAAGAACCAGATATAGAGCCAGCTCGCGCCGGACACGAGCTTGTTGGGAGAGAGGCGCATGACCGCCAGCAGCATCCCGAGCGCCACCCCGATCGCCATTGCGATCACCGTCAGCTCGAGCGTTATCCGCAGCCCGCCGATGATGCGGTGGTCGAACAGGTAGTGGCCGACGACGCCCCATTCGAAGCGCGAGTTCGTGGCCGCCGAGTTGACGAGCGCGACCGCGACGACCAGGACGATCACGCTTGCGACCCACCGTCCGTAGTGACGGACGGGGACGGCCCGGATCTCCTCGGGCCGCCCCGTCGTCCCGGTGACCTCTGGTGAGGACACCGGCCTGCTCTCAGCCAGTCGCGCCGTTGATCGTCGGCGTGCTGATCGCGCCCGCCTGGATTCCCCACTTTGTGAGGATCTGCATGTACTTGCCGTTTGCGATCAGCACCTTCAGAGCCGCCAGGATCGGCGTCGTCATGCCGCTCGTCTTCGGTATCGCCAGACCGTAGGGTGCGAACTCGTAGCTTTTGCCGATCAGCTTGAACCCGCCTTCAGACTGCTTGATCTGGTAAGCCACGACGGGCGAGTCGGCCATGCCGAGCTCCGCGCGGCCGCTGGAGACGGCGAGGTTGACCGCGTTCTGACCGGGGAAGCTGAGCACCGTCACAGCAGACTTGCCTTCTTTGGTGCACTTCTTGCTCTGCGCTTCAGCTTCTTCCTGCTCGACGGTGCCTTTCTCGACCGCCGCCGTCTTGCCGCAGAGATCGCCCAGTTCGTTCACGCCCGGATTGGATGAGCTCTTGGCGTAGAAGGAGATTCCCGCGCTGAAGTAGTCGACGAAGTCGACGACCTTCTCGCGTTCCTTCGTGTCGGTGAACGAGGAGGCTCCGAGGTCGTAGCGACCGGCTTGGATGCCGGGGATGATCGCTTCGAAGTTGGCGTTGACCATGGTCACCTTCAGGCCCATCACTTCACCCAGGGCTTTCACCATGTCTGGGTCCATCCCGATGATCGTGTGGCCGTCCGAGGCGATGAACTCGTTCGGTGCGTACTGCGCTTCCGTGGCTACGGTCAGTGTCCCTTTCGATTTGATCGCGGCGGGCACCAGGCTGGCGACCGACGCGACGGCCCCGCTCGACGCCGACGTGCTCGTCGTGGTCGTGGCGGCGGTCGAAGTTGTGTTGCTACTCGTGTTGCTGCTCCCGCAGCCGGCGAGTGCCAGGACGGTGAGCGCGAGCACACCCAAACGGGCGACCATCTTGCTCATCGGACCTCCTCAATCGAGTTGACGTGTGACCCCCCACAGGCCAGGGCGGCGAAGTATAAGACCCCGCTTCTGGCGCGGTCAGCGGGCTTCGCGGTGGCCTGACCCGAGGGAACGCGGTGAGGAGGAGATCGGCGTGCGGTGGCGGCTCAGGCGGGATCGGCCGGGCGCCTGAGCGCACAGCCCGTCTCACCGCACTCCCTGCGCAGACGTCCTGCGGAGATCGTCTGGATCAGACCGATAGTCCAGCACGTCGGGCAGCCACGGAGCGAGACCAGCCCGGCCGGTGCCAGCAGCAGCGCGACCGGGCCGTGCCCGGCGCTCAGCACGAGCGCGGCCGCGATCAGCCCGAAGCCGATCGCACCACGCATGAGGTGCAGGGCGAGCGAGCCGCTTGCGAAGGCCGGCGCGTCAGGCTCGGGCATTCTCGGCCGCTTCCTGGCTCGTGCCGGACCCGGTGTCGAGCTTCGAGCGGACGGCCTCGCGTCCACGATGCAGCCGGGACTTCATGGCGGCGCGGCTGAGACCGAGCACCTGAGCGGTTGCCGCTCCGGAGAGGCCCTGGATGTCGCGCAGCACGAGCACAGCGCGCTGGTCGGAGGGGAGCGCGGCAACGCAGTCGACGATCCGCTGCGTCTCCAGGCGCGCGAGCGCCGCGTCTTCGGCGGATGGCTCGGCGACGGCAACGACGAGCGGGCGCTGTAGCGCGAGCCGCGAGCGCCGGATGCACTCGTGGCGGACGATCTGGAACATCCACGAAGCGAGCGCCGCCGCCGCGCGCAGCGTCCCGATCTTCCGGTAGAGGACGATCAGCGCCTCCTGCGCGGCGTCCTCGGCGTCCTCAGGCGTGGAGCAGAGCGTGCGCGCGAAGCGCCGGACATGCATATGCGAGGCGTCCACGAGCAGCGTGATTGCGCGCGGATCGCCCTGCTGAGCGGCGCTCACGACCTGCGCGCTCGGCCAGTCGCGCGATGTCCGGCCAGTCAAAGCGGGCGGTCGCATTTTCCGGGTCTCATCATCCGGGATAGGAGGCGTGAGGCGGCGAAAAGGATTCTCGTGGGTCTGAAGCGAGACGCGATCGCTGCTAAAACGCGACGACATGACAAGAATGTCGCTGCCTGAGAATTTCGGAGGTCGCTGATGCGACAGGGGCCTCTCGCCGGCAGGTATCCCGCGGTCGCGACGATGGTGATGTTCGCGCTGATCCCTTATCTGGCCCTGTCCGCTGCGCTTCAGCCGCTGACGCCGATCATCGCCAGACAGCTGCACACGAGCCTGCAGACGATGAGCCTGAGCTCGGGCCTTGCCAATGCCGCTTATGCGGCTGGCACGGTGCTGGCGGTGCAGTTCGCGCAGCACCTGCCGCAGCGACGGATGCTGATCGTCTATGCGACGTTGCTCGTGATTGGCTCGGTGCTGGCGGCGGCGGCGCAAGATCCGGGGATGTACATCGCAGGCCACGTCCTCCAAGGGCTCTGCACGAGCCTGCTGCTGATCTCCGCCGTCCCGCCGCTGGCGATCGGCTATCCGGCGAGCAAGCTCCACACCACGGCGATGATCATGAACCTATGCATCTTCGGGGCGGTAGCGCTTGGCCCGGCGATCGGTGGGCTACAGGCGCAGTCGGATGCGTGGCGACCGCTGTTCTGGATCATCGCCGCGATCGCGCTCAGCGCGCTGGTCCTGTCGGTGCTGACGTTTGACGACGCTCCGCCTGCCAACCCCGATTCGCCGCGCGACATCCCAGCGATCGCGCTGGCGGCGGTCGGCTGCGTGGCTGCGTTCTTCGGCGCATCGGAGCTGCTGACGCATCCCTTCCTCGACGGCGAGACGATCGCGCCGCTGCTCGGCGGGCTGGCCACGATCATCGTGCTGATCGTCTACCAGTACCGCGCCAAGCGACCGCTGCTGACGATTCGCGCCATGCTGTCCAGCACAATGCCGGTGGCGGGCATCGTGGTGGCATTGTTCGCGGCCGCCGCCTCAGTGTCGGCGACCGCGTTGACCGCCGGTGTGCTGGCCGGCCGCTACGGGCCGCTGCACGTGGGCCTGCTCTATCTTCCGGAGGTAGCGGGAGCGGTGATCACCGCGTACCTGCTCGGCGTGGTGATCGTCAAACGGGCGATCCACTATCTCCCGCTGGCAGGCATGGTGTTCCTCGCGGCCGGAATCGCGGTCTTCCGCATCGACGTGCCATCGAGCGAAGCGGCCACGCTGATTGGCTCCGGGCTGACCGGGATCGGTCTTGGGGCGACGGTCGCCCCGGCGCTGTTCGTCGCTGGCTTCTCGCTGCCCTCGGCCAGCCTGCAGCGCGTGTTCGCGATCGTCGAGCTGATGCGCGCCGTCGCGGCGTTCATGATCGCGCCGATCTTCGCCCACTTCGCCGCGACGGTCGGCGGGAACCTCGACGCGGGCACCGGCATCGCCTTGTGGATTGGCCTGGGAATCGCATTCGCTGGTGCAGGAGCCGGCATCGCCATTTATGCGCTTGGCGGCGCACGCCCGCAGACTCCCGACATCGACCGTTTCGTCGCGGGCGAGTGTCCAGCGTGGTACTCGCCGCCGCTGCTCGCGCGCCTCCGGCGCGGCTTGACCGCCGCAACCCCTGCGACAGAGAGCGTCAACTGAGATGGAGGCCAGCGAGAGCGGCGCCGCGCACATCGCCGCGCCGGTCGGCCCGGTGATCTTCGCGTACGACGGCTCCGAGTTGGCCAAGCTCGCGATCGAGGATGCCGGGCGTCAGCTCGAACCCGGACGCGACGCGCTCGTCGTTTGCGTTTGGCAGACGGGCGACGTTGGGTTCGTTCCGGCCGGCGAGCAGCATTTCAACGCTGCGGAGGCCACCGAGGTACGGAGTGCGGCGGAGCAGACCGCAGTGCACGGAGCGTCGCTGGCTGAGAGCGCGGGATTTCGTGCGCAGAGCAAGGCAATCCAAGCGGCACCAACGTGGAAGGGGATCGTTGACGTCGCCGATGAGCAGAGTGCGAGCCTCATCGTCCTCGGCTCCCATCGTCGCAGCGGCCTCGCAGGACACCTGCTGGGCAGCGTCGCCTCCGCCGTGGTGGCGCACTCGCAGTCCGCTGTGTTGATCGCGCGCACCGGTTAGCGGTCGGCTCCCGCCAGGCGAGGAGGGTGCGGGAGTCTTCAACCACGGTTGGGCGGCTGCTCGACGCCCACCGCCGCCCAGGCACTCGCTGCCGCCTGTGAGCGCGACGGGGTGCCAAGCTTGGCGTAGATCTGCTGGAGGTGCTTGTCGACGGTGCGCCGCGCGATCCCCATCTTGCTCGCTGTCTGCCCGGGGGAGTGGCCGAGCGCGATCAAGCGCAGCGTCTGTGCCTGGCGCGCGCTGAGGCCGAGGCCGAGCAGCGCTGCATCGGTTAGCTCGCCGGGCGCGCCTTCGAGCAGCAGTACCTGGCGGCGATCATCGCGCGTGCCGGGCAGTAAGCGCACGAGCACCCTGCCCGCCGACGTCTGCAGCAGGTAGGGCTCCGAGGCCGGCCGTGGGCCTTGCTGCGCTGAGATCCACGCGTGCACCTCCGCGGGCAGCCCGCCTCGCGTCCGGATGGACTCCTCGAGCAGACGCCGGGCGCCATCGCTGGCGAACTCCATCCGCCCGTGCGAATCGACCACGACGACGTGACGCCCGAGTGTCTCCAGGCCCGCTTCGAGCGCCGCAAGCGTCGCCACGCGCGCGCCGCGCAGCTCGGCGTTGCGGTAGGCCTGCATGAGGTGCGGACGAGCGAGCGCGAGCAGCTGCACCTCGCGGTCTGAGAAGTCCTCGCGCTCGCGTGTGAGTGCGAGCCCGACGATGAGTTGCGGGCGGGAGGGCAGACAGAACGCCACCTGGCTCTCGATTCCCATCAGCCGATAGAACTCTTGGTAGAGCGCCGTCGCGTGGAAGGTCTCTTGGTCGACCATGTCGGAGATTCGGTACGGGCGGCCGTCGCCCGTGCGCCGGTAGCGGGCAATCAGTGGGTTTTCGTGGGAGAGCGCGATGAAGCGCGGCATCAAGCTCTCGTCGTACTCGGGGATCATTACCGCGAGCACCTCATCAGGAGCGATCTCGTTGTACCCGACGCGATCCGAGGGCACCACGCGGTTGAGTGCCTCGATCACCCCGGCGCGGAACTGAGCGAGATCCTCGAAGCTGTACGCCTCGCCCACGAGCTCCAACAGCAGCTGTGTGTATTTGCTTCTCATCCTCGCCGCGTTATCCCGGTGACCTCCCATGCCCGGCCGAGGGCGCTGGCATAGAAGGCCACAATGAGGAGAACCAAGGCGCGTTGCAGCGCGGCACTCTGGGTGTCTGCGAGGAGCGCTACCGCGAGGCCAAGCTGTGCCGAGTAGCCCACGACGGAAATTGACGCGAAGGCGAGGTTCAGCTTTCTGTTTCGAGAGTCGGAGGAGAAGTTCCCAGCTCGCTTCGCCCGCGGAATCAGCCCTCTGGTGGCCAGTAGGCCGACGCTCGCCATTGCGATGCTTGCGAGCCCGAGGACGACTGTTCCCCCGGTCAGCGCCACGATCGAGACGAAGAAGATGTCTACCAGGACGACGAACGCGCTCCCCGCCAGCACGGTTCGCAACTCCCGCGTTGTGGGGTCCGCGTCGTCTGCGTTGACGACCGACACGGCGACGACGAGCAGCCCCAAGATGGCAGCGGACGCGCCCGCACTTGCGGTGAAGAAGCTCTGGTAGTGGCCGACCACGGCATCAGCCTAATAGGCGTCAGCGTCGCCCGAGAACGCCAGTAACCCCTGCGGGGCACTCGCCCTCGGGACCGGCTCACGCGAAGATGTTGAACGAGATGGGCGAAACTGCTCGGCGCGCAAACCGTTTGTGGTGCTGTTGGGGCCGGCCGTCAGAATCGCTTAAAGCGGGCGACATGCGACTTGTGAGTCACGTTGGCCGTTAGCGGGGACGGCGATCCTCATCGTCAGCGACCGTTCGGCCGAGAATCGACGTTTGCGCTGGCTCTTGACGCGTCCTGGCCAGCAAGCCAGGACAGCACAGGATTCTGGTTCGCACGGCCGCACCACGGTCTAGGCTTTAGGTATGTCCCCGAAGGACAAGGGCCAACTCGCTCACGAGCATCTGCAAGTTGCGCAGGTCGCCGTAGAGGAGGGGCGTCTCAACGAGGCGGTCAACGCTCTGTGATGCTTCTTCGTGTCGAGTCCGTGCTCATCTGCAAGAGCCACGACTGCGGCCTCCGCCGCGTAGAACACGGATTGAAGGCTGACGCCGCCAGCGAGCTCCATAAGCAGGGTGTTCTGGCACGCGACTACGGTCCGGTCTTGCGGATTCTGAATCAAGCCCGAAAGGACATCTGGTACGAAGGAGACGAGCCCGAGCTTGGCGGCGATCTAGAGGATCTGGCCGCCGATGTAGAAGAGCTTGTGGAAGCCGCAGGGCGACGAGAATGAGTGCTCCGCAGCTTTTGGAGCAGCTATCTGACGCCGGCTGGGCTCGGCGGATGCGCGAGGATCGTGATCGCGCTGAGCACTCTCAGACGCCCGTGCAGCAAGCCATCACAGCAACAGTGATGAGACGAGCGATTGCTCTAGGAGCCTCAGGCTTCGCACTCACAGGTTCGACGGCCCGCAAGCGCCGCACGGCCATCAGTGACCTTGACTATCACGTCATCGGCAAACGCCCGGACGTGAGTGATCTACCTGGCGATGTGGACGTAGTCGCTACCAGTGCTACGCGGTTTCGCAGCCGCCTCATCGAAGGAGACGACTTCATCCACTGGACTTTGCGCTGCGGTTGCATCTTGTATGACGCTGGCGTCATGCGAAACGGCGTGCAGCTGATTGTGGAGAGGGACTTGTGGCCGAGCGGTCAACGCAAGCTTGACAGCCTGGCCATGCATCGTGCCGAGGTTGAGCGACTGATCCAGATGGGCGACCAAAGTGCAGCGCACGAACAGCTCCGCGCAATGCTCACGACCGCGGCACGCGGACTACTGCTTCACGCACGAGTCTTCCCGCTCGCTAGAAATGAGCTACCTGCACAACTCAAGCAAGCCGGACACGTGCCGCTTGCCGACGCGCTTCGCCTCACGATCGATCACGAACCGCGTCTCGATGAGATCAAAATCGGACTACAGATCCTCGACGCGAGCCTCAAGGATCTACGCACGCCGCTGGCCGCCTGATCAGCGCGCCGTCTAGCAGACGGTTGTCTTAGTGGAGCCAACCGGACTCAATGCGAACCGCTGCGCACGACTTCCCGGTAGGCGAATCTCGCTTGGCGAAGCGGATTAGGAAGTTACGGCTCGGGGCGCGGTGGAGTTGGCCTGGGCCACGGTACGGACATCTGATCGGTCGGCATTCGCGCACGGGGTATAGCCTGGCCGCGTGACTCCAGTTCCGCCTGCCAGGCATCTGTCGCGCGCACGCGATCTCGCGGACCGCCGCTACGCCGAGCCGATCGGCGTGGGCGAGATGGCGGCCGCCGCCGGGCTGTCGCGGGCGCATTTCAGCCGGGAGTTCAGTCGCACGTTCGGCGAGTCAGCGAAGGCCTACCTGATGACCCGCCGGCTGGAGCGTGCCGGCGCGCTCCTGCGCAATACTGACCGGCCGGTGAGCGAGATCTGCCTCGATGTCGGGCTGGTCGGCCTCGGGTCGTTCACCACCAGCTTCAAGCGCCACTTCGGTAAGACGCCGACGCAGTACCGGGCGAGTTTCCCGCCCGCTTCCGCCCAGGTGATCGTCCCTGCTTGTTACGTGCGCCTGTACGGCCGCCCGCAACACCGCACAAAGGGAGAAGACCGCGCGGTGGCGGCGGATTAGCTTTCGTCTCAGCACACCACTGAAAGGAGAAGCGATGCAGGTGCAAAACGCACAACTCTGGGTCCATGACCAGGACGAGGCGCTCGACTTCTATGTTGGCAAGCTCGGCTGGGAGGTCCGCAGCGACGTCACGATGCCCGAGCTCGCTGCCTTCCGCTGGCTGACGGTCAGCCCGCCGAGCCAGCCCGACTTCGCCGTCGTGCTGATGGCGATCCCGGGCCCGCCGGTGATGGACTCAGAGACCGCCGACCAGGTGCGCTCGTTGATGGCGAAGGGGTTCGCCGGGACCGTGTTCCTGGTGACCGAGGATGTAGACGCCGACTACAAGCGCCTCAGCGAGGCCGGGGTGGAGTTCACTACGGTGCCGACCGACATGCCTTACGGCCGCGATTGCGGGCTCCGCGACCCATCCGGCAACCAGTTGCGGCTAGCTCAGCTTGCGCCGCAGTTTGTCGCGGCGTAGCGCTTCACCCAGGGGGCGCCCTGCGGGGTGCCCCCCGGTTTTCATGCGCGTGGCAGCCTCACGCGGTTCGCATTGAGTCGGGTTTTATGGCAGTGGTCGAAGGTCTATCGAACCAGGAGCTCCAGAAAGCGCTGGGTCGTCTGTCCGAGAAGCTGGCTCGGCTGCGACGTGGTAGCTCCGTCCCTCGACCCGCTGCGCCTCAGCGGCTTCGGGCTCGCCGGCCGGGGTGGGTGCTGACGGCCGTCGTCCAGGTGCTTGCCGACAGGGGGGAGCCCATGCGCGCCAAGGAGATCCATGCAGCCGTTGAGGAATCGCTGGGCGAGCCGGTGGCATGGTCCTCGATAAGAAGCGCCCTTGCTTCCAACGCTGCAGGTTCCTCGCGTCGACTCGTGCGAGTGGCGAGAGGGCGATATGCGTTGGCGCATCCCGCGCCCCTGTGCCGGTAGCGCTACAACGGACTTCTACCTCAGACATAAGTCTACGCTGACTGGCGCAGATCGACAAGAGGGCTCGGGTCGGTCGGGCATGCAGCGGGCTTCCTCCAGCTCACGGTCCAGTCTGTACGGATAGCTAACGTCCCCGCGAGCAAAGTGCCCCCCAAGCAGCCACAGCCACGCCGCAAGGAACGTAAACAGCCACATTGGCTCGTTCCGCTACTGGTGGGCGCGTTCCTGACCGCGATCATCACGACGAATACTCTCGAGCATGGCTGGGGTGACTTGACAAGGCTCTTTCGGACGGCACCTACGGCACACGAAAAGACTGTGGATCGATTCTTTGACCAAGTTGAAGGCGCCGAATACTGGGCGCACAAGCCGACGATCTACGAGTCATCCAAGACATTCATCCTCCGGCATTACGGGGCACTCAATCCTCTCGAAGCGCACTACTTCGTTTCAGCGCCTCCTCTTTCACCGCCCGAACTAGTCGTTGAACGCGCGCCTCTCTCGCCCGGGCAGTTCATCATCACCTATGGCCGTGTGGTGGCGAGCAACGTTCTTGAAGCAACCAAGGGTCCGTATCGTTCCGTGATCGTCCAGCTGATCCCGGCAAGCTTGCATTTCCCCCCAAGGCCGAGTGAAGCAGATCCGGTGATCTATTGTCGAGTACCGCTCGAAGAAGTACTTGTGCCAGCGGGCGCAACTGTTTTCGCCGAGGGCGTCGTCGTAGCCTCCGGCACGGTTCAATCAGACCAGGGCGGTCTGAGGCAAGCGGCCTATATGGATTGTGCTGCCATTGCCCCTCCGGCTGGCCGCTGCGGCGACTATCCGCTTCCACCACTGCCCGAAGCCTTTGAGCACTGCGGACCGTACGCTATGCGCCGATACCAAGAACGAGCGGTCCGTGAACACGTCTATCCGCACGAAGCGTCAGAAGTCCCTTACATCGAACCACGGTAGGGCGACGCGGGAAGTGGCTACTCTATCGCGCGACCGGGAAGCCAAAGCTAACTGGACGCCACTCTACGCTGACGTCATGACCGAGGACAAGCCACAGCAGTCATGGTGGGCAATGCACCGGGACGACCTAGCGGCCCTTTCGGCGGTCATCGTTGTGCCAGCGATATTCGTGACGCTGCTTGTCGGTTATCTCTCGCTGCATGACCAGCGGTCGCACGAGTTTCGGGAAGAAGTCGATCAACGAATCGCCGCCACCAGGTCACAGGCGGAGCAGGTATCTGCCGTCCCGGTCGACGGGACACAGGGGTTTCCGAGCGTTCAGCCGAAGCGCGGTGAACCGTACACAGAGATCGCTATGTCCAATCGCTCCGCGACGCCTGTGTACGATGTCGTGGTCACGTTGGTTCTCATCCAAGGGGCGGGTCCACGGCGAGCTAAGGAACTGGTCGAACCGCGCCTCAAAGCCATGTTTCAGCGATACTTCTCGACGCTTCCGCCAGGCGAATACGAAGCACGCGTCTCAGGGGCATGGGTAGGCATGATGGCGAGACCCGGCATCGAGATTGCTTTCAAGGACAGCGTGGGCCGTAGCTGGGTGCGGTATGCGAACGGCCAGCTAGTCCAGCTGCCTGACGAACCGGTCGCCTACTACCACCTGCAGGAACCCATCGGCTGGGAAGTACCACACGCTCTCCACTAGCGCGGCAGCGCCGGCGCGTCACGCACGAACTGCAGAATGTAGGGCTGTGTCTACCCTCGTCTCCTCGGCTGGCAGATCATGATCGCAAGTGAGACGTCCGTCCCGGATGTGCTCGTCCTAGCCGGGACCATCGTTGGTAGTGTCTCAGCGGCTCTGGGGCTCGTGGCCGGTGCGCGGGCCGTTTTCCTGCGGACAATCGGGAGGCGACGTGATCTGACGCAACGCTTGCTACGGCTCGGGACCGGGGCGCAGCTCTCCTTCTTCGAGTCGGTGCTTGGCGAGGCACCGGCAATACGGCGCAGTTTCGAGCTTCAGCGGCCCGACTGGCGGGCGCCGCCTCGTACAGACGGAAGTCCGTGTTCGCTTGTTACGCGTAGGTATTCGGAATCTATCTTCGTCAATTCGCTTTGCTACGTACAAACGATCAGCGATCAAGACGACACGGTGGTCGGATATGCAATCACCACGCGCAGCAGCAGCTTCCACCCGACTCTGTGGTTCCCCACCTACCACCGATCGCCGTTTCGAGCGAGGTTGGCCACGTTTAGGCGACGCCTCATTGCGGCGCTGCGATCCGGCCCTGAACGCTCGCGCAGAGCCAGGGTCATCGACGCAATTAGATTCGATCGGCCGATTGGGCGCCGCCGGCAGGGAGGTACGCGGGTGGAGCTTGGACGCACGACGTTTGAGCACGCACGACCGGGGTCAAATCCGCGCATTCAGTCTTCAAGAGGGAACAAATACTGGTCTTATGCAGAGGCTTATTGGGGAGGCAATCCGGGCTACTATCAGCACGTCGTCTTCGCGGCGAGTCGGGTCTCAGGCGCTGCGCGATTTCCTGACGGCGTCGAGAACCTAGGTTGGTCCGAGAGACCGTGGCGTGAGACGGAGGGCCCCGAATGGATCGAGAAGGCTCGTTCGTCGGGCGTCATTACGACGATGGCAGTTATTGGGATGGGATTTGAGGTGGAGGACTGGCCCACCTTTGGTCCGACCGTAGACGGCATGCGGACGCTCCCCTAGCGCCGCAAGTGTCGCACAAGCGGCAATGGACGAACTTGCTGAGCGAAGCGTTGTAATTTCTGCGAGTACATTGCTGAGCAACGACTGATGACGTAGACTGGAAGTAATGAGTGATGAAAATGCCAGAAAGGACACCGAGCTTATACTGAGTGAGGTGAGAGGTGTATCAGCGGCCGTTACTAGCCTGACTCGTCACGTCGAGCGTATGGATGAACGATTGAGCAGCGGCGTAGCGGACATAAAAGCTGACGTAGCGGTCATCAAGAGTGCTGTATCGGAAATCTCAGTCGATGTTGACGATCACGAGCGTCGAATCACGCAGCTTGAGAGCCACACTGCGCATTAAAAGCATGGCCGGGCACGTCAAGATAATAAGGTTCAACGTCGCACAATCGGCGTTGAACGACTTGGCGAATTATTCAGCCTCGTCCCGTGGTGGAGCATGCGACGTCGCTGGTCTCGATACGCTTGCTGCATGGACGCACACGGGCGGGGCCTCGCCGCATGTCTTCTGGTTGTCTTGTCATTCGCTGCCACGGCAGCATCGGCATGGGCGGAGCGTCCGTCGGCGAGCGTGGCGATTGCACTGCTTAACGCAGCCCGACGGGCTAACCGCTTGCCGGCCGATCTAGAGAACGTACCCCAGCTGAGTCTCGGATGTAGACAGTGGATGAACGAGTATGAGCCACCAGCCGGCCAAGACATTGACGAGGAAGAGTTGCCTGGCCAGCCTGGCTACACGGAACTTGGTGCGCTCGCAGCTCGTTCGTCTGACTTCGCCCGTGGCTTTTTTAGTCATAAGCTTGCTGTATGGGGTACCGAGGAGTACGACAATGTGTGGTCGGCAGCACCGTTGCATCTCGCGCGCCTGTTCGCGCCTGCCGCGCGTTATGCGTGGTACGGCCAAGGCGAACCTACGCGCACAGGCGAGTACCCGAACCGGTTTTGCATGGGTACTGGGCTTGGAAATCCTCTTTCTGCTGGGAGCGAAACGCCAGAAGCGGTCTCGGGCACCACGCGACTATTCAGTCTGCCGGCATCGGGATCGCGTGCTATTCCGGTGATCGAAGCGGCTGCAGAGTTGCCAGTCACTCCGCAGATTCTTGTTCACATCCCAGGTGGCCGTCCAAGCGGTCCAGATATAATTCTGTTCGCGACAGGCCAGCAGCCTATTCTAGTGAGAGCGATCCTGAGCGGCCCGGAAGGTTCTGTGCCACTTGGAGTCGTGACACCATCTACTCGCGTGCCTCAAGCAGTCGGCGAGGCGAGCATCTCTAATTACACTCCCGATACTTGGTATGTTGTCCCGCGCAGGCCGCTTCGTGGAGGGGCTCATTACGAGCTGCGCGCATACTGGAGTGAGTCGGCGGGTGAGGTCAAGCAGACGGTCAGTTTCTCGACTCGCTGCCTGCTTAACGGGCTCGGCTTCACGGGGCCTGTTCCCAGGCTGCCAGGCTGCTCGCATCTGTTCGGGTGAGCACTGACCACCGATGCCGGTCCCTTTATGTTCTGGCGCCGATGGACAAAGCGACCGATAATGACGATTCGGGGGCCATACTTGATGCCATGAGATTGGCCGACGCGCTCGCGCGTATAGCCCGAGGCGAGGGCCAGCATGACGAGTTCAAGGAGAGTCGAAATCAGCTCCCCGAGGCGATTCAGGCCCTTGCAGCGTTCGGCAGCCAGCCGGACGGCGGAGTTGTCTTCATCGGGATCACGGACGCCGGAGAGCCTCGAAAGGGGTTCGCCATCGCGAAGAACCTGCCGGAGAAGCTTGCGGGGGTCATCAAGGAAAGCACGGTGTCCATGATCTCCGGTGAGCCTCTGTATCCCGACATCCATACATTCACAAGCCCAACGTTCGTGGCGATCGAGGTGACGCCGGCCCAGGCGGCTCGTGGTCCGTTCCTCGCCTATGGGCACCGATGGGAACGCGTCGGGAAGTCGACGCACAAAGTCAAGATCAACTACCGGCAGCTCGTGAGAGCGTACCGGGATGCGCTCTACGATCCGGGAGCGGACGAGTCACTCGGCTATCGCTTCTGCCCGCGGTGCGGAGACCAGCGTCTCATCCATACCCAGGCGACAGATCCGGGCCACGACATGACGATCGATATCATCGAATGCAGTTCCTGCTCATGGCGGGACTGGAGTGAGTAAGTCCTCGACCATAGGGAGAGTACGTCAGCCCGTGATGCACGCTGGACTCACGTCGTACATCCGGTATTGAGCGAAGTCGCGACGGCATGCCCTTGCGTCTATTAGACGATAAGATATATAATGTCAAGCATGAAGTATCGCGCAGTCGCTTAAATGCATCGTCGGTCTATTACGGCGAGGCAGCTCATCATCGGTTTGCTGCTCGCTGTCGGAATCGCGTTTGCTAGCTACTACGTTGGCTGGGCTGTCGGTCGTAGTAATCACACCCAAACATCACGATCCAGTGCCAACTCGTCACGTACGGGTTGTCTCGTGAGCTGTGGGCACGAGAATTAGCTGGCGCGTGAGGCAGCGTAACTATTCGCATGCCCCGCCGGTATAGGCATCGAAGTTCTGAATTTGCCCTGTGCCATTATCTGAGTTGACCCACAGGCAGCGCGGTCGTTCAGGATCAACGTTGACGGTATAGAGCAACCCAAGGTTTTCGAAGAGCCGCGGAAAGTTTGTGCATCCTTCGTTCGTACCGAAGTCGTAGCAGTCGACTGTGTCGTCGTTCCCATTTGGTACGTATACTTGTTCTCCGCGTACGACAGCGGGGCCGTTCCACCCGGACGTTTCCGGTATCGCTTCTGTCATGCCGTTTGGGGTGGGGACAGGACTACCAGCGAGGCTGTAGCACGGATCGCTTCCGGTTGGCAAACATAGGCCGCCAAGTGCGCCGCCTGCTTCCAAGAGCGGAAATGCAGCACCCTGAAATGAGTCATAGCCACTAATAGATACCGGCCATTCCCCGCCGCAAGGACCCTCGGTATTGCCATTGAAACAGAAGAGGTGTTCAGCGTCTTCGAAGCGGGCGGGAATGATTACCTGAGCCCCGATTGAGGTCACGGCCGGGGGTGGATAGTCAGTGTCTTCGTCTAGCCCGCTTTCCGAAGTGATCGCAAAGGGTTGGCCGGCGCACGCGCTGTCCGTCGCGGTGTCAAAGCACAAGAGCTTGTTTTCCGCACCACCAACAGCTGCTCCGTCAACATAGTTGAAGGCGTACCAGCGCGATCCGACCATGGTGGGATCACTGACTGCGCTGAGCCCCGAAAAGGAGGCTTCGCCCGGGCCGGTGAGCGGCGTGAAGCCGCAGAAGGGATCGGGATCTTCGGGTGGCTGGGTGGTGTCAATGCAGACGACGCCGGCCGTCTGATCTGAAGTGCGCGTCGCGAAGACATAGAGGTGTCCGGTGTTTTGATTGAGCCAGAGGCCGGGCTGGCCAGATGTGGCGAAATCGTCTTCCGTTTCGTCCGTGATGGTCTTGGGTTCTTCCCAACATGGCGAAGCGTCTGCCTGATAGTGACACGCTACCTGCAAAATACTGCTGTGGTGAAACACGTTGTAGACGGATGTCTGGCTGAGAGCGATCGCCCATCCGTCACCGCCCCCGCTGCCTGAATACGACGAGGCGGTGCCCCGCGGCGCACATTCCACCGCTGCTGCAGCATTGGCGATCGGGATTGGACTGTTTTGCGGCAAATCCGGGTCCTGTTTGTAGGCTTTGCCAAATGGCAGGGTGCTTTTTTGTTCTGCGTAGCCTACGCCTAGGGTCCCGGCGGTCGATGTGATGCAGGTTCCGGCTTCATCGGCTGTAAGCTGCGGGTTCTTTGATCGCACCAGCGCCGCGATACCGGCGACGATCGGCGCTGCCATTGATGTGCCGGCATCTTCGCCGTACGTCCCACAATACGAGATCGTATAGAAGCAGTAGGCGGGACAGGATTCCCATTCAGGGCATTCCCAATCAATCGCTGTGCTCTTGAGGCCATTTGTTTTTGGAGAAATACTGATACCGCCGGGGGCTGCGACCTCTACGCCGGGACCATAGTTGGAAAAGGCGGCCAGACTTTCATCTGAGTTCGTGGCTGCGACGGTGACGACGTTGGGCAAGCTCGCACTCCATCCCCATGGACTCGCTGTACCAGGTGCACAATTGTTGCCCGCCGAAAACGTCCAGACGATTTTCTGCCCTTCGCGCCCAGCAAGGAACTGATGGAACATCGCGCTTTCTTTCGCGAGTTTCGCCCCGAGCGCCGCTTGGAACGCATCGTCCGCGCAATTGCCGCCTTCATAGCGTTCGCTGAGATTTTTGTTCCACGCATTTTCGCCGAGTGAGATATTGACCACCTGGACGTGTGGTTGCTGCGCCATAGCGTGCATCGCCGCGAGAACGCCGAGGGTCCAGTGCTTGAACGAGCCGTATGTATCCGTCACGATCGGGCAGCCCCATGCCATGCCTACCATGCCTACTTGCGTCCCTGGGGCGTTGTTCTTGGCACAAGCCAGCCCCGAGACATGCGTGGCGTGGTAGGCAGGGGTATATGGGCCGATGACTTTCGATACGTTTAGATCTTCGTGAGCCGTGTAGGCGTTACCTTCGTCGATGACACCGACAGTGACGTTTGATCCGGTTGATTTTTCCCAGGCTTCGGCCGCGTGTACCTGTTCATAGGGCCATGTCCATTCCGGCGCATCAAATTCTTTTGCAACGGGATATGCGGACGTGTCTTCGTAAAGGCCGACGCTCGACACACTCACGGACGTCACGGTGTGCTGCGCTTCGAGTTCGGCAGTTCGCGTTTCTAGATTTTGGGGTGTCGACCACCTGACTTGATATATGCCAGAGGCTTCGAGGCCCCCGCTGATGAAGGCATCGACCGCTGTCGCGGCAGCTTCGGCCTCGGCGCGCGTGCCGGGCGCTTCGGGCGAACCTACCGTGATGATTAGTTCGTCCTGCAAGACATTTGCGACTGCTGCTTGCGTCCGTTCAGGCGACGGCTGCGAGAGGGTTTCGAGCGTGCCGGGAGGCGCCGCGGCCGGCGTTACGTCTATCGGCAGGGTGATGACAAAGTTTTGTTCGCATTCCGCAGCACTGCATGCTGTGCCGGTGACCGTAAGCGTCGATGGTCCCGTCGGAGCACTAGCGGATGCAGACACGGCTATGCCTCCTCCCGCGATCAGAACGGAGACGCCAAGTGGGGCATCGGTGACGTTCGCAATGGTCGTCAGTCGTAGGAGGGGGGCGGGGCTCGCTTGTTCAACAAGCGAACCGAGAGCAACCGTGGTTGTCGGCAAGGTTAGGGTGATCGGGGTATGCGACGGGGGTTCTTCCGATGGTGGACTCGCTGGCGCACTAGTGCCGGGCAAGCCTGGAGGAGGGCTGGTGACGCCAATCGGCCCAAACGCCTTTACTTCTTTTGCAGGAGTGACCACCCTCATCCGAGACGCGTGGGACACGGCTAGCCGGTGATGAGCCAACACAAGAGATACTCGTATTTCTTCGGCTGGTCCGACCGCGCTTATGCGCAACGTAATCTTAAAGTGCCCTCGAACGGGCTTCGTGCGACCGACGACGGCCCAGCGCTTGCCTACTCGTCGTTCGAGAACGATATGCGAGCCTCTCGGCGCACGAGCTGCCGTGCCGCTAGCCACTACATTGGTCGCGGCGACTACAGACGTGGGGGCAGACAACGTCAGCTTTACGCCTCGGTGAGCGTCGCTGGCAGATGCGACAGGCACCCCCAGGATGAGATTCAAGACAACGAGAGCGGCCACACATAGGTCACCGATAACTACGACTCGTGCCCGGCCCAGCGGCTGCATCGCTCTAACCCCCGTATTCAACGTCTCCAGATTGTGCAGCGCACGCTACAGCAGTCTCGTGCCGTTCGAGTTGTCGGCATGATACGCACGGCGGCATTTTGGTCAACTCGACATGGCTAACGTCCGCGCTGCGGATGCCGGTTCGCCGATCAACGCAGCCGTTATGCAGGCTTGTCATGGCGCACGGGGTCGCACAAGTGCCATTGGGCGCATCAGCCGCCGCTCGGGCGCCGCACACTAGACCGTTCGGCCTGTCGTGGTGGTAGTCAGCACGTAGCCGCTCGCGTACGGTTCCTGTGATACGAATGATTTTGGCGACCCGGCGCTCCTCCTCTGCAAAGGCTCAGGGCCGGGTCGCCCGTTTGCCCTGCGCGGGTCAGTCATCGTCGAACCGTTGGATGCTGCGGCGTTCGGCCTTTCGGTAGGCCGGTGTGTCGGGTCGTGAGTCGTCGGGCTCTGGCCACTCGTATAGGCAGTAGTTGGCTGATGCGAGGCGCTCACAGGCGCGTTGCAGACGGTGGCCGAGGGCGTGCCAGGCGTCCGAGTCCGCTGGATCGTGGGCATCGAGCATCCCGGCGGCCTCACCGAGAAGTGCTTGCAGCATGTCGCCGAACTCCTCGCTCCGGTTCGCGGCGATTGCGCGGGCCTCGCGCCAGTAGCGGTGCTGGGGTGCCTCGGGGAGCGGGCCGATGTCGGCGGCTTGGCGGGCACGCGTGAGGTGCTGCTTGCCAGCGTCGGTGAGCTTCCAGACGGTCATCCCGTTTGCCCGACCCTGTTCGATCAGGCTGGCGGCGTGCAGCTCGTTCCAGGTGGCTCGTAGTCTGACCGTCGTCGCTCCGCCAGGGGCAAGTCCAAGATGCTGCTTGATGACCGAGAGCAGCACGCCGGGCCGGTGCGGCTTGCCTTTGTAGAGGACAGGGTCGTCGTGCTTGATGCGGTGCAGTTCGGCGCGCTCGATCGCGGCCAGCACCAGCTCTTTCGAGGGCATAGCCTCGGGGGTAGGCTTCTTCGCGGGCATGGGAGCTCAACCTCTCGTGTCCGGGCCTCGGCGCGGTCATCAGCCGTGCCGGGGCCGCTATGGGCTTATACGAGCCGCTGACCGTAGGGCCGTGCGCCCAGATGGGTCAAGCTGTGGCCTGACGCCGGTTCGCTACGCGCCTGATGGCCCTGCTGGCTGCAGCAGCGCCAGGGGGTCAAGGCCGATTCGGTTGGCAATGCGCTCCAGGCTCTTGAGGGTCAGGTTACGCTCACCTCGCTCGATGCCGCCCATGTATGTGCGGTGTACGCCGAGCTCGTCAGCGAATGCCTCCTGGCTGAGGTTCTTGCTTTCCCGATAGGCCCGCAGATTACGACCGACCGCTCGTTGTAGATCGCCTTCCACAACCGGGAACCGTCCCGGTCTGCTACTTGACAGTCTACAGACTTATAAGTAGCGTCGCGACAGACAAAAGGCTGAGATCAGCGCGCTTGCGCTGCATCGAGGCCCCGACCGCGCGGAGGTTGGCATTGAAGCAGCGATCAGCGGTACGTCCACGTCAAGCAGATGGCAAAGCGCACTCGTCGCTGGTTACGGGTGTGAGGCTCGGGCGACTCGCTCCACTCGCCTCTCTGGCCGCACTCGCACTGGCTGGCTGCGGCTCGACAAGCTCAGCACCACCGAGCGAACCGGCCGCTGAAACCACGCCTGCGACCCCCGTCAGCACGACGCCCGCGACATCAGCACCTTCAAGCGCCTCGGCTAGCGACTCGCCCGAAGCACTGCTGTATGAGAGCGAAGCCGGCTCCGCGACGCACCAGCTCGTTGCGCTGGGTGGCGGTCCAGAAGGGCTGACCGCCACGCCCGTGGCGAGTTTTGCTGACGAAGCCTCGGACGAATCGCCCGATCTCAGCATCTACACCTTTTCGCCTGATCTATCCAAGCAAGCTGTTATCTCCACCACGTCTGATGGCTCGAAGGTTGCTGGCTACGTGCCAGCCAATGGCGGCAGCTTTGTCAATCTCTCCGGGCACGAAAGCGGCAGCTACAGCGATACGCCCGTTATCGACGAAGATCCGCTGTTCAATCCCGCGAGTGGCGAACTGTGGTGGACAAGCGCCCATCACCTTTGGTCATCGGCTGTCAGCGAAGGCACGCCGCACGATCATGGTGTCGGATCGCTCGGAGCCTTCAATGCTGCGGGCGCACCCGTTCCAGCGAGTCTCGCGCTCTCCCCCGACGGGAGACTTACCGCCATTGAAAACACCGCCACCGAATCGCGCTCCTTTGTCATTGGCAGATCAAGGGTCCTCACTGCATCCTGTCTGCGGCCGACAGCAACTGCCGAACACGGGGAGCTGCCGGCGCTGACACTGGATGCCGAAGAAATAGTGAGGCAATGTCCTGGCTCGGCGAGCGTCACGTTCGGCGAAACCGCCAAGCCGGCCTGCCAATCCTTTGCTGGCTTTGTCTCAAACTCGGCGTTCGTCTGCCAGACCTATGAAGCCAACAGTCGGGGCTTCGAGCTGCTGACGTTCAAGATCATCGGGAGCACGGTCAAGATCGTCCATAGCATGAGCCTGGCCCCACCAACGCAGATGACTCTCCACGAAAGTCAGGTGGCACCAGATGGGAAGTCCCTGTGGTACGTAGGGGTCCGTAACGAACCGTCAGCCGATCCACCTGAACAGACCAGCCTCTACGTCATACCGACGAACTCGGCCACGTCGGAACCAACGCTCGTTTCGCTGACGCCAGCAACGGCCATCAGCCAGGATGACCAGATCATTGGCTGGCGCTGGCACGGCCACCTGCTGCCAGCTATTACGAGTGGCAGCTAGCGATCACGCAGCTCTCGGTGCTCAGGCCGATGCGAACGACTTCGCTGCATTGCTGCTCGCTGTACTGGCGTTGGCTGCTGGTGCCTTGCTGGGAGGCTGTGGTGGCCCGAGTCGCAGCGTGGCAGCCTACTGCTCGTACTTCTACGGCGAAGGGAGTCAGCTCCGCGAACGCTTTATACAGTCGAGCAAGGCCGCCAGCCAAGATCCGTTCGCCGAGTTGTCGAGCGTCTTTGCGGATCTTCCCGAAGCGGCCAGCTTCATGCACCAGCTCTCATTGCGGGCACCTGAAGCCATCGCTCCTGATGTGCAGGTCCTTGCCGAAGCCTTGAAACGACTCCCGGAACAGGCCGGGGGTGCGGCCACCGATCCATTTGGTGCCCTGACGGGCGGGGTAGTTGATGGGCTACAGACGAGCGGTGCCGAACAGCGGGTCAACGAATACACCGAGCAGCATTGTGGAGCGCCGCCAACCGGTGGGGCTTAACGGTGGTGCACCGTCGCTCATCATTCCAGGCTATTTACTGACTGGCTTAACTGCCAGCGAGTGCGTACAATAATAATATTAGTCGGAGAATGTATCGTGATACAACAACTGGAAAGTTCTGGTGAGCAAGGACAAGACGATCCCAACCATCTGGTGAACCACGTGCTGCTCTACGTGGGGATGCTGTCGCAAGCGGTGAACGATGTACTCGAAACGGCTAAGCCGTTGACGTGGGACGAACGGGACAGTAGTTGGTCTGACCTTGATCCCGATGTAAAGAAGCAGTTTGCGCACGAACTGTGCTGGACCGTGGAACTCGAGAGCCGCGACTACATCGTCGGAGCAGCCTTCCTGTTAGCCGACGACCGAGTGCGCGACTTGCAGCTGAGCTGGGATGACTTCCATGACAATCTGCCCTTCGATGCCGCCGAGTTGCGCTGGCTCAATGCCGCCTATCTATCGGCTGCGGGCGAAGACCCCGCCACGTCGGCTGAGGACCCCGGGGCTGAGCCGGCGCCGGACTTTGTCAGTAGGCTGGGGCGGATTGCCTCTCGGCGTGATCACATCGTCAATCGAGGGCAATTAGTCGAGGTCACCGGTAGCAAACTGATTGATCGGTGGTGGGACTGGCGGCGTGGCGCTGGTAACTACGCTGACCGCGATGCCGCTGGCGCGGCTTATGAAGCGCTGAGGCACGTGAAGGACCTTGCGACGCTGGTGGAGCATAGAGCGGACTAACCAGTACGCCGTCGGATTCTATAGTAGTTCGACGCGTACGACGCGGTGCTGACCGCTGACATAGAGTGCGTTATCTGTAGAATCGAACAGCATATCTTTGATGGACCCGAGCTCGTCGGTTCCAGCGACCATCGACCTCGGACCATCCGGCAGTGATACACAAGCGATCCCGGGTGAAGCGTTGATATAGAGGCAGTTCTGGGATTGGTCGAGAGCTATGACGCTGTGGCCGAGGTTGTTCTGGAATACCTCCTCGCGACCTGCAGGTCGAGTAACTGGATCGGTGCCGGGTACGGTTTGCACCACTTCCTTTGAGTAAGAAAAGCCGAAATAGCGGACGGCTGGGCTTCTCTCCTGCGAGACATAGAGCAGGTTGCGCTCGACGTCAAACGCAAGCCTGATCGGCACGGCAAGCGATATGCGCCTGCGCCGACGCCCGTCCCCAGCGTCTGCCAATCTTCCGGTGCCGGCGAGCACATCCATCGAGCCCTTAGCCGGGAGCAGGACGCGAACAGTTGAGCTGCCAGGTGTCGCGATGAAAACCTGCGTTCCGTCGCCGTTTAGCGCGAGGCCGCGAGGAAACGCAAGTTTCGCCCTCGTCGCATGACCGCTGGCCCATATTGGTACGTAAGACCGAACCCGACTGCCGGGCCAAAGGCGACCCGTGCCGGCGACGGTTGTGATCTGTCCGGTTGGAAGATGCACGCGTCGAACGCGATGGTTGTCGGTGTCGGCGATATACAGAAGTTGACGATCAAGGTCGAAGGCCACCCCGTCAGGGCGGTTGAACTTCGCCAGCCGTGCATCCATCCCATCGCCCGAGAAGCCCCGCTCCCCGATGCCGGCGACAGGCGTGACGATGCCGTCTACCAAGCCCACCTGAACGACGCGATGCTTGCCGCGCTCGACTACGAAAAGGCGTCGCTCGACAGGATCAAGAGCCATTGCCGTGGGCTCATCAAGCACCGCCAGAGTGCCTGGTGGGTAAGACACTTCGGCTGCGTGCAGCGAAGTCGCGGGCGCAGTGCCGTGAAACCGGGTGAGGAGATCCTTGGCGATCAGTTGGCAGATCCTCGGCTCATACTCGCGGTAGAAGGTGTCTTGGCTGACACCGCATCGGTCGGCGGCCAAGTCTCGTCGGTCGCGGACCTTGCGTAGCCGGGCGGAGGTCTCAGCGGTGCCAAATACGAGCGCCGCGGCCTCGCCGAATCGCTCGCCTAGTCGCGGAATCGACGGCTTCACGGCCTGCTCGATCTGCGCCTCGATGGCCTGGGCCTCCTGGTCACACAGATGGGCCGCAACCAACTTGAGGGTCGGCAGCCTCTTCGTGCTCAGTAGTGGGTACCCGAGGCCAAACGTAATGACGACTTTGAGCTCGCCGATGAGGGCTCTGAGCGTCGCGGCTTCCTCGATTGGCGACGCTGATCCAGGCACGGACAAATCGTCGCATAGCCTCGCGCGATTCGGTGCGTCGGCCAAAGATGTTCCCGCGTTTCGCCACGTAATCCCGAGGTTTTCCGAGCGCGCCGTGGCATGTTCGGATCGTTGTACGCAATGCGAAACGGAAGAGGAGCATCATGACCGATACAGCACACCGAGCGGACTCCAATACATCCTTCCGCGTGCCGGACGCCTTGTGGCGAACGGCGGGCAGCGGGTCGAGTTACCGCGCGGTGCCAGCGCCGGACTGTCCTTTGGGCACGGCTGATGTCGAGGCTGTCGTCAGCCTGCCTGGGCTGATGCGTCACGAGGCCAAAACCAGACACCCCCGGTCCTCGCGCCTGCGCCTGCTGGCGGCTCCAACTTCCGATCCCCTCTCCCAAGACTCCCGAAAGGAGCCCAACCATGCCTAGTCTCGTACCCCGTCGATCACAAGGACTTGCCCGTCTTGACGAACTCGCCGAAGCAGAGCTTGCAAAGGCTCGCCTCGCCTCCGCGGTCGGGACGACTCGCATCCAAGGCGGCTTCGTGGCTGCCTCAGCGGCCATGCACGGTGCCATGTCACTGTCGCATGCTGCTGACATGGCCTTCAAGGTCAGCCCGATGGGCGAGGACGTGTACCGCTCGATCGTCATGGCGTATGGCATGTTCGCAGTGAGCGAGATACAGCACCTCGGCCTTCACGACTGAGGAGGGCACTAATGGACATCTTGCAAATTGTCATACCGAGCCTCATCGTGCTGGTGCTTCTCGTGGTCTTTGTTTGCTTCTGCGTGGAGGAAGCCCAGCGCTCCCGAATGAAAGCGCGTGCACGCTATGACGACGGAGTTGCGACCGCCGAGCGGATACACGCAAAGTCGCGGGAGCTGGAACAGCAAATCTACGCCGAGGCGATGCGGCACCACAACGAACCCAAGTCAAGTCGAGATCAACCGTGAACCACGGTAGCCGGCCGTCGTGGGAGCGCATCATCGCCTGGCTGGTGGTCGGTGTCATCAGCTTGCAAGTTCTGACGAGTGCGCTCCCGCGCTTGCTGGTGCCGCTTTTGGTGCTTGCGGTGGTGGTGGCGGTGCTGCGTCTTATCTGGTGGTACACACAGTAATCAAAAATCTTGTTGACATTTATCACATTCTGTTTCAGGATGAATGTGACGTCGCGTCACAAACTAATTAAGTGAAGGGAGGTGTGAGCGATGGGACGACGCAAGCAGCGGAACATCAAGATCCGCGAGGACCGGTTGAGTAAGTTGGATGGCACCAAGATGGAGGTCGCTATCTGGCTGCTGGCTAAGGGTAAGGTTGAGGATCGCACCAAGCGCTCACAGCCTGCCCCGCCGGCTGATGATGCGGATGGTGGTGAGCGCCCCAAGCCGGAGGCCGCGTAATGACGGCCGTTCTGCTTGGTGTGTTGCTGGCGCTCGGCACTGCACTCGGTGGGCTGCTTGTCAACCAGCGGCGGCGAGTATCAGTCTTGGAGGTCGTAGAACTGCGCTTTGGCGGCGATGTCACCGAGAACGCTGTGTGGGGAGTTCTCGGTGGTATCTCGGGTTTGCCGACGCGCACTGAGGTGGTGTTGGAGGTCGTCGGCGACGCTGACGGTATTCGTCATTATTTGCGGGCGGAGCGGCCGACTATTGAGGCGCTGCGCTCGCATCTGCGTGGTTTGCTCCCGGGTGTACGGTTGGAGCCGGTAGAACTTGATGAGCCGGGTGCGTGGCGGGCTGCGGCACGGGTGCGTTGGGGCGGTCGTCATCCACTGCTGCGGAGTGACCGCAACGAGGAAACAGCCGCCGCACTGCTCGGGGCGCTGTCCGATCTGCGTGCTGGCGAGACGGTGATGGTGCGCTGGAGCTTGCGTCCGGAGCGTGGTCCTTATCGGTATGAGCGTCAGTCGCGCTCGCAGGCACGGACGGATGGACTGCTGGCGCGGCTGTGGCCGGATCAGCCAATCGACTCAGCGCACGTTCCAGCTCTGCGCTCCAAGTACAGCGGGCCGGTGCTGGCTGCGCGAGCGGTGGTCGCTGTTGCGGCCAGAAGCGACGGGCAGGCCACGAATCTGCTGACGCGGGTCGTGGCGGTGTTCCGAGCGCGCACTGGTCTGCGCGGTCAGCCGGTGATCCGATACTCCCAGCCTAGCCGCGTACAGCGCGTCGTGGAGCGGGTGCCGCTTCGCGGCGGCAGTCGCTTCTCGCCCGCCGAACTGCTGGGCTTGATCGGCTGGCCGATTGATGCGCCGCGGGTGCCCGGCCTGGTGCTCGGTGTCGGTCCCCAGCTGTTGCCGTCGACGCGGATTCCGAGGACGGGTGGTCGGCTATGGGCGTATTCCACTTGGCCCGGTATGGAGAAGCGGGCGCTGGCTCAGCCGATTATCGGCGGCCTGTCGCACAGCCTCATTGCCAGCCCGTCCGGTGGCGGTAAGTCGGCGTTGCTGGCGTCGCTGGTGGCTCAGGATTTGATAGCCGGTCGCGGCTGTCTGGTGCTGGACGGTAAGGGCGATCTGGCTGAGGAGATCCTGCGACTTGTCCCGGAACGTCGCCGGGATGGAGTGATCGTGCTTGATCCCAGCCGGGACGGGCCGGTGCCGGGCCTGCGGGTGTTCAGCGGTGGCGATCCGGAGCTGTCGGGCGATCTGGTGCTCGGCATGTTCCGCTCGATCTTCGCCGACTCGTGGGGAGTGCGCTCAGATAAGTGGCTGCGGGCCGGGCTGGTGACGCTGGCCCATGATCGCCAAGCCACGCTCTCCGATCTGCCGTTCTTGTTCTCGTCTGATGTGTTTCGCCGTCGTCAGACAAGCCGTCTGCAGGACCCGCTGCTGAAAGCGACGTGGAGGCAGTTTGAGGCGATGAGCCCGGAGGGTCGTGCTCAGCAGCTTGGGTCGCCGCTCAATAAGGTCAACGAGCTGGTCGGTCGGCGGGTGGTGCGTTCGGTGTTGGCTCAGACGGAGCCGAAGTGGGATATGCGCGAGGTGCTGCGCAGCGGCCGGGTGGTGGTCGTGTCGTTGTCGCCGGGGATGATCGGCTCGCCGGCCTCGAGGTTGCTGGCGGCGCTGGTTATCAACGAACTGTTCCAGAGCGTGCAGGCTCGGTCACTGATCCCGGCTGAGGAGCGCCGCCCGTTTTATGTCTATGTCGATGAGCCGAGGGTGTTCACGGACATCCCGGTGCCGCTCGATTCGTTGTTCGAGTTGGCGCGGGGCCTCGGCGTCGGTATGACATTGGCCGCGCAAAGCCTGACGCAGCTACCGACCGAGCTTGCCCAGGCGGCGCTGACGAACGCCGCCACGCTGGTGGCCTTTCGCCAGAACGCCGATGACGCCAAGCTGCTGGCGCGGGAGCTACCGGGCGTAACTGCTGAGGAGCTGCAAGCGCTCGGGCGCTTTGAGGTGGCGGCACGGATCGGCCTTGGTCCGGGTGACGTCAGTCCGACAGTCACCGGCCGCACGCTAGCGCCGTCGGAGCCAATCAGCGACCCCGACCAGGTGCGGCGGGAATCGGCTGCGCGCTACGGCCGCGATCCGCGCGACATTGACGCGGCGCTGCTCGAGCGCCACGGTCTGAGCGACCAATCGAACGCAGCCATCGAGGATGACCAGACGCCGCTGCGTCGTCGCCGGAGACAGGCACCATGAGCCGCTGTGGTGGTGCGCCGCTCGCTGCGCCGGTCGCCTTGAGTCAGAAGTGCGAAGCGTCCCTACGGGATGGGCGTTTCTGGCGAATAACGCCAGGGGCTCTCTCCCGTCTGTTGTGTCTGTTGTTGTCCCTTGCGGGAGGCCGGACGTGAACCGGGTCAGCGTGCCCCGGCTGGTGGCCTTGGCTGATGGGATGCCTCTCCGTGATCGGCAGATCGTGGAGGCGGTCGCTCGCCTGACCTTGGTCAGTGGGGAGCAGCTCATCAATCTATTTTTTATTGATATTTCTAATGCGTCTACTCGTTCCCGTCGCGCCCGGCGGGTGCTGGGGCGGCTGGTTGAGCAGCGAGTGCTCGATCGCTTGGAGCGCCGCCAAGGAGGGATGGGTGGTGGTTCCTCGGCGTGGGTGTATGCGCTCGGCCCGGCGGGGCGGCGAATGGTTGCCTATTGGGCTGGTGAGGGACTGCCGCGCTCGCGCAGCGCCTACGAGCCGAGTTCGATGTGGACAGCGCACACGCTGACAGTCAGCGACCTGTATGTGCGGCTGCGAGAAGCCGAGCGGCACGAGCGGGTGGAGCTGCTGGCCTTTGACGGGGAGCCGGCTTGCTGGCGGCGCTATACGCGGCTCGGCGGTGTGGCTGGGGTACTCAAGCCGGATGCCTATGTTCGCCTCGGCGTCGGCGAGTTCGAGGACTCCTTCTTCGCCGAGATCGACATGGGAACAGAGCGCCGGGGTCAGTTGACCCGCCAGCACCTTGCCTACCGGGAGTATTTCCGGGCTGGTGTCGAGCAGACCAAGACGGGGGTCTTCCCCGGCGTGCTGTGGATCGTGCCCGACACAGGGCGGGCGGCGCTACTCAGCGACATTCAGCGGGGGCTGCCTGCGCAGACCAGGAGGCTGTTCACGGTCGCGACCCGTGAGCAGGCGCTGACGATGCTCTGCGGCCAGGCTTCGGCAGTCACAGCGGGAGGTGCAGGGTGAGCGCGTCTGCTGGGAGGCCGGCGATGTATGGCGATGCGTCCCGCTGGTTGCTGCTGTACGCCGATTGCCTGGCGCTCATGCCCGAGCTGCCGGAGGGCTCGGTGGAGGCGGTCGTGACCGATCCGCCGTATGGCATCGGCTTTGGCGGCGAGGCGTGGGACGGTGGCAAGCTGACGGACGCGGCGACCTTTCAGCGCTGGACGTCTGAGTGGGCCGTGGAGGCGCTCAGGGTGCTCAAGCCGGGTGGCTGGTTGGCGGCGTTCGGCACGCCGCGCACCTTTCACCGGCTGGTTGCCGGTGTCGAGGATGCCGGGTTTGAGGTGCGTGATCAGCTGCTGTGGCTCTACGCCAACGGCGTCCCCAAATCCCACCACCGCGACGACGGGCTCGGCGGCGCACTGAAACCGGCCTACGAGCCGGTGCTGTTGGCGCGCAAACCGATGGACGGCACGCTTGAGGCCAACCTGGCAGAGCATGACACCGGGGCGCTCCAGATCGACGCCGCCCGCGTTCCGCGCCGTGATGGCGGCCCGGGATTCTGGCCGGCCAATGTCACCGTCTCGCACGACTCGCGCTGTAGACAGGGGCGCTGCCAGCCGGACTGCCCGGTCGCGCTGATCGACATCGAGCCGCGTCCCGGCCGGGAAATCAGTCGCCTGTTCTTTGCGTCGAAGGCGAGTCGAACGGAGCGGGAGGCTGGCTGTGAGGCGCTGCCACTAACCGAAGTACCGATCTACCCGCGCGGGGGAAGCTCGGTGCGGCTGGTGCGCAACACCCATCCGACGGTCAAGCCGCTGGCGCTGATGCGCTGGATTACGCGGCTGCTGTGTCCGCCGGGTGGCACGGTGCTCGATCCGTTCGCCGGGAGTGGCTCAACGGGTGCGGCGTGTGCATTGGAGGGTCGTCGGTTTATCGGGATCGAACGCGACGAGCGCTATGTGCCGGTTGCCTGCGCTCGGATCGAGCACTGGAGCTCGGAGGCTCGGAAATGAGACAAGGCGCTGGCGGGCTGGATGGCTGCACGGCGTGCATAACGACCACGGTGAAAAGCCGAGCGTGTCGCCTGTGCATGCCGTAAACCCCATCCAATCCAAACAATGGAGGTGCTTGGTAATGACCAAGGCACAAGAGATCTACGAGAAGGTCGAGGCGATGGTTGCCTCAGGTGACGTCAAGAAGGCTGACGCCTTCAAGACGCTCGCCGAGCAGTACGACCAGCCAGTCGACAGCCTACGCGGCGCCTATTACCAACACAAGAAAGTGCTGGACAGTGGCGGCAACCCCACCGCAAGCGGTGGCAGTACCCGTCGGACTAGGCGACGCGAGACGACCAGCGAGACAGCAGTCGAGTCTGCAATTGCCACTTTGCGGCGAGCGATTGACAGCATCGATGCTGAGATCGAGGTAGCCAGGGAACGAGCCACGGAGGCTCAGGCCGAGTACGAGGCGATGCAGGCCAGCGCTGATGAGCGCAAGTCCGCCATCACCGAGAAGATCGCGCTGCTAGAGCCAGCGTCCTAGCCGGTAAGGCAACTCGAAAGACAAGATGGGGTAACGGGTGGCTCAAATCCAAATCATTTGATTTGAGCCACCCACACCTACCACCACACCGTTAACACCAAATAAAATGGGGAGAAAGCGCTAGTGGTTATCTGGCGTCACGGTGATATTAAGATAAACAGTTAACATTCGTCACATTAAGTATTACAATATGGAGGTATAAACCGGAACTATGAATGACAGAAGTACAAGCAAGAGAACTCGGACGACTGTTCAAGCAAGCACGCCACACAAGGAAACTGTCGCTGCGGGCGCTGGACGAGCGCAGCGGCGTATCCTACGGCTGGCTCAGCCGCCTGGAACGCGGCATGATGATCGCACCAGCACCAAGCAAACTGACCAAGGTCGCGGAAGTACTCGGGATCGCCCCGGAGCGGATCGACCTGATCACCCGCGGCCGGGTATCACGCGACTTGCCGGCGATCCGCACCTACTTCCGCGCGAAGTATCAGCTGACGCCGCAGGAGATCACGCAGATCGAGGAGCTGTTCGATCAGATTCGCCGCGACCGTCCCGACCACAGCGAAGGAACCGCCGACTAATGCACGTCGGGCGGGTGGATGTAACCGGGCCACAGACGACCCGGCTGGTTAAGCGCTTGCGGGCGCTCAGTCCGTCGTGGTCAATATCCCGCAGAGAAGCACGCTGGGTCGCAGAACAGCAGGCTAAGCTCTTGCTCACCGAAGCGGCTATTACCGCCCCGCCGGTGCCTGAGCGGATCGTCACGGAGCTTGCCGGTGTGGAGGTCTACCCGCTGGCGCAGATGCCCGTCAAAGGACTACTCGGCGCCAGCAAACCGAGCGGTAAAGGTGGCGACATCCTCATCGACAGCACCTTGCCGCTGCCCGAACGGCGGGTAACGCTCATGCACGAGCTGAAACACATCATCGACGGCGGCCACACCACCAAGCTGCGACAGGCCGGCAGCCAAACCAGCAGCGAAGCGCTCTGCACCGACTTCGCCATGAGCGTACTGATGCCCGCCCCGTGGCTCCGCGCCGACTGGCAAGCAGGAAACCAGGACGTAGGTGCTCTGGCCGAGCGCTACCAGGTCCCCACCGAGGCGGCCGTCCATCGACTGCACGCCCTCGGGCTCGTGAAACAAAGACCGCGACGCCGTCGCCGGGCGTACTGCCAGTGGCAGCCACACATCAAGGACACCAAGGCAAGGAGGACCCCACGATGACACTCACTATCACCAAGCAGCAACAACCTGATACCCCGCCGGCATCCGCCTTCAAGCGGGCGGTGCTCTACCTGCGGGTCAGCTCGCGTGGACAGCTGGAGACCGACTACGACGACGATGGCCTTTCCATCGCTGGCCAGCGGGATCGCTGCGCGCAGAAGGCCGCCGAGCACCATGCCGCAGTCGTTGACGAGTACATAGAGCGAGCCGAGTCCGCCAAGACCAATCACCGCCCCGCCCTGATGGCCATGCTGAGGCGCATTAAGGAGCAGCGCGACGTTGACTACGTGATCCTGTGGAAGGTCGATCGCTTCGCCCGCAACCGACGTGATGACGCCAACATGCTGTTCGAGATTGAGCTGGCCGGCGCACGACTGATTAGCGCGACCGAGAACATTGATCAAACACCGGCCGGTCGACTGATGCACGGCATGCTGGCGAGCTTCGCTGAGTACTACAGCCGCAACCTCGCCAACGAGGTCATCAAGGGAGCGACCGAGAAGGCGAAGCGTGGCGGCACGCCCAACCGGGCGCCACTCGGCTACCTGAACGTCCGTGAGCAGTTGCCGCAGGGTGGCGAGGTCCGTACCGTCGCCATCGACGCCGAGCGGGGCCCAATCATCGTATGGGCGTTTGAGAGTTACGCGACCGGGCTCTACAGCCTGGCCGACATCGCGATTCTGCTGGAGGCACGTGGCCTGCGGTCGCGCGGCAGTCGCCGCCAAGCACCACAGCCACTAAACCTCTGCAGGGTTCACGAGCTGCTCTCCAATCCCTACTATGCCGGCACCGTCACCTACCGCGGCAAGCAGTACGAGGGACGACACCCGCACCTCATTACTCAGGAGCTATACGACAAGGTCCAGGCCGTTCTTGTAGCCCACCGTCAGTCCGGCGAGCGCGACCGCAAGCACCAGCACTACCTCAAGGGCACCATCCGCTGCGGCACCTGCGGCTGCCGCCTGGTCTACTCCCGCAACAAAGGCAACGGCGGCACATACGAATACTTCGTCTGTCCACGCAACCAGCGAGGCGAATGCCCACAGGGCTACCAGCCCGTCGACCTCGTGGAGGCAGCCATCGAGGACTACTACGCTGGCGTGCCGTTCAGCGACTCTGAACGTGAGGAAGTCCGCAAGGTCGTCGTCGCCGAGCTCGGGGAGCGCATAGTCACGGCCAAACGGGAGATCGATCGCTGCCAAGGTGTGCTGCAAGAAGTCAAGGAGCAAGAACGAAAGCTCCTGCGCATGCACTACGAAGACCGCATCAGCGAGGATCTCTTTGACGACGAGCAGGGACGGCTACGGCTGCAACGCCAAGATGCCGAAGCGCTCATTGCCCGTCTGAACCTCGGCTATGACGATGTCGCCGACACCCTCGCCGTCGCCCTCGACATCGTCGCCGAAGACCTCCACCGACTCTATCTACGAGCCGACGACACTATCCGGCGTTTGATCAACCAGGCCATTTTCAACGCGCTCTTCGTCTGCGACGAAACCATCACCCAAGCTGACCTTGCCCAGCCCTTCGCCGAGCTACGTGCTCTCTACAGTGCCATACGCGGCATCCCCAGCAGCGCGACCGAGCTGACCACAGCCCTTGAGAACGCGGCGCCCGAAAACGCCGAAGCTCCCGTCCTATGGGGAGGACGGGAGCCTTTTGACGTTGGTTCGATTAGCGACGTTATGGTGGAGCTAGTCGGGCTCGAACCGACGACCTTCTGGCTGCCAGCCAGACGCTCTCCCAGCTGAGCTATAGCCCCGGAATCAGGTGCGGAAAGTGTAGCTATCCAGTCGCGGGACCTGCGTTCCCTTGATCCGGACGCATTCTGTGGACCATCGCCCGAAGCTCATAGTCTCGCGCCCACTTGATTCCTTGGGCCTGGTTGTTGCGCGTGGGGTCCAAGCGGAGATGCAGTGCGCGACGCCCCGAGATCTCTTCGACCGGAATCAGGTAGCAGCGGTGTAGTTCTGGCGCGTAGGCGCACAGTGCGTCAATCTCAGCGGCCGTGTAGCTGGTTGAGACATACCCGGCGGGCGTGAAGCGGTTTGTCTGCAGGCGCACGGACAGAACCCCGCTCAGGCGACGGGCCAGCTTGCACTGTACGCGCAGCAGGGTTGGCTCGAGGTCGATGACGAGGTCGTAGCGCCTGCCCTCGCATAGTGGCCGCAGGACCGTGAGGCCAAGTTCGATCGCCATCGCAGCGATTGCCGCCTCGGCGGCAGCTCCCTTCTGGCTCGGGGTCAGATGATCCATATTCAGCACGGTAGACAGCCGCGCGTGCCGCGTGTGTGTCTTGTGTGCCTGGTGTGTGTCAGGAGTGAGTCCGATCTCCGCACGCCGCCAGTGTGTCAAGTTCGTAACACGTGTTGACGGAACTCCGTGTTGGATCGGTTACTGCCGCGGGATGAACTCAGGTACGTCGAGATCGTCGTTGTCCGAGCTCCCGCCAGACCTGCCGGGGGGGCGTCCGCGTCTGTCACGTCCGCGCATGTGAGCGGTGTCATCGAGGTCTTCGTCTGAGCCGACGGTCACCTGATCCAGATGCGCAGTCATCGCCCCGTGGGTCAGGCGCACGTCGCGGATCAAGCGCTCGGCGTTGTTTCGCAGCGACACCGACAGCTCGCGCAGGTTGCGTGAGATCTCCGTCCCGTCGCTCATGATGTCGTGTGCGATGACGTGCGCTTCGCTGGTGATCTCGCGTGCCTGCTCGCGTGCGTGCGCCTTGATCGTGCGTGCGTGCTCTTCAGCTTCCTCCTGCAGGTGTTTGAGCTCCTCGCGGCGCGCCACGAGCAGCGCCTCGGTCTGCTCCTGGCTCTCCCTCGCGATTCGCTCGGCCTCCGAGCGGGCGCTCTCTGAGAGCGTTCGCGCCTCCTGCTCGGCGGCAGCGCGCAGTTGCTCGGACTCCTCCTTGGCCGCCGTGCGCACGCGCTCTGCCTCCTGATGGGTCTTGGCCCACAGCTGTTCAGCCTCCCGTCGCGCGTCGGCCTGCAGTCGCTCCCCCTGCTCGCGCGCCCGCTCGAGCGCGCGAGCTGTCTCCTGGCGTCCCTCCTCGAGCGCGCGCGTAGCCTCATCGCGCAGGCGCTCGGCTTCGCCGGTGATCGTCGCGGCTGACTCCTGCGCCTCGCTCGCGGTCTTCTCCGCCTGCTCGCGCGCCGAGCCAATCAGCTCCTCGGCCTCATCCTCTGCTGCCTGCACACGGATATCTGCAGCACGGTCGGCCTCGGAGATGCGCTCGCGCGCACGCTTCTCAGCCTGATCGCGCAACTCCGCCGCCGCGCGTTCGGCGGCCCCCACGATGCTCGCCACACGCCCGGGCGCCGCGCTCAGCGTGTCGGGATCGCCCTCGTCCACCGCAGGCACCGCAAGCTCCTCGAACTCGTCCACACGGCCATCCTAAAGCGCTGCTCCTATACGCGCGCGGCGCCAGGTCCGCGTCCCGTCGCGGCGCGGATGACGACGGCAGAAAATGTTGGAAATCTGTCCTTGCAGACAGGACTGACATCGGCGATCATCGCAGCGTGCCCGCCCTCCAACGCAACCGACGCATCGTGATCGTCATGTACCCGCAGGTACAGAGCCTCGATGTGACCGGGCCGCTGGAGGTGTTCGCCGGCGCGCAGCGACTGATCGAGCAGACGGGTCGCGCTGGCCCAGGGTACGAGGTGGTCACCGTCAGCCGCGACGGCAGGCCGCTGCGCACTTCCAGCGGCCTCACCGTCACGCCCGACGCCGGCCTGCAGGAGGCGCCGCAGAAGATCGACACTCTGATCGTGCCCGGTGGCGCGGGCCGTGCCGACGCCGAGCACGACCAGGCGCTGCTCGACTGGATCTCCAGCGCCTCGGCGGTCGCTCGCCGCACGGCGTCCGTGTGCACCGGGGCTTTCCTGCTCGCGCGCATCGGCCTGCTCGACGGGCGCAAGGCCACGACTCACTGGGCCTCGGCGCGTGAGCTGCAGAGCAACTACCCCGCCGTGCACGTGGACGCCGACCCGATCTATGTCCAAGAACGCAACGTCTGGACCTCGGCCGGGGTCACCGCCGGCATGGACCTCGCGCTAGCGCTCGTTGAGGAGGACCTGGACCGCGACGCTGCGCTGCTGATCGCCAGACACCTCGTGCTGTTCCTGCGCCGTCCGGGCAACCAATCGCAGTTCAGCGCCACGCTGGCCGCGCAGCACGCCGGGCGTGAGCCGCTGCGCGAGATCCAACGCGCGGTGCTGGAGGACATCGCCGCCGACCACTCGGTCGAGGCGATGGCCGAGCGAGCACACATGAGCCCGCGCCACTTCGCGAGGGCGTTCCGCGCGGAGACCGGAGTCACACCGGCGCGCCACGTCGAACGCGTACGCCTGGAGGCCGCACGTAGGTGCCTCGAGGACACGCCTGACCCCGTGGCCGCGATCGCAGCGAGCTGCGGCTTCGGGACGGCCGAGACGATGCGCCGCGTGTTCCTGCGCGCTCTCGGGGTCGGGCCCGCGGAGTACAGGCGCCGTTTTCAGGCTCCGGCGGCGAGCCAGTCGCAGACCAATAACGAGATCCCCAGCACAAAGGAGAGGGCCGCATGAACATCGCGATCGTCATCTATGACGGATTCACCGCGCTCGACGCGATCGGTCCGTATGAGGTCCTCAGCCGCCTGCCCGGCGCGAGCACCTCGTTCATCGCTGTGGAGAAGGGACCCGTGAGGACCGACAACGGCATGCTCACGCTCCTCGCCGCACACTCGCTCGAGGAGGTGCAGCGACCGGACGTCGTGCTTGTCCCCGGCGGTCCGGGCGAGGTCGTCCAGCGCGCCGGCAGCCCCGTGCTCGAGTGGCTTCGCGTCGCCGATGAGACGAGCACCTGGACGACGTCCGTGTGTACAGGCTCGCTGATCCTCGCCGCCGCAGGGTTGCTCGAGGGTAGGCGCGCGACCAGCCACTGGCTGGCCCTGGATGAGCTCGCTCGACTTGGCGCGCAGCCAGTCTCCGAACGAGTGGTCTTCGACGGCAAGCTCGTCACCGGCGCCGGTGTCTCAGCCGGAATCGACATGGGGCTCTCGCTCGCCGCGAGGATCGCGGGGGACACCGTCGCGCAGGCGATTCAGCTCGGGATCGAGTACGACCCGCAGCCGCCGTTCGACGCGGGCTCGCCTGCGACGGCGCCCGCAGAGGTCGTGGAGCTGCTGCGCGCCCGCAGTCGCTTCGAGCTGCGGGACGCGTCTGTCGTGCCCCGCTGAGCCCTCAGCCGTAGCGGTTTTTCGCAAGGCCGAGCGCTAACCTGCGACAGCCTATGGCTGAGTACCGATACGACCCTCACGAGATCGAGCCGCGCTGGCAGGCCGTGTGGGAGAGCGAGCGCACCTGGGAGGTGTCGAACGAGGCTGCCACCGGCATCCGGGCTGGGTCGGCCGAGCCGCCGAGCACCTATGTGCTGGAGATGCTTCCCTACCCGAGCGGCGAACCGCACATCGGCCACCTGAAGGTCTACTCGGTGGGCGATGCGATCGCCCACTTCCGTCGCCGGCTCGGCGCACGTGTGCTGCACCCGATGGGCTACGACGCATTTGGCCTGCCCGCCGAGAACCATGCGATCAAAACGGGCATCCATCCGCGCGTCTCCACTGCCGAGTCGATCGCTTCTTTCCAGCGGCAATTCCACTCGTGGGGGATCTCGATCGACTGGTCGAGAGAGCTCGCCACATGCGAACCGTCCTACTACCGCTGGACGCAGTGGATCTTCCTGGAGCTGTTCCGCGCAGGGCTCGCCTACCGCAAGGAGGCCGCCGTCAAGTGGTGTCCCAAAGACCAGACGGTGCTTGCCAACGAGCAGGTCGACGCCGACGGGCGCTGCGAGCGCTGTGGCGCGATCGTCGAAGTCAAGCAACTCGAGCAGTGGTTCCTGCGCATCACCGACTACGCCGAGCGGCTGCTGAGCGATCTCGAGCAGATCGAGTGGCCGGAGCACGTAAAGACGATGCAGCGCAACTGGATCGGGCGCAGCGAGGGGGCGGAGGTGAGCTTCCGCTGCGAGGACCTCGACGTCGACTACCCGGTGTTCACAACGCGCCCGGACACGCTGTTCGGCGCGACGTTCTTCGTGATGGCGCCCGAGCACCCCGACATCGAGCGCCTGGCCAGCGGCACCCAATACGCGCAGGCTGTTCACGACTACGTCAACCGGGCGCTGAACGAGAGCAACGAGGAACGCGGCAACGCGGAGCGGCCGAAGACGGGCGTGCCGCTCGGGCGCACGGTGACCAACCCCGTCAACGGCGAGCAGATCCCCATGTACGTGGCGGACTACGTGCTGATGGAGTACGGCACGGGCGCGATCATGGCGGTACCAGCCCACGACGAGCGCGACTACGCGTTCGCGCGCGCCTTTGACCTCCCCATCCGACGCGTGATCGCGCCGGATAATGCGCTGGACACGGTCGAGGCGGCTCCTGGCGAGGACGGCCTCCCGTTCACAGGCGACGGCCTTCTCATAAACGCGCCGCAGGAGTTCGACGGCATGCGCAACCGCGAGGCGCTCAGCGCGATCGTGGCGTGGCTCGACCGTGAAGGCAAGGGTCACGCGTCGGTCAACTATCGGCTGCGCGACTGGCTGGTCTCACGCCAGCGCTACTGGGGCGCCCCGATCCCGATCATTCACTGTCCCGCCTGCGGCATGGTGCCGGTGCCCGATGATCAGCTTCCGGTGGAGCTCCCGGAAATCGAGGACTTCACGCCTAAGGGCCGCTCGCCTCTGGCGGCAGCCGAGAGCTGGGTGAACGTCGAGTGCCCCGCCTGCGGCGGTCCCGCGCGGCGCGAGACGGACACGATGGACACGTTCGTGGACTCCTCCTGGTACTTCCTGCGCTACTGCGACGCCAACAACGAGCACGCCGCCTGGGACCCTGCGGCGCTGCGCGAATGGATGCCGGTCGACCAGTACATCGGCGGTGTTGAGCACGCGATCTTGCACCTGATGTACGCGCGCTTCTTTACCAAGGCGCTCGCCGACCTCGGCCACCTCGACTTCCAGGAGCCGTTCCAGGCGCTCTTCACGCAGGGCATGGTCACCAAGGACGGCGCGAAGATGAGCAAGTCACGCGGCAACGTCGTCTCTCCTGCGTCGATCGTCGAACGCGTCGGTGCGGATACGGCCCGTTGTTACATCCTCTTCATCGGGCCACCTGAGCAGGACGCCGACTGGTCTGACGAGGGCGTCGAGGGTGTGCACCGCTTCCTCAGTCGCTTGTGGCGGCTGTCCGCCGAGACCGCAGAGAAGCTGGGGGAGGGGGCGCCGCATGCGGCGCCCCCAGCAGGGCCGCATGCGGCCCTGCACGGGGAGGCACATGTGCCTCCCCGCCAGTCGGCGCATGCGCCGACTGGAACCGATCTGGAGGGGGATGACCTGGCGCTGACGCGCAAGACGCACTGGGCGATCGACAAGGTCAGCGGCGATCTGCGCCGCTTCGCGTTCAACACGGCGATCGCCGCCGTCATGGAGCTGCTCAACGACTGCTCGCGGCTGCGCGACTCCGTTGAGCTCGAGACGATGCGCTTCGCGCTCGGCTCAGCCGCGTCGCTGCTGTTCCCCTTCGCCCCGCACGTGTGCTCGGACATCTACGAGCGCCTGACCGGCGAGCGTGTCTGGGAGCAGCCCTGGCCGCAGGCCGAGGAGGCGATGCTCGAGAGCGATGTCTACGAGCTGGTCTGTCAGGTAAACGGCAAGGTCCGCGACCGCGTGAGCGCCAGCGCCGACGCCGGGCCCCAAGAGCTGAAGGACCTGTGCCGCGCCGCGCCCAACATCAAGGCGCACGTGGACGGCAAGGAGATCGTCAAGGAGATCGTCGTGCCCGGCAAGCTGGTCAACCTGGTGGTGCGTTAGGCGCGCGAGGCGAGGATCGGCCCGATCAGCATCGTGCCCGGCCCTGTTCGCCCCCCGGGCCCCGCGTGGCCCTCGGTGTTCTCACTGGTAAGGCGCTCGCCGCAATGCGCGCAGACGACCGTCGCTGAGGTGTCATGGCCGCAGTCGAGGTGGCGGATCAGGGCCGGCGGGCCGTGCTCGCCTGAAGTCCAGCGGTCGCCCCAGGCCATCACCGCGAGGATCACCGGATAGAGATCCCGGCCCTTGGCGGTCAGTACGTACTCGCTGCGGCTGGAGCCGGGGCGGGAGGGGACCTGCTCGACGATGCCCTCCCTGACGAGCGTGCCAAGGCGGTCTGTGAGCACGTTCGTGGCGATTCCCAGATCGCGACGCAGGTCCTCGAAACGCGAGACGCCCACGAACAGGTCGCGCAGGATCAAAGGGGTCCACCACTCGCCGATCACATCCATCGTGCGGGCGATCGAACAGGTGACGCCGCCCAAGCTTGTCCGCTGCATGGCAGCAGTCTAGAGACGACGCTTGCTTAAAGCAAGGGATTGGCGTAGCTTGCGAGCACCAGGAAACCGGAACGGAGGCTCGGCATGTATCGATGGGTCGTGCAGAAAATCGTTCGCCGCACGTTCGCGCAGATGAGCGCGGGAGATCACCAGGCGCCCGTGAGGATGTTCCGCGAGGATGGCTGCTTTCGCTTCCCCGGGTCGCACGCGCTGGGAGGCGAGTACAGCGGCAAGCCGGCGGTGGAGGGCTGGTTCCGTCAGGCGTGGTCGATGTTCGACTTCGACTTCCAGGTTCTGGACGTGGTCGTCGGCGGCATGCCGTGGAACACGCGCGTGGGAACGCGCTTCAACGTGGTCGTAACCGCAGCCGATGGCACCGCGTTCGCCAATCGCGGCATGCAGTACGTGCGCCTGTCCTGGGGCAAGATCGTGGAGGACGAGATCTACGAGGACACGGAGACCGTCGCCCGCGAGGTCGCCCACGCAGAGGGCCTGGCCGTGGCCGCCTGAGCGCGGCCATACACTGCGGCAGTGCCCGATCTCAAGCCCGCCTACCTGATCCACGGCGACGATCACGGCGCGGTCGCCGAGCGACGTGCGGGGCTGCGTGCGCTGGGCGAAAGCCAGCAGGGGGGAGGGGCGAGCGTCGAGCTGCTCGAAGGCGAGGCCGCGTCGCCCGCTGGTGTCGCGGACGCACTCGCAGCGATGACGCTGTCGATCGGCCGGCGCGTGATCATCGTCGAAGGCGTGGAGCGCTGGCGCCAGGCCGACGTGGAGACGCACCTCACAGCTGCGATCGCGCAGATACCGCCCGACACCACGCTCGCGCTGTTCGCGCGCGAGGAGGCCCGCGCCAAGGCGCCAGCCGCGCTCCACGACGCGGTCAAGCGCGCAGGCGGGCAAATCGTCGCCCAGATGACCGTGAAGCCGTGGGAGCTCGCCAAGTGGGCGCGCGAGCGCGCCACACGCATGGGGCTCTCGCTTGACGCCGCTGCGGCCAAGGCGCTCGTCGCCCAGGTGGGCGAGCGTCAGCAGCGGCTGCTGAGGGAGCTCGAGAAGCTCGCGCTTGAATTGTCCCCGGCGGGCGAGGGGGAAGGCGACGGGCCCCGACCGATCGGTGTCGAGGACATCGAGAGCCGCGCCGCGCACTCCAGCGAGTGGCGCGCGTACGGCTTGGCTGACGCGCTCGTCGGCGGCGACTCTCGTGAGGCGGCGCAGTCCTATCTACGTCTGCGCCAACAGGGCGAGCGCATCTCCGGTCTGACCTACCTGATGGCGCAGCGCCTGCGCGACGCGCTCGCGATCGCGCTGCGCCTGCAGGCCGGTGAGTCGACCGCGGAGATCAAGCGCGGGTTGCGCATGCCGCCGCGTGCGGCCGAGCGCTTCGTCGCAGATGTCGCGCGCAGCGACGTCGAGCGGCTGCGATCCGCGCTAGCAGCGCTAGCCGACCTAGAGCTAGACACGCGCGGAGGAGCACCGCTGACGGCCAGCCGGACGCCGCTCGCGGCCATGGACGAGGACACCCTCGCCCTGCACGCGATCGAAACGATCACAGCGAGTTCTCAACTTAATCCTTAATACAACTAGCCCCTAGACGGTCGATAGGCAAGCGAGACAAGAACGCAGGGAGCGTGGCGTGCTCTGCACGCGAGCGACCGAGGACGCAGTATCGCGCCGCCTAGCGACCGGCTAGGGTTCGGGCGGCGCGTGACTTCTTGCGCGCCCCCGTGTTCTTGTGCAGCGCGCCGCGCTTGACGGCCTTGTCGATCGTGCTCACGAGCTCGCGGTGAGCCTCGCCCGCGCCATCGTCGCCGCTCTGCACGAGCGACTCCAGACGGCGGAAGTACGTCTTGATCGTGGACGTGTAGCGACGGTTCTCCAGACGCTCGCGCTCGGAGCGCAGGATCCGCTTCTTCTGTGAATGGATGTTTGCCATGACGGGTGCTGTAGCGCAGCCGGGAAGGCCCCTGACTCGCCGCAGAGCGCCGTACTATAGCGGCCTTGTCCGCCAGCGCAGAAGCCTTCGGCGAGGAGCCGGTTGTTCCCGCGCCGCCGGGGGAGGGCGGCGGTGGTGGTCGGGTCGCCAGAAACACGGCGATCTTCTCGGTTCTAACCGGCCTCTCGCGGGTTGTGGGCCTGCTCCGCGAAATCATCTTCGCCGGCTACTTCGGCACCACCGGCTTCGCATCGGCATTTGCGATCGCCTACCAGGTCCCCAATTACATCGCCCAGCTCTTCGCGCAATCCGCGTTGTCCGCCGCGTTCGTGCCCGTCTTCACGGAACTCCTGCAAAAGGGGCAGCGCAAAGACGCAATGCGGCTGGCCTCAACGCTGTTCTGGATCATGCTCATCGGTCTCGGCGCGATCACGGCGATCTTCATCCTCGCGGCCGGTGTCGTGATGCCGTTGTTCATCGGCCCCAAGTTCGGCCACAACCTGAACGGCCTCACGGTTGGCTTGTCGCAGGTGCTGTTCCCGGTGATCCTGCTGCTGGGCCTGAACGGTCTGCTCGTGGGGATCCTGCAGTCATACGACCACTTCACGATCCCCGCGATCTCGCCGGCGATCTGGAACGTGGTGATCATCGTGCTGCTCGTCGTGCTCGCCCCGCACTTCCACGGCGAAGACAAGATCTACGCCTTCGCCCTCGGCATCCTCGCCGCGACGGTCGTGCAGGTGATGCTCGCTTTCGCGGCGCTTGGGCGGATCGACTTTCGCCTGCGCGTGCAGATCGACTGGCACGATCCGCGCGTCAGGCAGGTGTTCACGTTAATGCTTCCCGTGATGCTCGGTCTGGGGATCGTCAACCTCGACCAGCTGATCAACGCGACGTTCGGCAGCCTCGTCTCCGAACACGCCCCCAGCGCGATCAACAACGCGTTTCGCATCTACATGCTCCCTCAGGGCATTTTCAGCGTGGCGGTCGCCACGGTTCTCTTCCCGACGCTCAGCCGCATGGCTGCCGGCCGCGAACCGGCGGCGATGCGACGCGCGGTGGGCAGCGGCATGCGCCAGATCAACCTGCTGCTGATTCCCGCAGCGGCGTTCATGCTCGTGCTGCCGACGCCGATCGTGCGGTTGGTGTTCGAACGCGGCGAATTCAACGCCGAATCGACGCACCTCGTCTCGGTCGCGCTGTTCTGGTTCGCCTTCAGCCTTCCTTTCGGTGGCCTGAACCTGCTGCTCACGAGGACATTCTTCGCGGTGCAGCGGCCCTGGATCCCCACAAGCCTCGCCGCAATGAACATCGTCGTGGACATCATCGTCAGCGTCGCCCTTTACAAGCCGCTGGGGATCGCGGGTCTGATCCTGGGCACGATCATCGCCAACATCGTCATGACCGCGCTGCAGTTCTACCGTCTGCGCGTCGGTCTCAACGGCCGCCTGGAGGGGGCCCACACGGTGATGATCACCGCGCGCATCGTGATCGCCTCAGCTGTCCTCGCGGGCGTCTCGTGGGTCGTGTGGAAGCTCCTGGACGAGCTGCTGGGCGCCTCGCTGCCGGCGGAGATCGTGAGCGTCGGCGGCGCCGCCGCCGTGGGGCTGTTCGTGTACGTGCGCGCGGTGTTGATCATGCGTATCCCCGAGGCCCACCAGGTCAACCAGCTGATCCGCGCACGCCTAGGCAGGGCGTAGTCCGAGCAGAGGCCGGGTGAGCCTAGGCCCACCCGGCATGCGCCCGAACATAGATCGCCGCTTACTACATACGTCCCAGGACTGTGTGTTTCGCCTGGGCGGCTTAACACTCTCGACACCTGGACAGGCCACCGAGCGTAAGACCGGTGCGTTGCCGCGGCTGAATGCGTCCTTGTCGAGTTGGCGATCTGCCGGAGCCGCTAACGCTAGCGGGTCGCGGGCCGCCACCGGTGTGGCCATCTACGCTGTAGCTCGACGATGGACCAATCTCACATCCGCAACTTCTCGATCATCGCGCACATCGACCACGGCAAGTCGACGCTCGCCGATCGCATCCTGGAGCTGACGCACACGGTGGAAGCGCGTGAGATGCGCGCGCAGCTGCTCGACTCGATGGACCTGGAGCGCGAGCGCGGGATCACGATCAAGGCGCAGGCGGTGCGCGTGTTCTTCACGGCGAAGGACGGCGAGACCTACCAGCTGCACCTGATCGACACCCCCGGCCACGTGGACTTCACGTACGAGGTCTCGCGCTCGCTGGCCGCGTGCGAGGGCGCGCTGCTGGTGGTGGACGCGGCCCAGGGCGTGGAGGCCCAGACGGTGGCGAACACCTACCTGGCGGTGGACGCGGGCCTGGAGCTGATCCCCTGCCTGAACAAGATCGACCTGCCCGGTGCGGAGCCGGAGCGGGTCGCGGGCGAAGTCAGCGACCTGATCGGCGAGCCGCCGGAGTCGATCCTGAAGATCAGCGGCAAGACGGGCGAGGGCGTGGGGGAGGTGCTGGAGGAGCTGATCGCGCGCGTGCCGCCGCCGGCGGGCGACCCGGACGGCCCGCCGCGTGCGCTGATCTTCGACTCGGAGTTCGACCAGTACCGCGGCGTGATCGCCTACATCCGTGTGGTGGACGGCGTCTTTCGCAAGGGCGAGCCGATCCGCGCTATGGCCACGGGCACGGAGGCGGAAATCGACGACCTGGGCTTCTTCAGCCCGCAGATGATGCCCACCGACCAGCTGGCGGCGGGCGAGGTCGGCTACCTGATCACGGGCCTGAAGGACGTGACGCTGCTGCGCGTGGGCGACACGCTCACCACGCGCGCGAAGGCCGGTGGGACAGCTGCCCGGAACCATCCCGGCGAAGCCACCGAGCCCCTACCGGGCTACCGCGAAGTCAAACCGATGGTCTTCTGCGGCCTCTTCCCGATCGACTCCGACGACTATCCCGACCTGCGCGACGCGCTGGAGAAGCTGGTGCTGAACGACGCTGCGCTCTCCTGGGAGCCGGAGACATCTGACGCGCTGGGTTTCGGCTTTCGCTGCGGCTTCCTGGGCCTGCTGCACATGGACATCGTCAAAGAGCGCCTGGAACGCGAGTACGACCTGGAACTGCTTGCGACGATGCCCTCGGTGGAGTTCGACGTGACGCTCACCAACGGCGAGGAGATCGAGGTGCACAACCCCTCCGACATGCCCGACCCGGGCACGATCGAGGAGATCCGTGAGCCGTTCATCACGGCGTCAGTGATCGCACCGAAAGAGTTCGTTGGCGCGGTCATGGGGCTCTGTCAAGAGCGCCGCGGCGAGCACACGGGCATGCACTACCTCTCGCCTGAGCGCGTGCAGATGACCTACGAGCTGCCGCTGGCGGAAATCGTGCTGGACTTCTTCGACCAGCTGAAGTCCCGCACCAAAGGCTACGCGTCGCTGGACTACGAGATCAGCGGCATGAAGCCTTCGGACCTCGTGAAGCTGGATGTGCTGCTGGCGGGCGACACGGTGGACGCCCTGTCGATGGTCGTGCACCGAGACAAGGCGTACGAGATGGGCCGCACGCTCACGGAGAAGCTGCGCAAGCGCATCCCTCGCCAGCAGTACGACGTCCCCATCCAGGCGGCGATCGGCGCGCACGTGATCGCCCGCGAGACGGTGAAGGCGTTCCGCAAGGACGTGATCGCGGGCTGCTACGGCGGGGACATCACGCGCAAGAAAAAGCTCCTCGAGAAACAGCGCGAGGGCAAGAAACGGATGAAGCAGGTGGGCCGCGTCGAGGTCCCCCAGGAGGCGTTCCTGGCGGTGCTCGAGCTGGGCGAGGAGTAGCAGCGTGCCGGGCGCACCAGAGGACAGGGTGCGGCTGCTGTTCGTATGCCTGGGCAACATCTGCCGCTCGCCGACCGCTGAGGGTGTGATGCGCGCGCTGGTCGCCGAACAGGGCCTGCAGGAAACGATTGAGATCGATTCAGCTGGGACCGGTTCGTGGCACGTCGGTAGCGCGCCCGATGCGCGCGCGACCGACGCCGCCCGCGCCCGTGGGCTCGTGCTCGAGGGGGCCGCGCGACAGGTGAGCCCCGCAGACCTCGAGCACTTCGACCTGCTGCTCGCCATGGACGCGGAGAACGCACGCGAGCTGCGAGCTTTGGCGCAGGACGATGAGCAGCGCGCGAAGGTACGGCTGCTGCGGGAATTCGATGCCGAGAGCACCGGCGATCTGGACGTGCCGGACCCCTACTACGGAGGCGCTGGCGGCTTCGACGAGGTGCTCGACCTCGTGCAGGCCGCATGCGCGGGGCTCTTGGAGGAGATCCGCGAGGGCCGTCTGCAGAGTGCGTCAAGCGGACCGTGACGCTGCCGGCTGGCGCGCGAGATGCGCGGCGGGTGGGCGGCGGTGACATCAACGAGGCCTTCCGCGTGGTGCTGGCTGACGGCACCGACGCTTTCGTGAAGACGCGCGCGGAGCCAGCGCCGGGCGAGTACGCCGCGGAGGCGGCGGGTCTGGAGTGGCTCGCCGAGCCGGGAGCGCTGCGCACGCCGTCCGTTCTGGAGGTGGACGAGCGCTATCTCGCGCTCGAGTGGGTGGAGCCCGCGCGGGGCAGCGGGCTCGACGCGGCGAGTGCGCAGGAGCTGGGACGGGGCCTCGCGCTCACGCACGCGGCGGGGGCGCCGTGCTTCGGCCTTGACTCGGCTGCGCCCGTGCGCTTCAGCTCGCTGTCGCTGCCGAACGACCCGGCGCCGGACTGGCCGAGCTTCTATGCCGAACGTAGATTGCTTGCGCTGGCGCGGTTGGCGCAGGAGCGAGGGGCGCTTCCCACGCGGACGATCGAGTCGGTGGAACGTGTGTGTGGGCGCCTGAGCGAGCTGTGCGGCCCGCCCGAGCCGCCTGCGCGCCTGCATGGCGATCTGTGGTCGGGCAACGTGATGGCTGACGCGAGCGGACGGCCGTGGCTGGTTGATCCGAGCGTCTACGGGGGGCACCGCGAGGTGGACCTGGCGATGCTGCGGCTGTTCGGCGCGCCGTCGGAGCGTGTCTTTGCCGCATATGAGGAGGTGGCGCCGCTCGCGGACGGCTGGCGCGAGCGCGTTGAGCTCTACCAATTGCTTCCGCTGCTCGTGCATGCCCTGCTGTTCGGCGGCTCCTACGGCGCGAGCGTCGCGCGCGTCGCCTCCCGCTACGCCGGTTGAGCTCTCGCTACGCCGGCTGAGGAGGTCACGTCCACACCTGCGCGTCGGAGTGGGGGACATGCGCCCCGACACGCTCGCTGCACGCCGGCGGCTGTACCTGCTCTCACGCGTGGTCGTGGCGCGCCACTACCGCCAGGATCTGACGCTCGAGGCGGTGGCGCATGCGGTGTCGTGCTCACCGCGCCAGCTGCAGCGCTCATACGCGCAGTTCGGCGAGATGACCTTCCAGGAGGATCTGCTCGCGCGGCGCATGTCGGCAGCGGCTGAGCTCCTGGCCGAGCAGCGCGCGATCGCGGTGGCGGACGTGGCGCGCCTCGTGGGCTACAGCAACTCGTCGCACTTCGCGCGGGTGTTCAGGCGCCGCTACGGCCTTTCGCCCGCGCGCTTTCGCGAGACGGCCTTCCAGGCGCGCCTAGCCCGCATGGCGCGGCAGATGGCCGCGAGCCGAGGACAGCCGGGCGGCGTCGCCGCTCAGGCGGGTGAGCGCTCGTAGAGCGGTTGGGGCTCGTCGGCGTCCGTCACGATCTCCGTGCCGGGGATCGCGAAGCACATCAGCGTGCCTCCTCCTGTGGCGGGCTCGGCGGTGACGCTGCCACCCTGCTGCGTCGCGACCTGGCGCACGATCGCGAGGCCCAGCCCCGAGCCGGGGCGCCCGCGTGCCTCGGCGCCGCGGTAGAAGCGGTCGAAGATGTGCGGCAGGTCCTCGGCGGCGATGCCCGGCCCGTGGTCGCGCACGGTGAGCGCGCCGTCGTGCAGGTGGATCTCGACGGGCTCGCCGGTGGGGCTGTACTTGACGGCGTTGTCGATCAGGTTGCCGATCGCGCGCTCCAGGCGTGAGGGCACGCCCGTGACGAAGGTTGGCTGCAGCTGTGCGCTGAAGGGGGTCGCGGGCGCGTGCCGGCGCGCGCGCTCGAGGACCTCGCTGACGAGCAGGTCCAGACGCAGATCCTCTGCGTCCGCGCGCGGCTCCTCGCCGCGGGCGAGTTCGATCAGGTCGTTGATCAACATTGTCAGCTCCTCGATCTGCTCGACGACGTCGGACAGCAGCCGCTGGTGCTCGAGCGGATCCATCTCCTGGCCGCTCTGCTGCAGGATCTCGATGTTCGTGCGCAGGCTCGTGACGGGGGTGCGCAGCTCGTGGGAGGCGTCGGCGACGAGTTGGCGCTGGGCGTGCACGGAGGCGTCGAGCGCGCCCATAGAGCTCTCGAGCGCGTCGAGCATGGCGTTGAAGCTGGTGGCCAGCCGCCCGAGCTCGTCCTCGCCGGAGGGCTCGATCCGCCCGCTCAGGTCGCGGGTGAGCGCGACGTGCTCGGTGGCCTGCGTGAGGCGCTTCACGGGCTGCACGGCGGCGCCGGCGACGAGGCGCCCGAGCAGCGCCGCGAGCGCGATGCCGCCGACGTCGAGCAGCACGAGGATCAGGCGCAGGCGGCTGAGCAGGCTGTCGACTTCGGTAAGCGGCTGCGCGAACTGCACCGCGCGCCCTGCGCCCAGCGGCTCGGCGAGGATACGCAGATGCGTGCCGTCGACGTTGGCGTCGCGAAAGAACGAGGAGCCGCCTTTCGCGGCAAGCGCGCGCGTGTGCGCTTCAACGGGCAGCGACACGCCGCCGGCGGAGCGGTCGAGGATCGTGCCTTTGGCGTTGACCACCTGCTGGTAGCCGCGCACCTGGTCGGGGCCGGGCGGCAGCTTGCCGAAGATGTTGCCCCCGCGGGCGCTGGCTTTGATGGCGGTTTTGTGCGTGCCGCCAGCGGTTGAGCCGCCGGCGGGCGGCCCCAGCGCGCGTTCGACGGCGCGGCGCAGGCGTGCGCGCTGGCCGGCGCTCACCTTCCCCGCGTTCTGGCGTTCGAGCGCGTGGGTTAGGACCTTGGCCTCGGCGCTGCGGTGGGTGAGCTGCGTGTCTACCTGGTTGTGCAGCTGGTCGGACGTGAGCACGTAGATCAGCAGCGAGGCGAGCACGACGGCGACTGCCACGGCGGCGGCAGAGGCGACGGTGATGCGCCGGCGAAAGCTCACGGTGCTGTCCGCAGCACATAGCCGACGCCGCGCACCGTGTGCAGCAGCCGCGGCTCATCCTCGACCTCGGTCTTGCGTCGCAGGTAGCCCATGTACACGCCCAGGGAGTTGGAGCTCGAGCCGAAGTCATAGCCCCACACGCTCTCGAAGATCGTCGAGCGCGTGAGTACCTGGCGCGGATGGCGCAGGAACAGCTCCAGCAGCAGGAACTCGGTGCGCGTGAGCGTGAGCAGCCGCTCGCCGCGCCAGGCCTCGTGCGCGCGCAGGTCCAGACGCAGGTCCTCGAAGGAGAGGACCTCCTCCTTGCCGTCGTCCTCGCCGGCGCGGCGCAGCAGCGCGCGCACGCGGGCGAGCAGCTCACGTAGCGCGAAGGGCTTGATCAGGTAGTCATCGGCGCCGGCGTCCAGGCCGGCGACGCGATCGTCGACCTCGCCGCGCGCGGTGAGCATCAGCACGGGCGTGCCATCGCCGCCGTCGCGCAGTCGCTTGCACACTTCAAGGCCGTTCATGCGCGGCATCGCGATGTCCAGGATGATCGCCTCATACGGCGAGTTGCCGAGCATCTCCAGCGCCTGGAGCCCGTCGCGCGCGCTGGCCACGTCGTAGTGTTCGAGCGCGAGGGCCCGCGACAGCGCGTTCTGGACGGCGGGCTCGTCGTCGACGACCAGTATGCGTGCTTGCTCAGCCATGCGTGTGGGGTCCCTTGGGGATCCGCACTGTGCCCGTCGCAAGGGTCGCTCGGGGAAAGCGCGGTTATCAGGCTAGCGTGATGTACGGCGTGGATGTGCGCGTAAGGAAAAGCGAAGAGACGGCTAAGAATCGGGAGGGGAGAGGCCATCGCCGAGCAGGAGACCGAGGCTGACGACGGCGCTGATGTGATGGCGGCGCAGTCGCGCACGCTGCGCAACAGCCTCATCAGCCTGGCGATCTTCTTCGCGCTGATCGTGGCGCTGCTGCTGGGTGTGCCAGGGCTGGACGCGGCGGCGGATCGCATCGCCAAAGCGAAAGTGCAATGGGTGGTCGTGGGGGTGGCGTTGGAGCTGCTCTCCTGCCTCGGCTATGTGGTCCTGTTCAGCCTCGTGTTCGGGCGCCTGGGGCGCAGCCTCAGCTCGCGTCTCTCCCTGGCTGAGCTGGCGGTCAACTCGGCTGTGTCGGTGAGCGGCCTCGCTGGCATCGCTCTGGGGGCGTGGGTGCTGCGCAGCAAAGGCTTCTCGGTCGAGCGGATCGCGAAGCGCTCGGTGCTGGTGTTCGTGCTCACGAGCGCGGTGAACGTCGTGGCGGTGGCGCTGATCGGGGTGGCGATGTGGCTGGGCCTCGTGCCCGGCTCGCGCAACCCGCTGTTGACCCTGGTGCCGGCGGGTGCGGCGCTGGCAACGATCGTGGGCACGCTCGCGCTGGCGGAGTGGGCTCGTCGCGCGGCGGCAGCGCGGCGTATGAAGGGCGGGCGCCTGAAGGTGGCGCTGGTGGCGGTGAGCGGTGGCGTGGAAGACGCGTTGGCGATGATCCGCGCACACGACTGGCGCCTGGCTGGTGCGGTCGGATACTGGCTGTTCGACAACCTCGTGCTGCTGGCGTGCCTGGCGGCGTTCGGCCACGCGCCTTCCTTCTGGGTGGTGGCAATGGCCTATCTGGTGGGCATGCTCGCGAACTCCGTGCCGGTTCCCGGCGGATTCGTGGCGGTGGAAGGCGGGCTCGTGGGGATGCTGCTGCTGTTCCACGTGCGCCCCGCCGCGGTGGCGATCGCGGCGGTGATCGTCTACCGCGCGATTTCGCTGTGGGTGCCGGCGCTGATCGGCTCGGTCGCGTTCGCGAGCCTGCGCCGGGAGATCGGCAAGCCGGCGGCGCCGCTACCGAGCAGCTAGCGACCTTCAGTCCGAGAGCGGCTTGCCGGTGATCTTTTCGGTGTACGCGCGGGTGGCTTCCTTCTTCTGGCAGACGTGCCCGGGCAGCGCGGCCATCACACGCTGCAGTTCCGGGGACTGGGCGCCGTAGAGGCCCGGGCAGTAGATCGGTAGCGGCAGGTTGCGCGACGCGGAGCCGGGCGCGTTGACGGGGTAGAGCTCGTCGCTCGCGAGCAGTGCATGCGCGTAGCTGTCGGAGAAGATGTCGATCGCCACCCGCCCGGTGTAGATCTCGATCGCGTTGCCTTCGTCATAGACGGTGGCGGGCACGCCGCGCACGATGATGTTTCGCTGCGCGCCGAGCGCCTTGTTGGAGTGCAGGATGTAGATCACGGTGGTGACCTGCAGCGGCAGCTCGCAGTTGCCGCCGCCGAGCAGCCCCTTGCTGTTGACGCAGTCGCCGTAGTAGACGCTGTCGCCGACGGTGGGGACGTAACCCTTGAAGCCATCCGTGGCGGCAAGCGGACGCCCGGCGAAGCTGTGCCCGACCCAGTACACGCGGAAGTAGGGGAACGTCTGTGCTTCGGCGAGCTCGCCCGCGGATACCTGGCCGGGCTGGCTCGTGCCACAGCCCGTGAGCGCGAGCGCGACGGCGAGGCCGAGCACAGCAACCGCCATGGTGCGCCAGCGAGGGGCTCGTGTGTCGGTGGTGGCGGCGGTCACGGGCGTCATTATCTTGGCGTGCGCACTGGAAGCACAACGGGGCAGGTGCGCGTGCAGGCATGGCCAGCGCAGCTGATGGCGTTCACGGCCGTGTTGATCGCGGTGTGGCTGATCGTGAATCCGCGCACGCCAGATCTTGCCGCGCAGGTGTACCGCGTGAGCCTTTTCCGTACGCAGGGGTTCCTGATCTGGGACAACAACTGGTACGCAGGCCACTACATCCCTGGCTACAGCCTGCTGTACCCGCCGCTCGCGTCGCTCGTGGGGATGCGGGTGTTGGGGGCGCTGTGCGTGCTCGCCTCCACGTTGCTGTTCTGGCGCGCGGCGGACGCCGTCTACGGTCGCAGTGCGCGCTGGGCGGCGCTGTGGTTTGCGGTGGCGGCGCTCGGCGAGGTGTGGAGCGGTCAGATGACGTTTGCGCTGGGCGTGCCGCTGGCGCTTGCCGCGGCCCTCGCGTTGATCCGCGAGCGCTGGCTGGCGGCGGGGGTGCTGGCGGTGCTGTGCGCCGCAGCGAGTCCCGTGGCGGGCGCGTTGCTGGGCCTGGCCGCCCTGACGGTGACGTTGTGGCGACGCTCCCCACGCGCGCTGTTGACGCTCGCTTGCCCGGCGGCGGTGGTGGTGCTCGCGGGGGTGCTGCTGTTCCCGGAAGGTGGTTATGAGCCTTATCCGTTCTCGTCGTTCGTGGCGACGATCCTTGTGGTGCTGGCGTTCCTGGGGGCGCTGCCGTCGACGGCCCGTGAGCTGCGGGTCGGGGCGGTCGTGTACCTGCTGGCGTGCGTGGCGTGCGTGGCGGTGCACTCTCCGATCGGCAGCAACGTGGAGCGCTATGGGGTGCTGCTGGCAGGGCCACTGCTGCTGTGCACGCTGTTGTCCGTGCGCGCTGTCAAGCCGGAGGGGGTCTCGGTCCCGCGGGCGAGCGCGAGTGCATTGCGGCTGATCGGGCCGGTGGGCGCGCTCGCGCTGTGCGCGGCGGCAGTGTGGGTGGTGTGGGGACCTGTGCGCGAGACGCGGGCGGTGGCGGGCAGCGAGGCGACGAGCGCCTCCTACTACGCACCAGTGGAGCGGTTTCTGGCTGCGCAGCACGACGGTCCCGTGCGCGTGGCGGTGCCGCTCACGCGCTCGCACTGGGAGGCGGCGCTGCTCGCGCCGAGCGTGTCGCTGGCGCGGGGATGGGAGAAGCAGATGGAAACCCGCTACGACGACGTGCTCCTCGCGGGGTCACTTACGGCGGCCTCCTACAGGCACTGGCTGGATCAGCAGGCGGTGGCGTATGTGGCGCTGCCGGACGTGGCGCTTGACACCTCCAGTGCGCAGGAGGGACGCCTGATCAGGGGAGGGCTTGCATATCTGCGCGAGGTGTTCACGAGCGCGCACTGGCGCGTGTACCGCGTGCTGGACGCCACGCCGCTGGCATCGGGTCCGGGGACGCTGACGTCGCTGGGCCACGACTCGTTTACGCTGAGCGCGCTCCGCGCGGGCAGGTTCGTGGTGCGTGTGCATTTCACGCCCTATTGGAAGCTCACACGCGGCAGCGGCTGCGTGGCGCGCGCCCCTGGGGGCTGGACAGCGGTGAGCGTGCGTGGAGCGGGCGCGGTGGTGGTGCGCGCGAGCTTCTCGCTGGCGCGGGCGTTCAGCTCTGGCGCTTCTTGCTCGTCGGGCGCTTAGCGGCGGGCTGAGCCTTGGCTTTCGTGCGCGTCTTGGCCTTGGCGTTTGCCTTGGCCTTGGCGTTTGCCTTGGGTGGGGCGGGCAGGTCGGTGGGCTGCAGGCCGAAGAGGCTGCTGTAGCCGGTGAGGTAGATGTCGCTGCCGTCGCTGATCACGGGGTCGAAGGAGCCGGTGTTGATCTGGAAGGTGACGCGGCCGGTGGAGATGCCGAGGCCGTAGGTGTGGTGCGTGCCGAGGTCTGCGAAGTAGACGATGCGCCCGACGATCGTGGCCGAGCCGGAGATGCGTCCGTGCGCCTTGAAGCGCCAGTCGATGTGCCCGCTGCGGGCGTTGATGGCGTAGAAGGTGCCGTTGTAGGAGCCGAGGTAGATCGTGGGCCCGAGCCCGGGGGCGTTGGTGACGGCGGGGGAGGCGTAGACATAGGCGCCGGTCTGCACCGCCCAGTCGAGCTTGCCGGTGGAGGCGTCGTAGGCGTAGATGCGCCCGTCGGTGTTGCCGAGGAAGACGCGCCCGTAGACGACGGCGGCGGTGGAGTAGAAGGTGCCGCTGCCGAGCAGCGCGCCTTCTGACTGGCTGACCCAGATGCGCCGGCCGGTGCGCTCGGAGATCGCCTGCAGCCTGCCGGAGTAGTCGCCGAAATAGAGGATGCCGCCGGCGAGCGTGGGGCTTGCCTTGACGGCTGCGCGGGCCTTGTAGGTCCAGACGCGATCACCGTTACGGTCGTTGAGCGCGTAGACGGTGCCGTTCTGAGAGCCGAAGAAGATGTCGCCGCCCGCGAGCATCGGCGAGGACTCGCTGCCGCTAGGCAGTGCGCGCCACCAGCGCACGTTGCCGTTTGCGCTGTTGAGAGCGATCACGCGGCCGGGGCTGTGGGGGTGCCCGCTGTAGAGGATCGTCACGTAGACGGTGTTGGCGGTGACGGCGGGCGCGGAGGCGGAGATCTGCCCGAGCGGGCGCGACCAGATCAGATGCCCGGTGCGCTTGTCGAAGACGTTGATCACGGCGCTGTCGGCGAGCTGGTAGATGCGTTCGCCGTAGATCACGGGAGGGAACTCGAGGAGCGCGTGCCCGAGGTGCATCCACAGCCGCTTGAACGGGGCGTGGACGTAGGAGGGCGCGGGGAAGAAGCGCGTGTGGTCCTGGTCGTAGCCGTAGAGCGGCCAGGCGAAGTGGCCGGCGCCGCTGACGGGCAGCGTGGGCGTGGGCTGTGGGACGAAGCGTGCGTGCGGGTGGTAGATGCTGCCGGTGCGGTCGTGCTCGTAGATGTGGCCGGCGATTAGCACGGCGGCGACCAGCACGAGGAAGGCGGCGGCGAGCGCGACCCGGACCCGCGTGGACCGGGGGACGAGTTTCCTGAGGGGTTTGCTCACCAGCGCGAGCGCGGTCGGCTCAAGCTGCGAGCTTAGGCGACTGCGTGTCGGTCGAGGCGGCCCCCGTGGTGGTGTCTGGAGCTAGGGCGCCGACGCTGGCTCGGCGAACGCGGCGTCTGCGCGGCGCTCCGCGGGCAACGCGGCGTGCGGGCCGACGCGCGAGGTGCGCAATCAGGCGCGCGAAGCTGAGCACGAGCAGCCATAGGCAGGCCACGGCGAGCGGTGGCAGCGTGAGCCCGGAAACGAGCGCGAGCACCTCGTGGTTTCCGCCAAGCGACCAGCTCCAGAGCAGGTAGTCGCCGGCGGTGATCCCGGACACGAAGACCAGGGGCCTTTGGGACACGCGCGGGACACTAAAGGGGCTGGGGGACGGACGACCCCCCGATCGGCCCCCGCGACGCTGTGGGCGGGCGCCTATGATCGCGGGCAATGAGCGAGGGAGATCGACGGTCAGAGGTGTTCGCGGTGGGCCTGCTGGGGGGCCAAACGGCGCTTGTGACGGGCGGTGGCACTGGCCTTGGCAGGGCGACGGCGCTGGAGCTGGTGCGCTGCGGAGCAGATGTGACGATTGCCGGCCGGCGCACGGAGGTGCTCGAGGAGGCGGTGGCGGAGATCCGTGCCTCGGCGTCGGGCGAGGAGGCGGGCTCGATCGCCTTTGTGGCGGGCGACATCCGCGACCGCGAGGACGCGCGGCGGCTGGTGCAGACGGTCGTCGATCGCGATGGGCGCCTGAATCTGCTGGTGAACAACGCGGGGGGCCAGTTCTTCAGCCCGGCGGAGCTGATCGCGGCGAAGGGCTGGCGGGCGGTGTGGCGGCTGAACGTGGAGGGCATGCTGAACATGGCGGAAGCTGCGTTCGAGCTGGCGCTGGGACGCGGCGCCGAGGATGCGAGCAGGGGAGGGGGGACGGTGGTGAACGTGACGCTGTCTCCCCATCACGGCATGCCGGGTATGGCGCACTCTGGTGCGGCGCGGGCGACGGTGGAGGCGCTCACGCGTGAGCTGGCGCAACGATGGGAGTCCTCGGGCGTGGCGGTGACGGCGGTGGCGGCGGGCACGTTTGAAACGGACGTGCTGGCGAAGTACCCGGCGAACGTGCGTGCGGGCGCGGCTAGGTCGGTGCCGCTGCAGCGCTTGGGCTCGGCGGCGGAGCATGCGTGGCTGGTGGCGCTGCTGGCCTCACCGCTCGGGCGCGCGTTCAACGGCTCCACGATTACGCTCGACGGGGCGCGCGACAACTGGTTCGGGCCTTGGCCGCCCCCCGGGTTGGCGGATGCGGAAGGGACCGTGCCGGTGGAGGAGCGCCGGCCTGGCGCGGCGGCTGCCGGCTGACGGTCAGGCGGAGAGCGGCGGACGGGAATCGAACCCGCATCATCGCCTTGGAAGGGCGAGGCTCTACCGTTGAGCTACCACCGCGCGCGCAAACCCGCCCCGAAGGGCGGTACGGCGACGATGACAGTTTGCACAAACGACGTCGCACTTGCTGATCTCGTCGAGGAGAGGCACGCTCCCTGGCGGTGGTCCGCTTGCGCTGCGCAGCGTTCGCGACGTAGCGCTCGCGGTGCGCAGAATAGTGCTGGCGTTTGTAGTCAGCCCGACGGGCCCGGCAGTAATTGTCGCGTTGGCCGCGTGCCTTTCGCCGCCACGCAAACTCTGCCGCCGGCTTGCGTTGCCCGCAGCGCCCGCACGGTTTACGCGGGCGAACGCTCTGGAACGTAGAATGGACGCAGGCCACGGGGAGTGGCGCAGTCTGGTAGCGCACCCGGCTGGGGGCCGGGCGGTCGCAGGTTCAAATCCTGTCTCCCCGATGAAAAGTCGCAGGTTCAGATCCTTGCGACTCGCCGCGATTGCTGGCGAAAGCCGCGAAAAGACTGCGACTCTCGGTCGGGCGTTCTCGTCTGTTCCCGGCTGTTCCCGGCACGCGGGACCGCAAAAGGACCGCAGCGAAGGCCGAAAGGGACCGCAAGCGACACGGTGCGCCGCCTCACGCCGAGATGTTCAAGCGTTGGAACTCCGGGCCACGAGCCTGCCCAGCGTACCTACGCTGGTGAAGATCGCTGCGACGACCGGCATCGAGTTCTCGTTCGATGTCGTCCCGGCTGGCCGGGAGCCCACTCTTGTCCGCAATGCCTTCAAGGACACGCAGGCTCAGGTGTACGCCGGCGGATCGATCCTTGTTGCATCTCGCTGATTCGGTCGTGTGTCAGCTCGCGCCTGTGTCCTCGAGACCAGAGATCAGGCGGGCGACCGAGCGGTAGTCGCCTTGGACGATGCGGTCGATCGGCTTGTCGTCGTCGAGCGCGGGGTTCGGCTCGCTGAGCCACATCGGGATGTAGGTGGGGTGGATCACGCGGCCAAGGCGTTCGACGAGCGCCGAGAACTGGCAGCACAGCATGGACAGACAATAGTCGTCAGTGAGTGCGGGGTGGACTAAGCTCCAATTAGACTGTCCCATATTGGAGGTTTTGGAGTAAACTCCGATAGGGATCAGGTATGTCGGAGCTTCTAAAGCGACACTGGACGAGCGAGATCGCTGACGCCGGCCTCCCGCGCCGGGAGCGGCGGTCGTGCGACTACGACGCCTACGTCCCCGGCCGGCTCCTGGGGCGGGCCTTCGTGCTCACGGGGGATGTCGCCGCGGATGTCGCGGATGCAGAAGCGGCGATAGCGCGCCTGAACTCCCAGGCGATGGCGCTCGCGGATACCGAGGCTCTCGCGCGCATCTTGCTGCGAGCGGAGTCTGTCGCGTCGTCCCGTATCGAGGGGCTCGAGATCGGCGCGCGGCGCCTGCTGCGTGCCGAGGCCGTTCGCTCGATGCGCGAGCAAACGTCAGACGTGACCGCCACTGAGGTGCTTGGCAACATCGACGCGATGCGCCACGGCCTCGACAACGTCGGCCGGGGCGACGAGATCACCGTCGAGCTGCTCTTGGAGCTGCACCGCAGGCTCCTTGCAAGGACGAGACTCGAGGAGCACGGCGGCCGCTTCCGAGACGTGCAGAATTGGATTGGCGGCAGCGACTACAACCCCTGCTCTGCCGACTTCGTGCCCCCGCCGCCCGAGTTCGTCGAGCGGCTAATGGCTGATGTGGTCGCCTTCAGCAACGGTGCTGAGCTACCCGCCGTGGCGCAGGCGGCGCTTGCCCACGCGCAGTTCGAGACCATCCATCCCTTCGTTGACGGGAACGGCCGTACCGGCCGGGCGATCATCCACCTGATACTTCGTCGTCGCGGGCTCGCAGACCGCGTGCTCCCGCCTGTCTCCCTCGTTCTCGCCACACTCGCACGTGACTACGTGGGGGGCCTGATTGCCACAAGGTACGTCGGCGCAGCGGACTCCGATGAGGCGATATTGGGCACGAACCGCTGGATCGCCACCTTTGCGAGCGCCTGCACCCGCGCGGTGAAGGACGCCGCCGGCTTCGAGTCACGTATGGCCGAGCTGGAGCAGGAGTGGCGTGCGCGCCTTGGGCGGGTACGCGCGAACTCCGCGACCGACCTGCTCCTACGTCGGCTTCCCGGTACTCCGGTTCTCACCGCCGACAGCGCCACGACTCTAATCGGGCGCACGTTCAAGCCGGCGAACGACGCGATCCAGCGGCTCGTCCAGGCGGGGATCCTGCATCAGATCACGATCGGCCGCCGCAACCGCGCCTACGAAGCTCCGGAGATCATCGACGCCTTCACCGACCTCGAGCGCCAGCTGGCAAGCCCATCAGGGGAAACTCGCAGCTCGCCGCCTTCGCGACCGACCCCCAGGAGACGATGAGCACAGACGGCGTGAAGCGACCGATGGGCTCGCGGCGCTCGGACCGCCCACGAAACCGCCCACGAAACCGCCCATGCTCCGCCGAATCCCGCACAACCAAGCCCTCCACCACCTGTCTCCCCGATAGAAGTGGCGCTGGATGCTGGGAGGGGATGGGGGCGGCGAGAGGGCAGGATTTGGCTCTGAGAGCGCGATTGCGCGGGGCAATCTGCCCGGGAACAACAGCCGGGGCAGATGGACCGATTTCCGAGTGTTATGCCAGGGACCGCCCACGGGGAGTCCGCCCGTCGCCTGTGGGCGTTGATCGGCGGTGTCGGCAGAAGTCCGTTGGGCGGGAGAGCTAGTCAGCTCGCGCACAAGAACCGGCGGGCGTCGACATCTATCAGACAATAGTCGTCATTGACGGTTATCTCTGGTCACGGCATTATTGGAGGCGGTGGGTCGCGGCAGGTCGTTCAGAACGTCCTCGACATCTTCGAGTCGGCGGACAGAAGCCTCAAGGTCGCGGATGGCAATATCTGAATCGCGGACAGCAGTTGCCGATCTCCAGTATTCCGCAAAGCGCCGGTCAACCGCTCGGCTATGAGGTTGCACCGTTATCTCCATTGGAGGGGAAGTTCCTTCATCTCAAAATGCGACTCCGGCAAGTGGCCTGCGCACGCCACCACCAGTGGGAGCGTCCGCTTCAAGGACGGAGCGTGCGCCGTACGGCACCGAGCGAAATCATCAGCGTGGAGGGTGCCAGGGGGGAGAGTTCGAACCCGAAGCGGCGGTAGAACGCTGCGGCGCGATCATCGAGCGCGTCAATGGTGACTGCCCGTACGGCGAGTTGGTCGGAGGCGCGTAGGACGCGCTGGAGCGCGTCGAGTAGAAGGCTACGGCCAAGACCGGCTCCCTGATGCTGCGTTGTCACGGCGAGGCGCGCGATGAGCGCCACTGGTATCGGGAAGTGGCGCGAGAGTCCGTGACGGACAGTGGGCGTTGCGTGCGCGTGCTCGACCTGCGCCGCTACAAGGGTGTAGTAGCCGGCGACTTCGCCATCCGGATCGGTGGTCACAAAGGTGCGGGCAGCGTCGCGCTGCTGGTTCTGGCCTGCGTAGGCGACCAGCCAGCGGTCAAGAGATGCCTCGCCGCAGCTGAACTGATCGACGCGGTGGGCCTTGCGGTCGAACGGGGCAGTTGCGCTGAGCTGCGGCGTCACGCCTCGGGCAGGATGCTTGGCTTCTCGATGAGCCGGCGCAGACCTCGTTCGGAGGCGGGGGAGGGCTGCTCGAGTGCGGTCAAGAATCGCTGTGCTGCTTCGTCGTCGAGGATGTAGCGGGTGCGCTCGGCGAGGGTGCGCTCGGCCTCGTGGCGTGCGGCTCGTCGTACGAACTCGCTCAGGGTCTCGCCGCTCGCGGCCGCGGCAGCCTGCTCGAGGTCACGCTCCTCCTCGGTGACCCTGATCTCGATCCTGCGCGTCTTGGTAGGGCTAGAAGCCATCAGCAGAGTGTACGGCATCCGTCCGGACAGGCAGGCGTACCTAGCGAGCGAATTGACGAGGATCGCTAAGCGGCCCAGCTTGGCTGAGGTGTTGGATCGCATCGATCGGAGGTCTGGAGGCGAAGTCGGGCTCGCGCGCGCTGCGGAGGAGCTGGCGGAGGAGCGCGGGCGACGTTGATCGTGGTCGATGCGAGCGTGCTCGCGAACGCCATTGCTGATGATGAGATCGACGGGCGAATCGCACGGGAGGCGCTGCGGGCGGCTAAGGATCTCGCGGCCCCAGATCTAGTTGATGTCGAGACGATGTCGGCGCTGCGCAAACGCTGGCTCGCCGGCTCGCTCACCAAGGAGCGATTCGCAGCAGCGGTTGGCGACCTCGAAGATCTTGATCTAGATCGCTACCCCGCGTTGCCGCTGATGCGTCGCGCCTACGAGCTGCGGGCCAATCTGACCGCCCACGACGCCACTTACGTGGCCCTGGCCGAGGCGCTCGAGTGCGGGCTACTTGCTGGCGACGGGCGGTTTGCAGGCGCCCCGGGCCTCGGTTGCCCCGTCACGGTTCTCTCCTAAGCCGCAGTTGCGGCGTCACGCCTCCGCCTTCAGGAGACCTCAGCGCCCAACGCGATCCCGAAGCCTGCGCCGTTGCGTGCCACGCCCACCAGGAGGATGCCGGCCCACTCGAGTACGTAAGTCATTTCGAGCCCTCCTGCGTCGCGGGGCCGCATGTCCAAGCTCTCCAGAAACGCCGCGACGCTTGCCTTCGCCTCGGCGCCGTCGCCGGCGAAAAACACGTCCACCGGCTTTTCTTCAGCGATGACGCCGCGGAAGATCGAATTGAATGCCTTTACCACGTGCGTGTCCTCGGGGGCGGCGGCGGCAATCTGCTGGGACGCCGAGTTGCCTGGCGTGGTCACGAGTCCGGTGGCGTCGGCGTTGAACGGGTTGGTGATATCGACCAGGATCTTCCCGGACAGCGCATCGCCGTAGTGCGCGACCACTTCAACCGCGCCGTCGTAAAGGACGGCGAGGATGACGATGTCACCTGCCGGCCTTGCCCCGAATGTGCCGACCGTGGCTCCGTTGCCGATCTGCTCGGCAAGTGCCTGAGCCTTGGCGGGGTTGCGGCTCATGAACTCGACGGTGTGGCCATGTTTCGCCCCACGGGTGCCGATCGCGCTGGCCATGTCGCCTGAGCCGATGATGCTGATGGTGGTCATTACGTGTGCTCCTTTGTGGTGTCTGGATTAATTATCGGTCGGCGCAACGCTGACGAGCACCGGCGAGCGCGCTCAGATCACTGTGGTGCCGCCGTCGACGACCAGCTCCATGCCGTTGACGTAGCTCGAGTCGTCCGAAGCGAGGAACAACGCGACCGACGCGATCTCCTCAGGGCGGCCCATCTCTCGTCGCGGGATCACGGACTCGAACTGCGCCTTCATCTCCGCGTCCATCACCTCCTCGAGCATCGGCGAGGCGACCTGGCCGGGGGTCAGCACGTTCACTCGGATCTTCCTGTCCCTCAGCTCGGACACCCACACCCGTGCGTAGGCGGGCAGCACGGCCTTGCTCGCTGCATACGCACTCCAACCGGGGTAGCCTCGGAGCGACGCATTCGACCCGGTCATGAAGATCGAGCCTCCGTCGTTGAACAGCGCCAGCGCCTTCTGGACGGTGAACAGCGTGCCGCGCGCGTTCAACGAGAAAGCGGCATCGAAGTGCTCCTCGGTGATCTCGCCGAGCCCGCCCTGCTCGCCCGTCCCGGCGCTTGCCCACAACACGTCGACCGTGCCCTTTTCCTGCTTGACCGTCTCGAACAAACGGTCCAGATCGGCGAGGTTGGCCGAATCGGCCTGTACGCCGGTCACGTTCCGGCCGATCTGCTCGACGGCTTCATCAAGCGCGTCGTTCCGCCGGCCCGAGATGAAGACGTGGGCTCCTTCGTCCACGAACAACTTCGCACCGGCCAGCGCCATGCCGCTTGTCGCACCAGTGATCACCGCGACCTTGCCATCGAGCTTTCCCACGGTTACTCCATTCGATTGGTGGCTCTGATGCTATGTACACCGGTTAGAGTGCTTAACGTATCAGGTGATCGAGGGACAGCTATGCACACCGGTCAGTACCAACTGAGCTACTCTAGGCGTATGACGGAGTTGGAGAAGGGGCCGCAAGGCCTGCGTCGCGGCAGGGGCGCACGCGAGCGCATCCTCAGCGCTTCACGACAACTCTTCCGCGATCAAGGCATCAACGGCACCGGCATGGACCGGCTCTGCGCGGTGGCTGAGGTGTCCAAGCGCACGCTCTACCAGCACTTCCCCGGCAAGGACGAGTTGATCGCCGAACACCTACGCCGATTCGATCCCGACATCCTGCCCGAGGTGTTCGACCGTACCGACGTCACACCCCGCGAACGACTCCTCGCCGCCTTCGACATCCACTCGCCGCTTTGCCCGTTCATCGCAGCCGCCGTCGAAATCCCCGACCCGGGCCACCCGGCACGCGTATACGCCCGCGACTACAAGAAAGCCTTTGCCGCGCGGTTCACCGATACCGCCCGCGAGGCCGGTGCCACCAACCCCGAACAGCTTGGCGAGCAACTGGGGCTGCTGCTGGATGGCGCCTCGGCCCGTAGCCGAGTCCTCAATACCGAAACCCTCGCCACCGCTGCCGCGATCGCAGCGGTCCTGATCGACAACGCCATCCCCACCGCACCGGTGCCTCCCGGCACAGGGGCTGTCGAGGCCTAAAGGTCGTCGGACATGCGCCTGTAACGAAGGTAAACGACGCGAGCGAGCCAAACGTCTTCGTCTCGACCAACTCCAGGCTGTCGGTCTCGTCGAGGACAGGAAGTAGGGCGTGCCGCCGCCGAGTAGCACCGGGCTGACGAACACCCGCCACTCGTCGATCAGCCCCAGCTTCATACAAGCACCGGCGAGTCCGGCGCCGCCGACGGCGATGTCCTTTCCCGGCTGTTCTTTGAGCCTCGAGACCTCCTCGCCGACGCCGTCCCTGAACAGCCTGGTGTTACCCACCACGCTCTCGAGCGTCGTGGAGAACACGACCTTCGGTAGGGCCTTCCAGATTTTGGGCGAACTCGAGTGCTCCGTCGCCAGCGAGCTCTCCTCGTCGGTCTCCCAGTAGCGCATTGTTTCGTACAGCCGCCGTCCGCAGAGTTGCACACCGAGTTCCTTCACGCGCTGGGTGTGGAAGCGAAACAGCTCCTCGTCGGGCACCGACCAGTCAATCGCGCCATCGGGCGCCGGCGATATAGCCATCCAGCGACACGGTCATCGAGTAGATCAGCTTCCGCATCATGATCCTCCTCCTTTTCTCGTTGGCTAGACCGTCGCGGACGGGTCTTCTCGCGGGCTGACCGCCGCGACCGCACGCAAGTAACGTCTAGCGAGTGACGCGCGAGGAGGAGTCAGTCGTGACGCACGCGGTCTCCCACCATACGGCAGACGCCCTCAGAGCTGTGCGTGAACACCTGCGCAAGTTCGGGCTCAGGATTGTGTTCTTCGGCGTGCTCGCGTTCCTGCTTTTTCGACTCGTGCCGAGCCTCGCGCAGGCGCTGGAAGATCTCGAACGCGTCAGCGTGCTGTGGCTGGTCGCCGCGCTCGCGCTCGAGACTCTCTCCGAGATCGGATATGTGGTCGCCTGGCGGCGGATCGTTGACCCCGAGCACGTGCTCGAGCAGGACGGGCGCGGCCGGCGAATGGACATCCGCCTCGCGTGGGCGCAGCTCGGCGGCGGCCTGCTCGTTCCCGCGGGGTCGTTCTCAGGGGTTGGCGCCGGCGTGGTTCTCCTGCACCGGTGTGGGTTGCCCATGAAGACGGTCACCGAGCGTGAGTTCAACCTCAGCTTTCTCAATACAGCCGTGGATGCACTCGCTCTGATCTCATTCGGTGTCCTGCTCGGTCTGGGGATCTTCTCCGGCCGGAACGATCTGACGCTCACGGTCCTGCCCGCGTTGGCGGCTGTCGCTGCCGTCGGCGCTGCGATCCTGATCGCCAAACGCGCGGATCGTCTCGCCGCGAAGCTCGAGTCTCGCCGTCCGCGCATCGCCACGGGGATAGAAACCGTCGCCCGCGCCGTTGAGGACACCGACGCGCTCATCTTCGGCAGAGGGGACTGGCGCAGTCTCCTTGGTGCCGTCGCGTACCTCGTCTTCGACGTGCTCGTGCTCTGGACTGCGTTCTTCGCGCTGCACGCGCACAGCGTGCTGCCTTTCGCTCCGGTGCTGATGGCCTACATCGTCGGAGCGCTGGGAGGTTCGCTGCCGTTGCCGGCCGGGCTTGGCGCGATCGGCGGGATCGGGGGGTGCCTGATCCTCTACGGCGCCGGGCGCAACGTGGCGGTTGGCGCGGCCGTGATCTACGGGGCGGTCGGGCTCATAGTCCCGTTCGTCGGCGGCCTCATCGCCTATCTGCTGCTGACGCACCAGCTGCGCGGCCGGCGCGGGGAGAACACCGCGCGCACACCGCAAGACGCGAGCCCCTGATCGGCTTACGCGGGCAGCTCTCCGCCGGCCTTCTCCGCCACCATGTAGCTCGCGTACCAATCGGGCCAGTTCGGGTCTGCCTCGCCGATGCGCTGCCTCGTGCTCGCCGTGCGCGGCCTCCGCGCGCCGCAGTGCGCCCGCGAGCTCCTCAGCCGAGGAGAACGACGTCAGCCCAGGCTCGACGCGGCCGGGCAGCCGCGTCGTGACTTCCTGGAGCAGCCAGCCGTTGCCGTCGGGGTCGCTGAACGCGACGAACGAGCGGTAGCTGCCGTGGTCGGCGGCGGCCCCCGTGACCCGCCCTTCGGACAGGCGACCGAACCGCGCGCCCCGCTCACCCTCGTGGAATACCTCGCTCACGTCGACTCCCAGGGCGCTGAGCTCCTCACGCGCTGCCTGGATATCGGAGACGACCAAGTACAGCGCCTCAGCGGAACCGGGCATCGCGTCCGTGAGGTTCGTCCCGAATTGGATCGAGCATGCGGACCCTGGCGGCGTGAACTGGACCAGGCGAAAGTTCTGGCCGGCGGCAAGATCCGCGTCCAGCCTCCAGCCTAGGTGCGCATAGAACGCCTTCGCGCGCTCGACGTCCGCCACGGGCAGGACGACCACCTCGAGCGCCATGTCGAGGTTCCCGACGCGTTCGCGATCGATCGCGTCGCTGCTGCTCGCCTCGCTATTCGCCTCGGTGGTGCTCAATTTGGGCCTCCGTGGTTGGCGTCGGCAGAAAGGGTTGCGGCTCTTGGCGCCTGCTCGCGCCCGTGAGCCCCCTGGTTGGCTCCCCAGTCGGTTCACACACGGCCGAGAAGAACTTTTCGCCGCCACCCTTGACTTCAAGCGCTTGAGGTTTGTTTTGATGCTCGCATGACAACTCTCACGATCAAAGATGTTTCCCGACGCAGCGGGCTCAGTGGGCCGACGCTCCGCTACTACGAAGAGGTTGGGCTGATCGGCCCGATCGCCCGCGACGCGAGTAGCCGCCACCGCCGCTACCGCGAGGAGGACCTCGACGCATTGCAGGCGCTCGCCTGCCTGCGCGCCATGGGCATCGGCATCGAGGACATGCGCACGTATCAGGCCAACCGCGCGCGTGGGCATGAGGCGGCCGGTGAGCAGCGCGATCTGTTGTTGCGTCACGCCGAGCGGGTCGAGGCGCAGATCGCCACGCTGCACATTCACCTCGACTACCTGCGCGCGAAGGCCGCGTTGTGGGACGCCCGCGACCGCGCCGATGCTGACGCGGAGGCCGGCGCGAACCTGCGGGTACAAGACATGATCCCCCAACTGCAAGAGACGGTGATGCGATGAGCCCTGTGTTGGTGACCGGCGGGTCGGGTTATTTGGGCACGCAGCTGATCGCTGCGCTGCTGCGCGAAGGCCGTCAGGTGCGCGCGAGCGTTCGCTCTCTAGCGAGCGAGGAGGACGTGCGTGCCGCGGTGCGTCGTGGCGCAGCGGATGACAGTGCTCTGGAGGTGCTTGCCGCTGGGCTGACAGCCGACGCGGGGTGGGCTGCGGCGGCGGCGGGTTGCGAGGAAGTGCATCACACCGCTTCGCCAATGATCCAGACCGACGATCCCGATGAGGTAATCGTTCCCGCGCGTGAGGGTACGCTGCGTGTGCTGCGGGCTGCGCGGGACGCCGGGGCCAAGCGGATCGTGCTGACGTCGTCATTCGCCGCGGTCGGTTATTCGCCCAAGCCGGATGCCGAGTACACCGAGGCGGACTGGACCGATCCTGATATGCCCAGTCTGCCGGCCTATCCGCGGTCAAAGACAATCGCGGAGCGGGCTGCGTGGGACTTCATCGAACATGAGGGTGGCGATACACAGCTGGTTGTGGTGAACCCCACGTTCATCCTCGGTCCGACGTTGACGACGCAGGCACGATCGTCGTTGCAGCTGGTGAAGGCGATGCTCGATGGAGCGATGCCCGTCGTGCGACGCCAGCGCTTCGGTGTCGCCGACGTGCGCGACGTCGCCGATCTGCACATCCTTGCAATGGCTGCTCCCGAGGCCGCCGGCAAGCGCTACCTGGCGTTGGCCGACGGGCCGACGATCAGCTTCCTGGCGCTGGCCGAGATCCTGCGCGAGCGCCTCGGTCCTCTCGCGGAGCGGGTGCCCACGGAAGAGGCGCCAGGAGCGGAGCCGCCCCGGCTGGTCATCCATAACGAGCGCGCCAAGCAGGAGCTCGGCTGGCGTCCGCGCCCGGCTGAGGCGACAATCGTCGAGACCGCAGAGAGCTTGCGCGACCTAGGGCTGCTGGATGAGCGAGGATGAGTCATCGTTTGGTTTCTCGTGGGGGCCGCGTTCGAGGCTGGGTCTTTGTCTGGCGGTCGCTGCTTGCCCGCTCGCCCTGACCGGGTGCGGTAGCGCCAACCGGCCCACGAGCACGCCGAGCGCAGCCGGTGTGCATAGCGAACCCGTGCGGTTCCTGCCCGGCGGCACGCAAACGATCGCCTACGGTCGCGTCAATGGCGCCGCCCGCTACTCGCTCCGCGCGGAGCGCTATCGGTTCCAGCGCCACACCTACTTCAACCTCGCCGTCACAGTCAGCGAGCTCGGGGGCGGCTCACAGGGAACCAACTTCACGCCCCAACCGTCAAAGCCCTTGGCGTGGAGTACTGAGCAAGGATGCTCGCCGTCGAGCTCGATGTGGACGATCGTCTTCGGCGTGCTCGCGCACCCTCGCGATCGCGCAGCGTCAGTTCGTCGCCAATGCCTCGCATGAGCTGCGCGCGCCGCTGACGCGCCAGCGAGCGCTGATTCAGGTCGCGCTCGCCGACCCGGACGCAAGCCTTGCCTCGATGCGTGCGGCGCACGAGCGCGTGCTCGCCGCCGAGCAGCACTTGGAGCAGATGATCGACGGATTGCTGGCCCTCACGCGCGGTCAAGCGGGCATGGAGAGGCGGGAGCTTCTCGACCTCGCGACCGTCGCGGCGGGAGTCCTGCGGAGTCGTTACTCGGAGTCGACGAGCCTCGGCCTCGACGTTCGCACGACGCTCGCTTCAGCGAGAGCGTCTGGCGATCCGCGCTTGGTGGAGCGTCTGATCGCCAACCTGATCGAGAACGCAATTCGTCACAACCTTCCAGGGGGATACGTCGAGATCACGACGGGCGTTCGTCATCAGCAAGCATTCCTGATCGTTACCAACAGCGGCCCGCCCGTCCCCGTCGAGGAGCTGCCGCGCCTGTTGCAACCGTTTCAACGCCTGCACGGAACCCGCATCACGCACGCCACCGGGAACGGGCTCGGACTCGCGATCGTCGACGCGATTGCCACTGCGCATCGCGCCACGTTGAGCGCGCAGCCGCGTGCAGGTGGCGGGCTGGTCGTCGAAGTCAGCTTCTCCTCCACTTCCCTCGCCGCGAAGCACACCGACGCGAGCTCGAGCATTCCCAACACGATCGCGTCGCCGGGAAAGACCGTGGGCGAGACTCCATAATCAGGTTCCCGGGCCGAACCAGGTACTGAGCGCCTCGCGCAATCCTGCATCTGAGCCCCCGCCCACCCATGCGACATATCCGTCTGGCCGGATCAACACGGCATCGGGGGCGGCGACTTCGCCAATTACGGGGAGCTCCCATGGGCCCGCATACCCAGCGTCGATCAGCTGTACGCGCTCAGCCCATGGGGCGATGTCAAACGCACCCTGGGCGCCGAGGTTGAGCAGCACGGGCCGTGCGGCGTGCAGAAGCTCAAACACGCGCAGTAGGCCGTGGGCGCTCGCGAGATCGAGATCGGGCATGCGGCGTCCGAGCAGTGGGTGGCCCTCGCCGGATCCTCCCGGGAGGGGGAAGTCGTAGCGGACGTCCAGGCCGGAGACGATGCCGACGAGTCGCTTGCGCGGCTCGTCCATCTCCGCGAGCTCCGACACCACCTCGACGAGTGCCTTCGTGCGCTCGTCTTGGCGCTGCAGCGCGGTCTGGGCCATCGTGTGCCGCAGTGCCCGCGCAGCAACCGGGTGGCGCTCGTCGTGGTAGGTGTCGAGCAGGCTCTCAGGGGAGGCCCCGCTAACCACCTGCGCGAGCTTCCATCCGAGGTTCACGGCGTCTTGCACACCGAGGCTGAGGCCCTGGCCTCCCGCCGGGTAGTGCACGTGCGCGGAGTCTCCCGCCAACAGCACGCGTCCCGCGCGATACGCCGCGGCCTGGCGCGTTGCGTCTGTGAACCTGGAGATCGATGTCGGGCTGTGGACCCCGAAATCGGTGCCGTAGACGCTCACCATCGCCTCGCTGAGGTCGCGCAGGGTGGGCTCACCGCTCGCCCCGAGCTGGCGCTCGGTCACCATCACCCGCACCGGGCCCCCGTCCCCGTAGACCACCCCTCCGTCTCGGATCTCGTACTCCAGCCTGCCGATTCCGTGGACGCCGATCGCGTCCTTGCGGATGCCCAACTCCGGCTCCTGGCTCACCTCGGCCTCGGCGATCAGGTTGCTTTTGCTCGGCCCCCATCCCGGGAACTCGATGCCGGCTGCTTTGCGGACCACGCTGCGCCCTCCATCACACCCAACGAGGTACTGCGCCCGCAACGGCTTGCCGTCGGCCGGCTCGACGTCGACGCCGGTCGCATCCTGCGCGAAGCCCACGACCTCGCACCTGTAGTAGATCTGCACGGATAGCTCGGCGAGCCAGGCGGCCATGATCTGCTCGATCTGGTTCTGCCAGATCCCGAGTGAGTAGGGATGGCGCGTGGGGAAGTCGCTCATGTCCAGCACGGTCGTGCCGAGCATCGACGCCTGTGCTACTTGTCCCTCCGCGAGGAACCGATCGGCGACGCCACGCTGGTCGAGCACCTCGATCGTGCGCGCGTGAAAGCCGCCGGCTCGTGAGCCGATGAGCACGTGATCGGGACGTCGCTCCAGGAGTGCGACGTCGACCTTCGCGAGCGCCAGCTCTGCCGCCAGCATCATTCCCGCCGGACCGCCTCCAGCGATCACCACCGCATGCTCTCTCATCGCCGTTCTCCGATCGAATGCGTCGAGGCCAGCACGCCCATTTCGCCACTTCCATTTCCGTAGGTTCAGGATTCGGCGGGCGATTATGGGGCACGAGCGGGCCTTGAAACAAGCCCCCCCATGGGCTATATATTGGTAATGGAGAGCAGTGTGTTCGGCCTGCTTTCGGTTTGCGTGTGAGCGTGTCCGCCACCATGGGTGCTACGGTGGCTGGACAAGGTTGGGTCGTTTTTCCAACATCGCAGTGCCAGCGCTCGTAGCCTTTGCTCAGCAATCTCCGCGTTCGCAGCACTAATCAACGCAGGAGGAAGAGAATGGCTACTGGAACCGTGAAGTGGTTTAGCGACGAGAAGGGTTTCGGGTTCATCACACCCGACGACCAGTCGAAGGACCTGTTCGTGCATCACAGCGCGATCGTGGGTGAGGGCTATCGCTCCCTCGCCGAGGGCGCAAAGGTCTCCTACGACTCCGAACCTGGCGACAAGGGCCCCAAGGCCGGGAACGTGCAGCTGGCGTAGTCGGGTGCGCAGACCGTCACCGGTTTGCCGCCCCCGGGGTAGCGTGAAGCGTGTTCCGCCGCGAGCTGGTGCTGGCTCAGTGCACCAGTGATCGCGGTGTGGATGCGATCCGAATCGACAAGGGACTTACATATGGCCTCCAGCGGCAAGAAGAAGACAACGATGGCGAAGCTCACCCGCGAAAGCCGTCTTCGCGAGCGTCGGCTGGACAAGCAGGCCAGGAAGGATGCACGCAAGCTCGCGCCAGCGTCTGCGGACACGATCGATGCCTTCGGCGAGGAGCCGACGCAAGGGCCAGCGGAGCCTGCCCGCGAACCTGTCACTCAGACGGTTGCCGACACAGGGTCAGCGCTCGCCGGCTGATCTGAGAATCGGTCGAATCCGCGGTACGTCCCGCGGAGCAGGATTACACCGAATCTAGCTCGCTCGTACTTTGCTGTGCCACGCGGGCGGGCATAGATGTGACGTTTTGCCTATTTTTCAACGGTGGCGAGCGGCTCGATAGACCAGCGCCTGGGGGCGGCTGCGGGCCAGCTGTGGGAGATGGGTGATCTCGCAGAGTTCCGCGCCGGTGTGCTGTCGGTCATGCGGGACCTGATTCCCGCCGAGATGGCCTCCTACAACGAGATCTCGCGCGAGCCGCCGGCTGCGCTCGTCGTTGGAGACCCCGCTGACGTGCTCGGCAATGTCACGCCCGAGCTCCAGCGACAGTTCGCGGAGCTGGTCTGGCAGAACCCGCTCGCGGCGTATTTCAATCGCACGGGAGACTCCTCCGCGCAGCGCATGTCTGATTTCATCACGCGCCGCGACCTGCATCGACTCGATCTCTACGACATCTTCTACCGACCGCTCGGAACTGAGCATCAGCTCGCCTTCACCGTGCCCGCCGAGGGCCGTCTGATCGGAATCACTCTGAGCCGTTGCACGCGGGACTTCACCGACACAGATCGCGAGCTGCTCGACAGGGTGCGCGAGCTCGTCGTTCCGATTTACCGCAACCTGCTCGATCGCGCACGTCTGAAGGCCGTGCTCGCGGCCCTCGAGAGCGCGGGTAGCGAGCACGCTCCACTCGCCGTCTTCGTCGTGCACGGGGGTGGCGCTTTGGAGGCGATTCACGCTCGCGCGGAGCGTCTCCTGAGCATGCTCGTCGCTGACGAGCACGCGTTGCGGGAGCTGCGCGAGTGGACGTTTCTGCGACGCCACCGGCGCAGCATCGTCCGCCGGGGCGAGCCGTTGCGATTGAGCGTGCGCGGAGAAGCACTGCTGGCCAGCTACGTGTACGGAGATCCGGGCGGCCTCGACGCGATCGCCCTGCACGCCGGTCGCGTCCCCGCCGCGGGCGTGCTCCGCGGGATGGGCCTCACCGCGCGACAGGCAGACGTGCTGGAGATGATCTGCGAGGGCGCGAGCAACCCTGAGATCGCGCGCGCGCTGACGCTCAGCGAGCACACCGTGCGCCACCACGTCGAGGAGATCTACCGGCGCCTGGGGGTGCGCTCGCGCATCGCCGCCGCCAATCTGGCCGCGCGGGCGCTGCACGCAGCGGGTCGCAGCGGCTGGTTGAGCTGAGCTCGCATGTGCCGGCGTGCGGGCGGCCGTGCGCGCTCGATCGCCGTCGAGGGCGTACCCTGAGCAGATGCAGGATCCTGGCGAGGGGGCAGGCTGGGAGCGGCTTTTCTGGCTGGTCTTCAAACGGACTTCCAATCCGATCGTGCTGCTCGACGAGCGGCGCCTGATCGTGGACGTGAACGATGCGGCGCTCGCGCTTTTCGAAACCGAGCGAGCGGAGGTCCTCGGCACCTCGATGGCCGACTACATCAGGCCCAACGAACGCGACATCGCCGCGCGAGAGTGGGAGGAGTTCCTCGCATCGGGCGAATACACCGGCAAACGCGCGCTTGTGCGACGCGACGGGACTGAGGTCGACACCGAGTTCGCGGCCAGGCTCGAGCAGATCGGCGGCCGTCGCCTAGCCACCTACGTGGCGATGGTCGACGGGGAAGGGATTCCGTCGCAGTCCCCGATCCTGAACCACGATCTCCCGCTGACGCATCGCGAGCGAGAGGTCGTCACCTTGATCGCGCTCGGACGCGAGACCCCGGAGATCGCAAGGGAGCTACACATCTCGCCCGAGACGGTGCGCACCCACGTCCGTAACGCCATGTCCAAGCTCGGCGCGCGTACGCGCGCGCAGCTCGTCGCGCTCGTTCTCTGCAGCGAGCACGCCGTCCACGTTCGCAGCCTGGACGAATAGCTACGTAGAAATCCCTCATACGCGGTATTGCGTTCGACGTGCCCGCGGTCGAGCATTCCGCCGTGCCATTCGCGCTCGCTCTCGGCCGGGGTTGCCGCGCCCGTCAGCGCATGCGCGAGGCGCGGGATCCCGTGCGATGGTAGACACGGAAGGGCCGGTCCCTCAGCCCTCAGCGGCAGCCGGCGAGCTCACGTTGACCCACCGCGAGCGCGAGGTGGTCACGCTGATCGCGCTGGGGCACGAGACCGCTGAGATCGGCAGGGAGCTGCACATCTCGCCTGAGACGGTACGCACCCATGTCCGTAACGCGATGTCCAAGCTCGGAGCGCGTACGCGCGCACAGCTCGTCGCGGTCTTCATATGCAGGGTGCACGCGGTCGAGGTTCCCCGCCTGGAGGAGTAGGTGGTTGATTGCACGGTCGTGTGGCACTTCGGGAAAATCCCGCAAACGCGGTATTGCGCTCGGCGTGCGCGCAGCCGAGCATTCTGCTGTGGCATTCGCGCTCGCTCTCGGCAGGGGTCGTCGCGCTCGCCAGCGCGTTCGTGATGACCAGGACCTGCTCGACGCGTTGCTCGGGATCGTCGGAGTACCGATCGTCGCCTGCGCTGCCGACGGCGCCCTCACTCACGCCAACCGCGCCACCTGCGAGCTGCTGCGTGCCGACTGGCCAATGGGCGCGCCGCCGCAGTCATGGATCGAGGAGCTGCGTCCACGTACCCCGTCGGGATTGCCGATGGCACGAGAGGACCTGCCGCCCGTGCGCGCGCTGGAAGGCGAAGTCGTCCGCGGCGTAGACGTGCTCGTCAACATCCATGGCAGCGACGTCCTGCTGTGCACGCGGGCCAGTCCGATCACCGACGAGCGGGGCCGGCGACGCGGCGCCGTGATGGTGCTGGAAGACGTCACCGAGCAGCGCCGCATCGAGATGGAACGACGCAATGCGGGACGCTCTTCGCCGGCCAGTGCACGTGATCGGCGATTGGCCGCCTCGCCCCACAAGTAGCCCTCGAAGGTCGCAGACGCCAGCTCGGCCTAGACTATTCAGCCACAACCCTTAGGAGGCTGGATGGGATTCGATTGGTATCACGAGCCACCGGCGGCTCGCCGCGCGCAAAGGTGCACTTTCGCGCGCATGTGTGCGTCGCTGACCGAGGCCGGGAGGGCGCGCCGATGAACCACCTTCTCCGCGCGCTCGCGCCGATCACGGACTCCGGCTGGGATCTGCTCGACGGTGAGGCCAAGCAGCGGCTGACCCCCGCGCTGGCCGCGCGCCGGCTCGTCGACTTCGCCGGTCCACACGGCTGGGAGCACTCCGCCACGAACCTCGGTCGCACCGAGCCGCTTGCCGCCTCGCCCCAGGATGGCGTCGCGGCGTTGCGCCGGCGGGTGCTGGCGCTGGCCGAGCTGCGCGCCGACTTCACGATCTCCCTGGCGGAGCTCGCCGACCAGGAGCGCGGTGCGCAGGACGTCGATCTCACACCGCTCGACGAGGCGGCCCACCGCATCGCCGTCGCTGAGAATGTTGCCGTGTTCCACGGCTGGTCCGACGCCGGCATCGTTGGTATCGCCGACGCGACGCCGCACGAAGCCAAACCCCTCGGCGAGGACCCCGAGCTCTATCCACGTGCCGTAGCCGGTGCGGTCGAGCTGCTGCTGTGTAACGGGATCGGTGGCCCTTACGCGATGGCTCTCGGGCGCGAGCAGTATCGGCGTGTGGTGGAGACCGCCGAGCACGGAGGACATCTGCTGCTCGATCACCTGCGCAAGATTCTCGACGGAGAGATCGTGTGGGCGCCGGGCCTGCGCGGCGCGGTCGTGCTCAGTCAACGGGGTGGTGACTTCATCTTCGACAGCGGTCAGGATCTCTCGATTGGCTACCGCCGTCACGACGATGAGGCCGTCCACCTCTACATCGAGGAGAGCTTCTCCTTCCTCGCGGCGACCCCCGAGGCGGCCGTTGCGCTGAGCGCATGAGCATCCTGCTCGTCGCGCAGATGCACGGCCGTACGGGCCTTGAGTCCCAGTTGCGCTCGCTCGTGAAAGAGCTGGCCGACGCGAGCCTCACAGAGCTCGAGTGCACGGACTTTCGTGTGCTTGCCGCGGAGGATCCTGGGGAGCTCGTGCTGCTGGCCTGCTGGAGCAGCGAGGCGGCGATGCGCGCTCACTACGACACGAGCCACTACCGCTACTACCGCGACCAGGTTGAGCCCTTGCTCGCACGCCCGAGCGACGTGGTCGTCCATCACGTGAGCGCCACCGTGCACGCGCTCGACCCCAATCCTCCAGACCCCGGTTTGCTGGGCTAGGCCGCGCTACGGGCCCGCCTGACGGCCCTTTGCGTCCGGCCCGCTGCGCCCGGCTCGGCGTCAGGCCGGGGGGTCGGCTGAGCTGTAGGGGTCGTCCTCGCCGCGGAGGTCACGGTAGCGGCGGTCGAAGAGCTCCAGCACCGCGGTCACATCCGACGGTCCGTTGACGTCGTGGCTCACCGCGTCGGAGTCCGGCGCCTCGGACTCCGGCTCGGCGTCGCCGTGCTCCACCAGCTCGTCGTGCTCCGGGTGGGAGAAGCGCAGCTCCACGACGCCGCGGCCTCTGTCGAGGACGCCCAGCTCGAGCGCCTCGTAGCGCACGATCACGACATCCTCGGACCGGCGCTCGATGCTCACGCCCGGCCACGTGTTCAGCTCGTTCGCGATCTCATCGACGAGCTCGGGGTGGGCCATGTGAGCGATCCTAGCGCCCCACGGACGCGCGCACGGCGTACACGCGCACACGGCTCAGTCCAGGCTGAGCATCACATGCTTGACCTGGGAGTAGTCCTCCAGCGCGTAGGAGGAGAGGTCCTTGCCGTAGCCGGACTGCTTGAAGCCACCGTGCGGCATCTCGGACATGAACGGCAGGTGATCGTTTGCCCACACCGTCCCAAACTCCAGCTGCTTGCTCAGGCGCAATGCGCGGGCGAGGTCGCGCGTCCATACCGACGCGGCGAGGGCATAGCCGACGCCGTTGGCGAGCGCGACCGCTTCTTGCTCATCGCCGAAGCGCTGGACGGTGAGCACCGGCCCGAACACCTCGCTTTGCACGATCTCCTCGGACTGCTGGACGTTCGTCACGATCGTCGGTTCGACGAAGGCTCCCGCGCGATCGGGCGCGCTCCCGCCGCACAGCATGCTTGCGCCGCCCGCCGCCGCGCGCTCCAGATAGCCGAGCACGCGCCCCTGCTGGGCCACGGACGCGAGCGGTCCCATCTCGATGTGCTCGCCCTCGGCTGGATCGCCGACCTGCAGCCCGCTGACGAGCGGCACGAGCTCAGCGAGCAGCGGCTCGTATAGGTCCTCGTGCACGAGCAGGCGCGTTCCCGCTGTGCAGTCCTGCCCGGAGTTGAAGAACGCCGCCAGGCGCACCCCGGCCGCGACCGCCTCCGGATCGGCGTCGTCGAACACGACCAGCGGCGCGTTGCCGCCGAGCTCGAGATGTACGCGCTTTACGGTGCTCGCGGCGCTGCGCGCGATCGCCTTGCCGGTGCCCAGCGAGCCGGTCAGGGAGACGAGGCGCACGGCTGGGTGCGCGACGATCGCGTTGCCGACGGACGCGCCGTCGCCGCTGAGGATGTTCAGCACCCCCGCGGGGAAGATCTCGGCCGCGATCTCTCCCAGGCGCAGCGCCGTAAGCGGCGTGATCTCCGACGGTTTCAGCACGACCGTGTTGCCCATCGCGAGCGCCGGTCCGAGCTTCCACGCGGCCATCTGCAACGGGTAGTTCCACGGCACGATCAGGCCCACCACGCCGACCGGTTCGCGGCGCACAAACGAGGTTCGGCCGGGGAGATACTCGCCGGCTGTGGGCCCGTGCAGGCTGCGCGCGGCTCCCGCGAAGAAACGCAGGTTGTCCACCGTCACAGGCATTTCCTCGCGCACGACCGACTGCGGCTTACCCACGTTTGCGAGCTCGAGCGCGCCGAGCTCCGCAGCATGCTCAGCGATCGCGTCGGCGAGCGCGTTGATCCGCTCGCTGCGCTCGCGCGGGGTCGCATCACGCCAGGCTGGAAAGGCGCGGGCCGCTGCGGCCACAGCCAGCTCTACATCGGCCGGCCCCGCGTCGGGAACGCTCGCGAGCGGCGCCCCCGAGGCTGGGTTGACGATCTCTCGCTCGCGTCCGTCGGCGGCCGCCAGGAGCTCGCCACCGATCAGCATGCGCGGGCCGCCCGGCGTCATGCGCGGGCTGCGTCGGCGAACGCGGCCATGTGCTCGCCGGCGGCGCTCAGCACGCCCTCGACTTTCTCGACCATCTCATCGAGCGTGTCGGCGTCTGCCACCAACGGAGGTGCGAGCTGCAGTACCGCGTCGCCGCGGTCATCGCAGCGCGCGATCAGGCCGGCGGCGCGCAGGGCGCGCGGGAGGAACCCGCGCAGCAGCTCCTCGCGCTCGGTCGCGTCGAAGCGCTCCTGCTCGCCATCGCGCACAAGCTCGAGCGCCCAGAAGTACCCGGCGCCGCGCACATCGCCGACGATCGGCAGCTCGCTCAGTTCGCCAAGCCGCTGCCCCAGGTGCTGCTCGTTGGCGTGTACGTTCTCGAGCACGCCCTCCCGCGCGAAGATCTCGATGTTGCGCTGGGCGATTGCCGCCGAAAGCGGGTGTCCGCCGAAGGTGATGCCGTGCGCCAGCACGCGTCGCGCGTCATACAGCGGCGCCGCAACGCGCTCGCTCACGACGACGGCGCCCATTGGTGCGTAGGCGGAGGTCAGCCCCTTGGCGAGCGTGATCAGGTCGGGTACCGCGTCGAAGCGGGTCACGCCGAACCACTCGCCCAGGCGTCCGCAGCCCGTGATCACCTCGTCGGCGACGAGCAGGATGCCGTAGCGATCGCACAGCTCCCGCAGGCCGCGCCAGTAGCCCGTGGGAGGAACGAGGCAGCCGCCGGCGTTCTGCACGGGCTCCGCGATCAGCATCGCGATCGTGTCCTCGCCCTCGGCCACGATCGTGCGCTCGATCTCCTCGAGCAGCACCCGTGTGTGTGCCGCCTCATCGAGCTCCGAGCGGAAGCGGTTCGTGTTTGCGACCGTGCACACGGGGATCGCGGGCGCGCCGAACTGCTCTTTGAACGCGGGCACGCCGGTGAGGGCAAGCGCTCCGAGCGTGACGCCGTGGTAGGCGATCGCGCGCGAGATCGCCTTCGTGCGCTGCGGCTCGCCGTTGGCCACGTGGTACTGACGCACGAGCTTCCATGCCGTCTCGACCGACTCCGAGCCGCCACCCGTGAAGAACACGTGCTCGAGATCACCGGGCGCGAGGTCTGCGAGCGTCGTCGCGAGTTCGATCGCGCCAGGGTGCGCGGTGCCCCAGTTGGTGTTGAACGCGAGCCGCTCCAGCTGTGCGCTTGCCACGTGCCCCATCTCAGCGCCGTAGGCGTAGCCGAGCTGCGCGCAGAAGAGGCTCGAGAGGCCATCGAAGTAGCGCTTGCCGTCGATGTCATACACGTACAGCCCTTCGCCACGGTCGATCACCAGCAGTTCGCCGTCCGCGGTGGCGTCGCCGTTACGCGTGAAGTGCAGCAGCAGATGCTCGCGCGCCTGCTTTTGCAGCTGCTCGTTGCTCACCATCGTTCGGTGACCACCTTCTTGCGCGTATAGAACTCAACCGCGTCGCGACCATTGGCGTGCAGATCACCGTCGATCGAGTCCTTCCAACCGGAGAAGGGAAACCACGCGGCCGGTGCGGGAACGCCGATGTTGACGCCGATCATCCCCGCCTCGACGTCCGCTCTGAACGTCTGTGCTGAGCCGCCCGAGCTCGTGAAGATCACCGCGGCGTTGCCGTAGCGACTCTCGTTCGTCCAGTCGATCGCGGCTTGAAGATCGGGGACGCGAACCACAGACAGGACGGGCCCGAACAGCTCCTCACGCAGCGCGGCGCTTTCCTCGGGAAGCCGGTCGAGGATCGTCGGTCCGACGTCCGCGCCGCCGGCGCCCGGGTCGCGCCGGCCGTCGAGCACGAGCTCGCCCTCGTGGGCGGCCTGCTCGATCTCGCGCTCCAAGCGCTCGCGGCTGGCCGCGGAGACGACCGGTCCGACGTCGGTGTCGGGCTGATCGCCTGCGCCCACGGTCAGCTCACGCGCACGCTGCACGATCAGCTCGAGCGAGCGCTGCTGCTCGGCATCGCTGCCAACGAGCACCGCCACCGAGCCGGCGAGGCAACGTTGTCCCGCGGCACCGAAGGCCGACCCGATCACGCCCTCCACCATCAGCTCCGGGCGCGCGTCGGGCATCACCACGATCGAGTTCTTGGCGCCGCCGAGCGCCTGCACGCGCTTGCCGTTGCTGGTCGCGCGCGTGGCCACGTAGCGGGCTGTCGCGGCGGAGCCGACGAAGGAGATCGCATCCACGCCGGGGTGATCCAGGAGGCCGTCCACCGCGTCATGAGCGCCGTGCACGAGGTTGACGATGCCTGCGGGAAAGGCCTCGATCGAACCGATGATCTCCATGATCCGCACCGCCGGCGTGGGATCCTGCTCGGAGGGCTTCAGGATGAAGGCGTTGCCGCACGCAAGCGCGAACGGCAGGAACCACAGCGGGATCATCGCGGGGAAGTTGAACGGGGTGATCGCCGCGACGACCCCCACAGGCTGGCGCAGCATGTGCACATCTACGCCACGGGCCACGCGTTCGAGGTTCTCGCCCTTGAGCAGGTGTGGTGCCGCGATCGCCGCCTCGACCGACTCGATGCCACGGCCGACCTCGGCCTTCGCATCCTCGAGCGTCTTTCCCATGTCGTGGGTCACGAGCGCAGCGATCTCGTCCTGGTGGGCACGTAGCTCCTGCTGCAGGCGCATCAGCGCGCGCGCCCGCACGAGTGGGGAGGTCTCACGCCAGGCCGGGAACGCAGCGCGCGCTGCGCGCACGGCCGCGTCGACATCGCCTGCCTCGCTGAGAGGGACGCGGGCAAGCGTCTCGCCGCTGGCGGGGTCGAGCGAGTCGCGCGTGCTCTGCGCTGCAGGCTCGATCCACTTGCCGCCAACATAGTTGCGAAGCGTCACCAGGCCGGGTCCGTCCATGACGGGAGTGCTTGACATGCTGATCATCGCCTCGCTCGTGGGTTCCTAGGGGTGATTCGTATCTTGGACTCGTGGGGCTAGACACTCAACCGGCTACATGTGGTTCCTTTCCTCTGTAGACACCACGTTGTGAGACCGCATTGGCTACTGTTGATGGATGCAGGAGATACCCGGCGCGGGCTCTCTGATGACCGTTCGCCGCGCGCTCGCGCTGCCGTCGCTCCGGCGTGGCAGCCCGAACATACGCGCCGGCTCTGAGCGGCTCGATAACCCCATCCGCTGGGCCCACAGCGGCGAGGTCAGCAACATTGCCGCGCTGCTGAAAGGCAACGAGCTCCTGCTCACGACCGGCATGGGCATCGGTGCGGGCGCAGCCGACCAGCGTCGCTTCGTGCGTCAGCTCGCCAAACGTGACATCGCCGGGATCGTGATCGAGCTGGGGCAGCGCTTCGAGCGCCTGCCGGACGTCCTCGTTGAGGAGGCGCAGGCGCTGCAGCTACCGCTCGTCGAGCTGCGCGCGGAGGTGCCGTTCGTAGAGGTCACCGAAGAGCTCCACGCGCACGTGCTCAACCGTCAGCTGGCGGTGCTGCGGCGCGGCGAGGAGCTGCACAGGGCGTTCACGAATCTGATGATCGAGGGTGCGGGGGTGTCGGAGATCCTCGCGGTACTCGCGCGTACGGTCGCCAATCCAGTGCTGCTGGAGAAGGCCGGTCAGGGCGTGCTCTACACGGCGACGCACCGGACGCCGGCAGAGGAGGTGCTCGCGCGCTACCAGGCGCTCGATCAGTCCGCGCGGGGCGGGGAGGACAGCGAGCTCGCGATCGTGCGCTCGGTGCCCGCCGCCGGCGCGCGCAGCTGGGGTGCGCTTACGGTGCTCTGCGCGGACTCCTCGATCGACGAGTTCGACCGCGTTGCCGTTGAGCGTGCCGTAGCGCTCGTCGGGCTGGCGTTGCTGCGCAAACACCAGGAGGCGTTGCTCGCCACTCGCCAGCGGGGCAACTTCCTCGCGGACGTCGCTCGCGGCGCTCTGCGGGAGCGCGATGCCGCTGCGCGCGCCGTGGCGCTCGGCTTCGCCCACCGGCGCGGTCCGCTGTTGGCAATCGCGGTGGGTAGCCCTACCGCGACGCGAGATCGTCCGAGCGACCTCGAGATCGAGGATGAGTGGGCACCTGTCTGGCAGGCGGTGAGGACGACCCTCGATGCGCATGGGCTACCGGCGATCGTCGGCACGCGCGGGGCCGACGGCGACACGCTGATCCTGCTTGGCATGCGCAGCGCCGCAAAGCGCGTCGAGAGCGTGGAACTAACGGTGGACGTGCTCGAGGCGGCGCTGCACGAGCACATCGCCGGAGCACAGCTGCCGGTGATCGTCGCGGGCGCCGCTGTGCCCGGTTGGGCACAGCTGCCCGCGGCGCTGGGCGAAGTTTCGGGGCTGCTGGGGGTCGCCCGCGACGCGCCCGCCCGGCGCTGGCACGACGCGAGCGTCCCCGACCTCGACCTCGCGCTCTGGCACCTGCGCGGCGACGAGCGCATGTTCGAGTTCGCGCGACGGATGCTCGCTCCCGTGCGCGAGTACGACCGCGAGCACGCACACAAGCTGATGCCGACGCTGCAAGCACTGTCGGCCAACGGCTGGCGTCTCACCACGACTGCCGGGGCGCTGTATCTGAATCGGCGCTCGTTGTACCCGAGGATCGCCCGGTTGGAGAAGCTGCTCGGGTGCAGCCTCAGCGAGGTCGACGCGCGCTTCGCGATCGACATGGCGCTCCGTCTTGGGGACTAGAGAAACGGTCGCCGACGCGATCCTCGAGGAGATCCGCACTGCTGCACGCGGGCCTACGCGCGCGAGCCCGCCCCCCAGGTAGGCCCCGATCGCCTGCGCGAGCGCGTGCGCAGCGAGCCGCTGGAACGAGGCTCGCACAAGCAGCGCGGCGTCGGTTGAGTTGCGCATGTTGCCGCACTCGATCAATACCTTCGGCACGGTTGTGAGGTTCAGGCCCGCGAGGTTGTCGCGGTCGGAGACTCCGTCGGTTCCGTCGTAGTCGCTCACCGGCATCCCCGTGACCGTGCGGAAGCGTTCGATCACGTCGTGGCCGAACACCTTGGACGCGCCGATCACGCGGTCGTTGATCCCGTCCGCCACGGGCTCGAGCACGGTGAAGCCGCGCCCGTGGGGCGGCCCGCCGTCAGCATGGATATCGACCGCGACGTTCGCGTGCGCGCGGTCGATGATCTGCGAGCGCGTCGTCACGCACGGCCCCACGCCGTCGTTGCTGTTGCGCGTGAGCACAACCTTGGCGCCCTCAGCGCGCAGGTCGGCGGCGAGGTACTCGGCAACGTTGAAGTTGAACTGCGCCTCTGTATAGCCGCCGTCGGTTTCCGTGCCTGTCGTATCGCAGTCCTCGTATTCGCGCCCGTTCCAGATTGGATTGTCGATGTAGCCAGGGTCTGCGTAGTTGCGCCCGTTGTGGCCGGGGTCGATGCCCACGACCTTGCCCGTCAGCGGGAGCGGGGTGGCGGGCGGCTGTTCGGCCTGGGCGTGCGCGGTTGCGCCTGCCATCGCTGAAGCGGCGAGGCCCGCCACGAGCGCTGCGCTGAGGAGGCGAGAAGCTCTCGCATGCACGTTCAACGCGCCTCGAGGATTCTGTGCATGACACGCTCGATCGCGACCCCGATGTGGACGCCGCTCACCAGCCATGCGGGGAGGGTGGGCCCCGAGCTTTGAACCTCCACACGTGCGATGCGACCGACGCCGCGCGACCTCACCGGCACGACGGCGAGCGAGCCGTCAGCCCGCACCTGGGTCTGCTGCGCGCGCGCCCAAAGTGGCATGCGCGGCCCGAGCCGGACCGTTCGGGCCTGTGCGGACCACCCGTCACCGTGCGCGGAGATGCGCTGCGGAAGACCGTCGCGTTGCTCCCAGTCGAACTCGGCGAGCGTCTTCGGTAGCGCCCAGTTCGCGCGGCCTCCCGCGATCGAGGCCTCGGAGTCGACGGCGATGAACGGGACTGCCAGCGACAGGCGCCGCTTGCGTATGAGCACCGTGGGCATCGCGATCAGCTCGTCGTAGGAGCCGACCGGTCCTTGTTCGTAGCGCAGGAAGGCGGCGATCCCAAGCGGCACCGAGCGCTCGAATGCGAGCCCGTGCTGGTGATAGGAGGCTGCGCCCGCGGGCGCTCGGTACAGCCACAGCAGACCGCAGCCGGAGGTCCTCCAGGGTGCCGGGATCGCCTGCGGCAGCCCCGCCGCGAGCGCCTCGGAGATCGCGCTCTCGGGGACGCTCGGAATCGAACGGAGCTCTGATGCGTGTGAGGGCGCCGCGCCGGCGGGCGCGCGCGTGGGAGCAGTGCTCGAGATGGCGCTCAAGCCGCCCCCTCGAACAGCTCCACCAGGCGCGCGCGGCTGTAGCGCCACTGCGTGCGGTTGCGCGCGTTGCCAGGGTGCAGCGTGTCCAGCAGCGCGAGGCCGCGGATCGTGGAGACGGCCATCTCGATCAGGCGGTCGAAGTCCGGCTTCTCGGCGATCGCGGGGAACAGCTGGCGCGTGACTTCCAGGGTCTGTCGATCCAGGCGTCGCTCGACGGGCACGAGGCGCTCGCGCAGGTCGGGGTCGGTGCGCGCGTGCGACCACAGGTCAAGCGCCGCCTGGAACAGCGGGTTGGCGTAGCTCGCCCAGAGCAGGTCCAGGCCTTGCTCGAGGCGCTCTCGCCCCTCCGGCAGCTTCTCCGCTGCGGCGCGCAGCTCCGTGCCACGGCGCTCGGCGAGGCGTTCCATCGCGGCGGCCAAGAGCGCCTGACGGGTCTGGAAGTGGTGCAGGTGTGCGCCGCGTGAGACGCCCGCGCGCTCGGCCACGCGGCTGGTGGTCGTGCTCGCGTAGCCGTCCTGCACGAGGCAGGCGATCGTCGCGTCCAGCAGCGCGTCGCGCGTGGTGGCGCTGCGCTCGGCCTGGCTGCGGCGCGGGGCGGGGCTGGCGGTGGCCGGCATAGGAGGCGATCTTAGACATATTTGCGTTCGCGCATGAACGTTTGTGTGGTAGCGTTTCGCCGGTTCCCCGCTACGCCCGGGTTCTCAGCCCGAGCTCTCATTCGGACCCACGCCCCGCTGGGCTCCGACGACACAGGAGGCTTCACCGATGGCAGCGACCGACGCACTGGTCTTCGATGCGATTCGCACGCCGCGCGGCAAGGGCAAGTTCAACGGCTCCCTGCACGGCACCAAGCCGGTCGACCTGGTCGTCGGCCTGATGCACGAGACGCTCGTGCGCAACGAGAAACTGGACCCCTCGCGGATCGACGACGTCGTCCTCGGCTGCGTCTCGCCGGTCGGAGACCAAGGCGCGGACATCGCCAAGACCGCCGCGATCAAGGCCGGTCTCCCCGACACCGTCGCGGGCGTGCAGCTGAACCGCTTCTGCGCGTCGGGCCTGGAGGCCGTGAACGTCGCCGCGCAGAAGGTCGCCTCCGGCTGGGAGGACCTCGTGTTCGCGGGTGGCGTGGAGTCGATGTCGCGCGTGCCGATGGGCTCAGACGGCGGCGCCTGGGCGATGGATCCGGAGACGAACTACGACACGTCGTTCGTCCCGCAGGGCATCAGCGCGGACCTGATCGCGACGATCGAGGAGTTCAGCCGTGAGGACGTCGACTCATACGCGGTCCGCTCGCAGGAGCGCGCGTCGGCCGCAGAGGCGGAGGGACGCTTCGCCGGCTCCGTGATCCCGGTCAAGGATCTCAACGAGAACGTGGTGCTCGACCGCGAGGAGTTCATCCGCCGCGGCACCACGGTCGAAACGCTTGGCGGCCTGAAGCCGTCGTTCGCGGCGATGGGCGAGATGGGTGGCTTCGACTCGGTGGCGCTGCAGAAGTACCACTGGATCGAGAAGATCGACCACGTCCACACGCCGGGCAACTCCTCGGGCATCGTCGACGGCGCGTCGCTGTTGACGATCGGCAACGAGCAGACCGGCAAGGAACTCGGCCTCACGGCGAAGGCGCGGATCCTCGCCACGGCGGTCTCGGGTGCGGACCCGACGATCATGCTCACGGGCCCCGCGCCGGCGAGCCGCAAGGCGCTGGCAAAGGCGGGCATCACCGTCGATCAGCTCGACCTGGTGGAGATTAACGAGGCATTCGCCGCGGTGGTGCTGCGCTTCGTTCGGGACATGGGCCTGGACATGGAGAAAGTCAACGTCAACGGCGGCGCGATCGCGATGGGCCATCCGCTCGGAGCGACCGGCGGGATGATCCTCGGCACGCTCGTGGACGAGCTGCACCGCACAGGCGGCCGCTATGGCCTCGCGACACTGTGCGTAGGCGGCGGCATGGGAATCGCGACAGTCGTGGAGGCGATCTAGTCATGGCAGAGAGCACAACGATCAAATGGGAGCAGGACGAGGACGGGATCGTCGTCCTCACGCTGGATGACCCCAACCAGTCGGCGAACACGATGAACGCGGCCTACGCGGAATCGATGGCGGCGACGATCGAGCGCCTGGAGGCGGAGAAGGACGCGATCACGGGCGTGGTCATCACCTCCGCCAAGAAGACGTTCTTCGCGGGCGGGGACCTGAACGACCTCAAGCAGGCCACCCCCGAGAACGCGCCCGAGCTTGCGGAGATGGTGCGCAGGGGCAAGGCGCAACTGCGTCGCCTGGAGACGCTGGGCAAGCCGGTCGTGGCCGCGATCAACGGCGCGGCGCTGGGCGGTGGCCTGGAGATCGCGCTGGCGACCCACCACCGCATCGCGGTGGATGACCCGAAGGTGCAGATGGGCTTCCCTGAGGTCCAGCTCGGGCTGCTTCCGGGCGCCGGCGGCGTTGTGCGCACAGTGCGCATGATCGGCATCGTGGACGCGCTGATGCAGCTGCTGATGCAGGGCCAGCGTCTGCGCCCGGCCAAGGCGAAAGAGGTCGGCATCCTCGATGAGATCGTCGCCACGCGCGAGGAGCTCGTCCCCGCCGCCAAGGCGTGGATCAAGGCACAGCCGAGCGAGGAGCCGACCGTGCAGCCCTGGGACGTGAAGGGCTACAAGATCCCCGGCGGCACGCCGTCGAACCCGAAGCTCGCACAGAACCTGCCGGCGTTCCCGGCGAACCTGCGCAAGCAGATCAAGGGCGCCAACTACCCCGCGCCGCACCACATCATGGCGGCGGCGGTCGAGGGCGCGCAGGTCGACTTCGACACGGCGATCGAGATCGAGGGCCGCTATTTCGTGGACCTGCTCGTGGGGCAGGTCTCCAAGAACATGATCCAGGCGTTCTTCTTCGACCTGCAGCAGGTCAGCGGCGACCGCGGCCGTCCGGAGGGGATCGAGACCTACAAGGCCAAGAAGGCTGTGGTGCTGGGCGCAGGCATGATGGGTGCGGCGATCTCCTACGTGTGCGCGAAAGCAGGGATCGAGGTCGTGCTGAAGGACGTCTCCCAAGAGGCGGCCGACCACGGCAAGAGCTACTCGCAGACGCTCGTCGAGAAGGCGGTCTCGCGCGGACGCTCCACGCAGGAGCAGGCCGATGAGCTGCTCGCGCGGATCACGCCCACGACCGACCCTGCGGCAGCGGCGGGCGCCGACCTCGTGATCGAGGCCGTGTTCGAGGACCCGGCGGTGAAGGCTCAGGTCTTCGCGGAGATCGAGCCGCACCTGGCGCCGGACGCGCTGCTGGGCTCGAACACCTCGACGCTCCCAATCACCGAGCTCGCGGAGGGCGTCAGCCGTCCGGAGGAATTCATCGGCCTGCACTTCTTCAGCCCCGTGGACAAGATGCCGCTGCTGGAGATCATCAAGGGCGAGAAGACCAACGACGAGACGGTTTACCGCGCGCTGGATCTCGCCAAGCAGATCAAGAAGACGCCGATCGTGGTCAACGACAGCCGCGGCTTCTTCACGAGCCGGGTGATCGGCACGTTCATCAACGAGGGCGTCGGCATGCTGCTGGAGGGCATCCCCGCACCGTCGATCGAGCAGGCCTCGGGTCAGGCGGGCTACCCGGCGCCGGTGCTGCAGCTCACGGACGAGTTGAACATGGAACTCTCGGCGAAGATCCGCAAGGCGTACAAAGACGCCGTGGAGGCCGAGGGCGGCACGTTCAGCCCCCACCCGGCCTTCGCCGTGGTCGATCGGATGCTCGAGGCGGGGCGGCCGGGCAGGCTGCGCGGCGCGGGCTTCTATGAATACGAGGACGGCAAGCGCACCGGCCTGTGGAAGGGCCTGCGGGAGATGTTCCCGCAGACGGACGACCCGGCCTCGATCTTCCTGAAGGACCTCGAGGAGCGCATGCTGTTCGCGGAGGCGCTCGAGTCGGTGCGGTGCCTGGACGAGGGCGTGATCGAGTCGGTCGCGGACGCGAACATCGGCTCGATCCTCGGCATCGGCTTCCCCGGCTGGACGGGCGGGGTGCTCCAGTACATCAACGGATACGACGGCGGCCCGACAGGATTCGTGGAGCGCGCGCGCGAGCTGGCGGAGCGCTACGGCGAGCGCTTCGAGCCGCCGGCCTCGCTGGTGGAGAAGGCGGAGCGGGGCGAGACCTACAGCGACGAGCAGCTGGCGGTCGCGTAGGATCAACCCATGTCGGACATGCCTTCCGTGTGCGTGATCGGCGCCGGTGTCAGCGGGCTCACCGCCTGCAAGGCGCTCGCTGATTTCGGCGTCCCGCACACGTGCTTCGAGGCATCTGATGAGGTCGGCGGCAACTGGTACTTCGAAAACCCCAACGGGGTCTCCTCGGCGTACCGCTCGCTGCACATCGACATCTCCAAGCCGTCGATCTCCTTCCGTGACTTCCCGATGCCGGAGCGCTATCCGGACTACCCCCACCACGCGCACATCTTCGAGTGGCTGCGTGACTACGCGGACGCGTTCGCGCTGCGCGAGAACATCCGCTTCAACACCCGCGTGCAGCACGCGCAGAGGGGGGAGCAGGGTGGCTGGCTGATCGCGCTCGACGATGGCTCAAAGGAGTCATTCGACGCGCTGCTGGTGTGCAACGGGCACCACTGGGACCCGCGCTACCCGGACTTCCCGGGGAGCTTCGACGGTCCGCAGATCCACTCACACGACTACGTCGATCCGTCGACGCCGCTGGACATGTACGGCAAGCGCGTGCTGGTCGTGGGGATCGGCAACAGCGCGGTGGACATCGTCTCTGAGCTCGCGCGAAAGACGGTCTCAGACACCGTCTTGCTCTCGACGCGCTCGGGCGCATACGTGATACCGAAGTACATCTTCGGCAAGCCGCTGGACCAGGTGGTGAAGACCAACCCACGCATCCCCGTCGGCCTGCAGCGTCGGCTCGGCAGCGTGCTGCCACGGATCTTCTCAGGGCGCATGGAGGACTTCGGCCTGCCGACGCCAAACCACCGCTTTCTGGATGCACACCCGACGGTCTCCAGCGAGCTGTTGGGGCGCCTGGGCGCGGGTGACGCGGTGGCGAAGGGCGACGTGGCGGAGCTGCTGGGCGATCGTGTGCGCTTCGCTGACGGCTCGGTAGAGCAGGTGGACGCGATCGTGTACGCGACGGGCTACAACGTGAGCTTCCCCTTCTTCGACGCCGACTTCATCTCCGCGCCGGGGAACAAGCTGCCGCTCTACAAGCGGATGCTGAAGCCGGGGATCGACGACCTGGCGTTCATCGGCCTGGGCCAGGCGATCCCGACGATCTTCCCGTTCTCAGAGCTGCAGTCAAAGCTCGCGGCGCGCTGGCTGAGCGGTGACTGGGCGCCGCCGCCGAGACCGGAGATGGAGCAGGAGATCGTCCGCGATGAGGCCTTCCACATGGGGCACTTCACCGACAAGCCGCGCCACACGATGCAGCTGGAGTGGTATGGCTTCGAGCACGAGCTGAAGACGCGCTCGATTCCCAGGGGCCAAGAGCGTGCACGCGCGGGGGCGCCCACCGGGCGCGACACTGCGGGCCGCGCGCAAGCGCCCGCGCAGCCGGCGGGCGCCGTATGAGCGAGGTCGCCTTCGAGAGCGCGGGCGTACGCTGCATCGGCACGTATCTGCGCGGTGAGGGCGATGCGTTTGTGGACGAGCGCGGCAACAGGCCGTGCGTGGTTCTGGCGCACGGTTTCGGGGGCACGGTCGACTCGGGCCTCTTGCAGTTCGCGGAACGCTTCGCGCAGGCGGGCATCGACGCGCTGGCGTTCGACTACCGCCACTTCGGCGCCAGCGACGGCGAGCCACGGCAGCTGATCTCGATCGCCAAGCAACAGCAGGACTACGCGGCGGCGATCGCCTACGCGCGCACGCTGGAGGGCGTGGACGCGGAGCGGATCGTCGTGTGGGGCTCCTCCTACTCAGGTGGGCACGTGGTGCCGGTGGCGGTCAGCGACGGTCGCGTTGCGGCTGTGATCTCCCAGGTGCCGGCGATGGACGGGACGGCGACGCTCGTGAACCTCGTTCGCTATGCGGGCGTCGGCCAGCTCATGCATCTGAGCGCGCTGGCGCTGCGAGATGTGCTCGCCTCACTACGCGGGGCCCGAGCGGTGACGGTGCCGGCTGTCGGCCCGCCGGGAAGCGTGGCGTTCATGAGCACGCCGGATGCGGAGTCGGGCATGCGCGCGATCGCGGGCTCGTCCTGGCGCAACGAGGTGGCGGCCCGCATCGGGTTGCAGGCGGGCATGTATCGCCCGGGCCTGCAGGCGGACCGCCTGCCGTGCCCGATCCTGATCCAGATCGCCGACCGCGACTCGGTGGCGCCTGTGAAGGCCGCACAGGATGCGGCATGGCGCGCGCCGGGACGTGCCGAGGTGCGCACCTACCCGGTCGGGCACTTCGATGTTTATGTAGGGGATGCGTTCGAGCGCTCCGTATCCGACCAGCTGCATTTCCTGCGTCGTCACATCAGCCCGGCAAGAAAGAGCGTCGCGGCGTCGGTCGGCTAGCCTCGCTCAGAGCTGCTCGGTGCGCGTGGGCACGCCGAGCAGCACCCGCCCAGTGAGCTCCCAGATCGCGGGGTTCACCTGGAAGTGGGCGGTCGCGGTGTAGGCGTCGCGGAAGCGGCGCTGTAGCGGCGAGTCCTCATAGATCGCGCTGCCGCCGCCGAGGTCATACATCGCGCGCGTCACCTCAGCTGAGCTACGCACGGCGTGCGTGGCGGCCAGGCGCAAACCGAGACGCAGCGACTCCGGTACAGGGGCGTCGTCTTGCGCCGCCTCCCAGGCCTGCTCGATGGCTTCGTAGTAGAACGCACGCGCGGCGCGCAGCGCGGCCTCAGCCTCGCCGACGGCCGCCTGCGTGGCGGGACGCTCGGCAAGCGTGCGGCTCGAGCCAAGGCCGACCTTCACGCCGGCAAGCTCGAGCAGCTCGTCGATCGCCCCGCGCGCGTTGCCCAACGCGGCAGCGGCGATCGACAGCGCGAAGAACCCGAACACGGGGAAGCGGTACAGGGGGGCGTTCACGCGCGGGCCGTCCATGAGCGAGAGCAAATGCTCGTGCGGCACGAACAGCTCATCGGCGACCGCGTCATGGCTGCCGGTGCCACGCAGCCCGCCGGTGTGCCACGTGTCGAGGATCTCGAGCTCGACCGTCGGCATCGCGGCGACGCGCAGCACGGGCTGCGGGGAGCCGGTCGCGCCGTTGTCGAGCACGCAGCCGGCGAACAGCCATTGCGAATGGGTGATGCCGCTGCAGAACGACCAGCGCCCTGAGACGCGCACACCCCCCTCGACGGCGACTGCCCTCCCGCGCGGGGCCCACACGCCCGCCGCGATCGCACCCGCATCGCTGAAGATCTCCGTCGCTCCCTCCTCGGGCAGGTAGGCGGACAGCAGGCTGCTGGTGGCGGCGATCGAGACGCACCACCCGGCGGACGCGTCGCCGCGCGCGATCGCCTCTGCGCCACGCAGCGTCGTGACGGGTGGTGCTTGCAGCGCGCCGAGTGCAGCGGGCACGCCGGCGCGCAGCAAGCCGGTCGCGCGGAGCTCATCCAGCAGCGCCGCGGGCAATGCGCGCTCGCGCTCTGTCGTGGCGGCTAGCTCGCGGGCGAGCTGGGCGGCGCGCGACGTCGCTGGGTGAGGCTCGGAGGCTGGCGGGGGAGAGGAGGAAGCAGCGGGCGTCGGCATCTTGGGCCTGGCCCGACAGGTTATGCGGGGGTGATGCGATCTGCGTCCTGGCGTGCCTGCTCTGCTTCCGCGCGCGCCTGCTCGGATTCGCGCGCCTTGGCGGCAGCCTGCTCCTGAGCGCTGGCGGCGCTGCCCTGAGCGTCGTGTGCGTCGCTCTCACGTCGCTGCGCCTCCTCCTCCAGCGCAGCGGCGCGCTTCTGGGCCTCTTCGGCCGCTTCGCGCCGCTCGTTGACCACGGTGGCGCTCTCGAACGCGTCATCGGCGGCGATCGGGACCCCGTAGATCTCGCCCAGCTGACGGGCGCGGGCGCCGTTGATGTCGTCATCGCCCTTCACCCCTGAGTCCGCGTCTTCGATCGTGAGCTTCGTGTAGGCGAGACGCAGGTAGTCGCGACCGACCGTCGCGCCGGCGAGCGGGACGACGCTGGAGTGGCGCCCGAGTAGGCCGCTCTTCACGGCGGCGAAGGCTGCGTCGCCGCCGGCGGTGGAGTAGAAGACCTCGTCGAGCTTGCCGACGCGCTCGCCCTGGGCGTCGAAAACATCCTGTCCCACCCAATCCTCGACACGCTCGACGCTGACGCTCATACAGGTGATGCTACCCCAGGCCGCGACCCTTCAATCGACGGCGCCAACGCATAGGCTCCCGCGTATGAGTCCTCTGGAGAAGTTGAGAGAGCGGATCGCCGAGCTCGCCGACCTTGCGGGGGTGGAGATGCTGGTGAGCTGGGATCAGCTCGTGATGATGCCCGAGCAGGGCGGCCTCGCGCGGGCGCAGCAGCTGGGCACGCTTGCGCGGCTGACCCACGAGCGCGCGACGGCGCCGGAGATCGGCGCCTGGCTGCAGGAGCTCGACGGCAGCTCGCTGGATGCGCTCGATGCAGACATCGCGCGCATCGCTCGGCGCGACTGGGAGCGCGCGAGCCGCGTGCCGGAAGAGCTCGCGGTTGAGCTTGCGCGAGCGAGCGCGGACGGACAGGAGAGCTGGCAGGCGGCGCGCGCAAGGAGCGACTTCGCGGCGTTTGCGCCGGCGCTGGAACGGAACGTCGGGCTCGCTCGCGAGCGCGCGAGCTGCCTGGCACAGGACGGCGAGAGCCCTTACGACGCCCTGCTCGGCGACTATGACTTCGGCCTGCGCACGGACGAGCTGCGCCGCGTGTTCGGCGAGCTGGCAGGCGCGCTCGAGCCGCTCGTGGCCGCGGCGGAGCGGCACTCGCCACGGGTCACCCTGGAGGTACCGGTGGCCGCGCAGGAGGCTGCGGTGGCGAGCACGCTCAGCCGTCTGGGCGTCGATCGGGCGAGCTGGCGGGTGGACGTCTCCGCGCACCCATTCACCGCGTGGATCGGGCAGGACGACACGCGGTTGACGACGCGCTACAACGACGGCAACGTCGAGTCGTTGCTCAGCTCGCTGCATGAGTACGGCCACGCGCTGTACGAGCGCCAGACGGATCCGGCCTTGGAGCGCACGAACCTCGGCACGGGTACGTCGATGTCGGTGCACGAGTCCCAAAGCAAGCTGTGGGAGAACCACGTCGCGCGCAACCCTGCGTTCGTGGAGCTGGTCGCAGGCGAGCTCGGCACGGCGGGTTTCTCCGTGGAGCCAGAGGTGCTTTACGCAGCGCTCGTGGGGGTCGAGCCGTCGGCGATCCGTGTCTCGGCCGACCCCCTCACCTACCCGCTGCACATCGTCCTGCGTTTCGAGCTCGAGTCGGCGCTGATCAACGGTGAGCTCGCCGTGGCCGATCTGCCGGGCGCGTGGAACGACGGGATGCGCCGGCTGCTGGGCGTGGAGGTCTCCTCCGACGCACAGGGCTGCTTGCAGGATGTCCACTGGGGGGCCGGCAGCTTTGGCTACTTCCCCAGCTACGCCCTCGGCTGCCTGATCGCAGCGCAGCTCTGGGAGACGATGGAGGCACAGCTGGGCTCGCTCGATGAGGAGCTGCGCCGCGGTGAGCTGGCGCGCATCCAAGGCTGGCTGGGGCAGCACGTGCACCGCTATGGACGGCGCCTGGACACGATCCCACTGCTCGAGCAGGCAACGGGACGGGGGCTCGAGATCGAGCCGTTCCTGCGCTACGTGGCGCCGCTGGCAGGGCGCTGAGCGCGTTCAGCGTCCTGGAGCGAGCGCGAGCGCGCGAGCTGCTCGAACTGGCCGCGGAACTCCGTGAGCGTGTCCGCGAGCGCGGAGAAGTCCGAACCGGGCAGCACGAGCAGGTCCAGCGCTGTGAGAGCCCGGGTGCCGGCGCTGCGCGGGTGGCGGCCGAGCAGCGCCATCTCGCCGAAGTACTCACCCGGACCGAGCGTGCGTACCAGCTGCAGTTCCCCGCCGACGCGCTTGAGCACCTCAACCTGGCCGGCGAGGATCATGTAAAGGCTGTCGCCGGAGTCGCCCTCCTCGAACACCGTCTCGCCGGGCTCGTAGTGAGCCTGGGTAGCGCCACGCCCGCCACCGAGGTTCAGCTGCACCGGGTGGGCCGGTAGCACGAGGTCGCTTAGCCAGGAGACGGCGACGCGTGTCTTGCGTGCCGCTCCGGGGAGCTTGGACCAATAGATCGCGCGCCACATCAGCCACGCGGGCACGCCCTCGACGGTGAAGCCGCCCGGGAGCTCTGCGACGGCGCGACGGTGCCCGAGCGCGCCGAGCTTGCCGAGCCCGGTGAACGCGAACGAGCGCGTGCGGGCGCCCGTGTGCGCGGCAAGGATGTTCGTTGCGCAGAGCTTTGCCTGACGGATCGCGTGCTGCGCGGTCGGCGGGCTGGGCTCGCCCCCGGGCATCGCGATCAGCGCACAATCACCCACCGCCCAGACGCGATCTGCTCCCTTCACGGCGGACGTGGCCTCGCACTCCAGGCGGCCTTTGACGCATGGCAGTCCCAGCTGCTCGACGATCGGGTTGGGGGAGGAGGGCACGGTGGAGATCAGCGTGCGGGTGGCGATCCGCTGTCCGTTGGAGAGCACCGCGCTGTATGGGCTGGCAGCGACCAATCGCTCTCCCAGCATCAACTCGATCCCCTGCTGCGCGAGCGTGGCTGTGGCGTATCTAGCCAGACGTGGCGTGAGCTCTCGCTCGAGCGCATTTTTGCCGCTGTGCACGAGGATCACCCGCACTTCCTCGGGTGCGATCGCGCGGTAGTCCGACACGGCCGCGCGCACGAAGTCGTTCAGCGCTGCGGCGACCTCGGTCCCGGAGAAGCCGCCCCCGGCGATCACGAACGTGAGCATCGTGCGCCGCAGGTCGGGGTCGCGCACGATCGAGGCCTGCTCGAGCACATGGATCACGTGGTTGCGGATGTGCACGGAGTCCGCGAGCGTCTTGAATGCGAGCGCGTGCTCGGGAAGGCCGGGAACGCCGCGGAAGTCCGTGACGTTGCCGAGCGCCACGACGAGGTGGTCGAACTCCAGCGCATGCGTCTGCGGGGTCAGCCCGGCGCCGAGCGTGACCACCCGCTTCTCCAGGTCCACGCCCTCGATCTCGCGCACGAGCAGGTCGGTGCTCGGGAGGAGTTGGCGCAGCGGGCTGACCGTGTCGAGGATGCCCACGTCGCCGGCGATCACCTCGGCGAGCATCGGCTGAAAAACGAGGTAGTTCTCGCGGTTGACGAGCGACACCTCCAGCGGCGCGCCCCGAGCTGCGAGTCGCTCCAACGCGAGGGCCGTGTACACGCCACCAAAGCCACCACCGAGCACCGCAACGCGTACGCGAGAGCCGCCGCGCTGGCCGTCTGTGCCTGCCATGCCCGAAGTATGCTCCGCCTACCCCGATGCTGACATCAGCCGACTCGAGCATCCCCACGATCAGGCGTCTGGCAGCGCGCGCGTCAGCCACGCTGGCGGCCGTGCTGGCGACGGGCGCGGTCCTGGTGGCTGGCGCGTCGACGAGTGCGCTCGCGGCCGGCACGCCCGCATGCACCACCTCGGGTCTGGTCATCTGGCTCAACCAGGAAGGCGGCGGCGGCGCGCTGGGTAGCATCTACTACAAGCTCGAGCTGACGAACCTCTCCGGCCACGCGTGCACGCTGTACGGCTTTCCCGGGGTGGCGGCGGTCAACCTCGAGGGTCGCCAACTAGGTCTGGCGGCGGCGCGCGAACCGACCCCGAAGAAAGGGCTTGTGATGCTCTCCGGTGGCATCTCGACGCTCGGCAGCGACGAGACCGCGACCGCGATCGTGCGGATCGTCGACGTGGGTGCCCTGCCCGGCTGTCGCCCAGTGGTGGCCGCAGGTCTGCGTGTCTACCCGCCCGGTCAGACGCGCTCGAAGGTGATCCCGTTCCCATTTGAAACATGCACGCGCGGCGCTCGCAGTAGCCTGCTCGTGCAGGCAGTGTCCGCGTCGGAATAGCCAGAAGCCCGTATGGGCATCAAGTTCGGCCGATGTATCCTGATCGCATGACTGGGGGCGAGAGGCGCGGATCGCGGGCAGCCGCGTCGACGGGGATGTTGCTGGTGTTGATCGCGCTCATGTGCCTGCTCGGCGCGGCGCGCGCCCCGCTGGCGCTGGCATCGACCCAGCCGATCGAGATGGCGGCGCCGTACGAGTACCTAGGCTGGGGCGAACCGCAGGCGCCGACGAGCGTGGTCGCCGCCACCGGAGTCCACGACCTGACGCTTGCGTTCATCCTCTCCCATGGGAAGTGCAACCCCGAGTGGGATGGCGAACGGTCGCTGCTGGGCGGACCCGACCAGAAGGCGATAGAAGCGATCCGTGCAGACGGTGGGGAAGTGGACGTGTCCTTCGGTGGCTGGAGCGGCAAGAAGCTCGGCAGCTCATGCAAGACGCCGACGGCGCTGGCTGGTGCCTACGAGAAGGTGATCGCGGACTATTCGCTGGGGGCGATCGACATCGATATCGAGCACGGCGAGTTCACGAACGCGAAGACACGCAAGCGCGTGGTCCAGGCGCTCGCGATCGTGCGTGGTAAGGACCCGGCCACCGAGATCTCGATTACGTTCGGCACTGAAGAAACCGGCCCGGAACCCGATGGCAGGAGCCTGATCGCCGATGCGGCCGCGATCGGCTTTCAGCCCAACGCGTGGACGGTGATGCCGTTCGACTTCGGTCCCGCGCGCACGGACATGGGCCACGCATCGATCAGGGCCGTCGAAGGCCTCGCTCAGGACATCGCCTCTGCCTACGGCATCAGCGCTGCGTCCGCGTATGAACACGCGGGCATCTCTTCGATGAACGGCGACACCGACGAATCATCGGAGACGGTGAGCGTGGAAGACTTCCAGACGATCCTCGCCTTCGCCCAGGTGCACCACCTCGCTCGTTTCACCTTCTGGGCCGTCAATCGAGACCGGCCATGCACCGGAGGGGAGACCCCCGGGGAAGACTGCAGCGGCATCGCCCAGCAGCCGTATGCGTTCACGGGCGTGATCGCGGAGTTTTGATCCACCTCCGCACCCACACTCCGCTGCGCCCGGAGGACACCACTGGAATCCACCAGTGATGCGCTAGGTAACCCGCCGCCGCGGCAGTAGGATCGCGACGAGGAGCGCGAGCGGCCCGGCGATCAGCGCCGCGGCGAAGTAGAGCCAGAAGGGACGCCCCTTACGACGGGCGATGGATCCCGCCGCGGTCGCTATGAGCAGAAACACGCAGACGACAAACAGCACGCCGAACAGCCTCATCATGTTCAACGCGTACCCATGATCGTCTATAGCAAGCTCGAGACGATGTCCAGGGTGCCGGCGATGACAAGGAGGCCGCCGAGGAACCCCCATGTTGTCGTGGTCTGCGCCTGGCCGTTGCGTCTATGGTGCCGAGCGACGATCCGGTCTCGCTGAATCACGAAGTAAAGACCCAGCGAGAGCAGGAGGAGCCCAATGATCAGCTGAATGATCACCGGAGCAGCGGTGAGGTCGTGCGCACGATTCGGTAGGGGTTGACGCCTTTGCGCCGTCGCCACGCGGGTACCCGCAGGATCTCGACAGAGTGCTCGGCTTCCCACGACACGAGCCATCGATGGAGCGCCATGCTCAACCCACCACCGCCGAGCGTGATGCCCGCCACGATCGGAGATCCTGGGCTCAGAATGGTAACGATGACCAATATGGGCGCGGTCACGACGGTCGTCAGCGCCAGAACACGCGCAGCTGAACGGCGGTTACGGATATTCGGATCGACGATCACGCGCGCACCTTCTATTTCTCTTTTCAGGCGCTTGCCGGCAATCAGCCACATGAACCCGCCGTAGAACACCGCCTCAAATAGAAGCCCTATCGCTGCAGCGGCAGGGCGGCTGGCAGATGTGAGCGTAATCGCGCCGAAGACAGTCGCCAGGAGAATTTGGGAGAACCCTGCCCAGAGCCAGTCCCTGGCCAGACGGGCAAGGGGCTTGTGCTCGCTGCGCACCGTCGGTGGTCGGCCTGACACGGCGCGAGCTTACCTCTGAGACCGTGCCACGGTTGACTCCGGAGTGGGCACCGCAATAGGTGCACGAATCCCCCGCTCGATCCGCGACCGGCGAGGAGAGCGCGACCCGTCCCCGCCCTGACCGAACCGACACTCATCGTGGCTGCGACGCCCGCTCTGCGCTCAGGCGCGCGCGCTCGTCTGCGGGTCCAGGCGCGACATCGTCACCGCTGCCGTCAGCTCCGAACGGGCGCCACCCATGTAGAGGCCCTTCACGGGGGGGACGTCCGAGTAGAAGCGCCCATGGCCGATCTTCACGTGTCGCTCGCCCGCGAGCGTGCGGTTGGTGGGGTCAGCGCTCACCCACACGGGCTCACCACGGCCATTCGTGCCGGGAAGCAACGCCTCCAGCCAGGCATGCGTGTCGACCTCGACGGAGTCGGTTCCCTCCCCGTCGGGAGCCGCCCACAAGTAGCCCGAGACATAGCGCGCAGCGATGCCGCGGCGGCGCAGCAGCACCAGCGAGAGGTGCACGAAGTCCTGGCACACGCCCGCGCCCAGGTCCAGCAGGTCGCGCACGCTGGAGCCCACGTACGTGGCTCCCGGGCGGTATTCGAAACGGTCCGGAACGAGCTCGCACAACTGCTCCAACGTCTCCAGCGGGCTGTCCGCCACGAGCGCCTCGTCGAGCTCGTCCAGGCCCGCGATCGCCGGCTGATCGTGCCATGGCAGCGCAAACTCGCCCGCCGCGTCGATGTAGGAGGGGTTCATGAGGCTCTCCCACGCCCCATCTGGAGGCTCTGCGGGAGGGGAGGTGACCACGCGCGCGCGCACGTCGATCGTCAGCTGCTCGTGGCTCGTGGGGATCCCGAACTCGAGCACCTCCGTGCCGAAGTAGTCCAGGTGGCGGCTGACGCGCGCCTCCGGCTCGATGCGCGTGTGGAACTCGTCGCAGCGCTGTGAGGAGTTCGTCGCGGGGCGCACGCGCAGCGCGTTCAGGTTGTCCGTGACCGGCGTGTCGTAGTGATACTCGGTCAGATATCGAATCGAGAAGTGCATCCTGTCCTTATCCCCTCAGCGCCTCAGCCCGGCCGCGGCCGCGCCGGCGAAGTAACGGTCGGCTACGTCCTGGTCGATGCGGCTCAGCTCCTGCTGTGTCTGTTTGCATATCCCTGTCAGCTCCGCTCCGTCCGGCAGCGCCCGTCGCTGGAAGTCTAGGTCCGCCGCCAGTCGGCTGACCCGCAGCACCGGCTTGGAGTTGCGCGGACCGGCGTCCGCCATCGTGAAGACCTCGTGCAGCGAGTCCACGCACGCGGCCACGCTGTCCGGGTAGGCGCGCTCGAACAGCAGGAAGCGCGCTACCGGGTGCGCGTTCGGCGGCGCCGTGACCGCACGCAGGTAGGCGTGGAAGCCACCCACCGCCTGCAGCAGGATCAGCGCCGTGCCATCCGCCGGCTGGTCGCCCGGGGGCATCGCCACATGCAGCATGCGTAGGACCATGTCGGAGATCTCGATCAGCCCGCCCGCGTCCAGGAAGCACTTGGCCTCATCGCGCAGCATCGAGCGGTTCGCCACGCCCCAGATCAGGGCGGTGCGCTCCTTTACGTACTGCGAGGCCACGTACGGGCCGGCGGGGGCCCCCGAGTTGAAGCCCGCCCGGGCGGGCGGGCCCCACTCGGTCCCCCCGCGCAGCCCCAGCGCGGTCGTGTTGATCGCCTCCCACATCTCCGCGCTGATCACGTCGCGCACCGTGCGGGCGCCCTCACGGGCGCGCTCGATGCTCGCCAGCATCGAGCCCGGACGCTCGGCGTCGAGCGTCAGCTGGCCGAGCGCATGGCTGTTACGCGGTTCGGTCGGGTCGTCGCTGACGTCGCCCAGCATTGCCAGCAGGCCGCCCGAGCCGAAGCTCACGCCCGGCGCAGTCTCGGAGGTTCCCTGCAGCTCCGCCTGGAAGACCGCCTCCACCGCGCGCGCCGTGAACTCCGCGCGCGCCAGGTTGCGCCCCAACCAGTAGAGCTCGTGCGCGATGCGGGCCAGCATCAGGTCTCCTGTCGGCTCTGGCGCTGCTGCTGCTGCTGCGGTTCCTGCTGTTGCTGCTGCTGTTGCTGGCCCGTCCATGCCCCGTAGCGCAGATCCGGCAGGGCCGGCGGCTGCGTGTCCGCGATCGGCGGCCCTGCGCGGTCGGCGTCGTCGCCGTCCTCCAGCACCCACGTGTCCTTCGAGCCGCCGCCGCGCGAGGAGTTGACGATCAGCGAGCCGTCCTCCAGCGCCACGCGCGTGAGGCCTCCCGGGACGATGTCGATGCGCTCGCCGAACACCGCGAACGGGCGCAGGTCCACGTGGCGGGGCTGCAGCACGCCGTCGCCATCGACCGTCGGCACAGTCGACAGGCGCACCACGTCCTGTGCGATCCAGCGGTCCGGGTGGGTGCTGATAACGCGACGCATCTTCTGGATTTCCACCTCGTCCGCGTGCGGACCGATCATCACGCCGCGCCCGCCCGACTCTCCCGTGGGCTTCACGACCAGCTGGTCCAGGCGCTCGAGCACGTGCTCAAGCACTTCCGGGTCGGACAGCAGGTAGGTCTTCACGTTTTCCAGGATCGGCTCCTCGCCCAGGTAGAAGCGGATCATTTCCGGAACGAAGCAGTAGATCGCCTTGTCGTCCGCCACGCCCGTGCCGAACGCATTGGCGATCGCCACGCTGCCCGCGCGGTATGCGCGCACCAGCCCCGGCACCCCCAGCAGCGAGTCCCCGCGGAACTCCAGCGGATCTACGAAGTCGTCGTCCAGGCGCCGATAGACCGCGTGCGCGCGCTCCAGCCCGCGCGTCGTGCGCATGTACAGGACGTCGTCGCGCACCACCAGGTCCGATGCCTCCACCAGCTCCACGCCCATCTGACGCGCCAGGAACGCGTGCTCGAAGTACGCGGGGTTGGCCGGGCCCGGCGTCCACACCACAACCGTCGCCTCGCTCTCAGCCGACGGTGCCACCGAGCGCAGCGCACGCAGCAGCAGCTGCGGATAGTGGTCCACCGGTCGTACGCGGTAGGAGGCAAACAGCTCTGGCACCAGCCGCGCCATCGCGGCCCGGTTCTCCAGCACGTAGGAGATCCCCGAGGGGATGCGCACGTTGTCCTCGATCACCTTCCACGTGCCGTCGCTGTGGCGCACCAGGTCACAGCCCGCCACGTGCGTATACACGCCGCCCGGCGGGCGGATGCCGTGAACGGCGCGCGCGAAGTGCGAGCAGGAGACGACCAGCCGCCACGGCACAAGGCCCTCGCGCACGATCTCGCGCGCGTGGTAGACGTCATCGACAAAGTGGTTCAACGCACGGATGCGCTGCGCCAGGCCGCGCTTGATGTCGCGCCATTCCTGACCGCTGAGCACGCGCGGCACGAGATCCAGCGGGAACGGTCGTTCGTGCGTCGGACCGCCACCGCCGCTCGTCTCGAACGTGATCCCCTGCTGCATGAAGATCGCATCACGGCGGCGACCGGCCTCAGTCAGCCCCTCGGGGCCGAGTCGCCTGAGCTCCTCCACCAGCGCCCGCGCCGTCGGGCGCGGCGTGCCGTCGAGCTCGAACAGCTCGTCAAGGAACGGCGCCTGCGGGCGATAGTCGTCGATCGCAGGTGTCTGCACGCCTGAGCTCACCTTCAGATTCTCCCTCGGTCCGTGCGCGATGGCCTTCGACGGTTGGCGAAACCGCCCACTGCCGGGATGCTCAACTGTCATACCCGCCTCCGGGCGCATTCACGCTCGCGCACGCCCGCCAGGGGCCTGGCCTCGGGTGCTGTGGACGGGCTCAGTCGCGCCTGACGGCGTCTCGCGCGCGCACGCGCTCAGCTCGGCCAGCGGCCGTGGCGGGAGAAATAGTCGCGCGCGTCTTCCTCGGTGACGCGCTCGCGGTCACCCGTCACGCCGATCCGATACAGCCAGTTCAGGAAGTAGATCGCAAGGCCTGCGCTGACGATGCTCGCGCCACCCTCCAGGTCCGTTTCGCTGCCGAACGCCATGATCACCGCGCCGCAGAGCGTCACGACGACGGGCAGCACATAGCGCAGGCCCAGCAGCAGCCACCTACGGGCTCGCGCGGGGCCGCCCGGCGTGTGCGCCGGCCTGCTCTGCACATCATCGCTCGGCGGTGTGCGCTGCACTGCGTCCTGGGCTCCCTGGATGTCGCCGTCACGCAAGCGAAGGGGCCGGCCACGTTCACGGGGGGGAAGTCTCGATTGGCTCGCGTCGGTCATCTCCCTATAGCCTAGATGGTGGAATCGACCATCAACGGCAAACGCTTGCGCGCCGACAGATCTCAGGCCGGCTGCAGCGGCTGGCGCGTTTCCTGTTGCTGCTCTTCCTGTAGCCGCTGCGCACAGCGGCGTGCCGTGCCCTGGGCCCAGCTGCCCGTCGAGGCGACGCCCGTCACGAACACGCTTACACCGCACCCCGCCACGACCCACCACGCTGGATGGCTCGCGCTGGCCAGATGCGAGGCGACTGCGCCGCCGACTGACGCGCCGACGATCGAGCCGATCACCGCTACGCCCAACGCCTGCCCCACCTGACGACTAGTGGATGCCACCGCGGCCGCCACGCCCGCCTGGGCGTTGGGCATGCCCGACACCGCCGTGTAGGTGATCGGAGGGTTCACAAAGCCGAAGCCAACGCCGAAGATCGCATAGACACCGAGCAGCAGCCCGAGTGGCGTGGTTGGGGTGAGCGTTGTCAGCACGAGCGCGCTCACCACCATGCAGGCGCCTGCGATCAGCAGCGCCGGCCGCGGGCCGCGGTTGCTCAACAGGCGCGCCGACAGCGGGCTACAGATCAGCGCCGCAGCCGCGAGCGGTAGCGTGCACAGCCCTGCGTCGAGCGCCGAGTAGCCACGCACGTCCTGCAGGTACAGGGTGTTCACGAACAGGAAGCCGACGAACGCCGCGAACGCGCTCACCGCGATCACCGTCGCGCCAGAGAACGGCGCGCTGCGGAAGAAGCGCAGGTCGATCAGCGGGTCCCTACGCCGCGGCTCATAGACGACGAAGCACAACAGCGCCACCAGCGCCAGCGCGAACGTGCCGAGCGTCTGGGCAGAGAACCAGCCCGCGCCCGGCCCCTCGATGATCGCGTACGTGAGTGAGGCGAGCGCGACGAGCACCAGGATCTGGCCCACCGGATCGATCCGTCGCGCACGCTGGGCACGCGACTCCGGCACGTACAGCGCCGTCAGGATCACCGCCGCGATCCCGATCGGGACGTTGATCCAGAAGATCGCCCGCCAGCCGACGCTCTGCGTCAAAAGGCCGCCCACGACCGGCCCCAACCCCAGGCTGATGCCCACCGTCGCGCCCCATGCACCGATCGCGCGGGCGCGCTCGCGCGGGTCGGTGAACACGTTCGTGATGATCGACATCGCCACGGGGTTGAGCATCGAGCCGCCCACGCCCTGCAGCGCACGCGCCGCGATCAACCAGCCGAGGGTCGGAGCCAGGCTGCACAGCAGCGAGCCGAGCACGAACAGGCCCAAACCCACCTGGAAGATGCGCCTGCGCCCGAGCCGGTCGGCCGTGGAGCCGGACAGCAGCAGCAGGCTCGCGATCACGATCACGTACGCGTCGATCGTCCACTGCAGCCCCGACACCGACGCGTGCAGGTCGCGGCGGATCGACGGCAGCGCGACGTTCACGATCGTGTTGTCCATCGCCACGATCAAAAGGCTCATGCAGCAGATCGCCAGGATCGCCGTGCGGCGGCGCTCGCTGAGATTCGCCGGGGCGCCGTTGGCTGCAGGTGTAGCGTTCACGCCCGCTCGTTTTATCGCGCGCCGCGCCCGTTCCCCGGATGAGGCGCTCGGGCGCGCCGAGAAAGCCCGTGGGGACATGCCCGAACCGACCATCGACCAGATCACGCTCGCCGACGCGCCCGAGAGATGGAGCGCGCTCGGGTTCGCCGTCGCCGACGGGCGCTGCCGGCTCGGCGAGGTCGAGCTCGTGCTGGACGGTGCGCGGGATGACCCGGCGTCGGGCCCGGGCGTCCTCGCCTGGTCGCTGCGCGATCTCTCCAGCGCCGCGCTCGACGGCCTGCCCACGACCGTCTCCCAGCGTCCGCGGCTCGATCCCGCTCCCGTTCACCCCAACGGCGTCCTTGCGATCGACCACGTCGTTGCGATCTCACCCGCCTTCGAGCGCAGCGTCGCCGCGATGCAGGCCGCGGGCCTGGACCTGCGCCGCGTGCGCGAGGAGCCCACGCCCGCGGGCGCGCCGCGCCAGGCCTTCTTCCGCCTGGGGCGAGAGATCCTCGAGCTCGTCGAGGAGCCTGCCGAGGTCGCTGCGCGCAGCGGCGGCGCCGAGCGTCCGGTGCGCTTCTGGGGGCTCGCGCTGCTCGTACAGGACATGGACCGCACCGCCGCCGCGCTCGCGCCGCACGTCGGTGAGGTGCGCGACGCCGTGCAGCCGGGACGGCGGATCGCCACCGTGCGCCGCTCCGCCGGCCTGGCGGCGCCGCTCGCGTTGATGAGCGCCGACGAGCGGGAGGTGGGGGAGGGGTGAGCCACCAACGCTGGGATGAAGTCGATGACTACGTCAGCGAGCTGCTGATCGGCGATGAGCGTACCCCGCAGGCGGCGCTGCAGGCCAGCGACGCCGCCGGACTGCCCGCGATCGCGCTCTCACCGGCTCAGGGCAAGCTGCTGCACCTGATCGCGCGCATCCGCGGCGCCAGGCGCATCCTCGAGATCGGCACGCTCGGGGGCTACAGCACGCTCTGGCTCGCCACCGCGCTCCCCGATGACGGGCATTTGATCTCCCTCGAGCTCGAGCCGAGATACGCCGAGGTCGCCCGCGCGAACGCCGAACGGGCCGGCCTCGCCGGCCTCATAGAAATAAGAGTCGGCCCCGCGCTCGAGAGTCTCAGGGAGCTGATCGACGAGGGCGCAGGCCCGTTCGACCTGACGTTCATCGATGCGGACAAGCGCAACACGCCCGAGTACTTCCAGCTCGCGCTGGAGCTCTCACGGCCGGGCAGCGTGATCGTGGCCGACAACGTCGTGCGCGGCGGCGCGCTCGCTGACGCCGACAGCCCAGACCCCAGCGTGCGTGGCATGCGCCGCTTCCACGAGCTGCTCGCGCGCACAGCGGGCGTCAGCGCCACGACGATCCAGACCGTCGGCGCCAAGGGCTACGACGGGTTCACGCTCGCGCTCGTGGGCGTGTAGTCTCGCCGCCATGGCAGGGGAGCTGAAGCTCGGTCTGAACACCGGCTACTGGGCCGGTGGGCCGCCGCCGGGGGTGGTGGAGTCCGTCGCCGAGGCCGAGCGGCTCGGCTTCGACTCGATCTGGACAGCCGAGGCCTATGGCTCGGATTGCCTCACGCCGCTGGCCTGGTGGGGCGCCTCCACCCAGCGCATCAAGCTCGGCACCGCGATCGTGCAGATGTCTGCGCGTCAGCCCGCTGCTACCGCCATGGCCGCGATGACGATGGACCACCTCTCCGGCGGGCGCTTCATCCTCGGACTCGGCGTCTCCGGCCCCCAGGTCGTCGAGGGCTGGTACGGCATGCCCTTCGCCAAGCCGCTCGCGCGCACACGCGAGTACATCGCGATCCTGCGCGACGTGTGGGCGCGCCAGGGGCGCCTGGAGGCGCCCGGCCCGCACTACCCGCTGCCGCTGCCCGGAAGCACCGGTCTCGGCAAGCCGCTGAAGTCCTCCATCCACCCGCTACGCGAGGACATCCCCATCTACCTCGGCGCCGAGGGGCCCAAGAACATCGCCCTGTGCGCCGAGCTGTGCGACGGCTGGCTGGCGATGCTGTTCTCGCCGAGCGTCTACGACGAGCTCTACAAGCCGTCATTGGAGGAGGGCTGGGGGCGCGAGGGCGCGCGTCGTAGCGCCGGTGACTTCGAGATCTGCGCCACCGTGCCGCTGATCGTCACCGACGACCTCGACGCAGCCGCCGACGCGCTGCGGCCGTTCTACGCCCTCTACTTCGGCGGCATGGGTGCCAAAGGCGCCAACTTCCACGCCAACGTCCCGATCCGCATGGGCTACGAGCAGGAGGTCGACGAAATCCAGGAGCTGTACCTCAGCGGCAACAAGGACGAGGCCGGCGCCAAGATCCCACGCAAGCTGATCGAAGAGCTCTCGCTGATCGGCCCGCGCGAGAAGATCCGCGAGGACCTCCTCAAGTGGCGCGAGTCAGCCGTGACCACGCTGCTCATCTCCGGCGACGCCGCCACGCTGCGCTCCGCCGCCGAGCTCGTGCTCGGCTGAGCAGGCGCTCGGCGCCCGCCGCGCCCATCGCCGCGGGTGCGGCTTTCGCGGGTACGCCCGCCGGGTCGCGCATGCCTATTTGTCGATCTGTGCGTCGGCTGTTTTCAATTATGGTAGGGGGCGGCCGATGCGTCTGCCATGCAAGAAGCAGTCGCCCCTTCCCTGACGCGAGCCGAGCCGATCCTGACCGGCGAGTACCCACCCGCTGGCCCCCGCCCTGAGCCGCACAGGGCGCGCCCGTCATGGCTGATCAACGACGACATGGATCGCGAGCGCATGCTCGACATGGACCGTCTCGTCGCGCCTGTGCGGCAAAAGTCGTTCGTCGTGATCGCCGTCGCGCTGCTGATCTGCGGGCCCTGGCTCGGTTGGTGGACGATCATCCCGCTCGCCGTCGCCGGGGTCGCATTCAAGCTCGCCGACGACGCGCTCGAGCGCGTCACCTACACCGAGTACCTGCTGCTCGCTGCCTGGACGCTCTCACAGGTCATGATCGTCACCAGCGTGGCGCTCACCGGTGGGCCGAAGTCGCCCGCCATGTCCTGGTTTGCGATCCCAATAGTCACGCTCAGCGCGCGTTTTCCCGTACGCGGCGTGATCGCCGGCGTGCTCGTGACGGTCGCCATGCTGCTCGCGGTCGCCTTCGGTGTGAACGCCCACGCCGTGCTCGAGCACCCGCCGCTTCTGATCATGCCGCTGGCGCTCACGCTGGCCGTCGCGATCCTCTCCACTGCACTGATGCACTCCGACGTGCGCCACCGCTCAGAAGCCGTGCTCGACCAGCTCACAGGCATGCTCAACCGCCATGCGCTGCAGGACCGCTCCACCGAGCTCGCACACCAGTCCCAGCGCACCGCCCAGCCCGTGGGGCTGATCGTCGGAGACCTCGACCACTTCAAGGACATCAACGACACACACGGGCACGCGGCCGGCGATGCGGTGCTGCAGGACGTTGCCTACATGCTGCGTAAGCAGCTGCGCGCGTTTGACCTCGCCTACCGCATCGGCGGCGAGGAGTTCCTCGTGCTGCTGCCCGGGGCCGACCTGGAGCAATCCGCCGCGATGGCCGAGCGCCTGCGCCAGGGAGTCGAGGCGGACACCGTCGGCGGCGGGCTGCGTGTGACCATGAGCTTCGGCGTCAGCGCATCCGAGGCCGGCAGCGTGTTCGACTACGAGACAGTCTGTGCCGAGGCCGATGCTGCGCTCTATGGAGCCAAGCGCAGTGGGCGCAACGCCGTGCGCAGCCACGTGCGCAAGCAGGACCGCGCGCGTGAGCTGAGCGTCAGCTCGTGATCGTCGCCACGCTGGATGTGCCCAGCGTCCTGCCCCAGCGGTCGAGTGCGCTGACCGCGAAATAAGGGCCCGCGGAGCCCGCGCGCAGGGCGCTCTCAAAGCCCGTTGCGCGCGTGCTGGACACCGGGCTCAGGTTGGATTCCTGGGTCCCCGCCAAGAGCTGCCAGCTGCGCACCTCCGTGGCGCCGTTCCAGCTCGCGTACGCCGTCAGGCCGCGACCGGCTCCCGTCAGCGCAAGCGCCGGGGCCTGTGCTGGGGTCCCCGTCCACGCCATGCGAAACGCGCGGTAGCACTCGTACTTATCGCCCAGCACAGCGTCGAATACAAGCTCGCCCGAGCGCAGGAACTCAGACACACGCGGGACTTCCCCCCAGCCGACGAACACGTTGCCGTTCGCCAGCAGCTGCACGCTGCCCTGGCTGCCCGCCAGGATCCCCGGATGCGTGTACTGCGCCAGTAGCTTCGCCGACATCGCCCGCTCGTCCACATCCAGGATCAGCCCGCGCGAGAGTTGCTCCACCGCCGGCGTGGCGCCGTTGTCGAACACCGTCAGCGTCCCGTCCGGTTGGCGGCGCGCGTCATGCTGCCACGCAAATTCCGAGCCTTCGCCCATGCTGAAGTCGCTGCTCTTGCCGCCCAGGCGCCACAGGATCTTTCCCCGTTTGTCGATCTTGTAGATCGTGTGCATACTGCGCCCCGACACCAGCAGGTTGCCGTCACCGTCCACGTCTACCGAGTTGATGTGGAAGAAGTCCCAGTCGGCGCTCACCGGCGAGTAGGACTGCTCCAACGGCACGCTGCCCAGGCTGTGCCACTCCAAGAGCAGCTCGCCGCTGGCCAAGTCGATCTCCTGGAATATCGCATCCTGGATCGTGCCGTTGCGCGAGCCGCCCACAGCGGTGAGGTCCGCGTGCGTGACCACATAGCTCGTCAGCAGCGCCGTGCCGCGCGGCGTGATCACGAACTCATGCAGGTCGCCGCGCAGGCCGTTCGTCGCCTGCACGCGGCGGATCGTGCGGTAGCTGGAGTCCGCGATCACGTATTCGCCCACGCCGTGACCCAGTTCGATCAGCCCCTCCCACCACGTCAGGACCGGGCTGCCGCGATACTGCTGCACGCGGAAGTTCGTCGTCACCTTTTCCGCCACCGGGTTCTCCCAGATCGGTGCGCCCGTGTTGTCCGTGATCACCGCGCCTGCCTGTGCATTTGGCGCGTTGTAGGGCGCGATGAAGATCGGATCCGAGGAGACGCCCGCGTCGTTGCGCGTGACCGTCAGCGCGGGGATGCGCAGATCGGGACGGCTGTGGAAGCTCGGCACCGTCGGCGGCGACTTGCGCGGTGAGGACGCAAGTGCCCCCGTCACCAGCTCTCCGACGGCGCCTGTCAACGTGAGGCCCGCCACGCCGAGCCCCGCCGAGCGCAGCAGCTGGCGGCGCGTCATGGTACGGGTGTGTGTCTCCATGTCCACTTATAAGTAAGCAGCAGCGCCGTAAGGATTTCTGAAGGCAGCCTGACCTGAGGCTCACGCGCAGCGAAGAACTGTGCCAGCGCGCACGCCGCGAGTCCCTGCCATGCGATCGTCGCTAGGGTCCCGGCGGTGAGCGACGCAGCCGACACTGCGCCGGAGCAGCACCTCTTCGGCAACTACCAGTATGAGATCTACGCCCGCGGCCTCGCCGGCGGGACACCCACGCTGCCGCTGCTCCCCGCCGCGCTCGAACAGAGCGCGCGCGAGCGCATGACCCCGGAGGCGTTCGGCTACGTCGCCGGCGCCGCCGGCGCCGAGTCGACCGTCCAGGCCAACCGGCGTGCCTTCGAGCGGTGGGAGATCGTGCCGCGGATGCTGCGCGACGTCTCCCAGCGCGACCTCGGCGTCTGCGTCCTGGGCACCGCCATGCCCGCGCCCGTGATGCTCGCGCCCGTCGGCGTGCAGTCGATCGTCCACCCCGACGCCGAGCTCGCCATCGCCCGCGCCGCCGCAGCCGTCGGCCTTCCGTTCATCCTCAGCACAGCCGCCTCGAGCTCGATCGAGGACGTAGCCGTGGCATCTGGAGCGGGGGCCCGCTGGTATCAGCTCTACTGGCCCAGGCAGCGCGAGCTCGCCGCCAGCTTCGTCGCCCGCGCTGGCGAGGCCGGTTACGAGGCGCTCGTGCTCACGCTCGACACGTGGATGCTCGGCTGGCGCCCGCGCGACCTGCAGGCCGCCTACCTGCCCTTCCTCAAAGGCGAGGGCGTCGCCAACTACTTCAGCGACCCCGTCTTCCGTGCCGCGCTCGAGAAGCCGCCCGAGGAGGACCCGGGCCCTGCGATCGGACACTGGGCCTACCAGTTCTCCAATCCCGCCGTCACCTGGGACGACCTCGCATGGCTACGCGAGCAGACGCAGCTGCCGATCGTGCTCAAGGGCATCCTGCACGCAGACGACGCGCTGCGCGCGCTCGACGCCGGCGTCGACGGGCTGATCGTCTCCAACCACGGCGGTCGCCAGGTCGACGGCGCGATCGGTGCGCTCGACGCGCTGCCCGCGATTCGCGAAGCCGTTGGCAGTGAGTTCCCGCTGCTGTTCGACAGCGGCATCCGCACCGGCGCCGACGTCTTCAAGGCGCTCGCGCTCGGCGCCAACGCCGTCTGCCTCGGGCGCCCCTACGTGTGGGGGCTCGCGCTGGAGGGCCAGGCGGGGGTCGAACAGGTGCTGCGCTGTCTGCTCGCCGAGCTCGACCTCACCGCTGCGCTCAGCGGCTACACCGAGATCTCACAGATCGGGTCAGGCGCGCTGACGCGCGCCTGACGCCGCGGCTCGGGCGCCGGGCGTCACCTACACTCGCTTCGTGGCCGGCGAGATCGCCAGGACCAAGCGGCTGACGCTCTTGGCGTGCATTCTCGGCTCGGGGGTTGTGCTGCTCGATGGTTCGGTCGTGAACGTCGCGCTGCCGACGATCCAGCGCGCGCTCGGAGGCGGTCTGGCGGCGCAGCAATGGGTCGTCAACGGCTACCTGCTGACGCTCGGCTCGCTGATCCTGATCGGTGGATCGCTGGGCGACCTGTTCGGCGAGCGGCGCGTGTTCGCGCTCGGCCTGTCCGGCTTCGGCGTGGCGTCGCTGGCGGCTGCGCTCGCGCCGAGCATCGGCGCGCTGGTGGCCGCGCGCGCGTTGCAGGGCGTCTTCGGCGCGCTGCTCGTGCCGAGCTCGCTCGCGGTGATCGTCAACACGTTCGAGGGCTCCGTGCGCGCCGCGGCGATCGGCACGTGGACGGCGTGGGGCGGGATCTTTGGCGTGCTCGGACCGCTGGCCGGCGGTGAGCTGCTCGCAATCGCCTCATGGCGCTGGATCTTCCTGATCAACCTGCCGCTCGTGATCGCATGTGTCTCGTTGATCCTGCTCGCGCTACCGCGCCCGGACTCGCGCGAGCGGGGCGCTCGCCGGATCGACTACCCAGGCGCGATCCTCTGCGCCGCGGGCCTCGGCGGACCGGTGTTCGCGCTGATCGAGCAGCCACGGCTCGGGTGGTCGAGCCCTGCCGTGCCCGGGCCGCTGATCGCCGGCCTGCTGCTGCTCGTGGTGTTCGGGATGCGCGAGGCGCGCACGCGGGACCCGATGCTCCCGCTCGGCCTGTTCCGTCAGCGCAACTTCTCCGCCGGCAACGTCGAGACCTTCTCCATGTACGCGGGTCTGTCGATCCTGTTCTTCTTCCTCGTTCTGTTCCTGCAGCAGATCTGGGGCTACTCGCCGCTGCGCAGCGGCCTCGCGACGCTCCCCGTGACGCTCGTCATGTTCGCGCTCTCCAGGCGCTTCGGCCGGCTCGCCGATCGCTTCGGCCCGCGCCTGTTCATGGGCGCCGGGCCGCTCGTCGCGGCGTGCGGGCTGCTGCTGTTCCAGCGCATCGGCGCACGCGTCGACTACCTCGCCGATGTGCTGCCTGGCCTGCTCGTGTTCGCGCTCGGACTGTCGATGACCGTCGCGCCGCTGACCGCCGCTGTGCTCGCAGGCGCCGAGGGCGAGGCGGGCATCGCGTCGGGAGTGAACAACGCCGTGGCGCGAGTGGCCGGTCTGCTCGGCACCGCGGCCGTTGGCGCGGCCGTCGCCGGGGCGTTCGGCTCGACGCTCGACCGCCGTCTCGCCGGGCTCACGCTGAGCCCCGCCACACGCGTGGCCGTCACCGCCGCGAAGCGGCTGCCGCTGGGACGGCCAGGCGTGCGCGGGCTGCCCGCGGCGCAGGCGCACGCGCTGCGCGCCGCCGCCGAACAGGCGTCGCTGCACAGCTTCCACCTCGGTCTGGCGATCGCCGCCGCGCTGGTCGCGATCGGCGGGCTCATCGGCGTCGCCGGGATTCGCAACCCCAGCAAGGACGTCAGCGCCGCCGAGTGCGCGGCCGGTCAGCTCGTCGGCATCAACCCCGAGCCCTACGGCCCGCACGCGCTCGGCTCGGGGTTCGGCTCGGCCTGACGTCGATTGGGCTTTGGTACGCGTGCCAGACCATCGAGCAGGGCTCGCGCGCTCGCATATAGACGACGTCGACGATAGCGATTCAGACTGTGCGACAGATGCCGCTCATAGGGCGGTCCGGGCCGCCGGGCCAAGCTATGGATTCCATATGATGGGGCGCTACGGCGAGCACGAGCACGCGGGGCGACGTGAATTCAGCGTGCCCGGAGATCCAAAGCACACCACGTGATACGGCGAGCAGGGGGAATTGGATGGGGGCGGGTAACGAGGAGAGTGCCGACAAGGATGCGGCTGCTAACGGCGAGAGCACCGACAAGGATGCGGCTGCTAACGGCGAGAGCACCGACAAGGACCCGGCTACTCACAGCAAGACCACCGACCCGGACTCGGCTGGTAAGAGCGAGAGCCCCGACAAGGGCAAGCCGAGCAACGAATCGCTCAAATACCTGCTCGGGGGCGCCGGCACGCTTCAAGTGGTGCTGACTGCTGTAGGTGTGAGCAATGGCGGCATCGGTGCGATGGTCATCAATAATCGCGCATTGGTACTGATCGGCTTTGGCCTGGTATTTGCCGCCGTCGTCCTCGGCGGCTTTAATGTCCTGCTCGCGCCTCATTACAAACGGATTGGCACCCTTCTTATCGTTCTGGGCAGCCTTTGCCTACCAGCAGGAATTGGACTTACCGGCTATCTTGCACTCACCGGCCCGGCTGTAGCTAAGGCTGCCAGCATCAATGTATCTCTAAGCAAGACGTCGAACCAGTTGATCTTGACAGCGCATGTGAAAGCGAGCGGCATCCCAGAGAGCAGTCAGTATTGGTTTGAGATCGATGCCCGCGAATACAAGTCGCGCAAAGGCGGCGTGTACGCCCCACTGGGCCCACCGCTCTATCAGAATCAGCTAGGTGCTGACAGTCAAGGCAACATCGACAGCATAGTGACCGTACCGCTTCCGGAAGGTAATTACCCTGCGGTGAGCATCGAGGCGTGGAATGGTGCCAGCCGCGGTCCGTGCGGGTCGCTGGAAGTGAAAGAAGGAGCCTATCTCACGCAAGTGACCGCACCCGTGAAGGCCACGCCCACAAAAAAGAAGGCGAATCAAAAGGCGAAGTCAGGCAAGACGAAGGCGGTTCGCGGAGCGGCCCGAGGACGCAACAAGACGACTCCTGCGAAGGCCGAAGCGAAAACGTCTGTCGCTAAGAAGACTATGCACGGGCGAGTCGGTTGCATCATCCTGCGTCTGCCCAGGTAGCCATTGCGACCGTGGGGATTGACCACGCTTTAGTCTGGGCGGTTGCCAGCACCCTCGACACGCTGCTCCGCCGCGAGCGACGGGCAGCAATGTAAACGGTAAAACGGGCCGAGCGCAGGCCGTTGGCCAAGCGCGCAAGCCTGCAGCTTCCAGGCAGGCGACCGTTCTCAGACGGGCTCGCGCGCGTAGTCGCGCATCGCCTCGATGATCGGGGCCAGCCGTCGTCCCTTGTTCGTCAGCCGGTACTCGACCGTCGGTGGGCTGGAGGGGATGACGTTGCGGTGCACAAGCCCGGCGGCCTCCAGGTCGCGCAGACGCTCGGAGAGCATCCGCGGAGAGATCCCCGCCACGGCCTCAGCAAACTCGCTGAAGCGCAGCGCGCCGGTGAGCGCGGCGTAGAGGATCGACAGCTGCCAGCGCCGCTCGAGGAGGTCCGCGGTCTCGCGGACCTCCACGGGTACGGGCTCACATCTACGCGTGCGCGACATCGCGTGCGGGCTCCAGCGCGCGGTCGAGAACCTCCTGGACGGTCATCACCGGATGGAAGGTCATCTGCTCACGGACCTCCTCGGGGATGTCGTCGAGGTCACCTCGGTTGCGCTCCGGCAGGATCACGTCAGTGAGGCCGGCTGCATGGGCGGCGAGCGCCTTCTGCTTGAACCCGCCGATCGGCAGGACCCGGCCTTGCAACGTGACCTCGCCGGTCATCCCGACGGTGTGCTTCACCGGTCGACCCGACAGCAGCGACGCGAGCGCCGTGACCATCGTGACTCCGGCGCTGGGGCCGTCCTTGGGGATCGCGCCAGCAGGCACATGCACGTGGAACTCCTGATTCTCGAATGCGCTCTCGTCGATGCCGAGCTCCTCGGCGTGGCCACGCACGTAGGAGAGCGCGATCCTCGCGGACTCCTTCATCACGTCGCCCAGCTGACCGGTCAGCACGAGGCTGTTGCCGTTCGAGCCGCCGCTCTTCATGGCGGTCGCCTCGACGAACAGCACGTCGCCACCCGCGCCTGTCACCGCGAGACCGGTCGCCACTCCTGGCGTCGCCGTCCTCGCCGCGGACTCCTGGAAGAACTTCTGGCGCCCGAGCGCGTCGCGCACGGTCTCCACGTCGATCTTCACGGGCGTCACCGCCGTGGTCTCTGCCTCTGTCGCCTTCGACTCATCGGAGGGCGCCTCGTCGCTCTGGCTCACCTGGCTGGAAGCGATCTTCGTCGCCGTCTTGCGCAGCACCGTGCCGAGGTTGCGCTCGAGGCTGCGTACGCCGGCCTCGCGCGTGTAGTCGGAGATGATCGTGCGCAACACGTCGTCTGAGATCTCGACCTCGTTCTCGCGTAGGCCGTTGCGGTCGCGCTGGCGCGGCCACAGGTAGCCCTTCGCGATCGCGAGCTTCTCCTCGGAGGTGTAGCCGTCGAAGCTGATCACCTCCATGCGGTCGAGCAGCGGTCCGGGGATCGTGTCGGCGACGTTGGCTGTGGCGAGGAACATGACCTGGCTGAGGTCGAGCTCCACGTCGAGGTAGTGGTCACGGAACGAGTGGTTCTGCGCGGGGTCCAGGACCTCGAGCAGCGCCGCGGAGGGGTCCCCGCGCCAGTCCGCGCCGACCTTGTCGACCTCGTCGAGCAGGATCACCGGGTTCATCGTGCCCGCATCCCTGAGCGCCCTGACCAGGCGTCCGGGGAGCGCGCCGATGTAGGTGCGCCGGTGCCCGCGGATCTCCGCCTCGTCACGCACGCCGCCCAGCGACATGCGCACGAACTCGCGTCCGGTGGCACGGGCGATCGACTCGCCGATGGATGTCTTGCCGGTGCCGGGAGGCCCGATCAGGGTGAGGATCGCGCCCGACTTGGGGTCGGCCTCGATGTCACGGTCCTGGCGCAGCTTGCGCACGGCCAGGTACTCGGTGACGCGGTCCTTGACGTCCTCCAGGCCGGCGTGGTCGGCATCCAGCACCGCACGCGCGGCGACCGGATCGAGGTGCTCCTCGGAGCGCTTGCCCCACGGCACCGCGATCAGCCAGTCCAGGTAGGTGCGGATCATGCTCGACTCGCCCGTCTGCTCGCCCATGCGCTCCAGGCGCGCGAGCTCCTTCTGGGCCTGCTCCTCGACCGCCTGGGGCATGTCCGCCTCGGCGATCTTGGTGCGGTACTCCTCGGCCACGGACGCATCGTCCTCGCCCAGCTCCTTGCGGATCGAGTCCATCTGCTTGCGCAGGAAGTACTCGCGCTGCTGCTTCTCAGCGCCCTCCTGCACGTCGTCGCGGATGCGCCTGCGCACCTGCAGCTCGGCCAGACTCTCGCGCTGGAGGCTTACGGCCAGCTCGAGACGCTCGGTCACGTCGAGCGTGCGCAGCAGCTCGACCTTCTGCTCGTAGGTGAGGTTGGGGGAGTAGCCGGCGGAGTCCGCCAGCGCTCCGGGCTCTGCGATCGCGCGCAGGAACGCGGAGATGCGTCCGTCATCGCCACGCAGCTCGAGGATCTCCTCGACGGTTGCGCGGTACTCGCGCTCGAGCTCCCGCGTGCGTTTGTCGGTGGGAACCTCGTCCGGGCGCTCGTCGACGTCGACGCGCAGCTCGCCGTTGGGGCCGGTCTGCGCGGCGCCGATCAGCGCACGGTGCTCGCCGGAGATGGCGATCGCGCGCCCACCACCGGGAAGCCGGATTTTCTCTGAGACCTCGGCGATGGTGCCCACCTCGAGGAACTCGTTCTCGTGGCGAGGTACGAGCACGACGCGCTCGTCATCGCCCACATCCACGGTCAGCGTGATGCCCATGTTCGGGAACACGACGGTGTCGTCGAGCGGGATCAGCCGTAGCCGCTGCTTGGGCACGGAGGGCTCGATCGTGGGGCTGTCTGGGTTTGATGAGGAAGGTGCCATTAGATAATCGCTCCATATGAGCTTACGAAAGTTTAGTTAGTATAGCGCGCGTTGGTTGCGTGCGCAAGTACTTTGAGGTCATGCCTGAAATGGCTTGGCAGAGCCAAAACCAGAGCAGCGAAGGCGCGTCGACGTCGTGCCGACCGGTTCAGAAGGCTTGTCAGCTGCCGCCGTCGAAGCTGACATCGACGGTCTCCTCCTGGACACGCTCCTCCATCTGGGCGGATGAGGTCAGCGCGCGGCGGTCGGCCTCCAACAGCGGTTCGGAGAAGAAGCTGCGCGGCCACAAACGACGCACGCGGACGACGTTTATCTCGGCGGCGAAGATCGTCAGCTGAGCACCCAGATACAGCCACGCCAGCAGACCGAGCACGAGCGCGAAGACCCCGTACAGGGCGCCGGTTTTCTTGAGCTCGTGATCGACGTAGTAGCCACCGAGGTGCTGCAGCAGCTGCCAGAAGACGGCGGCCACGATCACGCCCGGCAGCAGCTCGTGCCAGGACACCTCGACGGCAGTCAGCAGTTTGAAGGCGGTCATGAACAGCGCCAGGTTCAAAACGAACGCGACCACGATCCCAGCCACCACGTCGATCGCGGAATGGCTGGAGGTACCCACGAAGCCGGCAGCCGTGGTCGACACGATCGAGAGCGTGCCCAGCATCGCGAGCATCCCAATGCCGCGAAGGCGCGCGTAGAGGAAGTTGGGGCGGCTCTTGAACGGCACGTCCCAAATTCGGTTGAAGGCGTTCTGGGTCGCGCCGGTGATGCCCATACCGGCCAGCAGTGAGCCGACCACGCCGATCGCCAGGCCGACACCCGAGCCGGTCAGCGATTCCAGTTTGAGCTGGTCGCGGATGATCGGAAACTGACCGAGCGCGCCGTTGAGGATCTTGTGCTGCTCGGCGGGATCGCCTTGCAGCACGAACCCCAGGATCGTGACAAGCACGAGCAGCAGCGGGAATAGCGAGACGAACCCGTAGTAGGCGATCAGGGCGGCGAGCTGGCCCGCCTGGTCGTCGCCGAACTTCTTCAACACCGCCGCGATGAAGCGCACGCGCGGCGTGCGCTGCTGGTAGCTGTCCAGTCGGTGGAGGCGGTCGATGATGCTCACGGGTTGATCTGGCTCCTGTCCGGGGTGCCCTTGGGCTATGCGACCGCGAGAGATTGGAGGGGGGGTCTCCGCGGGGCTGGGAGCGACATACCCGTGTGTGTAGCGGATCAAAGCAGCAAACACGAGCGACGGACGCTCCCTGGCGGCCCGGCGAGGGTGGCGGGCGCGCCACGGATCCGGCTGAGGAGGTGGCGCTCGTCGCATCCGCCAGGCGCGAGTTGCTGTTGCGTGTGCACTGCCACAGGTTGCGCAAGGAGGACCTCGAGGACTGTTACAGCCAGGCCACGCTCGAGCTTGTCGCAGGCGTCCGTCGGGGCGTGCGGTTCTCCAGTCGGTTGCACTTGGCGCATGTGATCGAGCAGCGCTTCGTCTCGAGGATTCGCGATCGTCGTCGGGCGCTCTCGGGCCGAAGCCCGATGCAGGCGGCTATCGAGACAGCAGTTCCGCTCGGAACTGTGGAGGAGTCGCAGCTCGAGATCGTCGATCCGCGTGCCGACCCAGCGCGGCTCGTGATCCTTCGTGAGCAGTTGCAGGAGGTCCAGGTAGCGGCCGGCGCGCTCAGCCCTGACCAGCAGATCTTCTTGGCGGCTGAGGTCGGCATGCAAATGCCGGGCGGCGAGTTTTGTCGGCGCGTCGGCTGGTCCGGGGAGAAGTACCGGAAGGTGGGGCAGCGCGCGCGGGCGGGCCTGAGGCGAGCGATGGGCGACGACATCCAGGCATGAAAGGTGTCGCCTTTGTCCCGCTTGAGCACCCGGGTCGGAAGAGAGAGCAGGGATGCTCCTTGATCAAACCCCCCACTCATGGAGCTCCCCGGGACGCCGGTGGTCGGTTGAACGGACGATCGCACGGCGACTCCCTTCCGTACGTAGGCGGCCGAGGACCGGCGATCTCCCCGCTCTGGTTCTCGGCCGCTCGCGTGCGTTGCAAGGAGCGGCACGGTGACGCTCCTGCGGCGTGCGCCGCGCGAGGTCTACCGCGTTTACAGCGAGGAGGAGTTTCTCGCCGATCCGCTGTGCGACAAGCGGATGCGCGAGCTCGACGCGGCGCGCGGTGGCCGACGACTGAATCGGATTGCCGGTATGACCGTGCTCGTCGCGGCGACTGGCGCGGTCGGCGGGCTGGTTGCGTGGACGAGCGCGCCGTCGATCGCCGGTAGCCGGCGCCGGGAGCGTGAGCGATCCCATCCCGCAGTGGCCTCGGTCGGCCAGATCCGTTCGTCAGCGCCACGGGTTTGGCGTGTAAGAGAGGGAGTCGCTCGACGATCCCAAGCGCACACCCGTGTGCGCACGGCGAAACGGCGAGGCGGCACGCCGTTCTCGAGGGCGCGTGCGCGCCGACGCGACATCACGCCGAGCCCGATCAGCACGCTGCGCTCGGTGAGCGCGTCTGATCAGGGCAGCGCTCCATCTCCCCAGACCGGGCGCGCGATGGCCGTTGCTCTTGCGAACACTCCGCCGCCGGCCACGGCCGTCGCAGTCAGGCCGACCCCGCCCGGTCAGAGCGAGTTCGGATTCGAGCGCTGAGGTTCGGGCGGGTGCAACGGACAAATTCTTCGGCGAGAGTCACCGTCACGACTCGTTCGCTGTGGCGCCTGCGACTTGCGCGAGAACTGCCGCGTCACCTGCTGTGCGCGGCCGCGTTGGCGGGGCTTGCGGCGAGCGTCCGCTTCGCTGTGGCTCCGCCGCAGGCGGAGCGCTTCGCGGCGCCGGCGCGCGAAGCCGTCGCTCCCGATCGGGCAGCGGAAGCCTACGCCGCGCTGTTCGCGCGTCGCTACCTCACCTGGAACGCCAACGAACCGCAGGCCAATACGCAGGCGCTCGAACCGTTCCTCGGCTCGGGCATGGAACCGGACGCCGGTCTGGAGCTGCCGCCGACGGGTGAGCAGCGGGTGGAATGGGTGGAAGTGGTCCAGTCCCGCGAGGCGGCGCCGGGCGAGGAGATCTACACGCTTGCCGCGCAGACAGACTCATCCGGGCTCCTCTACCTAACGGTCGCAGTTTCGCGAGCGCACGACGGCAGCCTCGCGCTCGCCGGCTACCCGGCGTTCGTTGGAGCGCCGGCGGCCGGCCCGGCACAGCCGATGGGACACCTGCGCGAAGTGTCCAGCCCGTCGCTGGCAACGGTCGTTCAGCGGGTCTTGCACAACTACTTGGCGGCTTCCGCGAGCGAGCTCGAAGCGGATCTCGCCAGCGGTGCTCATGTGTCGCTGCCGACAGCACCTCTGAGCCTCGAGTCGGTGCAACGACTCGACTGGGCGCCAGAAGGCAATGCGGTGCTGGCGACCGTGCGCGCCCAGGACGCACGGGGGGTCCAGTACACGCTCGCCTACGAACTGAACGTGGTCCGCCAGCAGGGCCGGTGGGAGATCTCCGCCGTGCAGATGGACCCGGATGCCTAGACCCCGACACCAGGAGAGGTAATGAGCAACAGCAAATTCCGCTTGGCCGTCGCGGCGCTGATCGCGTCTGCGGGCATGGCGGCATTCACAGCGCCGGCGCGTGCGGCGGTCACGGAGAGCACCCCGAATATCCCGACACACGAAACATCCACCGAAACGAGCGGTAGCTCGCTCGAATCGGCGGCCGCCAAGGCGGGTAGCACCGGGCGAGCCGTCGCGATGAGCCTGATCGGACTCGCCTTTTCTGTCGCGGCGACGGTGCTCGCGTTTCGCCGCGACTTCAAGGAGGCCGTCGGCGTGTTCGCGGTTGGGATCGTCTCAGTTCTGCTGGCCACGCCAGCGGGGGTGAGCATCCTTCGCGACACCGTCACGTCTCTGTTCGGCGCATCGTGATCGAGATCCGCTCCTACCGGCGCGTCTTTGATCTCGAGCGAAGGATCTACAGCGTCGACCGCCTCCGTTTGAACCCTGGCGGCGTGCCCGTCAGGGGTGTTGTCTACTTCCTGGCGATCCTAGCCGCGGTGATGCTCTTGGGGCGGTTGCCGGTGATCGGCACGATCACGCAGCCGGCCCCGTGGTTCGTGCGAGACATCGCGCTGCCGGTGGCTGCCGCCGCCGTGCTAACGGCCATCCGCATCGAGGGTCGCGTCTTTCATCTCGCCGCTCATGCCGTTCTTCGCTACTGGTTTGGCCCGCGCCGCCTTGCGGGCACGCGGCGCTGCGCGGAGGTCGGAGACCGCTGGCGCCCAGCGGAGATCGTGATGCTCCCGGACGGCTCGGATGCGCACTTGCGACCGCTGGTCTATCGGGGCCCAGGTGCCGTGCTCGTCTCGGTGGAGCACGGTCGCGGCGGTCGCGCGGTTGAGCGCAACGCTGCAGGCAGGGTGCGTCGGGGAATCGGTCCGGCCCTGAGCTTGAGTCAAGCACCCGGTGCACGACTGCTGCAGGAGCGCGAGGTGATCTCGCTGGCTAGCGGTGCTCGCCTGCGGGTGAGGTCCAGCCACCCAAGCCAACGGCACTGAAGTGGTTGGGTCTCCAATCGAGTTCGTCTACGGCAACTGCGTGTTCGCACGAGGGCTGGATGACACTTGGGCGGCGTTCGCGGTGCAGCTCACCTCCTACGCGTGGCTCGGGGAGGAAGACAAGCATGCGCGGTTGTTCTCGCTGATCGGGGCGCTCGAGACCCTGGAGGCGGACATTCAGATCCTTCGTGTTGGCTCACAGTGGGAGCCCGAACGCTACGTGGGCCGTCTGCGTGAGCCCAGCGACGCGCCGGGCCCCGGCTCCGCTTCCCACGCACGTGCGCGAGAGCGTTACATCGCCGAGCACGCCGAGCGCCTCAGGGGCCTCGGGGCCGTGCAGCCGGCGATGTTCCTCCTGGTGAGTCTGCGTGAGCCCGAGCGCGACGTTGCCTCCTACATATCGCGCACGGCAGCACAACATCCCAAGCAATGGTGGGAGGGCCTCCGGCGTGCCTTCGCGCTGGGAGAGCGACGTCTAATGAGGGCGCCGCAGCTCGAGAGTGCTCGGGTGCGCGCCGACCAGATACACGCGCGCCTCGCCGACTTCCTACCGGTGCGCCCAGCGCGCGGAGTCGAGCTGCAGTGGCTCGTGCGTCGCGCGTTCTGTCGCGGACTAGGCGAGCCGCAGGTCGACGGGCTGCACGAGCCCCGCGCGCTCGCGTTCGAGTGCAATGGCGAGGCCGTGCTGGCGCCGCTCGAGGGTGACGTGATGCGCTGGTCGGACGGCTACGTCGAGCATCGCGCACGATCTCTGAGGGTCGAGTGCGAGCTCGGCACGAGCTGGCAGGCGCAGCTCGTGATGGGAGCGTTGCCAGAACGGATGCAATTCCCTGGAGCGGGGGCGGAGCTGATGTTCGCGCCGCCAGAAAGCCTCCCGTTCGGGATCGACCTCTCGCTGAACGCGCGCTTTCTGCCGAACGAGCTTGCGCTCAGGATCGCGCGCAGACGGATCCAGGACGCCGACCAGATCGTGCGCGCGGAGTCCAGCGGCGAGCAGGGGGTCTCCGACCTCGGCTTCGAGCGCACTCAGGAGGCACGGGACCTGCTCGGCTATCTGCAGGCATCCAGCAGGCCCCCGCTGCTGCGCGCGACCCTCGCAATCGCGGTCTCAGGCGAGGATGAGCAGGAGCTCGAGGAGCGCGTCGAGATGTGCCGGCGGGCATACGGGGAGATCCGTCTGCACCGTCCGCTGGGGGACCAGTTGCAGCTTTTTCTCCAGCATCTGCCCGGCCAGCGCACGCGCCTGGCGGGCTACGACGACACGCTCACCGCCGAGCAGGTCGCGGCGATGATGCCGACCGCGACGCACGCGGCCGGCTCGCGCCGAGGCTTCTACCTCGGCCACACGCTTTCAGCCTCGCGCCAGCCGATCACCTTCAACCTGCGCGAGGGCTCCGACAGCAACCGCAACGCCACGATTCTCAGCGTCGGTGCGCTCGGTTCAGGCAAGACGACCCTGGCTCAGAAGCTCCAGTACGAGGGCTTTCTCCAGGGCGCGCGGGTAATCGACTGTGATCCAAAGGGCGACCACCGCTTCCATCTGCTCCCGGACGTGGCACCGCACGTGGAGTGCGTCACGCTGCGTCCAGATCCCTCGCTGCGAGGCATGCTCGACCCGTTGAGGGTGGCGCCGGCGCACCTGCGCCAGGACGCGGCCGTCTCCTTCCTGCGAGACCTCCTTCCCTCCAGAGCCCAGCCGGCTTGGGAGACGGCCGTCGTCACCGCCGTTGATCGCGTGCTCACCCGTGCTCGCGAGCCGACCTGCCGAGAGGTCGTCAGAGCCCTCGAAGAAGGCGATGAGACCGATGCCCAGGTCGGTCGGGCGCTCGACGTGTATGCCCGTTCGGGCCTCACCCAGCTGGGGTTCGCTGACCCAACCGTGAAGCTTCCAGCCGTTGGCGATCGACAGGTGACCTACCTGCCGATTCGCGACCTGCCCGCACCCCCGCCGGGCATGGCGCGCTCGGACTACTCGCAGTCTGAGCGCGTCGGCGAGCAGATCGTGCGTCTGATCGCGATGTTCGCCATGCAGCTCATGGGCGCCGAGCGCGATCGCCTGAAGCTCTTCTCATTTGACGAGGGATGGCGGCTACTCGGCGATCCCGTCGGCCGCGCGCTGCTGAGCTCGCTCCAGCGCATGGGACGCTCCGAGCTCGCAGTGCCGATCGTCAGCACGCAGTTGGTCACCGACGCGCTCGTGGGTGAGCGTGAGTCGCTTGAGAACCTGATCGGCGCGACGTTCGTCTTCGGGATGCGCTCCCCCGCTGAGGCGAGCCGCGCGCTGACGCTCCTGGGACTCGACCCAGAGGACCGCAGGATGCGTCAGAGCCTGCTCGAGATGGAAGCCGGCCGCTGTCTATTTCGAGACCACAGCGGACGCGTGGAGGGGATTCAGATCGACGTGGTGCTGCCATCGCTACTACGTGCCCTCTCGACCACGCCGACGCGCTGAGTGGGCGGGCGGCGAGTCCCAGCGCGGACGCTCGCTTCAATCCTCGCGAGCGTCGCTTTCTGTCTGGGAGCAACCGCGCCCACCGCGGCCTCGCGGCCCAGCGGCGGCGCGCTTCCCTCGCGGGGCTACACCGGGCAAGACCCGGGCACCGGTACCGACAAGGCGCCCAGCAGCCCCCCGCTCAGCACCGGCGACCCGGGCAGCATAAGCGCCGGCGGCGGTGAAGAAGCGGCAGGCGGGACGCCTCAGAGCGAAGCGGATCCGCTCGTCAGCAACGGGCTGGGCAGCCCTTCCTGTCGTGGGGCGCTTGCGAGCGAACTGTCCGCCGCTGACCGACGCGACTGTGAAACCTCCGGGTTTGCCGCAGCGCCCGCGCCCACAGGGGACTACGGCATCGACGTGCACATCGACAACAGCGTGCTCAACCCGAGCTCATGGGGCTCGACGATCGTGCAGGACCTGTTTGTAACGCCGCTGTGGATGGGGCTTGTGTGGGCTGTGCACGCGCTCGTGGTGATGCTCGAGTGGTCGTTCACAATCGACCTGCTGGACAGCGCTGCCTCGGCCGGTGTGGGCGCCGGCCTGCGCCAGATGCAGGCGACGTTCACAGACCCGTGGCTCGCGCTGGCGCTGGCGGTGGCGTCAGTGCTCGCGATCTACCACGGCCTGGTGCGTCGCCGCGTCGCCGACACGCTCGGCGAGGTGCTGCTCATGGGGGCGATGATGGTCGCCGGGATCTGGGTCCTCACCGATCCCACAGGCACCGTGGGGGCGTTGGGTGAATGGGCGAACCAGGCCAGTCTCGGCACGTTCGCGGTAGCAGCGAGAGGCAACCCAGCGAGCCCGGGACGGGCGCTCGGCACGAGCCTCGAGACGGTGTTCGTCACGGCGATCGAAGTGCCATGGTGCTACCTGGAGTTCGGAGACGTCCGCTGGTGCCGGGACCCCTCGCGGCTGGATCCTCGGCTGCGCGCGGCCGCGCTGAAGATCGCAGCCCAGCAGGTCCAGCAGCTCAGCTGCGAGCCCGGTTCCACCGTGCTGGCTCCGTGCGCTCCGGCCAGCAGCGTGCAGACAGCGGCCGTCGAGCACAGCTCTGAGCTGCTGCGCACAGCCAACAGCAACGGGGCGCTCTTCCTTGCTCTTCCAGCCAACGGACCGGCGCGCAACTCGATCAATGACGAAGGCTCGCTTCTGCGCGCACTGTGCCAGAGCGATGAAGCAACCAGCTGCCGCGGTCCCACCGCCGCGCAAGCCGAGTTCCGCACGCCCAGTGGAACCCTCTGGCGAATCGGTGGCGTACTGCTGATCGCTGCGGGGTCGCTCGGCATGCTGCTGCTCCTCGGGTTCGTCGCAATTCGGCTGCTGATGGCCGCCGTCTTTAGCCTCCTGTACCTCCTGCTGGCGCCCGCAATGGTGCTTGCCCCGGCCTTCGGTGACGGCGGGCGCTCGGTGTTCCGCCGATGGGCTGCCCGCCTCCTGGGAGCGCTCGTCGCAAAGCTCGTGTTCGCGTTCCTCCTAGGCGTGGTGTTGGCGATCATCTGGGTTCTCGCGAACCTACAGGCGCTCGGCTGGTGGACGCAGTGGCTGCTGATGTCCTCCTTCTGGTGGGGCGCATTTGCGCATCGTCACCATGCAGTTGGGCTCGCACAGGGCGCGCTCGAGCAACAACGGCCGGCGAGCGAACGTCGTCCCGGGCGCGCACTCGTGCGTCGGATCGGCGGAGCGATCGAGGGTAATCACCTGCTCGCCGCTGCACGGCGCGCGAAAGTAAGGCAACGCGAGCATCGGCCGGAAGTGCATCGGCGCGGCCAGATCGTCCAGGCCGCGCGGCGCCGCGCACAAGCCCGCGGCGATGAGCAGGTTCGGCGCACGCTCGCCGAGGACTACCGTGCGGCCGGCGAGCGTGCTCAGCGCGCTCCATCGATCGACCGCGAGCTGTCGGCAAAACGCACCCAGCTCGAGCGGATCGGACTCGAGCGTGCCGCCGCTCTCGCCGCCGGAGATCGGCGCAGGGCAGCCGAGCTGAGCAGTCGCGAGAGCCGCGTGAAAGGCGAGCTGGAAAACGAGCAAGAGTCGCTCACCCGATCGCGCCAGCTGTCGCGGGAGGGCGAGCGTCTGCAGCATCGCAAAGGCAGCGAAACGTACTCGCGCGAGCGCATGGATCAGCAACGTCTGTTCCTGGACGCCCAGGCCGCCCTGCCCGGGGCCGCCCGCGCTCGCGGTGCCGAGCAGCAGCGAAACTACGCCGCGCTCGCAGCACTCGCCGGCTACCGACACGGCGAATACCAGCGCCTGGAGCCCTCCGAGCAGCGCACGGCACGACTCGAGATCGATCGCGAGCTGGCCCTGCGCAGGGAGCTCGGCGATGCCTCGAGAGACTTTGCGAGCGAAAGTGCACCGCGCCTGGGCCGGCGCGATCGGCGTCGGGCGGACAGGGGATTCGACAACGCGCTGCAAGAGCGGATGCGTGACGCCGGGCATCAGATGCCCGCCTCGCGCGGGAAACGCTCGGCACTCGAGGAGTGGCGGCGCGAGGGGGCCAGACGTCAGGTCGCAGCCGAACGCGCGGCGGCGACCGGTCGCTCGAGCGTGATGGACGACGCACGCGAGGTGGCCGCGCGACGCAAACGCCAACTCGGTAAAGATCGGCCTTGACCGGGTTCTCTGACGGCCGGCCAACGCTCGGAAATGGCGTCGCGGTCCGCGTGAGCGTCGCCGCCGGGCTCGGCTGTGCGATCGTGGCGCTCGCGCTCGTGTCCATGCTTGGCGCGCTCGGGGGCGCATCACTGGGAGCCGGCGGGGCGGGCGTGTCCGGGGACGCTGACAATGACGGGGCCTCCGCGCTGGCCGTGAGGGAAATCCCGCCGCTCTACCTGCGCCTCTACGAGCAGGCCGCTGCACGCTACGGCCTCGACTGGGCTGTGCTCGCGGGCATCGGCAAGGTGGAGTGCGACAACGGGCGCGACCCCGATCCGGCGTGTACGCACGAAGGCGCCGTCAACTCCGCGGGCGCAGGCGGTCCCATGCAGTTCATCGCTTCCACATGGGCGCGCTACGGCGTGGACGCCGACGGCGACGGTCGCATCGATCGGTGGGACCCCGCCGATGCCATCTACGGCGCTGCCAATTATCTTCGCGCGTCAGGGGCCCCCGGTAACTACCCTCAGGCGATCTTCGCTTACAACCACGCTGGCTGGTATGTGGCGGAGGTACAGGCGTGGGCCGCTCGCTACAGCACCCCCGCGGGCTCGGCCGAGGCGAGCGAGCTGCCAAGTGTAGATGTGAACGCCGAAGGCGAAGAACCCCTACTCGGCGCCGACCGCAGCCTCGCGAGCGAGACCATCACACCCGTTCGCTTCATCCGCGGCGAAAGTGCCGAGTTGGCTCCAGGTGACGGACATGTCGCGCTGATCCCAACCGGGGTGCCAGCCACCGTCCAGGCGATGCTCGTGGCGGGCAACGAGCTCCAAGACCTCCCTTACGGTCCCGGGGGGCACCCCGACCCTCTGGGAGCCGCCGAAGAGGACTGTTCCAGCAGCGTGAATTATGTGTTGTATAGGTCCGGGGTTAGGCCGCTTTCAGAAATCATCAAAGACAACCCCCTCGCCCAGGACTACATCGGTTGGGGTCAGCCCGGCCCCGGCCGGTGGGTGACGATCTATGCGAGTGCTGCCCCCACGCCGCACGTGTTCATCGTCATCGCAGGTCTGCGCCTGGACACAAGCCACAACGGCACCGACGTCGGCCCAAACCGCTACGAAAACGGCCCGCGCTGGCGGATCCTCGATCAGATCCCAACATGGGCCCACTGGTCGGTACGCCACCCGCCGGGGTTGTAAGGTCCCGGGCATGGCAGACCGAAAGGTCGACTACCTGCTCATCGGCGGCGGCCTCGCCAGCGCCAACTGTGCCCGTTGGCTGCGCGAGGAAGGTGCTGAGGGAGATGTGCTCGTCGTCGGGCGCGAGCCCGACCCGCCGTACAACCGCCCCGAGTGCTCCAAGGGCTACCTGCGTGGGGAAGAGACCCGCGAGCAGCCGATGTTTCGCCCCAAAGAGTGGTGGCGTGAGCAGAACATCGAGCTGATGACGCGCACCAGCGTCACCGGGCTGGATCTCAAGGAGCGCACGGCCAAGCTGTCATCCAAGGAGGAGATCGCCTTCGAGCAGGCGTTGCTCGCCACCGGCGCCAACGTGCGGCGCCTGAACGTGGATGGCTGTGACCTCGAGCAGATCCACTATCTGCGCACGCTCGGCAACTCCGACGCGATCCGCGAGGGCGTCGCCGACGCGCACGAGGTCGTGATCATCGGTGGCTCCTACATCGGCTGTGAGGTGGCCGCGTCGCTGACCATGATCGGCAAGCACTGCACGATCGTCATGCAGGAGCAGCTCACACTCGAACGCGGCTTCGGCAAGAACGCCGGGCGCTTCTTCCAGGAGCTCTTGGAAGAGCACGGCGTCACGATCCACGGGGAGGACGAGCTCGAGCGCTTCTCCGGTGACGGGCGCGTGCAGAAGGTCATCACCCGCGCCGGCCTCGACCTCGCCGCCGACGCCGTCGTGATCGGCGCCGGCGTCTCGCCCGACGTCGCGCTCGCACAGCGCGCCGGCCTTGAAATCGGCGAGCGCGGTGGCGTGCGCTGCTCCTCACGCCTTCAGAGCTCCACGCCCGGGGTCTACGCCGCCGGCGACATCTGCGAATACGACTCCGTTGTGCACGGTGGCGCTGCCATGCGCATCGAGCACTGGGATGTCGCCTTCAACCAGGGCAAGACCGCCGCTTTGAACATGCTCGGACGCGACCTTCCACACGACGTTGTCCCCTATTTCTATTCCGTTTTCGCCGACTGGGGCGAACTCGAGTACGTGGGGCCCGCGTACCACTGGGACGAGGAGATCGTGCGCGGCTCGATGAAGGAGCGCTCGTTCACCACCTGGTATCTGCAGGACGGTGTCGTGAAGGCCGCGCTCACGTTCGGGCGCTCCGATGACCTCGACACCGCCCGGCGTCTGATCGTCGGTGCCGAGAAGCTGGGGGAGGGCGACCGCGCTGCACTCGGCGACGTCGACTCCGACCTCGCCGCAGTCGGCGTCTAGGCGCGCACGCCACCAAGGTCACTTTTTCGATTTATATGTTGGCGGCGAGCGTTCCTCAGTTCACGCGCGAAGCGCAGCATCTGCTGCGCGCGCCCGGGATGTTCGACTGGTCCACCGTCACCCTGCTCGCGCTCGTCGTTTACGTCTACGCGGTGGAGGTGCAGCAGACCAACTGGAGCGTCGTGCTCGCTGGTCTTGCCTTCTGGCTCATGGATTGGTTCAACGAGATCGTCAACGCGCTCGTATTGCACTTCAACGGTCATGCAGCGCTGTGGACGGTCACCGGCCACAGTAGCTTCGTGATCCTCATCGGCCTCACCGTGGAGATCACGCTCTTCTTCGCCATCAACGGTGTCGTCTTCGCCAAGCTCCTGCCCGCCGATCGCTCCGCACGGATCCTCGGGCTGCCAAACCGGTGGGCGATGGCCGTGGCGCTATCACTTGTGTCCGTCGGCGTCGAGCTGCTGCTGCACGCCGACGGTGTCTTTCACTGGTACTACTGGTGGTGGAACGTAGCCAGCTTCCCCGTGATCGTCGTCTTCGGCTATCTCACCTTCTATGTGGTCTCGTTCACCGTCTATGACATGCCCAGGCGCGCGCGCCAGATCCAGGCTGTCGGCGGGCTCGCCGCACTCGACCTGATCGCCGGGCTCGTCTTCGGGCCGCTGCTCGGCTGGATCTGAGCGCCGTCGTCGGTGCGCGACGTCGCTCAGGCGACGCGCGCTTCAGGCGCCGGCCCGGGCGCGCGGAGGTGCTGGTCGAGCTGGATCAGCTCACCGGCCGGGGTGGAGTGTGCGTGTGGGGTCAACCTCAGTGGCCGCGTCATCAGCCACGTGAGCGCGCCGAGCAGGCCGGCGACGAAGACGAAGTTCAGGGTCAGGGCAAGTGTCAGGGACATGCGGGCGCGCTCCTCGGGGTAGATGCTTCGAAAGGCTTCGCCCAAGGCTCGGTGCCCACTGGAGCATCGGTGAGAGATTCCTCGGAGTCTGGCCGCTCGGCGGCTAATACGTCGGCTTTCTACTGAGGCAAGCGCCCATTCGCAGAAAAACCGACCCGCTGATCGCATTCGAGAGATTGGACGTAACCCGATTTGTGGGATGAGCCGTTAGGCCGACCCGGACGTCCTCGCGAAGCCCGCGGCCGTGCGCGTCAGCTCGTGTGAGCTGATCACGCGGTCGATCAGGCCGTACTCCAGCGCCTGCTCGGCGGTGAAGTAGCGGTCGCGGTCCATGTCGTCGTGCACGCGCTCCAGCGACTGGCCCGTGTGACGCGCGTAGATCTCGTCCACGTGTCTGCGCAGCTCCAGCGTCTCGCGCGCGTGGATCTCGATATCCGCCGCCTGTCCTTCAAAGCCGCCGGAGGGCTGGTGGATGAGGATGCGCGAGTTTGGCAGCGCCATGCGTTTCCCAGGCGCGCCGCTCGCCAACAGCAGCGATCCCATGCTCATCGCCACGCCAAAGCAGATCGTCTGCACGTCCGGCTTGATGAACTGCATCGTGTCGTAGATCGCAAGCCCCGCATACACGCCGCCGCCCGGGGAGTTGATGTACAGCGAGATGTCCTTCTCCGTGTCCTCGCTCTCCAGATGCAGCAGCTGCGCGACGACCAGGTTCGCGATCTGGTCATCGACGGGGCTGCCGAGGAATACGATGCGCTCGTTCAGCAAACGCGAGTAGATGTCGAACGAGCGCTCGCCGCGTGCGCTCTGCTCGACGACCATCGGGATCAGTGGCATTCGGCTATCCTTTCGACAACTGGTTGGTTGTCAAAACACAATAGCAACCATGAGGTTGTCAACGGAGGTAATCATGGCGGTTAGGCGAGAGATCGAGGTGGACGCTTCGCCCGAGGAGGTCTGGGAGGCGCTGATTACCGAGGAGGGACGCGAACGCTGGCTGGATGAGCCCGAGCGCGACATCCACATCGAGGTGCTTGACGCGCCCAACAGGCTCGTGTGGTGGTGGGCGGGGGAGGAGCAGCCCGCGACCCGCGTGGAGTTTCTCGTCGTTGCCTCCCCTGGGGGTGAGTTGCCCACGCGCGTGGTCGTCACCGAGAGCGCACCGTCGTTCCCGTTGGCGCAACTGCAGGCGAGCCTTGTCGCGGTGCTCGCTTGAGCGACAGCCTCGGCCACGTCTTCTCCGCCCTCGCCGACCCCACCAGGCGTCTGATGGTGCAGGAGCTGCTGCGCGACGGCACCACCTCCGTCCCCGCGCTAACAGCAATGCTGCCGATCACTCGGCAGGCCGTCGCCAAGCACCTCAGTATGCTCGACGATGCCGGCCTGGTCGAGCGCGCGCCTGCGTCCGGACGTGAGGTCCACTACCGCCTGCGTGCGGGTGCGCTCGCTCCCGCCGCCGCCTGGCTGCGCGACGCCGAGGCCGCCTGGGATGACCGGCTCACGCGTCTGAAGGGCGCTGTCGAGAACCGCGAGTCACGTTGAAGTCCCTTCCCGTGCGCTGCGGCGCCGTGATCGGCGCTCTGCTGGTCGTGCTTGCGATCGCGGGCTGCGGCATCGGGCTGGGACCGCCCGGCGTGCGCCTCGTGGTGACGCGTGACTTCGGCAGTCACGTGCTCAGCAGCAGCGGGTCGCTGAAGGCCGGCGCGAACGAGACCGTGCTCGGCCTGCTGCAGGCCCACGACCCGGTCATCGCGGGTTCTTCGCCGTATTTCGTGCAGAGCATCGCCGGTGTCTCCGCCGGCAGCGAAGGCGGGCGCTCGCTGCGGTGGTTCTCCTACGTCAACGGCGTGGCCGTCGCCAGGCGCCTGGTCAAGGCGACCGTCCATCCCGGCGATCACGTCTGGTGGGACCTCAACGCAGCGGCCAAAGAGGTGCCCGCCGTCGTCGGCTCCTATCCCGAGCCCTTCCTCAACGGCCTCGAAGGCAAGCGCCTGCCTGTGCGCATCGAATGCGCGTCCGCGTCCGGGAGCGCCTGCAAGACGGTGATCGCGCGTCTGCGTGCGCTCAGCGTGCCAGCCGCCGTCTCTGCGATCGGGAGCGGCGCCGCCCCGGAAACGCTGCGCGTGATGGTCGCGCCGTGGTCGGGCCTGGAAGGTGTGCTTGCTCAGGAGCTCGAGGGTGGGCCGGAATCCAGTGGCGTCTATGCGCGCTTCTCACAGCGCGGCAGGCAGCTGGAACTGCTCGATCAAGAAGGGGCCGCGACGCAGACCCTTACGAGCGGAGCCGGTTTGATCGCAGCGCTGCTCGCGCCTAAGGAAGCGCCTGTGTGGGTGGTCACCGGCACCGATGAAGCTGGCGTCGATCGTGCCGCGCACGCGCTGGATCAGGACACGCTCGCAAACCGCTTCGCCGTGGCGCTCGGGCCGGGAGGGGCGCTTGCGCTGCCGCGGTAGCGCAAGCAGGGCTTTCAGGGAGCTTTAGCGAACGTCATACCCTTGTGAACAGCATGCAGGCACAGGCATACCCAGCCATGACCGCCAGTAGGCTCACGCGTCCGCACCGTCGCCCCGGTCCCCTCAGCGCGCTCGCCGTCGTGGGCATATGTCTCGCCGCCATGGCACTCCTATGGGTGCTCGCCGAGCTCGTGCCCGCGCTGCAGTGGCGCGACGCACAGGTGCTGCACGACTTTGTCATGCTCCGCAGCCCGCGTGTCGAAGGGGTCGCGTTGTTTCTCCTGCACCTGCTCAACCCGTTGCTCTTCATTCTCTGGGGGGTCGCGCTCGTTGCCGTCGCGTTCGCCCGTGAGCGCCCGCGCCTGGGGGTGGCTGTGGCCGCGATCTTGGGGCTCGCGCCGCTGACGGCAGAGATACTCAAGCCGATCCTCGCCCACCCTCACGTCCAGATTGGCTACGTCGACATCGGTGCCGCCTCCTGGCCCAGCGGACACGCGACCGCGGCCACCGTCCTCGTGCTCTCCGCGTTGCTCGTGGCACCACGACGGCTGCGCCCGCTCGTGGCCGTGATCGGAGTGCTGTTCGTGATCGCGGTTAGCGTCTCGTTGCTGATCCTCGCCTGGCACATGCCCAGCGATGTGCTCGGCGGCTACCTCGTGGGGACGTTGTGGGCCGCGCTCGCAGTGGCCGCGTTGCGCGCACTCGACCGTCGCTGGCCCCCGCGCCGGCACATCTGAGTGCGGTTAGGCCCGTAGCGCGCTCAGGAGCCTGTGGGCTCGGAGCCGGCGCTATGCGCGCCAGGCTCCCACAGCGGCTCGCTCCCAGACCCGGCCTCTGACTCTCCATCGCCCCCCGGCGACGGCGCCACATTAGCGGCGCGGCTGAGGATGAAAAGCAGGTCTGAGAGCCGGTTCAGGTAGCGCACCACCTCCGGGTTGACCTCCGCTCCGACCGCAATCGTGCGACGCTCCGCGCGCCGGCAGACCGTGCGGCAGACGTGCAGGTGCGCCGCCGCGGGCGTGCCGCCGGGGATCACGAACGAGCGCAGCGGCTCCAGCGTCGCGTTGACCTCGTCACACGCCTGCTCCAGCCACTGCGTGTACTCGCTGCCCACGCGTAGTCGTCCACGCGCCTCGTCGCTCTCGGGGACGGACAGGTCTGCACCCAGATCCAGCAGATCGTTCTGCACGCGCGCGAGCCACTGCGCGAAGCGCTTGGGCAGCCCGGGCGCCAGTAGAGCCACGCCGATCGTCGCGTTCAGCTCGTCAACCGTGCCGTAAGCCTCCACGCGCGGGTGCAGCTTGGAGACACGGCTCATGTCCCCGAGGTGGGTCTCGCCACCATCACCAAGCTTCGTGTAGATACGGGTCAAATTGACTGTCATCGGTGGTCTTTCGCCTGCTCCATCGTCGAGTCTCGCACACCGCGCCGCGTCCTCAACGCGTGATCGGATACGTTCCCGCACCTCATATGAGGATCGGTGTTCCGAAGGAGACGGCTGTGGGGGAGCGTCGTGTGGCGCTCGTGCCGGAGGTCGTCAGCAAGCTCAAGGCCAAGGGCCTGGACGTCGTCGTGCAAAGCGACGCAGGCGCGGACGCGATGCTGACCGACGCCGCCTTCGAGCAGGCGGGCGCGCAGATCACCAATGACGCCGCGGAGGTCTGGCACAGCGACGTGGTCGTTACGATCGCGCCGCCGGACCCGCAGGCGATCCGCGGGCTCGGCTCCGGCTCGATTCTGATCGGCTTCCTCGCACCCCTCACGAGCCCTCAGACCACCCAGGCGCTCGCGGAGGCCAAAGCGACCGCGTTCGCGATGGAGGCGATCCCGCGGATCTCAAGGGCTCAGGCGATGGACGCGCTCTCATCGCAGAGCAACGTCGCCGGCTATCGCGCCGCGCTGCTCGGTGCGGAGGAAATGGGTCGTTTCTATCCGATGCTGATGACCGCCGCCGGCACGATCCCGCCAGCCAAGGTGCTCGTGCTGGGCGTCGGCGTCGCCGGCCTGCAGGCGCTCGCGACCGCCAAGCGCCTGGGCGCGCGTACGACCGGCTACGACGTACGTCCTGAGGTCGCAGAGCAGGTGGAATCACTGGGCGCGATGTGGCTCGATCTCGGCCTGGAGGCCAGCGGCGAGGGCGGCTACGCGCGTGAGCTCACCGACGAGGAGCGCGCCCGCCAGCAGCAGGCGCTGACCGACGCGATCAAGGGCTTCGACGTTGTCATCACCACCGCGCTCGTGCCCGGGCGCCCCGCGCCGAAGCTCGTCACCGCGGAGGCCGTCGAAGGCATGAAGCCCGGCTCCGTGATTATCGACCTCGCCGGTGAGGCCGGCGGTAACTGCGAGCTCACCGTGCCCGGAGAGACGGTCGTGCGCCACGATGTCAAGATCGTCTCGCCGCTGAACCTGCCCGCCACGATGGCCGAGCACGCCTCGCAGCTGTTCGCGCGCAACGTGCAGGCGCTGCTCGATCTGTTCGTCGGCGAGGACGGCTCGCTACAGCTGGACTTTGACGATGAGATCGTCAAGGGCGCGTGCATCGTGCGAGACGGCGAGATCGTCAATCCGGGCGCGAAGGCGGCCGTAGAGGCAGCCGCGGGAAGTGCGTCTGCATGATCCTCGCGAGCACGCTCACCACCAACCTGGCGATCCTCGTGCTCGCCGGCTTCATCGGCTTCGTGGTCATCTCCAAGGTGCCCAACACGCTGCACACGCCGCTGATGTCCGGCACGAATGCAATCCACGGGATCGTGCTGCTCGGGGGTCTGTTGATCGTCGGGCTGTCCGGCAACAGCGCGTTCAACAAGGTGATCCTCGTGATCGCGATCGCCTTCGGCACGATCAACGTCGTCGGCGGCTTCCTCGTCACCGACCGCATGCTCGAGATGTTCAAGTCCAAACCAAAGGCCGGTGCGGAGAAGGCGGGCGAGGAGAAGAAGCCATGAGCGCGCCCCTGCTCGCCACGAGCTTCCTGCAGTCCTCGAGCTTCCTCGACGTCCTCTACATCATCGCCTTCGCGCTCTTCATTCAGGGTCTGCGCGGACTCTCCGGGCCGACCACCGCCGTGCGCGGCAACCGCGTCGCCGCCGTTGGCATGGCGATTGCCGTGATCGCCACGCTGTTGAACCGCAATGAGGGCAACTGGGGCCTGATTGTGCTTGGCGTCGCGCTCGGCACGGCCGTCGGTGTACCCGCGGCGCGCCAGGTGAAGATGACCGCCATGCCGCAGATGGTCGCGCTGTTCAACGGCGTCGGCGGCGGTGCCGTCTTCCTGATCTCCTGGTCTGAGTTCCGCCTCACGAACGGCTACCAGGGCACCGCTACCTACATCGCGATCTTCTCGCTGTTCGCCGCAATCGTCGGCTCCGTCTCCTTCTGGGGATCGAACATCGCCTTCGGCAAGCTCCAGGAAATCATCCCCGGGCGCCCGATCAGCCTCGGCTCCGCACAGCAGATCGTCAACCTGCTCCTGCTGATCCTCGCGGTGGCAGCCGGCGTGGACATCGCCTCCGGCGCCCATTCCGAAGCGATCTTCATCGGCATGCTCGTCTGCGCCGCGCTGCTCGGCAACGCCGTCGTGTTCCCGATTGGCGGCGCTGACATGCCCGTCGTGATCTCCATGCTCAACGCCTTCACCGGCCTGTCCGCGGCCGCCACCGGGATCGCGCTGAACAACCCCGCGCTGATCGTCGCCGGCATGATCGTCGGCGCCTCAGGAACGATCCTCACGAACCTGATGGCCACCGCCATGAACCGTTCGATCCCCGCGATCGTCGCCGGCGGCTTCGGCGGAGGAGGGGCGGTCGAGGGCGCAAGCGGCGCCGGTGAGCACGCCGGCACCGTGCGCTCCACGAGCGCCGCCGACGCCGCGATCCAGCTCGCCTACGCCAATCGCGTGATGATCGTGCCCGGCTACGGGATGGCCGTCGCGCAGGCACAGCACGCCGTGCGCGAGCTCACCAAGGAGCTCGAAAAACGCGGGGTGGAGGTGGGCTTTGCAATCCACCCAGTCGCGGGGCGCATGCCTGGACACATGAACGTGCTGCTCGCCGAGGCAGACGTCCCCTACGACCAGCTCGAGGAGATGGACGAGGCCAACCAGGAGTTCGGCCGTACCGATGTCTCGCTCGTGATCGGCGCCAACGATGTGACCAATCCGGCAGCCAAGAACACGCCCTCATCGCCGATCTACGGCATGCCGATCCTGGAAGTCTCAAACAGCCACTCGGTGATCGTGATCAAGCGCTCGATGAACCCCGGCTTCGCGGGCATCGAAAACGAGCTCTACTACGAGCCCGAGACGACGATGCTGTTCGGCGACGCCAAGTCGGCTGTCACCGAGATCACCGCCGAGCTCGCCCACATCTAATTTCGCGAGTGGGGCGGCCCAGCCAGCCGCTGGTGCGAGACTGCAGTCGATGATCGAGCGGAGCCAGGCCATCGCGGCACTTGCGCACGACGAGTTCGACGTCGTCGTCGTCGGTGGCGGCATCACCGGCGCTGGTGTCGCGCTGGACGCCGCCACGCGTGGCTACAGCGTCGCGCTCGTGGAGCGCGCGGACTACGCCTCGGGCACCTCTAGCCGCTCGAGCAAGCTCGTCCACGGTGGGCTGCGCTACCTGCAGAACTTCGACCTGGGGCTCGTGCGCGAGGCGCTGCTGGAGCGCCAGCTGATGGTCGCGCTGGCTCCGCACCTCGTCAAGCCGCTGCCACTGGTCGTGCCGGCCTTCGAGGGCGCGCACCCCGACCGCCTCGTCGGCGTCGGGCTGAACCTCTACGACGTGATGGCCCGTGAGCGCGATCGACGCCGCCGCGGCGAGTCGTGGAGCCCAGAGCGTCACCGCATCATCTCCGGCGAGGAGGTAGTCGAACTGCTGCCGGCGCTCGCGGGACGTGAGCCGACGAGCGGCTACCTCTTCTACGACTGCCAGACCGACGACGCAAGGCTCGTGCTGACCGTGCTCGGGGAGGCCGAGCGCTTCGGCGCCGTGTGCGCCAACCGCCTCGACGTGACCGGTCTGCTCGAGCACGCAGGGCGCGCGCAGGGCGTGCAGATCCGCGACTCAGAGAGCGGCGAGCGCTTCGAGCTGCGGGCTGCCAACGTCGTCAACGCCACGGGAGTTTGGGCGGACACGCTCAGCCCCCAGGAGCTCCACGAGGAGGCCGACCTGCCCCGGATTCGGCCCAGCCGCGGCACACACGTCACGCTGCGCCACGAGGACCTGCCGCTGATCGGCGGCGCGATCGTGCCCGCCGGCGCCGGGCGCACGATCTTCGCGCTGCCGTGGCTCGGACACACGCTCGTGGGGACCACCGACAACGACTACGAGGGTCCGCTCGAGCACATCAGGCCCTCCTCCGAGGACGTGGACTACCTGCTCGACGCCGTCAACGCGTTCTTCGCCACCGCGCTTGCTCCTTCCGATCTCACCGGCGCGTTCGCCGGCGTGCGCCCGCTGATCTCCACTGGCGATCCGAAGAAGTCGGTGGACATCTCGCGCAAGGCAGAGCTCTATGAGACCTCCTCGGGGATGCTCACGATCACCGGCGGAAAGCTCACCACATGGCGGCGCATGGCGAAGATGACCGTCGACAGGCTCGTCGAGCGCGACGCGCGTGACGCTCCCTGTCGCACGCAGGAGATCCCCCTCGGGCAGGCGATCGACGTCGCGGAGCTGCCGCGCGTGGAGGGCGTGCCGAGCGCCTCCTACGAGGCACTGGCCTCGCGCTACGGCCACGCCGCGCGCGAGGTCCTGGCACTCGCGGCCGAGCGCGGCGAGCTCGCACAGCCGATCGTCCCCGGGCTGCCCGACATCCTCGCGGAGGCAGTGCTTGCCGCCCGCCACGAGCAGGCACGCAGCATCGGCGACGTGCTGCTCCGGCGTACCCGCCTCGGCCTGCTTGCCGCCCGCGAGCTGACCCGCGTCTCAGCCGGCACAGACACCGGTCCCGTTCAGCGTGTCGGCGCGGCGCTCGCGCGGGAGCTCGACTGGAGCAGCGAGCGGCTCTCGATGGAGCTCGAGCGCTTCGCTGAGGAGGCCGTGGCCGAGGGACTGCTCATCGACGTAACTCCCGTGCCCGACCTCCAACGGCTCGCCTCGGTGCCGCCGGCAGCGGCGTCGTGAAGTCGCCGCTACACCGCCTGCGCGCCGGCGATCTCTCGCTCGAGCTTGGCGCACGGCCGTGGCTGATGGGGATCGTCAACGCCTCGCCGGATTCCTTCAGCGACGGTGGGCTGCGCACGACTCTTGACGCCCAGCTGGGGCTCGCCCGGGAGCTGCTGGAGGCAGGTGCGGACATCCTCGACATCGGCGGGGAGTCCGCTTCGACCGGGCGCCCGCCGGTCGATGCGGAGCTGGAGATCGAGCGGGTCGTGCCGCTCGTGCGCGGCGCAGTCGAAGGGTTGGGTGCGCTCGTATCTGTCGACACGTACAAGCCGGCGGTTGCGCGCGCGGCGATCGAAGCGGGGGCCAGGATCGTCAACGACGTCAGCGGGCTTCGCGATCCAGCGCTCGCGGACGTTTGCGCTGAAACTGGCGCGGCGCTGGTGATCATGCACACGCGTGCCGCCCCCCGCGAACGACTCCAGGACCCTGACCTCTACGACGACATAACCGTGGAAGTGCTCGGCTTCCTGCGCGAGCGCGTGGCACTGGCGCTCTCCCGTGGGGTCGAGCGCGAGCAGCTGATCCTCGATCCCGGTCCTGACTTCGCAAAGACGCCTGCCCAGACGATCGAACTGCTCAGAGACCTCGAGCAGCTGCACGAGCTGGAGCGTCCGCTGCTGATGGCGATCTCACGCAAGGACTTCATCGGCGCGCTCACGGGACGTCCTCCGCGCGAGCGCCTGCCCGGTACGCTGGCCGCGCTCGCCTATGGCGTGGAGCACGGCGGGCACGTGTTTCGCGTGCACGACGTGCAGGCCGCCGCGGAGTTCCTCGCGGTAGGAGCGGCGCTCGAGGGAGAGACCGATCCGAGCAGGGATCTCGCTCTCTCCGAGGAAATCCGCTACCAGCGCCTGGCGAGCGACTCGCTAGGCTGAAGCTCTACACGGGTGCCCGCCGCTGTCCAACGCGGTGGGACGCCAACCGCCCCTCCATTACGAAAGAAGGAACCACATGCCAGTACTCGAGCGTTCTGAGCTGCAGGCCAGTCCCCTTGCCGACCTGCACGCGATCGCCAACGAGGTCGGCCTCGACGGCTTCCGGCGTCTGCGCAAGGCCGAGCTGATCGACGCGATCCTGGGCGAATCCGCTCCGGCCGCGGAGACCGACGAGACCGATCAGGAGAGCGACCGCGCCGACGACGCTCCGCGCTCACGCCGGCGCCGCCCCGCTCGAGCTCGCCGCGCGCGCACGGACGTGGAAGGCGCCGGCGATGACGACACCGAGCCGGCCGACCGCGGTGAGAGCGCCGACAGTCGCGAGGAGGACGATTCCGCAGGTGGCGGCACCGCGAGTGCTTCCAAAGCGCGCCGGGGACGTCGCCGCGGTGCCCGGGGAGGCGCAAATGCCGACTCCGAGACCTCCGCCAAGAGCGGGGCTGCGGATGACACGCAGGAGCCCGGCGACGCGACCGCGCGCATCGCCGCCGGCGTCGTCGAGGTGCTCGGCAACGGCTCCGCGTTCCTGAGGGTGTCCCCACCCGAGCCCTCCGACGAGGACGTCTACATCTCCGCCGCGCAGGTTCGCCGCTGCGAGCTCGTCTCCGGCGACCGTGTGACCGGCCCTGTGCGCACACCGCGCCGTTCCGAGCGCTACCCATCGCTGGTTCGCATCGACACGATCAACGGCGACTCCGCCGACGCGGTCTCAGATGGCGCCCGCTACGACGAGCTTGCCGTTGACTGGGCGCGCGAGCGTCTGGCACTGGACTCCAAGGACTCCACGCTGGAGGCGATCGAGTGGCTCACGCCGATCGGCCGCGGTTCTCGCGTGGTGATCGTGGGAGCGCGTCAGGCCGGCAAGACCGAGACACTGCGCCGCCTCGTCGAGGCCCTGCAGGGACGCGATGACCTCGAGGTCACGGTCGTTCTTGCCGGCGCTCGCCCCGAGGAGATCGCGGAGTGGCGCGACGGGCCCGTCGCGCCGGTGGCCGCGCTCAGCTTCGCCGCGTCTGCCGACTCGCAGGACCAGGCAGTCGAGCGCGCGCTCGAGGCCGGCAAGCGCGTTGCCGCGCGTGGGGGAGACGCCCTCGTTGCGATCGACGGCCTCGACGGCCTGCACCCTGCAGCCGCGCGCAAGGCGCTCGCCACCGCGCGCAACCTGCGCGAGGGGGGGTCGCTGACGGTGATCGCAACCGCCAGCCAACCGCTCGGCGGCGAGACAACCATCATCGCCCTCGACGCCACGCTTACCGCCACCGGAAGTCAGCCGCTGCTGGACCTCGTCAACAGCGGCACGATCAAGCCCGAGCTGCTCGTCGGCGAGGACGGCGCCGAGGCAATCACGAAGGCCCGCGCAGCAGCGCTGGAGGCCGAGTAGCCGCCTACCGACGGTAGGCTACCCGACCCCAAGAAGGCTCTGGCGCCAGTTCGATCGGCTCACCGCCGCCGCGTGCGCCGCGGTCGGTGGGCTGGACGTAGCCAAAGCTGCCCGTGCGCTCGTTGAAGACGACCGCCAGCTCGCCCTCCTTGACGCGCTGGTCGAGCCAGGCGCCGCGAAAGACGAGGCGCCGCAGCCAATGCACAAGCGAGCGCTCGGCGGGGCCGACCAGTTCAGGCCAGCAGTCGTTGACGTGCTCGCCTAGGCCTGAGGCGGGGTCGATGATCTCGCCGTTGACGGCGAGATTGACGAGGTCTTCGAGCTCCTCCTCGCCCAGGCGCCCCCCGACGAACCCCAGCTTCAGCGCTGCCTGCTCGCAGCGCTCAGAGAAGTCGATCTCGTTGAACGTAAAGCGGAGCTCGCCGTATTCGAGGACGAAATCCTCGCCCGAATCGTAGTTTTCGCGTCGCGCAGTTTCCATTTCCCAGTTCTTGGATCCGGCTTGCTCTGCCCATCAGGATCCGCCTCGTCGGGATCATACGGCGCGTTCCTCTTTTGACGCTCCTTGTGAATGGGATTTTGCATGAGGTGTGTACCCTCCCGGGCCGATGGCTCGCCTCTCAGAGCATGGACTGCGCAAGTCCGTCGGCGTCTCCGGCATGTTCGCCACCGCCTACGGCAACGTCGGCTCCTCGATCTACTACGCGCTCGGGCTCGTCGCCGCACACGCGCTCGGGCTCACGCCCCTCGTCTTCATCTTCGCCGGCGGCCTGTTCGCGCTGACCGCGAAAACCTACGCCGAGGGCGCGTCGATGTTCCCCGAAGCCGGCGGGTCCTCGTCGTTCGCCCGCCACGCCTTCGACGACGTCGTCTCGTTCTTCGCCGGCTGGGCGCTCAGCCTCGACTACATCCTCACGATCGCGATCTCGGCGTTCTTCGTGCCGCACTACCTCAGCGCATTCCCCGGCCTGGGTGCGCTCAAGCACAACCCCGACGACATCTTCGGTGGGCTGATCGTCGTGGCGCTGCTGGCCTGGCTGAACATTCGCGGCCTGGGCGAGTCGGCCAAGCTGAACATCGTCCTCGCGCTCCTGGACCTGTCGACCCAAATCATGCTCGCGGCCTTGGGCTTCGTGCTCGTGCTGAACCCGCATCTGCTGATCCACCAGATCCACCTGGGTTCGGTACCGACGTGGAAGGAACTGATCTTCGCGCTGTCGCTGGCGATGCTCGCGTACACAGGCATCGAGACGGTCGCGAACATGGCCGAGGAGTCCAAGGATCCCGGCAAGCAGGTGCCCAAGGCCGTCAACCTCGTCGTGCTGGCGGTGCTCGGCGTGTACGCCGGGATCTCCATCGTCGCGCTCTCGGCGCTGCCGATCCTGCACCACGGCGTCGGCTACAGCGCCGAGCTCAAACAGTCCTTCTCCAAACCCGGGTATGCGACCTCGCTCGGTGGCTTCTTCGAAAACGACCCGATGCTCGGCGTCGTCGAACACCTCGGCCTCCACGGGACCGTCCTGAAACTCGCCAGGTACTACCTCGGGATCCTCGCCGCGACGATCCTGTTCATCGCGACCAACGCCGGCATGATCGGGATCTCGCGCCTGTCGTGGTCGCTCTCAGAGCACCGCCAGCTGCCCCAGATCTTCTCCCAGCTGCACTCCAAGTACCGCACGCCGTGGTTCACCTTGATCTTCTTCTCGATGCTCGCGAGCACGCTGATCATCTACGGCAACACAGAAGTCCTCGGCAACCTCTACTCGTTCGGGGCGATGCTCTCGTTCACGACCGCGCACGCCGCGATCGTGCGGCTGCGCGTCAGCCAACCGGACCGAGAACGGCCCTACAGCACGCCATGGGGTGTACGCATCAAAGGCTCCGTGATCCCGCTGGCCGCGGTGATCGGCGGCACCGGCACGTTCCTCGCATGGGTCGCCGTGACCGTCCTGCACACCGAGGCCAAGATCGTCGGCATCCCGTGGATGGTGATCGGGATGGGCGGCTACTTCTACTACCGAAAGCGCCAGGGCCTGGACCCGCGCAAGAGCTACAAGATCGAGCGCGCCGCACGACCGGCCGACTTCGAGGAGCTGGAGTACAGGACGGCGCTGGTGCCGATCTTCGGTGACGACGTCAGCGCCTCGGCACTCAGCAGCGCCGCGAAGCTGATCGGCGAGGAAGGCGTCGTGTACGCGATCTACGTGCTGCCCGTGCCCAGTCAGCTCTCGCTCGAGTCGGGCCTGGAGGAGGAGGAGGCACATGGGCGCTCGGTGCTCGAGAGCGCCCGCATCCAGTCAAGGCGCTTGGGCATCAAGATCCATACCGGCCTGATCCGCACACGCAATCCCGGCGCGGCGATTGTCGAGGAAGCCGAACGCGTTCACTGCGACGTGATCTACTGGTCCACGATTCACGCGCCGGCCGGCGAGCAGCGCATCGGCCCGACGGCCGTCTACCTGCTGAGCAAGCGTCCCTGTCGCGTGATTATCGAGACAGACAATCGCCCCGTGGCCCACCGCAACGCCATGCCTCTGCCGGCGTGAGCGCAAGACGCGGGCTACCCCGCATCGAGCGCTGAGCGCAAAGCCTCCTCGAGCTGTGGGTGGCGGAACTGATAGCCGAGCACCAGTGGCTTCGCGGGCAACACGCGCGCGCCACTCGTGACGATCTCCGCCATGTCGCCGTAGAGCACGCGCAGCGCCGCACCTGGCACCGGCAGAAACGCCGGGCGCCCGAGCACCCGGCCAAGCACCTTGGAGAAGTCGCGGTTCGTCGCCGGCTCGGGCGCGGTCGCGTTGACCGGGCCGATCCAGCGCGGATCCTCGAGCGCAGCGAGCATCATCCCGGCCAGATCCTCGGCGTGGATCCACGAGATGTACTGACGACCGCTGGCCACAGGCCCACCGATGCCGAGCCGAAACGGAGGCAGCATCTTGCTCAGCGCGCCACCGTCGCTGTCGAGCACGACGCCCGTGCGCACCTGTACCACCCGCAGTCCCAGCTCACCGGCCGCCGCCGCAGCGCTCTCCCACTCGACGCAAACCTCTGCGAGGAAATCACTGCCGGGGGCGGCGTCCTCGTCTAGCGGCTCATCGCCGTGCGGGCCGTAGTAGCCGATCGCCGAGGAGCTCACCAGCGTGCCGGGTCGCTGTCCACCCTCCTGCGCAACGGCGCCGATGCCCGCGACGAGGTTGCGCGTGCCGACCGCACGGCTCTCGCGAATCGCCTGCTTGGCCTTGGCGCTCCAGCGCTGCGCGACCGGCTCGCCCGCGAGGTGCACGATCGCGTCGCGTCCCGCCAGCGCCTCGACGGGCGCGGGTTCGCTGTCGAGGTCCCAGCGGACGGCTTGCACATCGCCGAGCTTTGCCGTCGCGCGCTCGGGATCGCGCGTGAGGACGGTCACCTGCGCATCTCGCTCGAGCAGAGAGTTGACGAGCGAAGGCCCGATCAGACCCGTGGCCCCGGTCACCGTCACACGCATCGCGCACATGCGCTCAGCCTCTCACAAGCGGCCGTCTCCCTGCGGGGACGATGCCAGCACCTGCGTTCCTGCCGCGACGGCGTCACCCGGGGCGAAGCCGATCTCTTGGCCGGCCAGCGCCGTACCGGCGATGCGTGCCTGCTCGGCGACGGCGGAAGCCACGGCTGGCGCGACATCTCGGTTGAAGACCGAAGGGATGATGTAGTCCTCGCGCAACTCGCTGTCCTCGACGATCGCCGCGATCGCGTGCGCGGCGGCCATCTTCATCTCCTCGGTGATCTCCGGTGCGCGCACGTCCATCGCGCCGCGGAAGATGCCCGGGAAGCAGAGCACGTTGTTGATCTGGTTTGGGTAGTCCGAGCGTCCGGTGGCCATGATCCTCACGTACGGCGCCGCCTCCTCGGGGTTGACCTCGGGGTTCGGGTTCGCCATCGCGAAGACCATCGCGTCCGCGTTCATGCGCGCCAGCGCCTCCGCGGGCAGTACGCGCGCGCCCGAGAGTCCGATCAGAAGGTCCGTGCCGTCGATCACATCCGCCGGTCGCCCTTCCCGGCAGTCGGGGTTTGTGACCTCGGCGAACCAGCGCTTGATCGCGTTCATCGAGCCGTCCAGGTAGTCCTCGCGCCGCGCCGAGAGCACGCCGCGCGAGTCGGCTCCGACGATCTGTCTGACACCCGCCGCCAGCAGGATCTTCGTGACCGCGATACCCGCCGCGCCGAGGCCGATGACGAGGACGCTCAGGTCCTCCAGGTTTCGTCCCGTCAGCTTCACCGCGTTCAGCAGCGCCGCCATCACGACCACCGCGGTACCGTGCTGGTCGTCGTGAAAGACGGGGATGTCGAGCTCCTGCTTGAGGCGGTCCTCGACTTCGAAGCAGCGTGGCGCGGAGATGTCCTCGAGGTTGATGCCGCCGAACGCGGGCGCGATCAGCTTGACCGTGCGCACGATCTCATCCGGGTCGGTCGTGTCCAGGCAGATCGGGAAGGCGTCGACGCCCGCGAACTCCTTGAACAAGCAGCACTTGCCCTCCATCACCGGCATCGCCGCGCGCGGGCCGATGTCGCCCAGGCCGAGGACGGCGGTGCCGTCGGAGACGACCGCAACCGTGTTGCGCTTGATCGTGTATTGGAACGCCCGGGCCTCGTCGTCGGCGATCGAGAGGCACACGCGCGCCACACCCGGCGTATAGACCATGGAGAGGTCGTCACGCGTCTTCAGAGGATGCTTGTTGGCCTGTTCGATCTTGCCGCCGAGGTGCAGCTGGAAGGTCCGATCGGTCGTGTCGATCACCGCCGCGCCCTGCACCGCGGCGATCGCCTCGAGGATGCGCGTCCAGTGATCCTTGCCCGAGGCGTCCACGACGATGTCGCGCAGGCTGTGCGCGCCGTCCACCTCGACGAGGTCGACCGCTCCGACGAGACCGCCGGCGGCGCCGATCGCGCTCGTGAGCTTCCCCAGGATCCCCAAGGAGTCCTCGAGCTGGACGCGGATCGTGAGACGGTACTGGGCGCTCGGAGTTGCGCTCACTGGTGATGCTCCCTCGGTCGTTTGGCGGCACGGGATGTTAGGAGGTATGCGACAGCGGGCACATGTTCGCCGCGGCTCGTAGAGTGCTTGGGCGTGGCGACCGACATCAAGCCAGCCCCGAGCCCAAGCGCCAAGACCGGTGGGCACACGGCCGCAGTGGCCTCGGGTGGCGCTGCGGGAGCTGGGCAGCGGCTGTTCCTGATCGATGGCCCCAGCCTCGTCTACCGAGCTTTCTTCGCGCTGCCGGAGTCGATCGCGACCTCGACGGGCGAGCCGACGAACGCGATCTTCGGCTTCGCATCGATGCTCGTGAAGATCGTCACCGAGTACGGCGTGTGCCCAACGGTAGTCGCCTGGGACGCCGGGACCTCCGGACGCACGGAGATGTTCGCCGAGTACAAGGCGCAGCGACGCTCGCGTCCCGATCTGCTCAAGCAGCAGTGGCCGGCGATGGAACCGCTGGTGGAGGCCTTCGGCTACAGCAATGTGCGTGTCGAGGGCTATGAGGCCGATGACGTGATCGCGTCTCTGACCGAGCGCGCGCTGCAGGCCAGCCCGCCGGTGCCGGTGATGATCGTGACCGGCGATCGCGACGTCTTTCAGCTGATCGACGCACAGGGACTCGTGAAGGTCATGGCGACCGCTCGGGGGATCACCGAGACGAAGATCTATGACCGCCAGGCGGTGATCGATCGCTATGGGATTCCGCCGGAGATGATCCCCGACTTCTACGGGCTGAAGGGGGACACCTCGGACAACATCCCTGGCGTGCCCGGCATCGGCGACAAGACCGCCAGCGAGCTGATCCAGAGCTTCGGCGGGCTCGAGGATGTGCTCGCCCATATAGACGATGTCAAAGGCGCTAAGCGCAAACAGAACCTGATCGAGCACGCCGAGGACGCGCGCGTGTCCAAGCAGCTCGCAACGGTGCAGCGCGACGTGGCAGTCGACTTCGACATCGCCGCTGAGGCCGTGCGTGAGCCCGATCGCTCACGCGTGCGCGAGGTCTTCCGCCAGTACGAGCTGCGCGACCCGCTGCGGCGCCTGGAGGAGGCACTGGGCGATCCCGACGTCGCGGCGCCGGCGCCCCCCGCCGAGCAGCGTCTCAGCGCGCGCCTTCGCGCCGGCGCGCCGTCCGAGATCGCCCGACTGGGTAGTGCCGAGAGCGAGCTGCGCGTCGTCGTCCAGGAGAGCGAGGCGCCGGAGGGCGAGCTGTTCGCGGAAGGCGCACCGTGGCGCTTCGCCGTGGCCGCGGACGGCGAAGTCCTGGCCGGCGACTGCAGCGGTCCGGAAGAGGTCATCGCCGCCTGTGACGCGCGTCCGGTTGTCGCACACGACGCGAAAGCGCTCGGGCTCGTGCCCCCCGGGCTCGTCCACGACACCCTGCTGGGCGCGTATCTGCTCGAGCCTGCGCGTCGCGGTTATCCCTTCGCCGAGCTATGCGAGGAGCGCGGCATGGCAAGCGACCTCGAGGACCCGGTGGCGGCCGCCGCGGTAATGCTCGGAGCGCTCGCAGACTGGCAGCGTGAGCAGATTTCAGAGCGCGGGCTGGAGGCGCTGATGTGCGAGATCGAGCTGCCGCTGGTGGCGGTCCTGCGCGAGATGGAGCGGCTGGGGGTGAGGCTCGACCTCGAGCGCCTGGGCGAGATAACCGGGCGCGTACACAGCGAGATCCTGGGTCTCGAACGCGAGATCTTCGCGCTTGCCGGCGAGGAGTTCCTGATCGCCTCGCCGCAGCAACTCGGCGAGATCCTGTTCGAGCGGCTCGGCCTCTCACGCAAGCGGCGGGGCAAGACCGGCTACTCGACCGACGCACGTGTGCTGCAAGCGATCCGTACCGAGCACGAGATCGTGCCCAGGATCGAGCGCTGGCGCGAGCTCTCGACGCTGATCAAGACCTACCTGGACGTGCTGCCCGAGCTAGTCGACGGACGCTCACGCATCCACACGACGTTCCTGCAGGCGGTCGCGCAGACGGGGCGCCTTTCAAGCACGAACCCGAACATGCAAAACGTCCCCATCCGCACGCCCCTTGGGCGTGAGATTCGTGGCTGCTTTGAGGCGGAGGAGGGACGCGTGCTGATCTCCGCGGACTACTCGCAGATCGAGCTGCGCGTGCTGGCCAACGCCGCCGGCGAGCAGGTGCTGATGGAGATCTTCGAGCGCGGCGAGGATGTCCACACCGCGACCGCCTCCCGCGTCTTCGGTGTGCAGCCGCAGGAGATCGACCCGGGGATGCGCTCCAAGGCGAAGATGATCAACTACGGGATCGTCTACGGCCTCTCGGACTTCGGCCTGGCCGACCGCCTGAACATCCCCAGGGAGGAGGCCAAGGAGTTCATCGACGCCTATCTCGAGCGCTTCCCGCGTGTGGGCGAGTTCATGGCTGAGACGATCGAGCAGGCAAAGCAGGACGGGTATGTGACGACGCTATGGGGAAGGCGCCGCCAGATCCCCGAGCTGCGCGCACGCAACTACCAGGTCCGCACGCTGGGGGAGCGCCTGGCGGTAAACACCGTTATTCAAGGGACCGCTGCTGACATCATCAAGCTGGCGATGGTTCGCGCCCACGGAGCGCTGGCGGAGTCGAAGCTGAGCACCCGGCTGCTGCTCACGATTCACGACGAGCTGCTGTTCGAAGGACCGCCCGAGGAGGCGTCGGACGCGCGTGAGCTGATCGAGCGCGAGATGGTCGGCGTCTGGGAGCAGCGCGAGCCGCCGCTGGCGGTTGACATCGGGGTTGGGCGCACATGGCTGGAGGCCAAGTGAGCGCAGGCGGTCCGGATCAGCAATGAGCCGCACGCTGGCCGTCGCCGTGGGCATTGGCGCCGGCTGCCTGGTGGGGATGCAGGCACCGGTCAACGCACGTCTGGGCAAGGCCGTGGGAAGCGTGCAGGCGGCAACGTTCTCGTTCCTCGTGGGGACCGCGGTGCTGCTCGTGATCGCCGCCTTCGTGAACGGCGGCCTGGGCCAGCTCGGGAGCGTCGGCAGGGCGCCGTGGTGGGCGCTCGTTGGTGGTCTTCTGGGAGCGGTGTATGTGACCGTGGCGCTGATCGCGGTGCGCAGCCTCGGCGCCAGCGGGCTCACCGCTGTGGTGATCGCCGGTCAGCTGGCGATCTCTGTGCTAATCGATCGCTTCGGTCTATTCGGCCTGGCCAAGCAGCACATTGACACCTCACGCGTGCTTGGGCTCGTGCTCCTGCTCGTGGGCGTTGTGCTCGTCGTGCGCAAGTAGATCGCCGGTCAGATGGCCTGCTCGGCGAGCGCCTCGCCGATTAGGCGCACGCCCTGCTCGATCGCGGGCTCGGAGAGGTTGCCGTAGCCAAGCAGCACGCCCGGGGGTCCGCCTGGTCTGAAGCGGTGCCAGGAGAGTCCCTCCATGCCAACGCCACGCGCGGCGGCTGCCCGCAGCAGGCGCGGCTCGTCGACTCCCTCGGGGAGCACAACGAGCTCGAACAGCCCGGCAGCGCCGGGGCTCGTCACCCGACCCTGCGGGGCCCAGCGCGCGAGCGCTTCCAGCAGCGCCTCGCGCCGGTGCTGGTAGCGAAGACGCATGCGTCGCACGTGACGATCGAGCTCGCCGCGCGCGATGAAGTCGCATAGCGCCAGCTGCCCGATCGCCTCCGAACCGCCGTCCTCGATCGCCTTTGCGGAGGTCAGCTCCCATGCCAGCCACGATGGCGTCAGCATCCAGCCAAGCCGCATGCCGGGAACCAGGCGCTTACTCGCTGAGCCGATGTAGGCGACGTGCTCGGGGGCGAGGCCCTGCAGTGCGCCTACGGCGACGCGGTCGTAGCGATACTCCGCGTCATAGTCGTCCTCCACGATCAAGCGCTCATCCTCGGCCCACTCGATCAGGGCCGCACGGCGCTCTGGCCCCATGACGACACCGGTGGGGAACTGGTGAGCCGGGGTGACAAGGACTGCCGCCGCGTCCGTTCGCGCGAGCTCGTCCACGCGCAGCCCCTGCTCGTCCAGCGGCACCGGGACAACCTGCATGCCGGTGTTCTCCACGATCAGCCGATGCACGTGCCAACCAGGGTCCTCGAGCGCGATGCGCTCGACGCCGCGCGCCCGCAGTGCACGGCACAGGAGCGTGAAGGCCTGCATGAAGCCAGTGCACACGAGCGTGTGCTCTGGATCCGCCTCCGCGCCTCGGACGCGTCCGAGATAGTCCGCCAGCGCTTCTCGCAGCTCGGGGACGCCGCGCGGATCTCCGTAGCCGGTGGCCGAAAGCGGAGAGTCGCGCAATGCCGTACGCAGCGAGCGCAGCCAGGCCTCGCGGGGGAAGCCGGCAAGGTCAGGCAGACCGGAATGAAAGTGGTAGGGAAAGCTCTCGAGCAGCGAGCGCGCGGGCGCACGCGGGCTTGCGGCCCGCACCGCCCGTGCCACCCTCACGGGGGCACCCTGGCTGATCGTCAGATATCCCTCCGCCGCGAGCTGCCCGTAGGCCTCCGTCACGACACCGCGCGAGACCCCCAGCTCGGCTGCGAGTGCGCGCGTGGAGGGCAGCCGTGTATCGCTGCTGAGGGTGCCGGAGCGGATCCTCTCACGGAGCACGCGCTCGAGCTGCTCGTGCAATGGCAGCTCGCCTGAGCGGTCGATCTCGACGAGGAGGTTCGGGCCTCGTCCCTCATCAACTGGTCCTACGTTTGTGCCCATCACTGGCACTGTAAAGCAGACCAGTGCCGGTCTAACTTGCATCTACACCCGCGAGTCCTATTCCCCGGACTCCGCACCCCGCGCCCCGAATGGAGGCTTCGACCATGAGCCAGACCAGCGCCAACCCCAACTCATCCAAGCGCGTCACGATCATCGGTGCCGGCATCGCCGGTCTCACAGCTGCGATCGCCTGCGCCGAAGACGGCGCGGCCGTGACCCTGCTGGAGGCGCACAGCCAGCTCGGCGGCCGTGCCCGTAGCACTGACGGGCCCTACAAAGCGAACCTCGGGCCGCACGCGATGTACCTCGGCCCATTCTGGGAGTGGATGCGCGAGCGCGAGATCCTGCCTGCCCACGTGTCCACGCGTCTGACCGGGGCTCGTCTGCGCATCGACGGTGCGCTGCGACGCACGCCGCCGCTGGCCGCGCTGCCCGGCGTCCTGCGCCTACGCGGGCGCCAGGCGCCGGTGGACGTCGACTTCCGCACATGGGTGACCAGCCACACCGACGAGCGAACCGCCGGGTTCCTGTCGGGCGTTTGTGGTGTGTTCACGTTCCATCACGACCCGGGCGAGCTCTCGGCTGAGTTCACCTGGTCGCGGGCGGTGCGCCTGCTGGCAGCGCCATCGCCGGTGCGCTACCCGGTGGGGGGCTGGAGCACGCTCGTGGACTCGCTGGAGCGGCGTGTGCGCGAGCTGGGCGTGGATGTGCAGACGGAGACCCGCGTCCAGGAGCTACCGAGCGGGTCACCCGTGATCCTCGCCACCGAGCTTGGCCAGGCGCGCGAGCTACTCAAAGACGACAGCATCGGCTGGAAGAGCGGCAACACGGTGTGCGTCGACGTCGGCCTGCGCCATCGTCGCGGTGACCCGGTGATCGTCTCCGATACTGACGAGGCAGGATGGATCGGGCGCTACTCGACGACCAACCCCTCCGTCGCGCCCGATGACGAGGAGCTGATCCAGGCGCAGATGCCGATCCGCCCAGGAGAGAGCGCCGATCAGGCGGGACTGCGCCTCGAGCGGCTGCTCGATCTCGGGCTCGAGGACTGGCGGGGGCGCGAGACCTGGAGGCGGCGTCAGGTGATGGACGCACGCAGCGGCGCACTCGACATGCCCGGTACGACCTGGCGCGACCGGCCCGCCGTCGATCGCGGCGACAGCGTGTTCCTCGCCGGCGACATGGTCGCTGCCGACGGCCTGCTCGCGGAGGTCTCCTGGGCAAGCGCGCTGGAGGCGAGCAGCCTCGCGATGCAGGCGCTCAACACGATGCGCCCGCGGCTGCGCGAGGTCGCCTGAGCGACGGTCAGGAGGCGAGCGTGTCGGCGAGCCGCCCTGGACGCTGGCGCTTGCGCGACGCTCCTGAGCTGACGAACGACGGCGGCGCGATCGCTAGGTAGTGCTTGAACAGCCAGCTGGCGAAGCGTCGCCGCTCGACAGCGCCAACCATCGCCGTGACTGCGCGGCTGGGTGTCAGCTGCCCGACGCCACGCTGGACCTGCAGCAGCCAGCGATATTTGCGCTCGTGGGAGTCCGAGAACGCGCCGTAGCGGGCGAGCGCCTGCTCATGCGTGCGCTCACCATCGAGCACGGCGCGCAGCTCGCGCCCGCAGGCGATGCCGAAGTACAAGGCAGTACGTATGCCCTCGGCGGTTAGCGGGAGACAATGCCCGGCGGAATCGCCTGCGAAGAACACACCATCCTCGATCGCCGGACGCAGCTCGTGGGGGATCCAGTTCCCCTGGTAGCCCTCCGGCGCCAGGCCGAGCTCGCCGGCCAGCCTCACCGTGGGCTCCTTGACGTGGTGGGTGGGCCAGAAGGACCCAACGCCGACGCGTAGCTCATCGCCCGCGGGAAAGCTCCAGGCGTAGCCTGCGCGGATGTAGGCGGGATCGATCCACAACTCCATCTCCTTGCCATTGCCGCCCGGATGGACCTCCAGTCCGCGTGAGAGTCTCGCGTTCGGCGGCTGGATGGGCGTTGCGTTTGAGAGGACCCGCCGCCAGCCGAGGGCGTCGACGATCAGTGGCGCCCTCAAGGCGCCACGGTCGGTGTGGACGGTGTTGCCCTCGCGACCGGTGACGGTGGCTGTCTCGAGCTCTAGATCCGCCGACTCCGCCTGGCCCCAGAGCAAAGCGCAGAGCTCGCGGTAGTCGAACGTCGAGAACGACCAGGGCAGTCGCCAACGGGCCGTGCGAAACGGTGTGCGCACGACGATCTCGTCGAAGCGCTGGCGCCAGGAGTCCATCAAATCCAGCGCGTGCATCCATCCCGTGGGCATCGCGCACGCCGACGTTTGGCGCTCGCCGAGCTCGTAGCGGTCGATCACGAGCACCTTCGCACCGGAACTTGCGAGCTCTCTAGCGACGGCCAATCCAGCAAAGCTGGCGCCGCAAACGAGCACGTCGCAGTCGCGTTCCAGGCGGGTCCGCTGCTCTCCCCGCTTGGTCGCTCGGACAGGCATATGCCCGGCAATGATACGGCTGCGCTACGCTTCGGCCGGTGCAAACTGTGATGGAGAATCCTCAGGCCCGCGTGGTCGACGGGTCGAACGGGCTATTGCTCGAAGTCGACGGTCAGATCGTGCCCAACTACGACGCCACTTTTCGGCCGATCGAGGAGGGCGAGGTCGTCACCGGCCACGTCGTGCGAATCGACAAGGACGAGGTGCTCGTCGACATCGGCTACAAGTCCGAGGGGGTTATCCCCGCCAACGAGCTTTCGATCCGCAAGTCCGTCGATCCCAACGAGGAGGTGCACCTCGGCGAGGAGGTCGACGCGATTGTCATGACCAAGGAGGACCAGGACGGTCGCCTGATCATGTCCAAGAAGCGCGCCCGCTTCGAGAAGGCATGGCGACGGATCGAAACGGCCGCTGAGTCCGGCGAGCCCGTCGAGGGGACGGTGATCGAGGTCGTCAAGGGCGGTTTGATCATCGACCTCGGCGTACGCGGGTTCCTGCCGGCCTCGCTCGTGGACATTCGTCGCGTACCCAACCTCGACGAGTACATGGGCACGAAGATCGAGACGAAGGTGATCGAGCTCAACCGTTCGCGCAACAACGTGGTGCTCTCACGTCGCGCGGTGCTCGAGGAGGAGCGCAAGGAGGTTCGCCAGCAAATCCTCGACCGCCTGCAGCCGGGCTTGGTCGTCGAAGGGCAGATCTCGAACATCGTCGACTTCGGCGCGTTCGTCGATCTCGACGGCATCGACGGCCTGATTCACATCTCAGAGCTTTCCTGGTCGCACGTCAACCACCCGAGCGAGATCCTCTCGATCGGTGACACCGTCAAGGTCAAGGTGCTCGACATCGATCGTGACCGCCAGCGCATCTCGCTGGGTCTCAAGCAGACCCAGGAGGACCCGTGGCAGCGGATCGTGGACACCTACAACGTTGGTGACGAGCTCGCAGGCAAGGTCACCAAGGTCGTGACGTTCGGCGCGTTCGTGGAGATCCTGGACGGCGTCGAGGGGCTCGTGCACATCTCCGAGCTCGCTCCCCACCACGTCGAGAGCCCGCGTGAGATCGTCCACCCGGGCGATGAGATCCGCGTGAAGATCCTCGAGATCGACTCCGAGCGCCGCCGCCTGTCGCTGTCGGCCAAGCGTGTAGAGGACCAGATCCTGCCCGTCTCGCGACCCGGCGAACCCGCCGAGGACAGAGACGAAGGCGCGCCCACCGAAGGTGACGCGGTCGCTGAGGTCGTCGAGGCCGGGGCGGCGGAGGCTGTGGCCGAGCTGAGTGAGGCGATCGAGGTCGCGGACGCCGTCGAGGAGTCCGTGGAGGCTGAGGCTCTCGCCGAGGTCGTCGAGGCCGCCGAGATCGAAGCTGCAGTCGAGCAGGCCTCCGAGGAGCCGCAGGCCGCGGCCGAGCTCGAGGCGCCTGGCGAGGCTGAGCAGCCGCCGGCCGCGGAGCCGGTCGCCGACGGTGGCGAGCCGGACGCGCTTGCGGCAGAGTCCGCTCAGCAGGACTGAGACCCGCTGAGCAAGTCCCCGACGGTTGAGCGGACGGTGCCGTTCGTCGGTCTGACGGGCGGCCTGGGTTCGGGTAAGTCGACAGCGCTCGAGGCACTGCGACGTCTGGGTGCAGAGGTGATCTCGAGCGACGCGGTCGTACACGAGCTCTACGAAAGTGCGCCTCTACGAGACGCTGTGGTCGCTCGCTTCGGCGCCGAGGTGGCGCCCGGCGGAGTGGTCGACCGGGCGGCCGTGGCGCGACGGGCGTTCGCCACCGATGAGGATCGCGTCTGGTTGGAGGGGCAGGTGTGGCCATTGGTGGGGGCCCGCGTAGCGCAATGGCTGGAGCACGCCCGCACCACACAGCCGCCGCCGCCGGCCGCCGTCGTGGAGGTCCCCTTGTTGTTCGAGGCGGGCCTCGAGCAGATCTATGACGCGACGATCGCGATCACCGCCGAGGAGTCCTTGCGCAGGCGCCGCGCGTCCGAGCGCGGGCATGAGCTGGTGGATGAGCGCAGCGCCCGTCAGCTCTCTCAGGCGGAAAAGGCGCAGCGAGCGACGTTCGTCGTCGTCAACGACGGCAGCGTGGAGGATCTGCAGCGCAAGCTGTCGGTCGTTCTTGGCAAGCTAGGAGGATGACGCGCAGGGTCTTCGCCATGATCGCGACGCTTGTGGTCGTGGTGCTGGTTGCTGCGGTGGCGGCGAGCATGCTGCATACCGCGGCGAGCAACCTCGCCCTGCCGCTCAGTGACGCGAGCATCATCCGTGAACAGGCCGCGGAGAAGCGGCTTGACCCGGCGCTGATTGCGGCGGTCATCTACGCCGAGACGAAATTCGACCCGCGTCCGTCATCTGCTGGAGCGGAGGGGCTGATGCAGATCCTCCCGGCCACCGCTTACTACCTGGCACACCTGTCGGGCGGCATCACCTTCACGGCGAGCGATCTCGCCGACCCGAGCGTGAACGTCGCATACGGCAGCTACTACCTGCGCTACCTGCTCAACCACTACGGCGGCAACGAAATGCTGGCGGTGGCGGCCTACAACGGCGGTCTGACGAACGTCGACAAGTGGGTCGCACAGGCTGAATCGGAAGGCCATCAGCTGAGCCCGCAGGAAATTCCCTTCTCGCAGACGCGCGAATACGTGCAGCGCGTCCTGGATGCCGAGCGCGCGTACCGCGAAACGTACCCGCGGCAGCTGGGGTTGGAGTAGCCGCCCGATCTGGCGTGCGCTTCGCGAGTGGCTACTGTAGGAGCCGCCTCTTCATGCCCGAATTCAAGCTCGACTCGATCTTCACCCCGACCGCTGACCAGCCGAAGGCGATCACGGCCCTGGCTGAGGGCATCGAGCAAGGCGAGCGCTTCCAGACGCTGTTGGGCGCCACGGGCACGGGCAAGACGATGACGATGGCGGGCGTGATCCAGGAGGTGCAGCGCCCGACCCTGGTGATCGCGCACAACAAGACGCTGGCGGCGCAGCTTTGCAACGAGTTCCGCACGTTCTTCCCGGAGAACGCGGTGGAGTACTTCGTGTCGTACTACGACTACTACCAGCCGGAGGCGTACGTCCCCAGCAGGGACCTGTACATCGAGAAGGACTCGGCGATCAACCAGGAGGTGGACCGCCTGCGCCACGCAGCCACCGCGGCGGTGTTCGCGCGCAGGGACGTGATCGTGGTGGCGTCGGTGTCCTGCATCTACGGCCTCGGGTCGCCGGAAACGTATGAGATGAACATGCAGATCCTCAAGCGCGGCGAGATGATCGACCGCGACGGGCTGCTGCGCAAACTGGTCTCGATCCAGTACACGCGCAACGACAGCGTGCTCTCCCGCGGCACCTTCCGCGTGCGTGGGGAGACGCTGGAGGTGTTCCCCGCGTACGCGGAGAGCGCCTTCCGCGCGACGATGTTCGGCGACGAGGTCGAGCGCCTGCAGCAGTTCGATCCGCTCACGGGCGAGTTGCTGGAGGACGACCTTGAGCACGTCGCGATCTGGCCGGCGACGCACTACAACGTCAAGGAGGGCACGATCGAGGCGGGCGTCGCGGAGATTGGCCGCGAGCTGAACGAGCGCTGCGAACAGCTCGAGTCCGAAGGCAAGCAGCTGGAGTCCCATCGCCTGCGCCAGCGCACGCAGTACGACATGGAGATGCTCAGGGAGGTGGGCTTCTGCTCGGGCATCGAGAACTACTCGCGCATCCTCGACGGGCGCCCGCCGGGCTCGCGCCCTTACTGCCTGATCGACTACTTCCCCAAGGACTTCATCTGCCTGATCGACGAGTCACACCAGACTGTCCCGCAGATCGGGGGCATGTTCGAGGGCGACCGCTCGCGCAAGCAGACGCTCGTGGACTACGGCTTCAGGCTCCCCAGTGCGCTGGACAACCGCCCGCAGACCTTCCAGGAGTTCCTCTCGATCACGCCGCAGCTGATGTTCGTGTCGGCGACGCCGGGCGAGTACGAGCGCACGCAATCCACGCGCGTGGTCGAGCAGATCGTGCGCCCCACGGGGATCGTGGACCCCGTGGTGGAGGTGCGCGAGACGAAGAACCAGATCGACGATCTGATGAACGAAGTGCGCAAGCGCGTGGAGCGCAACGAGCGCGTGCTGGTGACGACGCTGACGAAGAAGATGTCAGAGGACCTCTCGCAGTACCTGCTGGAGATGGGCTTCAAGACGCGCTACCTGCACTCGGAGATCGACACGCTGGAACGCATCCAGATCATCCGCGACCTGCGCCTCGGCGAGTACGACGTGCTCGTCGGCGTGAACCTGCTGCGCGAGGGCCTGGACCTGCCGGAGGTCTCGCTGGTGGCGATCCTGGACGCCGACAAGGAGGGCTTCCTGCGTGGCGAGACCTCGCTGATCCAGACGATCGGACGCGCCGCGCGCAACATCGAGGGCACGGTGCTGATGTACGCGGACAAGGAGACGCGCGCGATGAAAGCGGCGATCTCCGAGACCGACCGCCGCCGCGAGATCCAGCTCGCGTACAACGAGGAGCACGGGATCACAGCGGCGACGATCGTGAAGGGCATCTCCGACATCGCCGAGTTCCTGCAGGGCGAGTCGAAGGTGCCGCGCGGGCGCAAACGCCGCACCGCCAAGCGCGGGGCCAGCGAGGAGATGCCCAAGCACGAGCTCGAGCGCATGATCGTGGAGCTCGAGGAGGAGATGATCGCGGCGGCCGACGACCTGCGCTTCGAGTATGCAGCGCAGCTGCGCGACGAGCTGCGCGAGCTGCGCCGCGACCTGCAGGAGATCCGCTCCCAGGAAGCTCCCGAGGGCGAGATCGCCGTCGGTGAGACTTCCGTACGCGACATCACCTAGGATGGCCGCCGTGGACTTCGATCGGCAGGCAATCGAACGTCGGGACTTTCCGATCGGCCGCCGCGGATATGACCCGGCGGCCGTGGACACCCATCTGCGAGGACTTGCCGAGGAGTTCGAGCAGCTGCAGCGCCGGGCGATCACGGGCGGCGCCGATATGTCCGTTGCTTCGACCGCCGGCACGCAGGTGCAGAGCATCCTGCAGGCGGCCGAGACAGCAGCCGCGGAAATCGAGCGCCACGCGCTGGAGAACGCGAGGCAGGTGCGCGAGGACGCCGACCGCGACGCGGATCGCACGCGCGAGGAGGCCGTCGAGCGCGCTCGCCAGCACGTCGCCGGGGTGGCACAAGTCGCCGCGAAACTGCTCGAGCACGTCGGCTCCATGGACGGCGAGGTGAATGCCCTTGTTGAGAGCCTGCGCGCCGGCGCGGGACGGCTCGCGGCGGACCTGTCGGCGGTGGAGCAGAACATGGGTGAGCTCTACGACGCGGCCTCCGGACGCGCCGCGGCAGCCGCGGAAGCCGAGGCTCCGCGCCAGTATGAGGCTCCGCCCGCGCGAACTCCCGAGCCCGAGCCGCAGAGCCGCTTCGAGTCCGAGCTCGACGACGCGCTGGAAGCGGCGCCCGTGACGGTTGGCGCGACCGCGCAAACGGGCGCTGCAGGCGGGGGAGACCTCGACGGCGCCCGCCTGATCGCGCTGAACATGGCGCTCAACGGAGAGTCCCGCGCCGACACCGAGCGCTACCTCGCCGAGAACTTCCAGCTGCCCGATCGATTGAAACTCATCGACGAGGTTTACTCAGCGATCGAGGGGTAGGGCGTCTAGGACGCCGTTGGCCGGCGCGATGCTGCGTCCTCGGTCGCCCGCGTGCTAGCGCACGCCACGCTCCCTGCGTCCTTGCCTCGCTTGACCAGCGACGCCCTAGAGGCGCGGGGTCATAAGACCGTGCGTCGATGTCGAGTAGCGCTTCTCTAGCATCCCAAGCTGGCCGTATCTTCGCGTGGCAGAATGAGCCTATGGCGATCCAGCCGACACAAAACGTTCTCGCCGACTCGCCACTTCCGCTCTACCGGCTGGACGTGGAGACCTACAACCGCATGGTGGACGCGGGTGCGTTGGACGGCCTGGACGTCGAGCTGCTCGACGGGGTGCTGTTCAACAGGCATTCCCGCGGCTCCGACCCGATCCATAGGCTCGACGTGGGCACTTACGAACGGATGGTCGCGACGGGTGCCTTGGAGGGCCTGCCGATCGAATTGCTGGAAGGCCTGCTGGTCGAGGTGAGCCCGCAAGGTGAGGAGCACGCGGCGGCGATCGTGTACCTGACGCATCATCTCGTCACCGCGCGGGCGCAACTACGGGTGCAGCTGCCGCTGGAAGCCGAGTGGGGCGCGGTTCCGGAGCCCGATCTGGCGCTTGCGGAACTGCACAATCCGCGCCATCGCCACCCGCGCACGGCCCTGTTGGCGGTCGAGGTCGCCGTTAGCTCGCACAAGAAGGACCGCGAGACGAAGGCCAATCTGTATGCGTGGGCACCTGTGCCCATCTACTGGATCGTGGACGTGCCCGCGAGGACGGTCGAGGTGCGCACGGAGCCGGGCCCGAAGGGCTACGGCCGCTGCGAGACCTACGGTCTCGGCACCAAGGTCCCCTCGCCGGCTGAGGGTGTGGCCGAGCTGGACGTGACCGAGCTCTTTTCTTACTAGAGGCGCCAAACCGCCGCAAATTGCGCGCGTATGAGCGGCATGGAACGCGAACGTCTGTTCGTCTAACTATCATGGATGGCAGATGCCGCAAAGCAACCAGATCGTCGTCTCGGGGGCCCGTGAGCACAACCTGAAGGACATCTCGCTGACGCTCCCGCGCGATGCCCTGGTTGTCATAACGGGGCTGTCGGGCTCGGGCAAGTCGAGCCTCGCGTTCGACACGATCTACGCGGAGGGCCAGCGCCGCTACGTGGAGTCGCTGTCGGCGTACGCGCGCCAGTTCCTGGGGCAGATGGACAAGCCGGACGTGGACTCGATCGAGGGGCTCTCGCCGGCGATCTCGATCGACCAGAAGACGACGTCGCGCAACCCACGCTCGACGGTGGGTACGGTCACGGAGATCTACGACTACCTGCGTCTGCTGTGGTCGCGGGTGGGCAAGCCGCACTGCCCGATCTGCGGGCGCCCGATCGTGGGCCAGTCGGCGGAGCAGATCATCGACCAGGTGATGGAGCTGGCCGAGGGCACGCGCTTCATGGTGCTCGCGCCGGTCGTGCGCGGGCGCAAGGGCGAGTACGGAAAGCTCCTGCAGGAGCTGCGCGCGGACGGCTTCGCGCGCGTGAAGATCGACGACCGCGTGCGCATGCTCGAGGAGTCGATCGTGCTGGACAAGCGCTACAAGCACGACATCTCCGTGGTGGTGGACCGTCTGGTGATGCGCCACGACGTGCGCAAGCGCCTGGCCGATTCGATCGAGACGGCGGTCGCGCTCGCGGACGGCCTGGTGGAGGTTGAGATAGTGGGCTCCGGCCGTTCGGCCTCCGCCGATGACAGCGCGGGGGACGACGCGGCCGATGGTGGCAAGGCGGTGAAGGGCGCGAAGGGGGCGAAGGGTCCGCGCGCGGCGGCCGCGCAGATCGAGCCCGGCGTGAAGCCCGAGCCGGGGGCGCTGTTCACGTTCTCCGAGCGCTTCGCCTGCCCCGAGCATGGGCCCTCGCTGGTGGAGCTGGAGCCGAGGATCTTCTCGTTCAACTCGCCGCACGGCGCGTGCGAGCGCTGTACGGGCCTGGGCTCGCAGATGGAGATCGACCCCGACCTGGTCGTGCCCGACCCTTCGCTTTCGATCAGCGAAGGCGCGATCGCGCCGTGGGCGAACAGCGCGTCCAACTACTACGAGCAGATGACCGAGGCGATCGCGGAGCTCTACGACATCGATCTCGAGGCCCCGTGGGAAGACCTGTCGGATGAGCAACGCGACGTGTTCCTCAACGGCACCAACGGCGAGCCGGTGCAGGTCACCTACCGCAACCGCTACGGCCGCCGGCGCTCCTATGCGGCGAAATTCGAGGGGATCGTGAAGAACCTCGAACGCCGCTATCGCGAGACGGACTCGGAGTGGACACGCGAGAAGATCGAGGAGTACATGTCGCTGCGCGCGTGCCCGGTGTGCGGCGGCGCGCGCCTGCGCGCGGAGTCGCGCGCGGTGCTCGTGGCGGGCACGCGCATCGAGGACTTCTGCGCGCTGTCGGCGCGCCGGGCGCTCGAGTGGCTGGATGAGATCGAGCTGTCGGAGACCGACAGGCACGTGGCGCGGCTGATCCTGCGCGAGATCTCAGAGCGGCTTCAGTTCCTGGAGAACGTGGGGATCGGTTACCTGTCGATGGATCGCGCGGCGGCGACGCTCTCGGGCGGCGAGGCGCAACGCATCCGCCTGGCGACGCAGATCGGCTCGTCCCTCGTGGGCGTGCTGTACATCCTGGACGAGCCGTCGATCGGCCTGCACCAGCGCGATAACTCGAAGCTGATCGGCACGCTGGAGCGCCTGCGCGACCTCGGCAACACGGTGATCGTGGTCGAGCACGACGAGCAGACGATGCGCGCGGCCGACCACCTCGTCGACCTGGGGCCGGGAGCGGGCGAGCACGGTGGGCGTATCGTCGCGGAGGGGACTGCGGTTGAGGTGGAGAAGGTGAAGGAGTCGCTCACGGGCCAGTTCCTGGCGGGCACGCGCACGATCGAGGTGCCCAAGCACCGGCGCACGCCCAGCGGCTACATCGAGATCCAGGGCGCCACGGAGCACAACCTGCGCGACATCGACGTGCACGTGCCGCTGGGCGTGCTCACGTGCGTGACCGGCGTCTCGGGGTCGGGGAAGTCGACGCTCGTGAACGACGTGCTCTACAAGGCGGTCGCCAACAAGCTGCACCGTGCGCGCAAGCGCCCGGGCGCGTTTCGTGCGATTCACGGCCTGGACCAGCTGGACAAGATCATCGCCGTGGACCAGTCGCCGATCGGGCGCACGCCGCGCTCGAACCCGGCGACGTACACGGGCCTGTTCGACGTGATCCGCGACCTGTTCGCGAAGACCCAGGAGGCGCGCGCGCGCGGCTACAAGCCGGGGCGCTTCAGCTTCAACGTCAAGGGCGGGCGCTGCGAGGTGTGTCGCGGCGACGGGCAGATCAAGATCGAGATGCACTTCCTGCCGGACGTATACGTGCCGTGCGAGCAGTGCCACGGCAAGCGCTACAACCGCGAGACGCTGGAAGTGCGCTTCAAGGGCAAGAGCATCGCCGACGTGCTGGAGATGCCGGTGGAGGAGGCGCTGAAGTTCTTCGAGCACATCCCCAAGATCCGCAGGCGCCTGGAGACGCTCGAGGCGGTCGGTCTCGGCTACGTGCGCCTGGGTCAGCCCGCCACGACGCTCTCGGGCGGCGAGGCGCAGCGCGTGAAGCTCGCCACGGAGCTCTCGAAGATCGCCACGGGCATGACGCTGTACATCCTCGACGAGCCCACCACGGGCCTTCACTTCGCGGACACGCAGCGACTGCTGGCGGTGCTGCAGCGACTCGTGGATCAGGGCAACAGCGTCGTCGTGATCGAGCACAACCTCGACATCATCAAGAGCGCGGACAGGCTGATCGACATGGGACCCGAGGGCGGGGAGGAGGGCGGCATGGCGATCGCGGTAGGCACGCCCGAGGAGGTCGCCGCGGAGCCGCAGTCCTACACAGGGCAGTTCCTCGCGGAGCTGCTCACGCCGGCCGTCAGGCGTCGCACGGCCAACACCGGCAAAGGCCCGGCGCGCAAACGCCGCGCCAAGCTCGCGGCGTAGCCACACGAGCCCGTATGGTGGGCGGCGTGGACCATGGACACGCCGCCGAGCTCGCGCGCGAGATGCGCCTGTGGGCGCAGAAGTGGCGCTGGTATGAGCGCAACTCGCTGCCGTGGAACCGCGCTCGGATCCACTGGGAGATCATGCGCCGTCAGGCGTTCGTGCGCTGGCCGGTGCACGGCAATGTGCTCGAGGCGTTGCGCGAAGGACGCTTGGAGGTCGGCGCGGGGGTGCTGCTGGAGCCCGGGGTGTGGATCACCGCGCCGGGCAGCGCACGCGTGCGCATTGGCGCGGGCACGTTCTTGAACATGGGCGTGATGGTCGCCGCCCAGGAGCTCGTGGAGATTGGCGATCACTGCATGCTCGCCAACGGCTGCTTCGTCTCCGACGCCAGCCACCGCTTCGACGATCCTGAGAAGCCGATTACGTGGCAGGGCTTCGAGACGAAGGGTCCCACCCGCATTGGCGATAACTGTTGGCTGGGCGCGAACGCGGTGGTTACGAGCGGCGTCACGATCGGCGAGCGCTGTGTGATCGGCGCCAACAGCGTCGTCACCCGCGATGTGCCGCCGTTCTCGATCGCCGCGGGGGCGCCCGCTCGTGTGTTCAAGCAGGTGGAGCGGCTCATTAAGTAGTGATCAGTATTGGAGAAGTGACTGGAGCAGCATGGTAGGATTGAGTCCAGCTTCGGTTTATCCATTAAGGAGACTTAAGAGATGGCACTCTCAATCGACGTTGATGACGAGGTCTTCGAGGTCCTAGGGCAGCATGCGCAGCCGTTTGTCGATACGCCCAACGCGGTGCTACGCCGGCTGCTTGGCATCGATACGGTCGACGGCCCATCGGGTCCGCGTGTCAGGCGCGCACGTGAGGGGCTCGCACGCGCCGCCCCGGGTACCTTGTTGCCCGAGCGCGAATACGAGCTGCCCATCCTCCGCTACCTCGACGAGCGCGGGGGGCAGGCGGCAAGCGGAGAGGTCATCGACGCGGTGGGGAGGGCGCTTGCGGACAAGCTCACGGAGCTCGACAGGCAGCCGCTGAAGTCCGGCGATATACGTTGGGAGAACAGGGTCGCGTGGGTGCGCCTTCGTCTGGTTGAACGGGGGGAGCTGTTGGCCAACTCGCCCCGGGGAACGTGGGAGATCAGCGATGAGGGACGCGAGCGGCTGCGGTCGCGATGACGGAGCGGCCCGCGCCCCTCAAGCTGCTGGACCACCACTTTGCGGCGAGCGAGATCCTCCACGCCTATGCGTTTGACCTTTCTCGCGAGCTATTGGAGCTGGGGAGCGACTACGACCGCGCTCGCGGGCTGGTCCAGGAATCGGCCGCGGTGACGCTCGAACGGATGCCGGAGCTCGCAGGCCCACTGCGCTCGCTCGAGCTTGAATGGGCTGAACAGGAGTTGCTCGATCCACCTGCGGCGGAGCGCACTCTCGACCGCATCGCCGATCGCCTCGCGGGGCTGGCGCCGGAATTCGCGGCGCTGCGCATGCGACAAGATCAGGTCGTCGCCGAGCTGCTCGCTCTCATCCGCGACGCCCGCTGATGTCGTTGCTGCTCAGGCCGACAGACCCGCGGCGGCGGCTGCCTGCTCGTAGCGATCTGCCAACGCCAGCGCCGCGTCGTGGGCTCCCTTAAACTCGCTTTGCTCGGCCTGAGCACGCAGTTCGTAGGCACGAGCGCGCAACTCCTCTGCGCTCTGGGTGCTTTCCCGTAGCCGACGGTCCATCACGACGGTGAGCCAGCGATCCTCATCGCGCAACTCTGGCCAGGGCCGAACATCCATGCGCCTGAGTTTAGCCCAGTAAGGCGGCGGCCAGCTAGGCTGCGATAGGTGGACCTCTACGAGGCGATGCGCTGCGCGCCGACCACCCGTCGCTTCAAGGCGGACGCGGTACCGCAGGAGGCGCTAACGCGGGCGCTGGAGAACGCGCGCTTCGCGCCCAGCGGCGGCAACCGCCAGGGCTGGCGCGTGATCGTCGTGCGCGACCCCGCGCTGCGGGCCGCGCTGCGCGACCTCTACCTGCCGGGCTGGCGCGTGTACATGCAGCAGACGGGCGGGGCGCACGTGCTCGCCCACCCGGACGAGTTCGACGCGAGGATCGTGCGCAACGTCCGGCGGGCCGACGAGTACGCAAGCGGGCTCGACAGGGTCCCGGCGCATCTGGTCGTGGGCGTGCGCCTGGAAGACCTGGCGGTCACCGACGCGCAGCTGCCGCGCCAGAGCATCGTCGGCGGCGCGTCCGTGTACCCGTTCGTGCAGAACCTGCTGCTGGCGCTGCGCGCGGAGGGCCTCGGCGCGGCGCTCACGACGCTGCTCGTGCCTGCGGAGGCGGAGGTCAAGCGCCTGCTGGAGATCCCCGACGGGATCGCGCTGGCCGCGCACATTGGCGTCGGCTACCGGCTCGACCCATGGCCAAGGCGGCTCGCGCGCAAGCCGGTGGAGGAGTTCGCGTTCGCCGAGCGCTACGGAGAGCCGCTGTCCTAACTATGCGGGCAGGCATCGGCACAGGCGCACGACGCGGCACCTACTCGATCGTGGCGCGCGACCCCGCGACGGGCGAGCTGGGCGTGGCCGTGCAGTCGCACTGGTTCGGCGTCGGCGCCGTCGTCGCCTGGGCGCGTCCCGGGGTCGGCGCTGTCGCAACCCAGTCGATCGCCGAGGTCGCGCACGGCCCCAACACGCTCGCGCGCATGCAGGAGGGGCTCACCGCGTCGGCAGCGCTCGCGGCGGTGCTGCGCGAGGACCCGCTCGCCCACTTCCGCCAGCTCGGCGCCGTCGACGCGCGCGGCGGCGTGGCCGTGCACACCGGTTCCGGCTGCATCCCCTGCGCGGGCGAGGCGGCGGGGGCGCAGTTCACCTGCCAGGCGAACATGATGGCCAACGACACTGTCCCAACGGCGATGGCCGCTGCCTACAGAGCCCATGACGGCGATCTCGCCGAGCGGCTGCTGGCGGCGCTCGACGCCGCGCAGGACGCCGGTGGCGACGTGCGCGGGCAACAGTCCGCCGCGCTGCTGGTCGTGCCCGCCGGCGGCGAGCCCTGGCGCGTGCGCTTCGACGTTCGCGTCGAGGACCACGCCGACCCGCTCGGCGAGCTGCGGCGCCTCGTGCGCCTGGCGCGCGCCTATGAGATGGCAGGCCAGGCCGACGAGCTGGCCGCGGAGGGCGCCCACACGCAGGCCACGCAGCTCTACCTCGCCGCGGCGGAGCTCGCCCCGGAGTGCGACGAGCTCACGTTCTGGGCGGGGCTGGGCGCCGCCGCGCAGGACCTCGACGCGGGGCTCGAGCTCGTGCGCCGTGCGGCCGCGCAGAAGCCCGCATGGCTGACGCTGCTCGACCGTCTCTCCGAGGAGCTCGCGCCGACCGCCGCGGCGGTGCGGCAGGCGCTGCGCATCAGCTGAGCAGCTGGTGCAGCTCCGCAAGCTCTGCGGGATCGATCGAGTAGCAGTGCTCAGGGCCGGGGTAGCGGCGCGTGCGCACGTCCTGCGCGTAGGCGCTGACGCCGTCGTTCATGTCCTGCTGGATGTTCGCGTAGCGCTTCACGAAGCGAGCGCCCAGGCCGTCGCGAATGCCCAGCAGGTCGTGGAACACCAGCACCTGGCCGTCGGTCGCGGGGCCCGCGCCGATGCCGATCACAGGGATCTCCAACAGCGGCATGAGCTCCTCGGTGACGGCGCTCGGGATCGCCTCGAAGACGATCGTGAAGCAGCCGGCCTCCTGCAGCGCCAGCGCCTCGGAGGCGATGCGCGCGGCGGCGCCGGCAGTACGCCCCTGCGCCTTCCAACCACCGAGCGCGGTGGAGGTCTGGGGCGTGAGGCCGACGTGGCCCATCACGGGAATGCCCGCACCCACGATCGCAGCCGCACGCGCCGCCGAGGCCTTGCCGCCACCCTCGAGCTTGACCGCGTCGCAGCCCGCCTCCTTGACCATGCGCATCGCCGTCGTGATCGCCTGCTCGTCGGAGACCTCATAGGAGCCGAACGGCAGGTCGCCGATCAACAGCGGCGTGCGCAGCCCGCGGCGCACAGCGCGCGCGAGCACGAGCATGTCGCCCAGCTCCACGGGCGTGGTCGCGTTGTAGCCGAGCATCGTCGTCGCCGCGGAGTCGCCCACGAGCACCAGATCCACGCTCGCCGCCTCCGCCGCGCGGGCGCTCGGGTAGTCATACGCGGTGACCATCACGATCGGTTCGCCCAGCCGCTTCTTCTCCATCAGCAGCGGCAGGGTCATGGGAAGCCGACCGGGGTCGGACGGGGCTTGGATCGTGGGACGGCTGGACATGGGGGACTTCCTCTCTGAGAGCCGGTTGACGCTCGCTCTCTAGGAGAGCAGGGTCGCCACCTGCTCGTCGATCGTGATGATGCGGTTGGTGTCGGCCTCCACGTGCACGACGCGGGGCTCGTAACGCTGCAGGTCGGCCTCCTCGTAGGAGCCGTAGGAGATGACGATGATCGTGTCGCCGCGGTGCACCAGACGGGCTGCGGCGCCGTTCACGCGCATGTCGCCCGAGCCGCGCTGCCCGGCGATCGTGTAGGTCTCGAAGCGCGCGCCGTTGTCGATGTCGACGACGTGCACCTGCTCGTGCTCGAGGATGTCCGCGGCCTCCAGCAGGTCCGGGTCGATCGTGATCGACCCGACGTAGTGCAGATCGCAGTCGGTCACCGTGGCACGGTGGATCTTCGACTTCAGCATCACGCGCTGCATGTGGCGTTCGCCTTTCCTGGGAGTGGTTGAGTTGCAGTCCCACCGGCGCGCGACGCCAGACCCTCCGCGCTCGTGGGGGAGAGGGTGACGTTGTCGATCAGGCGGACCTCGCCGATGCGCGCCGCGATCGCAAGGAGCGCCTCACCCGCCAGCTGGTCGATCGGCTCGAGCGTGGCGGGATCCACGAGCGCCACGTACTCCGGCTCGACGCCCATCCGCCGCAGCTCCGCGTGCGCCGCGTCCAGGAGCGCCTGCGCAGAGCGCTCGCCGTCAGCCGCCAACGTCGCCGCGGCCTGCAGCGACCTCGAGAGCGCCAGCGCTCGCGCGCGATCCCCCTCGCCGAGGAGCGCATTGCGGCTGGACATCGCAAGACCGTCGGCCTCGCGCACCGTCGCCAGCGCCTGGATCCGCACAGGCAGGTTCAGGTCCGCCACGAGGCGGCGCACCACGATCACCTGCTGCGCGTCCTTCTGCCCGAAGTACGCCACGTCCGGGAGCACCATGCACAGCAGCTTCGTCACCACCGTGCTTACGCCGCGGAAGTGCTCGGCGCCGCGCGCGGCGCCCTCCAGGCGCTCGGTCACGCCCAGCACCTCCACGCTCGTGGCAAAGCCCTGCGGGTAGACCTCATCCACGGACGGCGCGAACAGCAGGTCCGCACCGGCGGCGGCGGCCGCCTGCATGTCGCTGTGCTCGTCGCGCGGGTAGCGCTCGAGGTCGGCGCGCTCGTTGAACTGAGCGGGGTTCACGAACAGCGACACGACGACCACGTCGCACTGCTCGCGCGCGCCCGAGATCAGGGACAGATGTCCGGCGTGCAGCGCGCCCATCGTCGGCACGAGCCCGATCGAACTCCCATCGTGGCGTGCGGGCGCGAGCGCAGCGCGCAGCTCGGCCACTGTGCGCACGGTCCTCATGCGCGCATGCTGCTGCAGTGGTGGATGCTCATCGGCTTCGGTCCAGTTCCCTTCGGATACCGGCGCGACTTCAGATGTACGACGGGGCGCTGCTCAGGTCCATCCCGACCTCGATCGGTGACGGCCTGGGTGGATTGTACCGACCTGGAGACCCGTCTGTGTGCCCGATGTCACACCCGTCTGGCAAAGCGACGCCGCCGCCTCACCAGGCGTCCACGCTCGGGCGCTTCTTTCCGGGCCGGCGCCACCACTGCCCGGTGTGCTCGTCGAACAGCGTCGCGATCCAGCGGCGCGAATCGGCCGGGTCGATCACGTCGTCGATCTCCCCGTACGCGGCCATGTTCACGCCCTGGCCGCGCTCGTACGCGGCCGCTACGAGCTGCTCATATACGCGCTCGCGCTCCTGCGGGTCCTCGATCGCCTCCAGCTCGCGGCGCATGCCGAGGCGAACCGCGCCCTCGAGGCCCATGCCCCCGAACTCCGATGTCGGCCACGCGACCGTGAACAGCGGCGCCTTGAAGCCGCCGCCCGCCATCGCCTGCGCACCCAGGCCGTAGCCCTTGCGCAGCACGATCGTGCCCGTCGGCACGCTCACGTTCGCCCCGCCCAGGAACATGCGCGCGAAGTGGCGCACCGTCGCCGTGCGCTCCGCCGCCGGGCCCACCATGAACCCCGGCGTGTCGCACAGGAACAGCAGCGGAAGCTCGAACGCGTCGCACAGCTGCATGAAGCGCGCCGCCTTGTCCGCCGCGTCCGCGTCGATCGCGCCACCCAGGTGCCTCGGGTCGTTCGCCAGCACGCCCAGCGGGCGACCGTCGATCCGCGCCAGTGCCGTGAGCATGCCCGCGCCGAAGCCGTCGCGCAGCTCCAGCACGGAGCCCTCGTCGAACAGCGTCTGCACCACGCGGCGCACCTCGTACACGCGCTTGCGCTGCTCCGGGATCAGCTCGCGCAGCAGCTCCTGGTCCGGGACGGCGCCCGGCGGGGTCGGGCCGCGGAAGTAGGAGAGATAGCGCTTGGCCATCGCCACCGCCTGCGCATCGTCGGCCGCGCGCAGATCGACCACGCCGTTTGCATGCTGCACGTCGATCGGGCCTACCTCGCCGGGCGCATAGACCCCCAGGCCGCCGCCCTCGATCATCGCCGGTCCGCCCATGCCGATGCTCGAGTCCTCCGTCGCGATCACCACGTCGCAGCAGCCAAGCAGCGCCGCGTTGCCGGCGAAGCAGTAGCCCGAGGCGATGCCTACGAGCGGCACGAGGCCGCTCAGGCGCGCGAACAGCTCGAACGCGCGGCAATCGAGGCCCGCCACGATCGGCATGTCCACGTCGCCCGGGCGCCCGCCTCCGCCCTCCGCGAACAGCACCACAGGCAGCCGCCGGCGCTCGGCCAGCTCGAACAGGCGGTCCTTCTTGGCGTGGTTGCGCATCCCCTGGGTGCCTGCCAGGACCGTGTAGTCGTAGGACATCGCCACGCATGTGCGCCCCTGCACCTGCCCGATGCCGCCCACGAGGCCGTCCGCGGGGGTGCGCGCGATCAGCTCCTCGCGCGGGCGCCTGCGCTCCTGCGCGGCGAACAGCAGCGGCCCGTACTCCACCAGCGTGCCCGGATCAAGCAGGTCCTCTAGGTTCTCCCGCGCGGTGCGCCGTCCAAGCTCGTGTCTGCTCGCCACCGCCTGCGCGCGCGCCGCGTCAAGGCCGATCTCGTGGCGCTCGCGCACCACCCGCAGGTCCGCGCGCTCACCGTCCGCGAGTCGTTCTTGCGACCCCTCGAGCTCCGTCACAGTGCCCGCGCCGGGCTCGATCCGTGCCAGCAGTTGGCCCTCCTCGACCGCCTCGCCCACCGTCACCTCAAGGCTCGCCACGACGCCGTCCACCAGCGCCAGGACCTCGTGCTCCATCTTCATCGCCTCCAGCACCACAAGCGGCGTGTCTGCGCCGACCTGCTCGCGCAGCCCGCGCGGGATCGCCACCACCACCCCCGCAAACGGGGCGATCACCGGGTGCTCCGCGGCCGACGCCATCGCCAGATCATCGCTCACGGGGGTGTCGTCGGTCCGCCACGCGCCAGATCGCCGCACAGGGCGCCTGACCCAGCGCGCGCTCCCCATAAGCAATTACCATCCTCGCGGTGTCCGCCGCGGAGCCCGAGCGATCCCCCACAGACCGCCGTGAGGCCCTCAAGGAGCTGTTCGTCCAGGCGCGTGGATGCACGCGCTGCCCCGAGCTCGCCGCCACGCGCAAAACCGTCGTCTTCGGGGCGGGCAACGCGAACGCCGATCTGATCTTCGTGGGGGAGGCTCCCGGTGCCAGCGAGGACGAGCAGGGGGTCCCGTTTGTCGGTCGCGCCGGGAAACTCCTCGAGACGCTGCTCGTGGAGATTGGACTACAGCGAACAGATGTGTTTATCGTCAACACTTTGAAGTGCCGCCCTCCCGGCAATCGCGATCCGCTTCCGATCGAGCTCTCTAACTGCCAGGACTACCTGCTGCGCCAGGTGGAGCTGATCGAGCCGACGGTCATCTGCACGCTCGGCAACTTCTCCACCAAGCTTCTGCGCGGCGATCCGACCGGAATCACGCGCCTGCACGGCCAGCCTGAGGTGATCGTGCTCGGCCGGCGTGCCGTGCGCCTGTATCCGATCTACCACCCCGCCGCCGCGCTGTACACGCCACGGATGCTCGCCACGCTGCGCGAGGACTTCGCGCGGCTACCGGCGCTGCTCGCGCAGGGCGCGCCCGAGCAGCCGCTCGTGGAGGAGGTCCCGGAGCTCGTCGAGGAGGCGGCGCAGGCCCCGGCGGCGCCGCCGGCGGGACGCGCAGGTGCGTCTGCGGCCGGTGATAGCGACGCAGCAGCCGACCAGCTCGGCCTGTTCTAGTTGCCACTGGACATATGTCCAGTGGCATTTTCCCTGCAAAAGAGGGGTTCCAGGGGATCCGCCGAAGACTTTCCAGGAGGTCCTAAAGCAGTTTGGCAAGGTTGCCGATGTAGGTCATGTCTCCATCCCTCCAGGAGTAACGACCGGCCCGCGACCCATTCTCCCGCGGGCCGGTCTTTTTTTGGGCGCGTCCGCCCCCGACCGTCACCGACGGCAAGCGCCTCTAGAGTCTGCTCAGTGGCAGCACGAACCGTCGAAACCACAGGTCCCGCCGAGACCGAATCGCTGGGCGCCGAGCTGGCCGGCACGCTCGCCGACGGAGACGTCGTGCTCATCCGCGGAGAGCTCGGCTCAGGCAAGACGACGCTCGTGCGCGGCGCCGCCCGTGCGCTCGGTGTCAGCGACCCCGTCACCAGCCCCACGTTCAGCATCGGCCACCGCTACGCGGGTGACGGTCTGACCGTCTCGCATCTCGATCTCTACCGCCTGGAGGGCCTCGAGCATGAGGATCCCGACCTGCTCGCCGACTACCTCGGCCCTGGGCGCATCGCTTTCGTCGAGTGGCCGCAGGACGCCCACGTGGAGCTGGTTCAGGCGCGCATCCGCGTGAGCCTCAGTCATCGCGGCGGCGACCGCCGCCGCGTCGAGTTCCACGAGCTGGGCGCCGCTGTAGGGACACACGGGGACCGCCAGCAATGATCATGCTCGGCTTTGACACCTCTACACGCGCCACCTCCGTCGCGCTGCGCCTCCCCGACGGAGCCACCCTCGAGGCCCGTGATGACCCACCCGCCGGAGCTCACCCGGGGCATGCCACGCAGCTGCTCAACATCGCCCAGCGGCTGCTCAGTGACGCAGGCGTCACCTGGCGCGATGTCGACCGGATTGCTGTTGGCCTTGGTCCCGGCACGTTCACCGGCCTGCGCGTCGGCGTGGCCACGGCGCGCGGTCTCGCACAGTCGCTCGGCGCCGAGCTCGTGGGCGTGCCCAGCACGCTCGCGCTCGCCCTGCCGGCGCTCGCCTCGGCGCGCCTCGACACGATCCTCGCCGCGGACGGGGCCGACGGCGCCGTGCTCGCCGTAATCGATGCCCGGCGCGGCGAGGTTTTCGCCGCCGTCTACCAGCAAGGCGAGCAGAACACGCCACGCGAGCTCGCGCCGCCGCGCGCGGTGGCGCCGCAGGAGATCTCCAGCGTGATCGCCGACGCCGCTGACGCCGCCGGAGGGGAGGAACTGACTCTGCTCGCCGTCGGCGACGGAGCGCTCCGTTTCCGCGCCGAGCTCCAGAACGCTGGCGCCGACGTCGAGCCAGACTCTTCACCGCTCCACCTCATTAGCGCCGGCGCCATCTGCGTGCTCGGCACGCTCGCCGACGCGCAGGGGTTGCAAGAGCTCCTCCCCGACTACCGCCGCCGCCCCGACGCCGAGCTCGCGTTCGAGGGTTCTGCTGCGTCAGGGGGCGCATGACATGGGCGAGCGCGCCACGACCCACAACCGGTCGGAGGAGACACGGCCCCTCGAGATTCGCCGCCTGAGCTATCCCGACTTGCCACAGGTGATCGCGATTGAGCGCCGCGTCTTCCCGACGCCGTGGTCGCTGGCGATGTTCGTGCTCGAGCTCTCCAAGCAGTCGGGGATCTGCCTCGCCGCGACGCTCCCCAACGAGGCCGGCGAGCGGCGGCTCGTCGGCTACCTGATCTGCTCGCGCTACGACACGGTCTGGCACGTGATGAACGTGGCCGTCGATCGCGACCGCCAGGGACAGGGCCTGGCATCCGCGATGCTCGCCCACCTGTACGCGCTCGTCGATGACCCCGACGCGCGCTTCACGCTGGAGGTGCGACGCTCCAACGCCGTCGCGATCCATCTCTACGAACGCGAGGGCTTCCGCGCTGCCGGAACCCGCCGGCGCTATTACCAAGACAACGGCGAGGACGCGCTCGTCATGTGGCGCACGCCCGCCACGCTCCAGGGCTCGCTCAGCGATGTCCCCAATCCGGACGCGCGGGCGGGGATCTAATCGATGATCCTCGCCCTGGAGACCAGCTGTGACGACACCTGCGCGGCCGTGATCGACGCGGACGGGCGCATGCGCTCGAATGTGATCTCCTCCCAGGAGGCGCACAGCCGCTTCGGTGGTGTCGTCCCCGAGATCGCCTCCCGCAACCATCTCGAGCTCGTCAACGTGGTCGTCGATGAGGCGCTGACGCGCGCGGGCGCCACGCTCGATGACGTCGAGCTGGTCGCCGCCACTCAGGGGCCGGGCCTGGTCGGGGCTCTGCTCGTGGGTCTCTCCACAGCAAAGGCGCTCGCCGCCGCCAGAGAGCTGCCGTTCGCACCCGTGGACCATCTGCAGGGACACGTTGCCGCCAATTTCCTCAGCACTGACGAGGTGCCGTTCGAGCCGCCGTTCGTATGCTTGCTCGCCAGCGGCGGGCACACGCTCGTCGCGCTCGTCACCGAGCACGACGGCTTCCAGGTGCTCGGCCGCACGCTCGACGACGCCGCCGGCGAGGCGTTCGACAAGGGTGCGCGGATGCTGGGGCTGGGCTACCCCGGCGGCGCCGCGCTCGAGCGGTTGGCGGCAGGCGGGGACCCCGATGCGTTCCACTTTCCAGGTTCGCCCGGCGAGCGTACCCGCAGTCGCCCGCGCAAGGACTTCGCCGAGAGCTTGGACTTCTCGTTCGCAGGCGTCAAGACAGCGCTGCTGTATGCCACCCGGGACCTCGGCGAGGAGCAGACGCGCGCGCGGGCAGCCGATCTAGCTGCCTCCTACCAGGCCGCAATCGTGGAGCGCCTGCACGCGCGCGCCGAGCAGGCGCTAACCCTCACGGGGATCGGTCGTCTGGCGGTGGGAGGCGGCGTGGCCGCCAACGGCGCGCTGCGTCGCCGCCTGGGAGACCTGCCCGCGGAACTGCACGTACCCGCGCGCTCGCTCTGTACCGACAATGCCGCCATGATCGCCAGCGCCGCGCGCTTTGGCCCGCGCCTGCGCTACCCGCAATACCTTGGCCTGGATGCCTACGCCACCGGCGAACGCGCCCACTGAGCCGACTATGTGGAAAGATTGGCGGCGTGGACGACGCTGTGGCCCGCTATCGCTCCGCCTCTGAAGCTAACGACATCGAGGCGCTGCTCGCGAGCCTCGCCCCCGACGCCGAGCTCGTCTCGCCTCTATCCGGGCGCTTCGTGTTCCGTGGCCATGAAGACCTCCGCGTGCTCCTCGACGCCGTGTACGGCGCTATGAACGGACTGCGCTGGCACGAAGAAGTGGGGGATGGTGCGCTGCGAGTGGTCATGGGGGACGGCAAGATCGGCCCGTTCAAGCTGGCTGACGCGATGGTCTGCGAGCTCGACGAGAGCGGGCTCATTCGCCGCGTCAGGCCCTACCTGCGCCCGTGGCTGGGGCTCACGTTCCTCGCGCTCGTGCTCGGGCCGAAGCTCGCACGGCACCCGAGTGTGTTGCTGCGCGCGGCGCGCGGCTAGCGCCGAACGGCGCTGCGCGCGGGCCTCCCTGGCCAACGCGCCGCGCCGCCCGCCCGCGGTCATCGCTTAGACGACCGTGTTGATCTCCATCTTTTCTTCGTTGGTCAGCACGGTCAGCAGAGCCTCACCCGACTGCAGGCGGAAGAGCCCGTCGATCGTGGACTCGAGGACATCCGTCGGTTGGCCTTCGAACTTTTCTGGTTTCTGCTCGCCTTTGCGCTGCACGTATTTTTCATTTTCTTCGAGCAGCATTTTGTTCGTCTCGACCTGGTGGATCACCGATCCCGTCACCACCACCGACAGGGTCCCGCAGGCGAATTCCGTCACGGTTTCGCCGGACGCGCCCTCCAGCGAGATGCCCACCGTGTTGTTCACGGGAAGCCCTTCTTCCTTGATGATGCCCAACGCGCCGCTGAGCGTGTCGCTGACAATTTCACCTGTGCTGGCGCCCGGTGATTGGCAGGAGACTTCTTCGCTGTTGCGTTCGCAGCCGGTGAACTTGACCGTTATGTTCCCGACCGTTTTCGCGCCGGTGTATTCGCCGGTTGCGCTGATCCCGGAGCATTCGATGCGTTCGCCCGAGGTCGTTTCCAGGATCGCCGGTTCCTTGCCTTCGTTTTCCATGAGGATTTTTTCACATTCTGCTTCGGTCAGTTTATGTTCTTCAAGGTATTTGGCGGCTTCTTCGGTCCTGCCTTCTTGAACCAGTTTCTGCCACTTGAGGCATATTTTCAACGGCTGGGTTGCGACAAATCTGGCTTTCGAGGTGAAATGCAATTTCGCGCCGCCTTCGACCAGCCGGCTGTACGACACCCATTCATATTTAGCCCCCGAGGCCACCGCTGTCGTGCATCCTGCATTTGAGTAGCCTTCGCCTTCGGCTTTGGCTTTTTTCACGCAGTGCCCGAATTCGGGGGCCGCCGCGGACGCCGTGGCTGCTGCCACCGCGCCGATCGCGAACATCGCCACCAAACAGAGCGTCAGTGTCTTCAATCGAGTCATCTTCGATTCTCCCTTTGATTACCTGATCGGGTCTTGGTCGCTTTCCCATCTGGAATAGATGTGAAAGCGTCGACGTGCTGCCCCGTCCAAGGACGTGACTCGTCGGCGGGCGCTGGCGGCGGCGTACCTCCAACCACCGGCGACGTTTGGCTTTTCTGATCTACCGCGCCCCCACTGCGCCCCCACGAGTCGCATCTCCCCAGACCAGGCTAGTTTCTATTAATCGAATGTTGGCTGTCAACGGGATAACAGGAATTTTTCGTGCAAAGAGCGGGAATTTCGGCGCCGGAATCCTTCCAGCAGGCGGCGGTCGTCGAGAAACCGGAGTCGCTCGGCTTGCTGCGGCCGGGCCGCGGGTGTCGCGGCGCGGGCACACAGACGCCCGCTAGCCTCAGCTTCCATGGGCGAGCGCGGGCAGGTTGCGAAGCTGGTGGTCTACTCCAGGCCGGGATGTCACCTGTGCAGCGACGCGATGGTCCTGTTGGGCGAGTTGCAGCAGGAGCTCGGCTTCGAGCTGCAGGAGCTGGACATCTCCGCCGATGAGCGGCTCGAGCGCGCGTATTTCGAGCGCATCCCCGTCGTCACGCTGAACGGCGAGGAGCTGAGCGACTACTTCGTCGAGGAGGCCGCTCTGCGCGAGCGTCTAAAGTCCGTGGCATGAGCTACGGAGAACGGACGACCGCTCTGGCGGGCGCCAGGGACGGCGCAGGCGCAACCACAGAGCGGCTCTCGCTGGGGGTCGCGGCACGCCTGTCGCGCTATCTGCAGGTGCTCACGCAGGCGAAGAAGATGGGCAAGGAGACGATCTCCTCGCAAGAGCTCTCCGACTACACCCACGTCAACTCCACGCAGATCCGGCGCGACCTCTCGGGCTTCGGGAAGTTCGGCAAGCGGGGCGTCGGCTACAACGTCGAGGCGCTCGTCTCGCAGATTCGCAAGATCCTGCGCACCGCCGGCCAACACAACATCGGGCTGATCGGTGCGGGGCATCTCGGCAAGGCAATCGCCTCCTCAGACATCTTCGCCGACCACGGCTTTCGCGTCGTCGCGATCTTCGACAGCGACGATGCAAAGGTAGGAACGCAGGTGGGCAGCCAGGCGGTGCGCCATATCGAGGATCTGCGTCAGGTGGTTGAGGACGAGGACATCGTTGTCGGCGTGCTTGCGGTGCCCACGAAGGCGGCACAGGGCCTTGCCGATCAGCTGGTGGACGCGGGCGTGAAGATCATCTTCAACTACTCCGAGTCGCTGCTCGACGTACCGCCCGAGGTGACCGTGCACACGTCCAGCCCGGCGGTCGATCTGCTCTACGCGCTGTACTTCTACTTGACCTGATCCGATGCCCGCCCGCCCGCACGCCCCGTGCGTCACACTGGACGACCGAGCGCGCTGAGCAAGCCTCACGTAGACGCCAAGCGATGAACAGCCTGGATCTAGAACGAGCAGCCGAGACGTTTGCCGCGGCCAGCGACCTCACCGTAGGAGTGGAGGAGGAGTTCGCGCTGCTCGACCCCAGCACGCTTGACCTGGCGCCCCGCTTCGAGCAACTGCACGGCGCCGCGCAGGCGGACCCGCTGCTGCGCGACGGCATCGCCGGTGAGCTGATCTCGTCGGAGATCGAGGTGATCTCCGGCGTCGGGTCGGATCTGCAGGATGCGCTCGCCCGCCAGCGCGAGCGCCGCCGGCGCCTGTTCGCGCTCGCCGAGCGCGAAGGGGTCACACTCGCGGCCACAGGCACGCACCCCTGGGCCGACTACCGCGAGCAGCCGATCATCGACACCGAGCACTATCGGCGCGTCGAGCAGGGGCTCAAATACGTCGCCTGGCGCAACAACACGTTCAGTCTGCACGTGCACGTGGGGGTACGCGACATCGACCGCGCGATCCGCGCTGTCGATCGCCTGCGTCCCGTGCTGCCGCTGCTGCTGGCGATTTCAGCCAACTCGCCGTTCCTTGACGCCCGCAACAGCGGGCTGCACTCCGCGCGCACGCAGAGCTTCACCAAGAGCTTCCCGCGTTGCGGCGTGCCCGACGCATTCGGCGGCTGGAACGCCTACCGCGACTACATCGAGTTCCTGCTGAAGACGAACTCGATCGTCGAGTTCACGCAGGTGTGGTGGTCTGTGAGGCCGCACTTCAGCTTTGGCACGGTCGAGGTACGTATCTGCGATGCGCAGGCCAGCGCATCCGAGTCCGAGGCGCTCGCCGCTCTGATGGTCGCGTGCATCGCACAGGCCGTCCGCGACGTGGACGAGGGCGTCCCATTCGAGGACCCGGCGCCGCGCTTGATCGAGGAGAACATGTGGCGCGCGATCCGCTTCGGCATGGACGGACGCCTGATCGATTTGGAGCGCGCCGTGGAGTACCCGGCGCGAGAGGCGATCGAGCGGCTGCTCGCGTGGAGCGCGCCCGTACGCGCTGAGCTTGCGATCGACCCGAGCTTCCCCGAGCGCAACGGCGCACAGCGCCAGCGGCAGATGATCGAGGCCGGTGCGACGCTCGAGGAGGCATTTGCTGCCAGCGTGAGCGAGACGACCCAGAGCTATCCCGAGGAGGTGGCGGTATGAGTGCCGAGGACCAGATGACACAGGCAGGCGGGCCCGGACAGGCCGCCGGGCAGCCGAGCGAGGAGGAGCTACGTGCCGCCTACGAGGCGGAATTGAGCCGCATCACCACCACCGACATGATGGCCCAGGCCGCCGTTTCGCTTCTGAACCTGGGCGCCCGGCGCCTGGCGCCAGAAGACGAGCGCGATCCTGCCGGGGCGGGGCAGCGTGACCTCGGGCAAGCGCGCGACGCGATCGACGGCGTCAGAGCCCTGCTGGAGATCCTCGAGCGCAGCATCCCGCAGGAGCTCGGCCCGCTGCGCGATGCGCTCTCGCGCCTGCAGATGGCGTATGCCCGGGAGATGCAGAGCACCGGTGGTGCCGGCCAAACGCAGGGCGCGCCCGGGACGAATGCGCCGGGCGCCGCTGCCGCCGGCGAGCAGCCGGGTGCTCAGGGTGCGCCGCCTCAACCCGCGACGGAGCCCGGTGGTCCTGGACCGGCGGAGGCGAGCGGCAGGCTGTGGGTGCCGGGACGGTGAGAAACAGCACGGCGCACGGCGCTGGCCAGGCATAGCGCCGGCCGGCACGATACACTGCGCCCGCGTTTGCACCGGGTAGACGCTCGCGCCGAGCGAACCGGGCGACAAATGTGCGCGCGACAGATCCTCGCGCGGCACGCCAATCAGACCGCGGAGGATTTCTGTTGAGCAGCTTTCTGACGAACCATGGGATCGTCGTCGCCCTCGTTTGCGCCGCCTGTGCGGTCGTATACGGCCTCGTGACCACGCGATCCCTGCTCGCGCTCTCGCCGGGCAACGAGAAGATGCAGAGCATCTCCCTGGCCGTCCAGCAGGGCGCGCGCGCCTACCTGAACCGTCAATACATAACGATCGCCGGTGTCGGGGTGATCGTGTTCGTGGCGCTGATCTTCATCCAGAACATCGCCGTAGCGTGCGGCTTCTTGATCGGAGCGCTGCTCTCCGGCTCGACCGGCTACATCGGCATGAACGTGTCCGTGCGCTCCAACGCGCGAGTTGCCGAGGCCGCCAGGGGTGGCGTCTCGCCGGCCCTGAAGGTTGCGTTCCGCGGCGGCGCGATCACCGGTCTGCTCGTCGTCGGCCTGGCGCTGCTCGGCGTGTCCGGCTACTACGGCGCGCTCACGTCGATCTTCAACGACAGTCCGAAGACGGCGGTGGACGCGCTCGTCGGCCTCGGCTTCGGTGGGTCGCTGATCTCAGTGTTTGCGAGGCTCGGTGGCGGCATCTTCACGAAGGCCGCCGACGTGGGCGCTGACCTCGTGGGCAAGGTCGAGGCGGGAATCCCCGAGGACGACCCGCGCAACCCGGCCACGATCGCTGACAACGTGGGCGACAACGTCGGCGACTGCGCCGGCATGGCAGCGGACCTGTTCGAGACCTACGCGGTGACCGCGATCGCAGTGATCCTGCTTGGTGTCCTCACCTTCCATGAGTCCACGCAGGTGGCGATGTACCCGCTCGTGATCGGGGGCGTGGCGATCATCGCCTCGATCATCGGCACGTTCGCCGTGCGCACGAACACGGGCAACGTCGAGCGCGCGCTGCTGCAGGGGCTCGTCGTCTCCGGTGTGCTCGCGGCGGCTGCATTCGCCCCGATCACCTACTGGCTGATGCGCAACCTCACGTTCAAGGTCGTCGGCACCACCGTGAACACCCCGAGCTGGTTTCACCTGTACCTGTGCTCACTGATCGGGATCGTGGTCACCGGGCTGCTATTCGGACTAACCGAATACTACACGTCGACCCGCTTCGCGCCCGTGAAGAAGACGGCGAAAGCGTCGATCACCGGCCACGCCACGAACATCATCCAGGGCTTCTCATCGGGCCTGCAGGCCACGGCGCTACCGGCGCTCGTGATCGTCCTCGGGATCCTCGGTTCCTGGAAGCTCGCGGGCGGAGGCGTCACCGGCATCTACGGCATCCTCATCGCGGCCATGGGCCTGCTGTCGCTGACGGGGCTGATCGTCGCGCTCGACGCGTTCGGGCCGATCACCGACAACGCCGGCGGGATCGCCGAGATGGCAGACCTGCCCGAGGAGGTGCGCACGGTCACCGACCGTCTGGACGCTGTCGGCAACACGACGAAGGCCGTCACCAAGGGCTATGCGATCGGCTCAGCGGTACTCGCGGCCGTCGGCCTGTTCGCCGGCTTCCAGAAAGAACTCGAAAACAAGCTCGGGCACATGATCTCCTTCGGCATCAACGAACCGCCCGTGCTGATCGGGCTGCTGCTCGGCGGGTTGATGGTGTGCCTGTTCGCGTCGCTGTCGATCGAGGCCGTTGGGCGCGCCGGCGGTGCGGTCGTTGAGGAGGTGCGCCGCCAGTTCCGCGAGCACCCGGGGATCATGGACTACACCGAAGAGCCCGACTACGCGCGCTGCGTTGACATCGTCACGAAGACCGCGCAGCGCGAGATGATCCTGCCGTCGCTACTGCCGATCGGCCTGACGCTGATCGTGGGGCTGATCGACCAGCAGGCACTCGGCGGCTTGTTGATCGGCGTGATCGTCGTGGGCTTCTTCTTCGCCGTGATGATGACCGCAGGCGGTGGCGCGTGGGACAACGCCAAGAAGCTCATCGAGGACGGCTCCTTCGGCGGCAAGGGCTCCGATGCGCATGCGGCCTCCGTCACCGGGGATACGGTCGGTGACCCCTTCAAGGACACCGCAGGGCCGGCGATCAACCCGATGATCAAGGTCGCCAACATCGTCGCCATCCTGATCATCCCGCTGATCACGTGATCACAGCACTGGTGGCCGCCTGCGCTGCTCGAAGCTGAATTGGGGGGTCATGCCGCATGCGGCATGACCGGCAGGGCCGCATGCGGCCCTGCCCGGACGGCGCATGCGCCGTCCGTTGGGCACGCCGCATGCGGCGCGCCCAGTAAATGCTTCTACTCCGCCGTTGCGGGAATAAGCTCAGACTGAGATGAACGGCCGACACGTGCACAGGACCGGCACCCTGCTGCTGTCGCTGACGATGGCGGTGATCGGGCTGGCGCTGATCTCCCAGGCGATCGGCGGCGATGGCGGCGTGATCTCGCCGCGACTGCTGTTGGGTGTGCTCTTCCTCGCGGCCGGCGTTGCACGCGGATACCTCGAGGTGAGACGGAGCCGGCGCACGTGAGCGCGGAGGAAGAGCCGGCTCACGCGCTTGCATCGCGCTCGCGCGTGATGATCAAGCGCAGCCTCGGCTCGCCGATCCTGTTCACGGTCGTGTACTCGTCGCTGGCGAGCGCGATCTACTTCTCGCTCGGCGTGATCGCCAACCACGCGCTCGGGCTGACGCCGCTCGTCTTCCTGATCGCGGCCGGGCTGTTCGCGATCACGGCGATGACCTACGTCGAGGGTGCCTCGTTGCACCAGGAGCGGGGCGGCTCGACCGTGTTCGCGCGCTACGCGTTCAACGAGCTCGTGAGCTTCATCGCAGGCTGGGCGATCCTCCTCGACTACGTGATCCTGATCGCGGTCACGGCCTTCTCGGCGACCCAGTACCTGAAGGTCTTCTGGAGTCAGCTCGACCACCGCGGCGAGTCGCTCGTGCTCGCGCTCGCGTTCATCGCCCTCGTCGTCGTCAGCAACATTCGCGGCTTCAGCGGGCAGCGTGCGCGGCGCGTGGGCATGCTGCTCGCCGGAGACCTCGCGCTCCAGGCCTTCATCGTGGTGCTCGGCCTGGTGCTGTTCTTCAGCCCGCACACGCTCACAGGCCCGATCCATCTAGGCAGCGCGCCGACGTGGCCGCGGCTGGCCTTCGCGCTGACGATCGCTGTGATCTCCTTCACGAGCCTCGAGTCGGCCTCCGGGCTGGCCGGCGAAGTCAGGATCAGCCGCGGCGGCCTCAAGCGCCTTGTAGGGAGCATGACCGCCACCGTCGCCTTCCTCTATGTCGGCATTGCGCTGGTCGCCGTGACCGCGCTGCCGGTCCACGATGGCCGCACGGAACTCGGCCACCGCTACCTGGATGCGCCGGTGATCGGGATCGTCAAACAGGTGCACCCGCACTGGCTCGAGCAGACGCTCACCTACCTCGTCGCGGCGCTGGCCGCCGTGACGCTCGTGGCAGCCGCAAACTCCGCGATGCTCGGCCTCTCCCGTCTTGCGTACTCGCTTTCGACCAACCGGCAGATTCCCAGTGGCCTCGGCCGCTTGCACCCGCAGCGCTCGACGCCCTACGTGCTGATCATCCTCGCAGGGGTGCTTGCCGCCGGGCTCGTCGCGCCTGAGAACCTCGACTTCCTCGTTGGCATCTACGCGTTCGGCGCGACGCTCGCTTTCACGATCGCACACCTGTCGGTCTGCCGGCTGCGCTACACCGAGCCCAACCGCGATCGCCCCTACCGGATCCCGATGTCGATTCGCGTGCGCGGCGGCGAGCTGCCGCTGCCCGCGGCGTTCGGCGTGCTGGTGTCGGCCGCGGGCTGGGTGGCGGTCCTGATCCTGCACGAAACCGCCCGCTATGTGGGGCTCGGCTGGATGGCGTTCGGGATCGCTCTGTACGTCATCTACCGGCGAGCCGACGAGACATCACTGCTGCGTCGCGTGACCGTGGCACCGCAGGTGCTGCGTGCGGAGCAGCCGCGAGAGCAGGACTACGGCTCGGTGCTCGTGCCGCTCTTCGGCACCACCCTCGACGACGACATCGTGCAGACGGCCGCACTGCTCGTCTCAGGTGAGCAGACCGACGAGGCCGCAATCGACGCAGCCACGATCGAGGCGCTGTGGGTGTTCGTGATCCCGATGTCGCTGCCGCTCGACGCGAGCCTGCCGGACGCACAGATCAAATACGCCCGCCAGGTGCTCGCGCGGGCGAAGGCGGTGGGGGAGGAGTACACCGGGGTACAGGTGGCGACCGCGACGGTGCGTACGCGTCGCGCCGGATACGCGATCGTCGAGGAGGCGCGGCGCAGGGGCGTGGAGGCGATCGTGCTCGGCGCGGAGGAGCCTTCTTTGATCCGCGGCGGCGCCCGGCTCGGCGGCCGGGGGGGACCGCTCGACGCGTATGTGGGGGACGTCACAAAGTACGTGATCCGTAAGGCCGAATGCCGGGTGATCGTGACGGCGCCGCCCGCAAGCGTCGCGCCGCCCGAGCCTACGCGCCCGAGTCAGACCGGCGCCCCCATCGTCTAACCTGCCGGTCATGCCCATCTGCTACCCCTCCCCATGTTCGTACTGATCGTCGGCGCCGGCCGTGTGGGATCGGCTGTCGCGAAGTCAGCCCTCGCCTCCGGCCACCAGGTCTCCGTCCTGGACGAGGATCCCCTCTCGCACGAGCGCCTCGATGCCGGTCAGAGCAAAAGCTGGGAGGACTCCGGCGGCCAGTTCACTGTTGGCACCGCACTGGAGACAGACGCGTTGATCCAAGCGGGCATTGAGCGCGCAGACGCTTTCATCGCTTCTACCGCCGGCGACAACACCAACCTCGTGATCGCACAGATCGCCCAGAAGCGCTTTGGCGTGGAAAAGGCGATCGTGCGGGTGATGGACCCCGCTCGAGCTGACTGGTACCGCGAGCAGGGCTTGCAGACGATCTCACCAACCAAGCACGCGATCGACATGTTCGAGCAAGCGCTCGAGCCAGAGGCGGCGTAGCCGTATGTACGCGATCATCGCCGGCGCCGGCAAGGTGGGGCGCAACCTCGCACGCGAGCTCATCTCCAAGGACCACGAAGTCACGCTGATCGAGTCCTCGCGCGACTGCTACCTCGCCAACGAGGAAGAGTTTGAGCACGCCGTCCAATACGGCGACGCCACGGAGCTGTGGGTACTCGAGCGCGCTGGCATCCAACGCGCCGATCTCGTGATTGCGGTCACCGGCGATGACGAGGACAACATCCTCGTCTGTCAGGTCGCCAAGGAGAAGTACCTGTGCGACCGCGTCATCGCCCGCGTCAACAACCCCCGCAACCACGACCACTTCAGGCTGCTGGGGATCCAGCCGGCGGTCTCCGCTACCGACCTGATCCTGCGCCTGATCGAGCACGAGGTGCCCCGCTACGGCCTCGTCCACCTGCTGGCGCTGGAAGAGGAGCGCCTGGAGATCATCGAGCTCGAGGTCAGCTCCGATGCGCCCACCGTCGGCGAGCGCATCTCCGACATCGCCCTGCCCGAAGGCAGCCTGATCATCTCCGTGCTGCGCGGGCGCTCGGGCTTCGTGCCCAAGGCCGACACCGTGATCGAAGCCGGCGACGAGGTGCTGCTCGTGCTCGACCCCGGCCTCGAGGAGGCGATCACCGCCTACTTCTCGCCCAACGGGACGCCGGCCGCGTTCTGAGGGGCGGCTTGCCGGGTTCGCTGGTCGGTTGGCTATTCTTGTGCCAACACTGTCCGGGATAGTCCAATTGGCAGTGACGCCCGGTTCTGGTCCGGGAGATTGGGGTTCGAGTCCCTGTCCCGGAGTTCGCTTGTGCCCCGTGAACACGGGGCGTTTTGCGTTTTAGGGATCCGCTCGGGCCAGGATTTGGGCCAGTCGTGCGATCGCGGCCTGGGCGGGTGCCCCAGCGCCGGGTATCGTGAGCGCGTGCTTGACGATGCGTTGATAGTTGAGGCTGGCCGTCGGTTGTCAGAGGCGGCGCCACCGAGCTCACGGGTGATCCTGTTCGGCTCGGCTGCGCGTGGGGAGCTGAAGCGCGACAGCGATCTGGACTTCTTGGTGATCGAGCCGGAGGTCGAGAACCCCGCCCTGGAGTCTGTGCGGCTACGTAGGGTGCTGGCGGATGTGCTGGTCCCGATGGACATCATCGTCGCGAGCGAGCACAGGGTGCAGGAGTGGCGCGAGGTGCGCGGCAGTCTCATTCACGCTGCACTGACCGGCGGCCGGGAGCTCGTCGCCTGATGGCGAGCGAGCAGGATCTCGCAGAGCAACTTCTACGCCGCGCCGACGAGGACGCGGCCGGGGCCAAGGAGATGCTGCCGATCGACGGAGTGGCGGACGTGCTCGTCTGCTTTCACGCCCAGCAGGCAGTCGAGAAGGCGCTCAAGGCCGTGTTGGCCGCGCGGGGAGTGGAGTTTGCCCACCGGCATGATCTGCGAGTGCTCATAGGGCAATGCGAGAACGCGGGCGTGCGGCTGCCGGAGGAGCTTGTCGAGGTGGACCTGCTCTCGCCCTACGCGGCGGAACTTCGCTACGACGATGACACGGTGTACGCTGTCGAGCGCGAGACGGCATCGAGGTGGGCGACCACCGCGGTCCAGTGGGCGCGGGGCCTGGTTGAGGAGGCTGGGGGTGGACAGAAGTCCTCAACCGAGCCCGAAGCCGTCGATGGTGGCTGAGAGGCGGAGGCCGTCCCTGAAGTGCTGGAGGGGTGCGTCGTAGGGCGCCTGCGGATGGCTCCAACGCCAGCTCCATCATCACCCTCAACCTACGCCGTCGCCTGAACGATGCTGCTGTTTGGAGTGGACGCGCCGTCGTCGCTATAGTCGCCTCATGCCCAGCGAACAAGAGCTGTTTGACGAGTGGAGCGGAGACCAGGTTGGGGGCACGCTCCGCCGGGTCGCGCTCGGCGAGAGCGTGCGCCAAGAGGATCTGTTCGAGGCCGTTGAGGTGGCGTTCTTGTTGAACGCCGAAACGGAGGCAGAACTCTTCAGCCCGCACACCAGGCGGCTTGCTGAACTATTCTGCACTCCGTAGCATCGGCAGGTGTCCCGATCCGGTCGGTGGGCAGATGACGGGCAGACCGCGAAACCGACAGCCACCTTTACGCGAGGGCCTCCTGCAAGTCACGTCGGGCCTCGGTCAGCGAGATGGGCTCGCCAGCCATTAGGCGGGCGTACTCGTCCAGCGGCCATCGGATGAGAAGACCCTGGCGCGCGAGATAGAGCGCGACCGACTCCAGCCCGTAAGTATTGTCGTAGTCGAGCAGTGGATAGGCGAGTAGCCGCCGTGCCCACGAGGGTTTTGAGATTTCACCTGGGTTCTTGGCCGTCTTGATCTCGATCAGGCATCGGTCCACGATCAGATCTGCGTCGCCACCGCCGACCTCCATGCCAGCGCGTCCGTCGCCAGTGAGCAGCAGCTGCTGAGTTTCGTAGAACCGCCACGTCATCCGGACGAGATCGTCCACACTCGCGTCGTCGGCCAAGGCGAGCAGTTCATCGACCGATGCGTTTTGCGGGAGTTGCCCCGGCAGCGCTCCCGGCAGCAGGACGCCAAGTGCCACCTTCTCGAAGAGGGCCAGTACAAAGCACCGCCGACAGAGATCCTCCTCGACTTTGAGCGACAGCTTTCGCGTGCGGCCGCCGAGAACCTCAGCTGCCTTGCTGATGCTCAAAAAGAACGCGCGCAGCTCATCCGGCGCGATCAGCCCGCGTCGTCGAAGAATGTAGCCGCCCACCCCCGCCGGGAATCCCCGTTCGAGGTGACCGTCTTCGTCGTAGGCTCCCCACCCGCCATTGTTCTCGCCTTCGTAAGTCCAGTACGAACTCGATCGTCGCCGCCCGACGAAGCAGAGTTTGCACCTGTAGTCGATGGCTGTACCAATCGTGCCCCGGTCGACTCCCGGCGTTTCAATCGTCGGCAGGCCGCTCGCCTGCGCCAGCTCCCGCACCTGGCGCTTGATCACGCGGTCCAGCGGGAATCGTTCCTCGAAGAAGCCACGCAACGGGCTGCCTCGTTGCTCTAGCGCTCCGGTCAGGCTCATCTCACGGGCTTGTTCTAACAGGTCGTCCGCTACCGTATTGGCCTCGTGCGTGCACTCGCTACCACGGCGCTCACGCTCGTTGCGGCGGCATCGGCTCAAGCGGGAGCCCAAGCAGTGACGTCGCCTCGGGTACGTGGAGGCGCCGACATTCGCCAGCGTCAGAGGTCGCAGCATCTGCATGAGACGCCTGTGGCCCGAGCGGCGATCATCGGAGGCACCGAAGCGAAGGAAGGAACGTTCCCGTGGCTCGCGTACTTCACCGATAACGTAGAACTCGGAAGCGGAGAAGAAGGCGGTACATGCTCCGGGACGGTGGTCGCGACGAACCTAGTGCTGACCGCCGCTCACTGCGTCGAGAACCCGGAAACCGGAACCTTCTACAAGAGTTCGGGCTATGTAGTCGTGACCGGCACCATCGAACCCTTCTCGCGTAAGACACAAGCGTCAACAGTATCCAGGGTGATCGTGTATCCGGGCTTCACCCGGAGCACCGGCACAGGCGACGCGGCACTGCTCGTGCTCTCAAAACCCACCACCGCGCCAGCGGTCTCGCTCGCCACGAGCCCCTTGGATTCGGGCATGTTGGAAGCCGGCACTGAAGCAATAATCGCGGGGTGGGGGCGAACGTCCTATACGCATCCGGCAAGCGCCAAGCGGCTGCGGTGGGCTAACACCGTCGTGCAAAGCACCGAATGGTGCAAACTCAACGCCTCCCCGTTCGATGGCCAGGATCAACTTTGCGCGATCGACGCACCCGGCGACAGCGCGACGCTGTGCTACGGCGATAGCGGCGGGCCATTGCTAGCGGAGTCACCCTCCCGAACAGAAGAGCTTGAGATCGGCGTGATCTCTCGCGGCGAAGGGACAGAATGTTCGCCTCGAACCGCGTCAGTATTCACCCGGACAGACCTGATCGTGTCGTGGGTCCACGAATGGATCGCGGCTCTCAAGCCGGTGCCGCCAAACGAGCCGGGATACTACGTCACGAAACCGTCCCAAACACGCAAGATCGTGATCCACGTGTCAGGCGACGGCAGGCACCTCGTAGGTCTCAAGATCAAGATACCGCTCATCTGCCAGCACGGCTACGAAGTTCCGTCGATAGAAGAATCGTGGCTTTCCTATGCGAAAGCGGTCACCATCGTGAACGACACCGCACGCGCGACGCTCAACACACAGGCCGAAGGCATATACAAGTCAGGCCATGTCCACCTGGATCTTCGGTTCACGGCGCCGGGGATCGTCAAAGGTGTTCTGCGCGTGGATATCCCGACCAGAGACATACGGTTTGGTACATGTACCAACACAGTGAAGTTCACGGCCACGACTTGACTGCTGCCGTGTTGCTCACCGCATTCGCCCAGGTGCCCGATTAGGGTGAGTAATGCGGTTGATAGCTCGGGCGATTCCTGGCATTCGGCTGCGACGACTGGGTGCGATCGGTACTCGGAAGCCCGAGCCCCACTCCGGATCGGGCAGCTCGGGGTGCGCGAGCGATGGGGTCTGTGCGCGGCTGTTGCACATCTGCTGGGCCAGGCGCGTGATGCGTGCGGCGTCCTGTCCTTCGGTACCGAGGTCGTCGCGGGCGATGAGCCAGGTGGTGCCGTGTCGCGCGCGGGTCGCCTCGACGTAGGCGGTCTCCTTGCTGGTCTGCCAGCCGCCGGTGAGCACGACGGAGCGCTCAACGGTCGCGCCCTGCTGGCGGTAGACGTGCTGCGCGTAGGCCAGTCTCAGCGAGGCGAGGTCCTCGCCGGCGAGCAGGACTTTGCGCTGTGATCCGTCGATCGTGATGGTCACGCCTCGCTCGTGGATGGCGCTCACCTGTCCGCGGGTGCCGTTCTCGACGCGTGGCTGCCCTCGGGGGCGGTGTTGAGCGGTGAAGGCGATGAGGTCGCCTTCGCGTAGGCCGTAGTGGACGTCGGGCAACGGGATCTCGTGGTCTCCGAGTTCGCCCCGCTGCGCGCGTAGGTGTTGTGCGCGGGCGTTGAGCCGGTCGATCTCCTGGTTGGAGGCGTCGGCGATCAACGCAACCTCGCGGATATCGCGGCCCTCCGTGAGCGTGGCCCATGTTTGTACGGCTTGCTCTGCTGCCTGGTCGCGGGTGTCGGAGAGGTGTAGCTGGCCGCGTGAGGCGTAGTGTGCCATCGCGCGCTCTGGTTCTCCGGCGCGTAGTGCGTGCCATGCGCGCTGGTCGGCGGGGTCCTTGGTGCGGTGGATGTCGGCCAGCTCGGCGGTCGGGGTGTGGCTGGTGAGCCGGTCGAACATGCCGCCGGGGCCGATCGAGGGGAGCTGCTTGCCGTCGCCGACGGCGATCAGCTTTGCCCCGGAGCGCTCGATGAGCCGGGTCAGGGCGTCGAGGCGCTTGTGGTCGACCATCCCCGCCTCGTCCAGGATTACTGTCGTGTCGCTGCCCACGTGGAGGGCGCCCGTGTTCGCGCGGGCGACCAGCGCGTCCAGGGTGAGTGTCTGTCCGGCGAGCGCGGGGCTGTCCGCGCCGAGGCGCTCTGCGGTGGACCCGGATACGGCGACCCCGATCGTCTCTCGCCCGGCGGCCTGTTCGGCACGGGCGGCGGCGTCGATCACGACTCCCTTGCCGGTTCCGGCGGGGCCGACGAGCACTGCGGCGCGCTCGGGACCGGTGAGGACTTCGAGCGCGTGGTGCTGCTCGGTGCTGAGCGGTCCGCCGATGCGCTCCGAGACCTCGCGGGCAGCGTTCTCACGCGCGACGTCGCCGACGTCTCGGCCCGCGGGCTGGGCGAGTTGTGTGGTGCGGCGTTCGATCGCCTGCTCCTGAGCGCGAACCGCCAGCGTGGTCATCTGCCCGCCCTCCAGGGTCAGCACGCGACGGTCGTGGACCATCTCTCGGGCGACGGCGAGCGCTTCGTCCGGTCCGAGCTCTCCGGCGGCTTGCTCCAGCACGATCGTGCGCAGGTCGCGCTGCTCGAACACGGCGTGCCGCTCGGTCAGTTTCGCCTCGACACGATCCTCGATCGCGCGCTCGGCCTTTGGGCGCTCGGATGCGCCGATCAGTCGCGCCGCCTCATCGGGGCCGAACTCGTGATCGCGACCTGTCTCTACCCATGCTCGTTGTAGGTCTGAGCGTGTGGTCAGCTCCTTGGAGCGGCGGTTCTCGAGCGCGAGGTTGCGCAGCTCGCCGCGTTCGGGTGCTCGGTCGTAGCGGGCACGGAAGCGCTCCGCCGCGCTGGCGACCTCACGCGAGCGCCCGGAGAACGCCTCGCACAGCTCGCGGGGGACACCGGCGATCTCAAAGTACCGGCCGTCCTTGCCGGTGGCCTGCTCGATCGCATAGCCGTTCCGCACGAGCTCGTCAGCGAGCGCGGCGCGGTAGAACGCACCGAGCTCCCGTGCGCTGCGGAAGATCGGCCGCGACGCGACCGCCACAATCCGGTCGTCCTCGCGGACGGTGCCGGTGATGACGACGTGGCTGTGTAGCTGCGGGTCCGGGGCCTGGGCGCCCGCGACTCCGCGGGCGGTGGTGTGCCGGTACTCGGTGGCGATCACGTCCTTGGCGTGCTCTTCCACGACCTGGCCGCTGTAGCGGCGCCGCACAAGGGGCACCTGCTCTCGCAGGTGGCGGATCGTCTGCTCGACTGCCCTGGCGTGGGCCTGCTCGATCTGCGCGCCCTGCCACGGGTCGCCGAGCGCCCAGACCGTCGAGACGGACTTCGGTGCGCTGAACGTCACGTCGATCCCGCCGCCCCGGCCGCCGCCAGCGCCCTCCGGACGAAGCCACCGGCCCGTGCCAGGGTGACGGCCCTCCATCAGCGCGGTGAAGTCGGCGCCGTCCACCGGCCCGCCGGCCTGAACCCCGAGCCTCTCCAGGGTCTCGGGATCGGCCAGCCAGCGGCCGGGGGCCTGCGCCATCTCGCCGTCGGGGGTCAGGTAGTAGTCCCCGCGCTCGGGCTCCACGGTCTTGCTCTCCAGGTAGCGTGCGTACCCACCGCCTCGGGATGCACCTATGCTCGCTGCGGTCATCACATGGGTGATGACCCTGAGCGCGCCGAACCGGCCACGAAATTCGCACAGCGCTCGCTGTGCGATGGCACAGCCGTGCATGTTGTCTGTACGGGCTTTTTGTGGTGCCGAGGTGCGCGTGGTGGCGCAGCCAGACGTCGACCGTCGGGGTCGCGTCGAGCGCTTCGTGGTGGGATGATTCCTTGGTGGTGCGGGCGACTGACGTAGCGAAGCGCAGGTGTCAGGGGCTTGTGGCCTGCCGCGCGGCTTTGCCCTTCGAGGGCCTTTGAGATGCGCGCCCCAATGTCGCGCCCGCACCGGTTCTTCACGCAATCTCTTGGCCGGTCCGTGCAGGTTGGGGTCTGTAACCGTGATGGCCCCAATATCCCCACGTGCGGCAGTCACCTTTGCGGTCCGGAAGCAGAGCGCGCCCGCCCTCGCCCTCAGCGTCGAGCAGGCGTGCGAAGCGCTGGGCGTGTCCTGGGACACCTGGCGCGCGCATATCGAGCCCGACGTGCGCCTCGTGCGCCTTGGGCGCCGCAAGCTGATCCCGGTCAGCGAGCTGCAGGCTTGGCTTGACCGGCACGCCGAAAGCGTCGGAGTGGGGGAGTAGCGTGTCGAGCTATCTGCAAAGCGCCCCCGCACCGTTGTAGCGGCCGGGGGCATGACACAGGAGGTTCAGCTCCCATGCAATCGGCACCGTACACCGCGGCATCGTCTGGAGGTGATTGCTGATGGCCACCGGAGTGCGTCAGCGCCACGGCAACGGCTGCACCGGCAAGGGCCGCTGCGACTGCCCGTGGCGAGCGGAGGTCTACAGCAAGCGCGACGGCTGCAAGCTGCGCAAGACGTTCCCGACGCAGGCGGCGGCGAAGGCGTGGCGGGCGGACAAGCTCTCAGCGGCGAACAAGGGCAAGCTCCGTGCACCCACGTCCATGACCGTGCGGCAGGCCGCCGAGGCGTTCATGGCCGGCGCCCGCGACGGCTCTATCCCGACGGCATCGGGCACCCGCTACAAGCCCGCGACGCTCCGGGGCTACAGGGTCGGGCTCGACAAACGTCTACTGCCGACGCTGGGCGGCATGCGCCTGTCGGATGTCGAGCGCCGCGACGTGCAGGAGCTCGCCAACCGGCTGACGGGCGAAGGGTTGAGCGCGAGCACCGTGCAGAACACGCTCGACCCGCTGCGCGTCATCTATCGGCGTGCGATCCGCGACGAAGAAGTCACGGCCGACCCGACCGAGCGGCTTGAGCTACGCCGGCCCGACGGTCGGCGCGAGCGGATCGCCGACCCCGCCGAGGCGGCGGCGCTCATTGCTGCCATCCCCGAGGGCGAGCGGGCGCTGTGGGCGTGCGCATTCTACGCCGGGCTGCGGCGCGGGGAGCTGCGTGCGCTGCGCTGGGGCGACGTCGACCTGCCGGCCCGTGTGATCCACGTCTCGCGGGGCTGGGATGCGATCGAGCGCGAGCAGGCGGTGAAGAGTGCCGCGGGCAACCGGCGGGTGCCGATCCTCGAGCCGCTCGCGGGGGAGCTGGCCGCGCATAAGCTCCGCACCGAAGGCTCTAACGACGCGCTGGTGTTCGGCAGGACCGCCGCCGAGCCGTTCAACCCGGAAACCATCCGGCGGAACGCGCTCGCGGCGTGGGGCTGGCAGGAAGTCCCGAACGAGGAAGCGGACGGCCCGAGGACGATCCTCGCCAAGAAACGAGACGACGCGCAGCAGCCGATCACGCTGCATGAGGCGCGGCACGCCTGCGCGTCGCTGCTGATCGCCGCGGGCGTGAACGCGAAGGCGCTGAGTGTCATCATGGGCCACGCGACGATCGCCATGACGTTCGACACCTACGGCCACCTGATGCCGGGCGGGCTGGATGAGGCGGCGGCTGCCGCGAACGCCTATCTGGCAGGCGACGGGAAGCGTCCGGCGCTCAGGCTCGTGGGGTGAAAGCTCGGGCCAATCTTGGGCCAGTCGTGTACTGATTCGGGCGGATTCAGCCGGACTCGGCCGGATGAGCGATCGGGCGTTTCGCCTGCACTGGAGCCATATTTGGCTCTGACACAGGGATTGCGCGATCCGCTGCCCACGGTTCGAGTCCCTGTCCCGGAGTACGCTGACGCCCCGTCTTGCGGGGCGTTTGGCGTTTCGGAGCGTTCGTGCGGAACAGGACCTGTTAGGAGACAGACTCTGGCGGCTCGCCACCAGCCCCGCGCGCACGTTGCCAGCCCGTCTTGGACGGGTCGGTTCCGGGCCTGCTCCAGAAGAGACGCTGTATTGGATAGACGAGCATGACCCCGCCCCCGGCGAAGCCGCCCCGCCCGGTCACCAGCGCCGCCACGAGGAACGCGACTCCGAGCGCGAGAGACACCCACCAGAACACGCGCGCGGCTCCACGCGCCGGTTCCATGCCACCCGTTGTGACCGTCATCTCCCAGATCTCCTCATGCCGAGATGGCGATCTCGAGAATCCCGAGAACGATGAAAAGGCAACCACCCCACAGCGTGTAACCCGCGTACCAGATGAGCCCTCGGTGGTGAGTCGTTGTAGCTATCACGATTGCCATGCCTCATGCGATACCCCTCAGTGGACGCGGCAAACGCGACTTTGAGTCATCCGTGACGACCGCCTGCGACCGACGGCACTACGCTGGAGCGACGCGTTACGGAGGAGGGGGTGATGGCCGAGCACGAAGCGATCCTGTCGGTTGCACGCGAAATCCTGGTGCTGGCGATCCTCGTGACGGTGATCGTATGGATCGCCTATCGCATCGTGCGCGAAGACAGGCGCCACTAACTCCAGACAGCTATGCGGCGGCCGCTTGGGCGGACCAGTCGCGATAGAGCTCGTAGTAGCGGCCCTCGGCGGCAATTAGCTCATCGTGTGTGCCCTGCTCGGCGATCTGTCCGTGTTCGAGCACAACAATGCGCCCGGCCTGGCGGATCGTGGAGAGGCGGTGCGCGATCACGATCGAGGTGCGCCCGGCGAGCAGGCGTCGCATCGCCGCTTCGATCCGTCCCTCAGTGTGCAGATCCACGTTGGAGGTGGCCTCATCGAGCACGAGGATCCGAGGATCGGCGATCAGCGCGCGCGCGAAGGCGATCAGCTGACGCTGCCCGGCGGAGAGCTGTGCGCCGCGCTCGCCGACCTCGGTGTCGTAGCCGTGCGGCAGCTCGGCGATGAACTCGTCGGCGCCGACAGCGGTGGCCGCATCACGGATCTGGCTGTCGCTGGCGTCGGGACGTCCGAAGGCGATGTTCTCGCCGACGGTGCCCGAGAACAGGAACGCCTCCTGCGGCACGATTCCCATCTGCGAGCGCAGCGAGTGGCTGGAGACCTCCCGCAGGTCGTGCCCGTCGACGAGCACGCGGCCCCGCGTGGGGTCATAGAAGCGGGCGGCGAGCTTGGCCATCGTGGACTTGCCCGCGCCGGTCGCTCCCACCAGGGCGACCGTCTGCCCGGCGGGTATGTCGAGATCGACGTGCTCCAGCGCCAGGACCTCCTCGGGCTCGGGCTCGGTAGTCGCGCTGGAGCCGTTGCGGGTCTTCGTCCGTGGCCGATAGGCAAACGAGACGTCCTCGAAGCGCACCTCGCCACGGATTGGCCCGAGCGCGGGCGCGTTCGGGAGGTCTTCGAGCGTCGGCTTCGTGTCCAGGAGCTGGAAGATCTTCTCCAGCGCGGCCATCCCCGACTGGTAGGTCGTGTACAGCTGAGAGAGCTGCTGGATCGGTTCGAACAGGAACGACAGCGTCGCCACGAACGCGACGATCGTGCCCACGGTGACGTGGCCGTTGATCGCCTGATCGCCGCCGTAGAGGACGATCAGCGCGAGCGCGATCCCGGAGAGCATTTCTACCGCGGGGAAGTACGCGGCGTTGAGGCGCACGGTGACCATGTTGGCCGCTTCGTTGTCCCTGTTGAGCTCAGCGAAGCGGGCCTCGTGCACGGGCTCCTGCCCGAAGCTACGCACGACGCGGATACCCGACAGTGTCTCCTGCAGATAACCCGTGATCGACCCGATCGTCTCACGGGTCCGCCGGAAGGCACCCGCGGACACCAACCGGAACCAGATGCTCCCGCCGGCGACAAACGGGACGATGCAGAACGTGAGCAGCGCGAGCGTGGCGTCGAGGTAGATGAGCACGCCGATCGCGCCGATCAACGTCAGCCCCGACTGGAAGAGCGTCACGACGGAGTCCGTGACGAGGCTTTCAAGCGCCTCCACATCGTTTGTCATGCGCGAAATCAACACCCCCGCCGGGCGACTCTCGTAGAAGCCGATCGGCTGGCTCTGCAGGTGCTTGAAGATACGGATGCGCAGGTCCGCCAGCGCGCGCTGGCCCACCCAACCGACGAGATAGGTTTGGGCGTACGTAGTGGCCCATACGAGTAGTGCTGAGAGGAGGAACGCGATGACCACGATCGCGAGCGTGTGCGTGTCGTGCTTTTCGATCCCTCGGTCGATCGCGAGCTTTGCGAGCAGCGGCGGCGCGAGCGAAGCGGCGGTACCGAGCACGAGTGCCACGAGCATCGCGGCCGCGCGCAGGCGGTAGGGGCGCAGAAGCTGCAACAGGCCGCGCAGGTTGCTCGCACGACTGCCGCGGGTGGGCCGCTCGCCGGCCCAGCGCTGCCCGCCGCGCGCGCTGCCCGGCCCCAGGCCCGCGCGAGCCCCACCGCGACCACCGCCGCCCATGCCACCCATCATGCCGCCGGGAGGGCTCACAGCTGCCCTCCTCGATTGAGCTGCGCGCCGTTGACCGCGAGCAAGTGCTCGGGCGCGCCGTGACCGTTGCTGCCCGCGGCGGCTGCACCGCTGCTGGTCTGCGAGACGATCTCGCGATAGAGCTCTGAGCGCTCCAGTAGCTCGTCGTGCGTGCCCTCGGCGACGATGCGCCCGTGTTCGAGCACGACGATCTGGTCGGCGAGCGCGATCGTGGAGAGGCGGTGAGCGATCACGAACGTCGTGCGCCCGGCCATCGCCTCCGCGAGCGCCAGCTTGATGCTCTGCTCGGTGGAGGCGTCCACGGATGAGGTGGCGTCGTCGAGGACGAGCACGCGCGGGTTCGCCACGAGCGCTCGCGCGATCGCCAGGCGCTGGCGCTGCCCGCCGGAGAGCGTGAGGCCGCGCTCTCCCACCTGCGTCTCATAGCCCTGCGGCAGCTCGGTGATGAACTCGTGCGCCTGAGCGCGGCGAGCAGCAGCTTCGATCTCGCTCTGAGGCGTGTCGGGGTGCGCGTAGGCGATGTTCTCGGCGACGCTGGCGGAGAACAGGAAGGGGTCGTCGCTGACGACCGCCACGGCGCCGCGCACGGACCGTACGGGCACCTCGCGCACGTCGGCACCATCGAGCAGCACCTCTCCGGCCACCGGGTCATACAGCCGCGAGATCAGGGCAACCAGGCTCGTCTTGCCCGATCCCGTGGGTCCGACGAGCGCCACCGTGCGCCCGGCGGGGACGTCGAGGTCGATGTCGCGCAGAACCGCCCGCCCGCTCGTGTGCACGCTTGCCCCGTTGGCGCTCTGTGCCTTCGCGTTGAGCTCGTCATGGGAGTCCTCGTAGCGCAGGGTTACATCGCGCAGCTGCACGTGCCCGCTGCCGGGCGGCAGCGGCTGGGGGTGGGGGGGATCGGTGAGCCGGGGCTCACGGTCGAGGAGCTGGAAGATGCGTGCGCCCGATGCGGTGGCCCGCTGCGCGAGGTTCAGTGTCACGCCGAGCGAGCGCATGGGCGTGATCAGCATGTTCAGGTAGAGGTAGAACTCTGTGAACTGCCCAAGGGTGAGGTGGGCGTGGATGACTGAGTCTCCGCCCAGCAGCAGCACAGCCGCGAGCCCCAGCTGCGGCAGGAACCCGATCACCGGGTTGTATCTCGCTTCCAGGCGTGTGGCGACCATCGCCTGGCTAAAGACGCGCCCGACGGTGTTCTGAAAGCGCGCCAGCTGACGGTCCTCGCGGGCAAACGCCTTCACCACGCGTACCCCGGAGATGTTCTCCTCGGCGTCCGCGGTGAGCTCGCCGATGCGCTGCTGGGTCTCCTGGATCGCCGGACGCGCGCGCCTGCCGTAGCGGTAAGAGATCACGATTACGAACGGCACCGGGATCAGCGCAATCAGGCCCAATCCGGGGTTGATCACGATCATCACGATTCCCGCGAGCGCGATCGAGAGCACCGACTGCAGGATGAAGACCAGCCCGTAGCCGAGGAAGAAACGCACCGCCTGCAGATCGACGGTCGCGCGTGACATCAGCTGTCCCGTCTGCTGATGATCGAAGAAGCCGAGCTCCAGTCGCTGCAGCTGTCCGTACATCATCTCGCGCAGGTCGTATTCAACGCCGAGCGAGAGGCGCCCGGCGATCATGCGCCGCCAGTACGTCAGAACCCAGCGCACGAGCACGACTGCCAGGATCACGAACGCGAGCACGAGCAGCGTGTGGTGCTGGTGCGTGCGCGCGGCGCTCTCGTGACGAGAGGCGTCCAGTGCGCCCTTGCGCACCGATTCGACCGCCCTCCCGGTGAGCGCGGGCAGCGCAACGGTCATCACCATCGCGAGGCTCGCGAGTACCCATGAGACAATCAGGCCGCGCCTGTAAGGCCTCAGAAATCCCAGTAGTCGGTTGAAGGTCGTCATAGTTGTACGGGCAACGATTATCGCAGGCGCTCGGCGGCGGTCGCGCGTCTTGGCTCCAGCTGCTCCTAAGCTGCCCTCATGACCGGGCCCGGGTCCTTCCCAGCGCCGCCACCGCCTGCGGTCGGCCTGTGTGAGAGTTGCGAGCATCAGCAGCTCGTGCGCACCACGCGCGGCTCCTGCTTCTCATTGTGCCGACGCTCACGCGATGAACCACAGTATCCGCGCTACCCGCGTCTGCCGGTGCTCTCCTGCCCAGGCTATGAGACACGCACGACCGCGGACGCTGAGGGCACCTGAGAGGCTTACGCCCCGTCAACCGGCGATCGCTCCGGCGGGCGCTGGCTCGGGGCTCGCGGGAGCGTGTTCGGAGCTGACGAAGTCCTTGCCGCGCACGAGCGCGAACGCCAGCGCCGCTCCCACCAGCGCGATCGCGCCGGCGATGATCGCGATCGTGGTGAATGCGCTGGTAAAGCCGACGCGGTAGGAGTGCAAGAGCGCGGCACGCCCGGCCGCGGTGAGCGAGTGCGCCACCTGGCTGACTTCACCGGACTCGAGCACCGTTCCCAGCTGGCCGTGCGCGGCGCTCACGACTTCGTGTGCGTGACCGCTGGCGCGCAGGGTGGCGGTGGTCGTCTTGGTGACGTTGTGCTGGAAGACCGCCCCCAGACCCGCGATCCCGGTGGCGATGCCTACCTGGCGGAAGGTCGAGTTGATGCCGGAGGCCATGCCGCTGCGCTCGTGTGGCACGACGCCGATCGCGGTCGAGGCGAGCGGTGGGTTGATCAGCCCGATGCCGGCTCCGCCGAGAACGAAGCCGGGTATCAGCACCGTCCAGCCGGAGCTCGCAGTGACGGTGGTCATTGCCAGCAGGCCCACGCCGGCGAGCAGTAGCCCGGTGCCGAGCAGCAGCCGCACGGGAACGCGCACGCTCAGCTTGCCGGCCACCGGCGCGACGATGAACGACAGCACTGTCACCGGCAAGAAGCGCAGGCCTGCCTGCAGCGGGCTGAAGTTGAGCACGTCCTGGATGTACAGCGTTAGGTACAGGAACATCGCGAAATAGGACGCTGAGATCGCAAACGCGACGATGCTGGCGCCCGCGAACGCCGGTCGTCGAAACAGGGACAGGTCGAGCATCGGGCGGCTCTGCAAATGCTCAACGAGCACGAACGCGATCAGCAGCACCGCCGCGGCGATCAGGTAGGCGAGGATCTGCGTGGAGCCCCAGCCCTTTTCGTTGCCCTGCACGAGCGCGAACACGAGCAGGAACAGCGACGCGGAGAACGTGACGAGACCCGCCCAGTCAACGCCGGTCGCGTTGGGGTCACGCGAGTCGGCGACCTTCATCAACGTCACCGCAACCGCCACCGCGCCGATCGGCACGTTGACGAAGAAGATCCACTTCCAGCCAATTCCAGAGGTGATCACGCCGCCGAGCACCGGCCCGACTGCGACGGCCGCCCCGGTGACCGCGCCGAACGCCCCGAACGCGGTGCCGCGCTCCTTACCGTGGAACGCCTGTGCGATCAGCGCAAGCGAGGTCGCGAACATCATCGCACCGCCCGTGCCTTGAACAGCGCGCGCGAGATTCAGCATCAGCGGTGAGGTGGACAGGCCACAGACCGCGGAGGCGATCGTGAACACGAACAGGCCTGTGACGAAGACGCGCTTGCGCCCGATCAGGTCCGCGACGGCGCCCGCCGTGAGCAGGAACGCGGCGAGCGTCAGCGCATATGCGTTTACGACCCACTGCAGGTCTGAAAAGGAGGCGTGCAGCGAGCGCTGGATGTCCGGCAGCGCCACGTTGACGACCGTGATGTCCAGCAACAGCATGAAGATCGCCACGCAGACGGCGATCAATGTCCACCATTTACGCTCCACCGGTCACCCCTTCTCGTCGATGACTCCTGTTCTAGCGCGCTGGGGCGCTAGTCCCAGCGATGCGCTTGGACTTGGTGGGCGCCTGGAGCTCTCGCAGCATGCGCCGTCCGCGCTTGCGTGTCTCTGACAGCTCACGCTCGAGCTTGCCGAGCTCGGTGGCCCGGTGGCGGACGAGCTTCAGCTGGCGGTCGATGTGACCGAGTGCCTCCTCCAAGAGCTGCTGGCGGCGCTGCGGGTCGACGTCCTCGCGTCGCAACTGCGCACGCACCTCAGCGCGTGCCTCCTCCGCGGTGAGCAGCGTCTTCAGCTCATCGAGTGAGACACCGAGCAGGTCCTTCAACCGCATCACCTCGGCCAGACGTTCTACTTCGGCTCGCGTGTAGACGCGATGGCCCCCCGACGGGCGCGCCGGCGCCTGCGGGATCAGGCCGATCTCCTCGTAGTAGCGGATCGTGCGGGGAGTGGTCCCGACAAGCCGGGCCACGTCGCCGATGCGCAGGCACTCGCTGGCAGGCGCATCACGCACGGAAGCGGGCACGTGTGCGGAGGTCTCGGGGGCCGCGACGCTCAACGTGTGCTCGCAGGGACTGGAACGCTCGGGTGGCCGCCGTTCAGCGCAGCCGCATGCAGATCATCCCCCTCCGAGTCCGCGAGGAACGGGTCGGGCGAGACCTCTGGCCGGACGTGGCGTGGGCGTAGCAGGCAGACGAACATACCCAGGAACGATACGGCCGCGAGCACCCACAGAGCGGTGTGCATGTTGGCGATGAACGGAGCGAGCTTTGCGGGCGAGAGCCCCTTGGCGAGCCCTGAGAAAACCGCGAACAGAGTTGCTTTGGGTACGGCGGAGGTGACGATCGCCAGCACGAACGCGATCGAGAGCACCGCGCCGGTGTTCTGCAGCAGCGTTCGCGCCCCGGCAGCGATGCCACGGCGGTTGGCGGGGACGACGCCCATCATCGCGGCCGTGTTGGGGCTGTTGAACATGCCCGATCCGACACCCACCATCCCGAGCCACAGCGCGCTCTGCCAGTAGGGGGAGTGCACTTGAAGTGTCGTCATCGCAGCGAGCCCTGCGGCGCTTACGAGCATGCCCAGCGCGGCCAGCGTGCGCGAGCCATGGCGGTCGGCGTAGATCCCCGCGAGCGGCGAGGCGATCAGCATTCCCAAAGCGAGCGGGATCAGCTTGATGCCGGCGTCGATCGGCGAGTCGCCCTGGGCGCCCTGGAAGTAGAAGACGAACAGGAACATCAGCGCGAAGCGCGCCAGGCCGTTGATGAACGCGGCGCCGCTGGCGGCGGCGAACAGACGGTTGCGGAAGATCTGCAGGTCGAGCATGGGCGCGCGCGAGCGCCGCTCGATCAGTACCCACAAGGGGAGCAGCACTGCGGCGGCTGCGAGACCTCCGATCACGATCGGATCGTTCCAACCGCTCAGGCCGCCACGGGAGACGCCCAGCACGAGGCCGGTGAGCCCCACGACGAATGTGCTCGTGCCGAGGATGTCGTAGCCGCGCACGGAGTCCGGTTTGGCGAGCTCGCGCAGGATCAACGCGCCCCAGGTAGCTCCGGCGAGCGCGAACGGCACGTTGAACCAGAACACCCAGTGCCAGGAGATCGACACGAGCGCGCCGCCGAGCACGGGGCCCAGCACCAGACCGACCGCGGCGACCATCGTGTTGGCGCCCATCGCCAGGCCCAGTTCCTCCTTGGGGAAGGCGTCCGTGACCAGCGCGGCTGCGTTGGCGAACAGGAACGAAGAGCCGATCCCTTGCAACACGCGCCAGAGGATCAGCACCGTCGCGTCGGATGAAAACCCGGCTCCGAGCGAGGCGAGAGCGAACACGACAAAGCCGCCGACGTACGCGCGCTTGCGTCCGAACAGGTCGCTCAGGCGCCCGGCCATGAGCACGAGCACCGTGGCGGCGATCAGGTAGGCGAGGATCACCCACACGAGCGCAAGCAGGCTCGTGTGCAGCGAGCGCTCGAGATCCGGGAGGGCGATGATCAGCGTGCCGGAGTTGGTGGCTGCAAGCAGCATGCCAAGGCTCGTACAAGACAGCGCCCACCACTTGTAGTTGGCGTGGCCTGCGGAAACGCCAAAACGGGACCTCGCGGGGCCGGTGGTGCGCGGTGGCGCTGTGTGGTTCTTGTCCATATCGGTCAACTTCCCATCCTGGGCGCCTCTAAATCTGACGTGTACGTCAAATTCAGGATATCACCCTGGATCAACCGCCGGGCAAGTGCTAAAACGTCCTTATGGCCTCGAGCGAGCCTAAGGTCCTGAAGAGCGATGAGGAGTGGCGTGAGCAGCTCACGCCGGCGCAGTACGAGGTCCTGCGCAAGGCGGGCACTGAGCCTCCGTTTACCGGCGAGTACGTGTACAACAAGGACTCGGGCGACTACCTCTGCGCGGCGTGCGGGGCGATGTTGTTCAGCGCCGACACCAAGTTCGACTCCGGTACGGGCTGGCCGAGCTTCACCGAGCCCGCGGTGGCCGAGGCGGTGGAGCTGCGTCCCGACAACAGCCTGTTCATGCGCCGCACGGAGGTTCTCTGTCGTACGTGCGGGGGGCACCTTGGGCACGTCTTCGACGACGGTCCCGGGCCAGAGGGACAGCGCTACTGCATCAACTCTGCGGCGCTCGCATTCGAGCCGCAGACGCCGGCGCCAGACGCCACCTCGCAGTCCTAGACAGGTAGGCTCGCCGCCATGATCATGATGGACCAGTCCAAACGGCTGTCCGAGCCGCTGCGCTGGGGCAAACGCGAGCGAACTGTCGTGGGCGCGCTGCTCGCTTGCACGCTGGTCGTCGTACTGGCCCTCGGGGCCTACGCTCTGACGAGCGGCGCTCCGCCGCGCAAGGACTGCATCGAAGTGAATTTCGCCTCCACGCTCGGCGGGGCCACGGAGCACGCCTGCGGGGCGCGGGCCCGAAAGGTGTGCGCCTCGTCGGACTCCTTCAAGCACGTGGCCGCTGAACTGGCGGAGTCCTGTCGCCGGGCCGGCTTCCCCTTCGCTCCTCGCAGCTGAGCCACAGCGGCTTCCTTCGTTCGCACCGTTCACGCTCCTCGCAAGCAGCCGAATCCACGAGCGCGAGGATGCGCACCCAGACAGCGGAAATGCCTGCACCGAATGGCTTTTCCGCGCCCTGACTGGGGTTTTGCAGGCCGTCTAGACAAATGTCGAAACCCCTGCTGCAAGTGTTGGCCAGGTTGGCCCTACCCCGGTTCTCGCGTCCCGGATTTTATACCGGGACTGTCATTGGTGAGCGGCGTCCGTGCTGCGCAAGTGGGCGCTCAACCGCAAACAACCGTAGGAACGGAGGCACATGACCTGGCTGTCATACCCAAGTTGGCTGAACGCGGGGGACAACGCATGGCAGATGACCGCAGCGACGTTCGTGGGGCTGATGAGCCTTCCGGGCCTCGCGGTCCTGTACGGCGGTGTTATGCAGAAGCGCTGGTCGGTCAACGCGATGATGCTCACGTTCGTAGCGTTCTGCGTGACGCTCATCGTCTGGTGCCTCTGGGCGTTCAAGATGGGCTTCGGTAGCCCGATCGCTCACAGTGGATCTGGCATCTTCGGAACGAAAGGGTTCTTCGGAACGTTCCTAGGAGAACCTGGAAGCGTGCTGAGTCATACCGGTGAGGAGGCGCAGGCGATCATCCCGTCGGTGACGGAAGGACCGCCGTTCCACTTCCCGGAGGCCTCGCTCGTCTACTTCCAGTTCGTGTTTGCAGCGATCACGCCGATCCTAGCTTTGGGTTCGGTGCTCGGGCGCGTCAACTTCAAGGCGTGGATCCCGTACGTGGCGCTGTGGATCACGTTCGTTTACGCGGTGAACGCGTTCCTGATCTGGGGCGGTGGCTACTTCGCCGCTCACGGTGCGTTGGACTACTCGGGTGGATACGTCATCCACCTCTCGGCGGGTGTTTCAGGATTCGTGTTCGCGGCGGTGATCGGACCGCGCTTGCAACGAGATCGAGAGGTCGACGCCCCGAACAACCTGCTGATGCTGGCGGTCGGGGCCGGTCTGCTGTGGCTCGGTTGGAACGGCTTCAACGGTGGAGACTCCTACTACGCTGGTGCTGACGCCTCGGCGGCTGTGATCAACACGAACCTTGCGACCGCGGTCGCAATGATGGTGTGGATCGCGTGGGACTACATCTTCCGCGACAAGCCGTCCATGATCGGCGCGATCAACGGAATGATCACGGGTCTGGTGGGTATCACCCCCTCAGCAGGGTTCATCAATGGCTGGGGAGCGATCATCGTTGGCGTGGTCGATGCGACGATCGTGTGGTTCGCGATCCGCTACCTGAGTCGAGCGCCGATGTTCCGCAGCGTCGACGATACGTTGGGGGTGATCTATACCCACGGTATCGCCGGTCTGTTCGGTGGTCTGCTGGTCGGCCTGCTCGCCGATCCGTCGATCGTCGAGTACATCGGGGTGGGCGGCGCGGCGAACTTGCCGGGCAAGGAGGGACTCCTCCTCGGCGGCGGCTGGTCGCTGTTGCGCTGGCAAGCTGAGACCGCTGTGTGGGTGATCGCCTACACGGCAGTGGCTACGTTCATCATCTTGAAGTTCATCGGGATCTTCATTCCGTTGCGACTTTCCGATGAGGAGCTGGAGATCGGCGACCACGCGATCCACGGCAACGAGGTCTACCCGTCGGACGTCCCGACGCTGGGTGGCTCGCAGCCGGCGTGGCAGCCGACACCGGCAACGGCACCAGCCGGGTCCTAGCCAACAAGCTCTCTCCGAGCGCGGGCGCGTCCTCCCCACGGACGCGCCCGGCTCGGGGTTGAGGATGGTTGACGGCTCCGCCTCGGCGGGGCCGTCAGCGTTTAACGGGCGGCCCGAGCGCAGCCCTGCGCGCGACCGCGAGGAAACCGCGTGGACAGGCTGATGCTGAGCGCGTGATGGAGTGCGGCGGCGGATCACGCCGTGCCCGGCGGTGGCCAGGGGCGGTGCGGCGGGGCCGCTACTGGCTGCTGACGGTCTGTGGGTCGGCAGCAGACCGAGAGACGTTCAAGCCGATGGGGCAGGCCACACCCGTGCCGCCGAGTCCGCAGTAGCCGCCGGGGTTCTTGGCCAGGTACTGCTGGTGGTAGGCCTCGGCGTAGTAGAAGGGGTGCTGCGGGTCGAGGAGCTCGATCTCGGTTGTGATCGTCCCGTGCCCTGCGGCGGAGAGAACCTGCTGATAGGCCCTCTCGGAGGCCTGCGCGGCCGCAAGCTGCGCGTCGTCATTGCAGAGGATGAGCGAGCGGTATTGGGTGCCAACGTCGTTGCCCTGGCGCATGCCCTGCGTCGGGTCGTGGCCCTCCCAGAAGAGCTTCAGCATGTCCTCGTAGCTCGTCTTCGCCTCCACGAAGGCAACGAGCACGACCTCGGAATGACCGGTGCGCCCGCTGCACACCTCCTCGTAGGTCGGGTTCGGTGTGGTCCCGCCCGCATAGCCGACGGCGGTCGTGTAGACGCCGTTCGCTTCCCAGAAGATCCGCTCTGCTCCCCAGAAACAGCCCATGCCGAAGATCGCGGTCTGGACGCCGGCGGGGAACGGTCCCTTCAGCGGGGTGCCAAGAACCTCGTGGCGCTCGGGGACGGTGATCTCCTGTGCCCGACCCGGAAGGGCCGCGCTTGGCTCGACCATCGTTGTGTTGTCACGGCCGAAGAATCGCATGCACTCAGGCTAGCCGATGATTGCTGTGTTTCAAGCGGCGGAGTGCTGTGTGCCACTCGAGCGCATCGGCTGTCTTCCTGTCAACCAGCAGGGTTGTGCGGGGGGCGCCGAGCGCGACGAACCGCAGTGGGAATCTTCGGCGATCGACCTTCAAGGGTTGGCGCTCTTGTGCAATCGTAGGGGCCCGTGGCACTGATCACCGCAAGCCGACCACTTGGTAACGAACTACAGCGTGTGTTTCCCTCGCGCCCGTTCACTGTCCGCTTCTGGGATGGCAACTCGGTCCCGTCGACAGAGGGCAAGGCGCCGACGTTCTTCGTGCGCCGGCCGACCGCGCTCGCCCACTTCCTGAGCGCTCCGGGGACCTTGGGTCTCGGGCGCGCGTATGTCGACGGCTCACTCGCGGTGGACGATCTCGACGGCGCCTTCCTGGTGGTGGATGAATGGGAGCCGCCTGAGCTGCCGGTCGCGGATCGCGTGCGTCTCGGGCTGGCGCTCGTGGCGGCGGCGGCGCCCGGCGGGCTGCCTAAGCGCCCGGGCCTCGAGCTGATTCTTCGCGGGCCGCTGCACAGCGCCGAGCGCGATGCGGCGGCGGTCCGTTACCACTACGACGTGGGCAACGAGTTCTTTTCGCTGTTCCTGGATGAGTCGATGACCTACAGCTGCGCGATCTTCTCGCGCGGCGCCACCACGCTGCAGGACGCGCAGCGCACGAAGCTCGACCTGGTGGCGAGGAAGCTCGATCTAAAGCCGGGCATGAAGGTGCTGGACGTGGGCTGCGGCTGGGGCGCCTTCGCGATCCACGCGGCGCGCGAGTACGGGGTGGAGGTGACGGGCATCACGCTGTCGGAGCCCCAGGCGGCGATGGCACGCGAACGGGTGGAGCAGGCGGGCCTGACGGACAAGATCGAGATCCGCGTGCAGGATTACAGGCGGCTGACGCCCTCCTCGTATGACGCGATTGCGAGCATCGGCATGTCCGAGCACGTGGGCGACAAACAGATCGACGTGTACGCGAGGACGCTGTTCGACCTGCTCAAGCCGGGCGGCACGCTTCTGAACCACGCGATCGCTGCCCTGGATCCGGGAGCGACACCGCTGGAGGACCTGTTCTCCACGCGCTACGTGTTCCCCGACGGCGAGCCGCTGCCGCTCTCGCGCGTTCAGCTGGCGCTGGAGCGGGCGGGCTTTCGCACGCAGCACGTCGAGGGCTTCCGCGAGGACTACGCAGAAACGCTGCGCCACTGGGCGCGGCGCCTGGACGAGCACATCGACAGGGCCGAGGAATTGGCGGGAGTGGAGCGCACGCGCGTATGGCGTCTGTATCTACGCGCCGCCGGGCACGGTTTCACGGCGGGCATTACCGCCGTCTACCAGGTCCGCGCGCGCCGTCCGCTCTGAACGCGCCTCTGCGCACGCACGCAGCCATGACGGCTAGAATGGCCCGACCTCGCGGATGTAGCTCAGCTGGCTAGAGCGTCGCCTTGCCATGGCGAAGGTCGAGGGTTCGAATCCCTTCATCCGCTTCACGCAAAACCCCCGGATTTCGGGGGTTTTGTTGTATCTGGACTCGGCGTAGCGTAGTAGGGCCTGCGGGGTCGTGGGTACCAGCCGTGGGTAGCGTGTTGTCGGCGACTTGTGGCCGGGCCGGGTCTTCGCTGGGCCTGCTCCAGGCCCGCCTCCTTGCCGTCGGGCCCGCCGCGGAACTACTTCGAACAGACACCCCAGGGAGCAGACCAGTGTCCCTCACAGGCGCGAGTGCCTGCGAGAGGAGGGACCCTCCGGCGATACAAGAGAGCCGCTGGCCGCGAGGCGGGCGCGCCACCACAGCGTTAGGGGGAGCCGATGTCCGCCACGAGTTCAATGCACCAGCCGCTCAGCGAGAGTGCGGTTCTGCCGTTTCAAGTGAGCTTTGCCGAGGTGGAGGTGGCTGATCTGCGCCGTCGCGTGGGCGCAACGAGGTGGCCGGAGCGCGAGACCGTCAGCGACGATTCGCAGGGTGTGCGGCTAGCGTTGATGCAGGATCTCGCGCGCTACTGGGCGACGGACTACGACTGGAGCAGGTGCGAAGGGGCGCTGAACGCTCTGCCGCAGTTCATCACTGAGATCGAAGGCCTCGACATCCATTTCATCCATGTGCGCTCCAAGCACGAGGACGCGTTGCCCATGATCGTCACGCACGGTTGGCCCGGCTCGCCGATCGAACAGCTGAAGATCATCGATCCGCTGACCAACCCGACCGCGCACGGCGGGAGCGCAGCGGACGCGTTTCATCTCGTGATTCCCTCCCTGCCGGGCCACGGGCTCTCGGGCAAGCCGACCGCCACGGGGTGGGACCCGGTGCGCATCGCACGCGCCTGGGTGGTGCTGATGAAGCGCCTGGGATATGACAGGTTCGTGGCGCAGGGCGGCGACTGGGGTGCCGCGGTGACGCAAACGATGGGCACCCAGGCGGCTCCTGAGCTGCTGGGGATTCATTCCAACATGCCCGGTACCGCTCCGGCCGACGTCGTGCCAGGGTTCGAGCACGGCGACCCGCCGCCGGCGGGCCTTTCAGAGGAAGAGGCACGCGCCTACGCAGAACTGAGCGGCTTCTACGCCAAGCACGTGGCCTACGCGTTGATCATGGCTACACGTCCACAGACGCTGTACGGGCTCGCCGACTCACCCATCGATCTCGCGGCGTTCATGCTTGACCACGGCGACGGGACCGGCCAGCCGGGCCTCGTAGAGGGCGTCCTCGAGGGGCGGGGCGACAGTGAGCTGACCCGCGACGATCTGCTCGACAACATCACGCTGTACTGGTTGACCAACACGGGGGTCTCGGCGGCGCGGCTCTACTGGGAGAACAAGGCGGACTTCTTCGACGCGAAGAACATCACGATCCCGTTCGCGATCAGCGTATTTCCCCACGAGCTCTATAAGGCGCCGCGGAGCTGGGCAGAACGCGCGTACCCCCACAACCTCATCCATTACAACCAGCTGGACCGAGGCGGCCACTTCGCGGCCTGGGAACAGCCGCAACTCTTCTCGCAGGAGATGCGCGCTGCGTTCAGCTCGTTGCGCTGATCGGCGGCTCGCGCAAAACCACGGTAAGCGTCGCGTGCTGTCGCACGCGAAAGCCGAGCGACTCGTAGAGCCGGATGGCGCCGGTGTTGGTGCTCATGGCGTGCAGGAACGCGCGCTCGGAGCGACGGTGGATGCCTGCGACCAACGCGCTCACGAGCCGGGACGCGAGTCCCTCGCCGCGATGCTCTGGCTTGGTGCAGACGGCGCTGATCTCAGTCCAACCGTCCACGTGGAAGCGCTCGCCGGCCATTGCGATGAGCGCGTCCCCGCGACGGATGCCGAGGTAGTCGCCGAGCTCGATCGTCCTCGTGAGAAATGGACCGGGCTCGGTCTGGGCGACGAGCTCGAGCATGTCGGGGACGTCCGCAGGGCCAAGCGGAAGTGCCTCTGGGCAGTCGGTCCCGGTGACCTGCTCCTCGATCATCTGCACGAGGTCAAACGCTTGAACCGCCTGCCAGCCCTCCGGCGGCGGGGCGTCGCCGTAGCGCCCGGCGACGTATGTCCCGGAGGGGACGAGACCGGCGGCGTCCTGCCAGTCGCGTGCCGTGGGCGACGTGGGCAGAGCGAGGAACGGCGCCACGTCGGCGGGATAGCGGCGCGCGCGCCCGCGCACCTGGGCGAGATGCGCATGCGCACCGCATAGGGACGCGTACCCAGGGTTCTCGAGTAGGGCTTCATCTGTCGGCAACATGCCGCCTTGAAGCTACTCGCCTCGCAACCGTCAGGTCAGAACGTCGGGATGTCCTCAGAAATCGCCGTGGACATCAGTTCCGGCCCGGTGGGCACACCAGCCCCGTTCGCATCGTCAGGCAGCGCCAGCACACCGTCCTCCCGCCAGTCACGCAGAAACGCAGCAGCGGCGCTGACGTCGAGCGGTCGCGCGAACAGGTATCCCTGTCCGCTGTCGCAGCACTCATCGCGCAGCACTGACAGCTCGTGCTCGCGCTCGATGCCCTCGGCGACGGTCTCCATGCTCAGCGCCTTGCCGAGCTTTACCAGCGTGCGCAGGAGGGTCTCGCCTTCGGGGTTCTCTGCGAGCTGCCAGATGAACGAGCGGTCGATCTTCAGCGCGTCTACGGGGAAGCGCTTGAGGTGTCCGAAGGAGGAGTAGCCGGTGCCGAAATCGTCGATCGCGATGCGCACGTGGAGCTCCTTGATCGCGCGCAGGCGGCGAGCGGTTTCCTCGGGGTCGCGCATGAGCGCCGTCTCGGTGATCTCCAGCGTGAGCGCCTGCGGCTCGAGGCCGCTGTCGTCGAGCGCGTGACGCACGTCCTCGATGAACTGGTCCGTCTCGAGCTGGCGTGCGGAGACGTTCACGGCCATCCCCACGGAGTGTCCCTCGCGGCGCCAGCGCGCTCCTTGTCGGCATGCCTGCTCCAGCACCCATTTGCCGACCTCCACGATCAGCCCCGTCTCCTCCAGCAGCGGGATGAAGTCCATCGGCTGCACGATGCCCTGCGATGGCCGCGTCCAGCGCAGCAGCGCCTCGAAGCCGCTGGGCGCCATCCCGGCCAGGTCGAGCGTGGGTTGGTAGAGCAGGAAGAACTCCTTGCGCTCGAGCGCCGCGTGCAGGTCCATCTCCAGTTCCATGCGGCTCTGGACGACGTGCTGCATGTCTGACTCGAAGATCACGCAGCGGTTCTTGCCGTCCCACTTGGCGCGGTGCATGGCGATGTCTGCGTCGCGCAGGAAATCCTCCATCGATGCGCGCTCGCCGGTCACAGCGCCGATGCTGGCGGTGATCGTGAGGCCGACGGGGCCGCCGTCGGCGAGCACGAACGGCTCCTTCAGGGCCTGCTTGAGCCGCTCGGCGATGATCTGCGCCTCCGCGCCGCTGGGTACGTCTTCGGCGAGCACCACGAATTCGTCGCCGCCGACGCGGCCGAGCGCGTCGATGTCGCGTACGACGCTGGCCAGGCGCGCGGCGATCGCCTGCAGCAGCTCGTCCCCGAGCGCATGCCCGAGCGTGTCGTTGATGCTGGTGAAGTTGTCGAGGTCGATCAGCAGTGCCGCCACGGGTGTGTTCAGCCGGCGCGAGCGCCCGAGCATCTGTTCGCCGCGGTCGAGGATCAGGGTGCGGTTGGGCAGCCCGGTGAGCTGGTCGTGGGTTGCCATGAAGGCGAGCTCCTCCTGGCGTCGCGAGAGCTCCTGCTCGATGCGCGAGCGCTCGACCTCAAACGCGCGACACATCCGCACGAGCGTCACATCGAGGCTGCGCTGGGTCATGGACAGCGCCACGGCGAGTGGGTTCGCCGGCAGCTCAAGCTCGCGCGCGCTTTCGCTTAGTACCTGATCGACGGCGTCGCGCCAGTGCAGGCAGCGCCTGGTGACCTCGTCGAGTGGCGCAGCGCTCTGCGCTGCCAGCTGTGCGTAGGCGTGCCATGCCTCGTGCCCGGTCTCGGTTGCGGTGGGTGGACTGCCGCCGGCCATCCAGTGCGCGAGCGAGAGTGTGGAGCTCTGCCCGATCCGCTCGAAGTGCTGCTCCACCGCCGTGTCGAGGTTCTCCGGTGAGTCTGCGCCTTCCGCGGCGAGGAGCCCCGCCGCGCGGCTGAGCACATCCGCGACGCGCGACGCGAGTGCCTCGCCCAAGCGCTGCACGCGCAGGTCAGGCTGCGCTGGAGCGTCCTCGCCTGGAGGCACTGGAGGCATCATGCCCCCGACGCTGCGAGCTGATCCATCATCTCAGCGCAAGAGTTCGGCGACAATCGTCTCGGTCTTGAGGGTGGCTTGCCCGGAATAGACGACTGAGCGTTGCCCTATCCGTCAGACCTGGACGGATGTCTCAGTATGTAGCGTCCGCCGTCGCCACGCGCGAGCAGACCCGAGATCTCCAGCTCGCTGAGCCCGAGCAGCGCATCCGCGGGGTCGACCCCGGCACGCGTGAGCTTGTCCGGCGTGTCACAGCCCGCGCCGACGCGCTCGAGGATCACCCGCAGCTCGCCTCGCAGCGCCGGCCAAGGATCGCTCGACTGCCTGTCGGGGGCAGCGCTCGGGGCCTGCTCGGAGGTGTCGAGCGCGTGCAACAGCTCGAGCACGTCCTCGGGTCCGCGGATCAGGCTTGCTGCTTCCATCAGCACGCGGTGAGGGCCGCGCGAGAGCGGAGAGGTGACGCGTCCGGGGGTCGCGGCCAGCGGCCGTCCGAGTGACTGCGCGATGCGCGCGCCGAAGAGCGCAGCATCGCTCTCTTCGCCCTCGACGAACACCGTGAGCGAGGCGAGTCCGACGACGATCCGCTCCGCGGCAAGACCTCCCCAGCGGCGCCCTGACGCTCGAGCCGGCAGCTCGGATACGCCGCAGCCGCACCCCGTCACGCGGCGGTAGAGCGCTCTCCGCCGCGCGGGGCAGGACACGCTCAGCCCGCCGCCGAGCACCGCGATGCTCGCGCCTGCGGCGGCATCGAGCGCACCTGCGTGAGCGCCGGCGGCAATCCCGTCAGCGAGCCCGGCCGCGACGGTCACAGCGCTCGCGGCCAGCCCCCGCGCGAGGGTCCTCGCCAACTCCATGCCGTAGTCACTGGCGCGTGCGCTGCCGATGATCGCCACGACGGGGCGCGTGGTGAGCTCGCTCAGACGACGCGCGCCGCCGCTCACCTCGAGCATCCGCGGGGCGCTCGCCCCGTCTAGCAGCGCGGGGTATCCGCCGGCGTGTCGGCACATCGACTCCGTGCCGCCCGGCGGCGCGTCATGGGGCTCGGTCGGGAAGCTTTCGTAGCGTGCGCGAAGCTCCGCGCGGCGGCGCCCTGCGAGCGCATCGAGCAGTTCGCCGTCGTCGAGCGCCAGCAGCTCGAGCAGCCGCCGGCGGTCTCGGGCGCAGTAGTCGAGTGGTCCGCTGAGCTCGCCGAGCAGCCAGCTGCGTCGTAGGCATGACGTGCAAGCACCGCCCGGCTGCGCCCCCGTCCCCGCGGCGGCGCTCATGCGATGCGGCTCGTGGCCAGGCCAACGTCGGGACGCAGCGCGAGCGCGGCTCCCAGGTCACTTGCGCGCACGCGGGCGCTGGCGTTTAGGTCGGCGATCGTGCGCGCAACCCGCAGCGTGCGGTGCTCCCCACGTGCGCTGAGCAGGCCGCCGCGGCGGGCGGCGCCGAGCATCTGCTGGCCGCGCTCGTCGAGGCGCACGTGGCGCTCGAGCAGACTGGGATCCATGTGCGCGTTGACGAACACACCCGCCCCGGCGAGCCGGTGCGCCTGGCGCTGGCGCGCGTCGGCGACTCGCTCGCGGGCGTGGCTCGTGCTGGTTAGCGGTCGTTCGCGGTGATCTGTGGCAATGTCGCGTTGGAGCGTCGCCAATAGGTCGATGCGATCGAGCAGCGGGCCGCTGAGGCGACGCTGGTGGCGCGCCATCGCGGCTTCGCTGCATGAGCAGCGATCGAGCTCCCCGGCGTAGCCGCAGGGGCAGGGGTTGGTGGCGGCGAGGAAGATGAAGCGGGCGGGGTAGACGGCGGAGTGGCGTGCCCTGGCGATCGCCACGCGCCCGTCCTCCAGCGGTTGGCGCAGCGCCTCGAGCGCCGGGCGCGTGAACTCGGACAGCTCGTCCAGGAACAACACGCCGTTGTGGGCGAGCACCACCTCGCCAATCGAGGCGGCGCTGGCGCCGCCGAGCAGCCCGGCGGCGGTGATCGAGTGGTGGGGTGCGCGAAACGGGCGTGCGTGTGCGAGCGCACGCACGCTGGAGCCGAGGAGGCTGTGGATGCGCGTCACCTCGATCGCTTCGGTGCGGCTGAGCGCCGGCAGGAGCGCGGGCAGACGGTGCGCGAGCATCGTCTTGCCGGTCCCGGGCGGCCCGCTGAGGAGCAGGTTGTGCGCGCCGGCGGCCGCGACCACGAGTGCGCGTACGGCGTGGTGCTGGCCCCTGACGTCGCTCAGATCCCCGGCGGACGCCTCCCCCTGCAGGCAGATCGGCGCGAGCTGCACGCGACGGTCGCGATTGGCGGCGGGCGCCGGGAGCGCGTCGCCGAGTCCGCCGGCGAGCACGCGGGCGGCGCTGCTGAGCCGCTCGGCGACGACGACGTCGAGTCCGTCGATCAGCTGCGCCTCGTGGGCACTGCCGGCGGCGAGGATCAGGGTCTCCAGCCCCACCTGGGTCGTGGCCTGCGCGACGGCGAGCGCCCCGTGGCACGCCCGCACGCTGCCGTCGAGCGCGAGCTCTCCGAACAACGCCGCACCGTCGAGGCTCTCGCTGGGCAGCTGTCCGGAGGCCGCGAGCACGGCGCATGCAAGCGCGAGGTCGAGCCCTGGGCCGGCCTTGCGCACATCTCCGGGCGCGAGGTTGGCGGTGATCCGTCGCGAGGGGAACTCATAGCCGCAGTTGAGGATCGCCGCGCGGATGCGCTCGCGCGCCTCTCGTACGGCGGCGTCGGCGAGCCCCACGATTGTGAACGCGGGCAGCCCGGGGCGCACGTCCACCTCGACGGTCACGTGCCGTGTGTGCAGCGCTTCGATCGTGAACGTGTGCGTGCGTGCCAGCATCGCCTGGTGCCTCCTGCCCGCCTTTGGCCTACCGAGCGCAGCAGGCTAGGGAGCGCTTGGGATGGGACGCTGGCGTGAGCGTCGCAGCGCGCGTTGCGTGAGTAGCTCCCGCCAGATCACCTGAGCGGGATCGCGAAGTCGCAGTCGGGGCCCTTCGTGGCGGCATCTGGAGCGCTCGCGATGAACGTGAGCCGGATGCCGAGCTCAGATGGATCGGCGCTGTGCGTGGCGGCCCACGCGCGCAGCGATTCGGACACGAGCTTCCACTGCGCCGCAGTGGTCTGTCCTGCGAGCCCGAGATGCACGAACGCCTCGCGGTGCGCGGGCTCGGTGCGCAACTCCACGACAGGCATCTCGGCGGCGAGCGCCCTGGCGAGGTCGCCGGGAACGGGCCGGCACCACTCGATCGGACCGTCGCTGTCGTCGTTGACCTCGCCCCAGTAGATGCAGAAGGTGGCGCCGGCGCCTCCCTCCACGCGCGGCAGCGGATGCTCGCGCAGCATCGCGACGAACTCCTTGCCGAACGCCCATGCGCCATCCTCGCCGTCGACGTTGCGCTTCAGGCACAGCAGGCTGCGGGCGGGGACGTCTCTGGTGCTGACCTCGTACATGACGGACCTCTTTCCGTTGAGAACGTCGACGAGGTAGCCGGCAAGCTCGCCGCGAGCGGTGTGCTCGGCCTCGGCTGCCGCCCAGTAGCGATCGATGCGCGCGGCGGCTCTCGACGGCTCGAGGTCGATGATCGCCTCGATCTCCGCGAGCGGGACCTGCAGCTGGCGCAGCGCTCCAACGAGGCGCGCCCGCTCCAGCTGAGCCGCTTCGTAGTAGCGATAGCCCGACTCGCCGTCCACGCGCGCCGGGCGCAGCAGCCGGAGCTTGTCATAGAGACGCAGCGCCTTCGGCGACAGCCCCGAGCGCTTCGCGAACTCTCCGATGCTCATCAGATCCACCGCTCACTCCTCCTCGACAGGGACAGTGTCTCGGAGTGTGCGGCCTCACCCTGGGTGAAGGTCAAGGGCCGTGGAGTGATTCTTCGCGATCTCGTCGTTCGCCCCGCACATGTGCGGGCGTTCGCTACAAGCCGGCGGGGTGGCGCTCGACGAAGTCGCCGCCGTCCTCACCTGCGGAGTCCGACCAGCGCGAGCCGGTTTCAGCGAGCGCGACGGTGTCGAAGCGCCGGCCGTCGATGACCATGTAGGCGTGTTCTGAGTTGGCATAGATCGTGATGTAGCGCCCTGGCCCGGCTTCACCGTAGGACTCGAGTTCGGTGGAGTCCTCGGGCGAGCTGATCAAGCCGCCGCCGTGCAGCGCGTAGGAGACGGAGCCGGAGCAGTCATAGCCTTCTGACTCGAACGAGCCGTGCCCGCCGCCGTACACGTACGGGCGTGTGGCGATTTCGTTGGCGGCGGCGATCACGCGGGCGATCACGCCGCTGGCTTCGCCTTCATCGGCCCCGGCGGAGCCGCTGGCGGCGCTCGTGCCGCTGGCGCCGTCTGCTGAACCGGCGAGCGCAGATGCGGGCGGGGTGAGCGTGACGGCGTTGTGCACTCCGACCAGAGCCCAGGTGGCGGGCCCGACAACGCCGTCGACGTTGAGGCCGTGACGCGCCTGCAGGCGGCGCACGGCGGCCTCGGTCGCGGGGCCGAATTCACCGTCGACGGGCACGTGCAGCGCCGCCTGCAGCCACTCGACAGCGGTGGCGCCGCTGGCGGTTTCGGTGGGGGTTCCGGCGCCGGTCGTGCCGCCGCTGCCGGGCGTGAGCCCGGTGTCGGCCGCGGCGGCGTCGGCCGTGTGGGCGGCGGGTGTGGGCGTGGGTAGGGAGGAGGCGGGCGGCGTGAGCGTTTCCTGCCCGTGCACGCCGATCACGCTCCAGGTGTCCGGGCCGACGATGCCGTCGACGGTGAGGCCGTGGCGGGCCTGGAGCGTACGCACGGATGCCTCTGTTTCGGTGTTGAATTCGCCGGTGGGCGGGAGGTTCAATGCAGCCTGCAGCTGCTTGACGGCGCCGTCGGTGGCGACTTCATTTGCTTGCGCAACGACGGCAGCTGGGGGGGTGAGGGTCTGCTGTCCGTGCACGCCGATGATGCTCCATGTGGAGGGCCCGACGACCCCGTCGACGCTGAGCCCGTGGCGGGCCTGCAGGGTTCGCACGGCGGCCTCGGTTTCGGGCCCGAAGTTGCCGTCGGCGCTCAGGTGCAGCGCGATCTGCAGCTGCTTGACGGCGTCCTGGGTGCTCTTTTCGGCTTCAGCGTCGCTCGCCCCGCCGGTGCTGGTCTGGATTTCGGGAGACGTCGTTGAGGATTGCGTGGTGCTCTGTTCTTCGGCTTCGGCGGGCGTCGAGTATTTGGCGGGGGTCACCGCCTCGGCGGGCGCGACGGATCCGATCGGCAGCGTGCTGGCACCGGGCACGACGTTGCTGACGTCGGCGATGAACGCGCTGGTGGCGCTGTTGCTGTGCAGCGCAGCGCTCGTCTGTGCTCCGACGATGCCGTCGACGCCGAGGCCGTGGCTGGACTGGTAGCTGCGTACGGCGGCTTCAGTTTCGGGGCCAAAGACGCCGTCGACCTTGACGTCGCCGAGCGCCTGCTGCAGGAGCTTTACCTGGCGGCCTTCGCTGCCGGAGCTGAGGACGATCGTGTGTTCGGTGGTGGTGGCAGGGCCCGCGGGGCCGGTGCTGGCAGATGCGGCCGAGGTGGCGCCACCGCTTGCGAAACCGGCGGCGGGGCCGACGGTGAGGGCGACGAGCGCTCCGAGTGAGAGGCGCTTGGCGCGGGAGCTGGTGGGAACGAAACGCAGCTCGACGGCGCGCCTGCGGGCGCGGGAGCGTCCCAGGGAGAGCTCCCAAGTCTCCTCATCGGCGAGGTCACGAAGCTGCACGGGGCCGCGGGCGTCGAGCAGCGTGGAGAGGGCGTTGCGGGCGCCGGCGTGGGCGCCACGACGCGCACGTCCGCGCTGACTGGGGGTACGGCGTGCACGTGAGCGCTCCAGCGATGCGCTCCAGTGGTCGACAACTGCAAGATCACGCGGGGATCCCGGCATCCGAGGCGTCCTTTCAATTCCATTGCATGGCGCCTACGGGGTTAGCTGACGGGCTCGCGTAAACGACTACGCTACGCCACACTGCGTGGCGATTCGCCCCCGCAGCCTCTCGGCTGCTTTGGGTCCCCCGCTCCTGTGCCCCTTGGGGCGCAGGACTCGGCACGAACAGGGCGGCAAGCTAACAGATCTCGCTGCAAGATGCATCACATAGGAAGGTCTGCACGCTTTCTTGCCGACGTGGACCTCCGGGGAAGTGCGTACGCGGCAGGCGTGGCACTGATACCTTCGCCGGTGGATGCGGAGGAATGGACTGGATCTGCGGGTGATTCTGGGGCTGCTGGTGCTGGTGATGGTGGCCGGCGTGGCCGCGGTGGTGGCGATCGGCGGTCAATCCAACGAACACAGCAAGCGCGCGCAGGCGCTGGCGCAGCATTTTGAGGCGGCGGCGGTGCTGGATCCGCCCAAGATGGCGCCGCCGCTTGCGCTCCACAACTACCTTGGTCAGCCGGTGAACATCGACTCCTACAGGGGCAAGGTGGTGCTGGTGACGTTCCTGTACACAACGTGCCCGGACATCTGCCCGCTGATCACCTCGGACCTGCGCGTGGCACTGAACGAGATGGGCCCTGCGAAGGCCTCGAAGGTGCAGATCATCGCGGTGTCGGTTGACCCGCGCGTGGACACGCGCACGGCCGTGGCGGCGTTTCTGGCCCGTCATGAGATGACGGGCCGGATGCTGTATCTGACAGGCACGGCCAAGGAACTTGCTCCGGTGTGGCAGGCATGGGGGGTGGGCTCGGAGAAGGATCTGGAACAGCCGCAGTTCGTCAACCACACGGGGATCGTGTACGGGATCACGGCCTCGGGCGAGCGATTGACGGCGTATGACCCGGAATTCAAGCCGTCTGAAATCGTCCACGACGTACCGCTGCTGGCAGCACTCTGAGTCTGGGCGGAATGGCACGGCGCCTGCGAGTGCTCGCTGTGACGCTGGTGGCAATCGCGGCGATCGCGGTGGCAGCGGTATTCGGTCTTGCCTCGCATGCGAGAAGCGAACGGCGGGCGCCGACGCTCCCGCGGGAAACTCTGCAGGGCGGCCACGTGACGCTCGCCAGCCTGTTGGCGAGCGCTCATGGTAAGCCGGCGCTGGTGGTCTTCTGGGCGAGCTGGTGCGGGCCGTGTGCGCAGGAGGCGCCGGCACTGGAGCGCTTCTCCAAGACGTCGGTCGGCCGTGGACGGATCGTGGGGGTGGACTGGAGCGATGCGCGCCCAGGTGCGGTGCAGTTCCTGCATCGTTACGCGTGGACGTTCCCGAACCTGCGTGACGCGGAAGGCCTGGTGGGTAACTCCTACGGCCTGAGAGATCTGCCAACGACGTTCGTGATCGACCCGGGCGGCCGCATCCATGCAGAGCTGATCGGCCCGCAGAGCGAACGCTCGCTGACGCGGGCGTTGGTGGCGGCGGAAAGCAGTTGAACGTGTGCGCCGCGCGTTCATAACCAGCCCGGGGGCGTCCTGTATCCTCGTGTCAAGGGAAGCGTCACGTGTATGGCATTCGATCCAATCCACCGGGGGCAGCTGTACCTGCGTAGCGCCGCACACGCGCTGCACAGCCGGGGCGTCCTGAGCATCCCCCAGTCCGCTGAGCCGCCGCTGCGCGTAGAGGGCGCGGCGCGTGAGCGCTTCTTCGAACGGGGCCGCCGTCAGACGGCGCGCCTGGCAGCGGAGCTTGAAGAGTTCACCGGCTGTGAGCTGAAGTCGCGGCGAGCGCTGGACTTCGGCTGCGGCGTGGGGCGCCTGACGCTGCCACTGGCTGAACGCTGCGAGTACGTGTACGGAACGGACATCTCGCGGGCAAAGCTGGCGGAGGCCGACCGCAACGCCAAAGACGCGAACGTCACGAACGTGGAGTGGCTCACGCCAGAGCTGATCCCGACGCTCAGCGGCCGCTACGACCTGATCCACTCGATCCTCGTCTTCCAGCACATTCCCTCGCGTGAGGGCGAGCGGATATTCAGCGAGCTGTTGCGCGGATTGCTGCCTGGGGGAATCGGGGCGGTTCAGGTGACGCTGCGCCCAAGCCGTGCGACGCCCACGAAGCTGGACGTAGCCGCGACGGCGCCATCGGCGGCGAGGAGCCCGAGGGGCCTCGCACGTGGCCTGGACCTGGCATATCCGTACATGCTGCTGCACTCCTACTCCCTGAATCGGCTGGGAGGGCTGATGGCGGACGCGGGCGTGACCGATTGGCACGTGCGCTGGTCGCCGCGCAGCGGCGCTTATCAGCCGGTGATCATCTTCTTTCGCAAGGCGGCCGCGGAGAGCCAGATGGATGCCGCGACGAGCGAGGTGAACGGCAGGGCGCCGGCGCCCCCGCCGCGAGCGCCTGAGCCCCCTGCCGACGCAAACGCGGCCTGACGCAGGCGTCAGCCTTCGGCGAGCGCGTGCGCGAAGGTGAAGCCGTCGACGGTGCCGAGCCCGCTGGCCATGTCGTAGCCCTTTTTGGCGGTGTAGCCCTTGACGATCAGCACCGGTTCGCCCTGTTCGGTGAATTCCTCGAACGTGTTGTTGCCGGAGGTGATGTCGATGATGCCGTTGTTGCCGCCCTGCGCGTCGAGCTGGTACATGCGCGGGTTGATCAGCCCGAGCGGGTGCCCGGCGATCTGGTCGGCGATCGCGACGACGCCGGAGAAGACGGGCGTGGCGACGCTGGTGCCGCCCCACACGCTGAAGGTGCCGGGTTCGGGTTCGTAGGGCACGGTCGTGGGGTAGGAGCTGTAGATGATGATGCCGCCGTTGACGGCGGCGGTCATGCTGATGTCGGGCACGGCGCGGTGGTTGCCGGAGTGCGTGTTGACGAGCTGCTGGTATTCAGGGCGGGCAAACACCTTGGACTTGCCGCCTGCGCCGGATACGACAACGGTGCCGAGCTGTTCGTCCCAGACGGTGTCCGGTGAGGTTCGCTGGCCTTCTTCGTTGAGGTGGAGCTGGGTACCACCGACGCCAGTGACGAGTGGGTCGGACGCCGGCCAGGAGACGGTCTTGTGCTTGAAGTATTCGTCTTCGACGTTGACTCCAGCGACGCCTTCGTCGCCCGGTGCGTCGAGCATGGTGACGCCGGCGGTGGCTGCTTTTTCGTTGGCGGAGCGCAGCGCGAGGATGGATGCGTTGTTGGGGAAGGACTGCTCGGTGGCGCTGAAGCTCTGGGAGATCACCTGGCCGAGTTTGTGTTCGATGACGTAGTTCTCGGCTTCGACGATCTGCGGGAAGCCCTGCACCCCCTCGGTCTCTTCTTCGGGCGTCTCGACGAGCAGGATGCTGGCCTTGGGTGCCATCGAGTGCGCCCACTCGACATCGATCGTGGTCTCGCCGGCCCAGCCTGACATTTCGACGTTGCCCGGTTCGAAGGGCTTGACGGCGCCGGCTGGCTGGATCACGTTGAACGTGGGCGGCGCGGGGAGGTTGAAGGACTTGTCGAACTTCTTGAGGTCCTTTTCGATTGTGGGCGAGCCGAAGGAGTCGACGATCACGATCGTCTGTCCCTGGCCTTCGTCACCCTGTGCGTACAGCGCTTTCATGTTGTAGGCGGTCTCGACCTGGCTGGGGTCATAGCAGGCGATTTCGTAAAGCGCTTCGCATTCGGCGGTTGTGGGAGGGGTGGTGCGGTTGAGCAGCACCCGTGGGGCTCCACGGTTGGCACGGTAAGCACTGGAGACGGCCGCCCCCAGAGAAAGTGTCAGAGCCAGGACCGCGATCGATGCCACGGCCATCCTTTGGCAGAGCCTCATACGTCCTCCTTGAGTGGCGCGCGCGTGGGCGGGCCGGTTGTCGCCATCCTCGACATTGCCAGTGCCCCACGCCGGCTACGTCGTCTCTCCGACGCCTTCGACCGCACCAAGCAGACATCAAGATACACCGCGTTTTGATCGCGTGCGCCGCGAGGGCGAGCGCTCATACCGCCTCGCGGGTGCGGGCGCGGTGCTGAGGATGGCGCCCCCTGGCGCTGATGGGCCGCGGATATGATCGGCGGATGGCTGAGCGCTCGCTTGTGCAGGGTCCTTGGGGGCGGCGCCTGGAGGTGGAAGTGGACGGTCCGCGAGATGGACTGCTGCTTGTCTCTCACACGGGCACGCCGAGCGGCGGCAGACTGTACGAGGCACACGTGAGGGCGGGCGCGGAACGCGGGATCCGCCACGCGATCTATTCCCGCCCGGGGTATGCCGGCTCGGATCGCGCGGAGGGACGCACGGTGGCCGACTGCGCAGGGGACGTGGCGGCGATCGCGGACGCGCTCGGGGCAGGGGAGATCCTGGTGGAGGGCGCCTCGGGCGGCGGCCCGCACGCGCTGGCGTGCGCTGCACTGCTTCCCGAGCGAGTGCTGGCGGCGGCGTCGGTGGCGGGGGTGGCGCCCCGTGACGCGGACGGGCTGGATTGGCTGGCGGGCATGGGCCAGGAGAACCTGGACGAGTTCGGTGCGGCGGAAGTGGGCGGGCAGGCGCTGGCGAGCTATCTGGAGGCGGAGACGAGCCAGATGCTCGGCGCGACCGGCCCGCAGCTGCACGATGCGCTGGGGAGCCTGCTTTCAGACGTGGACGCGAAAGCGCTGAGCGGCGAGTACGCAGAATGGCTGGCGCAGAGCGTGGATGCGGGCCTCGCGCCGGGGATCTGGGGCTGGTTCGACGACGATCTGGCGTTCGTGAAGGACTGGGGCTTCGTGCTGGGCTCGATCGAGCGGCCGGTGACGATCTGGCACGGCGCCCAGGATCGATTCGTGCCGTTCACCCACGGCGAGTGGCTGGCAACCCATGTTCCGGGCGCGAAAGCGAGGCTGCACGAGGAGCACGGCCACCTGTCGCTGCTGTTGAGCTCCTACGAGGAGATCCTCGACGATCTGTTGGCTGCTGCGGGACGCGTCTGACGCAGACTGGCTTGCATCGAGAGAGAGGCGACGACCGGAATCGAACCGGTGTAGACGGCTTTGCAGGCCGCTGCGTAGCCACTCCGCCACGTCGCCAGGAAGGCCCAACAGCGTATCGAGCTGTAGCTCGCATGCACAGCGGTGCCGTTATAAACTTCTTCTCCGTTCCTTAACGGCTCTTTGGAGCTTCGTTAGCGGGAGCAGAGCGGGGGATCGCACGATGGATTCCCCAAAAAAAGAATTGGTAGAGGTGATTTGTGAAACGTCTTCTTGCACCCATATTGCTGGCGGCTCTGGTCGGAGGCGTTGTGGCCGGTGCTGCGGTGGTTCTGTTTGGCGGCGGCGATCGCACGACGACGACAACAGCCGCCAGCACCCCGATAACGAGCGCGACATCTACTGGCACCACGCGCGCCGTGTCCTCAACGGCTCTTACCGCGACGCAGATCTACCAGCGCGACTCCAAGGGAGTGGTGCTGATCAAGGCGATCACGGCCGACGGGGAGGATGAGGGCACGGGAATCGTGCTCAACGAAAAAGGCTTGATCCTCACGAACGACCACGTGATCGCGGGCGCGACGAGCATCACCGTGGACGCGACCGGCTCGACGAAGACGACGCGCGCGGCAAAGGTGGTCGGCGAAGAAGCCAACCAGGATCTGGCGCTGATCAGCGTGAACCCCTCTGGTCTGGAACTGAAGCCGCTGACGCTCGCTAGCTCGAGCTCCCTCGAGGTGGGGGATAGCGTCTATGCGATCGGCAACCCGTACGGCCTGGAAGAGACCCTCACCCGAGGCATCGTCTCGGCCCTCGACCGTGAAATCGAGGCACCGGACGGCGCGAAGATCGCAAACGCGATCCAGACTGACGCGGCGCTCAACCCGGGTAACTCGGGGGGCCCGCTGATCAACGACGAAGGCAAGGTGATCGGCGTGAACTCCCAGATCGCCACGGATGAGTCCTCAGCCGACGGCTCCCAGCCGGGCAGCACGGGCGTTGGCTTCGCGATCTCATCGAACACGGTGGCTGAAGTCGTGAAGAAGATCGAGGCCGGCAACGGCGTGACGTACGCGTCGGTCGAGGGCAGCGTGGCTCGCTCGGAGGAGACCCGCACAGGCGCCGGCTCTGCAGGCTCGACCGAACTGGAAGCCCTGCGGCGTGCGTATGAATCGAGCAGCGAAAGCTCATCCGGGTCGACCGGCACGGAAAGCTCCGGCGCAGAGGACCCCTACGGCTCGGAATCCTCCTCTGGTTCTGAAGGCAGCGAAGGGCAGGTCGTGATCGTGCCGCGGTGAGCATTTGGCCTCGAGGGCCTGCGACACAGGCGAGTCGACTTGCTCCAGCCGCCGGGCAACCGTCCGGCGGCTGGAGCGTTGATACCCTTGGCAGCCGATCCCAGGGCGATTAGCTCAGCTGGGAGAGCGCCGCCTCGACAAGGCGGAGGTCACTGGTTCGAGCCCAGTATCGCCCATCGTCGGATTTGGCTCTAGGGCAAGGATTAGCCCGGTCCAGAGGCCCGGCTTGGTAGCAATTTGGTAGCAATTTACTCGGCCGTGGGGCACCTGGTTCCAAATGGTCCCGGTCTGCGATCTACCCTTCGGACCGGTAAGCGCCTGCTGAGCGGCTGACCCGCCGAGATGGCGTTTGTCCCACCTCGCGATCAGGCGCGATGGGCCAGCAATTCCAGTGGTATGTCTGGTTCTGCTCTTAGACTCATGCCGTGGCGATAGATGAGCACGCTGTACGTCGAGCGCTCGGCGAGGTCGAGGAGCTTGAAGACTTGGGCGGGGGCGGCCAAGGCCGCGTCTGGCGTGTCAAGCAGAATGGTCAGGAGACTGTCCTCAAGGTGATTCCCGGCGCCGAGGACGCCGAGCGTGTCCGGCGCGAGGCCGAGTCGCTACGCAGCATCAACAGTCGACGTGTCATGGCTTACCACGACACCACCGTCATTGAGGATGGCGACCAACGCTGGCCAGCTATCCGGGGGGAGTATGTTCCGGGCGGCACAGTGGCAGATGCGCTAAAGCGCGACGAGCGGCCCACGGTCGAGCAAGCGCTGCGGTGCGCTCGTGGCGTCCTAGAAGGAGTCACCGCCATCCACGAGCTGGGACGCGTGCACCGCGACATCAAGCCGCAGAACATCGCGCTTCGTAACGGTGCCTGGGACGAGCCCGTGGTCCTCGACCTCGGGCTCGTCAGGGATCTCGACAACAGCATCACCCGTTACCCCGAGATGCTCGGCACGCTTCCGTTTATGGCGCCCGAGCAGCTTCGTCTTGAGCGCGCGGTCAGGCGCACCGATGTGTTTGCCGTCGGCGCGTTGTTGCTGTTCGTGCTTACCAGCGAGTTGCCCTACATCGACAATCAGGCCGACCAGGGACTCAACTCGGATCCCCTCCGCCTCGCCATGCTTGCCCGCAGCGAGCAGCCTGACTGGCCGCGCTGGGGGCAATTGCAAGCCCGGCTCGACCAGGATGTTGCCGAGCTGTTGGCGCAGCTGCTAGGTACGGAGCCATACGAGCGCCCGACGGTTGAGCGCGGTATCGGGCTGATCGACGCGGCATTGGCGAACCGCCCAAGTTGATGCCGCTGCCTGCCGCCCCGCACTTTCTGCTTGACCAGCCCTACCAAAAGCGTGACGTGCTCATACGCGTCGGCCCCGAGGTTGCCAATCAGGGCGGCCGGCCACCAGGCCTGCTGCTCCATTGGGGTCAAGTCCACGACGAGGGAGTCAAAGGCGATGCCGCGAGCGCTGGTCAGCTCGCCCCCCTCATGGCGAGCCCAGGCGCGGCCCGCTACAAGCGCGACAAGATTGGGAGTCACAAGGAGGCCGCTATCTGGATCCGCAGGAACGCGCCCTCGACGCACGCTGAGTGGGACAAGACAGTCGACGAGGCGATAGTGGCTCAGCAGCAGCTCGGCACTGCAGGGCTGATCGTCCCAAGCCGCCTGCTCGCGCAGGCCGACTGGCCCGATGGTCTGCAGGCGGCGCTCGATGCCGCGCGTCGGGCCGCGGCGCGACACCCGACGACCGACATGTTGGTCAACCTGATCATCGATGACCGTTGGATCCTCGACTCGCGCTTGCGTCGCACGCTACTCAACCAGTTCACCGATCTGCCCGAGGGTATCGGTGCGGCGGTGCACATCCACTGGTCGGCCCCCGATGTCCCCGACGAAAGCGCTTCGCTCGATGCGCTTCGCGTCGTGGTTTCGGCGCTTGCCGGCGACGGCCGGCGCGTCCTGCTCGTTGAGACTGGGCGTCTCGGGTGGCTCGCTATCGCCTGGGGTGCTTGGGGGTTTACGGCCGGCCTATCAGGTGCGAGCTGGACGCGTAACACGGCAGTCGTCCGTCGCGCCAAGGGCCAGCCTGCGACGCGCATCGCCCGCGTCTTCGAGCCCATCCTCCTTCAGCATGTACGTCAGGCGGTCCATACGCGTCTGCTCGGCGAGAACGGCTATCAACTGTGCCCCTGCGGCTTCTGCCAGCGTCAGGCAGGTTCGAGTGGATGGAGCCACGACCTGTCGGGGCAACATGCGCTTTATGCACTATCACGCCTTACCGAACAGGTGGCCGCACCGACGCTTCAGGAACGGCATGCGCGCGTTCGCACGATCGTCCAAAACGCGATCAACTTCGAGGCTGGCCTGTCGTTCAGGCTGACTGGAGACTCGCGGCCGCTGCATCTGCCGGAATGGCTCGCGCAGCTGTAAGTACTGGTGCGTGAGCAGGCGCCGAACGGTAGCCAGCATCGATCGCCTGAGCAATTGCCTGCTCGCTGGCCCACAACGCGGCCCATGCCGAGCGCGGCCGACGCACAGCACGCGGGCGGCTCAGGCGCTTAATTTTGCCGTCGGTCCCAAGTACGGCCAGCCCGAGCCCGTCCCGGTCAGCCTCGCGCTTGGCTTCGGCCGGTGGGGTACGGCCAAGGACGACCCAGGTGGCGTTGGCCCAATGAGAGTAGGCCTGAGCCTGCTGGAAGGCGGCTCGCCAGTTGTCCAGCTTTAGCTCGACGGCCACAAGGCGGGCGCCCACCGGACCCCAGGCTGGATGGCAGATATACCGGCCGCGCGCCTGGCGGATCATCGCATTCGCCTCGAGCGCCACTACCAGCGCGCGCCTTATGCCCGACGGGGTGACATGGCATGCATCGGCCAGTTCCCTGGTGGTAAGCACACGACCGCGGCAGGCCTGCAGGGCATTCAGGGCCAGGGCGTCGGTGACGGGGCTGATGCCTTCCTCTTCGCGCGCTTTCAGGCGCTTCTCATCGAAGCGGATCCCCACTAGGTCCGCTATGGCGTCAGGGCCGACGATCTCGGCCGCTACGAAGTCGTGCTGGCGCGAGCCGAGCCACCACCACGGGCAGGCAGTCGCGACCAGCTGGGTCATCTCGCTCTCGAACCGGAATCCTACGTTCATTTCAACACCATACAACCGGTCAACGATGGTCGCCACGGACCCTTTTCGTTATAGCTAGAACGCGCTTTTTGGGCGTGTGAGTCCGTTTCTAGGCTCGTCCAGCTCCGACAAGTCGAAGCGGCATGCTTTGGGGTGCGGTCAACGTCCACGCCCAACGTCCCGGTCCGGAGCCCGGTGTGCTGGCGCTCGGAGGAGCCGGTCTACGTACGGGAAAAGGCGCTGCAGACGTAGCGGGTCGCGTGTGGGGTTCCAAGCACGGTCCGCCGATTCCCGGAACGCGGCCGAGGGCGTGTGGATGCGACTGTTAGTCATGCGTCTGGCGAGTCGTGTGATGCGCTGGGGGTCTTGGCCTTCTTCGCCGAGTTGATCGCGGGCGAGATGCCAGTCGGTGCCGTGGCGGGCTCGGGTGGCCTGGACGTAGGCCGTCTCCTTGCTGGTCTGCCAGCCACCGGTGAGCACGACGGCGCGATCGACGGTCGCGCCTTGTTGGCGGTAGACGTGTTGCGCATAGGCGAGTCGTAGGGACTCGACATCCTCGCCGGCGAGCTGGAGTTTGCGGCCTGAGCCGTCGAGCGCGAGCGTGACGGTTCGGTCGCGGCCGATCCCGGTGATCTCGCCTCGGGTGCCGTTCTCGACGCGTGGCTGCCGGGGTGGTCGGTGCTGGGCGATGAACGCAATGTGATCGCCTTGGCGTAGTCCGTAGTGGACGCTTGATAGCGGGAGCTCGTGGGTGCCGAGTTCGCCGCGCTCGGCGCGGAGGTGTTGTGCGCGGGCGTTGAGACGGTCGATCTCTTTGTTGGAGGCGTCGGCGATCAGCGCGACCTCGCGGATGGGGTGATGTTCGGTGAGCTGTGCCCAAGCTTGGACAGCGCGCTCGGCTGCCTGATCGCGGGTGTCTGCGAGGTGGAGTCGTCCACGGGAGTGGTAGTGCGCCATCGCGCGCTCTGGTTCGCCGGCTCGGAGCGCCTGCCATGCTCGTTGCTCGTCGGGGTCTTTGGTTCGGTGGACGGTTTCCAGCTCCACGGTTGGCGCGTGCTGGGTGAGCCGGTCGAACATCCCTCCGGGTCCGATCGACGGGAGCTGCTTGCCGTCACCGACTGCGATCAGCTTCGCCTCTGAGCGCTCGACAAGCTCGGTGAGGGCGTCGAGTCGAGCGTGATCGATCATCCCGGCCTCGTCCAAGACGATCGTCGTGTCCCGGTCGATTTCGACTATCCCGGTGTTTGCGCGGGCGACGAGCGCGTCGAGGGTGAGGGTATGTCCGGTGAAGGCCGGGCTGTCAGCGCCGAGGCGCTCGGCAGTAGAACCGGACACAGCGACACCGATCGTACGATGGCCGGCGTGCTGCTCGGCGCGAGCGGCGGCGTCGATCACGACGCCCTTCCCCGTCCCGGCAGGGCCGACGAGGACGGCAAGGCGCTCCGGTCCGGTGAGCACCTCCAAGGCGGCTCTTTGCTCGGTGCTCAGTGGTGCGCCGATGCGCTCGGCGACTGCGCGCGTTGCGTCGGCGCGTGTTCGCTCGCCGATGTCTCTGCCGGCTGGCTGGGCGAGCAGCTCTGCGCGGCGTTCGATCGCCTGCTCTTGAGCGCGCACGGCCAGCGTGGTCATTCGCTCGCCCTCCAGGGTGAGGACTCGCCGGTCGCGGATCATCTCTCTCGCGACGGTGAGCGCCTGATCGGGTGCCATCTCTCCCGCAGTCTGCTCCAGTGCGACGGCGTGCAGGTCGCGTGCGTGGAACACGGCATGCTGCTCGGTGAGCCGCGCCTCGATGCGGTCCTCGATCGGCCGCTCAACCTTGGGCCGCTCGGGCGCCCCGATCAGGTGCACAGCCTCGTCGGGGCCGAAGTCGTGGCGACGGCCCGTCTCGCTCCACGCACGTTGGAGGTCGCCGCGTGTGGTCAGCTCCTTCGCCCGGCGGTTCTCGAGCGCGAGGTTGCGCAGCTCCCCGCGTTCCGGCGCACGGCCGTAGCGGGCACGAAACCGCTCGGCCGCCCTGGCGACCTCACGCGTGCGGCCAGAGAACTCCTCGATCAGTGTTCGTGGCACGCCGGCGATCTCGAAATAGCGGCCGCCCTTGCCGGTGCCCCGCTCGATCTCATAGCCATCGCCGGCCAGCTCCTCAGCGAGCGCGGAGCGGTAGAACGCACCCAGCTCACGGGCTGATCGGAAGATCGGCCGCGAAGCGACCGCGACGATCCGCTCGTCCTCCCTAACCGCGCCGCTGATGACGACGTGACTGTGCAACTGCGGGTCGGGTGCCCGCGCCCCGCTGACCCCTCGCGCCGTGGTGTGCCGGTACTCGGCGGCGATCACGTCCTTGGCGTGCTCCTCCACGACCTGGCCGTCATAGCGGCGACGGACGACCGGCACCTGCTCGCGCAGATACCGCACGGTGCTCTCGACGGCTCTGGCGTGCGCGGCCTCGATCTGCTCGCGCTGCCACGGATCACCGAGCGCCCAAACCGTCGAGACGGACTTCGGGGCGCTAAATGTGACATCGATCCCGCCACCTCTGCCGCCGCCTGCGCCCTCCGGACGCAGCCACCTGCCCGTGCCTGGATGGCGCCCATCCATCAACGCGATGAAGTCCGCACCCTCGACCGGCTCGCCGGCCCACACCCCCAGCCGAACCAACGTCTCCGGGTCCGCGAGCCAACGGCCAGGGGCCTGCGCCATCTCCCCGTCCGGGGTCAGGTAGTAGTCGCCTCGCTCGGGCGCGACCGTCTTGCTCTCCAAGTAGCGCGCATAGCCGCAACCTCCAGCCGCAGGGATGCTCGATGCAGTCATCACATAAGTAATGACCCTGAGCGGCCCAAAACGGCCAACGAATTACACAGCGCACGCACACCACCCGCACACCCGTGCATATCGTCTGTACCGGCAGTTGGAGCGGCTGGGGCCGCGTGTCGAGGTCGGGCCCGGCTCTAGCCGCGACGGCGTGAGTTCTCGGCGACGTCGATCTCGGTAGCGAAGTCGCTGACGCTCGCGTCGACGGCTGCGAGGATGCGGCGGATGGTGCGCCAGTGTGCGCCGCGTTGGCCGCGCTCAAGGCGGCCGACGAAGGTGGGATCTACCCCCAGCCTCTCGGCGACCTGTTCCTGGGTCATCCCGGCCCGCTTGCGGAGCGAGCGGAGGGCCTGCCCGAGGATGAGCTGATCCTGCTCAACGGTGGGTTCTGAGCTTTGTGGCATGGCGGGAACACTCACGGGGCACCTCAATCGGCGCCAGGGTATTTATGGTCTGGTTCTCGTGCTAGGGTCGTCGCACACATCAAAGTGCCCCCGCGCAGTTGGAGCTGCCGGGGGCGTGGCACCGAGAGCCTGAACTCCCGGCGCATAGGCACCCTACTAGCGGCGCGAGGGTTGCCTTCTCGCCCCGATCAGTCCTCCCGGAGCCTCCGACGACAAGGAGGAACCGATGAGCACTACCGAGATCCCCGACGTGACCGTGCTGGCCGCAATCGATCGCGCGGAACGCCACCGAGGCCGGCCGGGCGTACCCGTGTGGCTGGTCTTCGAGCACCTGGGCATTCCGCGGCGCTCCCGGCGAGTGCGCGCCCAGCTTCAAGCGCTTGTGCAGGACGGCGCGATCGACCAGCGGAGAGCGCACGGTGTGGACATTTGGGCGCTGGCTCTAAGCGGTCGCAGACGGCTGCAAGGCGTCGGACGGGTGGACCTCCCGGAGTCCCCTCAGCACCGTCAGTGGCGCAACGCTCGCACGCTCGCCGCGCAGGAGATCGAGCGGTTTCGCGCCTCGATGCGTGACGCGGTCACGGAGGCGAGCGCGCTACTCAGCGACACGCCGGGCTCCGACGCGTGGTTCGAGGTGGCGGAGCGGCTCCAACGCGCTGCGAGGCGACTCGGGTCGGCGACCTACTGCCTGCACGAGTGGATGGAGCCCGACGACGATCGGGCGGACATCGACGACCACGTCAGTCCGGGCGATCTGTCGCTCAACCCGCGCGAACGTCAGCAACGCGAAGCCCGTCGCGCTGGACGACGCAACATTCGGCTCTGGTCGGACGCGGATTCTGAGGGGCCGGACGCGCCGGGTTGATCGGCCGCCTGCACGGTCCTGTGGTTGGTGGACGGAAATTCGTTGGCCGCTTTTCGCGGCTTAGGGTCATTAACCATGATGGCCGCCACGAAGCCACCGCAGGACGCGCCCGCGCCAGCAGCCGCGCCTCTCTCGCCGCTTCTTGATGCGACGGAGGCTGGGCGGTTGCTGTCGGTACCCGCGTCGTGGGTACTCGCTGAGGCACGAGCGAACCGGATTCCGCATGTGCGGCTCGGTCGCTATGTGCGGTTCAGTGCGGATGATTTGGAGGAATGGTGGCGAGCGCGGATGCGGGGGCCGTGGCGTACACGAGGTGTGGCCTCGCGTACGGCGCGCTCGCTGCTTGTCGATCGACAGGCAGAGGACGGGAGGCGTCCTGACTAACGAGACGACTATCGCGTTGAAGCAGCCGCGACGCCCGCTACCTTGGGCGGCCGATGGTGGTGCGCGATCAGGGAGACGATGAGTGATGGCGACAGCAAGGAAGATGACCCGACGGCCTTACGGCGCTGGCTCGCTCTACGCGCGTGGGGGCGTCTGGTATGCGCATTGGCGTGCAGACGGTGGCCGACAGGTCAAGCGTCGTGTTGGCCCGATGCGCGTCGAGGGTTCGCGGGATGGCCTGACACGCAGTCAGGCCGAGGCAGAGCTGCGCCGGCTGATCGCGGAGACGAAGCCCGCCCGGACGACCACCGGCGACGCGCTGACGATGGCCGAGCTGGGACGCCGTTACCTTGCGAACCTGGAGCGTCAGAGCCGCAAGAAGGCGACGACGACGGCTGTGGAGTCGATCCTGCGCGTTTGGCTTGAGCCGTTCTTTGCGGAGCGCGATCTACGCCGGATAACGGCCCAGGACGTTCAGGATTTGATGACGATGATGGAGAAGGGCGAGAGGCCCGGACCGAAGGCGAAGGGGGACCGTCGCTATGGGCGTCCTGTCGGCGCAAAGTCGGTCCGCAACTACATCGGCTACCTCTCGGCGCTGCTCGGGTTCGCCGAGCGCAAGGGATGGCTGCCCGTGAACGTCGCCCGGCATATCGAGCTGCCCGGCAAGCCCGAGAGTGCCGAGATCAGGTTCCTTGAGCCGCTTGAGGTGCGAGCGCTGGCGGACGCCGCTGTCGATGGTCCGTACCGCGAGATCGACCGTGCGATGTATCTCACGGCCGCGATGACCGGGCTACGGCAGGGCGAGCTGGTGGCGCTTCGATGGCGCGACGTGGACTGGACCGCCGGCCGGATCAGGGTCCGCCAGAACTATGTGCTAGGCGAGTTCGGCACTCCGAAGTCCCGTCGCTCGACGCGCAGTGTTCCGATGGCCGACGAGGTTGCGGGAGAGCTTGATCGGCTCAGCCGCGCAGCGGGGGAGAGTAGTGGCGATGCTCTCGTGTTCGCCGATCCCCACATGGCCGGGCCGCTCGACAAGGCGGCGATCCTGCGGCGCTTCCGTCGGGCGCTCAAGGCCGCGCAGCTTGAGCAGTCGCACCGCTTCCACGATCTACGCCACACGTTCGGCACGGCGATGGCTGGTACCGGCGTTCCCATGCGGACCTTGCAGGAGTGGATGGGGCATCGGGACATAGAGACAACCCAGCGCTACGCGGATTACTCGCCGAGCGCGCACGAGTCGGCATTCGTGGAGGCGGCCTTTGGGTCGGGTGGCAGCAGCCGTCCGCTCGCTTCGCAGGCGACGTGATGGCGCTCGAATATGCCTACTAAGGATCGGACTCGACGCCGCTTTTTGGCGTCCGATGTGCAGCTCGTGGTAGAGCGTTCGAGCGAGCACCCCATCCAGTACGCGATCGTGCTCCTCGTATTGCGGAATGGTCGCTGGCGCACGGTGCGCACGTTCGACAACGCCCACGATCCGAGCGAGCACCACGAGCACCCATACGTCCGCCTGGAGAAGCAGTCTCCCACCGTCACGTATGGCCCGGTGAACGATGCGATGTATGCCGCCGAACTCAAGCTGCTGCGCGACTGGCGCGATATCGTTCAGGCTTGGGAGCACATGCAATGAGCGAGATCACCGATAAGACCGATGAGCTGTTCATGGCGGCGTCGCGTAGCGACGACGATCTCGGCTACCCGGCAGATGTCGCGTTCGTTCCCAGCGATGAGGAGTGGACCGACGACGTTCTCTGGCGCAACCTGATCGAAGGGCAGGCGACCGTCCTTGTCGGCGAGGACACCGAGCTGCTGCTGGTGCCGTTGCGCCGCGGCGTGATCGACCG